>CAWHAQ010000004.1:0-299796 GCA_963827425.1 uncultured beta proteobacterium | reverse complement strand
GTCGGTCGTCAACAGCCATGATTTGACCGTGTCGCCCGCGCACAAATAATTTGTCTCCGGTTTGTTCATGGATTTTTTGGCGGTGTTTCGTTGCCGATGCTTTTGAAGGTAATCGATGAGTTGCAACAATTCGTCTTCGTTGATGTGACCCTGATAAGTTGGCATCAACGGCTGATAACCCGCGGCGATTTGCGAATTCGGCAGCAAAATGGAATCACGAATATATTTATCATCCGCGCGGACGAATGTGCCATCGCTCAATGGCACGAGTTTTTGGTAAAGACCTTCGAGCGGCGGCGAATAGAATTTTCGAATTGTTTACGTGACAGCCGCTGCAACCAAGCTGGCGAAAAAGATTTTCACCCGATTGCGCGAGTGAATTTTTTGGCACGCCGCGCGCGAGCCAATTTTCATAATCCGCCGGTGACATCACGAAAACCGTGCCCTGCATTTTTGAATGATCCGCGCCGCAATACTCCGAGCAGAAAACCGATATGCGCCAACACGCGACGGCTGAAACCATTCCATTGTGAACCGCCCCGGCACGACATCCTGCTTGATGCGAAACGCGGGAACATAAAAACTGTGGATCACATCCTCGGACGCAAGCGTAAGTTTCACCGCGCGACCGACCGGCAAATGCAATTCGTTGATTTCGCGATTGCCTTCCTGATGCTGGATTTTCCACATCCATTGTTTGCCAATGACATTGATTTCAAGCGCATTCGCAGGCGCAACTTCTTCGTTGAAAAAAATCATGCGCCGCCCACGCGAACATTCCTGTCACCAAAAAAATCGGAATGACCGTCCAGGTGATTTCAATTTTCATTTCCGGCAAATGTGCGTCCACGCGATTCGCTTTTTTTCCGCGCCGGTATTTGAATAGAAAGAAAAGCATCGGCATAAAAACCAGCGCGAGAACGACGGCACTGAAACCAAGCAGGAAAAAATACAAATGATCCGTCTGCGCGGCGGTGGCAGAGGCTTCTTTTGGGAAAATCGGAAAGGTCATTTGGGCGGCTCCGGTTTCTGACGCGTTAGCTTAAAAATGATTGTGCCGAGCGCAATCATCATCACGATTCCACCAACGCGAACGGCAATCATAACCAGATTTCCATATTTGCCTGTGATCGGCGCGTAATGAAAACAGAGCAGAATGAACTGTTCGGCCGGTGAGCCGATTTTTTTTGCATTCGCCTCGCGCAAAGCTGAATTCAGTTCTTTCGCCGAGTAGGTGACACCAAAAATATAACGTGAAATTTTTCCGTCCGGCGTCAAAATGACCAGGCCGCTCGGATGCGCAAATTCCTTGGTGCGTGGGTCGTAGGCGAAATGAAAGCCGACTTCGTCCGCAAGTTGTTGGATTGTATTTTTGTCGCCGGTCAAAAAATGCCAGCCCTCTGGTTGGCCGCGGCCGTAACTTCGTAAATAGTTTTTTCTTTTCGGCGGCCAGTTGCGGCGTTTCATTTGGATCAATGCTCGCAAAAATAACGTCGAAATTTTTGCCGACACTCCATTTCAAATCTTGAAATGTTGAGATTGCACCATTCAAGACCAGCGAGCAAAGCATCGGGCAGCCATAATAACCTGAATAACTAAACCGGCCGTTTGCCGAAATAATTTCCGATTTGGATTTGTTTGCCGGTTTCATCCCAAAAGGCCAAATCCGGCGAGATTTGCGAATTTAATTTCTGGTCGAATTTGATTTGAAGCAATTGGTCATCTGTCAGGGAATTATTCGTTGCGGCATTGGCGAAAACCGAAATCAGAAGCAAAATGGGCATTATAACAATAATTTTCATCTTTGCTCCGGCCTTTCTTGAATGAGTTGCAAGGTTGAACCATCCGTTTGCGAAATGGAATTAGTTCGTGCCGGCAAGCCGCGCTGCAAAATCAAGTAGCAATACGTAGTCTGAACGTCTTGAGCCAGCGGCAACGCATCGGCTTGATGAGGATGCCGTCGAAGAGGCCGATGCGGTGGTTGGTGCCGCCGCCGGTGGCCACGGCGTACTTCTGCGCGATGCGAAGGCCCGGCAGCGTCTTGCGGGTGTCGACGATGCGGGCGCGGGTGCCCTCGATGGCCCGGACGAAGATGCGCGTGCGGGTGGCGATGCCGGAGAGCAACTGCACGAAATTGATGGCGGTGCGCTCGGCCGTGAGCATGGCGCGCGCCGAGCCTTCGAGCTCGCAGAGGGAGCTGCCCGCCACGATGTTGTCGCCGTCCTCGTGGTGCCAGAAGATCTCGACGTCGGGATCGAGTTCCTCGAACGTGCGGTTGAACCACTCGGTGCCGCAGAGGACGCCGCTCTGGCGGGTGAGGAGCCGGGCGTTGGCGGTGCGGTCCGCCGGCACGAGGCGCGCGGTGAGGTCGCCGCCTGCCGACGTCCTCGGCGAGCGCGCGCGTCACGTCCTGGGTGACGGCTTCCTCGAGGGCGTGGAACGCATCCGGCATGGGAGTTTTCGAGCGGTAGCAAGCATTGCACGGGCGGACCGGCGCCGCTTGAATGTCAAAGGGCTGCCATTTCAGGGGCATGGCCCCCGGGGGACCTCGCGAGGACGACCCAATGAGTATCGACAAACTGACCACCAAGTTCCAGCAGGCGCTGGCCGACGCGCAGAGCCTCGCGCTCGGCCACGACAACGGCTTCATCGAGCCGCAGCACTTGCTGCTCGGCGCTGCTCACCAGGAGGACGGCGGCACCGCTTCGCTGCTGCAGCGCGCCGGCGCGAATGTTCCGCCGCTCAAGAAGGCGCTCGAGGACTCGATCGAGCGCCTGCCCAAGGTGGAAGGCACCGGCGGCGAGATCAGCATCTCGCGCGACCTCAACAATTTGCTCAACCTCACCGACAAGGAAGCGCAGAAGCGCGGCGACCAGTTCATCGCCTCGGAGCTGTTCCTGCTCGCCGCCGCGAAGGACAAGGGCGAGACCGGCACGCTGCTGAAGGCAGCACGGCGCCAACCGCGCGGCGCTCGAAAACGCCGTCGAAGCGGTGCGCGGCAACGAGACCGTGCACGATCGCAGGAGGCCGAGGGCCAGCGCGAGGCGCTGAAGAAATACACCATCGACCTCACCGAGCGCGCCCGCGACGGCAAGCTCGACCCGGTCATCGGCCGCGACGAGGAAATCCGCCGCGTGATCCAGGTGCTGCAGCGCCGCACCAAGAACAACCCGGTCCTGATCGGCGAGCCCGGCGTGGGCAAGACCGCCATCGTCGAGGGCCTTGCGCAGCGCATCGTCAACGGCGAAGTGCCCGAGGGGCTGCGAGGCAAGCGCGTGCTCTCGCTCGACATGGCCTCGCTCATCGCCGGCGCCAAGTATCGCGGCGAGTTCGAGGAGCGGCTGAAGACCGTGCTGAAGGAACTCGCGCAGGACGAAGGCCAGACCATCGTCTTCATCGACGAGCTGCACACCATGGTGGGCGCCGGCAAGGCCGAAGGCGCCATGGATGCCGGCAACATGCTGAAGCCCGCGCTCGCGCGCGGCGAGCTGCATTGCGTCGGCGCCACCACGCTCGACGAATACCGCAAGTACATCGAGAAGGACGCCGCGCTCGAGCGGCGCTTCCAGAAGGTGATGGTCGAGGAGCCGTCCGTGGAGGACACCATCGCCATCCTGCGCGGCCTGCAGGAGAAGTACGAGGTGCACCACGGCGTGGATATCACCGACCCGGCGATCGTCGCGGCGGCGGAGCTCTCGCACCGCTACATCACCGACCGCTTCCTGCCCGACAAGGCGATCGACCTCATCGACGAGGCCGCCTCGCGCATCAAGATGGAGATCGACTCCAAGCCCGAGGTGATGGACCGCCTCGACCGGCGCCTGATCCAGCTGAAGATCGAGCGCGAGGCGGTGAAGAAGGAAAAGGACGAGGCCTCGAAGAAGCGCCTCGAGCCACATCGAGGACGAGATCAAGCGCCTCGAGAAGGAGTACGCCGACCTCGAGGAAGTGTGGAAGGCCGAGAAGGCGCGCGTGCAGGGCTCGGCGCACATCAAGGAAGAGCTCGAGAAGCGCCAAGCTCGCAGATGGAGGAAGCTCAAGCGCAAGGGCGACTGGCAGAAGATGAGCGAGCTGCAGTACGGCAAGATCCCGCCGCTCGAGAAGCAGATCAAGGAAGCCGAGAGCCGCGCCGCACGGGCGACAGCGCCAACAAGCTGCTGCGCACGCAGGTCGGCGCGGAAGAGATCGCCGAGGTCGTGTCGCGCGCCACCGGCATTCCGGTCTCGAAGATGATGCAGGGCGAGCGCGAGAAGCTGCTGCATGATGGAAGACAAGCTGCACCAGCGCGTGGTCGGGCAGGACGAGGCCGTGCGCCTCGTCTCCGACGCCATCCGCCGCTCGCGCGCCGGCCTTTCGGATCCGAACCGCCCCTACGGCTCGTTCCTGTTCCTCGGCCCCACGGGCGTCGGCAAGACCGAGCTATGCAAGGCGCTCGCCGCGTTCCTCTTCGATTCCGAGGACGCACCTGGTCCGCATCGACATGTCCGAGTACATGGAGAAGCATTCGGTGGCGCGCCTGATCGGCGCGCCGCCGGGCTATGTCGGCTACGAGGAGGGCGGCCACCTCACCGAGATCGTGCGCCGCAAGCCCTACTGCGTGATCCTGCTCGATGAAGTCGAGAAGGCGCACCCGGATGTGTTCAACGTGCTGCTGCAGGTGCTGGACGACGGCCGCATGACCGACGGCCAGGGCCGCACCGTGAACTTCAAGAACACCGTGATCGTGATGACCTCCAACCTCGGCTCGCAGATGATCCAGCAGATGGCGGGCAGGACTACCAGGTCGTGAAGCTCGCGGTGATGGGCGAGGTGAAGACCCATTTCCGCCCGGAGTTCGTCAACCGCATCGACGAGATCGTGGTGTTCCACGCGCTGGACGAGAAGCACATCGCGGCGATCGCGAAGATCCAGCTGCAAGGACCTCGAGAAGCGCGTGGCGGCGATGGAGATGCGGCTCGAGGTCTCGCGATGCGGCGCTGGCGGAGCTCGCCAAGGCGGGATTCGATCCGGTGTATGGCGCGCGGCCGCTGAAGCGCGCGATCCAGCAGCAGATCGAGAATCCGCTCTCGAAGGAGCTCCTTGAGGGGCGAGTTCGGGCCGAAGGACACGATCCGCGTGGATGTGAGGAACGGGATGTTCATCTTCGACAAGGCGAAGGCGATGGCGGAGAAGAAGGCTGCTTGAGTTTTCCCTCTCCCCTGGGAGAGGGCAGGGTGAGGGTCAATGAAGAGGGCCGCGCGATGCGGCCCTCTTCATTGAACGACCGCGTCCCATAGTTAGCAAATGTGTCATTAGTTTGTTAACTTGCCGTCTCGTGGTGGACGGTCGGCAGGGAGCACCAAGGCGGAGGAGGCATGTACATAACAAAGGCAAAGGTTACTAACTTTCGGTCGATAGCGAATGCTGATGTTTCCTTGTCCGGGTATACCGCACTAGTAGCCTCAACGATTCTGGCAAGAGCAATCTTCTTCGAGCCCTCAATCTGTTTTTCAATGGCCAAACGGATATTGGTTATCCATTGCTCTTTACTGATGACTTTAGCCAGCAGGCAAAAGTCATCGGCGGGGAAGGTCTAGGCAGATCGAGATAGAGCTTGAGTTCGTTCCCTCGGAGGAACTACGCCGATAGCGCACCCGTCATTTGGAGAAAGGTGTTTTGGGCCGACAGCGAAACTCCAGTGGAGATAGGGTCTACAAGAAGATAGACAGAGTTCTTGAGGAACTCACGCACGGAGTATTGGGTTCGCCATTTTGCCTTTGAATACGTTCCTGCGATCCGAGGAAAGCCATTCTTCGCAATTCTAAAGCGTCGGCTATATACGACTCTCGCCGAGACAGTGGCGCCCCGACTGACGGGCGCGTCAAGCACCTTTCTATCGGACCTTCGCAAGGAAGTGAAGAAGATAGAAAGCGAGTCGCGAGTTAGGCTACTGCAATTGAGGACGGAATTCGCGCTGCCCGGAGATCTTGGAGAGCTGTTCGAGGCTTTGGATTTTCGGTCCTCAGACGCGGATTCCAGCACCGCCCTGCAGCACCGCGGTGATGGAATTCGAGGGCGCCACGTTCCATTGATTTTGAAATTTCTGGCAGAGCAGCGGAAAATAAACTCAGCCAAAGGAAAGCCACCGCCCGAGACGATTTGGGGCTACGAGGAGCCCGAAAACAATCTCGAACTGGCCAAGCAGATAGAGGTGTCGGAAGAGCTACGACAGTATTCGAGTTCCATCCAGATGCTCGTAAGCACTCATTCCACGGCCTTTTACGCGGTGGCGAAGCGAATGGGCGATTCGGGTGGCTAAACGAGGCGCTGGCAAGACGACATTCGTGGAGTCTGTCGCACGCCAAGAAATCGACGCTCACCTAGGGCTCATGCCCTTCGTTCAGCCGTACTTAAAAGTGGCAACGGAAGAACGGGCCAAATTGGTGGAGGCTCTGGCTGCCCTCGAGGAAGCATCTCTCCTTAGGGACAGGGCTGCTGTCTATGTAGAGGGAGGTACTGACAAGAAGATTATTGAAGCGGCGCTTGCCGCGCTACACCTTTCGCCTAACTTCGATCTGATGGCCAAGGATGGCATGGGTGGGGGCGCCAATTGGGTCGTGGGCTGCTGCGTTGCCAGGGCGGCCATGGTTGATATTGAACCGCAAGACTGCTGCACTTTTTGACGACGATGATGCTGGAAACGTGGGCAAAGCAAAACTGAAAGTCATTGCGATGCTATCGGTCGCGCCGGAAGAGCGAAATCATTCGTAGTGGCGAAAGACAATGGCGACGATGAAGTCAGGCGCGTAAAGCTTTCCGGAATAAAGGTCCCGTTTGGTATCGAGGAAGTGTGCGGCCGTGAGGCCTGGGAATATGCCGAGACCAATGACTGGCTCGAAGAGCGGGGACAGAGCCTAATAAGAGACAACGCTCATTTGCTGACAAAGGACAAGACATTGTCCACAGTTCTTGATGAGAAGGTCGACGACTTACACGTTAGACGTCTCATCGAGTTTCGCGTAAGAGACGAAAAGAAAGGCGCATTTGCCAAGCATGTTTCGGAAGCCTTAAAGGTGAGAATTCTCCGATTGCTCCGTCTCTAGAGGTTTTGATTCGAACAATCCATTCATTTTTTCTCTAGGCAAGCAGAAGGGATGGCGCGAAGCGAGCGGGACAGCGGAGGTGCGGCGGCGTGCTGAGAAGAGGTGCTCCGCAACGCTCAAGCTAGTGATCGTCGTAACTATCGCGCTACGATAGAATATCTTTGTGAACATGAAATCGTGACTAAGCTGCTGATTGAGCTGAACAAAAATAGGGGAGGGCTCATGAGACAACTAACGGCCATAGTGACTGCGCTGTTGCTCGCAACGACTTTGTGCGCCGCGCAGAGCACCGAGCAACAGCAACTGATGGAGCAACTGCGGTCCCTTAGCTGGCAGGTCGGACCAGGGGTAGGTCGAACGGGGACTAACGCATCGATTCGTATTCCTGATGGCTATGTCTTCCTCGATGAGAGCGGTACTTCAAAATTTCTGCAGATTATGGGCAATCCGCCAAAGATTAGGGGAATTTTAGTTATTTGCCCGGAATTCCCTCAATTGGTTTGCTGTGTTCCATTTCAACCCTTCCGGATACATCAGGGACAACGAGCAGATAGATCCGGATGCCTTGCTAAAGACGCTTAGGGATTCCGATGGGCCGGCAAATGAGGAGCGCCAGAAGCTTGGATTGGAGCAACTGACGACTGAAGGATGGTTGGTCCCGCCCCACTACGATATGGCCACTAAGCGGCTCGAATGGGGTGTCCGCCTACGCGGCGAACACGGCGAGCAGACAATCAACTACACGACCCGTCTCTTCGGTCGGACCGGCGTGATGGCGGCGACCCTAGTCTCAAGCCCTGAGCATGTAGGCGACGATATGCAAGTCTTTCGCGGCGACCTATCGGGCTTCTCATTCAATCGAGGGCAGACATACACGGAGTTCCGCTCCGGCGACTAAGGTCGCTGAGTATGGACTGGGCGCGCTCGTGGTTGGCGGTGCTGCCGCAGCTGCCGCTAAGAGCGGCTTCCTCACGTACATAATTAAATATACTGGGTACGGCGTCCTCGCCCGTTCTTGCTGGCTTACAATTCGCTTGTGGAAGAAGATTACTGGTCGCAAGGAATCAAAGTGCTCATCACCGCGTCAACAGTCGCAGTTGCGATCATCGCGATGTACCTTGTCGACTGTGTGCTGCTGATTGAGCGCGGACAAGGCATTTTTGCCTTGAACGGCAGTAGTGCTCAGTTCGGCACTCGTAATTACGTCCTTGGCGGCCGTCCGATTGTGGTCCTAAATCCCCTTACGCCGTGGCGTCTTGCTGTGAAATCGCGCTCGATCCTTAGCGATGGATCGGCCCATCAGATACATATGCGGCATATAGCCGCTCTACAAGCGATCGCCATACTTGGCTCGGTGCAGGCGTTGCTGGTGTTATTTGTTGGTCCCCTGTCGCTTCATTTCATGTCGTGGTGGTTCTTGATGGGCGCGGTGATTGTGGCCTACCTCCTGACCGTCGCCATGGGGATTTCGCTTTGGGCATCACGTCATAGTCTCGGATTATCAACACACGCCTACTTCAACATCATAATGGGCGCGCTCTTCTGTGCGCCCCTATCAATCAACATGGCTCGAAAGGCTGCGCTTATTTCGACATCGAAATTCGAGGCAATGGCGATCATTTGTCACCACGGGCCCAGCGAGAATAGAGATGATGCAAGGCAGGCGCTGTTGGGGCAACTCGAGGAAGCATGTCTTGAGGCGGAAGACGGGAGCTCACGGTCAGACCGGGTCCATGGGTTACTAACGGCACTTCAACGAAGAATCAGCGATGTCCGGACTTGATCTATCAGTTGCGATCGTCGCAGCATTGATTGGTTTCGTCGTAGTGTCAGCGCTATGGCCGAAGAAGAAGACTTCTCAGCGCTTCTCGTCCGATGAGCCGAAGGCGGACCACGTCGAGCCGTCCGTAATTCCATGGCACGTAACGCTCCAAGTACCATCCGGCGCATCAGTTGCAGAAATTAGAGACGCGTACAAACGCATGATGGCGAAATATCACCCAGACAAAGTGGCGCAACTTGGACCCGAACTGCAGCGAGTCGCTAACGAGATGTCGAGTCGGATCAATTCGGCGTATCAGGAGGCGCTAAGAGCGCGGGGCGGGTAGTTTTCATTGGGGCGCGATCGCGCGAGTCCCGTACCTGTACAACGCCTCCAACGGAGTCTTCATCACGTACGACGACGAAGCATCGGTCCGCGAGAAGGTTGACTTTGTCAACGAATACGGCCTGAGGGGCACCATGTTCTGGGAGCTCGGGGCGGACAACCACGGCGTCCTGCGCGGCGTCCTTTCGCGCTAATCTTCATCCCATGGACAAACCAAAACTCGACATCACCTTCGTCTCCGACGTCGCGTGCCCGTGGTGCGCCATCGGCCTCGCGTCCCTCGAGCGCGCCCTGGGGCGCCTCGGCGGCGAGGTCCAGGCGACATTCAAGGCCGAGCCCTTCGAGCTCAACCCGGACATGGGCCCCGAGGGCGCGGACATCACGTCGTACATCGCGCGCAAGTATCGCCGCACCCCCGAGCAGATCGCCGAGGTGCAGGCGCGCATTCGCGAGCGCGGCGCGGGGGTCGGCTTCGCGTTCGGACCGCGCAATCACGTTTGGAACACCTTCGACGCGCACCGCATGCTGCACTGGGCGGACCTCGAGGGACGCGGACTGGAGTTGAAGCGCGCGCTGCTGAAGGCGTATCACGGCGAGGGCCGCAATCCGGGCGCGCCGGAAGTGCTCGTGGAATGCGCCACCGCCGTCGGCCTGGATGCGGCGCGCGCGAAGGCGATCTTGGAGGGCGACGAGTTCGGCCCCGAGGTGCGCGAACGGGAGCGCTTCTGGCTACAGCAGGGCGTGAACGGCGTGCCGTTCGTGGTCGTGAACGGGACGTACGCGATCGAAGGCGCCCAGTCGCCCGAGGACTACGAAGCGGCGCTCCGGCAGATCGCTGAAGCGAGCGCGGTTACGGGGTGACATTCGCTCTCCAGCCCCGCGGCCTTCGTCTTCCGCACCAGCGTCCACTGGAACATCGGCACGAACGCGTCCGGCTTGTCCGGTTGCGTCGAGGCGAACTCGCCGGCGAGGCGATCGGCCCCATTCCTTGAATACTTGAGCCGGAAGCGCGGCTGCCCCGGCGCCGGGTCGGAGGTGAGCGTAACGGCCTCGGGCGTGGAGGAGGTCGCGCTGTAGCGGATCACGTGTCCCTCGTTGTCGAAGTAGATGCCGCGCACCGGAGCGCTATCCTCGACGTACAGGATCATGAGGTCGTCGTGGCGCGAGGCGGGGCGCCCGCCGGCGGCCGCGTACGCCGCTTGATTGGTGCGCACGAGCACCTTGTCCTGGACATCCCAACGGAACGTGGTGCTTCCCGTCGCGCCCGTCGGACCGCTCTCGGCTTCCCAGGAACCCACGAGGAATCGAAGCTCGTCGAGTGGCTTGACGGGCTCCGCCGCCGCGGCCGTCGCCACAGCCATCACCACAAACGCCACCGCACGCATCATTTCGCCTCCTCCTCGAGCGCAATATGATGCGCCGCGCGCTCCCGCGTCAAGGGGATCGGCCTCCTCGGCCTGGGGGTGAAACGCGTCGCCGGTTCGGCCGGTTCCGAGAAAGTCGGGACAGGCGTCCCGCCTCCCGCTCTCCGCCCGGAACCGCGGTCCCCAAATCCGGGACAACGGCCTCACGACACGCCGCCAACCCGCTGGTCTACTCTGTGCCACCGGCAAGACACCGCGCACAAGTCGCGGCGCCGCCCGGAACAGCAGAGGAGCTTGCCGTCGTGGCTTGCGCAGAGAAGCATGATTATGTCGTCGTCGGCGCCGGGACCTCGGGCATCGCGCTCGCCTATCTGCTGCACAAGCATGGCATGGACGTCGTCGTCCTGGAGGCCGGCGAAGACAAGGACGAAGACCCGAACATCCGCGATCTCGCTGCGTTCCACGGCCTCGAGTCGCGCTGTCGAAACGAATACTTCTGGCCCGAAGACGGGAAACCGAACCCTCGCCTTCCGGGAGACGCCAACCACTACTCCGGCGGCAGGCTCTGGGGTGGGAGCTCCTCCATCAACGAAGCCTGGTACTGGCGCGGCGCGCAATTCATCTACGACCGATGGGGCGGACTCTTTGCCGATGAGGCGTTCTGCACCGACGTCTTTCGAAAGCTGGAAACATTCGAGGGTGTGAGCCAAAACCCGGGCGCCAGGGGTCGCGGCGGGCCGTTCGCCGTCACGCAGGGACCGGCCTATCCGATTGGCGCGAAGGTCATCGCCGCCCTGCATTCCGTCCTGAGCGAGGACTACGGGCTCGAGGTGCCCGTGGTCGACGACATGCATACCGTCAACGGGCCCGCCATGAGCGTGAGGGGGCAGCATTTCGTCGATCCCGCCGACAAGAGGCGGGTGAGCACCTCGGTCTCGCTTCTGAAGGGCAGGCGCAGCGGCCTTGCCATCAAGTCGCAGGCCACGGCGCTGAACGTCGTCTTCGAGGGGAAAAAAGCGGTCGGCGTGCGTTATCTGCACCGAGGGGAAACGAAGACGGTCCATGCGGGGAAGAAGGTCATCGTCTGCGCCGGGCTGCGATCGGCATTCCTGCTCATGCACTCGGGGATCGGCGACGAGACCCTTGGACAGCACGGCATCCCGATGACGCACGTCAACCCCGAGGTGGGGCGTCACCTCACGAACCATCTCCTGCTTCCCGTGAAGATGAAGGTGCCCCCGGCAGACAACAGGGAGATCGCCGGCGCGTCGCACTTCAAGGGCCTCACGGCGGTCAGCGCCTTTCCCGACCCGAAGCGCGGCGATTTGTCGGACATCGATTTCGAGCTGACGACGCTCTCCACGGCGCCGGGCGAGGCGGTGATGGCGTGCTTCTTCGTGAACCCCGAGAGCCGGGGACACGTGTCGATCTGCAGCAGCGACCCGCTGCATCCGGTCATCGTCGACACGAACTATCTCTCGGTCCCCGAAGACGGCGCCAGGCTGGAGCGCGCGCTGGAGGTGGTCGAGAAGGTGACCGATCGGCTATCGGCGAGCCATGACCAATATCGGCGCGTGAGCGATCTCTCCGACAAGAAGTCGTATGTCCGGAACAACGCTGTGCACGTCCACCATTGGACCGGGACGTGCCGGATCGGCAAGGTGCTGGACGAGCATCTCGACGTGCTGGGCGTGCAAAACCTGATGGTCGCCGATACCAGCTCGATCCCGGAGATCGTGAGGGGGCATACTTACGCGCCGGCGTTGCTGATCGCAGCCGCGGCGTTCGTGGAGCTGACCGGGATCAGGGAGTGGGACTTCTAGCCGCCCGCTTGCGTCTGCGCGCATACATCCACCCGCCGATCGCCAGCGCCACCGCGACGATACCTGCGCCGATCCAGAGCCACATAGCCAGCGCATCGTGCGGCACGAAGATCAGCGCGTGGGAGTCGTTCGGCAGCTTGCCGACCTCGGTCACCTTGCCGCTCGCCGGATCGATCCTCACCAGCGCTGTCGCTGCCGGCGCGCCCATGTTCGAGTTCACCGCGTACATGCGGTCGTCGGGCGAGAACGTGAGGTTGGAGATGGCGGCCGGGAAGGGCGCTCCGGAAAGGCGCGGGCCGGGCGTGACCTTGCCGCTCTTGATGTCCACGCGGTCGAGCGTGCCCACGGCGCCGGTGGCCGCGAGATAGCCGACATCGCGCTCGTCGATGACGAAGCCGCCGCCGCCCGGCTCGCCGTTGATGCCCGAGGGGGGCATCAGCGTGGCCGCGCCGCTCGCCGGATTGACTTTCGCGAGGCGGTTCTCCTCGGGTAGCCACGCATAGAGCCGGCCGTCGTCGGTGAACGCGAGGTCCGAGACCACGTGGCCGATCGATCCCAGGACCTGCGCTTCGCCCGTTTTCGGATCGATCGTGAGCAGCGAGCTCGGCGCCGTCGGCGAGCGCGCCCCCGATGCGGCGTAGACCACGTCGGTCTTCGGCTGGATGGCGAGCGTGACGATGGTGACCGTCGCCTGGTCCTTCACGCGCACCGGCGCCAGCAGCACGAACTTGCTCGTGCCGGGGTCGACCCGGTACAGGTTGCACCAGATGCCCGCCGTGCCCTCGCTGAAATGCGCTCGGTTGCTGGCCGCGTAGAGCAGCGCCTCGGCGGCGGCGGGGGCCGCGAGCCATGCGGCGAGACACGCGAGGAGGATCCGGAGGGGCATCGACCGCAAATATGGTGGGCGCCGATACCGGCGTCAAGCCATTCGGTCTCCTGCCAATACGCTGTCAGCAGCCCCGGCGCCAAATGGGCGCGTGCAATCCCGCACGCCCGTGCTGCCCGAAGGAATGGGATACTTCGCGCATTTCGTGGACAGCGAGGGCAACCGTGTCGGTCTGCATTCGACGGAGTGATCCCATGGACGGGCCACGATTCAAGCGCAAGGTCGACGAGCTGCAGTGCATCCCGGGCATCGGCCCCAGCCTCGCCGGGGACCTGAGGAGCCTGGGCGTGAAGCGCGTTGCGGATCTCAAGGACCGCGATCCGCAGCGCCTCTACGACCAGCTCAACAAGAAGACCGGAGTGCGGCAGGACCCCTGCGTGCTCTACACCTTCCGGTGCGCGGTCTATTACGCCTCGCACAAGCGCCACGATCCCGAAAAACTCAAGTGGTGGAACTGGAAGGATGCGAAGGGCTGACCGCCTCTTCCGCCTGGTCCAGGTCCTGCGCGCGCGGCGCTTCGCCACCGCGAGGAGCCTCGCGGAGGCGCTCGAGGTCTCGGAGCGCACGGTCTACCGCGACGTGCGCGACCTCTCGCTCTCGGGCGTGCCGATCGAGGGCGAGGCGGGCGTGGGCTACGCGCTGCGCCGCGACTTCGACATGCCGCCGCTGATGTTCGACTTCGAGGAGATCGAGGCGCTCACCGCCGGCGCGCGCATGGTGCAGGCATGGTCCAGCCCCGCGCTCGCGAAGGCGGCGCAATCGGCACTCGACAAGATCGCCGCCGCGCTGCCCGCCGAGAAGCGCATCGCCATGGACCGCACGCGCCTCTATGCGCCCAGCTTCCACGTCGACCGCGAGCTGGGCCGCGTGCTGGACACGATGCGCGAGGCGATCGTCGAGGGACGCCGGCTGTCGTTCCAGTACCGCGACGAGGCCAGCAAGCCGAGCGAGCGCAAGGTGCGCCCGCTCGGCCTCTACTTCTGGGGCCAGCGCTGGACGCTCGCCGCGTGGTGCGAGGCGCGCGAAGACTTCCGCAACTTCCGCCTTGACCGCACCGCCAACGTCGCCATCGGCAACCGCTTCCCCGACGAGCCCGGCAAGCGGCTGGACGACTTCCTGCGCGCCGTATCGGCGACCTAGGAAGCGCCCTCGACGGGCAGGAACCCTTCCACCGAGAGGTAGCGCTCGCCGGTGTCGTAGTTGAACCCGAGCACCTTCGCGTCCCTGGGCAGCTCCTTCAGCTTCTGCTCGATGGCCGCGAGTGTTGCGCCCGAGGAGATGCCCACCAGCATGCCTTCCTCGCGCGCGCAGCGCCGCGCCATCTCCTTCGCCGCCTCGCCCTCCACGAGGATCGTGCCGTCGAGGAGCCCCACCTCGAGGATGGCGGGGATGAATCCCGCGCCGATGCCCTGGATGGGGTGCGGCGAATGGGTGCCGCCGGAGATCACGGGCGAGGCCGTGGGCTCGACCGCGAAGACCTTGAGCTTCGGCCATGCTTTCTTCAGCGCCTTCGCGCAGCCGGTGATGTGGCCACCGGTGCCCACGCCGGTGATGAGGGCGTCCAGGCCTTCCGGGAAGTCGGCGAGGATCTCGCGCGCGGTGGTGCGCTCGTGCACCTCGACGTTGGACGGGTTCTCGAACTGCTGCGGCATCCACGAGTTCGGCGTGGTCTTGAGGATCTCGTGCACCTTGGCGATCGAGCCCTTGATGCCCTCCGCGCGCGGCGTGAGGACGAGCTTCGCGCCATAGGCCAGGAGCAGCCGGCGGCGCTCGACCGACATGCTGTCGGGCATCACCGCGATCAGCTTGTAGCCCTTCACCGCGGCCACCATCGCGAGGCCGATGCCGGTGTTGCCCGAGGTGGGCTCGACGATCACGCCGCCGGGCTTGAGCTTCCCGGTCTTCTCCGCGTCCTCGACCATCGACAAGCCGATGCGGTCCTTGATCGATCCGCCCGGGTTGGCGCGCTCCGACTTGATCCAGACCTCGCGCGCGCCGAAGAGCCGGTTGATGCGGATGTGCGGCGTATTGCCGATGGTCTCGAGGATGTTGCCAGCGCGCATGGGCGTTCCCTTACTTGAGCAGCTCTTCGACCTTGGCCGTGAACGCGGGCGAGTCGGGCTCGACGTTCGAGGCGAAGCTCGCGACCGTGCTGCCGTCGCGCGCGATGAGGTACTTGTGGAAGTTCCACTTCGGCCGCTCGCCGGTGGCCTTCGCGAGGGCGTCGTAGAGCTCCGAGCCGCCGGCTTCCTTCACGGGCGTCTTCGCGAACATGGGGAATTTCACCGCGTAGGTGCGATCGCAGAACTGCGCGATCTCCTTGTTGCTGCCGGGCTCCTGCTGGCCGAAGTCGTTGGACGGGAAGCCGAGGATCACGAGCCCGCGCGATCCGTACTTCTCGTTCAACGACTGCAAGCCCTTGTACTGCGGGGTGTAACCGCAATAGCTCGCGGTGTTCACGACCAGCACGACTTTGCCCGCGTACCGGCACAGGTTCGCCTTGTCACCGGCGATGTCGCTCACGGAATGGTCGAGGAGGGCACTGCAGGGGGCGGCGGAGGCGCTGGCGGCGGTCATGGCGAGGATGGCGAGGAGGGTCTTCATGGCGCGTGAGTCTACTCGTTCCCGGAGGCCGCCGTGAGCCGATCGAATCATCAACTTTAGCCGCGGGGCGGTGTCCCCCGGGAGTACCCCGCATTCTCCCGGAGGACCCGCCATGAAATTCGCACCCGTCATCGCCGCCGCCCTGGTCGCCGCACCATTCGCCGCGTTCGCCCAGGTCGAGCATTCGCAGGCCACGATCATCGCTCCCGCTTACGCGCCGGCCTATCCCTCGTCGTATGCGTCCGACTGCGCCGCGCGCGAGGACGATCTCGCCCGCCGCAAGGCCATGCTCGACGACGAGCGCGTGAGCAACGACTACCAGCGCGACCAGCTGGACAGCGAGGCGGCGAGCCTCACGAGCGAGCTGCGCGCGCTCAATTCCTCGGACGCCGCCGCGGTCGCCGCCTACAACGCGCGCTCCGACGACCACAACCGGCGCGTGAACGAGCACAACCAGCGCGTGGCCGACATGAACGGCCGCGTCGCCCATGTGACCGACCAGGTCGCCGCCACCAACCGCTACTGCGGCTACTAGGAAAACGGGGTCAGGTTAATTTTCGGACCCGTCCCCGTTTTCGGATTCCAGGAGCAGCCGCCCCAGCTCGTCCAGCAGCGGCTGCTGCGCGGGCAGGATCTTCGGGCGCGCGGCGGCGAGCGTGTACCACGCCGCGCGGTCCACTTCCGGAAACTCGCGCATCACGCCGGACTTCGGCGGCCATTCCATCCGGAACACGTTGCTCGTGACCGCGTGGGCCTCGCAATCGCCCGCGGCGGCCCAGGCGTGCACGAGCTTGCCGGCGCGCTGGCGTACGGGCGTGAGGGCCATCAGCTCGCCCTCGGCGACGATGCCGGTCTCCTCGGTGAGCTCGCGCCGCGCGGCGGCAAGCGGCTCCTCCCCGGCGTCGACTTCGCCCTTGGGAATGGACCACGCGCCGTCGTCGCGATTCGCCCAGAACGGCCCGCCGGGATGCACCAGCAGCACCTCGAGCACGCCCCGGCCGCGGCGATAGAGTAGGATGCCGGCGCTCGTGCGCGCTCTTTTCATTTTTCCAGCTTACACTCCAAAAGCATGAAGGACCTCACCCAGGGCCCGGTCGTCCGCCAGCTTCTCGGCCTGGCGGTACCGATAGCGGCCGGGATGCTGCTGCAGACGCTATACCTCCTGGTCGACCTGTACTTCGTCGCGCGGCTGGGGGATGCGGCCATCGCCGGCGTGAGCGCGGCGGGCAACCTGATGTTCGTGATTTTCGCGCTCACGCAGATGCTGAGCGTGGGCGCGGTCACGCTCATCTCCCACGCCGTGGGCCGGAAGGACCCGGCGGACGCGAACCACATCTTCAACCAGTCCATCGCGCTCTCGGCGCTGTGCACCGTCGTGACGCTGGTGGGCGGCTACGCGTTGACGCCGGTGTACATGCGCATGTTCGGCGCCAACGAGGCCACCATGGCCGCGGGCGCCACCTACCTGCGCTGGTTCCTTCCTGGGCTCGCCCTGCAGTTCGCGCTCGTGTCTCTGGGCTCGGCGCTGCGCGGCACGGGCATCGTGAAGCCGGCGATGGTCGTGCAGGCGCTCACGGTGCTGCTCAACACCGTGCTCGCTCCGGTGCTCATCGCCGGCTGGGGCACCGGGCACGCGATGGGGGTGGCGGGCGCGGGACTGGCCAGCACGCTCGCCATCGTCGCGGGCGTGGCCTTCCTCGCGATCTATTTCGTGCGCCTCGAGAAGTACGTGCATTTCGATGCGTCGCAGTGGCGGCCCCGGCTCGCGACCTGGGGCCGCATGCTCAACATCGGGCTGCCCTCGGGCGGCGAGTTCGCGCTGATGTCGGTCTTCATCGGCGTGGTTTACTGGATCATCCGCGATTTCGGCGCCGCCGCGCAGGCCGGCTTCGGCATCGGCGGCCGGTTGAACCAGTCGGTCTTCCTGCCCGCGATGGCGATCGCGTTCGCCGCCGCGCCGCTCGCCGGCCAGAATTTCGGCGCGCGCCGCTACGACCGTGTGCGCGAGACATTCCGCGCCGCCGCGTGGTCGATCACCGTCTTCATGATCGCGCTGACGCTCCTCATGCAGTGGCGTGCCGACTGGCTGCTGAGCGCGTTCACCACGGACCCGGCGGTGATCGCGGTCGGCGCGCAATTCCTGCACATCATCTCGTGGAATTTCATCGCGGCTGGCCTCGTATTCACCGCGGGCAGCCTCTTCCAGGGACTCGGCAACACGTGGCCATCCCTCGCCGCCTCGGCGATCCGTCTCGTGATCTTCGCGATTCCCGCCATCTGGCTCTCGCGCCAGCCGGGCTTCGAGCTCGTGGACCTGTGGCACCTGTCCGTCGTCACGGTCATCGTGCAGGCGGTGATGAGCCTCTGGCTCCTGCGCCGGGAGTTCCGCGCGCGCCTGCCGAGGGAAACGGGCGCCCCGTCCGCGCAGCAGGCCGAGCGCGCCCAAGCCTAAGCGTCCGGCGGCGAAGGGAATTTCCCGTCGCGAACGGCGTCACAGCGCTGTCGCATTCGAGAGCAAGGAGAAGCCATGGCCCAGTACGGAAAGAAGGCGCAGAGCAAGGTGAAGCGGGCGCTGCACAAGAAGAAGCGCGGGACGTTGAAGAGCGGGCGCTCGGGCAAGACGGTGAAGAGCCGCAAGCAGGCGATCGCGATCGGCCTCTCGGAAGCCCGCAAGGCCGGCGCGAAGGTGCCGAAGAAGAAGGCCGCCAGCCGGAAGAAAAAGCCGGCCAGCCGAAAGGCGGCATCGAGCCGCAAGCGCAGCTCGAAGAAGTCGAAGGAGTAGCTCAGGCGCGCTGCCGGAGGGCAGGCGAGTCGAGCACTGCCGGGTTCACGACGTTGATCGGCGTGCCCCCGAGCCACGCGAGGATCTGGCCGTAGATCTCCGCGAACTGCAGCTCGTATTCCTCCCGCGTCGCGTAGCCGATGTGCGGCGTGGCGACCACGTTGAGCATGGAAAGGAGCGGATGGGCCGTATCCCGCATCGGCTCGTCCTCGAAGACGTCGACCGCCGCCATGCCCGGACGTCCCGCGGCGAGCGCCGCCACCAGCGCCCCGGGCTCGATGAGCGGCGCGCGGCTCGTGTTCACCAGCAGCGCCGTGGGCTTCATGAGCGCGAGGTCGGCCGCGGTGACGATGCCGCGCGTGGCCGGCACCAGCCGCATGTGCAGCGAGATCACGTCGCACTCCGCGAAGAACGCGGCCTTGCTCGGGCGCGGTCTCGAAGCCTTCGGCACGCGCCTCGGCCGTGGTCGCCTCGCGCGCCCACACCACGACGCGCATGCCGAATGCCCGCGCGTACTCCGCGACCGCACGGCTGATGCGCCCGAAGCCGTACAGCCCGAGCGTCTTGCCGCGCAGGGTCGTGCCCACGCCCATCTGCCAGCGGCCGGCCTGGAGTGACGCGGCCTGGCGCGGCAGGTCGCGCACCGCGGCGAGGACCAGCGCCCACGTGAGCTCGGCCGCCGCATAGCACGGCGTGCCGGGATGCTGGCTCGACGAGACGACGATGCCGAGCCGCGTGCACGCGTCGACGTCGATGTGCGGGTACACGCTGCGCTGGCTGATGAGCGCCAGCTTCGGCAGGCGCTCGAGGAGCGGCCCGCGAATCTTCGTGCGCTCGCGGATCAGCACCAGCACCTCGGTGTCCGCGAGGCGCGCGGCGAGGACGTCGTCGTCCTGCGCGTGGTCGTTCCAGATCGCGACATCGTGCCCCGCGAGCATGCGGAAGGAGGGCAGGCCGCGCAGGGTATCGAAGTAATCGTCGAGGATGGAGATTTTCATGGCGCGATGGTAACTAGTTCCATCGGATCATGCGGAGCGGCGCGTGCGGATGGGACAATGGCGCACCCTTCCGACCGGTAAGCGTTGCCGCTTGAGCCGTCCCGTCCACCTTCTTTCTCCGCGCGCTTGCGTTCGCGCTCACGCTCGCCGCGCTGTCCGCCTTCGCGGCGAAGCAGACCGTCTGCACCGTCACCGTCAACTCGTCCGACGAGAAGGACGCGTTCCGCCGCCACCTGCCTGCGGACCGTTTCGACTTCGTCGAGCTGGTGGAGCACGGACGTCCGGACTGGCTGCGCTCTGCCTGCGAGCGCCAGGTGAGCTGCGACGTGCTGGTGATCTCCGGCCACTTCGCGGGCACCGAGTTCTATTCGTCGCGCCCGGAGGTGAACGAGACGCTGAAGGTCGACGAGATGGAGCGCGCGGCGTGCGGGGGGTGCCCGGACCTCTTCGCGCACCTGAAGGAGGTCTATCTCTTCGGCTGCGACAGTCTCAAGGACGAGCCGGTGCGTACCGCGATGCCCGAGATCGTGCGCGGGCTGGTCGCGGCCGGCGCATCGTCCGCCGAGGCCGAGCGCTTCGCGAAGGCGCTCAGCCGCCGCCAGGGCGAGGACGCCCGCGGCCGCATGCGCCGCGTGTTCGCCGGCGTGCCGGTGATCTACGGCTTCTCGTCCCTCGCCCCCTACGGCCGCACCGCGGGGCCGCTGCTCGAGCGTTACTTCGCCTCCGGCCCCGATGAGGTCGGCAGCGGCACGGTGAGCGCGCGGCTCCTCAAGCTCTTCGGGCCGAGCAGTATGATCGCCACGCGCGGCGAAATTGCGGGCGATCCCGATTCCGACTATCGCGCCGAGGCGTGCCGCTTCTATGGCGACGTGGGCGCGGCGGGCAAGCTTGCCCAGGCGCACCGCGAGCTCTCGGGCGACATGCCGCACGTGCGCATGGCGTTCGACCGCGTGGAGCAATACTTCGCGGCGCTCGGACCCGTGCAGCGCGCGGATCCGGCGGTGGACGAGGCGCTCGCCGACCTCGCCCGCGATGGCAGCGCTCGCGGCAACTACCTCTCGATCATGCGCGCCACCGAAGATGCGGCGCTGCGCGTGCGCATGATCACGCTCGCCCGCGACGTGGGCTGGCTCGACGCCGCCGGCCAGCACGCCGAGCTGGTGCGCGCGGTTTCCGACCTCCTCGCGCGCCACTCCCTGGGCTATGGGGACGTGGACCTGGTGTGCACGCTGAACGGCGACCGCAAGTTGGACGATGCGCTGGAGCGCGTGGCCGCTGGCGCGGGCAAGATCACGCAGGACGCGCCGCGCGAAGCCGGCCTCGCGTGCCTCGGCAATGCCCAGGCGCGCTCGCGCGTGCTGAAGCTCCTCGCAAGCCCGGATGCCGCCGAGGTCCAGATTGCCGAGGCATACCTGCGCCACCGTCCGATCACCGACGCGGCGGAGCTGCGCGTGGCGGCGAAGGCCATCGCGCGCATGAAGGCCACCACGGCGCAGGTGCGCGCGCTCGACGCGCTCGGACGCCTGCACGTCGCCGACCGCGAGATCGCCGACGAGCTGGCAGCGCTCTTCGCGCGCACGCCGTCGCTCGCGGTGCAGCGCGCCATCGCCGAGGTGTTCCTGCGCGGCGACCCCCACGCGACGGATGCGCGCAAGCTCTCCGACATCCTGCGCAGCCACCGCCTGCACTCCCCGGACGGCGAGGACCTGATCGACCAGCTCGTGCGCCGATTGTCGTAGGAGCACGCCGACGGGCCGCACCGCGCGGCGCTGGCTGATTTCTCGCGCGATTTCGACGATCGTGTCTCAATGTCGAAGACCGCGCTGTCCCTCCTGTTCCTCGCGCTGTCGGGCATGGCGGTCGCAGACCTCGCTGGCGCCGAGGAGCCGAAGACGGTGTGCAGCATCACCGTCAACTCGCCCGACGAGCGCGACGCCTTCCGCAAGCACCTTCCGCCCGGCAAGTACAACTTCGTCGAGCTGCTCGACCGCAAGCACGACGAATGGATGGGCAAGGCCTGCGAGCGGCACGTGCAATGCGATGTGCTGGTGATCTCCGGCCACTTCAACGCCGGCGAGACGTTTTATTCCGACAAGGTCGACGTCGAGGCGAGCCTCAAGATGGACGAGCTCGAGCGCGCCTCGTGCAGCGGCTCGTGCCCGTCGCTCTTCGCGCACCTGAAGGAGGTCTACCTCTTCGGCTGCGAGAGCCTCAATCCCGATCCTTCGCGCTACGCTTCGGCCTACGGCGAGAGCGGGCGCGAGCGCATGCGGCGCATCTTCTCGAACGTGCCGGTGATCTACGGCTTCTCGTCCGCCGCGCCGGTCGGCCCCGCGGCGTCCATGCTGCTCGGGCGGTATTTCTCCGCGGGCGGCGCCTCCGAGGTCGGCAGCGGGCACGCCAGCGAGCGGCTGCTGCACGTGTTCGGGCGCAACCACATGGTGGCGATCCGCGGCGCGCGCGATTCCGATCCGGGCGCCTCGGAACGCCGCCAGATCTGCGAGTTCTTCGACGACCGCGAGTCGCCAGCCGCGAAGCTGCATTCCATCCACACGATGATCCGGAACGACCCGGAGCTCGGGCGCAAGTACCTCGCGCGGATCGAGAGCCTGCTGGGCTCGCTTACCGAAGCACAGCGCGACGCGCCGGACTTCCGCTATCGCCTGGCCGAGATGGGCGCCGACGACGAGACGCGCGAGCGCTTCCTCGCCCTCGCGCGGGCGTCGCACCCGTACGGCGTACGGGCGCGCATGGTGCAGCTCGCCGCGCGCATCGGCTGGCTGCAGCCCCAGGCCGAGCACGACGAGCTCGCCGCGCTGGTGGGCGACATGCTCGCGTCACGCACCGTGGGCTTCGGGGAGGTTGACCTCGCCTGCACGCTGAACGACGACGGCGCTCTCGCGGGCGAGCTCGCGCGCGTTTCGGCCCGCGCGGACGGCGCACACGGCGTGGGCGGTGCGGCGGTGCTCGCCTGCCTCGGCAGCGGCACGGCACGCGCGCGCGTGCTCGCGGCGCTCGCGAGCCCCGAGGACAAGGAAGTCGAGCTCGCGCAGGCCTATCTCCAGCACCATCCGGTCGAGGATCCCGAGGAGATGCGCGCGCTGGCGGCGGAGGTGACGCGGATGCCGCCTTCGGAGGCGCAACTGCGCGCGCTCGGCGCGCTCGCCCGCCTGCACATCGCCGACCGCGGCATCCTCGACGAGCTGGGCCAGGCCTTCGCGCAGGCGAAGTCGGTGAAGATCCAGCGCGCGATCGCCGAGGTCTTCATTCGCTCCGACCCCGATGCCTTGCGCGGCGCCGGGCTCGCGGCCGTCCTGCGCGGCAGCCGGCTCAAGTCCCCCGACGGCCGCCCCGATCTCATCGACACGCTGCTCTCCAGCCTCGGCTAGCGAGGGCGAAGTTTCACCCCTCAATACGCGTTGCACGCCGCCGGTTTTCGCTTACCATTCGCGCGCGAACCACAACCGGCAAGACAACAAGGGAGGGGCACGCCATGCAAGCAGTCGGAGTCGGTCGCAGGGCAGTCGCGGTCATCATCGATGGGATCCTTCTGTTCATCGTGTTCTACGTCGTGGCGCTCGCCACGGGCACCGCGAACGTGCAGGGCTTCAGCATGACGGGCGCCCCGGCGCTCATCTCGTTCCTGATCGCGTTCGGGTACTTCATCGGCATGGAGGGGACGAAGGGCGCCACGCTCGGCAAGATGGCGATGGGCCTCAAGGTGGTGAAGCAGGACGGCAGCCCGATGGACTGGCAGGCGGCCATCATCCGCAACCTGCTGCGCATCATCGACGGGTTCGCCTTCTACCTGGTGGGCGCGATCGTGGTGTGGGTCACCAAGTCGAAGCAGCGGCTGGGCGACCTGGCCGCGCACACGCTGGTGGTGAGGAGCAGCGCCGCCGTGGCACCCGCCTAGCTCTTCAGGCGGTACCCGGTCCGGAAGATCCACGACGCCGCGCCGAGGCACGCGGCGAAGAAGGCTATCGTCATGCCGAAGCTCACGGCGACGCTCACGTCCGCGACGCCGTAGAACGTCCAGCGATAGCCGCTGATGAGGTAGACGACCGGGTTGAAGAGGCTGAACGCGCGCCACGCGGGCGGCAGCATGGCGATGGAGTAGAACGCGCCGCCGAGGAAAGTGAGGGGGGTCACGATCAGCATGGGAATGAAGTTGAGCTGCTCGAACCCCTTCGCCCAGATCCCGATCACGAAGCCGAACAGGCAGAACGTGGTGGCGGTGAGCACGAGGAAGGCGGCCATCCACACCGGGTGCTCGACGTGCACGGGCACGAAGAGGTTGGCGGTGGCGATGATCACGATGCCCAGCAGCACGGACTTGGTCGCCGCGGCGCCCACGTAGGCCAGCACGATCTCGAGCGGCGAGATGGGCGCGGAGAGGATCTCGTAGATCGTCCCGGTGAACTTGGGAAGATAGATCCCGAAGGAGGCGTTGTTGAGGCTTTCGGTGAAGATGGAGAGCATCACCAGGCCCGGCACGATGAAGGCCCCGTAGGGCACTCCGTCCACCTCGCTCATGCGCCGCCCGATCGCCGCGCCGAACACCACGAAGTAGAGCGAGGTGGTGATCACGGGTGTGACCAGGCTCTGCCAGAGCGTCCGCCGGAAGCGCGCCATCTCGAAGCCGTAGATCGCGGTCATGCTGTGGGCGTTCATTTACCCTCTCCCCGGCCCTCTCCCAGGGGAGAGGGAGAATGCACCAGGCTCACGAAGATGTCCTCCAGCGAGCTCTGGCGCGTCTGCAGGTCCTTGAACTCGATGCCGCGCTCGGCGAGGCCGCGCAGCAGCTCGGGAATGCCGGTGCGCTCCTCGTGGCTGTCGAAGGTGTACTCGAGGTCGCAGCCGCCGTTCCTGAGCACCACGTTGCCGCCGTCCAGGCCCTCGGGCACGCGCTCGAGCGGGTGCAGCAGGTGCAGCGTGAGCTGCTTCTTGCCGAGCTTCTTCATGAGGGCGGCCTTCCGCTCCACCACCACCAGCCGGCCCTTGTTGATGACGCCGATGCGATCGGCCATCTCCTCGGCTTCCTCGATGTAGTGCGTGGTGAGGATGATGGTCACGCCGTCGTCACGAAGCTTGCGCACCAGGGCCCACATGTCCCGCCGGAGCTCCACGTCCACGCCCGCCGTGGGCTCGTCGAGGAAGAGCAGCGTGGGCTCGTGGGCGAGGGCCTTGGCGATCAGCACGCGGCGCTTCATGCCGCCGGAGAGCTCCATGATCTTGTTGTCGCGCTTGTCCCAGAGCGAGAGGCTCTTCAGCACGAGCTCGATCTGCGCCGGGTCCCGGGGACAGCCGAAGAGCCCGCGGCTGAAGCTCGCGGTGTTCCACACGGTCTCGAACATGTCCGTGTGCAGCTCCTGGGGCACCAGGCCGATCATGGCGCGCGTGACGCGGTAGTCGCGCACGTTGTCGTGGCCGTCGACGGTGACGGTGCCCGAGGTGGCCGTCACGATCCCGCAGACGATGTTGATGAGCGTGGTCTTGCCGGCGCCGTTGGGTCCGAGGAGGGCGAAGATCTCGCCCTTTTCGATCTCGAGGTCGACCTCGTCCAGCGCGCGCAGGCCCGAGGCGTAGGTCTTGGTGAGCTGGGAGATGGACAGCACCGGCGGCATCGAACTAGTTTAGCGGAATGGCAACGCACCTCCTGCTGGTAAAATCCGCCATGTCCTCCAATCCGACCCTCGCCGCGGAGGTCGCGCGCCGGCGCACCTTCGCGATCATCTCCCACCCGGACGCCGGCAAGACCACCCTCACCGAGAAGCTGCTGCTCTTCGCCGGCGCGATCCACATCGCCGGGAGCGTGAAGGCGCGCAAGGCCACGCGGCACGCCACCTCGGACTGGATGGAGATCGAGAAGCAGCGCGGCATCTCGGTGGCGAGCTCGGTGATGCAGATGGAGTTTCGCGGCGACGTCATCAACCTGCTCGACACGCCCGGCCACCAGGACTTCTCCGAGGACACCTATCGCGTGCTCACCGCCGTGGACGCCGCGCTCATGGTGATCGACGGCGTGAACGGCGTGGAGGCGCAGACCATCCGGCTGCTGGAAGTCTGCCGCGCGCGCAACACGCCGATCATCACCTTCATCAACAAGATGGACCGCGAGGTGCAGGAGCCCCTGGCGCTGCTGGACGAGATCGAGCGCGTGCTGAAGATCCCGACGGTGCCGTTCACCTGGCCGGTGGGCATGGGCAAGCGCTTCGGCGGCGTGTTCGACATCCGCAGCGACCGCATGCGCGTCTTCCGTCCCGGCGAGGACCGCCGCCAGGACGACGAGGAGATGATCGAGGGCATCGGAAACCCCGAGAACGAGCGGCGCTTCGGCGACGCGTTCACGCAGGCGCGCGGCGAGATCGAGCTGCTGCAGGGCGCGGCGCAGGAATTCGACCGCGAAGCGTTCCTCTCGGGCCACCAGACGCCGGTGTTCTTCGGCTCGGCGATCAACAACTTCGGCGTGCACGAGGTGCTGGACGCGCTGGTCGAGCTCGCCCCGCCGCCGGGTCCCAAACCCGCGTTGCAGCGTGTCATCGAGCCCACCGAGGAAAAGTTCACCGGCGTGGTCTTCAAGATCCAGGCCAACATGGACCCCGCGCACCGCGACCGCGTGGCCTTCGTGCGCGTGTGCTCCGGGCGCTTCGAGCGCGGCATGCGCCTCGTGCTCTCGCGCACCGGCAAGGAGGTGAAGACCGCGAGCGCGGTG
This sequence comes from uncultured beta proteobacterium, assembly GCA_963827425.1. Classification (GTDB taxonomy): domain Bacteria; phylum Pseudomonadota; class Gammaproteobacteria; order Burkholderiales; family Usitatibacteraceae; genus Usitatibacter. Next base: position 273,435 of record CAWHAQ010000004.1, on the reverse strand, counting down.
TCCTTCCTCTCCCAGCGCCGCGAGATCCTCGAGGATGCGTATCCCGGCGACATCGTAGGCATTCCCAACCGTGGCGTGTTGCAGCTCGGTGACACGCTCACCGAGGGCGAGACGCTGCAGTTCACCGGGCTGCCGTTCTTCGCGCCCGAGATCTTCGTATCGGTGGAGGTCGCCGACCCCATCCGCAACAAGCAATTGCGCACCGGCCTGCAGCAGCTGGGCGAGGAGGGCGCGATCCAGGTGTTCCGCCCGCACAACGGCGGCTCGCTGCTGCTGGGCGCCGTGGGCCCGCTGCAGCTGGACGTGGTCGCCCACCGCCTCGAGCACGAGTACGCCGCGCAGGCGCGCATGATCCCCAGCCAGTACAAGCTCGCGCGCTGGGTGACGGCGCCCACGCCCGCGGAGCTCGAGCGCTTCATCGAGGGCAACTCCTACCGCATCGCCTACGATGTGGTGGACGCGCCCGCGGTGCTCTACAACCACAAGCTGGAGCTCTCGGCGGCCATGGAGATCTGGCCGCAGATCGCCTTCCACGCCCTGCGCGAGCACGGGGGCCTTGTCGTACACTCGAGCCGTCTCGCCGCCTGACCGTGACCGGAGGAACCATGCGCGCCTGGCTCAAGGAAAACCGCGGATTCCTGCTCTTCATCGTCTGCTTCGGCCTGTTCCGCACCGCCGTGGCCGACTGGAACCCGATCCCCTCGGGGTCGATGCGCCCGACGCTGCTGGAAGGTGACGTGGTGCTGGTCAATCGCCTCGCCTATGACGTGAAGGTGCCGCTCACCGACTTTCTCCCTCGCGGCCACCGGGGAGCCGCGCCGCGGCGAGATCGTGACCTTCCATTCGCCGAAGGACGGCATGCGCCTCATCAAGCGCATCGTGGGCCTGCCCGGCGACACCGTGGCCCTGCGCGGCGACACGCTGTACGTGAACGGCGTGGCGGCGAGCTACTCCGATCCGGTGCGCGTGACCGAGAACGTTCCCGGATGGGGCACGGTGCGCGGGCTCCGCGTCACCGAGCGCATCGCGGGGAGCGGGCGCGTGGTCCAGTACCTGCCCGGCGTGCAGGCGATGCGCGACTTCGGTCCCGTCACGGTCCCGAGAGACAGCTATTTCATGATGGGCGACAACCGCGACGACAGCGCCGACTCGCGCTACATCGGCCCGGTCCCGCGCCGCCTCATCATCGGGCGCACCTCGCGCCTGCTGGTCTCCGCCGACATCCTCGGCCGCTGGATGCCACGCCCGGAGCGGTTCGGCAAGGCGCTGGACTGACGGCCCTCCCGTGACCGCGAGCCTGCCGCGTCGCCGCTTCCTCGCCCTCGGGGCCGCCGGGCTGCTGCTGCCGGCGTTCGTCGCGCGCGCCGCCGCTCCCGCCGTCACGGTGAAGGGCGCGGTCGAGCAGCCGCTCGCGCTCACGCTGGAGGACCTGCGCGGCTTTACCGTGCGCGACTACGAGGAGACCTGGCCCGAGGGGCACGGTCCGCCGCACGCGCCTTCGAAGGTCTCGGGCGTATTGCTGAAGGACGTGCTCGAGCGCGCGAAGCTGGTCGAGAAGCGCCCGCGCGACCTGCGCAAGACCGTCGTCATCGCCGACGCGCGCGACGGCTACCGCGCCATATTCACGTGGGTCGAGCTCTACCTGTCTGCGCTGGGCGACGGCGTTGTGCTCGCCATCGCGCGCGACGGCAAGCCGCTCGCCGAGTCCGAAGGGCCGGTCGCGCTGGTTTCGCTCCAGGACGAGCGCCGCGGGCCGCGCCACGTGAAGTGGCTCGCGTCCATCGAGGCACGCCTCATCGATGCGTAGCCGGACCCGTGCGGGGCCCCGCGGATGCTCCGGCGTAACTCTTGCGCGCCGCCGGAAATTGGGAAAGGATAACGGCCACTGGAGGTGAGCCGGTGTCCGATGCCATGCCACCGACCATCATGGTTGCCGACGCGGACCGCGATTGCGCGAATGCCGTCGCGATGCTGCTCGGCAGCGCGGGCATGTCGGCGCGCGTTGCCTACAGCGGCCGCGCCGCGATCGCGCTGGCCGACGAATGCCACCCGGCCTGCGCGGTGATCGACATCGCGATGCCCGAAGTCTCCGGCCTCGACGTCGCGCGCCACCTGCGCACGCGCTACCAGAACGACGTGCGCATCGTGGGCTACACCGCGTGGACGGGCGCCGAGGACCGCCGGCGCGCCGCCGAGGCGGGCTTCGAGCAGGTGGTGGCGAAGGACTCGGATCCGTTCGACCTCCTGGGCGCGCTGAGCTCCACCACCCAGGCGGCGGTCGCGCGCTCGCTCAACGCGAGCCGCCGGCAGCTGCGCCTGCAGCTGAACCTGGCCGCCGCGCTCATCGACCAGTCGTGGCTCAGGCCCGGTGCGGCGCTTGCCGACAAGACCCGCGCCGTCGTCGTGCGCACCCTGGATGCGCTGGACGTCGCGCTCGACCGCCTGCCCCTCGCCTCCGCCGAGCGCACGGAGCTCGCGGTGGCGGTCGCGAAGCTGCGCCAGAGGATCCCCGCGGCGGACTGGGAATAGCGGGCGCCTCGCGTCAGGGCGCGCTCAGCGCGCCGCAAGCTTCGGCGTCCACGATGCCGGCATGCAAGACATCGTGCTGGGCTCGGTGGTATTCGGTGGCCTGATCGTGGGCATCTTCCTGTCATATCGACTGTTCATGCGCGGTGACACCAACCGGGAGCGCGTCGCATCGCGCCTGCCGAAGGACTTCACGCCCGAGTGGTCGTGGCGCTGCGGCGACACCTTCGTGGGCTACGAGCCGTCGAGCGACCGGCTCGCGATCGTCGACTATCCCCACGCCTCGGTGGTGAGGCCGCGCGAGGTGGCGTCGGTCGAGCCGCTGGACGAAGGCGCGCTCGGCATCAACCATCGCTGGGTGGTCGTGAACGTCGCCCGCGCGCCCGCCGGGTTGCGCGTGTGGTTCGGGCTCTCCACGGAAAAGCGCGATGCAACACTCGCCCGGCTGAAGGAGCTCATCGCGCGGCGTTGAGCGCGGCAACGGCGGCCCTGGGCGAGCCCCTCGCGCGGCCGCTCGCAGCGCACGGTAAAATGTCCGCATGCGCTCGCTCCAGAACCTCTTCGAGAACAATCGTGCGTGGTCGGAACGCATTCGCGCCGACGACCCGGATTTCTTCCCCAAGCTCTCGCGCCAGCAGCGCCCGCGCTACCTCTGGATCGGCTGCGCGGACAGCCGCGTGCCCGCCAACGAGATCGTGGGCCTCGCGCCCGGCGAGATGTTCGTGCATCGCAACATCGCCAACGTGGTGGTGCACAGCGACCTCAACTGCCTCTCGGTGCTGCAGTTCGCGGTCGAGGTGCTGCACGTCGAGCACGTCATCGTGGTCGGCCACTACGGGTGCAGCGGGGTGTCGGCCGCGCTGCAGCGGATGCGCGTGGGCCTCGCCGACAATTGGTTGCGCCACGTGGAGGACGTGCACGTGAAGCACGAGGCGCACGTGGCCGCGATCGAGGGCGTGGCAAAGCAAGTCGACCGCCTGTGCGAGCTCAACGTGATCGAGCAGGTCGCCAACGTGTGCCAGACCACCATCGTGCGCGACGCATGGGACCGCGGCCAGCGGCTCGACGTGCACGGCTGGGCGTACGGTCTGAAGGACGGGCTGCTGCGCGACCTGCGGACCACCGTCTCGGGCGCCGGCGAGGCGCCCGCCGCCTACCGCGCCGCGCTGGCGGCGCTCTAGCCTTCCTTGCGCTCGCGCAGGTCGACGGCCACCGAGCGCTCGGCATCGGCCACCAGCACGTGGCCTTCCTGGATCGTGACGTTGAGCCGCATGGTGCGCCCGGCCATGGCGGCGAGCTCCGCGCTCGCTTCCACGGGCACCTCGCGCACCGCGAGGCGCGCCTGGCGCTCGAGCGTGGCGCGCGCGGCTTCCCACCATAGGTCGACCGCGCGGCCGCCGTAGGCCAGCACGACTACCTCGCGCGCGCGGCCGCAGGCCTTGCGCACCTCGCGCTCGTCGGGCAGGCCCACCTCGATCCAGCGCGTGATGGCGCCGGTGAGATCGCGCTCCACCAGGTCCGGCTCGTCCTCGGCGGAGAGCCCGCGGCCGAATTGCAGCGCCTCGTCCGCGTAGAGCGCGAAGGCGAGCAGCCGCACCATCATGCGCTCGTCGGTTTCGGAGGGATGGCGCGCGAGGGTGACCGCGTGGTCGCGGTAATAGCCGCGGTCGATGTCGGCGATCGCGAGCTCCGCCTTGAAGATGGTCGCCTTGATCGCCACGGGCTACGGCGCGGCGCCGAACAGCATGCCCACGCCCGCGGTGACCGCCATCGCCGCCGCGCCCCAGAACGCCGAGCGCGCGATCGCCGGCACCATGGGTGCGCCGCCGGCCCGCGCGGCGACGGCGCCCAGGATCGCGAGGAAGGCGAGTGCGCTCGCACCGACCCAGGGAATGGAGATCCCTTGCGGCGTGAGCAGCACCGCGATGAGCGGCAGCACCGCGCCCGTGGCGAAGCTCGCCGCCGAGGCGGTGGCCGCCTGCACGGGGCGCGCACGCAGCTGGCGCGTGATGCCCAGCTCGTCGCGCGCATGGGCGCCGAGCGCGTCGTGGGCCGTGAGCTGCTGCGCGACCTGGCGCGCGAGCGCTCGGTCGAGGCCGCGCTTCACGTAGATGCCTTCCAGCTCGCGCAGCTCCGCCTCGGCGTCGTCCCTCAGCTCCTGGCGCTCGCGGTCGAGCTCGGCGTTCTCGCTGTCGGCCTGCGAGTGCACCGACACGTACTCGCCGGCTGCCATCGACATCGCGCCCGCCACCAGGCCGGAGACGCCCGCGACCAGCACGGTCTGGTGCGAGCCGCTCGCCGCGGCCACGCCGAGCACGAGGCTCGCCGTGGACACGATGCCGTCGTTGGCGCCCAGGACGGCGGCACGCAGCCAGCCGAAGCGGCCGACCTGGTGGCTCTCGCCGTGGCGGCGGTGGGAATGGCGCGACGCGGCGCGCATCAGTGCAGGATCAGTTTTTGCACGCGCCAGTTGAGCAGCTCGGCGACGTACACCATGTGCTCCGACGGGCAGGCGATCTCGTGGATCCAGCCGAACTGCTTCGGCTGCTTGCCCGACTCGCCGAGCACGCCCAGCACCTTGCCGTCGAGCGAGAGCTTGTAGAGCCGGCCCGGGTACGCGTCCGAGGTGAACAGCACCTGGTTGGGCGGCGGCGTGATGCACACGGTCCACGGCGCGCCGGGCGCGAACGTGCCGCTCTTCGCCTCCGGATCGGGCTTGCCGCCGATCGCCGGGCGCGCATTGTGGTCGAACGGCACGTCGATGGTGATGGCGCGCAGGAAGTTGCCCTCGCCGTCGAACACCTGGATGCGGCGGTTGAAGCGGTCGGCCACGTAGATGTTGCCCTGCGCGTCGGCGGCGATGCTGTGGGGCGTGTTGAACTGGCCCGGCTTGTCGCCGCGCTCGCCCCAGGACTTGAGCCAGTTGCCGTTGCGGTCGGCCTTGGCCACGCGCGAGTTGACGTAGCCGTCGCTGATGTAGATGTTGCCCGCCGGATCCCACGTGACGTCGGTGACCTGGCGGAAGCGGCCGTCCTCGGCGGGCAGCGGCGGGTTGGGGTGCTTCAAGGGCGCGGTCGACTCGTCCGAGGCCTCCTGCTTGCGGCCGAACACCATCAGCACCTTGTCGCCGGTCGGGTCGAACTTGACGACCATGTCCGAGCCCTTGTCCACCGCCCAGACGTTGTCGTCCTTGTCCACGCGCACCGAATGGGCGAAGGACCACGCGTACAGGTGCTTGCCGATCTCGCGGATGAAGTTGCCCTGCGCGTCGAACTCGAGGAGCTGCGCCGCGGCCGCGGCGAACGCGGGCCCGGAGGTGTTGCCGCGCGAGAGCACGAAGATGTTTCCCTTCGAGTTCACCGCAACGCCCGTGACCTCGCCCAGGTACGTGTCCTTGGGCAGCTTGAGGGTATCGGGAACGGAGTCGAAGGCGATGACCGGCACCGAGGGCTGCGCATGGAGCAACGGGCTCAGGCAGGCGAGCGCGGCGGCGAACAGGAGTTTTCTCACGGGACTCTCCGAGGGCGCGGAAGGGCGCGCCGGAATTCTGTCACATCCCGGGCGCCTCAGCGGCGCGTCTCGAGCTCCTCCCAGCGCGCGAGCAGGCGCGTGAGCTCGGCCTCGATCGCGTCGTGGCGCGCGTTCATCGCGCGCACGTCGATCGAGCGGTCCTGGTAGGTGCGCGGATCGGCGAGCTGCGCCGCGATGTGTCCCTGCTCGCCCTCCAGCGCCGCGAGCGCCGCGGGCAGGGCTTCCAGCTCGCGGGTCTCGTTGTTGGAAAGCTTCCGCGGGCGGGCAGGTGCGCGCGGTGCTCCCGGCGCCGTCGCGGGCTCCGCGACCTGCGCCTCGGCGTCCGCCTGCGGTTTCGTTCGCGTCCGCTCCCAATCGGAATATCCGCCGGCGTACTCCTTCCAGCGCCCGTCGCCCTCGTAGGCGATGGTCTGCGTGACGACGTTGTCGAGGAACGCACGGTCGTGGCTCACGAGCAGGAGCGTTCCGGCATAGTCCTGCAGCAACGATTCGAGCAGCTCGAGGGTCTCGATGTCGAGGTCGTTGGTCGGCTCGTCCAGCACCAGCACGTTCGCCGGGCGGCTGAAGAGCCGCGCGAGGAGCAGCCGGTTGCGCTCGCCGCCCGAGAGCGATTTCACCGGCGAGCGCGCGCGCTCCGGCGGGAAGAGGAAGTCGTCGAGATAGCTGATCACGTGCTTGCGCGCGCCGCCGACCTCGACGTGGTCGCTGCCCGGCGAGATGGTGTCGGCGAGCGTGGCCTCTTCGTCGAGCACGGTGCGGAACTGGTCGAAGTAGGCGGGCGACACGCGCGCGCCCAGCCGCACGCGCCCGGTGTCGGGCGCGGTCTCGCCCAGGATGAGCCGCAGCAGCGTCGTCTTCCCGCTGCCGTTGGGCCCGATGAGCCCGATCTTGTCCCCGCGCATCAACCGGCACGAGAAGCCGTCGACCACCCTGCGCCCGTCGTACGACTTGCCCACGTCCTCCAGCTCCGCCACGAGCTTGCCCGAGCGCTCGCCTGCGGAGAGAGCGAGGTCCACGCGCCCCACGCGCTCGCGCCGCGCCGCGCGCTCCTCGCGCAGCGCCGTGAGCCGGCGCACGCGCCCTTCGTTGCGCGTGCGGCGCGCCTCCACGCCCTTGCGGATCCACGCTTCTTCCTGGGCGAGCACCTTGTCGAACTTGCGGCTCACCACCGCCTCGTTGGCGAGCATCTCGGCCTTGCGCGCCTCGTACGCCGCGAAGTTGCCGGGGAAGCTCGCGAGGCGCCCGCGGTCCAGCTCGACGATGCGGGTGGCGACGCGGTCGAGGAAGCGCCGGTCGTGCGTCACGAAGAGCGCGGCGCCCGCGAACGCGACGAGCGTCTCCTCGAGCCACTCGATGGCGCCGATATCGAGATGGTTGGTCGGCTCGTCGAGCAGGAGCAGCGCGGGATCGGCGACCAGCGCGCGGGCGAGCGCCACGCGCTTCTTCATGCCGCCCGAAAGCGATGCGACCGAGACGTCAGCGGCCAATCCCAGCCGGGTGAGGGTCGCCTCGATGCGATGCTCTATGGCCCATGCGCCCGCGGCGTCGAGCGCCTCGTGCAGCGCCTGCATGCGCTCGAGGTCGCCTGCGTGCGCGGCGGCGTGGTAATCCACGATCAGCCGCCGCGCGGCCCCGACGCCGCCCGCCACCGTTTCGAACACCGATTCGCCGGCCGGGAAGGCGGGCTCCTGGGGCACGCTCGCGAGGCCCAGCCCGGGCGCCGACCAGACTGTGCCGTCGTCCGGCCGCCCGGCGCCCTCGATGAGGCGCAGCAGGCTCGATTTGCCCGCGCCGTTGCGGCCGATGAGCCCTATGCGCTCGCCCGGCTCGACGACGAGGTCGGCGTGGTCGAGGAGGGGAACATGGCCGTAGGCGAGGCTGACCGCGGAGAGCTGGAGCAGGGGCACGGCTCCAATTCTTTCGCGATGACGCGGTTCCGGCAACTCCCGGCGATGATCGCGAGGAGGAGCAGGGCCACGAAGAGCAGGCGGATGGGGAAGGACATGGGGCGTAGACTAGCGCCGAACTAGGGCGATTCCTGTCCTAGATCTGCAATAAGGTGACGCTATGACACATCCCACGACGCGCGTGCTCGCGGTGCTCGAGATCCTGCAGTCGCAGGCCCAGATCGGCGGCGCGGAGCTGGCCGCGCGGGTCGAGGTCGACCGCCGCACGCTCCGGCGCTACATCGCCATGCTGGAGGAGATGGGCATCCCCATCACCACCGAGCAGGGGCGCTACGGCGGCTACCGCCTGGTGCCCGGCTACAAGCTGCCGCCGATGATGTTCACCGACGAGGAGGCGCAGGCGCTCTCGCTCGGCCTCATCGCCGCGCGCGGCCTGGGGCTCGCGGATGCCGCCCCCGCCATCGAGAGCGTGCAGGCCAAGCTCGACCGCGTGCTGCCCAACGCGCCGCGGCGCACGATCGCGGCCTTGCGCGAGAGCGTGGCGCTGCAGACGGGGGATGCGCGCACCAACGCGGACGCGAAGCTGCTCCGGGTGCTGAGCGAGTCGGCGCGCTCGCGCCTCACCGCGCGCCTGCGCTACCGCGCGGCCGATGGCGCTCTCACCTCGCGCGACTTCGACGTCTACGGCCTCGTGTTCCGCTCCGGACGCTGGTACGTGGTCGGCCACTGCGGGCTGCGCAACGGGCTGCGCACCCTGCGGCTGGACCGCGTCGCCCATGCCGACGTGACGCAGTCGCCGTTCGAGCGGCCGGAGCCGTTCGACGCCTCGGAATACCTCGAACGCGCCATGGCCACGCTGCCGCGCGCGATCGCGGTCGAGGTGCTGTTGAAGACCGACATGGCGGCCGCGAAACGCGAGCTCACGGCAACCCTCGGATTGCCGGAGCAGGTCGAAGGCGGGATTCTCGTGCGCGGCTCCGCCGATGACCTCGACTGGTACGCGCGCGAGCTGATGCGCCTGCCGTTCGCGTTCGAGGTGCGCGCCCCGGTAGAGTTGAAACGCACCCTCGCGAAGATCGCGGGCGAGATCGCGCGCCAGCACGCCGCGTAAGCCGGGGTGACGGTCACCAGACCCGGCAGCGCTTCTCGCTCGTCATCGGCTGGCCCGGCCTTGCAGGAGAACGCCGCGGCGAACTCGGGCATGTTCACCACCAGCCCGTTCACGCGATATTTCGCCGGCGAGTGCGGGTCGGTCATCGCCTTCACGCGCTGGTTCTCGGGGCGGTCGTTCTCGCAGGCCCACTGCGCGTAGCCCACGAAGAAGCGCTGCTCGGGCGTGAGGCCGTCGCGCGCTTTGTCGGGAGTGGTCGCCTTCTCCGTCTGCCACGCGGTCCAGGCGAGGATGAGCCCGCCCAGGTCGGCGATGTCCTCGCCCTGCGTGAGCTTGCTGTTGATCTTGATGTCGTCCACGACGACGTAGCTGGCGTACTGGTCGACGATGCACGAGGCCCGCTCGTCGAACGCCTTCGCGTCGGCCTCCGTCCACCAGTCGCGCAGGTTGCCCTTGGCGTCGAACTTGCGGCCCTCGTCGTCGAAGCCGTGGGTGAGCTCGTGGCCGATGGTGCCGCCGGTGTTGCCGTAGTTGGGCGCGTCGTCCATCTTCGGGTCGTAGAGCGGGGGCTGCAGCACGCCGGCGGGGAAGTTGATGTCGTTCATCTGCGCGTCGTAGTAGGCGTTGACGGTGGGCGGGCGTCATCTCCCACTCGCCGCGGTCGAGCGGCTTGCCGATCTTGGCCAGGTCGCGCTTCGACTCGAAGGCCTGCGCGCGCTCGACGTTGCCGAAGAAGTCGCCGCGCTTCACGACGACCTTCGAGTAGTCGCGCCACTTGTCCGGATAGCCGATCTTGTTCACCAGCGTGTGCATCTTGGCCTCAGCGCTGGCGCCTGGTCGCCGGGCCCATCCACGTGAGCGACTCGAGGTCCGCGCGCATCGCCTGCTCGATCTGCCGGGTCATGCGCAGCGTCCGGGCCTTCAGCTGCGGGCTGAACGCGCGGCGCACGAATTCCTTGCCGAGCGCCTCGCCCAGCTGGGCGTCGACCAGCGCCACGCAGCGCTTCCAGCGCGGCCGCAGCTGCGGCACGCCGCGCAGCGTGTGGCTGTAGAAGTCGAAGTTCTCGTTCACGAGCGCCTCGGAGAGGAACGGCGCCGTGGCGCGCGCGAGGTGCCAGCGCAGGTAGGTCTTCAGGTCCGCCGAGGCTCTCGGCCTCGAGCTCCTTCTGCACCTCGGCGAAGAACTCGGGCTGCGTCACGTTGAAGGCGTTCAGCTTCGCGAGGCCCACGCCCTTCAGGTACGCGTTCCAGTCGAACGCCGGGGTGAGGGCGGCGAGCTGTTTCCTGTCCATCTTGTGGAAGAGCTTGTACGGATCGCGCCGCTCGACGCGGGTGAGCGAGGCCCTGGCGAGCGCGGTCTCGATGCGCATCACGGTGTCCGCCTCGGCCTGCACGCGGTCCGCGCTGTCGCCCAGGAGCCCGAACATGCGCGCCACGTGCGCCACGTATTTCTCGCGCATCTCCTTCGAGCGCGCGTCGTCCTTCACGTAGTAGTCGCGATCCGGAAGCCCGAGGCCGCCGGCCGACGCGAATGCGATCACGCGCGTGGCATCCGAGAAATCCTGTCCCGAGCCGAAGCCGAAGAGCGGGCCCCCGTCGCCGGTGGCGATGTGCAGCTGCGCCAGGACCGCGGCGAGATCGGCCTTCGACTTCATCGCGTCGACGCGATCGAGGTACGGCTGCAGCGGCTCGATGCCGCGCTTCTCCACCGCGCCCTCGTCCATGCACGCGGCGAAGTAGTCGCCGATCTTCTGCTGCGTGGCGTCGCGGCCCCTGGTGTCCTTCGCGGCTTCGCCGAGGATGCCCCACAGGAAGCGCTGGTTGTCCTGCGCGAGCTTGCGGTAGACGTCCCACTGCGACTGGTCGGGCGGGATGGGGTTCTCCTTCATCCAGCCGCCGCAGGTGTACTGGTAGAAATCGACGCACGCGTCGGCGGAGCGGTCCATGGCCGCGACGTCCAGGCCGGGCGTGTAGGGCAGGCTCGTGAGGGGCGTGTCGGTGGAATCGCCGGCGGCGAGGGCGGCGGGCGCGGCGAGCGCGGCGGTGACGAGCAGGGGAACGAGGGTTCGCATGGGAGGAGGGGGGAAGTCAGGCTTGCGCAAGGATAGTGGAATCGCCGCGGCCTTGTGAACGGATTCACAGGAATTTCACGGTGGCCGCGGTATCGTCGCGCGATGGCTACCCGGCGCAAGGGACACGTCGCATTGCTGCTCGCGAGCTCCGCGGAGGAGTCGCTTTGGCAAGGTGCCTTCGCCTCCCAGGGCGTCGAGGCCGAGCCCGTGCCGCTCACCGACGACCTCGAGTTCCTCGCGGGAGACACGCGCATGGCGAATGCCGGCGCCGCGATGATCGACGTTCCGCTGCTCGCGCTGAACGGCCACACGCCGCTCGCGATCACCGCGTTCCTCCAGGCTCGCCTTCCCGGCATGGCGCTTTTCGTGCGCTTTCCGGACCGGACCGGCATCTCGCCGGGCGAGCAGGCGTGGTCCCGCCATGCGGGCATCACGTCGCTGCTGCCCGGCAGCTCCACCGCCGCGTGGCAGCCCTCGCTCGCCCCGGTGCTGGGCCGCATCCTCGAGGCAATGGGCGGCGGCGCGGTGCGGATGCCGAGCCTCGAAGCCTGGATCAAGGAGACGATGCGCACCGGCGCCGAGCCGCGCCCGGGCCTGGTGAAGGACGCCCACATGGACGCCTACCAGCTCGAGCGTGCGGGGGTGAACGCGGCGCGTCTCGCCGAGGCGATGCAGGCGCCGGGCGGCGTCCCGGTCGCGGATCGCACCTGGCACGGCAAGCCGTACCGGGCATGCTTCGTCGCCTCCGAGGCGGTCGACTGGCTGGTGGCGAGCTTCGGGCTGCTGCGCCCGGTCGCCCTGAAGGCGTGCGAGTTCCTGTGGCGCACGGGGCGCATCCACCACGTGCTGCGCCAGGCCGCGTTCGCCGACGACCACCTCTACTTCCGCTTCTCGGGGCAGCGCGCCGACTTCGACCGCGTCGACCTCGTGCAGGCCGCGGCGGCGATGCGTGGCAAGGACGGCGTGCAGGTAGCCGAGCGCACCTACCTCGCCAAGACCTACCCGCGCTGCTTCGTGGGCGAGGACGCGGCGCGCTGGCTCATGCAGCGCTTCGCCCTGCCGCTCGGCGCCGCCGAGACCATCGGCCAGCGCCTGCTCGAGCTGGGCGTCTTCCACCACGTGGTCGACGAGCACGGCTTCGTGGAGAGCAAGTTCTTCTACCGCTTCCGCGCGGACGAGGAAACCATTCCCGCCTAGCGCAGTCGGTCAATGGATGCGCGCGGCGCGCGATCCGGAGGCGGCATGACCGACGTGAGGAAAGGGCAGGCTCCCGAGTTCCCGATGCGGCGCGACGATTTCCGCGCCCGCTTCATGCGCGAGTTCCACGATCCCGCGTTCGAGAAGGAGCGCGCGGCCCTCGAGCGCCTCGAGGCCATCGCGTGGGACGGCTACGCGCAGAACCGCAAGGCGCCGCTCACGCACAAGGCGGGTCCCGGCTTCAAGGATCCCGGCTACGACCTCTCCGACGAATGGCGCGCGAGCGCCGAGCGCGTGAAGGCCGCCCAGGCGCGCCAGCAGGATCCCGCGAGCCGCTCGCGCGTGCTGCTGGTGTGCGGCTCGCCGCGCAACGACGGCTCGTGTCCCGGCGAGATGTCGAAGACATACCGCTTCGTGCAGATCGTGCGCGCGGTGCTGGAGGAGGCGAGGGTGGAGACGGACGTGCTGGATCTCAGCCGCGTCACGTCCGACTACCGGCTGCACATCCATCCGTGCAAGGGCTGCGTGTCCACCGCGGAGCCGCTCTGCCACTGGCCGTGCTCGTGCTATCCGAATCACGCGTTCGGCCAGGTGAACGACTGGATGGCGGAGATCTACGAGCGCTGGGCGGCGGCGCACGGCGTGATCATCCTGACACCCGTGCATTGGTACCAGGCCACGAGCGCGCTGAAGCTCATGATCGACCGCCTGGTGTGCGCGGACGGCGGCAATCCAGATCCCACCACGACCGCCGGCAAGGACCCGAAGAAGGCCAAGGAGCTCGAGCTCGCGGGCTGGTCCTATCCCAAGCACCTCGCGGGCCGCGCGTACGGCGTCGTCGTGCACGGCGACGTGTCGGGCGTGGAATCGGTGCGCCGCGTGCTGTGCGACTGGCTGGACTGGATGGGACTCATCGATGCCGGAAACCTCGCGTGCCTCGACCGCCACGTCGGCTACTACGAGCCGTACGCCACGAGCCACGAGGCGCTCGACCGGGATGAGGGCGTGCAGGGGGAGGTGCGCAACGTGGCGCGGGCGGTGGCCGAGGCGGTGCGCGAGCTCCGCGCGGGGCGGCTCTCGGACCCCGACGCGGCCCTTGCGCCCCCGCGTCCGAAGTGAACCGCGGACCGGGGCGCCCGACGACAGCCAGGGCGTACCGCTACTCCATGTCTTCCCACTTCTCCGCGGAGGCGCCGGCCAGCGCGCGCACGCGTTCTTCGTCGCGCGCGAACTCCGCCGCCGGTCCCTCGTAGACGACCTTGCCGTCGTCCAGCACGTAGGCGCGGTCGGCGATCTCCACCGCGGCGCGCACGTTCTGCTCCACCAGCAGCACCGAGATGCCCTGGTTGCGCATCTCCACGATGATGCGGAAGACGTCCTGCACGATGAGGGGGGCCAGGCCCTGCGAGGGCTCGTCCAGCATCAGCAGCTTGGGGTTCAACAGCAACGCGCGCCCGATGGCGAGCATCTCCTGCTCGCCGCCCGAGAGCTGGCGTCCCTTGTTGGCCTTGCGCTCGCCCAGCCGCGGAAAGAGCTCGTAGACCTTGGCGATGGTCCACGGCCCCGGGCGGTCGACCGGAACGCGCAGGTTCTCGTCGACCGTGAGGTTGGCGAAGATGCGCCGTCCCTCGGGCACGTAGCCCACGCCGCGCTGCGCGATGCGAAAGGCCGGCCAATCGGTCGTGGCCTGCCCGAACACGCGCACCGTGCCTTCGCGCGCGCGGGTGAGGCCCATGAGGCTGCGGATGGTGGTGGTCTTGCCGGCACCGTTGCGGCCGAGGAGCGTCACGAGCTCGCCCTCGCCCACGGTCATGGAGACGCCGTGCAGGATGTGGCTCTTGCCGTAGAAGGTATGCAGTCCCTCGACTTCGAGCGCGTTCATGCGGCTTTCCCGAGGTAGGCGGCCTGCACGCGCTCGTCGGAGCCGATCTGCTCCGGCGTGCCCTCGGCGAGCGGCGAGCCTTCCGCCAGCACCATGATGCGGTCGGCCAGGTGGAAGATCACGCGCATGTCGTGCTCGATCAGCACGATGGTGAGCTTCTGCTCGCGGTGCAGCCGCCGGATGAGGCGCGTGATGTTGTAGGTTTCCTGGTCGCCCATGCCGGCGGTGGGCTCGTCCAGCAGCAGCAGGCGCGGGTTCAGCGCGAGCGACATCATGATCTCCGTGGCGCGCTGGTCGCCGTGCGAGAGCTCGCCCACCAGGCGGTCGCCCTTGCCCGTGAGGCCGCCCATTTCCACCAGCTCGCCGACGCGCTCCAGCATCTTCGCGGTCGTCGCGCGGGTCATCCACGGCGAAAGGCGCTTGCCCGCCGCCACCTCCACCGGCACGCGCAGGTTCTCGCGCACCGTGAGCTCGGGGAAGATCTCGGTGATCTGGAAGGTGCGCGCCATGCCGCGCCTTACGCGCTGGTGCTCGGCGAGCTTCGTGATGTCCTGGCCGTCGAAGACGATGGTGCCGGCAGTCGGCGGGAAGAAGCCGCTGATGAGGTTGAAGAACGTGGTCTTGCCCGCTCCGTTGGGACCGATCACCGCGCGCAGCTCGCCGGGCTCGACGGTCATGGAGACCTCGTTCACGGCGATGAGCTTGCCGAAATGCTTGGAGACGCCGCGTACCTGGAGCAGGCTCATGCGGAGACCCTCCGCTTGATGATGCCCAGGATGCCGCGCGGGAAGAAGAGCACGACCAGCATGAAGAACGCCCCGATGAACGACATCCAGTTCTCCGTGTGGCTGGAGACGTAGTCCTGGAGCACGACGAAGATCGCCGCGCCGATGAGCGGGCCCCAGAACGAGCGCATGCCGCCCAGCACCGCCATGATCACGAAGTTGCCAGACTGGTCCCAGCGCAGCGCCCGCGGGTCGGTGAAGTTGCTGAGGAGGGCGAAGAGCGTGCCCGCGAGGCTCGCGAAGAAGCACGAGATCACGAACGAGAGCCAGATGTGCTGCTCGATCGGGATGCCGAGGAAGCGGGCGCGGCGCTCGTTCTCGCGGATCGCCACCAGCGTGCGGCCGAACGGCGACTTGATGAGCAGCCCCATGGCCGCGGCCGAGATCGCGAACACGACGAGCGCGAAGTAGTAGAACGTCGTGTCGTTCGTGATGTCGAGCTTCGCGAAGCCGAAGTCGATCGCCTGCCGCCGCCAGTTGTTCAGGCCGTCGTCGCCGCCCGTCACGTTGTTCCAGCGGAAGGCGATGAAGTAGAACACCTGGCCGAAGGCGATGGTGACCATGGCGAAGTACACGCCGCGGCGCTTGGCGATGAGCGCGCCGATCACCGCCGCGGCGAGCGTGCCGGTCACCACGCCGATGAGGATGCCCAGCGGGGTGCTCGCGGCGACGTACTTGATGGTCATGCCCACGCCGTACGCCCCGAGGCCGAAGTAGGCCGCGTGGCCGAACGAGAGCACGCCGGTGAAGCCGAGCAGGAAGTTCAACGCCATCGCCGCGAGGCCGAGCACGACCACGCGGCTCGCGAGCTCGGTGTAGCCGCCGAGGGCTCCCATCCAGAGCGGCATCGTGAGCAGCACGACCCAGACGACGATCGTGGAGATGCGGCCACGGAGCGCGGTCATTGGATCCTCCCTTCCTCGCCCAGCAGCCCGCGGGGACGGATCAGGAGCACGAGGCCCATCATCACGTACATCACCGCCTCGGTGGCCGACGGGAAGAACACCGTCGTGATGCCCGAGGCCACGCCGATCAACAGTCCGCCGAGCAGCGTGCCAGGCAGGCTGCCCAGGCCGCCCACGATGATCGCCACGAAGCTCGGCATGATGAGCGAGGTGCCGATGGTGGGCTGCAGTCCCAGCATGCCCGCAGCGAGCACGCCCGCCAGGCCCGCGAGGTAGATGCCGAGGCCGAAGTTGAGGTTGCGCAGGATCCGCACGTTGACACCCAGCACCGAGACCGTCTCCAGGTCCAGCGTGCCGGCACGGATGCGCATGCCCAGGCGCGTGCGGTTGAGGATGAAGAAGAGCCCGCCCACCGCCACGGCCACCAGCGCCACCATGAAGAGGCGGTAGCCGGTGAGGAAGAAGTACTCGGTGCTGAGCGGCGTGGTGAGCACGGCCGGGATCGGGTAGGGCACGCTCTGCGCGCCCCAGATGGCGCGCGCCACGTCCTCGAGCACGTAGGCGAGGCCGAAGGTGAGCAGCAGGCTGTAGAGCGGGTCGCGGCCATAGAGCGGCCGGATCAGCAGGCGCTCGACGATGAGGCCGAGCGCGGCGGTGAGCACCGGGGCGATGAGGAGCGCGCCCCAGAAGCCGGTGTAGGGCATCAGCGTGTACGCGATGTACGCGCCCAGCGCGAGGAAGCCGCCGTGCGCGAAGTTGATCACGCCCGACAGGTTCAGGATGAGAGAGAGGCCGAGGGCCATGAGCGCGTAGAACGCGCCCACGATCAGGCCGTTGAAGACGTTGAAGAGGATCAGTTCCGTCATGCTGGAGCTCCGCGCACGGGGGCGAATGCGCGTCCGGCCGCGACGAGCGCGGCCGGACGCAGTTACTACTGCTGGATCGCCTTGCTCAGGTGGGCCAGGTCATCTTGCAGCCGGTATCCTCGAGCGTGCCGGCGATTTCCGAGCCCTTCACGACCGTGGTGACCTTGAAGAGGTCGTCGGGCGCACTGCCCTTGGCCTGCGCGTGACCCACGAAGAGGTTCGGGATGAGCTGGTTCTGGCCGGCGCGGAAGTACGGCGCGTCGGGCATGCAGGCCACTTCGGGGGGAAGCTTGAAGTCCTGCAGGAACTTCGCCATCTTCGCGGCCTCGAGCGACTTGGCGCCGTTGGCGGCGAGCGCGCAGGTCCAGCCGGAAGCGAAGCCGAACCAGGTGCGCGCCGTGGGCACGCGGCCGGTCTTCTTCTTGATCGCGTCGACGAATTCCTTCACGCCCTTCACGCTCGCGGGCTGGTTCCAGTACCACTCCATGACCCAGGTGCCGATGCGGGCCTCGGGGGGCAGGCCCTCGAGCGGCTCCAGCTCCTGCTGCGCGCCGGCGAGGTGGAAGCGCTTGTCGAGGCCGAACTGCACGGCCTGCTTGAGCGCGTTCACCATGTCATCGCCCTGCACCAGGAACACGATGACGTCGGGCTTGGCGGCCTGCGCCTTGATGAGGTACGACGAAAAGTCCGTGGTTCCGAGCGGGGTGAGGTCGCCGCCGATCTTCTGGCCGCCGAGCCTCGTGCACGCCGCCTCGAGGCCGGACTGCAGCGTGTGGCCGAAGGCGTAGTCCGGAGTGATGTAGTACCACTTCTTGCCGCCTTCCTTGATGAGCGAGGGCGCAACGGCGTTGGCTTCCATCTGCGTCGTGTTGCAGATGCGGAACACGTTGTAGTGGCAGGTCTTGCCGGTGACGGCGTCGGTGTGGCCGCCGGTCACGACCTGCAGCACGCCCTTCTCGTACGCCACGTCGGCCATCGCAAGGGTGAGCGCCGAGTTCACGTTGCCGAGGAGGAACTTCACCCCGTCGCGGTCGATCAGCTTGCGTGCCTTCTGCACGGCCGTGCCGGCGTCGCCGCTGGTGGAGTCCTCCGAGAGGAGCTGCACCTGGCGCCCGAGGATGCCGCCCTTGGCGTTGATCTGCTCCACGGCGAGCGCGCAGCCGATCTCCTCGTTCTTGCCGACCGCCGCGTAGGTTCCGGTGAGCGGGTTGTCGAGGCCGATCTTGACCGGCTCCTCGCCGCGCGCGGAGATGATGAAGGGACCGGTCGCCGCAAGCGTCGCACCGGCAGCGGCGCCCTTGATGACCTGGCGACGGCTGATTTTCTTGCCCAGCAAATCACGTTCCGACATGCTCATCCTCCTGTAGTTATGTGCACTGCCTGTAGTTATGTGTTCTGCAAAAGCGTGCTCATCCGAGCGGAGAACCGGCGAATCTATGCACAATTGCCCTTCGATAACCTGAAGGACGGCGCATGTTCCCGGCCCACGCGAACGAGGCTTCCCGTTCGGGGGATCTGCTACGGTTGCTGGGTCACCTCCGGGGGCGGGGGAAACTGGGATCGCGACGGCGCCTTGGAGCGGTGGGAGGTTGCCATGTGCCTGCTGCGGATTCCCATGCGTGAATATCGATCGGCGGCGCTGCGACGGTGACGGGCGAACGATAGCACGCTGTCACCAACCCTTCAATTTTTACCGATCATGCCGGATGCCAACCGCAAATTGTATGAAGTGATGGTCGTGGGCGCCGGGCCCACGGGCCTGGTGCTCGCGCTGGCGCTCGCGCGGCTCGGGGTGCGGGTGCGCATCGTCGACCAGGCGGCGGAGCCCGGAACGACCTCCCGCGCCCTGGCGGTGCAGTCGCGCACGCTCGAGCTGTACCGGCCGCTCGGGATCGCCGAGGCCGTCCTGGAGGCGGGCATTCCGATGTCCGCGATCAACCTGTGGATCGCGGGGCGCCACGCGGCGCGGGTCGAGATCGGCGCCATCGGCGCGGGGCTGAGCCCGTTTCCCTATCCCGTCGTGTATCCGCAGGACGAGCACGAGCGCCTGCTGATCGAGCGCCTGCGCACGGCCGGCGTGGAGGTCGAGCGGCCGGTCGCCGTGACCGCATTCGAGGAGGTCGGGGGCGGAGTGCGCGTGCACCTGTCCGGGCCGCGCGGCGCGCGAGACCTGCGAGGCGGCCTGGCTCGTGGGCTGCGACGGCGCGCGCTCGGTCGTGCGCGAGGCGCTGCACGCCGGGTTCCCGGGCGGCACCTACCAGCACCTGTTCTATGTCGCCGACGTGGAGGCCGCGGGCCCGGTCATGAACCGCGAGCTCAACGTGGCGCTGGATGCTGCCGACCTCCTCGCCGTGTTCGCGCTGAAGGGCGAGGGACGCGCGCGGCTGATCGGCACCGTGCGCGAGGACGCGGAGCGCCGCCGCGAGCCGCGCTGGGAGGACGTGAGCGGGCGGATCCTCGAGCACCTGAAGATCGATGTGAAGCGGGTGAACTGGTTCTCGACCTACCACGTGCACCACCGCGTCGCGCACTTCTTCCGCGCCGGGCGCGCCTTCCTCGCCGGCGACGCGGCGCACATCCACAGCCCCGTGGGCGGGCAGGGGATGAACACCGGCATCGGCGACGCGGTGAACCTCGCGTGGAAGCTCGCCGCCGTGCTGCGCGGCGCGGCGCGCGAGGATCTGCTCGACACCTACGCGGTGGAGCGCATGGCTTTCGCCCGGCGCCTGGTGGCGACCACCGACCGCGCGTTCACCTTCGTCACGCACGATGGGCCGCTCGCGCGCTTCGTGCGCCTGCACGTCGTGCCCGTGCTCTTTCCCGTGGCCTTCTCCATCGGGCGCTGGCGCCGCTTCTTCTTCCGCACCATCTCGCAGGTCAGCGTGGGCTACCGCATGGAGCCGTTCAACACCGGGGTGGCCGGCCGCGTGCATGGCGGCGACCGCCTGCCCTGGGTGCCGCCCGAGGCGCACGGGGCCGCGGATAACCACGCGGCGCTCGATTCGGGCGACTGGCAGGTGCACGTGTACGGGCATGCCTCCGAGGGCCTCGTCGCGTTCTGCCGCGGGCGCGGCCTGGCCCTGCACGCCTTCGCCTGGCGCGAGGCGATGCACGATGCCGGCCTTGCGCTGAATGCGGCCTACCTGGTGCGGCCCGACGGCTATGTGGGACTCGCCGATTCGACCGCGAACCCCGCCACGCTCGCCGCCTACCTCGATGCCCGGGCGCTGCGCCCGCTGGAACCGCATTCCGGGGCGAGCGATAGGGGCGGCATGAGGTAGGAGTTACCGGCCGCGTGTTGCGGGGCGGTCGGTCATGCCGGATACTGGAATTCCTGCAAGAGCGGGTATTGCAATGCCGCGCAAGCAAGCGCCGACGGCCCCGCCACCCGACGATTCCCTGCCGGGGGCGAGTCCCGCCGTCGACGACCACATCACGCCCGGGCAGAGCATCGCTTATCCCATCGTCGCGGTCGGCGCGTCGGCGGGCGGACTGGACGCGTTCAAGCGCTTCCTCGAGGCGCTGCCGATCGACACCGGCATGGCGTTCGTGCTGATCCAGCATCTCGACCCCACGCACCAGAGCTTGCTGTCCAGCATCCTTTCGCGCTCCACCGCGATGCCGGTGCGCGAGGTCGAGCACAACATGCCCGCTCGCCCCAACGCGGTGTTCGTGATCCCGCCGACGGCAAGAACATGGTCTATCGCCCGCGGCCTGCTCAGCTCGCGCCCCGCACGGAGCTGCGCGAGCCAGCACCGCCCGGTGGACCATTTCATGCGCGCGCTGGCCGCGGAGCACGGCTACATAGGCGATCGGCGTGATCCTCTCGGGCACCGCGAGCGACGGCACGCTCGGCATCCAGGAGATCAAGACCGCGGGCGGCATCACCTTCGCGCAAGACGACAGCGCCGAGCAGCAGGGCATGCCCCACAGCGCGATGGCCTCCGGGGCGGTGGACTTCGTGATGCCGCCCGACGAGATCGCGCGCGAGCTGGCGCGCATCGCAAGGCACCCGCTGGTCGCACCCGCTGCCGGCGAGCTGGACACGCTGCTCGGCCGCCAGGAAGTGGCGATCCGGCGCATCTCCGAGCTGCTGCGCGAGTCGCACGGCGTGGACTTCACCAACTACAAGCGCAACACCATCAACCGGCGCATCACGCGGCGCATGCTCTTGAGCCGCGTCACCACGCTCGACGAATACCTGAAGATCCTCGCGTCCACGCCGGCCGAGGTCGACGCCCTCTACCACGACATCCTGATCAACGTCACGAGCTTCTTCCGCAATCCCGAGGCCTACGAGGCGCTCAAGACCGAGGTCTTCCCGCGCATCACGGCGCAGAAGACGCGCAACGACACGCTGCGCGTCTGGGCGCTGGGCTGCTCGACGGGCGAGGAAGCGTATTCGCTCGCCATGGCGTACACCGAATATGCCGAGGTTGCGAAGGTGCGCTGCCCTATCCAGATCTTCGCGAGCGACGTGAACGGCTCGGGCATCGAGAAGGCGCGCACCGGTGCCTATCCCCGCGGCATCGCGCAGGACTTGAGCGCCGAGCGGTTGAGGCGCTTCTTCGTCGAGACCGACGGCAGCTACCGCGTGATCAAGCCGATCCGCGACATGTGCGTGTTCGCGCGCCAGAACGTCATCGCGGATCCGCCCTTCTCGCGCCTCGACCTCGTGGCCTGCCGCAACCTGCTGATCTACCTCGAGCCGGTGCTGCAGCAGAAGCTGATGGGTCTGCTGCACTACTCGCTCAACGAGAACGGCATGCTGTGGCTCGGGCAGTCGGAGACCATCGGAGCGCACCGCGACCTGTTCGAGGTCGTCGACACGCACTTCAAGTTCTTCGTGCGCAAGCCCGCGGCGCGGACCCGCCCGCCGGTGATCCCCGCCGCCTACCTGCCGGCAACCGGCGTCGTGGGTGCCGCCACGGAGGCCCGCCTGCGGCGCGAGGTCTCGGCGGCCGACAACGGCAAGGAAGCCGATCGCCTGATCCTCGCGCGCTACGGCCCGCCGGGCGTGGTCGTCAACGACCAGCTCGACGTGGTGCAGTTCCGCGGCGACAGCACGCCGTACCTGCGGCCCTCGGGCGGGCGCGCCAGCCTGAACCTGCTGAAGATGGTGCGCGAGGGGCTGCTGGTGGGCGTGCGCAGCGCCGTCAACCGGGCGCTGCGCGAGAACGTGATGGTGCGCGAGGAGGGCATGCGCATGCGCTCGAGCGAGGGCATCCGCGACGTGAACGTCATCGTCATGCCGCTTCGCGCCGGAGAGGGCCGCGCGCTCGTGCTGTTCGAGAACGCGGGCGAGATGCAGGCCGCCGCCCGGGCACAGCCCGTGAAGGCGGGGCGCGCGCGGCGAGGGAACGAAGGAGGCCGAGCGCCTGCGCCGCGAGCTCGCCGCCACGCGCGAGTACCTGCAATCCGTGATCGAGCAGCAGGAAGCGGCCAACGAGGAGCTGCAGGCGGCCAACGAGGAGGTGCTCTCCACCAACGAGGAGCTGCAGAGCGTCAACGAGGAGCTGGAGACTTCCAAGGAGGAGATCGAATCCACCAACGAGGAGATCTCCACGGTCAACGAGGAGCTGCACCAGAGGAACCTCGAGCTCGCGCAGACCACCAACGACATGGCCAACCTCCTCGAGAGCGTGGAGATGCCGATCGTGCTGCTCGACCGCAACCGCCGCATCCGGCGCTTCACCCCGACGGCCGCCACGGCGCTGAACCTCATCGGCACCGACGTCGGCCGCCCGCTGCGCGACTTCAACCTGCCGCCCGACATGAAGGACGTACACGACATGCTCGCGGCCGCCGTGGAGCGCAACGCACCCTCGGAGCGCGAGGCACGCGACCACGGCGGGCGCTGGCAGCTCTTGCGCGTGCGGCCGTACCGCACCGACGAGCACCGCATCGAGGGCGCGGTGCTCTCTCTCGTGGACATCGACGAGATCAAGCGCTCCGCCGAGGCGGTCGCCGAGAGCGAGGGCCGCTTCCACACCCTCGCCGACAGCGCTCCCGTGCTGATCTGGGTGAACGACCTCGAGGGCGCGCGCTTCGTGAACCGGGCGTTCGAGGAGTTCGTGGGCATCGACGAGGCCGGGTTGCGCGAGACGGCATGGGCCGCGTTCGTGCACTCCGACGACCGCGAGAAGTTCCTCGACGTCTATCGCAAGGCGTTCGAGCGGCGCGAGACCTTCCACGCCATCGCGCGCTTCCGCCGCGCCGACGGCGTGTACCGCTGGACCAAGAGCACGGGCGTGCCGCGCTTCACCGAGGGCGCGGAGCTCATCGGCTACATCGGCTCGACCGTCGACATCAACGACTTGAAGGAAGCCGAGGACGCGCTGCGCGACGCCGACCGCGCCAAGAACGAGTTCCTCGGCACGCTCGGCCACGAGCTGCGCAACCCGCTCGCCGCGATGCGCAACGCCCTCTACTCTGCTGGCGCCGCTCGGCGGCCGCGACGCCGCCAGCGGCCGTGCGCTCGGCGTGATCGACCGCCAGATGGGCAACATGGTGCGCATCGTGGACGACCTGCTCGACGTCTCGCGCATCACGCACGGCAAGGTCCAGCTGCGCCCGGAGCCGCATCGAGCTGGTGGGCGCGGTGCGCCACTCGGTCCACGCCTCCGAGCACGAACGCTCCCGCAACGGCCAGAAGCTGGAGGTCGCCTATCCGGACGCAGCGCTGTGGGTCGATGCGGATCCGGCGCGCCTCGACCAGATCCTCGGCAACCTGCTCGGCAACGCGTCCAAGTTCACGCCCGAGGCGGGAACATCGCCGTGCGGGTCGAGCACGGAGCCCGGCGCGAGGGCGCGGTCATGGCGAAGCGATCGTGCGCTTCGCGGACGACGGCGTCGGCATCGAGCCCGAGATGCTGCCGCGCATCTTCGACCTCTTCGTGCAGGGCCCGCGCACGGCGCTGCGCATGCGCACCGGCGTGGGCATCGGGCTCACGCTCGCGCGCCAGCTGGTCGAGCTGCACGGCGGCGCCATCGAGGCTCGCAGCGAGGGGCCGGGCAAGGGCAGCGAGTTCATCGTGCGCCTGCCGCTTTGCGTGCCACCGGCCGGTGCTTCGCCCGGCGGCGACGAGCCGGACCGGCGTGAGCGCGCGATGCGCATACTGGTCGTCGACGACAACCGAGATGCCGCCGACGGCATGCAGGTGTGGCTGCGCCAGGCGGGCCACGAGGTGCGCACCGCCTACGACGGCGGCGAGGCGCTCGCCGCGGTGGAGGCTTTCCGGCCGGAAGTCGTGCTGCTCGACATCGGCCTGCCGGACATGAGCGGATACGAGGTGGCGCGCAGGCTGCGCTCCGAGGATGCGATACGGGATGCGCGCCTCGTCGCCATCACCGGCTTCGGCCGCCCCGAGGACGTCGCGCTTTCACGCGAGGCGGGTTTCGACGAGCACATCACCAAGCCCGCCGATCCCGAGCATGTGCTGCGGCTGCTCCGTCGCCTCGTGTCCGCGGGGCAGAAGGTCGAGTCGTGATGCGCGCGACATGAAGTACAAGGACTACTACGCCATCCTCGGCGTCGAGCGCGGCGCCGACGCCGACGCGATCAAGAAGGCCTACCGCAAGCTCGCGCAGAAATACCATCCCGACGTGAGCAAGGAGCCCGGCGGCGAGGAGAAATTCAAGGACGATCGGCGAGGCGTACCAGACGCTGAAGGATGCCGGGAAGCGCGCGGCCTACGACCAGCTCGGCAGCTCCTACGAGGCCGGCCAGGATTTCCGCCCGCCGCCCGACTGGGAGCGCCAGTTCCGCGAGCGCTCGGGCGCGGGCGCTCCACCCGGCGGCGGCTCGTTCTCCTTCGACGACATCGACCTCTCGCGACCTCTTCGAGGGCCTGTCGCGCGCGCGGCGCGGCGGCGCCCGCGGCGGGGCCTCGATGCAGATCCCCGGCGAGGACTTCGAGGTGACGGTGCACCTTTCGCTCGAGGATGCCGCGCGCGGCACGCAGGTCGACCTCGCGCTCGGCGTGCCCGAGATGGACAGCGAGGGACGCATGCGCCACGTGCCGAAGACCATCAAGGCGCGCATCCCCAAGGGCGCCACCGACGGCCAGCGGCTGCGGTTGCGCGGGCAGGGCGGCAAGGGCCTGAACGGCGGACCCAATGGCGACCTCTACCTCAACATCGTCCTGCATCCGCACGCGCTGTTCCGCCCGACGGACACGATCTCTATCTCGACTTGCCGCTGGCCCCGTGGGAGGCCGCGCTGGGCGCCACGGTGGAAGTGCCGACGCTGGGCGGCGCGGTGAACCTCAAGGTGCCGCCCGGGACCGCGGCGGGACGCAAGCTCCGCCTCGGCAAGAAGGGCCTGCCGAAGCCGGGCGGCGGCGAGGGCGATCTCTACGCGATCGTGCAGATCGTGAATCCCACGGTGCTGAACGATCGCGAGCGCGAGCTCTTCAGCGAGCTCGCCAAGGCGTCCCGCTTCAATCCGCGCGGACACTTCACGGAAGGAGGCGGTCATGGCTGAGCAGGACGATGCGGTGTGGCTACGCCGGCGCGCAGGTGACGCTGGTGGAGCTCTCCCACGCCTCGGGCCTCGAACCCGACGTGCTGCGCGAGCTGGTGGAATACGGGGCCCTGGCGCTCTCCACGACCGAGGGAGCCGAATGGTCCTTCAGCGCCGAATGCGTGGTGCGCGTGCGCACCGCCGCGCGCCTGAAGATCGACCTCGAGCTGGAGACCCCCGCCGTGGCGCTCGTCCTCAGCTATCTCGAGCGCATCCAGCGCCTCGAATCCGAATTGCGCCACCTGCGTGCCCAACTCACCGCCCCCAAACGCTAAGATGGAGCCAGAGTCAGGGGTCGGAGTACGGAGCCGGAGTCATGACTCCGACCCCCGACTCTGACTCCCTATTGAGTAATTGAACAGGAGACACGGGATGAGTGGGTTGCGGGCCGTCGTGATAGTCGTGGTGATCGCCGCCTTGGGGGGCGCGGTCTGGTATTTCTGGCCGGAGCCGCCGAGGCTGCCGCCGCCGGTGGCCGTGGAAGCGCCGCGGGTGGTGCCCGCCGAGCCGCAGGAGCCGCAGGGGCCGCAGCACCCGATCGCGGAAGCGCCCCAGGCCGCGCCGTTGCCGACCGTGAAGGAGAGCGATCCGGCATTTCGCGACGCGATCACCGGGCTCATCGGCGCCGACACCTTCGCGCGCTACGTGGTGCCCGAGCAGATCGTGCACCGCATGGTCGCCACCATCGACAACCTGCCGCGCAAGACCTACGCGCAGCGCCTGAGCCCGGTGAAGACGCCGGCGGGACAGTTCGCCACGGCCGGCCAGGATGACAGCCTCACGGTCGCGCCCGCCAACGCTGCGCGCTACACGCCCTATGTTGCGGCGTTCGACGCCATTCCCACCGACAAGGCGGTGGCCGCGTACATCCATCTCTATCCGCTGTTCCAGAAGGCCTACGTCGACCTGGGCTATCCCAACGGCTACTTCAACGATCGCCTGGTCGAGGTGATCGACAATCTGCTCGCCACGCCCGACGTCCAGGGCCCGGTGAAGCTGGTCGTGCCCCACGTGCTCTACGAATACGCCGACCCGGACCTGCAGTCGCGCTCCGCGGGCCAGAAGCTGCTGATTCGCATGGGCCCGGACAACGCGAAGCAGGTGAAGGCGAAGCTCTCCGAGATCCGCGCGCGGGTCGCCCGGGAGAAGCCGTAGCCGAGATAACCGGCGCCAAATATCGTGCTGCGATGAAGTTATAAGCGTTTTCCGGGAACGCGCGGTCAAGGCGGTTCATCGAATGGCTCGCCAACGACACCGGAGAACGATAATGGCATTGCTTATTCGCGCCGCCCTAGCGGCCGCCGCCCTCGCCCTGCTCGCAGCGTGCAGCCACGGGCATTCCGACGACAACAGCGACCAGCTCGATCCCGCCCTGGTCACCAAGGGTCAGCAGATCTTCCGCTTCGACACCTTCGGTGACGAGACCTTCTGGACCGACACGCTGAAGATGAACACGGTGGTGGGCACCGCCGTCGATCCCACCACGGCGCTTTCCGTCGGCCTCAAGGTCGACGCCGACGGCGCTGCCGGCCGCGGTGGTGACGGGCATCCAGAACGGCACGATCAGCCTCACCAGTCCCGACACCACGGTGGCACTCCTCAAGCTCGACGCGGTGGTCGGCCTCAAGGGCACGGTCGAGACGGTGAACGGCAAGGACACGCTCACGCACCTGGGCATCACCTGCGCGCTCTGCCACTCCACGGTCGACGATTCGTTCGCCCCCGGCATCGGCAAGCGCCTCGACGGCTGGCCCAACCACGACCTCAACTCGGGCGCGATCGTCGCACTCTCGCCCGTGCTCACCGCGGCGCAGAAGGCCGTGTACAACTCGTGGGGCAAGGGCAAGTACGACCCGCGCTTCAACTTCGACGGCAAGGTCGGCCCCGCGGAGATTCCGCCGGCGTACGGCCTGCTCGGCATCCACAAGGTGACGGTCACCGGCGACGGCAACGACCTCGCCTACTGGAACCGCTACGTCGCGGTCACGCAGATGGGCGGCCACGGCACGTTCTCGGAGCCGCGCACCGGCGTCTCCGTGGTCAACGGCACCGACGACCAGGTGACCGACAAGCTGCCGGCGCTGCAGGCCTACCAGCTCTCGATCGCCGCGCCCACGCCGCCCGCGGGCAGCTTCGACGCCGCCGCGGCGGCACGCGGCAAGGCGCTCTTCAGCGGCAACGCGAAGTGCGCGACGTGCCACAGCGGCGACGCGTTCACCGACGCCAACGACCGGCTGCACGCGCCGAGCGAAGTGGTGAGCGAGCCGGAGCCCAACGGGGAGCCGAGCTACGCCTCGCGCAGCGCCACCAAGCAATACCGCACCGCGCCGCTCAAGGGCCTGTGGCAGCACGCCCCGTACTTCCACAACGGCACGGCGGCGACTCTCGACGATGTGGTGCGTACCTACAACACGCGCATGTCGCTGGGACTGTCGCAGGCGGACATGGCCGACCTGGTGCAATACCTGAAGTCGCTCTGAGCACCGCGCCGGCATAGGCCGGACGGAGCAAGTACCCGCGAGCGCGCCTGTCGCGAGGGGCGTCCAACATCCACGGGATGTACGGACGCTTCCTCGCGGCGCTCATTTTGGGCTTCGCTTTCGCGGCGATGATCGCGATGGCGATGGCGGCCGCGGCGGCATCCCCGCCGCGGCGCCGCGCCAGGTCGGCGTGGCGCAACCGGTGCCGGACCTGCAGACCGTGGCCGCGGTGCGCCAGGCGCTGCGCTGGACCCCTCTCGCGCACGGCGGGCACGTCGCGGCGCTGACGCTTTCCGCACCCGGCGCCGCGGCGCTGCGCGTGGGCCTGCGCATCGGCGAGCTGCCCGAGTCCGCGCGCCTGCGCTTCTCGGGGCCCGACGACCGCACGCCGATCGAGGTGAGCGGTGCGCGAGTGCTGGCGACACTCGCCCGCAACGCCGACGCGGGCGAGACCGGCGGCGTGGCGCGCACCTGGTGGTCGCCGGTGGTGGCGGGCTCGAGCGTGGTGATGGAGATCGAGCTGCCGCCGGGCGTGGAGGCGCAGGCCGTCGCCATCACCGCGCCGGTCCTCTCGCATCTCTCGCTCGACATGCATGCAGAGCTCGCGGCATTGCGCGCCGCGGGCGATGCGGCGGGTGCGCTCGCCGTGTACACCATCGACGGCGCGAGCTACGCGTGCGCCGGCACGCTGGTGGCACCCAGTACCGCACCCGCCGCGCATCCGTACTTCCTCACCGCCAACCACTGCATTGCCTCGCAGTCGGCCGCCTCGTCGATGGAGCTCTTCTGGGACGCGGGCGCCGCGCCCGGTGACCCGTGCAATGGCGCCGCGCTGCTCTACGCCGCGCCACGCACCGACACGGCGTTCCTCGCGCTCGACACGCCGCCGCCCGGCGCCGACGCATATGCGCATTGGGCGTCGGCCGCCAAGGCAGCGCCCGCGCTCGATCCCGCGCTGGAGCAGTGGCTGGGCGCCGGCGTCGCGCGCACGTCCGCGCTCTCGACCTTCAGGCTGCCTTAAGCCGCGAGGAGTACCGTGTTGCTTGCCGCCCCCCGGCGGCGAAGACGCGCATGTCCCAATCGACGTTGCACAGCCCGCGCGTGCTCCTTGCCAGCACGCCGAGCGCAGATGCCATCTTGCGGCATATCCTCGCGCCGCTCGGCGGGATCGTGTCGGCGTTCACGCACGAGGAGGCGATCGAGCGGATCGGCGCGGGCGTCGACCTCGTCGTGTGCAGCCTGCGCTTCGACGAATCGCGCATGCTGGACCTCATCGCCGAGGTCGCCCAGCGCATGCCGCACCTGCCGTTCATCTGCTGCCGCGTGCAGGAATCCCACCTGCCCGAGTCCTCGCTGCGCGCCGCGTTCACGGCGGCGGGGCACCTCGGCGCGGTGGCGGTGGTGGACCTGCCGCGGCTCGTGCGCGCCGGCGGCGAGGATCGCGCCGAGGCGCAGTTCAACGCCTGCGTGCGTGCGCACCTTCACGGCGCCGGGCACGCTTCGATGTCGTAGATCGTCCGGAAGTCGGCGCCATCTGCGCGATGAGGATCCTCGCCGCCATCCAGTGAACTTTCGCGCCTTCCGGGGTCCGTCCGACGCCGGCTGGCCCACGCGCCGCTTTGCCCGTATTCTCTTGCGGAAACGGGAGCCCGGCGCGACTTGAGCAAACTCTACGACCAGCTGAAGAAGGCCGCACGCGAGCGGCGCGCGATGCAGGACAAGCGCTCGCGCGAGCAGGGTGCGCCGGGGCTGCTCGAGCGCAGCCTCGCGGCGAAGCAGGCGACGGAAGCCACGGCCCAGGCCCGGCTGGAGCTGGAGGACGAGGGCGCCCACGAAGCGGCGGACAGCCGGCAGACGCGGAACGCGCGCTCGCCGAGGCCGAGCAGGCGTTGGTCGAGGCACGCGCGGCGCGGGCGGCCGAGGAGCGCGAGGCGCAGGCGGCACGGCGGCGGGCGGATCTCGCCGCGGCCGCGCTCGCCCGGGCCCGCGAGCGCGAGGCGGAGGAATCGGAACAGGCGCGGCTCGCACGGGAGCGGCACGGGGCCGAAGCGGCCGCCCATGCGCGGGAGCGCGAGCAGGCGCAGGCCGAGGAGGACGCCGCCGCCGCTGCACGCGCCCGCTCGGCCGCGGTGCTTGCGGCGAACGAGGAGGCGAGCGGCCCGCGTGCGCGCGGCGCAGGAAGCGCAGCGCCACGCCCGCGAGCGGCTCGAGGCGGAGAATGCGGCGCGCGCACGCGCCGAACGCGCCGCGCAAGCGGAGCAGCAGGCCGAGAAGGAAGCGGCGCAGCGCGCCCAGGCGGAGCACGAGGCGCAGGAGGGGCGGCAGCGCGGGCCCAGGCGGAACGCGCGGCGCAAGAAGCAGCAGCGGCGCGGGCGCAGGCGGAGCGCGCGGCGCAGGAGGCGGCAGCGGCGCGGGCGCAGGCCGAACGCGTGGCGCAGGAAGCGGCAGTGGCGCGGGCGCAAGTCGACCGCGAGGCACGGGACGCCACCGCCGTGCGAACCCGTGCGGAGCGCGAGGCGCAGGAAGCGGCCGCGGCGCGGGCGCAAGCCGATGCGCAAGCGGCGCAGGCCGCACAGGCACGCGCCGAGGAGGAACGCGCGCTTACCGCGCAGGCGCAATCACGCGCGGCCGCTGAGCGGCAGGCCGCCGAGGCGATGCGCGAGCGCTCGCGCATCGAGCAGGCCGCGTTCGCGGAGGCGGAGGCGCGCGCGCAATCGGAACGCGAGGCGGCGGCTGCCGCGCAGGAGCGTACCGAAGCGGAAGCGGCTGTGCTCGCCGATGCAAAGCGCCGCGCGGCCGCGGATGCCGTAGCCCGTCGCGCGCTCGCCGAGCGCGAGCGCAACGAGGCGCGGGCCGCGGCGGTCGCGAACGAACGGGCGGAAGCGCAAACCCATGCGGCGCGCCAGGCCGAGCTCGAACGGACCGAGGCGGACGCGGAGGCGGCGCGCCAGGCGCGGGAGCGCCGCGAACGCGAGCAGGCGGCCGCAGTGGCGGCGAGCACCCGCGCCGAATCGGCACAGAAGGCGGTGTCCGCCGCGCAGGCGCGCGCGGGGGAGGAGCGCGCCGCCGGCGCGGCGGCGCAGGAGCGGCAGGCGGCGGAAAAGCGCGCCGCGGCCCTCGAGCGCGAGCGCGTGAAGGCCGATGCCGACGCGCACGCCGCCGCGCTCGAGTGTGAGCGCGCGGAGGCCGCCGCCCGCGAGGCCGCGATGACCGTGGGGGCTGCCGCGCTGGAGGCGGAACAAGCGCACGCGCAGCGCCTCGCGGCGGAAAGCGCCGCGGCGCGGCGCATGGACGAGCGCATCGAGGAGGAGCTCAAGGCCGAGCGGCAGTCGGAAGCCGCGGTGCACCGCGAGCGCGAAGCCGCCGCAGCGCTGCGCTCGCGCATCGAGCGCGAGAACGAGCTCGCCGTGGCTGCGCGCCGCTCCGCGGAGGCCCAGCGCGCTGCCGCCGAGGTCTTGGGGGAGCGCGAGGAGAAGGCGCGCCTCGCCGCCGCCGCGGCCACCGAGCGCACGCGCGCCCAGGAGGAAGCCGAGCGCGCCGCCCGTGCGCGCGAGGGCGCCGAGCGCGATGCGGTCGCCGCGGAGCGCGACCAGCTGCGCGCCGAGCACGCCGCGGGCGCCGCCGAGCGCAAGCGCGCGCAGGCCGAGGAACGCGCCGCGGCGCTCGTGCGCGAGCGCACCGAGACCGCGGCGCGGGTGCTCGAGGCAGAGCGCGTGCGGCTCGCGGCCGCCGAGGAGAAGCTGCGCGTCGCTCGCGAGCGCGAAAGCCGCGACGAGGAGCTGCGGGTGCTCGATCGCTCACAGGCCGAGGCGCGCGCCGCCATCGTTCGGGCGCGCGGCGGCATGCGCGAGCTGTTGCTTGCGCGCCTGCGCGAGCGCGTGCGTCCGTTGCTGGGATCCGCAGTATTCGGCCTGGTGGTGGCGGGACTCGTCGCGGCCGCGTTCGTCGGCCTGCGCACGACAGCGCCGCCGTTGTCGCCCGCGACCGACACGAGCGCGGTGCCGCAACTCAGGATCGACTCCCGCCTCGACCTCGGGCGCCTCGCCCCCGGCGCGCGCTGACGGCCATTCCGTAGTTGCCGCACGCTCGCGCGGCGCATCCTGAGTTACGATTGTTAAGCGACCGTCGTCCCGCCCAGGAGGTGCCATGCCCGCCGAATCCCGCAAGGTTCTCGAACCCAGCGACTGCAAGCCGCTCGCCGCCGCCCGCGCCATCGGCCCCGTGCCGCGCGACGAGCGCTTCGAGGTCACCGTCCGCGTGCGGCGCCGCACGCCCATCGCGCAGCTCGCCGCCGGCGGCCAGCATGCCGACCAGGCGCCGGCGACGCGCACCTACGTGTCGCGCGAGGAATACGCCGCGAAGCACGGCGCCGACCCCGCCGACATCGACCGGATCGAGCGCTTCGCGCGCGAGCATGGCCTGGTGGTCGTGGCATCGAGCCCGGCGCGGCGCAGCGTCTTCCTCTCGGGCACCGCGCTGCAATTCGAGGCCGCGTTCGGCACGAAGATCGAGCACTACGAGTGCGACGGCAGCACGTATCGCGGGCGCACCGGCAAGCTCACGGCGCCCGCGGACATCGCCGACCTCATCGAGGGAGTGTTCGGCATCGACAATCGGCCCGTCGCGCGCCCGCACTTCCAGCGCCGTTCCTCGGCGGTGGCGACGGGCCAGGCGGCCAACGCATCGTTCACTCCCCCGCAGCTCGCGAAGCTCTACGACTTCCCCGCCGACGCCGACGGCAGCGGCCAGTGCATCGCGCTGATCGAGCTGGGCGGCGGCTATCGGGCGGCCGACATCACGGCGTACTTCAGGGAGCTCGGCCTCGCGACGCCCAAGGTGACCACGGTGCGCATCGACGGCGCCACCAACCATCCCACCAACGCCAATAGCGCCGACGGCGAGGTGATGCTGGACATCGAGGTCGCGGCCGCCGTGGCGCCCAAGGCCCACATCGCGGTGTACTTCGCGCCGAACACCGACAAGGGCTTCCTCGACGCGATCACCATGGCGATCCACGACAACGTGAACAAACCGTCGGTGCTCTCGATCAGCTGGGGCAATCCGGAGAAGAACTGGACGAAGCAGGCCATGACGTCGTTCGACGCCGCGTTCCAGACCGCGGCCGTCCTTGGCGTGACGATCTGCGCCGCGGCTGGCGACGCGGGCTCGGGCGACGAGAATCCCGACCAGCTCGCGCAGCTCGGCGCGGCGCCCGACGGCCTCGCGCACGCGGACTTTCCCGCCTCCAGCCCCTTCGCGCTCGGCTGCGGCGGCACGAAGCTCGCGGCATCGGGCGGCAAGATCGCCTCCGAGGCGGTGTGGAACGAGGACCCGAAGCGCAGCGCCACGGGCGGCGGCGTGAGCGACGCGTTCCCGTTGCCTTCGTATCAGGCCGGGGCCGGCGTCCCCGCCTCGGCGAATCCCGGCAAGCACAAGGGCCGCGGCGTGCCCGATGTCTCCGGCGACGCCGACCCCGCCAGCGGCTACCTCACGCGTGTCGACGGCGAGGAGGGCGTGATCGGGGGCACCAGCGCGGTGGCGCCGCTCTGGGCGGGCCTGGTCGCGCTCTGCAACCAGAAGCTCTCCGCGCCCGCGGGCTTCATCAACCCGCTGCTGTACGGGCCGGGTGGCGGCAAGGCCGTGTGCCGCGACATAACCCAGGGCAACAACGGGGCCTACCAGGCGAAGGCGGGATGGGATCCGTGCACCGGCTGGGGCTCCCCGGAGGGAACGAAGCTGCTGGCGTTGCTCAAGACCGGCGGCAAGCACGCATCGTCGTCCTCTTCGCACCCAGCGACGGCAGCCGAATGAGGGCGCGCCGGATTCGGGTAAGATTTGCGCCTCGATGGCGAGCGCAACTGACGGCGCGCGCCAAGGTCATAGGCGTTGATGAACCAAACCCGGTGGTGCAATCTCGGGGCCGCGGCGCTCGCGCTGGCGGTCGCGGGCTCGTGCGCCACCGGTGACCACCAGGCCATCGAGCACCTCGCGGCCGCACCGGCGCCGCGCGACTTCGACGCGCGACTGGTCGAGAAAGGCCGCGAGCTCGCCGCCGTGGGCGGTTGCCGCGGCTGCCACACCCCACCTGGCGCGCGTGCATACTCCGGCGGGCTGCCGCTGAAGAGCCCGTTCGGCACCATCTACACCAGCAACATCACGCCCGATCCGCAGACCGGCATCGGGCGCTGGTCCGAGGAAGCGTTCCGGCGCGCCATGCACGAGGGCATCGGCCGCGATGGTGAGCATCTGTATCCCGCATTCCCATACGACCACTACACGCTCGTCACCGACGAGGACAATCGCGCGCTCTATGCCTACCTGATGACGCGCCCCGCGGTGCAAAGCCGCCCGCCGTCCAACCAGCTCGTCTTTCCGTTCAACGTGCGTGCCTCGATCGGGATGTGGAAGAAGCTCTATTTCCATCCCGGCGTCTTCCAGCCGGACCCGGCGCACGATGCGACGTGGAACCGCGGCAAGTACCTTTCCGACGGATTGGGCCACTGCGGCTCGTGCCACACGCCGCGCAACGCCCTGCAGGCCGAGCGGCAGGACCATTACATGGATGGCGGCGAGTCCGAAGGCTGGCACGCCTACGCGATCAATGAACGCTCCGCCGCGCCCACAGCCTGGACCGTGGAGGGGATGAGCGAATACCTGCACCGCGGCTGGACCGCCGATCACGGCGTCTCGCGCGGCCCGATGGCCAACGTCACGCACGAGATGGGCGAAGCGAGCGATGCCGACGCGCATGCGATCTCCGTCTACGTGGCGTCGCTGATGGCCGCTGCCCGGCAAGCGCCGCCACGCGCCTCCGCCGTCGCCGATTCGCGCGCCGCACGCCTCTACGAGGGCGCTTGCTCGCACTGCCACGATCTCGCCGATCCGCTGCCCTTCGGCGGCATCGCCATGGGGCGCAGCATCGGCGTGTCGGGCGAGAGCCCGCGCAACCTCGCGAACGTGATCCTGTACGGACTCCCCGCCGCGGATGGCGCCACCTCGCCCGTGATGCCCGGTTACGCCGGAGCCCTCACCGACGCCGAGCTGGCCGAGCTCATGGCGTGGCTCCGCGCAAGCTTCACCGCCCGCCCGCCATGGCCCGACCTTGCGAAGGCGATCCGCGAGGCGCGCGGGGACGCCGAATCGCAGAGCAAGAGCGCCGGGGGCACCGGCAGCAACCCGGCCCGCGTGGCGGAGGGGAAATGACGACGCGCCTCAACGTGAACGGCCGCACCCACGAGCTCACCTCGGAGGACGACACGCCGCTGCTTTACGCGCTGCGCGACGAGCTGGGGTTGAACGGCGCGAAGTACGGCTGCGGCCTCGGCCAGTGCGGCGCGTGCACGGTGCTGGTGGACGGCGAGGCCGTCTTCTCGTGCGTGACGCCCATCTCGATGGTCGTCGGCAAGCAAGTCACCACCCTCGAGGGGCTCGGCACGGTCGAGAAGCCGGGCAAGGTGCAGACCGCCTTCATCGAGGAGCAGGCGGCGCAGTGCGGCTTCTGCATCCCGGGGATGATCGTGCGCGCCGAGGCGCTGCTGCGCGAGAACCCGCATCCCGACGAGAAGCAGATCCGCGCGGCGCTGCACCCAACCTGTGCCGCTGCGGCACGCACATGCGCATCCTGCGTGCGGTGAAGCGCGCGGCGAAGGCATGAACGCGCGCCGCAATTTCCTGCGCCGTTCGGGCGCGCTGGTGGTGGGCTTCACGCTCGTCCCGGGCGCGCTCGCGCAGGGCGAGGGCGGCGAGGCGGCCGGCCCCGCGAAGGCGAAAGGCGGCCCCAAACGTCCCGGCAGCCTCGACAAGGACCCCTACCTCGACGCGTGGATCCGCATCGACGCGCAAGGGCGCGTCACGGTCTGCACCGGCAAGGCCGAGCTGGGCAGGGCATCAAGACCGCCATCCTGCAGATCGCCGCCGAGGAGCTGGACGTCGACTACCGCAGCATCCACCTGGTGACCGCGGACACCGCGCTCACGCCCAACGAGGGCTTCACCGCCGGCAGCCACTCGCTGCAGGACAGCGGCACCGCGATCCGCCACGCCGCCGCGCAGGTGCGCGCGATCCTGGTGGCCGAGGCGGCGCGGCGCTGGAGCGCCACACCTGAAGGGTTGCGCGTCGAAGAAGGCGTCGTGCTGGGACGCGGCGCCGGCCAGCACGCCGGCTACGGCGAGCTCGTCGCGCAGCGCTCGCTGCACGTCGAGGCCGAGCCGCAATCGAAATTGAAGGACGCGCGCGACTTCCGCGTGATGGACCGGCCGGTGCCGCGCGTGGACATTCCCGCGAAGGTCACCGGCGGCATTGCCTACGTCCACGACCTGCGCCTGCCCGACATGCTGCACGCGCGCGTGGTGCGCCCGCCGTCCTACGGCGCGAAGCTCGTTTCCTTCCTCGAGCACGTTGTCGCCGACATCGAGGGTGCGCGAGTCGTGCGCGAGGGCGATTTCCTCGCCGTCACCGCGCCGCGCGAATGGGATGCCATCCGCGCCATGCAACGGCTCGAGCGCGCCTCGCGCTGGCGCGAGAGCGCCGCGCTTCCCGATGCCACCGCGCTGCCGTCCGTCATCCTCGGGCTTCCCGCGCGCGCCACCGTGATCCACGACCAGGGCACGGCGGGCGGCGGCGCCCGCGCCGTCGAGGCCACGTACTCGCGCCCCTATCTTGCGCACGCCTCCATCGGCCCCGCCTGCGCGGTGGCGCAGCTCACCGGCGATGCGCTCACGGTCTGGACGCATACCCAGGGTGTTTATCCCGACCGCAAGGCCATCGCGCAGATGCTCGGCATACCGGAGGCGAAGGTGCGCTGCGTGCACGTCGAGGGCGCCGGTTGCTACGGCCACAACGGCGCCGACGACGCGGCGGCCGACGCGGCGCTGCTCGCCACGCGCTTTCCGGGCCGGGCCGTGCGCGTGCAGTGGATGCGCGAGCAGGAGCACGGCTGGGAGCCGTTCGGCCCCGCGATGGTGGCCAAGGTTCGTGCGTCGCTGGATGCCGCGGGGCGCATCGCCGACTGGCAATACGGCGTGTGGAGCAACACGCACTCGATGCGGCCGGGCACCGGCGGCTCGCTCCTCGCCGGCCAGCACGCCAAGGGCCTGGTGCCACCGCCACCCAAGCCCATCCCGATGCCCGAAGGCGGCGGCGACCGCAACTCCATCCCGATCTACGCCATCGCCAACGCGAAAGTCACCAGCTGGTTCATCGAGCAGATGCCGGTGCGCGTGTCGGCGCTGCGCTCGCTGGGCGCGCACCTGAACGTCTTCGCCATCGAGAGCTTCATGGACGAATTAGCACTCGCGGCGGGCGCGGATCCGGTCGAGTTCCGCCTGCGCCACCTGGAGGATCCGCGCGCACGCGACGTGGTGCAGGCCGCCGCGCAGCGTTTCGGGTGGCAGGCGGGCGCCGCCGCGAAGACCGGCCGCGGCCAGGGCTTCGCGTTCGCGCGCTACAAGAACCTCGCCGCGTACTGCGCGGTGGCGTGCGAGGTCGAGGTGGACCTCGACACGGGGCACCCGAAGGTGAAGCGCGTGGTGGCGGCCGTCGACGGCGGGCAGGTGGTGAACCCCGACGGCATCCGCAACCAGATCGAGGGCGCGATCGTGCAATCGGCGAGCTGGACGCTCTACGAGCAGGTGGCCTTCGACGCGAAGCGCATCCGCTCGCGCGACTGGTCCACGTACCCGATCCTGCGCTTCGACGCCGCGCCGGAGAGCATCGAAGTGCACGTGATCGACCGGCCCGGCGCTCCCTTCCTCGGCAGCGGCGAGGCGGGGCAGGGACCCGCGGGGGCGGCGATCGCCAACGCCATCGCGCACGCGTGTGGCGAGCGCCGGCGCGATCTACCGATCGCTAAGCGAAAGAAAAGCCAGTAGAAGCCGAGGACACAGAGGCTCAGAGAACACAGAGAAAAGACGTATTGCACGGGATTCGGGCTGCGTTTGGCGTGGCACGAACGGCCATCAACCTGTTTTTCTCTGTGCTCTCTGAGCCTCTGTGTCCTCGGCTTCTACTGGCTTTATTTCCGCAGGAGATCGGCGAGGCGCTTCACCTGCGCGCCCATCACCGCGTCCACGGGAGCGGCCATCTTGTCGAGATTGGCGTCGGGCCCGCCGCGCACGCGGTAGGTCGCGATGATCACGGTCCTGTCGCCGGCGGCCTCGAGCTTGAACGTGAGCACCGCATTCACCGCCATCGCTTGCAGGGGTCCGAACGCGCCTTCGATGCGCAATCCGTTGCCCGGCAGCGCATACAGCACGCGCCCGTGCTCGACGGAGTTGCCCTGCCAGCGTTCGCACCAGCAGCCGCCCGCGCGCGGCTCGAGCGACAGGTTGGCCGCGTCGCCCGAGTAGCTGTGCTCGCCGCTCCACCAGCGATCCACCCGCACCAACGCCTCCCAGGCCTCGCGCGGGGTTGCCGGGACTTCCTCGCGCAGGGATACGAGGAAGCCCGAGGACGACACCTCGCTCGTCGCGGCGGCCGCGGGAAGCGCCAGCGCCGCGAGGGTCGTCGCAATGACCGCGCGCCGCACGCTACTTGCCCTGCTTGGCGAGGATCGCCTCGATCTCGTCCATGATGCGGTTCATGCGCGTGGCCACCGCCTGGTACGGCGCCGGCGAGGCGAGGTCCACGCCGGCCTTCTTCACCAGCTCGTACGGGTAGTCGGAGCTGCCCGAGGAGAGCATCTTGAGATAGCGCTCGCGCGCGCCCGGCTCGTTCTTGAGGATCGCCTCGGCGAAGAGCGAGCTCGCGGCGATCGACGTGGCGTACTGGAAGACGTAGAACGAGTTGTAGAAGTGCGGGATGTAGGCCCACTCGACGGTGTACGGCTCGTCGATCTTCACCACGCCCTCGGCGTCGCCGTGGTAGCGGCGCAGCAGGTCGCCGTAGATCTTCGAGAGCCCGTCGCCGGTGAGGGACTCGCCCGCGTCCACGCGCTTGTGCACCTCGCGCTCGAACTCGGCGAACATCGCCTGGCGGAAGAACGTGCCGCGCAGGCCCTCGAGCGCGCTGCCGAGGTAGAGCAGGCGCTCGTCGTCGTCCTTCGCGGTCTTCAGCATGTGGTCCAGCAGCAGCGCCTCGTTCAGCGTCGAGGCGATCTCGGCCACGAAGATCGCGTAGCGCGAGGTGGGGTAGGCCTGGCCCTTGTTCGAGAGGTACGTGTGCATCGCATGGCCCCACTCGTGCGCGATGGTCGACACGGACTCGTAGTTGTCGGTGTAGTTGATGAGCAGGAACGGGTGCACGTCGTACGCGGCGCCGGCCATGTGCGCGCCCGAGAGCTTGTGAGGGCGCGGATAGACGTCCATCCAGCGGTGCTCGAGACCGTTCTGCATCGCCTTCACGTAATCGGGCCCGAGCGGCGCCACCGCTTCCAGCATCAGCTTCTTGCCCTCGTCGATCGGGTAGTCGCGGTCGCTTTTCACCAGCGGCGGGTAGATGTCGTAGTAGTGCATCTCCTTCACGCCGAGCATGCGCGCGCGCAGCCTGAAGTAGCGGTGCAGCGTGGGCAGGTTGGCGTTGGTCTCGCGGATCAGCGTGTCGTAGACCGCCGGCGGGACGTTGTTGCGGTCCAGCGCGCGCGCGAGCGAGTCCGGGTAGTGGCGCAGCTTCGAGTAGACCGTGTCCTCCTTGAGGTTGGAGTAGAAGGTCACGCCGAACGTGCGCTCGAACTCCTTGAACTTGCCCCAGAACGCGTCGAACACCTTCTTCCGGTCGTCGCGGTTGGCGCTCTCGCGGTACTTGGTGTACGCGGACTGGTCGAGCCTCACCTCGGTGCCGTCGGAGAGCTTCACCGTGGGCCAGGGCATGTCCGCGTTGGAGAGCATCTCGAAGGCCTC
Source organism: uncultured beta proteobacterium (assembly GCA_963827425.1). GTDB lineage: Bacteria > Pseudomonadota > Gammaproteobacteria > Burkholderiales > Usitatibacteraceae > Usitatibacter. Next base: position 233,815 of record CAWHAQ010000004.1, on the reverse strand, counting down.
GCCCGCGGCGCCCGAGGAGAGGTCGAACTGGGCGACGATGTTCTCGCCCTCGGTGTCGAGGGTATGGGGTGCCGCGCGCAGGATGTCGTCCAGGGGATGGCGGTAGACCGCGAGCCCCTTTTCCTGGGCGAGGAAGGCGTCGACCTTCTTCCGGCCCATCTTCAGCACTTCGGGGCGCAGGTACGAGGTGGCCTCGCCGAGCTTCGAGCCCAGCACCTGGGAGCGCTGCGCGAGCCCCTGGCTTTCGGGCACGCCGGTGTCCTGCGCCTTGTTCTCGTTCGCGTATACCGCGAGGCGGGCGTAGGTCTTGCCCACGCCCGACTGCAGGTCGAGGCACTCCTTGAAGCGCTTCGCGGAGTCGCCGAGGTGGCCCTTGCACTTCGCGACGGCGTCGAGGCCGGATTCGACTTTCGCCGCGTCGGCGTTCCAGGCCGCGGCGTCGGGGTAGAGGTCGGCCAGGTTCCAGCGGTCCTCGGGGCGCTCGGTCGCGGCGTGCACGGCCATGCTGGCGGCGAGGGCGGCCAGCGCGATGGGGAAGGGATTTTTTCATGGGATTGAAGGTATCAGCCGGAAGAAAGGTGCGACGTTACCAAAGTTAACGGTCCCGTGGCCAGCACGGCATCCGGTACGATGCGCTTTCCCCCCGGAAAGGATTCACATGGTCGTCGTGATCTTCGAGGTCTGGGCAGCGGAAGGTCGCCGCGACGAGTACCTCGACCTCGCCGCCGAGCTGAAGGCCGAGCTGGAGAAGGTCGACGGTTTCATCTCGGTCGAGCGCTACGAGAGCCTCACGGAAAAGGGCAAGCTGCTCTCGCTCTCCACCTGGCGCGACGAGGCGGCCGTGCGCGCCTGGCGCAACGTCGCCGAGCACCGCGTGGCGCAGGCGAAGGGGCGCGGCGGTGTTTTTGCCGGCTATCGGCTGCGCGTGGCCTCCGTGATGCGCGACTACGGCATGGACCGGCGCGCCGAGGCGCCTTCCGACAGCCGGGCCGTGCACGAGTGAGCGGCGCGCGGCGCCGCCTCCCGCGCGCGTTCTACGACCGCGATACCGTCGCGGTGGCCCACGACCTGCTGGGCAAGCACCTGGTGCACGTCGTGGCGGGCGTGGAGCGGGTCGGGCGCATCGTCGAGGTGGAGGCCTACCTCGGGCCCCACGACCTCGCCGCGCACTCCGCGAAGGGGCTCACGCCGCGCACGCGCGTGATGTTCGGCCCGCCCGGCCATTCCTACGTCTACCTCATCTACGGCATGCACTGGTGCCTGAACTTCGTGACGCAGGCCGAGGGCCGCGCCTCGGCGGTGCTGCTGCGCGCGCTCGAGCCGGTGAAGAACGTCGAGGGCCGCACCCAGGGGCCTGGCCTCTCCTGCAAGGCGATGGGGATCGACGGGCGCTACCACGGCCACGACCTGCTCTCCGATGAACTCTACGCGGCGCGCCCGGCGCGCGAGGAGCCGATCCGCATCGTGAAGCGGCCGCGCATCGGGGTGGATTACGCCGGGCGCCACTGGGCACGGCGCTTGCTGCGGTTCTACATCCACGGCAATCCTTTCGTCTCGAAACCCTGATGGAGCTTCGCAACTCGGAGTCGTCCTACGGTCCGGTCGCGCGCTGGCTGCACTGGCTCGTGGCCGTTATCGTGATCGCGGCGCTCGCACTGATCGAGTCGCGCGGCCTGTTCCCGCGCGGCGCCTCCGGGCGCACCACGTTCGCCGGCTGGCACTATGAGCTCGGGCTCGCCGCGTTCGCGCTGACGTGGCTGCGGCTCGTGTGGCGCGCGGGAGAGCGCGAGCCGCCGATCGTGCCGCCGATCGCGCGCTGGGAGCGCATGGCATCGCATGGCGTGCAGGCCGTGTTCTACGTGCTGCTCGCATTGCTGCCGCCGCTCGGCCTCGCGACCGCGCAGGCGCAGGGGCAGGAGGTCGCGTTCCTCGGTCTCGCGATCCCCAAGCTGGTCGCGACCAGCAAGCCGCTCGCCAGGCAGCTGAAGGACGTGCACGAGTACCTGGGCGATGCGATGATCGGTTTCATCGCGTTGCACGTGGCGGCGTCGCTCTGGCACCAGCTCGTCCGGCGCGACGATGCGCTGAAGCGCATGCTCGGCTAGAATCCCGGGCGTGAAGCTCGCGCTTTCCGTCCTCTCCTTCCTCTTCCTCGCCGGTTGCGCCATGACGCCTGCCATTAACGCTTCTTCTCTCGCTTCCGAGTTCGCGCCCAGCGGAACGCTGCGCATCGGCGTGAACCTCGGCAATCCGGTGATCGCGCAGAAGGATCCCGCGGGCGGTGCGCCGCTCGGCGTGGGGCCCTCGCTCGGGCGCGAGCTGGGCCGCCGGCTCGGCGTGCCCGTCTCCTACGTGACCTACGACACCGCGGGCAAGATGGCCGACGCGGTGCGCGACGGCGCCTGGGACGTGGCGTTCCTCGCCAACGATCCGGCGCGCGCCTCCGACATCGCGTTCGCCCCGGCCTACGTGCAGATCGAGGGGACCTACATGGTGCGAGCGGATTCGCCGCTGCGCGCCATCGGCGAGGTCGACCGCGAAGGGGTGCGTGTGGCCGTCGGCGACAAGACCGCCTACGACCTCTACCTCACGCGCACGATGAAGCACGCGCAGCTGGTGAAGGCGCCCACGTCGAAGGCGGCGATCGCGCTATTTCTCTCCGAGAACCTCGACGCGGTCGCGGGTGTGAAGAACCCGCTCGTGGCGGCCGCAGCCAAGGATCCGGGCCTGCGCGTGGTCGACGGCAACTTCATGGTGATCGGCCAGGCCGCGGGCGTCCCCAACGGCCGCCCCGCCGCCGCGCGCTACCTCGGCGACTTCATCACCGAGGCCAAGAAGACGGGTCTGGTCGCGCGCTACCTCGCCGCGAGCGGCGTCACCGACGCCACCGTCGCCCCCTGAATCGGCGTCAGAGTCGGGAGTCAGAGTCGGGAGTCAGAGTCGGGAGTCAGAGTTGCGACTCCGGCCCCTGACTCTGACTCGATGATTTCTCACTTGGGCAGGTGGGCGTCGATCAGCGCCCGGGAGATCGACTGCCGCGGCGAGAGCTCGGGCAGCGCGTCGCCGGGGCCGAACCAGCGCGCCTCGGCGATCTCCGTGGGGTCGCAAACGATGTCGCCGCCCGCGTACTCGGCGGTGAAGGCGAGCATCAATGATCCGGGAAACGGCCACGACTGGCTCGCGAAGTAGCGCAGGTCGCGCACCGCCACTCCCACCTCCTCGCGCACCTCGCGATGGATGGCCTCCTCCACCGCTTCGCCCGGCTCGAGGAAGCCCGCGAGCGCGCTGAAGCGGCCGGGAGGTGCGGCGACGTTCCGCGCGAGCAGCAGCGCGGTCCCGCGCTTCACCAGCACCATCATCGCGGGCGAGATGCGCGGGTAGGCGACGTGACCGCAGGCGCACTTCATCGCGCGCTCGCCGGGCGCTCGCGCCATCGCGCGCCCGCACGTGCCGCAGTAGCGATTGCTGCGCGCCCAGTCCGCGATCTGGAAGGCGCGTCCCGCCACTGCGAGCGCGGCCTCGTCCATGCGGCCGAAGAGCGAGCGCAGCCCCTTGTAGCCGAAGCCGGAGGGTGCGGGCGCGTCCTTCGGCAGCCATGCGGCCCGGCAGTAGACGCCTTCGTGGAGTCCCACCGGGAGCAACGCCTCGGGATCCACGGCCAGCTCGCGCAGGACGCGGTCATCCGGCAGCGCGAGGTCCGTCTCGCGGATCAGGATCTCGTTGCCGCGGAATGCATAGGTGCGCGCGCCGGCACTGTCGCGCGGGTCGAGGAGCGGCGTGAAGGAGGGCGGCGTGACGATCAAGCCGCGATTCTATAACGTCGCCCCGCCCCTCACGCCCGGTGGTCCGCGACGCGGCGTTGCGCCGGCCCCGAGTAGCTCGCTTCGGGCACGTAGAGGTCCGCCCACGGCATCTCGGCGCCGTCCGCGAAGTCCTTGACCACGAGCCCGGCGATGGTGCCGCGCGTCATCGCGGTGCCCCAGTCGCCGGTGGACACGTAGACGCTCTCCGAATCGCACTCGCCGCGGCTCGCCATCGCGAAGAGGTCCGGCGTCTGCACCACTTGCCCGGTGAAGCGCTGCACCACCTCGCCCGCGCCGGGGAAGCGGCTGCGCGCCCATTCCTCGAGCGCGAGGTAGCGATAGGCGGTGTGGTCGTCGTCGCCCGCGGGATCCTCGCCGCCCACCAGCAGCACCTCGCCCGCGCTGGTGCCCTGGGAGCGCAACCGCACCCAGCGCGCCGAATCCGAGCTCTCCCAGTAGAGCGCGCGCGGCACCGAGGCGCGCGGCACGCGCAGCCCCACGACATGCGCCATGCGTGGTGCCGGCTGCGACTCGACCGCGCCGCTCGACCGCATCGGCTGCGAGGTCACGAGCACGCCGGCCTCGATGCGATGGCCCGCGGTGGTGAGCGCCGCGGCCGGGCTGCCGGTCTCGATCGACTTGCAGCGCACGCCGCAGTGGATACGGCCGCCCGCGCGTGTGATGGCCCGCGCGAGCCCGGCGAGGAAGCGCGTGGGATGGAAGTGGGCCTGGCCCGGATAGCGCACGCACGGTCCCCACGCCGCGCCCTCGACCGGTGCGCGCTGCACCAGCTCGACGCCTTCGACACCCGCCAGGCGCGCGGCTTCGTATTCGCACTCGATGGCGTCGGGCGCGTCGCCGGGCGCCGCGAAGAGGTACCCGTCCAGCCGCTCGAAGTCGCAGGCGATGTGCTCGCGCCGCGCGATGGATTCCAGCGTGTCGATGGCCGCGGCGTAGCTCTGGGCCGCGAGGCGCGCGCCGGACGCGCCGTGGTGCGCCTCGAGCAGCGCATAGGGGCGCTCCATCACGCTCGCCAGGTGCGCGGCCTCGAAGCCGCCCTGGATGCCGCCGATCGGGCCGTCGTCGATCACCATCACCGAGCGGCCGTCCCGCGCGAGGAGGTAGGCGGCGAGCATGCCGGCCAGCCCCGCGCCGAGGATGCACACGTCCACGCGCGCTCCGGCAGTGAGCGGTGGGGCGAGGAGGTCGTTGGAAGGGTTGCGGACGGGATTGCGTGCGACGACGATCATGGCGGTTCCTTGCGAGATGCGATTGCTGGAGCCTTTCCGGCACGCAACCTCCGTGCCCCGTGTGGGACGACGGGAAATTCCATGTCGGTCAAGGACTATGCGTTTCAAGCGGCGTGCAACGCCACTCTGCATGGAAGATATTTCCGGATTGCGGCCGGAAAGTTATTCATTGCATCGGGTATCGCCCGCTGATTTGGCGCCGGCGCGGCGGCCCGATGGTGTCGCTTGCTTGCAACGACCGTATGCCGCACACCACAATTGCGATTTGATCAAAGGAGCCATCGATGGCAGCACGAAAGGTCGCGGTACTGGTCGGAAGCCTGCGCGAGGGATCGTTCACGCGCCGCCTCGCGGAGGCCCTGCGGGCGATGCAGCCCACGGGCCTGGACCTGGAGGTGGTCGAGATCCGCGACCTGCCGCTCTACGACCAGGATGGCGAGGAGAGCCCGCCGCAGGCGTGGACCGACTTCCGCGCCCGCGTGCGCACCGCCGACGCCGTGCTCTTCCTCACGCCCGAGTACAACCGCTCGATTCCCGGCGCGCTCAAGAACGCGGTCGACGTGGGCTCGCGTCCCTACGGCAAGAGCGTGTGGTCGGGGAAGCCGTGCGCGGTCGTGAGCACCTCGCCGGGTGCGATCGGCGGCTTCGGCGCCAACCACCACCTGCGCCAATGCCTGGTATTCCTCGACATGCCGGTGCTGCAGCAGCCCGAGATGTACCTGGGCGGCATCGACAAGCTGGTGGAGGGCGGCGGCAAGGTGACGGGCGACTCCGGCAAGCAGCTGCTCTCGAAATTCCTCGACACGTTCGCGCGCTGGATCGGGCGCAACGCGAGGGCCGCCTGATGCGCGCACGCCGCTGTCGATGAGCGGCGGCGCCGACTCGACCCGCGCGATCGTCTACGCCCTGGGCGCCAACGGCGCGATCGCGCTGGCGAAGTACGTGGCGGCGTGGATCACGGGCTCGAGCTCGATGGTGGCCGAGGCGGTGCACTCGACGGCGGACTGCGGCAACCAGCTCCTGCTGCTGCTGGGCCTCCGGCAGGCGCGCCGCCCGCCGGACAGCCAGTTCCCGCTCGGCCACGGCAAGGAGACGTACTTCTGGTCGTTCATCGTGGCGCTCATGCTCTTCAGCGTGGGCGGCCTCTTCTCGATCTACGAGGGCGTGCACAAGCTCTCGGGCGGGGGCTCGCTCGCCTCACCCCTCGTGGCGCTCGGCGTGCTCGCATTCTCCATCGTGATGGAATCCTTCTCGATGGCCGGGTGCATGCGCGAGGTGAACAAGGTGCGCGCCGGGCGCTCCACCTGGGAATGGTTCCGCAGCTCGCGCAATGCCGAGCTGGTGGTGGTCTTCGGCGAGGACCTCGCGGCGCTGGCGGGCCTGGTGATCGCCTTCTGCGCGGTGCTCACGGCGTGGCTCACCGGCGACTTGCGGTGGGACGCCGCGGGCAGCATCTCGATCGGCGCCCTGCTGGTGATCGTCGCGGTGATGGTGGGCATCCAGGTGAAGTCGCTGCTGGTGGGGCAGGGCGTCGAGGAGACAGTCCGCAGCGCGATGATCGCCTTCCTCGAGGGCCAGCCCGCGGTGGAGCGCGTGCTGGACCTGCGCACCCTGCACATGGGACCCGACGTGGTGGTCGCGGTGAAGGCCAGGATGCGCGATCATGGCGGGCAGGATGCGCTGATCGACGCCATCAACCGCACCGAGGTGGCGTTCAAGGCGCGCTTTCCCGAGGTGCAATGGACCTTCTTCGAGCCCGACATCCATGAGTGAATGCGAGACGCCGGCCGCGCAGGCCGTGGGCCAGGCGAGCATCCGCGAGAGCGCCGCGCGCATCGCGCCGCACGTGCGCCGCACGCCCGTGCTCGAGGTCGACGGCGCGGATTTCGGCGCGCCCGGCGCGCGCCTCGTCTTCAAGCTCGAGTTCCTGCAGCACGCCGGCTCGTTCAAGACGCGCGGCGCCTTCAACAGCCTCCTCGCGTGCAATCCCGGGGCGGCGGGCGTGGCCGCGGCCTCGGGCGGCAACCACGGCGCGGCGGTGGCGTACGCGGCGATGAAGCTCGGCGTACCCGCCACGATCTTCGTGCCCGAGGTGGCCTCGCCCGCGAAGATCGCGCAGATCCGCGGCTACGGCGCGCGGCTCGAGGTGGGCGGAGCGCGCTATGCCGACGCGCTGGCCGCGAGCGAGCGGTTCGTCGCCGAATCGGGCGCCGAGCCGATCCATGCCTTCGACCAGGTGGCCACCCTCGAGGGCCAGGGGACCGTCGCGCTCGAATACGAGGAGCAGGCGCCGGGCCTGGACGCGGTGCTGGTGGCGGTGGGCGGCGGCGGGCTCATCGGCGGAATGCTGTCGTGGTATGCGGGACGCGTGCCGCTGGTGGGCGTGGAGCCCGAGGAAGCGCCCACGCTCACGCGCGCGCTCGAGGCCGGCCGGCCGGTGGATGCGCCCGCCGGCGGCATCGCCGCGGATTCGCTCGCGCCGCGCCGCGTCGGCACGCTCATGTTCCCGCTCGCCCAGCGTTACCTCGAGCGCACCGTGCTGGTGACCGACGATGCGATTCGCGAAGCGCAGCGCGCGCTCTGGAAGACGCTGCGCGTGGTGGCCGAGCCCGGTGGCGCCGCGGCGCTGGCGGCCATCGCTTCCGGCCGCTACCCGGTGCGCCGCGGCCAATCCGTCGGCGTGCTGCTCTGCGGCGCCAACACCACCGCCGTCAGCTTCGACTGAATTTCGACTGAGTCAGAGTCCGGGGCCAGAGTCGGGAGTCAGAGTCGGGAGTCAGAGTCAGGACTCCGGCCCCGGACTCTGACTCGAGGCGCCCGCGGCGTCGGGCTGGCCGCGCTCCAGCGCGCGGCGCGCACGGTCGGCGAGCTCGAGGTAGCCGGCGCGCATCTTCACCAGGTCTTCCTCCTCCAGCTCCTCGAGGTCGAGCAGCGTGTTGGAGGCGCCCGAGATCGCGCGGATCAGCTCGTCCAGCTTGATCTGGATCGCCTCGGTGTCGCGGTTCTGCGTGGCCTGGATCAGGAACACCATGAGGAACGTGACGATGGTGGTGCCGGTGTTGATGGTGAGCTGCCAGGTGTCGCTGTAGTGGAAGAACGGGCCGCTCACCGCCCAGATCAGAACCAGCGCGAACATCGCCACGAATGTCGAGAAGCGCCCCGTCACCCGGGCGGTGGCGCGCGTGAGGCGGCCGAAGTACGTGCCATGGTTGTTCATTCGTGTCTCCCGTAAGTGCCGCAGTCCCGAAAAAGAGACATGGCGGCGGGCGCGGCGTTCCTTCAGCGCCGCCAGAGCATCGCGATGCCGTCGGCGAGGTAGAAGACGCCGAGGGTGAGCACGGTCCAGCGCGTCCACCAGCGGAACGAGACGTCGTTCATCCGCTCCAGCACCCGCCGCGAGAGCGAGGTGCCGGCGATCGCGAGCGCCACCATCATCACGCCGATCCACGGCTCCACGCGCCCGCCCTCGATCGACACGATGGCGCCGAAGTACACGATCTTCATGATGTGGCTGAAGCACTGCGTCATCGCCTTGGTGGCCACCACCGTGTGGCGCGTCATCTTCGAGCGCACGAAGAAGATGTCGAGGATGGGCCCCGAGACGCCCGCGGTGAGCGCCAGGCCCGTGCAGATCACGCCGCACGCGAATGGGTGGCCGCGCCGCTCGACGTTGAGGTGCAGCCCCTCGGGGAGCCACAGCGTCACGAACGGTGTGAGCCCCATCACGATGAGCGCGATGGGCTTGGCCACCACCAGCTTCACCGCGATGAAGGCGCCGAGCGCGAGAAAGGCGCCGACCATGTAGCCGCGGATCACGCCCCAGTCGACCTCGGTGCGCCACAGCACGGCGCGCCAGCCGTTGGAGGCGAGCTGGGTGATGCCGTGGATCATCATCGCCTGGGGCAGCGGCACGACGGCGAGCAGGATGCCCATGAGGATCATGCCGCCCGCCATCCCGAGGATGCCGGAGATGAACGACGTCACGAGGGAGGAGATCGCGAGGATCGCGACCAGCAGGACGGTGGGCATGCAGCCCGGAATTCTAACCGCTCGGCGCCGGGGCGCGGGAACGAGCGCGGCGCGCCCTCAGGCGCAGTGAATGGCGCCCGCGCTTGCGAGCTCGTCGATCTCGCGATCCGTGTAGCCCAGGCCCACGAGGACCGAGCGCGTGTGCTCGCCCAGGAGCGGCGCGGCGCGCGTGATGGCCCCGGGCGTCTCGGAGAACTTGATCGGGTGCCCGATCGCGCTCACGCGGCCGGCCTTCGGATGGTCGACCTCGACCACCATGTCGCGGGCGCGCACCTGCGGGTCCGCCAGCATGTCGCCGATACGGTTGACCGGCCCTACCGGCACGCCCGCTGCCTCGAACTCGCGGATCCAGTCGGCCGAGGGGCGCGTGCGCAGGCGCTCGGCGATGAGCGGCGTGAGCGCCTCGATGTTGCGCATGCGGTCGCCGTTGGTGCGGAAGCGCGGGTCGCTCGCGAGCTCGCTGCGCCCGATCACCTTCACGATGCGTTCCCAGTTCGGCTGGTTCGCGCCGCCGATGTTGATCCAGCCGTCCGCGGTGGGGAAGGCCTGGTAGGGCGCGGTGAGCAGGTGCGCGGAGCCCGACGGCCCGGGGTTCACGCCGGTGGCGAAGAAGATCGCCGCCTGCCAGTAGGTCTGCTGGACCGCGGCCTCCATGAGCGAGGTCTCGACGATTTGCCCGCGGCCGGTGCGGCTGCGCGCGAGCAGCGCCGACACGATGCCCAGCGCCGCGAAGATGCCCGCGTTGATGTCCGCGATCGACGTGCCCGACTTCGCCGGCGGCCCGCCCGGCTCCCCGGTCACGCTCATGATGCCCGCGAAGCCCTGCGCGATGAGGTCGAAGCCGCGGCTTGTCGGCGTAGGGGCCGGTGCGACCGTAGCCCGACACGGCGCAGTAGATGAGGCGCGGGTTGAGCTCTTTCAGCACGTCGTAGCCCAGCCCCAGCTTCTCGAGCGTGCCCTTGCGGTAGTTCTCGGTGACGACGTCGGCATCGGCGAGCAGGCGCTTCACCACTTCCAGGCCGCCCGGGGTCTTCAGGTTCACCGCGATGCCGCGCTTGTTGCGGTTCATCATCATGAACGGCGCCGACTCGCCCGCGATCGACGGCTCCGTGTAGCTGCGGGTGTCGTCGCCGCCGGGCAGCTTCTCCACCTTGATCACATCCGCGCCCATGTCGGCGAGCAGGATGCCGCAGGTCGGGCCGGCCATGATCTGCGCCAGCTCGATGACCTTGATTCCCTCCAGCGGACCTTTCATTTTCTGTGCCCTGATTACCGAAAGGCGTTGAAAGCGCCGATGGACACCGCCGATACAGGTGATAGCGATTTGCCTCGTGCATCGTGGCCGACGCCTCGACCATAAGAGTTGAAACCCTCATTGCCTTATCCGCGATCATCGGCGTTGGATCTGCGGCCATCGGCGCTTCCAAAGCCGTATTTATTTGCCTTTGAATACGGGTCTCGTCTTGGCGAGGAATGCGCGATAGCCGATGCGAAAATCTTCCGTCCCGAAGCAGGCGAAGCCCTCATCGTACTCGTCCGCCGTGAGCGGCTTCGGGTCGCGCAGGCGCCGCGCGAACTTCTTGTGCCAGCGCGCCACGAGCGGCGCCCCGTCGGCGATGCGCTGCGCCGTGGCGCGCGCTTCGGCCTCGACCTCGGCGTCGGGCACTACGCGCGTGACAAGGCCCTTATCGAACGCCTCGCGCGCGTCGAACACGCGGCCCTCGAGCAGGATCTCCAGCGCCGTGGCCTCGCCGGCGAGTGCTACGAGCGAGCCGATCTCGGCGTAGGCCATCACCAGGCCGAGCTTGTTGATGGGCACGCCGAAGCGGCTCGACTCGCCGCAGATGCGGATGTCGGCGAGCCCCGCGATCTCGAGGCCGCCGCCCACGCAGATGCCGTGGATCTGCGCCACGACCGGCACCGGGCAGCGGTCGATCGCCTCGATGGTGCGGCGCATGTCGTTGCCGTACTCGCGCGCCTGCTCGACGTTGGAGCGCTCGGTGGCGAATTCCGAGATGTCGTTGCCGGGCGCGAAGGCCTTGGTGCCGGCGCCGCGGATCACGATGCAGCGCAGCTGCCCGTCGGCGCCGAGCTCGAGGAAGACGTCGCCCAGCCGGCGCCACATCGGCCGCGTGAGGGCGTTGAGCTTCTCGGGCCGGTTGAGCACGACGGTGGCGATGGCCCCGTCGCGCTCGACCAGGATGTGCGCGTCCATCTCAGCGGTAGAACAGGTTCACCAGCCCCATGCCGGTGACCGGCACGTAGGTCACGAGGAGCAGCACGGCGACGAGGACCATGATGAAGTAGATGTTGACGCGCGTGACCTCCCACACCGTCGCCTTGGCGATGGAGCAGGCGACCATCAGCACCGAGGCCACGGGCGGCGTCTGCTGGCCGATGCCGAGGTTCACGGTGACGATGAGCCCGAAATGCACCGGGTCGATCCCCGCCGCCTTCACCAGCGGCATCACCACGGGCACGACGAGGATGATCGCCGCGGCCGAGTGCAGGAACATGCCGAGGATGAGGAAGAGGATGTTGAGCAGCGCCAGCACCGCCCACTTGTTGGTGGTGATATCGCTCACCGCCTGCGCGAGGTGCTGCGGCGCCTGGACTTCCGAGAGATAGGTGCCGAGCAGCGCAGAGGCCGCGACCAGCAGCATCACCACGGCGGTCTGCTGGCCGCCCTCGATCATCGCCTTCTTCAGCTCGCGCAGGTTCAGCTCGCGGTAGATCACGATCCCGATGAAGAGCGACGCGAACACCGCCATCGCCGCGCCCTCGGTGGCCGTCACCACGCCGCCGAAGATCGCGCCGAGGATGATCACCGGCAGCGTGAAGGCCCAGAACGCCTCGCGGAAGGTCTTCCTCACGCGCGCCCACTGGAATTTCTCCTCGATCGGCAGGTTGTAGCGCTGCGCGAACCAGTACGCCATGCCCATAGGCCGAAGCCGCCCAGCACGCCGGGCACGATGCCCGCGACGAAGAGCTGCACCACCGAGGTCTCGGCCATCACCGCGTAGAGGATCATCGGGATGGACGGCGGGATGATCACCGCGAGGGTCGCCGCCGAGGAGAGGATCGCCGCGGCGAGCGGGGCGGGATAGCCCTTGCTCTTCATGGCCGGGATGAGGATCGAGCCCAGCGCGGACACGTCGGCCACCGCCGAGCCCGAGATCTCGGCGAAGAACATCGAGGCGCCGATCGAGACCATGGCGAGGCCGCCGCGGATGAAGCCCAGGATGGAGCTTGCGAACGCGATCAGCCGCTGCGAGATGCCCGAGGCGTTCATGATCGCACCCGCCATGATGAAGAGCGGGATCGCGATGCAGCGGGAAGTTGGTGGCGCCGTTGTAGAGCTCGAGCGGCAGGTTGGGGAGCGACTCCAGGCCGTGGCTCGTGACCATGGCGACTATCGCGACGATCCCGAGCGCCACCGCGATCGGCACGTCGATCAGCACGAGTACCAGCACGCAGCCGAAGATGACGAGGATCTGCATCAGTGCGACGCTCCGCCGGTGATCTCGAGGCCCGCGTTCTTGGGTCGGAGCGACGCGGCGATGACCTGCGGGAACGTGAAGATCTCGGCGATCACGATCAGCACGGCGCTGATCGGCACCACCGATTGCACCCATGCGACCGGCACCTCGGGCAGGCTCACCAGCCGGTCGGCCTCCAGGGGCCCGAGCACCTTGTACCCGATCCAGCCCATGAGCAGGAAGAAGGCGATGGTCAGCGCCTGCGCCACGGCGCGCAAGGCAGCGCGCACGCGCGGGGGCGCCAGGTCCACCAGCTCGGGGCAGCCGATGTGCGCGCGCTTCACCGAGGCGAGCGCCGCCCCGTAGAACGTGAGCCAGGCGAGGAGGATCGAGGCCACCTCGTCGTACCACACCAGGGACACGCCGAAGGTGCGGTAGACCACTCCCAGGCTCACCTCGAAGAACAGGACCGCCATCAGCACGATGACGATCCACTCCAGCAGGCGCGCGTAGAGGCCGCGCAAGCGGTCCAGCGTCATGGTTCCCCTCCCTGTTGCGGGCGCGTTACTTGCCGAGCTGGATCGCCCGGTCGATCACTTCCTTCGCGCCCGGGACCTCTTTCGAGAATTCCTCGTACACCGGCTTCGAGGCGGCGATGAACGCGTCCTTGTCGGCGTCGTTCACCTTGATGCCCGCGGCCTTCATCTTCGCGAGCAGCTCCTCGTCGTCCTTCGCGGCCTTTTCATAGACGAACGCCTGCGTGGCCTTCGCTGTGTCCTCGAGCGTCTTCTGCACGTCGGGGGGCAGCGCCTTCCACTTGGTGGCGCTCACCACGAGGTAGGCGGGCGTGTACACGTGGCCGGTCATCGAGAGGTACTTCTGCACCTCGTAGAACTTGGCGCTCGCGATCTGCGAGAGCGGGTTCTCCTGGCCGTCCATCACGCCGGTCTGCAGCGCCGTGAAGACCTCGGAGAACTTCATCGGGCTCGGGTTGGCGCCGTAGGCCTGGAACATCTTCACGCGCCACTTGCCCTCCGGCACGCGCAGCTTGATGCCCTTGAGATCCGCGGGCTTCACGATCGGGTGGTCGTTGTTGGTGATCTGGCGGAAGCCGTTCTCCCACACCGCGAGCACCTTGTAGCCCTTCGCCTCGGCCGCGGGCTCGATCTTCGACCAGAAGACGTCCTGCTCGATCTTCTTCATGTGGTCGCGGCTCTTCACCAGGTACGGCATCTCGAAGACGCCGAACATGTCCGCGATGGAGGACATCACCGTCGAGGGCTCGACCATGTCGATGGTGCCGAGCTTCAACTTCTGCATCATCTCCTTGTCGCCGCCCAGCTGGCTCGAGCCGAAGGTGACGATCTTGTACTTGCCGGCGAGCTTCGCGTTCGCGGCCGACGCGAAATGATCGGCGGCGGAGGCGAGCAGCGAGCCGGGCTCGCCCACGTGCCCGAGCCGGAGCTCGGTCTGGGCGTGCGCGGGCAGTGCCGCGGCGGCCAGCACCGCGGCCAATGGCACGAATGCGGCGGCCTTCCACAGGTTGCGGATGCGCATCGGAATTCTCCTCTGAGGGACGGACGGACGGTCTAGTTGTGCGCGTAGTCTAGACCGCGTGGGCGCGCTCCGTCGATTGATTTCGGTCAGTTTTGCCGCGCGCGGCGATGGCGGATCATCCCACCGCGAGCCCGCGCGCCACGTCGGCGAGCGCCGCGTCCACCGAGGCGGCGGCCACGCCCGGGCCATCCACCATGACCGCCGTTCCCGCGCGCTTGCGCTCGCGCAGCTCCTCCAGCGCGATCGGGAACGAGCGGTTGAGGTCGAAGTCCTTGAACACGCACGCGCCCTGCACCGGGCTCACCCACGTGAGGCGGCAGCGGCGCGCCGCCGCGCCCGGATCGCGGAACTCCACCCACGCCCCGCGCGTGAGGCCCTCGTCGCGGAGCGCCCCGGAGACCTGCAGCGTGGCGGTGTAGTCGTCGGCGGGGGCGGATGCGCCAGCGCTCGCGGCGAGCGGCAGGCCGCGCGCGGCCGCGAGCGGGGCGCGCACCACGCCGTCCAGCAGTTGGCGCAGCTCCTCCACGCGCGGGGCCGCCGTGAGCTCGAGGCGCGCGCGCGCATAGCCCAGCTTCATGCGATAGATGAGCGAGGGCAGGAGCGAGGCGAGGCGCGTGCGCTCGGCGGGGGCGGTGCGCGGCACCAGCACCCACATGATGTCGTCGACCACCTCGAGGTCCATGGCCCATTCGGGCGCGACGTCGCCGCCGCCCTCCAGGTAGTCGTGCACCATCACGTCGCGCCAGCAACGGTAGAGGTACGACGCGGCCTGGGTCGAGGCGCCCGCCGCGGCCACGCGGTGCGCGATGGCGAGCGTGGCTTCGCGCACGGCGACCAGGTCGCGCTCCCGCGCGCGCAGCGCCAGCACCTCGGGATCGTTCTCGAGCGCTGTCTCGTTCACGCGCACCAGCACGGCGGCGAGCTGGTCGCGCTCGCGCGTGAAGAGCCCCGGGTCGTCGTCGGTGCCGTCGACGATGTTCTGCACCGCGGCGGCCACCCATTCCTCCGGGGAGCAGTCGTCCACCAGCGCGCGTGGGTCGCACGCGCCGAGCTCGGTGATCTCGTCGATCAGCTGGCGGATCGGGTGGCGATCGTCGGCGAAGAGCGCCGGATCCTTCATCACCGCCTTGAAGACCGGCAGCTGCAGGCGTCCCACCTGCGCCTTGGTCGCATCCGGGATGCGCCGGTCGGCGAGCAGGCGGTCGAAGAGGGCGGCGACCAGGTCGGCGACGACCGCGTCGGTCGGGCTCAGCGCGGCCGCCATCGCGAGCTTCGCGCGATGCACATCGCCCGCGGTGCGCGCCGCGGGGCTCCCGCCGGCGGCGGAAGGCAGCCGCGCCTCGAGGCTGCGCAGGGCCTCGGCCAGCTCGGGGCGTACCTCGACGGTGACCAGGCCCGGTGCGGCGGGCCTCGCCGCCATATCGGCGCCCGCGCGGCCGCGCACGGTGGCGAGGATGCGCTCGAGGGGCGAGGAGGAAGGGATCACGGCGGGCGCGGCGGATCCTGCGGCGGTGGCCGGCCCGGGACCGCCACCGTAGCCGCTCGCGGGCGCCGTGGGCGCCACGCGCGTGGGGGATTGCGTCGGGGTGCCGTAGACGCGCTTGAAATCGGGCAGCACGCCGCGTTCGGCGAGCGTGCGGTTGGCGCCGTGGTAGACGTCGTGGATGGCGTCCAGCATCGCCGGGCCGAACGCGGTGAAGGCCACGATGCACGCGGCGCTCGAGGCATCGGCCCCGCCGAGCGCATCGAAGAGGCCGCGCGTGAAGATGCGCGGGAAGACCGGGTTGCGCTGGTCGTCGGGCAGCGACTCGACGCCCATCACGGCCGCGAGGCGCTGGGTGAGCGCGAAGAGCTCCTCGCCCAGCTGCTCGCGCAGCCGGCGCGTGGCGTTGCCGATCGCGATCTCCTCCTGCACTTCATCGTCGGCCACCAGCGCCATCGAATCGAGCGAGAAGCGCGCGGTCTTCGCGAACGGATCGCCGCTCGAAGTGCGCTTGGAATCGAAGCGTGCCGCCACCTCCCGCGTGACTTGCGCCGCGAAATTCGCGCGCTTGGCTGCGAGCAGGTCGATCGCGCCGCGCAGCGCCTTCCACTGGTCGCGGCCCGCGGCCGCGAGCTGGTGCTGGAGGATCTCGGCGGCCTGCGGCAGCGCGGCCGCCATCTCTCTCGCGAAGTGGGCGGAGAGGGCGTGGCGCAGCTCGTCGATGATGGCGGGTGCGTCGGGGCGGGTCATGAATCGCGATCGGAGGGCCGGAAGGGCGGCGCGACGGTTAGAATATATCCCATCAGCCTCGCCCGAACCTGTCCTTGTCCGCCACCGCTGCCGCCCCCGCCGTATCCGAGCCTGCGCCGCGACGCCACGGTCATCTCCCTGGTGGGCTTCGCGCACGGCACGTCGCACTTCTTCCATTTCGTCATGCCGCCGCTCTTTCCGTGGCTGATGCGCGACTTCGGCCTCTCGTTCACGCAGGTCGGCTCGGCGATGACCGTGTTCTTCGTCGTGTCCGGCGTGGGCCAGGCGCTCGCGGGCTTCGTGGTGGACCGCTTCGGCGCGCTGCGCGTGCTGTGCGGCGGCGTGGCGCTGCTCTGCCTGGGCGGCTTCGCGCTCGCCGTCGCACCCAGCTTCGCGGGCGTGCTCGCGCGCCGCTGGCATCGCGGGCGTGGGCAACTGCGTCTTCCATCCGGCCGACTACACCATCCTCAACCGCCGCGTCTCGGCGTCCCGCCTCGGGCATGCGTTCTCGGTGCACGGGCTCACCGGCAGCCTCGGCTGGGCGGCGGCCCCGGTGTTCGTGATCGCGCTCGCGCAGGCGTTCGGCTGGCGCACCGCGGCGGCCGGCGCCGCGTGCGTGGGCCTCGCCGCCGCTCGCGTTCCTCCTGCTCAACCGGCGCCTGCTCGACGATACGCGAGTTGCATGTCGCGGAATCGCCACGGCAGCGCGGCGGCTCGTTCGCGTTCCTCGGCGTGGGCGTGGTGTGGATGTGCTTCGCGTTCTTCCTGGTCGCGGTGATGGCGTTCGGCGGCCTGCAGAACTTCGGGCCGCCGGTGCTGCAGCGCGCCTACGGGGTCACCATCGCGCTCGCCACCTCGGGACTCACCGCGTACCTGCTGGGAAGCGCCGCGGGCGTGGGCACCGGCGGCTTCTTCGCGATGCGCGGCGACGCCAGGAAAGGCTCGTGGCGTTGGCACTCGCCGCGGCGGCGCTCTGCTCCATCGCGCTCGCCTCGGGCGCCGCGCCGACGTGGAGCCTCGTGGCGCTGATGGGCATGATGGGCTTCGGCGTGGGATTCTCGGGGCCGTCGCGCGACATCCTCGTGCGCCGCGCGGCCACCAGCACCTTCGGCTCCGGCGCCTACGGGCGCATCTACGGCTTCGTCTACTCGGGCATCGATACCGGGCTCGCCATCGCGCCGCTCGTCTTCGGCGTGCTTATGGACGCGGGCCGCTATGCGTCGGTGCTATGGGGCGTGGCCCTGCTGCAGATCCTCGCCATCTTCGCGGCGCTCGCCGTGGGTTTGCGTTCGCGCGCCTGAGCGCCGGGTCCGTCGCATGAAGGGGAGCTCCACGAACCGCTAGGAGAGCCAGGACAGTAGCCCGAGCGCGGCGAGGTAGGCGGGCAGCGAGGTCCAGCGCCCGTCCAGCACGCGCCACTCGTTCCAGACCACCAGCAGCGGGAAGTGGTAGAGGTACGCCGAGTAGCTGACGCGGCCGACGAATCGCAGCGGCCCACGCCCCAGGAGCGCGTCGCCGACGCGGCCGCCCTTCACCAGCGTGAAGAACAGGGCCGTGGCGATGAGCAGCGCGGTCACCAGCCATGTCCACGTGCCCGTCCAGGCTCCGCCCCCCATCCCGTAGAGCCAGTACAGGGCCGCCAGCGCCGCGAGCGCGACGAGCGACCACCGGGCGTCCCGTATCGAGCGCGGGTTGCGCGTGCGCATCGTGCAGCCATGCGATGCCCAGCACGATGCCGAGCGCGAAATGGGCGAGGTATCCGGGTAGCTGCGTGAGGATCAGGTAGCGCATGATGTCCTCGGCCAGTCTCCAGCGCGTGCCGAGCGCCATCTCGAAGCGCACCAGCGGCCCGAGGTCGTGCAGGCGCAAGCCAGCGCCATGCGATCGCCGCCGCCACGAGCCCGAGCCCCCAGCGGCGCGGGGCGCGCACGAAGAGCGGCACCGCGAAGCGGGGAAGCAGCACGTAGTACTGCGCCTCCAGGCGAGGGTCCAGAGCGCGCCGTTGGCCGACATCGATGCCGCTCGATGATCGGCGTCGTGTTGTGGAGGAAGAGCGCGTGCGCCACGGCGTTGTAGCCGATAGACTCGATGTCGCGCTTCCAGTAGTCGATGCCGTGCAGCGAGCGGCATCACCACGCCGAAGAGCACGGCAAGCTGGACGTAGTACGCGGGAACGATGCGGCGGAAGCGGCGGATGTAGAAGTCCTTCGCGCATGGGCGGCGGCTTGCCGTGGTCGGCGTGGACGAACCACGGCAGGCCAGGAGGAATCCGGAGATGAGGAAGAAGAGATCCACGCCGAGGTAGCCGTTGCCCACGATGCGGTCGAGCGCGGGTGGCGCGACACGAATGCGTTCCAGGGATCGGCCGCGGCCGGCGTGCGCACGACGAGGTAATGGAACAGCACGACCAGGATCACGGCCACGCCGCGCAGTCCCTCGATCGACCCGATGTTGCCGACCTCGGCGCGCACGCCCTCTTCGGGATGTCGATCGTTCAGCATTCAGTAGGGTTTTCTTCCCGCATAGCCGGTGAGCTCGAGGTAGCCCCGCCCGCCAGGAGCGCCGGTCGCCCGTCACGCGCACCGCGCCTTCCCAGTAGAGCGTGCCCGTGCTCGAGCGCGCGTCGAGCTCCTGGTCGTCCATGAGCGGTTCCAGCCGCCCAGCGGCGCTCGCCGACCGCGATTGCCATCGCAACCGGATACGCGACCCCGGTGCGCGGCGAAGTCCAGGTGCGCCGGGGCAGAACACCACGGCGTCGCCGTCCACGGTGACCGGCGCGCGGCCCGGCTCGCGCAGGGTCGCGGTCGACCACAGCACGCCGCCGTCCTTCGCGCGCATGCGAAAGCGCCATCAACGCGCCGCCGCCGTCGAGATTCGCGCCGAGCCAGTCCCAGCCCGCGGCCTCCGCGGCGAGCAGCTCGCTCGACCACTCGTGATCGAGCCATGCCACGCCGCTCACCGCGAGCGCCGTGCCGTTTCCAGCGATGCGCGCCCGCGACCGCGAGCTGCGGCTCGCTGTAGTAGTAGCTCGCCTGCGCGGCGAGCGGGCCCTTGCGGCTGAAGCCGCGGTCGCCCTCGAGCAGCACGGGCTGCGTCGGGGTGAAGGCGAGGTCGAGCGCGAAGCCCTCGGCCGCGACATGCGCGCGGTAGCACGCCCGCCTCGCGCGCGAAGGTCCAGTCGTCCAGGCGCACGTCGGTATCGCCGCTGCGATGCCTCGACCAGCCCCTCGAACTCGCGCTGGGTGCGCTCGCCGTGCAGCAGGCGGCCGCGCGCGGGATCGGATAGCGCGGCGTGGGCGAACAAGACCTGGCGCGGGCTGAAGCGGCTCGGGTTGGATTCGTCGCACCGGGATTGCGCACGCGGAAGAACGTCACCTGGAAGCCGATCGGGCCGCTCGCCGCATCGAGCTGGCCGGTGACGTACCACCACTCGATGCGGAAGCCGGGATGGGCGCCGAAGTCGCGCGGGAACTCGAGCGCGTGGCCGGGCACGACCGGGTCGAATGCGGCGGCATGGCGGCGCAGCGCCGTGGCGAGCGCACGAGCATGCGGCGAGCGCCGGCAGGCAGCGGCGAGCCTACGCATCGTCCTTCACCGCGATCACCGCCTCGTGGCGCACCGCGAAAGCGCCGCTCGCGCGCGCACCGAGCGCGCAAAGCGCCACCACCGCGGCCGCGAGCAGCACGAGCGGCAGCACGGGCCAGTGCACCTCGAGGTCCAGTGGAACGACTGGCGGTTCACGACCAGCACGAGCACGAGGCTCACGCCCGCACCCGCGGCGAGCCCGATGGCCGCGCCGAGCGCGCCGGCGGCGGCGCCCTCGAGCGCGAGCAGGCGCAGCACCTCGGAGCGCGTGAGGCCGAGGAAGCGCAGCACGCCGAACTCGCGCCGCCGCGACCACGCCAGCGCCGCGAAGCTGCTGGTCACGCCCGCGAGCCCGATCGCCACCGCGATCGCCTCGAGCGCATAGGTGACGGCGAAGCTGCGATCGAAGATCTCGAGCGACTCGCGCTTGATGTCGGTGCCGTCCTCGATCTGCAGTCCCGGCGCCTGGCCCAGGGTGCGGCGCACCGCGGCCGTCACCGCGCCGCCGTACATGCCGCGCGTGAGATGGATCGCGAGCTCGTTGGCCCGCGTGTCGCCGGTGATGCGGCGGTAGTCGGCGAGCGGGATCACGACCGCGCTCCAGGTGCGCGCGTAGTCGCGGATCACGGCGGCGACGCGTAGCGCGGTCGCATGTCCCGCGATCGGCAGCACGATGCGCTCGCCCGGCTTCCAGCCGTGCAGGTCGCGCGCGGCCTCGTTGATCCATGCCGGCGGCAGGTCATCCGGCGCCGGCAGCGCGCGCGGCTCGGCCTGGTAGCCGTCGAGGATGCGTGCGTTGATGGGGCGCGCGATGAGCGTGACCGGCTCCTCGCCCGCGGTGGTCGCGAGCCGGTCGAAGCGCAGCGCCTCGGTGCTCGCGATTCCCGGCAGCGCGGCCACCGCGCGCTGCTCCGCCTCCGTGAGGAAGCCGCTGTCGCCCGCCGCCGGGCTGCCCACGTACAGGTCGGCGCCGATGATGCCCTCGAGCCAGTCCTCGAGCGAGATGCGGAAGGAGTGGACCATGATCGCCATCGCCGCGCAGAGCGATGCGCTCACCACGATGCCGGCCACACTCGCGGCGAGGTGGCCGGGCAGGTGGCGCACCTGCGCGAGCGCGAGGCTCGCGACCGGCGAGCGCGCGCTGCCCGAGTGACCGAGCAGCACCCGGCAGAGCGGCCCCACCGCCAGCACCGCGGCCGCGAGCCACGCTGCGATGGCGGCATATCCACCGAGCGGCAGTCCCGCGATTGGCGGTGCCGCCAGCAGCGGCACGCCCAGCAGCAGGCAGCCCAATGCATAGCGCCCCGCGCCGGCGCCGGCGGGAAGGTCGATCGCGCGGTCGTGCAGCGCCTCGGCCACCGGCACGCGGTTGGCGGCGCGCGCGACCCACAGCGCTGCCCCGACCGACATCGCCACACCCAGCAACGCGACCGCCGCGAGCGCTAGCGGGTCGGGTGCGAAGGCCACGTCGCCGCCGCCGAAATAGCCCGCGCCCAGGTCGGCGCCGCCATGGCGCAGCAGCGCGCGGCTGCCCAGGATGCCCAACGCCGTGCCGAGGAGGGCGCCCAGCCCGCCGAGCAGCGCACCCTCGAGCGCCAGCTGTCCGGCGAGCCCGCGGCGCGTGACGCCGAGCGCGCGCAGCACCGCGAACTCCTGGCGCCGCCGCGCGGCCTGCAGCGCGAGCGTGGAGAAGACCAGGAACGCGCCGGTCGCGAGCGCCACGAGCGCCAGCGCGTCGAGGTTCACGCGATAGGCGCGCGTGATGGTGGCCGCGCGCTGCGCAACCGTGGCGGGCGGCATGACGATGACGCCGGGCGGCAGCAGCGGCGCCACCGTGGCGCGGAAGCGCTCCGCGTCGGCGCCCGGCGCGAGCCTGAGGTCGATGCGCGAGAGCGTGCCGAGCCGGGCGAACGCCTCCTGCGCCGTGGCGATGTCGATCACCGCCAGCTCGCCTGCGTCGAGCCCGGCGAGCGTTCCCTCCACGTGCAGCTCGACCGTGCGCGTGCCGGAGGCGAGTCGCAGCAGCGCGCCGCGCGTGAGGCCGAGGCGGCGCAGCGGCCGCGGGCGATAGCCACGCCCCCAGCGCATCGGGCTGGCTCGCGGCGCCCGGCCAGCCGTCGGCGCCCGCGCGCACCGCGAACGACGGCTGCAGCGCCGCGGCGCGCAGCGGATCGATACCCAGCACGCGCAGCGTCCGCTCGCCTTCGCCGGCGGGGAGCGCTTCGACCTCCACGACCGGGCTCGCGGCGCGCACCTCGGGGCGCCGGGCGAGCGTCGCGAAGAGCCGCTCGTCGAAGCCGCTGCGCGGCCCGCGCACTTCGAGGTCCGCGGCTCCGGCGAGCGCGCGCGCGGCGCGGTCGATCTCCGTCAGCGCCGAGGCGTGGATGGTGTGCACCGCGCCGCCGAGCGCCACGCCCAACGCGATGCAGAGCACGGTGAGGGCCAGGCGCACGCGGTTGGCGGCGAGCGTGCCGCGCAGGAGCAGCATCACGCTGGCCGCGTTCATGCGTCCTGCATCCGGCCCTGGGCGAGGCGCAGCACGCGGTCGGCGCGCGCCGCCGCCATCGCCGAGTGGGTGACCATCAATGCCGCGGCGCCCGCGTGCTTCACGGCTGCGGCGAGGCAGTCGAGCACGGCCTCGGCATTGCCAGCGTCGAGGTTGCCCGTCGGCTCGTCGGCCAGCACCAGCGCCGGGCGGTGCACGAGGGCGCGCGCGATCGCGGCGCGCTGCATCTCGCCGCCGGAGAGCGATCCCGGGCGCCGTGCGCCGAACGGCGCGAGTCCGACGGATTCCAGCGCCTCGGCCGCGCGCCGCGCGCGCTCTGCCGATGCCACCCCGGTGAGCGCCAGGGGCAGCGCGACGTTCTCGGCGACGGTGAGGTAGGGCAGCAGGTGGAACGCCTGGAACACGAAGCCCACGTGATGCCGCCGCCAGAGGGCGAGCGCGCTGTCATCGTTGTAGTCGAGCTTGCGGCCGTCCACGCGGACCTCGCCGGCGTCGGGTCGCTCGAGTCCCGCGATGGTGTTGAGCAGCGTGGACTTGCCCGATCCCGACTCGCCGGCGATCGCCACCCATTCGCCGTGCGCCACGGCGAAGCCCACGCCGGTGAAGAGCGGCGCACCGCCCGCGAAGCCCTTGGCCAGCCCGCGCACCTCGAGCATGCGCGGCGCCGCTTCAGATCCAGGCGACGATGCCGAGGACCGCGCCGCCGAGCGCGGCGAGCGCCGCGCCCGCGAGGAGCCACCGCTTCTGGGTGAGCACCGTGATGGAGGCGAGCGCGATGGCGATCTGCAGCAGCGTCATCGAGATCGAGAGGAAATGGTGCGGGTGCATCGCGGTCTCGCTCAGCCTGTTGAAGCTCGCCGTCTCCGTCTCGAGCTCACGCGCTTTCTTCTCGATGTCCGCCTTCTCGCTCGCGTAGCGTTGCACTTCGGCGCGATACTTCGCGGTCTTCCCGGGATCCGTGGCGATGCCCGCGGCGAGCTCCGCCAGGTTCTGCTTCATGCTCTTCGCCTGGTAGAAGTTCCACTGGTCGGAGGCCTCGGTGCGCTTGAGCACCGCCTCGTTCTTGTAGAGCAGCGCGTTGTTCTGCGTGTGCCCGCCGAGGAAGCTCACGATCGCGCCCACGGTGGCGAGCACCGCGCTGAAGATCGCCACCTGCTGCCCCAGCCCGCGCTTGTGCCCCTCGTGCTCCACGGCATGGTCGTGCGCGCCGTGCACATGCATCTCATGCTCGGACAATTTCTCTCCCTGCTGGTTGTTGTCTGTCTGCTCGCCGGCGTTGAGCGGCGCACCCCGCGTCCGCTCCAACGCCGTTCCCGATGCCAATAGCCGCGCTACTGTCCGCTGATGTAGTGCTCGAGCTGCTCGATGGTGAAGTCCTGGTCGGCGATGATGTCGCTCACGATGTCGCGGATCGAGACCATCCCGATCACGCGCCCGCCGTCGAGCACCGGCAGGTGGCGGATCTGCTTGTCGGTCATGAGCGCCATGCATTCGCGCGCCTTGGTGCGCGGGCTCACGCACACCACGTTGGAGGTCATGATCTCCTCGACCCGCGTGGTGTTGGAGGCGCGGCCCTCGAGGATCACCTTGCGCGTGTAGTCGCGCTCCGAGAGGATGCCCACGAGCTGGCTCCCGGTCATCACCATCACGGCGCCCATGTTCTCCACGGCGAGCACCTTGATGGCCTCGAGCACGGTCATCTCGGGCGGCACGGTAACCACGCGCGTGGGCTTCGACTTGAGCAGCTCGTTCACGGTCTTCATCTCGAGCCTCCTTCCCGTCACATGTTGGGATAGTTGGGGCCGCCGCCGCCTTCCGGGGCCACCCACTCGATATTCTGCGCCGGATCCTTGATGTCGCACGTCTTGCAGTGCACGCAATTCGGCGCATTGACCTGTAGCCGGGGCGTGCCTGCCTCGGTCACGAACTCGTACACCCCTGCCGGACAGTAGCGCGACTCGGGACCGGCGTAAACGGCCAGGTTGAGCGCCACGGGGATGGCCGGATCCCTGATCCTGAGGTGCGACGGCTGGTCCTCCTCGTGGGTGGTGTTGGAGATGAAGACCGAGGAGAGCCGATCGAAGGTGAGCACGCCGTCGGGCTTCGGATACGCGATCGGCCGGGCGGCATCCTTGCGCGCGAGCGTTTCGTGGTCCGCATGGGCGTGGCCGAGCGTCCACGGCGCGTTGCCGCGCAGCAACAGCTGGTCGATGCCGACCATGCGCCGTTCCGACATGCAATCCCTTCGCCATCCACGGCTTGAAGTTGCGCGCGCGGTAGAGCTCCGTGCGCAGCCAGCTCGCCTCGAACGCCTTCGGGTAGGCGGTGAGCTCGTCGTGGGCGCGCCCGGCGGCGAGCGCGGCGTGGGCCGCCTCGGCGGCGAGCATCCCCGTCTTGATCGCCGCGTGCGTGCCCTTGATGCGCGCGGCGTTGAGGAAGCCCGCGTCGTCGCCCACCAGCGCGCCGCCGGGGAAGACCAGCTTCGGCAGCGACTGCAGGCCGCCCGCGGCGATGGCGCGCGCACCGTACGCGAGGCGCCGCCCGCCCTCGAGGAAGCCGCGGATCGCGGGGTGCGTCTTGTAGCGCTGGAGCTCCTCGTAGGGGCTCAGGTACGGGTTCGCGTAGCCCAGTCCCACGACGAAGCCCACGGCGACCTGGCGGTTTTCCATGTGGTACAGGAACGAGCCGCCGTAGGTGCCGGAGTCGAGCGGCCAGCCCGCCGTGTGGACCACCAGCCCGGGCACGTGCCGGTCCGCGGCGACTTCCCACAGCTCCTTCAGCCCGATGCCGTAGACCTGCGGCTCCACGCCTTCGCGCAGGCGATAGCGCTCCTGCAGCCGCTTGCCCAGGTGGCCGCGCGCCCCTTCCGCGAAGAGCGTGTACTTGGCGACGAGGTCGATGCCGGGCTGGTAGCGCGCGGTCTTCTCCCCGTTCTTGCCGATGCCCATGTCGCCCGTGGCCACGCCGCGCACCTGGCCGTCCTCGGTGAACAGCACCTCCGCGGCCGCGAAGCCGGGATAGATCTCGACGCCCAGCGCCTCGGCCCGAGTTGCGAGCCAGCGGCACAGGTTGCCGAGGCTCGCGACGTAGTAGCCGTGGTTCGTGAAGCACGCGGGCAGCATCCAGCCCGGCACGCGCCACGAGCCGCGCTCGGTCAGGAAGAGGAACCGGTCCTCGGTGACGGGCTGGTTCAGCGGCGCGCCCTGCGCTTGCCAGTCCGGAAGGAGCTCCGCCAGCGCCGATCGGATCGATCACCGCGCCGGAGAGGATGTGCGCGCCGACCTCCGAGCCCTTCTCGACCACGCACACCGAGGCATCCCGGCCGGTCGAGGCCGCGAGCTGCTTCAGGCGGATCGCGGCGGCGAGGCCCGAGGGGCCCGCGCCCACGACGACCACGTCGTACTCCATCGCTTCGCGGGTCACGTGTCGCCCTCGATCACGTGCCGGCCCGCAGGCAGGCGTCCTTCACGACGCGCGTCCCGCGAGCAGCCAGTCGGCGAGCGCGATGCCGGCGAAGGTCATTGCGATGGAGCCCGCCACGTGCAGCGCGACGAGGGCCACGGCCCAGCCGTGCTGGCCGCGGGCGAGCAGCGTGGTCGCTTCGCCGGAGAAGGTGGAGAACGTGGTGAGGCCACCCAGGAAGCCGGTGGTGAGGAGCAGGCGCACCTCGGGGGCCAGCGCCTCGTAGTGCCCGAGGACCGACATCGCGATGCCCATCATCAGGCCGCCGCCGAGGTTGGCCGCGAGCGTGCCCAGGGGCAGCGCCGGGAAAACCGGGTTGAGCCACGCCGAGAGTCCCCAGCGCAGCCATGCGCCCGCCGCCGCTCCCGCGCCCACCGCCACGACCGATTGCAACATCGCGCCTCCTGTTCTTCGGATTGTCGCGCGGCGCGCTCAGGCGCACCAGCGGTTGATCACGTCGCGCACCTCGAGCGCGACCTCGGATGCGGTGAGGCCGACCGGGCCGAGGCCGCGGGCGACGCAGCGGTCGGCCGCCGCGCCGTGGGCGCAGACCGCGTACTGCAGGGCGTGCCCGGGATCCAGTCCCTGGGCGAGCAGCGCGCCGACGATGCCCGCGAGCACGTCGCCGCTGCCCGGCGCGGCGAGGCCGGGATTGCCGGTGGTGTTGATCGACCAGCGCCCGTCGGGAGACGCGCAGATGCTGCCTGCGCCCTTGAGGACCACGTGCGCCTTCGCCTTCCGCGCGAGGAGCAGCGCCGCGCCGAGGCGGTCGGCCTGCACGCTCTGCGCAGTGGTGCCGAGCAGCCGTCCCGCTTCCGCCGGGTGGGGCGTGAGGATCGTGGGCGCCTCGCGCCGCGCGATGTCCGAGGCGAGCGACTCGCTGTAGGCGATGGCGTTGAGCGCGTCGGCGTCCAGCACCAGCGCGCGATGCGAGGCGACGAGGGCGGGCAGCACGTTGCGCTCGAACATCGAGACCGACGTGGCCGAGGGCGACTGGCCCGCGCCGGGTCCCGCGACGATCACCTGGGCGCCCAGCGCCTCGTCGACGCCGCGCATCATGATCTCGGGATGGAGCAGGTCCACGGCGGGAGCATCGGGGCCGAGCAGGGCGCAGTAGACGCGGCCCGCACCCGCGAGGAGCGCCGCGCGCGCCGTGAGCAGCGCCGCGCCCACCATCCCGCGGTTGCCGCCCACCACGGCGACGGTGCCGAAGTCGCCCTTGTGCGTGTTGCGCGCGCGCCGGGCGAGCCACGGCGCGGCGAGCTGCGGCGTGAGCAGGTGGCCCTTCGCGGTTGCCCGCGCGGCCTCTCCCATGCCCAGCTCGTCGCAGGTGATCTCGCCGCAGCAATCGGGACCGTCGGCGGTGTGCAGGCCGATCTTGTGGGCGATGAAGGTGAGGGTGCGTGTGGCGCGCACCGCCGAGCCGCGGATGGCGCCGGTGCGGCTGTCCAGCCCGCTCGGCACGTCGATCGCGAGCACCGGCACGCCGCCGGCGTTGATGCGCGCGATGAGGGCGTCGTAGGCGGCGTCCACGTCGCGCGTGAGGCCGATGCCGAGCAGGCCGTCGACCACCAGCGCCACGGCGCTCGCCGGCCACTCGCGCGTCACGACGCCGCCGCGCTGCTCGAAGGCCGCGCGCGCCGCGCGCGCATCCGCGGCCCGGGGCTCGCCGCCCGCGGCGTCCAGCACCACGACGCGATGGAAGCTCTCGCGCAGCGCCGCCGCGGCGACCCACGCATCGCCGCCGTTGTTGCCGGGACCGGCCACGACGAGGATGGCGCTCCCGGTATCGGCGGCCAGCGCGCGCGCGGCCCCGGCCACCGCACGGCCCGCGCGCTCCATGAGCGGAACCGACGCCTGCGCCGCGCCCGCTTCGACGGCGCGCAGCTCTTCGGTCGTGAGGACCGGGATGGGCGTCATGCCGCGGGCGGCGTCAGGCGCGCGCCAGGCGGGCCGGCGGCGCTGCGGCCGGCGCCGCATCGGGCACCAGCACCGTGTCGAGCGCCTCCGGGAGGAGGTCGGGATAGTCGCGGCTGTAGTGCAGGCCGCGGCTTTCCTTCCGCGCGAGGGCTGAGCGCACGATGAGCTCCGCGGTGAGCACGAGGTTGCGCAGCTCGATCAGGTCGTTGGAGACGCGGAAGTTGGCGTAGAACTCGTGGATCTCCGCCTGCAGCAGCTGGATGCGGTGGCGCGCGCGCTCGAGGCGCTTGTTGGTGCGCACGATGCCCACGTAGTTCCACATCATGCGGCGCAGCTCGTCCCAGTTGTGCGAGATCACCACTTCCTCGTCGGCGTCGGTCACGCGGCTCTCGTCCCACGCGGGCAGGTCGGGCACGGGGGACGGCGGCGTGCGCGAGGATGTCCGCCGCGGCCGATTCGGAGAACACCAGGCACTCCAGCAGCGAGTTCGAGGCGAGGCGGTTGGCGCCATGCAGCCCGGTGCACGCCACTTCGCCCAGCGCGTAGAGGCCGGCGACGCTCGGTGCGCCCGCGCAGGTCCGCGACCAGGCCGCCGCAGGTGTAGTGCGCGGCCGGCACCACCGGGATCGCCTCGCGCGTCATGTCGATGCCGAACTCCAGGCAGCGCGCGTAGATGGTCGGGAAATGCTCCTTGATGAAGTCCGCGCCCTTGTGCGTGATGTCCAGGTACACGCAGTCGATGCCGTGCTTCTTGATCTCGAAGTCGATGGCGCGCGCGACGATGTCGCGGGGGGCGAGCTCGCCGCGCGGGTCGTGCTGCGGCATGAAGCGCTCGCCGTCGGGCAGCTTGAGGAGCCCGCCCTCGCCGCGCACGGCCTCGGAGATGAGGAACGACTTGGCGTGCGGGTGGTAGAGGCAGGTCGGGTGGAACTGGATGAACTCCATGTTCGCCACCGCCGCCCCCGCGCGCCAGCCCATGGCGATGCCGTCGCCGGTGGAGGTATCCGGGTTGGTCGTGTACAGGTAGACCTTGCCCGCGCCGCCGGAGGCGAGGATGGTCGAGCGTGCGCCGACCGTCTTCACGTGGCCGGCGCGGATGTCGAGCACGTAGGCGCCCAGCACGCGGTTCGCCCCGCGCGCCTCGCCCAGCTTGCGCCCCGTGATGAGGTCCACCGCGATGTGCCATTCGAGCACCTCGATGTTGGGGTGGCTCTTCACCTGCCCCACGAGCGTCTTCTGCACCGCGCTGCCGGTGGCGTCCGCCGCGTGGACGATGCGCCGGTGGCTGTGGCCGCCCTCGCGCGTGAGGTGCAGCTCGTCCTGGTTCTCCCCGTCGCGCGTGAAGGGCACGCCCTGGGCCACCAGCCATTCGACCGATCGCCGCCCGCGCTCGACCACGAAGCGCACCGCGTCGTCGTGGCACAGGCCCGCCCCGGCGATGTGGGTGTCGCGGATGTGGTCCGCGATGGAATCGGAACCTTCCATCACCGCGGCGATCCCCCCTTGGGCCCAGCTCGAGGCGCCGTCCAGCAGCTCGTGCTTGGTCACCAGGGCGACCTTGCAGCGCCCGGCCAGGTGCAGGGCGGCTGACATGCCAGCCAGACCACTACCGATGACGAGGACGTCGTATTTATTCAACGGGGGGCGGGGAGAATGGAGGGGTTGAACGGACTACGCTTGTCGGCAAAAACCCTACAGGCGCAGGAACCTTTTTCCTACGCCCCTGTCTTCAAACCAATGTTCAGGAAATGCGCGCCAAAGGAATGAAAAATTTGAGCTTTATAATACCCCAGGAGGCCAAGAAGCCCTTCGTGGCGCCCCAGCCACAAACGGGGCTCACGGCCGGCGCTTCCTCTTCCACAAGAACATCCATACAGGGCCGCATGAGCGACAGGGAAGTCGACCAGCAACTGGTCGAGCGCGCACAGCGCGGCGAGAAGCGGGCTTTCGAGATGCTGGTCGTCAAGTACCAGCGCAAGCTCGAGCGGCTGCTTTCCCGGGTGATCCGGGACCCCGCGGAGATCGAGGACGTCGCGCAGGAAGCCTTCATCAAGGCCTACCGCGCGCTGCCCAATTTCCGCGGCGACAGCGCCTTCTACACGTGGCTCTACCGCATCGGCATCAACACGGCGAAGAATTACCTCATCGCCCTGGGCCGGCGCGCGCCCACCTCGACGGAATTCGACAGCGAGGAGGCGGAGGGCTTCGAGGACGCCGCGGGCCTGCGCGACATCAATACACCTGAAAGCGAGCTCGCCTCCAAGCAGATCGCCCAGACGGTGAACGATGCGATCGCCGCGCTGCCCGAGGAGCTGCGTACCGCGATCACGCTGCGCGAGCTGGACGGCCTCTCGTATGAGGAGATCGCACAGATCATGAGTTGCCCGATCGGCACGGTCCGGTCGCGCATTTTCCGGGCGCGCGAGGCGGTGGCCGAAAAGCTCCGGCCGCAGCTCGGAACGAGCAAGGATAAACGCTGGTAACAACGATCTTCGGGGCAGCAGACCCCTTGGACCCAGAGGCCGCAACCGGAAGAGTTGGGCCCTAGTGAACAGGAGCAGGTACATGACACAAGAACTTTCCGCGCTGATGGACGGCGAGCTCGAGCCCACCCGGGCCGAGCGGACCTTGCGCGAGTGCGGCGCCGACGAGGGCCAGTTGCACACCTGGTACCTCTACCACGCCATCGGCGAGACCATGCGCGGGCAGCCGCCGCGCACGCTCGCGATGCCGGCGGGCGTCTTCGAGAAGCTCAAGCAGCAGCCCACGGTGCTCGCCCCGCGCCGCCGCGTCCTCGAGGCGCGGGCAGTACGCGTGGCGCTCGCCGCCGCCGCCTCGGTGGCGACGGTGGGCGTGGTCGGATGGATCGGGTCCCAGGGCGGTGCGGGCCCCGCGGCGGTGCCGGTGGTCGCCAAGGCCGGCATGGGCGCGGCGTCGATCCAGCCCGTGGCCAGCACCACCACGGTGCAGACCGCGGTTCCCGCCCTCACCGTGCAGGAATACCTCGTCGCGCATCGCCAGATGCCGTCGCCCGAGCTCTATCGCCCCGTGACCAACCGTACCCCGGCGCCCGCTCGATGAGGCGGCAGGCCGTTGCTGCGGGCAGCCGTTGGCTGCCCGCCTTCGCTCTGGGTGTCGCCTGCGGCGCCTACGCCGGACCCCCCGCCGACGCCCTGGGCTGGCTGCAGCGCGCCGGCGAAGCCTCCCGCAACGCCTCGTACGCCGGCACCTACGTGCACAGCAACGGCGAGCGCACCTCCACCATCCGCGTGACCCACGTGATGGTGAACGGCGACGAGCACGAGCGCATCGAGGCGCTCGACGGCCCGCCCTACGAGATCGTGCGGCGCAACGAGGAGATGTTCTGCTATTTCCCGGACGCCAAGACCATCCGGCTGGACCGGCGCGTGAACGCGCGCTTCTTTCCCTCGCTCTTCCGCGCGAGCGCCGAGGTCATCGCCAAGAGCTACGACGTGAGCCTCGGCAGCGTCGAGCACGTGCTGGGCTACGACTGCCGCTGGATCCGCCTCGAGCCGAAGGACGGCCTGCGCTTCGCCGAGCGCCTGTGCTCGGAAAACGCGACCGGGCTCGTGGTGCGCGCGAAGACCGTGAACCAGCCGGGCCAGGTCATCGAGCAATACACCTTCACGGACCTGAAGCTCGGCGCCCAGGTCGGCCAGCGCGACGTGAAGTCGATCTTCGAAGCGCGCGTGAAGCAATGGATCACCGACGCCCAGCCCCGCGAGGAGGCGAAGGGCGTCGACACCGGCTGGATGGTCGAGGACCTCCCCGCCGGCTTCAAGAAGGTGACCGAGTTGCGCCGCAACCTCCCCGGGCGGCCCAACCCGGTCTCCCAGCTGATCTACAGCGACGGGCTGGCGAGCGTCTCGGTGTTCGTCGAGCCCAACGGGGCGCCCCCGCGCACCTCGGAAGCCTCGAGCGAGGACGGCACCACGACCTTCTTCGCGCGCCCCATGGGCGAGCAGCTCGTGACGGTCCTGGGCGAGGTGCCGCTCGCCACCGCCCAGCAGGTCGGGCGAAGTGTCGCCCACCGGCACTGAGTTATCTCGTAACATCTCCGCTGGAAATTTTTTCCCCCAGCCCCGATCTGAGGGAGATGGCCCTTCGGCCACGCCCCCCCGCACCCAATAACAGGATAAAGACCATGAACCGACTGCAGGCCTGTCTCCTCAGCGCACTCCTGGCATTCGGGGCCGCTGCCGCCCAGGGCCAGGGACGGCCCGACAACATCCCCAACACCCCCAGCGTGCCCGGCGCCCAGGCCCAGGTGCTGCCCGATTTCGCCGACCTGGTCGAGAAGTACGGCCCGGCCGTGGTCAACATCAACACCGAGACCCGCATGGCGGCGCGCCAGCAGATCCCGGGCCTGTCGGAAGACGATCCGTTCTACGAGTTCTTCAGGCGCTTCATGCCGCCCGAGCAGCAACCGCCCGGCCAGCGCGGCCCGCGCGGCGGGCCTCCCAATGCGCCCAATGCGCCCAACGCGCCCAAGGGGCCGCTGCGCCCGTTCGGCCTGGGCTCGGGCTTCATCGTCACCGCCGACGGCTACATCGTCACCAACGCCCACGTGGTCGAGAACGCCGACGACATCAAGGTCCGCCTCACCGACAAGCGCGAGCTGAAAGCCAAGGTGATCGGCGTGGACCTGAGGAGCGACGTGGCCGTGATCAAGGTCGAGGCCACGAACCTGCCGGTGATGAAGATCGGGGACTCGCGCAAGCTCCGGCCCGGTGAATGGGTGATCGCAATCGGCTCCCCCTACGGCTTCGCCAACACGGTGACCGCGGGCATCGTGAGCGCCACCAGCCGCGACAACCTCTCGCAGGACCCGAACATGGACGCGGTGCCGTTCATCCAGACCGACGTCGCGGTGAACCCGGGCAACTCCGGCGGGCCGCTGCTCAACATGCGCGGCGAGGTGGTCGGCATCAACTCGCAGATCTTCTCGCGCACCGGGGCCTTCGCGGGCATCTCGTTCGCGATCCCGATCGACTACGCGTACGGGGTGGCCGACCAGCTCATGAAGTCCGGCCACGTCACGCGCGGGCGCATCGGCGTGGGCATCACCAACGTGACGCGCGACCTCGCCGACAGCCTCGGCCTCGCCAAGGCCCAGGGCGCGGCGGTGAGCAACGTCGAGGAGGGCTCGCCTGCGGCCAAGGCGGGGCTCGAGCCCGGCGACGTGATCCTCAGCATCGACGGGCGCCCGGTGGACGGCTCGGCGGACCTCTCGCGCTCCATCCGGGGACTCAAGCCCGGCAACAAGGTGAAGCTCAACGTCTGGCGCGCGGGCAAGGCGCACGACGTGACCATCGCGGTGGGCGAGTTCAAGGACGACGACACCGACAAGGTCGCGGAGGCGAAGCCCGGCAAGGCCGAGGCGGCCAAGCCCGGCAAGCTCGGCCTCGCGGTGACCGACATCCCCGCCGACCAGAAGAAGGCGCTCAAGATCTCGGGCGGCGTGGCGGTCGAGGCGGTGGACGGCGTGGCGCTCGCGGCCGGCATCCAGCCCGGCGACGTGATCCTGCGCGTGAACAACACCGACATCTCCAGCGTGAAGGGCTTCAACGACGCGGTGGCGAAGATCGACCCGAAGAAGCCCGCCGCGCTGCTGGTGCGCGACGAGAACGGCACGCGCTTCGCGATCATCCGCCCGGAAAACGAGTGACGGCGCCGCTCGCGAAGCTCACCGTTTTATCGCGCGAATGGCGCCCCTGACTCGGCGTATGTGTTGCTTTGGGGCGGGAAGGGGCGCCGGTGTTCGCGCATGACGATGGTCCCGAAATTGACGGTCTTGTCGCGCGAATACTGCCACCTGTGCGAGGAGCTCATCGCGGCCCTGAAGCAGTACCAGGGCCGCTACTCCTTCGCGATCGAGGTGGTCGACGTAGACAGCTCGCCGCGCCTCGAGGAGAAGTGGGGCGACAAGGTCCCCGTGCTCCTCGACGGCGAGCTGGAGATCTGCCACTACTATCTGGACCACGACGCCGTGGATGCGCGGCTGTCCCGGATGAAGTAGAATATTGCACCGCAGTAAAGTGCCATCGGGGCGGCCGTTCGAGCGGACAGCAAGCTGCCGCTCAACGGCGCAGGGCACCGACAGAAAGGCCACCTCGGGTGGCCTTTTCATTTACATGGATCACATCCGCAACTTCTCCATCATCGCGCACATCGACCACGGCAAGAGCACGCTCGCCGACCGGTTGATCGAGCGCACCGGCGGCCTCACCGTCGCGCGAGATGGAGGCGCAGGTGCTCGACTCCATGGACCTCGAGCGCGAGCGCGGCATCACCATCAAGGCGCAGACCGCGGCGCTGCGCTACCGCGCGCGCGACGGGCGCGAGTACGACCTCAATCTCATCGACACGCCCGGCCACGTGGACTTCTCCTACGAGGTGTCGCGCTCGCTCTCGGCGTGCGAGGGGGCGCTCCTGGTGGTGGACGCCTCGCAGGGCGTGGAAGCGCAGACCGTGGCCAACTGCTACACCGCCACCGAGCTGGGCGTGGAGGTGGTGCCGGTGCTGAACAAGATCGACCTGCCCTCCGCGCAGCCCGAGCGCGTGATCCAGGAGATCGAGGACGTGATCGGCATCCACGCGACCGACGCCGTGCGCTGCAGCGCGAAGACCGGCGAGGGCATCGACGACGTGCTGGAGGCGGTCATCGCGCGCATCCCGCCGCCGAAGGGCGACCCCGCGCGCGCCGCTGAAGGCGCTCATCATCGACTCGTGGTTCGACAACTACGTGGGCGTGGTGATGCTGGTGCGCGTGGTCGACGGCACCATCAAGCCGAAGGACCGCATCAAGCTCATGGCCACCGGAGCGCTGCACCTGACCGAGCAGGTCGGCGTTTTCACGCCCAAGTCGGTTGCGCGCGAGATCCTCTGCGCTGGGCGGCGTGGGCTTCATCATCGCCGGCATCAAGGACCTGAAGGACGCCAAGGTCGGCGACACCGTGACGCTCGTCGAGCAATCCCGCGGCCGAGGCGCTGCCGGGCTTCAAGGAGATCCAGCCGCAGGTGTTCGCGGGCCTCTACCCGGTGGAATCGAACCGCTACGAGGCGCTGCGCGACGCGCTCGCCAAGCTGCAGCTGAACGACTCGAGCCTGCGCTACGAGCCTGAGACCTCGCAGGCGCTGGGCTTCGGCTTCCGCTGCGGCTTCCTCGGCCTCCTGCACATGGACATCGTGCAGGAGCGGCTCGAGCGCGAATACGACATGGAGCTCATCACCACCGCGCCGACCGTGGTCTACCAGGTGGCGCAGCGCGACGGCACCGTGATCGAGATCGACAACCCGTCGAAGCTCCCCGATCCCTCGAAGATCGAGGAGATCCGCGAGCCCATCATTCGCGCGACGATCCTCATGCCGCAGGAATACGTGGGGCCGGTGATCACGCTCTGCGAGCAGAAGCGCGGCGTGCAGGTGAACATGCAACTACGTGGGGCGCCAGGTGATCCTCACCTACGACATGCCGCTGAACGAGATCGTGATGGACTTCTTCGACAAGCTGAAGTCGAACTCGCGCGGCTACGCGTCGCTCGACTACGAGTTCCGCGAATTCCGCGCCGGCGACCTGGTGCGCCTCGACATCCTGATCAACGGCGACAAGGTCGACGCGCTCTCGCTCATCGTGCACCGCGAGACCGCCAGGTTCCGCGGGCGCGACCTCGCCCAGCGTATGCGGGGCCTCATCCCGCGCCAGATGTTCGACGTCGCGGTGCAGGCGGCGATCGGCTCCGACGTGGTCGCGCGCGAAAGCATCAAGGCGCTGAGGAAGAACGTGCTCGCCAAGTGCTACGGCGGCGACATCACGCGCAAGAGGAAGCTCCTCGAGAAGCAGAAGGCGGGCAAGAAGCGCATGAAGCAGGTCGGCAACGTGGAGATTCCCCAGGAGGCGTTCCTGGCCATTCTCCAGGTCGAGAAGTAGTCACTTCATCAAAGCCATGAAGAACGAGGACACGAAGAAAAGCGGAGGACACAGAGAGGGTCATCGAATGGTGGCGCCGGGACCGGCAACGATCTTGCCGCGTTCCATTGCCCTTTGATGCCTTTCTCCGTGCCCCTCGTTTTTTCTCTGTGTCCTCGTCTTTCCCGGCTTTAACACAAAAGCGGAGCGAAGAAGATGCAAGGTGGACTCGACTGGGAAATGATCGCGATGGTCGCCGCGGCTGCGAGCGCGGCGGTCATCGTGTGGGATTTCGTGGCCTCGCGCACCGGCAGGCCGCGCTCGGACACGCGCAAGGGGCTGCTCGAGGTCGCATGGCCCGTGCTCTTCATCGCGGTGATGGGGCTGCTGCTCAAGTTCACGGACTTCGCGGCGGTGCTGCTGCTCGCGGCCGTGATCACGGGCTTGATCTGGCTCTGGGACGCCCGGTGGGCGCGCAAGCGGCGCACCGACGGCGAGCCCGAGCCGGTCGTGGTGGACATGGCGCGCGCCTTCTTTCCCGGTGATCGTGGTGGTGTTCGTGATCCGCTCGTTCTGGGTCGAGCCGTTCAAGATCCCGTCGGGGTCCATGAAGCCGACGCTGCTGGTCGGCGACTTCATCCTCGTGAACAAGTACACCTACGGCATCCGCCTGCCGGTCATCAACAGGAAGATCGTCGACATCAACGCGCTGCGCCGCGGCGACGTGGTGGTGTTCCGCTACCCGTGGGATACGAGCGTCGACTACATCAAGCGCGTGGTGGGCGTGCCGGGCGACAAGGTGGTCTACCGCAACAAGCGCGTCACCGTGAACGGCGAGCCCGCGACCGTGAAGCCCGAGGGTTTCTATACCGACAGCGAGCTCAATTACCTGAGGCTCCCCACCTACGTCGAGAACCTCGCCGGCCACGAGCACCAGATGATGGTCGTGCCCGCGCAGCCGCCGGTGGACCTCGCGCAGGTCCGCCAATTCCCCCATCGCGACAATTGCGAATACAATGACGAGGGCTTCTCGTGCACGGTGCCCCCGGGCGAGTATTTCATGATGGGCGACAACCGCGACCAGAGCAGCGACAGCCGGTACTGGGGCTTCGTCCCCGACGAGAACATCAAGGGCCGCGCGTTCCTGATCTGGATGAACTTCGGGGACTTCCGGCGCATCGGCAAGGCGATCGAATGACAACAACGGCGCTGCAGGCGCGGGATCGACTGGGAGGCAACATGGGAAAGCAGCGCGGCGTCTCGCTCACGGGCCTGATCATCACGCTCGCCGTCCTCGGCTTCCTCGCCGTGATGGCGGCCAAGCTCCTCCCTGCGTACATCGAATACTTCGCCGTGAAGAAGATCTTCGCCGCGATGGTCCAGAACGGCGACACCAAGGGCACCGTCCCGGAGATCCGCCGTGCCTACGACACGCGCAACGCCATCGAGGACGTGAAGAGCGTCCAGGGCCAGGACATCGAGGTCTCGCGCGAGGGCGGCGAGACCGTGCTCTCGGCGAACTGGTCGGTGAAGATCGGGCTCGTGGCCAACATCAGCGCCTGCATCGACTTCTCGGTGACCTCGGCCTCGGCCCCGACCCAGTGACGCGCAAGGCGGCGCGCGTCACCGAGTCCCCCGAGGGGCTCGCCGAGCTGGAACGCCGCCTCGGCCACCGCTTCGCTTCCCCCGAGCTCGCCGTCCAGGCGCTCACGCACCGCAGCTTCGGCGCGCCCCACAACGAGCGGCTCGAGTTCCTGGGCGACAGCCTGCTCAACTGCGCGGTCGCAACACTGCTCTACGCGCGTTTCCCGCAGCTGCCCGAGGGCGACCTCTCGCGGCTGCGCGCGGCACTCGTGAACCAGTCGTCGCTCTCGGCCGTCGCCGTGCAGCTGGGCCTGGGCGAGCGCCTGCGCCTGGGCGAGGGGGAGCTCAAGAGCGGCGGCTTCCGGCGCCCCTCGATCCTCGCCGACGCGCTCGAGGCGCTGCTCGGCGGCGTGTTCCTCGACGCGGGCTTCGAGGCCGTGCGCAAGGCCGTCGAGCACCTCTTCGCCGAGCGGCTCGAGCGCGACCAGGGCAAGCCCGTCGACAAGGACCCGAAGACCGAGCTGCAGGAGTACCTGCAGGGCCGGCGCCTGGCGCTGCCGCGCTACGCGGTGATGAAGACCGAGGGCGAGGCCCACGACCAGACCTTCACCGTCGAGTGCCGCGTGGACGACCTCGGGCTCGCCGCGACGGGCGGCGGGGCCAGCCGGCGCGCGGCCGAGCAGGCGGCGGCGGCCGGTGTGCTCGCCCAGCTCGAAAAGCCCGCGGCACGCAAGCGCAAGCCATGAGCACGCGCCGGCCTACCGCACCGGCACGGCCGCCATCGTGGGCCGTCCCAACGTCGGCAAGTCCACGCTGCTGAACCAGCTCGTGGGCGCGCACGTCGCCATCACCTCGCGCAAGCCCCAGACCACGCGCCATCGCCTGCTCGGCATCCACACCGACGACAAGTCGCAGGTACTCTTCGTCGACACGCCGGGCTTCCAGACGCAGCACGCGAACCTGCTCAACCGCTCGATGAACCGCACCGTGGGCCAGGTGGCCGCCGAGGTGGACGCGATCGTCCTCGTGGTGGATGCGCACGGCTGGGACGAGCGCGACGACCCGGTGCTCAAGCTCCTGCCGCCGCAGGCCCCGGTGGTGCTTGCGCTGAACAAGCTCGACAAGGTGCGCGACAGGGCGCGTGTGGCCGCAACCCTCATCGAGGCATCGAAGAAGCGCGACTTCGCCGCGCTGGTGCCGGTGAGCGCCGCCAAGGGCACGCAGCTGCGCGCGCTGCTGGGCGAGATCCGCAAGCTCCTCCCCGAGGCGCCGCCGGTCTACGGCCCCGACGAGATCACCGACCGTCCCGAGCGCTTCCTCGCCGCCGAGCTGGTGCGCGAGCGCATCTTCCGCCTGCTGGGCGACGAGCTGCCGTACTCGATCGCGGTCGACGTCGAGAATTTCGAGGTCGAGGGAAACCTGCGCCGCATCGCGGTGACGATCTACGTCGACAGGCCGAGCCACAAGGCGATCGTGATCGGCGAGAAGGGCGCGACGCTGAAGCGCATCGGCACCGAGGCGCGCCACGCGATGGAGGCGCTGTTCGGCTGCAAGGTCTTCCTCGAGAGCCATGTGCGCGTGAAGAGCGGCTGGGCGGACAACGAGGCGGCGCTCAGGCAGCTCGGATACCGATGAGCGCCTCCCCGCCGTAGGTGCGGGGCCCGATCTCCATGGACCAAGGCTACGTTCTCCACACCTATCCGTACCGCGAGACCAGCCTGATCCTCCAGGTGTGGACGCGGCAGCACGGCCGGCTCGGGCTGGTGGCCAAGGGCGCGCGGCGGCCCAGGTCCGCCCATCGCAGCCTGCTCGTGCCGTTCCAGCCCCTCGCGCTCGACTGGTTCGGGCGCGGCGAGCTGCGCACGCTGAAGACCGCCGAGCCCGCGGCGCCCGCCACGCCGCTTGCCGGCCAGGGGCTGATGTCGGCCTTCTATCTTGAACGAGCTGCTCCTCAAGCTCACCCACCGCGACGACCCCCACGAGGGCCTGTTCGACGCCTACGACGCCGCCATCACGGAGCTGCGCCGGTTGTCGCGGCAGGCGGGGGCCGCGAGCGCATCCGGTGCGGCGCCCGTCGCCGCCGAGGCGAGCGCCGCAACCGGGGCGCGCGAGCTGGAGAGCGCGCTGCGCCGCTTCGAGCTCGCGATGCTGCGGGAGCTGGGATACGCCGTGGAGCTCGCGCGCGAGGCGGGGAACGGAGCGCCGATCGAGGCCGAGCGCGACTACTGGTACGTCGCCGAGCGCGGCCCGGTACGCGCCGAAGGCGAGAGGGCGCCCGCGAATGCGGTAAGATTGCGCGGACTCACGTTGATCGACCTCGAGCGCGGCCGGTTCGAAGACGCGGCCACCGTCGCGCAAGCCAAGCAGCTCATGCGCCTGCTCATCAGCCATTCCCTCAACGGGCAGGAGCTCGCCACGCGCGCGCTCGTGCGCGACCTCCAGACCCTCTCCCCCGGCCCCGCTGCGAAGGGCGAGGGGAGCGCTTCCGCAGAGACGGAAGGGAGCCCTTCCGAATGATCGAGCTGGGCGTCAACATCGACCACGTCGCCACCATCCGCCAGGCGCGCCGCACCTACGAGCCGGACCCGGTGTGGGCCGCCGTCGAGGCGCACCTGGGCGGCGCGGACGGCATCACGGTGCACCTGCGCGAGGACCGCCGCCACATCCAGGACCAGGACGTGCGGCGGCTGCGCGAGCTCACGCACATCAAGCTCAACCTCGAGATGGCCGCCACCGCCGAGATGGTGCGCATCGCCTGCGAGATCCGCCCCGAGATGGCGATGCTGGTGCCGGAAGGCCGCCAGGAGGTCACCACCGAGGGCGGGCTCGATGTCGTGGGGCGCGAGCGCGAGCTGAAGGACTGCGTCGCGCGCCTTGCCGAGCGCGGGCATCGTCACCAGCGTCTTCATCGACGCCGAAGAGCGGCACGTGGCGG
Organism: uncultured beta proteobacterium; assembly: GCA_963827425.1. Lineage (GTDB taxonomy): Bacteria > Pseudomonadota > Gammaproteobacteria > Burkholderiales > Usitatibacteraceae > Usitatibacter. The sequence goes on along the minus strand of CAWHAQ010000004.1, from coordinate 193,542 downwards.
CCGCGGCGCGCATCGGCGCGCGCGTCTGCGAGATCCACACCGGCCCCTATGCGCACGCGTTCCACGCCAAGGGGCGCGACGCCGAGAGCGCCCCGGTGGTGGCGGAGATCGAGAAGGTGCGTCGCGCGGGCGAGGCGGTGCGCGCGCTCGGCATGCGCTTCAATGCCGGCCACGCGCTCAACTACGCGAACGTCGAGCCGATCGCGGCGCTGCGCGGGCCTGCGCGAGCTGCACATCGGCCACGCCATCGTGAGCCGCGCGGTCTTCGTCGGCATGCGCGAGGCGGTGCGCGAGATGAAGGCACTCATGCGCGCGTTGCGCGGCCCATGATCGTGGGCATCGGCACCGACGTCTGTTCCGTGGAGCGCGTGGCCGGCGTGCTCGAGCGCCACGGCGAGCGCTTCGTCGCGGCGCATCCTCACGCCCGCCGAGCGCGAGCGCTACCAGCGCACGCGCGACAAGGCCGGGCACCTCGCCAAGCGCTTCGCCGCCAAGGAGGCCTTCTCCAAGGCGATCGGCACCGGCATCCACCCGCCGTTCAACTGGCATTCGATCACCGTGGGGCGCGATGCGCGTGGCAAACCGCTGATCCTTCCCAGCACCGAGATGGCGCGCCACCTCGAATCCATCGGCGTCGTGCGCGCGCACATCTCGCTCACCGACGACCAGGACGTGGCCATGGCCTTCGTCGTCCTCGAGGGCAAGCCATGAGGCTGGGACCGGTGATGCTGGACGTGGGCGGCCTCGAGCTCAACGCCGACGACGTCGAGCGCCTGCAGCATCCGCAGGTGGGCGGCGTGATCCTCTTCGCCCGCAACTTCGCCGCACCGCTGCAGCTGATCCAGCTCTGCCACTCGATCCGCGAGCTGCGCGACCCCGCAGCTCCTCATCGCCGCCGACCACGAGGGCGGCCGCGTGCAGCGCTTCCGCCACGGCTTCACGGCCATCCCGCCGATGGCGCGAGCTGGGCAAGCTCTGGAACCGCGATCCCGCGCAGGCGCTCGCCGCCGCGCGCGGCTGCGGCTTCGTGATCGGAAGCGAATTGCAGGCCCACGGCGTGGACTTCAGCTTCGCGCCGGTGCTGGACGTGGACTATGGCGAGTCGGGCGTGATCGGCGACCGCGCGCTGCACCACGACCCGAACGTGATCGCGGTGCTCGCCGAGGCGCTGCAGGCGGGCCTCACCGCCGCCGGCATGGCCTCGGTGGGCAAGCACTTCCCGGGGCACGGCTACGTGCGCGCGGACTCGCACCTCGAGGTGCCGGTGGACGACCGCACGCTCTCCGAGATCACGGCGACGGACCTGGTGCCGTTCCAGCGCCTCGCGCGCTCCGGCCTGGGCGGCATCATGCCGGCGCACGTCGTGTACCCGAAGGTCGATTCGAAGCCCGCCGGCTTCTCGTCGATGTGGCTGCAGAAGATCCTGCGCGAGAAGCTGGGCTTCGAGGGCCTCATCTTCTCCGACGACCTGTCGATGGAAGGCGCCTCCACCGCGGGCGGCGTGATGGCGCGCGCGAATGCGGCGCTCAACGCCGGGTGCGACATGGTGCTGCTCTGCAACGACCCGCGCGCCCAGGATTCGCTGCTCGAAGGCCTCGAGCGGCGCCCCGTCGCGCCCACGCTCGCGCGCCGCCTCGAGAAGATGCGCGGCCGCGCCATCTCGACCGCGGCGCTCAAGGCGAATGCGGCTTACCTCGCGGCTACGGAGAACCTGGCGCGAGTCCGCTCGTCGTGAGCGCCTTCGACCCGGCCGAGCTCCTGGCCGGCTTGCCCAACATGCCCGGCGTGTACCGCTTCAGGAATGCGGCGGGCGAGGTGATCTACGTCGGCAAGGCGGGCGATCTCAGGAAGCGCGTGTCGTCCTATTTCCAGAGGAACCTCGCCAGCCCGCGCACCGCGCTCATGGTGTCGCAGATCGCCGGGGCCGAGACCACGGTCACGCGCACCGAGGCCGAGGCGCTGCTGGTCGAGAACAACCTCATCAAGAGCTTGAACCCGCGCTACAACGTCGTCTTCCGCGACGACAAGAGCTACGGCTACATCCTCGTCACGAGCCACGAGTACCCGCAGATCCGCTTCTACCGCGGCGCCCACCAGAAGGGCAACCGCTACTTCGGGCCGTTCCCGAGCGCCTGGAGCGCGCGCGACACCATCGGCCACCTGCAGAAGATCTTCCTGCTGCGCACCTGCGACGACACCGTGTTCGCGCATCGCTCGCGTCCCTGCCTGCTGCACCAGATCCATCGCTGCTCGGGGCCGTGCGTGGGCCTCGTCACGGCGGACCAGTACGAGCGCGACGTGCGCCACGCCGAGCAGTTCCTGGAGGGCAAGGAGACCGACGTGGTCGCCGACCTCACCGCCAAGATGCAGGTCGCGGCCGCGGCGCTGCACTACGAGGAGGCGGCGCACCACCGCGACCAGATCCGCATGCTGCAGCGCATCGTCTCCGGCCAGGCGGCGGAGGCGGCGGGGGCGGGCGACGTGGACATCGTCGCCGCGGTGGAGCGCGAGGGCACCTGGTGCGTGACGCTCGCCATGGTGCGCGGCGGCCGCCACCTGGGCGACCGCAGCTTCTTCCCGCAGAACGCCGCGGGCAGCGACGCGCCGACCGTGGTGGAAGCCTTCCTTACGCAGCACTACGCGCAGCAGCCGGTGCCGGGCCGCGTGGTGAGCGACGCGGTCGAGGACCATGAAGCGCTCCAGGCGCTGCTCGCGGGCATCGCCGGGCGCGCGGTGAAGCTCGTGACGCGGCCCATTGGCGAATCGCGCACCTGGCTCGACATGGCGCGGCGCAACGCCGTGCTGGCACTCGGGCAGCGGCTCTCGGCCCAGGCCACGCAGGAGGCGCGCGTCGCGGCGTTGCAGGAATTCCTTGGCGCCGAGGCTCCGCTGCAGCGCATCGAGTGCTTCGACATCAGCCACACGATGGGAGAAGCGCCCGTCGCCTCGTGCGTGGTGTACGACAAGGGCGCGATGCAGAACTCCGAGTACCGGCGCTACAACGTGAAGGGCGTGGAGCCGGGCGACGACTACGCCGCCATGTGCTACGCGCTGGGCGTGCGCTACCGCAAGCTCGCCGGCGGCGAGGGCAAGACGCCCGACCTGATTCTCATCGACGGCGGCCTGGGGCAGCTGCACGCGGCGCAGTCGGCGATGACGGAGCTGGGCCTGCACATGATCCGCATGATCGGCGTGGCCAAGGGCGTGGAGCGCAAGCCCGGCATGGAGCAGCTCTTCATCGCCGGCGAGGACGAGCCCAAGCGCCTGCCCCCGGACCATCCGGCGCTGCACCTCATCCAGCAGATTCGCGACGAGGCGCACCGCTTCGCCATCACCGGCCACCGCGCGCGCCGGGGCAAGGCGCGCACCGCCTCGCGCCTGCAGGAGATCAGCTCCGTGGGGCCGACGCGCAGGAAGCGCCTGCTCGAGCACTTCGGCGGGCTGCAGGGCGTGATCGCCGCGAGCATCGACGACCTGGCGCGCGTCGAGGGGATCAGCCGTACACTCGCGGAGCGCATCTACCAGGAGCTGCACTGACGCCGCGCGGCGTCGCGGGCGCGCTTCAGGCAGGCTCGGCGATGCGCTCGAGGGGCGTGGCGGCACCCCCCCGGCGCAGCAGTGCCTGCAGGAATTCCGCCGGCTGCTGGTAGTACGGGTTCTCGTAGATGCGGTCGCCCAGGAGCACGACGGGGTGCGTAGCGAGCACGTCCATCAGCGCGCGGCCGCTGAAACGGTTGATGTCGTAGGTGCACATGAGCGTGCAATCGTGCTGCTTGGTGAGCTCGTTCACGCGCGACTCGTATTCCATCAGGTCGTCGGTGCCGGGCAGGCCGCGCAGCGCCCAGGACATCTCGCCGCAGGTGCGCACGCGCGAGAAGCCCTCGGCGGGCGCGTCGGTGAGCGCTTTCTCGATCATGCGATACATTCGCTCCACCTCGAAGATGCCGTCCTGCAGGTAGGTCTCCTCGGAGGCGACGACGCGCAGGCGGTTGGCGCGGATCGCCTCGTCCACCGGGATGGCCCCCGAGGCCCGCAGCTTCGCCGCGTGCCCGGCGCATCGGTCGGAGTCGCGGATCGTGACAACCTGCTCGCCGCGCGCCAGGCCCTCCGCGAAGTACGGCACGAGGCAGGCGTATTCCTGCTGCTCCGAGTCGAAGAACGCGCAGATGTGGGCGGAATGGGCGAGGGGGTGTCCGCACACGGTGGCGGGCGGCAGGCGCGCAGGATTCATTGGGGACTTTTCACGGGAACGATCGAGATGACAATGTGCACCTGCCCGCGCCGACTTGTCGGTCAGACGAGTCCTACATCGGCCTCGGTGTGCTAGCGTATGTGTGTTTTCCCCAGGCCCTCCGGCGTGCGCTTCAATTTTCCGCTCTTCCTCACCTGGTGCCGGATCGTCGCGATCCCGCTCTTCGTCGCGGTGCTCTACCTGCCCGACGCGTGGATCAGCGAGCGCACGGCGAGCATCACCTCGATGTGGATCTTCATCGCAGCTGCGGTGACCGACTGGCTGGACGGCTACCTCGCGCGGCGCTGGAACCAGACCACGTCGTTCGGCGCGTTCCTGGACCCCGTGGCCGACAAGCTGATGGTGGCCGCGGCGCTGATCGTGCTCACCGAGAAGGGGCTCGTGGACCCGTTCGCTTCCCTCATCATCATCGGCCGCGAGATCACCATCTCGGCGCTGCGCGAGTGGATGGCGCAGATCGGCCAGTCGAGGAGCGTGGCGGTGAACATCCTGGGCAAGGTGAAGACCGTCTCGCAGCTCGTGGCGATCCCGTTCCTGCTCTTCAACGGCGTGCTGTTCGGCTGGTTCCACACCGTCAACGTGGGCCGCGGCCTCATCTGGATCGCCGCGTTCATCACGCTGTGGTCGATGGTGGTGTACCTGCGGGCGGCCGTGACAGTGCCGGCGCCGAAGTAGCTACTTCTTCTTCACGTAGCGCAGTGCCACGACGCACGCCACGCACGCCAGCGCCGCGAGCACGCCCGCGAACACCCGGTGGGCGAGCGCCGGGCTGGTGGCGGCGGCGAGGGCGCCCACGCCGACGACCGGCAGCGAGTTGCCCAGGTAGCAGATGAGGAGATAGGTCGAGACGACCTCCGCACGCTGGTCACCGGGCGCGATCTCGTTCACGATCTGCAGGCTGCCGCGGTAGCCGAGCGCCACGCCGGCGCCGCCGATGAGCGTGGCGGCGATCAGCACCGGCATCGAACGGAATGCTTCCGCGGCCACGAGCAGCCCGAGGCCCGCGAGCATGAAGGGCAGCGCCGAGAGCATCGCCGTGCGCGCGCGCAGCTTGCGGGTGGCCGCAGCTGCAGCCGCGGCGACCGCGAAGAACATGCCCGCGATTGCGCCCACTACCGCGAGATTCGAGATGTCGAGCGTGGTGGTGACGAGCCCGGGGATCAACGCGCCGTAGAATCCGCCCATCGCGAAGGAAGCGAAGGTCATTGCCGCGGGTGCCATGAACGCCATGCGGATGCCCGCCGGCACGCCGAGGCGCGGCGCGAGCTTCAGGCGATGCACGTCGCGCACCGGATGGCGCACCGTCTCCGGCGCGGCGAGCACGGCCCCGATCATCGCGAGCAGGATCGCGCCGAACAGCACGAAGCTGGTGCGCAGCGGCCATGGTCCGTATTGCGCGAGCAGGCCCGCCATCGCGCCGCCGAACGCCAGGCCCGCGAGGTTGCCCGAGCTCGCCACCACCGCGGCGCGCGCCTGGTCGTGCTTCGGCTCGAGCTCGGCGATCCATGCCGTCACCGCGCCGGCGCCCAGGCCCGCGGCGAATCCGTTCACGATGCGCGCGACGAAGAGCCAGGGTGTCGCGCGCGCGAAGAGGAACGTGAGCACGCTCACGAGCGTGAGCGCCAGCGCGACCAGCACCGTGCGCCGCCGTCCGAGCTGGTCCGACAGGCGCCCGAACCAGAACAGCACCGCGAGGTTGCCGATGACGTAGACCGCGTAGATCTCGGTGACCACGAGTTCGTCGAAGCCGAACTCGTCGCGATAGAGGGGGTAGAGCGGCGTGAGGATGGTGCTGCCGATGTAAAGCGTACCGATGACGGCCACCGCCACCCACATCCATGCGGAAAAGGCGCTCCTCGAGGCGGTGCCGGTATGAGCCATTCTCGATGGAACACGTGCGCCGCAGGCGGTTCCGCGCCGAGGGGATGAATCGGCGTGCGAACCTGTTCACGAATTTGCCATCCACTGCTTGCCGGCCGCGGGCTGTTGAAGCTAGGGCCGGAAAAAGCTATAATTTCTAGCTCGTTACATTGCGGCAGTAGCTCAGTTGGTAGAGCGCAACCTTGCCAAGGTTGAGGTCGAGAGTTCGAGACTCTTCTGCCGCTCCAGCTTTTCGCGGGGGAATCCGGAAGCCCGGGTTCCCCCGTTGCGCATGATCCCCCGGTTTCTCCCTAGGTAGAGATATCCGCGCGGGCGGGGTGGCAGAGTGGTTATGCAGCGGCCTGCAAAGCCGTGTACGCCGGTTCGATTCCGACCCCCGCCTCCAAGACCGCTTTCTGCGACGCTTCCATAATGTAGCCGTTTGAGCTACGATCGTAGCCATGAAAGCTACACGGGCGGACGCGGCGACCCTTCTTTTCCCGGCTGCATATCGGCGCCAGGTGCTCGCGCTGCTGCTGCTCCATCCCGAGCGCAAGCTTCACGTCCGGGAGATCTCCCGTTTGACCGGCACGACCGCCGGAACCATGAACAAGGAGCTGACGCGACTGCATGAAGCGGGACTCCTCGATCGCGAGCAAGTGGGCAACCAGCTGCACTACTGGGCGAATCGTTCACACCAGATCTATTCGGAGCTCGCCGGCATCCTGCGCAAGACGGTCGGGGTCGCCGATGTAATTATCGAGGCGCTTTCTCCGCTCGCCGGATCCATCGAATTCGCCTTCATTTACGGTTCGGTCGCTCGTGGCACGGAGACGGCCGGCAGTGATGTCGATCTCCTCATCGTCGGCGATGCCGATTTTGGCGTCGTCGTCGATGCGCTTCATGGTTTGCAGAAGAAGCTGGGACGAGAGGTCAACCCGAAGGTCTTTTCCCGGCGCGAATGGAAGACGAGGATCAAGGCGACCGATGCCTTCGTCGCCGAGATCCTGAAGGGACCGAAGATCATGTTGGTTGGCGCGGTCGATGAGCCTCGAAAATCTAGTCGGCGTAAGTCTTGAAAAGATCCCGCCCGCTAGGCAGACCGTGCAGCGTCTGCTGGCTGGGGCATCGCGCCACATCGCGGACGCGAGAGTGTCAACCGTAAGCGCCGAGACCCGATTTGGGAGTGCATACACGGCAATACGCATGCTGGCTGACGCAGGCTTGCACGCTCGCGGTTTCCGCACCTTGACCAGCAAGCCGGGCCACCACCAGACCGCGATATAAAGTCTGGCTCATACGTTCGGTATTCAAACTGACGTACTGATCCGTCTCGACGCGCTGCGCAAGCAGCGCAATCTCGCCGAATACACGGGAGACACCATCCCGGCGCCGGCACTGGATGAATGTCTTCGCCAAGCCGAGTCGCTTCACGCGATGGCGCTGACGTGGTTGAAGGCCAACCGGCCCGATCTGGCTTAGGCCGAGGACTACCTCGGGTAGGTTAGTCGCCCGGAGCGGAAGCCTTCGGGCGCTTCTATCCCCGCCTCTCGCTCATCCTTCGAAGCCACTCCTTGACGTGGTGGATTGCGGCTTGGGCGGGAACTAATTACTCTTCGGGGCGCATCAAGCCCACAAACCGTAAACGTGCGCTCTCTTCTGCCGGGGTATCGCTCGGCACCACGCGAAACGGCATTGCAACGAACAACACAACAGGATCAGGGACACATCCGTGAAAGCATTCATCGCTCGCGTTTTGGCTGGTTTTGTCATTCTGCTCTGCATGGTTGGCACGGCGGAGGCCGGGATCACGAACTTGGTGGCCAGCGCAACGTTGCCAAACGGCTCCGGCCCCCTCTGTGGGGGAATCGTCAACGGCAAATATCAGGCGCCCTGTAAAGGCGTGGCCGCGACCTTCGTGAGCGACGTCAAATACTCCTGTCCGGCAGGCAGCTTCTTCGACGCCAACGGCAAGTGTTATTCCTGCCCGGCCAACTATGCGCGCACGGCGGACGCCGTCACCACGGATCGCGCCTGTACCAAGGCCGATCCTACCGTCAAGGGCGGCGAGGTAGCCGCAACGTTCGGTGGCGCGCTGTGCAAGGCTCCCAACGGCTCCTGGTCCTTCAAGGATGGTTCCCTGGGGGGAAGTTGTTGGTCATGCCCGAACGGCTACGAGCGATCGGTTTTCAGCGTTGACGACAACCTCAACCGGGCCTGCCACCTGCCCGCCAAAAATGGCTATGCCAGCCCCACGCAGGCGTGGAAAGGCGTATCGAACCTGGCGGCGTGCCAATCCCATGTCCAACGCTACGGCCCGACTGGAATGGGGGAGGTCTTCTACGATGGCTGGCCGGGCTACGCCGGCTGCTGGGTTTGCCCCGCCAACTACAAACGTTCCACCAACGCCATTTACGAGAAAAATGGCGCAATGGCTTGCTACCAAAATACCCCGGAAGCCTGGTCCAAGGCCACGATGCTCGGCCAGGCCCAATGCAAGCCCGGGGAATTCGAAGACCCGCGCAACGGCGGCGAATGCTGGAGTTGTCGCGCCGGCACCACGCGCAGCGTTTATCCGGTCCATGAAGGCCGGGCTTGCGCGGTCTGGGGCGGCTACGTTTATGCCAAAGCTACCGAAACCGCGACGAGCGTGCTCGGTTGCGGAACTGGCTTGGGGTCGGACACGGCGGACACTTTCTTCGACGCCATCACCAGCAAGGATCCCAACGTCCAGGCGGCCATCAGGAAACAGAACGGCACCCTGCCGCAAGGCATCGGCCAAAGCGTCGGCGGCACCTGCTGGAAGTGTCCTGCCGGCTACAAGCGCATGGACGGTTCCTCGGCGGTTTATGGCGCCCAGGCCTGCGGCAGCACGACCATCGTCTGGAAATCCGCTCCCTACGCCCAGCCCGGCCTCTTTGGCCTGGACGGCGGCGAGGAAGTGGCGTTGGCGTTGGTCAAGGATGGCGCACTCATCAATCAATTCGCCGACGCGGCGGTGCCAAGGCTGGCCGCCACTTCCGCAGACGCGCGCAAGAAAGTCTGGGACGAGATTGCCAGGACACCGCAGACCAGCGGCCCGCTGCTGTTGGCGGTACTCATCCGCATCAAGGCGGCGGCGACCGATCCGGCCCATGCCAGCGCTGCGGAAAAGCGCCTGGCGGCGAGCTTTTCCAATGCCGTCGTCGGTTTCCGTACTTATCTGGCCAATGAAGCGCTCGGCGCCTACCACGCGTGGTACGACGTCACCCATCCTCCGAAAGCCGCGAACATGCTGAGGACCGCGGTAGGCGGCGATGTCGATTACCGCGTCCCGCCGGATTACGCTCAAGTCACCCGAGAGGCCATCAATGGCAGTCTCGCCGGCGGCCTCGTGGGGGCCGGGATTGCTGGCTACCTGACGGGCGCGACACCAGCCGCCCTGAAGGCGATTTTTACCTGGACAACACCAAGGTTTTATTCTATGACAGGAGAAGAATTATTGTATCCAGCAACGGGGGTGGGTGAGGGAGCCTTCGGAGCTGCCGGAACTGCGTCGTTCATTGGCCCTCAGGTCATTATTGCTGCCGCCATCGAACTCATTGTCAATGCTCTGCAGATGGCCGTGGAGGCCAAGGAAGCTGGCCCCAAGCTGCAAGCAAACCTCCTCTCGGCTCAGCAACCGTATGACTTGGCTCGCTTGATGAGAACCGCTGACGGCTCCGACGAAATTACCGGTTACTGGACCACGGCCGCGAGCGGCACCAACCGCGCGCCGCGCAATCTCGCCGCCTTCGCTGCGGGTCGATGACGTCGCGGACCTACTCGTCCACCTTGCTTCCGCGCGGCTTGAACAGGAGCCGTCGAAGGAATCCCTTGCTGTCGGCCTCGGCATCCTCCGCCGCGCGCAGCGACGCGTCTGCGTAGGCCATCGGCGTCCTGGTCAATTCGATGCGCACGGCCTTGGCTTGCGGATCGACGACCACGAGGTGGCGCCCCAGGTTGTGCAGCAGGTACGACGCGAAGAGATTGTCGTAGTCCTCGTAGTCGCCGGCGTCGTTGCGGAAATCGAGCGAGACCACCGATGGAATGCGGTTGGGCAGCTTCCCGAACGCGATGGGTTCCTCGTCGAGCGGGTCGACGTACGGCGAGCCGGGATACTTGCGATAGAGCACCGCGTCCATACGGTAGCCCCGCGCGTTGAGCTCGCGCATGAGGTTCACCGCCATCTCCGAAGGCGTGTTCGCGGTGAGGGCGGCCTTCGCCTTGCGTAACGCGATGAGAGGCGCCCCGCGCACCTCGAGTCCGGTATAACCCGCGCCGTATCGGAATGCCGAGCCGATGGTCTTCGCGCAGTTAAGATCCGTGTACGAGTACTTCACCTCGCCCCGCTGGTACTCGGTGTCGCGTGCACGGGCGCGGAAGTCGGCATTCATGCGATCGAGGTAAGCGGCGAGAGCCTCGCGCTCGGTATAGCGGCACGCCGTAGACGCGCACGCCGACGACGGAGCGCTTGTACACCTCGCCGTAGTCGAGGCCGAACGAAGCCTTGGACCCCAGCGACGACGTGGTGCCGTACAGGTACTCCCATTTGGGAACGCTCACGATGAGCGCCTCGGTGTAACGATCGCGCTCGTGCGCGGGGTCGCGGTCCGCGTAGAAGTTGGCCGAACGCACCTGCTCCGTGCCGGAAGCCTCGCGCAACGCGAGCGCCAGGTGGCCCGCGGAGCCGCCTTTCGACGTGCCGAAGCTCAGCAGCAGCTCTATCGCTGCGCCTTCCCCATCGAGCGTGCGAGCGACCTCGTCGAGGTTCGCGGGCGCCGGGCCTCCCGGTGTGGCGAAATCGGCGGCCGCGGCGCGCAGGACCGTCACGGCAATCGCGCCCGCCAGGAGCATCCCTTTCATCATCAGACCCTACGCCGGGGCGTCAACGCCCGGAAGTGCACCAAAGGACTATCTCGATGCTCACCGTGTCGCCGGCCCGGATGGATCCGGGAGACGGTCAGCGTCGCCCGAAGAACCCGGGACGCCGGGGCATACCCGTGGTGGGCGGGCGCTCGTCCTTGTGGCGGAAGGTGATGCGTCCCTTGCTGAGATCATAGGGCGTGAGCTCGAGGCTCACCTTGTCGCCGGCCAGGATGCGGATGCGGTGCTTGCGCATCTTGCCGGCCATGTAGGCGGTGATCAGGTGGCCGTTCTCCAGCGTCACCCGGAACCGCGTGTCGGGCAGGACTTCGTTCACCACGCCCGTCATCTCGATCATGTCTTCCTTCGGCATCCGGGTGCTCCTTTCGCTGTTTGATTGGCGCGCGCGCTCGGGCGAACCCAGGCCCGGCGGCGGGTCACGATGACCAAGAAAGGAACGTCGCGTCAATGCGCCGATATGAGCCGGCGGCGAGAGAGAGGACCGAGACTTCGCTGCTTGATGATCCTGATCCCCAATTATACGCGAGTTGGCACCTTCCCAGAGGCGGCAAGCGGTGGCGCGAGCGTCGTTGTCTCTCTTACAATCGCCCCATGGCCCGGCAACCGCGATGACCGCTTTCCCGGGGGTGCGCCTCCTCGCCGCGATCGCCCTTGTGCCGCTCCTCTGCTGCGCCCGGGCACCGGCCGGCGGGAAGCTCCTCGAGCCGCCGGTATTCAAGAGCCGCGAAGGCGTGCTCGACATCATGGTCGTGGCCCTGCCGCAGCCGATCGCCGGCATCTCGTTCACGCCGCCGGGCAGCCGCGAGGTCATCCATCCCATGGGGTGGGTCTACCAGATTTGTCCGCGCCCTCCGTCGGGCCTCGCCTGCCCGGCGCGTAGCAGCACGGTCTCGCCTTACGGCGGAGCGCGGCTGGCGCTGGAGCCGGGCGACACGCTCAAGGTTCGCTTCGTCAACCGGCTTCCCAAAATCGATCCCGCGCATCTGCGCCATGGAAGCGACCCGGGCGGCGCGAACCTCTTCCTCAACCCGACGAACCTGCATACGCACGGCCTCATCACGCCGGCGCGGGCCGCAACCGACGGCGATCCGACATTCGGCGACTACGCGTACGTCTCCATCTTCAACTCGGCGAACGGGACTCCGGCGGCGCACGCGGGGCACGAGCACGGGCCGATCGTGATGGACACGGTCGACTACGTGATCCCCATTCCCGCCAACCACCCGCCGGGCCTCTTCTGGTACCACCCGCACGTGCACGGGCTCTCGTTGAACCAGGTGGTGGAGGGCCTGTCCGGGCTCATCACCATCGGTAGCGTGGGCGACTACGCGAGCGGTGACGTGACCCGAACGCGGTGGCCCGAGGCGAACGTGCGCCACCTCATGCTGAAGGAGACGCAGGTCCTGGCGAACGGCGAGGTGCTTCACCAGCAGGATTCGGATTTCTGCGATCAGGATCCCGCGCAGGGCGAGGTGCGGCGCGGCTCCTGCCCGGGAAAGATCGATTCCGACGACGCGGGCGCCGACTACACCGGCGGCAAGTGGTACATGACCGTGAACGGCCAGCAATTCCCCACCGTGCCCATCATCGCGGCGGACGGCGAGATCTGGCGCGTGGCGAGCGGAGCGGGCGATCTCACCTGGAACCTGAAGCTCGTCGACGACGCCACGAAACGTCCGATGGCGGTGCAGATCATTTCCATCGACGGTGCCGAGCCGCACGCCGTGCCGTGCCCGAACGCAACGGCGATCGGCTCGAAGCCGCCGGTCTGCGCGGATGCAATCGTGATGATGCCGGCCTCGAGGGTGGAGATCTGGGTCACGTACCGCGATGGCCACGGCGTTGTATCGAAGCCTCCCAAAGGCGCCACGGCGACGCTGAAGAGCGTCGGGCTCACCATGGGCACTGGCGACAAATGGCCGGGGGTCGATCTCGCGAAAGTGCAGTTCGTGCAAGGCGGGGCGCGCAAGTACACGCGCAACCAGGTCGTGGTTACCGAGAATGTCGCGATGCACGAGTTGTCGCAGGGCATTCTCGACGCGCCGGTCACGGCAACGAGCGCGCCACCGCCGTCGTGTGCGCCGCTGCCCGCGGGCCACCGGCGCCGCATCTTCTTCGGCTTCTCTGACGTCGCGACGAAAGACACCTTCGCGCTCGGCTACGAAGAGGTGGACGGGCAAGGCAACGTCGTTCCCGGATCGCAGAAGCCGGCTGCCGACCGGCTCGAGCAATTCGATCCGTCGCACACGACAATCTGCCTTCCCCTCGGCCCGGGGCAGGCGCCGGTGCACGAGACCTGGGAGGTGGTCCAGCTCTCGACGGAGAGTCACAACTTCCACATCCACCAGACGCGATTCAAGCTGGCGGGCAGCGACGACGTGCCCCAGGACACCTTCCCGCTGGATGTGGCCATTCCCGATGCGAGCATTTCCGACGCGGTGGCCAAAAGGCAGAACGGCGTCTGCACGATCGCGCAGTGGCGAAGCGGCCATTGCTCGGCCCCCACGAAGGTGTTCGACATTCCGTTCTCGCAGCCCGGAGAGTTCGTCTATCACTGCCACATCCTCGAGCACGAGGACGGCGGGATGATGGGCAAGATCCGGGTCGTGCCCGCGCCGTCCTGAAAGGAGTCCATTGGCCACATCACATCCGCTCGACGTCGAATCCCTGTGGCAGCTGGACCGCATCGCGAACGTCGAGCTCGCGCCCGACGGGTCCGCGGCCGTCTGCTCGGTCACGAGCTACTCGATGCACGAGAACAAGGCGCGCAGCAGCCTCTGGCTCTTGCCCACGGCCGCGTGCGAGCCGCGCCGCCTCACCGCCGGCGGCGAGAAGGATGGCAATCCCGCGTGGTCGCCGCGCGGTGACCGCATCGCATTCCTCGCCAAGCGCGAGCAGCAAGGCCGCAAGGACGGCGAGCGCCAGCTCTACGTGATCCCCGCCGCGGGCGGCGAGGCCGAACGCAGGAGCGACTTCGCGCCCGGCATCGACGACTTCAAGTGGATGCCCGACGGACAAGCGCATCGTGTTCATGTCGTGGGTGTGGCCCGATGCGAAAGGCGCCAAGGCGCAAGCCGCGCGCCACAAGGCGTTCACCGATCGCAAGGAGAGCGCGTACGTCACCTCCGAGGCGCAGTACCGCCATTTCGACCGCGGGCTGCCGATGGGGCGCGTGCCGCACCTGCTGGTGCTGGACCTGGAAAGCGGCCGCATCACCGATCTCTTCGAGGGCACGGGATACGAGCTGCCGAGGGCCGACCCGTGCGCCGCGCACTTCGACGTCGCGCCGGACGGGCGGCGCATCGTCTTCGTCCACGATGCCGCGTCCATGAAGCGTGCGACGAACGCCTTCGCGCTCGCCGAGATCGACGTCCGCACCCGCCGCGTGACGCCGCTCACGCGGGATGCGGCGTGGAGCTACGACGCGCCGCGCTACAGTCCCGATGGCGCACGCATTGCTTGCGTCGCCGCGAACGTCGGCAAACGCCACACGATGCCGGGCCGCCTCGCATTGGTCGGCCGCGGCGGACGTCCGCGCGTCGTGGGCGCGGATTGGCCCATCGACGTGGAAGGGCCGCTGCGCTGGACTGCACGACGGCGCCGCGGTCCTCTTCGCCGCGCAGGAGAAAGGGCGCCGTCACCTGTGGCGCTACGACCTCGCGCGCGATTCGTTGTCGATCGCGGTTCGCGGGGGCTGGGTCCAGGGCTTCGACGTCGCACGGCAAGGCAGCGACGAGACCATCGTGGTTGCGATCGACAGCGCCGCGCATCCGGTGCAGGTCCACGCCGTTCGTTCGGGTGCGGCGCGCCGGCTGGAGCGCTTCAACGACGAGCGCATGGCGCGGATTCGCCTGGGCGAAACGCGCGAGGTGACGTTCCGCGGCGCGCGCGGCGATCCGGTGCAGATGTTCGTGACCTTCCCGCCGCGCTTCGATCCGCGCCGCAAACATCCGGTACTCCAGGTGATCCACGGCGGCCCGTACGCCGCGGTGGGCGACACCTTCGGTTACAGATGGAACACGCACGTCTTCGCCTCGCGCGGATACGTCGTCGCCGCGGTCAACTATCACGGCTCGAGCGGCTTCGGGTTCCGTTTCCGCGACGCGATCATGGGCCGCATGGGACAGCTCGAGATGCAGGACATCGAGGCCGGCACCGAGTGGCTGCTGAAGAAGCCCTGGGCTGACCGCCGGCGATTGTTCGCCGCGGGCGGCAGCTACGGCGGCTTCATGGTGGCGTGGATGAACGGGCACATTCCGGCCGGCCGTTATCGCGCGTACGTATGCCACGCCGGCGTCTTCGACCGCGTGGCCACCTTCAGCGCCGACTCGTACGCAGAGCGCCCGCGCGACCTCGGAGCGCTCTGGTGGGAGAAGCCCGCGAAGGTGCGCGCGCAAAGCCCGCACACGTTCGCGCACCGCATGGATACGCCGACGCTCGTGATCCACGGCAACAACGACTACCGCGTGCCGGACACCAACGGGCTTGCCTACTACAACACGCTGCTCATGCGCGGCGTGCGCGCGCGCCTGGTCTGGTTTCCCGACGAGAACCATTGGGTGCTCAAGCCCCGCAACTCGCGCCTCTGGTACCACGAGATCTTCAACTGGCTCGCCGCGAACGATCGTCGCTGACCGAGTGTGCGGCAGTTCACTGCCATCCCCTGTGATTGGCGCATACTTCCCCGCGTCGGCGTGATCCCGCCAAGAAAATCGGAGCTGTACATGGTCGATCGTCGTCGCTTCATCGCGGGTGCCACGCTGCCGGCGCTCGCCTCGCTCTCGCCGCTCGCGCGCGCCGCCAAGGGCCTCTGGCAGCCCGCCGAGCTGCCCGCCGGAGCCGTGGAGGAAGCGAGCCTCGAGAAGATCGCCGGGAAGGTTCCGCTCATCAAGCGGGCGTATCGTCCGCCCAACTACGAGACGCCGATCGACTACCTGGCGAGCGAGATCACGCCCAACGACGCGTTCTTCGTGCGTTACCACCTCTCGGGCATTCCCGCAGCCATCGACGCGAAGGCCTGGCGCCTCGAGATCGGAGGCGACGGCGCGCGGCAGCCGAAGCAGTTCGACATGGCGCAGCTGCGCCAGGAGTTCGAGCCGGCCGAGATCGTCGCCGTGTGCCAGTGCTCGGGCAACCGGCGCGGCATGTTCATCCCGCACGTGCAGGGCGTGGAGTGGGGCGTGGGCGCCATGGGCAATGCGCGCTGGACGGGCATCCGGCTGCGCGACGTGCTGAACAAGGCAGGCGTCGGCGGCGATGCCGTCGAGGTCGCCTTCAACGGAGCCGACGGCCCGGCCCTGCCGACCACGCCCGATTTCGTGAAGAGCATCCCCATCGAGCGCGCGATGGACGAGCACACCCTCATCGCCTTCGAGATGAACGGCAAGGCGCTCCCGCACTGGAACGGCTATCCCGCTCGCCTCATCGTGCCGGGCTGGACCGGAACGTACTGGGTGAAGCACCTCACGAACATCGAGGTGCGCGTCCAGCCCCTCGCCAACTTCTGGATGAAGTCCGCGTACCGCATCCCGGCGGGCAAGTTCGCGCACGTCGACCGGTTCCCGACCCAGGAGACGAAGGAGAATCAACCCATCACCGATATCGTCGTCAACTCGCTGGTCACGTCGATCCACGATGGCGAGCGCGTGCGGCGTGGGCAGCCGGTGAAGATCGAGGGCATCGCCTGGGACGGCGGGCGCGGCATCCGCGACGTCGAGATCTCGGTCGATGGCGGGAGCTCGTGGGTCCTTGCGCAGCTCGGCAGGGACCTCGGGGCGTATTCGTTCCGCACGTTCCACCACGCGTTCGTGCCGAAGCAATCAGGCACGGCGGTCGTGATGGTGCGCGCCTTCAACAACCGGGGCGACACCCAGGTGAGCGAGCTGATCTTCAATCCCGCGGGCTACCACCACAACGTGATCCCGCGCATCCGGCTGGAGGTGGCGTGATGGCGATGCTGCGCGCGTTGCTGGCCGTCCCCGTGCTTGCGCTCGCGCTCGGCGCGCACGCGGGCGAGGAGAAGGTCCGGATCAAGGAGGACGCGGGTGCGCAGAAGGTCCGGCAAAACTGCGTCGCCTGCCACAGCCTCGACTACATCCGGCTCAACTCGCCGTTCCTCGACGAGAAGGGCTGGGAGGCCACCGTCAACAAGATGATCAAGGCCTACGGCGCTCCGATTCCCGCGGACGACGTGAAGCCGCTCGCCGAGTACCTCGGGCGCAACTACGGCAAGCGCTGAGGGTCGCTGCCCGCGATTCGGCCCGCGGTGTCGAAATGCACCGTAACGGTCGCATCGGAGCGTAGCGCCGCGACATTTGCGGCGTCGAGCCCGAACTCCGCCGCGTGGACCTCGAGGGCGAGCGGCTCGGGTTGGACAGCATCGAAGCGCTGCGCGAGGATGCGGCGGCGGCGCCCCGCCCAATAAAGGAGCCACGCGGCGAGCAGCGCGGCGATCGCGAGGAAGGGTGCCAGCACGTCCCGGATCCTCTCCCAATCGGGCGCCTCGTGGTGGGTCAGCTCGAAGATCGGGAACGAGAGCCAGTCCCAGATGAGCGCGATGGCGTGCTCCGTCCACCAGGCGAGCAGCGCCCACGCGGCGAGCGTGAGCAGGAAGTCGCGCACGCGCACCCACCACGGCATGCGTTCGGAGCGGATGAGCGGGGGCCACTCGCGCGCGCTCAACGAAACCCCCGGTCGGGACTGACCCACGTCCCGCGCGCATGCAGCGGGCGGCGCAACGCGAGCACGGGGCCCGCGATCGCGGTCGCGGCCTGGATCAGCCAGAAGACCAGCGGATACCACACGATCCAGAAGAGCGACATCGCGAGGCCCTTCTCGAAGCGCCGGTCGAGCGCGACGCTCAGCGCGGCCTGCAGCAGGTACACGAAAGCGAGCAGCAGGCCGCCGTTGCCGGGCAGCGGCGAGGCGCCCGCGAGGTCGACACCAAGCGTGGCGGCGACGGCCCAGGCGGCGAATCCGGCGAGCATCGCATATGCCCAGACGATGCTCACCACATAGTTGATCCAGATCGGGACGAGCCGCCACGCGCGCTGCCGGATCATGGGCCGCGTCATGGCGAGGATGGTCTGCGCGCCACCTTCCGCCCAGCGCAGCCGCTGCCGCCACAGCCCGCGCAGCGTCTCCGGCATCAGGATCCAGCAGAGCGCCTTGGGCTCGTACGCGATCGACCAGCCCGCGACCTGGATGCGCCAGGTCACGTCGACGTCGTCGGTGAGGGCGGCGGGCGACCACCAGCCGGCGTCGTGCAGCGCGCGCTTGCGGAACGCGCAGATCACGCCCGAGACCGTGAAGAGCGTCCCGTACACCGTCTGCGCGCGCTTGATGAGCCCCACGAGCCCCGAGAACTCGCCGACCTGCAGGCGGCCGAGCAGCGTGCCGCGGTTGCGCAGGCGCGGGTTGCCGGTGAGCGCACCGATATGCCGGTCGGACTGGAAGCGGCGCACCAGCCAGGTGAGGGCGTGGCGGTCGAGGAGCGCGTCGCCGTCGATGCACACGAGCAGCTCGTGGCGTGCGGCGAGCGCCCCGGTGTTGAGCGCGGTGGACTTGCCCTGGTTCGTGGCGAGGTGGACGACGCGCAGCCGCGGCATGCGGCGTGCGATGCCCTCGAGGACCTCGCCCGTGCGGTCGCGCGATCCGTCGTTGATCGCGACGACCTCGTAATCGGGGTACTCGATCGCGTCGAGCACGGCGAACGTCTCCTCGGCGCAATCCTCCTCGTTGAAGCAGGGCACCAGAATCGACACCGGAGGATACGCAGTGAGGCGCGGCGCTCGGTCGTGCGGGGGCTCGAAGCGCTCACGCAGCGCCTCGTGCAGCAGCCCGCCGGCCATCCAGTACCACGCCATCACGAACGGATAGCCGAAGCAGAGGAAGAGCAGCGCGGCGAGGAGCACGGTGATCACTTCGGCGTGCGCGATGCCGAAGTCTCGCCGGCCGTGGCGGCCGCCGGGCGGTCGGCGAAGGGATCGTCGGGACACCAGCCCGCGAGCATCGCGCCGCGCACCTTGAACTCGCGCGCGATGGCACGTACCGCCTCGCCATCGGGAGCGCCGTCCTGCGCGGTGATCCACGGGCCCAGGCGGCGTCCCGCGTGCCCAAGGCCGGATGCAACGTCGTCGGCGGACTTCGCCGCATCCACGCCGCTGTCCACCGCGACGAACGTGAGATCCGCGACGGCGTCCGGCGCGTTCGCCGCGGGCAGGACCAGCGCGAGCTTCGCGGCGGGAAATTCGCGCTCCATGGCGCGAAATGTGGCGAGGATGTTCGCCTGCGTGGGCAAAAGGCCCGTGAGGTCCACCTGTGTCCGGCGCGCGCGGATCTCCCACGAGGTCGTGTCTTGCGCAGATCCCGTCGTGTCGAATGCAGCCGCGTCCTCGAAGAGCACGCCGTCCACCTCGGCCGCCGCGGCGAGGTCCCGGGCGAGGGCGGCCACGGCCTCGGGCGTCCGTTGCGCCGGCATGGTGGCGGGCAAGCGCAGGTAGATATCGACGTGGGCGCGGGTCTGCAGCTGCCAGGCGATGCGCGAGAGCAGGTCCGCGCGTACCGGCATCAGATCGGTCGGGAACCATGCGGCCGTCGCCGCGCCGCGCGCGTCGCGGACGAACGGGTCGATCGCGACCGCCGTCGCGCCGATCCGCTGCATGCGGTCGATCGTGGCGCCCAGACGCGCTTCGAAATCGCCCCCCGCGAGCTGCGCCGGGTCGACGCAGGCCATCGACTGCACGGGCGGCGGCAGGCCCGCCACGCGCAGCGCGCCCACCAGCTCGCCGAGCGGCGGGTCGCCGGCCGGCGGGAAGCGCGCGATGTCGAGGGGGCGGGTCGCGTCGGCAGGCTCGTCCTCGAGCGAGAGGGCGAAGGTGAAGCCCGCATCGCGGGCGATCTCGCGCGCCGCGCCCCGGTAGCCCCCGAAGGGCCATACGAGCGAGCGCGGTGCGGCTCCGAGCTCGCGGCGCATCAGCGCGCGCGAACGCTCGAGGTCGGCCGCGATGCGCCCGCGAAAGCGCGCGTTGGGCTCGTAGCCCGTTTGCGGATCGTAGATGCGCCCGAGTGCCACGGGCCGCCGGCCGCCCTGCGGATTCGCGATCACCGAGCCATGCAGCGCGTAGCCATGGGAGGCGAACTCGACCAGTCCCGAGGCCGCCATCTCACGCGCCTCGGGCCAGGAGATGAAGTTGCGCCGCGGCACGTCGGCATCGCCGTAGCGCACCGCCGCATCCATCGGAGCGTCCATCCAGTCGCCGACGAGCGCCGAGATCACGGGTATATGGTAGGCGAGCAGCAGCGGATAGACGCGCGTGTAGAGACTGCGATAGCCGTCGTCGAAGGTGATGAGGAGCGCGCGCTCCGGCAACGGGCGCTCGCCGCGGCGCGCCGCTTCGATGTCGTCGAGGCTCACGGGATGCATGCCGCCGGCCTGGATCCACTCGAGGAACCCCACCAGGCGATCCGTGGTGATCGCGTCGGGCTGCAGGTCGCGCGGCGAATCGACGACGTCGTGGAAGGAGACCGAGACGAAACGCGTTCCGGCCGTCGCGCCCGGGCCCTCGGCGCGTGGGACGCCCCCGAAGCCGAGCAGGAGGGCGAGAAGCAACGCGCACGCGCCGCGCATCCTAGAACCTCCCCGACGCGGCGACGAACAGGATCGCCACGTTCTCGTTGGCGCCGTCGTAGCGCGCGCGCCCGGCCTCGACGCCCCAGCGCAGCTCGATCCTGGGTCCTGGCGTCCACGACTGCTCGTAGGCGATGCCGCCGATCCAGCCGTCGGCGAAGCCCTCCTGCCGGTAGCCGCCCGCGCGCACGACGATGCGATGGCGGAACGTTTCCTCATAGCGCCGCCAGAGCAGCCCCTGGAACTCCAGCGCGAGTGTGGCGGCGACGTCGCTCACCGGGTTGAAGTACGGAGCGCCGATGAGCGAGTTGCGCGAGCCGTACAGCTCGGGACGCAGCGTGAGCGACCACGAGAGTCGGTCCACGACGCGCTCGGCCCAGGCCGCGCGCAGCTCCTGGCGCCGGTTGCCATCGGTGAAGTCGTGCACGCGATAGCCCAGCCATGCCGCGCGCGATTCGCTCCACGCGACGCCCACGCCCACGCCGCCGCTGTCGGAGGTGATGCCGTGCAGCACGGCGCGCAGCGGCGTGTCCCAGGCGTAGCGTTCGTAGTCGCCCGAGAGGCTCCACATGTCGTTCGCGTTCCACGCGGCCGAAGCCGCGAAGCCCGAGCGCGACACGTCGCCCCAGTTGGACCACGCGCTCGCCTCGGCAGTGACGTCGCTCCCGCGCCACTCGACGCCACCGCCGGCGCGGCTGCGCTCCGCCGTGCCCTCCGGCGGGTGCGCGGTGGCGTGCGCGGCGCCGGCGAAGAGACGGAACGCATCCTGCAGCGGAGCCGAGTAGGCGCGGGCGCTTGCCTCCACCCCGGGGCCCGGGGCCGCCGCGGCGCCGCCCGATTCCTGCCGGCCGCGCACCTCGAATTGCCAGCTCGCGCTGTCGAAATCGCGCAGCTCCTGGGTGAGGCGCGCCACGCTGGGCTGGCCAGGAAAATCGGCTGCGAGACGCGACTCGGTGGCGCGCACGGTGGCAAGATCGTGCCTGCGCAGGTGCGACTCGGCGACGGATACGGCGATGCCGAGGTCGTCGGGATCGAGCGCGGCGGCGACGAGGAAGTCTTCATGCGCACGCCGTGTCCATCCGCGCGCCGCCTCGATGGAGCCGGCCGCCGAGCGCACGTGCGCCGCGGCGGGCGCCTGCTCCAGGATGGGCTCCATGCGTCGCCACGCTTCCGCCTCGAGGCCGGCGAAATCGCGCACCCGCGCGGCGAGCACCGGATCCTTCAGCAGGTCGGCGGTCGCGAACGCCGCCTCGTAGTCCTCGCATTCGACTTCCGCGTAGAAGCGCCCCAGGCGGGCTTCGCGATTGCTGGAATCGGCGGAAGCGAGCTCGGCATAGATCGCGCGCGCCTCCTCGGGCCGGCGCAGCGCGAGCAGGGCATCGGCCTCGGCCACGCGCACGTAGGAGCGGATCGGCATGCTCGCCGCGCGCAGTTGGGCGAGCTCGGCCAACGCGTCGCTCCAGCGCTCGCGATCACGCAGCGCCACGGCGCGATCGCCGCGCAGCCGCGCGAGCACGTCGCGCTCGCCCGCCGTGCGTGCCTCGACGATCAGCGAGTCGAGCATCGCGAGCGCCGCATCGGTTCCGGCGAAACGCTGCGTGGGCGTCTCGGGCGGAATGCTCTCGCCCCAGCGCACGAGTTCCGCGGCCTGGCCTGCGCGCGTCGCGAGGGATGCGCTTGCCTGGACGCGCGCGGCGCCGTGGTAGGCGCCGAGCTGTTCGAGGATACGAGCGGCAGCCGCCGCGCTCTCGCGATCCGAGGGGTTCCGCGCGAGCGCCGCGGCATTGAGGCGCAGGCTCTCGAAGAGGGCGTCGCGCGAATCTTCGGCGCGGCCCGGCAGCGCGGCGGCGAGAAGGGCGGCGGCGAGGAAGGTGGCAGCGAGCGTCGGGAGCACGATCGCGCGCATCATCGGGCCATCGCCGGGATCGGGGAGCCCGACATTGCCCCGGAACGAGGCGCAGGGTCAACGTGTCACGGACCGGTCGGCACCAAAGGATGACACGCCGGCGCGCCGGCAGTTATTTCGCCCGTCGAGATCAGCCGCTTCGAGCGGCGAGTATCTTCTCCAGCAGGGCGCCGAACGCCAGGCCCTCCACCTTGCGCCCCGCCACGTCGGTGTCGACGCGGTGGACGACGACCAGGTCCTGGGACGGCACGACCACGACGTAATGGCCCCCGGCGCCGCGGGCGGAATACGTCCCCGGCGGCACCGCCATCTGCGGGAAGTGCACGTCGCCGTCGGCCACCCACCACATGTAGCCGTAGCCGCCGCGCTCGCCCGCGTGGGAGTACGAGCGCACGCTCATGCGCACCCATTTCGCCGGGATGACCTGGCGATCCTGCCATCGGCCGCCGCGCAGGTACAGCAGCCCGAAGCGCGCAAGGTCGCGCGCGGACAGGCGGAACGGATACGCGGGGTGCACCGAGGTCTCGAAGCGCACGTACTCGCCGTCGCGGCGCGTGTCGTCGTAGCGGAAATCCTGCATGCCGATCGGGGCCGCGATGTGGTCGCGAAACTCCTCGAAGATGCCGCGTCCGGCGGCCTGCTCGAAGATGGTGCCCAGCGCGTTGAAATCCCAGTTGTTGTAGCACCACCACGTGCCGGGGCCCTGCGCATGGCGTGCCGGCTTGAGGTTGCGCATGTATTCGGTCTCGTAGCCGGTCGGATGGTAGACGCCCGAGCGCGCCATCAGCAGATCCAGCACCTTGGCGGCTTTCTCGCGCGGGAGCCAGGCCCTCGCGATCATCGATGCCCAGCTCGGCGAGCGTCTTGCCGAGGTCGAGCGCGCCGCTCTCGACCTGCAGGCCGATCAGCGCGGAGAGCAGGCTCTTGCGGATCGAGTGGCACTTGTAGCGGCGCTCGACCTCGCCCCATTGCGCGATGACTTCGCCGCCCGCGACGATCATCACCGCGTCGCTCCCGACTTCCTCGGACTGGCGCCGCGCCGCATCGAGCTTCGCCTTCGACCAGCCGCGGGCTTCCGGATCGCGCGCAACGCTCCACTGCGCGCCGGGCCACGCCTCGGCGGCCCGGCTCATGCTGCCTCCGGAAGAGACCAGCGGGCACCGGCGTCGAGGGGAAACATCGGGCGCGGGATGTTGCGGTAGGGAAGGTGGGCGAGGCCCTGCGTGGTGAGGCCGGGCGCGTCCACCTCCACGATCTGCGCGTCGCGGAAGAACTCGTCGAAGCCGGCGCGGAAATGCCCGCGCGACTTGATGATGACCCCGCGCAGCGCCCCCACGTCGATGCCGAAGTGCTCGAGCACCGCCGGATCCGTGCACTGCTGGCGGATGCTGATGACCACGACATCGATGCCGCCCGGTCCGCCGATGCGCACGCGCGCGCTCGGCCCGAGGTTCAACGTGCGGCCGCGGCCGCCGCCGCGCCGTCCGACCAGCGTTCCCGCGGAAAGCTTCACGACCTCGACCTCGGCCTCGAAGCGCTTCGAGAGGGGATGCGTCTCGGCGCGGTTGAACGTCGTGCGCAAGCGCGCGCCTTCGCCGCGCTCGTGCGCCTCGGCGGCGAGCGCCGCGTCGTTGAAGATGGCGAGCGCCACGCCGCGCACGCCGGCGCGCAGGAACGCCTGGAGCAGGTCGGTGGTGTTGCCGCGCCCGCCGCCGCCGGGATTGTCGGCCACGTCGGCGAAGCAGAGCGCGGGAAGCGCGGGGTTGGCGCTCGCCTCGGCCATGCGCCGCGTCGCCTCCTCGATGGACACGAGGTGCGGCACGTAGCGGTGGCGATCGTCCCAGGCGCGGCGCGCGAGGTCCGCGGCGATGCGGCGGGCGACTTCTGCGTCGCCGCGGGTCGTCACCACCACCGACATGCCGCCCTTGGGAGAATCCGTGAGGTAGAAGCCGGCGCAGACCGACACGTTGAGCACCGCCGCGCCGACCAGCGACTGGCCGTGGCGGATGAGGTCGCCATAGGGGCGTCCGGGGCCTTCGCCGGTGAGCAGCGTCGTCGAAGGCGGCATGAGGGGAATCTTCACCAGCGCCTTCGCGGTGCGCATGCCGGCGAGCAGCTCGCGCATCACCGTGGCGGCCTCGGCGCCGCGCTCGCGCTGGTCCACGTGCGGGTTGGTGAGGAAGGCGATGAGCGCGTCGGTCTTCTCGACCATGCGCGGGGATACGTTGGCGTGCAGGTCCAGCGTGGCGACCACGGGCACCGTGGGTCCCACGACATCGCGCACCATCTCGAAGAGCACGCCATCCGGATCGTTCTCCGCCGTCGCCGCGGCCGCGCCGTGCTCGGCGATGTAGACGCCGTCGAGCGGGAGCGCGGCCGTGAGGCGAGAGCGCATGTCGGCCACCACGTCGTCGAAGAACGCCTGGTCGACGGGACCGCTCGGGCTCGTCGCCGCCACCACGATCGGGACCATGCGCCACGCTCCGCTGTCGTCCATCGCCGCGCGGAACCCGGTGAGCGTGCCCGGCGCCCGGGGATGCGGCGTGGCGATGTCCGCCGCCAAAGCCTCTCCCGCGAGCAGGTACGACTCCTCGAAATCGCCGCGCGTCGCGACGGGCGCGAAGCCGTTGCTCTCCAGGCTGAAGCCGAGGATCGCGATGCGCGGATTGTCCTTTGCCATGATCAGTGCGTGCCTTCCATTTGCCGGTCGTGCTCCGTCCATGCCTGCGCCATCGCGCGATCGTACCCCTTGCTCGCGTCGATGAAGCGCCGGGTGTATTCGTCGGCCGCGCGCCCGGCCCGGATGTCCTCGACGCTCGTCTCCTCGAGCAACCGGCCGGCGCGCATCACGCCGATGCGCCGGCACATGTGCGCGATCACGCCGAGGTCGTGGCTCACCAGCAGGTAGGTGAGCCCGCGGTCGCGGCGCAGGTCGGCGAGGAGGTTCAGCACCTCGGCCTGGATCGAGACGTCGAGCGCGGAAGTGGGCTCGTCCAGCAGCAGCACGGCGGGCTCGAGGATCATCGCGCGCGCGATGGCCACGCGCTGGCGCTGGCCGCCGGAGAGCTGGTGCGGAAAGCGGAAGCGGAATGCCGCGCCGAGGCCAACCTGCTCGAGGGCGCGGACGATGCGCCTGCTTGCATCTCCCAGGTCGTGGATGGCGACCGGCTCGCCGAGGATCGCGTCCACCGTGTGGCGCGGATGCAGCGATCCGTACGGATCCTGGAACACCATCTGGACCTTGCGGTTGAGGGCGAGGGGGCGGCGCGGCGCCGAGCTTCTCGCCGCCGATGGCGATCTCGCCTTCCCAGTGTTCGTTGAGCCCGCAGATCGCGCGCAGGATCGAGGACTTCCCGCAGCCCGACTCGCCGACGAGGCCGTGGGATTCGCCGCGCATCACGGCGAAGCTCACGCCGTCGACGGCGAGCGCGCGGCCAGCCCCCGCGCCGAACGCGACGCGCAGGTTGCGGACCTCGATCTCCGGCGCGGCGCTCATGGCTCGAGCCACGCGGGATCGCGCTGCAGGATCGCGAGGCGCTCGCGGGGTGCGCCGATGCGCGGCATCGCCTCGAGCAGGCCGCGCGTGTAGGGATGCCGCGCGTGCGCGAGGTCCCGCGCGGCGCACGACTCGACGATGCGGCCCGCATACATCACCAGCACCCGGTCGCAGAACGTCGCCACCAGGTTGAGGTCGTGGCTCACGAAGACGAGGCCCAGCCCGCGCCGTCCGGCGAGGTCGTCCAGGATGGCGAGCACCTGCGTGCGCACGGTCACGTCGAGCGCCGAGGTGGGCTCGTCGGCGATCAGCAGCTCGGGCTCCGGGACCAGCATCATCGCGATCATGATGCGCTGGCCCATGCCACCCGAGACCTCGTGGGGATAGAGGTCGTACACGCGCCGCGGGTCGCGGATGCGCACCTGGGCGAGCATGTCGAGCGCGCGCTCGCGCGCCTGCTTGCGCGCGCCGGCATGGTGGACGAGGAACGATTCGGCCACCTGGTCGCCCACCCGCATCACCGGATTGAGCGAGAACTTCGGGTCCTGCAGGATCATCGAGATGCGCTGCCCGCGGATCGCCCGCATGCGCTTTTCGCCGGCCGCGAGCAGGTCCTCGCCGTGAAAGGCGAGGCGGCGCGCGCGCACCTGGGCGTTGCGTGGCGTTATGCGCAGGATCGAGCGGCCGGTCATCGACTTTCCCGAGCCGGACTCGCCGACGATGCCGACCTTCTCGCGTCCCACGGTGAAGCTCACCCCGCGCACCGCGTCGACGGGGCCGCGGGGTGTCGCGAAGCGCACCGTGAGATCCTCCACCTCGAGGATCGGAGCGCTCATCCGCCGCGCGGGTCGAGCACGTCGCGCAACCCGTCTCCCAGCAGGTTGAAGGCGAGGCTCACGAGCATGATCGCGAGGCCCGGAAAGGTCGGCAGCCACCAGTAGTCGATCAGGAAGCGGCGCCCCGACGAGAGCATCGCGCCCCATTCCGGCGACGGCGGCTGCGCGCCCAGCCCGAGGAAGCCCAGGCCCGCCGCGGTGAGGATCACGCCGGCCATGCTGAGCGAGGTCCGCACGATGACGGAGGGAATGCACATCGGCATCACGTGGCGCACGATGATGCGCAGCGCCGAGGCGCCCTGGATGCGGGAAGCCGCGATGTAGTCGCTCGAGCGCACTACGAGGGTCTCCGCGCGCGCGAGGCGAGCGAAGCCCGGCCAGTGCGTGAGCGAGATCGCGATGACCGCGTTGAAGAGGCCGGGCCCGAGCGCGGCGACGAACGCGAGCGCCAGCACGAGCCCCGGGAAGGCGAGGAAGATGTCGGTGATGCGCATCAGCAGCGCGTCCACCTTGCCGCCGGCATATCCCGCCACCGTTCCGATCACGAGCCCGACGGGCGCCACGATGACGGCCACCAGGAAGACGATGCCGAGCGTGATCCGCGATCCGTAGACCACGCGGCTGAAGATGTCGCGGCCCACCTGGTCGGTGCCGAACCAATGCTGCGCGCCGGGCGGCTGCAGGCGTTGCGCGAGGTCCTGGGCGTAGGGATCCTGGGAAGCGACCCACGGCGCGGCCAGCGCGACGACCACCAGGGTGAGCGATCACCGCCAAGCCCGGCCAGCGCGAGGGGATTGCGCAGGAAGCGCAGCCACCCGTACCAAAGCCGTTGCGCGCGCGCCTGGAACGCCGTGCCGGCGGCCTCGGCGGCGAGCCACGCCCTCAATCCGCCGGGCGGCAGCGTGCGGCTCATCGGGTGCGCGGGTCGAGCGTGCGGTACAGCACGTCGCTCAGCAGGTTCAGCGCGAGGAATGCGACGCCCACGAGGAGCGTGCACGCGAGCACCACGTTCATGTCGCCGGCGAGGAGCCCCGAGGTGAGGTACTGGCCGAATCCGGGCCAGCCGAATACGGTCTCGGTGAGCACCGCCCCGTCCAGCAGGCCGCCGTAGGCGAGCACGATCACGGTGAGGAGCTGCACGCCGATGTTGCGGAACGCATGCAGCGTGACGCCCCATCCCGACAGCCCCTTGATGCGCGCGGTCGTGACGTATTCCTGCCCCAGCTGCTCCAGCATGAAGCTGCGCGTCATGCGGCTCAGGTACGCCATCGACGTGGTGGCGAGGATCAGCGCGGGCATCACGATGTGGCGCAGCGCGTCGCGAAAAATCTCCCAGTTCCCGTCGAGCGCCGCATCCACGAGGATCATGCCGCTCACGCTGGGCACGAGGTCGACGTTGGCGAGCGACACGCGTCCCGAGCCGCCGATCCACCCCAGCTTGGCGTAGAAAACCACGAGCGCGATGAGCCCCAGCCAGAAATGGGGCACGGAATGGCCGATGAGCCCGAAGAGCCGCACCACGTGGTCGGCGGGCCGGTCTTTCCACACCGCCGCCGCGATGCCGAGCGGCACGCCGAGCAACGCCCCCGCGAGCAGGGCGAGTGTTGCGAGCTCGAGCGTGGCGGGAAACACGCGGCGAATGTCCTCGATCACGGGGTGCCCGGTGGCGATCGCGGTGCCGAAGTCGCCCTTCGCGATGTCGCGCAGGTAATAGGCGAACTGCACCGGCAGCGGCCGGTCGAGGCCGAGCCGGACGTAGGTGGCCTGGTAGGTCTCGCGGTCGGCCTGCTCGCCCACGATCGCGGTCACCGGGTCCACGGGCATGACGCGCCCGATGAAGAAGGTGAGCGCGGCAAGCCCGAGCAGCGTGAGCGCCACCGTCGCCGCCAGCCGCGCGACGGCGGCCACGCGCCGGGGCGCCTCAGCGCTTCTCGATGCCGGAATAGTCGTCACTGATCAGGCTGTGCCTGAAGACCTTCACGTCCTTGCCGAGCGCGTTCGCCGACAGGCGCTGGAAGAGGTAGATGATGGGCGCGGTCGCGTTGTCGCGCTTCTGCAGCTCCTCGTACATCGCCTTGCGCTTGGCCTGGTCGCGCTCGACCTGCGCCGCGCGGATCGTGTCGTTGATCCACTTGCCCGGGTCCCAGCCGGCGCGCCACGCGACCGATATCGTGTCCTTCGAGCTCTCGCTGTTGTCCACGTTGTAGACGTGCCGCAGCATCATGGTGTTGGCGTCGGGGTAGGTGTAGGCGTAGCCCGCCATGTACAGCTCGAACTTGCGCGCGCGCGCCCGCTGGTAGAGCTGCGCGCCGATCATCTGCGTGATCCGCAGCTTCACGCCGACCTTCTCGGCATTCTGCTGCAGGTGCTGCGCGAGGTCCGGGTAGGGGAAGTTGTTCAGCACCACGATCTCGGCGGAGAATCCGTTCGGATAGCCGGCCTGGGCGAGGAGCTTCTTCGCGCGGTCCAGGTCGAGCTTGTAGGGCATGTAGCTCTCCGGCAGCGCGCCGAAGGCACCCACCGGCACGCAGCTCTGCCGCACGACGGCGTAGCCCTTGAGCAGCGTCGCCGCCAGCGCCTGGTAGTCGAAGAGATAACGGAAGGCCTCGAAGAGCCGCGGGTCGCGGAAGCGCGGATCGTTCATGTTGAACATCATGTAGCCCACCCCGAGGCTGGGGCTGAAGTCGATGCGCACGTTCGGGTTGCGCTCGAGCGCCGCGAAGTCCGCCGGGTCGATCTCCGAGGCATAGTCCACGTCCCCCTGCTCGAGGAGCAGGCGCTGCGCGCCGGACTCGGGCACGTGGCGCACGACGATGCGCTTCATCGCGACGGACCGGCGCCAGTAGCCGTCGTTGCGCTCGAGGATCAGCACGTCCTGCGGCCGCCAGGTGGCGACGCGGAAAGGGCCGACGCACGCCGAGTGCGTGGCGAGCCACTTGTTGCCCATGTCGCCGCCGACCTCGTGCTTCATGACCTCGGCGCGGTCCAGCACCGGCGCCACGCGGAAATCGGTGAACGCGAACAGGAAGAGCCCGGGCGCCCAGGGCCGCGTGGGCTTGATGCGCAGCGTGTGGTCGTCGACCACCTCGACCACGCGGTCCACGTTGTCCTTCGTGATGTCCCATTCGCGCAGGCGCTGGGCGTTGGCGAGGTTCAACTGCAGGTTGCGCTTGATCGACCACGCGATGTCCTGCGCCGTCACCGCGTTGCCCGAGGGAAACTTGACCCCTTTGCGGATGGCGAGCGTGTACGTGGAGGAGTCTGGCGAGACCGTCCAGCTCTCGGCGATGCCGGGGACCTGCTTCGTGGAGTCGTCGGGATCCAACCCGATCAACGCATCGCAGACGCTGCGCATGAATCCCGCCGTGAAGCTCTCGTTCACCGCGGCCGGATCGAGCGTGATCATCTGGCTCAGGTTGGCGGCGACCACGAAGGTATCCGCCGGAGTCTTTGCGTGCGCCGCGGAAAGCGGCAGGAAGAGCGCCGCGGCGGCGGCGCAAAGCCAATCGGTGAGTCTCATGTGCCCCTCTCGTCGGAGCATGAATCATAGCTTCCATCCGCCGCGTTTGCGAGGCATGCTGCAGCGATGAGGGCGATCCCGGCAGTGGCGCTGGCTGCGTGGGTGGCGCTCGCCAGGGCGGGCGATGCGCCGCGCACCAACTGGTTCCATGACCCGTTCTTCGCGCTGACCCACGATATCGCCGCATGTCCCGAGCCGCTCGGGCCGCTCGTCACCGAGGCGGAGGCGCTGCGCGACTCGCACCACCGCAACGAGCGCGGTCTGCGCTGCTACCTCGAGCATCGCTGCGTGCATCCGAGCTCGTACGACTACGACAAGGACATCGCCGAACGCATCCAGGCAGCGCTCGCGAGCGCATCGCGCCGCACCCGTCGACGCTGTGGGTGCTGGTGCAGGGCAGGCGCGTGTGGGCGTACGGCTGCGTTACGAACGGCTACCGGCGCGGCGCGCTGGAGAAGGCGCTGCGCAAGGTGGCCGATGTGGAGCTCGCGATGGAGGAGGTGCGCATCGGGCCCCGCGGCGAGGTCCCGTACCGCCTGAAATGACCTGCTACGCGCAGCGCGGCGGGCCGCCGCGCAGGCGGCGATGGATCGCCTTGCTCACGAGTCTTCCGGGGCGACCTCGAGGGCGACCAGGAAGCGCGCCACCATGTTGTAGGCCGCGATCGCGCCGGTGAGCTCGACGATCTCCGCCTCGGAGAAGCGCGCACGCAGCTCGGCGAAGAGCGCGGCGGGAACCTTGACCTCACGCGTCATCGCCGCGGCGTAGCGCATGGCCAGGCGCTCGTCGGCGTCGAAGGCGGGATCGGACAACGCGCGCTCGGGATCGTCCAGGCGCCCGCGCAGCTCGTCGTGCCCGCCGGCCTTCACGTACTCGGGCCAGTGGTGCTTGAACTCGTAGCCCGCGCCGGTGAGGCGCGCCACCACGCAGATCGCGAGCTCCTTCAGGCGCGGCGAGACGCCCAGCTCGCGGCGCACCGCGCCGATGTAGGCGTTCCAGCCGCGCGCGAGCGGCTCGCTCCAGAGCAGCGCGAGGTCGAGGTTGATGAAGCGGCCGCCGCGCCGCGCGAGGATCGCCTCGATCAGCTTGGGATCGCGCGGGGCGGCCTGTTCGGTCCAGGGGGGAATGCGCACGTCGTTTTCTCCGTGAGGCGGATGGGTCGAAGGCGGCAGCGCCGGCCTCGGCGCGGGGCTCGATGGTGGACCCGCGTCGCCCGGGGCGCAACCGCCGCCCGTTGACGGCGCGCGGCCCGGATGCGACGCTTTCGGTCGTCGAAAGGTAACGGAGCCTCCATGCCGCGATTCCCGAAGCTTGCCATTGCCGCCACCGCGCTCGCGGGCGCGCTCGCGCTCGCCCCGCCGGTGGGCGCCGAGCAGGTCTACAAGTGGGTCGACGAAAAGGGCGTCACGCATTTCTCGCAGACGCCGCCCGAGGCGAGGGACGCGCAGAAGCTCGAGGTGAGGACAGCGCCCGCCGCCCCGTCACCGGGCGAAGCCGCGCCCAAAGCCCAGGCCGGGCCGGACGCGGCGGTGAAGCCGCAGCGCACCGAGGCGCAGATCAAGGAGCGCGCCGAGCGCTGCAAGAATGCGCACGAGGCGCTCGACAAGCTGAACGGCGAAGGGCCGGTGGTGCGCTACAGCGACAAGGGCGAGCCGATCCCCATCGCCGACGAGGAGCGCCCGGGCCTCATCGAGCAGGTGAAGAAGGTCATCGCGCAGCAGTGCGGCGACTAGCGGCCGGTCAGAGCGACTTCAGGTATTCGGCCAGGTCCTTCATCTGCGCACGGGAGAGCCCCAGCGACTTGCGCTCGTTGTAGGTCGCCACGACGTCCGTGAGGGTGGCCGCCGAGCCGTTGTGGAAGTACGGCGCGTGCTGCCACAGTCCGTGGAGGGGCGCGGTGCGGTACTGCCGGGTTGCGCT
The DNA here is from genome assembly GCA_963827425.1 of uncultured beta proteobacterium. Taxonomy (GTDB): domain Bacteria; phylum Pseudomonadota; class Gammaproteobacteria; order Burkholderiales; family Usitatibacteraceae; genus Usitatibacter. The sequence continues at coordinate 161,219 of CAWHAQ010000004.1, read as the reverse complement.
GCGCGAGGCATAGCTCGGAACGCCGGCCGCTTCGGGTTCGCTCACCACTTCCGAGGGTGAATGCAACCGGGTGTTCGCATCGGTGAGCTGGGGACCGCTGTGGCACGTCACGCATTGGCCCGCGCCGTTGAAGAGCGCTTCACCGCGCGCGGCGGCGGCCGTATCGAAGCTGCCGGCCGGCGGTACAGGCGCCGCGAGGCTCAGCTGATAAGCCTGCAATGCGGCGAGCTTGCTGCTGACCCGATCGTCGGTGCCGTGGGTGACGTTGACGCCGGTGCGCGGCTCGGAAAAGGTTCCGTGCCCGCCCATTTGCGTTACACCCACGTAGCGGTTCCAGTACGCGATGTTCTCGCCATCACCGGTCGCCGTGATGCTGTGCAAGCCGTTCAAGCCATAGGCCGGCGGGATGACCTGCGGGCCGTTCATCCCGTCGAGATTGAAGCGCGGATCGTACTTGCCCTTGCCCCACGAGTTGTAGACCGCCTTCGTCGCGGCGGGCAGCGCCGGGGAAAGCGCGATGATGGCGCCCGGATTGAGGTCGCGATTGGGCCATCCGTCGAGCCGCTTGCCGATCCCGGGGGCGAACGAGTCGTCGACCGTGGAATGGCAGAGCGCGCAGGTCACGCCGACGTGCGTGAGCCGATCCTTGCCGTCGATCGTCTCGACGGTTCCCTTGAGCCCGACGACCGCATTCAGCTTGAGCAGCGCGACCGTCGTGGCGGGGCTCTTGAGGCTGATGCTGCCGTCCTGGATGCCCTTCACGACCGCGGGGGGAAGCGCCTGCGAGTCCACCTTCAGGCCGACCGAAAGCGCCGTGGTGGGATCGACCGCCTGCGCGATGACCTCGTGCATGCGCAGGGCATCCGTCCATTGCGTCTCGTCCCCGAAGGTGTCGAAGCGGAACGTCTGCTGTCCCTGGGCGAGCATCGCCGGGTCGGCGTTCGGCTCGGTCGATCGCATGGTGCTGCATGCGGCCACGGCGATGGCGATGGCGAGCAATGCGGGGCGGGTCTCGATGTTCATTTTTTGTCTTCTCCGGGGGTGAGCGATCTGCGTTACCGTGGACGGCAGAATACGCTCTCCTCCGAAGTGCCGTCCGTGCGGTATCGAACCGAGCGCGGACCTCCGGCGCGTGGCGAGGAAGCGACGGGCTATGCGCGCTATCGCACAGATGGGGCTGCGCGAGGAGAGCCTTCGCCCGGCAGTGCGCCGGTCAGCCCCCGCCGCCCCTCGGCGGCGGCACCATGCCGCGAATGTTCAGCTGCTTGTCGGCCGCGTCGGGTCCCACCGTAGTGACGTCGCTGCCGACGGCGTCCGCGGCGGGGCGGCGCGCGATGTTGCTGCCCGTGGTGTAGACGCGCTGCTCGGGCTGCGCGGCGGAGTCGGCCTGCACGGCGCTGATCCCACAACCGGCCGTGAGCAGGGCGGGAGCGGCGCAGAGGCAAAGGGCGAGGATTCTCTTCATGTGGCGTCGCTGGACCTGGAAATTGGCGATGCGCCGATCATATCGGGCTGTGCCGCGCGGCTTCCAGCGGTTTTCTTCAGGGACTCCAGGACGCGTCGAGAAATCCACCAATGACGACGTCCCGTGTCGTCATTTCGCAACATGCCGGGTAAGGGGCGGCTAGCGGGCGGCCATCGGGCGTGCCGCCGCCGCCGCCGGAACGCCACAGGTGATCTCGGACATCCGGATCGAGGCGAACGTGAAGAACTCGGCGAGACGACGCACCAGCCGCGCGGAGGCGTCCATCTCGTCGCAGCGGTGCACCACGAGGTCGAAGGCGTAGCTGGAGACGTCGTTGGCGCAGAGCAGCACGCGTGGCAGGCAGCGCGGAGGGAGGAAGCGCAACTCGAAGTCGTCGAAGCTCGCGAGGTAGTCGCGGACGGACGCCAGGATGTCGTCCTCGGAGCGGGCGAGCTTCAGGCGCTGGATCCAGTCGTCGGACGTCACGGGTTGCGGGCTTCCTGCTTTGCGAATGTTGCAATTATGCCCTGTCCCGTTAACGTTTGGTAAGCCCCCGGCTTTCCTCGCTAAGGCGGGACGGCGGCGAGGTTCTGGGCGTGGTAGCGCAGGTGCTCGGCGATGAAGGTCGAGACGAAGTGGTAGCTGTGGTCGTAGCCCTCGCGCAGGCGCAGCTCCAGGCCCGCCCCGGCATTGGCGCACGCCTCGCGCAGCAGCCCGGGCTTGAGCTGCGTTTCGAGGAACTGGTCCTGGCTGCCCTGGTCCACCAGCAGCGGCGGGCCTTCCCAGCCGTGGTCCTCGAGCAGGGCGGTGGTGTCGTAAGCCCGCCAGGCGGATCGGTCGGGGCCGAGGTAGCGCGCGAGGGCCTTCTCGCCCCAGGGGCAGCGCATCGGCGAGGCGATGGGCGCGAACGCCGACGCGCTCGCATAGGCGCGCGGGTTCCTGAGCGCGATGGTGAGCGCGCCGTGCCCGCCCATCGAGTGGCCGAAGATCGCCGCGCGATGGATATCCACGGGAAAGTGCGCCGCCACCAGCCCCGGAAGCTCACGCGTGACGTACGAGTACATCCGGTAGCCGCGCGACCACGGCGGCTCGGTGGCGTCGACGTAGAAGCCCGCGCCGAGACCGAAGTCGTAGCTCTCGGCTTCTCCGGGATAGCCCAGGCCGCGCGGGCTGGTGTCGGGCACCACGAGCGCCAGGCCCAGCTCGGCCGCCACGCGCTGGGCGCCGGCCTTTACGATGAAGTTCTCCTCGGTGCAGGTGAGCCCCGAGAGCCAGTAGAGCACCGGGATGCGCGCTGTTCCGGCGGCGGGCGGCATGAAGACCGCGAAACGCATCGGGCAGCCGGTCTCGACCGCGTCGTGGCGGTAGAAGCCCTGCACGCCGTCGAAGCAGCGGTGCTGGGCGAGTGTTGCGATGGGCGGCGGCACGGCCGCACCGATGCGGCCGGCCACCGTCCCGGTTGGCTGCGCCTCGGCCACTCTCTAGGCCGGTACCGGCGCGCCCTTGTAGAGCTTGCCGGACGCCTTCGCGAGCTGCGTGGCGATGAAGTCCATGAGCGGCGGCGAGAGGCAGTCGTACGGCTCGAGCCCGAGCTGCTTCAGCTTCGCGCGCACCGCGGCCATGTTGGACGGGTCGGCGCCGGCCTCGATGATCGACGAGACGAACGCGGCGAACTCCGGCGGCGACCAGCCGCTCTCGGAGGAGAGCTCGGTGTGGATGAAGTCGAAGCCGTAGAGCGGGTGCCCGGTGTTGTCGATGCGGCCGTACATGTGCACGCCGCATGCCTTGCACGCGTAGCGCTTGATGGTGGCGGCGGGGTCCACGACCTTGAGCTTGTCCTCGTTGGCCGTCACCTTGAGGTTGTCGCGCCCGACCACGGCGACCTGGGAGAACAGGGAGCCTTCGGGCTTCCAGCACTTGGTGCACCCGCACGCGTGGTTGTGGGCGGACTGGCCCTTGATCGACACGGTCACCTTCTTGTCGGCGCACTTGCATTGCAGCGTGCCGCCGGCGAAGTTGGCCGCCGCGGGCCGGATGCCCTTGTCGATGGAGGGGTGGATGTTCACGTTTGCCATGGGGGGTTTCCTCCTCGTGAGCTGCGTGGGACTGCCTCGCCGCCGCCTCGCGGACGGCGGCGCGTTAAGGATAGCTTTCAGGCGTGCGCGCGCTCGGTGGCGTTGGCGCCCTGGCGCGCGCGCGGCGCGTCGTACACCACCACCGTGCGGATCGACTTGCCCTCGTGCATCAGGTCGAAGCCCTCGTTGATGCGCTCGAGCGGCAGCACGTGCGTGATCAGATCGTCGATGTTGATCTTGCCTTCCATGTACCAGTCGACGATCCTCGGCACGTCGGTGCGGCCCCGCGCGCCGCCGAACGCGGTGCCCTTCCACACGCGCCCGGTGACCAGCTGGAACGGCCGCGTCTTGATCTCCTGGCCGGCGCCCGCGACGCCGATGATCACCGACACGCCCCAGCCGCGATGGCAGCACTCGAGCGCCTGGCGCATCACCTCGACGTTGCCGATGCACTCGAAGCTGTAGTCGGCGCCGCCGCCGGTGAGCTCGACCAGGTGGGGCACGAGGTCGCCCTTCACCTCCTTCGGGTTCACGAAGTGGGTCATGCCGAACTTGCGCGCGAGCGCCTCGCGCGCGGGGTTGAGGTCGACGCCGATGATCATGTCGGCGCCCGCCATGCGCGCGCCCTGCACGACGTTGAGGCCGATGCCGCCCAGGCCGAACACGACCACGTTGGCGCCCGGCTCGACCTTGGCGGTGTTGATGACCGCGCCGATGCCGGTGGTGACGCCGCAGCCGATGTAGCAGACCTTGTCGAACGGCGCGTCCTCGCGGATCTTCGCGAGCGCGATCTCGGGCAGCACGGTGTAGTTGGCGAACGTCGAGCAGCCCATGTAGTGGTAGAGCGGCTTGCCGTCGAGCGAGAAGCGGCTGGTGCCGTCGGGCATCACGCCCTTGCCCTGCGTGGCGCGGATGGCCGTGCAGAGGTTGGTCTTGCGCGACAGGCACGACTTGCACTGCGCGGCACTCGGGCGTGTAGAGCGGGATCACGTGGTCGCCCTTCTTCAGCGTCGTCACGCCCGGGCCCGACGTCGACGACGATGCCCGCGCCTTCGTGGCCGAGGATCGACGGGAAAAGGCCCTCGGGATCGCCGCCCGGAGCGGGTGAACTCGTCGGTGTGGCAGATGCCGGTGGCCTTGATCTCGACCAGCACCTCGCCGGCCTTCGGGCCCTCGAGCTGCACGGTTTCGATGGTGAGCGGCGCTCCCGCCTTGTGCGCGACTGCGGCGCGAACGTCCATGGTGTGTTCCTCCTTGGACTTCACATAGTGCGCCTGTTGGCCAGCGAAGTCCAGCATTTCGCAACCCGAAACACCGGCGCCGGTAATCATTACGGGTTCAGCGCCCGGGCGCCACCGGCGCATCGAACAGCGCGCGCTCGAGCCGCAGGTAGGCGCGGCTCGCATTCGCGCGGTGCAGCGCTTCGTAGCGCTCCCATCCCGCATAGCTCGGCAGCGCGCTCGCGCCGTCGAGCTCGGCGAGGCTAACGCCCCCGGCGAGCAGGCGCGCCACGTGCGCGTCGAGGTCGGCGAGGTAGCGCGCGAAGCCGGCGATGTCCGAGCACGTGCCCCACGGCCCGTGGCTCGGAACGAGGTGGCGGCAGCGCGTTGCGCCGAGCGCCGCGAGCGCGGCCGGCCACCCGTCGGCGTCGGCGTCGCGCAGGTCCGGCACCGCGTGCACCGCGGCGAGGCTGCCGGCGAAGAGCGTCCTGCTCTCGACGTCGAGCACCGCCAGCGCTCCCGGTGCGCTCGCGTGCCCCGGCGCGATCAACTGGAGCGGGCGGCCGATCACGTCCAGCGTCGCGTCGCCTTCGACGAGCACGTCGGGAACGGGCACGCGCGAGCCGGCCATCGCATCGGCGCCCAGCGCCGCGGTGAGGCGTGCGAGGCACGTCGCGCAGCGGCCCGCGATGAGCGCGGCGGCGTCGCGGTGCGCGAGCACGGGAATGCCGCGCGCCTGGAACGCGCTCGCGCCGAAGATCACCTCCTGCGAAGGATGCGTGAGGACCGCGAGCACGATGGGCTTCGCGGTCACCGCGCGCACGGCCGCCACGATCTCCTCGCCCTCGGTGCGCGAGATGCCGGTGTCGATCACCACGACGCCGCGCGGTCCTACGACGAATGCGCTGTTGGCGCCGGTGACCTCGCCCGTATTGCCCGCGAAAGCGCGCGCGTGGAGCGCGTAAATGCCCGGTGCGACGGGTACGGCAGCGCGCGGCGGGGTGTCGGCGACGGCGTTTGCAGTTACGACCATCGACACGAACGTCGCCAGCGCGCGGAATCCAAGGTCGGTAATTGCTTTGCGAGTTCGCAAGGTGAAATTTCGTATCGCGAAATTGACTTCGGTGAATTGTAGGCGCGTAATCGTCGCGGGCAGGCGCTTCATGTCGATGGCGACATCAAGACCACCTCAGGGCGTCGCCCATTCCGGGTCGTGACTCACAGACTGAGGAGGACACATGCGTAACGCTCCCACGGTATTGGCGGCATGCATCGCACTCGCGCTCGCCGCCCCCGGCGTGATCGCGAACGCGGATCTGGAGAAGCAGATCTCCAATCCGGGCAACTGGGCGATGCAAGCCGGCGACATGTACAACCAGAGGTACAGCAAGCTCAACCAGATCAACAAGGGCAACGTCGGCAAGATGCAGGTTGCGTGGCTCTTCTCGACGGGCGTGCTGCGCGGGCACGAAGGCTCGCCGCTGGTGGTGGACGGCACGATGTACATCCACACGCCGTTCCCCAACAAGGTCTTCGCGGTCGACCTGGATACGCAGAAGATCAAGTGGCGCTACGAGCCCAAGCAGGACCCGGCGGTGATCCCGCAGATGTGCTGCGACACCGTCTACCGCGGCCTCGCCTATGCCGAGGGCAAGATCTTCCTGCAGCAGGCCGACAGCACGCTGCTCGCACTCGACGCCAACAACGGCAAGGTGATCTGGTCGGTGAAGAACGGCGACCCGAAGGTGGGCGCCGTCAACACCAACGCGCCCCACGTCTTCAAGGACAAGGTGATCACCGGCATCTCGGGCGGCGAGTGGGGCGTGCGCGGCTTCCTCGCGGCCTACGACATCAACAGCGGCAAGCAGGTGTGGAAGGCCTACAGCACCGGGCCCGACAGCGAGATGCTGATCGATCCCGACAAGACCATGACGTGGACCGACGGGCAACTCAAGCCGGTCGGCGCGGACTCGTCGCTCAAGACCTGGAAGGGCGACCAGTGGAAGACCGGCGGCGGCACGACGTGGGGCTGGTACAGCTACGACAAGGCGCTCAACACGGTGTACTACGGCACGGGCAACCCGTCGACGTGGAACCCGGCGCAGCGTCCGGGCGACAACAAGTGGTCGATGACCATCATGGCGCGCGACCTCGACACCGGCCAGGCGAAGTGGCTCTACCAGATGACGCCGTACGACGAGTGGGACTTCGACGGCATCAACGAGATGATCCTCGCCGACATCAACGTGAAGGGCAAGCCCACCAAGGCGCTGGTGCACTTCGACCGCAACGGCTTCGGCTACACGCTGGATCGCACCACCGGAGCGCTGCTGGTGGCCGAGAAGTACGATCCGCGCGTGAACTGGGCCACCCACGTCGACATGAAGACCGGACGACCGCAGGTCGTGAAGCAGTATTCGACGGCGCAGGGCGGCCCGGACGTCAACACCAAGGGCGTGTGTCCCGCCGCGCTGGGCTCCAAGGATGAGCAGCCCGCCGCGTTCAACCCGGCGAACGGGCACTTCTACGTCCCGACCAACCACGTGTGCATGGACTACGAGCCGTTCAAGGTCGACTACGTGGCGGGCCAGCCGTATGTGGGAGCGACGCTGTCGATGTATCCGCCCCCCGGCGAGCAGAACATGGGCAACTTCGTCGAGTGGGACGCGGGCAGCGGCAAGATCGTGAAGTCCCATGCCGAGAAGTTCTCGGTGTGGAGCGGAGCGCTCGTCACGGCCGGCGGCATGGTCTGCTACGGCACGCTCGAGGGCTACCTCAAGTGCGTCGACGCGAACGACATCAACAAGGAGCTCTTCAAGTTCAAGACGCCGTCCGGGATCATCGGCAACGTCTTCACCTACGAGCACAAGGGCAAGCAGTACATCGGCGTGTTCTCGGGCATCGGCGGCTGGGCCGGCATCGGCATGGCCGCGGGGCTCGAGAAGGACACCGACGGCCTGGGCGCGGTCGGCGGCTACAAGGAGCTGCGCGACTACACCGAGCTGGGCGGCACACTCACGGTCTTCGCGCTGCCGACGAACTGAGCCGCGACACATCGTGCGATACGCCGGCGCGGCCTCGGTCGCGCCGGTCCTTTCTCCGGGGCCGTGAGGCGGGGTGGCAATGACACGCGACATCGTTGCGCAGCTGGTTGCGGGGACGCTCGTAGCCGCGATCACCATCGCGCTCGCGGCGGCGGTGCGCGCCGAGGAGGCGGGCAACGCCGCGCCGGGTGGCGCCAAGCCCTATACCGTGGTGGATGGCTACAAGGTGGACGCGAATACGATGAACGGTTTCCGCGCCTGGCGCGCCGCCGCGTGCGACCGCTGCCACGGCGCCGCGCAGCAGGGCCTGGTCGGCCCCTCGCTCATCGAGTCGTTCAAGACGATGGAAAAAGACACCTTCGAGAAGACGATCACCGAGGGACGTCTCGAGAAGGGCATGCCGAGCTTCAAGACCAGCCCGACGGTGATGGAGCACAAGGACGGCCTCTATGCGTACCTCAAGGGGCGCTCCGACGGCGCCATCACGCGCGTGAAGGTGGAGGAGCTCAAGCCATGAGCGGCGCGCGCGCCGCCGCGGCCGTGGCATTGCTCGCCGCCGCGCTCGCGCGCTCGCCGCGCGCGCCGAAGCGCCGCTCTCCGCCTTCCGTCCCTGCATCGATCCAAACAACCTGCCGTTCTCGAACTCGGCGGGCGAGGGCTTCGAGAACCGCATCGCGGCGCTCTTCGGCGAGCGCCTCGGCGTGCCCGTGGAAAGCTACGCCACCCCGCAGCGCATGAACTTCGTGCGCAACTCGCTGCGCTTCAAGCTGCCGGGGCGCGACTATCCGTGCGACGTCATCATGGGGGTTCCCAAGGGGTACGACCAGGCCTCGACGACCGCGCCGTACTATCACTCCACTTACGTCCTCGTCTTCGCGCGCGGCAAGGGTTTCGACGCGGTGAAGACCGGCGACGACCTCTTCACTGCCTTCCCCGACGGCCGTGCCAAGCCCAGGATCGGGATCTACGACCGCTCGCCCGCGTCGGCGTGGCTCGTGAAGCACGGCTGGGAGGACCAGGCGAAGCCGTACCGCATGCTCAACGCCGATCCCGAGGAGTATCCCGGCGAGATCATCGCGAAGGACCTCGTCGAGGGCCGCATCGACGCCGCGGTGGTCTGGGGGCCGATCGGGAGCTATTTCGCGAAGCGCGCGCAGGGCGCGGACCTGGTGGTGGTCCCGCTCAAGTCCGAGCCCGGCGTGAAGTTCGACTACGAGATCTCGATGGGCGTGCGCTACGGCGAGGGCGAATGGAAGGCCGTGGTCGACAAGCTCATCGCCGACAATCGCGCTGTCATCGCCGCGATCCTGCGCGAGTACAACGTGCCGCTGGTCGACGGGGCCGGCAACGTCACGAACTAGGAGCCCGCATGGTTCGCATCGCATCGGTGTTGCTGCTCGGATTGGCCGCTGCCTCGGCCGGGGCGCGCGCCAACGATTTCCCGACCCAGGCGCGCGTCGAATGGGTGCTCTCCTGCATGCGCGCCAACCAGGAGATCGCCCAGGCGGCGGTCTACAAGTGCTCCTGCGCCATCGACGCCATCGCCGAGCAGGTGGGCTACGACACGTGGGTCGACCTCTCGACCGTGGCCAACGCGATCACCATCGCGGGCGAGCGCGGCGGGGCGCTGCGCGACCTGAAGGACAACCGCGGGATGATCGCGCGCTACCGCGAGATCCAGGCCCAGGCGCGCAAGCGTTGCTTTCTCGAGAAGTAGGCCTCGCGCGCGTCGCGGCGCTCGCCTGCATCGCCGGGCTCGCCGCGGCCGGGGCGTGGGCGCAGTCGCCCGATCCGGACGCGAGCCCGATCTGGAACAAGGTGCGCGCGAGTCTCTTCGCGGACCGCCCCATCGCGGCGGGCGAGGGGGTGCTCTCCCTCGAAGTGCCGGCGCGCGCCGCCGACGCCGCCGTGGTGCCGGTGGCGATCCGCGCTGCCTTCCCGCAATCCCCCGCGCATTCCATCGAGCGGGTCTGGCTGGTGATCGACAACAACCCGTCGCCCATCGCGGCCATGTTCCGCTTCACGCAGCAGAGCGGGCGCGCGGACATCGAGACGCGTGTGCGCATCGACGAGTACACGTGGGTGCGCGCGATCGCCGCCACGAGCGACGGCACGCTGCACATGGTGGCGCGCTACGTGAAGGCCTCGGGCGGCTGCTCGGCGCTGTCGGCCACCGATGCGGCGCAGGCGAAGTCGAGCCTCGGGCGCATCAGCGTGCGCCTGGAGGACGGTGCCGCGCCCGATGCGCCGTCGCGCGTGCAGCTCCTCATCAGCCATCCGAACGACTCGGGCCTCGCGATGGACCAGCTCACGCGCCAGTACGTCCCGAGCCATTTCGTGCGCTCGGTGGAGGTGCGCCGCGCCGGTGAGCTGGTGATGAGCGCCGACGTCGACTTCTCCATCAGCGAGAATCCGTACTTCCGTTTCTACCTCGTGCCTGGCGCGGGCGGGGCGCTCGAGACGCGCGTGGTCGATAATCACGACCTGGAGTTCACGAGCGGCATCTCGCTCGCCCCCCGGACGCACTGAACACGCAGACGATGCCCAGGCATTTCTTCGCGGCCCTCGCGGGTGCGCTCGCCACCGCATGCGGCGACACCGCGCGCCTGCCGGTCGCGGCCGGCACCGGTCCGGCGCCGCAGCTTCCGCAGCCCGTGCACCGGCTGGTCCCCACCATCCACATCGCACCGGCGAAGGGGTGGCCGCGAGGTGCCAAGCCGCTCGCGGCCACCGGCCTCGCGGTGAATGCGCTCGCCGCGGGCCTCGCGCATCCGCGCTGGATCTATGTGCTGCCGAACGGCGACGTGCTGGTCGCCGAATCGGACGCGCCCGCGAAGCCCGGCACGGGCGGCCTGCGCGGCTGGGTGGAAGGCTGGGTGATGCGCCGCGCCGGCTCCGGCACGCCGAGCGCCGATCGCATCACGCTGCTGCGCGATGTCGACGGCGACGGCGTGGCGGAAACGCGCAGCATATTCCTGCAAGGCCTGCACTCGCCCTTCGGCATGGCGCTCGTGGGCAACGATTTCTACGTCGCCGACACGGACGCCGTGCTGCGCTTTCCCTACGTGGCGGGCGCGACGGCGATCACCGCGCCCGCCACGAAGGTCGTCGACCTGCCCGCGGGCCCGATCAACCATCATTGGACGAAGAACGTGATCGCGAGCCCGGACGGCTCGAAGCTCTACGTGACGGTCGGCTCCAACAGCAACGTGGGCGAGAACGGCATGGCGGCCGAGGAAGGGCGCGCGGCCATCTGGGAGGTGGATGCGCGCACCGGTGTGCACCGCATCTACGCCGCGGGCCTGCGCAATCCCAACGGCCTCGCGTGGGAGCCCGCCTCGCACGCGCTGTGGACCGCGGTGAACGAGCGCGACGAGCTGGGCAGCGACCTCGTCCCCGACTACATGACCGCGGTGCGCGACGGCGCCTTCTACGGATGGCCGTACTGCTACTACGGCCCGGCGCACGTCGATGCCCGCGTGACGCCGCAGCGACCCGACCTGGTCGCGCAGGCCATCGCACCCGACTACGCCCTCGGCGCGCACACCGCTTCGCTCGGGCTCGCCTGGTCGGCCGGAGCGCGGCTGGGAAGCGCGTACGCGGAAGGCATGTTCGTGGGGCAGCACGGCTCGTGGAACCGCCGGCCGTTCAGCGGCTATCGCGTGGTGTTCGTGCCGTTCGCCCTCGGCAAGCCCGCGGGGCCGCCGCTCGACGTGCTGTCCGGTTTCGTCACCGGCGACGGTGCGGCGAGCGGGCGACCGGTCGGCGTGGCGATCGACCGGAGCGGCGCGCTGCTCGTGGCCGATGACGTCGGCAACGCGGTATGGCGCGTGACGCTTTCCGGGGCGCGCTAGCGATGCGCCGCGGCTAGTGGTAGCCGTGCCCGGCCTGCACCTTGCCGCGGAACACGTAGTACGAGAACACCGTGTAGGCGAGGATGAACGGCAGCAGGAAGAGCGTGCCCAGCAGGAGGAACTGTTGCGAGCGCGGCGCGGCCGCGGCTTGCCAGAGGTCGTAAGCGTAGGGCACGACCATCGGAAAGATGCTGATGCCGAGCCCCAGGTAGGCCATGAGGAAGATGCCCAGCGCGGCGATGAACGGCACGAGCTCGCGCCCGCGGCCCAGCGAGCGCCACAGCGCTACGAAGAGCGCCACGGTGATGAGCGGCACCGGCCAGAGCCAGAACGGATGCTCGCCGCCGAACCAGCGGTCGCGGATCTGCGGCTGCATGAGCGGCGTCCAGATGCTCACCATGCCGACGAACGCGGCTACGCCGATGGTGAACTGGCGCGCCTTGCGCCGGGACCACGCCTGCAGCTCGCCCTCGGTCTTGAACACCAGCCAGCACGCGCCGAGGAGCCCGTAGCCCGCGACCAGCCCCGCGCCGGTGAGGATGGCGAACGGGGTGACCCACGCGAAGCTGCCGCCCGCGAACGCGCGTCCCTGGACCGGAATGCCCTGCACGTACGCTCCGAGCACGACGCCCTGTGCGACGGTGGCGAGCAGCGAGCCGGCGAAGAACGAGCGGTCCCAGTGACGGTGGCCCTTGCCGGATAGATGGCGGAACTCGAACGCCACGCCGCGGAAGATGAGCCCGAGCAGCATGAAGAGGATCGGGAAGTACACCGCGGGGATGATGATCGCGAAGGCGAGCGGGAACGCCGCAAGGAGCCCGCCGCCGCCCAGGATCAGCCACGTCTCGTTGAAGTCCCAGATCGGCGCGACCGAGCCCATCATGAGGTCGCGGTCCTCCTTGTGCGGCGCGAACGGGAAGAGGATGCCCACGCCGAGGTCGAAGCCGTCGAGCAGCACGTACATGAAAACGGCGAAGGCGAGGATCAGCGTCCAGATCGGAACCAGGTCGAGGGGCATGGCGGGCTCCTATTCCGCGCGGCCGGCGGCCGAGAGCGGCCGGGCGGGTGAGCCCACCGGTCCGGCGGGCTCGGGGTCCTTGGCTTCGTCCATTCCGCCGCGCACCAGGCGCAGCAGGAAGTAGAGCCCCGCGCCGAAGATGACGATGTAAGCGGCGATGTAGAAGAGGAGCGAGATGATCACGTCGCTCGCCTGCAGCGACGGCGTGACCGCCGCCCGCGTGCGTACCAGGCCGTACACCACCCACGGCTGGCGCCCGACCTCGGTGACGACCCACCCCGCGATGACCGCGACGAAGCCGAGCGGCGAGGCCCACGTGCAGAGGCGCTGGAAACCGCGCGAGCGCTCCAGCCTGCCGTGGTGCCAGAGCCACAGGCCCGCGATGGTGAGGAGCAGCATCAGCACGCCGATGCCCACCATGATCCGGAAGGCGAAGAAGGGAATCGCGACCGGCGGCCGGTCCGCGGGCTTCCAGTCCTTGAGCCCCGGCACCACGCCGTTCGTGTCGTGGCGCAGGATCAGCGAGCCCGCCTCGGGGATCCCGATCTCCACGTCGTTCTTCTCGGCGCGCTCGTCGGGCCACGCGAAGAGCAGGAGCGGCATGTGCGCGCGCGTCTCCCAGTTGGCCTCGATCGCGGACACCTTCACCGGCTGGTGCTCGAGCGTGTTGAGGCCGTGGCGGTCGCCGATGTAGACCTGCAGCGGCACGAGGATCGCCATGAGCCCGAGCCCCATCTTCTGCATCGTGAGGCTCTCCTCGAGGTGGCTGCCGCGCCGGATGTGCCAGCCCGCCACGCCGATCACCACGAAGGCGGTGGTGATGAAGAACGCCATCACCGTGTGCAGCAGGCGATAGGGGAACGACGGGTTGAAGATGATCGCGATCCAGTCCATCGGCTCGAAGCGCCCGTCCACGATCGCGTAGCCCGCCGGGGTCTGCATCCAGCTGTTGGCCGCGAGGATCCAGAAGGTGGAGATCAGCGTGCCCAGCGCCACCATCACGCCGGCGAGGAAATGCACCCACGGCGGCACGCGCTTGCGCCCGAAGAGCAGCACGCCGAGGAAGCCCGCCTCGAGGAAGAACGCGATCAGCACCTCGTAGCCCATGAGCGGGCCGATGACGTTGGCCGCGACGTCCGAGAACCGGCTCCAGTTGGTGCCGAACTGGAACGGCATGACGATGCCGGAGACGACCCCCATGCCGAAGGAGACCGCGAAGATGCGCAGCCAGTATTGCGAGAGGCGCAGGAACACCGGGCGGCGCGTGAAGAAGTACACGCCCTCCAGCACCGCGATGTACGCCGAGAGCCCGACGGTGAACGCGGGTAGGAGGATGTGGAGTGCTACGACCCACACGAATTGCAGTCGGGACAGCAGCAGCGCGTCGTCCATCGTCGACCCCTCTTGCCTGCGGGGGCTTATGATACGCCGATGCTCGATGCGGTGACGGACGGCGGCGAGGCACTGTTGCGGGGCAGTATCGCGCGCGATGGCTACGCGCTCGTGCCCGCCGCGGCGATGCGCCCGCTGCTGGGGCCGCCCGATGCGCTCGCCGACTGGGAGAGCTTCGCGGCGAGCTGGGACGACCTGCCGCTCGACACGCACCTGCCCGAGGGCCACCGCTACCGGCGCCGTCGCCATGCCACGCTCGCGGCGGGTGCGGGCGCGACTACATTCACGCAGGCACCCCACCAGCCGCACTACCAGAGCCTCGACTACAACCCGCTGGTGGGCGGTATCGAGCGCTGGTTCGAGCCGATGCGCCCCGCGGTCGTCGCCGGCCCCACGTTCCGCCACATCGTGGGCTTCTGCCTCACGCTCTTCGGCGGGTTGAAGCGCGCTGATTGGCGCATCGAGTGCCACCAGTTCCGCATCGAGGCGCGGCCCGAGGCGGCGGGGCAGCCCACGCCCGAGGGGGTGCATCGCGACGGCGTCGACTACGTGCTCGTGATGCTGGTCGCACGCGTGAACATCGAGCGCGGCACCACCACCGTGCACGCGATGGACGGCCACACCCTGGGCAGCTTCACGCTCGCCGCCCCCTTCGACGCGGCGCTGGTCGACGACGCGCGGGTGAAGCATGGGGTGACGCCGGTGCGTCCCGTGGACCCGGCGCGTCCCGCGTACCGCGACGTGCTCGTCGTGACGCTCCGCGCGCAATGAGCGATTCCCGGCGCGACCGGCTCGTGCTGGCGCTCGGCGCCGTCGTGTTGGCGGCGTTGGTGATCTCGGGCATCAAGCCCTACGACCGCCTCACCTGGTTCCTCGAGACCGCGCCGGTGTACATCGCCGCCGCCGTCATGGCCTGCAGCTATCGTCGCTTTCCGCTTTCGGACCTGCTCTACGTGCTGGTCGCGATCCACGCGCTGGTGCTGATCGCGGGCGGCGCATGGACCTATGCGCGCGTCCCCCTCGGTTTCTGGATGCAGGACTGGCTGCACCTTTCGCGCAACCCCTACGACAAGATCGGCCACTTCATGCAGGGCTTCGTGCCCGCGCTCGCGGCGCGCGAGATCCTGCTGCGCCGGGGCTACGTCGCCACGCGCGGGATGGCGTCGTTCCTCTCGGTGTGCGTCGCCTGCTCGGTGAGCCTGGTCTACGAGCTGGTCGAGTGGTGGTCGGCGCTCGCCCTGGGGCAGGGCGCCGACGAGTTCCTCGGCACGCAGGGCGATCCGTGGGACACGCAGTCGGACATGTTCTTCGCGCTGATCGGCGCGACCGTGGCGATGACCTTCCTGGCGCGCCTGCACGACGCCCGCATCGCCGCGATAGTCGCGGCCCGGCTCACCCGTCCCGGCTGAATTCGTCACAGGTTCCTTGCCTCCCGGTGGGGTACTGGCGGGGCGGAAACGCGTGACAATGATGGCCTGCCGGACGAGGGGCGCGCGTGCGCCTCCCGCCTTCGGCGCCATTAGGAGAGAAGCACATGCAGAAGCGCAAGATCCTGATCATGGGCGCCTCGTACGGTTCGCTCCTGGGCGTGAAGCTTGCGCTCGCGGGCCACTCCGTGCGCCTGGTCTGCCTGCCCGCCGAAGCGCAGCTCATCAACGCGAAGGGCGCCATCGTGCGCATGCCCGTGAAGGGGCGCGAGGGCCTGGTGGAGGTGAATTCGCAGCAGCTCGCCGGCGAGGTCAGCGCCGGCGGCACCGACGCCGACCCGAAGGGCTACGACCTCGTGGTGCTCGCGATGCAGGAGCCGCAGTACGGCTCGGCGGGCGTGCGCGAGCTGCTCGACGCCGTGGCGAAGTCGCGCGTGCCGTGCATGTCGATCATGAACATGCCGCCGCTGCCGTACCTCGCGCGCATCCCGGGCGTGGACGTGGCGCGCTGCCGCGACAGCTACACCGATCCCGCGGTGTGGGATTCGTTCGACCCCAAGACCATGACGCTCTGCAGCCCGGACCCGCAGGCCTTCCGTCCACCGGACCAGGAGGTGAACGTGCTGCAGGTACGGCTGCCCACCAACTTCAAGGCCGCGCGCTTCGATGGCGATGCGCCCACCGCGATGCTGCGCGAGGTCGCCGCGAGCGTGGAGGCCGCGCGCTTCGACGCGGGCGACGGTCCCCTGGAGCTGCCGGTGAAGCTCAAGGTGCACGACTCGGTGTTCGTGCCGCTCGCCAAGTGGGCGATGCTGCTCGCGGGCAACTACCGCTGCGTGCTGCCCGACAAGGTGATCCCGATCAAGGAAGCCGTGCACGGCGACCTCGCGGCCTCGCGCGCCGTCTACGAGTGGGTGGTGGGCCTGTGCGTGTCGCTGGGCGCCAGCCGCGACGACATGGTGCCGTTCGACAAGTACGCCAACGCCGCGCTCTCGTTGCAGAGCCCGTCGTCGGCCGCGCGGGCGCTCGCCGCCGGGGCGCCGCGCATCGAGCGCGTCGACCGCCTCGTGCAGGCGATCGGGGCGCAGCACGGCGCGCGTAACGCCGAGGTGGACGAGGTCGTGAAGCGCGTCGACGGCTGGCTGGTGCGCAACCGCCGCAAGGGCTAGAGGCGCCGCCCGCTCAGCTGATGCAGGCCGGCACCGGGCTCGAGAACACCTGCCGCGTGATCGTCTTCGAGACCGTCACGCCGTCCACCGAGTAGGTGAGGACTCCGGTGGTGCCGCTCGTGAACTGGAAGCGCATCGTGCCCGCGTTGCGGAAGTTGGAGGCGTTGATGGGCACGAACGGCTGCGCGTTGAAGGGCGAGGCGTGGGTCCCGATGAGCAGGTCGCCCGTGTACGAGCCGTCGGCCTGCTTGCGCCCGGCCGACATGAACGGCCACATGCCCTTGCCGTTCGCGTCGTAGGTGAAAAGCGTGGCGAAAAGCGTGTCGTCCTGGTGCGTGACGTTGACGCCCCATCCCGATTCCTGCTGTCCCGCCCACCAGAGGTCGGTGTAGTTCACGAGCGGCGAGCGGTCGGCGGTGGTCTCCTGGCACGCCGCGGCGCGCGAGCCGAAGACCTGCCTCACGATCTGCTTGATGACGGTCGCGCCGTTCACGGTGTAGGTGAGCTGCGCGGTATCCGGCGTGGCGAAGGCGATCGTCATGGTCCCCACCGCGGTGAGGTTGGCAGCGCCGATCGGCGTGAACGGGTTGGCGTTGAAGGGCGGGCCGACGGAGCGCAAGAGCGCGCCTGCGAACGTGTCGGCGCCGCCCTGGCGGGCGCCGTTCGACATGAATAGCCACATGGGCGTGCCGTCGAGGTCGTAGTCGAAGAGCGTGGCGAACACGATGTCGCCCTGCTGGTTGACGTTGAGGCCCCAACCGGACTCCGCCGCGTTCCACCACAGCGCGGTGTAGTTCGTGGCCGACACGGCGAGCGAGATGTCGTCCACGCGGAACGACGTCGCGCTCGTGGCGTCGTTGGCCGCAGAGAACGTGAGGCGCACGGTCTGCCCGCGGAAGGCGGAGAGGTCGGCCGCGGCAGTGTGAATCCACGCCCAGCCGGTGTCGTCCGCATTCGAGTAGGAGAAGAGCGTGACGAGGCGCGTCGTGCCGCCCGGCGCCGTGAGGAACACGTCCATGCGGTCGTGCGGCGTGGTGGACGATTCCGAAGTGTCGATGCGATACCAGAACTGCAGGGCAACGTTGGCCGCGCTGGCCGGAATCACGACATCCTGGTAGAGCGTGTCGGTGCCGGCGGTATATCCGCCCAGCCATGCATCGCTCGTGCCGGTGTGGGCGATGCCGGGCTCCACGGTGATGATGGGCGCCGCGGCGCCGCTCGACTGGGTCCACGACGCGGAGCCCGATTCGAAGCCGGGGTTGGCTACGACGTTGGCGCCGACGGCCACCTGCGCGGACTGCGTGAACGTGATCGACTGGCCGCCCACCAGCACGGCGCCGGTGCGCGAGGCGCCGGTGCCGTTCTCCGCGACGGAGAAGGTGGCGGCGCCGCCGCCGTTGCCCGCCGTCGTCGAGGTGATCCAGTCCTGCGTGCCGTTGGCCTGCCATGCGCAGCCGGCTTGCGTGGCGACGCTGATGGTGCCGGTGGAGGCGTTGCCGGCGAGCGCCGTGGCCAGGGTCGAGAGCGCGTAGGAGCACGTGGCATCGGACTTGTCTATGTACGGCGCGAGGTAGGGGAAGGCCAGGTCGAAGCGCGAGTAGTAGTCGTGCCGGTCCGCGGCGCTGGCGGTGCAGCTCGAGGGGCCGCCGAAGAGGCCGCCGCGCAGGCGGTATTCGGTCGCCGGGCTGCCCGCCGCGGTGAAGATGCCCGAGCCGCTGCTGCCTTCCTCGGTGACGCCGGTGGCGAGCGAGTTCCAGTTGGCCAGGATGAAGCTGCCGGTGAGGCCGCTCAGGGAGGAGAAGCCGCCCGCGGTGGCGAGGCTCACCTTCTTCAGGTCCCCCTCGGGGTGGTGGATGGCGGTGAGCGCCGTGCCGCCGACGAGCGTGGCCGCGTCCCACGCCGAGTACACCGCGCCGGGCGGCGGCGAGTTGTTCAGGCGCAGGAGCTGCACGTCGGTGTCCGCGTTGCCGTACAGCAGCTGGGCGCCGCCGGGCACCTGCATGTTGTTGGGGTTCACCGCGCTCGAGCCGCACGCCGCAGCCTCGTAGAACCACTGCGTCACGAGGGTATCGGCGGATTCCTGCGTGTTGATGCAGTGATGCGCCGAATAGAAATACGGCAGGAGCTGGCCGCCGCGGGGATTGAGCAGCGTTCCGGTGCACAGGAAGAGGTCGCCGTTGTCGGCGAAGGTCATGCGCGCGACGGCCTTGCCGGCGGCTGCGAGCGCCGCGTCCGATGCCGAGCGGCAGACGAGGTCCACCTCGCACGCTCCCGCGGCCTTCGCATCGGTTTCGGCGCGCGGGTCCGACGGGCTCACGAACATGTGTCCCACGTGGGTGATCGCCACCGCGGAGCGCGGGGCGCCGTCGGGCACGAACAGCTCGACCGTTGCCGTGTCGCCCTCGAGCACCGGGCTCCAGAGGCCGTTCACCTTCGCGAGGTCCGCGGCACCGAACGGTCCGTACACGGCACCGTCGCTGCCCGCGAAGCGGACCTCGAGGCCCGGGCTCCCGGCATGCCCCGCGAGCGCCACGCGCAGGGCGCGCGCGCCCGGGGAGACGACCTGCCATTGCGCAGCCGCGCCGCTGTCCACCGGGACCCAGGTGAGCGCGCTGTCCGAAGCGTTGGCGAAAGGCACGGCGCGGCCGAGACCGATCTTCAGGCGCTTGGCCAGGGTGCGCGTGTTCGCTTCCTTCGCGGCGGCGATGCGCGCCGCATCGACGGGCGCCAGGACGATGCGCGTGGCGGGCGCGCCCGGGGCGAGGCGCAACGCCTCGACGGGGCGGCCCTTCGCCGTGAACGGCTGCATGGTCGCCGAGTTGGACTGCGCGAGCGCCACCGCCGTCCCGGCGGCGAGCAGGGCGCAGCAGGCGAGCCGCAGCAGCGCGTAAACAGGGTGCAACCGGGCCTCCCGGGAGTCGAGACGCACCCAGTATCCCCGCCGGGAGCGCGGGAATCAAACGAATATTCAGCACCTTCCGCCAGCGCTTGCAGCGCACCAAATAGTTTTGTGCAAAACTATCGATGTCCGCGTGCCGCCGTGGCGGCGTGAGCCCCTATCCCGATCCCGATGCCAGAGCCCAGCCCCGTGCGGCGCGAGCGCATGCTGCGCGTCCTCATGCAGTTCCGCGTGCTGCTGCGCGCCATGCGCACGCACTACCAGTCGCTCGCCGAGCGCTCGGGGCTCGCGGGCGCCCAGGCCTGGGCGCTCGCCGAGATCGCCGCGCGCCCGGGGGTCTCGGTGGGCGAGCTCGCGCGCGCCATGGGGCTGCACCTCTCCACGGTGAGCAACATCGTGGGCCGCCTCGAGCGCATGGGCCTCGCGAGCCGCGTGCGCGCCGGCGCCGACCAGCGCGTGGTGCGGCTGGAGGCGACCGCGGAGGGACGCCGGGTGCTGCGGCGCGCGCCCCGGCCCGCGGCGGGCCTGCTGCAGCAGGCGCTGGCGCAGCTCGCGCCCGCGCGGCTCGCCGCGTTGAACCGCGACCTCGCGGCGCTGATCGCCGCCATGGGACGGCGCGCCGGGCGCGTCGAAGAGATCTCGCTGGGCGAGCTGCTGACGGGCCCTCAGCCGCCGAGGAAGAGGCGGCCCACCTCGGGGTCGTCCAGCAGCTCGCGCCCGGTGCCGGCGCGCACCACGCGCCCGGCGACGAGGACGTAGCCCACGTCGGCGAACTGCAGGCCCTTGCGCGCGTTCTGCTCGACCATCACGATGGTCTTGCCCTCGTTCTTCTGCAGGTCGGCGAGGATCTCGAACACCTGGTCGATGTAGCGCGGCTCGAGGCCGATGGACGGCTCGTCCACCAGCAGGACCTGAGGGTCCATGATGAGCGCACGCGAGATCTCGAGCAGCCGCCGCTCCCCGCCCGAGAGCACGCCCGCGCGGCTGCCGGCGACGGCGCGCGAGCCGGTCGTACTTGGCGAGCACGCGTTCCGCGGCTTCGCGCGCGCGTTTCGGGCTCGCCATCAGGAAGCCGCCCATCCACAGGTTCTCCTCGACGGTCATGTCGGGGAACACCGAGTTGTCCTGCAGGATGTAGGCGATGCGGGCGCGCGCGAGCTTCTCGTTGGGCGAGAGCCGCGTCACGTCCGCGCCGCCCACGACGACCCGTCCCGACTCGATGCGCGTGAAGCCGTAGATCGAGTGCAGCACGGTCGACTTGCCGGCTCCGTTCGGGCCGATGAGGCAGAGCGACTGTCCCGCCGCCACGCGCAGGCTCACGCCGTGCAGGATCTGCATGCGGCCGTAGCCGGCGACGAGGTCGTCCAGGGCGAGGAGTGGTGCGCCGAGCGCGAGCGCATCCAGGGCCGCGGCATCCGGGACGCGCTCGGCCACGCTCGCCGCGGTCATCAGTGCGCCCCCAGGTAGGCTTCGATCACGCGCGCGTCGTTCATGATCTCGGCCGGCGTGCCCTCCGCCAGGAGCTGGCCGTGGGCGAGGCAGTAGATGCGTTGCGCGAGGCCCATCATCACGCGCATGTTGTGCTCGATCACGAGGAGTGTGACGCCCATCTCGGCGTTGGCGCGCTGCAGCCGCTCGATGAGGCCGTTGATGAGCGTGGGGTTGATGCCCGCGGTGGGCTCGTCCAGCAGCAGGAGCCGGGGCTCGGCCATCAGCGCCATCGCGAACTCGAGCAGCTTCTGCTGCCCGAACGAGAGGTCGCCCGCGAGCAGGTGGCGCTTCTCGGCGAGGCCCACGAACTCGAGCAGCGACTCGGCGCGCTCCACCGTCTCGCGCGCGAAGCCGGCGAACATCGACGCGAAGCCGGAGCGCGCCGCGGGAATGCTGATCAGCATGTTGGAAAGTGCGGTCATCTCGCCGTAGACGCGCGTCTGCTGGAAGGTGCGGATGAGGCCCAGGCGCGCGATCTCGGGCACGCGCAGGCGCATGAGCTCGCGGCCCCCGAAGCGGATCGAGCCCGCGTCCACCGGGTGGTAGCCGACGATGGAGTTGAAGAGCGTGGTCTTGCCCGAGCCGTTGGGCCCGATGAGCCCCACGATCGAGCCGGCCTCGACCGCGATCGAGACGTCGTCGTTGGCGACCACGCCGCCGAAGGCCTTGCGCACGTGGGAGACCTCGAGCAGCGCGCTCATCGCACGGCCCCGCGTGCGAAGTGCCGTGGCCAGCGCTCGGCGATCCAGCCCATCACGCCCTTGGGGAAGAAGAGCACGATCACGACGATGAGGAGCCCCATCGCGACCCGCTGCCAGCCGAGCAGGTAGGTCCAGAACAGTTCCTGCGTCACGTGGAAGATGACCGCGCCGATCACCGGGCCCCAGATCGTGCCGCGCCCGCCGAGCATCGCCATCAGCACCATCCACACGCCGAAGGTGGGGCCGGCGAAGGCGAGCTCGCGCGGGTCGATGAAGCCCGCGAGGTTGCCGGTGGGCCCGCCCGCGAGGCCCAGGAAGAATGCCGCCACGCACCAGGCCACCGTCTTGTAGCGCGTGGTGTCGAGGCCCATCGCCTCGGCCTTGTCCTCGTCGTCGCGGATCGCGTTGATCGCGAGGCCGAAGCGGCGCGAATAGAGCCAGCGCAGTACCAGCCACGCCAGCATCGCGAGCACCATCAGCACGTAGTAGTAGAAGCGCGCGCTGGTGCCCGCGCCGCCCGGGTAGACGGGCGGGGCCATGCCCGAGCCCGCGCCGACGTACTCGGTGGCCGCGGCGAGGTCGGCGGCCGCCACACCGAGCCCGAGCGTGCCGATCGCGAAGTACGGGCCGCGCAGGCCCAGCATCGCGGGCCCCAGCAGCGCGGCGAGCGCCACGCACGCCACCGCGCCCGCGCCCATGCCGGCGAAGACGGCGGTGAAATACCCGAGCCCCGAATCGCGCTGGATCACGGCGCAGATGTACATGCCGAACCCGAAGAACACCACGTTGCCGAACGAGTTGTAGCCCATCTGCCCGCCGCACACGTCCCAGGTGAGCGCGAAGAGGATCATCAGCCACAGGAACGCCATCTGCACCACGATGGCGGGCGCGATCCACGGCGCCGCGATGGACACCGCGAGGATGGCCACGCAGAGGGCGACGGTGCGCGCGCGCTGCCTCATTGCAGGTAGCGCCGCCCGCGCCGCAGGAGGAGGCTGCGCGCGATGAGGATCGCCACGAGCAGCAGGAACACGAACGCGGTCTGGTACTCGGTGCCGAACAGGAAGCCGGCGACGTTCTCCGCCACGCCCAGCCCCGCGCCCGCGCCCAGCACGCCGGCGATGTTGCCCAGGCCCGCCGCGATCACGATCATGAACGAGCGCAGCGTGTAGGTGAGGCCGAGGTACGGGTGGATGATCCACGTCATCGCCACGAGGCCGCCGGCCGCGCCGCAGATGGCCGCGTTGATGGCGAAGGTGGCGGCGTACACGCGATCGGTGTCGATGCCGAGCACGCCCGCCGCGCGGGCGTTCTGCGAGGTGGCGCGGATCGCCTGGCCGAGGCGCGAGTTGCGCAGGAACGCGTACAGCACGCCGCCCACCACCAGCGCCGCGGCGAAGGCGACGAGCTTCACCTTGGCGACGGTGAAGAGCCCCCCGAAGAAGATCAGCGTGCCCAGGCCCGAGTCGACCGACTGCACGTCGGAGCCGAAGATGCTGTTGGCGAGCTGCTGGATGAGGATCGACAGGCCGAAGGTGGCGAGCAGCGAGATGAAGAGGTCGCGGTCGACCACGCGGAAGATCACCAGCCGGTAGAGCGCCCAGCCGAACACGAAGAGCACCGCCGCGGCCACCGGCATGCCCGCGAGCGGGTTCACGCCCACCTTGGCGAGCTCGATCACCACGTAGCCGCCGAGCATCACCAGCTCGCCCTGCGCGATGTTGATCATCTTCATCACGCCCCATACCAGCGCCATCCCGTAGGCCACCAGCGCGAAGATGGCGCCCACGAGGATGCCGTCGACCAGCAGCTGCAGGCCGAGGACGGGCGTGTCGAGGATCAGGGTGAGGTTGGACATGGGCATTAGGCCCCGGCCTGCGCCGGGGTGACGAGGATCACGCGCGGCGCCGGGAAAGGTGCCGTGCGTGATTTCCTCTCGTCACCTACTTGCGTTTGTCCCAGGCGGGTGCCGGGTACACGATCTTCGTCTGCGCCCACTTGGACGGAGCCACGACCTTGTACTTCCCGCCCAGCACCTGGTAGAGCACCATCGACTTGGCGATGTTCTTGCCGGTGGCGTCGAACTTGATCGGCCCGTAGAAGGTCTGCAGGTCGGTGCTGGCGAGCGCGTCGCGCACCTTGGCCTTGTCGAGCGAGCCGGCGCGCTGGAAGGCGTCCACGAACGTGAGCACCGAGGCGGTGGACTCGGCGGCCTGGTAGGGCGGCTCGTAGTTGAAGCGCTTCTGGAAGCGCTGGGCGTACTGCTCGGCGGTGCCGAACCACTTGTCCTGGTAGGCGAGGCTGCGGTCCCACTGCGAGCCGCAGATCGCGTACTCGGCCGCCTTGCCCTGCTTCTCGGCGATCTGCGCCGAGTCGCAGTGCGTGAGTGCCAGCATGGCCACGTGGACCTGGTCCGCGGCGACCTGCTTCACGGCGAGGGTGGCGCCCTTGTCGTGCCCGGAGACCACCAGGATGTCGGGCTTCACCGCCTTCACCTTGGCGAGCGTGGCCGACATGTCGTTCAGCTCCGGCGGGAGCTTGTCGTCGATCACGATCTTCATGCCGAGCTTCTTGGCGTCCTCGGCCACGCCGTCGCGCACGTCCTTGGAGAAGTTGTCGTTCTCCACCGCGATGGCGACCTTGAGGTCGGCGGGGTTCTTGCCGGCCTTGCGGGTCTCCTCGGCGGCGAGCTGGATCGCGGCGCGCAGGTAGTAGTCCGAGGTGTTCAGCACCGCGAAAAGGTTCTTGTAGCCCTTCTCGAAGAGGTCGCGGTCGGCTCCGTTGCCCTCGACCATGGGGATGCCGTGCTTCTCGGTCACCGGCGCGATGGCCTTGGTGAGGCCCGAGCTGTAGGGGCCGAGCAGGAAGTCGACGTGGTCCTGCTGGATCAGGCGCTCGGCGAGCTGGGCGCCGCGCGCCGAGGTCGACTCGTCGTCGTAGTAGACGACCTTGAGCTTGTAGCTCTTGCCGCCCACCTTGACCCCGCCCATCTCGTTCACCCGCTCGACGGCGAGGTCGTAGCCGTCCTTGGTGTTCTTGCCGTTGGTGGAGTACTTGCCCGTGAGCGACACCGCCGCGCCGAGCGTGATGGTGTCGGAACCCTGGCCCCATGCCGCGCCGGCGGCGAGCGACGCCGCGGCGACGAGGGCCGGAAAAAGGATGCTGTGCGACCGTTCCATTTCTGCTCCTCCTGTTGTCGTGGCACCGGGAATACTTTTGTGCAAAACCATTTTGCCACAACGCGGGGAGCCCGCGGCCGGGCGCCGGGATGCGGAGGGTCAGGCCCGGGGTCGGTGCAAGCCAGCGTCCACGCTCCAGGCACCCGCGCCCGCCGCCGCGAAGAAGAGGAACACGAAGCACCAGGTGACCGCCGTATCCCCGCCGTTGAGGGAGGGAACCAGCGCGTGCCCCTTGGAGGCGTGACCCATGAAGTAGGCGAACGCCATTTCGCCGGAGAGGATGAAGGCCACCACCCGCGTGCACAGGCCGATGAGGAGGAGCCCGCCGCCCACGACCTCGAGGATGCCCGCCGCCCCGATGAGGGAGAGCACCTGGAGGTTGTCGAACATCGCCACGTGCGGCACGCCGAAGAGCTTGGCGGTGCCGTGGGACAGGAACTGGTATCCGACCACGATGCGCAGCAGGGCTTGCGCCTGCGGTGTCCAGGCGGCGGCGGTTTCGCGTAGGTTCATGGATCCTCCTCGGTTGTCAGTGCTTGAGGACGCACTTCTCGTACAGGGTGGGAAACGCGCCACCCGGATCGTACTTCGCCTTGAGCGCGGCGTAGGCCTGCCCGCCATAGCGCGCGTCGAACTCCTCGCGCGGGTAATAGCTCTCCGAATAGAGCGATTTCACGCCGCCGGCATCGGCCACCGCGCGCTCGACGGCGCGGTTCACGTGGCCGCTCTCGCGTCCCGCGCGCGAGCGCACCACGTCCCAGAAGCCGAAGTTCACGTAGAGGCGCTGCTGCATCGGATAGAGCGACCAGCGCGAAGCGTCGCGCCTGGGTGCCGATGGGACACATCCACACCGGCCAGATGCCCACCTCACGCGCGAGAAAGTCGAGGAATGCCGGGGCGCGCTCCACCGGAATGTCGACGTCCTGGATCACCGACTCGTCGTGCACGCCGCGCAGCCGGTCGAGGCCGCGCGTGAGGCCCACGCGGCTATTCCAGCGCATGATCTTCGAGTACGTGCGCGAGCCGAGGCGCCGCCGGGCCGTAGAGGCGGCGCACCAACGGGTTCTGCGCGAGCAGGTTCTTCGAGCACCAGAACCAGTCGGTGTCCCAGCGCCAGATGAAATCGTGGACCGTGAGCCAGTCCTCGCGCTTCTTCTCGATCGAGCGGTAGTAGATTTCGCGGTAGGTGTAATCGCTGGTCGAGGGCGCCGCGTCGGCGAAGCGGCCGAGCGTGAGGTACAGGCGATCCGGCGCGAACATCGTGCCGTCGATGAAGTCCGCGTCGCCCTCCAGGCAGTGGCGCTCCACGGCCTTGAAGTAGCTGCCCGCGTCGTCGAAGGCCAGGTGCGTCGAGGTGCACGAAGGGCCGCACCGGCACCGTCCGCGCCACCACGCGCAGCGCGTAGCCGAGCGTGCCGTAGGAGTTGGGAAAGCCGTAGAAGAGGTCGGCGTGCTCGTTGTCGCGCGTGCAGGCGAGGATGCGCCCGTCGCCCGTGAGCACCTCCAGCTCGTCGACGGCCTCGTGCACCAGCCCGTAGCGGTGCGACGAGGCCTCGATGCCCACGCCGGCGACGGCGCCGCCCAGCGTGATGGTCTTCAGCTGCGGCACCACCGCCGGCATCACGCCGTGCGGCAGGCAGGCCGCGACCAGCGCCTCGTAGGTGACCATGCCCTCGGCGTCCACGCGGCCCGCCGCGGGATCCACGCTCAACACGTCGTGCATCGCGCGCACGTCGAGGCGGCGGCGCGCGCTGGCCTGGCGGTCGCGGAAGAGGTTGGAGGTGTCCTTCGCGAGGCCGACCGGGCCCGAGCCCGTGCGCAACTGCTGCACGAGCGCGTCGCGGCGCAGCGCGTGCGCCGCGGCCCCGGGCGTGCTCATTCCGCGCCGCGCCGGGCCGCCTCGAGGGCGCGCGCCGCGGCGAGCTCGGCGCCGGCGTCGGGCGCCGCGGCGTAGAGGTGCGCGCGGGACATGGGATAGGCGTCGCGCGCGGCGTTGCCCTTCGAGAACACGATCTGGAAGAGGTGGGTGTGCCCCTGCGGCGAGCGGAACATCTCCGCGCAGCCGTAGAGGTACGCACGCCACACGCGGCGGAAGCGGTCGTCGAACTTCTTCGGGTCGAGCGCGTGGATCTTCTCCCAGTTGCGCTCGAAGCGCTCCGCCCAGGCGTCGAGGGTGAGCGCGTAGTGCCGGCGCAGGTTCTCGACGTCCATCACCTCGAGCCCCGCGCGCTCCATCGCCTCGATGGTCTCGGCGAGGCTCGGGATCCAGCCGCCGGGGAAGACGTGCTTGCGGATGAAGAACTCGGTCTCGAAGCGTCCCACGTGGCCGATGAAATGCAGCATGCCGAGGCCGCCGGGCTTCAGCTGATCGGCGTGTGCGCGTACCACCTCGTCAAGCTGGTCGCGCCCCGCATGTTCCAGCACGCCGATGGACACGACCTTGTCGTACTGCCGCCGCACCTCGCGGAAGTCGGCCTCGATCACCTCGCAGCGGCCCTCGAGGTGGCGCTTGGCGATCTCGTCGCGCACCATCGTGATCTGCTCCGGCGTGATGTTGGTGCCGGTCACCTTCGCGCCGTGGAACTGCTCGGCGTGGAACATGAAGCCGCCGAAGCCCGTGCCGATGTCGACGACCTCGTCGCCGGGCGAGATGAGGAGCTTGCGGCACACGTGCTCGACCTTGTTGCGCTGCGCCTCCTCGACGGTGCGCGTGCCTTCCTTCCAGTACCCGCACGTGTACATCATGAGCGCCTCGTCCAGCCACAGGCGGTAGAAGTCCGTGCCGAGCGCGTAATGGAAGCGGGCGTTCTCGCGCGCCTTGTCGACCGAGCCGTTGGTGCGCTGCCACTCGTGCCACCAGTTGCGGATGCGTACCAGCGGCGTGGCGCGGTCCATGCCCGAGCTCATGCCGACGGCGAAAGCGGCCTTGATGTCGCCTTCGATGTCGACGTCGCCGTCGAACCAGGATTCGAGCAGGCCGATGTGGCCGAAGAGCGCCGCGCGGCGGAAGACGCGCTGGCGGTTGTGGAACACGAGCTTGAAGTCGGGATGCTGCTCGAGCGTGGACTTCATCGACCCTCCGTCGCGTGTGGTTTGCTCTTGTTCGTGGGCGATCTTAGGACATTTCGGCCCTGGGCAGGTTCAGCCTCCAAACCAGGCGCGCGCCGCTGTCGCAGCCACGCACCAGGCCACGACCCAAATCGAAGAGGCGCGGCGCACGGCGAGCATGGCATATCCCGCAACGGCCACGGCAGCGTCCAGGGGCGCGAGCACCGCGCCCAACCAGACCGGGTCGTAGAAGGCGGCGGCGAGCAGTCCCACGACCGCGGCGTTCACGCCGGCGATCGCGCGCACCGCGCCGCGCTTCGCGACCAGCGTGCCCCAGAGCGGCAGCACCGCGGCCACCAGCAGCAGGCCCGGCAGCATGATGGACAGGAGCGCGGTGAGCGCACCCGGCGCGCTGGCGTGGCCGCCGTCGAGCCGCGCGCCGAGGTAGGCCGCGAGCGAGAACATCGGGCCCGGCACCGCCTGCGCCGCGCCGTAGCCCGCGAGGAACGCATCGCGCGAGATCCACCCCGGCTCGACCACCGTCTGCTGCAGCAATGGCAGCACGACGTGGCCGCCGCCGAACACGAGCGCACCCGCCCGGTAGAAGGCCGCCGCCACCGCCACGCGGCCTCCCGCCGCCTGCGCAGCCAGCGGGAGCCCGACGAGCAGCGCGAGGTAGAGCGCGAAGAGGACGATGCCGGCGCGGTGGCCATGGGGAAGCCGCGGCGGCTCGAAGATGACGGCGGGCAGGGTGCGGCAGAGCGCCAGTCCCGCGATCGCCCCGGCCGCGACCACCGCGAGCTGAACCCAGCCGGCGCCGAGCGCAAGGACCGCGGCCGCGCTCGCCGCCGCGATCAGCGCGCGAGTGGCGTCTGGGCACAGCTGGCGAAACATGCGCACCGTACCGTCGGCCACCACGGCGACCGCGACCAGCTTCAAACCATGCACCAGGATTCCCGCAGCGGAGGGCGCGAGGCCCGGCAGCAGGCGGGCGAAGGCATACATGAGGAGCGCGGCGGGCAGCGTGAAGCCCACGAACGCCGCGAGGGCGCCGGGCCAGCCCGCGCGCAACAGCCCCAGCGTGAAGCCGAGCTGGCTGCTCGCCGGGCCGGGCAGGAGCTGGCAGAGACCCATCAGCTGGGCGAACTGCTCCGCCGAGACCCAGCCGCGCCGCTCGACGATCTCGCGCCGGAAGTAACCCAGGTGCGCAACGGGGCCGCCGAACGCGACCAGCCCCAGGCGCAGGAAGGTCGTGAAGACTTCCGCCGCGCGACCGGGCACCGCGCCGTCTAGTGCAGGGACTTCGAGAGCGAGCGGCCCTGGCCCACGAGTGCGGCGAGCTCCCAGTTGCCCGAAGCCGTGTCATGCCGCAAAACCATCAGGCGGCCATCCCCGGTCGCGACCTTGAAGTAACGGTGGTCCGGGGCCACCCAGCGGTCGACGATCTCGATCACGTCCAGGCGGCGCGCGCCCAGCGTGAAGGCGCTCGGCTCCTCGTCGCCGCGGTGGCCCGCGTGGCATTCGACCCGGATCTTCATGGCGCCCACTTTACCGCATGAGCGACAATGGGCGTTTTGGCCACCCGCTTACCTCATGGAACTCTTTCCCGGCACCCAGAAGGAGACGCTTCTCTCGACACTCGGCATCGAAGTCGTGGAGGCGAGCAAGGAACGCGTGGTTGCACGCATGCCGATCACTGCGCGCGTGCACCAGCCCTTCGGCCTGCTGCACGGCGGCGCCTCGGTCGCTCTCGCGGAGACGGTCGCCTCGACCGGCGCGTGGATGAACATCGACCAGGAGAAGCAGAACGTGGTCGGCATCGAGATCAACGCGAACCACCTGCGCGGCAAGCGCGACGGCGTGGTGACGGCGACCGCAACACCCGTGCACGTGGGACGCAGCACGCAGGTCTGGGAGGTGCGCATCGCCGATGAGCTGGGCAGGATGGTCTGCATCTCGCGCTGCACCCTCGCCGCGGTGCCGAAAACGTGATCAAGGCGCTGCTCTTCGACGTCTTCGGCACGCTCGTGGACTGGCGCACGGGGGTGGCGCGCGAAGCGCACTCCATCCTGGCTCCCCTCGGCATCCAGGCCGACTGGCTCGCCTTCGCCGACGCGTGGCGCGACCAGTACCAGCCCTCGATGGAGGAGGTGCGCGCGGGACGCCTGCCGTTCAGCAAGCTCGACGTGCTGCACCGGCGCAACCTCGACATCGTGCTGCGCGACTTCGGGCTCGACCGCGTCGACGAGGCCGCGCGCGCGAACCTGAACCTCGCGTGGCACCGCCTGGATGCATGGCCCGACGTGGCGCCCGGCCTCGCGCGCCTGCACGAGAAGCTCCTGATCGCGCCGTGCTCCAACGGCCACATCGCGATCATGGCCAACCTCGCGCGCCGCAACCATTTTCCGTGGGACGCCATCCTCGGCGCCGAGCTCGCGCGCGACTACAAGCCGAAGCCGGTGGTCTACCTCGCGTCGGCGGCCGCGTTCGACTGCGCGCCGGAAGAGGCGATGATGGTCGCGGCGCATTCCTACGACCTCGCGTCGGCGGCGGCTTGCGGGCTGCGCACCGCGTTCGTGGCGCGGCCCGACGAGCGTGGACCTGGCAAGGGCGAAACGCAGCCGAAAGGCCCGGTGGACGTGTCAGTCCGGAGTCTGGTGGAATTGGCGCAAGAGCTGGCCTGAAGGCCGCAATCGGCAGGGAGGCACCATGGAAGCAATCCGTACCCAGGCGACCCGCACCCGCATCGAGGACAACGACCGGGTGACGATCACGGAATGGCGCTTTGCACCCGGGGCCGAGACGGGCTGGCACCGGCACGCGCAGGACTACGTGATCGTCTACCGCACGGCCGCGCGCATGCTGGTGGAGAGCAAGGCCGGGCGCAATGCGGTCGAGATCGCCGCGGGACAGGCGATGTTCCGCCGCGCGCCCATCGAGCACAACGTCATCAACGACGGCGACGCCGAGGTGGTGTTCGTGGAGACGGAGATCAAGTGAGCCACGCCAGGCTGCAGGCGATCCGTCCCGCGGCGGAGGTGATGACCCGCCAGCGCCTGCCGTACTTCATCGGCATCTCCGGGCGCACCGTGGGATCCGCGGGCCTGTCGATGCACATCGTGGTGATTCCGCCGGGCGCCCGCGCCGATCCACATCTGCACGTGGGCTACGAGACCGGTATCTACCTGCTCGAGGGACGCGTGCTCACGCGCTGGGGCGAGCGGCTCGAGAACGAGACGGTGAGCGAGCCCGGCGATTTCCTCTACGTCCCGCCCGGCGTGCCCCACGAGGCCGTCAACCTGAGCGACACGGAGCCCGCGCGCGCGGTGGTCGCGCGCAACGACGCGGCGGAGCAGGACAAGGTCGAACCCTACGTCGCGCTCTCCACGGGCGCGCCGTGAGCCAGGCCGCCATCTTCGCCCCCATGCTGGCGCTCGCGGGCTGGACCTTCGCGGTCCTCCTGCTGGTGCCCATCTACGTTTCCGCGCTGGCTTCGCCGGGCAGGTCAACTACGACGACTTCAAGTACGGCGAGTCCGACCGCGTCCGCCCCAGGCGAGGATCCCGAATCGCGCGTTCATGAATCTGCTGCAGGTTCCGGTGCTGTTCTATGTCGTGTGCTTCACGATGTTCCTCGCGCAGGGCGTGACCGAATCGTTCGTCGACCTGGCCTGGGGTTACGTCGCGCTGCGTGTGCTGCACAGCCTCGTGCACCTCACCTACAACAAGGTGAAGCATCGCCTGCTGCTCTTCGCGGCGAGCAACGTGGTGGTTGTCGTCATGTGGGTCCAGGCGATCGCGCACTGTCGCGCACCGTGTAGCCGTTCGCCCCGCGAACGGGTGCGCATGTCCTGCGTCGGACAGCCGCGGCGCGCGCCGAACACGCCTTGCGCTGGCCTGTCCCATGGTTTTCGGCCTGCGACCCGGGCTGATCCAACTGGAGGATGACCATGAGACTGCAAGCCATCGCCCTGGGCCTGCTCGTCGCCGCCGCTTCGGCGGGCGCGTTCGCGCAGCGCTACTACGATCCCCGCTACAACGATTCCGACTGGCAAGCGCGCCAGCAGGCCATCGAGGCGCAGCGCGAGGCCGACGCCGCGGCCGATGCCCAGCGCTGGCGCGAAGAGCACTACCGCGACTATCGCGACGACGACAACCGCTTCCGCGGCTACGCGCAGGAATGCTGGAACCCGCACGCGCGCCACTTCGAGGCCGTGCGCCCGGGCGAGGTCCAGAACGACCTCGATTTCTCGCGCTGCCGTCCGATGGGCGGGTACGGATATCGGTAACAGGCCGTTCGCGCAGCAACGAGACGGCGTCCCGCGGGGCGCCGTTTCCTTTTCCGGCAGGACAGCGCGAAGTGCGCTAGTCTTGCGCGCATCGGGGTTTCGCGCAGATCCCCGGCGGCCTCGCGGCCCAGACGACTCCGTCCAAATCTGGCGCTTCGGCCCCCGGCCTTAACCGAGCCGGGGCAGGCCATGGAGCGGATGCCTTGGATACATCGACGGATCGCCCGCGCTATTCCCTCGCGCAGCTCACCCTCTACATGCTCGGCCTCGGCAGCTTCGGCTTCGGCGGCCCCGTGGCGCTTGCCGGATACATGCACCGCGACCTGGTCGAGCGGCGCGCATGGATCACCGAGGCCGACTACAAGGAAGGGCTCGCGCTCGCGCAGCTGATGCCCGGCCCACTCGCCGCCCAGCTCGCGATGTATTTGGGGTATGTGCACTACCGGGCGTGGGGCGCGACCGTCGTGGGCGTCGCGTTCGTGGTGCCGTCCTTCCTCATCGTGGTGGCGCTCGGCTGGGCATACGTGCGCTACGGCGGGCTCGCCTGGATGCAGTCGGTGTTCTACGGCGTCGGCGCCGCGGTGATCGGCATCATCGCGCTCTCGGCCTGGAAGCTCACCGCGAAGAGCATCGGCCGCGATGCGCTGCTGTGGGCGATCTGGATCGTGCTCGTGGCCGTCACGGCGATCACCGAATCGGAGATCGCGTGGCTCTTCATCGCGGCCGGCGTGGTGGTGTGGCTCGTGCGCACGCCGCCGCCGTGGCTGCACCGGGGGCTGCCCGCGGTCGCGGCGTTCGATGCCCCCGCCGTGGCTTCGCTCGCCGGCGGCACCGACTGGCCGCTGCTCGCGCGCATCGCGCTCTACTTCGGAGAAGCGGGCGCATTCGTGTTCGGTTCCGGACTCGCGATCGTGCCATTCCTCTACGGCGGCGTGGTGACGGGCAACCATTGGCTTACCGAGCGCCAGTTCGTCGACGCGGTGGCGGTGGCGATGATCACGCCCGGTCCCGTGGTGATCACCGTGGGCTTCATCGGCTACCTGATCGCCGGGTTGCCGGGCGCCGCCGTGGCCGCGCTCGCGACCTTCCTCCCGTGCTACCTCTTCACCGTGATTCCTGCGCCGTACTTCAAGAAATACGGCAAGCGTCCCGGGCTCGTCGCGTTCGTGGACGGCGTGACCGCGGCGGCGATCGGCGCCATCGCGGGTGCGGTGATCGTGCTCGCGCAGCGTTCGATTGTCGATGCGCCGACGGCCGCGATTGCGATCGTGACCGGCGCGCTGCTGTGGCGCTTCAAGAAGCTGCCCGAGCCGGTGATCGTGGCGCTGGCGGCCGTCGTGGGGCTCGTGATCTACCCGCTGCTTCGCCGATGATCACCCCGGCCGCCGCTGTCGCGAGCAGGTGCTTGATCGTGTGTCCGCTCAACACGCCGAGAGTATCGAACACCGCGTGGTCGGCGAGCTCGAACACCTTCGCAAGGGCGTAGAGCAGAATGGCGATGCCGAACGCGATGCGCTGCGGGCGTGGGGCCCGGTGGACTGCCTGCCAGCCGGGAATGAGGACCAGGGGGACTGCCTGCAGGTAGAGGTACGGACGCAGGTCGCCGACGCCGCGGCTTCCCGTGAACGACCACCACCAGACGCTCGCGCATGCGATGACCATGAGCACCGCCGCGACCGCCCACGGATGGCGGTCGTCGTGCGTGTCGGCGTGCACCGCCGCGAGCAGCCCCGCGCAGGCGAGCGCGATCGGCAGCCGGTCCCAGACGAGGCGCGAGTCGTCGGGTGCCAGGTGGTACCAGCCCGAGCCGAATGCGGTCGCGACAAGCGCCAGCGCGAACACGAGATAACCCGGCCACGACGTCGCGAAGATCGGATCGCGGCGCGTGGACGCAAGCGCGGCAAGCCCCCACAGGCCCACGGCGATGAAGCCCGCATTCGACAGGACATCGAGCGCCCGCGGGATGCCGAGGAGCGTGCGCGCGTCGGCGAACTCGTGGTAGTGCGCGAGCTGCGCGATGGGACCGTGGACCAGCATCGCCACGGCGGCGGCCGCCGCGACGAGCTCCGGCCACCAGCGCCCGATGCGGCTCATAGCCCCTTGAAGTACTCGTGCAGCGTCTTGTGGATGCCGATCAGGAACTGCGCGGTCTTCACGCCGTGATCGGTGGCGGTCCCGGTGGTTCCTCCGCCGGGGATCTCCTGGCTCTGCACGAAGGCCATGAGGATCTCGTCGGCGCGCTGGAGCGCGCGTGCCTCTTCCATGGGGTTCTCCGCTACGATGATGGATTGCCTCCATTGTCCACGAAACACGTACACCCGCGCCATGAAGATCATCGAGATCCGCGAGAAGACGCACCCGATCGCCTCTCCCATCCGCAACGCCTACATCGACTTCAGCCGCATGACGTGCTCGCTGGTGGCGGTGGTCACCGACGTGGTGCGCGACGGCAAGCGGGTCGTGGGCTACGGCTTCAACTCCAACGGGCGCTACGGGCAGGGCACGCTCATGCGCGAGCGCTTCATCCCGCGCGTGATGGAGGCGGACCCCGCGTCGCTGCGGGACGAAGGCGGCGCCAACATCGACCCGCACAAGGTGTGGGCATGCATGTTCGCGAACGAGAAGCCCGGCGGGCACGGCGAGCGCTCGGTGGCGATCGGCACCATCGACATGGCGCTGTGGGACGCGGTGGCGAAGATCGCGGGCCGGCCGCTCTTCCAGCTCCTCGCCGAGCGCTACGGCAACGGCAGGCCGAACCCGCGCGTGTTCGTCTACGCGGCGGGCGGCTACTACTATCCGGGCAAGGACGATACGCAGCTCATCGCCGAGATGCGCGGCTACCTCGCGCGCGGCTACAGCGTGGTGAAGATGAAGATCGGCGGCGCGCCGTTGGCCGAGGACCGCCGGCGCATCGAGGCGGTGCTCTCCATCCTCGGCCCGGGACAGAAGCTCGCCGTGGACGCCAACGGCCGCTTCGACCTCGCCACCGCCATCGCCTACGCCAAGGCGCTCTCGCAATACGACCTCTTCTGGTACGAGGAGGCGGGCGATCCGCTCGACTACGCGCTGCAGGCCGCGCTCGCCGAGCACTACGCGAAGCCCATGGCCACGGGGGAGAACCTGTTCTCGATGCAGGACGCGAGGAACCTCATCCGCTACGGCGGCATGCGCGCCGATCGCGACTGGCTGCAGTTCGATTGTGCGCTCTCCTATGGCCTGGTGGAGTACCTGCGCACGCTCGACATGCTGCGGGAGCACGGCTGGTCGCCTTCGCGTTGCATCCCTCACGGCGGCCACCAGATGTCGCTCGCCATCGCCGCGGGCCTCGGGCTGGGCGGCAACGAGTCGTACCCGGACCTGTTCCAGCCCTTCGGTGGATTCCCCGATGGCGTGCGGGTCGAGAACGGCTACGTGACATTGCCCGCGCTGCCCGGCATCGGCTTCGAGGGCAAGGCGGACCTCTACAAGGTGATGCGCGAGCTCGCGGACTAGCGCTTCACGTCCGGCGCAGGAAGGCCTTCGATCATCACGTTGAGGCACGCGGGCCTGCCCGAGGCGAGGGCGCGCCGCGCGGCGGGCAGCAGCTCGCTCGCTTCGGTGACCGTCTCGCCGTGACCGCCGAAGGCCGCGCACACCTGGTCGTAGCGCGTCGGCAGGAGCTCGCAGCCGACGGCGCGGTCGCGGCCATAGGAGCGCACCTGGATCTGGTACTCGGCGTTCCAGCGCGCGTCGTTGCCGACCACCAGCAGGAACGGCATGGCGTAGCGCACCGCGGTGTCGATCTCGGCGGGATGGAAGCCGAACGTGCCGTCGCCCATCAGCGCGATCACCGGCGCATCGGGCCGTGCCGCGCGCGCGCCGAGCGCGAAGGCAAGCGCCGCGCCGATTGCCCCCGCGGACCCGTTGATCACGCGGTGCGGCGCGGCGAGGCAAGCCTGCGCCCATTGGCCGAACTCGCCGCCGTCGGCCACCAGCACGGACTCCGGATGCGCGTCGAGCAGGGCCTGCAGCGGGCGGCACGCCTGCACCGGATGCAGGCGTCCCGCTTCCGTGGCCCGCGCCGAGTCCCAGGCCGCGGGGCGATGGCGGATGGCGGCACGCACGTCGGAGCGCCATGAATCGTCCCGCGGCGCGCGTGATGGGGCGGCGCGCGTCAACGCCTCGATCGCCGCGGTCGCATCGGCTTCGACGGTTGCGACGAGCCGCGCGCCCACGGCGCGGCGGGTGCGCGCGAACTCGATCCCCTCGGCGTCGACCTGCAGGAATTGACAGTCCGCGGCGATGGCCGGCGCCCGCCCGAACCGGAGCGTGAAGTCGAGCCGCTTGCCGAGCAGCAGGATCGCGTCGGCCTGCGCGAGAATCTGAGGGAACGCGCCGAGGCTCGGGTCCGCGATGCCGCGCGGGCTCTCCATGCCGATCACGGGGATCGCGCTTGCCTCCTCGAGCTCGGCGCAATGCGCGCGGCCCGGGCGCGTCATCAGCGCGGGACCGGCGAGGATCAGGGGGCGCGATGCACGCGCGAGGCGCTCGAGCAGCACGCGCGCGTCGGCATCGGCGAGCGGCATCGGCATGCGTTGCGCGCCGGCCGGATCGGGCTCCCCATCCTCGGTCGCGGCGTCGAGCGCGTCCACCGGCAGGCTGAGGTGTACCGGCCCCGGGCGCCCCGAGCACGCGATGCGCATCCCGCGAGCGACGTCGGCCGCCACGCTCGATGCGTTGGCGCACGTCCAGGCCGCCTTTGCGATGGGTGCTGCCACGTCCGCCTGGCGCATCTCCTGGAAGGCGCCCATGCCCAGTTCGCAATTCGGCGCGTGCCCCGAGAGCAGCACCACGGGCGATTCGGCCATCGCCGCGGTGTAGAGCGCGGCGACCGCGTTCGCATGGCCGGGGCCGCCGGTGACGAGTGCGATGCCCGGCACGCCTGTGATGCGCGCCCAGGCGTCGGCCATGTGCACGGCGGCGGCCTCGTGGCGGACGTGGATGAGCTCGAGACCCGCGTCGAGCGCGGCATCGAAGACCGGCATCACGTGGTTTCCCGAGAGCGCGAAGATGCGCCGCACGCCGCAACGCGCAAGGCTTCGCGCGAGGCCGTCGGCCCCGCGCCGGGGGCGCGCGCTCACGCGAGCGCTTCCTCGCGCAACGTGGCGGCCGCCACGCGCTCCGCGGTGATCGGCAAGTCGCGCACGCGCACGCCGATCGCGTCGCGCACCGCGTTGGCGATCGCCGCCGTGACCGGTCCCTGCGCCGCTTCGCCGGCGCCCATCGAGGGCTCATCGGCGCGCTGGAGCACCTCCACCTCGACGCGCGGCACCTCGGAGAAGCGCAGGATCGGGTAATCCTCCCATGTGGCCGACGTGATGCGCGTGCGGTCGAAGCGCACCGCTTCCTTGAGCGTCCAGCTGGTGGCCTGGATCGCGCCGCCCTCGACCTGGTTCGCCACGCCGTCAGGATTCACCGCGAGCCCCACGTCCACGGCGAGCACGAGGCGGCGCACGCGCACCTCGTGGGTGAGCTCCACCTCGGCCACCGCCGCGCAATACGCGCCGAAGCCCTTGTAGCGCGCCCATGCGATGCCTCGTCCATGCCCATCGCCCGCGAGCGGCGTGCCCCACGCCGCGCGGCGTGCGGCGGCTTCGATCACGGCGCGGGCGCGTGGGTCGGACAGGTGGCGCAGGCGCCAGGCGAGCGGGTCTTCGCCGAGCCCGCGCGCGAGGTCGTCCACGAAGCTCTCGATCGCGAACACGTTGGCGCAGGCGCCCAGCGAGCGCAGGGCCGAGGTGCGCACCGGCATCTCGGTCAGGCGATGGCAGGTGACGCGCAGCGCGGGGAAATCGTAGGCGGGAACCGAGTTGCGCTCCGCCCCGCCGCCGCCCGCGAAGGGCGGGTTCACCGGCAGCGGCGGCTCGAAAGGATGCGCGAGATGGGCGGCGGCGAGCAGCGTCGGCTTGGCAGCGCGGCCCGGGCGCATGGTGTGCCCGTTGCTCCACACTTCGCCGTGCCAGGCGAGGACCTCGCCGCGCTCATCGACGTCGGCGGCGATCTCGACGGCCATCGCGGGACCGACCGGCGATGAGCCGAGCTCGTCCTCGCGCGACCACACGACCCGCACCGCCCGTCCGGGCACCGCGCGCGCGAGCAGCGCCGCATCGAGCGCGGCGTCGTCGGCGCCGTTGTGCCCGTAGCAGCCCGCGCCCTCGCCATGCTCGACGACGATATCGGCGGCCGGCAGCCCGAACACGAGCGCGAGATCGGAGCGCAGGTTGTAGATGCCCTGCGTGTGGCTCCAGACGTGAACATGCGCCGCGTCTTCCCAACGCGCGATCGCGCACGAGGTGCCGATGGAGGCATGGGCGACGTAAGGCCGCGTATAGCGCGCGCGGCGCGTCGCGTGGACGGGCGGGACGGTGTCCATGCCGCGTTCGGTCACGCGCGAGGATTCATGGGGCGCGCTGGTGAGCCATTGGGCAAGCTCGGCGGCGTCGGGCAGGGACGCGCGTTCGTTCCAGCGTGCGCCGCGCCGCAGCCGCTCGAGCGCGGCAAGCGCGATCTCCTCGCGCTCGGCGACCACGCCCGCGAAGCTGCCGTCGCGCACCACTGCCACCACGCCGGGCAGCGTTTTCACCGCCGCGTCGTCCAGGTCGACGAGTGTCGCGGCGGGCGAGGGCGTGCGCAGCACGCGGCCATGCAGCATGCCGGGCAAGGCGAGGTCATGGATGAAGCGCGGCCGGCCCAGCACCTTGTCGGGCAGGTCGATGCGCGCGACATCGCGGCCGACCACGGTGCGTGCCGCGCTGGCCTTGGGCGCAACGCTCGCCGTGGCCTCGCGGTCGAGGAGCCCCTCGGTCGCGAAATCCCAGTAGGTTGCGCGCGCACCGCCGGGACCGTGGATCACGCCGTCGGCCACGGTGAGCGCCTCGACCGGATAGTCGAGCCGTTCGGCCGCCGCGTTGAGGAGCAGGGCGCGCGCCTCGGCGCACGCGAAGCGCAGGGCCGTGCCCGAATCCTGCGTGGACAGGCTGCCCGAGGTGACGCCTTCGTCGGGGCTCGCGCCGGTGACCGCGCGCATCATGCGCACGCGTTCCGGTGCGACGTCCAGCTCCTCGGCGACGATCTGCGCCAGCGCGGTGAGGATGCCCTGGCCGATCTCGACCTTGCCCGAGCGCACCTCCACGGTTGCATCGCGCGTCAACACGAGCCACTGGGAGAGGCGGCGGTTCTTCTCGAGGCTCGCAGGCAGCTTGCCGCCGCCGGCGGCGCTCATCGCGCGGCCTCGCGCATCGTGCGCGCCGCCTCGAGGACCGCGTGCACGATGCGGTTGTGGGAGCCGCAGCGGCACAGGTGGCCGTCGAGGGCCGCGCGCACCTCGCTTTCCGTGGGATCGGGCGCGGACGCGAGCAGCGCCGCGGCGCGCATCGTGATGCCCGAGAGGCAGTAGCCGCACTGGGCAGCCTGCGCATCGATGAGCGCAGCCTGCAGCGGATGCGGCGCGCCTGCGGTCGCCAGGCCTTCGAGGGTAGTGATCCTGCGCCCCGCGGCGGCGGAAACGGGGAGCGTGCATGCGTACACGGGCTTGCCGTCGGCGAGCACCACGCAGGCTCCGCACTGCTCGGTGCCGCAGCCAAAGCGCGTGGCGGCGAGGCCGAAGTCGTTGCGCAGCACGTAGAGCAGCGGCGTGGCGGGCGTCGCGTGCGTCTCGCGCCGCGCGCCGTTCACGTCGAGCGCGATGGCGCCGTTCGCGGTGGCGGTTTCCATGGGCGACACTTTAGCGGGTTCGCATCGCGCTCGCTCGCAGGTAGCTTTTTCCGCATGTCGCCATTTGGGAACTCTTTGCGGCCGCGTGGTCTCCATAGCCTATGGCGCAGGTGTTCACCCCGAGCGGCGTGTTGGTCCTGAAGCTCGTCTTGCTGGGCACCTTCGCGCTCCTCGTCACGGGCTCCGTCGTCGGCTACCAGCACCTGCAAGGCCCCGATTCCCTTGCCGAGGCGCCGCTCCAGCCGATCCCGTTCAGCCACAAGCACCACGCGGGCGACGACGGCATCGATTGCCGCTACTGCCACGACGGCGTCGAGCAGTCCGCCTTCGCGGGCATTCCCGCGACCCAGGTGTGCATGACCTGTCACTCGCAGCTTTTCACCGACGCGCCGATGCTGGCGCCGGTGCGCGCAAGCGCGGCGAGCGGCGAGCCGCTCCACTGGTTGCGCGTGCACGATCTTCCGGACTTCGTGTACTTCGACCACGGCATCCATGTGCACAAGGGCGTGGGCTGCGTTGAATGCCACGGACGCGTCGACCGCATGCCGCTCACGCGCCGCGTGGCGCCGCTCGAGATGCAGTGGTGCCTCGACTGCCATCGCGATCCCGCGCCGCACCTCAGGCCCCCCGCGTACGAGTTCGACATGCGGCCGACGAGCGAGATCCGGCGCATCGCCGGCGCGCCCGCCACGCCGCTCGTCTCGACGCGGCGCCTCGCCGATTGCTCCACGTGTCATCGCTAGGTGAATCCGTGGACGAGCATCCGCCCGCGCTCTGGCGCTCGCTCGAGGACCTCGCGCACGAAGGCGCGGCGGGCGCGGGCATCGCGCTCCCGCTCTCGCCCGCGCGGCGCGACTTCCTCAAGCTCGCCGCCGCGGCCGCCGCGCTCGCCGGCGCGGGCTGCCAGGGCCCCGTCGAGGAGATCGTGCCCTACGCGCATCCGGCCGAAGCTCCGGCAGGCGTGCCGCGCTTCTTCGCCACTTCGATGACGCTGGGCGGCTGCGCCACCGGCGTGCTGGTCGAAAGCAACATGGGCCGGCCCACCAAGGTGGAAGGCAACCCCGCGCATCCCGCGAGCCTGGGTGCCACCGACGTCTATGCGCAGGCCTCGGTGCTCGAGCTGTGGGATCCGGACCGCTCGCGCGCAATTCGCAGGCACGGGGCGCTCGTCTCGCGCGCCGGCCTCGAGACCGGGTGGCACGATGCGCTCGCACGCCTCGAGGCAGCGCACGGCGAGGGCTTGCGCATCCTCACGGGGTATACGAGCTCGCTTGCGTTCACGCGGCAGCTCGACGGCGGTGATGGAGCGCTTCCCTGCGGCGCGCCGTCATTGCTGGGAGCCGCTGCATCGTGACCGCTCGCTCGCCGGCGCGCGCCTCGCTTTCGGCCGTCCGTTGGAGAGCCTCTACCGTTTCTCGAACGCCGACGTGGTGGTGGCGCTCGATGCCGACTTCCTCGGCGCGGGCCCCGGGCACTTGCGTTACGCGCGCGAGTTCGTGGCCCGCCGCGCCATGACGGCCGGCGTGCCGATGAATCGCCTCTATGCGATCGAGACCTCGCCGTCGCTCGCGGGCGCCATGGCCGACCACCGGCTTGCGCTGGCCCCGGGCGCGCTGCTGCGCTGGTTGGCCGAGCTGGCGGCGGCGCTCGGCGGCGCGGAGCAGGGCGCTTCGCCCCTCGCGCGGGCCGCGGCGCGCGACCTCGCCGCCCACCGGGGTCGCGCGCTCGTGGTCGCGGGCGAGAGCCTGCCGCCCGAGGCGCACGCGCTGGTCCACCAGCTCAACGCGCAGCTCGGCGCGCCGGGTGCCACGGTCGACTACATCCAGCCCGTGGCCGGAGACCTCGCCTGCGCCGATTCCATCCGCGAGCTGGTCCGCGACCTGGAAGACGGCCGCGTCTCGACGCTCGTCATCCTCGGCGGCAACCCGGTCTACGATGCGCCCGCGGACCTCGCCTTCCGCGAAGCGCTCGCGCGCGCGCCCCTTACCCTGCACCAGGGCCTCTACTTTGACGAGACTGCAGCGGCGTGCGCATGGCACGTTCCGCAGACCCACTACCTCGAGCACTGGAGCGATGCGCGCGCCTACGACGGCACCGCGGGCATCGTGCAGCCGCTCATCGCGCCGCTCAACGGCGCGCTGTCGCGCCACGAGCTGATGGCGCTGCTCGCGGGAGCCGGCGCCGCTCCCATCGACGTCGTGCGCGAATCCTGGCGGCACGAGCGGCCGGGTGCGGCGTTCGATGAGGCGTGGCGCGACTGGCTGCGCGCGGGCGTGATCGAGGGCACCGCGGCGCGCCCCGTGTCCGCGGCGGCGAGGCGGGCGGAATTCCCACCGCCCCGCGCAGTGCCGGCGTGGAGCGTGCGCTTCGCCGCCGACCCCTCGGTGCGCGACGGCGCTTTCGCCAACAACGCGTGGCTGCAGGAGTTGCCGCGGCCCGACTCGAAGCTCACTTGGGACAACGCGGCGCTGATGAGCGCGGCTTCCGCTGCGCGCATCGGCGTGAAGACCGCCGACCACGTGTCGATCGCGGCGGGCGGACGGCGCCTGCGCATTCCGGTGTGGGTCCTGCCGGGCCATGCCGACGGCGCCGTGACCGTGGCGCTGGGCTACGGCCGCACGCGCGCCGGCCGCGTCGGCGACCGCGTGGGCTTCGACGCCTACGCGCTGCGCACCGCCGCCGCACCCTGGGCGCTCGATGCCACCGTCGAGCGCGCCGCAGGCACGCACGCCTTCGCGACCACCCAAAACCATTCGAGCATGGAAGGCCGCGACCCGGTGAAGCGCATGCGCGCGGCCGACGTCGCCGCGGGCGCGAAGCTGCCCGACGAGACCCCGGCCGAGTCGCTCTATCCGCCGTGGGACTACGACAGCTACCGCTGGGGCATGGCGGTGGACCTGAACGCCTGCATCGGCTGCAACGCGTGCACGATCGCCTGCCAGGCCGAGAACAATATCCCGACCGTGGGTCCGGAGCAGGTGGCGCGCGGACGCGAGATGCACTGGATTCGCGTCGACCGTTACTACGAGGGGCCGGCGGACAATCCGCGCACCTACTTCCAGCCGGTGCCGTGCATGCAGTGCGAGGACGCGCCGTGCGAGGCGGTGTGCCCGGTGGGCGCGACCGTACACGACAGCGAGGGCATCAACGTCCAGGTCTACAACCGCTGCGTGGGCACGCGCTTCTGCTCGAACAACTGTCCGTACAAGGTGCGCCGCTTCAACTTCCTGCACTTCTCGGCGGGCAAGGGCGAGCCGCCCCTCGAGGCGCGCAACCCCGAGGTGACGCTGCGCACGCGCGGAGTGATGGAGAAGTGCAACTACTGCCTGCAGCGCATCACGCGCGCGCGGCTCGAGACCGAGCGCGAGGGACGGCGCATCGCCGACGGCGAGGTGGTGACCGCGTGCCAGGCCGCGTGCCCCACGCGCGCGATCACGTTCGGCGACATGAACGACCCGAAGAGCGCGGTCAACGCCGTGAAGCGCTCGCCCCGCGGCTACGCGCTCCTGGCCGAGCTCAACACGCGACCGCGCACCACCTATCTCGCGCGCGTGGTGAACGCCAATCCCGAGGCCGGGGAGGGCGAGGCATGAGCGAAGAGCTGCTCTCGCCGCGCTGGGGCTATGCCAGCGTCACCGACAAGATCTCGGACATCGTGCTGCGGCGCCCGGTCCACTGGATCTGGGCGCTCGGGTTCGGCATCGCGGGCACGCTCACGCTGGTGTTCTTCGGCTGCATGGCGTGGCTCTTGGCGGTGGGCATCGGCATCTGGGGTGTCAACGTCCCGGTGGCGTGGGGCTTCGCGATCATCAACTTCGTGTGGTGGATCGGCATCGGCCACGCGGGCACGTTCATCTCGGCGTTCCTGCTGCTGCTGCGCCAGAAGTGGCGCAACTCCATCAACCGCTTCGCCGAGGCGATGACGCTCTTCGCCGCCGGCATCGCGGGACTCTGGCCCATCCTGCACCTCGGGCGCCCGTGGTTCTTCTACTGGCTGGCACCCTATCCCGACGTGATGAAGCTCTGGCCGCAGTGGCGCAGCCCGCTCGTGTGGGACATCTTCGCCATCTCGACCTACCTCATCGTCTCGCTCCTCTTCTGGTACATGGGCCTGGTGCCGGACCTCGCCACGCTGCGCGACCGCGCGCACGAGCCGCACGAAGCAGGTGGTCTACGGCCTCTTCGCGCTCGGCTGGCGCGGCGAGGCGCGTCACTGGGCGCGCTTCGAGATCGCCTACCTGCTGCTCGCGGGGCTCGCCGCGCCGCTCGTCGTATCGGTGCACAGCGTGGTCTCGCTCGACTTCGCCATCGGCAACACGCCCGGCTACCACTCGACCATCTTCCCGCCGTACTTCGTGGCGGGCGCGCTCTTCTCGGGCTTCGCGATGGTGCTGGTGC
Organism: uncultured beta proteobacterium; assembly: GCA_963827425.1. Classification (GTDB taxonomy): domain Bacteria; phylum Pseudomonadota; class Gammaproteobacteria; order Burkholderiales; family Usitatibacteraceae; genus Usitatibacter. Next base: position 116,799 of record CAWHAQ010000004.1, on the reverse strand, counting down.
TCGCGATCCCGATGCGCAAATTCTTCGGCCTCGAGTCCTTCATCACCCTGCGCCACCTCGACAACGCCGCGAAGATCATGCTCGCGACCGAGCTCATCGTGGCCTACGGCTATTTGACAGAGATCTTCACCGCCTTCTACAGCCAGGACCGCTACGAAATCGCGATGACGCTGAACCGCATGGCGGGGCCGTACGCGCCGGTGTACTGGACGCTGCTGTTCCTGAACGTCGTCGTGCCGCAGGTGCTGTGGTGGCGCAGCGCCCGCCGCTCTATCCCCGCTGCTCTTCACGCTCGGCATCCTGGTCAACATCGGCATGTGGATGGAGCGCTTCATGATCGTGGTGACGAGCCTGAACCGCGACTTCCTGCCGTCGTCATGGGGCCTCTTCATCCCCACCGGCTGGACTGGACGATGCTCGCCGGCTCGATCGGCCTCTTCGCGCTGCTGTTCCTTGCCTTCATCCGCTTCCTGCCCGCGATCTCGATCTTCGAGATGCGCGAGATCGTCGCCGAGGAGAAGGAATGAGCGCGGGCTACGGGCTGATGGCCGAGTTCGCGAGCGGCGACGCGCTGCTCGCCGCGGCGAGGCGCGCGCATGCGCAGGGCTATGCGCGCATCGAAGCCTACTCACCGTTCCCCGTCGAGGGCCTCGCCGAGGCGGTGGGACCCACGCACTCGCGCCTGCCGCTCGTTGTGCTTCTGGGGGGCATCGGGGGCGGGCTCGGCGGCTTCTTCCTGCAGTGGTATTCGGCCGTGGTGAATTACCCGGAGAACATCGGCGGGCGGCCGCTGAACAGCTGGCCCGAGTTCATCCCGGTGACCTTCGAGCTGACGGTGCTGGGTGCGGCCCTCGCGGCGTTCGTCGCGATGCTCGTCGCCAACGGCCTGCCGCGCCTGCGCCATCCGGTGTTCGGCGCACCGCACTTCGACCTCGCCACGCGCAACCGCTTCTTCCTGTGCCTGCGCGCGGCCGATCCCCGCTATGACGAGAAGGCCGCGCGAGGCTTCCTCGAATCGCTGGAGCCGATGCGGGTGGTGGAGGTGGCGCAATGATCGCCCGGATCGTTGCGCTGCTGCTGCCCTGTTCTGCCTCACAGCGTGCGAAAAGCTCATGCGCAGCATGTACGACGGCGCGAAGGTGCGGCCCCTCGAGCCGAGCGCGCGGTTCGCCGACGGGCGGTCGTCGCGCCCGCAGGTGGCCGGCACCGTGGAGCACGCCCGCGGAATACTCGCGGCGACCTCGAGCGGGACTCTGTTGCGGCAGAGGAACGCCGCCGCGCAGCCGAGCGCGCGACCTCGATCCCGTATCCGATCACCATGGCCCTGCTGCAGCGCGGGCGCGAGCGCTTCGACGTCTATTGCTCGCCTTGCCACAGCGTGGTGGGCGACGGCGACGGCATGGTCGTGCGGCGCGGCTTCCCGGCGCCGCCTTCGTACCACATCGAACGGCTGCGCGCCGCGCCCGATCACCACTTCTACGACGTCATCACGCACGGCTACGGCGTGATGTACCCGTACGGCGACCGCGTGGCGCCCGACGACCGCTGGGCGATCGTGGCGTACATCCGGGCGCTGCAGCTCTCGCAGCACGCGGCGGCGTCCGACGCTCCGAAGGCAGCGTCCGACGTTCCGGCGGCGGCGGGAGGCGCGAAATGAGCGCGCTCCTGCATTCGTACCTCTTCGCGTGGCTATTCGTGCTCGGCATCTCGCTGGGGGCGCTCGTGAACCTCATGGTGCATTCCCTCACCGGTGGGCGCTGGGGCGAGCCGATCCGTCCGCCGCTCATTGCCGCCGCGCGCCTCATGCCGGCGGTGGCGGTGCTGTTCGTCCCGATCCTCCTGGGCGCGAAGTGGCTGTATCCGTGGGTCGAGGAGCCGGGACGCTACCTCAACCGGCCATTCTTCGCCGCGCGCTCGATCGCGTACCTCGCGATCTGGATCGTGCTGGCGGCGGCCTTCCTGCGCGCCGACCGTGCCACGGTCGATCCCGCGAGCGGCGGCGCGCGGCGGGCGCAGCGCATTGCGGCGGGAGGGCTCATCGTCTACGCGCTCACCATGACGCTCGCGGCGGTGGACTGGATCGGCTCGCTTACGTCGCACTGGTACTCGAGCGGCTTCGGCCTCGTCGTGTGCACCGGCCAGATGCTCGCCGCGATGGCCTTCGCCGTGGCGGTCGCGGCGCGGCGCACGCGCGAGCCCCCGCGCGAGCCCGGTCCGGGGTGGGGTGCGCTGCCAGAGGAGGGGCGCGATGCGATCCGGCTGCGTTTCAACGACCTCGGCAACCTGCTGCTCATGTACGTCCTGACCTGGGCATACCTCGCCTACACGCAGTTCCTGGTCATCTGGTCGGAGAACCTGCCGCACGAGATCCACTGGTACGTGCCGCGTGTGCAGACCAGCTGGGCCGCGCTCGGCATCTTCCTCGTCGCGTTCCACTTCTTCCTGCCGTTGCTGATCCTGCTCTCGCGCGCGGCCAAGCGCTCGCCGGCGCTGCTGGGCGCCATCGCGGGGGCGCTGCTCGCGGCGCACCTGGCCGACGTCTTCTGGCTGGTGATTCCGTCGGCACGGCCGGAAGGCTTCGCGCTGGCGTGGAGCGACGCCGCGGCGCTCGTGGTGCCCGGCGCGATCTGGGCGTGGCTGTGGCGGCGGGCGATGGTGCTGGGCGGTGCGGCGCCGGCGCGGACGGAGGCGGTCCATGGCTGAGGCCAGCGGCAAGCTGCCGCACGAACCCGCGGCGATCGACCTGCGCGGCCTGGCGATCGCCGCGGGCGGCATCGCGTTCGGCATCGCACTGGCGCTCGCCGTCCCGTGGCTCGTCATCGCGCGCGTCTCGGCACCCGCCAACGCGCCCAACGATGCGGTGAAACCCGCGCTGCAAGCGCCCGTGCAGGAGACCGCGCCGCTCGCGGACATCGCCGCGTATCGGCGCGAGAAAGCGCATCGCCTCGAGACCTACGGCGTCGATGCGGCGAGCGGTGAATCGCACATTCCCATCGAGCGCGCGATGCAGCTGCTCGTCGAACGCTCGGGCAAGGGGGGAGGCACGCGATGAGGCGTGCGCCGCTGGTTTGCGCGGCGGCGTGCCTCCTGGGCGCGGCCGCCGCGCGTGCGCACGATGACGGTTTCTCCGCCGCGCATCCCGGGCAGGGCATCGCCTTTGAGCAGCACCTGGACGCGCCGCTGCCGCGGGACCTGCGCTTCGTCGACGAGGCCGGCAAGCGCGTAACCCTCGCAAGCGAGCTCGGCAAGCCGACGGTGCTGGTGCTGGGTTACCTCGCGTGCCGCGACCTCTGCCCACTCACCCTGGAAGGCGCGGCGGAGGCGCTCGACCGGGGCGGGCTCGCGCCCGGCACGGACTACCGCGCGCTCTTCGTGAGCATCGACCCGCGCGCCACGCCCGCCATGCTCCTCACGGCCCGGGATGCACGCCTCGCCGCACGCGACCGCGGCGCATGGACGTTCCTCGCCGGCGACGCGAAGTCGGTGGCTGCGCTCGCGAGCGCCGTGGGTTTCCATTATCGGTACGACGCGGCGCACGACGACTATGCCCATCCCGCGGGCTTCGTGGTGGCCACGCCCGGCGGGCGCGTCGCGCGTTATTTCTTCGGCGTGCGCTACGACGCGGGCGCCGTGGCGAGCGCGCTGCGCGACGCGGCGGACGGTGCACCGTCGCGCCTCGCAAGCCCACTGCTCCTGCTCTGCTACCACTACGACCCGCTCACGGGCAGCTACACGCTCACGGTCCTCGGCGTGCTGCGCGTGCTGGGCGCGGCGTTCCTGCTCGCCGCGCTCGTCTGGGCATGGCGGCAGCGGCGTGCGGGCCGGCGATCATGAGCGAGCGCGCCGGCTGGCTGCTGCCGCAGGCCTCCGACGTAGCGCACCGCGTGGACGCGCTCTTCTTCACGCTGCTCGGCGTGACCGGAACCGTGGCGCTCGCGATCGCGGTGGTCGTCATCGTGTTCTGCATCCGCTACCGGCGCTCGGCGCGCGTCGATCGCTCCAACGCGCCCACGCAGAAGCCGTGGCTCGAGATCGCCTGGACCGTCACGCCGCTCGTGATCTTCATGGCGCTCTTCGCCTGGGGCGCGGTGGTGTACGCGAGCTTCTACGGGCCGGCGGCAGGCGCGCTGCCGGTGTTCGTGGTCGGCAAGCAGTGGATGTGGCGCGTCGAGCACCCGAACGGGCGGCGCGAGATCGACGCGCTGCACCTGCCGCTCGGCCAGCGCGTGCGCGTGGTGCTCGCCACCGAGGACGTCATCCACAGCTTCTACATCCCGGCCTTCCGCATCAAGCAGGACGCGGTGCCGGGACGCTACACCGAGCTCACGTTCACGCCGACGCAGCTGGGGACGTTCGAGCTGCACTGCTCCGAGTACTGCGGCACCGACCACGCGCGCATGGGCGGCTTCGCGACCGTCATGCGCCCCGAGGACTACGAGCGCTGGCTCGCCCAGGGCGGCGAGAGCGCGACCATGGCCGCGCGCGGCTTCACGGCCTTCCGCCGCCTCGGCTGCAGCGGCTGCCACGACGCGCGCTCGACCGTGCACGCGCCGGACCTCGCCGGCCTCTACGGGCGCACCGTCCACCTGCAGGACGGGCGGAGCCTCGTGGCCGGCGACGCCTATATCCGCGATTCCATCCTGCTGCCGAAGCGCGACGTGGTGGCGGGCTTCGCGCCGGTGATGCCGAGCTTCCAGGGCCAGGTGAGCGAGGAGGAGATCCTGGAGCTGATCGCGTACATCAAGTCCACCGGGGCGGGAGAGCGATGAAAGCCGTGCGCGACGCGGTTCCGGGGAGTTACCTTACCGAGGGCTACACGCTGTGGTCGTGGCTCACCACCCGAGACCACAAGCGGATCGCGATCCTTTACGCGGTCTCGATCACGCTCTTCTTCTTCCTGGGCGGCGCAGCGGCGACCGTGATCCGCCTCGAGCTCGCGACACCTGCAGGCGACCTCGTCTCGGCCGACACCTACAACAAGCTCTTCACCCTGCACGGCGTGGTGATGGTGTGGTTTTTCCTGATCCCGTCTATCCCCGCCACGCTCGGCAACTTCCTGGTGCCTCTCATGATCGGGTCGCGCGAGGTGGCCTTCCCGCGCCTGAACCTCGTGTCCTGGTACATCTACGTGCTGGGGGGCGCGTTCACGGTGGCGACGCTCATCGCGGGCGGCGTGGACACGGGCTGGACCTTCTACACGCCGTTCTCCACGCTCTTCTCCAACACCCACGTGATCGCGGCAGCGGCCGGCGTCTTCATCGTCGGCTTCTCGTCGATCCTCACGGGCTTGAACTTCATCGTGACGGTGCACCGGATGCGCGCGCCGGGGATGACGTGGTTCCGCCTGCCGCTCATGGTGTGGGCGCTCTATGCGACGAGCCTCATCCTGGTGCTCGCTACCCCCGTGCTCGCGATGACCCTGACACTGATGGCGCTCGAGCGGGTGCTGCACATCGGCATCTTCGATCCCGCCCTGGGCGGCGATCCGCTGCTATTCCAGCACCTCTTCTGGTTCTACTCGCACCCCGCGGTGTACGTGATGGTGCTGCCGGCGATGGGCGTGGTGAGCGAGATCATCACCTGCTTCGCGCGGAAGAAGGTCTTCGGCTACAAGTTCATGGCCTACGCCATCCTCGGCATCGCGGTGTTCGGGTTCCTGGTCTGGGGCCACCACATGTTCGTGTCCGGCCAGTCGATGTACGCCGGCATGGTGTTCTCGATGCTGTCGTTCATGGTCGCGGTGCCCTCGGCGATCAAGGTGTTCAACTGGACCGCCACGCTCTACAAGGGCTCGATCGCCTTCACCGCCCCCATGCTCTACGCGCTGGGCTTCATCGGGCTCTTCACCATCGGCGGCATGACCGGGCTCTACCTCGCGACCCTCGCGGTCGACGTGCACCTTACCGACACGTACTTCGTGATCGCGCACTTTCACTACATCATGGTGGGCGGCTCGGTGATGGCCTACCTCGGCGGCATCCACTACTGGTGGCCGAAGATCACCGGGCGGATGTACAACGAGGCGTGGGGGCGGGTGGCGGCGCTTGTGATCTTCTTCGGCTTCAACCTCACCTTCTTCCCGCAGTACATCCTGGGCTACCTCGGCATGCCGCGCCGCTACCACGAGTATTCGCCCGACCTGCAGCTGCTGAACGTGCTGTCCTCGGGAGGTGCTGCGATCCTCGCGGTGGGCTACCTGCTGCCCCTCGTGTACCTCACGTGGTCGGTCTTCAAGGGATCGCCGGCGACAGCGAACCCGTGGCACGCCAAGGGGCTCGAGTGGACGACCTCTTCGCCGCCGCCCAAGGACAACTTCGCCGAGCAGCCCGTGGTGGATGAGGAGCCCTACGGCTACGATCCCGAGGAGGTGGTGCCGTGAGCGCGCACGCCCCGTCGCCCGAAGCGATCGCGTGGCGACGCGAGACCGCGTCGCTCGCGATGTGGGTGTTCCTCGCCACCGAGATGATGTTCTTCGGCGTGCTGTTCCTGGCGTACTTCCATTGGCGCGTGAACGACCCGGAAGGCTGGGCGGTGGCGAGCCGCCTGACTCACGAATGGCTAGGCACCATCAACACCGCGATCCTGCTCACCAGCAGCTTCGCGATGGCCACGGCGGTGCGCGCGGGGTGGCTCGGGCAGCGCCGCATCGTGCCGCGCATGCTGTGGACCACGGCGGCGTTGGGGGTCGCCTTCATGGGCGTGAAAGGCGCGGAGTATGCGCTGGAGTGGCGCGACGGCCTGGTGCCCGGGCTCCACTTCACTTACGCCGGTGAGCATACGCGTGCGGTGCAGCAGTTCTTCTACCTCTACTTCGCGATGACCGGCGTGCATGCGCTGCACCTCCTGATCGGCCTCGGCCTTGTCGGCTGGGCGGCGGTGCGTTTCCGCGAGGCGCCCGCGGAGCTCGGGCGCCGCGACACGGTCGAGTGCGTGGGGCTCTACTGGCATTTCGTCGACGCGATCTGGATCTTCCTCTACCCGCTGGTCTACCTGGTGGGACTCGCGCGATGAACTCGCCGCCGCGCTTGCGGGTCTATGTGTGCACGTGGCTCGCGCTGATGGCACTGCTCGCTGGAACCTTTGCGCTCGCGCACATCCGCATCGGCGGTTTCAACACGGCGCTGGGGCTTATCATCGCGGCGATGAAGGTCGCGTTGGTGGGGCTCTTCTTCATGCACCTCAAGCGGGCCTCCGCGCTGGTGGCGATAGTCGCGTGCGTGGCGCTGGTGTGGCTCGCGATCCTGTTCGGCCTCTCCGGCGCCGACTACGCCACGCGCCACGCAACGAAAGCGCCGTGGACCGCGCCGGACGGTCACTGAGACGAAAGGAGCGGCAACGATGGCTGCCATCGGACGGACGCTGTGGGCGATCGCGGAAGGCTACATCCCACCCACGAGCGCCGGTCATTCGCGCGAGCTGGAGAGCCACGAGACCGCGTGCCTGCTCAACACGGGCGACGCCGACGCGCACGTGCGCATCACCATCTACTTCCGCGATCGCGAGCCGGTGGGACCGTACCAGGTGACGGTGCCGGCGCGCCGCACGCTGCACCTGCGCTTCAACGACCTCACGGACCCCGCGCCGGTGCCGCGCAACACCGATTACGCGAGCGTCATCGAGTCCGACGTGCCGATCGTCGTGCAGCACACGCGCCTGGACTCGCGCCAGGAAGCGCTGGCGCTGCTCACCACCATGGCCTACCCCGCGGCGTGAAGGCAGCTGCCGCCGGCGATTTCCCCGAGATCGGCGACTACGCGCTGATCGGCAACTGCCGCACTGCCGCCCTGGTATCGAAGGAGGGGGCGGTCGAGTGGATGTGCCTGCCCACCTTCTCCGACCGCTCGATCTTCAGCGCCATCCTCGATCGCGGCGCCGGCCACTTCGCCGTGCGGCCGGTCGCCGAGCATCGCATCCGCCGCCGCTACCTGCCCGCCACCAACGTGCTGGAGACCACGTTCGAGACGCCGACGGGGACCCTGCGGCTCACCGATTGCCTGGTGCTGCCGGTGTCCGGCGCCGGCGAGCTATACCCGCAGCACGAGCTGCTCCGCCGCGTCGAATGCGTGACGGGAGCGGCGGATGTCGAGGTGACTTTCGCGCCGCGTCCCGACTACGGGCGCGTATGCCCGCGCTACGCGCAGCGCGGCAAGCTCGGCTGGCAGCTCGTGGGTTGTCCCTACGGCGCGGTGCTGATGTCGGGCGTCGATCTCGAATACGACCGCGCCGCGGGCCGCCTGCACGGTGTGGCGAAGCTTTCCGCGGGCGACACGCGCTGGCTTTCCTTCACCTACGACGAGAACGAGGTGAGCGTCATCCCGCCGCTGGGCGAGCACGCCGCGCAGCGCCTGCAAGACAGCGTTGCGTGGTGGGAGCAGTGGAGCGCGCGCTGCACGTACGGCGGTCCCTACAAGGAAGCGGTGCTGCGCAGCGCGCTGGCGTTGAAGCTCCTCACCAGCGCCACGAGCGGGGCGGTGCTGGCCGCGCCCACCACGTCGCTGCCCGAGGTGGACAGCGGCCCGCGCAACTGGGACTATCGCTACTGCTGGATCCGCGACAGCGCGCTCGTGCTGCACGCATTCCTGAGCCTCGGTTTCATCGAGGAGGCCGAGGGCTTCCTCGAGTGGCTGCTGCACGCCACGCGCCTCAGCTGGCAGCGCTTCCAGGTGATGTACGACCTGTATGGCGAGACCAAGCTCGACGAGTACGAGCTGCCGCACCTCTCGGGCTACCGGGGTGCGAAGCCGGTGCGCATCGGCAATGGCGCCCACGAGCAGCTGCAGCTCGACATCTACGGCGAGCTGATGGAGACCGTCGTGAGCTACGTGGACGCGGGCGGCTCGCTGGACGACGTCGAGTGCTCGATGCTCTGCGGCGTGGGCGAGCAGCTCCTCAAGCTCTGGCGCCTGCCCGACCAGGGCATCTGGGAGACGCGCCGCGAGCCGCGCTTCCACACCTATTCGAAGGCGATGTGCTGGGTCGCGCTGGACCGGTTGCGTGGCCTCGCCGATCGCTTCCCGATGCCCATCGAGCGCGCCCGCGTCGACCAGGCGTGCGACGAGATCCGCGCCGAGATCGAGGCGCGCGGCTACAGCGAGAAGCTCGCGAGCTACGTCGGCTACTACGGCGGCGAGGAGGCCGACGCCAGCCTGCTGCTGCTGGCGCGCTACGGCTACTGCAAGCCGGGCGACCCGCGGATGGAGGGAACGTATCGGCTCATCGCGCGGACGCTGGGCGAGAACGGGCTCATTCACCGCTATCCCGACGACACGCGCTACGACGGCATCGCCGCGCCCGAGAATGCGTTCGCGCCATGCAATTTCTGGGCGGCGGAGTATCTTGCCAATGCCGGCCACGACACCGAGGCGCGCGAGCTCTTCGAGCGCCTCGCGGGGTTCGCCAACGATGTGGGCCTGTACGCCGAGGAGATCGGCACGCGCACCGGCAAGCCGGTCGGCAACTTTCCCCAGGCGTTCACCCACGTGAGCCTCATCTCCGCCGCCACCGCGCTCTACCGGGAGAAGACCGCATGAGGATCCCATGACCCAGACCGCCGCCGAGATCGCCGCTGTCCTCATCTGGGGCTTCGCCGCCACCGCGACGCTGTCGGCCGTGATGTACGGGGCGCAGCGCGTGGGCTATTCGCGGCTCTCGATCCCGTTCCTCGTCGGCACGCTCTTCACCGGCGAGCGCTCGTCGGCGCAGGCCCTGGGCGTGGTGCTCTACCTCATGGGCGGGTGGCTCTTCGCGTTCATCTACTACTTCATCTTCGCGGCGATCGGGCGCACCGGCTGGGAGATCGGGCTCCTGATCGGCGCGGTGCACGGCGCCGTGCTGCTGGTGATGCTGCTGCCGCTGCTGCCGTACGTGCACCCGCGCATGGCGAGCGAGTACGAAGGACCCACGCGCGCGCGGCGACTGCAGCCACCCGGCTTCCTGGGCCTCAACTACGGCTACCGTACGCCCCTCACCACCATCGTCGCGCACGCGCTCTACGGCCTGGTCCTGGGCGCGCGCCTCACGCTCACGTGAAGCGGCGAAAGCGCGTCGACCGCGGCGCGCGCAAGGTGATCTATGCGGGCCTGGCGGGCAACGTGCTCGTGGCCCTCACGAAGTTCGGGGCCGCCACGGTCACCTCGAGCGCCGCGATGCTCTCCGAGGCGGTCCACTCGGCGGTGGACACTTCCAACGACCTGTTGCTGCTCTATGGCGAGCGCGCTGCCCAACAGCCGCCCGACAAGCGCCACCCGTTCGGCCACGGCCGCGAGGTGTACTTCTGGAGCTTCATCGTGTCGCTGCTGATCTTCGTGATCGGGGCGGGCGTGTCGATCGTCGAGGGCGTGCGGCACATCCTCGCCGCCGAGCGCATCGAGAATCCCGTCGTGAGCTACATCGTCCTCGGGCTCGCGGCCGTGTTCGAGGGCGGCTCGTGGTGGGTGGCATGGAAGGATTTCCGCAGGCGGCGGGGCGATCGCGGCGTGATCGAGGCCGCGCAGGAGACCAAGGACCCGTCATCCGTCATGGTGTTCTTCGAGGACTCCGCGGCGCTCATCGGCATCGCGATCGCGCTGGCCGGCACGGCGCTCGCGCAGGCCCTGGACGAGCCGCGCTGGGACGGGGCCGCCTCGATCGCGATCGGCGTGTTGCTGGCGCTGGTGGCCGGCTTCCTCGCACGGGAGACCAAGCAGCTCCTGATCGGCGAAGGCGCGAGCCGCGCGCTGCTGGAGTCGGTGGGCCGCATCGCGAGCCAGGAGAAGGGGGTCGCGCATTTCAACGGCATGCTCACCATCCACCTCGCTCCGCGCGAGGTCTTCGCCGCGCTGAGCCTCGATTTCGAGCCGAAGCTGCCCGCCGCGGACGTGAACGCCGTCGTCGCTAGCCTCGAGGCGCACATCCGCAAGGCGCATCCCGAGGTCGTGCTGGTGATGGTGAAGCCGCAGTCCCCCGACGATTTCCGCGCGGCGCGCGAGCGCTGGTTCGCGCCGCACTAGGGATCGCGCCGATGGCACAATAGCCACGCCGCTCGCTGCCCGAGTGGTGGAATTGGCAGACACAAGGGACTTGAAGAAGAATTTGAGCGCCCGGGCGGAAACGCCCGGAGCGGAACCCGTCAAATTCGGCGAACGCCCTGGACACGCTCCGAGCCGACGCCGAGCCAAGCCCGCAGCCGCACGCGGGAAGGTGTAGAGAGCAGACGGCGGGCGCCTAAGGCCTTCGGGCTACGGCGAAGGCGTGCTCCAGACCACGAACGGCGCAAGCCGGCGGCGAAAGCCGAAGCGGCACGAAAATCCCTCGACCTCGGTCGTACCGGTTCGAGTCCGGTCTCGGGCACCAATAAACCGGCGCGTGTAGGAATGTCCCTACATCCGCGGGGAGTGCGACCGCCTATCGTCTTAGTGTGGCCACGATACCGCGCGGAAGAACCGCGCCCGATGAGCAAGCATCGACGCGCGCGGCGAAGGCGGGAGCGCTGGACTCATTCGGCGGCGACGCGCAGGCAGAGGTGAGCCGGTTGAGCGCCGAGCTGGCCGAGGAGAAGCGCCGCTCCGCCGAGCTGCAGGAATTCCTCGAGGAGGCCGCCGAGGGGCTGCACATGGTCGGGCCCGACGGCACCATCCTCTGGGCCAACGCCGCCGAGCTGTGCATGCTGGGCTACGAGCGCGGCGAGTACATCGGCCACAACATCACCGAGTTCCACGCCGACCGGGGCACCGTCGAGGATTTCCTCGCACGCCTGCTGCGTGGCGAGACGCTGAACGGTCGCGCGGCGCGGCTGCGCTGCAAGGACGGCTCGATCAAGCACGTCTCCGTTTCCTCCAGCGGCATGTTCCGCGACGGCGACTTCGTGCACACGCGCTGCTTCACCCGCGACGTGACGCGCGAGCGCGAGGCCGAGGAGGTCCAGGCGCGCCTCGCGGCGATCGTCGAATCGTCGGACGACGCCATCATCAGCAAGACCCTCGACGGCACCATCACCTCGTGGAACGACGCGGCCGAGCGCATGTACGAGTTCACCGCGGACGAGATGATCGGCTCTTCGGTGCTTAAGATCGTGCCGCCCGAGCTGCATGGCGACGAGGAGGCGCTGCTCGCGCGCATCCGCAAGGGCGAGCGCATCGACCACTACCAGACCACGCGCCTCACCCGGTCCGGGCGGCGCCTCGACGTGTCGCTCACGGTCTCGCCGATCCGCGATGCCGACGGATGCGTGGTCGGGGCCTCCAAGATCGCGCGCGACGTCTCGGCCCAGCTGGACGCGCAGCGCCGCAAGGACCAGTTCCTCGCCATCCTGGCCCACGAGCTGCGCAACCCGCTCGCCCCGGTGCGCCTCGCGATCCGGATCTTCAGGGAGTCCTCGGTCACGGACGAGCAGCGCGGCCGCGCCCAGCAGATCGCGGAGCGCCAGACCGAGCACATGGCGCGGCTGCTGGACGACCTGCTCGACGTCTCGCGCATCAGCACGGGGCGCGTGGAGCTGAAGAAGGAGCGCGTGGAGCTGGGCCCGCTGGTGCGCCATTCCGTGGAGGCGGTGAAGGCGCAGATGGACGAGAAGCACCATGCGTTCGAGATGAACCTGCCCGCCGAGCCGATCCGGCTCGAGGCCGACCCGGTGCGCGTCCAGCAGATCGTCGCCAACCTGCTGGTCAACGCGGCCAAGTACACCGATGACGGCGGCAGGATCGCGCTCTCGGTCCGCCGCGAAGGCGCCGAGGCGGTCATCGCGGTGAAGGACAACGGCATCGGCTTCGAGCCCGCGATGGCGCCGCGCCTCTTCACGCTCTTCGCGCAGGCCGAGGGTGTCGTCGACCGCGCCGCGGGCGGCCTAGGCATCGGCCTGGCACTCGTGCGCGAGTTCGCCGAGCGCCACGGCGGTAGCGTGAGCGCGCGCAGCGCAGGCGCGCTGCAGGGCAGCGAATTCACCGTGCGCCTGCCCTGCGAGCCGGCCTAGCGAGCGTACTGCCGCGCCGCCGGCCGGCCGCGCCGGGCGATCAGCCGCCGCCCTGCGAATCCCGCGCCATCTGGCTCAGGATGTCGGTGCCGCCGGTCGAGGACGATGCGTCGGCGCCCTGGTCGAGCGATCCTTCGAAAGTGGAGCATGCGGCGGTTGAGGCGAGCAGGATCGCCGCGATGATCAAGCCAGCGCGGCGGACGAGGGTTTGCTGCGATACATTGCGTTGCATTTCGGATCTCCTTCGTGGGGGGCGGGGTGCTGCTTCCCCCATGAGACCCGGGCCTGTGCCCCGACCTTACGCGCCGATCAGAACCGCTGCCGCGTGAGCGCCGTCGTGCGCCCGTTGGGCAATGTCATCAACGCCGTGTCGGGCGCGCTGAACTGGATGGTCACCGGCGCCACGTTGTTGCTCACCTGGCGGTTGTGCCGCCAGGCTCCGGTGAGCGTCTGCCCGTCGGCGTAGCTCCACCAGGTGTTCGTGTAGGTGCGTGCGTCGGCGCTGGCCATCGGACCCTCGCTCAGGTACCAGACCGGGTTGCCCGCGTCGTCGTACATGAAGCCCGCGACGTCGAGCCAATCGCCCTGCCATTCCATGAAGAAGCCGCGGCCGGACTCGTCGGGGTTCCACCACCAGCCGCTCTCGGGCTGGCTCGCCTGCGGCGGCAGCGTGAGGCCGTTGGGAATGATCTCGAAGCGCTGGATCGGCACCTCGCCGCCGGGCCATTGCATCGCGCCGTGGGCGCCATCGAGGAACGCGAGCGTGACGGTGCCGACCTTTGTGATGTTCGGGAACCCCGGATACGCGCCGGCGAGCGTCTGGCCGCCGCCCGCGACGAGCAGGTCGCCGGTGTAGAACGAGCCGTCGAGCGACACGGGGCCGGCGGAGATGTACCACGTCGAGCGTCCCGACACGTCGTAGAGGAAGGAGCCGAAGAAGAGGTTGTTGCCGTGCACCTCGAGCGAGAAGCCGCGCCCGTCCTCGAGCGGATTCCACCACCAGCCGGTCTGCGCGCGCGGCGCCTGGCACTGGGTTGCGCCCGGCAGGCTCACGACGCTGCGGTTGGTGCCGTTGGCGAGCATCGCGGTCCCGCTCGGTCCGTAGCCCACGAAGAACGTCGCGCCCGCGGCCTGCGCGGCGGTGAGGGTGTCGAGCAGCGTCACGGCCTGTCCCTGCGCGGAGAGCAGGCCGGAGAAGTACGCCTGGAGTGTTGCGGCGCTCACGCCCTGCAACTGGCCCGAGGCCGTGAGCTGCGCGAGGACGCACGAAGCGGGACCGTCCTTGGGCGATCCCTTGGCGCGCAGCTGCGGCTCGCCGCGCTTGCCGATCACCGCGCCGTGCACGAGGGAGGCGGGCGCCAGCGCGAAGACGTACACGTTGCCGGAGCTTCCGACGTCCTCCGGGCGATAGCGGATGTCGGCCACGACCGCGCCGCCCACGCCGCTCGTCACCGCGAGGAACTTCGGCAGCAGCTCGATCGGAATGGTGCTGGGCGTGCCCGGGTCGAGGTCGAGGAACCAGTCGTTGCCGGCGAGGGTGCCGGTGCCGTTCTCGTGCACCGCGACCACCGGCGCCACGCGGTCGGCGAGTGTGCCGTCGCCCAGCTCGCCAAAAGCGTTGGTGCCCCACGCGACGACCGCGCCGTCGGACTTGAGCGCTAGCGTATGCGAATTTCCGGCCGAGATGCGGGCGACGTTCACGAGCCCCGTGAGCCGCTCCGGCACGAGCTGCTGGTCGAACGTGCCGTCGCCGAGCTGGGCGTCGAAGTCGGCGCCCCACATCCACACGCTGCCGTCGGAAGTGAGCGCGGCGGAGAACGAATTGCCCGCCGAAAGCTGGACCACGCCGGAAAGTCCCACGACGCGCGCGGGCGTCGGATGGTCGGTGGTCGTGCCGTCGCCAAGGTGCCCGGCGTAGTTGCTGCCCCACGCGAGCACGCTGCCGTCGCGCTTGCGCGCGAGCGAGTGATCGTAGCCCGCTGCGACCTCGACGACGTCGGTGAGTCCCGGAACCTGCACGGGAAGGAAGCGCGCGGTGGTCGTGCCGTCGCCGAGCTGGCCGTAGGTGTTGTCGCCCCACGCCCACACCGTGCCGTCGGCGCGCAGGGCGAGCGTGTGGCCGCCGCCCGCCGAGATGGCCACGACGTTGGCGAGCGACGTCACCTGCGCGGGGGCGAGGGCGTCGCCTGCGTCGGGCCCGGTGCCGAGGCGCCCCAGGTAATCGAGGCCCCACGTCCACACGGTGCCGTCGGACTTGCGCGCGACCGAGTGGTAGTAGCCCGCGGACACCTGCGCCACGCCCGTGAGGCCGGCGACCGGCTGGAAGGTCGTGTGGCTCACGCTCGTGCCGTCGCCGAGCTGGCCGTAGTCGTTGTTGCCCGATGCGGCCACCGTGCCGTCGGACTTTAACGCGAGGGAATGGCGTCCGCCCGCGGCGACCGCGGCGAATCCGCCGCCGGCATTCGGCACGAGCGCCGTGGTGGTGAAGATGCGCTCGCCGTTGCCGAGCTGGCCCGCGCCGTTGTCGCCCCACGTCCACACTGTTCCGTCGCTCTTCAACGCGACCGCGTGGGCGCCGCCTTCCGCTACCATCGCCACGCCGGAGATGCCGCGGGTCTGCAGCGGCGTGCTGCTGCGCTCCGTGGTGCCGTCGCCCAGCGCGCCCGCGTCGTTGAAGCCCCACGACCACACGTTGCCGTCGTCTGCGACCGTCGCGGCATGCAGCAGCGAGAGCGATGCCGAGCGCACCGCGGGCACTGCGATGCGCACCGGCGCGAGGCGATCCGTGAAGCTGTCGTCGAGCTGCCCGTCGCCGTTCGATCCCCACGCCCAGGTGCTGCCGTCGGCGCGGATCGCGAGGGAGTAGGTGCCGGCCGCGACGAAGATCGCGTTCGAGATGCCCGGCACGAGGACCGGCACGTTGCTGCTGCCCGTCGTGCCATTGCCGAAATTGCCCGACGAGTTGTCGCCCCACACCGCGATGCCGCCGCCGGCGAAACGTGCGAGCGTGTGGCGCAGGCCCGCGGCCACCTGCACCACGCCGGCGAGGCCGACCACTTGCCTGGGGGTCGCGATGCCCTGGAATTGCGGCGCGGCGACGCCGGTGCCGAGCTGGCCGTCGTCGTCGAGTCCCCACGCGAGGACGGTGCCGTCGCGCAGCACGGCGAAGGTCGTCTCCCACCCCGCGGCAATGGAGACCGCGTTCGCGATGCCCGGGACTTGCAGCGCCGTGGTCGAGCCGTTGCCGTCGCGCCCGAGCTGCCCCACGTAGTTGGCGCCCCAGGTCCACACGGTGCCGTCGGACCTGAGCGCGACGGTGTGGACCGAGCCCGCGGCGATCGCGACCACGTTCGAGAGGCCGGGGACCTGCGCGGGCGTCGAGCGGCCGTTGACGGTGCCGTCGCCGAGCTGGCCCTCGGCGCCGCGTCCCCAGGTCCACACCGTGCCATCCGACTTGAGCGCCACCGTGTCGGCGTCACCGGCAGCAACCGCGACCACGCCGGAAAGGCCCGCGATCTGGATCGGCAAGAGCGAGTTCAGGGAGCGTCCGCTGCCGAGGGCGCCGGCGCCGTCGTCGCCCCAGGCGCGCAGCGTCCCGTCGACGTTCAGCGCGAGGCTGTGGGATCCGCCGGCGGAGACCGACGCCGTCGCCGCGCGCGTGGCGGGTGCGAGCAGGGCCAAGCCCACGAGCAGGGCGGCGGCGACTCGAAAGCGGATAGCCATGCGCGCCTTGTACGCGGTTCGGCGGCGGGCGTCAAAGGACAGTTCGTGGTTTGCGCAGCCGGAAAAACGCGTTATTGGAGTTCACGTACCCAAGGGGCCGGGAATGAGTAGCGCCCCCCGACCGCCTCCCTCCGCCAAACCCACTACCATGCGGGTTCCGGAGGGTCGCCATGCATATCAATTTCGCGCTCATCTCGCGCGTGTTGGCTCGTGCTTTCATGAATGCCGCCAACCGCCAGCGATGGACCACCGCCAAGATCATTAACTACGTTGCCGTCATTGCGGTTTCCACGGCGATCGCTTGGTATCTTGGTCAGCTTCAAGCGCTGCGGGAAAAATCGCTGACTTGGATATTGCTCCTCGCGGCGGCGGCGATCGTGTTTTTTGTGGAAATGATCATTCAATCATATGTCGCTACCTACGACATTGGCGAAGAAGCAGGTAAGGCAACGGGAACAAAGGTCTATCTATCGGAACTCAAGAGGCTGTATTCGGCGGGGCAAGCTATTCGCTTACCAGATAGCCGAAATGTCCACGATTGGTCTTCACTAGTCTCGGTGGAATTGGAAAAGAAGTTGCCAGCCGAGAGGTTCGGTTTCGACAGCGCAAGCGATCACCTTGGCCAACTCGGGGCAATGTTCGACGCGGCGCCCGTTGAACACCTGAAGATCAGACTCAAGAAGCTTCGCGCCATCCTCATGAGGATGGAGAGCGCAGAAGATGATCGAAAACCGTAACGTGGACGGGTAGGGCTGGCCGGTGAGCAGCCGTTACAACCGGCCCTACCCGCGCTCCACGGCTGCGCAGCTAGATCGCGCTGGCCAAGTATTGGAGTTCGCGCTGGCAACGGCCAGCTGAGTATGGCTACCGAAAGCGGAAAGCGAAAGAAGCGAGGGCGCAAGGGCCCCCGTGCTACGTGAATCCAATAACGCGAAAAAAAAACGGCGCCCGCGGCACCGTCTTTTCCCGAGCGGGGAAACGCGGAAGTTACGCCGCGACGCGCACCGCGCCGATCGCCGCCGCCATCCGGTCGACGGCTTTCTTGATGTTCTCCATGGAGGTCGCGAACGAGATGCGCAGGTAGCCCTCGGCGCCGAACGCCGAACCCGGAACCGCCGCGACGGCCTGCGGCTGTGCCAGCAGGTAATCGCAGAGCGCGAGGTCCGTCGGAGAGGCGATCTTGCCCGCGGCGTGCAGCTTGCGGATCGCCTCGCGGCAATCCGGGAACGCATAGAAGGCGCCGTCCGGCGCGAGGCTGGACACGCCCGGGATGCGGTTCAATCCTTCCGTGATGACCTTCGCGCGCTCCTTGAACGCCGCCACCATCGGCTCGATGCACGCCTGGTCGCCGTTGAGCGCTGCCTCGGCCGCGTATTGCGAGATCGAGGCCGGGTTCGAGGTGCTGTGGGACTGCACGTTCTCCATCGCGTCGATGAGCTCCTGCGGGCCGCCGCAATAGCCGATGCGCCAGCCGGTCATGGATACGCCTTGGAGACGCCGTTCATCACGACGGTGCGCGGCATAGAGGTCCGGGCACACGTTCACGATGTTCACGAACTTCGAGCCGTCGAGCAGGATGTGCTCGTACATGTCGTCGCGTGGCGATCACGATGTCGCGGATGCTTGCTTGCAGCACTTCGCCCAGCGCCTTCAGCTCGGCCGCGGTATACACGGACGCCGGTCGGGTTCGAGGGGCTGTTGATCCAGATGAGGCGCGATCTTCGGCGTGATGGCGCGCTCGAGCTGCTCGGCGGTGATCTTGAAGCCCTGCTCGATGCCGGCCTGGATGAACACGGGCTTCGCATTCGGCCATCATGCGCCATGTCGGGGTACGAGACCCAGTAGGGCGCGGGGACGATCGCCTCGTCGCCGGGGTTCAACATCGCCAGGCACAGGTTGAACGAGGTCTGCTTGCCGCCGCAGGAGACGAGGATCTGCCGCTCGGTGTAGTCGAGGCCGTTCTCGCGCTTGAACTTGGCGATGATGGCTTTCTTCAGCGAGGGCGTGCCGCCCGCGGCGGTGTACTTGGTGAGGCCCTTGTTGATGGCCGCGATGGCCGCGTCCTTGATGAACTGCGGCGTGTCGAAATCCGGCTCCCCGGCGCCCATGGCGATGACGTCCTTGCCCTCGGCCTTCAGGCGCGCCGCCTTGGCGGAAACGGCGAGGGTGGGGGACGGCTTGATGACCTTGAGGCGGTCGGCGGCGAACGACATGGAGCTCTCCGGGGCTGGTGGAAAAGACGCGGCAAACCCCTATTTTAGATGGATGTTGCGGTGCGGCATAGCCCGCAAACCCGCTAGAATCGAAGGTTCACCCGAGGAAACCCTCCCCGTACATGGAAGTCGTCACGTTCCCCGGCAGCCCGTTTCGCCTGCACCAGACGTTCGCCCCCGCGGGCGACCAGCCGCAAGCCATCGACAAGCTCGCCGAGGGGCTCGGCGACGGGCTTGCCTACCAGACGCTCCTGGGCGTCACCGGCTCGGGCAAGACCTACACCATGGCCAACGTCATCGCGCGCACGGGGCGGCCCGCGCTCGTCATCGCGCCCAACAAGACGCTCGCCGCGCAGCTCTATTCCGAGTTCCGCGAGTTCTTCCCCGAGAACGCGGTCGAGTACTTCGTCTCCTACTACGACTACTACCAGCCCGAGGCCTACGTCCCGTCGCGCGACCTCTACATCGAGAAGGACTCGTCGATCAACGAGCATATCGAGCAGATGCGGCTCTCGGCCACCAAGAGCGCTGCTCGAGCGGCCGCGACACGATCATCGTGGCGACGGTCTCGTGCATCTACGGCATCGGCGACCCCGAGGACTACCAGGACATGCGCCAGGTGCTGCGCGAGAAGGACCCGGTGCCGCAGCGCGACCTGCTCGGCGCCTGGCGGGCATGCAGTACACGCGCAACGACATCGACTTCCGGCGCGGCACCTTCCGCGTGCGCGGCGACACCATCGACATCTTCCCCGCGGAGAACAGCGAGCAGGCGCTGCGCATCTCGCTCTACGACGACGTGATCGAGTCGCTGACGCTCTTCGACCCGCTCACCGGCGAGCTTCTGCACCGCATCCCGCGCTTCACGCTCTACGCCAAGAGCCACTACGTGACGCCGCGCGCCACGGTGCTGCGCGCCATCGAGGCGATCAAGGTGGAGCTGCGCGAGCGCCTCGAGCACTTCCAGAAGGCAGGGCAAGCTCCTCGAGCTGCAGCGCCTGCAGCAGCGCACCCACTTCGACCTCGAGATGATGAACGAGCTGGGCTTCTGCAAGGGCATCGAGAACTACACGCGCCACCTCTCGGGCCGCGCGCCCGGCGAGCCGCCGCCCACGCTCATCGACTACTTGCCCGCCGACGCGCTGATGGTGATCGACGAGAGCCACGTCACCATCCCGCAGATCGGCGGCATGTTCAACGGCGACCGCGCGCGCAAGGACCACGCTGGTGGACTACGGCTTCCGCCTGCCCTCGGCGCTCGACAACCGGCCGCTGCGCTTCGAGGAGTTCGAGCGCCAGGTGACGCCAGGCGATCTTCGTCTCCGCCACCCCCGCCGATTACGAGAAGACGCACGCCGCGCAGGTGGTCGAGCAGGTGGTGCGCCCCACGGGCCTCGTCGATCCCGACGTGATCGTGCGCCCGGCCGTCATCGCAGGTGGACGACCTGCTGTCGGAAGTCAACAAGCGCGTGGCGGTGAACGAGCGCGTGCTGGTGACCACGCTCACCAAGCGCATGGCCGAGGACCTCACCGACTACCTCGCCGAGCACGGCGTGAAGGTGCGCTACCTGCACTCGGACATCGACACGGTGGAGCGGGTGGAGATCATCCGCGACCTGAGGAAGGGCCTCTTCGACGTGCTGGTCGGCATCAACCTGCTGCGCGAGGGCCTCGACATGCCCGAGGTCTCGCTGGTGGCGATCCTGGATGCGGACAAGGAAGGCTTCCTGCGCTCGGCCCGCTCGCTGATCCAGACCATCGGCCGCGCGGCGCGCCACATCAACGGCACCGCGATCCTCTACGCCGACCGGATGACCGACTCGATGAAGCTCGCGATCGACGAGACCGACCGCCGGCGCGCCAAGCAGGTCGCGTTCAACCTCGCCAATGGCATCGAGCCCAAGGGCATCTCCAAGCGCATCAAGGACCTCATCGACGGCGTGTACGACGCCGACGAGCGCGAAGGAAGCGCGCAAGGCCGAGGCGGCGGAGGCGAAGTTCGACGACCTCTCCGAGAAGCAGCTCGACCAGCGCATCCGCAAGGTCGAGAAGGAGATGCTCGAGGCGGCGCGCAACCTCGAGTTCGAGCGTGCGGCGAGCCTGCGCGACGAATTGAAGACGATGCGCGACCGGCTGATGGCCGTGGGAGGCGAAGGTTGAACGACAAGGCGAAGGACAATCCGGACGTCGGCCGCTACGGCAGCGGCCAGGTGGTGCGGCGCATCGAGGACCCGGCGCTGCTCGCCGGGCGCGGCCAGTACACGGACGACGTCGCGCCTGCCGGGCCAGGCCTGGCTCGTGTTCGTGCGCTCGCCTTATCCGCATGCGCGCATCCGGTCCATCGATATCTCCGCACGCGGCAGGCCTGCCCGGCGTGCTCGCGGTGATTACGGGCGCGAGCATGGCGAAGGCGGGCGTGAAGCCCCTCGCGGGCGCGGCGGGATTCAAGCGTGCCGATGGCACCCCGGTCGCTTCCCCGCCGCGGCGTGCGCTCGGCCACGAGTCGTCCGCTTCGTGGGCGAGCCGGTCGTCGCCGTGGTGGCCGAGAGCCCGGCCGCGGCGCGGGCGGCGGCCGATGCGGTCGTACGTCGACTACGAGGAGCTGCCCGCGGTGGTGGATACGCTCGCCGCGCTTGCTCCCGGCGCGCCGGTGATCTGTGCCCAGGCGCCCGACAACATCGCCGCCGAGGCGCGCTACGGCGACGCGAAGGCGGCGGCGGATGCTTCGCGAAGGCCGCGCACACGGTGTCGCTCGACATCGAGAACCAGCGCCTCGCCGCGAGCCCCATCGAGCCGCGCACCGTGCTCGCCGCCTTCGAGGCTGCGAGCGGCAAGCTCACCGTGCGCATCGCGAGCCAGATGCCCACCGCCGTGCGCACCGCGCTCTGCGACACCATCCCCGGCCGCACGCCGCAGAACGTGCGCGTGGTCGTGGGCGACGTGGGCGGCGGCTTCGGCATGAAGACCGGCGCCTATCCCGAGGACGTCGCAGTGGGCTACGCGGCGCTGCAGGTGAAGCGGCCGGTGAAGTGGGTCGCCGAGCGCTCGGAGGAATTCCTCTCGACCATCCACGGCCGCGATACCGTGAGCCGCGCGCGAGATGGCGGTGGACGCCCAGGGGCGCGTGCTCGCGATACGCGTGCGAACGCGCGCCAACATCGGCGCCTACGCCACCGGCGCGGGTGTCGCCATCCAGCTGCTCGTGGGCCCCTGGGTCACGACCAGCATCTACGACATCGGCACCGTCGACCTGCACTTCACCGCGGTGCTCAGCAACCGCGCGCCCACCGGTCCCTATCGCGGCGCGGGCCGGCCCGAGGCGATCTACCTCACCGAGCGCCTCATGGACGCGGCGGCGCGCAAGGCCGGCATCGATCCCGCGGAACTGCGCCGGCGCAACATGGTGAAGCCCGCGCAGATGCCCTACAAGAACCCCATGGGCCAGGTCTACGACGTGGGCGAGTTCGAGAAGATCCTCGACCAGGGGCTCGAGCTCGCCGACTGGAAGGGCTATGCCGCGCGGCGCGAGGAGTCGAAGCGCAACGGAAAGCTGCGCGGCCGCGGCATCGCGACCTTCCTCGAATGGACCGGCGGCAACGCGCTGGAGGAGAAGGTGGAGGTCACCGTCTCGCCCGACGGCTACATCGAGATCGTCACCGCCACGCAGCAGATGGGCCAGGGCATCCAGACCAGCTACGCGCAGCTCGCGGTGGACATCTTCGAGGTGCCGATCGGGAAGATCCGCATCGTGCAGGGCGACACCGATCGCGCCAACGGCTTCGGCAGCGCCGGTTCGCGTTCGCTCTTCACGGGCGGAGCCGCGGTGAGCGTGGGGTCGCAGCAAGGCCCTCGACCACGCGAAAGACCTCGCGGCCGAGGCGCTCGAGGTCTCGGCGGCGGACGTGGAGTACCGCGCCGGGCGCTTCGGTGTCGTCGGCACCGATCTCGGCGTCGGACCTCTTCGAGCTCGCGGCCAAGCAGGGCGAGGCGCGCATCCACGTCGACTCGAGCACCACGGCGGGCGCGCCCTCGTGGCCCAACGCATGCCACATCTGCGAGGTGGAGGTCGATCCCGCAACCGGCGAGGTGGAGATCGTGGCGTACGCGTCGGTGAACGACATCGGCCGCGTCGTGAGCCCGGACATCGTGCGCGGGCAGGTAGACGGCGGCGCGATGCAGGGCATCGGCCAGGCGCTGTACGAGCGCGTCGCCTACGACGCGGCGAGTGGCCAGCTCCTCTCGGGCAGCTTCATGGACTACGCGATGCCGCGCGTCGGACACGTTCCACGGCTTCAAGACCCAGTTCGACACGTCGATCCCCTGCAAGACCAACGTGCTGGGCGTGAAGGGCGTGGGCGAGCTGGGCACCATCGGCGCGACGCCGGCGGTGGTGAACGCGGTGGTGGACGCGCTCGACCACGCGGGCCTGGGACGAGACGCCGAGCGCATCCAGATGCCGATGACCTCGGAGCGCGTGTGGCGGGCGCTCGCGCGGCAATTCGAGCCATCGCCGTTCGCGGCGAAGGCGTAGCGCGTCTCGGCGCTGCCTCTAGTCAGGCAAAACGGTATTCAGGCGGGAATGTGGCTTTCTTCTTCGACGGTACTTCCAGCTACCTGTCATTGAGCCTCAGCCCCGCCGGCGACAAAAAGGTATATGTGTTCAAGATGACGGAGCGACAGGTTCTTGTGGCTTCAAGAATGCTTCCATCTTGTCTGGCTGCATCGCTCATTGCGTTCTTTTCCATCGCCGCAATCGGCACCCTGGGTAAATTGGTCATTGGTGGGTGGCTGAACGAGTCGCTGCAGACGGATATCGAGCTTTCGCTAGCCTCTCTAGGTGCGGTTGTGGCGTTCACCGAATGCGGCCTTTTCATGTGGGTTCGTTTCAGTCCGTCGTCACTCCTGAGCGAGGGGCAGCGCAAGCGCTTGTGTCACATGGCGCTCTACAGGAGACTTTCCTGGATGGCCTACGCCGCTTTCTTTTTTTCCGCGCTGTCTCCCTGTCTCGGCCTCCTTGTCTTGCCGGACAGCCGCGCAGGATTGGGGTGGGACGCTGGATTCCTGACGTACTTTTATGTTGTTCAAGTCGGCTTTATCGGCAGCTTGCTCATTGTTTTTCTTGTGCGGCGCCTGCTGATCATTTCATCCTGGAAGGGTCTCACCAAAGCGGGTGACCATGGAGTCGCGCAGTAGCTCCATGACGGAATTCTCCAGCGGCCCGGCTGTAGTGAGCGTACTCGTCGTATGCACCGGCAACATCTGCCGCTCGCCCACCGCCGAGGGCGTGCTGCGGCATCTCGTCGAGAAGCGCGGCCTCGCCGGGCGCGTGCGCATCGAGTCGGCCGGCACGCACGACTATCACGTGGGCGAAGGGCCCGATCCCCGCAGCGTGCGGCACGCGTCGAAGCGCGGCTACGATCTCTCGGCACTGCGTGCGGCCCAGGTGAGCCCTGCCGATTTCCACGCGTACGACTACATCCTCGCCATGGACCACGGCCACCTGCGGATGCTGAAGGCGCTGGCGCCGCGCGAGGCGAAGGCGCGCATCGGCCTCTTCCTCGACGCCTCGGCGCGCTGGAAGGGCGAGGACGTGCCCGATCCGTACTACGGCGGCGCGGAAGGCTTTGAGCAGGTGCTGGACATGGTGGAGGAGGCGGGCGAGCGCTGGCTCGACCGCATCGAGGCAGAGCTGGACCCGGCGTCCTTCCGTTTGCAGAATCCGCGTTGATGGGCCGCCTCCTCGCGGGCGTGCGCGCCGTCGGCTTCGACCTGGACGGCACGCTGGTGGACAGCGCCCCCGACATCGCAGCCGCCGCCAACGCGACCCTCGCTCACCTCGGCTTGGCCCCGGTCCCCGAGGCGCGCGTAGCCCTCGCGATCGGCGACGGCCTCGACATGCTGATCGAGCGCACGATGACCGAATCGGCCGGCGGCGCACCCTCGCCGAACGCCTCGCCGCAGGCATCGCCCGCTTCCGCGAGGAATATGGAAGGCGCACTTACGTGGCGAGCCGCGTCTATCCGGGCGTGACGCAGGGCCTGGATGCGCTCGCGGCGCGCGGACTCCCGCTCGCGTGCGTCACCAACAAGGCGAGCCCATTCACCGCGGAGGTGCTAGAGCGCGCGGGGCTGGCATCGCGCTTCGCCTTCGCGTGCTGCGCGGATTCTCCCGAGCGCCGCAAGCCCCGTCCCGACCTGCTGCACGAAGCCTGCGCGCGCCTCGGGGTCGCGGCGCGCGAGCTGCTCTACGTCGGTGATTCCGCGCTCGACGTGGCGGCGGCGCGGGCGGCAGGCTGCCCGGTGGTCCTCGTCGATTACGGCTACAACCGCGGCAGTCCCGCGTCCGAGGCGGGAGCCGACGCGGTCATCGGAAGCCTCGAGGATCTCTAACTCGCTCGCTTGCGCAGCGCCGCGAAGGCCGCGACCGCCAGCAGCGACGCAAGCATGACCATCGCCCACTCGGAGAGCGTGGGCAAGGGCACGGAGGTGCTGGCGCCGGCCGCGAGCGCGCAACCCGTGATTGGCGCCGGGTCGGTCAACGTGGCATCGGTCGCCGCCATCATGCGCCCGGTCCAGCTCCCCCGGGTCATGGTGGCGGCGGCACCCGAGAGGACGGTTCCCACGAAGGCCGAATCCGTCGCCGTCATGGCCGCGGAAGTCTTCCAATACACGTTGCACGCGCTGGCAGCGCCGCCCATGACCACGTTCGCATTGGTCAGCGTGAGGGCACCCGGGCCGCCGGTCCCGACCCTGAAGACCCAGACGTCGCTCGCCGTTCCCAGCAGCGTGATCGTGACGCCCGCACCGATCGTGGTCCCCGCGGCGGAGCAGTAGACGCCCGGCGCGAGCGTCGCGGTGACGATCGGGATGACGCCGGTGCATGCCGGGTTCTGGATATCGATGTTCGAGAACGCGGCGTTGAAGTCGCTTACGACCCCGGCGGCGACGGGTGCCACGATCGGCCCCGAGATCGTGCATCCGGTGTTGGTGATTCCACCGGCGAAGGTGGTACCGACCTGCCCGTTGATGCCGATGCCCGGGCCGGTATCGGTGCAAGTCACCGTCCCGCTGGTCGGGATGGCGTTCACGCCGAGGACCGTGAAAGGTCCTGTCGTGCCCAGGTTCGGGGCTACTTGCGCCCACGCGGGTGCGCAAGCGAGGAGCATCGCAGCGAATCCCGACAGGATTTTCAGGCTGGAATGATGTCGTTCACTCCGAGCATTCATCGCGGCGCCTCGAAAATCGTGTTGCAGTACGCCACACTCTCCCCTCATTGGCATCAAATGACAAGGAGCATCTGTGCGGTGTCGGACAGCACGGGATCGTGGATCGACCCGCTGCCCTATGTGCGTGAGCGAACGGACGCCAGCCCGCCGGGGCCGGTATCTTCCCGGCATGCCGCGGCACGTGGCCGCGGGGCGACAAGGAGCGAATCGTGAGCCTCGGAATGATCGTGCTGATCGTCGTGATCCTGATGCTGGTCGGAGTGCTTCCGACCTGGCCGCATGCGCGCAAGTGGGGATATGGCCCCAGCGGCATCGTGGGCGTCATTGTGGTGGTGGTGCTCATCCTCCTCGTGATGGGGCGCATCTGATCGGCGGACCGGGACCGGCGGGTGAGCTGCTTGGGCACCAGGGGTGAGTCGTGGCGCGCGCCTGCGATTTCGCGTTGGTCAGCGCGATTGCGCGAAGTCCTCGTCGAGTCGTTGAAGGGCTGGATCGCGCATCGGGCCGGCAGCAAGGGCGCGGCGCTCGCGTTCTACACGCTCTTCTCCATGGCGCCCATCCTGATCCTCGCGATCGCTGCCGCCGGGTACCTCTTCGGGGCGGCGGCGGCGCAGGGTGAGATCGTCGCGCAGGTCGGCGCGCTGGTCGGGCCGAACGGCTCGCGGGCGGTCCAGGCGTTGCTCGCCGGCGCCCGCGACCCCGCCTCGGGGCTCGCCGCGACCCTCATCGCGGCAGTCCTGCTGTTGGTCGGAGCCGCGAGCGTCTTCGTGGAGCTGAAGGCGAGCCTCGACGAGATCTGGGGCATCGAGCCGCCGAAAGGGCGGGCGGTCGTCGCGTTCCTGCGGGCGCGCCTGCATTCCTTCGGGATGGTGCTGGTGCTCGCGTTCCTGCTGCTCGTATCCCTCGTGGTGAGCGCGGCGCTCGCCGTCCTCGAACGCCATGCGGGCGGAATATGGGGCGGCTCCTACGAGGTCTTCGCGCTGCTCTCCTCGGCGATCGCCTTCGCGGTGATCGCGTCGCTCTTCGCGGTGATCTACAAGGTGCTACCCGAAGCGCCGCTTTCCTGGCGCGACGTCTGGGTCGGCGCGATCTTCACGGCGCTCCTCTTCACTCTCGGCAAGTACCTCATCGGGCTGTACCTGGGCCGTGGGGCCATCGCCTCGAGTTTCGGCGCGGCCGGCTCGATCGTCGCGCTGCTGCTGTGGGTCTACTACTCGGCGCAGATCTTCTTCCTGGGTGCGGAATTCACACGCCAGTACGCGCTGCGCCTCGGGAGCCTGCTGGAGCTTGCGCCGCCGGGATCCACGGTGAGCGTCAACGACCCGGGGAAGCCGCGCGGCTGACGGGGCTCGAGCTCTGCAGGGCGAAGAACACCGCGAGCAGGAGACAAAGGCCCACGCTCCAGGCCTCCGAGGCGAACGAGATCGCGAATGCCCCGAGATAGAGGGGTGGGCCGAAGCGGTACTGCCGGGTGACCTGCGCGGCCTCGCCGCTCTTCTTGTGCCTCGCATCGGCCGACAGCAGCCGTGCCGAGGCATGGCGCCACAACGCGTCGAAGGCGAGCGAGATCGCGAGGAACGTTCCCGTGTACAGGTTCGCGGCTATCCGGGCCTCGGGGTGAAGGAGGTACTCCGCGAGCAGCGCCGTCGGAAAGGGCACGAACGTCACGAAAAGCAGCAGGAGCCCATTCCAGTAGAGGAAAGCGTGGTCGTTCTTCGTGATCATCACGAAGACCCAGTGGTGGTGCACCCAGATCACAAGGATCGTCGCGAAGCTCGTGAGGAACGCGAGGTAGCTCGGCCAAAGCGCCAGCAGCGCGTGCGCGAGACCCTGCGCCGCGACCAGCTCGTGGCTCGGCACCTTGATCTGGATGACGAGCAGGGTCATCGCGATGCCGAAGACGCCGTCGCTGAACGCCTCGAGGCGTACGGTCTCGCTCCTCTCGTTCATAGCCTCAGAGAAAGTGCTCCCACAACCCGGACAGCGCCTCCTTCAGGCGAAGCCACGACGACCTGCGCAGCCAGCTGCCGAGATCGATCTCATCGGATGCCGCGATGTCCCTCGCGTATGCGGCCTGCATCTGCCCCGCGAAATCGCGCCCCAGCACCACGGCATTGATCTCGTCGTTGTCCAGGGCGCTGCGCCAATCGAGGTTGCTGGAGCCGACCCATGACCACACGCCGTCCACCACGGCCGTCTTCGCGTGCAACGGAGCGCCACGCCGCTCGTAGATCTTCACGCCGGCCTCCAGCAGCTCCGTGTAGCGCGCGCGCCCCGCGTTGGAGGCGAGCGCCGAGTCGGAATGGCCGGGCAGGATGAGCCTCACGTCCACGCCGCGCCCGCGGGCGTCGAGCAGCGCCTTCATGAGCTGCGGATCGGGAACGAAGTAGGCATTGGTGATGTAGATCTGCCGCTCCGCGTTGGTGATGGCCGAGACGAGGGTGAGGTAGATGATGCTGTACGGATCGTCCGGCGTGCTCCCCACGGCGCGGACGATCTCCGTGCCCCGCGCCTCGCTCGCCGAAAGGCTCTGCACCAGCAGTCCGCCATGCTGCTTGCCCCAGGTATCGACGAAGAGCTTCTCGAACTCGCCGGCCGCCGGGCCCTCGATCCGGATGTCGGTGTCGCGCCAGCCGTCCGCCGAGTCCACCGCGCGCCGACCTCCCCCGATCCCCGAGCCGCTCGAATAGACGTTGCTGATATTGATGCCGCCCAGGAACGCGATGCGACCGTCGACGACCAGGAGCTTGCGATGGTCGCGGTGATTCGGCGCCCACGAAGTCTTCAGCTCGAGCGGGTTTACCGGGTTGAACTGGAGCACGTTCACGCCGGCCTGCGACAGCCGTTCGAAGAACGCCGGTGCGGTGCCCAACGCGCCGACGCTGTCGTAGATCACGTTCACCTGGACGCCGCGAGCCTGCCGCTCGATGAGCGCGTCGGCAAACCGTTCGCCCACCTCGCCACCCTCGATGATGTAGGACTCCACGTTGACGTGGTCCTTCGCCTTGCCGATGGCGGCGAGCATGGCCTCGTAGGTGGCGGGACCATCCTGGAGCAAGGTGACCTTGTTGCCCACCACGAGCGGGCTGCCCACGATCTGCTGCTCGAGGGCGATCTGCTTGTCGAGGATGTCGAGGTCGCCGGATCGGCGCTTCAGCTCGGTCACTATAGCCTCGCTTCTCCTCGCGGTGAGCGGCCCGCGCGCACTCTCGAAGTGCGCCGATTGCGCCACGTAGCGCTCGGACAGGAATTCGGTGTCGGGAAGCGTCGCGCAGCCGCCCGCCCCGGCCATGCAGCATGCAACGGCAATCCTCGCCACCCGAATCATCGGCTCGCGCCCGGGTTTGCGTCCGCTTCGGCCTGCCTGCGCGCGAGCTCACGGTGCTTCATCGACAGATAATCGCCGCGCTCCATTTCGTGCAGCTGCCGCGGATAGCGCTCGACCGCGGAAAACCAGTTCTGGAGGCGCTGCTCCGACTGCTCCGCCGCCGGCAGCTCGTGTGCGGCGAGGTATCCCTCGATCGCAAGGTAGTAGCGCATCGTGTTGCGCTCGATCACGCCGCGGACGTCCCCCAGGTAGATCGGCGTCCCCCCGGGGTCGCGATCGACGATGGTGAATCCCACCTTGTTGCGCCCGGCCGTGGCGAGATAGCCGCGCATCGCGAGCTCGGCCGCGCCACCGTAGGCGTACGAGTACGCCATGTGGATGAAGGTGGCTTTCGCATCGACCGGGGTCGCCTCGAGCACGATGCGATAGTCCTTCGTGCCCATGGGGCCCGCCGCGGCGCTGAGCAGGACCTCAAGGTAGGCAGGCGTGCTCGCCGCGACCCGGTACGTGAAGTCGATCCGGAAAGCATCCGCCAGCGGCTGATCGAACCTGGGGCCGAGCGCGATGCCGAGGATGCTCCGGGCGCCCGAGCCGCGGGCGACGCAGTCCTTGACGTTGAGGTGCACCATGAGGATATCGCACCAGTGATCCATCCCCTGCAAGGCGGGCCCGACGATGCTGTAGGGATAGCCGACGACCGCGTAGACATCGCCATGCAGCACGCCGTCGGCTTGCCTCGATTCGATCACGAGCGGGCGTTGGAACTGGTTGTCCGCGAGGCGGCCGGCGAGGGCTTCCTCGCGCGAGCGCAGCGCCGCCGCGTCCTGCGCATGGCCGCCGGCCGAGAACAATATCGCGATCGTCGATGCGAGAAGAACGAAGCGGAGAGAGGCCATGACGCAGCTTGCGCGCAAACCGGCGCCTCGTATGTGCGCTCGCGCACCCAGCCCCGCCGAGGCGCCCTTAAACCTGGTTCGCCATGCCTTCCAGGAGCGACGACAGGTCCTCGGCGTGCTCTTCCTCGCTCGCGAGGATCTCCTTCAGCAGGCGCTGCGTCGTCGGATCGTTGTCCGCGAGATAGCCGATCATCTGGCGATAACCCTCGATCGCGATGCGCTCGGCGATCAGGTCTTCCCTGATCATCGCGGTGAGGGAGGCTCCCTCGACGTACTCGGTGAAGCTGCGCTGCGACAGGCCGTCGGGCGAATAGTCCGGGTTTCCGCGCAGCTCGACGATGCGCTTGGCCAGGAGATCGGCATGCCGCATCTCCTCGTTCGCGTGCTCGAGAAATTCCGCCGCGACTGGGGCGGCGTGGATGCCCGACGCCGCGAAGTAGTGGCGCTTGTAGCGCAGCACGCAAACGATCTCGCTCGCGAGCGCCCTGTTCAGCAGCTCGAGCACGGCCTCGCGGTCCGCGGCATAGCCGGGAGTGACCGCACCCTGCTCGATCTGCGTGCGCGCGCGCGAGCGCAGGATCTCGACGTCGGACAGCAGCGGCCGCGGCTTCGATACGTCCTTCAGCGCGACGTCCTTCAGCGCGACGTCCTTCAGCGCGACCGGCGCGGCTTGCGTGCCGGAATTCAATCGGCGGTGGTTCATAGCGCCCCGCGCCGGCCGACGAGCCGCTGGGGAATGACGATGAAGGCGATGGTGCAGGGCATGATCGTTTGGCTCCGGCTTCGATGTCAGGACGACGTTTCGATCATGAGACCTTCACCCAGCCCCATCTGTGCGATAGCGCGCACAGCGGTGTTCGTTACCGCACCGACGGCTTCCCGGAAGGGGTGCACGCTGCCGTTGAACGACGTCGTTGCCCCATAGCGCAAGCCACCGAGAGGATCCAGAGATGAACATGACCTCGTATCGCAGCCGTCCATTCCGCAGCGCGCTGATCGTCACCGCACTGGCCTTCGCGTTCGGCGCGGCGCACGGTGCCACGGATGATGCCGCAGCGCCCCCGGTACGCATCGAAAACCCGGACGCAGCGGCCGCCGACGCGGCCATCACCGCCAGGGTGGAGGCGAAGATCACGAGCGAGCCCGCCCTCGGGAATTCGCGCATCAGCGTCACCACGGCCAATGGCGTCGTGACGCTCGGCGGCTCGGCGAGCAGCTCGGCGGCCAAGTCGGCGGCACAGGCGGCAGCGAGATCGGTCGCCGGCGTCACGAGCGTCGACAACAAGCTGAAGACGCCGGGGACGAACAAGACGTCGGCCGCGAAGCACGATGCTTTCGCGTAGGCGGAGCAGGTCGGCTCGGACGGCGTGAAGAGCGTCCGAGTGACTCGCAAAGTGCGCTGTCGAACAGACCGGGATCGCAATTGGCCGTGTGCGCCGGTCACGGAATGAATGCCGATGAAAACGTTCAAACGCGCGGTTCCCGTGCTTGGGATCCTCGGCTTGCGAAATCAAGTGACCGGCTTGCCACCGGCCTGGAGCATTTCGCTCAAGACCGGGCTCGCGCCGATCTATCTGGCGATCGCCGTGCTGCTGTCCGTGAGCATGTTCGGTTTCGTGATCGCGGCCTGGCCGGAGAGCTCCGCGGCTTCCGCGCGGCTTTTGGACGGTAGCGACCCCGCGCCGGCGATGCATCCGCTCCCGCAGAGCATGCAACCGGCATGGATTGCGCGAGGATCAGGTAGCCGAATGCGCTGGATGTAAGGAGAGGAAATGATGTCCCGATTCGACGCCAGGCCGATGAACAACCGCGATCTCGCCGACAGCCTCTGCACGGCCTCGAAGGCGCTCGCCGAAGCACGCATCACCCACGTGACGAAGTTCGGGACACTGATTCCCCATGTATTCATGAGCGACGTGATAGGGCGGCTGGGCGAATGCATGCGTGCCAACGGCAGCGCGCTGCGCACGCGAAACGCGGCCGAGGTCGCGGCGATCCTCGATTCCCTGGAGAGGGGCATGACGAGCGGGGACCGCGAGACGCGCAACGTCGTCGCTTTCTCGTTCGCGGGCGGCGCCCAGGCAGAGTCCCTGCGCGACGCGCTCGAGCCGCTCCTGGGTCCGAACGTGCGGGCGCAGCTCGCGCCCGGCATTCGTTCCTAGCCGGGACGTCCCACCGTCACCAGCCGCCCGAGCGCACCCACGCCTCGAGCATGGGGATGCGGTCCACGCCCCAGAACGGCTCGTCGTCGACGATGAAGAACGGCGAGCCGAAGACGCCCGCGGCGATGGCCGCGTCGACCTCGCGCTTCACGCGTTCCTTCACGGCGAGCTCGCCGATGGCCGACTCGAGCGCTCCGGCGTCCAAGCCCGCTTCCTTGGCCACCGCGAGCACGGTGACCGGCGTGCCGATGTCGCGGTTGTCCACGAAGTACGCGCGGTAGAGCGCGACGGCGAGCTTGCGCGCCGCGGCCGGATCACGGTCCTTGAGCCAGTAGAACGCGCGGCACGCGGCCACCGTGCCGATCGGGAAGTTGTCGGGGTGGCGGTACGGCACCTTGAGCTGGCGCGCCGAGCGGTCGAAGTCGCGCTTCGAGTAGTCGCCCTTGAGCGGCACCTGCGTAAGCGGCGACGTGCCCGTCACCTTGAACACCGGCCCCAGCAGGATCGGCCGCCAGTCGAGGGCGCGGCCGATGCGCTGCTCGAGATCGTCCGCGACCTGGCTCGCGATGTAGCCGTAGGGCGAGGAGAACTCGAAGTAGAACGCGACCGGCGCCGCGCTGGTCATGGCGTCGGTGCGTTGTCGCCCGTGGCTCCCTCCGCGCCGCCCTGCGTCTCCACCAATTGCAGCGGCTCCTGGGCCGCAGCGTCGCCGCGGCGCCGGCGCGGCTTGGTGCGCCGCGGCGGCTCGTCTTCCTGCGGGGCGGCCGGGGGCGGTGCCGCGGATTGGGTCTCCACCATCTGCAACGACGGCGGTGCGGACGACCCATCGGCGTGCTCGCGGTGGCGGCGGCGCTGCGGCTTTTGGTGCTGCTCGACAGCGCCGGCTTCGTGCTCGCTCACCTCGTGGAATGCGACGGGCGCGGTACGCGGGACGGGCGCGCTTTCCTCGCGCGGCTGCGGCGCCTCGGCGCGGATCGGCTCGGGCTGGGGCTCGTCGCGATGGCGCGGCTCGCGTTGCTCACGGGGTTCGCGCGCCTCGCGGGGTTCGCGCGGCGCGCGGGGTTCACGCTGCTCGCGGGGTTCGTTCTGCTCACGGGGCTCACGGGGCTCACGCGCCTCGCGGGATTCGAGCGGCTCTTGCACCTCGCGCGCCTCATGGGATTCATGCGGCTCGGACGGGCGCGCTTCCTCGCGCGGCCTGCGCCTGCGCGGCTCCTCGTGCTGCGGCGGCTCGTCGAGGAACGCTTCGTGGATGCGGGGCGGGTTCGGGTTCGGCGCGTGCTCGACCGGCTCGGCCTGCGGTGCGCCTTCCGGCGCCGCCGTCAGGTTCTCGTGCTGGCCACGCTCCTCGCGCGCGCGGTCACCGCCGCGCCCGCGTCCGCCGCGGCGGCGGCGGCGATGCTCGCCGCCTTCACCCGCAGCGCCCGGTCCTTCTTCGGGGACGTGGTGCGATTCGAGGCGCGGAGCCTCGGCATCGCGCGGGGGACGCGGCGGGCGTCCTTCGCGCGGTTCGCGTTGCTCGGCGCCCGGCCCCCGCGGCTCGCGTTGCTCACGGGGCTCACGCGCTTCGCGCTGCTCCCTCGGCTCGCGCGCTTCACGGGGCTCACGCTGCTCACGCGGCTCGCGCTGCTCTCTCGGCTCGCGTTGCTCGCGCGGCTCTCTCGGCTCGCGCGCTTCGCGCGGCTCGTTGCGTCCTTCGCTGCGCGGCTCGTTGCGTCCGTCGCTGCGCGGCTCGTTGCGTCCGTCGCCGCGCGCCTGGTCCGGCCGGCGCTCATGGCGCTGTTGCTCGCCGCGTTTCTGCTCGCCGCCGCGGCCCTGGCCGCGTTCACCGCCGCGGCGCTGTTGCTCGCCGCGTCCGTCGCGGCGTCCTTCGTCGCGGCCGCGACCGCGCCCGCGCTGGCCGTCGCGCGCCTTCTCCTCGAGGGCGGGCGTGGGGGACGTGCGTGCGGGGGCGGCGGGTGCGGGCTCCGGGGAGCCGCGCAGCCAGCCCAGGAACATGCCGAAGAGGCCGGGTTTCTCGTCGTGCGTCACCACCGGCGCGCGGGCGGGCGCACGCGCCGCGGCGCGGGCCGGGGCCGGTGCGGAAGGCTCGAACACGGGATCCGCCGCCATCGGCGCGGGCTGGTCGGGGCGGATGCCTTTCACCAGCGGCTCCTGGCGGGGTACCACGGCCTGCGGCGCCTTGGTGGGCAGGCCGATGGCTTCCTCGTCGGGCACCGTCACCATCTCGTAGCTGGGCTTCTGCTCGTCCAGCTGCGGCGCGTCGTGGCGCAGGCGCTCGACGTTGTAGTTGGGCGTGGCGAGGTTCGGGTTCGGGATGAGGAGCACGTTCACCTTGAGGCGCGCCTCGATGCCGAAGATCTCCGAGCGCTTCTCGTTCAGGAGATAGGTCGCGACATCGACGGGCACCTGGCAGTGGATCGCCGCGGTGTTCTCCTTCATCGCCTCTTCCTGCAGGATGCGCAGCACGTGCAGCGCGGTGGAGGCGGTGTCGCGGATGTAGCCCGTGCCATGGCAGCGCGGGCAGGGCGAGTGCGTGGTCTCTTCCAGCGAGGGCTGCAGGCGCTGGCGCGAGAGCTCGAGCAGGCCGAAGCGCGAGATCTTGCCGATCTGCACGCGCGCGCGGTCGTGGCGCAGCGCGTCGCGCAGGCGGTTTTCCACCTCGCGCTGGTTCTTGGCGCTCTCCATGTCGATGAAGTCGATCACGATGAGCCCGCCCAGGTCGCGCAGGCGCAGCTGGCGCGCGACTTCGTCGGCGGCTTCGTAGGTTGGTGTTGAACGCGGTCTGCTCGATGTCGTGGCCGCGGGTGGCGCGGGCGCTGTTCACGTCCACCGAGACCAGGGCCTCCGTGTGGTCGATCACGATGGCGCCGCCGGAGGGCAGCGTCACATCGCGCCGGTAGGCGCTCTCGATCTGGTGCTCGATCTGGAAGCGCGAGAAGAGCGGGATGTCGTCGCGGTAGTGCTTGACCTTGTTCACGTTGGCCGGCATCACCGTGCTCATGAACGACAGCGCCTGCTCGTAGATGGCGGGCGTGTCGACCAGGATCTCGCCGATGTCGGGCTGGAAGAGGTCGCGGATGGCGCGCACGACGAGGGAGGACTCGAGGTAGATCAGGCAGGGGCCCTTCTCCTCCTCGGCGGCCTTCTCGATGGCGCCCCAGAGCTGCAGGAGGTAGTTCAGGTCCCACTGCAGCTCCTCGGCGCTGCGCCCGATGCCGGCGGTGCGCGCGATGAGGCTCATGCCGTCGGGCACCTGGAGCTGGTCCATCACCTCGCGCAGCTCGTTCCTGTCCTCGCCCTCGATGCGGCGCGACACGCCGCCGCCGCGCGGGTTGTTGGGCATCAGGACCAGGTAGCGGCCGGCGAGGGAAATGTAGGTCGTCAGCGCGGCGCCCTTGTTGCCGCGCTCGTCCTTGTCCACCTGGACGATCAGCTCGGAGCCGTTCTTGAGGTGGGTGGCCATCTTCGAGCGGCCGAACTCGCCGCCGTCGGAATTGACCATGTACTGCTTGGCGATTTCCTTGAACGGGAGGAACCCGTGGCGCTCGGCGCCGTAATCCACGAAGACCGCTTCCAGCGAGGGCTCCACGCGGGTGATGACACCCTTGTAGATGTTGCTCTTGCGTTGCTCCTTGCCGGTGGTCTCGATGTCGAGGTCGACGAGCTTCTGGCCATCGACGATCGCGACCCTGAGCTCTTCGGCCTGGGTCGCGTTGAACAGCATGCGTTTCATCTTCTTCTCTCCCGCGCTCTGCCACGAGAGATGGGTCCCCGTTCGGTCAGGGACCCGGGGCGACGAGGGACTAGAAGTCGGTTCTGGCGTGCGTCACGTAGGTGAGCGGAGAGACGATTTCTGGTTTTCTTCGTCTGGCTTCTCGCGGCGCTTTGCGCCAAAGCGAGAGGCGTGGAATTCGTGGTGCGTCGAGCGCGTGTGATTCGTTTACCATCGCTGCTTGGTCTCGCAGGCGAGCGACGTTTGCCTGCCCGGACGCCGTTTCGCGGTCGTCCTCCTTGCGATAAGCCGATTTCCCTTCGGGTTGCTTGCAAGGCTCGCGCCCTTGGGCGGCGACCAGGAAATCAACGGCTTGGAAATCAACTAGATATAAGTATACGCGGAATGCCGAGCGAAGGGAAAGCGGCGCTTTCGGCCGCGCCGGCGGTGCGCTGGATCGACGTGGCCGAGGAGGAAGCGGGCCAGCGCATCGACAACTACCTCATCGCGCGCCTGAAGGGCGTGCCCAAGAGCCACGTCTACCGCATCCTGCGCAGCGGCGAGGTGCGCATCAACAGCCGCCGCGTCGCCGCCTCGGACCGGGTCGCCGCCGGGGACCGCATCCGCATCCCCCCGGTGCGCGTGGCCGAGCGCGGGCAATCCGTCCCCGCGCCCCATTTCCGGCTCCCCATCCTCTACGAAGACGAGGCGCTGCTCGCCATCGACAAGCCGTCGGGCATCGCGGTGCACGGCGGCAGCGGCGTGGCCCACGGCGTCATCGAATCGCTGCGCTCGATGCGCCCGGAGGCGCGCTTCCTCGAGCTCGTGCATCGCCTGGACCGCGAGACCTCGGGCGTGCTGCTGGTCGCCAAGAAGCGCGCGGCGCTCACCGCGCTGCACGAGGCGTTGCGCGAGCGCACGGCCGACAAGCGCTACCTGGTCGGCGTGGCGGGGCGCTTCCGCAACGAGCTGCAGCGCGTGAAGCTGGCACTCGCCAAGCACCAGGCGGCCGACGGCGGCAAGCGCGTCGCGGTGTCGCGGGAGGGGCAGGCCGCCGAGACCGTGTTCCGGCGCCTCGCGCGCGGGCCCGAGTTCTCGCTGCTGGAGGCGGAGCTCCTCACCGGGCGCACGCACCAGATCCGCGTGCACCTCGCGCACCTCGGCCACCCGGTGCTGGGAGACGACCGCTACGGGGATTTCGAGCTGAACCGCCGGCTGCGCAAGGAGGGCCTGAAGCGCATGTTCCTGCACGCCGCGTCGATCACGCTCGCCCATCCGCTCACGGGGGAGGTGCTGGCCGTCGAGGCGCCGCTGCCGCCCGAGCTCACGCGCTTCCGCGCGCGCCACATGGAGCAGGCATGAGCGGCTACGACCTCGTGGTCTTCGACTGGGACGGCACGCTCATCGACTCGACCAACATGATCGCGACCTCGCTGCAGGAGGCCTGCCGCGACGTGGGCGCTCCGGTGCCCACGCGCGAGGACGCGCTCTACGTGATCGGGCTGAATCTCGCCGACACGTTCAAGCGCGTGGTCCCGGACCTCGATGCCGAAGGGCGCGCGCGGCTCGCCGAGCGCTACCGCCACCACTTCCTCGCGCGCGAGCACGAGGCGCCGCTCTATGCCGGGCGTGCCGGAGATGCTCGCCGACCTGCACGGGCGCGGCCGGCGCATGGCGGTGGCCACCGGCAAGGCGCGCCGCGGCCTCGAGCGCGCGCTGGACGCCACGGGGCTGCGCCCCTGGTTCGAGGCCACGCGCTGCGCCGACGAGGGTTTCGCGAAGCCCCATCCCGGCATGCTGCTCATGCTGCTCGACCTGACCGGCGTCGAACCGAGCCGCACGCTGATGGTGGGCGACACCACCCACGACCTCGAGCTCGCCGCCAACGCGGGCGTGGACGCGGTGGCGGTGTCCTACGGCGCGCATCCCGAGGCCTTGCTCGCCACGCGCCCGGCGCGCGCGCGCTGCACGAGCGTCACGGAGCTCCGGCAATGGCTCGCGGCCAACGCGTGATCTGCGCCAGCGCGGCGCTGGTCGAGGCCGGACCGGGCGCGCGCTTCGAGGTCGCGGGTGCCGACGGCCCCCTGGCCGCGTTCGCAGTGCGCGTGCTGGGCGGCATGGCGCGCGCCTACGTGAACCGCTGCCCCCACATGGGCACCGAGCTCGACTGGCAGCCGGGGGATTTCTTCGAGGAGAGTGGTCTATACTTGGTTTGCGCTACGCACGGCGCGTTGTTCGAACCCGCCACCGGGTATTGCGTGGCGGGACCGTGCCGTGGCGCCACCCTCGCGCCGGTGGCGATATGCGAGGACAACGGCCAGGTGCTTCTAACGAACGAGGCTCCCACCGAGCCGGACGCAACGCCATGACGGATATCACGCCTCCTACGCCCACGCCGCCCAATTGGGAACGCTCCGTGCTCGAGCGCGTGGCGCTCAAGGCGCTCGACGAGCAGCGCCGCTCGCGCCAATGGGGCGCGCTCTTCAAGCTGCTGTGGTTCATCCTCGCCTTCCTGATCATCGCGGGCTGGCTGGGCTGGGTCGGCCCGCGCGGTGACAAGGACGACATGGCGGTCATGCCCAAGGGCCGCCACACCGCCGTGGTCGACCTCGAGGGCATCATCGCGCCCGAGGGCAAGGCTTCGGCCGAGCGCATCATCAAGGCGCTCGACCGCGCGTTCAAGGATCCCGACACCCGGGGCGTGGTGCTGCGCATCAACAGCCCCGGCGGCAGCCCCGTGCAGGCGGGCTACATCAACGACGAGATGCGGCGGCTGCGCGCCAAGTATCCCGCCATTCCGCTCTACGCGGTGGTGGAGGACCTGTGCGCCTCCGGCGGCTACTACGTCGCGGCCGGCGCGGACCGCATCTACGTCGACAAGGCGAGCCTGGTGGGCTCCATCGGCGTCATCATGGGCGGCTTCGGCTTCACCGGCGCCATGGAGAAGCTGGGCATCGAGCGGCGCGCGTACACGGCGGGCGAGAACAAGGACTTCCTGGATCCGTTCGCCCCCGAGAACCCGGTGCAGCGCGCGCAGGTGCAGGGCATGCTGGACCAGATCCACCAGCAGTTCATCAAGGTGGTGCGCCAGGGCCGCGGCACGCGGCTGAAGGAGTCGCCCGAGCTCTTCTCGGGGCTCATCTGGACGGGGGAGAAGAGCATCGAGCTGGGCCTCGCCGACGCCTACGGCAGCACGGAATCGGTGGCGCGCGACGTGATCAAGGCCGAGAAGCTCGTGAACTACACCCCGGAAGACACGTTCTTCGAGACGCTGTCGCACCGCCTGGGCACGTCGTTCGGCACGGCCCTGGGGCACGCGGCCGCCGAGTCCGCCACGCGCGGGCTGGCCGAGCTGCGCTAGGCCGCGTGGGCGTCGTCACGAACGACTCTCCCGCCGTCTCGCTCGATCTCGCGCGCGAGGCGTTCGACCGCAGCGCGGTCGGCCTCATGGTGCTGGACGCCAACGGCATCCTGCTGCAGGTGAACCGCGCGTTCTGCGCGATCACCGGCTATGCGCGCGAGGAGCTGGAGGGCCGCCCGTTCTTCGAGATCACCCACCCGGACGACCGCGCGCGGGACGAGGAGTCGATGCGCGCCATCCGCGCCGGCGCCGAGCCCCCGGTCACCGTGGACAAGCGCTACCTGCGCAAGGACGGCAGCGAGGTCTGGGTGCGGCGCAGCGCCGCGGTGGTGCGCGATGCGGCGGGCACCCCGCGCGTGGTGGTGGGCGCCGTGGTCGACCTCACCGAGCAGCGCGCCAAGGACCGGTCCCTGCACCAGATGAACGTGTTCCTGCGCGCCATCGTGGAGACCTCGCCGGTCGCGATCTACGCCACCGACACCGCGGGGCTGGTCACGTTCTGGAACCCGGCCGCCGAGCGCATCTTCGGCTTCACGAGCGAGCAGGCCACCGGCCGGCCCGCGCCGTTCGTGCCCGAAGCCAAGCAGGAGGAGTCGCGCGAGATCGACGCGCGCGTGCTGGCGGGCGGCATGGTGGACGGCGTGCAGGTCGAGCGCGTGCGCGCCGACGGCAGCCCGATCGTGATCCGCGGCTCGGCCGCGCCGCTGCGCGATGCCGAAGAGCGCGTGACCGGCGTACTGGTCGCCTGCGTGGACGTGACCGAGGCGCGCCAGGCCGCCGACGAGCTCGAGCGCCAGATGCACTTCTCGCGCGCCGTGATCGACGCGATCCCCAACCCGGTCTACTTCAAGGACCGCGAGGGCCGCTACACGATGCACAACCGCGCGTGGGGCGAGCTCTTCGCGGGCGGCGAGAACTGGATCGGCAAGACGGTGTTCGACATGTACGGCCCGGACATCGCCGCGACGCACCAGGAGCGCGACCGCTCCCTCCTCGAGCGCCCGTCGTCGACCACCTACGAGGCGCTGATGCCCACGGCAATGGGCGAGACGCGCCAGATGCTCTACAACAAGGTGAGCTTCGTCGACCAGAAGGGCGAGGTCGCGGGGCTGATCGGCACCGTCACCGACGTCACGCGCTACAAGGAGACCGAGCGGGCGCTGGAGGCGAGCGAGGCGCGCTTCCGGGTGCTCACCGAGAGCTCGCTGGACCTCATTTCCGTGGTCGACGCGGACGGGACGCTGCGCTACCAGAGCGGGGCGCTGCGCACACTCCTGGGCTACGACCCGGCCGACACCGTGGGCCGCAACGTCTTCGACCTCGTGCACGCCGACGACTCCGAGCATTTCCGCGCCGCGGTGCGCCGCATCGTGGAGACGCGCCAGTCGAGCGGCCCGCTGGAGCTGCGCTTCCGCCATCGCGACGGCGCCTGGCGCACGTTCGAGTCGCTCGGCACCAACTGCCTCGCCAACCCGCACATCCACGGCGTGGTGTTCAACTCGCGCGACGTCACCGACCGCAAGGTGATCCAGCAGCGCATCCAGCACCTGGCCTACCACGACAACCTCACGGGGTTGCCCAACCGCTCGCTGCTGCAGGACCGCCTCGCGCACGCCATCGCGCGCGCCGAGCGCTCGCACCGCAAGGTCGCCGTGCTCTTCATCGACCTCGACAACTTCAAGAACATCAACGACACGCTGGGCCACGACGTGGGCGACGAGCTGCTGCGCCAGGTGTCGCGGCGGCTGTCGGACTGCGTGCGCATCGAGGACACCATCGCGCGCCAGGGCGGCGACGAGTTCATCGTGCTGCTGGACAGCCTCGAGGACACGCGCGCCGCCTCGATCGTCGCGCAGAAGGTGCTGAATGCGCTGCGCCAGCCGTTCCCGCTCGGCGCCACCGAGCAGCACGTGAGCGGCTCGGTCGGCATCTCGCTCTATCCCGAGGACGGCCGCGACGCCCAGACGCTCATGAAGAACGCGGACACGGCGATGTTCCACGGCAAGAGCCTCGGCAAGAACACCTACCAGTACTTCACCTCGCAGATGAACATCGCGGTGAAGCGGCGCATGACGTTGGAATCGGCGCTGCGCCGCGCGGTGATGCAGAAGGACTTCGTGCTGCATTACCAGCCGCAGATCAACCTCGAGACCGGCGAGGTGATCGCGGTCGAGGCCCTGGTGCGCTGGAAGACCGAGGACAGCGGCACCGTCATGCCGGGCGACTTCATCCCGCTCGCCGAGGAAACGGGCCTCATCAACGAGATCGGCGAGTGGGTGCTGCGCGAGGGCTGCCGGCAGGCCAAGGAGTGGCAGGAGCAGGGGCTGCCGGCGCGGCGCATGGCGGTGAACCTCTCCGCGCGCCAGTTCGCCGACCGGTCGTTCTTCGACATGGTGACGCGCGTGCTCGCCGACACCCGGCTCGACCCCTCGTGCCTCGAGCTCGAGATCACCGAGAGCCAGGTGATGCGCC
Organism: uncultured beta proteobacterium; assembly: GCA_963827425.1. GTDB lineage: Bacteria > Pseudomonadota > Gammaproteobacteria > Burkholderiales > Usitatibacteraceae > Usitatibacter. Next base: position 74,759 of record CAWHAQ010000004.1, on the reverse strand, counting down.
AGACCGAGGGCGTGATGACGCTCCTCAATCGGCTCTCGAAGATGGGCGTGCAGCTCGCCATCGACGACTTCGGCACCGGCTACTCGAGCCTCTCGTACCTGAAGCGCCTGCCGATCCAGAAGCTCAAGATCGACCAGTCCTTCATCCGCGACATCACCGTGGACCCCAACGACACGGCGATCGTGGTGGCGATCATCAACATGGCGCGCAGCCTCGACCTGGAGACCATCGCCGAGGGCGTGGAGACCGCCGGCCAGCTGGCGCTCCTGCGCTCCAAGGGCTGCCGCATCGGACAGGGCTTCTACTTCTCCGCGCCGCTGCGCGCCGAGGCCCTCTACCCGCTCCTGCGCCGCAACAACCTTTACCAGGCCGCGGACTAATTAACCTGACCCCATTATCAGGAAGATGGCGGGGCGCTTGCCGATGGCGGGCGAGGGATGGGCCTTCCAGTTCTCGATCGTGGCGGAGCGGATCCATTCGCTCGGGCCGGTGAGGTCGGCGGCGACGGCCAGGCGCGTGGTGGCGCGGCAGGCTTGCAGGAGCTCGGCGAGCAGCGCGTCGTTGCGATAGGGCGTCTCGATGAAGATCTGCGTCTCGCGCGCGCGCGCCGAGTCGCGCTCGGCCTCCAGCAGGCGCGTGCGCCGAGCCGCGGGCTCGGTGGGCAGGTAGCCCAGGAAGCGGAAGCGCTGGCCCTCGAGGCCGCTCGCCATGAGTGCCAGCACGATCGAAGAGGGGCCCACCAGCGGCACGACGCGGATGCCGCGGGCATGGGCCGCGTCCACCAGCAGCGCTCCGGGATCGGCCACCGCCGGAACGCCCGCCTCCGAGAGCAGGCCTACGTCGCGTCCGGCGAGCAGCGGTGCGAGCAGCGCCGGCACCGCGGCCCGATCCGTGTGCTCGGAAAGCTCCGCCATTTCGATCTCGCGCATGGGACGCGGATGCCCGCACGCGGCGAGGAAGCGGCGCGCGGACTTCGCATCCTCGACCACGAAGCTGTCGAGCGCGCGCAGGCGCTCGAGCACAGGCGCGGGCAGCACCGATTCGGGCGGCGCGTCCTCGGCGAGCCACGCCGGCAGCAGGTAGAGGTGGCCGAGGCGGTGGTCACGGGATCGCGTAGCCTTCGGCGCGCAGGATGGCGGCGAGCGCGACGAGCGGCAGGCCCACCAGCGCCGTCGGATCGTCGCAGGCCACGCGTTCGGTGAGCGCGATGCCCAGCCCCTCGCTCTTCGCGCTGCCCGCGCAATCGAGCGCCGGCTCGCGTGCGAGATAGCGCTCGATCTCGTCGGCGGAGAGCCTGCGGAATACGACCTCGGTCGTCACCAGGCGCTCGTGGCTCCGCGCGAGCGCGCCGTGGGTCACGCAAAGCGCGGTGTGGAAGAGCACGGTGCGGCCGGACAGCTCGGCCAGCTGGCGGCGTGCGTTCGCAAGCGTCCCGGGCTTGCCCACGGCGCGACCCTCCGCGTCGGCGACCTGATCCGAGCCGATAATCCAGGCCTGGGGAAAGCGCGCGGCGCCGGCCCGGGCCTTGGCCCGCGCGAGCCGTACCGCCGTGGCGCGGGGCGCTTCGCCAGCGAGGGGCGCTTCATCAACATCGGGCGCCCAGGTGTCGAAGGCGAAGCCCAGCCGTGTCAGCAGCTCGCGCCGGTATGGAGAGCCGGAAGCTAGGAGTATTGATTGATTATCAGTCATTTATATTATATACTTAAAGTGCGTTCTACCATCATGAAACACACCGAAGACGACTTCCTGATCCGCCCCGACCACCTTTCCTCCAAGCCCCAGACCTGGGAGGGGACGTTCAGCCCGGGCGACCTCGAGCGGCTCGAAGAGAGCCTCGCCGAGCCCCGACGGCGAGCTGCGCTACCGCATCACCGCGAGCCTGGATCCCCAGCGTCGCCAGGTCGTGTCGTGTATAATCGAGGGCTTCGTTTTTCTCACGTGCCAGATCAGTCTCGAGGCTTTCCGGCACGATCTCGCGATCAACGATCGGCTGGTGCTCGTGGACAGCGAAGCGAGCCTTCCACCGATCGACGAGGAGAGCGAAGCGGAAGATTACCTCGTCGCCGATGAGCCGCTCGACATCCGGGATCTCGTCGAGGACGCCGTCCTCCTCGCGCTGCCGATGGTGCCACGCAAGCCGGGACTGGAGGAGGCCCCGGCCGCGGGCGGGGAGGTCGGGCGCGCAACGCCTTTCGCGGCGCTCGCCGGCTTCAAGCGCAGGCAATGATTCGAAACGGGTGCTGCCCGCGGATGGGTTGCACCCCTACAGGAGATACACATGGCAGTTCAACAGAACAAGAAGTCGCCGTCGAAGCGCGGCATGCATCGCGCGCACGACCACCTGGGCAAGCCGCCCGTCGCGGTCGAGCCCACCACCGGAGAGACGCACCTGCGCCACCACATCTCGCCGTCGGGCTACTACCGCGGCAAGAAGGTCATCCAGTCCAAGGACTGAGGACCCCGCGGCCGCCTCGCCGCGCCGCGACCCCTCCATGACGACCGTCATCGCCGTCGACGCGATGGGCGGGGACCACGGGCCGCCGGTCACGGTGCCCGCGTGCCTGGATTTCCTCGCGCTGCACCCGGGTGCCGAGCTGCTGCTGGTCGGGCTCCCCGAGCCGCTCGAGCGCGAGCTCGCGCGCCTGCATGCGAAGGGGAGAGCCGACCTCGCCGTCGTCCCCGCCGCCGAGGTCGTGGGCATGGACGAGGACGTGAGGAGCGCCATCCGCACCAAGAAGCATTCGTCCATGCGCATCGCCATCGACCTCGTGAAGGAAGGCCGCGCCCAGGCGTGCGTCAGCGCGGGCAATACCGGCGCGCTCATGGGCACCGCGAAGTTCGTGCTGAAGACGCTGCCCGGCATCGACCGTCCCGCCATCTGCGCCGCGCTGCCCACGCGCACGGGCGGCCAGACCTACATGCTGGACCTCGGCGCGAACGCCGACTGCGGCCCCGAGCACCTGCTGCAGTTCGCGATCATGGGCTCGACGCTGGTGAAGGCGGTGGAGGGCAAGGTGCAGCCCCACCGTGGGCCTGCTCAACATCGGGAGCGAGGAGATCAAGGGCAACGAGGTGGTGAAGAAGGCGGGCGAGCTGCTGCGCGCGAGCCCCCGTGAACTTCTACGGCAACGTGGAGGGCGACGACATCTACCAGCGGCACCACCGACGTCGTGGTGTGCGACGGCTTCGTGGGCAACGTGGCGCTGAAGACCTCCGAGGGACTCGCGCGCATGATCGGCGACTTCCTCAAGGAGGAGTTCACGCGCAGCATCCTCTCGCGCCTGGTGGCCGCGGCGGCGTGGCCCGTGATCAGGCGCTTCCGGCAGCGCGTCGACTCCCGCCGCTACAACGGCGCCGCGCTGCTCGGCCTGCGCGGCATCGTGGTGAAGAGCCACGGCTCGGCCGACCGCCTCGCATTCCGCTACGCGCTCGAGCGCGCGCATCCGAAGCCAGCCACGGCCTGCTCGAGCGCATCGGCGAGGAGATCGCGCGCCTCGCGCCGGTCGCCGGCATTGCGGCCGCCGCTCCCCCCGCATCCTCCACGGAACGCGCCGCATGACGACCTACGCGCGCATCACCGGCACCGGCAGGCCGAATTCGTCGGCGGATTCGGCCCTCGCTTCCAGCAGCGACGGCTCGATACAGTAGGCCCACTCGCTGTCCTGATGCATCACCTGCATCCCGATCGCGGAGCGGACTGTCGAAGCGGCGGACGAGCTCCGGAAACGCCGTCGCCTCGCCGGCCCTGCACGCGCAGCAGAAGGGCGGTCTCCAGCGCTCGCTCGGCGTCGTCCATCATGGCCTCCGAAGATTAGTCGCTCGGAGGGCGGAAAAAGTTCAACGTTGAGGCGTTCCGAACACCTTCTCGCAATAAATTCAACGGGAGTAACCTGCGAGTACGATCATGGCCAACTTCGACCTTGTGATGATTTACGACGATAGGGCCGCCGCGGAATTTGAGGAGCGTGGACTTCCTCATCCGAAGGTTGGCTCCAAGAACGAAATGCCTGACGCGAACGACCTGTTCTGGGCGATCGACGCCCTCGAATTCGCGGACTACGATCGCATCCCATACTCGGAAGACGGCGAACTGATCGTCGATCACCTCAAGGCCGGCTACGGAATTCGCATCGAAGGATTCAACTGGGAGCGCCGCCAGTATGTACCGGGCGATAATTTCGTGATTTACGGCCGAGGTCCACTTTCGTTGGCGATCCTGATCAAGCTGTGCGAACGCTGCGGGCAACTGCTCCTCTGGCCCGACACTGGCGAGCCTGCCATCGTCCTAGACGCGACGATGGATGCGGATGCGGTCTCGGAGCTTCATTCGAAGAGCGATTCGTGGGACGAATTCTTCGAGGCGATGTACGGAGCCAAGAAGCCTAAGCGGCGGCGGCGGAAATGACGGCGAGTTGAGCATCCTGCCCATTGGCTTACAGCATGAAAAAAAGAACCCCTCGCAGGTCACCCTGCGAGGGGTTCATAAATCCGGCGAGGACCTACTTTCGCGCTTTTCGCACTATCATTGGCCCCAAGTGCTTAACGGCCGTGTTCGGAATGGGAACGGGTGTGGCCACTTGGGTATGGTCACCGGAAGGACACATGAGGAAGGATGAAGGCGAAAGGATGAAGGATGAATCAATCATCCGTCACCAGCGCACTCGACATCCTCCTCGGATATCAAAAGGCAGCGGCAAGCATCAAGTGACTCTGCAAGAGCCATCGATCTGTCGAACGGAGATCGATCCTTGCGGATCGGGATCTCGCGATCGAGGCATACCTTGCGAGGCATTCGCGAGGCGGAGGAGTCGGTCGGACTGGGGATGGTTGATTCATCCTTCATCCTTCCGCCTTCATCCTTTTGCCATGGTCAGAAAGAGGTCAATGCGGTCAAGCGTTCGGCTGTTAGTACCGGTTAGCTGAGTGCATTGCTGCACGTACACACTCCGGCCTATCGACCCGGTAGTCTTCCGGGAGCCTTTGTACCAAAGTACGGGAAACGTCATCTTGCGGAGGGTTTCACGCTTATATGCCTTCAGCGTTTATCCTGGCCGCACGTGGCTACCCAGCGATGCCGCTAGCGCGACAACTGGAACACCAGAGGTACGTCCCTTCCAATCCTCTCGTACTAGGAAGAAAACCGCTCACGTTTCCTGCGCCCACGACAGATAGGGACCGACCTGTCTCACGACGGTCTAAACCCAGCTCACGTACCGCTTTCATTGGCGAACAGCCAAACCCTTGGGAGCTTCTCCACCCCCAGGATGCGATGAGCCGACATCGTATGTACTTCCACGATTTCTGTGGCATAGACTATGTCTTCATCCTGTCGTCGATTGTAGCGTTCCAGGCTATCGCCGGACGAAGCATGATCTGACTTTTCTTGAACAGGAGTCGGCGTGTTGCCTCGAGCACGAACAAGCTCCAAGCCTCCCCTTTCGGGTCAGTCGTTACGGGGTCATCACAGTACTTAGTACCAGGTACTGCACGTACGCTAGAGAGTCTTCCCACGGCGTTGCCGTAGATCTGGCGATCGTGGCTACTAGCCAGGATTGTACTAGCCACTAGTCACTAACCACTAGCCCTGCTTACGGGTTCACCGTTATAAGCCGATTAGTTGGTAGACAATTACTTGTCCAGCACCCCGATATGTTAAGGTGCCAAACCTCCTCGCCGCTATGAACGCTCAGAGGAGATAAGCCTGTTATCCCCGGAGTACCTTTTATCTGTTGAGCGACGGCCCTTCCATCCAGCACCGCCGGATCACTAAGTCCTACTTTCGTATCTGCTCGACCCATCAGTCTCGCAGTTAAGCACCCTTCTACCTTTACGCTCGATGCCTGATTGCCAACCAGGCTGAGGGTACCTTTGAACTCCTCCGTTACTCTTTAGGAGGAGACCGCCCCAGTCAAACTGCCCAGATAACACTGTCCTCCGCCCGGATTCACGGGTCGGAGTTAGAATTCAAACACAACAAGGCTGGTGTTTCATCGTCGACTCCGCAAGATGCCGGAGATCTCTCGTTCATAGTCTCCCAGCTACCCTACACATGTCGGGTCTAAACCCAATATTATCCTACAGTAAAGGTTCACGGGGTCTTTCCGTCTAATTGCGGGTATGTCGCATCTTCACGACAACTACAATTTCACCGGGTCGCTGGTTGAGACAGTGTTCCAGTCGTTACGCCATTCATGCAGGTCGGAACTTACCCGACAAGGAACTTCGCTACCTTAGGACCGTCATAGTTACGGCCGCCGTTTACCGGAGCTTCGGTTGCGAGCTTCACCTTAGCGGCTAACCCTCTTCCTTAACTTACCGGCACCGGGCAGGCGTCAGTCTGTATACTTCCGCTTACGCGTTCGCAGAGACCTGTGTTTTTAGTAAACAGTCGCTAGAACCCATTTCACTGCGGCCCCCGAAAGCTTTAACACCCCAAGGGCGCCCCTTATCCCGAAGTTACGGGGCCATGTTGCAGAGTTCCTTAACCAGCGTTCTCCCGAGCGCCTTAGAATACTCGTCTCGCCTACCTGTGTCAGTTTTAGTACGGTCACGCTAGTCGTCCAGCATCGGCTTTTCTTGGATCTCCTTCCGATGACTTCGGGATCGTAAATGCCCTCGCCCTTGCGGGACGGCCACATTCTAGCAGGGCCGATCACTTTCCAGAAACCGTCCTGATGCCCTCAACCTTCACAGCTCGGTGCAGGAATGTTAACCTGCTGTCCATCGTCTACGCCTTTCGGCCTCGACTTAGGGTCCGACTAACCCTGGGCGGATTTACCTTCCCCAGGAAACCTTAGGCTTTCGGCGAACAGGATTCTCACCTGTTTTATCGTTACTCGTTCCGGCATAATCACTTGCAGACCTCTCCAGCGCTCCTTATCCGTACCGCCTTCGCTGATGTCTGCAACGCTCTCCTACCGCATGCTTGCTTACGCAGCATGCCCGCTGCTTCGGTGTCATGCTTACTCCCGTTCATTATCGGCGCAGGAATCCTCGACCAGTAAGCTATTACGCACTTTTTAAATGGTGGCTGCTTCTAAGCCAACATCCTGGCTGTCTCAGGACTCCAACTTCCTTTCGCACTGAGCGTATTTTGGGGACCTTAGCAGGTGATCTGGGTTGTTTCCCTCTCGACGACGAAGCTTATCCCTCACGGTCTATCTGCCGCGCTGACACATTGGTATTCGGAGTTTGGTTTCGAAGAGTAGCCGGGTAGGCCCCCTATCGAATTCAGTCGCTCTACCCCCATGCATCACTTGGCGACGGTAACCCTAAAGTTATTTCGGAGAGAACGAGCTATCTCCACGTTTGATTATACTTTCACTCCTCCACACAGGTCATCCCCTAGGTTTTCAACCCAAGTGAGTTCGGTCCTCCACGCGGTGTTACCCGCCTTCAACCTGCCCATGGGTAGTTCACGTGGTTTCGCGTCTACCGCCACCGACTTGATCGCCCTATTCAGACTCGGTTTCCCTTCGGCTTCGCCGTCAAAGACCTTAACCTTGCCCATGACGGTAACTCGCCGGATCATTATGCAAAAGGCACGCCGTCACACTGACGGTCCGAGCAAGCTGACATAGTGCTCCGACCGCTTGTAAGCATGTGGTTTCAGGTTCACGTATCCTCCCCTTGCAGGGGTTCTTCCCATCTTTCGCTCGCCCTACTGGTTCACTATCGGTCGCCAGGGAGTACTTAGCCTTGCGAGATGGTCCTCGCAGATTCAGTCTCGACTTTCACGTGGCCGAGTCCTACTCAGGTACCGGATCGTCCGCTTTCTCTTGTCGCATACGGGACTGTCACCCGCTCTGGTCCGACTTTCCAGAAGCGTTCTGCTAAGGTAACTCGCATTCTAAACACCGGCCCTACAACCCCGCAAGGACAAGCCCTCGCGGTTTGGGCTATTCCGCGTTCGCTCGCCGCTACTGACGGAGTCGCTTTTGCTTTCTTTTCCTAGGGGTACTGAGATGTTTCAGTTCCCCCCGTTCGCCTCCGTGCACCTATGGATTCAGATGCACGGTAATTCAGGGATCCCGGGATCAACACTCGTTTGACAACTCCCCCGGGCTTATCGCAGTCTTCCACGCCCTTCATCGCCTCCTGGCGCCAAGACATCCCCCACACGCCCTTAGTAGCTTGGCCACATTGACCCCGCCCTGACCGGCTACCATTCCCCAAGGGAACGGCCCCGACCAGTCCGAGACAACTTCCAAGCCACTCCGCCGACGTTGCATTCCAAAGCCTCCGATCCTGTCGAGAATCGACTCCTTGCGGAGACGAATCCCTCGATCGACTGACCCGGCGTCGGCTGAAGTAACATTTCTCTTTCTTCGAAACGATTCACGGATTCGGACGACCTCGAAGTCTTCGATCCCAGAGAACGCGAGCCTACGCTCGCTTATCCCTGGGCTTCGGATCTCGATGCCTTCGCATCCGCAAATCGCAATAATCTCAGGCTCTTGTAGAGTTTGCTTCGCGTGTCCGTCTTCGAACTCAACGTCCGCAGGATCGCTCCCACGTTCGCCGAGACCGTCGCCGTCACGCGACCGCTCTTAAAAACTTGCCGCTACCGTTTTGTCAAAGAACCGAAATCGCGGCAAAACCGCGAGCGTTCATCCTAGGCCCAGGGCGATAACCGGCAAGAGTTCGATGCATTTTTTTTCCCATCGGTGAACGACCGGTGAAGGCGACGAGTGGGACGGATTCCGCTTCCTTCATGCCAATCATGAGATACGATGGATTGCTCACTCTGTCTTCCGGGGAAAAAGTCATGCGGCCACTCGGCTTTTCGGCGGCGTTTCTCGGCTTCCTCGCCCTGTCGACAGCGAGCGCAGTGCCTCCCGGACAGGAACGGCTCGACAACTGGGCCGCGGCGATTCGTCCCAAGGCCTCCGAGATCAAATGGGAGAAGATCCCATGGGTAACCGATCTCTCGAAAGCGATTAAGCTTGCGGCGAAGGAGAAACGGCCGATTCTCGTCTGGGCGAGCGGCGATGCGCCTCTGGAACGATGCTGAGGCTATGCCGGGCGCTCCGGTCGGGGCCGCTGTCGGATGAACGGGTCATCGATCTCATTGGCCGCAGTTTCGTGGCGGCCGCGGTCAACCTCTACGAGGTCCGCGAGAAGACGCATCCGGCGAACGCATTCTTCGCCAAATTGGCGGAGCAGAAACAGCAGTATCAGGGGATCTGGATCGCGACGCCCGAAGGCAAGCTCCTCGGCTCCTATTTCGAGTCCGAGAACAAGCAATTCGACTGGACTCTGCGCCTGATCGAGACGCTGCAGAACTCGCTGCGAGCTTTCGGGCCCGTCACGCAGGTCGATGCCAGGCCGGTCGACTTGCATCCCAATCGCGGCATCGGCGTCGAGGCCGACGGCTCGGCGACGCTGTCCGGAACCAGTCGACGGCTCTTGCTGAACGGCAAGCTGCTTACGGCTCCGCAGCTCGATCGCTTCAAACTCACCGAAAAGCAGTTCGCCGGCCTCAGGCCCGCGGAAGTCAAGGTCGGCGCGGTCTTCGAGGCATCGGCCGACGCGGTGAAGCGACTCTCGCCTCTGATGACCAACGGATCGGGCATGGGCCAGTATCCCGAGCCGAAGGACGTGACGAACGCCAAGCTGATCGGCACCGTCACCGAAATCTCCGACGGGATCGCGACGATCACCTACGCCGGCGAAATGGCGGCGACGCACAAGGATCTCTTCTCGAAGACCGAGCGCTTCGGTCACGGCACGACGCGGTTCGTCGGCTACGGCACGGTCGATGCCCGAACTGGGCGGATGCTGTCGCTGTTGCTCCTGCTGGATACCGCCTATCGCGGCTTTCCGCCGTACGACGAGCCGCAGCAGATCGTCGGCCTCGCGGAGTGGAAGGCACGTTAGAAGGCACGTCAATCGGGGAAACCATAGAAAGAATCGGGACGTCGCAGCGAACAAGGATCGGAACCTCTGCGAGACGACCCGGCCATGGACACGACTCCCGCGAAACCCGCTCCGCCCGTCGCCCTGGCGCTGCGCCCGCCGACCGAAGCGCGGCACCCGCTCCGCACGACACCGGTCGCAGCCGAGTCATCATCTACCAGCACTCTCCCCTCTTCTATTGGTGGCCCGTCTGGCTGTTCGCGTTCATCTTCGCCCTCGTCACGTCGATGAGCGGCCACAAGATGGCGATCGTTCCCGACGGCGCCCAGTCGATCGAGAAGCGAACGATCGAAGTCGACGGCAAGGCCCAAGAGCGGTACGTTCTGGTGTTCGGCGAAAAGTTCAAGCCGGCCGCGGATGAAAAAGGCGAAGCGACCATCGGCCAACCGCGCTACATGGTCGCTCCGTACAAATCGCTCGGCACCGCATTCCTGTTCGTGCTCCTCATCGTGATCTTCATCACCAACATCCAGCTGCGCGGCCTGTGGTCGTTCGCGATCGCCGGCAGCGTCATCATGCTGTCGATCATCTTCGAGCTGGCCGGCTGGTGGACGATCATCCTCGATCATCTCGGCAACCTGTCGATCTTCATCAATCTCGGCGGCTACCTGCTCCTCGGCATCACCGTGCTCGGCCTGTGGCTCATCACGTTCTTCTTTCTCGATCGGCAGATGTACGTCGAGTTCAGCCCCGGCCAGGTGAAGATGCGGACCGAGATCGGCGGCGGGGTCATGATCCATTCGTCGCGCGGCACCGTGGTCGAGAAGCAGCGGACCGACGTCTTTCGCCACTGGATCCTCGGCTTCGGCTCGGGCGATCTGATCATCCACATCACCGGCGTCGTGCAGCCGATCCTGGTCTACAACATCCTCAACTGCGACGCGGCCCTGAAGAAGATCCAGCGCCTGGTCGCGGAGCAAGTGGTGGTTTCGGACGCTCCGTCGTCGAAAGCTTGACGAGTCGATGCGGCCCGCTTACAAGAGAATCCCAACCGAACACAGCCCGAGGGACATGCATGTCGACTCCGACCACCGCCGTCGCCGCCGGTACTCCGCCCCGCTCGCCGGCCGAGGCGCGCAGCATCACGATCGTCAGCCACAGCAACCTCTTTTACTGGTGGCCGGTCTGGGCCGTCGGCTTTCTGATGGCGTTCGTGACGCTGATCACGCAGACGCGTGCCGTCGTCGTCCCGGGCGAGTCCCTCAAGCGCCGGCCGGCCAAATGGTCACGGTCCAGGTCGATCCCGCCAAGTCGCTGCACGTCTCCTCGAGCAAGAACCTCGGCGTCCTCTTTGCCATGGTCCTTCTGCTGGTGATCGGGATCACGAACATCCCCCTGCGCGGGCTCTGGTCCGTGATCGTGATCGTGTTCGTCATCTTCCTGTCGATCATCCTGGCGCTGCTCAACGCCTGGGAGACGATTCTCGACTACCTGAGCCTGCTCGACGTCCGAATCAACCTTGGGGGCTACCTGCTGATCTCATCGGTGCTGTTCGTGCTCTGGCTCGTTGTGTTCCTCCTGTTCGACAAGCAGATCTACATGATCTTCACCCCAGGCCAGATGCGCGTCCGCCTCGAGATCGGCGACGCCGAAACGGCATACGACACGAGCGGCATGACGGTGCAGAAGCAGGCGCAGCGACCTCTTCCGCCACTGGGTGCTGGGTCTCGGGTCCGGCGACCTCATCGTGAGGACGACCGGTGCCCAGACGCACCAGTTCGACATGCCGAACGTGCTGTTCATCACGCCGAAGATTCACCAGATCCAGCAGATGCTCGCCGAGAAGGCGACCGTCTCGGCGCAGTGACGCGCGACACCGTTCTTCGGATCGTCGACGTCCCGGCTTGTCGTTTCGCCTCAACAGGGCTTATCCGCACGCGAAACGCCAAGCGCGTCGCAGACATTCGCGGGCTGCGGCGCATAAAATGCAGTGTCCCTTCCCCCGGGAGACACGCCATGAACCGCACCAGCTCCTCGATCTTCCTCCTCTATCTCGCCGTATTCGGATTGGCCGCGTTCGTCGGCTACCGGTTCCTGCATCTCGATCGCGAGACGGCCGACCCCAATGCGAAGCCGCTCCCGATCACTCCGGCCGGCTCTCTTGCGGACGACGAGAAGACGACGATCAAGATCTTCGAGGAGGCGTCGCCGTCGGTCGTGAACGTGCAGTCGCTCATCTCCCAGCAGAATCCCTTCAACCTGAACGTCCAGAAGATCGCACGCGGCACCGGCACCGGCTTCGTCTGGGACGAGAAGGGGCACATCGTCACCAACTATCACGTCGTCAAGGACGCGGGCCAGGTGCAGGTCACGCTCTGGGATCATTCCACCTGGAACGCCTACCAGGTCAAGTACGACGAGATGAACGACCTCGCGGTCATCTGGACCGACGCCCCGGCAGGCAAGCTCAAACGGCTGCCGATCGGCGAGTCGTCGAAGCTCAAGGTGGGCCAGAAGACGTTCGCGATCGGCAATCCCTTCGGCCTCGACCAGACGCTGACGACCGGCATCGTCTCCGCGCTCGACCGCGAGATCGAGGCAGACAGCGGCCGAACACGTGAAGGGGATGATCCAGACCGACGCGGCGATCAACCCCGGCAACTCCGGCGGGCCGCTGCTCGACAGCTCGGGCCGGCTCATCGGCGTCAACACGGCGATCATCAGTCCGTCCGGCACGTCCGCGGGCATCGGCTTCGCGATCCCGGTCGACGAGGTCAATCGCGTGGTGCCGCGTCTGCTCCGCAACGAAATCGTCGCCCGGCCAAGCCTCGGCATCCAGCCGGCTCCCGATACCGTGGCCGCCCGTCTGGGAATCGACGGCGTGGTCATCCTGAACGTCTATCAAAACAGTCCGGCGGCGAAGGCGGGGCTGTTGCCGTCCCGCCGCGTCAATGGCCGGATCCGCTGGGGCGATGCGATCACCGCCCTGGACGATCACAAGATCGATTCGACCGAGACGCTGGCGGAGGTGCTGGAAAAGGACTACCAGGTCGGACAATCGGTGAACGTCCACTATCTTCGCGACGGTGAGGAGAAGGAGGCGACGCTGACGCTTACGGCCGCCTCGAAGTGAGCGATGATTGACGAGCGGCGGGGTTTATCCCGTCAGGCAGGTTCCATCGATGGATCGAACCTGTTCGGGGGGATAATCCCCGCCGCTCGTCGGCACGCGGAAACAGATGCTAATTCACGTCTCTTGGTGTAGAATCTCGATACCCGCCTGTTCGGATCCACACCATGATGCGTACCGCCGTCTCCGCCCTCCTCTTCCTCGCCCTTGCGATCCCGGTGCGGGCGCAATCCGATCCCAAGGCGATCGAGTTCTTCGAGACCAAAATCCGCCCCGTCCTCGCCGAGCACTGCTTCAAGTGCCACGGCGCCGAGAAGCAGAAGGCCGGCATCCGCGTCGATCGCCGCGACAAGCTTGTCGAAGCATCGGATGAAGGCGCGCTCGTCGTACCCGGCAATCCCGACAAGAGCCGGCTCGTCCGGGCGGTCCGCTATCTCGGCGAAGCCAAGATGCCGCCGAAGGGGAAGCTTCCGGATACCGCCGTCGCCGATCTTGCCGCCTGGGTGAGGGCCGGCGCCGTCTGGCCGGCCGACAAGACCACGACGACGGCCGATTCGAAGGACGCCTGGCGCAAGCACTGGGCGTTCCAGCCGGTCGGCGATCCGAAGATTCCCGTGGTCGCAAGGCCGCGCATCACCGGCGGCGCGGCGACGAGCGTCGATGGGTTCATTCTCGCCAGGCTCGAAGAGAAGCACCTGACGCAGAACCCCCTCGCCGATCGCCGCACGCTGATTCGCCGGCTCAAGTTCGACCTGCTCGGCCTGCCGCCCACGTACGAGGAGGTCGAAGCGTTCGTCCACGACCCGGATCCGAAGGCGTACGAAAAGCTCGTCGACCGCTACCTGGCGTCGCCGCAGTACGGCGAACGCTGGGCCCGGCACTGGCTCGATGTCGCCCGCTACGCCGACACCAAGGGCTACGTCTTCACCGAGGAGCGGAAGTATCCCTACGCCTACACCTACCGCGACTACGTGATCAAAGCGTTCAACGACGATCTGCCCTACGACCGCTTCATCCGCGAGCAACTCGCCGCCGATCGGCTGGTGGCGAACAAGCAGGCCGGCCCCGCGAGCCAGGCCGCGCTGGGCTTCCTCACGCTGGGCCGTCGTTTCCTCAACAATCAGCCCGACATCATCGACGACCGCATCGACGTCGTCACGCGCGGCCTGCAAGGGCTGACGGTCGCCTGTGCTCGCTGCCACGATCACAAGTTCGATCCGATTCCCGTCGAAGGACTACTATTCGCTGTACGGCATATTCGCCAGCTCGAAGGAGCCGGACGAGTTGCCGATGATCGGCGAGCCGAAGCCGGTCGAAGGAGTACGACGAGTTCAAGAAGAAGCTTGACGAGCTCCAGGATGCCGTCACGAAGTTCCGCAAGGAGCATGAGGAGGAGTTGGCCGGCGGCAAGCGCCGCAACCTCCGCGACAAGCTGGCCGAGCTGAAGACGAAAGGTCGACGGCTTCAAGGCGAACTCGCCGGCGGCCCCGCCGCGGGCGATGGCTCTCGCGGACGAGGCCGACGCCGATGGAGCCGGTCGTCTTCCTGCGCGGCAATCCGCAGAATCGCGGGCCGAAGGTGCCGCGGCAGTATCTCGAAGTCGTGGCGGCGAAGCCGCAGTCCGTTCAAGGACGGCAGCGGCCGGCTCGAGCTCGCCGACGCGATCGCCAGCAAGGACAACCCTCTGACGGCCCGCGTCTTCGTCAATCGCGTCTGGCTCCAGTATTTCGGCAAGGGGCTGGTGACGAGCCCAAGCGACTTCGGCGTCCGACGCGAGCCGCCGAGCCATCCCGAGCTGCTCGACCATCTCGCTCGCCGCTTCATGGACGACGGCTGGTCGGTGAAGAAGCTGATGCGAATGATCGTGCTGTCGAACACCTACCGGCAATCGAGCGCTCCGAGCAAAGCTGCCGAGGCCGCCGATCCGGAGAATCGCTTGCTCGCGCACGCGCCATCGGCGTCGGCTCGACTTCGAGGCGACCCGCGACTCGATTCTCGCCGTGGCCGGGACGATCGACCCGACGATGGGAGGCCGGCCGGTCGACATCGTGGCCGCGAAGTCATCGCTTAGGCGGACGATCTACGGCTTCATCGATCGCCAGAATCTGCCGGGCCTGTTCCGCACGTTCGATTTCGCCAGCCCCGACATCAGCAGCCCGCAGCGCTACGAGACGACGGTGCCGCAGCAGGCGCTGTTCCTGCTCAACAGTCCGTTTGTCCTCGATCAGTCGCGAGCGCTCTTGCGGCGGCCGGAGATCGACGACCAGACCGAGCCGGCGGAGAAGGTGCGGATGCTGTATCGCGTCGTTCTGGGCCGGGATGCCGACGACGACGAGATCCGGCTTGGCGAAGCCTTCGTGAAAAACGCGATCGACGAGTCGAACCGGTCGCAGCTGTCGGCATGGGAGCGGTATGGGCAGGCGCTGATGCTGACGAACGAGTTCCTGTATTTGGATTGATCCGCTTCCGCTCGGTTCACTTGCGGGCCACGGAATACGTCAGGCGATCGTGAACCAGCGGCTCCAGAACTCTCTCGGCCAGCAATCGAGTGAAGTGATCCGCGCCCGACAGCATGACGTGATGTCCGTCGTAGAAGTCTTCGTCGGGAAGCCATTCGCGGGCATTGATGATCGGCACTCCATGTTCGGCGCGGGCGTCCGCCATGATGTCAGCCAGATCCTTTTCCGCGGTTGCCGAATACCAGTTGCGATACTCGCTGCTTTCGGGGGTCAGGACAAGAACTGCGGCCGTGCCGTCCGCTCGGGCGGTACGGAGAATCGCGTCGAACGCTCGGACTTCGTTTGGGGCCACGGCGAATCGAGACAATCTTGGCTGGTAACCGGCCCGGGCGGCATCGGTGCGCTGGCGAACTTGCTCGGGCGTCAAGGAAATCGGCATGCACTCGTTGGGCCGGCTGCCTCCAAGCGCCTCGACATCCTTGCGAAAGCGATTCGATGTCGCTTCCCGATCCGACAGCACCGGCGCGAACGTATGCACCAGCTCGCCCCTGTTGTTGTTGCACGCATTCACGCGCGGCCGGACGTAGCGCCAGCCTATTTCGATCGGATGGAAGAATGGTCGCAAGGTCGGCTCGTCGGCGATCGTCATCCAGTCGAAGGGGACCGACGGGTGCGCGTCCGTCAGACAGGCCGGCAACACCTCGACCACAAGATAATCGGGACGAATTCCAGCGTGACGGAGACGCTCGTAGAGCATCATGATCGAGACCGCGCTGCCGCCTGCGATGTGGGAGCCGTTGAAGACGAGGACTTGCCGACCGTCGGCTGCGAAAAGCGGCGACAGAATTTCCGGCCGAACGCTGTACACGGTTCGCGAGCTGCCCATGAACAGCGCCAGCGGCCGATCCGGATGCTCCGCCTGACGTGCGCAAGCAATTCCAGCCGGAAGAAGAACTCGGGATCGCGGAATTCCGGAAAGCCGAGGTCGACAATCAGGGCGATCGCCAGGTGAAGGGCGGCTACGGTCGCCAGTCCCCACAGGAGTGCGGTGCGTGCCGATATCCGACGTGCGGTGGACATGACGCCTCCCAAAACGATCCGACCTAAAACTGGAAGTAGACGAACAACTTTGCCGATCCCGGCACGAGCACCAGCGTCGAAGTCAGCCACAGTCCGTACGCCCAACCAAGGGCCGGCGCGGAACTTGCCGCAAGAGGCGCGGCAGGTCGACCTGGCGGCCCGCGAGGCCGACGAGCAGCAATGCGATCGGCAGCGGCAACACTGCGAGCAGCACCATCGGCAACGGCGCACCGGCGCCGCAGTGCAGGAGCCGACCATAGACCGCAAGCGCCGACGTCAGGGACGTTGCCCGAAACAGCACCCAGCAGAGCGTCACCGTGAGGAACGTCACGCCGGCGCGGAAGAGCGTGCCGACATGGGATCGAAGGGCGCATCAACGGAGGGCCAATGAACGCAGGCGACACGGAAGACGCGATGGCCGACAAGCAGCAGTCCATGGACGAGGCCCCAGAGGACGAACGTCCAGTTCGCCCCATGCCACAGGCCGCCAAGCGTCATCGTGATGAGCAAATTGCGGTCGGTCTTGCCAGGCCGTGCCGCGACTGCCGCCCAGCGGAATGAACAGGTAGTCGCGCAGCCAGGTCGACAGGGAGATGTGCCAGCGGCGCCAGAACTCGGCGACGTTGGCCGCGGTATAGGCATGTCGAAGTTGATCGCCAGCTTGTAGCCGAGCAGGTGGGCGGAGCCGAGGGCCATGTCGGTGTAGCCGGAGAAATCGCAGTAGACCTGCAGGGCGTAGGCGAAGATGGCGATCCAGAGCGCCATGCCGCCGAACGGCTGCCGGATGGTCGAAGACCGGATCGACGAACAGGCGCCATGCGGTCGGCGATGACCAGTTTCTTGAACAGGCCGAGCAGAAAGATTGCACGCCGACCTGGACCCGCGACCAGTCCCAACCGCTTGGGCCGTCGGATCTGCGGCAGGAAGTCCGCGGGCCCGGACGATCGGCCCGGCCACCAGGTGCGGAAAGAACGTGATGAACAGCAGGAAATGATCGAGAGTCTTTCGGCCGGCATCCGCGGCGGTAGATGTCGACCATGTAGTTGATCGCCTCGAAGGTGTAGAACGAGATGCCGACCGGCAGGACGACGCTAAGCAGGGGCAACGAAGCCGATACGCCGACCAGACGAAGACTCTCCTGCAGCGATCCAAGGAAGAAGTTGACGTACTTGAAATAGCACAAGAGCCCGAGGTTCATCGCCAGGCTGCCGACCAGCAACAAGCGACGGAAGCGATCGGATCGGGCGACTTCGAGGCCCCGGCCCACGAAATAATCGGCGGTCGTGCACGCGAAAACGAGGCAGGCGAGCCATCGGTTCCAGGATGCGTAGAACGCGAAGCTGGCAACCAGCAAGAGCCAGATTCGCAGCCGGGCAGACGGAAGACGACCAGTAGATCACGAAGATCGACGCGAAGAAAATCAGATACGCCTGGGAGCAAAACAGCATGAGGGATCTTCTCCCCGAGTTAGGATGGATATGTTGGCTATCGGCCAAAAATGACGATTAGTTGAATCTTGCCGGCCATCGGGTCTGGCGGGCCGATCGAAGGCAGGTGGTTTCGACAGTCGATTGGGAAAAAAACGGTGGTTGGGCAAGGCGATGCCGTGCGGCATCGATAAAGAGAGACCCCAGACATGATGCCGCTTACGCGCCGCGAATGGCTGTCCCGGATGGGCATGGGCTTCGGCTCGCTCGGGCTCATCGATCTCCTGTCGCGCGAAGGTTCGCTCGCCGCGGAGCCGCCGTCGCCGCTCACGCCGAACGCACCGCACTTCGCCGCCAAGGCCAAGCGCGTCATCCACTGTTTTCGCAACGGCGGCCCGTCGCACGTCGATACCTTCGATCCGAAGCCCGACGCTCGCACAAGTACGCCGGCAAGCCACTGCCGCCGGCCCAACCTCCGCACCGAACGCAAGACCGGGGCCGCGTTCCCCTCGCCGTTCAAATTCCGCCGCTACGGCCAGAGCGGCATTCGAGGTCAGCGAGCTGTTCCCGCACCTGGCGCCAGCATGTCGACGACATGTGCGTCATCCGCTCGATGCACGCCGACGTGCCCAATCACGAGCCGTCGCTGCTGCTCATGAACTGCGGCGAGGCCCGGCAGATTCGGCCGAGCATGGGTTCGTGGGTCACCTACGGCCTCGGCACCGAGAACCAGAATCTGCCCGGCTTCATCGCCATGTGTCCGGGCGGCTATCCGATCCAGGAGACGCAGAACTGGCAGGCCGGCTTCCTGCCCGGCATCTTCCAGGGAACCTACATCGACACCGGCGAACACCGAGCCTCGACCAACTCGATCGAGAACATCCGCAACGGCTCGGTCTCCGCCCGACAGCAGCGGCAGCAGCTCGATCTGCTGCCGCGAGCTCAACGAGCACCATCGATGCAGCGCCGCGGCGGCGACGCCCAGCTCGAAGCGCGCATCCAGTCGTTCGAGCTGGCCTATCGGCATGCAGCTCGACGCCGACGGACGCCTTCGACGTGAGCCGCGAGCCGAAGCACATCCGCGATCTCTACGGCCCCGGCACCCAGGCCCGGCAACTCCTCATCGCCCGCCGATTGCTCGAGCGCGGCGTGCGCTTCGTGCAGGTCTGGCACGGCGCCGGCCAGCCGTGGGACAACCACGACGACATCGAGCATCAACCACCGCCGACTCGCCCGCGAATGCGACCAGGCCATTGGCCGCGCTTCTCACCGATCTAAACAGCGCGGCATGTTCGACGACACGCTGGTCATCTGGGGCGGCGAGTTCGGCCGCACGCCGATGGTCGAGCTGCCGACGCCGGGCGCGAACGCCGGCAAGATCAATGGCCGCGACCACAATCACTGGGGCTTCTCGATGTGGCTCGCCGGCGGCGGCGTCAAAGGCGGCTACGTCCACGGCGCGACCGACGAGTTCGGCTTCCAGGCCGTCGAGAAGAAGGTGCACGTCCACGACCTGCACGCGACGCTTGCTGCATCTGCTCGGCTTCGATCACACGCGATTCACCTATCGCTATGCGGGCCGCGACTTCCGGCTGACCGACGTCCATGGCAAGGTGGTGCGCGATCTGATCGCGTGATGGAGGACGCGAGGGGAACGCTTTGATGTTCGACAATCCGAAGGCTGAAGACCTGTCGATGGCTAACCACAATGCCTCGAACGAGCGGGCTTTTCGTTCG
The DNA here is from genome assembly GCA_963827425.1 of uncultured beta proteobacterium. Lineage (GTDB taxonomy): Bacteria > Pseudomonadota > Gammaproteobacteria > Burkholderiales > Usitatibacteraceae > Usitatibacter. The sequence continues at coordinate 55,068 of CAWHAQ010000004.1, read as the reverse complement.
TCGAAATGCTTGTCGTGGTGATGTTTGCCGCCATCCTGACGGCAATGTTCTGGCCAAGCGGCGTGACGATTCAGACGGGCGGCGGCATGGTGCTCCTCGGGGTCTTTTGGATCACCTTTAATCGGCCTCTCGCAAGATGGACACGGGATTATTACCTGGGCCTGTCTCGCTTGCTGCCGATCAGCGTGCCTCAGGACTGGGTCGTTCAATCCTCTTGATCGCGTCCGGCATCGTCGCCATTGTCATCGGCTGTTTGTTTGCCGCCGGTGTCCTCGTCGAGAAGCGCATTGACGCGGTGCCGGAGTGCGTGACGGGGCGGAAGAGCCATCCTACAATACGGATGAGCCGCCCGCCCCGGAGACGCCAGCCGATGATGACCGACAACCTCTTCCTCAAGATCCTCGACAAGAAGATCCCGGCGAAGATCGTCTACGAGGACGACCGGTGCCTCGCCTTCCGCGACGTCAATCCGCAGGCGCCGACGCACGTCCTCATCATCCCGCGCAAGGAGATCGCCGACGCACGATGCGATCACCGAGGCCGACGCCCCGCTTGCTCGGCCATCTCCACGTCGTCGCCGCGAAGATCGCGAAGGAGCTCGGCCTCGTGGACGGGCTATCGGCTCGTCGTCAATTGCCGGGAAGGGGCCGGACAGACGGTCCCGCATCTGCACATGCATTGCTCGGTGGCCGGAATATGACATGGCCGCCGGGATGATCGTCGCCCCGAGCCCGACGCGCAAGCAAGGTCGAAATGCGACGGGACTGACTCTCTCACAGCACGAAATGCGAACCCGACCTTGCTTGCACGTCGGGCTCGGACACACGGAACCTCGATGAGTCACTCGCTGGTACTCCTGAGTCCGAACCCCTACCCCTGCCAGCATCCGCACACCATCGGCGACGACGACATGGCGTGCTGGCTGAACGGCTACACGCTTCTCTGGCACCCCGCCCTCTTGTGGAAGGCCGCCGACCCGCCGACCGTCGCCGTTCCCTACGACCACGACATGCCGCGCGAGAGGACGATCTACATCGTCCCCGAGTCGCCGATGTCGTATCTGCCGGAAGACTGGCAAGGCCGACTGAAGGCGGTCGGCTCGTTCGCGATCAACGCCAACGTCGACCGGGAGACGACGCTCGCGAACCTGAAGACCGCCCTCACGACCGACGGCGTCCCCGATCTCGCCTGGCCCGAGGCGCTCGAGGCCCCGGCCGATCTCCTACACGTCTTCTTCGGCGTCGGCCTCGGCTACCTGATGCAGGCGACGCTCGCCGAGGCGATGGAGCACGAGAACCTTCTCGACAAGGCCGGCTTCTGGGCCGACGTGCAGAAGGCCGTCGAATCGCTCGGCAGCGACGATCCCGCCGCTGCCGAGGCGACGCCGACCGAGACGGCCTGGCTGACCCATCTCCGGGCCGCGGCCGAGAAGTTGCAGTCGGCCCGCGAGGTCCTCTACCCGGTCACGATCCACTGGCTCGATCTGCATCTCCTCCGCGACAACTCGCTCGACGGCCCGCTGCCGGCCGCGGTCGAGCTCGGCATCCCGACGAACCTGATCGCCGCCTCGACGACGCTCGAAACGCTGTCCCGGACGCAGCCGGAGAAGTTCGGCATCCTCCGTGAGCAGATCGGCAAGGAGCTCGTCGAGGTCTGCGGCGGCATCTATCGGGAACGCGAAGAGGCGCTTGTTGCCGGTCGATTCGCAGCTCTGGAACCTGCGCGAGGGCCTCGCCGCCGCTCGCAACGTCCTCGGCCGGGATCTGAAGGTCTTCGCCCGGGAGTCGTTCGGCGCGCTATCCGCGGCTAGCCGGCGAGCTCGCCGCGCTCGGCGTCACGAAGATGCTGTCGATCGCCGCACGACGATTCGGCCGGGCGCACCGACCTACTCGACGCCGATCGTCGCCTGGACCGCGCCCGACGGCAAATCGGTCGACGCGTTCGTCCGCATTCCGAAGCCGGCCGACAAGGCCGACACCTTCTTCAACCTCGGCAACACCTGGTTCAAGACGACCCGCGAAGACCATCACGCCACCGTCTGCATTCGCCATTCGCCGGGCATTCCCGATGCGCCGTGGTATCCGCGATCTGCTCGCGCTCGGCCGGCTCGCTCCAGTGCTCGGGATGTGGGCGACGTTCTCGCGCTACATGACCGAGGTCAGCGCCGGCGAATATCCGCCGAGCCCGACGGCCGACGACTTCCACCACGACGCCCTCGGCGACCGGACCGCCCGGCATCTGACCGATCCGGTCACCGGATTCGTCAAGCATCTCCGCAATCGCCGCCGCATCGACGCCTGCTGGACCTACGCCGGCTCTCTCTGCGTGCGATCGCCGGCAAGAACGACGAGCTGAACGTCGGCGACGCGCTCGGCGGCGTCGAACGCGCGCTTCGAGACCGACGCGTCGCTCGGCATCGAGCCGGGCGGCCTTACCGAGCTTGAAGCGGCGATCCCGGCCGCGCTCGCTGCACGGCTGCAGTCGCGTGCCGCCGCGGATCGGCCCGGCTATCATGCTGCTGAATCCATGCGGATTCGCTCGGCGCTACGCCCTGGAGCTCGACGGTTACCAGCATCCGCTGCCGGTCGAGGGGATCGTCAAGAGCTGCCAGCTCGACGGCTCGATGCTGCGGGCGGTGGTCGAGGTGCCGGCCCTCGGCTTCGCGTGGATGCCGCGGCACCGGCGTCCCCGGCACGGCGGCGATGACCTCGCGCATCCAATCGGCCGACGCGAAGACGCTGACGATCCGCAACGAGTTCTTCGAGGCCGAGATCGACCCGGCGACCGGCGGCCTGAAGGCGATCCGCGATCACAAGACGCTCTGTCAATCGCGTCGGCCAGCGACTCGTCTTCAACCCCGGCAGCCGGATGGTCGCCGAGCAAGCGTCACGGTCACGCTCGAGCGGCCCCGCCCTCGGCCGAGATCGTCAGCGAAGGCTCGCTCATCGGCGAACAGGACCAGGAGCTCGCTCGCTTCCGGCAGCGCTTCCGCGCCTGGCTCGGCCGGCCGCTGCTCGAGGTGCGGATCGAGCTGACGCCGAAGCAGCCGCCGGCCGGGCTATCCCTGGCACGCCTATTACGGCTGCCGGTTCGGCTACCGGGACGAGCGTACGCAGATCTACCGAGGCCAGGGGGGCGTCTCGCATCTCACGACGCATGCTCCGGCCGCAGTCGCCGGAGTTTCTCGACCTTCGCAGCGGCCCGCTCGGCACCGCGATCTTCCCGAACGGGTTGCCGTTTCACCTGAAGCAGGAGGACCGGACGCTCGACGTCATTCTGATTCCCGAGGGGGAGACGACGACGACGTTCGATCTCGGCATCGCTCTCGACCGCGACACGCCGATCCTGACCGCATGGGGCCTGGCATCGCCGCTGGCCGTGGTGCCGACCGCGAAGGGCCCGCCGCACGTCGGCGCGTCCGGCTGGCTGTTCCACCTCGACTTGCCGAGCCTGTTGCTGACGCGGCTGTTGCCGGGCCGACGCGAGGCTGGTGTGACGCCGCCGGACGAGGGAGCGGACGACGCGATCGTCGCCGAGCTTCTGGAGTGTTCCGGACAGTATGCGCGATGCGAGATGCGTTGCGTCCGGGACCCGAAGCAAGCGGTCGGCCTCGACGGCATGGGCCGACGGACGATGGACCAGCCGATCACGGGCGACGCAATTTCGCTCGATGTCGCGGCAGGGGACTGGATGCAGGTGCAGATCGAGTTTTGACGGACGGTAAAACATCGATTGTCACCGATGCGGGAAGCCCAGGGATAAGCGACTCTAAAGTCGCGTTCCCTGGGATCGGCGGTTCACGTCACCTTGATCCGAACCTCGCCTTTCTCGACCCGCATGATCCACGCATCCTCCTGCCCGAGGATGTAGTCATGACAGTTGTCCCAGTACTCGCGCGTCTCGACCCGATTGAAGTCTCCGAGCCTCGCCCATACGGCGTCGACGTAGTGCTCGCTCACATTGAATGACGCGGTCCGCTTGCATTCGCCCATCGCGGGTTTCATCTTCTTGCAGTCGTCCGGCATCTCCACCAGCATAGTGGGCATGAGTGAACGAATCGGCGATGATGCGCATGCGATGGCCGAGATCCTCGGCACGCTGCCACAGGCTGACCGGCCGACGTGCTTCTCGATCGGATGCGAGCAGAATGGTCTTCTTTGTTCGCTTCAAGGTGATAATCGATGCAGCCCCGCATGTTCGCCCAGCGGCGGCGGGTTCTTGTAGTCGCCGGACGAATGGATGCGGTGGTTGCGGCTGCGGAAGCCGCGCGGATTGCCGGGCAGCCACGATCCGTGCGTCGAGAGGATGTTGTGCCACCAGCATTTGCCCGGAGTGGGCATGGGTGAGTCCGCCGCGGATCCCAGGGAACGCGAGGTTAGCCTCGCTTATCCCTGGGCTTCTGTCGCCGTATGGTTTGGTTGTATCAGAACTGCTGCAGGAACCGCAGATCGTTCGCCCAGAACTGGCGGATGTCGTCGATCGCGTATTTCAGCATCGTGATGCGCTGCGGGCCCATGCCGAAGGCGAAGCCGCTGAACTGGGCCGGATCGTAGCCGCCGTTGCGCAGCACCACCGGATGGACCATGCCGGCGCCCATGATCTCCAGCCAGCCGGTTCCCTTCGTCAAGCGATCCGCGTTCGGGTCGTCGTTCGGCCAATCGATGTCCACCTCGATCGACGGCTCCGTGAACGGGAAATAGCTGGAGCGGAATGCGCACCTGCCGCTCCTGGCCGAACAGGCGGCGGGCGAACGCGATGATCGTTCCCTTCAGGTCGGCCATCGTCACGTTCTGGCCGACGACCAGGCCTTCGACCTGCTGGAACTTGATTTCGCTGCGGGTGGTGATCGGCCTCGTAGCGATAGCACATGCCGGGCAGGATCGACGCGGATCGGCTTGGGGCGGAGCTCGCGCATCACGTGGATCTGGCCCGGCGACGTGTGCGTGCGCAGGAGCACGCCGGGCGTCGTCGTGTGGAAGGTGTCCCACATGTCGCGGGCCGGATGGTGCGGCGGCATGTTGAGCAGCTCGAAGTTCGTGCAGGTCGTCCTCGACCTCGCGCGAGCGGTAAACCTGGAAGCCCATGTCGGCGAAGATCGCCGTAGATCTGCCGCATCATCTGCGTGGCGACGTGCAGCCGGCCCCGCGACGCGGGCCGGCCCGGCAGCGTCATGTCGAGCGGGTCCGCGTCAGGCTGCGTTCGAGCTCGACGCGCTTGAGCTCTTCCTGGCGTCCTTGAGCTGGGTCAGCTCGTTCTTGACGCGATTGAGGGCCTGGCCGAACGCGGGACGCTCCTCCCGCGGCAAGGCGCCGACCTTCTTGCCTGGGCGGTCACGAGCCCCTTGTCGCCGAGATAGGTCGAGTTCCAGCGCGTCAGCTCGGCCACGGACGGCGCACGCGGCCAGCGCTGCTTCGCCTCGGCCTCGATGGTCGCGAGATCGGTCGCCTCGGTGGACATCGGCGGAGCCCTGAAGAGAAGAAGCCCACAGGTTGCGACCCGCGGGCTTGATCGAAGTTTCATCCGTGGGCCGGTCATCAGGCCTTCGCGGCGGCCTTTGCCTTCTTGTTCGCTTCGACCTCGGCCTTTTGCCGAATCTGTTCTTCGCGTCGGCCTCGTCGATGACCGTCTTGGCGAGCTTGACGATCTTGTCGAAACCGATCGGATCGTGGACGGCGATCTCGGCAAGGATCTTGCGATTGAGTCCGACATCAAGCTTGGCGAGGGCGTTGATCATCTGGCCGTAGCGAATGCCGCGCATCCGGCAGGCGGCGTTGATGCGCATGATCCAGAGCCGGCGGAACTGGCGCTTGCGGACCCGGCGATCGCGGAAGGCGTAACGCCGGGACGGATCAGGGTGACGATCGATTGGCGATAGAGATTGTGACGGCCCCGCCGAAAGCCCTTGGTGAGCTTGCGCGTTTGCGCCCTGCCCTGGGCCAATGTCTTGCCGCTGCCTGCCCGAACCATGACTCGCTCCTTCGATTGGATCCGACGAGCGGCGGGCTTTGTGCCCGCCGAATGGCCTCAGCTCGCTGCACCTTTCCGGTGGGGATAAACCCCACCGCTCGTCATGCCCGAAAGCGCTCACTTGCCGCCGAGGTGCTCGATGTATTTTTCCGCGACCCGGCCCGTCTCGGCGACCTTGCGGCGCAGCTGACGCTTCCGCTTGCCGGTCTTGGGGCTGTTCAAGTGCTTCTTGCCGGCCTGCACGCGCATCAGTTTCCCGGTGGCGGAAACGCGGAAGCGCTTCTTCGAGGCCTTGTGCGTCTTTTGCTTCGGCATGGAACTCTCGCGTGCCTCGTCACGCGCTCGAGGTCGGCGCGAGTCGGAGCCAAAATAAGAACTCTCTTCGCTCGGATACGGTCCGAGCGAAGAGAGAATAATGTAGAGACCCGGTCCGCCGCCGGCAACACGACTGGCGATCGGCGGCCAAGAATAATCACTTCGGAGCCAGCATCGCCGACATCCGCTTCCCTTCCATGCCGGGCGGCCTTCTCGACCTTCGCCAGGTCGACGAGCTTCTCCAGCATCTGCGAGATGACTGCGCTTCCCTTCCTCGATGTGCTGCAGCTCGCGGCCCTTGTAGACGACGTAGATCAGCACCTTGTCGTGATGCTCCAGGAATCGGCGGGCCTGGTTGATCTTGGTTTCGACGTCGTGCTTGTCGGTCTTCGGCCGCAGCCGAATCTCCTTCAGCTTCTGCTGATGCGTCTTGGTCTTCTCCTTCGCCTTCTGCTTCTGCAGGAACTTGAACTTGCCGAAGTCCATGATCTTGCAGACCGGCGGCTCCAGCGTCGGAGGCGACCTCGACGAGGTCCCGATTGGCTTCCCGGGCCATGTCCATCGCCTCGGAAGTCGGAATGACGCCGACCTGTTCGCCGCCGGCGCCGATCAGGCGGATCGGGCTGATGCGGATTTGTTCGTTGACGCGCTGCGAATGTTCTCGTTTGTCGCGGTCCAGAGTGCCGTTGCGATCGAAAAGCGGAGGAAGGAAGTTAGGCTCCCTTGATGGAAACGATCCGTGGTCTCGTTCGGCTCGCGGAAACTCCCCCCGACAGGGAGGCGAGACAATTCTTCCCTTCTACGGTCTTTTTTTGGTGGTCAACGGTTTTCAAGGATTTCGACCGCCGATCCTTGCCCGGCCACGCGACCTTTCTAGAATGTCGGCTTCCGCCATCGGCTGGGCATTGCAGACGGAAGAGATCGAGAAAGACCGAGGAGTATCCGAATGGGCAGTCGTCGACGCGGCTCCGGCCGACGCAAAGTGGGACGCAAGAAACGCCGGATGCGGGCCAAGATTCGTCATCGGCGATGAACCTTCGTCGCGTCCGGCAGCGCTCCAAGCGAGCCGGAAACTGCCCACCGCGACGTCGCTTACGCTTCCGGCTCGTTGCTCGTCGCCGCCTTCCTCGCGGGCGATCAATTCGTCGTCGTACGCTTCTTCCAGCGTGCGGATCGTCTTGGCGAGCTTCTTGTCGTCCTCCATCGCCTGCGACACCGCCAGCTCCCACGCGGTGCTCTCTTCGCGCAACGCCTGCAGTTCGAGCGGCAACTTCAGCATCTTCGCCAGCCGGCGCGTCACCGCCTCGATGCAGCTCGGATTTCGCCCCTGCAGATAGCCGGGGATCTCGGCGACCAGCGAGATCATCTCCAGCTTGCGCTTCGGAGCGCGCGCGTGAGCAGGTACGTGGTGAACGAGCCGGGCCCCTCGTAGACGTCGCGGGTGCGGAGGCCGAGCCGCTTCATCTCGGGGAGCAACTCCGGCCGTGAGCAGGTCACGAAGAGCCGTGGTTCGCGCGTGTGCGGGACGCGAGCCGCCGAACGAGCCGATGAACACGATCCGCTTCACGTGCGCCTTGCGGGCCAGCCTCGAGGATCGCGTCGCAGTAGCCGCGCCAGCGAAGGTTCGGTTCCTTGCCGACGAACAGGAGCAGGTTCGCCGGCTCGTGGGCGAAGAAGCGGTTCGTCGGCATCTCGTGCTTGACGACGAGTCCGTTCTCGATCCGCACGTGGGGCCGAAACAGAGCGGCCAGCTCCATGGAGCCGGGAAAATTGAATAGGTAGAACGGCTCGCTGTCGATCTCGGCGAACGGATCGGCGCCGAGCAGATCGACGAGTCGCTCGACGGTGCCGGTCGAGACGTCGCCGCCGTCCATCCAGCCGCTGAGGGCCAGGACGAGGACGGCATCACGGACAGCGGGGACGCGATCGATCCGCAGGACGTCGCTCATGAGGTTCGCTCATGCGGCAGGTTCGCACGAAGCGGGAAAGCGGACGCCGACGATTCGTCGGCGTCCGCATTGACGGGAGATCCGGTCCGGATTCGGCCGTCCGAGATCGGCGGCAGCTCGCGATCGTCGAAGGACTGGCGGAAGAGAGCTCCGGATCACTTGAGATGATCGCTGAACTTCTTGGCGTAGACGAAGCGGGCGATGTCGACGGTCGTCTTGGCCTGCAGCTTCCACTTGACGTTCGCGCGATGGATGTCGAGCGTCTTGGTGCTGATGCCGAGCTCCTCGGCGATCTTCTTGTTCTTCATCTCCGGCGTCGCCATCAGTTCGACGACCTGCTGCTCGCGCTCGGTGAGCGTCGACAGGGCTTGGTCGGCCTTGGCGGGGGAGATTCCCAGAATCGATTCGATCGGCGTCAGTCGCCGTCTTCTGCATTTTCTTCGCCATGACTTCGATTTGCTCCGGTGTTAAGGAATCGTCATGAAAGAATCCTAGACCCCGAACGGCAAGCCTTCATCCGAAAAATACCTAGGAATCTTTTTTTCTGGGGTTTTTCTGTCATCGGTCTGAAGTTTCAGGTAGGAAAAAATACCAGGGATGATTTCCGGAGAAAAATGAAGGCCCTTCATTCGTTCTTCAGCGTGCGCGGCTTGCCGGACGGCGACGTACTCATCAGCCGGCGGCCGACTTCTTGGATTTCCGCTCGATCGGCTGATGCTTCCAGCGGCGATGCAGCCAGAAATACTGCTCCGGATGCCGCCGCGACGAGCCGTTCCAGCTCGGCCGTGTAGCGCTGCGTGATCCGCTTGACGGCATCGGCGTCGCCGGCGAATTCGCGCGGATCGATGCACTCCGCGAAAACGCCGCAGTAGCGGAGCGGGCCGACCGATCCGGATCGACGACCCGACGACGATGAGCGCATCGTACTCGAGCGCCAGCAGCGCGATCGACTTGTAGGTCGACGCGGGTCGGCCGAAGAATTCGACGAACAGCCCCTTTTGTCCCGCGTCCTGGTCGACGAGCAACGCGAGGTTGCCGCTGGCCGGCCATGACGGCGTTGATGCGGTCGAACTCCCCCTGCTTGGCGATCATCCGCTGCCCGGTGGCATCCGCGGAAGCGATTGATGAAGCGGTCCAGGTACGGGTTGTCGAGCGGACGAGCGACCGCGGAGAGCCGGGATGCCGAACACGCCGACGGCGTATCCGTAAATCTCCCAATTCCCCAGATGACCCGTGAGAATCAGCACGGGCCGATCCGATGCACTGCGCCTCGAAGCGCTCGCGACTCGGCGTTTTCGTAGTCGAAGTAGCGGTCGAGGTTCCGCTTCCGCAGGACGCGCGGCCCGCGGATCATCTCCATGACCATCGCGATGAAGTGGCGGTACGTCTCGCGGACCGTCCGATCCCGGCGCAGCTCGGTCCACTCGGGGAAGGCGTGCCGGAGATTGTCGAGAGCGACCTCGCGATGCCGTTTGTCCAGGCGATACGCCAGCCAGGCGAGAAAGTCGGCGAGGCCGTACGTCGCTGTCCCAGTCGAGCGTCTGCACGACGCAGACGAGAGCGCGGATCGCGACATAGACGAGATAATCGACGACCGCAGAACGGGGTCGCGCCATGGCCTCTTCCTTGATGCCGGGTCGGGAGAACGATGCGGATCCGCGGGCGAAATCGTAGTCACCCCGAAGGTCGGCAGTCAAGGCGAACTGGTCCGACTGGCGACTTGGAATGACGATTTGGCCTCGCGAAGCGCGGGCGGCTTGCGAATGGGACCGGCGCTGGTGGCCGGCATGGGCGGGCCGATCGTCGAGGTCCGCGATTTGACCTACCGCTATCCGGACGGCAACTCCGCTCTCGAGGCGCTGACGCTGTCGGTGACAGCCAGCGAATCGGTCGCGATCGTCGGCCCCAACGGCGCCGGCAAGACGACGCTCTTTCTGTGCCTGGCCGGCGTCCTGGGCCGCACTCCCGGGCCAGGTCCGCGTGGCGGGCCTCGATCCCGCGATGCCCGGCGATCGCAAGCAGCTCCCGGCCCGGCTCGGCATCATCTTTCAGAACAGCGACGACCAGCTCTTCAGCGCGACCGTGGCCGAGGATGTCGCGTTCGGCCCGCTCAACCTCGGCCTGCCGCCGGAGGAAGTGCGCGTCCGCGTCGACGAGGCGCCTCGCCGCCGTCGGCCGGCCCGATCTGCCGCGACCGACCGCCGCACCATCTCTCCGGCGACGAGAAGCGGCGCGTCGCCCTGGCCGGCGTCCTGTCGATGCGGCCCGATGTGCTCTTGCTCGACGAGCCGTCGATGTTCCTCGACCCGCGCGGCCGGCGCGGCATGATCCGCTGGCTCATCGAGTATCCAGGGACGAAGATCCTCGCCACGCACGATCTCGATCTCGTCCTCGACGTCTGCCCGCGCGTGCTCGTCCTCGACGCCGGCAAGAAGGTCGCAGAGGGACCCGCCGCCACATTGCTCGGCGACGCCGAGCTGATGTCGGCGCATGGCCTGGACGTGCCGTATCGACTGGGGCGGAAAGGATGAAGGATGAGCCGAAAAGTTGTTGGTTTATTCATCCACCTTCTTATCCTTCATCCTTCATCCTTCATCCTTCATCCTTCATCCTTCATCCTTCATCCTTTGCCTTCCGATTTCTGCTCTTGATCCACTCGCTTTCCGTCGCTATGGTCCGCGCGGAACGTCGGAAAGTCATCGAAACTCCACATGGATGTGGGAGCGTAACCATGCAACGGATTTTGCTCGTCGCGGCCCTGGTCGCCGCCGGTCTCACGGGGTGCGCCAACCCCGGCCCCAACAACAAACCGTACACGTCGATTCCGCCGGCTCCGTCGCAGCCGCCGCGGCCGGATCAGGGAGCCTTCCCCGACGGCCGCGTCGCCGATGTCGATCCGTCGTCGCCGAATTTCGCCAATCCGCGCAGTGCGTCGAACCAGGGCCAGCCGACCTTCTCGAACCCCAACACGCCGCTGCCGCCGCCGAACTTCCCGACCGGCCCGGGGCCGAGCGGCTCGGTCAGCAATTCGAGCTTCGTGCCGCGTCGCAGAACATGGCATCGGCCACGATCGAGACTCCACCGGGAGCCGCGTTGCCGAGCTCTGCGTTGCCGAGCTCTGCGTATGCCGAGCGTGCCGACAAGCGACTTCTCGCGCGTCGGAGCGCCGACCTACCCGATGAACCAGGGAATGTCGCAGCCGCCGCAGTACGGCCAGATGCCTCAATCGCCGCCCGCGTACTCGCAGCCGCTTACCACGTCGACGCTGCCGCCGGCGATGCCGAACGTCAACGTGATGTCGCCGATGCCGTCGGCCCCGCCGATCGGCATGCCGACGAGCCAGGTCAACACCTATCCGAGCATGCCGTTGCGGGGCCAATGATCGCCTCGAGCCGGCACAGATGCACGAACGCACGGGAGGAAGCGAAGGCTTCCGGACCCGTGCGTTTTCTTGCCTATTCGACGATCGTTAGCTCGACACCTGTCGTCACGCGAAGTCCGACTCGCCACGCGACGTGGCGCTTCGACAATCACTATGCACGCAAGGTGCCGCTCTCGACCGTCCCTACAAATGCGTCATCCGGGTGATCGACGGTACGAAGTGTCCCTCGCTCGCGTGTCGGGCGAACGACCGTCGCCCGATCAACCCGCCGCCTTCTGGGCGTTCTCTTCCTGCCACTGATTGAGCTTGTTGTATAGCGTCTTCAGCACGATGCCGAGCTCGGCGGCGGCGGCGGGCTTTGTTGCCCTGATGCTTCTCCAGCACCCGCAGGATGTGCTCCATCTCGACTTCCTTCAGCGTCCGCGGACCGCTGGCGATCGGCGCCGCCGGCGGATCGGGCACGACGTCGCGCCCGCGTGATGCTGATCGTCGCGCGGCGCGCCGTTGCAGCACATGGATGCGGCAAATGTTCCGGCATGATCGGCGCCGCCGCCCGCCAGGATGTAGGCGTGCTCCATCACGTTCGCCAGCTCGCGGACGTTGCCGGGCCAGTCATATTCGAGCAACGCGTCGATCGCCTCGGGCGTGAGCAGCTTCGCGACCTGCGTCGATCGGCCGCCGCGCCGCCCGCGCGAGCAGATGCCGGGCCAGCTCGGGCAATGTCCTGGCGGCGTTCGCGCAGCGGCGGGCAGGCGGATCTCGAACGTGTTGATGCGGAAGTAGAGGTCCTCGCGGAACTCGTCTTCCTTGATCATGTCGCGCAGGTCGCGGTTGCGTGGCGCAGATCACGCGCACGTCGACGCGGAACGGCTCCGTGTCGCCGACCCGGCGAATCTCGCCCGATTCGAGGAAGCGGAGCAGCTTCACCTGGATGTTCTTGTTCAGCTCGCCGACTTCGTCGAGGAACAGCGTGCCGCCGTTGGCGACTTCGAAGAGCCCCTTGTGATCGCGGTCGGCGCCGGTGAACGCGCCCTTGCGATGGCCGAACAGCTCGCTCTCGACGAGATGCTCGGACAGGGCGCCGCAGTTGACCGGCACGAACGGCCTGCTCGGCGCGCTTGCTACTGCTGGAAGATGGTGCGGGCGGCCAGCTCCTTGCCGGTGCCGGTTTCGCCGAGGATCAGCACGGTCGAATCGGTCGGGGCGACGGTCGTGATGAGCCGCTGCACGCCTGTCATGATCGGCGAGTTGCCGACCATGATGGTCGGCCCTTCGGCGGCCTGCACGCGGGTCTGCAGGGCGATGTTCTTGTGCTTGAGGTCGCGCTTCTCGACGACCTTGCGCAGGATCGTCTCGATCTGCGTCAGCTTGCAAGGCTTGGTGATGTAGTCGAACGCGCCGAGCCGCACCGCGTCGATGGCCGTCTCGATGCTGGCGTGGCCGGTCATGATGACGACTTCGGTATCGGGCGAGACCTGCTTGATCTCCTCGAGCACCTCGATGCCGGTCAGGCCGGGCATGCGCAGATCGAGCATGGCGGCGTCGAACTTGCTTTCTCGAGCGCCTTGATCGCCGCCTTGCCGTCGGGGCAGACGATGACCTCGTGGCCCAGCCGCGGCAGCTCGGCCGCATGAATTCCTGCAGCGACTTTTCGTCGTCGGCGAACAGCAGTCTCAAACTTTTCGACGCCATCGTACCCCTCTCTCTCGTGTCCCGGTTGTCGTTGCGGTATCGCGTCGTCTACGGTCAGGCGGCGCGACGTTGCTGAGCCTCGCTGAGCTTGAGGAACTCTTCGCTCGGATCGTCCACCTCGTCCTCGCCGACGTTGTTCGCGGGCTCCGCGGTCGGCAGGCGGACGAGGAACGTGCTCCCCTGTTCAGCCCGGCGCTGGTCGCCTCGATCTCGCCGCCGTGGGCCGTGATGATCCGGTGGCTGATCGACAGGCCCAGGCCCGTTCCCTTGCCGGTCCGGCTGCGCGTGAAGAACGGCTCGAAGATGTTCTCCAGCATCTCCTCGCTCATGCCGCAGCCGGTGTCCTTGAACGACAATTCGATCGTGTCGCCGCGATGGGCATGGGCGATCGTCAGCGTGCCCCCTTCGTCCATGCTGTCGAGGGCGTTGACGACGAGGTTCAGGAAGACCTGCTTGATCTCCTGGGCGTTGACCCAGGCCACCAGGTTGGCGGCCGGGGTGAACGTGATCCGTCTTTCCCTTGCGAGTTGGGGACGTGCTGGACGATGTCGAGCACGCTCAGGACGAGTTCGCTCAGATCGGTCTTCTCGCGCTTGCGCTCGCCGCCGCGGCTGAAGGCGAGCAGCTTCTGCGTGATCTCCTTGCAGCGAAACGCCTCTTCCTGAATCATCTTCAGATACTTCTCGACGATCTCGCGGTCCTGCTTGGCGTTTCCCTTGCCGCGGCCCTCGAAGCAGCTCGCCGAGCCGCGTTTCGAGCGCTTCGCCGCAGAAGGCGATGCTGGCGAGCGGGTTGTTGATCTCGTGGGCGACGCCGGCCGCCAGGAAGCCGACGCCGGCGAGCCGTTCGGAGCGGACGAGTTGCCGGCTGCGCTCGTTGACCTGCTGGGCGAGGTCGCGGTACAGGTCGTGGAGCTTGCCGGTCATGTCGTTGTAGGCGTTGGCGAAGCTCTCGATCTCGTCGCCGCGTCTTGATGTCGATGCGATGCTCGAAGTCGCCGCGCGCCACCCGGGTGACCCCCTGTTCGAGCAGGCGGATCGGCTTGAGGAGCCGGCGATAGAAGAAACGGCAGCGTGCCGATCATGCACACGACCGCGGCCACGCTCGACGAGATCAGGATGATGAGGCTGACGCGCTGATCGCGATACGACTGATGCGTGACGATCCGCATGTCGTCCGTGAGGTTGTCGATCAGGTCCCGGGCCGCCCCCTTGAGACGGTTGATGATGCGGTCCGTCTTCGGCAACGGATCGGACGAACCGAAGGACCCGACGCGAGCTCCGCCGGACGTCTCTTCCGTGATCGCCGTTTCGAGGTTGTCGAGCAGGCCCCTGCAGGCGAGATACTGCTGCGAATCGATTTTTCGCTCGGCCAACGGAAGACGGTCGAGGGTCCGCTGCAGCGTTTCGCGATACTCGTCGAGCTTCGGACCGACGTCGTTCTTGAGCGACTCCCGCAGCTTGATGGCACGTACGTTTTCGTTGATCGAGGGGGACGGCGCGGTTCCTGCGTCGCCCCGGCATCGCGAGGAACATAGGCGGGCAGATTGTTGACCGCCGTTTGAAAGGCGCCGGCCTTGTTGAGCTCGGCGAGCTTGCAATCGAGCGAGCGCAGGGACTGGCGGTAGCCTTCCATCCCCTTGAGGGTGCCGGTGAGCAGAATCGCCATGATGCCCACGACAAGGGCCATGCCGAGCCACATCTTGTGGCGTATGCGTCCGCTCTGGGCCACGCCCCGACCTCCTTGTCCGCGGCCGCTCCAGGGGTCCCAATTTGGCCGCGCCGATGCCCCTCCGGCATCGCCCGAGACTCTGAAGCGTGCGGCACTCTAGCAGACGGAATCGAAGAAAGGGATACCAAGTTGAGTGCCCCATTCGATCTCGGCATCGCCCGGTTCGTACCCTCAAAGGCAGGCTGAGGAATCCAGGAAGAAAGGAAGCCAGGAAAAGCCGGAAGCTCGCGAAAAGAGGCTCCGCATCCTTCCTGTTTTCCTTCCTTCCTGGCTTCCTCAGTCTGCCTTTCGCGTGACGGTCGCAGCGCCCGAAGTTCGCCGCAGCCGACGATCCTCGTGGCTCGCGGCTTGACGTCGGCGTAAGATCAGTCCGGCGGACGTGCGTCCACCTCTCTCCATCGTCATCCATTCTCGTCCCCCTCGATCGCCGAACGAGGTCCCGTCATGGCAAGCGATCTCATCGCCGAATTGCTCGATGTCTTCGACCAGCTGGCCGGAGGCGTCCACGCGGGGTTCCGGCCGGTCCATGCACGGGGCGTGATGGCCGCCGGCACGTTCGTGCCGACATCTGCTGCCGCTGGCCTGACGCGGCGCGCCCCATGCCGCCGGGCCATCGACTCCGGTAACGGTGCGATTCTCGATTGCGCCGGGCGTCCCGACGGCGGCGGAAAACGAGGAAACGGGCCCGCAGGGGATGGCCGTGCCGCTTTCATCTGGGCGACCACGTCCACACCGACATCGTCGCCCATTCCTACGACGGCTTCCCCACGCACACCGGCGAGGAGTTGCTCCAGTTCTTCCGTGCCGTCGTCGCAAGCGATGCGAATGCCACGATGCCCACTGCGATCGACTCGTTTTTGGCCAGCCACCCGGCGGCGAAGGCGTTCGTCGAAGCCCCCAAGCCGTTGCCGGCGAGCTACGCCCGGCAGGCCTACTTCGCCGTGACCGCGTTCAAGTTCACGAACCGGGAAGGCGCCAGTCGGTTCGGCCGATTTCGCATCCGGCCGGTCGCCGGGACCGAGTTCCTGACCAAGGAGCAGGCGGCGCAAAAGCCAGCGGATTACCTGGACGCCGAGATGTCGAAGCGACTGGCGGCGGGGCCGGCGGAGTTCCGCGTGCTGGTGCAGATGGCGGAGCCGGGCGACGTGGTCGACGATGCGACTGTGAGCTGGCCGGCGACTCGCAGCGAAATCGAATTCGGCACGATCACGCTCTCGAAGCTTGTGGACGCGACGGCGCCGGAACAGCGGAAGATCATCTTCGACCCGCTGCCGCGCTTGGAAGGGATCGACTCAGCCGGCGATCCGCTGACGGCGATTCGGGCGGACATCTACCTACTCAGCGGGCGACGGCGGCGGAAGGCGGCAGTTTAGAGCGGCGCTCAACTACCTGCAGCGGCCCCACACCGCGGATGAGCTTGCGAATCCGCGGGCCGAACGCACCACAGTACCAATTGGGTGAGATTCATGACTCGCGCCGCGATCGAGACTTTCAGCACCATCGGCGTCGGCGTGCTTTGCATCGCCCTCGGCATCATGGCACTCGCCGTTTTCTTCACGGCATTGAACTGGGTGTCTCGTCTCGGCGCAAAACCCGAAACCATGGCTGTGCGAGGCGTTCTCAAGAAAGATACATGGGCGACCGTACATATGACGGGATCCGAGACATTCGAGCGCGTTCGCTTCATCGGCTTCACGAACACGGAATCCATCAAGACACATCTTCCCTACGACCTCAACGGCATGGTGGTCCTGGAGGACGTGGAGAAAAGACGATTCCTCGTTCGTGCGAAAGCAATTCGGATGATCGTCATCGAACCTGCTGAAAAAGGCGGCAGCGGCGACAAGTTCCCTTGACTGCGATCATCATCATCGGACCCGCCGTCGTTGACTACTTCTTCCCGTCCCGGATCTCCAGATACCGATCCAGCGCGTCCGCCAGCGTCACCATGCCCGGCCCGTACGACTTCAGCGAGCCGGCGAAGTAGCGGAAATCGCGGTCGGCCTCCGTCTTCCACTTCTCGTCGCCGGTCGCGGCCCACAGGCGGACCAGGTTGCGCGCGGCCACGCTGTTGCCGGACGGCTGCGCGCCGTCGTACTGGTCCTTGGCGCGGGCGAACAGCTTTTCGTGATCGTGCGCGGTGTAGAAGTAGCCGCCGCGCTTTCTTGTCGCCGTGGAACTTGATCATCGTGTCGGTCAGCTTGCGGCCGCGTCGAGCCAGCGCTTGTCCTTCGTCGCGTCGTGCAGGGTGAGCAGGCCGTGGACCAGGAAGGCGTAGTCGTCGAGGTAGCGTTCACGCGGCCTTCGCCTTCTGCCCGGGGCGGCGCCGTAGGTGCGCAGCAGTCGGCCGTCCTTGTCTTCTGATGCTTCAGCACGAACTCGGCCGCCTTCTTGGCCGCTTCGCAGGTACTTCGGCTCCTCGAACGCGTGCCGCGCCTCGGCGTAGGCCGGCGATCATCTGGCCGTTCCAGGCGGTCAGGAGATCTTGTTGAGGAACGGCTGCGTCTCGCGCTCGCGCTGCACGTCGAACAGCTTCTTGCGCAGCGGCGCGAGCTTCTCGAGCAGCTCCGCCTCGGTCATCTTCAGTTCGCTGCGCCGCCTTCGTCGAGCGGTTGTCGGCCAGCGCAGGATGTGGATACTTCTCCTCGAAGTTGGGCCTTGCCGTCGGCTCCGTAGACCTTGACGAACGAGTTTGACGCTCCGCCTTGTTCGGCAGCGCTCGGCCAGCTCCTTCGGTCGGTCCAGACGTAGAATCGGCCCTCCTCGCCCTGCGTCTCGGCGTCGTGCGACGAGTAGAACGCCCCTTCCGGCGACGTCATCTCGCGCTCGACGTACGCCAGCGTCTCTGCGACGATCCGCTTGATAGTGCGGCTTCTTCGTCAGCGCGGTAGGCCTGGCGTAGACTTCGACGAGTTGGGCGTTGTCGTAGAGCATCTTCTCGAAGTGCGGCACGGTCCAGGTGCGCTCGGTGCTGTAGCGGTGGAAGCCGCCGCCGAGCTGGTCGTAGATGCCGCCGTGGCCATCTGGTCGAGCGTCGGCGTCACCATCGTCGTCGAGCTCGTCTGTCCTTCGTGCGCGCTGCGCCTTGGCCTAGCAGGAACTCGAGGCGCGGCGGCATCGGGAACTTCGTGCCGCGGAACTTGCGCTCCGGACTGCCGAAGCCGCCGTAGTCCGGTCGAACTCGCTCCTTCAGCGCCTCGACGGCCGCGGCCAGCAGCTCGCGGTCGAGCGTCGACGATGGCGATGCCGCGGCTGCCGGCGCTGTCGAGCGCCGTGCCGTGGCCGTCGGCGACCTTCGTCGGCCTGCTTCTCGACGTCTTGGCGTTCTTCGTCGTAGACTCGTGGACCGTCTTGAGGATCGGTCTTGAAGCCGCGGACCGTCTCGCCCTCGACCTTCCTGTCCTCGCGCGGCCAGTAGGTGCCGCCGACGATCGGCCTGCCGTCGGGCAGTCAGGAACATCGACAGCGGCCAGCCGCCGCTGCTGCCCAGCACGTTGGAGCGCGGTCATGTAGATGTGATCGATGTCCGGCCGTTCCTCGCGATCGACCTTGATGCAGACGAAGTGCTCGTTGAGCATCTTCGCGACCTCCTCGTTGTCGAACGACTCGCGCTCCATGACGTGGCACCAGTGGCACGAGCTGTAGCCGATCGACAGGAAGACGAGCTTGTCTCTCCTTCTTCGCCTTGGCGAACGCCTCCGCGCCCCACGGGATACCAGTCGACCGGGTTGTGGGCGTGCATCAGGAGGTAGGGGCTCGTCTCGCCGGCGAGGGGGTTGGCGGCTTCTTCTTCTCCGCCGGCGGCTGGGCGACGAGCGGGGCGAGGAGGACGAGCAGGAGGAGGGGGATGGCGAGGCGCATGTGGGTCCTTCCGTCGATTCGGGGGCGATCCTGTTTCAATACGAGTCCGACGGGGTGGCGTCGGCTATTTAGCTCCGCCGCGTTCGCGCTCCTGCTCTGTTCTTCCTTGGCGGCCCCCAGCAGTTCCTCGAAGCGCTGAAGATAGGTCACGTGCCGCTTGCCCAGGGACTTGCGGATTCGTCTCAGCGCGGCGGCCGAGGTCACCTTGATGACTTGAACCACGTCGGCTCGATCCTGCACACGGTACGAACCGAGCTTCGTTTCCATCCAGCCGGCGATTTCCGCGTAGGCGGCCCCTTCCGGAACTCCCAACTGCTCCGGCCCCGGGATCGCGGCCGGTGCGTCCTTGCGAGGTTTGCGACCCTCGGGAACGACATCGATCGGGACCCCTTCGCATTGCATCTTGTGCCAGCCGTCCGGGTCCTTCCAGATCACCTTGATTCCGTAATGCGGGGCGACTCGGGCAAGTATGTCCAGATTGCTGCTCTGGACGACGATGTCAATGTCCTTGGTGAATGCTCGTCGCCATGATGGATCGCCGCCAGGCCGCCGACGATGGCCAGGGGAATGCCTTCTTTGCTAGGAGCAACCTCAGCGTCGCAAGGGCCTTGGCGATGTTCGAATCTTGCGAGCCATCGCCCTTCACGGCAGCCACCGTCCGTTCGAGATCATGCAGAACTTCGGCAGCGTCGAGGATCTTCAACTCGGACCAGCTCACGCCTTGTTACGGGATTGAGGCTGGACATGCCCCGGCCTCCTGGGGGATGCGGTGATGGCCAGGCGGCAGCCGTTCACGACCGGCGGGTCTTCTCCATTTCGTAGACCGGACATCAGCCAGACCTCGATGGCATCAACGAGATTGTCCCGGGCCTCCTCGAAGCTAGCCGCCTGTGTCATGCAACCAGGCAAATCGGCGCTTCCGCCACGATCACTTCGAGCAGCTCGCCCTTTTCATAGACGGCATTCTTGAGCACCTCGGCGATGTACTCGGACAGACTTCCGCGACGCGGTGATCTCTTCTTGCCCATGGATCGGCCTCATCGACGATTTTGTCGTGCAATAGCACGCGGAATCTCGCCGACTCCATCATACTCGGCCGCAGCCGCATTTACCTCGACGGCCGAACTGGAAAGCCCACCTACGTCGGCAACCGATCGAGCGCCTCCAAAAGCGCATCGACCTCCGCCGCCGTGTTGTAATGCACCAGCCCGAGCCGAACGAAGCCGTCCGGTTCGCGACCGAGCCACTCGGACAGCTCCAGCGCGTAGTTGTTGCCGGACCAGACGTAGATCTCGTAGCCGGCCAGGTGCTCCGCGATCTGCCGCGGCTTCACGTGCCGATCGGTGATCGCAATCGTCGGCACGCGCTCGTCGAGACGATCGACCCCGAGTCCATGGACGCGAAACCTCGGCCGGGCCGCCAGGCCGTCGAGCAGTCGGCGGGCCAGTGTCTGCTCGTATTCGCGGATCGCCGACATGCCGATCGTGCGGAGGTACTCGACCGCGGCCAGGGTGCCGGCGATGCCTTCGTGATTCTGCGTGCCGGTCATCCACTTGCCCGGCAGCGCATTCGGGCGCGGGCCGCACCTTGTACGCGGCCAGCGATTCCAGCAGCTCGCGCCGGCCCCACAGGATGCCGACGTGCGGGCCGAAGAACTTGTACGCGGAGCAAGCGAGGAAGTCGCAGCCCGAGCTCGCGGACGTCGATCGGCCCGTGCGGCGCGTAGTGGACCGCGTCGAGGAACGACCAGCGCCCCGGCTCGCTTGCGCCTCGCCGTGCGATCGCCGCCACGTCGTTGGATCGTGCCGACGCCGTTCGACGCCAGGCCGACGGCGACGAGCTTCGTCCGGTCGCTGAGCTTGCGGCGAAAGGTGTCGAGATCGAGCGTGCAGTCTCGGGATGCGATGTCGATCCAGCGCACCGTCGCGCCGGCGTCGCGGGCGGCCAGCACCCACGGCGAGACGTTGGCGTCGTGATCGAGCCGCGTCACCATCACCTCGTCGCCCGGCTTCCAGGTCTTGGCCGAGCGCCCGGCTGAGGTGCGAACGTCAGCGTCGTCATGTTCTGGCCGAAGACGATCTCGTCGGGCGACGGCGGCGTTGAGGAAGTCGGCCACGGCCTGATGGGCCCGGTCGAGCATCGCGTCGGACTCGCTGGCTGGTGGCGAAGACGCCGCCGTGGTTGGCGTTGCAGTCGCGATCAGGTAGTGCGGACCGCGCTCGATGACGCGCTGCGGCACCTGCGTGCCGGCGGGGCCGTCGAGGAAGATCGGCGTCAGGCCGCTCCGCTTCAGCGACAGGGCGGGAAACTGGTCCCGCAGACCGGCGACATCGAACATCGATCGTTCTCCAAGGCGACGAGACCTGCCGCACGACCGTGCGAGCAAGAGCGAAGCGCCCATGTGAAGCGTGTCCGGCGTCTACGCGACTTCGGCGCTGCTTGCACTGCGGGCTCGGGGGCTCCGATAGGATAACCGCGACGGACGTGGTCGCCTACATCGCCCCGTCGGCGGCATCGCCGGCCTTGCCGTAGATGGCGCGGTTCGGGTAGATTCCGCATGGGAGGGTGCCATGTCGTTCACCTCGTTTCATCTGTTCTTCGACGACATCGAAGTCGGCCAGGAGTGGCGCTCGGCGGGCCGAACGGTGACGGCCGCCGACATCGTGAACTTCGCCGGCGTCAGCGGCGACTTCAATGCGATCCACATGGACCACGAGTTCGCGAAGTCGACGCCGTTCCGCGAGCCGATCGCGCATGGGCTGCTGGTGTTTTCGATGGCAAGCGGCCTCGGTCTCTACGCTCCGCCGATGCGAACGCTGGCGTTCATGAGCATCAAGGAGTGGCACTTCCGCGAACCGGTCTACGTCGGCGACACGCTCCGTTCCTGGGCGAAGGTGACGGCGAAGGAAGAGCGCAGCCGAGGCAGGCGCACTGTCGTGACGTGGGAGCGGAAGGTCGTCAACCAGTGCGACAAGGTAGTGCAGGAAGGGACGATCCTCACCCTCGTCGAAGGCAGGGCGAACGTCGCGTCGAAGATAGCGAAGGAAGAACAGGAACGCCAATCGAACACGGATCTCCACTAGCTAAACGCCAAAGACGAAGACGCGAAGAGTCTCGCGTGGATCAGTGCAGATTAGCGTTCGATTCGCGTTCCTGTTCTTTTTTTGCTCGTACAATCTCACTTTCTCCGTCCTGCCAGGGCCATCGTTTCATGGGCATTCGCACCCGGTTCGCCCCGAGCCCCACCGGGTATCTCCACATCGGCGGCGTCCGCACCGCGCTCTTCAACTGGCTCCTCACGCGCCGCCTAGGCGGCCAGTTTGTGCTTCGCATCGACGACACCGACGCCAAACGCAATCTCGCTGAGGCACTGCAGCCGATCCTCGACGGCTTCCGCTGGCTCGGCATCCTCTGGGACGAGGGACCCGAGGTGGGCGGCGCCGCGGGACCCTACTTCCAGTCGCAACGGCTCCAGCTCTATGTCGATGCCGCGATGAAGCTCATCGATTCGGGGCACGCCTATCCCTGTTACGCAAGTAAGGAAGAACTGGACGCGGCCCGCAAGGAGGCGGAGAGGGCGAAACGGAACCACGTCCACCGCGGCGCCAACCGAAACACGAGCCCGGCCGAGAATCGCCGACTCCTGGGCGCGACTCCCGCGAGCGTCCGCCTCAAGATCCGCCGAAGGCCGGGCGATCGCGATCGACGACAAGATTCGGGGCCACGTCGAATGGCAGTCAGACTTGATCGGCGACCCGGTCATTCTTCGGCCGGACGGCCGGCGCTTTACAACTTCGCGACGGTCGTCGACGACATCGGCGTCGGCATCACGCACGTCATCCGGGCGGCGGAGCACCTGACGAACACCGCGGTGCAGGTGGCGTGCTACGAGGCGATCGGGGCGCCGCTGCCGACTTTCGCGCATGTTCCCGTCGTCAACGAGCCGAATTCGAAGAAGAAGCTCAGCAAGCGCGACATGAAGAAGTTCGTGACGCCGGAGATCCGGGCCAAGCTCCGGCTCGTCGGTTGGACCGACGCGGAGATCGACGCCCGCGACGACCTGAACCCGGCCACCGTGGCCTATTACCGCGAGATGGGCTACCTGCCGGCGGCGCTTGTGAATTATCTGGGCCGGCTCGGCTGGTCGCTCGACGACAAGACGGAAGTGATGCCGCTCGAGACGATGATCGCGAACTTCGGCCTGGAGCGCGTCAACGATTCGCCGGCCAGCTTCGATCCCGAGAAGCTGGCGTGGATGGCCGGCGAGTACATGAAGCTCTTGCCGCTGGCCGAACGCGTTGCCGGCGTGCTGCCGTTCCTGATTCGGGCGAAGCTGATCGCGGAGCCCGTCTCCGATGCGTTGCGCCAAGGTGACGGCGATCGTGGCCGCCTGTGCGGAGCGGATCAAGATCTTCTCCGACATCCTGCAATATCCGTACTTCTTCCGCGACCCGCTCCGCGATCCGGCATTGGTCGAGAAACGCGTCAAGAAGCCAGGGATGCCGGAGATTCTGCGCGACTTCGCCGCAGAGATCCGCACGTTGGGGCCCTGGGACGCGGCGTCTCTCGAGGCGAAAACGAAGGCGTTCTGCGACGCTCGCGGCGTGAAGCTCGGCGACCTGAACCACGCGGTGCGCGTCGCCACGACCGGCGTCATGATCGGGCCGGGCGTGTTCGATTTGCTGGCGATCCTCGGCAGGGACGAATCGCTGCGGCGAATCGAAGCCGCTCTGTAACGATGCAGTCGTGCCACGGCCGTCTCGGCCGTGTAGACCGACACGATATCCGCTCAGCGACCAACGGTCGCGGATCGTTCGTCACGGCCGAAACGGCCGTGGCACGAGACAGAACCGAACTCGAGAAACTGCATGAAAGACTTCCAACTCTGCGGCCTGGGCAACGCCATCGTCGATATCTTCGCTCGAAGTCGACGACGCCGACTTTCACGAGCTCGGCTTCGAGCGCGGCACGATGCGCCTCGTCGACGTTCCGGACCAGAAGGCGCTGCTCGCAGCGGCTCATGGGCCGCGAGCCGCGGCTCGTCAGCGGCGGCTCAGTCGCCAACTCGACGATCGCCTTCTCGCAACTCGGCGGCGCCGGCGCCTTCATCGGCTGCGTCGGCGACGATCGCTACGGCCTCTTCTACGCCAGCGAGTTCGAGGAGCTCGGCATCGACATCGGCAACCCGATCATCGTCGGCGAGACGACCGGCACCTGCGTCTGCCTCATCACGCCCGACGCCGAGCGGACGATGCGGACCTGCCTCGCCGTGTCGAGCCATCTGGCGGCGAAGCATGTCGACGCAGGAGCGGATCAAGCGCTCGGAGTGGCTGTTCATCGAGGGCTACGTCTTCGCCAACCCGGAGACGGGCCAGACCGCGATCCGCGAGGCGATCCGGATCGCGAAGGCCAGCGGCACCAAGATCGCCCTCACCTGCTCCGAGGCGTTCATCCCGCAGGTCTTCGGCGAGCCGCTCGCCGAGGCGCTCGCCCAGGCGGACCTGCTGTTCGGCAACGCATCGGAGGCGTGCTCGCTGACGAACGCGAAGACGGCGGCGGAGGCGTTCGCGAAGCTCAAGGCGCTGGTGCCGGCCGCCGTGGTGACGGACGGGCCGCACGGGGCTTACGTTCGGCTCGGCGGCCAGGAGGCGCTGGTTGCGGCGTTTCCGTGCGAGCCGAAGGACCTGACCGGTGCCGGCGACATGTTCGCGGGGGCGTTCCTCTACGGCATCACGCACGGCTACGCGCCGCGAAGG
Organism: uncultured beta proteobacterium; assembly: GCA_963827425.1. Taxonomy (GTDB): domain Bacteria; phylum Pseudomonadota; class Gammaproteobacteria; order Burkholderiales; family Usitatibacteraceae; genus Usitatibacter. Next base: position 30,415 of record CAWHAQ010000004.1, on the reverse strand, counting down.
CGGCCCGGGCCGCGAACTTTCTGGCGATGAAGGTGATCACCCAGGTCGGGGCCCGCCTGCATCACGGGACGAAACAGTACTGGGACGAGGCGCTGCGGGTGAATATCAACGCGTCTCGTTTGCTAGAATTCAGTTGGGAGGACAAGTCATGGCAGAACCCGATTGGCGCCGTGAAACTCTGGCACTTGTCGCGAAGCTTTCCGAGGACGATCGCCGTGAAATCGCTCAACAGCTCCTTTCGAGCGAATCGACGGGGCCTGCGAAGAAGCGGCTGAAGTGGGCGGATCTCGCAGGCCGAGCGCCGTATCCGTTGTGCGGCGAAGATGCCCAGCAATGGATTTCCCGGACTCGCCGCGAAAGCGACGAACGCCGCGAGCGACAAATCCGGAGACCTCCGTCGTGAACGTCGACGAAGCCCTACTGGGCGTGACGCGGCTTTTTCTGGACTCGGCTCCTGTCATCTGCTTCGTCGAGAAGAATCCCGAATACTTCGATCGGGCCGCGGAGTTCTTTCGTCGAATCGACGACGAAAACATCGTCGCGGTATCGTCAACCGTCACTCTGGCGGAGTGTCGCGTCCATCCAATTCGAAATGGAAACGCGAAGCTCGTCGATGACTTCACGGAAGTGCTCGTCAGCCCACCATCTGTCTTCGTCGAGTTGGACGCCGCAATCGGTCGACACGCAAGCCGAACTCCGAGCTCGCTGCGGCCTTGAGCTCGACGACTCTTTTCAAGTCGCCGCGGCGATCGAGGAAGGGTGCGACGCGATCCCGACGAACGATCAGGATCTGAAGCGCTTGACGGAAGTCCGCATCTTGGTCTTGAGCGAGCTGACGGTACAAAAGACCGTAGCACCGGAAGGAACCCGCCCCATGAGCGACGCATCGAAACCCGACGCCCCCTCGCTCAACTTCATCCAGCAGATCATCGAGGACGACAACCGCACCGGCAAGTTCGCGGCCGGGTCAGCACGCGCTTTCCGCCCGAGCCGAACGGCTACCTGCACATCGGCCACGCCAAGTCGATCTGCCTCAACTTCGGCCTCGCCCAGAAGTACGGCGGCAAGTGCAACCTGCGCTTCGACGACACCAACCCGACGAAGGAGGAGCAGGAGTACGTCGATTCGATCATGGACGACGTCCGCTGGCTCGGCTTCCAGTGGGACGGCCTGTTCTACGCCTCGGACTACTTCGACCAGCTCTACGAGTGGGCCGAGGCAGCTCATCAAGAAGGGCAAGGCGTACGTCTGCGATCTGACGCCCGACGAGATCCGCAAGACCGCGGCACGCCGACCAGGGCGGCAAGCCAACAGCCCGTATCGCGATCGCACCGTCGAGGAGAATCTCGACCTCTTCCGCCGGATGAAGGCGGGCGAGTTCCCCGACGGCGCCACGGACGCTGCGGGCCAAGATCGACATGGCTCGCCGAACTTCAACCTGCGCGACCCGGTCATGTACCGCATCCTGCACGCCCAGCATCACCGCACCGGCGACAAGTGGTGCATCTACCCGATGTACGACTGGGCCCACGGCCAGAGCGATTCGATCGAGAAGATCACGCACTCGATCTGCACGCTGGAGTTCGAGAACCATCGGCCGCTCTACGACTGGTTCATCGAAGCAGCTCGGCATCTTCGCACCCGCAGCAGATCGAGTTCGCCCGCCTCAATCTCACCTACACGGTCATGAGCAAGCGGAAGCTGCTCGAGCTGGTCAAGAGAAGGCACGTCACGCGGCTGGGACGACCCGCGGATGCCGACGATCGCGCGGCTTGCGCCGCCGCGGCTACACGCCCGAGGCGATCCGAGCCTTCTGCGAGCGCATCGGCGTGTCGAAGTTCGACGGCACCATCGACATGGCCTGGCTCGAGGACGCCCTCCGCGACGATCTCAACAAGAAGGCGCACCGCGGTGCTGGCCGTGCTGCGGCCGCTCAAGGTCGTGATCGAGAACTATCCCGAGGGCCAGGTCGAGGAGCTGGACGCCGTCAACAATCCCGAAGACCCGTCGGCCGGCACGCGGAAGGTGCCGTTCTCGCGCGAGCTTTACATCGAGCGCAGCGACTTCAGGAGGACGCCGCCGAAGGACTTCTTCCGCCTCGCGCCCGGGCAAGGAAGTCCGGCTGCGCTAGGCCTATCTTCATCAAGTGCGAACGGCGTCGTGAAGGACGCGGCCGGCAACGTCGCCGAGCTGCGCTGCACCTACGACCCGGCGACGCGCGGCGGCAACGCGCCGGACGGCCGCAAGGTGAAGGGGACGATCCACTGGGTGTCGGCCGCTCACGCCATCGAATGCGGAGGTCCGGCTCTACGACCACCTCTTCACGCGTCCCGAACCCGACGACGTGCCGGAAGGGCCGGACTATCAGGACAACCTGAACCCCACCTCGCTGGAGGTGCTGACGGGCTCGGAGTCGAGCCGAGCGCTCGCCGGACGCGGCGGTCGACGCGAAGTTCCAGTTCGAGCGGCTGGGCTATTTCTGCGTCGACAAGGACTCGACGCCGGGCGAAGCTCGTCTTCAATCGGGCGGTGACGCTGGCGGACACGTGGGCGAAGATGGAAAAGAAGGGATCGTGATCTGACGTGGCGACAAGTTTCCCAACTTGCCGATTTGGCCCCTGCGAGGTCGACACGTTTCTGACGAACACGTCGAACGTTCGCTGGCGAAATCGGCAAGTTGGAATCTTGCCGCCACGTCGATAAATTGACGATCAGACGCAACCCCGGAGGCGACATGAGCGACATGATTGTCGGCATCGATCTCGGCACCACCAACAGCGAAGTCGCCGTCATCCGAGACGGCAAGCCGCATCGTCCTCCCCGAGGACGGCGATCCCATCCTGCCGTCGTTCGTCGGCCTCTCCGAGGACGGCAAGCTCCTGGTCGGCAAGGCGGCTCGCAACCAGTGATCGCTCGCTCCGGAACGGACCATCAAGTCGATCAAGCGCAAGATGGGCCAGGACGTAAAGGTCCAGCTCGGCGACCAGGACTATCGGCCGCAAGAAATCTCCGCGATGATCCTGCGCGCCCTCAAGGAGCGAGCCGAGGCGCATCTCGAGGCGCCGGTCACGAAGGCCGTCATCACCGTCCCCGCGTACTTCAACGACGACCAGCGCCAGGCCACGCGCGAGGCCGGCGAGCTCGCGGGGCTCGAAGTCGTCCGCATCCTCAACGAGCCGACCGCCGCCTCGCTGACTTACGATCCGAGCACCGAGCAGCTGCACGCGCATCCTCGTCTACGACCTCGGCGGCGGCACCTTCGACGTCTCCATCGTGCAGGCCCAGGACGGCGTCATCGAGGTCCTCGCCAGCCACGGCGACACCCAGCTCGGCGGCGACGACTTCGACGAACTGCTTCTCAAGCACGTCCTCCTCAAGTTCCAGGAACAGCACGGCGTCGACCTGGCGACGAACGTCGTCGCCCGCGGCCGGCTGCTGCGCGCCGTCGAGGAGGCGAAGAAGCAACTGTCGTATCATCCCTTCGCCCGCATCGACGAGGAGTTCATCGCCGAGAAGGACGGCAGCGCCCTGCATCTGCAGATGGAGATGAGCCGGCACGAGTTCGAGGAGCTGATCCGGCCGCTCTGATGCGGACGCATGGACTGCGTGCAGCGGGCCCTCGACGACGCCAAGCTCAAGCCGGCCGAGATCGACAAGCGTCGTCCTCGTCGGCGGCAGCACGCGCACGCCGCTCGTGTCGCGATCTGCTCGAGGAGCGGCTCGGCCAGCCCGCTCATCAGCGAGGTCAATCCCGATCTGTGCGTCGCCATGGGGGCAGCCGTGCAGGCGGGCGCTCATCGCGGGCATGGACGTCGGAGCGGTGCTCGTCGACATCACGCCGCACTCGCTCGGCATCAAGTCGCTCGCTCGATTTCCGACGGCTTCGGTCGCCGTATCGCTTCGCGCCGATCATTCGACCGCAACACGCCGCTGCCGGGCTCCCGCAGCGAGTGTTCTTCGAGACGGTGTCGCGACCACCAGAAGGAAGTCGAGATCGAGGTCTACCAGGGCGAAAACGACGACGTCCGCTTCAACCACCAGCTCGGCGACTTCCGCATCGAGGGCCTGGCCAAGGTCCCGGCCGGCAACCAGATCGTGACGGTGCAATTCGACCTCAATCTCGACGGCATCCTCAAGGTCTCGGCCCGCGAGAAAGCGACCGGCCTCCAGAAGCACGTCACGATCGAGAACGCCCTGCAGGCCATTCGAGGCGGACCAGATTCGCGAGTCGCAGGACCGGATCGGCGATCTATGGGAGGACGCGTTTCCGCTGGACGACGCCGAGGCGACGAACGGGTGACCGCGGACCGTGGTGCCGGAGCTGGTCCTCGAGCCCGCCGGAAGGCCAGCGCGAGACGGTGCAGGCCCGCGCCCTGATCGAGAAGGCGGAGCGGATGCTGACGGACATGTCGAGCGAAGACCAGGCCGACGTCAGCAAGCTGATGCAGGAGATTCGCCACGCCCTCGTCGACCGCAACTGGGACACCGTCGCGTCCGGCACGAATCAGCTCAGCGATCTTCTCTTCTACCTGGAGGACGCGTGATCGCCTGTCCCGTGTGCCGGGCCGAGAACGCTGAGCGGACCTGTCGCCGATGCCGGGCGGACCTGGGGCTCTTGTTCGATCTGGAATCGAAGCGCTCGACGGAGCTGGCCGAGGCGCGACGACTTGCCGTTGCGAGTCTGATGGCGGGCGACTTTCCGAGCACTCTCGCCCACTGGCGGGGAAGTGCCGAATACAGCCGAAAGCGTCCGATGTAGCGGAACTCGCCAGAGTTCCGACGGCGTCTGCCACGGAATCCTGGCGACTTCCGCTACATTCTCGAATTCCCAGATGCTTTCGGGAACTTTCCTCTTACTCGACTCGCCCAAGGTAACAGGCTTCATCCGATCCCTTCCGCGCTGGCAGGCCCAAGCGGATGCGGGGAATGCGTTTGACAGTCCGCTTTCGAGACCCCTAAGATACACGTAACCTCGCACCCCGTTAGACCAACTGGCGGAATCGATCGTCCGATTCCGGACTGAGGAGACTTCGGAAATGATCTCTTCCCGCGGCTTGAATCAACGCATTCCGCTCCTTTTCGGTATCTTCGCGCTCCTGGGCCTGACTCTGTCGTCCGGTGGTTTCCTCGAGGCTCAGGCCCAGTCGAAGAAGGACGCCAAGCCCGCGGCGGCGGCGAAGGACGCCAAGATCAAAGCCAAGGACGCCGAAGCCGGCGACGCCAAGGAAACGAAGAAGGAAGCGGTCAAGAAGGAAGTGAAGTTCGTCCCGAACTTCCCCCGGTCAAGGACAAGATGGTCACGACGCAGGGGCAGGCGCAGGTCAGCAAGATCAACGAGCTCATCAAGGAGAAGTGGGCCGCCAATCACATCAATCCGTCGCTCCGCTGCAGCGATTACGAGTTCATCCGCCGGGCGTCGCTCGATCTGGTCGGCCGGATCGCGACGGAAGCGGAGATCAAGGCTTACATGAACCAGCCGACCGATACGCGTCGGTCGTGGCTCGTCGAGAAGCTGCTCGCCAGTCCCGAGTTCGGCGAGAACTTCGCCAACATCTGGACGGTGATGATGCTGACCCGCTCCGGATCCGCGAAGGCTTACCAGGATCAAATGCAGGACTGGCTGATGCGACCGCTTCAATTCGGACCTCGAATCCGACAAGAAGATGGCCGACTGGTCGTCGATCGTCTTCGACATCCTGACTGCAACGGGCCAGAACAACGTCAATCAGGCGGTCAACTACATCGCGAGTCACATCGGAGAGGAGATCAAGGAGAACCAGAGCAAGAAGGGCCGAGCGTCCGAAATGGAGCTGCATCAGAACGGCCGCTGGGACATGATCCCGGTCACGTCGCGCACCACCCGCCTCTTCCTCGGCCTCCGCACCCAGTGCGTGCAGTGCCACGATCATCCCTTCAACGGCGAATGGCTGCCAGTCGCACTTCTGGGGCATCAATGCCTTCTTCCGCCAGACCGACGTGAGCCAACGGCCGTCGATGATGGCGGCCCCGAAGAAGAAAAAGGACAAGGGCTCGACAGCAGTCTCCGTGATCGTTAGGGACGTCCCGACTTACAACGATAAGGGGGTCGTCTCCTTCGAGCGCCGCAGCGGCGTCCTGCTCACACGGGCATGCAGTTCCTCGACGGCACCCGCGTCAAGACGTCCCGACCGACAGCACCCGCCGACAAGAGCTCGCCAAGCTCGTCACCAAGAGCCCCTACTTCGCCAAGGAATACGTCAACCGCACCTGGGCCCACTTCCTCGGCAAGAGCTTCACCCGCGACGCCGCGGACGACTTCGGCGAACACAACCCGGTCACCAACCCCGAGCTGCTCGACTATCTCTCGGCAGAGATCTGCGCAGAAGTACAGCCATAGCCCGAAGGACCTGATTCGCTGGATCTGCAACAGCCAGGCGTACGGCCTGTCGAGCAAGACCAACATCACCAACGACGGCGTGGCCCGCGAAGGGGACGACCGCTCCGGCTCCGAGCTGTTCTTCGCCCGTGTCATCCCCAAGACGATGTCGCCTGAACAGCTCTTCGATTCGCTGCAGACCGCAACGGCCGGTCACGTGAAAATGAGCGACGAACAGAAGCTGAAGGTGCGCGAAGCGAGAGAACGTTGGCTGAAGTCGCTGGTTCTCAATTTCGGCAATGACGAAGGGGACGAGTCGACTTTCTCCGGCACTGTCGTCCAGGCCCTGATGTTGATCAACGGCAAGGAAATCAACGAGGCGATCATGGACAACCAGGTCGGCACCGTCGCCGCGGTTACCTCCGCCAAGGAAAAGGGACTCGCCCTAAGCAAGGGAGCGGTCGACGTGCTGTACCTGGCCGCGCTCAATCGCCCATGCACCAGTGACGAGTATGCGAAGATCGCTAACCCCGCGATGTATCGCTACTACCAGACGAAGGTGTCGCCGAACACGGCCGAGTTCCATCGGGCTTACTACCAGGACATCTTCTGGGCCCTGCTCAACAGCAGCGAGTTCATCCTCAACCATTGACGTCGCGCCTGCCGCAGGCCGCGATCAGTCGAAACGAACCCGAGACGCCGTGAAGCCCCATCTTCGCGGCGTCTCTCTTTCCTCAGCGAGAGCGCCGATGTTCACGGGACTCGTCGAAGCGATGGGAGTCGTCGCCCGAATCTCCGCGGAGCGAGGCGGCACCCGCATCGCCCTCGCCGAGCCGCGTTTGGCAGCCGAATCGAAGATCGGCGACAGCATCGCCGTCGGCGGCGTCTGCCTCACGGTCGTCGAGCGCGGTCCCAATTCGCTGGCGTTCGAGGCGGGCCCCGAAACGCTCGCGCGGACCAACCTCGGCGAGCTTCGCGTCGGCGATCGCGTCAACCTGGAGCGGGCCCTTGCCGTCGGCGATCGCCTCGGCGGCCACATGGTGCAGGGGCACGTCGACGGCATGGGCCGGATCGCGAAGCGCGATCGGCAAGGCGACTGGGAGACGATCTGGTTTTCGTGTCCGCCGATCCTCACCCGGTCGATGGTGCCGAAGGGGTCGATCACGGTCGACGGCGTCAGCCTTACGCTGGTGGAGGTGGCCGCCGACCGCTTCAGCGTCGCCCTGATCCCGCACACCCTCGCCGCGACGACGCTCGGCACGAAGCCGGTCGGGGCGCACGTGAACCTGGAAACCGACATCATCTCGAAGCACGTCGTCAAGTATCTGGAAGGACTTGATCTGTCGGCGTGGGCGACGAAGAAGAACCAATAACCACAGAGGCACAGAGAACACTGAGCACCGCCGCGCGGCTTGGAGTCGCCGAAGAAAAGGCGAAGAAGGAGAACGCTAATCCTCGCTATAATAATCCGACAATCCGTTCCGGAATCCCACGCATCGGTGTTCCGATTAGTGAGGATTAGTGCAGATTAGCGTTCGTTTTTTCTCTGCCTTTTCTGCGACGCCGTCATGCCGCGCGGCGATTCTCTGTGTCCTCTGTGCCTCTGTGGTTAATTCTCTTCGTCCCCCCTTTCGCGCACGTTGAACTCCAGCTTCCACTTCTCCTTCCCGTCGCGGCTGTGGCACCAGAGCTCCAGTGTGCCGACTTCGGTCACCTTGGTGTGCAGATGCACCGGGACCACGCGGCCTGCGTTGCCGGCCTTCGAGCGTCGTGCTGACACGGGGCTCAGTTCCTCGATGTCCGGCTCCCATTCTTCGACCACGGTGCCGGCGGTGTCTTGCGCGGCGGACGCTGGAGCCGAGGAAGCGGAACTCGACCTGCTCGCCGACGACGAGGCCGAACTCCTGGCCGGGCATGTCGGCTTCGGTGCCTTCTTCCATGCCGAACGGGGCGACGCACAGCGCCTTCATCGGCGGCGGCATCCCCGGCACCGCGGGCACGGCGGTCTCGACGCCGATGTAGTAGGCCCGGGCCGTGCCGCCGCGGATGCGGACGCCCTTGCCGCGCCGCACCAGGCCGTAGTACGCGGCGCCGCGCGCGACCGCGCAGATCGAGGTCGGTCCCCGTGAGCGTTCGCACCGCGTCGCCCTTCGCGTCCTTCGCCCAGCTCGTGAGCACGCTCGTCAGCCGTTCGCGCAGCGGGTTCGCCTTGAAGACGCCGCCGTTGAAGAGGATGGCCGTCGGCAGTCCGGTCGGGCCGGCCTTCTTCTTGCGCTCCTTCGGCGGTTCACGATTCGGCAGCATGCTCGGCGTTGCCGGGCCAGGAACGCGGCGAGGTGCTTGGTGACGGCCGGGTCGGCCGACGTACGGCAGGCCGAGTTCCTGCAAGCCGGTCGTGCGCTTGCGTAGCGGCTCGGCGTCCGGCGCACATTCCGGGAAGAAGCCGTCGACGAGCACGCGTCTCGACGTCGGTCGCGAGTCAGCTCGCCCTTGATCGTGCCGCCGATGACCTTGCTGCCGCGACCGAGCACGGTCACCGGGGCCGACGTCGAGCTTGGCGTCGGCGAGGATCGTCTCCTTCGCCGAGCCGGCAGCTGTGCGCAGAGCTGCTGCATCTGCGCCGGCGTCGAGCTTCATGCCCTTGGCGGCGAATGCTTGGCCGCCGCGTGTGGGCAAGCGCCAGGTCCATGTTGTCGCCGCCGAGCAGCATGTGATCGCCGACCGCGAGCGCGCGTCAGCGACAGGTTGCCGGCCTCCTCGCTGACGTCGATCAGCGTGAAGTCGGTGGTGCCGCCGCCGACGTCGGCAGACCAGGACCACGTCGCCGACTTCGACCTGCTCGCGCCAGTCTTCGCCGCAGGCGTCGAGCCAGGCGTAGAACGCGGCCTGCGGCTCTTCGAGAAGCGTCAGCTGTTCGAAGCCCGGCGGCGCGGGCGGCTTCGACCGTCAGTTCGCGGGCCACGGCATCGAACGACGCCGGCACCGTGAGGATGATGTCCTGCTGCTCGAGCCGATGGCTCGGCGACGTCCTTCGCGATCTTGATGGTTCCAGGCCTCGGCGAGGTGCTTCAAGGTAGCGCGTGCTGGCTTCGAGCGGCGAGATCTTGCGACCGTCCTCGGGCGGCCTTCCACGGCAGGATCGGCGGCGCGGCGATCGACGCCGGCGTGACACAGCCACGACTTCGCGGACGACACGAGCCGCGTCGGCACCTGCGAGCCGAAGTTGCGCGCGAACTCGCCGACGGCGAAATCGCGCTCGGCGTCCCACGGCAACTTCGAGCGCCCGCCGGCTGCTCGTTGGGGCCCGGCAGATAGAGGAACGACGGCAGCAGCGGCCGCGCCTCGACGGCGCCCGGGGCGACGACCTGCGGGATCGGCAAGATGCGTGGATCGTCGGCTCATCCGTCGCCGGGCCCGGTGTCGCAGTAGGCCAGGGCGGAGTTGGTCGTGCCCAGGTCGATGCCGACGACGAATCGCGATGCTTTGGGGGATGCCATAATCCACTCCCTACCGGCCCTCAAGCCGGGGACGAGGCTTTGCGAGTCCCCAGCTGAACCCTTCCGCGACGGAATGCTTATCCGGGGATTCGAAGACTCGTCCCCGGCTTGGGGCCGCCTCAATTCACCTCGACCTCGGCCGGCTGGACGACGAACTGGTCCTGTCCCTCCGGAGGCCGGGACAGCTTGATCTCGCGGACCCGCCAGCCGTGATGGAGCAGATTGCCGCGAAAGGGCGGCTGGCCAGCGACGTTGCCGGTGAGCCGGATCGCGCTCGGATCGAAGCCGGCCGCGACCTCGACCGGCGCGTTCTCCGTGCCGGACATCACCGGCTCGAGGACAAGATGGTCGGCGATCGCCTTCTTGCACTGGCGATGGATGTCGCGCACGGCCGCGCCGATCTGCTCATTCGTGTAGCCGGCCACATCTTCGAGCAGGAAGTCGAGCAGCCGGCCCTCGCGCTGCAAGAGCGAGAGCAGCCAGAGAGGCTCTGCGGACGGCTTCGGCGGAGCGACCGGCTTGGGCGGCGCGGAGAGCGATTCGATCTTGCCGCGAAAGTCCGCGTCCGAAGCCCAGCGCCGGGCGATGCCCCACGCCTGGAAGGCACGGCCGAAGCTGCCGAAGAAGATCAAGAACGCAGCCACCTTGAGGACCGCGACGGCGGCCAGAGTGAGCAGCACCACGAGCCAGGGTTCCATCGAGTCGTCCTTCCTGACGGCGAAGCCGGGACCAGATAGCGAACGAGCCGCCCGATCGCCGGACGGCTCGCGATTCGCGGCGGCCCGATCAGGCGCCGACGTCGTTGTCGGCCCCCTTGGCGTTCTCGAAGACCTTCACCTTGAAGCGATCGCGGAGCTGTTGCACGAACGTCTGCAGGAACTCTTCGCCGCGTTTCACCTGGGCCCGGTCGAGCAGCGTATCGCGGCCAGGCCCCGCATGAGCGTCGCGCATCATCTTCACGAGGCCCTCCCAGCCGACCGGAATCGGCCGGTCGGCGATGACAGCGACGTAAAACGCGTCGCGGGGCCGATTCGTCAGGATCTGCACGTACATGTTCGGACCGCGGCCTGCCTTCTGCGCCTCCTGGAACAGCGCGGCATTGATGTTATCGATGTCGGCGACGCCGATCTTGATCGGCTCCTTGAGACCATAGAGGCCGATCAGTTGCTGCACGGTGTCCTCGCGCGGATATTTGATCTGGCCCTGAAGCTGGTAGGGCGCGTAATCTCCGCCGAACGGACTCGGCTCCAGTTTCGCGATCCGATTCAGCTCGATCAGCTTCGCCCCGATGTCCTTGCCGGCGAAGGAGAGGGCCGTGCTGTACGAGGCATTGCCCTTGAGCAATCCTTCGGCGATCTTCTCAGCGTACGGATGCCTTGCGATCGCGAGCTTCAAGCATCTTCCAGGCCCCGGCGACGCGGTCCTTGACGTCGGCCACGTTCGGGGACGGTTCCCCGATCTTCTCCTCCGTCTTCCAGATGAGGAACGGCTTTTCCGCGTAGGCGATCATCTCGAACATCGATTCCTTGTTCTGCTCCCGGCGCAGCTTGACGGCATTGAATTCCTCCATCGCGCCCGCGTCCATGTTCTGCAGGCCGTTGCCGTGCACCATCATTTCCAGCTGGGTCGGGTTGCCGAGCTTCACGACGGGCGGCCAGGGCCGGGCCGCGAATTTCCGGGGCTCGCTCGCCACACCGACGTTCTCGGTGCCGTCGAAGAAGATCCGCCAGAAGTCGCTCTTCTTCAGGGGCTGCTTGCCGATGATGCCGTCGCGGCCTTCCATCGTGTTGATTTGCTGGTAGTACTGGTCGAACGAATCGCGAAGGGACTTGAGCTCCGGATCGGTGTCGGCGTCGTACTGGTCGAACTCCTTCTTCGTCTCGCCGACCTCGAGGCCGAGGTTGCGATTCCGCTCCCGACCTTGCGACGCCTTGGCGTAGTCGGGGCCGAAACGTTCGAGGAGCCGCTTCATCTGCAGCGGGTCGCCCACGACCTTCTCGTCTTCCATCTGTTCTTGAGGAAGAGGATGTTGGCGGTGACCCACTTGCTCGCTTGCTGACGTTCGATCAGGTTCTTCACTGTTTCGCGCACGATCGGCAGCGGGGTCAGCTCGATCGGCAGCGGATAAAACTCCTCCTGGCCGCGTTTCAGGCTTATCAGCCCAAGCGGCGTCAGCGGGCTCGATGCGCCGCTGCCGATGAGCGAGGCATAGATCGGAGCGCGGCGTTTCGCTTCGATCGCCACGGCCTCCTGAATCGCCGGCTTGTTCTTGACGGCCCCATCCTCCGTGAACAGCGGCACCGCGGCGAACACGCCGTCGGGACGAGCGAGCGTGCCGAACAGGCCGGCGATGGCGACCGGATCGCTCGACGAGAAGTAGCTCGCCAGCGACGGGACCAGATCGCCTCCGAGCGCACTGGGAGTGACCGGCGGATTCGACGAGAACATCGCCCCCATCAGCGGCCGATTGCCGACGCGATACTCCTGGTCGAGCCGGGCGTCGAAGACGGCATGGCCCGCGGCGATCCGGAGGGCATCCGCCAGCGGCATCTGCGGCGTCCACGAGCCGATCGGAAACGCAGCCAGATCGTTCGCGGTTCGGGCGACCGTCTTGAAGAACGGCGACGACGGATCGCCGGTGACCCACTTCACCTTGATGAGATGGGGATTGCGGAGGCCCGGGTCCGGCGAGGCCGGATCGAACGGCACCGCCTTGGCCGGCGTCTTCGTGCCGTCCTTGGACGGGATCTCCTTGTTGAAGAGCGCCTCGACGCTTGGCGTCAGGCTCGCCGACCTGGCCGACGATGCGCGGACGGGAATCTCGAGCAGGGCGGCGTCGGTTCGGTGCGGACGTCGCTGTAGTAGTCGTAGAGCTGCGCGGCGTCAGCGGCAGCCGGGCGAGCTGCGCCGGCAGTAGTGAGAGGGTCGACCGCTTGAAGGTGTTGCGTTTGAAGGTGGAGACTTGAAGCTCCATCGCGGCCAGCTTGGCGATGCGGACCCGATATTCGTCGGTTAGCCCCTTGCGAAGCATGTTGAGGGACGCGGTGTGGCTGATGTCGCGGACCTTCTGCTCCGCTTGCCGCTGCATCTGGTGATCGACCTCGGCCGCTCCCGGAAAACTGTTGAGGATGGCGAAGCGATGGGTATCGACGGCGATGAGCCGTTGCAGCTCTTCGGGGGTGATGCTGATGCCGAGCCGATCTGCCTCGGCAAGCCAGGTCTCGAAATCGACGAGCTCCTCGACCTTGGTGCCGGTATCGAAGAAATTGGGGGCATTGACCCGTGGAACCAGAGACTGCTGCAGCGTGACGATCTCGCCGAACTTCTTCTGCAGCTCGTCGTCGAGCTTTTCCGGCATCCTCTTGCGCTGCTCGTTCACGTATTCGATGAGCTGGGCGCGATCGACTTGATGTACGCGTTGGCGGCCTGTCGCTGGAGCCGAAGGTGGTCGATGTCTTCACGATAGAGATTGACGTTGTTGACGCTGGCGAGAGCATCGCCGCCGCGGGCGGATTGATCCATTTGAGGATCGTCTCGTTGAGGTCAGCGCGGTTGCCGGGCAGAGAACGAAGGTGACCATGCTGAGGACCATCAGGACGGTGATCCACAGCTTGCGATACTTGCCGAATGAATGAAAAATGCTGGCCATGACGAACTCCGGACATCCTGTCCGCCGGCTGCCGGTCGAGCTGGAGTCGACCGCCACGACGAACCGTGCGAGGAATCAGCAGGAATTGTAGCGACGTGGCCACGAGATGCAACGGAGGGAGGGAAGCAAAGGATGAAGGATGAAAAGAGATGAACGGCGATTAGGAGTGAGTTCCTGCTTTAGAACGAACCGAAGAAATGAACGAATGAACTAACGAACGAATGAACAACGAACAAGTGAATGCAGGCCGCGGATCGAATCGAGTCGTATCTGGCTTTCACTTGTTCGTTCTTCATTCGTTCGTTTGTTCGAGTGGCTCTTATTCACCCTTCATCCTTCCGCCTTCATCCTTTGCCTTGAGTGCTATTGCCTGATCGAAGTCGTGGGCGGCCGAGGTCGTCTCGCCGGCGGCTGCGTGGGCCAACGCCCGGTTGTAGCGGACTTCCGGCGACTCCGGAGCCAGGGCGATCGCCACCGTGAATGCGTTTACGGCATCCTTCCAGCGATGCTCCCGATAGGCGCATACGCCGCTGTAGAAGTGAACCCAGAAGTCCTGCGGTCGAAGCTCGGCGGCCATGGCGAACTCGACCGCGGCCCGGTCGAACTTGCCGAGCCGCATCTGGTCCGTCCCTCGTCCGCGTGCTTCCACCAAAGATCGGTGCGGGCATCGTCCAAGGCAGGCGGAGCGGCCGCGATGGGTGGGCCGTGCGGATCGAGGCGCTGGGCCAGATCGCCGCGGAGACAGGCGACATCGGCGAGATCGATGCGAATCTGTTCCTCGGTGCGGGCGTCGAGCGGCGATTTCGCGGCCAGACCGAGCGGCTGTCCCAGGCGGCGCGGACATGGGCGTCCAGTTCCTCGAGCTCCTTCGCGCGTGTCGACGTCGGCACCGACCATGAAGCGGAGCCGATCGGCGACGCCGTGCAGACGCTCCGCCGCGGCCGCTCGCCCGGCCTGAACGAGGGCGAGGTCGAGGTGGTCGCATAGATCGGTGCAGCCGGGCAGATGGGCAATCCGATCCTTGCCGCGCGTGAAGGAGCGGGACGCCTCGGCGAAATGATGGGCCTGATAGAGGTCCAAGCCGGAATGCAGCGACTCGCGGGCCTCGCTGACGCGCTCCTGCAGCACGCCGGCAACGAAGAGGGGGAGCGCGACCAGCGACAGGATCAGTCCTCCCCAGAGCGGCGCGAACGGTCGCCGGCGTCGCCACTTGTTCCAGCGCTCGCCGAGACTGCGGTTCGCGACGCCGCGCAGCGGCTGGTCGGCGACGTGGCGACGCAGGTCGGCGGCCAGCTCGGCTCCGTTCGGATACCGATCGGCGGGCTCGGTCGCCTGGCAACGGCGGAGAATGTCCTCAAGCCCCCGACTCACGTTCGGATTCCGCCGGCGCAGCGGCACTTCGGCGATCGACTCCTTCTCGCTGCCCCCGAGAGCGACATACAGAAGCCGGCCCAGCGAAAAGAGATCGGAGGTCCGATCGAGGGCGTGCGGCAACGTCCGGGCACGGTAGACCGCATCGTAGGCGGCGCGCTGCTCCGGGGACATGTAGCCGGGCGTGCCGCCGAGCGTCAGCGGCACCTTCTGTCCCGCGGAGAGGGCGGCATGAGCGAGATGGAAGTCGAGAAGCAACGGCTGGCCGTCGGCGGCGAGCAGGATGTTCGACGGCTTGATGTCGAGATGCACGAGCCCGCGCTCATGGGCGTGGTGCAGCGCCTCGGCCAGGCATGACCCGATCCAGCAGACGGCGTCGACGTACGACATGCGTCGGAGCCGCGACCGGGGCCCGCCGCTCTCGGGCATCGGCAAGGGCGGCCCGCAGCTCGCTCGGTCGAGCGCCTCGATCAGCCGCTGCCCGGTGCGCCGAGACGGTGCCGTCTCGCCGAGCGCGGCCAGGACGCGGGCGAGGCTGGCCCCGCCGAAGTAGGGCTGACACAGGGCGCGGAGGTTGCGGTTGGGAAAATCACGGACGGCGTGGAGCGGAATGATGTGCGTGTGCTGGAGCCGGCCGAGCGACAGGTACTCGGCATTGCTGCACGGCGTCACCTTGAGGACGACAGGCCGCCCTGCGACTCCTTGCTCGCTGGCGAGGTAGACCCGGCCGACGGCACCGCGGCCGAGTTCCAGCAGCAGCACGTAGTCGCCGAGCGTCTCGCCGATCTCGGGAAAGTCGGGGGCAGGAGACGATCGAGGACGAGCTGCGGTTCGGGTTGTCGGCGGCACGGCAGGACGACTTCCCGGCGGCAACAGTGCAGCCAGGTTCGGCAGCGTCGTCGAGTCGCCGAGTCGCCGTTCATCGATCGTCCTCAGGCTCCGGCTCAAGCGACGTTGCGGCGCGTAGCGGAGAGCCCGGCTCGTCGCATTCTGCGACTGCCGGCCCGCTTCGTACGCCAGGGCAGCAGCGACGACCCAGCAGCCGAGGGCAAGCCGATACCAGCGGGAACCATCGGGCGCTTCGAGATTCGATTCGACCGACTTCAGGGCCCGGAACGCGTGGTCGAGCAGCCGCGGTGCGAAGCCGTCGACGAAGAGTCTGCCGAACACGGCATCGCGGGCCTGCTCGACCGGCGGACTTTGCGAGGTCGATTCGCACGACGCCCTGGGGATCGGCGGACGGGGTCGAGATGCGCGGCGTCGACAGATCGCCTGTCGCGGGCAGCGGCCGACTCGCATCATGAACGTTCACGTCGGCTGGCCGGACCGCGTCGGCGGCGAGGGCCGTGGCGAAAGCGGTCGGTGCCGGTCGATCAACGCGGCGATCGGTCGGCAACGCGGCGGCGCCGAGGGAATCCGGCGCCGTGCCGCGATCGAGGCGCCGGCGACGGCGGCGTCGGATCGGTTGGAATTCACGAACGCCGCCGCTTCTTCCGCCCGGACCGCATTCGCCGAGGGTGACTGTTCCAGGTTCGCCGGGTTCGAGCCCGGCGAATTCGCGCCCGCCGAGGAATGTGCATTGAGCTTGATTCGCGGAGCCGTAGGAAACCGATTCTGCCGGCGACGGTTCCATCGCTCGGTTCGAAATCTCCGTGAACGACTGGAACGTGAACGTTTCGACGAACACCATCTGTCCGTGCGCGGCGAACGGGTCGCGCACTTCAATGCGGAAGATGTCGATCTCGACCTGAGTTTCGACGGGGGCGGACGACACAAGCGGCGCTGCCGAATTCGCGAAAGGACACGGCGCCGCCTGGGCCGGAGCAGGTCCGGTCGACGGGAACTGGATTTGCTCGAACGCACTTCATCGGCTCGTGCCGGACCGAAACTCGGCGGCGTCAGCGCCGCGGTCGCAAGGCTCGCATTGAGCACGTAACGGCTTTCCAGCGCTCGACATCGAGGCGAGGACGAGCTCGCCGGCGGCGGATCACGGTGCGGTTCATGCAATGCGCCCTCGCGGTAGATGGGGACACGCGATCGGGTCGCGGCCCGGTGTTCGTGCGAATGCTTGATTGTAGAGCGGCCACTTCGTCCGTTACCATCAGAAGGTCGAATCCGCCGCCCAAATCGAGAAATCTTTCGGCTTGCGGGCCCATTTCGCACCGGCCCGGAATCGCCGGCGGTTTTCGCGGCCGCCACGCAACCGTCAGGAAAAGGGAAAAACATGCAAGATGGACTTCTCGATCGGGCTCGCCACGGAGACACTCCTGCTCTGGGCGAACTGCTCGCCCAGTATCGAAACTATCTGAAGGTGCTGGCCCGTGTCCAGATCGGGACGCGACTTCAGGGAAAAGTCGGCTCCTCGGACGTCGTCCAGGAAGCCTTCGCGGAGGCCCATCGCAACCTCGGCCTGTTTCGCGGCAACACCGAGGGAGAGTTCGGCGCCTGGCTTCGCCAGATCCTCGCCACCCGCCTCGCCCTGCTCTTCCGCCACTATCTCGGTACCCGCGGCCGCGACGTCCGGCTGGAGCGGGAGTTGGCGATGCAGGTCGATCGCTCGTCGCTGGTGATGGACCAGGCCCTGGTCGCGATGGATGCGTCGCCGAGCCAGCGGGCGGTCCATCGAGAACAGTCGCTGCTCCTCGCCGACGCGCTCGATCGGTTGCCGGAGCATTACCGCGAGGTCATCGTCTCGCGTCACATGAAGGGGATGTCGTTCGCCGAGATCGCCCGCGCGATGGGCCGCTCCGACGACAGCGTCCAGAAGCTCTGGGTCCGCGGCCTGGCCGAGCTGCGTCGCCACATGAGGGATGACGTATGAAGAGCATACGCTTCGACGGGGCCCATCTCGCGTCGACGTACGACGACCCGCGTCTGCTCGCCGCCGTCACTGAATTCCAGGCCGACTACGAGCGCGGTCGTCAGCCGAGCAAACGACGATTCCTCGAGCTGCATCCCGAGATCGCCAACGAGCTCCGCGAATGCCTCGACGGCCTTACGCTGCTGCACGCGGCGTGCGACTGGGAATAGTCGATCTTCTCTCCAATGAAAGAAAACGGTGTCAAGCCGCCGCACTCTTAAAGCACGCTCGCAATCTTTCGGCATCGCAAGCTCCCTCATCCTCGCGAAACAAGTTGCCCAACAATCTTCTCGCACATGGCGGCGGTTTCGGCTTTCGCACGCGAACAGAATCGTAGCCCCCGAGCGACGGTTTCGATCGCGTCGCACAAGATCATCTGGATGGACGTCGTGGGGCGTCATTTCACTTACGGAGTTGCTCTCATGTTTCTCGGATGGTTCTCGCGCACCTCGTCTGCTTCCAGGCGTCCGCAGGCCGGCAAGACTCGCTCGTCGTCGCCGATCCGTCGCGTCCGGCTGGATCTGGGACTTCTCGAAGACCGGCTCGTCCCGAGCGGCAGCAGCCTCGCCTGCATGGGGCCGACCACCGGCTCCGGCGGCTCCACGACCGGCTCGACCACGTCATCCCTATCCGCGTCCTCGATATCGTCGTTCGGGTCGTCGGCCGCGCCAGCCACGCATCTGCAAGTCATTGTTCCCGAGCACGCCGAGTCGGGCACGAGCTTCGACGTCATCGTCTATGCCGAGACCGCGAGCAACCGCATCGCTTCCGGCTACACAGGCACCGTCGACCTGTCGCTCTCGCCAAGCGACACCGGCGCCACCTTGCCGGCCGACTACACGTTCACGGCCAAGGACCACGGCGTCCATGTCTTCCACGTGACCCTGTCCGCGACCGGCAGCGAGCAGATCACCGCCACCGACACAGGTACGGCAACGATCACCGGCAGCGCCACGACGACGGTCGATCCGGCCCCGGTCGCCACGCAACTCATTGTGTCGATCAACCGCAACGCGACGGCCGGTTCGCCGACCAGCGTGACCGTCACCGCCCTGGACGCCTCGGGCCACAAGGTCACGAATTACGCCGGCACGGTCACCTTCTCGAGCACCGACTCGACGATGACGACCGCCAACGGCGACCTGCCGTCCGACTTCACGTTCAGCGCCGCCGACAAGGGTTCGCACACGTTCCAGGTGACCTTCCCGACCGCGACCAGCACCGCGCCTACGACCTTGACGGTAAGCGACGGCAACCTCGCCGGCACCGTGACGCCGACCGTGAACGCCGTCGGCGTCGCGACGCACTTCGCGATCGTCACCCTCGGCAGCGTCGCGGGTTTTCCGACGCCGGTCGAGGTCGTGGCCCTCGACGCGCACAACCACATCGTCACCAACTACACCGGCACCGTGCATCTCACGAGCTCCGACTCGGGCGCGATTTTGCCGAACGACTTCACGTTCTCGGCCACGGACGGCGGCATGCACCTGTTCTCCGTGACGTTCGCCACGGCGGGCAAACAGACGCTGACCGCGACCGACACGACGACGGCGACTCTCACCGGACAGGCGAACGTGTTCGTGCTGGCGCAGCTCACGTTCGGCAAGAATCGAAGGTGATGTTTCTGCCCGTTCTCCCCGCATCGAGGGGAGGCCGGCGTGAGGGGACGTCCCTTGCGGCGACGATGGTCCTGGAGGAAGGCAAAATAGAAAATGCAAACTGCAAAATGCAAAACGAAGGACGGCCCCTCGTCTTCCGTTTTTGCATTTTGACTTTTGCATTTTTTGTTTTGCCTTGCCTTCCTGTCGGATGATCGACGATGCCCACTCGATTCGGACGAAAGAGACCATCGCAAGGGACGGCCCCCTCACCCCGGCCCTCTCCGCCAAAGCGGGAAGAGGAAGCAGAGCCAAGACTGGCTTTTTCTCGTGCTTCTGCTTGAATGGAGCGATGAGCGATCCGGAAGCGAAGATCGAACAGACCCGCGGCGGCGGCGACCTCGGCGTTCTCCTTGCCGATTATCGCAACTATCTGCATCTGCTCGCACGCCTCGAGATCGGCCGGCGACTGCAGGGAAAAGTCGACGCCTCGGATCTCGTGCAGGAGACGTTCCTCGAAGCGCATCGCAACTTCGAGCGCTTCCGCGGCTCCAGCGAGGCGCAGTTCGCGGCCTGGCTCCGGCAAATCCTGGCGACCCGCGTC
This sequence comes from uncultured beta proteobacterium, assembly GCA_963827425.1. Lineage (GTDB taxonomy): Bacteria > Pseudomonadota > Gammaproteobacteria > Burkholderiales > Usitatibacteraceae > Usitatibacter. The sequence continues at coordinate 10,481 of CAWHAQ010000004.1, read as the reverse complement.
GCCAATCTCGTCCGGCATTTCGTCGGCACCAAGGGACGCGACATCCGCCTGGAGCAGCAACTCGCCGCCGAGATGGACGACTCGTCGCGCATGCTCGGCCCGGAGCTCGCCGCCGCCATGAGCTCGCCGAGCCAGCAGGCGGTTCGCCGCGAACAGGGGGTGCTGCTCGCCGAGGCGCTCGCTCGTTTGCCGGAACAGTATCGCGAGACGATCATCCTCCGCCATCTGGAGGAGACAGTCGTTTCCCGAGATCGCGGAGCAGATGGGCCGCAGCGTCGACGCTGTGCAGAAGCTCTGGCTTCGCGGCCTCGTCCCGGCTTCGTCACGAGTTCGGAGTGAAATCATGACGCCCCCATCGCGATCATCCCTCGCTCCGCAAAGAGTCGCCGGTCGGATTCCGAATTCGCCGACGATCCGCGCATCTTCGGCGCGATGCAGCAGTATCTCGAGCTTCTCGACAAGGGAGAACGGCCGAACCGGAAGGACTTCGTAAGTCGATATCCCGACATCGCCGCCTCTCTCGAGGACTGCCTCGCGGGGCTCGATCTCGTCCACCAGGCGGGCGCCGCGGATTTCGCCGCCGTCAAGGCGCACAACGCCGCGGCCGACGACGCCGTCGCCGGCCAGCCGCTGGGCGATTTCAAGATCGTGCGCGAGATCGGCCGCGGCGGCATGGGCATCGTCTACGAGGCGGTGCAGCTCTCGCTGGGCCGGCGCGTCGCCCTGAAGGTGCTGCCGTTCGCCGCCGCGCTTCGACGCCGCGCATCTGCAGCGCTTCCAGAACGAGGCGCAGGCGGCGGCCCATCTGCACCACACGAACATCGTGCCGGTCTTCGCCGTCGGCTGCGAACGCGGCGTCCACTTCTACGCGATGCAGCTCATCGACGGCCAGACGCCTCGCCGATGTGATCGCCGAGATCCGCAACGCGCGGGCGAACGCAGTCGAGCACGGCGAGCCAGCCTCCGCTCGGGCCGAGACGACGGCCGCATCCGGTCGGCTCGACCGGAAGCCACGGCGTCGCCTCGCCGACCGAAGCGCCTCGCCGCCGAGCCGATCGCCCGAGTCCTCGCTCGACGCTCTCCGAGCTCGCACCAGCAGCCGACTTCTTCCGCGCACGTCGCCAGGCTCGGCCGGTCAGGCCGCCGAGGCGCTCGAACACGCCCATCAGCATGGGCGTCGTCCATCGCGACATCAAGCCGGCGAACCTGCTGCTCGACGCCGCGGCCATCTCTGGATCACCGACTTCGGCCTCGCCCATTTCCAGGACCGGCACCGGCCTGACGCAGACCGGCGACGTGCTCGGCACGCTCCGCTACATGAGCCCCGAGCAGGCCTCCGGCCAGCGCGGCCGTCGTCGATCACCGCACCGACATCTACTCGCTCGGCGCCACGCTCTACGAGTTGCTCACGCTGGACCCGATCTTCCCGGGCAAGACCGCATGAGCTGCTCCACCAGATCGCCTGTCGACGAGCCGCAGCCCGCCGCGATCGATCGATCACGCGATCCCGCTCGAGCTCGAGACGATCGTGCTGAAGGCGGTCGCCAAGAACCCGGCCGACCGCTACGCGCCAGCGCCAGGAACTCGCCGACGACCTGCGCCGCTATCTCGACGACAAGCCGATCCTGGCGAAACGGCCCGGCCTGATCGAGCGCGGCCGAAAGTGGGCCCGCCGGCATCCGTCGATCGTGTGGGCCGCCCTGGGCCTGCTCGTCTTGACGATGGCGGGTCTCGCGGTGAACAACCGCATGATCCAGTGCCGAGCAGGACAAGACGTCCCTGGCCCGCGATCGCGAAAAGCAGCGCACGACGAGGCCGAGGCGCACTTCCAGCAAGCCCGCGCTGCCGTCGACCTCCTCGTGCAGGTGTGCGACGAGGAGCTCGGCAACGAGCCGTCGGCCCAGGCGGCCCGACGCCGGTTGCTGCAGGCGGCGCTCGGGTACTACCAGGAATTCCTCGATCAGAGCCAGGGCCGGCCCGACGTCCAGTCGCAGCTTCACGCGGTGCAGAACCGAGTCAGCTCGATTCTCGGCGAGCTGACGACGCTGCAGAACAGCGTCCGCAACTTGCTGGTGCTGGAACCCGACGTGCAGGAGGACCTCGGTCTTTCTCCCGATCAACGAACGCGCCTCGAGAAGTTCGGCGAGAAGTGGTCGGCGGAGCGACGTTCGCTGTTCCGGCGTCCGGGCGGTCCCGGCGGCCCGGGTCCCCGCGGCCCCAGCGAGTCGGAACGCAAGAAGTTCGTCGAGATGGCCCGGGCCAACGAACGCGATCTGAAGACCGTGCTCACGGTCTCGCAACTCGGCCGCCTCGAGCAGATCGACCTGCAACTCGCGGGGCCGAAAATCTTCTTCGAGTCGAAGGTGATCGACGCGCTCAAGCTGACCAGCGACCAACGTCGCAAGATCCGTGAGATCGAGGCGTCGATCTTCGCCGAGTTCCATCCGGAGCCGGGCGGGTTTCGTCCCGGCCAGTTCGACGACGCCAAACGCCAGGGCGTCGAACGCATCCTCGCCGTCTTGACGCCGACGCAGCGGCAGCAGTGGCACGAACTGGCCGGCGATCCCTTTCACGGCGAAGTCCATCTCTTCCGAGACGGCCCCGGCGGCCCCGGCGGCCCCGGCGGCCCGCCGAAGAAAGGGCCCCGCGACGGCTTCTGAGCAAATGTCCCAGCGAGACGACTCCATGCGATATCTCTCGTTCCTCGTCGCTGCGTCCTGTCTGTTCGTCGGCCTCGTCGCGATGGCCGGCCAGAACGACGCAAAGGTCAAGAGCCCGTCCGAAGAGATCGTGCACTGTTGAAGCTCGATCCGCGCTACAAGAAATGCGTGATGGTCGACGATCTCGCCGTCGTCGGCTCCGCCAAGGTCTCCGACTACGCGATGCTCGAGGCCGCCTACCTCGTGGGGCAGATGCTGAAAGGGCGAGACGACATCCGGCATGCTCTGGCTCACAACAAGGTCCGCGTCGCGATCATGGCGGCGAGCGAGTTCACGACCGACATCCCCGAGCACAGCGACCTGCGCCGCCCGAATACTGGAACAAGCGTGCCCGCGGACTCGGCGCCACGAAGGTCCGGCCAGCCGTCAGCGGCGCCGAGGAGAACCTGCTCCAGTACCGCGGCGATCCCTACAAGGGAGAGAACATCCTGATCCACGAGTTCGGCCACGCGATCCACGAGATGGGACTGCGCGACGTCGACAAGACGTTCGACGGCCGACTGCGTGCCGCCTACGACCAGGCGATCGCGGGCGGTCTCTGGAAGAACACCTATGCGGCGACGAATCGCATGGAGTACTGGGCGGAGGGCGTTCAATCGTGGTTCGACTGCAACCAGGTGAAGAACAGCCAGCACAACGGCGAGAACACCCGCGAAAAGCTTCAGAAATACGATCCGCGCCTCGCCGACCTGCTTGCCGAGGTCTTCAAGGACAACGCCTGGCGTTATTCGTTTCCCGACAAGCGGTCGGAACCTGCACATCTAACGGGTTTCGACCGAAGCACGTCTCCTCGCTTCGTCTGGCCGCCCGAAATGATCCGAGCTTTCGAGGAGTATCAGGCGCAAGAAGGCCGAAAAGAAGTAGCGAGGAACTGCACGCGCGGCTCGTGGGGGCGCAGCACGACGGATGTGTTCATCAAGGCGACGCGGGAGAAGCGGTAGCCGAGTCCCGCGCTCGTCGGAGGTCACGCGATCATAGAGTTCGGCCAGCTTCAGTTCGCAGCGGATCGAGGGGACGTCTGCCGTTGCATCAATTCCGGGGAACGCCTGGTATTCCCAGTTTTCATCCGATTGACGGGAGAATCGCTCGACGATGGATGCGTGCTGCGAGATGAGCACGTAGTCCTGGAGCGTGGGATTCCACTTCCGATAGCGGTGGAGTTTGTCGCCGCGATCGAATGCCTCCGTCAACGGCGAAAGCACTTCGAAGATCGCAGTGGGATTCAGAATCAAACGTCGAGCCGAAATACGATGTTCAGGCTCGCCGAAAACAACCAATGCGTCCGGGCAACTCGTCGACCCGATCAAGTCGCTGCCGTCCGTGGTCGGTCCCGTTCTCACCCTGTTGTCGGTCATTATCGCTGCGTAAGCACTTGCACCTAACAGTGTTTCCATTGCCATGATGAGATTGGCGCGAATGCGGTCATGGCTGGACGAATCACCAGGCAACGGCGTGACTTCGTGAACGGGAAATAGTTGGCCATCGATGTAGACGTGCCTTTCTGCCGACGCCCGCTCGAAGGCGAGGTACTCGTCAACCGTCATCATCGGCCGGGCTTCCTTGGGATTCATTATCGGTTCCTTCTTCGAATCGAATGTTTGCGTAGGCATTATTCGATTGCGAATCGCTTCTTCTCTGTAGGAATGTACCGCCCGAACCATGCCAGGTCCCATTCCATCTTCGCCCGCCGGCTCCTCAGGCTGCCGAGCCCGTGCGGCTCGTTCGGATAGACGATCGAGCTCGGTCGGCACCTTGAGGTACTCCTTCAGCGCGCGGTACAGCATCCGGCTGTTGCCCGGCGGACAGCGTTCATCGCTTCCGCCGACGTGGAAGATCGTCGGCGTCGTCACTTTGCCGAAGATCGTAGCATCGGCGAAGCTTCGCGGTACGCTGTCCGGCTTCTCCACGGATAGCCCTGCTTGAACGCCAGTCGGATAGGCCGGCTCGTCGTTGGTGCCCCACTCCAGGACGGGTATCGAGCAATGCCGGCGCCGCTGCTGGCGGCCTTGAAACGCGTGCGTCTTCGCGATACGCAGTTCGTCAGGTAGCCGCCGTTGCTCCAGCCGAAGACGCCGAGCCGGTCTGGGTCGGCGATCCTTCCGATCCACCATCCACTGGCGCTCGAGGATGTCTTCCACCTCGATGTCGTTTTCCCTGCCGACAGGTCGGTCAGGAACTTGTCGCCGTAGCCGGTCGAGCCGCGATAGTTCGGACTCAGGACCGCGTAGCCATGCGACGAAAAGAGCATGGCGCCGGCCCAGGAATAGTTGAGCGAGTACGGCACCGCCCAGGTGGGACCGCCGTGGATGTTCACAAGCAGCGGCAACGGCTCGCCCGGCTTGGCGCCGAACGGCAACTCAAGGACGCCTTCGACCGTCGTGCCGTCGCTGGCCTTCCAGGAGACGATCGACAGACTCGGCGTCTTCCACTTCGCGACTTGCGGATTGACATCGGTGAGTCGCCGCAGCGGAAGCTCCTCCTCGAAGAGATGCAGATCCGGCATCTGCTTCGGAGTGCTCAGACAGAGCGCCGCCAGTTTGCCGGATTTCTCGAACGACAAGGCCTCGACGACGACGTCGCCGGGCGTCAGGCAGTCGATGTCATCGACATCAAGCTTGTCGACGTTCGTGACGCGGTAAATGCGAGTGCGGGCATGATCGTCGGCGACGAAGCAGAGTTCGGTGGGGCCGCGCCATTGCATCGGCATCGTCCCGTCGACTCCGGCGTGCGGCATGATCTCCCGGATAGTGCGGAAGCTTCGCGACGGATGCCTGCCCGTCGATCCAGCGCGCGACGAGAATCTCGCTCGGATAGCCGTCGAAGCCGATGACGAACCCGAGACGGCTGCCGTCGGGGGACCAGGCGAGCGAGCTCAGCTTGCCGAATCGGGACGGAGCCTTCGCTCGCCATAAATCGTCGGGGAGCTTCGTCGTCGCCCCGGTGGCGAGATCGACGATGTCGACATCGGTACGCCCCTCGTGACTGACGACTTTATTCTCCGCGCGGAGACGATCGCCAGTCGTTTGCCGTCCGGCGACGCCGCCATCTCCGTGACGGCTCGCTTCAGCTCGACGACGACCTCCTCGCGCCACGTCTCCAGCGACAGCTTGCGGATCGTCGTGAGGTCGATCTGGCCGTGCCCATATTCGAGATGGTCGAACTTCTTCCGAAGTTCGGCCCAGTCGCCGTCGATCGCCTGACGGGACATGACGAAGCAGATCGACTTGCCGTCCGGGGCCAGGTCGTAGCTATCGACGCCGGCGGCAACGCGAGTGACGGCGACCGGCTCCATGTCGGCGCGGAGCGGAGTCGCCAGACCTGCGTCCTTGCCGACTCCTTGGATCCCTTAGCGGAGCGATTGGCGAGAAAGTAGAGGTACTTGCCGTCCGGACTCCAGCGGATCGAATGCTCGCCGGCCTGGTCGAAGGTGAGCCGGGTCGGCTTGCCGGATTTCGTCGGCACGACCCACAGGTCGGCCCCGTGATCGCCGGTCGTTTTCTTCCACCGGCTCTCGGCGTAGGCGACGAACTTGCCGTCCGGAGAAATCGCGGATTCGTTGATGTGGGCGAGCGTGAAGTAGTCGTCGACGGTGACGTCGTGCGTTCGGCCGGCGTCCTGGCCATGGACGAAGGCAGCGGTCAGCGAGATCGAAAGAATGAGTGCTGTCGATTTCCAGGCGAAGCGATTCATGGGTGCGTCCGGGTTGGGGGCGTTGCGAGACTGAATGCCATCGTAAGGGCGGGAAGCCCCGGGGATGAAGCGACCTCCGCGTCGTGTTTCCCTGGGATCGGAGGACGTCATGGCCGATCCCAGGGAATTGCGACCCGGAGGTCGCTCTATCCCTGGGCTTCGGGTCATCCTGGAATCGGTTCGGCGCACCACTTCCCGTGGCCCGTCGTCTCCATCTTTGTTAGATTGCATCCGCCCCGTCGTCGAATCGTCCAATCCGGCGGGTACCCATCCACGTCGTACTATCGAAGGACTGAGCGGGCTGGCAGTGACGAGCAAACGAGGACGTCCGAACGACGGCGTGCTCTCGGCCGGGTCCAACGGGTCCGGCGGCGAGGCGCTGGTCATTCTGCGCTTCAACGAATGCCGCACCGAGCTCGTCAGCACGCTCTATTATCTTCTGGGCAATCAGGATGACGCTCACGACGCCGCCCAGGACGCGTTCATGAAGTGCTGGCGGACGCGCAGCTCGCTCAGCGATGTCCGCAGCCTCCGGGCCTGGATCTTCCGCGTCGGCATGAACGCGGCCAAGGATTTGCAGCGGAATGCCTGGCGGCGTCGAGCCAAACCGATCGGAGACGGCATGCCCCCCGAGCACGTCGGAGCACCGTCCCCGGCCGATCTCCTGGAGGAGCGGGAGGAGCAGACGCGTTTGCAACAAGCGCTGATGGACCTGCGTCCCGAAGAAAAGGAAGTGTTCCTGCTTCGTCAGAACGGCGATCTGACGTACGAGGAAATCGCGGACCTGCGCAAGATGCCGGTCGGCACCGTCAAGACGCAGATGCGGACCGCGCTGCAGAAGCTTCGCCGCGTATTACAGGAAACGTGACCCGACCATGACCTGCGGACCTTGCCAGGACCTGTTGCTCGACCATCTCTACGGCCTGCTCGACCCGGCCGAGACGGAGAATCTCCGTTCGCACCTGGACGATTGTCCGGAATGCCGGGCCGCCCTTCGGGCGCATGACGTTAGAGAAGACGCGAATCGCCAACGCGGCGCACCGATTTCCGACGTCCCGAATTTCGTGCACCCGATCATCGGCCGACCGACCCGACCCCGCTGCCGGCTCCGCTTGCCGATCTTCCGCCTCCGCGGCGCAGCGGCTATCGGCCTCTTGCCTGGATCATCGCCTCGGCACTGGCGACCTGCGTTCTCGTCGTCGGCATCGTCGGCTATCGTCTGAACGAACGTATCGGTGACCAGTCGGCCGTCGTGGCTCAACTGAGCCGCCAGATCGACCGTTTCGACGCCGCCGTCGCCACTCATGATGTCGAGACGGACCGCAGGCGAAAATCCTTGCCCGGGGCGCTGGGCCGCCAGGTCGTGCAGTTGACGGTCGCCGGCACCAATCGCGTCGTGCCGGGCGTGACCGCTCCCATCACAGTCAGTCTCGGCGATCTCGACGGTCTGCCGCGCCGGGGCGAGGTCGAATTCGAGGTGCTGGACGCCCAGAACAAAAAGATCGTGACCCGCCATCTCGCCGTGGACGGCAGTGCGACCGTCGCCGCGACGGAACTGGCCGCCAATCACGTCGGTCCGGCCAAGGTCGTGGTTCGCTACGCCGGGGCCGAAGAGTCGCCCGCCGTCATCGAGGAGCCGGTCCGCCTGATGCCGAAGTCCTATGCGGCCCATCTCGCCGTCAACAAGCAGCTTTTCCGGCCTGGCGAAGCGGTCCTGGTGCGCACACTGTTCGTCGATCCGTGGACGCTCAAGATCGCCGACGGCCCGCTGCAGCCGTCGGTTTCGCTCACGGATGAGACCGGCCCGAAGGTGACGCAGACGCTTGCGTTCGTGAAGGGGATGGCTGCCGGCAGCATGCAATTGCCGCCGAACCTGCCGCCCGGCGTGTACACGGTCCGACTGAATGCCGAGGAGCTTGCCCCGACGTCGCGGACGATCGAGGTGCTCGCCCCCGATCAACCGACCGCCGACGTGGCCGCCCAGTCGCAGGCGTATCACCCTGGCGACATGGCTCAGGTGCCGGTCCGGGTCTATCAGGCGGACGGCAAGCCGGCTGCCAATTCCCCGGTGAGCGGCAACTACCGCGTCCAGAACTCCGATCAACGCGGCTACAACTTCCGGAACGCGACGCAGAACCAGACCGGAGCCAACCAGACCGGAGCCAACCAGGGCGCCAACAACTTCGGCAACAACACGACCAACAACACCTACATCGGTTCGATCAACCAGAGGACCGACGCGAACGGGACCGTCGTCGTCCCCGTGCAGGTGCCCAAAGAACTCGAAACCAAGAGCCTGCAGCTCAATCTCGACATGCAGGTCAAGAAACAGAAGGTAGAGGCATCCGCCTCGCTCCGCGTGGTGCCTTCGAAGCTGGCAGTAGACTTCATCCCGAAGGGGGCCGGCTCGTCGCCGGCGTCAGCAATCGCGTCTACTACCGGGTCCGCACGCCGCTCGGCGAGACGGTGGCGCCGGAAGGCCGAGTGATCCTGTTGTCGTCGACGGCTGTGATCCACGACTCCGATCGCGACCAGAGCGTCGGCTGCTTCGATTTCGTGCCCGATCCCAGGGAGAAGTACCAGCTCCGCATCACCGCCCCCATGCAAGGTCAGATCGACGACCCGTTTGCCGCGATTGGCATTCGGCCGGACGGCGTTCTCCTCCATGGAGACGCCGTGCAGCCGGGCGATCGGCCGATCCATCTGGATGTCGAGAACGTCGGCCGATCGCGGCAACTGCAAGTCATCACGACCTGCCGTGGCGAGATCGTCGAATACCAGCGTTTTCGGCAAGAACAAGGCGTCTTCGACGGGCCTTCCATCCTCAGGAAATCCGACAAGCACGATGAGGGGATCCGCGATGTCGTCGCCGAGCAGACCGCGCGGAAAGACGTCGGCGGCCGGCGAATCGAGATCGCCTCGAAGCTCGACGGCATCCATCGCGTCGCCGTCTTCGAGGTCGCGGACGGCGACATGACCTTGCTCGCGGAACGGCTCATCTATCGGCAACCGACGCACCGGCTCGACGTGTCGGCGAAGCTGTCGCAGAAGACCGGCAACCACACCCAGTTCCGCGTCGAAGGCAAGGACGAATCGGGGCATCCGGCCGACTTCTTCGGCCTGGCGTCGGTCGTCGACGACCGCTTCGTGGACGACCAGCCCGAACCGAGCCTAACCGAGCAGTTCCTCGTCCTCGGCGATCTGCGCGGCGGAAGTCGTGGACCAGCCGCTCCTCGTCAACCCGGCGGGACTCGAGCTTGCGCTCGGCGTGCTCGGCTGGCAGGCGGCTCCGTCGCCGGAACTCGGGCAGCTCGCCAAGGCCGACGCGGATCGGCACAACGAAGACGAAGCTTCGCAGGAGGGGCTCACCAGGAAGGCCGGTCGAAATCGTGCCGCCGACGCCGCGGAGGCAAGACAAGCCGACGAGGCCACGACCACGTTCTTCTCGCGAGTCGAACCGAGTCCGGATGCGTCCGGCAGCGGCTCACGACGCTCGCCGCGGCGGCGCGGCGATCTTAACAGCGCCTTCGAAGGAACGGCAAGCTATGCTCGACGAACGGGGCGTCCGTCGTGCAGCGAGCCGCGGCCGTGGCGGAGCTTCACGACCTCGAAGAGCAACCGCATCAGTGGGCGATGATGGGGCTCGGCGCGGTCACGCTCGGCTCGCTGGTCATCGGCACGCTCGCGCTCCTGTGGGGCTTCGCCCGGATGCTTCGCGGCGGCTCGGCGTCGGCCTCGTTCGGCATCGCCTTCGCCGGCATCGCGGGCTGCCTCTTGCTGCTTCTGCTCCGGCCGCAGCACGACATCACCCAACCGATCGGATCGCGGAGCGAAAACCGGAGGCGGCGCCGAAGGCGGCCCTTCCTGATGACCTTGGGCTCGCGAAGGAGTGGTGATCGGGGCTCGATTCGCGCGACGGCGAGAGAATTCCGCGTTGCCCTCGGCGTCATGCCGGCTGCGGAAGGTCTCGCGGACGGGGCGCCGCTGCGCGCCGATGCCGGCGGCGGGCCTTAGCCGCGGTTTAGCCAGGCGGCGCACTCGGCGGCGGGCTCGGCGGCGGGCTCGGCGGTC
>CAWHAQ010000003.1:0-507697 GCA_963827425.1 uncultured beta proteobacterium | reverse complement strand
CGAAGTGCAAGTCGATGACCGGCAATGCCAAGGACGTCTGCATGGCCGAAGCGAAGTCGAACGAGAAGGTCGCCAAGGCGGACGCCGAAGCCAAGCACAAGGGCGATCCGAACGGCGACTACAAGGTCGCGGTCGCCAAGGCGCACGGGCAGTACGACGTGGCCAAGGAGAAGTGCGAGGACCAGAAGGGCAAGGAAAAGTCGGCCTGCAAGAAGCAGGCGAAGGCCGACGAGGACAAGGCCCTTGCGGACGCGAAAGCGAGCCGCAAGAACGTCGCCTCGGCCAAGCCCGCGAAGTAACCCGCAACGCAGCCGGCGAGCGTCCCATGAACCGTACCGCACTCATCGCAACGCTCGCCGGTCCCCTCTTCTTCGGCGTCGCCGCCCTCGGCATCGACGCCGCGATGGATAACACCCGCACGCTGATGTCGCGCCCGGACCACGACCGCGCGCTCGCCGGCATCGAGGGCACCACGCGCGCGGCGCTGGCCGAGTGCCGCCATGCCGTCGAGGCGGCGCGCGAGCTCTGCCGCACGCGCGCCCACGCCGAGGAGCACATCGCGCGCGCGGACCTGGACGCGCGCTACTACGGCACCGTCGAGGCCGAGACCCATGCGCGGCTGGCGCGCGCCCGCGCCCGTTTCGAGGTCGCGCGGAGCGAATGCTTCGCGGGAGCCAACGACCTGCGCGCGCACTGCATGACCGAGGCGCGCAACGGCGAGGCCAAGGCGGTCGCGCTCGCGCGCGTCGCGTCTATTTGAACGTGTAACGGAAGGTGATGCGGTTGGGGCGCAGCGAGATGCTGTCCGGCTCCAGCTCGCCCAGCTTGGGCATGTACCTGCGCACCGGCCGGAACACCACGCGTCCCTCCAGGAGGTCGTAGCACACGTCGATCGTGGCCGACTCGCACGCGCCGTGCGGACCGCGCACTTTCGTTTCCTCGCGAGTGGGCGTCAGGTCCGGCAGCGGATTGCGCACCGAGGTGAAGGGCGCCAGCACGTTGCGCGGCGCCGCGGCCGGGGGCGCCAGCGCGGGCGCCGAGGAGACCGCCGCCGCGCTGGAGATCGCGGTGGTGGTCACGGCCTGCGCCTTGGGGGCGAAATCGAAGCCCTCGCCCGCGTGGGCGGCGAGGCCCAGCGAAGCCATCAAGGCGGCGATTCCGTGCCACGCACGCATCCGACGCTCCTCGCGGTTCGCTGTCCAACATCCATTCAGCGCCGCTTGCACAGAGTCGCCCGAATCCGGCCCCGGCGCCAGCGGCGGCGACGACCGGATTCGCGTAGCCGATGATCGGTAAATGTCTCCGATACCCGACGCCAGCATAGTGATTGCGGTCACAAATCCATCATGACAAAGCGGCTTTCGCAGGCCGCAATGCGCCTCGCCTCTGAAGGACGATTCCGATAGCTGATTCAGTCCCGCGGCGACAGATCGGATCGTGAAGCGGCGTAATCATGTCTCTACCGGCGCATGGCCGGATACGACAGCCAAGAAGGAGTTGCGCACATGAAGGTCCAGAGCTTCCGCCAGGCGCGCGCGCTTTCGCGCGAGTTCTTCCCGACCTGGTCGCGCCGCGCCCGCGCGCGGTGGGTGCTCGCGAAAATGATGGCTCCCGAGCCCAAGGTCCCGATCTCGTCGCACTGGAGCCACGACCTGCGCGCCTACTGGTTCCAGCGCACCGCCCCCTAGCCCGCTGCGAGCTGCGGCACGCGACAAACGTTCAAGCGGGCGGCGCAGCGCGCGAGCCGCGCCGGCGCGACCACAGCGCGTAGAGCATGAACGCCACGATCGCCACGTTGATCGCGAAGGCGATGGCGGGCACGAGCTTCTCGCCGCGCAGCAGCCGGGCGAGCTCGAACGGCATGTAGATCGCTCCGCTCGCCGCGGCCAGGATCTCGGCCCACGCGCGCTGCCGCCACAGGCCATACGGCCTCGGCGAAGCGCACCACGCAATAGGCGAGCGCGCCGGCGGCGAGCAACCACAGGCCGCGATCGGTGACGTGCGCGGCGGCATGCAGGAAGATCTGCGGATAGTGGCGCGCGGGATTGAGGTGGGTATGGCGCACGAACTCGTTGGCCACGTGCTGCACGTCGCGGTGGATGAGGGACAGCACCCCCAGCCCGGCGAGCAGCACCACGGCGCCCTTGGCGCCTTCGAAGAGCGCGATCGCGCGGATCGCCTCGGATTTCTGTTTCGAATCGAGCAGCACGCCTCGTTCTCGCGGGCCCGCTTGTTGGACGGGGCCGTGGAGCGCCCCACGCGCGGGCCCGCGCGGGATGCTAGCCCTTCTGGCAGACCCCCAGGAACGTGCGCCGTTCCTCGCCGTGCAGCTTGCGGCGGTCGGCCTCCGCATGGCAGCGCTGGCGGCTTTCCTCGGCCGCGTCTCCGATCATGGTATCGCGCAGGGCCGCGTCGGCCCCGCCCTTCAGGCAATCGCTCATGAACTCGCGCCGTTCCTCGCCCTTCATGCCCTTGGACTGATGGCCGCAGGCGGCGAACTTCTCTTGCTGCGTGGGCGCCTTCGCGGCGGGCTCTTCGGCGCGCAACGGCAGCACGGTGAGGGAAGCGATGGCCGCGCACGCGGCCAGCAACAGGTGTCTCGTATTCACGTTTTCCTCGCGGAATGGATGGGTGATGGGGCGCCGGCGGGCAGCGGCCGCCACCGCCTGCCGGGTGCCGCCATCTGACCCCGAAGCGCGTGTTCCCGCCATCGAGAATCCATTTCGCGAAACACGCGATTAGCGCTGGAGCACCGGATAGTCCTACAGGCTCATGCCGCGCACGCCTACCGCGGGATGGGGATCTTGCAGGGTCGCAAAACAGACTTTTGCGCATGTTCGCGGCGTGCCGGAACGGCGACACTGGACTCATCGAAAAGCGGCAAGTCCAGCGAACCAACCCGACCACGAGGCCAACAATGAAACCCCTCAGCGCACACCGGCTCACGGAAGAGAACCAGGTTCACGCCGAAACCGGCGGGCGCAGCGAGGACACTTGCGGCCTCGGGTTCAAGCCGGCGTTCCTGGACTTCGCGACCCAGAAGGTCTATCCGTGCCAGTTCGCCAACGGCATGCCGGCGCCGTTCCACCTGCTGGACGGGCTGCCCGACGAAGTGGTCGTGGACCGCGCGCCCACAGGCCGTGTCGTCTCCGCGAAGGCGACACTCATCTCCGGCTTCGTGCGCAACGGTTTCTTCTACACCCGCACCGCGGCCGCCAAGGCCGCGGCGCAGTGGCGCCTCTGAGCCGCTAGCGGGGCGGGGCGGCGCGGGACCCACCGCCACCCCGAGCTCGAAGACGAGCTTGCCGCCCAGCCAGCCGGACACCAGCAACCCCACGATCGTCACCAGCGACAGCACCATGGGCAGCTGCAGCGACTGCGGCTGCCCGTGGCGCAGCCATGCGTTGACGACGTAGAGCACCACGATCACCAGGTTCAGGCTCATGTGGGCCACGCCCGTGCTGCGCGCCGGGCCCGCGGGCAGCGAGAACAGGTCCACGAAGCCGAAGAGCGCCGCGACGAGCGCTCCGATGATGCCGCCGATCATCGTGTAGTAGGCGAGCATGTTCCACGGCTGGTTCGAGCCGGTCGCGAAGCAGATCACGTCGGAGGCGAACGAGAAGACGAAGCAGCCGATCGCGATCGGGACCAGCATCGGGTGGATCGGATGGCCGGCGATGCTTGCTGGAGTGCGCATGGGATTCTCTCCGGTTGGTTGTTTTCCCCTCTCCCTGGCTGTCTTGGATCAGCCGCCCCCCTGAATTTGTTCCCCGAGGAACGGGCGCGCTTCGCGTACCATCCAATGCGTAAATCTGACCGACAGGGAGAAATTGCATGTCCAGGATCGTGAAACGCAGCCGCAGCGAGCCCTACGAAGTCACCGTGGGCGGTGAAACCCAGTACATCTGCGCCTGCGGCCTCTCGGAGAACCTCCCGTTCTGCGACGGCAGCCACTCCATGACCAAGGACGAAGCGCCGGGCAAGCTCTGCTGGTACGACGCGGACGGCGACCGCCACGAGGCGCGGGAGCCCTACCCGGAGATTCGCGCCGACAAGGCCTGAGGCCCCAATGCCGGCCTTCCAGACCCATTTCCTCGGCCGCGAGGACGTGGCGCACGGCACCACTGCCTTCCGCTTCGCGCGCCCCGCGGGCCTCGACTTCGCGCCCGGCCAGGCGCTCAACGTCACGCTCCTCGAGCCGCCCGAGACCGACGCGAAAGGCAACTCGCGCACGTTCTCCATCGCGAGCGCGCCGCACGAGGACTCCCTGCAATTCGCCACGCGCATGCGCGACACCGCGTTCAAGCGCGTGCTGGGCGGGCTCGCCCCCGGTGCGCTGGTGAAGCTGCGCGGGCCCATGGGCGCCTTCACGCTGCCCGAGGAGCTCGAGCGTCCCGTGGTGATGCTCGCGGGCGGCATCGGCATCACGCCGTTCATGAGCATGCTGCGCCACGCCGAGCACGCGAAGCGGCCGGGATCGCGCACCCTGCTCTACTCCAATCGCCGCCCCGAGGACGCGCCGTTCATCGACGAGCTCACGGCGCTCGCCACGCGCGACCCGCACCTGAAGCTCGTGGCCACCATGAACGAGATGGAGAAATCCACGCGGCCGTGGAGCGGGGAGCGCGCGATGCTGGACGCTGCCTTCCTCGAGCGCCACCTCGCCCACGGCGCCTCCCCGATCTACTACATCGCCGGGCCGCCGGGACTCGTCGCCGCCATGGGCAAGCTGCTGCGCGCGGCCGCGGTCCCGGAAGCCGATATCCGCACCGACGAGTTCTTCGGCTACTAGCTAGAATGCGGGGATGAGCGTGCTGCGCATCCCCGCCGTCTACATGCGCGGCGGCACCAGCAAGGGCGTGTTCTTCCGCGCCCAGGACCTGCCCGCAGACCCCGTTGCGCGCGAGTCGATCCTGCTGCGCGTGGTGGGCAGCCCCGATCCCTACGGCAAGCAGATCGACGGCATGGGCGGTGCTACCTCCAGCACCAGCAAGATCGTGATCCTCGCGCCCTCCAGGCGTCCCGACAGCGACGTCGACTACCTCTTCGGCCAGGTCGCCATCGACCGCCCGTTCGTGGACTGGACCGGCAACTGCGGCAACCTCACCGCGGCGGTAGGCCCGTTCGCGATCGCGCAGGGCTGGGTCGAGGCGCCCCGCGAAGGGCTGGCTGCGGTGCGCATCTGGCAGGCCAACATCGGCAAGCGCATCGTGGCGCACGTGCCGATGCGCGGCGGCGAGGTGGTCGAGGAAGGCGACTTCGTGCTCGACGGCGTGACGTTTCCCGCGGCCGAGATCCGCCTCGAGTTCCTGCATCCGGGCGGACTGGGGGAAGGCGGCGAGGCGGGCGGCGCGATGCTGCCCACGGGCCGCGTGGTCGACACCATCGAGGTCCCGGGCGTGGGCCAGGTCGAGACCACCCTCATCACCGCGGGCAACCCCACCGTGTTCGTCGAGGCGGCCTCCCTCGGCCTGCGCGGCGAGGACCTGCAGGAGCGCCTGCAGAACGACGCCGAGGTGCTGCTGCTCGCCGAAGCCATCCGCGCCCACGGCGCGGTCGCGATGGGCCTCGCCGCGAGCGCCGCGGAGGCGAGCGCGCGGCGCCTGCACACGCCCAAGATCGCGTTCGTCACGCGCGCCAGGGCCTATTCGGCCTCCGACGGCAAGGCGATCGCCGCGCGCGACATCGATCTCAACGTGCGCATGCTCTCGATGGGCAAGCTGCACCACGCGGTGACCGGCACGGGCGCCGTGGCCACCGCGGTGGCGTGCGCGATCGAGGGCACGGTGCCGCAGCGGCTGCTCTCGCCCGGCGTCGATCCGCTCGCCACGCGCATCGGCCATCCCTCCGGCGTGCTCGCCGTGGGCGCGCAGGTGGCGCACACGGGCGAGCGCTGGGTGGTCGAGAAGGCGGTGATGAGCCGCAGCGCCCGCCGCCTCATGGAAGGCTGGGTGCGCGTGCCGGTGGAAGCCGCCATCTGTTAATCTCCCGCTGCCGTAAGGCAACAACGAACAACCAACAACCTGGGAGACCGCCATGCTTCGCATCCATTCCGCTCTCGCCGCCGCTGCCGCCGCTCTGCTTCTCGCCGCGTGCCAGCCCATGCCCATCTACAATGTCGCCGACGCGCCGGTCACGACCCCGTCCGGCAAGGCGCCCTCGGCAACACAGGTGCGCTCGGCCATCATCACCGCTGGCACCTCGCTCGGCTGGAGCGTCAAGGACGCCGGGCCCGGCAAGCTCGAAGCGACCCTGCACCTGCGCGACCATATGGCCGTGGTGGACATCCCCTACAGCGCCACGCACTACAGCATCAAGTACAAGAGCTCCGAGAACCTCATGGCCGCGGACGGCAAGATCCACAAAAACTATAACGGCTGGGTCCAGAACCTGGACCGCGCGATCCGCACCGAGATCTCGAGGATCTAGCGCCGGGCGGGCGCGGCTAGCCCTGCGCCTTCCAGCGCCGGCGCGCGAGGATGCGCAGCTTGCCGCATTCGCGCTCGTCCAGCTCGCCGGCTTTCTCGCGCAACGCCGCCTCGAACGCATCGAGCTCCGCGCGCGAGACGGCCGCATGGAGCTGGGTGCGCAGCGCGTAGAAGAGCGCAGAGAACTCGCCGAACAGCTCGTCCAGCGCGGCGAACGACGTGCGGTGCACGGGCGTGCGTCCCAGCTTGAGGAGTGCGGCGCGATGCTCGGCCGTGGGATAGCCCTTGTGCGCCGCGAACCCGTAGCCCGGGTAATCGCGGTCGAGCGCCTCCATCATGGCGTCGCGCGAGGTCTTCGCTATGATGGAGGCCGCGGCGATGGTGAAGTTGATGCCGTCGCCCTTGTTGAAGGCGTTCTGCGGCATGGCGATTCCGGGCACGGTGCGCGCGTCCACGAGGACGTGCTGCGGCGGCCGCGGCAGTCCCTCCACGGCCCGGCGCATCGCGAGGAGCGAGGCATGGTAGATATTGAGGCGGTCGATCTCCTCCACGGTGGCGATACCCACCGCGACGCCCGAGGCGCGCGCGCGAATCTCGAGCGCCAGCGTGGCGCGCGTCTCCGGGTCGAGCTTCTTGGAATCGTCCACGCCCGCGACCTCGGTCTCGGGCGGGAACATCACGGCGGCGGCCACCACCGGCCCGGCGAGCGGCGCCACGCCCGCCTCGTCCACGCCCGCGATGTCGCGCACGCCCGACTTCCACAGCACGCGCTCGAAGTGGCGCATCGCATCCAGGCGCGTGCGCTCATCACGCTCGCGCTCGAACCGCTTCTTCAACGCCGCGTAGAGGCGCTGCACGCCCTGGCGCTGGTCGCGCTGCAGCCGGTTCAGGACCTGCTGCGTGAGGGGCTGCCTGCCTTCGATGAAACGCTTGCGGATCTCGTCGACCGAAAGCTCTTCGACACGGGCCATGAACGTGCTTCGCGGGGGATGGACCATTCTAGCAAAGGCGATGGGCGCGGAACGACGCCCGCCGCCGCTTGACTAAGGCAGGAGATGACGCCTACCACGCCGCCCCTGGTCGCCTGCCCCGACTGCGACCTCCTGCAGCGCGAGCCGGAGCTGGTGCCCGAGGGCTGCGCCGACTGCGAGCGCTGCGGGGCGGAGCTCTTCCGCAACAAGCCCCACAGCATCGACTACACGCTCGCGTTCCTCGCCGCGGCGGCGATCGTCTTCATCTACGCCAACGCCTTCCCGCTGATGGACATGGATACGAGCGGGCGGCGCTCGTCGACCACCCTGATGGGCACGGCCGCCGCCCTGCAGGAGGCCGGCATGCCGAGTGTCTCTCTGCTGGTGCTCGCCACCGCGATCCTCATTCCGGCAATCGAGCTCATGGCCATGGGCTACATGCTCCTGCCGCTGCGCCTCGGGCACGTGCCGCCGGGGCTGCGCTTCGCCTTCCGCGTGGTCGAGTGGGTGCGGCCGTGGGCGATGGTCGAGGTGTTCGTGCTGGGGGCGCTGGTCGCGTACGTGAAGCTCAACGATACCGCGCCGGTGCACGTCGATCCGGCGTTCTACGCGCTCGGCCTCTTCGTCTTCCTGCTCGCCGCCGCCGACGCCACCTTCGAGCCGCGCGCGGTGTGGCGTTGCATGTGCCAGCTCGAGCGATGAGCACCACCGCCCTCGCTCAGGGACTCATGCTGTGCCGCGCATGCGGGCAGCTCAACCGCCCGGCGCCCGCGGCCGCGAGCTCGCACTGCGCACGCTGCGCGGCGGCGCTGCACTGGCGAAAGCCCAACAGCATCGCGCGCACCTGGGCGATGGTGGTCGCCGCCGCGATCCTCTACGTCCCCGCCAACCTCCTGCCGGTGATCCAGAGCTCGACGCTCGGCGCCACGCGCAACGACACGATCATGGGCGGCGTGGTCTACTTCTGGACCACGGGATCGTGGATACTCGCGATCATCGTGTTCACCGCGAGCATCGTAGTGCCCGGCACCAAGATCGTGGCAATGGTCCTGCTGCTCATCACCGCGCAGCGCCGCTCGCTCTGGCGCCCGGTGGACCGCACGCGCCTCTACCGGCTCAACTCGTACATCGGCCGCTGGTCGATGGTGGACATCTACGTGGGTGCGCTCTCGGTGGCGCTGGTGCAGCTGCGCCCGTTCGCCGAGATCGAGCCCGGCCCCGGCGCGGTCTTCTTCGGCGCGGTGGTGGTCCTCACCATGTTCGCTTCCGAGAGCTTCGACCCCCGCCTCATCTGGGACGCCGTGGACGACCGCCATGCATGACCTCCCGCCGGTCCCACAGGAAGGCGAGGTGCCGCGAGCGATCGCGCGGCACCCGAGCCCACGCACGCTGCAACTGGTCTGGATCATCCCGGTCATCGCGGCGCTCATCGGCGGCGGGATCTTCCTCAAATCCGTGCTCGAGCACGGCGCCTCCATCACCATCCGCTTCGACTCGGCGGAGGGCATCGAGGCGGGCAAGACCAAGATCAAGCACAAGGCGGTGGACATCGGCACGGTGCGCTCCGTGCGGCTCTCGCCCGACCACAAGACCGCGATCGTCACCGCCGAGATGGACCCGCAGGCGAGCGACTTCCTGGTCAAGGACACGCGCTTCTGGGTGGTGCGCCCGCGCATCGCCGGCGGCGAGGTGTCGGGCCTTTCGACGCTGCTCGCGGGCGTGTACATCGGCGCGGACCCGGGCACGTCGCAGGAATCGCAGCGCGACTTCGAGGGCCTGGAGTCGCCGCCGGTCATCACCTCGGACACGCCGGGGCGCGCGTTCACCCTCTATGCCGACGACCTCGGCTCCCTCGACGTGAACTCGCCGGTCTACTACCGCGGCATCCTCGCCGGGCGCGTGGCCAAGGCCGACGTGGATCCCGCGGGCGGCAGCGTGAAGGTCGAGGTCTTCATCCACTCGCCCTACGACAAGTTCGTGAACACGCAGACGCGCTGGTGGAACGCGAGCGGGCTCGACTTCTCGCTCGGCGCGGGCGGCGTGAAGCTGGAGACGCAGTCGCTGGTGACGCTGCTCCTGGGCGGCATCTCGTTCGAGACGCCGGCCGAAGAGCCCAAGGGCCAGCCGGTGCAGGCGCAGACGCAGTTCACGCTCTTCGACGGCCGCACCGACGCGTTCAAGCCACGCGAGACCGACATCGAGCACTACATGATGAAATTCACGCAATCGGTGCGCGGGCTGGCGGTGGGCTCCACGGTGGACTTCCGCGGCGTGACCGTGGGCCGCGTGACGCGCATCGACCTCGACTTCGACCCGCAGACCGTGAGCTTCCGCTCGGCGGTGCTGGTGGACTTCTACCCGCTGCGCATGCGCCCGACCAACGCGAAGCCCGGCGGGCGCTGGGACACCATGCCCGGCCCGCAGCGCATGAAGAACTTCGTCGAGCACGGCCTGCGCGCGCAGCTGCGCGACGCCAACCTGCTCACCGGCCAGCTCTACGTCGAGATCGACTTCATGAAGAACGCGCCGCACGCGACCATGGACCTCGCCGCCAAGCCGCCCGAGATCCCAACGGCGGCCGGTGGCCTGGGCGAGCTGCAGGAGTCGATCGAGCGCATCGCGAAGAACCTCGAGAAGGTGCCCTTCGACCAGATCGGCAAGGACGTGCGCCAGGCGCTGGCGGACCTGCACGCCACGCTCGGGAAGATCGACACCCTCACCCAGCACATCGACCGCGACCTGACACCGGAGATGCGCAAGGCGATCGAGCAGGCGCGCCAGACGATGTCCGCGGCCGAGGCGGTGCTGTCCACGGATTCGCCGGTGCAGGGCGACCTGCGAGACACGCTGGACCAGGTGAACCGGGCGGCGGAGTCGCTCCGCACGCTCACCGACTACCTCGAGCGCCATCCGGAATCGCTGATTCGCGGGCGGCGGGGAGACGCGAAATGAGGTCCCGGATCGCACGCGGATGGCTCCTGGCCTTCGCGGTGCTGCTCGCCGCCTGCGTGGGTACTTCCGCACCGAAGGAGCAGTACTTCACGCTGTCGTCGCCCAACCCCGGCGCCGCGCCGCCCGCTTCCGATTCGCCCAGCATCTACGTGGGGCCCGTGACGGTGCCCGAGGCGGTCGACCGTCCCTCGATGGTCTTGCGCACGGCGCCGAACCAGGTCGACGTTTCGGACGACTACCGCTGGGCGGAGCCGCTGCGCAACGCCATCCCGCGCGTGATCGGGGATGTCCTTTCGCGTGAGCTCGGGACCTCTCGCGTGCTCACGAGTCGCTCTGCCTCCGCGACACCCGTGGACATTCAGGTGTCGATCGAGGTGCAGCGGTTCGATTCGTCGCTCGACGGATGGGGCGACGATTGATGCTGTTTGGTCGGTTAAAAATATCGCGAAAGGGAAGACACGGAACGGAAGGAGCGTCGTGCACGAAGCGCTCGCGTCGCAGGATCCCGCGGGCGTTGCGGCGGCCCATAGCCACGCCCTCGAGCGCATGGGGCGCGAGATCGCCCAGGCCGTGCGCGAGACCCGCTAGCGCCGCGCGTAAGGTTCCGATCCCCCGGGGGGTCTCATCGCCGCACCCCACAACCCCAAGGAGATCGGAACATGAATCGCAGGGACTTCGGATCGGTCGCGGCAGTGGCGGCCTTCACGCTGCTCGCCGCCGGCTCGGCCATCACCACGGCCTTCGCCGCGCAGGACGGCGAGGTGAAATGCGCGGGCGTCAACAGCTGCAAGGGCGAGTCGGAATGCAAGACCGCCACCAGCGAGTGCAAGGGCCTGAACCACTGCAAGGGCGAAGGCTGGGTCACCAAGCAGAGCGCCGCGGAGTGCGAAGCGGCTGGCGGCCACGTCGTCGCCTGACGCCATGATCCGGGGATACGGCGTGGGCCTCCGGCCCGAGCACTACCGCGAGCTTGCGGACGGCGTCGTCCCCGGCGTCGACTGGCTGGAGATCCTCACCGAGAACTACCTGGTCCCGGGCGGCAAGCCGCTCGCGTTCCTCGACCGCATCCGCGCGCACTATCCGGTTGCCATGCACGGCGTGTCGCTCTCCATCGCCGGCACGGATGCCCTGGACGAGGAGTACCTCCGCGCGCTCGAGTCGCTCGTGGACCGGGTAGACCCGGCGTGGGTTTCCGACCACCTCTGCTGGACCGGGGTCGGCGGCGCCAACCTGCACGACCTGCTGCCGATCCCGTTCACCAGCGCCGCCCTCGCCCACGTTGCCGCGCGCGTGGGCCGCGTGCAGGACCGCCTGCGCCGCCCGCTCGTGCTGGAGAATGTGTCGAGCTACGTGCGCTTCGCCGCCGACCAGATGACGGAATGGGAATTCCTGGCGGCGCTCGTGAAGCGCAGCGGCTGCGAGCTGCTGCTGGACGTGAACAACGTGTACGTGAACGCGGTGAACCACGGCTTCGACGCGTGGCGCTACATCAACGGCATTCCGCGCGCCGCGGTGCGCCAGATCCATCTCGCCGGCCATTCGGACAACGGCGACCATCTCGTCGACACGCACGACACCCCCGTCTGCGAAGCGGTGTGGGACCTGTACGAGCACGCGGTCGCGCGCTTCGGCGACGTGCCGGCGATGGTCGAGCGCGACGACAATATCCCCCCGCTCGCCGAGCTCGTCGCCGAGCTGGACATCGCGCGCGCCCGGGCTGCGGAAATCATGGAAGCGCCCCATGCGATCGCTGGCTAGCGAACAACGGCTGCTGCAGCGTGCCATCCTCGGGCAGGGGCGCCGCGAGCCGGCCCTCACGCCCTCCTCGCGGCTCGGCGTCTATCGCCACGCCTATCCCGCGCGCCTCGCCGGGGCGCTGCGCTCCAACTATCCGGCGCTCGCCCGGGTGCTCGGCGACGAGGAGTTCGAGCGCGTCGCCCACGCACACGGCCGCGCCCGTCCCTCGAGCCACTATTCGATCCGCTGGCATGGCGCGGGCCTCGCCGAGCGCCTGCCCGCACCGCTCGCGGACCTCGCACGCATGGAATGGGCTCTCGGCCTCGCCTTCGATGCGCGCGACGCCGAGCCGCTCACCGCGGAGCGCCTCGCGGAGGTCCCGGTGGAGCGCTGGTCCACGCTTCCGCTCGGCATGCACCCCTCCGTGAGCGTGCTGGAGCTGCAGTGGGCGATCGAGCCGCACTGGCAGGCGATGCGCGGGGACGCGGAGGTCGAGACCGCCGCCCCGAAGCGCCACGACCATGCCCTGCTCGCCTGGCGCAAGGCGCTCGACGCCTGCTGGCGCAGCTGCCCGCTCGAGGAAGGCCGCGCGCTCGTCGCCCTGCACCGCCGCGGCTCGCTCGCCGGCGCCTGCGAGGAGGCCGGCGCGGATCAGGAACACGAAATCGGCGCCTGGTTCGCGGGCTGGGTGCGCGAGGGTATGCTGGTGTCCCGCGCATCGCCGCCGGAGTGAGCCGCGTGTTCGGACGCTCTTCATCGCATTTCGACCAGGTCGTGCGCGCCTACACGGGTGAGTTGTTCCACTTCGCCCTGTGGCTCGCGCGCGACCGCCATCGCGCGGAGGACATCCTCCAGGAGGCGCTCATCAGGGCCTGGCGCAACTGGAGCCACGTGAAGGACGAATCGGCGCGCCGCAGCTGGCTCTACGCCATCGTGCGCAACGAGTTCCTGCGCAGCGCCGGACGCGCCAAGCGCGACCTCGCCGAGGAGATCGACGACGAGATGCTGGCCCAGATAGCCGACGAGCGCGATTTCACGCGCGGCATCGAGGTGCGCCAGGTGCTGGAGCGCCTGCCCGCCGCGTACATGGAGCCGCTCGTGCTGCAGAACATCGCGGGACTCACCTGCGAGGAAGTGGCCCAGGTGCTGGGCGTGAGCGTCGGCGCCGCGATGACGCGCATGAGCCGCGCGCGCTCGGCGCTGCGCGAGCTGATGCGCAAGGCGGAGGAACCCGTGGGAACCCGCAAGGAGACCGTGCAATGACCGAGCTGGAAGCGCGACGCCAGTTGCTGGCTGACCCGCGCCATCTGACGCCCGAGCTGGTGGCGGCCGTCGAGACCGACCCGCGCCTGGCGGCGCTGCGCGACGACCTGCTGCGCCACGACGCGGCGATGCAGGCCGCGCTCACCGAGGCGCCGGTCCCCGAGGGCCTCGCCGACCGCCTCGTGCTCGCCGCGCGCTACGGACGGCGCTCGCGCTGGGGCTTGGCACTCGCCGCGGCCGCCGCGGTGCTCGTGGTCGGCATTCCCGGCTACTTCGGCGTGCTCGAGCAGGCCGAGGCCGCGCGCGACGAGGCCATGATCGCGCACGTCGTCGAGCAGCCCTACGAGCTCGCCGACAACCGCGACATCTCGCCCGCGGTGTTGCGCAAGTCGGTGAGCGCCCTGGGGCTCGCGGTGCGCGATCCGGGCTTGCGCGTGCGCCACGTCGCCAACTGCGTGATCGCCGGCATCGAGTCACGCCACTTCGTGCTCGAGGGTCCGCACGGCGCGATCTCCTACGTGATCCTGCCCGGGGCGCACGGTCCCGAGAGCGAACGCATGCTCCAGCGCGGCACGGTGCGCGGGCTTTTCGCGCAGCGCGACGGCTTCACCGTCGGCGTGTTCGGCGAGGGCGCGGTGGACCGCGCCGAGCTCGAGCGGATGATGAACTCCGTCGTATCGTAGGGTCGGATCAGCGCCAGAGCGCCAGCGGCAATGCGAGCGCGGAGATCGCGCCGGCCACGCCCGTTCAGCGCAGTCCCGCAACCGGTTTCATCGCCCCTCCCGCACGAACGCGACGAGGTCCGCGAGCCCACGCCCCGCGCCATCGACCGCCGCCGCGCCCAGCTCTTCCGCTGGCGAGCCCGCGCGGTTCACCCAGAAGACGGGATAGCCGAACCACTTCGCGCCCGCCGCGTCCCAGCCGGCGAACGGCACGAAGAGGATCTCTTCCCGCGCGAGTCCGAAGGCATCGGGGCCGAGCTGGTAGCCGCGGGGATCAGGCTTGTAGGTGCGGATGCGATCCGTGCTCAGCACGTGCTCGAAGAGGCCCTCCAGCCCGGCGCTCGCAATCCCCGCTCGCAGCATCGCCTCCGTCATGTTGGAGAGGAAGGCGAGCCTAAGCCCGGCCTGTTTCAGCGCGGCCAGGGATTGCGCCACGTCGGGCCAGGCCTGCAGTTCCGACCACGCGTCCATGAGCTGCGCGCGGTCCCCGGAACGGAGGTCGACCTTGGCCGCCTTCGCGGCGAACACGAGCGCATCCTCGGTGGTCTGCGGGAAGTCGGCATAGCGGCCGCCCATCGCGCGCAGCCATTGGTACTCGAACTGGCGCGTGCGCCACGCGTTGACGAGCTCCGTGCCGCGGCCCGGGAAGAGCCGCTCCGCGAGCGATGCGACCGGGCGCGGATCGAAGATGGGGAAAGCGTCGAAGGCGATCGCCTTGTAGCGCGACAGCGCGGCAGACCTGGAACGCGTCGGGACGCTCGCGGCAACCGCGCCTGCCGCCATGAGCTGGAGGAATTCGCGCCGTGGGATCGGCATGTGGGTGTCCTTCGGCCGGTGATGGCCGCCGATGAGACCCGACTGCGGGCGCGAACCTTTCGCTAGGCGGCGTCGTGGAAGATGATGCCCGAGCGTATGGCGATGGCCCGAGCGCACGCGGCTCACCCCATGGCGCATGTTCACGCGATAGGCGCCGCGCGCGCCTTGCACGGGCCGATGGTGCACGGCGAACACCACCGCGTCGCCCTGCGCGAGCGCGACCACCTCGGCGCGCGACTGCATGCGCGGACGCTGCTCGGTCAGCACGAACTCGCCGCCGGTGAAATCGGACCCGGGACGCGAGAGCAGCACCGTGAGCTGCAGCGGGAACACGTGCTCACCGTAGAGGTCCTGGTGCAGGCAGTTGTAATCGCCCTCGCCGTACTGCAGCAGGAGGGGCGTCGGCCGCGTTTGCCCGGCAGCGTGACAGCGCTTGAGATATGCGGCATGGGTCGGTGGATAGCGGACCTCGACGCCCATCGCCTCGTTCCAGCGGTTGGCCACCGCGGCGAGGTGCGGATAGAGCGAAGTGCGCAACGCCGCGACGGGCTCCGGCAGCGGATAGCGGAAGTACTGGTACTCGCCGCGCCCGTAGCCGTGGCGCGCCATCACCACGCGGCTGCGGAAGAGATCGGCCTTTTCGTACAGGGCTGTGAGCGCCGTGCACTGCGCGGGCGCCACCAAGGACTCGATGACGGCGCTGCCCTGGGCATCGAGGTCCGCCGCGGCGCGCTGCCAGTCGATGGCGGCCACGCGTCAGGCGAGCACCGCATAGAGCCATGCGGCGAGAGCGAGCACCAGCGCCACGATCGTGATCATCCACACCGCGCCCTGGGAGGTGCGCGGCATCTCGCCGGGCCCCAGCGCCGCGCCGGGGCGCGCGCTCACGGGGCGTGCCTGCTTCGCGAACGCACCACGATCGAGGACTTCGAGGGCCGCCTTCGCCTCGGCGAGACCCATGCCGGTCGCCACACGCAGGCGCTTGATGGCCTCGATCTTCTCGCCACGGCGCCAGGCCTCGACCACGCCGGGCGGAAGCGGATCGCGGGGATTCATCGCGGCTTCCTCGCGTCCGTTCCGCCCGCCTTCATGGTTACCTCAGCGCCGCCGCGCCGGCCTTGCACACCACCTCGTCCTGCGAGCCCGTGCCACCGGAGCAGCCGATCGCGCCGATCATCTTGCCGTCCACGACGAGGGGGATGCCGCCGCGCGAGGCGATCACGTCGTCCAGCGTGAGCAGGTAATGCAGGTTGTTCTGCTGGATGCCGGCCTCGAACGCCTTGGTCTCGCGCCGGTACTTCACGGCGGTGCGCGCCTTGTGCTCGGAGATGGAGATCGAGGCGAGCTGTGCGCTATCCATGCGCGCGAAGGCGACCAGGTTGCCGCCCGAATCGACCACGGCGACGTTGAGCTTCCAGTCGTGCTTCTTCGCCTCGGCCACCGCGGCGTTGATGAGGGACTGGGCGTGGTCGAGCGTGATGGGCGCGCCGTAGGGCACGTCGAAGGGCATCTTGTCGGGGACGTTGTCCATGGGGTTCGCGGGGGGCGTCTGCGCGAACGAGGGGGAGGCGACGAGGGCAGGGGCGAGCAATGCGACGGCGAGCATCCGCAGCGGTGACATTCGGGTTCTCCTCGGTGGGGGCGTGGGACTTCTTGGTATTACGGATCGGTCAAACAGCCGTGGGGGCCGTTTCAATCCGGGTGGCGGGGCCTATTTTGCCCCACGCCGGAAAGCCGCGTTTGCGGCGAGCACCAGCACGGCGCCGATGAGGGTGGCGAGCGCCCGGTCGGCGAGCACGTTCCAATCGGGCGGCTTGCCGGCGTCGAGGAGCGCGATCACGAGCGGCGTCATCACCACGGTATAGGCGAGATAGTTGCGCGTGCGCAGCATCGCGCGTCCCGCGGCGAGGACGCCCACCACCCCCGCCAGCCACCACGCGGAGAGGGTCCACCCGAAGACGGCGTGCGCGACCAGCACGCCCGCCAACGTTCCCACCGCGCGCTGCGTCACCTTCACCGGCAGCGCCTCCACCGCGCGCTCGGTAAGCAGCGCCACGGTGAGCGCGACCCAGTACAGGTGATGCCCTGGCCACGCACGGGTGAGCACCACGGCGGCGGCGAGGCAGAGCGTGAGGCGGATGGTGTACTGCCAGCCCGCGAGCGTGCGCAGGCTGCGGCGCAAGTGCGCGCGGCGCTGCGCGTGGGTCGCCGCGGGACGCGGCTGGTGCGGCTGTTGCAGCGAATGCGGCGCGCCATGCGGGGTCCGGCGCAGCGCGCGCTCGACCGCGCCCAGCACGAGGCTCGCGGCGGCTCCCAGCAGCGCGCCTCCCGCCACCAGCCACGCCGGATGCCAATCGCGGGGCGCATTGCCGACGGCTCCGCTCGCCACGAGCAGGAACAGCACGAAGCGCGTGGTGACGATCGCCGCTTCCCGGCTGTAGCCGCCGGAGAGCGATGCCAGCGCGGCCAGGAGCACCACGGCCGCGTCCTCCACGAGCCCGCGCTGCGCGAGGACGGAGGCCGCTATCGTGGCGAGCGCGGCGGGAATCGCCGCGAGCCCCAACTCCACCGCCTGCTCGCGCGTATCGCGCAGCGTCCCCACGCCGCTCATCATGAGTCCGCCCAGCGATGCGACGAGGCCGGCCTCCACGTGCCCGGTGGCCGCCCCGACCAGCACCGGCCCGCCCATTCCGATGCCGGCCGCGAGCGCGTGCGCCCAGTCGAATGGCATGCCGCCCGGCCAGTGCAGCGCGGCGGCGAGATGTGCGCGCGGACGCCCCATGGGGCGAGCGTAGCAGGGTCGCCTTCAGCCCGCGAGCGCGGCGCGGAACGCGGCCTCGCCGCGCGGGCTGAAGGCCAGCACGCGGGAATCCTTCGTGCGGCGTCGCCCAACCGAGCGCCTGGATGCGATCGAGCAGCGCGGCGCCGAGCGCACCTGCCAGGTGATGGCGGCGCACGCTCCAGTCGAGGCAGGTGCGGCAAAGCGGGCGGCGCGAGGCGCCCTCCTCGAGCGCGATCCCCAGCTCGGTGAAGAAAGCGCGTCCCGTGGGCGTGAGACGCAGCACGCCATCGACGCGCCGCAGGAAGCGCCGCCGCTCGAAGCTTTCGAACGCGAGCACGCCGAGGTCGCCCGCGAGGTGGTCGTAGCACACGCGCGCCTTGCGCAGCGCCGGCTCGCGCGGGCTCGAGCGCAGGCGAACGGCGCCCGCGCGGTACGCAACGCCCATCAGGTTCTCGAGGAGCTGCGCCACGTCGCGATCGGCGAGGCGGAAATAGCGATGCCGTCCCTGGCTCTCCACCACGAGCAGCTTCGCATCCGTGAGCTTCGCCAGGTGCGCGCTCGCGGCCGGCTTGCCGATCTCCGCCACCTCCGCCAGCTCCGTCGCGGTGAGCGCCTGGCCGCCCAGGAGCGCGGCGAGCATCTCGGCGCGCGCCGTCTCGCCGATCAGCGCCGCGATGCTCGCGATGTGCGGTCCGTCCCTCATTCGCATCATCTTAGCGCCGAACCGGATGGCATGGTTCGCCAGCGAACGAACCATCCCGGCGCCCTCCTGGGCGAGGATGGCGGCATCGAGAGGAGGCGCCATGCCCATCACCTGCTTCATCCGCTACCAGATCGATCCCTTCCAGCGCGAGGCGTTCCGCGAGTACGCGCGAGCGCTGGCTCGCGATCATCCCGCGCTGCGGGGGAAACCTGCTCGGCTACTTCCTGCCGCACGAAGGCACCAACGACATCGCGTGGGGGCTGATCGGATTCGAGAGCCTCGCTGGCTACGAGGCCTACCGCGCGCGGCTGCGGGCCGATCCCGAAGGCCGCGCCAACTTCGCCATGGCCCAGGAGAAGCGCTTCGTGCTGCGCGAGGAGCGCACCTTCCTGGAGAACGTTGAAGCGGGATGACCGCCATTGCGCTGTAAGGTAGGGGTTTGCGCACGGGGTCCTATCGTCATGCGACCGTCCATCCCTTGCATCGCCGCCGTGCTCGCCGTGGCTCCCTCGTGGCGGCGCCCCTCGCCGCCGCCGAATGCCACGTCGCCTCGGCGCCGGGCACGGCCGCCCTCGTGGAGCTCTACACCTCCGAGGGCTGCTCGAGCTGCCCGCCGGCCGACCGCTGGCTCTCGGCCTTCGCCGCGCATCGCGATCCGCGCGTGGTCCCCATCGCATTCCACGTGCAGTACTGGGATTCGCTCGGCTGGAAGGACCGCTTCGGCGACCCGCGCTACACCGGGCGCCAGGAGGCCGAGGGCAAGCGTTCCGGCGCGCGCTTCGTGTACACGCCGCAGGTGGTGGTCTCGGGCCGCGATTTCCCCGAGTGGCGCAGCGACTCCGGCTTCAAGAAAGCGATCGACGCGATCCACCAGCGCCACCGCGCGCGCCACGCTCGAGATCGCTTCGCGCGTCGCGGCCGACGGCACGGTCTCCGGCACCGTCACCTCCACGCTCGTCCCGGGCTTGCCGCCCACCCACCTCGCGCTGGTGGTCGCCGCCGTGCAGGGCGGGCTCTCGAGCCGCGTCAACGCCGGCGAGAATCGCGGCGAGCGCCTCGCGCACGACTTCGTCACGCGCGACATGGTGACCGCCGCGGCGGGTGCAGGGCGGAGCACGCACGATTTCGCATTCAAGCCGCTTGCCGACTGGGATGCGGCGCACGTGTCCATCACCGCGTTCCTGCAGGACACCGCCACGGGCGAGGTCGTGCAGGCTCTCGCCGCGCCCACCTGCCCCTAGCTCGTTTCGTGGATCGCCGCGCCGCGCGAACGAACTCGCTCGGCAGTTACCCGCGCTGGAACTCGAGGATGTCCAGCCCCTGGTTGCGGTCGAGCAGATACACCAGGCCGCGGTCGTCCACGTCCACGTCGTTCGATTGCGGGCTCGACTGGCCGCCCGTGGGCTCGGGGATGAAGTGGCCCACCTCCACCGGCAGCGCGGGATCCGCGATGTCGACGATGCGCAGCCCCCCGCTGAACCAGCTCGCGTAGACCAGCGTGTCGCTCATGTGCTCGGCCGGCTGGTGCGCGCCGAAGCGCCCGGTGCGCGACCACGGCGAGTCGAGCTCGCTCACATGGAACATCGACAGCGGCTTGATGTTCGCGGGGTCTCCCACGTCGAAGACCCACATGCCGGCGTGCAGGCGCCCGGGCACGTGGTCGTGCTCCTCGTCGAACACCACCGCGACCTCGCGCCCGCCGACCTTGAACGTCGGGTGCAGCACCGTGTGCGTGGGCTCCGGGAACGGCGGGTGGTAGTCGTAGGCGCCGATGGTGCGCGGGGCGCGGATATCGCTCACGTCGATCACGCGCAGGCCCGCGTGCCAGCAGGCGGCCCACATCCGGTCGCCCACGCGCAGCGCATGGTGCAAACGATTCTTGTAGCCGCTCCAGGTGGGCTTCTCGCCGCCCGCGGTGTGCTGGCCCGGCATCCACCAGCGCGCGACTTCCTCGGGCTTCTCCGGCCGCGCGAGGTCGTAGATCACGAGGATGTTGCCCACGTAGCCGTCCATCTCGGTGGAGATGTAGGCGTAGCGCGCATCCATGTCGAAGCGGTGCACGCCGAAGCCGAAGGTCTTCTCGTGGTGGAGCAGGCGCGGCTTCGACTTGTCCGAGATGTTCCAGACCTTGAAGCCGCCCTCCTGGTAGCCGGTGCGCATGAACTCGCGGATCAGCGCGATATCGCCGGCCTTCACCTTGAGCTCCGCCGCGAGCTCCTGGTCGGTCGCCGGGCGTCCGAGCGTGCCGGCGAGCCTCGCCTCGGCTTCCACCAGGCGCTGCGAGCCGCGCCGCAGCAGGTGGCGATTGTTCATCTCCACGTTCGTGATCATCAGGTCGCCCACCACGCGCACCTTGTGCGTGTGCGAGCGCGCATCGGGCAGCGGAAGCGTCGCCACCACCCGGGGATTGGCCGGGTCCTCCACGTCCACGATGGTGGTCCCGTGCGGCGGCTTCATGTGGCCCACGAACGCGTGGCGTCCCTGCACCACGACCTGCCCGCCGCCGGGAATCTCGAGGCGCGCCACGCGCCGCACGTTGCGCGCGAGCTGCTGCGCCGGGGAACGCGCCTGGTCGTTCACGGGGCCACCGCCATGCGGGCCGCGGCCGCGCGCCGGCGCCAGGAGCGGAACGCGGGGAAGAGGAGCGACATCACGAGCAGTCGCCCAGAGGACGTTGGCGATGGGCGAGGAGAACAGGATCATGGGATCGCCTTCCGAAAGGCGCAGCGAGCGTATCAGGTACTTCTCGAAGATCGGGCCCAGGATCACGCCGATCAGGATCGCGGCCACATGATATTCCGTCTTGTTGGCGATGTAGCCGATGACGCCGAAGACGATCGCAACCCCCATGTCGAACATGTACTGGCGCTCCGAGAACGCGGCCACCACCGTCACCAGGATGATGATCGGAACGAGGTACGTGGTCTCGATCAGCACGATGCGCGACATGTAGCGCGCGAGCGGCAGGATGGTGAGGATCATGAAGAGGTAGGAGAGCAGCATGCCCACGAACACCCCGTAGGCGAGCTGCGGATTCTCCGTGAAGAGCTGCGGCCCCATCACCATGCCGTGGTACTGGAGCACGATCATCATCACCGCCGCGGTGCTGCCGCCCGGCACGCCCAGCGCCATCATCGGCACCAGCGTGCCCGAGCACACGCCGTTGTTGCCGCCCTCGGCCGCGATCACGCCGTCGGGCTCGCCGGTGCCGTAGCGCTCCGGATGCTTCGACCACATGCGCGACTGCTGGTAGGCCACGAACGACGCGATGGAGGCGCCGGCGCCCGGAACGATGCCGATGACGAGGCCCACGAGCCCCGTCCACACGATTTGCCACCAGTGGCGCACGGAGTAGCGGATGGCCTCCACGGTCTGCGCCCAGTTGTGCGACGAGCCCGCCTCGCGCGCGCCCGCCCCGACGATGAGCTTGCGCTCGGCCATCATCAGCGCCTCGGCCACCGCGAAGAGCCCGATCAGTGCCGGCACCAGCGGCACGCCGTCGTAGAGCTCGAGGAAGCCGAAGGTGGCGCGCGGCGTGTTGTAGATATGGTCGGTGCCGATCATCCCGATCATGAGCCCGAAGAGTCCCGCGATGAGGCCCTTCAGCGCGTCCTTGGCGGCGATCACGGCGATGAGCGTGAGGCCGAAGAGCATCACCACCACCATCTCCACCGAGCGCAGGTACAGGCCCATCGCCGAGAGCCACGGCAGCAGCGCGATCGTGGCGATGCACGCGATGAGCCCCGAGAACACCGAGCCCACGAAGGAGAGCACGAGCGCGAACTGCCCGCGCCCCTGCTGCGTGAGCGGGTAGCCGTCGAGCGTGGTGGCGGCCGCGCCCGGCGTGCCCGGGATGCGCACCAGGATCGCCGGGATGCCGCCGCCCAGGTGGGTCGCGCAATAGAGCGAGGTCATGAACGCGAACGCGTGCTCCACCGGCATCGCGAGCGTGAGCGGCAGCAGCATGATGAGCGTGTTCTCGGCGTTGAAGCCGGGCAGGAAGCCCACCACGATGCCGAGCAGGATGCCCGGCCAGATGATCCACCAGAGATGGAGCTGCGATGCGAAGAGCTGGCCCAGCAGGTCCCAGGTCATCGCCGCCCTAGCCCAGCGAAGTGGTGGATCAGCATCTCGACCGGACCGCGCGGCAGCCCCGTGTCGAGGACGGCGGTGAACAGCACCGCGCATAGCAGCGCCGACACGAACGCCACGAGCAGCACGTGGCGCCAGCCGCGCACTCCCATCACGCCGAAGCCGGCGGCGAGTGCCACGAAGAGCCCGAGGCCCACGCCCAGCCACGGCACCGTCGCCACGAACGCGATGGTGATCGCCATCATGCCGAGGCGCTTCTTCATCGTCTCGCGCGGCTGCACGAGGGGCGCGAAGCTGAATTCCCCGCGCCCGCGCGCGTAGCCGATGCCGATGCGCACCGCCTGCACGGCGACCAACGCGATGAGGAGCCATCCCACGAAGAGCCCGTTCGCCTTGGCCTCCCACTCCAGGCCCGCGATCGAGACCAGGAAGTAGATCGTGAAGGCGACCGCGAGCACGGGAATGACGAGGTCCGCCCCGTAGGCGCTCTTCTTCGGCTCCGCCTCCCCGCCCGCCTGCAGCTCCTGTCCGCTCACTTGCGGCCCTTCTTCGCGCTGAGGAGGTCCCGGTATTCCCTGGTGAGCTCGATCATGTGGTTCGCGTACTCGGTGCACACCTTGCGGTCGCCGTAGGCGCTGCCCTCGATGGGGGCGCCGGTCTTCTTGAACTCTTCCTTGTACTTGGGATTGTCGAACACCTGGCGCGCGGTCTTCTCGAGGAGCGCGAACTTCTCGGGCGACTTCTCGATGAAGTCCGTGTGCACGGCCCACGAGCGCGACGAGGGCAGCGCCGGGATCTTCGTGCCCGCCACCGCGTTCACCGACGGCGCCTTGGTGTACTTGGTCCACTTCGGCTCGTCGTCGAAGATGCCGAGCACCTGCAGCGTCTCGTCCTGCACGATCACGTTCGCGATGGGCAGCGCCCCGATGTCGCACTCGCCGTTCAGCACCGCGATGCTCGTCGGGTGTCCCCCGCCGTAGGGCACGAGGTTGAACTTGGCACCCGTCGCCTTGCCGAGAGCGAGCAGGCAGATCGAGGCCGGATGCGGCAGGCGGCTCACGGCGACGTTCAGCGTGCGCTTCTTCGCCTCGTCGATCGCCTGCTGCAGCGTCTGGATCTTGCCCTTCTTCGCGCCGAACACGACGCTGTCGTCGATGTCCATGCGGCAGAAGTACTGGTAGTCCTGCGGGAACTTGTAACCGGGGTTCTGCAGTACGTACATGATCATCTCCGGTCCCATGTTGCCGAACAGGAGGTGCTCGCCGTCGTGCGGCATCTTGTGGACGTACGTCTCGTAGCCCACCTGCCCCGCGGCGCCGGGCATGAACTGGTATTCGAAGTGCGTGCCGAGCAGCGGTCCCCAGAAGTCGTCGAAGGTGCGCGCGAGGCGGTCCGCGGAGCCGCCCTGCCCCGTCGGCACGATGACGCGCATGTTGCCCGCGGGATATTTGTCCGCTGCGAGCCCGAAGGGAACCTGCGCAAGGGCCGCTGCGCCGAGAGCGCCGCGCAACAGGCGACGCCGCACGATCGAATGCGTCATTCGACTCTCCTCCTTTGGGTTGTGTTCAGATTATTGAAAGGTAGCGCGCCGCCCGTCAACACAAAAGAACGCGTTTCCTCCATGAGGAACGCGATCCCAGCGGAGGTAGTCCATGCAAGTGTCCCGTTATTGCTATGCGATCGCGTGTCTCGCGGCGGGCTGCGCCGCGATGGCGCCGCCCCCGACCCAGCTCGCCAATCCCGCCTCGCGTCACTGCGTGGAAACGGGCGGCAAGCTCGTGATCGAGCGCGCCGAGGCCGGCGAGATCGGTGTGTGTGTGTTCGAGGACAATCGCCAATGCGAGGAGTGGGCGCTAATGCGCGGCCGCTGTCCTCCGGGTGGCATTCGCGTCACGGGCTTCGCGACGGCGGCGGCGCGGCACTGCGCCATCGCCGGGGGCCGCTACACGATCACGGCGCGCAGCGGCGCAGCGGACGAGCAGGGCGTTTGCGAATCCGGCAAGGCCGATTAAGCGTCGCCGCGCGCCACGCCTTTGCTCGCGCGCTCCTCGTTGCCCTTTTCGCCTGGCCTATTGCTGCGCCTTGGCGATCGCGGCGATCTCCTGCATGGCGGCGGCACTGGGCCGCGCCGGACCGGAGGCGGCGAGGGACCAGATCATCATCAGCTCGTCGGTGCCGGCGTCGCTCGACAGCATGCGGTTGAGGTCCACGGGCTGCTGCGCGGTCGCGAGCCCTGTTTCGAGCTTCGGACGCGCATTCTGGATGTCGATGATCTGCTGGATCGCGATCTCGGCGATCTCGACGGTGAGGCCGACGATGACCTGGGGCCCGATCGAGGCGAAGGCGCCGATCATGTCTGCGCCTAATCCCTGCAGGATCTCCGCGGTGCTGGCCTCCGCGATTTTTTCGCCCGCCTTTTCCCCGCCGAACAGGGCCGCCTTTTGCAAGCCGCGCTTGGCGGCCTCCTTGGCGAACGGGAACACCGCATTCTTCACGCCCGGGTTCGCCATCACCATCGTGACCAGGGTGGACGCCCCGCCGCTCACCACGAGGCTGCCCGCGAGTCCCGCGGCCGTGATGGCCTGGAAGTCGGGCGGCACAGTGCCGTAGTCGAAGAGGACCTGCATCGACTGCGTCTGGTTCGCCGCCTGCGCACGCCAATACGTGTCCGCCAGCTTCCATGCGTCGTAGGCTGCGAGCGCGTTCTTCGCCATGTACGTACGGTAGGCCTGGACATGCTTCGCGAGGCTCGCCGCGAGCGCCTGCGTGGCCGGCGTCGACGGCTCGCGGCCCTGCACTACCGCGATCACCCGTGCGAGGACGGCGGCGGCCAGCACGTCGCTCTTCGCGGGATTCGCCGCGATCTCGGCCCAGCCCTTCTTGCGCACCTCGGCCACCGGCTTGTTCATCCCGTTGGCCACCTGCTCGAACGCGGCTTCGAGGAGCTTGCGGTCGCGCAGCAGCTCGAGCGCCACCGCTTCGCCGCCCGGCATGCCGAAGACCCCGGGCTCCGGATAAGGCGCCGTGTACCAGTCCATGGTTCCGGCGAGGCACGCCCGCGGGCTCTTCACCGAATCCACCCCGCGCTTGTAGCCGGGCGGGCACGACCAGCACGTGCCGCCGTCGATGAAGTCGAAGATCTGGTTCGAGGGGCAGGTGAGCGCGCTCACGTATTTCGCCTTGGCGAACTGGAAGCCACCGCCCTTCTCGCACGCCTGGCTGCCGAACACGGGAAAGACGGTTCGATCCCACGCTTCGGGACAGCGCCAGCATTCGCCGCCGCCGTGCAGGTCGAAGGTCTCGCCCTGCTGGCAGGTGCCCGCGCCCCTCACCGTCGCCTTGTCCCACGCCTCGGCGATGGTCGTCGCGCACGAGTCGTTGCGGTTGATCGCATAGGTGGTGCGGTGTCCGCCCGGGCAGGCGTAGCAGAAGCCGTCGATGCCATCCCAGAACTGGCCTTGCGGACAATCCGTGCCGATCAGTCCCGTAGCCCGGGAATAGCGCGTCGCCTTGAAGAGGTTTTCGCTGGCGGGCTTGTGGCAAGCCGCCCTGGGATCGTCCACGCGCAGCCCCGTGCGCTCGAAGCCGGGCGGACAGCTCCAGCATTCTCCGTTGCGGATCGGATCCCATACGGAGCCCGCCGGGCACGCCTTGCTCTTGAGCGTCGCGGGACCGAACTGTCCCTTCACGTTGGCGTCGGGTTTGCTGCACGCACGTTCCGTGTCCACCGCCGCCCCCGAGCGGCCAAATCCCGCGGGACATTGCCAGCATTGCCACAGGCCGATGTCGAAGAAGGTCCCATTGGGACACGTGCCGAGCGCCTTCGACTCGAGCTTCGCGGTCTTGGCGCCGCACGGAGCCTGCGCCTTGTTGTTCACGATGCCGCCGCAGATGGGTCCCGAGGTGGCGGGCGCCTGCGCCTTGCCGACCTGCAACTGGATCAGCTCCGGATTGGGCGCGATGAGCTTCGGATCGACCTTGAGGACTTGCGTGTTGATGATGACCTTGGTGCCATCGGGCTGCAGCATGACCTTGGGCGGCTCGATCTTCTGGGGAGTGAAAGGCACCACCTGGGTGAAGGGCACCGTCGTCGTCTGGGCGACGGCCGGCAGGATCATGGATGCGAGGATCGTGACGGCCAGGACGGCCGCGAACCCGAGTGCGCGTGGCATGGTGCTCCCCGTCTTTAGTTGTCGTTATCGTGCGGGGGAGGGCCCGGTCGCCCCGGCCTTCCCCCGCCTGCAGCAGCAATCCTACTGGTCGAGCGTGATGTGCCGCTCGGCCACCAGCTTCTTCATGTTCGCGATCTCGCGCTGGATCTGCGCCTTGAACTCCGCGGGCGAATTGCCCACGGGACGCGCGCCGACCTTCTCGAGCTTGGCGCGCAGGTCGGGATCGGCCATCACCTTCTGCATCGCGGCGCCCAGCCGCGCGATGACCTCGGGCGGCACCTTGGCGGGCGCGAGCAGCCCGTACCACGCCTCGTCGTTGAAGCCCTTGAGGCCCGCCTCCTCCATCGTCATCACGTCGTAGCCGGGAATGCGCTGCGGCGAGATCACGCCGATGGCCTTCAGGCGGCCGCTGTCGATGTAAGGCTTGGAGGACGGGAACTGGTCGAAGAGGCCGTCGATCTGGCCGCCCATCACGTCCTGCATGGCCGGGCCCGAGCCCTTGTACGGGACGTGCACCATCTTCAAGCCCGCGAAGGCCTGGAACGACTCGCCCAGCATGTGGTTGATGCTGCCCACGCCCGAGCTGCCGAAGGTGTACTTCCCGGGGCTCTTGCGCACGACCTCGATGAACTCCTTCAGGTCCTTGGCGGGAAACTTCGGGCTGATGGCGAGCACGTTCGGCATCGAGGCGATGTTGGTGATCGGCGCGAAGCTGTCCACCGTGTAGTCCGGCTTTTCGCGCGTGGCGCCGTAGACGATCATCGTGCTCACGGTAGCGATGGCGAGGGTATAGCCGTCGGGCTCCGCGCGGGCGACCTGCATGGTGCCGAGCGCACCGGCCGCGCCGCCGATGTTCTCGACGATCACGGCCTGCCCCAGCTCCTTGCGCATCGCCTCGGCCGTGAGGCGCGCAATGATGTCGGTGCTGCCGCCCGGCGCGAACGGGACGACCAGCTTGATCGGGTGCGACGGGTATCCGTCGGCCCACGCGCCGCTCACGACGGCGCACGATGCGATGGCCACTAGGATGGCTTTCCAGCTTCTCACGACGACTCCTCCTCGTTGGTTTGGTTGCGCGCGTAGTGTCGCCTGCCGCCGCAGGGCTTTGCAATCACGCCGCTTCGGGGAATGCCGGACGGGTCAGCGCCGCCCGCCGCCGCCCCCGCGGCCACCGCCGCCGCTGAAACCGCCGCCGCCACGGCTCGGGGCGGCAGAGCGCGGCGCCGGCGTGGGGCGCGAGGAAGACGAGCCGCCCGAGGGCCGCGTTTCCGCCTTGGGCGTGGCGCCCGGCACGTTGGCGATGGGATGCTCGGGATGCGGCGCTCCGGGGCGGTCGCCGCCGGGCGGGTTCACGATCGGATGCTCGGGATGCGGTGGCGGCCCGGTGTCGTCGCAGCAGCCGCCGACGATGATGCCGGCTCCGAATCCGTAGCCGTATCCGTACCAGGGATCGTCGTAGTAGTACGGATCGTAGTAACCGCCCGCGGTGCCCTCGGTGGCGCAGCGCGCCGTGATGAGCCCGCACGCGATGAGCGCGGCGATGGCGAGAGCGCGCCTCATCGCTTGCCTCCCGCGTCGACCCAGTTCACGATGCCGACCATCCCGCCGCTGGGATCGGCGATGACGGCGAGGTTGCCGCCCAGCAGGTTCGGCCGCGGCGCGATGACGACGCGGCCGCCCGAGCTCACGGCGCGCGCCATGGTGGCGGGCACGTCGCTTACCAGGACATATGGCAGCCAGCCGGGCTTGTCCGCATCGGCGGGAAGATGCGCGATGCCGGCGCGCGCGATTCCCTGGCTCGAGAGCAGCGTGCGCGCCCTTCCCGCGACCTCGCCGGTGTCCACTTCGTATCCTGCGATCGCGGCGTAGAAGGCCGCTTCCCGGGCGGGATCGCGCGCGAAGAGGTCGAGCCAGAAGACGTCGCCATCCTCCACGGGCGTGTCGGGCGGATCGCCGCCCTCGGCCGCGAGCACGCCGAAAACGGCGCCTTCGGGATCGCGGAACACGGCGTGGGTGCCGCGGCCCGCGACGGCCTTCGGCTCGAGCAGCACCGCGCCGCCGTTCTCGCGCACGAGCTTCGCGACCGCGGCGGGATCGCGCACCGAGATGATCGACAGCCAGCGCGCGCCGGCCTTCGCATCCTTGGGCCGCGCGTGCTTGAAGAGGCCGCCCACCTTGCCGGTCTCGTTCTCGATCAGCATGTACGAGGCGGGAGCGTCCTTCACCGGCGTGAACTTCCAGCCGAACACCGCGCCGTAGAAGGTGCGTGCGCCGGCCGGGTCCTCGGTGGCGAGGTCGAACCAGGTGAACTTGCCGGGGAGGGACTGGCCCACCGTGCCGTCGGGGCCAAGGGGCGCCGCCGCCGCGCCGGATGCGACGAGGAACCACGCGATCGCCAGGACCAGGATGCGCCTCATGACGTCCCTTCACTCGCTGGGCTGCTGGCGAGGTGAACAGCCGGCTACGTGGGTGTCATCCTAGCCTGCTTTACAATCCCGCGCATGGCCACCATCGTGGGCGGCATCGCCTCATCCCACACGCCGACCATCGGCTTCGCGCTCGACGCCGGCAAGCAGAAGGACCCGGCATGGGCGCCGATCTTCGAGGGCTACGAGCCGGTGCGCCGCTGGCTCGCCGAGAAGAAGCCCGACGTGCTGTTCATGGTCTTCAACGACCACATCACGTCGTTCTTCTTCGACCATTACTCGCACTTCGCGCTCGGCGTGGGCGAGCGCTACTGGGTGGCCGATGAAGGCGGCGGACCACGCAAGCTGCCGCCCATCGCCGGCCACCCCGGGCTCGCGCGGCACGTCGCCAAGGGCCTCGTCGCCGACGACTTCGACCTCTCGTACTTCCAGGGCAAGGGGCTCGACCACGGCGTCTTCTCGCCGCTCTCGGTGATGTGGCCGCACGCGGACGGTTGGCCCGGCGCGATCGTCCCGCTGCAGGTGGGCGTGCTCGAGTTCCCGATTCCCTCGGCGCGGCGCTGCTATCGGCTGGGCCTGGCGCTGCGCAAGGCGATCGAGAGCTATCCCGAGGACCTGAAGGTGGCGATCGTGGGCACCGGCGGGCTCTCGCACCAGGTGCACGGCGAGCGCGCGGGCTTCAACAACACGCCCTGGGACATGGAGTTCCTCGACCGCCTCGAGAACGATCCCGAGAGCCTCACGCGCCTCACCATCGCCGAATACGCCCGCCGCGGCGGCTTCGAGGGCTCGGAGGTGATCATGTGGCTCGTCATGCGCGGAGCGCTCTCGCGCAAGGTGAAGAAGCTTCACCAGGCGTACTACCTGCCCTCGATGACGCCGATCTGCACGGTGATCTACGAGAACGCGTCCCACGACCCCGAGGACGAATCGATCGACGAGTACCTTGCCCGCATCGAGCGCGAATGGGCCGGCATCGAGAAGCTGCCGGGCACGTATCCCTTCACGCTCGAGCGCAGCGTCAAGGCCTTCCGGCTCAATTCATTCCTGCACTCGATCATCGATCCGGGGCACCGCGAGCGCTTCCTCTCCGATCCCGAGCCGCTGATGGCCGAAGCGGGGCTCACCGACGAGGAGCGCGACATGGTGCGCAGGCGCGACTGGCGCGCGCTCATCCACTACGGCGCGATCTTCTTCCTGCTGGAGAAGCTGGGCGCGGCGGTCGGCACCACCAACCTGCACATCTACGCGGCCATGCGCGGGCAGACGCTGGAGGAATTCCAGAAGACGAGCAACGCGCAGATCACGTATTCGGTGGCGGGCGGCGGGAAGAGCTGAGCGCTCGACGTCACGGAGTCTTTCGCGAGCTGGATCGCGGCGCCCAGCTGCTCTGAGAATCCGCTCGGGCATTGGTCGCGCGCTTCCTGGAGCAGGGGACGCGCATCGTCGCGCCTGCCCTCGACGATGAGCCGCTGCGCGACGTAGAAGCGCGCCTCGCATTCACGGGCCTTGCGCTGCTTCTCGTCCTGCGCGGCCGCGGCCATCAGCGCAGCGCGGTCGATCTTGCCGAGCAGGTATTGGATGACCGGCGCGGGCCACTCGTCGCCCGGCAGCTTCGCGGCGGCTTCTTCCAGCACGTCGCGGGCATCCACGCCGCGGCGCGCGCGGGAGAAGTAGAGCCAGATCGAGTCGTAGCGATTGGAGCGCATGGCGAGCGCCGTTTCGTAGTTGCGCTCGGCCGCCTCGTAGCGCTCCAGGCCGTAGAGGAGCGGGCCCTGGTTGCGCAGCGCCACCTCGTCGCGGGGATCGATCTTCAGGGCCTCGTCGAACTCGTCGATCGCGCGAGGCCAGTCTCCCTGGCTCATGCGGATGAAGCCGCGCGCATCGTAGATGTTGTCGGTGCGCATGCCGCTCGCGATGGCCGCGTCGGAATCCGCGAGCGAGCCCTCGTAGTCATTGAGCCGGCCGCGCACGTTCGCCCGCATGCCGAGCGCGACGGCGTTGTGCGGCTCCAGCCTGATCGCCGCGTCGAGGTCGGCGAGCGCCGCCTTCGGCTCGTCGCGGCCGCGCAGCCCGGCGCGGCTGAGCAGAGCCTTCGTGTCGTTCGGGTTGGCCGCGATCGCCTTGTCGTAGCCTTCGAGCGCTTCCTTGGCGCCCTTGTCGTTCCGGTGCTCGTCGCACCCCAGCGCGGGCGCCGCCTGGAACACCTGGCCGCCTGCGTACGAAAAATAGGCCTTCTGCTGGTAGCGCGACACGTACACGCGGTGCGACTGCAGGAAGTCGGCGCCGAGGAGGAGCTCGGGTGGCCGATCGCGCAGCGCGCCGATGTCCGGATAGAAATTCGCCATGTACATGTGGACGTTGCGGACGGTCTCGCCGCCGATGGCCACCGTGTCGAGGGGCGCCACCCATTGGCTCACCCTCGCCTCGCCCATGCCATAGGCGCAGGAGGCCGGCTGCACGCCCGGCGTATCCGGCGT
This sequence comes from uncultured beta proteobacterium, assembly GCA_963827425.1. Taxonomy (GTDB): domain Bacteria; phylum Pseudomonadota; class Gammaproteobacteria; order Burkholderiales; family Usitatibacteraceae; genus Usitatibacter. The sequence goes on along the minus strand of CAWHAQ010000003.1, from coordinate 476,153 downwards.
GATGCCGATCTTCGCGGCGAAGGCGAGGCTCATGAGCGAGCGCGACGCGCCGCTGTCCAGCTCCGTGCGCGCTTCCCGCCCGTTCACCATGATGGACAGGATGATGCGGTCCGGCTCGTCGATCGGCACCTGCACGGCGTTGCGGTCCCAGTAGCCCAGCCATGCCCCCTCGCAATCGCGGGGCTCGAAGAGCCGCACGATGCGTTTCGCATAGTCGAACTCGACGTCGACGTGCTTGAAGAAATCCTCGCCGAGGATGAAGTCCACGCCCCGGAACGGGCGCTCGCCGGCCACCCGCACGCGCAGGTTCCTGCGCATCGCATCCCCGATGCGCAGCTCCTCGATGTTCGTGATCGTGATCCGCGAATCGCCGCCGATCCCGACCACCCGCTGGTTGGTCATCCAGGTGCCGAGCCCCATGCGCTCCGCGGCGTCCTTCGTGAGGATGCTCGCGAACGATCCCGTGTCGAGCATGATCCCGACCTTCTTGCCGTTGATCAGGCCCTCGACTACCGGCTGGTTGTAGCGCAGGCTCACCGGCCATTCGGCGATCAGCGCGACCTTGCAGCGGGGCGGGTCGGCGGCGGAAGCCGGGACACAGAACGCGGCCATCAACGCCGCCAGCGCGGCAATGCTGCGACAACCCATGAGGCGCACCTTGGCATCAGCCGAATGGAGATATATTAGCGGCCACGGACTGGAGGCGAAAATGCGATTCCTGCTGCTCAGCATCGTCCCGATGATCTTCGCGTGCGCCACGCAACCCGCCGTCGAGCCGGTGGGCGGGCTGTCCCGCACCGATCACCACGTCCGCGTGGCTTCGACCGCACCGGGCCTGAAGGGCGGCGAGACGGACATCTACGTACGCGAGGTGGCATGGCCCGGTGTTCGATCGACGATCCCCGCCGAGCGGCGCGTGGTGCTCTTCGTCCACGGCGCCGGGACTCCCGCCGAGGTCTCGTTCGACGTCCCGTACGCCGACTACAGCTGGATGGCGTACCTCGCCCACGGCGGCTTCGACGTCTTCTCCATGGACATGACCGGCTACGGGCGCTCGACGCGTCCGCCGGCGATGAACGACGCATGCAATTTCCCCAAGGCACAGCAGGCGCAGTTCGTGCCGGTCGTGCTCGCCGCTACCTGCCCGCCCTCCCATCCCACGGCGATCACGACACTGGAGTCGGACTGGAACGACATCGCAGCGGTGGTCGACTACCTGCGCCGCGAGCGGGGGATCGAGCAGGTCGCGCTCGTGGGATGGTCCCAGGGCGGGCCGCGCATCGCCGGCTATGCCTTGCGCAACCCCGGGAAGGTGTCGCGCGTCTTCGTGCTCGCGCCGGCGTACGCGCGCGAGATGGCGCGGCACGGCGCCGGATCGCGGGCAAGACCGGCGACGGACAGATGAACGCGCAATCGCACGACGATTTCACGCGCAACTGGGACCGCCAGGTCGGCTGCCCCGGCCAATACGATCCCGCGGCGAGCGACGCGATCTGGAAGGAGATGCTGGCCTCGGATCCCGTGGGCGCCACGTGGGGACCGGGCGTGCGCCGCGCCCCCAACGTCACGAGCTGGGGATTCAACCAGGCCGCGGCCGCGAAGCTCACGGTGCCCTTCGCGATGGCGACCGGCCAGCACGACAAGCAGGTGGCGCCCGAGCGCGTCAACGCGCTCTACGACGACATAGGGTCCGCCGACAAGGTCCTCGTCGACCTCGCGTGCTCATCGCACAACGCCATGTGGGAGAAGAACCGCCTGCTGCTGTTCAAGGCGTCCCTCGAATGGCTGCGCGACGGGCGCGTGAACGGGCTCACGCACGTGAAGGTGCGGCTCGGCTACTAGCGGACGAAAGGTATCACCGCGCCCACCTCGCGGCGGTACGCGTCGTACGTTTCGCCGAACGCGCGCACGAGCATCTCGTCCTCGACCCGGATGCGGTATGCGTATGCCGCGAACGTCACCACGAGCGAAGCCCCCAGCACCGCCCAGTTGCCCGACCCCATCGCGACGCCGTCGAGGGTGAGCAGCGAGCCGAGGTAGCCCGGATGGCGGACCCATCGGTAGGGGCCGCCGCGCTCGACCGCTTGCACTTCGTGGGTGAGCAAGGTGCGCGTGTAGCGCTCGCGCAGCGTGAGCACCGCCCAGGCGCGCAGTACCAGCCCGAGCACGCCCGACGCCACGCCTGCCCACGCGATCGCGGGCATGCCGGGCAGCGCGGCCCGCGCGAACCATTCGGGAAGCCGCGAGATCGTCGCGGATTTCATCGCGAGCGCCAAACCGAACACCGGAACCGCGGATGCGAGCGACACGGCGACGGTGCTGCCGCGATCCGATGGGCCGGTGACATGGGACCGCGCCTTCGCTCCGAAGCGCAGCTCCGACTGGACGGCATACAGCAGCAACACCGCCAGCGCGGCGAGGCCGTAGGGCGGGAGGTTCCTGAACCCATCGAGCCACTCGGACACGGTTTCCTCCCGTGCAGATACGACATTCTAGAGGCCTCTGCCGGCAGTACCGGCCATGCGAAGCGCGCGCTCGACGAACTCCGTCTTCCCGAGCGAGTAGCCCTCACGCGATTCCTGTGTCCGGCTCGGGGTCGTACGGGACGAGCGTGATCACGCCCTGGCGCCCATCGACGGGAGCAGCGGCCTGCCGCGATACGAATCCGCGACCACCCACGCAGCGGCGGTGAGCACCGTCGAGACCACGAACTCGCTCCACTGGGAGGCGTTGGGACCCGCGATCACGGTCGGCATCCACACGAGCAATGTAAAGAGTCCCATCTGCAGCGCGCAGAGCACGGCTGCCAATCGGGCGAGCACGCCGATGACCACCGCCGCGCCGGCCGCCACGTACGTGCCGCCCGTGAGGTACACCCACATCGTGCGCGCCGATAGCCAATCGGGCACCAGCGCCGCTGTTTCCTTCACGTAGGCGAAATGGGCGACGCCGAAAGCGATAAGAGCCGAGCCGTAGAGCACCCGCGCGATGCGCTCGCCCCTCTCGCCGGTCACCAAGCCGAGCCGCCGCCGGTCCCACTCCGCGGCGAACCACGCATACATCACCCACGCGGCCGCCAGGATCACCACGGTCTCGCCGGAGCTTTCCCAGGAGACGACCGTAGCGGGCGCGTGGAGGATGATGGGCAGCTTGAACAGCAGGAAAAAGACCAGGAGCCACGCGAGCAGAACGCGAGCCGACAGCGTGCGTGTGCGTTGCCACATCAGGCCGATGCCGGTGGCGAGCGAGATGACAGCGCATGAATACGCCAGCACCTCAGGTGCGCGCACGGACCGTTGCACCGGCTGCCAGATCGCGCCGAAATCGCCCTTGACCAGACCCAGGATGCCGACCGCGACCAGCGCCACCGCGAAGACCGCGTGCCCTACGCTTGCGATGCGCATTTTTTCTCCGCCCCTGTCGATCCCGCCGTCCGCCATTCGATTACCTTGGGAAGGATGTCCGCGCGACCCGCCCGGACACCTCCCCTCAACATGGAGAAGGATATGCGATTCCTGTCGATGATCCGCGTCACCGAGAACACCGGGCAGGTGCCCAGCGAGCAGCTCATGGCCGACATGGGCAAGCTCATGGAGGAGCTGACCCGCGCGGGGAGCCTGGTCCAGACCGCCGGGCTGCGGCCGACCGCCGAGGGCGTACGCGTGCGCCTGCGCGACGGCAACCTCTCGACCACCGACGGCCCGTTCACCGAGACCAAGGAAGTCATCGGCGGCTTCGCCATCCTCGAGACGAAGTCCATGGCGGAGGCGATCGAGCTCACCAAGCGGTTCCTCCGCGTCCATGGCGCCGAGTGGAACATCGAGTGCGAGGTGCGGCAGATGGAGAATGGGCAATAAGGTCCTCCGACCTTTGTCGCATTGCCCTCGCGCGGTCCCTCCCCTAGCCTGCAGGGCGGGAGGCATCATGACTCTGCACAAGCGTCTTCGCGGCGGGCTGTGGATCGGGATCGTGGCGTTGGTTTGCGCGGGCGCAGCACTCGCGCAGCCGCTCGACTGGAAGCAGCTCCCCGGCACGGGCAACGACATCGGCGTGGGCGCGAACGGCGCGGCATGGCTCGTCGGTACCAACCCCGTCCCCGGCGGCTTTGGCATCTATCGCTGGAACGGCAGCGCCTGGGACACGATGCCGGGCGGAGCGGTGCGCATCGACGTCGATCCGCAGGGTAACCCGTGGGTCGTGAACAACACCGGCGCCATCTATCAGTGGTCCTATGGCACCTGGAAGCAGGTGCCGGGCCTTGCCAGGGACATCGGCATCGGCGCGAACGGCGCGGTGTGGGTGATCGGCACCAACGCGGAAGTGGGCGGTTACGGAATCTTTCGCTGGGCGGCCATCGCGAACACCTTTGAAAAGATCTCGGGCTCGGCGCTCCGCATCGACGTGGATCCCGCCGGCAACGCCTGGGTCGTCAACAACAAGAACGAGATCTTCCGCTACACCATGACCAAGGTCATCGGCATGTCCTTGCCGGCGTTCGTCCAGGTGCCCGGCAGCGCCCTGGACATCGGCATCGGAGCCGACGGCTCGGTGTTCATCGTCGGCACCGACCATGGCGTCTACAAATGGAATGGAAGCAGCTGGATCAAGCGCGACGGCGTGCTCGACAGCGTGAGCGTCGATCCCAAGGGCAACCCGTGGGGCGTCAACTCGGCGAAGGCGATCTTCGCCGCGGGCGGCGCGGTGGGAGGCAACATTGCGCCGCCCAAGCCCGGCGACATGACCGCGAAGATCGAGGACCTCGGCATCCCCAACCAGGGGCGCTATCCCACCCGCGAACGCATCTACGCGCGCAACCCGTGGAGCATGAAGGCGTTCCAGGGCCGCATCTACATCGGCAGCGGCAACAGCAACAACGAGGGGCCGGCGCCGAATGCGGGACCGGTCGACATCGTGGCGCTGGATCCGAAGACCGGCAAGTACACCATCGAATGGACCGTGCCCGACGAGCAGATCGACGAGTTCCGCATCATCGGCAGCACGCTCGTGATCCCCGGCCACGACCCCAAGGAGGCCTGGACGTACGGCAACTTCTACGTGCGCGCGGCCGCCGGCGGCTGGAGCAAGGTGCGCACGATCAAGGGCGGCATCCACATGTACGACCTGATCCAGAGATCGGCGGCGCCGTTGAAGGGCGGGACGCTGGGCGGCGTGGACCAGGCCGCGTTCGCGAAGCAGTTCATGTACGCAGCACTCGGAACGCCCGTGGGCGCGGTCGTGGGCGTCTCCAGCGATTTCGGCAAGAGCTGGGACGAGCACCCGATGCTCGGCACCTACCGGGCGCGCACGTTCCTCTCCGGCCTGAACGACATGTGCGTCTCGACTTCGGGCTCGAGGGCGTTCCTCGTCACGCCCAGCGGCGTCTCACCGCTCAACGTAAACCTCTTCCCCGGCGTGCCCGATCCGGGCGGCGCGCTCTTCGCGGTGAAGCCCGCGGCCTACCAGGGCACGGCCTACTACCTCGGCGCTTATGCACCCATCGACCACAACTGGAAAGCCGTCGGCATGTTCGCGACCACCGACTGCCGCTCGGTGCGCCACCTGGCCCTGCCCGCGCAGACGCCCCACGACCTGCTGGTCTACCAGGGCACGCTCTACGTCCTCGCCTCGGACATCGAAGGCGCGGGGCAACGCGTGCGCGTCTTCGCCACGACCAACGGCTCGACCTTCACCGAGGTGCTGAACTTCCTCTCGACGACCTTCGCCCGGGCGTTCGAGATCGTCGACGGCGACTTCTTTTTCGCGCTTGGAAGCGAGGCGGAGTCGCTGCATCCGGACACCGGGCGTATCGTGCGCATAAGAGGGGTGCTTAAATAGCGCGCGCGAACCAACGGGAGGCCCGCATGCTGGACAAACGCACGGATAGCCTGCACCAGCGTCTCAACAACTTCGCCAATGTCGTCGGCAGCCTGCTGGTGGACATATTCCACTACCTGGCGCTCTTCGCCATCGGCGCCACCATCGTCTGGTCGGCCGTGCACACGTTCGTGGCCATGGTGGTCGAGGGCAAGGCGACCATCGACGACATCCTGCTGCTCTTCATCTACCTCGAGCTGGGCGCGATGGTCGGCATCTACTTCATCACCAACCACATGCCCGTGCGCTTCCTGATCTACGTCTCGATCACGGCGCTGACGCGGCTGCTCATCGCCAACATCCAGCACGACCACACGCCCACCTACGGCATCCTCATCGTGTCGGGTGGCATCCTGCTGCTCGCCATCGCCACGCTGGTCATCCGCTATGGGACGGCGCGCTTCCCGTCGCCGGCGCACGGAAGGGGCGATCGTCGCCGGTCCGCGACCGGCCCGTCGGAAGAAGATTGAGGCGATGAAGGGACTGGCCGAAGCCATCGAATTCGCGCAGTCCCACGAGGTGGCCTGGACGCGCGACCCCGCCCGCGAACCGGATCGGTGGGGCGTGCACCGCGACGACCCCGCGCCGTTCAACCGCCTGCGCGGGCCGGTGCACGCGCGCGGCGGCGTCTCGGGCGTGATCCGCGTGCGCGGCGAAGAGGTCGCGGCCTGGGGCGAGCCGGACCGCGCGGACCTCACCTTCAGCGTCGCCAAGACTTATCTCGCGCTGCTCGCCGGCATCGCGCAATCTCGCGGCATGCTCGACACCCGCGCGCTTGTCGGCGACCAGCTTCCAGGCATCGGCTTCGACTCGCCGCACAACCGCGCCATCACGTGGGAGCATCTCCTCACGCAGACCAGCGAGTGGGAAGGAAGCTGCTTCGGCATGCCCGACCAGGTGGAGCACTACCGGCGCGTCGGGCACGATCCGAATCCGCCGGGCGGCCGCAAGGGCGAGAAGCGGCCGCTGAAGGACCCGGGCACGTACTGGGAGTACAACGACGTGCGCATCAACCAGCTCTCGCTGGCACTGCTGCACCTCTTCCGCCGTCCGCTGCCCGAGGTCTTCCTCGAAGAGGTGCTGCGGCCCCTCGGCGGCGGAGACGGCTTCCGTTGGGTGGGTTACGACGACGCGTGGGTGGAGATCGATGGCGAGCGCATGCCCTCGGTTCCCGGCGGCTCGCATTGGGGCGCCGGCGTCTCGATCAGCGCACGCGACCAGGCCCGCATCGCCCAGCTGCTGCTGGATGGCGGCGCGCACGGCGGCCAGCAGCTCATCCCCGCCAATTGGGTGCGCGAGATGCAGCGGCCTTGCGCCATCGCGCCGTTCTACGGCCGGCTCGTCTGGCTCAACGCCGATGGGCGCACATTCCCCGACGCACCGCGCTCGAGCTGGTTCATGGTGGGCGCCGGCGGCAACTACGTGTGGATGGATCCCGGCCACGCGATGGTGGCGGTGGTGCGCTGGATCGATTCGGCGCACGCGGGCGGGTTCGTGAAGCGTGTGGCGTCGTCACTGGGCTCCTAAGTCTTTGAAGCAACCGGTGCGTCAGGCGGGACAGCAAGCCGGCATACGAGGGGATATCCGGCTGCTACCGCGTCATGCGTGATCGCGGCCGCCACCGTCTGCGCCCGCGCCTCGGGCAACGGAATGATGACGCCGCCCTTTGTATGCGCTGACAGCATCAACTCGACGGCCTCCTCCTTCGACATGCCCAAATGCAGCCGAGCGAGCCTCGTGTCAGGGGAGAACGTGCGCGACGTGTCCGGGTATGCAAACGACTGGCCCTTGAGCTTGCGAGTGGCCAGCTTCCAGAGCACGTAGCCGTCGGTACTGAAGGACCGGTTGCGGCGCTTTTCGGGAACGAGGTTGGCGAGGATCAATAGCCCATTTCCGTAGATGAACACGAGCAAGACGATATTGCCGAAGCGGGTCGGCAGCCACCCGGCCAAATTCAAGTAAACCTGGCTTGCGATCAGCAGGAACAGCTGAGCCACCAAACCCGCCGAAGCAATGGCAAATGCGCTGCCGTAATTCTTTGGCGTATCGTGCTTGCACTCTCCACCGAGCGCGGAGATCGTCAGTGCGTGGACCTTCAGGCCCAACAGGCGCGCAACGGCCGCATGCGCGAACTCGTGAAGGGCGACAAGGCACGCGTATGCCAAGCAGAGGGCCAATGCAGACTTGAGGCCGAAGGCTGCCGGCACAGCCAGGAGCAGAATGGCGGCCGGAAGGGACCAGTGCACGAACACCGAAATGGAGCCGACCCGGAAGAGCCTTACGGTTCCCGGTCCCCCACCCTTATCGTCCAGTTCGGCGCGCCTGCGTTCGCCACGGAGCGGCCCTGTAGTCTTGCAGGATTCTCGCTTGCCAGTGCTCGAGGGTCAAACGCATCAACGGCTCCAGCGCACGTTCGTGCCTAGAACGCATAGCCGGTCTTCAAATAGACGCCGTAGTTGCCGTCCTTGCCCTGCGCATACTCGAGGTTCAGCACGATGCCCACCGCGGGCTTGAGGACGTACTGAACGCCCGCGCCCACGGCCGGGAAGATATTGGCGCCATCCGAGCAGTTCTTCCCCGCGCCGTACGTGCAGCCCACGCCGGCGAAGACCGTGGCGGTCCATCGCTCGGCGAGCCGCAGCCGGCCCTCGCCCTCGACCTGGGACATGAACTTGCCCGTGTACTGGCCGACCTTGTAGCCGCGCAGCTGGACCGGCGCGAGGTTCTGGGTGGGCGCGCCATCGGTCAGGTGGTTGAGCTGGCGGATCGCGAACACGTTGCCGTCGCCGAACGGCGCGTAGTGGCGAATATCGAACCGGTAGATGTCGAAGTCCTGCACTCCCCCCAGCGACTCGCGGTAGGCGAGGTTGTTCAAGCTCAGCACCGAGCCCCGCCCCGGCTTGAACTCGTTGTCGCGCGAATCGTAGTAGAGAACCGCGCCGATGCCGCCCGCCTTGTACGGCGCGATGCCAAGGATGTCCAGCACGAGCTCGTCGAACGCCGTCTCTCCCGAGATGGCGAAGTTCTGGTAGATGCCCTGCCCGCCCACGAACCAGTTGCCGTAGACGCGGTGCAGGTAGCGGGTGATGAATGACCTCAGCTCGGCGTTGTTGCGCAGCGGGACGCCGGTCCCGAGGTAGTCGTTGTAGTCGTTCTTGATGTTGCCGTACGTGAGCGCCGCATTCAGCCGCTGATGGTCCGCGTCGAAGGAGGTCCGGGCCAGCACGGCGCCGACGATCGACTCGGTGTTCGTGTATTGGCCGGTCACGGCGAAGATCGAAGGCCGCGACTCCGGATCGAACTGGTGCAGGTAGCCGGCCGTGGCGCCGAGCGTCACGCCGAGCTTGGGGCTGCTGTTGAACACCGGGGCGAAGAGCCAGGGCGAAGGCTTCTTCGGTTCCGGCTCCGACGATTGCGCGTCGGCGGCGGGCGCTTCGTGCGGATCGGTCAGCGCGTGCGCCGAGGGGCATCCCAGCACCCAGCCCACCAGCGATGCGGCGAGGACATGCAGGCCGAGCGCGCCCGCGTTGCGATCCCGCGCTCGTACACGTGGCATGGCCCCCCCAAATCGACTCTGCGGAGAGCATAGGATGTGCCGGAGTGCGGCGGCGCCCTATAGCACCATTGTGCCGAGGCGCAGCGCCCCCGCAGTGAACGGCACTCGTTATCCTTCAGCTTCCCGTCGCCCGGCCCACCACCCACAGCCAACGTAGCCCCAAGCGAGAGAGGCGCCCCATGAAGCCAGCAATGGTGTTCCTGTCCGAAGCGCTCGTACGAGGTTTGCTCATCGTCGTTCCGGTGTACTTCGCCGTCCTGTTGATGCTCAAGGGAATGGGCTCGGTGGCCAAGCTGGTGGCTCCGGCCACCGCGCTGGTGCCGGATTGGCTGCCCGCCGAGAAGCTCCTGTCCCTGCTCCTGGTCCTGGCGATCTGCGTGGTCATCGGCGCCACCGTCGGCACGCGCGTGGGACAACGGTTGCGCGGCCGGCTCGAAGCGAGCGTCTTCGAGAGGATTCCCGGTTACGCGCTCGTCCGCAGCCTCACCAGCCAGGTGGCGGGCCAGAGCCGCGAAAGCACCTGGAAGGCGGCGCTGCTGCAGACCGACGATGCCCTCGTGCCGGCCTTCATCATCGAGGAGCTCGACGACGGGCGCTACACGGTCTTCGTCCCGTCGATCCCCACGCCGTTCGCCGGCGCCGTCTTCGTTCTCGCCCGCAACCGCGTGCACCCGGTGGACGTTCCCTTCACCGATGCGGTCAAGGTCGTTTCGCGCTGGGGCTCGGGGGCCAAGGACCTCGTAGCTGCGATGGAGAGGGCCGGCCAGCCCGTCGATCGGGCGCGGGGTGGCTAGCTTCGGACCTCAGGCCTGCGCCGTCGAGACCCACTCGAAAGCCGCGCGGACGTAATCGTCTCCACGCCGCAAGAGCTGCAGGGTGTGGAGGTGGCGCGCGGTGCTGGCCACCGTGCCTTCGTAGACGCGGCCTGCCTGCCAGTGCTCGGGCGGCACGAGGAAGTTGGCCTTTTGCGACCCCGCCGAGCCCTCCGACAGGATGATCGCGCGCACGGTGTGGAAGGCGAACTGCCGCGCCGCGCTCTCCGATATGCCGTCCACCTCGCCTTCCCCGACGACCGGCCGCAATTGCACCGCCTGCGGGTCGCGGCTCAGGATGGCGATGTTGGCGTGCATTCCGCGCCCCGGTTCGGCGTGCATGGAGCGGATGAGTCCCAGCCAGTACTTGCCGTCGCCCTCCATCGAAACGGCGACCGCATCGCCGCTGCGTGCCCAGTCGCCCGATCGCAACGCAATCTCGACGCCAAGCTCGTTGCCGCCAGTGTCCTGGAGCGTCCACGTTTCCGGGGCCAGCATCGGGCCATCGCCCTCTTCGGCCAGCGACAACTCGGTGGTGGCGGATCCGGCCTGCGAGAGCTGCTGCCAGATCGCCCCATAGCCGTGGACGACTTTCAACGTGCCCGTTGCTTCGGTGCGGGCGGGCGCCGTGTACGGGCTCGCCTCGCCCCAGAACAACAGCAGGTGCCGCACGGTCGAGGATTGCAAGTGCCCGGGAACGTCCTTGCCGAAGGGCCTGACGTCGTCGGCCCTCCTCGCCTGCGCGAGCTCCTTGTGGAAGCGCTCCAGGGCGTCGAACCCCAACCCCGGGCCGAAATACCGGACGTCGGCATCCGGTTCCGGCGGATTGCTGGCGGCTCGCCGCGGCGGCTCTTCGCTGCCCGGATCGAACCAGAATGCGTTGTCGGCCGAGCCCCGCGGCCGCAGCGTGAAATCTCCCCCCAATTGCTCGATCACCCGGTCGGCGACTTCGATCTGCTCGGGAGCCATCAGTTCCGGCGAGCTCGATTGCAGCATCAGCAGCCGCACCAGCTCGTGCGTTGCCGTGGTCGGCGCCTTCTGGGCGGGGTGCATTCGAACGGACTTCGACGCGGCATCGGCCTTCTCCGCTTCGCCATGCACGATATAGGCGAGCTGCCACACCTTCGGCGGGACGCTCAGGTAACGGAGCAGGCATGCCTTCGCCATCAGGCGGCAGGCCTTGAGGGCCCGTGCAGCGCCTGCCGCCGCCGGAAGCTGGAGCGACGGATCCGCCTTGGACAGCTCGACCAGGTGCACGGCGGATGCGCACAGCGCTCCGGCGAGCCCTCGCAAGTAATGATCGAGCGCGCTCCAGCTCGGCTCGTGCGGCGCCTGCTGGGCCGACGGCCTTGCGATGGCCTGCGCCATCAGCCTGGAAGCGTGTGCCTCGCCGGCTTCCTGGATGAGCGCCAGGATCTCGCTGCGGACCTGCTCCTCGCCGCCGGGAATATCCTTGGACTCCTCGAGCCAGGCGGTGAGATCGCGCAATGCCGCGAGCGGATCGGCTCCGCGCAATTCGGCGAACAGCTTCGCCGCCGCCGCGGGATCGCGCATCGGATGGTCTGGACGACCGCCGTCTTTCACTTCATCCAGCTCGCGATGTCGTTGCCGCTCAGCTTGAAATTGGGGTCCTTCGGCAGGTTGTCCGCGTTCAACGCGTCCTGCACGGAGAGGAACGCTTCGGCCAGCATGAACGAGACCTTTGCGAGGTTATCCGCGCTCGCGGCCATCTTCGGGGCGCCTTCCGGGAATGACACGGTGCGGCCCACGAGATCGACGAAGATGCGCTCCGCGAGAGCTTTCGTTTCCAGCCTGAAGGGCTTGGGCTGCGACATCGCGTGCTCCGGGGAGTACGGGATTCCCATTGGAACACAACGAGGTCGAGGGGGAATTCCCGGGGTAGCATTGGCGTTTTGCCCATGAGGCGGGCCGCTTTCGCCGGCCACGGGCAGAGGAGGCGGGACATGATGCCACCGCGGATCGTCAGATCAATTCGCTGCGTTGCGGCGGCGATGATCGTTCTCGGCGCCACCCACGCAGCGAACGCGCAGATCACCGGCGCAACGCTCTCGGCGAGCCCACCGTCCTTCGCCGGGTATTGCCCGACGACGGTTTCCTTCAGCGGCGTGATCGCAGGGAAGCCGGGGACGACCTTCCAGTACACCTTCGCCTGGCGCGGCGGCACGGAATTCAGCGGCGACTTCGTGGCGACGATGCCAGCCTCCGGCACGCTCCCCGTGCAGTACTCGATCTCGGTCACGGCATCGACGACCGATTTCATGCAGATCTGGGTGCGCAACATCTCCGGCGGCCAGGCGAACGTGTATTCGACTTCCCCCGAATACTCCGTGGCCTGCAAGTTCAATCCCGGGGCGCGACCTCCCAACACGAATTTTCTGCAGCCGCTCACGTTGCACCCGGAATGGTTCGCACTGCGCGAGTATGAATACAAGACGGTGGGCCCCATGTCGAGCTACCTTCCCGAACGCGGGACCGCCCCCTGCCCGGGGCTGTGCATCGGCTGGTACCACGCCCTCGATGGGGCTTTCCTGTGGATCTTTCACTGGAATACGTACGACCGGGCGTTCTGGGGGTACGACCCCGTCGCTTTCCAGGGCTTGAAAGTCACAAAGGCGACATTGAAGCTGACGGTCGCGAGCGGTGACACCAGCTGCTTCGGCGCGCTCGGGAGGGCCGTTCTCACCAGAACGCATGTCGAACAGGGCACGACGCAGACTTTCAGCGCGCCCTATCCCGACGACGGCGACTTCAATTGGCCTGCCCCCGTCCAGTTCACCGCGGGATCGGCCACGATCGACGTGACGAGCATCGTGCAGGCGTGGGTTAGCGGCAAGATGCCGAATCAGGGGTTCGTGCTGCGCGGGAGGCTCGAGGATAATGGCTCCAACGACAACGACACTTGCAGCCTGGTCTTCGGGAGGGACGTCCTGCTGACGATCGAGCAATAGGTGGCATCAGAAGGTGTTCATGAGACGGCATGGGACGATAGTGACGATGGCGCGCATCGCCGGCCTCTTGCTTGCGTTCGCGCCATGGGTGGTGGCGATCGCCGAGGGGCAAGCGGCTGATCCACGGGTTGCCGATCTCGTGCGCGCCGGCAAGGTGCGCGTCGGGTTGTTTCTTCCGCAATACGACAAGGGTCCGGGCCGCCTCAAGACAACGGTATGGGTCGAAGCCGCGCGCGCTTATGCGGCGCGCGTCGGCGTTCCACTCGTGATCGTGGAGCATGCGACGCCGCCGGAAGCCATCGCCTGTCTCAAGGCGGGCTCCTGCGACCAGTTGTTTCTTCCGCTCGACGCCCGCGCTGCCGAGATCGGCGATTTTTCGAATCCGATCTTCCAGTTCGACTACACCTTGATGGTGCCCGCCGGCTCCCCGATTGCGACGGTCGCCGATGCCGACCGGCCTGGCATTCGCATCGCGGCCGTGCGCAATCACGCCTCGACCAACGAGCTCGTGCGCCAAGTGAAGCAAGCGGAATTCGTCTACGCCGAGACGCCGGAGCAAGCGTTTGCATTGATGAGTGACGGAAAGGCGGACGTCATGGCATCGACCCGCCTCGTGCTGCTCGACTTTTCGGCGAAGCTCGCGGGAGCGCATGTGCTCGCGGACCGCTATGGCGCGAACATGAACCGCATCGTCGTGCCGAAAGGCAAGACGGAGTGGCGCGCTTACGCCAACGAGTTCGTCGAAGAGGCCAAAGCCTCGGGCGCAGTGCAACAGTTCATAGAGCGCGGCGGTACCCGCGGGGTCGCCGTGGCGCCGCTGGGCAATTCGGATTGAGCGAGACTGAAACCACTTCTTGACGCGTAGAGGGACTCGATGACACGCGAAGACAGGCGGCGTTTTCTTCAACGCGCGGGTGCTCTCGGGCTGGCGTTCGGCTTTCCCTGCATTGCGAAAACCGCGCCCGAGCCTCCCATCGCCGATGCGCATTCCCATATCGGCATCATTTCCCCGCAGATGCTGCGCACCTCCCTCAGAGCGCAGATGCAGGACTCAGGAGTGACGCTCCTCTCCTGGAACATCGTCGGGGATGGCCGCTGGATCGCCCGGACGAGCCGCGGCATCGAGCAGCAGCGCGTCCCGGCGAGCGGCGCGCAGGCGGCCTACTTGCTCGAAAAGCTCGGTGCGATGCACGCCTACCTGGCCAAGGATTCGCTCCCCTTCGTCGAGAGCCCCGCCGACATCGATGCCTCGCAATCGGGCGCGCCCCATGTCGTGATCGCGGTGGAAGGCGCCGGCTTCATGGCCGATGGCGTGGAGGTGCTGGGCGATGCCTATGTCCGCGGCCTGCGCCACCTGCAGCTCGTGCACTACGTCCGCAACGCCCTGGGCGACTTCCAGACCGAATCGCCGGAGCACAACGGCATGACCCAGCTCGGCGTGGATACGATCAAGTCGTGCAATCGCCTCGGCATCCTCGTCGATCTCGCCCACGCAACGGAGGCGGTCGTCGATCGGGCGCTCGAAGTCTCGGCGACTCCCATCATCTGGTCGCACAGCGCGCTCACGACGTCGCGATATACGTGGTCGCAATCGAGCGCCCTTTCGCGCAAGATTCGCGTCGACTACGCGAAGAAGATCGCGCAACGCGGCGGCGCGGTCGGCCTCTGGTCGCTGCGTGACTCGGGGGTAAGCAATCCCGCGGGGTACGCGGACGAGCTGGTGCGCATGGCCGATGCCATCGGACCGGAACATGTCATGTTCGGCACGGACCTGGATGGCGTAGGCCCCTACGGCGTCATGGACCAACTGGGGGACCTGCGAAAGGTCGCGGACCGGCTGCGGGAGCGCGGCGTCGACGACAAGACGTTGCGAGCGATCTGCTTCGGCAACTACGCGCGTTGCCTGCGGACTGCCATGCAAGCAAGACAAGGCTGAGGATGGCGACGGCACACGGAAACGGCAAGGACGAGTTACAGAGGGTCGCGCACGCGGAGATGCTCCGGCGTGGGCTGCTCCCGGACTTTTCGACGGCCGTCATCACCGAGACCGGCCAGATCACGCGGGCGGCGGCTCCCTCCGGCGCCGGCGTGCGCGATCTGCGCGCCCTGCTGTGGGCCTCGATCGACAACGACGATTCCCGCGATCTCGACCAGCTCTCGGTGGCCGAGCCCCTGGCGGGTGGCGCGGTGAAGATCTTCGTCGCCATCGCGGATGTCGACGCCCTGGTGAGGAAGGATTCCGCGATAGACGGCCACGCATGGGCGAACACGACCTCCGTGTACACGGCCGCGGAAATCTTTTCGATGCTTCCGGAGAAGCTGTCGACCGATCTCACCTCCCTGGGCGAGGGCGAGGAAAGGCTCGCGATCGTGATCGAAATGACGGTTGGCGCCGACGGTACGGTGACCGATTCGGACATCTACCGGGCAGCGGTCGTGAATCGCGCCAAGCTTGCCTACAACGCACTCGCGGCGTGGCTGATGGGTACGGCATCCGCGCCGCCGAAGCTCGCCGCGGTTGCAGGTCTCGATGAGCAGATCCGCATGCAGGACCGCGCCGCTCAGGCCATGCGCAAGGTGCGCCATGCCCAGGGAGCGTTGCGCCTCGAGACGCCGGAGGTGCGTGCCGTATTCGAAGGCGGCGTGCTCTCCGATCTCCTGCCCGACGAGAAGAACCGCGCGAAGGAGCTGATCGAGGATTTCATGGTCGCAGCCAACGGCGTCACGGCGAGATATCTCGAAAAGAAGGGCCTTCCCTCGCTGCGCCGCGTGCTGAAGACCCCGAAGCGCTGGGACCGCATCGTGGCGCTCGCCGCGGAATCGGGCGATCGGCTGCCGATCGCGCCGGACGCGGCTGCCTTGGATGCGTTCCTCGACAAGTACCGCGAAGCCGACCCGGCGCGCTTTCCCGACATCTCGCTCTCCGTCGTGAAGCTCCTGGGCAGCGGCGAATATGCGGTCGATATTCCCGGCCAGCCGACAGAAGGCCATTTCGGCCTGGCCGTGAGGGATTACACGCACTCGACGGCACCGAACCGCCGGTTTCCCGACCTCGTCACGCAACGCCTGTTGAAATCCGCGCTCACGGGACAACCCACGCCCTACACGACCGGCGAGCTCCAGGTGCTGGCTCGCCACTGCACGGACCAGGAGGACAACGCCGACAAGGTGGAGCGCCAGGTCCGCAAGTCGGCGGCCGCGCTGCTGCTCGCGCCGCGAATCGGCGCGCGGTTCGACGCCATCGTGACCGGCGCTTCGGAGAAGGGAACGTGGGTGCGCATTTCAGGTCCGGTGGCCGAAGGCCGGGTCGTCCGCGGATTCGAAGGCCTCGACGTCGGGGAGCGCGTCCGCGTACAGCTGGTTCACACCGACGTGGCGCGAGGATTCATCGACTTTGCGGCAGTGCCCTCGAAGCCATGAGCTCGAACGGCGGCTCGCGCGATCTGGCGTACAACGACAAGTTGTTCCTCGACAGCGAGGACGCGCGGCCCGCTGCGCATCCTGGCCGAATACCTGGAACCGAAGCACGTTTTCCACGACCAGCGCATTCGCGACACGATCGTGTTCTTCGGCTCCGCGCGCCTCGCGCCCGACGGTCCGCTCGGCCATTACTACGAGGCGGCGCGCGAGCTGGCGCGCCTGGTCACCACCTGGTCGAAGGGTCTCGCCTCGCACGCGCACCGCTACGTCGTCTGTACGGGCGGCGGCGGCGGCATCATGGAGGCCGCCAACCGCGGCGCCTCCGAGGCGGGCGGAAGAACCATCGGCCTCAACATCTCGTTGCCGCACGAGCAAGTGCCGAACCGGTACATCACGCGCGAGCTCTCGTTCCAGTTCCACTACTTCTTCATGCGCAAGCTCTGGTTCGCGCACCTGGCGCGTGCCCTCGTGGTGTTTCCCGGCGGCTTCGGCACCCTCGATGAGCTCATGGAGATCCTCACGCTCATGCAGACGCGCCGATTCGGCCGCCACATTCCGGTCGTGCTGTACGGATCGAGCTATTGGAACGAGATCATCAATTTCGAGGCGCTCGTACGCCATGGAATGATCGACGCGGAGGACCTCGCGCTGTTCCAGTTCGCCGACGATCCGGCCGCCGCGCTGGCATTGCTGCAGAAAGGCATCGCCATGGAGCTGGATGAGAAGACCCCGGCGATCGCGCACTCGCTAACGTGAGCGCTCCGCTGGCGGAGTATCAAATCGATTCTCAGCGTTGCCGTGGGAATCGTCCGACAGCCCGGGTGTGCCCGTCCTACAGACTCGGCGCCATCGTCTGGCCATCATGTCACTGGCCTAAAAGGATTGGAGCCCAGCATGAACAAGAACATTGTCTTTTCCACGCTCATGGCGCTGTCGGTGGCAGTGCCAGGCATTGCACTTGCCCAAGGTTACGATCGGGACAATCGCGATCGCAACGAACACGCCCAAAACGAACACGCCCAGGACGAACGTGGCGCCGGTCCGCAGCACGCATACCACAAGGGTGATCGACTTCCGGCCCGCGAGCACACCAAGGAATATGAAGTCAACGACTGGCGCAGCCGCGGGCTGAGGGAACCGCCCGAGGGTCACCACTGGGTTCGATCGGGTGACGACTACGTCCTGGCTGCGATTGCTACCGGAGTCATCGCGGACATTGCGCTGAGCCACCATTGACCGGCGGCAGTCCGTGCCAGGACCCAAGGGACGGACTTGCCGGCGCTACTGCGCAGGAGATGCATCATGAAATGGGCAGGGATGTATTTCGTCGGGTTCGCCATCCTCGTCGGCGGCGTTCTCGCCGCGCTCTGGAAACTTGGCGTTCTCCAGCACGTCGAGCCAATCTGGATAGTGATTGGCGTCGCGATCCTCTTTGGCATCGGGATCATGGTGTCGGTCGCCAATAGCGGGGCCAAGGAGAATATCCAGATCGACCGGAAGTAGGCGGCAAGCGCTCTACCGCTCGAAATGAAAAAAAGCCTTGGGAATCCCAAGGCTTTTTCAATTCTGGCGCGCCCGGCGGGTTTGAACCAGAAGCGCTGAATCCGCGCGGCGCGCCGATGGCGTTTGGTGCTATTTTGACACCCGCCTAAGGTCCGCGGCCATGCACCACAACCGGGGGTGGGGACAGCCATGCACCGTCTTTTCGGAACTGCGCTCGGCGTCCTGCTGCTTGCGCTCGCCGCCCAGGGCGCGAGCCTTGCGGCGGGACTGAAGGACTATGAGGTCTGCATCACGAACCGTGCCTGCTCTTCGGGAACCTGCGCCGCGGGCCGATGCATCCCTGCCGCGGGCCTGGCCACCGGTCGGGTCTGCGACAAGGACGTCCACTGCCAGTCACGTGCGTGCCTGGCCGATGCGCAGGGCTCCAAGGTCTGCAGCGCACAGCCCAAGGTTCCCCAAGGCAGCCTCTTGGACGGCGAGGTGTGCAAGGCCGGCGCGGAGTGTCAATCCAAATTCTGTGTCAATCGAGCCCCGTATCCCAACCTCTGTGCCGCCACGAAACTGTTGCCCGGCGTCTTCTGCACCATCGCTTCGGATTGCATGTTCGGCAGCTGCGCGATCATCACGCCTGGAAGCTTGAAGAAGTACTGCACTATGCCTGGGGCCGGTTTGAACACGCCGAAAGCCCGGGACCTGGAACCCTGCGACGACAACAGGCAGTGTGCGTCCGGTAGCTGCGATTGGGCATCGGGAGAGAGAACGCTAAAGAGGTGCATTCCGCAAATCAAGCTGACGTCCGGCTCGGCCTGCTACGACAACGGCAACTGCGCCAGTGAGACGTGCGCCGTCGTCGGCACGCAATCGGAAAAGGCTTGTCGCTGAACGCGTCGTGAGCGGGGTTGCTTGACGATCAGTTGTGCCGATGATCCGCGGCAGCGGGACCGGGTGATCCGTCCGACCATCGCCGCACGGGAACGAACAGGACGGTAGGTTCGAAAGGACCGGGGTCGGACCCGAAGATCGGCGAACCTTCAAGCCCGGCGCCCCACGTCGCGCTCTGCCCATGGGGCACGAAGAACATCACATGGGGAAGCCACGGACCCTCGGACTCGTCGCTCAAATAACCTTCCTTCGACAGCATGAAGGAAAAAGATCCTGGCTCGGGAGCAATGAACCGATGGCTCTTGAAAGCAGCCCGGGCCTTCTCGACCATCTGCGGCCTGGTAAGCCCGGCAAGGACCCACTTGGTGCGTTCGATGTATTGCGGCAGGACGCTTCGAACCGCAGGCGGGTTGAAGCAATTGGGTCCGCGCAGCTTCGGGTTCCAGAATTCGCGCTCCTCGAAGCCGGCCGTCCACGACCGCTCGACGAAGCAGACGAAGCCGTTCTTGCCCTTGACTGCGACCTCGTAACCGCTCTTCCCGAGGACCAGCACTTCGGCGTCGGCCGAAATCGAAGGCGGTGCTGCGCTGCGCGCCAGGGCGACTTCCACCTGCGAATCGCCAATCCGGTATTGCTCGATCGGTGCCATCGCCGGATAAGGAGCCGCCGCCTTGTCCTGCGCGACCGCCATGCCGTTCAACTCAACCAGGAGAAACAGCGAAGAGTATGTGAGTAGTCTCACTTGACCTCCGGCCACTGCCATCGCGATCGTCGAGGCTAGCAGGCGCCGCTTGGCTCGCGAGTAACGGTCGGTTACCGGCCCACGGCGGACTCGTCGGTGCGCGGCGAGGCCGGCTTGCTTCGCCTCGCGGCGCAATGCCACACTGGGTGCCGGCTATTGCACCCATCGGAAGATCCGCATGACTCTCCCCGCATTTCGATTCGCCTGTGCGCTCGTGGGTATCGTCGCGGTCCTGCCTTGCCGGGCCGACAGCTTCGCCTCGTCCGCCTCGAGCGCCGGATCAGCCTCGGTCGGCAGCTTGTCCGATTCGATCCACGACTCGAGCCACAGCTCTACGCACAAGGTGGCCGAAGGCGACTACCGCATCGTCGATGTCGCGGCGGCCGAGCGGCCGGATACGGTGCGGCTGAAGATGCAGCACGTCGTCGCCTATGCCGGCGAGGATGCTCCGGTCGTCTATCTCGACGTGCCGCGACCCGCGCTGGGCGATCGTGGCGCGATGGCGGGCGACATCATCGGCGTGCGGCAGCGCCCCTACGGGTACGAGTTCGCGTGGGCGGACACGCACGCGGCGTTCTTCCTGGTCCTGTCCGACGACTGGCGGCGCGAGCTCGAGCCGCGGCCCGTGGGGTCTTGAAGCTGCGCCTATTGCTGCTCGCAGCCGCCGTCTGGTGCTGGTCGCAAAGTGCGCATGCGGCATCGGAGTCGTCGCGCCTTTGCGATCGAGCGGCACCGATGACCGCGCAACACCAGGACCGGCTGCTGCGCTTCGCCGCGCT
Organism: uncultured beta proteobacterium; assembly: GCA_963827425.1. Lineage (GTDB taxonomy): Bacteria > Pseudomonadota > Gammaproteobacteria > Burkholderiales > Usitatibacteraceae > Usitatibacter. The sequence goes on along the minus strand of CAWHAQ010000003.1, from coordinate 455,616 downwards.
CATCAAGGAGGAGCTCGACGGGTCGGGCGAGTCGGTAGCGCTGATCGCGCGCTCCGGCCTGGACCTGAGCCGCTTCGGCCTGCGCTACTCGCACAGCGGCATCAGCCTGAAGGCGAGCGACAACGCCCCGTGGTCGGTGCGCCAGCTGTACTACGCATGCGACGAGGGGCGGCCGCGCCTCTACGACCAGGGCCTTTCCGGATTCCTCTTCGGCACCGACGATCCGACGGTCGGGTATGTCTCGATCGTCCTGCCGACCGGCACCGAGGCCAACGCACTCGAGGGCGCCGCGCTCGACACGGCGCGCGCGCTGCGCCTGCTGGCCGCCACCTATAGCGCGAATGCCTACCCGTTCAGCCTGCGCTACCAGAACTGCAACCAGTGGATGGCGGAGCTGCTCGCCACGGCGTGGGGCGCACTGGACGACACGCCGGACCTGCGCGAGCGGGCCCAGCGTTGGCTCGCACAGCGCGGCTACGAGCCGGCTGCGATCGAGGTCCGCTCGCACTGGTTGATGTTCGCGGCGACCTTCGTTCCGCTGGTCCATCTCGACGACCAACCGCAGGAAGATCTCTACGCGCTGCGCGTGCGCACCAGCCTGCCGACATCCATCGAAGCCTTCGTGCGCGAGCGAGTTCCAGGTGCGAGGCGCATAGAGATGTGCCACGACGGCCGGAAGGCGGTCATCCGGCACGGCTGGGAGCCGGTTGCGGAAGGCTGTCGGCCGCAAGCCGGCGATCGGGTGGTCGACCTCGATGGAGCGGAGTAAGAAACCTTCGACGCTCGATTACTGCGCGACGCCGGGAAGGGCAAGCTCGCCGTGGGACTCGAATCGCGTAGAACTGAACCCCGCACTGTTCAGCTTGCCCTCGAGGCGGTAGCTGATCTTCTCGGGAGGCTTGCCCTCCACCGCGATGCCGATCGCATGACGCACGACGTTGATCGTCGATACGGTGACCGGCACGCTGACCAGCGCCTCGCCGAAGCGCGGAATCGTACCGCGCTCATCGCTCACCCCGGTCGCGAATGTCTTGTCGAGGACTTCGAGCTTTAGATAGACGCCGTCGTATTCGACCGGCGCATCATTCGGATTCTGCACGCGCAGCTTTACCAGCATCCGCCATTCCAGATCCTGCCCGCTGAGGGATTCGACGTCCGCCACGTTCACCTGGAGCGGCTCTTGCCCCGGGAACATGGCGCACGCCGCGAGGAGTACCAACGCGGCGATGAAGATGGTGTTTCGGTGGAGGCAGGTCATTGGATCAGCCCAGCCTAGCACCAAATGACCACTTCGACCGAGGGAATGCGCCCATGCTGGGTACGATCGTCAAACGGGTCAGCGGCGCGAAGCGCATGATTCCGGCCGATTGGTAAGACGAGGACCGCCCTTGATCGTCACGAGTTCAGCTCGGGATAGATCGGCCTCGCACCTGTCTCCATTCTTCTCGAAGAGCTGGATCGACTCCTCAATCGATCGCTCGCCGCTCGTCTTATCGCCCATTGCCGCATAGAGAACGCCTCGCGAACGAAGTCGTCCCCCATCTGGTGGGCACTTGGCTATTGCGTCATCCATCACTCTAGCCGCTGCCGCTCGGTCTGTTCCGGCGAGATGCACGGCTCGCAGATCGAGTTGCTCGCACGAATCGGCTCCGTTCGGCGGAGGCGGCTATGGCAAGCAAGATCACTAGCGGAAGGAGCGTCTTCATCTTTCCCGAATGGTCGCTTTCCGACCGAAAGCGGACTCTAGCGACCGATCTTGGCTCGCCGCTTCTTCAAAGTTCTCACTTCACTCGCTCAGAAGCGCGAGCTTCACCGATAGTGGCGTATGACTTCAGCTTTCGATTCTTCCAGTTCGTAAAATCTCGGTTGTCTGGCAAAGCTACTGGCTTGGAAAAGTCGATGACGCCTCGCATGATGCCGGCCTGGATAGCGATCTTGTATTGAATGGCTCCCTCCGGAGTGCGGCTCGAGGTGAGCGTCCCCTCGAACGAAGGGTCCAACACAACTTTGGTTTCGGTCTCCTTCTCGGGCACCGAGGATGGGCCGCCTGGGTAGGCGCTCTCTAACGCCTGAATGGGGGCCGCAAATCCGTAATCAAAGAACGCAAAGGGGTTGCCGTCGCGGAGCTCTTCGTCTGGAACACCGTTGTAGAAAGTTCGCATGGGAGGCGGTCCGAGGATCAGGATCTGTCGCGATGATGGCAAATCGCCGCCACTCGCTTCGGCGAGAACATCCCCATTGTCGAAGATCTTCACCCCGATCGTTCCAATCTTTTCAGTCTTCCTGAATCCCACGAATGACACCTCAATTGATCCCAAGCAGGTCCACGGGTGGCCCTTTACACAGAAATAATCGGCCACGGCCGACTCAGACAACAAACACAGGGCCATGGAGACAAGTAGGTATCGCACGATGGCAGGGATCACCGCCAACTATCGCCCGTCACTTGCTTTGGTCGCGAAGCGGAATCGCATGCGCCCTAAGCGAGGCTATAACTCGATCCCTCGACTCCTGGGTGACTTCAGGGTCGCTTCGGGATCAATGCCCAAAGGTTCGCTTTCAACTGGATCAACAGATTGTTCTTAAAGACAGCATAGTTGACAACAGACGCCCAAGGGACGAATGACACAATTCCCTCGACGGTTTCGACGATGCCATCCTCGCGCACCACTAGATGAACACTCTTGTATGGCAATGTCTTGGTCCACGCACCGACCGTCTTGCGAAGCGTGCGGTTGAGGGTCGCCAACTTGAATACGATGACAGCGAGCATGACCGCCGAAAACAAGAACACTGCTATGAATTGCGCCTTGAAGGCGGCCGCCATCGCCAGGAGCAGCGCGACACAAAGCAGGAGCAGATGACGAACAAGAAAAAGCCGCAAATCAGAGTACGTTCGCGGCTCAGGTGAGTTCAGACTGGGCCAGGTACACGTCTGGCCCAAGCTGATATCGCAATTCAATTTCATCCATTGTGTTGGTGGGTAAGTTGGCCAAGTGCACAAATTGGCTGACCAAGCTATTCAGCTACGCGCCGAGCAATGAGAAGCGCCCTGGATTTCTCCAAGGCCTTGATTGTCGGGCCTGGGCTCAAAACCGGTCATTTCCCTTGCTCCCGAAGTCGAATCGAATGTGCCTTCAAGGCTTCTATGACTTGTTCCCTTGAGTCCGGCGCAACGCTCGGTTCTCCCGCTCTTCTGCGCTCGATCTCACGGCCTGAAGCGGTACGAATCCTATAGCACCTTGACGTGTCCGCTGGAACTTCCACTTCTCGAAACTGAATTTCTCGCGCCGACCGAAAGCGCAATGCACCATCCGCCGGCGCAGTGGCCGCCATCTCATTTGTTGTGTATACGCAATATTTTATATAGTATGCACACTACTTTACCTTACATACCATGCACAATCGTCTGCACATCCTTCGCGCCGAAAAGCGCGCCTCGCGCCGCGAGGTGGCCGACGCCGTGGGCGTGAACGTGCAAACGATCGGGTCCATTGAGCGGGGTGACTACGGCCCTAGTCTTGAGCTCGGGTTAAAGCTCGCCGAATTCTTCGATGTCCCCATCGAGGTGCTCTTTTCATTGCGGCCATTTCCGCCGCTCACACGTCGCTTGTCCAGCGACACCAACGAGCCAGAGGAGTGAATGTCATGAACGCATTCCTGCAAGCGCATATCGGACTGCGCCGCACCGTGGTGATCGCGATGTACGCAACGTATGTCCTGGGTGCGATCGCGCAGTGGCGCCAACACGAAATGATGCACCAGCCGGATCAATCGATCATCCTCATCCTGTTCTTCGTTTCGCTCGCCCTCGCGGCCCTGCTATTTGTCGGCACGCATTACGGGCGATGGGGAACGGCACGCCCGCGGTTCCTCGATGAGCGCGAGATCGCGCAACGCAACGCGGTGTATGTCTGGGCGTACAAGTGGGTCGCCGTGGTCAGCCTCGTGGGCTGTGTCGCCTGGCAGGTGGGTGTCGAGCCGCAACACCCGATGAGCGTCGATTCGAATGTTCTCGTCTGGGGATATGTCCTGCTGCTCACGAGCTTGCCGACGGCGCTCCTGGCGTGGACCGAGAAGTCGATCGTGGATGGCGCGGCAGGGAAGACGGCGAAATGAAAAGCCCGTGCGACAGTCCGAATCTGTCGTACAGTCCGCCGATCGCCAATCCAGGGAGAAGAACCCATGACCGTGATGACCGGCTTCTCGGGCAACGAGATGTTCTGCCTCGCGCTGAAGGGCTTCAAGCCGGGCGACATCGTGATCGGCAACAGCGTCCACTCGCTGGGATTCATCGGCGGCCTCACCAGCGGCTTCCGCGGCGTCATGGGCGGAGAAGTGACCGAGGTCACCGGAATCATCCACGAGGGCCGGCGCGAGGCCACGAAGCGGATCGTCGCCGAGGCCGAGAAGAACGGCGCCGCGGGCATCTCGGGCGTGACCAGCGAGCTGCGGCACTTCCAGGGCAATATCGAATTCATCTCCGTCGGCAGCTGCCTCTACCACGAGGCCGGCAAGCAACGCACGATGGAGTTCTCCACGAGCGGAGACGGCCAGGAGCTCTACTGCCTGCTGGATGCCGGATACATCCCCAAGCAGTTCGTGTTCAGCAACGTCGCATACTCGATCGGCGTGACGGGCGGCCTGCTGGGGAGCCTCAAGAGCATGGCCCGCGGCGAGATCAAGGAGTTCAGCGACGTCTTCAACGCCACGCGCCATGTCGCGTTGAATCGCATCGTTACCGAAGCCAAGGCCGCGGGCGGCAACTGCGTGCTCGGCATCGTGACGAAGCTCAAGCGCTTCCAGGGCTTGCACGAGATGGTGATGATGGGAACGGCCGCGCACCACGACGCCCTGGGCGGCCTGGGCCAGAACTGCGCCACGAGCGACCTCACATGCGAGGAAACCTGGAACATCACGCGCATGGGCTTGGCGCCGCTGCGGCTCGTCCTCGGCACCGCGGTCTATTCGCTCGGCATGGTGGGCGGCATCAAGGCGGCGCTCAAGTCGTTCACCCGCGGCGAGATCTCCGACCTCACCACGCTGATCTACGACGCCCGCGAGCACGCGATCGACATCATCCGCCGCGAGGCGAGCTCGATCGGCGCCGACGACGTGATCGGGATCAAGGTTCACATCCACGAAATCGGCAGCCTGGTGGAATTCATGGCGATCGGCACGGCGGTCAAGCGCGTGGCGGGGCTGTCAACCGTGACACCGACGCTGCCGCCGCAGGCGCTGATGCGCGACAAGGTGACCTGGATCAGCGAGGAATATCAGGGCCTGGAGGCGGATGACGACGATTGAGGTTGCCTCTCGGGGGCCGTGCACTCCGAGTCGACGATCGGATCGGCGCTGATCCACACGACGCACTCAAGTCCGACGGGGGCTGTCAACCGCGCGTGAAACGGGCGAAGTACCATTTCCGTCCCGCCGCGGCCCTCGCGCGTCACCTGGATGATCTTCCACCCGTCCTCTTCCAACAGGCCGAGGCGATTCATTTCCGATCGAAGGTACAGCTGCGCATGGTGCATCTTGTCGCTGAACTGCACGGAGAGCTCGGCATCGCTATGCCCCATATGCTTTCGCTCCTGGCGCGTCGCGCGCGATTCTAGTCGCGATATTTTGGCATTAAACCCGGGGATTCGTCCGACGCGTAACTAAGAAATTGCCTACGCCGAGCGGCGCACGGCGTAGAGGAATAGCTACGTGGCCTCCAGAGCGACATTCAAATCAGCGAGCGCAGCAGAAGCGACTTCGACAGGCTGTCGTCACCGCGTTTGACCGTGAGCGTCACCTTCGCGCCGATCGTCTTGAGTTCATCCTGCAGTCGCCAGAGGGCGTAGGAGCCAGTCGGCTTGCCGCCGATGGCGGTGATCTGGTCGCCTTCCTGCAGTCCTGCTTCGCTGGCGGGGGAATTGGGGATCACGCCTTCGACCACGAAGGTGCGGAAGTTCGCGCCCTTGGCGGTGAGCAGGAGGCCGCTGGCGTCGGACTGGAACGGCTTGGCGAACGACCGATTCGGCTCCAGCGCCACCCAGCGGTTGACATAATCGATGGTGACGGTGAAGCGCCTCAGAATATTGCCGCCCATATTGACCGAGATGGCCTCGTTGGACAGCGACCCCGCCTTGTCGAGCGACAGGGCCACGATCGGCCGGTCCAGCGTGTAGGGCCCGATGCGCAAGCCCGCGAGTTGGGCGGTAACCTCCGACGGCATGGCGCCGCCCACGCCCTGGTCCTGCGCCCTGATGGTCCGGCCGACTGCCTCCAGCAGATTATTCTTGGCCACGATCGGCGAGGCCACAATGGTCCCACCCGCACCGGTATCCAGCGTGAAACGCACCGGGATAGGCGCGCGGCCGGGCGCGATCAGTTCGCCCTCCACCTGTGGGTCATAGGCACCGTAGAACCGCGCCGGCAGCTTGGGCGCCGCTCCGCGGTACTGATAGAGCGCGGGGTCGTATAGGCTAATGAAGCCGCGCTCGTAATCGATCTGAATGACGAACGGCTTGAAGACGTCGAACCCGACCTCGCCATAGAACTTCTTGCCAATCAGCGGCCAGAGACCGGACATGGCGATCAGCGCGCCTTCATCGGTCGATCGCGTCACCCCGCCCGGCAGGGTGAAGTCGAGCCGGCCGATCCGCGACGCAGTATTGGCGTCCGAGCCCGCACCGGTGGACTGGAAGGTTTCGCCCGCGCCGATAGCAAGCTCCGCAGCCACCTCGGAGGCTACGATGGAGTTGCTCGACCCTGTGTCGAGGCTGAACAGGTAAGGCCCCTTCCCATTGACGTGCAGAGGAATGAAGACGGCGTTGGCCAGGAGCTCGAATGGGAACCGAGCCAGGAGGCCGTCCGCACGGGATGGCGCCGCGTGGACTGCGTGCAACGACATCACGGTCAGCAATGCTGTCGACACCAACGCACGGCGGCTGAGTGTGAGTATTCCGGTCGTCACCGTCATCTCCTTTGGGGACGAGTACGGTTGGACGCAAGAGCGGGCCAGGACGGATTCGACCTTCGCGCTATCCGCCGTTTTTCTGAAGCTTGATGCGCGCGAACGGTGACGGCTTGCCGTCCTTCACGTTGTCGAGCGACCATGTCCAGGTGTCGCGCTCCCGGTCGTAGGCGAAGGTATTGGTGAAATCGACGCGGCCGGACCTGTCGCGGAGGACGAACGGGATCGTGTCGCCGTCTAGCCGCGCAACGCAAGACGTCCCGTTCACGAGCCCGTCGCCGGAGGTGGAATCGAGCCAGAGACAGGTGTATTCGCCGACCGCAGCGCGATTCACCGCAATGTAGACGAAAGCCTCGTACTGCGGGCCGCCCTGCGCATTCTTCTCGCGCGACACCTCGTGGATGAGCATGTATTGATGCGCCAGCACCCACGAGGCTTCGACGTCATGGGTGATGTGCTTGCCGACGATGGTTCCCGTCGCAACCCAGCGGCCGGCGAGCCGATCGAGCAGCTCGTCATGCGCAGCCGCCGTCGGTGCCTGCGCCACGACGGGTGCCGCCATGAAAGCGAGCATCAACATGGGGATTCGGAACAGACCGGACTTCAATGGCCACATCGCATCCCTCTCGATTCGAATTGTCAGGGCCCGATAAGCCGAAGTGTGGATGACGGCGAATTGAGCGGTCAACGCCCCATATCCGCTCCTGGCCGAAAGCGGACAGGGCTCGAGTTGGGTACGGCGCTATGGGCTGTGGTACCGGGGGCACGGCTACGATCCAGCTATGCGCCAGCAATGAACCACTCCGGTGCTCTCCCAATTCGTCTTCGTGATCGGATTGATGGCGCGTCCGCGAGGAAGCTGGAGCACGAAATGCTCAGCGACAAACTCTAGCCCCACTGGATGCGCGCCGCCTCCCGTCGTTTCGCCCACGATGGTCGCGCGCTTCAACGCCTGGAGGTTGTACGCGAATTCTTCACCGCCGGAAAAAGTCGCATGGCTGGTGAGTACAAAGACCGGCTTGGTGCCACCAAACTCTTGGCCGGCAACGTCAGGCCGCGTCCAGAACTCATCGGTGCGGTTGGGCTCGCGCCAAAAGAGGTCGTTGAGGTGCACGCGCTCATCGAACAGATACGAGCTCACATACGCGATCATGCCGGGATTTCCCCCGTATTTCGCCGCAGGTCGATGATGAGCGCGTCGGCCTGTGCAAGGAATGTCATGGCGGCCGATGCAACTTCATCCGCGCGCGGGGTGTTCGTTGCGAACGACCTCATCTCCAGATAGCCCACATTGCCGCCCAGCCGTTCGACCCGCTCGAATCCGTGAATTGACCTCGCGGGCGAAACGTTCACGTCGCGCCTGCGCTTCCTGTCCGGCAGCGGTATTGGTCGAAGGCAGCTTCCCCTCGGGACCGTAGACAAGATGTAGATGCTTGTCGTGGCTGATGGCTTGCAGATCCACGGTCACCTGGCGCGCAAAATCCCGTGAGCTAGTGAGTTGCTCATAAGCCCCAGACGCTTTGCGATCCTGCGGTGCCTGCGCCATGCGCGCGCCCACATCTTCGAAAATGTAGGCCCGCTTGAGCGCCGCGGCACATGCCTCGAGGGCTTTGCCTCTCGTCTCGCGATCGACTGGCGCATCGGCGTCGTAGGCTTGCCCATACGCCAACGTCGTCACCACCATCACGCAACAAGCGAGAAGCAGTCGCATGTGAGCTGCCCTTGAGTCTGAGAAGCGTACTGGGGAGAGCAAGCTGCGTGCACCACAACACCGAAATAACTAATTGAGGCGGAAGGGAGTTTGCACTGGTTCGCAGGAACACCAAATGCCACACAATATTAGCCACTTACAGCGCCAGCCAACGACTTAGCCATCAACTGACTCAAACCTTAGTCGGCCCGTCCGCTTGGGCCTGGGAATCATCGCCAGCAGGCGGATTTTTCCAAGGTTGCCCCTTCGGATCGCGGAATGCAGCAATCATTCTTTCCAGTGCGTTCATGACGTCCGGGCGCACGCTTTCGTAGGCTTTGTCCTTCATTCGCTCGCGAAACTTTTCTTCGGCCTTGGCGATCGTCGGGTCAACACTCGTAACGGTAAATATCGGACCGTCAGACATCGCTTTTAAGAGTCCAGCCGAATTAGCCGCTACCAAGTACCCCCAGAGGTACTGAAGGTGAAAGTTCTGGCAAAGCTCTGAAATCCACGCGATATCGAGCCGTTTCTTGTGCTCATCCGCGAGCTTCGCGCCGATCAGGACGTACAGCCCCGACACAGACGAAATCTGAATGAAGTCGCTTGCTGAATTGAGTGTTCCCTCGGGGTGCGAAGTGTTAGCAATACCGCTTTGGGCGGCATTTGCGCCTTTCTCCAGCGTGCTTTGCAGACGGTCAATCTGTTCAGTATTTTGGCGAAGAGTATCTTCTATGCGAGTCGTTGCCGTATTGAGATTTCTAGCGGTTTCCCCGAGAGTAACGATCTGGCTACTAAGATCGCCAACAACCCCAAGTAGGCGCTGATCCCGCTCCTCTCCCTTCGTGGTTAGTTCTTGCGCAGTCTTGGCAACGGCTCCAATCTGATCGGACGCCCGTTCGACGTCTTCCGAGGATCGGATGAGCCTCCCCAAAACGTTGGACAGGGAATCGTTCGAAACGAATGAAAAGATTATTGCGAGAACAGCGAGAACTAGAGACGTGATAGTAGCGGCCGCACCGAGATAATCGGTAAACCCCGGAAGTTTGGTCCACTGATACGTGACGACCAGGATCAGGAGTCCTGCCAAGAGCAGAGTCACATAGAAAAAATGAATCCTGATCGTGTGCCCCTCCGGCTTGCCGCAAGTACTCATTTTTCTCCTCCCTTTAGCATTTTTCCGAATTCAACCCACGACGGCCGTTGCACGCTCCGATGTGAGGGGTCATCGTTATCCGTTCATCACTGCTTTCTTATGTTAATCATGGCAAAACTTCGCGTACCCCGCGCGCCACCCCAAGTCTCGCCAGAGGAGGCGCATCGCCTTGTGCAGATTGCGGATAAGGCGGCAATCAATTTCGTCGGAAATTTCGAAGAGCTGGGAAGCGCCGATTGGCATGTTGCACCTTGGACGGCTCTTGGGTTGGAAACCGTTCCTTCTAATCCACAATCGGCGCACAGTAAAGAAGAACGCCGATCTGCTCGGGATCAACTTCCGCATGGCGTTCAAAGATGTGGGCGACTACGCCGATAAATCTCGCGCTTGGGAGTTCGCGCAAGACCTTACCAATTTCTGGAGCCGCCGAATGAGAAACGCCCTGGATTTCTCCAAGGCCTTGATTGTCTGGCGCGCGCGCTACAACCCTCATTCGAGCTAGACCACCATCACGGAACGGTCTCTACCGTAGATCTAGTAGCCGAATGGAATCTCGCCGTGACTCAGGCCCATGGCATCAATCTGGTTTTTTATATGTCTGACGGCCAATGGAAACGCTTGGGAAATTAGCTGAGTTCGATAGTCTTCGTTTCCCATCAAAGAATCGACTTCATTCGATGGCATTCCCTTTGGAAATACGAATCGTGCGTGGTAGTCACCCCGAATAGTCAGCACCGGTGGTTTTGGCTGTCCTTTCGCTATTCCCTCTACGCGTAGGGTGATCTTAACGATCGCGCTGCACGAATCTCCATTAGGAGGCGGATCAAGCGTTGCGACTTCCGCTCTTTGGGCGATGTGGAGCGCAACCTCTTCGTCCTCCCCCGCCCCAGCAGGCCATTCTTGAGCCTCAGACTCGCAAGGTAAAAGCGAGTCAGTTTTAGGTCTGCTTTCTTTCGGTGCTTTTCTCTTGAGCCGTGCCAAACCAATGTCTCCAATTGAGGTACTTCCTCAAATTCCGCACCTTTGAGGATCTGAATGTCCTCTAAGTCTTTCGAATAAACATGTTTACTGCGTCCTACAAACACCCGAGCGCCCCTGAATCGAAAGTTGGCGCTTCCGCCGTGTTCTGCATAGCTAATATTTTCGACATGGAATACTCGCACGGACGGCGCGTCGTTCGGGTGCGCTCCATCCAGCACAACACCTGACATTTCAGCAAGCTGTGCCATCGCTCGCTCGTCTCTAAGTGCGAGGCGGATTAATTTTGCCGTCGGCTCTGACGGCGTGACCTTACCAGTCTCCCACTTGGAAAACGCCAAGATGCCTCCGCCAAAGACCTTTGCCGCTTGTTCTTGGGTAAGGCCGTATTTTTCGCGCACCGCGAGAACATCGCTCGGGGCAATGTAGCCAGGCAGCGATTGCTGATACTTGGCTATAGCGCTTCGGTTTGCGGACTGTTGGTCTGGAAGAAAGCCGCGTGACTCGCACTTATCGCAAATGGCGTAATGCATACCTTCAACGGCATGCTCTTTCCGCCCAAAGCGAAAACGGTGCACCCCATCGCGCATGGGGCGCCATACTCCCTCTCCGCAGACGGGACAAGTCTCAGACTTATAGGTGGGGTCCATCAATTACCAACTGGAGGGATGAATTGAAACAACGAGGCAACGCGGGTTAGCGGCACGGAACCCGAACTTCACGAAGATCTTCCGTCCATGAGCCCACTCGCGACACGTACTGCGATTCCAGCAGATCGCATACCCGTCGCAATCGACTTCCATGCCCACTGAGGTCGCGCATCGCTCCGATTCAACATAGTGACGGGCGTCGAACGCGAGGATGAGGACAGCGAGCTCGTCCTCCGTGAGGATGGGATCGAAATGGCAAAGCATGTCCTCGCCCGCCTTCTCGTTGACGACTCGCAATCCATGCTGCCGTAGTAACGCTTTCGCAATGGCCAGATCATAGAGCGGTCCGTTAGTTATTTTCGTTCGCTTGCCTGACACCTTTGTCTTGGTGTGGGCAGGCTGGACCATTCGGACGTTTGGATTATTAACCATTATGGTTAGTTCCGGCAACCCATTATTCTACCCGGACAGGCACACGTACATAAACAAAGCTCAAGGTATCAAGCTAGACCATTGATTTTATGGACTTTATCTTGATCTAGCAAATATGGAGGTGATCTACTTACACCTCTATTGACCGAAGGTCTTGCCCATGGGATTCTGCGTGGGCTCTCACAAGGCAATACAACATAGGCCTCAAAGCGCGCCTCCCCTCAGGCACATCTGCATTTCCCGCGATGACCGCGCTAACGACGGTGCCTAGCCGGCGAAGCCGGCGGCCCGTCGGCGATGGCGCAATCCCCCCGTGTACTAGCAGCAGGGGGCGGAAAATCATATACACAACACCTTCGTCGATTGACTCTCCTTCACAGTCAGGGAGGAGTGCTTCGCGAGCCCGGTCGCATGGGCTGCCGCACTGTCCGAGTACTTGCAAATGCCCGGACTCAGCGCGGGACAACGCGAACGCGGCCTAGTCGGTTTCAAGTCGTGAACGTGGGAAAGATCGCCTGGGGAGGGCAGTCGCAGAACGGCCGCGTGTATGTGACGCGCGAGGAGGCAGACCGCCTCCTGGCAAATCTTCCGCCCCATCTCGCATCGATGGCCGCATTCAGTCTCGCAACCGGCCTTCGGCGCTTCAACGTCACGGGCATGCAGTGGTCGCAGGTCGACCTTGTCAGGCGAGTCGCATGGATTCATCCGGACCTGGCAAAGGCGCGGCGGGCGATTCCGGTTCCGCTCACTCCGAAGCCGTGGTCCTGGTGCGCAAGCAGCTCGGGCATGCGCAACCTGGCAGCGGACCATCTCGCCCCGTACGCAGAACGCCTCTCGGCTTTGCGGGTTGTGGATGTAGGGGCAGTCCCTACAGAAATCCCTACAGCCGCCGAATGAGAAAGGCCCTGGATTTCTCCAAGGCCTTGATTGTTCTGGCGCGCCCGGCAGGATTTGAACCCACGACCCCCTGGTTCGTAGCCAGGTACTCTATCCAACTGAGCTACGGGCGCGAAGAAACGGAATTATAACGATTTTTCGCCCAACCCGCGACGGGCCGGACCACGCCGCGCTGATACCTCAAAGTTATCAGCATCTAATAATTAGTTCTTTTTCAAGCAATCGGGCGGCGGCTATCCTGAAAACAACTAGGAGATAGTCGCATGTCGAAGATTCACGTCATCCACGAAAACGACGCCTGGGTCGAGCCGCTCCGGGCCGCGTTCGACGAGCAGGGCCTGCCCTACGACGAGTGGTTCCTGAGCGAAGGCACGCTCGATCTTTCGACCGCGCCGCCGCAGGGCGTGTTCTACAACCGCATGAGCGCCTCGTCGCACACGCGCGACCACCGTTACGCGGCCGAGCTCACGGGCGGCGTGCTCGCGTGGCTGCAATCGCACGGGCGGCGCGTGGTGAACGACTCGCGCGCGCTGGCGCTGGAGATCAGCAAGGTCGCCCAGTACGAAGCGCTGCGCGCCTACGGCATCCGCACGCCGCGCACCGTGGCCGCGGTGGGCAAGAAGCACGTGATCGAGGCCGCGAAGAAGATGGACGGCCCCTTCATCACCAAGCACAACCGCGCGGGCAAGGGGCTGGGCGTGAAGCTCTTCCAGTCCGTGGACGCGCTCGCCGAGCACGTGAACGGGCCGGCATTCGAGGATTCCGTGGACGGCATCACGCTGATCCAGGAATACATCCGCGCGACCGAGCCGTACATAACACGCGTGGAGTTCGTGGGCGGGGAGTTCCTTTATGCGGTGCGCGTCGATACGTCGCTCGGCTTCGAGCTGTGTCCCGCGGACGTGTGCCAGGTGGGGGACGCATTTTGCCCGGTAGGCGAGCAGACGGCCCCGGCGTCGAGCGCACCGCGCTTTCGTATCGTGAAGGACTTCTCGAATCCGATCGTGGACGCGTACCGGCGCTTCATCGCCGCGAACGGGATCGGCATCGCGGGCATCGAGTTCATCGAGGATGCGGGCGGCGAGATCTATACCTACGACGTCAACACCAACACCAACTACAACTCCGCCGCCGAGGCAGAAGCGGGCCACTACGGGATGCGCGCCGTCGCGTCGTATCTCGGGCGCGAGCTGCGCCAGCTCGGCGGCTCCCCGCGCCTTTCGCGCGCGGCATAAAGCCCGGGGTCAGAGTCCGGAGTCAGAGTCGCGAGTCGGAGTCATGACTCTGACTCCCGACTCTGACCCCATTTACCAGCCGCCGAAGCGCTCCCAGACCTCGGCGGGGCGGCCGTCGCGGAGGACGTGGTACTCCGCGAACTGGGCAGCCGTGGCGCACGCGTGGTTGGGCAGGATGCGCAGGCGGGATCCGATGGGGTGGCGCGCGAAGTCGATGGACCCGCCGTCGCGCCGCGCGACGATGCCATGCTCCTGGTTCGCGTCCGTGACCACGAGCTCGCCCGACGGCGCACCCGAAACGTCGCAAACCAACCCGTAGCCCTGGTCCACGGCCTGGCTCGCGGTGCCGCGATCGCGCGACATCGCCATCCAGCCCGCGTCGGTGATGAGCTGGTTCTTGTCGCGCTGATGTCCGATGACGCTCGCCAGCACCGAGAGCGCGAGCTGGTCGACGGAGCACACGCCCAGCCCCGCCATCACGAGGTCCTGGAACACGTACACACCGACGCGCACCTCGGTCACGCCCTCGAACGTCGTGGCGAACGTGGCGGTGGGCGTCGATCCCACGCTCACGACCGGGCAATCGTGGCCCGCGGAGCGCAGCGCCTGCGCCGCGCGCACCGCCGCCGCGCGCTCCTGCTCCGCCATCGCCACGATGGCGCCGCGGTCCTTGCAGTTGTACGACTCGCCCGCGTGGGTCATGACGCCGCGCAGCGATTCGCCGAGCGCGCGCGCCACCTCGAGCAGGCGCGGCTCGTCGGGCCGCACGCCGGCGCGATGCCCGTCGCTGTCGATCTCGATCAGCGCCGGAATGGCCGACACCCTGCGCCGCGGCGGCCGCCACCAGTCCCTGCGCCGCCTCCACGCTGTCCACGATGGCCGTCACGCGCGCGCCGCGCTTCACCAGCGCCGCCAGCCGCGCCACCTTGTGCGGCACCATGCCGACCGCGTAGAGGATGTCGCGGAAGCCGTGGTCGTAGAAATACTCGGCCTCGCGCACGGTGGAGACGGTGATGGGCCCGGCGCCCGCGCCCAGCGCGCACTGCGCCACGTCCACGCTCTTGCCCGTCTTCACGTGGGGGCGCAGCGTCACATGGTGGCGGTCCATGCGCTCGCGCATCGTCCTGCAGTTGCGCTCGAGCCTGTCGGCGTCCAGGAGCAGCGCGGGCGTATCGAGCTGGTCCAGCGGGTGGGCGGTGGTGCGGGCGGCGGAGGCGACAAGAGTTTCGATCATGGTGGAAAACTATAAACCTCTGGCGACGAGTTTTCTGAATCCGGCACGGAATTGGGCCTCTCCTCCCTGAGCCGGATGGCGTATGTATCCCGCACAGCGGAACAGGCCCCAGCGCGCGAGGGCATCTTCGGCCACCTTGCCCACGGCCACGATCTCCAGCGGCCGGGAAAAGCATGCCAGGAGCGCGCCAAGCGCCGCCTGGCCGTCCGCCACCTCCTTCAGGCGCGGCTTGCGGTTGCTGGTGGGTCCGCACGGCCCCGATACCTCCTCGCCGGGCGCGGCCGGGGCGCGGTAGGGATGCCACGGAAACGCGTTCCACAGGACCACGTCGAAGGCGGCCTCGGCGCGCTCGAGCTCGCCCCAGATCACCGCGGCGCTGCGCTCGCGCTGCAGCTTGGCCGGGGCGCCTGCGCCGGTGAGCGCGAGCGGGCGATGGGCCACGAGCTTCGCCTTGTGCACCAGCTCCGTCTCCGAGCAGAAGGCGATGCCCGAGAAGCGGCAGCCGCGGTGGCTGGGGGCCTCGCCCAGGAGGAGGAAGCGGGCCCGCGCCGCGCGCGCCTCGAGGTACGCGGCCATGTTCTCGCGCCGGCGCTCGGGCATCGAGCGGCGCGGCGCCTGGTCGCGATCGTCCGAATGGCGCCACGGGTTGAAGACGCACGTGCCGTCGCGCGGCCCCGCGGCGAGGATCTCCAGGAACGCGGCGATGGCCTTGGCGTCCGCCGGTCGTGGCGGGGATGCTTCGGCCTTGGGCTGGTTGGAGTTGAGGTACATTCCGCTTGGCGGGACACCATGGAAGGGACCCTGGAATGATGACACGGCTTTTCGCGATCACAGCCCTGGGCCTCGCCGCCCTCGCGGCACTCGCCCAACCCGCGGCGCCGCAGAAATATCCCGTGCATCCGGTGAAGATCGTGGTCGCGTTCACCGCGGGCGGCTCGACCGACGTGGTCGCGCGCCTCATCGCGCAGCGCCTGGCCGATCGCCTTGGGCAATCCTTCGTGATCGAGAACAAGCCGGGCGGCGGCGGCAACATCGGCACCGAGCTCGTGGTGCGCGCGGCGCCGGACGGCTACACGCTGCTCGTGGATTCCGTCGGGCCCATCGCGGTCAATCCCACGCTCTACTCGAAGCTCGCCTACGATCCGCAGGTCGATCTCGCGCCGATCGCGTACATCTGCAACGTGCCCAACGTGCTGGTGGTGCCCACATCCCTCGGCGTGAAGACGATGGAGCAGCTCGTCGCCTATGCGAAGGCACACCAGGGACAAATGAACTACGCCTCCACGGGCGTGGGCACCTCCGCGCATCTTTCCAGCTACATGCTCGCCTCGCGCGCCAGTTTCGAGGCGACTCACATCCCGTACAAAGGCGCCGAGGCGCTGAAGGACCTGCTCGCCGGGCGCGTGCAGTTCATGTTCGCGACGATTCCGTCCGTGATCGGACAGATCCGCTCGGGCGCCCTCCTCGCCATCGCCGTGAGCAGCCCGCAGCCCTCGCGCGCGCTGCCGGGCGTGCCGACGGTGGCGGAGCTGGGGTTTCCGGGCTTCGAGGCAGGCTCGTGGTTCGCGCTCTTCGCGCCCCGGGGCACGGCGCCGGAAATCGTGGCGCAGCTCAACCGGGAGATCAACCAGATCATCAAGGAGCCCGCCATCGAGAAGCGGCTGGTGGACGAGGGCGCGGATCCCACCGGCGGCACGCCCGCGGAGCTCGGAGCGTTCGTGAAGAGCGAGACCGACAAGTGGCGCACCGTGGTGCGCGAATCCGGCGCGAAGGCGAACTGACGTGGCACACGCGGATCGGCTGCCCTTGAAGTCGATGAAGGAGCAGTGCTCGCCCGAGGAATGGAAGGCGCGCGTGGACCTCGCCGCGTGCTACCGGCTCGTGGCGCACTACGGCATGGCGGACATGATGGCCAACCACATCTCGGCGCGCGTGCCGGGCGAGCCCGATGCGCTCCTCATCAACGCCTACGGCATGATGTACGAGGAGATCACGGCCTCGAGCCTCATCAAGATCGACGTCGACGGCAACATCATCGCGCGTCCGGATTTCGGCGACCTCGACTACGGCATCAACAAGGCGGGCTACGTGATCCACGGCGCCATCCACCGCGCGCGGCATGAGATCGCTTGCGTGATCCACACGCACACCTGGGCGGGCATGGCCGTTTCGGCGCTGGATTGCGGACTGCTGCCCCTCACGCAGACGGCCATGCGGTTCCTGCGCATCGGCTACCACGAGTACCAGGGCGTGGTGCTGGACGCGAGGGAGGAAGCCTCGCTCCTCGCGGACCTGGGCGAAGGCGAGGCGCTCATTCTGCGCAACCACGGGCTCATCACCGCGGGCAAGACGGTTGGCGAGGCCTTCAACTGGATGCACCGCCTCGAGCTCGCGTGCCGCTCGCAGCTCGCCGCCATGGCCACGGGAGCGAAGCTGCGCCCCGTGCCCCCCGATGTTGTCGAGCAGACCTGGCTCAACTACCAGCCCCAGACGCGGCGCCCCTACGGCGTCATGGAATGGCCCGCGCTGCTGCGCATGCTCGACCCCCTCGACCCCGGCTTCCGCTATTAACCCTGGTGACCCTGGAGTCAGAGTCGGGGGTCGGAGTCATGACTCTGACTCCCGACTCTGACTCCTGACTCTGACTCCCGACTCTGACCCCGTTACTCGCCATCATTCGGCGGTGATGTGGGCCTCGCGGATGACGCGGGCCCAGCGCGCGAGGTCGGTGGCGGTGAGCCTGGCCAGATCGCCAGCGCTTCCGCCGGTGGGAGTAAGGCCCTGCTTGGCGAGGACGTCGGCCACCTCGGGCGACTTGAGCAGCGCATTCACGTCGGCATTGAGCTTCGCGATGATCGCGGGTGGAGTGCCTGCGGGCGCGTAGAGGGCATACCAGATGTCCACGTCGATGTCGGCCACGCCCGAGGCCTCGGCGAGCGAGGGCACGCTGGGCGTTACCGCCGCGCGCCGCGTGCCGCCTGCCGCGAGCAGCCGGAGCTTCCCCGCCTCCACCTGCGGCAGCGCCACGTGCACCGGCAGGAACATCATGTTCACCTGCCCGCCGAGCAGGTCCTGCACCGCGCCGCCCGTGCCCTTGTAAGGGACGTGCAGCACGTCGATGCCGGTGCGCGCCTTGAAGAGCTCCATCGCGAGGTGATGCGGCGTGCCCGGCCCCGGCGATGCGTACGTGAGCGCCCCGGGCTTCGATTTCGCGAGCGCCACCAGCTCCGCCACCGTCGTCGCCTTCACCGCGGGATTCACGACGAGCCCCAGGCTTCCCAGCGCAACGGGCAGCACGGGCGCGTAGTCCTTCACCGGATCGTAGGCGGACTTCGCGTGCAGGTTGGGATCCATCACGATGGTGCTCGCCTGCATGAGGAGCGTGTAGCCGTCCGGCGCCGCCTTTGCCACCGATTCGCTACCGATCGCCCCGCTCGCCCCCGGCTTGTTCTCGACCACCACGGCGGTCTTCCATTCCTCGCCGAGCTTCTGTCCCAGCGTGCGCGCGAGGATGTCGATGCCGGTGCCGGGCGTGTAGGGCACCACGATCTTCACCGGCCGGTTGGGCCATGCGTCCGCGGCGTGCGCGGCGCCAGGAGCCGCGAGCCCGAGCGCAGCCGTGGCGAAGCAAACCCCCGCGAGCGCGACGACCCTCATGCCGATGCCCTCCTGTGTGGCCCCGCAGCATAGTGCAGGAGCGGCTTGCGCTTCAACCGTGAAATCGCGGACCATCGCGGCATGAATTCGCCCCTGCTCCCCGGCCCTCCCCCAACGGGGAGGCAGAACCGTCATCGTCATCGGCGGCGGCATCGCCGGCCTCGCCTTCGCGCTGGCGATGCGCGAGCGCGGGACTCCCGTGCACGGTCTATGAGCAGTGCCCGAAGATCGGCGAGATCGGCGTCGGCATCACGCTGCTGCCCCACGCCGTGCGCGAGCTCGCCGCCCTCGGGCTCGAGCCCGCCATCCGCGCGGTCGGCCATCGAGAACGAGCAGAGCGCCTTCTTCAACGCGCCACGGCCAGTTCATCTACCAGGAGCCGCGCGGCAAGCTCGCCGGCTACCCGCATCCCGAGTTCGGCATCCACCGCGGCAAGCTGCACCGCATCCTCTACGAAGCGGTGCTCGCGCGCTGCGGCGCGCAGAGCGTCGTCACGAACCACCGCTGCACGCGCGTGGACCAGGACGAGCGCGGCGTGACGGCGCACTTCGTCGAGACTTCCACCGGCCGCGCGCTGGAGGCGGTGCGCGCCGACGTCGCCATCGCGTGCGACGGCGTCAATTCCACCGTCCGCAAGCACTTCTATCCCCGACGAAAAGCTCGCTTTCGCCGGCATCAACACCTGGCGCGGCGTGACGCGCCACAAGCCGATCCTGGGCGGGCGCACGCTACCTGCGCATCGGCTCCATCGAGACCGGCAAGATCGTGATCTACCCGATCGTCGACGACATCGACGGCCAGGGCAGCCAGCTCGTGAACTGGGTGGCCGAGATCCGCCAGCCCGAGCTCACCATGAACGACTGGAACAAGCGCGGCGACCTCGCCGACTTCCACGCCATCTACGCGGGCTGGAAGTTCGACTGGCTGGACGTGGGCGAGCTGGTGGCGAACGCCGAGATGATCCTCGAATACCCGATGGTGGACCGCGATCCCGTGGCGCGCTGGACCTTCGGCCGCATCACGCTGATGGGAGACGCCGCGCACCCGATGTATCCGCGCGGCTCCAACGGCGCGGCGCAGGCGATCATCGACGCGCGCACGGCTCGCCGATGCGCTCGCCGCCACGAGCGACCCGGAGGCCGCGTTCGCCGCCTACGAGGCCGCGCGCCTCGAGCCCACCGCGCGCATCGTGCGCACCAACCGCGAGCACCCGCCGGACTTCATCAACATCAAGGTGGACGAGCTCACCGGCGGCAAGCCCTTCCGGCACATCGACGACGTGATCAGCCAGGACGAGCTGCGCAAGATCTCCGAGGAGTACAAGCGCATTGCCGGCTTCTCCCTGGGGTCGCTGAAGGCCGGCTAGAAAAAAAACGGCGCCCGAAGGCGCCGTTCAATTTGCCCTGCGGCCTCAATAATCGTAAGTCATTCCGAGCGAGAAGGCCTGGGCGGTATTGCCGCCGAAGGGCGGCCCGCAGTTCCCGCCGTCCTGGCACCCGCCGATGAACTTGTCGCCGACGAAGTTGCGCGTGGAAAGGCCGTGACCGCCCGCGCCCAGCGAGTAGTGTCCCCACTGCTCGTTCTTCAAGTGGGAGTACGTGGCGTACCAGGTCGTGCGCTTGTCGAAGTGGTGCTTGTACCCGATCGAGAGAAGATCCGCGCCGTTGGCCGAAGGACCCGCTGGGGCCGGGTTGCCGTTGCGGTCCTGGATACCCCCAACGGGCTGCCCCGGGGTGTGTCCCGCATGCGCCCAGCCGAAATTGAGGTCGTCCATCGACGTGAGATGTTGCGTGAGCGCGAACCACGTGGACGTACGGGTGCGTTCGTCCAGGTCCGGCGTGATCGCATTGCGCCGCAGCCGCTCGACCAGGAAATTGAGCGTCGTGTGGGTGGGTAGCGTGTATTGGACGCCCAGCTTGTAAGCACTCTCGTCTCGTATGCCGATAGTGCCCGGGTCGACCTCGTCGCCTTTCCGGTTCACTTTCGAGTGCAGCTCGTATCCGGCGAGGGCGTAGAGCGGACCACTCTGGTAGGTAAGCGCGGTACTGTAGCCGTTGTCGAAGGAGCCGTCCTCGCACACGCCGGGCTGGCCATTGACACCATTGAGGCCCGCGCTGGAGTTGCCCGCCGTGCAATCGGGCTCGCCCTCTGCATAGAGGCCGGTATCCGTGCTGCGGTTCTGACCGGGCGATACGAGGAAGCCGAAATTGAAGCCGCCGCCAAAGCGCGGCGACGTGTACCACACCGCGTGCGGCATGCGGTCGTCGAACTCGGCCCGGTTGTCGCCGCCACTGTTGCCGATGATCGCGTTGTAATCGCCCGGAGTGCTCGCGAAGGGATCGAGCCGCCCCGACGACGACTTGTACGGCGTGTCCGTCTTGCCGATGTAGAACGTGCCCGCTCCCTTGCTGCGCAGCCCGATGAAGCTGTTACGCGAGCCGAGGCTGAACTTCGACGCCGTGGTGTCCGGTGCCTGGTCCGATACTCCGGGCGTCGCGGCGAAGGCGACCTCCGTCTCGAACTGGAAGAGCGCGGTGAGGTCCTGGGTCACCGAGCGGTTGCCGCGTATGCCGAAGTAGGACAGGTTGCTCGAGACATCGGGCACCCAGCCGTTCTTGCCCGTGACCGGTTGGCCATTGTTGATGAAGCCGGCCAACCCGTTGGTCTGGTCGTCGACTGACAGGTCGACGTGGCCGTAGAGCTGGATCTCGCCGCCGCCCACCTGGAAGATGAGGGCGTCACCGGGCTTCAACCCGTTACCTCCCGCCGGCGCGGGCGCCGCCGCCGCTGGGGCGGGAGGCGCAGCTCGTTCGTGCTCGAGCGCCCTCTTGAGGTCATCGATCTGCCGCTGCAACGAATCGATCTGCCGCTTGAGCGAGTCGGGATCTGTTTGCGCCGCCGCTTTGCCGGCGAATGCGCCTGCCGCCAGGGCGACAGCGACGGCGTGCGCGATGGCTCGCGAACTCTTGTTCATTCTTCGTCCCCTCCGAGGTCGTTATGGAAACTTGTTGTCCGACGCTTCTGGAGCGGATTTGGCGCCTCGCCCGCATCCGTGAACATTGACCGCCATCAACAAGAAGTATCGCGCTGCGATAGGAATGGCAACCGCACAGGATTGCAGCGGGGACCCGCAAGCCTCGGGACAGGAGAGTCTTTGCTGCGCGCCCCGAAAGGCCTCAGGCCGCGACCGAGGAGCCGCGCTGACTGCTCATGCGCGTCATGAAGAAGATGCCGATCGCCATCAGCGCGGCGATCGCGAACGACGACACGAAACGTCCCAGGGCGAGGCCGCCTTCGGAGTGCGCCTTGGTGAGCGTGTCGCCGAGCGTGGCGCCAAGGGGGCGAGTGAGCACGTAGGCCGCCCAGAACAGCACGGCCGCCGGGATGCGCTTCACCCACAGATGCAGAGCGGCGACCACCGCGATGAGCGCCCCGAACACCAGTGCGCCGCGCTCGAACCCGAGGCCCGTCGTGGTCGCGACGAAGTCCCCGAGTGCGGTCCCCAGCGTGTTCGACACCAGGATCGTGACCCAGTAGAAGATCTCTTCCTTCTTCGTCGAGATGTCCTCGAAGCGCACCTTGCCGACCGCGCGATGCCACGCGAACAGCACCGCGAGCACGCCGCAGAAGAGCAGGATCGAGGACTTCACGTATCCCAATCCGAGCGTTCGATCCATGTAGTCGGACATGGTCGTGCCGACCGTGGTCGTGGCCACCACCACCAGCCAGTAGATGACCGGGTGGTAATGCTTCGAGGCGACCTGCGCGGCGAGGGTGATGGCGAAGAACGCGAGGAAGATCAGGCTCGCCACCGCGTAGCCGAGGTTCAACGTCATCGACACCGCGTCGCCGCCCGTCTCGCCCACCGTGGTCGCCAGGATCTTGATGACCCAGAACATGAAGACCACGGCCGGAACCTTGCTCATCACGTCGGGGCGGACGTCGGGGCGGGCGTCGTCGCTATGCACAGGACCTTCCATCACGATTCCTTTGTTTGCCCCATGGGGATCCTCTCGGGCGAGAATAGGTTGGGCCGGCTTAAGGGGGACTTAAGTGTCGAGCGCCCGGCACGCTCAGTAGAGCAGCTGTACCGCGACGTAGGCCGACGCGCGTGGCGTGGACGGCCCGTCATTCAGCGTCCGGCCCGCGGAGAAGAGCAGGTTGCAGCGCGGCGCGAGGCCGTAGCTACCGCCCACGTTGAATGCCGTGGTGGCGCCCGAGTCCGAAGCGGTCGGGGATTCGTGGTAGACCTCCGCACCGAGCTGCAGGCCATCGCCGACCTTGTAGAGCGCCGTGACACCGGTGAAGACCGAGTTCCGGTTGCCGCCTCCGGGATTGATGCGGTAACCACTGCCGCCATAAACCGTCCACGGGCCACTATCGTGCTGGATCCACAGCGGAAGAAACGCCTGCCCCTCGCCGCGGCCGGGACCGAGCTTCCGGTCTCCCGTAGGAAGCTGGTAGAGCGGGTAGATGCCGGCCATCCATGCCGAGCCGCCCTCGTCGATGTTCATGAAGCGGTATTTCACCCCGATCTCGGTGTCGTCGATGCCCGAGCGCGCTTGCGATCCCGCCTTCTCGTACGAGTAGCGCGGCTGGATGTGCGCCTGGACGTTCGGCGCGATGCCATAGTTGATGTCGATGGTGGGGATGCCGGCCGACACTTCGTCGTGTCCCCACGAGGCCGCGAGGCCGGAATTGATCTCCCAATGCCGGTACTCGACGGGCTCCGGATCATCGGTGACGAACGGAGGGCCGGCCCATGCCGAACCCGCCACGAAGAGCGCGAGGCAAGCTGCCCACGCCTTCACACGTCCGTTTTCGGAGATAATCGCTGCCCGCGCCATTCCTTCCTGACGGCGCGGCGCCTCCCAAGTTCACCGGAATGTCCCATGGCCCGCAAACTCATCAGCTCCGGCTCCACGTTCGAGGAACAGATCGGCTATTCGCGCGCCGTGGTCGATGACGACTGGATCTTCGTCTCCGGCACCACCGGGTTCGACTACTCGAAGATGGCGATCGCCGAGGATGTGTTCGCGCAATGCGAGCAGTGCCTTAAGAACATCGAGGCGGCGCTAGGGCAGGCGGGCGCGAGCATGGCCGACGTCGTGCGCGTGCACTACATCTTGCCGGACGGCGACGACTTCGAGCCGTGCTGGCCGCTGCTTCGGAAGTACCTCGGCGAGGCGCGGCCGGCGGCGACCATGATCTGCGCCAAGCTCTATGATCCGCGGATGAAGATCGAGATCGAGGTCACCGCGCGCAAGCGCGGCCAGGGAAATGCAAAACAAGCCCGATGATCAGTTGTCCGGCGAGGTGTTGGCGCGGATTCGCGAAGCGGAGGCTTTCCTGTGGGCCGAGATGAGGAAACTCGGCTTGCTCGAAAAGGAAGGCTGGCGAATCGTTCAGTCGACGCGCGACGTCGCCGGCGCCACGGAGATCGTCCTGCGGCCGATCCACCTCCGGAAGTCCGCTCCGGAAGGCCTCGAGTGCATCGTGCGTGTGCACGAGGTCGAGCGCAGCGTGGACTCCCATTGCAATCCGCCCGATGAGGCCTGAGGGCCGACCACTCGGTCCTGAGCGCGAACGCCGATAACCGGCTATCCGCCGTTCTTCTGAAGCTTGATGCGCGCGAACGGTGACGGCTTGTCGCCCTTCACGTTGTCGAGCGACCACGTCCACGTGTCGCCCGCGCGGTCGTAGGCGAAAGTATTAGTGAAAAAAACGCGGCCGGCCCTATCGTGGAAGATGAACGGAATCGTGTCACCGTCGAGCCGCGCAACGCACGACGTGCCGTTCACGAGTCCGTCGCCTGACGTCGAATCGAGCCAGAGGCACGAGTATTCACCGACCGCTGCGCCATTCACCGCAATGTAGACGAACGCCTCGTACTGCGGGCCGCCCTGCGCATTCTTCTCCCGCGACACCTCGTGCAGAAGCAGGTATTGATGCGCGAGCACCCACGACGCTTCGACGTCATGGGTAATGCGCTTGCCGACGATAGTTCCCGTCGCAATCCAGCGGCCGGCGAGCCGATCGAGCAGCTCGTCATGCGCTGCCGCCGTCGGTACCTGCGCCACGACGGATGCCGCCATGAAAGTGACGATCAATATGGCGATTCGGAACAGACCCGTCTTCAATGGGCGCCACACCGCAAGCTGTGGACCTCCGAAACTGGCGGAGAGAGAGGGATTCGAACCCTCGATACGGGTTTAAGCCCATATAACGCCTTAGCAGGGCGCCCCCTTCGGCCACTCGGGCATCTCTCCGGCGAACCGCAATTATAGCCGAGCCCGATTCGATGCGATGATCCGGGCGGCACCTTCCGGAGACCGTCCCGATGAAACGGCGTTCCATCGTTTTTCTCTTCGCCCTCGCCGTCCTCGCCGGCTGCGCCGCGCCGCCGCACGAGGCCGGCCGCCGAGCACCCGGCGCTCCCACCGCGGCCATCGCACAGACGGCGAACCCCTACGCCACGGACGCGGCGCTCGCCATGCTCGACCGCAGCGGCAATGCCGTCGATGCCCTCGTCGCCGCGCAGATGGTGCTGGGGCTGGTGGAGGCGCAGATGTCGGGGCTGGGCGGCGGCAGCGACA
The DNA here is from genome assembly GCA_963827425.1 of uncultured beta proteobacterium. GTDB lineage: Bacteria > Pseudomonadota > Gammaproteobacteria > Burkholderiales > Usitatibacteraceae > Usitatibacter. The sequence continues at coordinate 430,130 of CAWHAQ010000003.1, read as the reverse complement.
TCATCTACTGGGACGCCGCGAGCGGAAGGCTCACGTCCTTCGACGGACTCGCCGCCGCACCGTCGCGCACCACCGCAAGCCTGCGCACGGGCGTGGACGGGAAGATCCTGCCGCGCGAGGCGGTTTACCACGGCGGCCGTTCGTTCGGCGTGCCGGGCACGCTCCCCGTGCTGCGCATGGTTCACGAGCGCTACGGGAAGCTGCCGTGGGCCGACCTCTTCCAGCCGGCGATCGAGCTCGCGGAGCGCGGGTTCCCGATGCCGGAGCTCATGCACCGCATCCTGCTGCTGGACAAGATCGACCCGAAGACCTCGCCGGACCTCGGCCTCTACTTCGACGCGAGCGGCACGCCGCTATCCATCGGCAGCGTCATCCGCAATCCCGAGTACGCGCGCACGCTGCGGCGCGTCGCGGCGCGTGGCGTAGAAGGCCTGCTGGGCGAAGGCGGCGCGGAGCGCATCGTCGCCGCGGCGCAGCACGGGCCGATGGCCACACTCATGACCGCGGACGACCTGCGCGCCTATCGTCCGCAGGAGCGCACGCCGATCTGCGCGCCCTTCCTAGCCTACCGGGTGTGCACCGTACCGCCGCCTTCCTATGGCGGCGTGTACCTCCTGCAGATGCTCCAGATGGTGCAAGAGCGCGCGCCAGCCCGCTACGATTTCGCCGATCCCGATTTCGTGCACCTGTTCCTCGAGGCCGGGCGCCTGGGGCGCGCGGACCGCTCGATGTACTTGGGCGATCCGGCCTTCACGCCGGTGCCGACCGCGGGCCTCGTGGCGCCGGACTATGCGAAGGCGCGCGCGGACTCGATCGATGCGCACACCGCCAATCCCGCTCCGCAGGCGGGCCGTCCCGCGGGCGCGCTCGCGGCCCTCGCCCCCAGCCACGAGCTCGCCATGGGCGGCACGAGCCAGCTCACCATCGCCGATCGCGCGGGCAACGTCGTGGCGATGACCACCACGATCAACCTCGGCTTCGGCGCCGAGCTGATGGTCGACGGCTACGTGCTGAACGACGTGCTCACCAACTTCGCCGCAGCGCCGCGCCCGGGCGAGAGCACCGCCAACGCAATGGCGCCAGGCAAGCGGCCCTACACGTCGATGGCGCCGGCGATCGTCTTCGACGCGGGCGGGCATCCGTTCGCGGCCGGCGGCTCGGCGGGCGGCGGCCACATCGCCGACTACATCTCCCAGGGCTGGATCGAGATCCTCGCCAACGGCGCCACGCCGGCCGAGGCCGTGACGCGCGGGCATTTCTCGACCGCAATCGCGGGCAAGATCACCGTGGAGAAGGACACGGAAGCCGAGCGGCTCGCCGATGCGCTGCGTGCGCGCGGCCATCCGGTGACCATCGGCCCGCTGCTCTCGGGCCAGGGCTACATCGAGCGTGCCGGCGAGGGCTGGATCGGCGCGGCCGATCCGCGGCGCGGAGGCAACGCCGCCGGGCGCTGACCGCATCGGCCGGGGTCAGAGTCCGGAGTCAGAGTCCGGAGTCAGAGTCCGGGGTCAGAGTCGGCAGCCCACGTCGTCACGCGGCCGACAGCTCGTTCACCAGCTTGTCGCGCCGGAAAAGCGCGGGGAATATCCGCGCCCAAAGGGCCACCACCACGAGCGTGCCGACGCCGCCGAGGACGACCGCGCCTACCGGCCCCATCAGCGCCGCGGTCGAGCCCGCGCGGAACTCGCCCAGCTGGTTGCTCGTGCTGATGAAGGTCGCGTTCACGGCGCTCACGCGTCCGCGCATCTCGTCCGGCGTTTCGACCTGCACCAGCGTCTGGCGCACCACCACGCTCACCATGTCGGCCGCGCCGCTCACGGCGAGCACGAAGAGCGACAGCGCGAAGTCCCGCGAGAAGGCGAACACCACGATCGAAAGCCCGTAGATCGCCACCGAGACGAAGAGGAGGCGCCCGACGTTGCGCTCGAGCGGGCGTTTCGCGAGCCACGCGCCGAGGATCAACGCACCCACCGCGGGCGCGGAGCGCAGCAACCCGAGGCCCCACGGCCCCGTATGCAAGATGTCTTTCGCGTAGATCGGCAACAACGCCGTGGCGCCCCCCAGCACCACCGCGAAGAGGTCCAGCGAGATCGCACCCAGCACCACGGGCTTGTGGAACATGAAACCGAAGCCGGCGAACATCGTGGCGAGGGTCGGCGGCTCCTTGCTCTTGATGATCGGCACGCGCTCGATGCTCATGGCGCAGCCCATCGCGGCGACGGCTACCACGAGGCAGAACACATACGCCCACGCCGGGCCCGCGGCATAGACGAAGCCGCCCAGCGCCGGCGCAGCGATCACCGCGACCTTCATCACCGCCGAGCTCAGCGCCATCGCGCGCGGAATCTGGCCCGCCGTCACGAGCTTCGGCACGATCGCCTGCTGCGCCGGTGTCTGTAGCGCGCGCGCCATGCCGAGCAGCACCGAGAGCGTGAGGATGGTGTCGCGGCCAACCCAGTGCGCGGCGCTGCCCCAGGCCAGGATCGCCGCGGCCAGGAACTGCAGGCCCGTCGCCGCGGCGAGCAGCTTGCGGCGGTCCGAGCGGTCCGCGAGCTGGCCCGACGGCAGCGTGAGCAGGAACGTCGGCACGAACTGGCACAGGCCCACGAGGCCCAGGTCCCACGCGCTCGCCGTGAGGTCGTACACCTGCCAGGCGAGTGCGACCAGCAATATCTGGTTGGACGCGGTGGAGAGCATCCGCGTCCAGAGGAAGAAGTGGAAGCTGCGCGAGAGGGGGGCGTTCGGATCCGTCACGCGCAGCGGACTCAGGACGGAGCGCGGCCCGCGACTTCGGGCTCGTCGGGCACGTCCTTGTGCAGCACGGCCTTGTACACCCAGCCCGCGGCGAGCGCACCCACGATCGGCGCGACCCAGAAGAGCCACAGCTGCTGGATCGCCATGCCGCCCACGAAGAGCGCCGGGCCGGTGCTGCGCGCGGGATTCACGGACGTGTTGGTCACGGGGATGCTCACGAGGTGGATCACGGTGAGCGCCAGGCCGATCGCGAGCCCCGCGAAGCCCACGGGAGCGCGGGTATGGGTGGCGCCGAGGATCACGATGAGGAACATGAACGTCATCACGACTTCGGTGAGGAGCGCGGCCTTGAGGTCATAGTGCCCGGGCGAATGCTCGCCGTAGCCGTTGGTCGCGAAGCCGCCGATGTCCGCGCCCGCCTTGCCGGTTGCGATGCAATAGAGCACGCCCGCCGCGACGATCGCGCCCGCCACTTGCGCCGCGATGTAGGGAAGCAGCCGATGGCCGGGGAACCGCCCGCCGGCCCACAGGCCGATGGAGACCGCGGGATTGAAGTGGCCGCCCGAGATGGGTCCCAGCGAATAGGCGCCGGTGAGCACGGTGAGGCCGAAGGCGAGCGAAACCCCCAGGAGCCCGATGCCCACACCCGGAAATGCGGCGGCGAGCACCGCGCTCCCGCATCCGCCCAGGACCAGCCAGAACGTTCCGAGGAATTCCGCCGTGAGTTTCGCAGGCATGGTGGCCTCCGTCAGTCGCAGCTCGTTCGCCAGGAAAGTGTACGTCAACGCCCACATGTACGCCTGCTGCGCCGGCGTGGATCCCGCGCCGTGGCCGCCCTCGGTGTTCTCGAAGTAGAGCACGTCGTGGCCCTGCGCCTCCATCTTCGCCACCATCTTGCGCGCATGGCCCGGGTGCACGCGGTCGTCGCGCGTGGTGGTGAAGAAGAACACGCGCGGGTATTTCATGCCCGGCTTCACGTTCTGGTACGGCGAGTACTTCGAGATGAACGCCCAGTCGCCCGGCACGTCCGGGTCGCCGTACTCGCCCATCCACGAGGCGCCGGCGAGCAGGTTGTTGTAGCGCTTCATGTCGAGCAGCGGCACCTGGCAGACGACGGCCTTGAAGAGCTCGGGGCGCTGGATGAACGTGGCGCCGACCAGCAGCCCGCCGTTGCTGCCGCCCATGATGGCGAGGTGCGCCGGCGTCGTGATGCCGCGGCGCTCGAGGTCCTCGGCCACCGCGATGAAGTCGTCGAAGGCGTGCTGGTGGCCCTCGCGCTGCGCCGCCGCGTGCCATTCGGGCCCGAACTCGCCGCCGCCGCGCATGTTCGCGAGCACCCACGCCGCCGCCGCGTCTCGAGCCACGCCGCGCCGATGGTGCCGCTGTAGCTGGGCGGTCATCGAGACCTCGAAGCCGCCGTAGCCGTAGAGGATGGTGGGCATGCTCCCGTCGCGCTTCGCTCCCGCGCGCATCACGAGGAAGTACGGGACCTTCGTGCCGTCCTTCGAGGTCGCCTCGAACTGGCTCACCTCGAGCCCCTTCGCGTCGAAGAACGCGGGCAGCGACTTCATCTTGTCGCGCTGCGTGCCGCCCGGCGCTGGCGAGGTAGAGCGTGGTGGGCGCGGTGAAGCTGGTCACCGTGAGCCAGTAGTCGTCGCTCGTGTCGCGGTCGTAGGGCGCGATGCCGATGGTGGAGGACGGCGGCACGGCCACTTCCTTCTTCACCCACTTGCCGCCGGAGCGCGCGACCTCGATCACCCGCCCCTTCACGTTGTCCAGCAGGTCCAGCACCACGCGGTCGCTGGGTGACGATGTAGTCCTGCAGCGCCAGGCGCGGCTCGGGCTCGAAGAGCGCCTCGAACTCGCGTCCGCCCGAGAGGAAGCGGTCGAGGTTCGCGGCGATGAGCGAGCCCGCCTTGAACTCGGTGGCGCCGGGCTTCCATGCGGTGCGCAGCTGCACGAAGAGCCAGCCGTTCCGCGATGCCGGTGATCGAATCCTCGGGCACCTGCAGGCGGATCCATTTGTCGCCCTCGCGCAGGTAGTCCTCGCTCCGAGTAGAACGTGATGCCGCGGCGGATGCGCTCGTACTTGCGGTGCGGCTCGTCCACCACCTCGGCGCTGGAGCCGACGTCGGTCTCCTTGCCCTCGAACACCGTCTTCGCCGCGGCGAGCGGCGTGCCGCGCTTCCATTCCTTCACGATGCGCGGGTAGCCCGACTTGGTCATCGAGCCCGGGCCGAAGTCGCGCGCGATGTAGACCGTGTCCGCGGTCGCGCCAGGCCACGTCCTGCTTCGACTCGGGCGACACGAAGCCGCCCTTCACGAACTGCTTCGCCACGGTGTCGAACTCGCGGACTTCCACCGCATCCGCCCCGCCACGCGACAGCGACACCAGGCAGCGGTGGTAATCGGGATACAGGCACGTTCGCGCCCTTCCACACCCAGTTCTCGTTCTCGGCGTCCGAGCGCTTGCGATGTCGAGCACCGTCTCCCACTTCGGCTCGGGCTTGCGGTACTCCTCGAGCGTCGTGCGGCGCCAGATGCCGCGCGGGTCTTGCTCGTCCTGCCAGAAGTTGTAGAGCCACTTGCCGCGCTTGTACGGCGCCGGGGATGCGCTCGCTGCGAGTTGTAGATGGCGAGCAGGCGCTCGTGCAGCGCCTTGAAGCTCGGGCGCGGCCTCGAGCTGCGGCTGGCTTACGGCGTTCTGCTCCTTCACCCACGCCATGGGCTTGTCGCCCGTCACGTCCTCCAGCCACAGGTAGGGATCGTCGGGAGCGGCGGGAGCCTGGGCTTCAGCGAGGGGAGCGGTCATGGCGAGGAAGAGGGCGAAGGTGGAGGCAAGAGGCGCGAGCGGTTCATGGACGCATCTTCTCCTCGGTGGGGGCCTTGTCCAGCTCGAACTCCCGGTGCAGCACGCGCACGGCGAGCTCCATGTACTTCTCGTCCACCACCACCGAGGTCTTGATCTCCGAGGTCGAGATCATCTGGATGTTGATGCCCTCGCGCGCGAGCGCCCCGAACATGCGCGAGGCGATGCCGGCGTGGGTGCGCATGCCGATGCCCACCAGCGAGACCTTCGCGATGCGGTCGTCGCCGGCCATGCCCTTGCGCCTTGATCTCGCTCTTCACGCGCTCGAGGATCTGCATCGCGTGCTTGTGCTCGTTCCGGTGCACGGTGAAGGAGAAGTCGGTGATGTCCCTCGCTGGAGGCGTTCTGGATGATCATGTCCACGTCGATGTTGGCCTCGGCGATCGGTCCGAGGATGGCGAACGCGATGCCGGGCCGGTCGGGCACGCCGAGCACGGTGATCTTGGCTTCGTCGCGGTTGAACGCGATGCCGGAAATGATGGCCTGTTCCATGTTCTCGTCTTCCTCGAACGTGATGAGGGTGCCCATGTCGGTGGAGTTCACGTCGGTGAACGACGACAGCACCCGGAGCTTCACCTTGTACTTGCCCGCGAATTCCACCGAGCGGATCTGCAGCACCTTGGAGCCGAGCGAGGCGAGCTCGAGCATCTCCTCGAAGGTGACGGTGTCCAGGCGCCGCGCCTCGGGGACGATGCGCGGGTCCGTGGTGTAGACGCCGTCCACGTCGGTGTAGATCTGGCACTCGTCGGCCTTCAGCGCCGCGGCGAGCGCCACCCCCGTGGTGTCCGACCCGCCGCGCCCGAGTGTCGTGATGTTGTCGTCGTCGTCGATGCCCTGGAAGCCCGCCACGATCACCACGTGGCCGGCGTCCAGGTCCTCGCGGATGTTGCGTTCCTCGATGGCGAGGATGCGCGCCTTGGTGTAGCGCGGCGTCGGTGAGGATGGGCACCTGCCAGCCCGTATAGCTCTTCGCCTGCACGCCGATCTTCTGGAGCGCGATGGATAACAGGCCGATCGAGACCTGTTCACCCGTGGAGGCGATGACGTCCAGCTCGCGCGGGGAGGCCTCGGGGTTCAACTCCTTGGCGATTCCCGAGCAGGCGATTGGTCTCGCCCGCCATGGCGGAAGGCACGATCACGAGGCGGTGGCCTTCGGCGGCGAAGCGCGCCACGCGCCGCGCGACCTCGCGGATGCGCTCGGGGCTGCCCATGGAGGTGCCGCCGTACTTCTGGACGATGAGGGACACGGCAGGGATACGTGAGGCGAAACCGCTATTTTAATCTATAGTGGGATCGAGCCATCCCGCCACGATTCGATGATCGGTCACCAGCGGCCTCGAACCGTCGCAGCCGTCGCCCTCGCCATAGCCCTGGCGGCGACGCTGTGGGCGTGGTTCATCGCGGGCCGCCAGGTGGAGCGCGAGGCGAAGCGCCAGTTCGAGCAGCAGGCGAGCCTCGCCGCGGGCCTCCTCGAGCGGCGCATCCAGCGCTACATCGACGTCCTCTACGGCCTCGAGGCGCTCGCCTACCACGACCAGACGCTTTCCCGCACGCGAGTTCGGCCGCTACGTGTCCGCGCTCGAGCCGGCCCGGCGCTTCCCCGGCGTGCAGGCGGTGCGAGCTCGTGCGCCGGCGTGACCGACGACGAGCGCGACGAGTTCGTGCGTCGCGTGCGTCGACCGAAGGCGTTCCCGACTTCGACATCCGCCCCGCCGGGCGCCGCGACGAGTACTGGGTGGTCGACTACAACGAGCCGCGCGAGGGCAACGAATCGGTGACGGGCCTCGATGTGCGGGTGCGCGTGGGCGCCGCCTCCGCGGCCGAGCGCTCCCTGGAGACCAGCGAGCCCGCCGCCACCGGCCGCTACCGCCTCTCGCAGGAGACGGGCGCCAGCTACGGGCTGGTGATCTACCTGCCGGTCTACTCGGCGCCCGACGAGTTCGCGAGCGAGCCGCGCCACGCTGCGCGCCTTCGTGAACGTGGTGCTGCGCGTCGACGACATGCTCTCCGACGTGCTCGCCGAGCCGCTCGTGGGCGGCCTGCAGCTGCAGCATCCACGACCTCGGCAACATCGGCGCCGCGCCCGAGCCCGCCACGCAGGACACGGTGTTCTACCGCAGCACCCAGGAGCGCATGAAGCCCGTCGCCTTCCCGTGGGCGCACTGGCACCACGAGGCCCAGCACCCGCTCGCCGTGGCGGGGCGCTCTTGGCTGCTGGAGTTCGAGTCCGCGCCCGAGCTCTCGCCGTGGCTCACGCGCTTCCCGCTGCTCGCCCTGGGCGCGGGGCTCGGCATCACCTTCCTGCTCTACACCGTGATCTGGACCATCGGACGCGCGCGCACCGAGGCGGTCTCGGTCGCCAAGCGCGCCACCGGAGAGCTGAGGAAGCAGCTCTCGTTCACGCAGCAGCTGATCGAGGCGATGCCGAATCCGGTGTTCTTCAAGGACGCCGCCGGCCGCTACCTGGGCTGCAACCGCGCCTTCGAGGACTACATCGGCGTACAGCGCGAGGCGCTCATCGGCAAGACCGTGCAGGACGTCGCCGCGGAGGACGTGGCGGACCTCTCGATGCGCGCCGACCAGGCATTGCTCGCAGAACTCGGGCGCGCAGAGCTACGAGACCACCGTGATCTACGCGCGCGACGGCTCGCGCCACGACGTGCTCATGAACAAGGCCACCTTCTACACGCCCGGGGGCGAGGTCGCGGGCCTGGTGGGCGTGCTGGTCGACATCACCGAGAGGAAGGAGCTCGAGGCCAACACGCTCGAGAGCAACGAGCGGCTGCGCGCGGTGATCCATGCCGCCCCGCTCGCCATCATCGCGCGCGACGTCACCGGGGTCATCACGATGTGGAACCCCGCGGCCGAGCGCATGTTCGGCTGGACCGAGACCGAGGTGCTGGGCACCAACACCTCGATCGCCCCGGAGCGGCTGCGCGTCGAGGCGCGCGCCATGCGCGAGCGCGCGCAGGCCGGCGAGACCATCTGGGTCGAGGAGACGTGCCGGCGCTGCGGCGCGACGGCCGCGAGATCGACGTGTCGCTCTCCCTGGCGCCCATCTACGGCGCCGACAGCCAGGTGAACGGCGTGACCATGTACCTCGCCGACATCTCGCGGCGCAAGGCCGCCGAGCAGGCGCTGCGCGAGAGCGAGGAGCAGCTGCGCCTCGCGATGGACGCGGCGCAGATGGGCATGTGGTACTGGGAAATCACGACCGACCGCTTCATCCATTCCGACGGCCTATCGGTGCTCTTCGGCGGCAAGGCAGCGACCCGATGGCCGACTACCGCGTCTTCCACGACCGCCTGCACCCCGAGGACCGCGAGCTGTGGCAGGCGACCACTGCGCCACGCCGTGAAGCAGGGCGAGCGACTTCCAGGTCGACTACCGCGTGCTCTGGCCCGACGGCACCAGCACTGGCTCGCCAACCGCGGCCAGATCCATCGCGGCACCGGACGGGCGGGCGCAGCGCGTGATCGGCGTGGCGATGACATCACCGAGCGCAAGCTCGCCGAGCAGCGCATCGCGCACATGGCGCACCACGACGCGCTCACGGGGCTGCCCAACCGCGTGCTGCTGCGCGACCGCATCCAGCAGGCCATCGCGCAGGCGCACCGCAACGGCACGCAGCTCGCCGTGCTCTTCCTCGACCTCGACCGCTTCAAGACCATCAACGACTCGCTCGGCCACCAGCTGGGCGACCGCCTGCTGCAGTCGGTGGCGAGCCGCATCCTCGTGTGCGTGCGCGAGGGCGACACGGTCGCGCGCGTGGGCGGCGACGAGTTCGTGATCGTGATCCCGGGCATCGGCTCGTCGGGCGACGGCTCGTGCGGTCGCCTCCAAGATCCTCGAGGTGCTGGGCGCGGCGTTCCACCTGAGCGGCAACGACCTGCACGTGGCCGCCTCCATCGGCATCAGCCTCTATCCCGCCGACGGCTCCGACGCCGAGACGCTGATGCGCAACGCCGACACGGCGATGTACCACGCCAAGGACTCGGGGCGCGGCAACTTCCAGTTCTTCACGCAGCACATGAACGTGGCGGCGCAGCAGCGCCTCACGCTCGAGAACGCGCTGCGCCGCGCGCTCGACGACGAGCGAATTCGAGCTGCACTACCAGCCGCTCTTCGACCTGCGCGACCGCTCCGTCACCGGCTTCGAGGCGCTCCTGCGCTGGCACGCGCCCGGCGGCGCAGCCTGGTGCCGCCCGGGCAGTTCATCGCGCGTGGCCGAGGAATCGGGGCTCATCGTGCCGATCGGCGAGTGGGTGCTGCGCGAGGCGCTGCGCGCACGCGCAGTCCTGGCAGTCGCGGGGGCGGCGCGCTCATGATCGCGGTCAACGTCTCCGCGCACCAGCTCGCGCGCCCCAACTTCGTCGAGCGCCTGCGCCGCCTGCGTCGAGGAGACGGGCATCGAGCCGGGGCTGATGGAGCTGGAGGTGACCGAGGGCGTGATCATCGAGGGCGCGCTCGGACGCGCGCGATGCGCTCGACGACATCGCCGCGCTCGGCGTGGGCATCGCCATCGACGACTTCGGCACCGGCTACTCGGGCCTCGCCTACCTGAAGCGCCTGCCCATCGACACGGTGAAGATCGACCAGTCGTTCGTGCGCGACCTCACGGTCGACCCGGATGACGCGGCGATCGTCACCGCCATCGTCGCGATGGCCGCAGAGCCTGGGCGTGGACGTGGTGGCCGAGGGCGTGGAGACCGAGGAGCAGCTCGCGGCTTGAAGCGCCTGGGCTGCCACCGCGCGCAGGGCTTCCTGCTCGCGGCCGATGCCGCCGCCGCATGGACGCGGCGGCGGTCACGCGGCTCCTCGCCTCAACGGTTGTCGAGCGCCAGGCGCTTTAGGTCCGCGGCGAACTGGCTCTTCGACTGCGTCTGCCGCAGCGTGGTGAGGAAGCGCACCTTGATCTCGTCGTTGCCCGGCCACACGGTCTCGAGCCAGTTGAGGCCCGCGTTGCCGTGGCCCGTGTAGGCGTAGCGATTCATCTCCGCCGAGACCGCAGCCAGCACGCCGTTGCCGAAGTAGTCCTGCCACTCGAGCTTCTCGACCGAGCGCCCGGACTTGATCGCCGCGAGCTTGGACTTGATCTCCGCGGTGCGCGCGAGGCGGCGCGTGCCGGTGTACTCGGCGCAGCGCTCCTTCAGCCACAGGTTCGCGGTGGCCGCGGGCAGCGCGCACACCGGCGGCGGCTGCCCCGGCAGCTTCGACTGCATGAGGTCGTACACGAACTCCAGCCGGCCGCCCTTGCCGACCTCGAGGATCACCATCGGGAAGTACGAGCTCGCGTAGGGCGCGAAGGCGAAGGCCGAGGAGTCGTCGGCGGAGATCATGATCGGCGCCTTGCGTCCCGGCAGCTCGATGAAATCGCCGCCGCCCATGGAGCCCGCCGAGTACGCCGCGAGGCGCGTCACCTTGCGGCTTGATGCGGTAGACGAAGTGCACGGTGCAGCAGTTGGCGCCGCCGCTGAAGGCCGAGACGTGCAGGTCGGGCTGGCCGTCGCCGTCGAGGTCGCGGCCGAGCGAATAGAGCTTCCAGCGCGAGCCGGGGTCGGAGTCCTTCGGGCCGCTCTGCCAGACCGGCTTGCCCTTGGCGAAGAGCACGACGCGCTCTTCCATGGCCTTCGGATCCGTGGCGCCCTTCACGTGGGCGACCACCACCTCGTAGTCCTGGTAGTCCTTGGATTCGGTGGACTCGAGGCCCTGCGCTTCGAGCCACGCCTTCGAGTCCTGCGCGCGGGCGATGCCGGCGACCGCCATGACGGCGATCACGGCGAGGATGCTACGCCATGCCATCGGTTTCTCCCCAGTAGTGCGCGGCCTGTTCTTTTTCGTAAGTTAACACAGGCCGCGCCTCCGCGGCTCCCTCAGCGCCCGGGCTCGTCGCCCGCGCCGGCCGGCCTCGAACAGGAACCATGCGCGCCGCTCGGCCTCGTCGACCCAGACCTCGAGCAGGCTCGCGGTGGCGATGTCCCCGTGCTCGTCGCAAACGCCGTGGGCCGCGCGCATGCGGTCGGCGAGCCGCTGGTTGTCCTCGCGCAGCTCCGCCAGCATGTCCTGCGGGGTGACGTACTCGGCGTCGTTGTCCAGCACGCGCTGCAGGCTGGCGATGTGGCCGATGGAGCGCAGGGTCGTCGCCCCGAGCTTGCGCGCGCGCTCGGCGATCGGGTCGGTGATCGCGAAGATGGCATCGGCCTGCTCGTCCAGCAGCAGGTGGTAGTCGCGGAAATGGGGCCCCGAGACGTGCCAGTGGAAGTTCTTGGTCTTCAGGTAGAGCGCGAAGACGTCGGCACAGAGCGCGTTGAGCGCGGCGCCGATGTCATGCGCGGCGGCTTCGCCCAGGCTGCCTGGCGTGGCGAGGGGCGCGCGGCGCGCCTTCTGTGCGGCGGCGGCGTTGCGGGGCCGGGTGGGAGTCTTGACGTCCATGGGAACCTCCTCGGGGGTGACGGGCTGCAGCGATGCCGGAGCGTGGCAGGCGCCTCGGCGGTTGTCTTACTTGTTCTTGCGCCGGGGCGGGCGCGGCATGGCGGCGGCGGACGGATCGCTCGCGGGGAAGCTCTCGTCGGAACCCTCGTCGATCAGCCACTCCGCGTGCTCGGGATCCTTCGGGCTCGCGTGATCGGGAACGTGCGAGGCGCCATTGTCCGGCGCGCGCGGGGATTTCGGCTTGGTCATGGGTCCTCCTTGGCGCCTCAGGCGCGCGCGGTCTCCTCGTCGCCGGCACCGGTTGCGTGGAAGCGGCGCGCCGCGACGATACCTGCGGCAACGAACGCGAGCAGCACGACAGCCTGCGCGATTGCGAACGGCGGCTCGTTGCCCTGCGGCGCCAGCTCGTGCAGCGCGGGCACCTTGAGGAAGAACTGGGCCACGAGCGCGAAGACGTTGAAGTAGAGCGCCGCGACCGCGGTGAGCACGTAACCCAGGCGCCAGGCACCGGCCATGCGCTTCGGATAGCGCGCGTAGCAGCTCACGGCGAGGACCGCGAGGGAGAGCACCGCGAGCGCATGGGACGGCATGAACTTCACCGCGGGCAGCAGGAAGCCCGTTGCGGAGGTGAGGATGGTGGTCGCGAGGAACCAGGCGGTCCAGCCATCGGCGTGCCGGTTGCCCCACAGGTCGTACAGGACGACGAGCCCTGTGCCGATTCCCACGAGGCTGATCAGCGTATGGATGAGGACCAGCGGGGTCAGTCCGAGGATCATGGCGCGTCTCCTTCGGGGGGCGGTGAAATGATCCTATCACCACATGGAAAATGCCTACGTGGGCGCCGCCCCCACGAATTTCTCGAGATCGGCCAGGAAAGCCTCGCTGTGCGTGGCGTAAGCGAAGTGCCCCGCGCCGGGGATCACGGCCATCTCCTTGCGGGGGGCCCGGACATGTCGAAAGTAATCCTCCACCAGCACGGTCGGCGTGATTCGATCCTCGGCCCCCTGGATGATGAAAAACGCAACCGGCATCTCGTAGCCCTGCGCGGCCGGCAGGTCCGCCGCAAGCACCGCACCGCCCAGTGATCTCATCGAGAACTGGCGTCCGTCGATCCAGCTTTGCGCCTCCTGCGGCGTCGACTTCGGAGCGGCGCGCACCCTCTCGAGCATCCCATGCAGGTAATCCGCGTCGACGCGCGGGAGGTAATGGTCGTTCCATTTCTGCAGCTCGAAGAACTTCGGCCCCATCTCGTAGGGCGGGGGGCCGATGTCATGGAGCTTCCGCAGCGCATCCTGGTTTGCCTCGGCGCTCGCTCGCTTCACGAGGTCATCGTATTGGGCCGCCGTGGTTCCTGCGAAGCTCACGACCTGTCCGGTTCCCACGTAGGCCGAGAAGAGGTCCGGACGCTTCTTGATCATCGCCACGCCCAGCAACGATCCCCACGAGTGGCCCAGGAGTATCACCTTCCGCTTGTCCACGCGGTGGCGGGAATACTCCACCACCTCGATGCCATCCTCGGTGATGCGATCGGCGGTCACCTCGGGCGTGGACTTGCCGTTACGGCCGAACGTCTTTCCGGCGCCGCGCTGGTCCCATTGGACAACGGTGAAATTCCTCTCCCATGCACCGTAGGGACCCAGCAGCGAGGAATTCGCCACAGCCGGGCCGCCATGCACGACCACGATGAGAGGATTGCGCACGTCCGCGCCGCGGATGCTCACCCATTGGTCGATGCCGCCGATCCTGACGAATCCCTCCTCGGCGATAGGCGATTGCGGAGCCGATACAGGAGCCGTTCCGCGCTCGCCGATGGTGCAAGCGCCCAACACGAAAGCCAGTGCGATCCAGAGTCGAGCCATGTTCTTCTCCCCTCAGTTGGAAGCCGGTCGGCCGCCATGCGGGCAGGCTACGAGGCGCTCGGCGGCGGCAACAGGGGCAAAGCGACGGAATGCAGAAAGCGGGGGCCGAACCTCGGGGAGCCGGCTGCCCTAGAATGCGGGTTTCCATCGACGGGGACCAGGCGATGCGAAAGCGATTGGCGCAAGTTGCCGCCGTGATCGGCCTGGCGCTCGTTGTGTGGTGGACGCTCGATCGGGTGGTCGTGCCCGGCTTCTTTCCGGTCGCGCGCGCTCCGGCGGCTCCGGGCGGCCCCATCGCGCGCTCGAGCGCCGCGGCATCAGGGGCCCACCCTCCGGCGCCGGTCGCGAAGCCTCCGCGCTTCACGGTCGCCGCGCCCGCCGCGGGTGCGAAGACCACGCCTCTGCCACCACTCGGCACGCCGCTCACCGCGATCTATCGGGATCTGCAGGATCGCGTGGCCCATGGCGATGCCGCCGCCGCATGCCGCCTCGCCTTCGAGCTCGATCGCTGCGCCAAGCTGCCGTCGCTTCGCGAAGTGCCGGCCTTCTGGAGGCATGCCGCGACGATGACCGCCGATCCGAAGCAATTGGCGCAGCTTGAGGGATTCCGCACGAGCAGCGTAGCGCGGCTCGCCGAGGCGGAGCGCAGTTGCGCGGGATTCCCCTCGGAGCCAGACGGATTATGCGTGGGACTACGCGCTCGCCGCGGCCCTCGCCGGCAATCGCATGGCCATCTGGCACACGACGTTCTTCCCGTGGGGCCTCGACGTGAAGCATCCCGAGAACACGCTCGAGGGCTGGGAGCAGTGGCGGCTCCTACGCACCATCGCTGCTGGAGTCCGGCGTCCAGGGTGGAGATCCGCGCATCTTCTCGCTCATGTCGCGCGCCTATCGCCTGCCGTCGTTCGGCGTGCAGCTCTTTCCACGCGATCCGGTTCGTTCCGCCGCCTACGTCATGGCGATCGCGCCCGCGGCCGCTCCGGCCTATCGCGCGGGCATGCAGAGCGACCTCGACTATCTCATCCGCAACCTCGGGCTCGACGCGAGCGACGTCGAGCGGGCCCGCGCGCTCGCGCAAACGCTCCCGCCCCTCAAAGGCGTTCCCTTGGGCGGCTTCGACTGGTCCAGCGGCATGAGCCCGAACGAGGACGGCTCCGAGTGCGAGGGACCATGAATGCGCGGGCGCTTGCCGCCATCGTCGCCCTCGGCATACTGCTCGGCATCGCCCTGGAAGGCGGCACTCTCGCGTGGCGCGCTCTCGCCACCGCCCCGCGCGGCGCGCAGATGGCGGCGACCCGATCGACGAGCGCGGGCGCCTCACGATCGACGAGTGCCGGCTCCACGCGATCGCCCAGTGCGATCGCCTCGCCGTACCCGCGCTGGCGCGTCGCCGTCTACACCGCTTCCCGCCCCGAACGCACCGCTGCGCGAAGCGCTCCCGATATTGCGTGATGCCGCGCAACGCGGCGATCCGCCGGCCGCATGCCGCTACACGATGGAGGTGCAGCGCTGCATCGAGCACGCCCGCGACCTGCGTGGCTACGAGGAGATATCGAAGATGGATGCGACAGCGTTGGCGCGGCTCCCGGCGGCGGCACGCGAGCGCGTCCAGGTGGAGATCTCGGCGATGCGGGCGCGCATCGCACGCGATGACCCCGTGTGCGACGGCGTGGACGCCAATGCCGAGAAGGACGCGTGGCGTCCGCTGTTCGAGGCCGCGCGCGCCGGCCATGTGCCCTCGATGACGCTCTTCGCCACCTCGAGGCTCGTGCGCGATCCGCAGTGGCGCGGCGCGGCGGACATGGAGGCGATCGCGCAGTACCGAACCTATGCGCTGCCCTTCCTGCAGCAGGCCGCCGCCGCCGGCGACGTCATCGCGATCGAGCAACTCGGAGCGGAGCAGTTGGCGCCGGGCGGGGGCACGCGTGCGATACCCTACGATCCGTCCCGCGGCTTCGCCTATCTCGCCGCGTTATCCGCGCGCGCCGCGCCCGAGTATCGCCAGCACCTCGCCGATGAGATGGCCGACGCCCGCGCGCGCCTCACGCCCGCCGAGATCGCCGCCGCCGATGCGCTCGTCCCGACGATCCTTCCCGCGGCCATAGCCGATCGCCACGATCTCGTGCGGCCGGAGCACGGGCCGGATGATGACTTCGGTTGCCGCTGATTCCTGGCGGAAGGTGTGAGATTCGAACTCACGAACGGGTTGCCCCGTTGCCGGTTTTCAAGACCGGTGCCTTAAACCGCTCGGCCAACCTTCCGTTCCAACAACGTCATTCTGTTGCCGGTTTTGGTGCGCACTAACCTGAAGGTAAGTGCGCCCCCGCTCGCCAGGAGCGGGCGAGCGTCAAGACCGGTGCCTTAAACCGCTCGGCCAACCTTCCGTGCGTGACGCCAACCTTCCGTGCACGAAAAAATGGAAGGGGTATGATTTCTCAGGGGATTCTAACCCCGGGGGCGACGCCTTGAAACTGCCATGGCGCGCCCATACTCTAACAATGGGTCCGCCTTGAGGGCCCGCCACCTGGAGACCACATCCCTATGCAACCCGAAACCCCGTTGATGGCGCAGCCCAACGCGGCCTACGCGCCGGCGCTTGCCCGAAACCGGGTCTTGCGCAACACGTACCTCCTGCTCGCGACCTCCATGGTGCCGACGGTGATCGGTGCGTGGCTGGGCGTGCAGCTCAAGTTCAGCTTCTTCGCCGGCCACCCCGCCATCGGGTTCATGGCGTTCCTGCTCATCGCGTTCGGCTTCATGTTCGGCATCGAGCGCACCAAGAACAGCGGCTGGGGCGTGGCGCTGCTGCTCGGCTTCACGTTCTTCATGGGCCTGCTGCTGTCGCGCATGCTGGGCGCGGTGCTGGGGCTCGCCAACGGCGGCTCGCTCATCGCGATGGCGTTCGGCGGCACGGCGGTGATCTTCGCCGCGATGGCCACCATCGCCACGACCACGAAGCGCGATCTGTCCGGAATGGGCAAGTTCCTCTTCATCGGCGTGATCCTGCTCGCGGTGGCGATGTTCGCCAACATCTTCCTGCACATGGCCGCGCTGATGATCGCGCTCTCGGTGCTCGCGATCGCCATCTTCTCGGCATTCATGCTCTACGACGTGAACCGCATCGTGACGGGCGGCGAGACCAACTACATCACCGCCACGCTGGCGCTGTACCTGGACCTGTACAACGTCTTCGTGAACCTGCTGGCACTCCTCGGCATCACCAGCAGCAACGACTGAACAACCGGCACGTAAATGGGGTCAGGTTCGAAATTGAACCTGACCCCATTTCATTTCTGGAAGAGGGCGATGGACTCGACGTGGCCGGTGTGGGGGAACATGTTGACCACGCCCGCGGCGGCGAGGCGGTAGCCCTGCACGTTCACCAGCACGCCGGCATCGCGCGCGAGGGTCGAGGGGCTGCAGGAGACGTAGACGATGCGGCTCGGCCCGCCGTCGGCGAGCCTCTTGCAGATCTCGAGCGCGCCGTCGCGCGGCGGGTCGATCAGCAGCTTGTCGACGCGGCCGAGGCGGGTCGAGAGCTCCCGGCGCATCCGTATAGAGATCGTGCGCGAAAAACGTGGCGCGGCCCTCGAGCGCGTTGGCGCGTGCGTTCGCCTGCGCCCGCGCGACCAGCGACGGCGCGCCCTCGATGCCGACCACCTCCGCGCCGCGCGTGGCGAGCGCCAGCGAGAAGTTGCCCAGCCCGCAAAAGAGGTCGCCCACGCGCTCGCCGGGAAGCGGGTCCAGCAGGTCCACCGCGCGCTTCACGAGCACGCGGTTCACGCCCGCGTTGACCTGGGTGAACTCCGTCGGGCCGAACGCCAGGGTCAGTCCGAATTCCGGCAGCCGGTAGTCGAGCGCGGGCTTGTCGAGCGGATAGAACGGGTGCGCGGTCTCCGGACCCTTGGGCTGCAGCCACCACTGGATGCCGTGGCGATCGGCGAAGGCGTGCAGCTTCTCCGCATCCTCCCCGGGAATCGGCTCCAGGTGGCGCAGCACCAGCACCGTCACCGCCTCTCCGATCGCGAGCTCCACCTGCGGGAGGCGATCGCGCAGCCGCATCGAGGTGAACATCGCGCGCAGCTCCGGGATCAGCGCCGAGATGGACAGCGGCATCACCTCGCACGACATGGTGTCGGCCACGAAGCTCGAGCGCCGCTCGTGGAATCCCACCAGCACGCCGCCCTTCTTCGCGACGTAGTGCACCGAGAGCGCGCGCGCGGTTGCGATAGCCCCACGCGGGCCCGATGACCGGCGGCAGTATCTGCCCGGGCGTGACCTTGCCCAGCCGCTCCAGGTTGTCCTCCAGCACGCGCTGCTTGGCGGCGACCTGCGCCGACGGCATCCACGTGCTGCATCGCGCAGCCGCCGCAGGTGCCGAAGTAGCGGCAGCGCGGCGTGACGCGCAGCGCGCTCTCGCGCAGCACGGCGGTGACGGTGCCGAGGTCGAAGTGGCCGCGCGAGCGCCGGCGCACGAACTCCACGCGCTCGCCGGTCACTCCGCCGTCGATGAAGGTGACCTTGCCTTCGACGTGCGCGACCCCGGCGCCCTCGTGGTCGAGGGACTCGATGACCGCGACGCTCAAGTGGCTACGACTCGCATTCCGTCGTGATGTCCTTTTCCACCTGGCGCTGGATCGACTTCGTCACCGACACGCCGTTCACCGTATAGGTCATGGTGCCCGCGTTGCCGTTGGTGAAGTTGAAGGTCATGGTGCCGACCTGCGTGTTGGTCACCGCCGTCGGGGTGAACGGCACCGCGTTGAACGCCGGCCCGTGCGTGACGTAGAGCCCACCCGAGTAGCTTGCATCACCCGTCTTCGCGCCGTCCGACATCACCAGCCACATTCCCTTGCCGCTCGCGTCGTAGGTGAAGAGCGTGGCGAAGAGGATGTTGCCCTGATGCGTGATGTTGACGCCCCAGCCCGACTCCAGCTCGGGTTCCACCACAGGTCCTGGAAGTTCGTCGCGGTGCTGCGATCGAACGCCGACCAGCCGCAGGTGGGCGCGGTCGCGAACACCTGGCGCGTGATCGACTTCGTGACCGTGGTGCCGTTCACCGAGTAGGTGAGCGTGGCGCTGCTCGGCCCGGAGAAGGCGAGGCGCATCTGCCCTACGGGCGTCACCACGACCGCGGAGCGGGTTGAAGGGCTGCGCGTTGAACGCCGGGCCCGTGGTGCGGAAGAGCGTGCCGGAGTAGGAGCCGTCCGATTGGCGCTCGCCGTCGGACATCACCAGCCACATCGGGCTGCCGTCCGTGTCGTAGTCGAAGAGCGTGGCGAAGATGATGTTGCCCTGGTGGTTGAGGTTGATGCCCCAGCCCGATTCCGAGCCGGCCGGGGACGCCCACCACAGGTCCGTGTAGTTCGTGTCCTGGAGGTCGGCGCGCATCTTCACCGTGTACGGCCCGGTGACGTTCGGATCCCACGGAGCGACCTGCACGATAGTAGGTGCCGGGATCGAGCTGCTTCGTGAATCCGAAGTTGGTGCTGCTCACCTGTGCGTCGTCGTTCGCCACGATCTCGGTGCCGCTCGCGTCGAGCAGCGTGCCGACGGTGTCCATGTTGCCCTCGCTATAAGCGCTCACCCACGCCGGGCTACTGAGGATGATGCGGTAGACGTCGAGGTCGCCCAGGTAGTCGATGTTCTTCGCGAGCGCGCGCACGGTGCCCGGGTGCAGCGTGAGCACGTCGGCCTGCGTGGGATCCGCGCGGCGTGCTGAAGAGCTCGGATGCGCGGTTGGGAGCGTCGTCGGCGGGCTTGCCGGCGGTGGTGATGAACGGCGCGATCTCCGGCTCGAAGATCTCGAGACGGCTGTACAGGCCGTCCTCGGTGAGGTTGGTGCACGAGAGCCCGCCGTCGCTGTTGCTGACGGTGGTGCCGGTGAGGATGCCGCGCAGCACGAGGCTGCCGTTGCCGGACAGGGTGAAGAGGCCGGAGCCGCTCGAGCCCTCCTGGATGATGCCGCGCGAGAAGCGGATGCCGTACATGTCCTGCGGCCAGTCGTTGACGCGGAACTCCTGGTCGAGGCTGCCGATCGCGTAGCGCATCGTGTCGCCCTCGGGATTGCTGATGCTCACGATCGGCGCGGCGGTGGCGAGCCGCGTCGGGTCCCAGCCCGAGTACACCGCGCCGGTGGGCGCCCCGCCGTTCATCAGCAACAGGGTGGAATCCACGTTGAAGTTCGTGAGCACGAGCTGCATGCCGCCGCTCACCTGCTGGCGCAGCGGCGCCGGGCCCTGGTCCGGACACGCGGCGTCCGACTCCGAGAAGAAGAAGGCGGTGATGGTGCGCGCCTCGGCGTCGGTGCTCACGCAGTGGTTGGCGGTGAGGAGGTAGGGCGCCGGGAACTTCTCCGTGTTGATGAGCGTGGCCGTGCACTGGAAGTTACTGTTACCCGAGACGAACGTGATGCGCGCGACCGACTTCTTGCGCTCGGCGATCGCATCGGCCACGCCCGCGGGCAGCGACGAGTCGCTCGCCGCGCACATCGTCTCGAGCGTGCACGCGCCGGCCGCCTTCGGCTGCACCAGCGACTGGTCGAAGTGGGAAAGCGCGCCGACTTGCACCGCCTGGTCGTTGCCCGGCTTCACCGGCGAGAAGAGCTCGATCACCTGCGTCGGGCCTTCGGTCCATGGCGTCCACGCGGTGGGGCCGAGCGTGGGATCGAGGACCATGGTCTCGATGCGGTCGCCGTCGCCCTGCACGCGCACCTCCATCGATCCCGGGACCACGCCGAGGTCGAGCCGAACGCGCAGCCCGAGGGCCTGGTCGGATGTCACGCGCAGCTTCGTGACGTAGCCGCCGGCCACCGGCGTCCAGACGCTGGCGCGCGCCGCCTTCGGCAGCTCGCGCACGAAGCCCACGCGCACCGGCCCTTGCTTGCTGGGCGCCGGCGCGGCCTTTTGCTCGGGCGCCGGCAGGGAGACGACACTGGCGGGCGACAGCAGCGGGGCATGGAAGGATTGAGGCAGCTCGAGGGCAGGCAGCGCCGCGCGGGACGGCATCTGGGCCTGGGCTCCCGCGCATGCGAGCGGACAGCGCGGCGATGGTTGCGAGACGGCGGAGGGTCTTCATGGTGATGAATGGATGCGTAGAGGCGGGGCGCCAAACACCGCCGGGTTCTGTGGGTTTTATCTGGAATTTCAGAGGCTTATGTTAACATAAGCAAACCCGTTTGCGGGTCCCCGAACGGTTATCCACAAGCCCCTCCAAGTCCTTGATCAAGTTCTGCAATTCCTGCGGCAACGCGGTGGACCCATCGGGTTCCCGACGGCGATATTTTCTTGCGTGCCGTATGCGATGCCTGCGGCCACATCCAGTACGAGAACCCCAAAGTCGTCGTGGGGTGCATCCCGGTAGCGGGCGAGCGCATCCTGCTCTGCCGGCGCGCCATCGAGCCGCGCTACGGCCTGTGGACGCTGCCCGCCGGCTTCATGGAGAACGAGGAGACGGCCGCCGAGGGCGCGATGCGCGAGGCGCTGGAAGAGGCGCGCGCGAAGGTGCAGATCGATGAGCTCTATACCGTGTTCTCGGTTCCGCACATCAGCCAGGTGCACATGATGTTCCGCGCGCGCCTGCTGAACGACGACTTCGGCGCGGGCGTGGAGAGCCTCGAGGTGAAGCTCGTCACCGCCGACGAGATTCCCTGGAACGAGCTCGCCTTCACCGTCGTGCGCCGCACGCTCGAGCACTTCCTCGAGGATCGCAAGCGCGGCGTGTTCGTGCCGCACTTCGGCGACCTTCGCAGCCCGCTGCGCTAGCCGTCGCCGATCAACGCGGCACCAGCGGCCCGCTCCGCTTCATTTCCCAGGGCGTAATCACGTAGCGCCGCGCCCATAGCAGGAAGCGGCCCAGCTCCTCGACCGCCATGGCTGCGGTGCAAGGCCTCGATATCCTCGATCGCAAGGCACGGCAGCCCCAGGACGATGCGCCCGGACAGCGTCGCGGGCACGATCGCGAGATCGCACGCCTTCACGACATCCTCGGCACAAAACCACAGGCGCGCTGCCTCCTCCAGCACCCGCACCTGGCGGCTGTTGAACTCGTAGTAGCGTCCCTGCCAGGCTTCGTGCGGGCTGCGCCAGAGCCAAGTCATGCCGTCGTGCGCGAGCTCGACCAGCGGCCGCGCGATGGCGACCCCGACCATGGGAGACGAGAAGACGAACGCGACGAGTGCCCAGTCGAGCTGGCCGAGCTTCCATCCGATCCAGGTGAGGAGTGCCACGCCCGCCGAGCCGAAGGCGCGGCGCGCCAGGAGGAAGGCCCAGTTCGGCATGTCACGCAACCTCGCGCGCTTCGTCATCGATTTTCGAGCATACGGGAGGCATCCGTCGCACACGAGACCTCGTAGCCGGCCAGCTTTATGTTGACATGTCATCTTAATCTTCCCTTATCATGGGCAATGCGGAAGACCGCCGATGGACAGCGAGGCCGCCCGCGAACGTCTGCCCTCACTCGCGCCGAGCAGCTGCGGGCTGCCAAACGCACGCAGCGGGAAAGGGAGCGTTCAGCGGGAGTTGCCGAGGTGCAGCTCCGGCTGCCCGCCGAGCGCGCGGAGCGGCTGCGGGTGGCTCGCGCCCTTCCAGGGTTCGAGGAGGCGCTGGACGCGCTCCTGGGCGACATGGTCGTCGACCTCTGCCGCTATCCCCGCCTGCGCGAGCTCGCATGGAACCGGGCCAACCGCTGGATCCCGGCGCGCGATGCGCTCGCGCTGTACGAGCGCAACTGGCGCTTCATCGACCCACGCAGCCTGGCACAGGAAGAAGCCCACCTGATCGATCGCCTCAAGGACCGCTTCGGCGCGGGAGTGATGAATGCGTGAGGCCGTGTTCAAGCGCCCTGGGCACCGCGTCGTCGCCGAGGTGCTCGCGAAACTGGACCCCGCGTTCCTCGCGAGCGCCGGATGCTGCTTCGGCGGCGGCACGCGCATCGTGCTCGAGCTGGGCGAATACCGCGAGTCGCGCGACATCGATTTCCTGTGCTCGGCCCGGGAAGGTTATCGGCGGTTGAGGGATGCCGTCTCCGAAAGCTCGCTCGGCGCCATCGCGAAACAGCCGCTCACCCTCGCCCGCGACGTGCGCGCCGACCAGTACGGCATTCGCACCTTCCTGGCGACCACCTCCGCGCCGCTCAAGTTCGAGATCATCCGCGAGGCGCGCATCGACCTCGAAGCAGGCGCCTTACGTTCGATCCCGGTGCCGTGCCTCACCCGCAGGCACTGCTTCGCCGAGAAATTCCTCGCCAACGCGGACCGGGGGCTGGACGCGTCCACGCTCTCGCGCGATATCGTCGACCTCGCCTTCATGATCGAGAGCTGGTCGCAGGCCGATGCGGATGCCGGCATGGCGATCGCGGAAGCCGCATACGGCAACTCGGTGAGGCGGGCCCTCGTGGCCGCCACCACGAAGATGCGCACCGACCGGGCTTATCGCAATCGGTGCGTGGAGGGACTCGCGATCAGCGATACGGGGCCCCTCACCGCCGGGCTCAAGGCGCTCGCAGCCTACGCGCGATCATGATCATCTCCGCACAGGGCGACGCCCCGCTCGTGAGCATCATCATCCGCACCCTGGGCCGCGGCACGCTCATGGGCGCGCTGGAAAGCGTAGCCGCCCAGACGCACCGCCCGCTCGAAATCGTGCTCGTGGACTCGGCCGGTCGCGGCATCGCCATGGCGAGCCACCGCGACGTGCCGGTGCGCATGGTGCGCGGCAATGGACTGGACAGCGTGGCGGCCGCCAACGCCGGGCTCGAGGCGGCGCAGGGCGAGTGGATCGTCTTCCTCGACGACGACGACCAGTTCGCGCCCGGCCATGTCGCCGACCTGCTTGCCGCCGCCCGCTCCGCCGGCACGCGCGCCGCCTACAGCCAGACGCAGCTCGTCGATCCCGCGGGCAACCCGCAGCGCATCTTCGGCGGCGGGCCCTTCAATCGCACCACCCTCCTCGCCTCCAACTATCTTGCGATTCACGCGGTGCTCTTCCACCGCTCGTTCGTCGAGGCCGGTCACCGCTTCGACCCGGCATTCCCGATCTTCTACGACTGGGATTTCTGGCTGCAGCTCTCGGAAGCCACGGACTTCGCGTTCACCGGGCGACCCACGGCGTTCTACTGGGCGGCTTCGGGAGAGTCGGGCGGTGGTGCGGGGGAGAATCTCGATCGGGAGCGGGCAATGGAGATGCGGGGGCGGTTGATGCGGAAGTGGGGCGGACAATAAGATGCCCTTCGCCTACTACGACCGCCTCCCCGCCGACAGCAAGCGCACCTACAAGAAGAGCGACGCGATCCGCCGCGTCGAGATTCCCGGCATCGAGGAGCTGGTGCCTCTTGCTAAGGCCATCGAGCCCGCTCTGGAGGCGGCGACGCGCGCCGGCGTCGAGCGCGCGTGCCAGGCCCTGGTGGACGGCATCAACGCCCGCCTTGGCTCGCCCGCGATCGTGGTGCGCGTGCTCGAGCGCCGTCCCGCCAACTCCGGGGGTGAGCTGCAAGGCCTATACGAGCCCGACGAGGTCACCGGCGCTCGCGCGCGCATCACCGTCTGGATGCGAACCGCGCAGCGCGTACAAGTAGTCAAGTTCCGCACGTTCCTGCGCACGCTGGTGCACGAGGTCTGCCACCACCTGGACTACGAGCATTACAAGCTCGCGGAGACCTTCCACACCGAGGGGTTCTATGCGCGCGAATCGGCGCTCATGCGGGAGTTACTCGGGGAAAAGGCAGGTGAACCACAGATGAACACAGATAACACAGATGAACACAGATAGTCCGTCCCGGAGAATTGCGGCATCACCATTGACGACACTGGATCCCTTTGCCCCGATCATCTGTGTCCATCTGTGTTCATCTGTGGTTCCAACGGTTTAAGCACCAGCGTATGCGCCGCGGCGATCGCCGAGCGCCGCGTAGGAATGGTGATGTACTCCACCCTCGCCCAGCGCTCGGCCAGGTTCGAATACCACGGCGAGAATACGTTGCCCGACTGCCCCGTCGACTGCATGTAGAGCGAGCGGTCGAGGTCGGCGAGGTCGTAGATCGCGCGCAGGCTGGGCGCGTGGCGGTTGCCGAACGGCAGCGCGGCGTCGCGGATGGTGTAGGCGCCCACGTCCACGGTGTACGAATCGCCGGGCGTCTGCGGCTCGATGTTGAAGAAGCGCTCGAGCACGGGCACCAGGCCGAACGGGCGATGGATGCCTTGCGCGCGATGCGCCTCGCCCCAGGCAATGATGCCGCCGAAGCGTTGTTGCAGGTCGGCGGCGGCGAGGTCGAAGGCGCGGCCCGCGAGCTCCTCGCACGTCTCGTGGCGCGGCGTGCCCACATCGTCGCACCAGCGCTCCATGCCGTTCTCGCCCTTCATCACCGCGATCATGAAGGTTGCACGCAGGTCCCACGACTCCTCGAAGAGGCTCCCCAGCTCGTCGGCATAGACCAGGCGCGTGAGCTCGCGGTACCACGCGGAGAAGGCGAGCGGCGCGCGCTCCTCGATCTTCATCCCGCCGTCCCAGCGTAGATAGCAGTGTTTGCGCCGTGCGTCCGGCCTCGGTCTGGGGCCGCGCCGCGCGCGCCACGGGCAGCAGCTCGCGCGCGAGGCGCGACAGCGTGTCGGCCTGGATCGCCTCGAACGACGCCATCGTGTGCTTCGGTTGCGCGGCGAGCAGCTCGCGGATGCGCTCCGAGCGGTAGGCCGGGAACCAGTCGACCGTCAGATGAACGGCTTGTAGCCCGGCGGCGTGATCTTGTCGTTGGCGGTGACGATCTCGCCGCTCGCGGGATCGACCCACTGCGGCATCTCCTCGAACGGGAGGAAGCCCTGCCAGTCGTACTTCGCGTCCCAGCCCGGCACGGGAACGCGCCCCATCGCCTCGTTGTCGGCGCGCCGGATGGGCACGCGCGCGGCGGCGATCATGCCGATGTGGCCCGCCGCGGTCGGCGTACACGACGTTCTGGTGCGGCGCCGTGAAATCGCGCAGGGCCGGACGATCTCGTGTCCGCTGTGCGCGCGGTCGAGGGCGAAGCCGGCGCGCGCGGTGGCGAAGTCCTCGGTGAGCGCGGCCCATGCGAGCGCGATCGCGTAGCCCGAGGGAGCGCTCGGCTGCGCACGCTGCCCACGGCATCCGATAGCACGGGGCCGTGGCGCGTCGTGCGCACCATCATGTGCCGCTCCTCTCCTTGCCGACGCGGATCACCTCGTCGCGCACCTCGAACTTCGCGCTGCCCGTGGGCGTGACATAGCTCGCCGGGTCCTTCGGATCGACGCGCTCGATGAAAAGATCCTGGGTGTCGCTGTTGGTGGTCGTGAAGGCCCAAGCGGCCTGGTCGTTGCGGCCGAGGACCACGAACGGGATGCCGGGCAGCGTGCCACCCACCACGTTGCCCGCGGGCGTGGAGACGTGCGCCAGATACCAGAGCGAAGGCGCCTGCAGCCCGAGGTGCGGATCGTTGGCGAGCAGCGGTTGACCCGTGTCCGTGCGCGCGCCCGAGAGCGCCCAGTTGTTGGAGCCGATGGCTTCGCTCGGGCGGCGGGTAGGCCTCGGCGAGCGCGGTCGCCTCGCGCGCCGCGGCGGCATAGAGCGGGCTGAAATCGGGAAGCGGCGTGGCGGTGTCGCCGGGCACGGGCGGCATCAGCTCGTTGGTGCGCTCGGGCCCGACCTTGGCGAGGAAGCGCATGCGCGCGAGCTCGAGGCGCCAGTTGCCGGAGAGGTCCCACGCCATCACCAGCAGCCAGCCGATGCTGTCGGCCGGCTTCCATGCGCGCGGCTCGATGCGGAACAGCCTGGAACTCGACGGGCAGCGTGGGCTTCGCGGCGAGGAAGGCGTTCACGCCCGCCGAGTAGGCCTCGAGGTTCGCGCGCGTCGCGGCGTCCATCTTCGCGACGATGCGCTCGGCCTGGCGCGCGATGCCGAGCGTGCGCATGAGCTTGTCGACCTCGAAGGCGCGCTCGCCGAGGAATTCCGAGAGCTTCCCGTCGGACACGCGGCGCTGGAACTCCATCTGCCACAGCCGATCCTGCGCGTGGGCGTAGCCCATGGCGAACCAGCCGTCGCGCTCGCCCTTCGCGAAGATGTGCGGCACGCCCTCCCTGTCGCGCACGATCTCCACCGGCGCCGCGAGCCCCTTCCCCGCCGCCGTGCCGTCGAGCTGTGGCAGCGAGCGCATCATCCACGCCCACACGCCCGCCGCCGCGAGGACGACGGCGAGGATCAGCGCGATGAGGATCCTGAGGACGACCTTCAGGGCAGAGGCGCGGACTTGAGGACTTCCTCGACGGTGGTCATGCCCTGCGCGATCTTGGCGGCGCCGGAGACGCGCAGCGGCCGCATGCCGGCCTTGTAGGCGGCCTGCGTGAGCGCCCCGATGTCGGTCTGATCGCTGATGAGCGCGCGCAGCTCGCGCGTGACCTGCATGATCTCGTAGATGCCGATGCGCCCGTGGTAGCCGGTGTTGCGGCACTCCAGGCAGCCCACGGGCCGCCAGACGTGCTCGGGCGGCGCGGCCTTGAACGGCGCGCAGAGCGCATCCCACACGCGGTGCTCCTCCTCGCGCTGGAACGGCACCTTCTCCTTGCAGTGCGGGCAGAGCGTGCGCACCAGGCGCTGCGCCATCACCCCCAGCAGCGTCGAGTTGAGGAGATAGGCCGGGGCGCCCAGGTCCAGCAGGCGCGTGATCGAGGTGGGCGCGTCGTTGGTGTGCAGCGTCGAGAGCACGAGGTGGCCGGTGAGCGCCGCCTGGATGGCCATGTCCGCGGTCTCGTGGTCGCGGATCTCGCCCACCATGATGATGTCCGGGTCCTGGCGCATGAGCGAGCGCACGCCGGCGGCGAACGTGAGGTCGATCTCCGTCTGCACCTGCATCTGGTTCACGCGCGGATCGACCATCTCGATCGGATCCTCGATGGTGCAGACGTTCACCTCGGGCGTCGCGAGCTGCTTCAACGTCGTGTAGAGCGTGGTGGTCTTGCCCGAGCCCGTGGGACCGGTGACCAGCATGATGCCGCCCGGCTCGCGGATCAGCCTCTGCCAGCACCTCGTGCTCGTCCTGCGTGAAGCCGAGGTCCTTGAAGTCGCGCATCAGGACCTCGGGGTCGAAGATGCGCATCACGAGCTTCTCGCCGTGGGCGGTGGGCAGCGTCGAGAGGCGCAGCTCGATCTCCTGGCCGTCGGGCATGCGCGTCTTGATGCGCCCGTCCTGCGGCCGGCGCTTCTCCACCACGTCCATGCGCCCGAGGATCTTGATGCGCGCCACCATCGCCTGCAGCACCGGATACGGCACCTGGTAGACCTGGTGCAGCACGCCGTCGATGCGGAAGCGCAGGATTCCCACCTCGCGGCGCGGCTCGAGGTGGATGTCGCTCGCGCGCTGGTCGAACGCGTACTGCCACAGCCAGTCGACCAGGTGGACGATGTGGTGGTCGTTCGCGTCGAGCTGGCGGCCCGCGCGCGCCCATCTCGACCAGCTGCTCGAAGTTGGCGAGCCCCGGCCCCGAGGGCACGCCGGCAGCCTCCGCGCGCTTCATGCTCTTGGCGAGGTTGAAGAACTCGCCCTGGTAGCGATCGATGTCGACCGGGTTCGCGAGCACGCGCTTGATCGACAGCCGCAGCATCTCGCGCCAGCTCCTTCTCCCAGCTCGAGATGAGCGGCTCGCTGGTGGCGATGGTGACCTCGCGCCCGTTCACCTCCACCGGCAGGATGTTGCGGCGCGCGGCGTACTCCGAGGACATCACCTGCGTTACGGCGCGCAGGTCGATCTTGAGCGGATCGATGTGGTAGAAGCCCATCTTCATCCGCCCCGCCAGCCACTCCGTGACGACTTCCGCGTTGAGCAGCGGCCGCGGCGGCTTGTCGGACTGCCAGCGCTGCTCCGAGATCACGACCACCGGGTGACGGCTGCCGCTGCGCTGGAACTTCGAGTCCTGCACCAGCTTGGCGGCCTTGTCGGCGGACACTATCCCGTCCTCGACCAGCCAGTCGAGCACTTCCCGCAGCTGGAGCTTGCGGTCGACGGGCTTGCTGGGGACGGCGGCGGCCATGGTGGGGAATTATCGCCGAAACCCGGGAATCGGGGGGTCAGAGTCGAGTCGCCTCGATCAGCATCACGTCCCTGCCAGCGGCTTTTCCGGGTCGTCCCAGCTCTTGGGGTCCTCGAGCGGCTCGAGGTGGGTGAGGACCTCGACGTGGGGCAGGCGCGCGCGGATGTCGTTCTCGAGGGACTCGGCGAGGTCGTGGCCGTCCTGGATGCTCATGCGGCCGGGCAGGAGCACGTGCACGTCCACGAAACTCTTGGCGCCGGCGATGCGCGTGCGCAGCGCGTGGTAGTCGCCGCCCCGGTGGCGCAGCTGGTCCAGCACCTCGACGATCTTCGCGCGGTCCTCGTCGGGGATCGCGCGGTCCATGAGGCCCTCGAACGAGCGCGTCATGAGCTGCCATCCGGTCCAGAGGATCTGGATCGCGACCGCGAGGGCGATGAGCGGGTCGAGCCGCAGCCACCCGGTCCATTCGACCAGCACCACGCCCACGAAGACGCCGGCGGTGGTCCACACGTCGGTGAGGAGGTGGCGCGCGTCGGCCTCCAGCGTGATCGAACGGTGCGCGCGCGCGGCGCCCAGCATGAGCCACGCGCAGCCGGCGTTGGCGAGGGCGGCGAGCACCGAGAGTGCCAAGCCCGCGCTCACCTGCTCCAGCGCCTGCGGGTGGAAGAGGCGCGGGATCGACAGCCACATGATGCCGCCGGCGGCCACGAAGATGAGCGCGCCCTCGATGCCGCTCGAGAAGTACTGCGCCTTCTCGTGGCCGAAGTTGTGCTCGCGGTCGGGCTTGGCTTCGGAATACGTGAGCACGCCGAGGGCCACCAGCGCCGCGACGATGTTCACCACGGCCTCCACCGCATCCGAGAGCAGGCCCGCGGACCCGGTGAGGTAGTAGGCGAGGAACTTGAGGACGATGGTGACGATGGACGTGGCGAGCGAAAGCCACGCGTAGAAGACCGGCGAGCGCAGGCTCATCGGCGCATCCTGGGTCCGGGGCCGCCCGCGCCACGCGCCCCGCGGATCAGCCGCGCGCCCTCCGCCACCACGAAGCGCTCGAACGCCTCGGCGATGCGCGGCAACGCGCGGTCGCGGCGGTGCACGACATACCACTGGCGCATGACCGGAAATCCTTTCACGGGGACGAGGACGAGGCGGCCGAGTGCCAGCTCCTGCTGCACCGCGTGGCCGGACAGGAATCCTAACCCGAAGCCGGCCGCCACCGCCTGCTTGATGGTCTCGTTGCTCGCGATCTCCATCTCGATGCGCGGCACCACGCCCGACTCCGCGAACGCCTGGTCCATGGCAAGCCGCGTGGCCGAGCCCGGCTCGCGCGAGATGAGCGGCTCGCGCGCCACGGCCTCGAGCGCCACGCTGCGCCGCGCCGCGAGCGGATGCCCGGGCGGGGCCACGATCACGTGCGGGTGGGGCGCGAACGGCTGCGCGGCGAAGTCCGGGTCCGTCGGCGCGTGGCTCATCACCGCGAGGTCGATCTCGTGGGCGCCGAGGCGCTCGAGGAGGTCCTCGCGGTTGCCGACGGTGAGGCGCGCGCGGATGCGCGGATGGCGCGCGCGGAACGCGGCGATGAGCCACGGCAGGAAGTAGTCGCCCGCGTTGATCACCGCCACGTCGAGCAGACCGCGCTCGAGCGACTCGAGGCCGGCGATGGCCTCCTCGGAGGCGCGGATGTGGGCCAGGATGTCGCGCGCGTGGGCGAGCACCTCCTCGCCCGCCTGCGTGAGCCTGAGCCCGCGCCCGAGCCGCTCGAAGAGCCGCGCGTTGGCGTGGCCTTCGAGCAGGCGGACCTGGATGGACACGGCGGGGGGCGTGAGGTGCAGCTCCTCGGCCGCGCGGGTGAGGGAGAGGTGGCGCGCCGCGCTCTCGAAGACGCGGAGCTGCCTCAGGGTCGCGTTCTTCAATTAAGTAATCGCTTAATGATCAGGTAATCATATTTTACTTTTATTTAACCGGATCGGCGACTAGTCTGGATTCATGCCGACCGACCGCAAATCCCTGAACCGCGCCTTCTGGGACCTGGGCTTCCGCTTCCAGTGGGACGAGCACGTCTGGTCCGTGGTCTCCTCGATGCCGGACCTGCGCGCCCAGCTCGCCTACTACCTCGAGCGCCACCAGCCGCACCTGCTCGCGGTCTACGACGTCGACTTCCTCAAGTCGATGATCGAGCATCGCCTCGCCTCGCCCGCGCGACGCGCCCATCGGCCTCGAAGCCCACCACTCCTTCTAGCAGCAAGCGCAGGGCACTAGCCCAGGAACACGAAGATCTCGTGGCCGAACAAGGCCGGCGTGAAACCCATGGCGCGGTTCGCCTCCGCGTTTTCGAGCGTGTACCTGCGCATGCGCAGCCACGGGTTCTGGTCGAGGAACGCGCGGCATTCGCCCAGGTAGCGCGCGTGATGGCCGGGCGTGGTCGCATACAGCTTGTTGTAGCAATACGCGAAAGGGGCCAGCGCCGGCTTTCGCCGTATGAAGAAATCCGCCACGCCCTCCATCACCCCCGGCGTGAGCGGATTGTAGACGTCGTCCAGCGCCATGATGCCGCCTTCGCGCAAGCCCCCCAGCGCGGTCTCGAGATCGTGGAAGACCACCGGGGCGGTATGGCCCCCGTCGACGCTCACGAAGCGGTACCGCTGGCCTCCCGATTCGGCCAGCACGGCTTCGCCCGTGAGCCGCAGGCTGTCGGCGACCACGATCTTCAGCCGCGAGGCGCCGCCGCACGCCGATGCGATGTTGGATCGAACGCCGGGCACTTCGTCGGCCGGATTGGGCGAGCCGACGAAAAGATCCACACCCACGACGATCTCGTCCGGCTGCGACAGCTCGTAGAGGACGGCAAGGTACTTGCCCTTGAAGACGCCGATCTCGAGCGTCGGGCCGCCGATGCCCATCGCGTGCTGCGCTCGCACCATGTGCGCGGTGAAGAGCGCCGACTGCACGTGCAGCCAGCCGGGAATCGGCTCGACGCGCGTATCGATGAATTCGACGAACTCCTTCAGCACGCCGGGCTGCGAGCCGGTCTCGGGATCCAGGATGGTCATTGCGGATTCAAGCCTGCAATTCCTTGCGGCTGCGGAAGTGCTCGAGCGCCTCGGGGTTGGCGAGCGCCTCGACGTTCTTCACCGGCTGGCCGTGGACCACGGCGCGCACCGCGAGCTCGACGATCTTGTTGCTCTTGGTGCGCGGGATGTCGGGCACCTGCAGGATCACCGCGGGGACGTGGCGCGGCGTGGTGTTGTTGCGGATGGTGTCCTTGATGCGCTTGGCGAGCGCCTCGTCGAGCTGCAGCCCCTCGCGCAGGCGCACGAAGAGCACCACGCGCACGTCCTTCTCCCAGTCCTGGCCGATGACGATGGACTCCATCACCTCGTCCAGCTTCTCCACCTGCCGGTAGATCTCGGCCGTGCCGATGCGCACGCCGCCGGGATTGAGCACCGCGTCCGAGCGCCCGTAGATGACCATGCCGCCGTGCTTCGTGAGCTCGCACCAGTCGCCGTGGCGCCAGACGTTGGGGTACTTCTCGTAGTAGGCCGCGTGATACTTCGCGCCGTCGGGATCGTTCCAGAAGCCCAGCGGCATCGTGGGGAACGGCGCCGTGCAGACGAGCTCGCCCTTCTGCCCCGGCACGGGACGGCCGCTGTCGTCGAACACTTCCACCTTCATCCCGAGCATGCGGCACTGCAGCTCGCCGCGCCAGACGGGCAGCGTGGGGCAGCCGCCCGCGAAGCACGCGACCAGGTCCGTGCCGCCGCTGATGGAGGAGAGGCACAAGTCCTTCTTCACGTGCGCGTAGACGTAGTCGAAGCCCTCGGGCGCGAGCGGCGAGCCGGTGGAGAGCACCGCGCGCAGCGCCGCGAGCGCATGGGTTTGCATCGGATCCGCGCCCACCTTCGCCACCGCGTCGATGAACTTGGCCGACGTGCCGAAGTGGGTCATGCGCTCGGCTTCGGCGAGGTCGAAGAGCACCTTGCCCTGCCCGAGGAAGGGCGAGCCGTCGTAGAGCAGGAGGGTCGCCTGCACGGCGAGCGCGGAGACCAGCCAGTTCCACATCATCCAGCCGCAGGTGGTGAAGTAGAACACGCGGTCGCCCGGCTTCTCGTCGCAATGCAGCAGGTGCTCCTTCAAGTGCTGCATCAGCACGCCGCCCGCGCCGTGCACGATGCACTTGGGCACGCCGGTGGTGCCGCTCGAGTAGAGGATGTAGAGCGGGTGGTTGAACGGCATGCGCCGGTATTCGACCGCCCGCGCCTGGAACGGGGCGAGGAAATCCGCGAGGCGCGCGGCGCGCGGCACCGCGGAGACATCGGGGGATTCCGCGACGTAGGGCACCACCACCACGCGCCGCACCGTGGGCAATTGCTGCACGATCTCGGCGATGCGCGGCAGCGTGTCGATCACCTTGCCGTTGTAGTGGTAGCCGTCGCAGCACACCAGCACCTTGGGCTCGACCTGCCCGAAACGATCGAGCACGCCCTGCACGCCGAAGTCGGGCGAGCACGAGGTGAAGGTCGCGCCCAGGCTCGCGGCGGCGAGCATCGCGATCACGGTCTCGGGCATGTTGGGCATGAAGGCGGCGACGCGGTCCCCGGCCCCCACACCCTCGGCCGCGAGCGCCTGCTGCATGCGCGAGACGGCGTCGCGCAGCTCCCGGTGCGAGAGCCGCTGTCGCACCTTGTTCTCGCCCCAGAAGACGATTGCGTCGGCGCCGTCGTCGACCGGCTTGCCGTCGCCGTGGCGTGTGCGCAGCAGGTTCTCGGCGAAGTTGAGCTTGCCGTCGGGGAAGAAGCGCGCGCCCGGCATCCTGTTCCCGTCGGCCAGCACGCGCGCGCCGGGCTCGCCGATCACCCCCGCGTACTCCCACAGCGCGGTCCAGAAGTCCTCGAGGTGGTCGATGGACCACCGATACAGGTCGTGATACTCGCGCAGTGAGGTGCCGTGCCGCGCGTTCACCCGCTCGATGAAGGCGGTGATGTGCGCGCCGGCGATGCGCTCGGCGGAGGGAGTCCAGAGGGGCTTGTCGGTCATCCCGCGAATATAGCGCCTCGCTGCGGGATCGTGGAACGGGGTGCTAGTCCAGGGCTCCCGCCGCGAGCTTCACATCGCGCGCCGTGGCCTGTGCCGCCGCGATCGCCGCCTCCACGCCCTTCACCATCGTCGCCAGCGCCATCGCCGGGACGCCCGGTTTCTCGAGCACCTGGTCCTCGGCGTAGGGGACGTGAATGAAGCCGGCGCGGGCTTTCTTGCCGCTCGCCGCGATGAAGTGCAGCACGCCGTACATCAGATGGTTGCAGACGTACGTGCCGGCCGAGTTCGAGACTTCCGCCGGCACACCCGCCTTGCGCATCGCCGCGACCATCGCCTTCACGGGGAGTGTCGCGAAGTAGGCCGGCGGCCCGTCGGGCGCGATAGGCTCGTCGATGGGGCGCGCACCCGCGTTGTCGGCAATGCGCGCGTCGTCCGTGTTGATGGCTACGCGCTCTACGGAGAGCTGCGTGCGCCCGCCCGCAAGCCCGAGGCAGATCACAAGCGCGGGACGCAGCCGCTCGATGGCCTCGGCCACGATCTGGATCGACGTCAGGAACTCGCACGGCACGCGCTGCACCTCGACGCGCAGGCCCGCGATGCTTCCCGGCAGCCGCTCGCACACCTCCCAGGAGGGATTGCGCGCATCGCCGCCGAAGGGCTCGAAGCCGGTGACCAGCACGACGTCCTCGGCGCCTTGCCGCGCGCGGGCCTTGGGTGCGGGGACGGCCGGCCGCGATTTCGGTGCGCGCGGCGTCTCGGGAACGGCCGGCAGCGAGTCGACGCGCAGATCCGGCGGCACCGGCACGTTCTCGCGGGCGCGGCGGCGCGTGCGGGGCGCGCTCTCCCGTGGAGCCGTAGCGTGCCCGCGCGGCACCGTGGCCTTCGGCGGCCGCGGCCCCTTCTGGCGGCGGCGCAGCATGGTCATCAGCGCGCGGTCCAGCCGCCGTCGATGGAGAGCGCCGTGCCGTTCACCTGCGCGGCGGCCTCCGAGGCGAGGTAGAGCGCCATCGCGGCCACGTCCTCGACCTTCACGAACTGCTTGGTGGGCTGCGGGGCGAGGATCACGTCGCGGATGACGTTCTCGCGCGAAATGCCGTGCACCTTCGCCTGGTCGTCGATCTGCTTCTCGACGATGGGCGTCATCACGTAGCCCGGGCAGATGGAGTTGGCGGTGATGCCGAGCTCGGCCACCTCGAGCGCGAGCGACTTGGTGAAGCCCACGATGCCGTGCTTGGCCGCCACGTACGCGCTCTTGTACGGCGAGGCGACGAGGCCGTGCGCGGAGGCGATGTTGATCACGCGCCCCCACTTCGCCTTCTTCATTCCCGGCAGCGCGGCGCGCGCGGCATGGAAAGCCGACGAGAGGTTGATCGCGATGATCGCGTCCCACTTCTCGATGGGAAACTCGTCCACCGGCGCCACGTGCTGGATGCCGGCGTTGTTCACGAGGATGTCGACGCGGCCGAAAGCCTTCTCGGCCTCCTTCACCATCGCGGCGATTTCCGCTGGCTTGGTCATGTCGGCAGCGTTGTAGAGCGCCTTCACGCCGTGGTCCTTCGCGATGCCCGCGCGCAGGCGCTCGATCTCGCCCGCGTCGCCGAGCCCGTTCAGCATCACGTTGGCGCCCTCGTGCGCGAAGAGCTCGGCGATGCCGCGCCCGATGCCGCTCGTCGATCCCGTGACGAGCGCCGATTTGCCCTTCAGCTGGCCTGCCATTGCGTCATCTCCATCTCGATATGCAGGATGCCGTCCTCGTCGTAGGGCTCGGACGACTTGGTGAAGCCGAACTCGTTGTAGAAGCGCTCGAGGTGCGCCTGCGCCCCGATGCGCAAGCGTTCTCCCGGCCAGAGGTCCTGCGCGCGCGCCATCGCCTCGCGCATCAGCACGCGGCCCATCCCCGTACCGCGCACCGGGCGCGCGGTGATGACGCGGCCGATCGAGGGCTCGGGGAACTTGACGCCGGGCGGGACGAAACGGCAATAGGCGACGAGGCGATCTTCCGGAGCCGCGTCGCCCGGGTGCGGCCTGTCCCGGCTCGCTTCAGGCCGGGGGCCGGGGCCCAGGCTTTCCGCGTAACCCAGCAGATGGAGGCACTGCGGATCTACGCCGTCCACGTCCTGGAACACGCAATTCTGCTCGACGATGAACACATCCGCGCGCAAGCGGTAGAGGTCGTGGATCTCCTGCGGGGAAAGCTCCGCGAAGGGCGCGAAGCGCCAGACGATCAAGATTGGGCGCCGGCCTGCGCCGGGGCGGCCACGGCCGCTGCTTTCGCCAGATGCAGCCACGTTTCCACCACCGTGTCCGGATTGAGCGACATCGACTCGATGCCCTCCTGCATCAGCCACTCGGCGAGGTCGGGATAGTCGCTGGGTCCCTGGCCGCAGATGCCCACGTACTTGCCCGCCTTGCGGCAGGCCTGGATCGCCATGTGCAGCATGCGCTTCACCGCCGCGTCGCGCTCGTCGAAGGCGTCCATCACGAGGCCGGAGTCGCGGTCGAGCGCGAGGGTCATCTGCGTCATGTCGTTCGATCCGATCGAGAAGCCGTCGAAGTGGCGCAGGAACTCGTCGGCGAGGATGGCGTTGGACGGGATCTCGCACATCATCACGACCCGCAAGCCGTTCTTGCCGCGCTCGAGGCCGTTGTCCTTGAGGATCGCCAGCACGCGCTCGCCTTCGGCCACGGTACGCACGAACGGGATCATGATCTCCACGTTGGTGAGGCCCATGGTGTCGCGCACGATGCGCATCGCCTCGCATTCGAGCTTGAAGCAATCCCGGAAAGACTCGGCCACGTACCGCGAGGCGCCGCGGAAGCCCAGCATCGGGTTCTCCTCCTGCGGCTCGTAGCGGGTGCCGCCGATGAGGTTGCGGTACTCGTTGCTCTTGAAGTCCGAGAGCCGCACGATCACTTTCTTGGGCCAGAACGCCGCGGCGATGGTGCTGACCCCCTCGGCGATCTTCTGCACATAGAAGCGCACCGGGTCCGCGTAGCCGCGCGACTGGCGCGCCACCTGGGCCTTGAGCTCCGCGGGCAGCGACGCGAACTCGAGGCACGCCTTGGGATGGATGCCGATGGTGTTGGAGATGATGAACTCGAGGCGCGCGAGGCCCACGCCGTCGTTGGGGAGCTGGCAGAAGTCGAACGCGAGCTGCGGGTTGCCCACGTTCATCGCGATCTTCACGGGGATCTCGGGCATGCGGTCGAGCTTGAGCTCGACGGCCTCGAAATCCATCTTGCCGGCGTAGATGTAGCCGGTGTCGCCCTCGGCGCACGACACGGTGACCTCGGAGCCCTCGGCGAGCTTGTCGGTCGCATCCTCGCAGCCCACCACCGCCGGCACTCCCAGCTCGCGGGCGATGATCGCGGCATGACACGTCCTACCCCCCCGGTTGGTCACGATCGCAGACGCGCGCTTCATCACCGGCTCCCAGTTGGGATCGGTCATGTCGGTGACGAGCACGTCGCCGTCCTTCACGCGGCTGATCTCGGAGACATCCATGATCACGCGCACCCTGCCCTGGCCGATCTTCGAGCCGATGGCGCGGCCCGTGGCGAGCACCTCGCCGCGCTTGCCGATGCGGTAGCGCGTGAGGGTGTCGCGGCGAGTCTCCTGGCTCTTCACCGTCTCCGGTCGCGCCTGCAGGATGTAGAGCTTGCCGTCGGAGCCGTCGCGGCCCCACTCGATGTCCATGGGCCGGCCGTAGTGGCGCTCGATGGCCACGGCGTAGCGCGCGAGCTCGTGGATCTCGTCGTCGGTGAGCGAGAAGCGGTCGCGCTCGGCGCCCGGCACCTCGACTTCCTTCACCGACTTGCCCGCCTGGGCCGCGGTGTCGAACACCATCTTGATGGCCTTGCCGCCGAGGCCGCGGCGCAGGATCGCGGGCTTCCCCTGCCCGAGGCACTGCTTCGAGACATAGAACTCGTCCGGGTTCACCGCGCCCTGCACCACCATCTCGCCCAGGCCGTAGCTCGAGGTGATGAACACCACCTCGCGGAAGCCGGATTCGGTGTCCATGGTGAACATCACGCCCGCGGCGCCCAGGTCGCTCCTCACCATGCGCTGCACGCCCGCCGAGATCGACACCTCGGCATGCTTGAAGCCCTTGTGCACGCGATAGGCGATGGCGCGGTCGTTGTAGAGCGAGGCGTAGACGCGCTTCACGGCCTCGAGCACATGCTCGACGCCGCGGATGTTGAGGTAGGTTTCCTGCTGGCCCGCGAAGGAAGCGTCGGGCAGGTCCTCGGCGGTGGCGGAGGAGCGCACGGCGAAGCTCGCCTGCGCATCGCCCTTGGCCACGCCTTCGTAGGCTTCCCGGACCTGGCGCTCGACCTCGGGCGGTATTGCGGCTTTCTCGACCATGGCGCGGATGGCGGCGCCCGCCCTGGCCAGGGCATCCATGTCGTCCACGTTCACGCTGGCCAGCGCCGCATCGATCTTCGCGGTGAGCTGGTTGTGGGCGAGGTAGTCGTCGAAGGCCTGCGCGGTGGTCGCGAACCCGCCCGGGACGCGCACCCCGCTCGCCGCGAGCTGGCTGATCAGCTCGCCGAGGGATGCGTTCTTGCCGCCGACGGTGGCCACGTCGGCCATGCGGAGCTCTTGCAGCGGTTGGACGTAGCGGGTGGCCATGGCGGGAATCTTTGTTGGCGGGCGGCTGGCGCGGAGCTTGCAATTATAGTCGACGCGATATGACAATGTTGCGCCGCATCATCCCGCGTCCTCCCTCCGGTGAGACCATGCCCAAGCGCAAGCGCGTCTTCTTCGTCTCGGATCGCACCGGTATCACCGTGGAGGGGCTGGGCTCCTCGCTCCTCTCGCAGTTCGCCGAGGTCGACTTCGAGCGCGTGACCATGCCCTTCATCGACACGGTGGACAAGGCGTGCGAGGCGGTGGCGCAGGTGAACGAGGCGCACCGCCAGTCCGGCCAGCGCCCGCTGGTGTTCTCCTCCATCGTGGACGACGCCGTGCGCTCCGAGATCAACAAGGCCGACGGCCTGGTGCTCGACGTGTTCGAGCGCTTCATCGTGCCGCTGGAGGCCGAGCTGGGGGTGAAGTCGATGCATGCCGTGGGCCGCACCCACAGCGTGGGCAACGCCAAGGACTACAACCACCGCATCGAGGCCATCAACTACACGCTGGCCCACGACGACGGCGTCACCCACCGCGGGCTCGAGGAAGCGGACATCGTGCTGGTAGGGGTGTCGCGCAGCGGCAAGACGCCGACCTGCCTCTACATGGCGATGCAGTTCGGCATCAAGGCGGCCAACTATCCCCTCATCCCCGAGGACCTCGAGGCCAACCGCCTGCCGCCGTCGCTGGGCCCGCTCAAGCAGAAGGTGTGGGGCCTGTCGATCACGCCCGAGCGCCTGCACCAGATCCGGAGCGAGCGCCGGCCGGATTCGCGCTATGCCGCGCTCGACAACTGCCGCTTCGAGGTGTCGGCCGCCGAAAAGCTCATGCGCCAGGCGCAGATCCCCTACCTCGACTCCACCACCAAGTCCATCGAGGAGATCGCGACGCACATGCTGCACGAGGCGCACCTGGTGCGGCGCGTGTACTGAGGGGGGCTTTCACCTGTAACAGGATTTCGCCCGCCAAACGGCCGTTTTGTGCGGAACCTCACCGCGCGGCAAGGCGCGGTGCCCGAGGATCACGGCAATCGATCATTGGGCCCCCCCAATCATGAGACTGCCTTCGATCCTGCTGGCCGCCGCCTGCGCGTTGCCCGCGGCCGCGGCAACCGACGTGAAACCCCTGGTACCCGCCGATTACCTGCGTCCCGCGCAGGCGCCGGCACCGGCCGACAATGCCGTCACGCCCGCGCGCGTGGCGCTCGGCAAGGCGCTCTTCTTCGACCCGCGGCTTTCGGGCTCGGGCTGGATCAGCTGCGCCACCTGCCACAATCCCGCGCTCGGGTGGTCCGACGGACTCGCCACCGGCATGGGCCACGGCATGAAGCACCTGCCGCGCGCCACGCCGACGATCGTGAACGCGGCGTTCAACACCGTGCAGATGTGGGACGGCCGCAAGAAGTCCCTCGAGGACCAGGCGCTGGGCCCGATCACGACCGAGGCGGAGATGGCGCAGACGCTGCCCAACCTGGTGGCGAAGCTCGATGGCATTTCCGGCTATCGCCGCATGTTCGCCGACGCGTACGCGGGCGAGCCGGTGTCGGGCGAGACGATCGCGAAGGCCATCGCGAGCTACGAGCGCACGGTGCTTTCGACCGATTCGCCCTTCGACCGCTGGATGCGCGGCGACGGCCAGGCGGTCAGCGATGCGGCCAAGCGCGGCTTCGAGGTGTTCCGCGGCGCCGGCAACTGCGCGACCTGCCACGCCGGCTACAACTTCACCGACAACGGCTTCCACAACATCGGCGTGAAGGATCCCGACGGCCACGAGGACCTCGGGCGCTACAACGAGCGCAAGGTGGCCCTCATGAAGGGCGCCTTCAAGACGCCGACCCTGCGCGACATCGCGCTCACCGGGCCCTACATGCACAACGGCTGCTACAAGACGCTCGAGGAGGTGGTCGAGCACTACAGCCGCGGCGGCGTGGTGAAGGACAACCTCTCGCCCGACATGAAGCCGATCCACTTGAGCGCCGTGCAGAAGGCCGAGCTCGTGGAATTCCTGAAGACGCTCACGGGCGAGCCGATGCAGGTCACGGTGCCCCAGCTTCCCCAATAACCCGAACCAGCCCGACAACCCGACACACAAGAGGAATCATGATGCGCTTCATCCTCACGGCTGCGGCGGCCGCCGCGCTTGCCACCGGAGCCGTACAGGCGTCCGACATCGTCGTGACCCAGCACGGCAACCAGTTCAGCGCGCCCGAGCTCAGCGTGAAGGTGGGAGACACCGTGAGCTTCCGCAACGACGATCCGCACTTCCACAATATCTTCTCGCTCTCGGACGCACAGTCCTTCGACCTCGGCTCGTACCCGAAGGGCGAGTCGCGCAAGGTGACTTTCGCCAAGGAAGGCGAGGTCGACGTCGAGTGCGCCATCCACCCCGGCATGAAGATGAAGATCAAGGTCGTGAAATGAGGCGTCCCGGAGCCGCCGCGCGCCTCGCCGCGGCGGCGATCTGGTTCCTGCCGCACGTGCCCGCGCTCGCCGCCTCGACCGAGCACGGCAACGCGGTCTTCCGCACCAACTGCGTGCGCTGCCATGGCGCGGAGGCCCGCGGTTGCGGCCCCGCGGCCCGCCTGTACGACCCGCGCCCGGCGAACCTCACCGCGAGCACGCGCTCGCCCGAGTACAAGGCGAGCATCATCCGCGGCGGCGGCGAGTCGATGGGCCGCTCGCCGTTCATGCCGCCGTGGGGCCAGGAGCTGTCGGGCGACGACATCGCCGACGTGGTGGCGTTCCTCTCCACCCTCGCGAAGCAGCCCGGCGCCGAATGCTGATGAACCGCATCCCGGTCGGGCGCCGCCTCGCGCTCGGCTTCACGGCCGTGACGATGCTGCTGCTCGCCGTGGCCGCCATCGCGATGCTGGGGCTCGACACGCTCGACGGGGCGCTGCAGCACGTCGTGGATCGCGAGCAGCCCAAGATCGAGCGCGTGCACGCGATCGTCGACGAGGCCAATGCGATCGCCGTGGCGTTGCGCAATGCGCTGCTCACCGACGACGACACCGAGGTGGCCCGCCAGTTGAAGCGCGTCGAGGAAGGCCGCGCGGTGCTGGGCAACCTGCTCGACGGCCTGGATCGCGACCTGGGCGCGAACGGCGCCGGATCCGACGTCCAGCGCAACCTGCAATCCGAATATTCGAGCTACACCGTCGAGGTGGTGAAGGTGTCGCGCGCGATCGCGGCGGGCAAGCGCGACGTCGCGCGCAACCTGCTCAACCACGGCCTGCAGACGCGCGTCGACAGCTACCTCGCGGCCCTGCGGGCCCTGGCCGAGCGCGAGGCGCGCTCCGTCGCGGCAGCGCGCGACGGAGCGCAGAAGACCTTCGCCGACGGTCGCACGTCCATTGCCGCGATCGCGCTCGCCGCTTTGATCGTCACCGCGGCCCTCGCCTTCGCGATGACGCGCAGCATCACCGTGCCGCTCGGCCGCGCCGGGGCCATGGCCGAGGCGATCGCACGCGGCGACCTCACGGGCGGGCTCGCCGTGCAGGGTCGCGACGAAGCCGCCTGGCTCGCCCGCTCGCTCAATGCGATGCGCGACCAGCTCGCGGCGACGGTCCACGACATCAAGGCCGCCTCCGATCGCCTGGGCGGCGCCGCCGCGGAGATCGCGCTCGGCAACGGCGACCTCGGACAGCGCACGGAATCGCACGCGAGCTCCCTCGAGGAGACCGCCGCCTCCGTCGAGGAGCTCGCCGTGACCGTCCGCCGCAACGCCGAGAACGCGCGCGAGGCGAACGCCTTCGCGCAGGCCGCCTCGGACGTGGTCGCGAAAGGCGGCCGCGCTGTCGAGGAGGTGGTGAGCACGATGGCCTCGATCGAGTCGGGCTCGAAACGCATCGCCGAGATCACCGGGGTCATCGACTCCATCGCCTTCCAGACCAACATCCTCGCGCTCAACGCGGCCGTGGAGGCCGCGCGTGCCGGCGAGCAGGGCCGCGGCTTCGCCGTGGTCGCCGCCGAAGTGCGCAGCCTCGCGCAACGCAGCGCGGCGGCCGCAAGCGAGATCAAGGAGCTCATCGCCGCCTCGACCCTGAGCGTTGCCGCGGGCTCGCGGCTCGCCTCCGAGGCCGGCGCCACGATGCAGGAGATCCTCGCGTCGGTGCAGCGCGTGAGCGCGGCCGTGGGCGAGATCTCCACCGCCTCGCGCGAGCAGAGCGGCGGCATCGACCAGGTGAACGGCGCCATCGCGCAGATGGACAAGGTCACGCAGCAGAACGCGGCGATGGTCGAGGAGCTGAGCGTCTCGGCGGCCGGCCTCGAGGAGCAGGCCGTGCTGCTCGCCGCCGCCGTCGCGCGCTTCCGCCTCGATGCCGCGGCTCCCGACGCTTCATCCGCGCCCGATCCTTCCCAAACGCCCCCCACCTCGCCCGATCATCCCCAAGCCACCTTTCCTCCCGCATCGCCCGCGCCGCGCCTCGAGCGCCGCGCCGTTGCCGCCTAGGCTAAGATAGCCGCCAGAACGGGCGCCCTGCCCGGCACAACAATAGTGAGGAGGAACCATGAAGACCACGAAGCGCCTGCTTCCGGCCCTGCTTGCGTCGCTCTTCGCGCTGCCCGCCGGCGCCGCGCAGTTCAGCAACGTCATCGTGTTCGGCGACAGCCTCTCGGACGCGGGCTATTTCCGGCCCTTCCTCGCGAGCCTCGGCATACCCGCCCAGGAAGTTGCGACCCTCGGGCGCTTCACCACCAATCCCGGCCCGGTATGGTCGGAGCTGGTGACCACGTTCTACGGCCACACGCCGGCGGCCTCCAACGCGGGCGGGCTCGTCTTCGCGCAGGGCGGCGCTCGCGTCGCGACCGATTCGGCCTCCACGCCCCCGGGCACGGCGCAGCGCCCGGTGAGCGTGCAGATCAACGAGTACCTCGCCGGCACCGGCGGCGCGGCCGACCCGCACGCGCTCTACGGCGTGTGGATCGGCGCCAACGACATCTTCCAGAACCTCGCCGCGTTCCAGGCCGGCGCCATCGACCAGACGGGCCTGCAGACCAACGTCCTCGGGGCCGCCACCGCCGAGGTCCAGCAGGTGGCGCGGCTGCGCGGCGCGGGCGCGCGCTACATCCTGGTGTTCGGCCTGCCCAACATCGGCGCGACACCCGCCTTCTCGGGCTCGGCCAGCGTCTCGGGCGCGGTGACACAGCTCTCCGCCGGCTACAACACCACGCTCTGGTCGGGGCTCGTCTCGGCGGGCATCCGCGCGATCCCGGTGGACACCTTCTCGCTGCTGAACGAGGTGGGTGCGAACCCGTCGGCCTACGGCTTCACCAACGTGACCGGCCTCGCGTGCGGGCCCTTCCCGCCGTTCACCACCGCCACCACCATCAGCGCGCAGTTCTGCGACTCCAACCACCTGGTGGCGCCCAACGCGGACCAGAACTTCCTGTTCGCCGACGCCGTGCATCCGACCACCGCCGCGCAGAAGATCATCGCGCAGTTCGCCGAGTCGCTGATCGAGGGGCCGACGCAGTACTCGCTGCTCGCGGAAACACCGCTGCGCACGCGCGCGAACCAGGTGCGCACGATCAACGACGGCGTGCTGCAGGGCCGCGACGCGCCGATCGGCCGCTTCACGGTCTTCGCCGCGGGCAACGGCAGCAAGTTCGACATCAGCTCGGGCACCGGCAACAGCGGCGTGAGCAACGACCTGTCGAGCATCGGCGTGGGCGTGCAGGTGCGCGCCTCCGACGCGTTCACCGTGGGCCTCGCCTACGGGCAGGACCGCGCCAACGGAACGTTCGGCATGGACGCCGGCGACTTCCACACGCGCGAGAACGCGTTCACCCTGTTCGCCAAGGCGCGCTGGGAAGGCTTCTACGGCTCCGGCATCTTCACGGTGTCCAACATCGACTTCAAGGACATGCACCGCAACATCATCCTGGGGCCGCTGGTGCGCACGGCCGAGGCGAGCACGGACGGCTCCAATGCCTCCGCGTTCCTCGACGCCGGCTACGACTTCACGTTCGGCCGCTTCTCGGTCGGGCCCGTCGTCGCAGCGGCCATCCAGGATGTGACGGTGAATGCGTTCGACGAGGCCGGCGCGGGATCGGCCGACCTGCACATCGCCCAGCAGTCGCGCAAGTCCGAGGTGTGGAGCTTCGGCGTGCACGCCGCCTACGTCATCAACGACCACTGGGCGCCGTGGGTGCGCGTCACGGCCGACCACGAGAGCCGCAACGACGACCGCTTCGTGACCGCGATGCCGATCTCGCTCACGGCCACCGGCAACAGCTACGACATCGCGGCCTACAAGCCCGACTCGAGCTTCGTCACCAGCGCGATCGGCGTGAACGGCCTGATCGGCGATCGCG
The DNA here is from genome assembly GCA_963827425.1 of uncultured beta proteobacterium. Classification (GTDB taxonomy): domain Bacteria; phylum Pseudomonadota; class Gammaproteobacteria; order Burkholderiales; family Usitatibacteraceae; genus Usitatibacter. The sequence goes on along the minus strand of CAWHAQ010000003.1, from coordinate 385,205 downwards.
TCGGCGTCGAGCATCGCGTACTTCAACGTGTCCGGCCGCTCGGGCATCAAGGAAGACGGCATCTACGGGACGCTGTCGTATCGCTTCTGACGCCGCGGCGGGCGCGCCCATGCGCATAATGGGCGCGCCATGCCGATGAAGCGCGTCCACGCGGCCGCCAACCTGCCGATCGCCCACCTGCTGGTGGACCTCCTGGCCCACCGCGGCATTCGTGCGCGCGTGTTCAACGCCAACGCCTCGAGCATCGCCGGCGAGCTTCCGATCGATAGCTCGCTCCCGCAGGTGTGGGTGGACGATGCGCGCGACGCCGAACGCGCCCGAGCGCTGATCGAGGCTTTCCAGCGCACGCCTGCCGGCCCGCCGGTCAAGTGCCCGAAGTGCGGCGAAGAGAATCCCTCGTCGTTCGAGCTTTGCTGGGCCTGCGGCACGGGTCTGGAGCGCTGACAAGCGCGCGTCACGCCTTGAGCGTCACCCACGTCGGCGCATGGTCGCTGGGCTTCTCCAGCCCGCGCACCCAGCGGTCCACACCCGCGTCCACCAGGCGCCTGGCGAGCGGACCGTTGAGCAGCAGGTGGTCGATGCGAAGTCCCGCGTCGCGCTCCCAGTGGCGGCGGAAGTAGTCCCAGAACGTGTAGATCCGCTCCTCGGGGTGCTTGTGGCGGAGGGCGTCGGTCCAGCCCTGGTCGAGCAGGCGCTGGTAGGCCGCGCGGCTCTCCGGCTGCAGCAAGGCGTCCTTGCGCCACGAGCTTCGGGTCGTAGATGTCGAAGTCGGTCGGCACCACGTTGTAGTCGCCCGCCATCACCACGGGATGGCCGCAACCGTGAGGTGCCGCGCGCGCTCGATGAAGCGCTCGAACCACGCGAGCTTGTAGTCGAACTTGGGGCCGGGCTGCGGATTGCCGTTGGGCAGGTACAGGCAGGCGACGACGATGCCGTCGCGGCGGCTTCGAGGTAGCGGCTCTGCTTGTCCTCGGGATCGCCGGGCAGCCCGCGATGCGTTTCCACGGGCCTCGCACCTTTCGCGAGGATCGCCACGCCGTTCCAGGACTGCTGGCCGTGCCAGATCGCGCCGTAGCCCGCCGTTCTGCAGGTCGAGCTGCGGGAACTTCGTGTCGACGGCCTTCAGCTCCTGCAGGCAGGCCACGTCGGGCTGCTCCTTCGCGAGCCATTGCAGCAGGTGCGGCAGGCGCGTGCCGATGCCGTTGACGTTGAACGTGGCGACCTTGAGCGTGTTCATGGCGTGCCGATGAAGAGGTAGAAGCGTCCCTTGCCGTTCTTCGCGTCGGCCACCCCGAGGTACACGGGGCCCAGGAACGTGTTGGCGGCGAGGTAGGCGCCGAACGAGCGCTGCCAGCCAGCGAGGCTCGCATCGGTCAGCAGCTTGTTCATGCGCCCCGCCTCCGCCGTCACCCCGCCGATCAGCGTGAGCCCCCAGAGCGGCGAGGCGAAGTTGAGGCGGTATTGCGCTTCGAGGCGGCCGAACGCGTAATCCTGGCCCAGCATCTGGTCCACGGCGAAGCCCGACATGCGCCGCGGCCCGCCGAGCGTGAAGGCATCTCCCAGCGGCAGCGTGCCCTTGAAAGCCGTGCCGCCCTCGAGCCCGCAGCAGGTAGGTCCAGCGGTTGTGGGAGATGGCCGCGCCGAAGCGCGCCTCGCCGCGCGAGTACGGCTCGAGGTCCGCCGCGTTGCCCGAGACGTGCAGCGCGTCGAAATACGTCGCCGAGAGCTTGAAGCCGCGGGTGGGAAAGAACGGCTGGTCGTAGGTGTCGAGCGAGGAGGGTCGCCTGCGGGCCGCCCGCGCGCTCGCTCGAGTTGTCGGGCAGCACCGCGGGCCCGGTGTCCAGCACCGAGCCCAGGTGCTTCTCGACCCAGCCCGCGGCCGCCTGCCCGGAGACCCCCATGTTCACGCCCGCCTGCACCAGCGCGTCGTTCTCCTGCAGGCGGTAGACGGCGATGCGGTCCTGGTCCGAGAAGATCGGCACCTTGCGCAGCTGCGCGCTCGCGCGCGGCGCGCACGAACGTCTCGTGGCGCAGATCGAGCGGCTGGTAGAGCTCGGTGGTGATGTTCTGCACGCTGCCGATCTGGCCGCCCAAGAGCCACTCGGCGCCGAGCGGGTCCAGCCACGTCGCCCGGTAGAGCGCGCGCAGGCTGAACTGGCTCTCGGCGCGGAAATCCGACGTGAGGCCCATGCCGAAGCGCAGGTAGTTCGGGCCCCACGGCTTCTCCACCGGCGTGATGCGCAGGATCGTGCGGTCGCGCTCGTTCAGCACGCTGTAGTCGAGCGAATGCAGGTCGCCCTGGCTGTACTCGAGCACGAGGTCGCGCGCGAGGGCGTGGGAGTCGAGCGGCTGCCCTTCCTGCTGCGTGATGCCGCTCCTCACCGTCTCGGGATTCACGAAGCGCGTCTCGGCGACCTCGATCCTGTCGATCACCGGCGCCGTGCGTACGGAGGCGAGCCGCACATTGTCCAGCCAGGCCTGGTATTGCGCGGCCGGCAGCGCATAGCGGCGCAGCTCGTCCGAGGCGGCGAGTGCCGCCACCGCGCCGCGCTTGGCGGCGTCGAGCTGGTTCGGGAACTGCGTGGGCCCGATGCCCTCGAGGTCGGGCTGGATGTAGATGTCCTTCGGGCCCAGGAGCGAGCGCGAGACGCGCATGTTCTGGTCGGTGAGGAGGTTCACCACCTGCCCCAGCACCGTGACCACGCCCGTCACCTCCTCGGGCGTGAGCAGCGGCGAGGCCACGTTCACGGCGATCACGACGTCCGGGTGGCAGAGCTCCTTCACCTCGGCCACGGGGAGGTTGTCGGTGAGGCCGCCATCCACCAGCTTGCGGCCCTCGCGCACCACCGGCGTCATGAGGCCCGGCACGGACATGCTCGCGCGCATCGCCGAGGTGAGGTTGCCGGTGCGGATCGCCACGCGCTCGCCGGTGCCGATGTCGGTGGCGATGACCGCGATGGGCAGCGGCAGGTCCTCGATGGGCCGCTCGCCCAGCTCGGCGCGCACGAGCTGGTTGAAGAAGAGCTTGAGCTTCTCGCCCGCGAGCGCGCCCTCGCGAAACCGCAGGCCCTTCGAGGTCACGCCCAGCTCGAGCGCTCCATAGTAGCGGTCGTCGAGGTCCTTCTGGCGCATGTTCTCCGCCTGGCGCCCCGCGGTGTCGTCGAAGATGTGGATCCAGTCGGTGCGGCCGACGAGGTCCTCGATCTCCGCCGGCGCGACCCCCGAGGCGTAGGCGCCCCCAACCAGCGCGCCCATGCTGGTGCCCGCGATGCAGTCGACCGGGACGCGCAGGTCCTCGAGCACGCGCAGGACGCCCAGGTGCGCGCCGCCGCGGGCGCCCCCGCCCCCCAGCACGAGGCCGATGCGCGGCCGCGCGGCGGGCGCGTCCGTGGGCGCGACGTGGCGCGCGGCGGGCGCATCCGCGGGCGCGGCGTGGAGCGCGGGCGCAACGAGCGCGGCCGCGAATGCCGCGGCGGCCAGCCACAGCGCGAGGCGCCCCGGGCAACGGCGATCCGGAGCAAGCCTAGTCGCGCAGCGAGAACGGCGTGAACTTCGTGTCGCGATCAAAGTAGTCCTCCTGCTCGGCGCGCTTCAACGCGCCCACGATCGCGTAGGTGGCCGGCGTGAACACCACCTCGACGCCCACCTTGCCCACGAACTGCGCGAGCATCACCAGCGGCAGCTTGTCGTCCGGGATGATGCCGCTGCCGTAGAAGGCGAGCGGGTAGAAGAGCGTCGAGTCCACGCCCTCGCCGAAGAGGGTCGAGCCGATGGTGCGCGTCCAGAGCCACCGCCCGCCGGTGAGGATCTTCATCTTGGCCAGCACGAAGGAGTTCACGAATTCGCCGCAGAAGTACGCGATCATCGAGGCCAGCGCGATGCGCCAGGTGCCCCCGAATGCGACCTCGTAGGCGGGCTGGTTGTTCCAGAACGGCGCCGGCGGCAGCGCCACCACCACCGTAGGCCATGACCGAGGCGAAAGCGAGCCCGCCGAAGCCGGCCCAGATGACGCGCCGGCTCTTCGCGTAGCCGTAGACCTCGGTCAGCACGTCGCCGAAGACGTACGAGATCGGGAAGAACAGCACGCCCGCGCCGAAGGTGATCGTCCCGACCACGGGCAGCTCGAGCTGGGCGATCTTCGCCGGCCCGATCAGGTTCGAGCAGATGAGGATCACCACGAACGCCACCATGACGAACTCGTAGTACTTGTAAACACGCTGCGGGTGGGCGTTCATGGCTGCGCCAGGCGAAAGGCGTTGGGACCACAGATGAACACAGATGAACACAGATGGTCTGAGAGATATGGAATGGGCTGGTGCTCGTGGTGACGCCGTCAATCCCAGTCACCGAACATCTGTGTTCATCTGTGTTCATCTGTGGTTCCTCGCTTTTGATTGTCTTTGTCGCAGTACTTCGAACAGCGCAATGGAGCCGGCGGTGCCGGCGTTGAGCGATTCCACCGGCCCCACCATAGGAATCCGTGCCCGCACCGTCGCCGCCTGCGCCAAATCGACGCTCAACCCCGCGCCCTCGTTCCCGACCAGCATCGCCACGGATCCGCGCAGGTCCAGCTCGTACAGCGATCGTTCGCCGCCGCCCGCAAGCGCCACCGTGGTACCCCGATAGCGCGCGCAGAAGGCGGCGAGGTCGGCGCCCTCGACGATGTTGAGCGCGAAGTGCGCGCCCATCGCCGCGCGCAGCACCTTGGGCGACCAGGCGAAGGCCGAGCCGCGCGAGAGCAGCACATGGCCCGCGCCCGCCGCGGCGGCGCTGCGCAGGAGCGTGCCGACGTTGCCGGGATCCTGGATGTCCTCGAGCGCCAGCACCAGGGCCGCATCGTCGGGCACCGGCGCGCCCTCCGGCGTCCTCACGGCAGCGATTACGCCCGTGGGCGACTCGACGGTCGAGAGCGCTTCGAAGAGCGCGTCGGCGAGCAGCGTCACGCGCGCCGGGGCGCTGCGCTCGACCAGGCGCGCCACCTCGGGATTCGCCAGCCCCGCGCGGCTCACCATCACCTCCTCGGGCTTGCGCCCCGAGTCGAGGAACGCCGCCAGCAGGTGCGCGCCGTCGAGCACCGAGGCGCCGCTGCGCCGCCGCACCGCCCCGCTCGCCGTGAGCCGCGCCATGGCCTTGAAGGCGGCGTTGTCGCGCGAGGCCACGCTCTTCATTCGAACGCGAGCGCCCGCTGCAACGCGGCGATCACCGGCTCGAAGCTGCGGCGGTGGATCTCGCACGGCCCGAGGGCGCGCAGCGCCGCCAGGTGCTCGGGCGTGGGATAGCCCTTGTGGAGCGCGAAGCCGTAGGCGGGATACAGGGCGTCCTGCGCCACCATGTCCGCGTCGCGCGCGGTCTTGGCGAGGATCGACGCGGCCGAGATCGCGGGCACCTTCGCGTCGCCCTTCACGATCGCGCTGCACGGGCAGGCGACGCGCGGGGTGTGCAAGCCGTCCACCTGCACCTCGCCCGGCACGAACGGCAGGGCTTCCACGGCGCGGCGCATGGCGAGCAGGCTCGCGCGCAGGATGTTGAGCGCGTCGATCTCGCCCGCGCTGGCGCTCGCCACGGCCCACGCAAGCGCGTTGGCGCGGATGGCGGCGGCGAGCTCGTCGCGCGCGGCCTCGGAAAGCACCTTGGAATCGGCGAGCCCCTCGATGGGCCGGGCGGGATCCAGCACCACCGCCGCCGCGAACACGGCGCCCGCGAGCGGGCCGCGCCCGGCCTCGTCAACCCCGCACAGCAGCGCGGAGCCCGGGCTCGGAGGGGATGCGGTCTTCACGACCCGAAAGATACGGCATCAGCGCCTGGACGACACGCTCGTCGTGGCCGGCGGCGAGCTTGCGGTGCAGCTCCGTGAAGCGCGCGCGCAATCGCTCGCGCGCCGCCCGGTTGTCGAGCCAGTTGCCGAGCGCCTGGGCGAGGTTGGCGGGCGTGGCGTCGTCCTGCAGCAGCTCGGGGACGATGAACTCGCCCGAGAGCACGTTGGGCAGGCTCACGTAGGGCAGCAGCGCCTTGCGCTTCACCAGCCAGTAGGTGAGCGGCGTCACGCGGTAGGTGACCACCATCGGGCAGCGCGCGAGCGCCGCCTCGAGGGTGGCGGTGCCGCTCGCCACCAGCGCCGCCTCGGCCGCGTGCAGCGCCAGGCGCGCGTGGCCGAAGAAGAGTGTCAGCGGCAGCTCGCGCGCCTCCAGCGCGTAGAGGCGCTGCTCGAAGTACTCGCGCGTCTCGCGCGTGGCGAGCGGCACGAAGAAGCGCAGCTCGGGGCGCGCCTGGGCGAGCACGCGCGCAGTCTCGATCACCAGGTCGGCGTGCAGCTCGAGCTCGCTCACGCGGCTGCCGGGCAGCAGCGCCACCGGCACCGTCGAGGCGGGGATGCGCAGCTGCGCGCGCGCCTCGGCGCGGTCGGGCGACAACGGCATGGCGTCGGCGAGCGGATGTCCCACGTAGTCCACCGGGATGCCCGCCTTGCGGTAGATCTCTTCCTCGAACGGGAACATCACCAGCATGCGGTCCACGGAGCGTCCGATGGTGTGGATGCGCTCCGGGCGCCACGCCCAGATCGAAGGGCTCACGTAGTGCACGGTGCGGATTCCGGCAGCCTTGAGCTTCGCCTCGAGCCCGAGGTTGAAGTCCGGCGCGTCGATGCCGATGAAGAGGTCCGGGCGGTCGGCGAGCAGGCGGCGCGCGAGGCCGCGGCGGATGGCGAGGATCTCGCGCAGGTGCTTCACCACCTCCACGTACCCGCGCACCGCGAGCTTCTCCATCGGGTAGAGCGTGGCGGCGCCCTCGGCCTGCATCTTGGGGCCGGCGATGCCGTAGACCTCCAGGTCCGGCCAGCGCGCCTTCAAGGCCCGGATCAGCGCGGCGCCGAGCAGGTCGCCCGAGGCCTCGCCCGCGACGACGGCGATCCTCACCGGAGGATGCCTCGCTTCGCGGTGTCGAGGAAATCGATCATCAGCCGCACTTCCGGCGCCTCGCGAGCGAGCTTCTCCAGCTCGGCCCTCGCCTCGGCCACCGTGAGGCCGGACTTGAAGAGCGCGCGGTAGGCGCGCTTCAGCACGGCGATGGCCGCGTCCGTGAAGCCGCGCCGGCGCAAGCCCTCGGCGTTGATGCCGTGGCTCGCGATGGGACTGCCGCCGACCGTCACGTAGGGCACCACGTCCTGCAGCACGATGCTGCCGCCGCCCACCATCGCGTGGGCGCCCACCTTCACGAACTGGTGGAAGGCCGAGTGGCCGCCCAGCACCGCCCAGTCGCCCACGTGCACGTGGCCCGCGAGCGTGGCGCCGTTCGCGAACACGGTCTCGTTGCCCACCTGGCAATCGTGCGCGATGTGCGTGTACGCCATGATCCAGTTGTTGTTGCCGACGCGCGTGACGCCCACGTCCTGCAGCGTGCCGCGGTTGATGCTGGTGTACTCGCGGATGGTGTTGCCGTCGCCGATCTCCACCGCCGTGGGCTCGCCCTTGTACTTCTTGTCCTGGTTCGCCTCGCCGATCGAGCAGAAGTGGAAGATGCGGTTGGCCCTGCCGATGCGCGTCGCGCCGGTGATGAGGTTGTGCGAGCCGATGCGCGTGCCGTCGCCGATCGCCACCCCGGCGTCGATCACGTTGTAGGGGCCGATCTCGACGTCCGCGCCGATGTCCGCGGCCGGGTCGATCACCGTCGTCGGGTGCACTTGGCTCATGGACGGACTAAAGCATTGGAACCACAGATGAACACAGATGAACACAGATGGTCACAGAGACGGGATGGCATGGTGCTCGTGGTGACGCCGCCGTTTCTAGTCACCAAACATCTGTGTTCATCTGTGTTCATCTGTGGTTCCATGCCTTTTCCTACAGCTCGCGCAGCGCGCAGAGCAGCTCGGCTTCGGAGGCGACCTGGTCGCCGACCTTCGCGACGGTCTTGAACTTGCCGATGCCGCGCGCCACCCGGCCCTGGGTGACCTCGAGGGTGAGCGTGTCGCCCGGCACCACGGGACGCTTGAAGCGCGCGCCGTCGATGCCGACGAAGTAGTACACCCACTTGCCGTCGTTCTTGTGGCCGAGGCTGCGCAGCGAGAGCACCGCGGCGGCCTGCGCCATCGCCTCGACGATCAGCACGCCGGGCATCACCGCGTAGTGCGGGAAATGGCCCTGGAAGAAGGGCTCGTTCGCGGTCACGTTCTTCACCGCGACCAGGCGCTTGTCCTTCTCGTAGGCGACGACACGGTCGATCAGCAGGAACGGGTAGCGGTGGGGGAGATACTCCTTGATCTCCTCAAGCGTCATCGTCTCGTTCACGGTCCTCTCCGGCGGGGACGCCGCGCGCGCCCTCCGCGATGCGGTCGAGGCGGCGCAGGTGCGCCGCGCTCTTCAACCATTGCGCGTGGGGCATCATCGGCATGCCCGAAGTGTAGGTGCCGGGCTGCGTGATCGACTTCGCCACCAGCGTCATGCCCGAGACGGTGACGTGGTCGCAGACCTCGATGTGGCCGACGAAGCCCACGCCGCCGCCGATCATGCAGTGCGCCCCGATGGTGGTGCTGCCCGAGATCCCGGTGCAGCCTGCGATGACGGTGTGCGCCCCGATGCGCACGTTGTGGCCGACCTGGATCTGGTTGTCGAGCTTGACGCCCTCCTCGATCACCGTGTCGTCCAGCGCTCCGCGGTCGATGGTGGTGTTGGCGCCGATCTCCACGTCGTCGCCGATGCGTACCGCGCCCACCTGCGGGATCTTGAGCCAACGCCCGGCGTCGCGCGCCATGCCGAAGCCGTCGGCGCCGATCACCACGCCGGAGTGCACGATGCAGCGCGCGCCCAGCGTGCAGCCGTCGTAGACGGTGACGCGCGGGTTGAGGCGCGTGCCCTCGCCGATCGCCACCCGCGCGCCGAGCGCCGCGTGGGCGCCGACCACCGCACCCCGCGCCACGCGCGTGCCGGCGCCCACCACGGCGAACGCGCCGACCTCGGCGCCCGGGTCGACCCGCGCGCTCGCGTGCACCTGCGCGGTGGGATGCACGCCGGGCATGGCCGCGGCCTCCGGGTGGAAGAGCGCCACGGTGCGGGCGTAGTAGGCGTAGGGATTGTCGGAGACGATGCGCGGCATGCTCGCCGCGTCGCGGTCGCCGCGGCCCACGATCACCGCGCCGGCGCGCGTGGAGGCGAGCCGGGAGCGGTAGCGCGGGTTGGCGAGGAAGGCGATGTCGCCGGGGCCGGCGGAGTCGAGCGTGGCCACGCCGGTGAGCGGCGCATCGTCGCGTCCCACGGCCTCGCCGCCGAGCAGGGCTACGATTTCGCGGAGGGTCAGCGCGGCCATGGGCGTGGCCTCACTTGTCGGCCAGCGCCTTGATGACCTTCTCGGTGATGTCGATGCGCGAGCTGGCGAACACCGCCTCCTGGACGATGAGGTCGAACTTCTCCTGCTCGGCGATCTGGTTGATCACCCGGGTGGCCCGCTCCTGCACGGAGGCGAGCTCCTCGTTGCGGCGCAGGTTCAGGTCCTCGCGGATCTCGCGCTGCATGCGCTGGAAGTTGCGGCTGATGTCGGCGAGCTGGCGCTCCTTCTCGCGCCGCTGCGCCTCGCTGATGGTGGCGTTGTCGCGCTCGAGCTCGGTCTGCAGGTCCCGCCCCTGCTTCTCGACCTTGGCGAGCTCGCCGTTGCGCGCGGCGAACTCGCGCTCGAGCTTCTGCTGCGCGCGCCGGGCGGGCGCCGCCTCCCGGAACACGCGCTCGGTGTTCACGAAGCCGATCTTCAGCTCCGCCGCCTGCGCCTGGACCGCGAGGGACACCAATGCCAGCAACGCCGCTACGATGGTCTTCATCGAGGCTTCACGTCTCCCGCTCAAAAAATCTTGCCGAGCTGGAACTGGAACCTTTCTATCTTATCCCCCGGCCGGTCCTTGATGGGCTGCGCCACCGAGAAACGCAGCGGGCCCACCGGAGAATCCCAGCTCACCGCGAAACCCACCGAGGCACGCACGTCGCGCCACTGGACCCGGTCGTCCGGGCCCCAGACGTTGCCCGCGTCCACGAAGGTCGACAGCCGCACGTTCTTGTCCTTGTAGCCCGGCAGCGGGAAGAGCGCTTCCAGGCTGCCCACGGCGCTCAGGTTACCGCCCAGCACGTCGCCGTTGGTGTCGCGCGGGCCCAGGGTCGCCGTCTCGAAGCCGCGCACGGAATCCACGCCGCCCGCGTAGAAGTTCTTGAAGAACGGCAACGGGTGGCCGCCGAAGCCGTCGGCGTACCCCAGGTTGCCGTTGGCCATGAACGTGAGCCACGAGAACTGGTTCGGCAGCGAGTAGAACGCCTGGGTCTGGAAGCTCAGCCGGTAGTAGGTGAGGTCGCCCGGTGGCAGGCCCACCTCCACGCCGCCCTCGTTGAGCCACCCCTTGGTGGGCCAGGTGAGGCTGTCGCGCGTGTCGTGCGAGTAGGAGCTGTTCACGCGGAACGTGTTGGTCGACTCGCCGAACTCCCTGATGAAGTCGATGTAGCGCTGCGGCGCCGTGAGCTGGTCCACGGTGAGGTGCGTCTGCTCGGCCGTGAAGCCGAGGTTCACGGTGTCGTACTCGGTCACCGGAATGCCGAAGCGCACACCCGCGCCGGTGGAATAGGTGTGGTAGCTCGCGAGCCCGTTGAGGTTCGAGGTGTCCACGTCGCGGCGGAAGATGTCGAAGCCGCGCGAGATGCCGTCCACGCTCCAGTACGGGTTCACGTAGGTGAACGAGTAGACCTTGTTCACCGAGCCGCTGCTCACCTGGACGGCGAGCTGGTTGCCGGTGCCCAGGATGTTGGACTGGGCGAGCGAGGCCTGGATGGTGAGCTTCTCGGCCGCCGAGTAGCCGACGCCGAAGTTGAGCGTGCCGGTGTTCCTCTCGGTGACGGTCACGTTGACGTCGACCTGGTCCGTGGTGCCGGGGACCGCGGGCGTCTCGATGTTCACGTCCTGGAAGAAGCCGGTGCGCTGCAGCCGCTCCTTGGAGCGGGCGATCTTCTCCAGCGAGTACCAGGAACCCTCGAGCTGGCGCAGCTCCCGGCGGATCACGTCGTCCTGGGTGCGCTCGTTGCCCTGGATGTTCACGCGCCGCACGTACACGCGCCGGCCCGGGTCGATGAAGAACGTGAAACCCGCGACGCGCTTCTCGCGGTCCAGGTCCGGCACCGGGTTCACGTTGGCGAAGGAGTACCCGTCGTTGCCCAGGCGGTCGGTGATGCGCTTGGTCGAGTCGACGATGCGTCTCGCGCGAGAACACGTCGCCGGGCTTGACGGACACCAGCGTGCGCATCTCCTGCTCGCTGATGATCAGGTTGCCGCTGAACTTGATGTCGCCCACCCGGTACACCGGCCCCTCGTTGATCGCGGCGGTGATGTAGATCTTCTCGCGGTCGGGCGTGATGGACACCAGCGTGGACTCGAGGGCGAACTCGAGGTAGCCGCGGTTCAAGTAGAACGAGCGCAGCTGCTCCAGGTCCGCGGTGAGCTGCTGCTTGGAGTACTGGTCGTTCTTGGTGAACCAGGTGATCCAGCCGGGCGTGGTGAGCTTCATCTGGCGCAGCAGCTCGCGCTCGCTGAAGTCCTTCGCGCCGATGATGTTGATGTCGGCGATCTTGGTGACGTCGCCCTCGGTGATGTCGAAGCGCACCGCCACGCGGTTCCTCTCGAGCGGCGTCACCGTGGTCTTGATCTCGGCGCTGTAGTAGCCGCGGCTGGTGTACTGGCGCTTCAGCTCCTTCTCGGCGCGGTCGATCAGCGACTTGTCGTAGATCTTGCTCTCGGCGATGCCGGCCTGCTTCAGGCCGTCCTTGAGGTTGTCCTTGGTGAATTCCTTGGCGCCGTCGATATCGATGGTGGAGATGGCGGGACGCTCGTGCACCGCGACCACCAGCACGTCGCCGTCGGCTTCCAGGCGCACGTCGGAATAGAACCCGGTCGCGTAGAGCGCCTTGATGGCGGCCGCGGCCTTGTCGTCGTCGATCTTCTCGCCCACCTTCACCGGCAGGTAGGTGAAGACCGTGCCCGCTTCGGTGCGCTGCACGCCCTCCACGCGGATGTCCTTGATCACGAAAGGCTCGATCGCGAGCGCGGGCACGGCTATGGCGGCCGCGCAGGCCATTGCGAGGCGCAGGCGGAAGGTTCTCTGACGCGTCAAGGGTTCAGCCCGTGAAGAGGCGATTGATATCGTTGTAGAAGGCGAATACGGTGAGGCCGAGAAGGAGCGCGAGGCCGAAGCGCTGGCCGATCTCCATCACACGATCGGAGACGGGGCTTCCCTTCACGATTTCGGCGAAATAATACACCAGGTGCCCCCCATCCAGCAGGGGAATCGGCAGGAGATTGAGCACTCCGAGGCTCACGCTCACCAGGGCGAGGAAGCCCAGCCACACGATCCAGCCCTGCTGCGCGGACTGTCCGGCGTAGTCGGCGATGGTGATCGGACCGGAGAGGTTGCGCCACGAAACCTGGCCCGTGGCCATTCGCCCAAGCATCTTGAAGGTGAAGGCGCAGAGGTCCACAACCTTCGCGACGGCCTTGCCCGCGGCCTCGAGCGGGCCGAATCGCACGGTGGTGCGCATGCGCTCGTACTCGCGCTGCGCATCGGGCGCCATCTCCACGCCCAGGCGCCCGAAGCTCGCGCCGGCCTCCGTCACGGATTCCGGCACCGCGCGGATGCTGAGCCGCCGCCCGCCGCGGTCGACCTCGAGCGTGATGGGCTTGCCGGCGCTCGCGAGCACGGTGCGCGTGAAATCCGTCCATGTCGCGACCGGAGCGCCGTCGATGGCGACCACCAGGTCGCCCTCCTTCAGGCCCGCCCGCTCCGCCGCGTGATCGGCCAGCACGCGCCCGAGGTGCGCCGGAGCCGGCGGCACGAAGGGCCTCAACCCGAGCTTGCCGACGAAATCGTGGTCCAGGTCGTCCTTCGTGAGGCCCGACAGGTCGAGGCGATGCTCGGCCGTGCCGCCGCGCGCGGTCTCGACCCCGAGCGCGGCAGGCTCGCGCTTCACCGCCTGGTTGAGCAGCTCCCAGCGCACGTCGTTCCAGGTGTACACCGGCTCGCCGCCGACCGCGCGCACCGTGTCGCCGCTCGCGAGGCCCGCGGCGGCGGCAGCGGTGCCGGGCGCGGGCTCGCCCAGCACGGGCTTCAACGCCCGGCGTACCGATCACGAACAATGCCCAGAACAGCAGCACCGCGAGCGCGAGGTTGGCGAACGGGCCGGCGAGCACGATGAAAATGCGCGCCCAGACGCTCTTGCGGTTGAACGCGCGGCCGACCTCGTGGGGCTCGACCTCGCCCTCGCGCTCGTCGAGCATCTTCACGTAGCCGCCGAGCGGGATCGCGGCGATCACCCACTCGGTGCGGTCGGGCCCGCGCCGGCGGATCAGCAGCGGGCGGCCGAAGCCCACGTTGAAGCGCAGGATCTTCACGTCCATCGCGCGCGCGGCGCTGTAGTGGCCGAGCTCGTGGATCACCACGAGCACGCCCACGGTGACGAGGAAGGAGGCGATCGTAACGAGGAGGGTCATGGGTCCTGCAGCGGGGCGTGGGAGGCGGCGTCGCGCGCGTGTCCGGTGCGCGCCGCGCGCCGCGCGACGAGTCGCGCCGCGCGCCCGCGCGCCTCGATATCGACAGCATAAACCTGCTCGAGGGACGCAAGGGGCTCCACGGCGACGTCGGCCAGGACTTCCTCGATCACCTCGGCGATCGCGGTGAACGCGAGGCGGCGCGCGAGGAACGCCTCGACCGCGATCTCGTTGGCGGCGTTGAGGGCCGCGGGCGCCGTGCCGCCCTGCCGGATCGCCTCGGCGGCCAGGCGCAGGCACGGGAAGCGGACCGGGTCGGCGCGCTCGAACTCGAGCTTGCCCAGGCCCGCGAAGTCGATCGGGCCCACGCCCGAGTCGATGCGCTCGGGCCACGCGAGCGCGCAGGCGATGGGCGTGCGCATGTCGGGCGCGCCGAGCTGCGCGATCACCGAGCCGTCGCGATATTCGACCATCGAGTGGATGACGCTCTGCGGGTGCACCACCACCTCGATCGCCTCGAGCGGCGCGCCGAAGAGCCAGTGCGCCTCGATCACCTCGAGGCCCTTGTTCATCATGGTCGCGGAATCGACCGAGATCTTGCGGCCCATCACCCAGTTCGGATGCGCGCACGCCTGCTCGGGCGTCACGCGCGCGAGGCGCTCGACGGGCGTGGTCCGGAACGGGCCGCCCGAAGCGGTGAGCAGGACGCGGCGCGCCCCGGAGCGCTCGAACTCGCCCGCCTTCCCGCACACGAAGCCGCGCGGCAGCGACTGGAACACCGCGGAGTGCTCGCTGTCGACGGGCAGCAGCGTGCCGCCGCCCTCGGCGAGCGCGGCCATGAAGAGCGGGCCGGACATCACCAGCGCTTCCTTGTTGGCGAGGAGCACCGTCTTGCCCGCGCGCGCCGCGGCGATCGTCGCGGGCAGCCCCGCCGCGCCCGACGATGGCCGCCATGACGACGTCCACGTCGTGCCCCGCCGCGATCTCCTCCAGCGCGGCCGGCCCCTGCCGCACCTGGGTCGCGAGGCCGTTGCGGCGGATGGCCGCCTCGAGGCGCTCGGCCGCCGCCGCATCCGCCATCACCGCATGCCGCGGCCGATGCACCCGGCATTGCTCGAGCAGCACGGCGTCGTTCCTGCCCGCGGCGAGCGCCACGACCTCGTAGTCGTCCGCGATGGCGCGCGATGACGTCGAGCGTGCTGGCGCCGATCGAGCCGGTGGAGCCGAGGATCGCGACGCGTTTCACGAATGGGTTCCCTGCAGCAGCGCCAACGCCAGCGCCGCCACCGGCAGCGTCGCCGTGAGCGCGTCGATGCGGTCGAGCACGCCGCCGTGCCCGGGCAGGAGCGCGCTCGAATCCTTCAGGCCCGCGCCGCGCTTCATCCACGACTCGAAGAGGTCGCCCACCACCGAGAGCAGCGCCAGCGCCAGCATGGCGGCGATGGTCGGCACGCCCCAGTCGGCGCGGAAGATGTCGCCGAAGGGCGCCGCGGCCGCGCGCGCGCGATCGCGGCGAGCGCGATGCCGTAGAGCGGCCACGCCCGCGAGCGCGCCGTAGACCCCTTCCCACGTCTTGCCGGGGCTGATCGGCGGGGGCGAGCTTGTGCCGCCCGAAGCGGCGGCCGGCGAAATAGGCGGCGATGTCGGCGACCCAGACCAGGGCGGCCACGGCGAGCAGGACCCATGGGCCCGCCTCGCGCAGCGCCACGAACGCGAGCCATGCGGGCCAGATCACGATCCAGCCCGCCAGGGCGCGCACCGCGGGCGCCGGGACGCAGCCTGCAACGCGAGCCAGGCCGGCGCCACGACGATCCAGAACGCCGCGGCGATGCCGAAGGCCACGAGCGCGCAGCTGCGCGAACGCGCGCGGGCGCGCCGCGCACGTAGAAGAGCCAGAGCGCCACGCCGGCCGCGCGCCGAGAGGGCAGAGGTAGGCGCTAGCCCGCGGCGGGCGCGAACGCCGCGCAGCCGCGACCACTCCCAGCAGCACACCAGCGCCACGGCGAGCATGAACAGCGCCCACACGGCGGCCGGGGCCAAGAACAGCATCCCGAGGAAGACCACGAGCACCACGACCGCGGTGATGACACGGGTGGCAGCATGGCCGCGCCTAGCCGGCCTGTTTCGGACGGGTTCGCCCTCGGCGAGCTGCTCGCTCGTGCGGCCGAAGCGCCGCTCGCGCGGCGGTAGGAGGCGATCGCCTCGTCCAGCGCCGCGGCGTCGAAGTCCGGCCACAGCGCGTCGGTGAAGTAGAGCTCCGTGTAGGCGAGCTGCCAGAGGAGGAAATTGGAGACGCGCTTCTCGCCGCCGGTGCGGATGAAGAGGTCGGGCTCGGGCGCGTAGCTCATCGAGAGGAAGCGCGCGATGCGCTCCTCGGTGATCGGCGCGGCCGGATCCTCGAGGCGGCAGCGGTTGGCGGCCTGCAGGATGTCCCAGCGCCCGCCGTAGTTGGCGGCGATGGTGAGCGTCAGGCGCGTGTTGTCGCGCGGTGAGCGCCTCGCCGCGCGTGATGTGCTCGCGGATGCGCGCGTCGAACGGCGACAGGTCGCCCACGACCTTGAAGCGGATGCCGTTGGCGTGCGAGCTTCTCGACCTCCTGCTCGAGCGAGCGCAGGAAGAGCTGCATCAGGAACGACACCTCCTCGGGCGGGCGGCGCCAGTTCTCGCTCGAGAACGCGAAGAGCGTGAGGTACTCGACGCCGCGCTCGATGCAGGCCTTCACGACCTCGCGCACGGCCTCCACGCCGCGGCGATGGCCCGCCACGCGCGGCAGGAAGCGCTGCTTCGCCCAGCGCCCGTTGCCGTCCATGATGATGGCGACGTGGCGCGGGACGACTGCCCGGCTCGGGGGATGGCTCTGGTCGTGGAGCTCGTCGAAGTCGGCCATCTCTAGACGCGACCATCGACGTCCTTTTCCTTCTCCGCCACCAGCTTGTCGATGTCCGCGATCGGCCTTGTCGGTCATCTTCTGGACTTCGTCCTGGGCGCGCTTCTCCTCGTCCTCGCTCACTTCGCTTTCCTTCAGCAGCTCCTTCAGGTGCGTCGATGGCGTCGCGGCGGATGTTGCGCACCGCGACCTTCGCGTTCTCGCCCTCGTGCTTCACGATCTTGGTGAGCTCGCTTGCGGCGCTCTTCGGTGAGCGCGGGCATCGGCATGCGGATCACGTCGCCGGAGGTGGCGGGGTTCACGCCGAGGTCGGAGTCGCGGATCGCCTTCTCGACCACCTGCACCATCTTCTTCTCGAACGGCTGGACCGAGATGGTGCGCGCATCGGAGAGCGTCACGTTCGCCACCTGGTTGATGGGCATCTCGGAGCCGTAGTAGTCCACCGCGCAGGTGGTCGATGAGGCCCGTGATGCGCGCGGCCCGTGCGGACCTTCGACGAGGTCGTGCTTGAGCGCGTCGACCGACTTGCCCATCTTCTCGGCGGTCTGTTTCCTGATGTCGGCGATGTTCATGCGTTGCGGCCCTCCTGCTCGATGGCGTCGAGCGGCACCTCGTGTCCGCTCCAACGCCGTTCCCGCTGCAATCATTAGCACAATATCAATCTAGTTGTGGACCAGTGTACCTTCGTCCTCGCCCATCACGACGCGCCGAGGGCGCCGACCTTGAAGATGGAGAACACGTTGATCGGCAGCTTCTGGTCGCGGCAAAGCGCGAGCGCCGTGGCGTCCATCACCTTGAGGTTCTTCACGAACGCCTCGTCGAAGGTGATCTTCGCGTAGCGCGTGCGCGGTCTTGTCCTTCATCGGGTCGGCGGTGTAGACGCCGTCCACCTTGGTCGCCTTGAGCACGATGTTGGCCTCCATCTCGCGGCCGCGCAGCGCCGCCGCGGTGTCGGTGGTGAAGAACGGGTTGCCCGTGCCCGCGGCGAAGATCACGATCTTGCCCTCCTCGAGGTAGCGGATCGCCTTGCCGCGGATGTAGGGCTCGACGACCGGCTCGATGTTGAGCGCCGACTGCACGCGCGCCACCAGGCCGCCGCGGTTCATCGCGTCGCCCAGGGCGAGCGCGTTGATCACCGTGGCGAGCATGCCCATGTAGTCGGCGGTGGCGCGGTCCATGCCCGCCGCGCCCTGCGAGACGCCGCGGAAGATGTTGCCGCCGCCGATCACGACGGCCACCTGCACGCCCAGGTCCGAGACTTCCTTCACCTCGGCCACGATTCGCTCGACCATCTCGCGGTTGATGCCGAAGGAGTCGTCGCCCATCAGCGCTTCCCCCGAGAGCTTGAGGAGGATGCGCTGTGTAGGCCGGCTGGCCGGCGCGTTTGGCTTCGCGGCGGGCGCGGCACCGGTGCTCGGCGCATGGTGGCCATCGGGATTCACGCCGGCGGTCGTTGCGCCATCGCGGCGACCTCCGCGGCGAAGTCGGCCTGCTTCTTCTCGATGCCTTCGCCGACGACGAGGAAGCGGTAGCCCGTGCAGCTTCGCCTTCTTCGCGGCGAGCATCTTCTCGACGGTCTGCTTGTCGTCCTTCACGAACGGCTGGCCCAGCAGCGTGTTCTCGCCGAGGAACTTGTTGATGCCGCCCTCGACCATCTTGGCCACGATCTCGGCGGGCTTGCCGGATTCCGCGGCGCGCGCCTCGAGGATCTTGCGCTCGGCCGCGATCACGTCGGCGGGCAACTGCGTCGCTTCGACATGAACTTGGGCTTGGCGAACGCGATGTGCATCGCGAGGTCCTTGGCGACCGTCGTCGTCGCCCTCGAGTCCACCATCACCGCGACCTTGGCGCCCGGGTGCACGTAGTCGACGAGCTTGCCCTGGCGCCTGGATGCGCTCGAAGCGGCGCACGGCGATGTTCTCGCCGATCTTCTGCACCAGCTTCTGGCGCACGGACTCGACGGTCTCGCCGCCGATCTTGAGCGTCGGAGAGCGCGGCGACGTCGGCCGGGTTCTTCTCGGCGACGAGCTTCGCCACTTCGCTGCGCGAACTGCCGCGAAATCGGGGTTCTTCGCGACGAAGTCGGTCTCGGCGTTCACCTCGACCAGCGCGCCCACCTTGCCGTCGCGGAGAGATAGGTGCCGATCGCGCCGTCCGGCGGCCACGCGCGAGGCGGCCTTCGAGGCCTTGGCGCCGCTCTTGATGCGCAGCAGCTCCTCGGCCTTCTCCATGTCGCCGCCCGCTTCCTCGAGCGCCTTCTTGCATTCCATCATGCCGAGCCCGGTGCGCTCGCGCAGTTCCTTGACCATGCCGCGGTGATTTCCGCCATTACCTTCTCCTGATGCGTTTGACCTTACGAAAAAGGGGCGCTTCTGCCGCCCCTTTCCCGCAATCGAACCGTTATCGCGGCGCCGTTACTGCTTTTCCGGCTTCCTCGACTTCGACGAAATCCTCGCTGGGCTGGGGCCACCATCTCGTTGATCGACCTGGCTGCGGCCCTCGAGGATCGCGTCGGCCACGCCGCGCGCGTAGAGGCGGATGGCGCGGGTCGAGTCGTCGTTGCCCGGGATCACGTAGTCGATGCCGTCGAGCGAGTTGTTGGAGTCCACGATGCCGACGATGGGGATGCCCAGCGTCTTCGCCTCGGTGACCGCGATCTTGTGGAAGCCCACGTCGATCACGAAGAGCGCGTCCGGCACGCCGCCCATGTCCTTGATGCCGCCCAGCGAGCGCTCGAGCTTCTCGCGCTCGCGCGTTGTATTAGCAGCTGCTCCTTCTTGGACAGGCGCTCGAGCGAGCCGTCCGCGACCATCTGCGTCCATGTCCTTCAGGCGCTTGATGGAGCCCTTCACGGTCTTGAAGTTGGTGAGCATGCCGCCCAGCCAGCGGTAGTCGACGTACGGGGCGCCGGCGCGCTGCGCCTCTTCCTTCACGATCTCGCGCGCCTGGCGCTTGGTGCCGACGAACAGGATCTGGCCCTTGTTCGAGGTGCAGCTGGCGCACGTACTTGAGCGCTTCCTGGTACATCGGAAGCGACTTCTCGAGATTGATGATGTGGATCTTGTTGCGGGCCCCGAAGATGTACGGGGCCATCTTGGGATTCCAGTAGCGCGTCTGGTGGCCGAAGTGCACGCCGGCCTCCAGCATCTGGCGCATGGTGACGGACATTCTTGAGACTCCTGTGGTTAAGGTTGGGCCTCCCCCGCTAGCAAGCCGTCGTTAAAACGGCCACCTTAGCCATGGGCGGGGTGTGGATTTAGCTCTTGGCTGCCGGACAGCCTCTTGTAGCACTCCGGCAAGCACACGATTATAACGCAAAAAGGCTTGCCCGATCAAAGATTTCCCCCCGGCAAGCGCCGGGCGCCGGAACCGCCGGGGCGGCCTCGAACCTAACGGCTATAATCACCCCCATGATGATGATGGAAGGCAGCCGCCAGAACGGTTCCAGCCCGGCCAAGACCCCCGATGAGGTCGAAGGGATGCGCGTGGCCGGGCGCCTCGCATCCGAGGTGCTGGACTACATCACCCCCTACGTGAAGCCCGGCGTCACCACCGGCTACCTCGACAAGCTCTGCCACGACTACATGGTGCAGGTGCAGGGCACCGTTCCCGCGCCGCTCAACTACGCCCCGCCCGGGCACCGGCCCTATCCCAAGTCGGTCTGCACCTCGGTGAACCACCAGGTCTGCCACGGCGTTCCCGGCGACAAGATTCTGCGCCACGGCGACATCGTGAACATCGACGTCACCGTCATCAAGGACGGCTGGCACGGCGACACGAGCCGCATGTTCTACGTCGGGCGAGCCCTCGGTGCAGGCGCAGGCGCCTGTGCGAGGTGACCTACGAGTCGATGTGGAAGGGCATCGCGGTGGTGCGGCCCGGCGCCACGCTGGGCGACATCGGCAACGCCGTGCAGCGCCACGCCGAGGCCGCGGGCTTCAGCGTGGTGCGCGAGTTCTGCGGCCACGGCATCGGACGGCGCTTCCACGAGGAGCCGCAGATCCTGCACTACGGCCGCCCGGGCACGG
The DNA here is from genome assembly GCA_963827425.1 of uncultured beta proteobacterium. Classification (GTDB taxonomy): domain Bacteria; phylum Pseudomonadota; class Gammaproteobacteria; order Burkholderiales; family Usitatibacteraceae; genus Usitatibacter. Next base: position 364,793 of record CAWHAQ010000003.1, on the reverse strand, counting down.
GGCCGAAGCTGCTGGAGGGCATGACCTTCACCGTCGAGCCGATGATCAACGCCGGCAAGCGCGACATCCGCCAGTTGGCCGACGGCTGGACCATCGTCACCGCGGACCATTCGCTCTCCGCGCAGTGGGAGCACACGGTGCTGGTCACCGCGGACGGGTACGAGATCCTCACCCGTCTCGGCCGGCACGCCCGCCCCGCCCGCCTTCGTCGCCGAGCGCGCACCACCAGCACGCGCTAGATAGAATGGGGGCGTGACCGCCAACGCCCTCCTCGCCCCCGAGCTCGCAACCCCCGCGTCCGCCATCGCGCGCCTGGATCCGCGCGCGCCGCGAGGACCTGAAGGGCCGCTACTTCCGCCGGCCCGACCCCCACCGCGACCTCGTCGCCCACGCCGCGGCCGTCGACCAGCTCCTGCAGCAGCTCTGGGCCGAGCACGTGAGCGACCCGCACCTGGCGCTGGTGGCGGTCGGCGGCTACGGGCGCGGCGTGCTGTTCCCGCATTCCGACGTCGACGTGCTGGTGCTGCTGCCGGATGGGCGCACGCCCGACGCCGCCATCGAGCGCTTCATCGGGGCGCTCTGGGACAGCGGCCTCGAGCCCGGCCACAGCGTGCGCACCGTCTCGCGAGTGCGTCGAGGAGGCCGCCAAGGACCTCACCGTGGACACGAGCCTGCTCGAATCGCGCCTGGTGGCCGGGGATGCCGCGCTGCTGGCCGAGATGGAGCGAGCGCCTGCGCGAGCAGCGCAACGTGCGCGCGTTCTTCGAGGCCAAGTTCCAGGAGCAGAAGGCGCCGCCACGAGCGCTTCCAGGAAGCCGCCTACAACCTCGAGCCCAACATCAAGGAAAGCCCCGGGGGCCTGCGCGACCTGCACATGGTGCTGTGGCTCGCGCGCGCCGCGGGCCTCGGCACGTCGTGGAAGACGCTCGCCGAGCAGGGGCTCATCACGCCGCGCGAAGCCGCGGGCATCGCCGCCAACGAGCGCGTGCTGCAGGACCTGCGCATCCGCTTGCATTACCTCGCGGGGCGGCGCGAGGACCGCCTGGTGTTCGACCACCAGATCGAGATGGCGAGGCAGCTGAAGCTCAAGGGCAAGGGCGCCATGGTGCCCTCGGACCTGCTGATGCGCCGCTACTACCTCGCCGCCAAGGCGATCTGGCGCTTCAACCAGATCCTGCTCTCCAACCTCTTCGCGCGCATCACGCCGGAGGCCGAGCGCCGGGTCCGGAAGCTGGACGAGGACTTCGTGGTCGACAACATGACGCTCGAGGTGCGCAACGAAGACCTCTTCGAGCAGAAGCCCGGCATGATCCTCGAGGCGTTCCGCCGCCTGCAGGACAACCGCGGCCTGGTCGGCCTCGGCCCCAAGACGCTGCGCGCGCTCTCGCGGGCGCTGCCGGCCATCAACCGCGCCTTCCGCGACGACCGCGCCAACCGCCGGCGCTTCATGGAGATCGTGAGCAGCGACCGGCTCACGTGGACGCTCCGCCGCATGAGCCGCTACGGCGTGCTCGGCCGTTACATCCCCGCGTTCGGTCGCATCGTGGGCCAGATGCAGCACGACCTCTTCCACGTCTACACCGTGGACGAGCACATCCTCATGGTGATCCGCAACCTGCGCCGCTTCCGGGTGCCGCGCTTCGACCACGAGTACCCGTTCTGCTCGCGGCTCATGCAGGAGTTCGACCGCGTCGAGGTGCTCTACCTCGCCGCGCTCTTCCACGACATCGCCAAGGGCCGCGGCGGCGACCACTCGCACCTGGGCTCCTCGGACGCCACGCGCTTCTGCCGCGCGCACGGCATGTCCAGGCCCGACGCGGAGCTGGTCGCGTGGCTGGTCGAGCACCACCTCGCGATGTCGGCCACGGCGCAGAAGCAGGACCTCTCCGAGCCGCGAGGTGATCTCCGGCTTCGCAACCCTGGTGCGCGACGAGCGCACGCTCACCGCGCTCTACCTCCTCACGGTCGCCGACATCCGCGGCACCAGCCCCGCGGTGTGGAACGCGTGGAAGGGCAAGCTCCTCGAGGACCTCTTCCTCCTCACGCGCCGCGTGCTGCGCGGGGAGACCGACTACGCGCAGTCCTGGATCGCGGCCAAGAAGGACGAGGCGCTGCGCATCTTCCGCCAGTACGTGCCGCAGCCGGGCAGCGAGGCCGCGCTGTGGACGAAGCTGGACGACAACTACTTCCAGCGCTTCGAGGCGAGCGAGATCGGCTGGCACGTGCGCACACTCTGGGCGCGCGCAACGCCCGACAAGCCGATCGTGCGCGCGCGCCTCTCGCCCGTCGGCGAGGGCCTGCAGGTGCTGGTCTACGCGCCCGACCAGCCCGGCCTCTTCGCGCGCATCACCAGCTTCTTCGAGCGTATGCAGTTGGACGTGGCCGCCGCCAGGATCTACACGACCATGCACGGCTTCGCGCTCGACGGCTTCCAGGTGCTGTGGCGCTCGCGCGGCGCGGGCGACCACTACCGCGACCTGATCCAGAAGGTCGAGGCGGGGCTCGCCGCGCGCATCGCCCCGGGCGTGGCGCTCGACCCCACGCCATCCGGGCGCGTGTCGCGCTGGGTGCGCCATTTCCCCATCGAGCCGCGGTGTCCATCGTGCCGCGGGACGCAAGCCCGGGCAGTGGCTCGCCCATGTGAGCGGCGCGGACCGGCCGGGACTCCTGTCCTCGCTTGCGCACGTGTTCCTCGAGCACGGCCTGAACCTCGTGGACGCGCGCGTGACCACGCTCGGGGCGCGCGCCGAGGACGTCTTCGTCGTCACCGGCGCCGAGCTGGAGGACCCGGCGCTGCGCGAGACGCATCTCGGCCGACCTGTGCAAGGTCGCCTGCTAGCGCTCCTCGCGGCGGTCCTGGTGCTCGCCGCGTGCGGCCGCAACACGCCGCCGTCCGCGCCGCCCGCCGCCGGCATCACGGTCCTCATCGGCCACGCGGGCCCGCTCACCGGCCCCATCGCCCACCAGGGCAAGGACGACGAGAACGGCGTGGCGCTCGCGATCGACGAGGCCAACGCGCGCCACCTCGTGATCGGCGGCAAGCCCGTCACCTTCCGCATGATGAGCGAGGACGACCAGGGCGACCCGACGCATCGGAACCCTGGTGGCGCAGAAGCTCGTGGACGCGCACGTGGCGGCCGTGATCGGCCACCTCAACTCGGGCGTCACCATCCCCGCCTCCGAGATCTACGACAAGGCGGGCATTCCGATGATCACGGGATCGGCCACAAGCCCGGAGCTCACGGAGCGCGGGCTGAAGAGCGTCTTCCGCACCATCGGCCGCGACGACCAGCAGGGCCCCGCGCTCGCCGCCTACATCGCGCAGGAGCTCAAGGCGAAGAAGGTCGCGATCGTGGACGACAAGACCGCGTACGGCGAGGGGCTCGCGGGCGAGGTGGAGAAGGCGCTGCGCGCGGCGGGTGTGGCGATCGTGGGCGCGCGAGCGCATCGGCGAGCAGCGAGTCCGACTTCAAGCCCGTGCTCACGCGCATCAAGGCGACGCGCTCCCGACGTCGTCTTCCACGGCGGCATGGACGCGACGGGCGGCCGATGCTGAAGCAGGCGCGCGAGCTGGGCATCGGAGCGACCTTCGCGTTCGGCGACGGCGCGTGCACCGAGGAGATGGCGCAGCTCGCGGGGCCCGCCGGCGAAGGGCTCGCGTGCTCGCAGGCGGGATTGCCCGCCGCCTCCGCCTCGAAGGCGTTCCGCGACGCCTTCGCCGCGCGCTACGGCCCGACCCAGCTCTACGCCGCCGTACTTCTACGACGCGACCAACGTCGTGATCGACGCGATGCGGCGCGCGGATTCCACCGACCCCGCACGCTTCGCCCCGCGCCTGCGCGACACGAGCTTCGAGGGCGCCACGGGCCACGTGGCCTTCGACGCGAAGGGAGACCGGCGCGACGCCGAGATGACCATCTTCCGCCTGAACGGCGGCCGGATCGTGCCGGTGGCGATCGTGAAGGAAGGCGTGCTCGCCCCCTTCACGCCGTGATCAGGCCGGCGCGGGCCGCCGGTCGTTCAGCCGCAGCCAGCCGCGGATCACGCGGTAGAGGTACCAGACGGTGAGCAGGAACCACGGCACGAAGATCACGAAGATGCCGATGATCGTGATCGCGAAGAGGAACGTGCCGATCGCGAGCCACAGCAGGCCCCAGAGGCAGGTGCGCAGCAGCCACGCGTAGTGCGTCTCGACCCAGGTGCGGCGCACCGAGTCGCGCGTGAAGGCGCCGACCAGGAGTGCCACGAGTGCCAGCGTCCACAGCGTGAAGGGCGAGATGGCGTGCAGCAGGTACATCACGTGCGCGGTGCCGGTCGGCGGATCGAGCGGCGGCGCCTGGACGGTGTCACTCATCGACGAGATCCTCCCCGGGAAACAGCTCCTCGTTGAAGCCGAACCTGCTCATGTCGGTCATGCGCTGCGGATAGAGGATGCCGTCCAGGTGGTCGCACTCGTGCTGCACGACGCGCGCGTGGAAGCCCTCGGCCTCGCGCTCGATGGGCTGGCCGTGCTCGTCGAAGCCGGAGTAGCGCAGGTGCGTGTAGCGCGGCACCACGCCGCGCATGCCGGGCACCGACAGGCAGCCCTCCCAGCCCTCCTCGACCTCGCGCGTGAGGATCACGATCTTCGGGTTCACGAGCACGGTGAACGGCACTTCCTCGGCATCCGGGTAGCGCGGGTTCCTGTTCACGCCGAAGATCACGACGCGCTGGCCCACCCCGATCTGCGGGGCGGCGAGGCCCGCGCCGTGCTTCGCCGCCATGGTTTCCTTCATGTCGGCCACCAGCTCCAGCAGCTCGGGCGTGCCGAACGCCTCCACCGGCCTCGAGCGCTCGCGCAGCACCGGATGCCCCATCCGCAGCACCTCACGCACCGCCATGGCGCTCCACCACCTTCGCGACGATCATGCGTACCTTCGCCATGCTCTCCTCGATGACGCGCCCGATGTCGTCGAGCGAGATGGCGCGGGCGCTGGCGCCGCGCCCCGCCGCCGGGTTCACCACCACCGCGATCGCCGCGTACTCGAGGTGCAGCTCGCGTGCGAGTGCTGCTTCCGGCATGCCGGTCATGCCCACCATGGTCGCGCCGTCGCGCTCCAGGCGGTCGATCTCGGCCTTGGTCTCCAGGCGCGGTCCCTGCACCGCCGCGTAAGTGCCGCCCTGCACCACCGGGATGCCCACCTCCCGCGCCGCCTCGATGGCCATCGTGCGCATCTCTTCGCTGTACGGATGGGTGAAGTCGATGTGCGTCACCGGCTGCTCGGCGCCCTCGAAGTACGTGGAGGGCCTGCCCCAAGTGTAGTCGATGATCTGGTCGGGAACCGCGAGGGTGCCGGCGGCGAGCTCGGCGCGCGATGCCGCCCACGGTGCACACCGAGATCACCCGCGTGACGCCCTTGGCCTGCAGCGCCCAGACATTGGCGCGATAGTTGATCTCGTGGGGCGCCAGCGTATGCCCGTAGCCGTGGCGCGCGAGGAACACCACCTCGCCCTCGCCGATGCGCCCGAACGTGAGCGGCCCCGACGGCTCGCCGTAGGGCGTGCGCACGATCTGGCGCTGGGTGATCTGCAGGTTGGCGAGCTTGGCGAGCCCGCTGCCTCCTATGATCGCGATCATTTTCTCTCGGCTAGAGCGGGAACCACAGATGAACACAGATGAACACAGATGATCTTCGTGAGCCTGTTCACCGGTACGAGCTCATGCACCGCCGCAACCCGGACGCCCTTCATTCGTGAAGACCATCTGCGTTCATCTGTGTTCATCTGTGGTTCCAACGTTTCATTCTTTAAGCGCATAGATTGCCGGCAGGTTGCGCCAGAGCCCGTAAGCATCCATCCCGAATCCGAAAACGTAGCGGTTGGGCACTGTCACGCCGACGAAGTCGGCATGCGCGGGCTTGGCGCGGCCGAGGTCCTTGTCGGCGAGCACGGCGCGCGAGCACGCGCTTGGCGCCCATCTCGAGCAGCCGCGCGCGGATGGCGGCGAGCGTGATGCCTTCGTCCAGGATGTCGTCGACCACGAGCACGGTGCGCTCGCGCACGTTGTCGCGCGGCGCGAGGCGCCAGGCGATGTCGCGCCCCTGCGTGTCGTTGTTGTAGCGCGTGACCTCGATGGCGCCGAACTCGAGCGGAAAGCCCAGCAGCGGCAGCAGGCGTCCGGTGAACACCGCCGCACCGCCCATCACGGACAGCACGACCGGGAACTCGTCGCGAAGGCTTGCCGAGATCTCACCCGCCATGCGCGCCACGGCCTCGTTCAGCACTCTCGGCCGGGAACAGCAGATCGGCCTCGTCCAGCAGGCGCTGGGCGTCGCGCCGGTTCACGACTGCTTGCCCGGCGGGCTCGCGACCGTGGCGGTGATGAAGGCGCGGAAGTCGGCGGCGAGCTCGGGGTGCTTCAGCGCATAGTTCACCGTGGCCTGCAGGTAGCCCAGCTTGGAGCCGCAATCGTAGCGCCGCCCTCGAACTCGTAGGCGAACACGGATTCCTCGCGCAGCAGGCGCCCGATCGCGTCGGTGAGCTGGATCTCGCGCCCGGCGCCGGGGCGCAGGTTCTCGAGGAAGTGGAAGATGCGGTGGCTCAGGATGTAGCGGCCCACGACCGCGAGCGTCGAGGGCGCCTCTTCGGGCTTGGGCTTCTCGACGATGGTGGTCACCTTGGCGATCGACGGGCCGATGCGGTCGGCCGAGACGATGCCGTAGGAGGCCGTGTCCTCGCGCGCCACGTTCTGCACCGCGACCATGCTGCCGCCGTGGCGCGCGTGGGCCTGGGCCATCTGCTTCATCACCGGCACCGGTGCATCGATGAGGTCGTCGGCGAGGATCACCGCGAAGGGCTGCTCGCCGATGAGGTGGCGCGCGCAGAGCACCGCGTGCCCGAGCCCGAGCGCCTCGGCCTGGCGAATGTAGGTGCAGGAGACGCCCTCGGGCAGCAGCCCGCGTACCTCCTTCAGCAGCTTGTTCTTGCCGTGCGCCTGCAGCTCGGCCTCGAGCTCGTAGGCCTTGTCGAAGTGGTCCTCGATGGCGCGCTTGCCGCGGCCCGTGATGAAGATCAGGTCCGTGATGCCGGCCGCCACCGCCTCCTCCACCGCGTACTGGATGAGGGGCTTGTCGACGATCGGCAGCATCTCCTTGGGAGACGCCTTGGTGGCCGGGAGGAAGCGGGTGCCGAGGCCCGCCACGGGAAACACCGCCTTGGTTATTTTTTGCATTCGCCTGTGACTATGCGCCGAGCATCGCGCGGAACTCTCCTTCGTCCAGCACGCGGACGCCGAGTTCCTGGGCTTTGTCGAGCTTCGAGCCGGCATCCGCGCCGGCGACCACGTAATCCGTCTTCTTCGAGACCGAGCCGGTGACCTTGCCCCCGCCCGCCTCGATGCGCTCCTTCGCTTCTTCGCGCGTCATGGTTCCGAGGGTCCCGGTAAGCACCACGATCTTACCCGCGAAGGGGCCGGCCTGCGGCGGGCGCACGCGCTCGCCCTCCTTCCAGCGCACGCCCACCGCGCGCAGCTGCTCGATCACCTCGCGGTTGTGCCGCTCGCGCATGAAGGCGGCGATGGATTCGGCCACCACCGGTCCCACGTCGGGCGTCTCCTGCAGCTCCTCGGCGCTCGCGTCCATGATCGGGTCGAGGCTGCCGAAGTGGCGCGCGAGGTCGCGCGCGGTGACCTCGCCCACGTTGCGGATGCCGAGCGCGTAGATGAAGCGCGCGAGCGTGGTGTCCTTGCTCTTCTCGACGGCGGCCACGACGTTGGCGGCCGACTTGTCGGCCATGCGGTCCAGCGCGGCGAGCTTGGCCAGGCCCAGCCGGTAGAGGTCCGCGGGCGTGCGCACCAGCCCCGCGTCGACCAGCTGCTCGACCAGCCTGTCGCCCAGGCCCTCGATGTCCATGGCGCGGCGCTGCGCGAAGTGCAGCAGCGCCTGCTTCCTCTGCGCGGGGCAGATGAGTCCCCCCGTGCAGCGCGCCACCGCCCCGTCCTCGAGCCGCGCCACCGCCGAGCCGCACTCGGGGCATTTGACCGGCATCTCGAACCAGTCGCGCTTCTCGCGCGGCCCCGGCTTCGCCACGCGCGCCACCTCCGGAATCACGTCGCCCGCGCGGCGCACCACCACCGTGTCGCGCCGCCACACGTCCTTGCGCCGCACCTCGTCCTCGTTGTGCAGGGTGGCGTTCACGATGGTGGTGCCGCCCACGAACACCGGGGCGAGGCGCGCCACCGGCGTGAGCGCTCCGGTGCGCCCGACCTGCACCTCGATGTCGGCGAGCTCGGTGGTCGCCTCCTCGGCGGGGAACTTGTGCGCGATGGCCCAGCGCGGCGCCCGCGACACGAAGCCGAGCCGCTCCTGGTCGGCGATGCGGTTCACCTTGTACACGACGCCGTCGATGTCGTAGGCGAGCTTCGCGCGCTTTTCGCCCACCGCGCGGTAGAACTCGATCAGCTCGGCCGCGCCCTTCGCGGTGCGCCGATCCTTCGCGACGGGAAATCCCATGGCGGCCAGCTCGTCCAGCAGGCGCGCGTGGGTGGCGGGCGGCACGAAGCCCGCGACCGCGCCGATGCCGTAGGCGAAGAAGGAGAGCCTGCGCTGCGCGGTGAGGCGTGGGTCGAGCTGCCTCAAGCCCCCCGCGGCGGCGTTGCGCGGGTTCACGAAGGCCTTCTCGCCGCGCTCCGCCGCGCGCCGGTTGATGGCCTCGAAGTCGCGCCGCAGCATCATCACCTCGCCGCGCACCTCGATCAGCCGCGGCGGCTTGCCCGACTCGAGGCGCAGCGGGATCGAGCGCACCGTGCGCAGGTTCGCGGTCACGTCCTCGCCCGTGGCGCCGTCGCCGCGCGTAGCACCCTGCACGAAGACCCCGTCCTCGTAGGCGAGCGTCACCGCGAGGCCGTCGAACTTGAGCTCGCACGCGTACTCGACCGCGTCCACGCCGAGCCCCTCGCGGCAGCGGCGGTCGAAGGCGGCGACGTCCTCGTCCTCGAACGCGTTGGCGAGCGACAGCATCGGAACCCGGTGCGTGACCTCGGCGAACGAGTCGCTGGGCGCCGCGCCCACGCGCTGGGTGGGCGAGTCGGGCGATTGCAGGCCGGGGTGCTCGGCCTCGAGCTTCACCAGCTCCTGGAACAGGCGGTCGTACTCGGCGTCGGAGATCTCGGGCGCGGCCTCGTTGTAGTAGAGGCGATTGTGGCGCTCGATGGCGCGGCGCAGCTTCTCGGCCCTGGCCTGCGCCTCGCGGGGAACCGTCGTCGCCACGCCCGCGCGGTGGTTCAGGAGAAGAGGCGCCGCGCGAGCGCGCTGCCCGCGGGGATGCCGTGCGCGTCCATGGCCTGCACCACCTCGCCCAGCGAGCGGCGGATGGAGGCGAGGCCGGCCTCCGAGAGGGGCTTGCGGTTGTCGTCGACGAGCTGGCCGCCGAGCGTTCGCGGCGAGCCGCGCGGCGAGCTCGACCATCGCGTCGAAGACCTCGGGGGCGTTGTCGACCTGCGGCACGTCGAGCGCGAACGTGAGGCGCGGAAGCGTGGTGCGCGGAGGGCTTGGCGGCCGGGTCGTCCAGGCGGCGGATGACGAACTCGGGCACGCCGCCGGCGCCGTAGCTCACGAGGTCGTCCGACCCGGTCTCCGCCAGGCCGGCGTCGAGCGCGAGCTGCTTCACGCGCGCGAGCGAGAACGTGGCGCCGAACTGGCCCACGACGTTCACCGCGATCTCGATGTCGGTCTCGGCGCAGAAGCGGTCGAGGTCGCGGGCGCGCGCGGCGGCGGCCGACGGCGCCTCGCGCTGCGAGACCGCGTTCACCTGCGCGGCGAAGTCGGCGATGGCGCGGTTGAAAGCGTCGATCTCCGCCTCGTCCACCGGCGCCCTTGCGGCTCGCGAGCTGCAGCCCCACGCGCAGCTCGCGCCAGCTGCGGCGCGGCGCGGTGGCCACCGGATGCCACTGCTCGTCGACGATGCCCTCCACGCAGCACCGGCGCGGTATGGCCTTCCAGCGCGTGCTCGAGCGGCTCCAGCTGCTCGCTCGTGACCGGGTCGTCGGCGAGGATCACCGCGACGGTGTCGATGCGGGTCGAGATCTCGGCTTCGGGACCGCCGGCGGCCGCGAGCTCCTCGGAGGCGCCGAGCGGGCGCGCCTCGGCGCGCGCGAGCACCGCGTCGCCGCCGTCGTTGCCCGGCAGCGCTCCCAGGGTCGGCTCGAGGCGCTCGCCCGCAGCCGGCTCGAACAGCGCATCGCCCGCGCCCTCGCCGAACGCGCTCTCGGCGCGCTTCCTCGCGCGGCGCTCCTGCACGGTGTTGTAGGCGATGACGCCCACGATCACCATTGCGCCGGCTGCGATCAGGGAGAGTTGGAGCTCGCTCACAACCGGTCCGCATTCACGCCGCGTCGCCTCCGAACTGTCTGCGGGAACCTCACGACACCTCCTTGTCGGCGCCAAGCGTCATTCGGGGTCGCATCCCCAAAGGGGCCCCTGCTCGCCCTCATGCGGCCTGCTTCCGGGCGAGCTCGATCGCCGTCTCGACATCCACTTCGACGATCTTGGAGACGCCCGGCTCGGGCATGGTCACGCCGACCAGCTGGTTGGCGAGCTCCATGGTGATCTTGTTGTGGGTGATGAAGAGGAACTGCGTCTGCGCGGACATCTGGCGCACGAGATCGCAGAAGCGCTCGGTGTTGGGGTCGTCCAGCGGCGCGTCCACCTCGTCCAGCAGGCAGAAGGGCGCCGGGTTCAGCTTGAAGAGCGAGAACACGAGCGAGATGGCGGTGAGCGCCTTCTCGCCGCCCGAGAGCAGCTGGATCGACTGGTTCTTCTTGCCCGGCGGCTGCGCGAAGACCTGCAGGCCCGCGTCGAGGATCTCCTCGCCGGTGAGCTTGAGGCTCGCCTGCCCGCCGCCGAAGAGCGCCGGGAACATCTCCTGGAAATTGGCGTTCACGGTCTCGAACGTCTCCTGGAGCAGCTCGCGGGTCTCGCGGTCGATGCGCTTGATGGCCGCCTCGAGCGTCTCCACCGCCTGCGTGAGGTCGGTGGCCTGGGCGTCGAGGAAGCCCTTGCGATCGCGCGAGGCGTTGAGCTCCGAGAGCGCGGCGAGGTTCACGGCCCCGAGTGCGGCGATCTCCTCGGTGAGCCGCGTGATCTCCGCCTGCATGCCCTTCGAGCCGATGCGCCGCTCGATCTGCTCGGCCATCTCGTCCCGCGTGACGCCCGCTTCCTGCAGCTGCTGGGCGTACTGCTCGACGTGCGTGACGGCTTCCTGCTCCTTCACGCGCAGCTCCGTGATGCGCTCGCGCATGGGCTCGAGGTTGTGCTCGATCGCGGCGCGCCCTTCCTCCAGCTCGCGCAGCCGGTCGGTGACCTGCTCGAGGCCCGCGCGCGCGTCGGCCAGCGCCTGCTCGCGCTCGGACTTCACGCCGAGCGCGCCTTGCAGCCGCTCGCGCACGTTGCCTTCCGCGAGGCGGCCCAGCTCGGCCGCGACATTCTCGCGGTTGGCGCCGAGCGCGGCGAGCCGCTCGGCGAGCGACACCGCGAGCTGCGCCTGTCGCAGCGACCTTGTCGTGGCAGCTGCGCTCGTGGAAGCGCGCTTCGGAGAGGGCGCGCTCGGCGGTGGCCACCTGGGTGCGCGCGGCGTCGTGGCGCTCGCGCGCGGCCTTCGCCGCTTCCTCGAGTGCCTGCAGGCGCTGCACGATCTCCTCGATCTTCGCCGCGCCCGTCTCGAGGGCGTGCTGCGCCTCCTGCATCTCGAGGCGCTCGCGGCCTTCCTCCTCGTCGATCTGCGAAAGCTCGGCGCGGATCGCCTCGCGGCGCCGTTCCGATTGCTCGGAGCTCTGGGTGAGCTTGAGGTACTCGACCTCGAGGCCGTGGTCCTGCTCGCGCGCGGCCTTCGCCTCGTCGCGCAGCCGCCGCGCCTCGTCCTGCGCGGTCCTCAACTCCTGCTCGAGCCCGTGCAGCCCCGCTTCGACCGAGCTGCGCTCGCGCGTGCGCGCCGGGATGCGCCCGTGCAGCTCCTCGATCTCGCGCTGGCGCTGCAGCACGCCGTGCAGCTCCGACTGCGGACCGTGGAACACCACGCCCTGGCGGCCGAAGAGATGGCCGCTCCGCGCGACCAGCAGCCCGCCGGGCGGCAGCACGCGCGCGAGCGCGAGGCCGTCCTCGCCCTCGGGCAGGATGAACACGTTGGCGAGCGCATCGCGCAGATAAGCCGCCACGCCGGGCCGGTCGCTCGTGACGACGGCGGCGAGGGGCTGCAGGCGCGAGCCGGACGGCGCGGATTCGGCCGCGAAGCGCTCCACGAAGACGGCGAAGTTGCCGGGAGGCGCATCGCGCAGCAGCTCGGCGACCGCGGACTCGTCGGCGAGGCGCGCGGCGTTGAGGCGCACGCCCAGCGCGGCTTCCACCGCGTCGTCCCAGCCCGCTTCCACGCGGATGGCCTGCCACAAGCGCTCGGAGCGCTCCAGGTGATGGGCCGCGATCCAGTCCTTGAGCCTGGAATCGGTGTCGAGGCGCGCCTGCTGGGCCTCGAGGGCCTTCAGCGCCGCCTCGAGGCTCGCCAGCTCGCGCGTGGCGTCGTCCAGCTTGCGCGTGGCGCCGGTGCGCTGCTCCTCGAGCGCGGGCACGCGCGCCTCGGCGGCGGCGCGCGCATTCTTCCAGCCCGGCGAGCGCGAAGCGCCAGCTCCGCGCGCCTGGCTTCCAGCGCCGCGAGCTTCTCGGGCTCCGGGAACACCAGCGCCATGTTCTCTGTCTTGAGGCGCGTCTTGCGCGCCTCGATCTGCGCGAGGAGCTTCAGCGCGTGGGACTCGCGCGTCTCCTCCACGCCCTGCGCCTGCTCGGCCGCGCTCATCTGCGACGCGCCGTCCTTCACCTCGACCGCGGCGTGGTTCGCCTCCGCCTCGGCCGCCGGCAATGCCTCGCGCGCTTGCTCGAGCTCCGCCTCGCGCGTCCCGATCGCGGAGCGCGCGCTGTCGATCTCGCCCTGCCAGCGCGCCTTCTCCGCCTCCGCCTCGCGCGATGCGCGCGTCGACCTCGGCCTGCTCGGCCCCGAGCGCCTCGAGCTGCGCGCCCATGCGCCGGCGGTTCTCGCCGAGGAAGCTCAGCTCCTGCTCGAGCGACTGCACGTCCGCGTTGGCCGCGTAGAGCGCGCCCTGCAGCTCCTGCAGCCGGTCGGTGCTTTCGTAGTGCGTGCTGCGCAATTCCTCCAGCGCGCGCTCGCCCTCGCGCATCCGGGCGATCTCGGCCTCCAGCGCGACGGCGGCCTTCTGCACCTCGTTGCCGTAGCGGTTCTTCGCCTGCTCGGCCTCGCGCAGGCGCGTGAAGGCGAGCAGGTTGTGGTTCAACGCGAGCTGCGCCTGCAGCTCCTGGTACTTCGCCGCGACCTCCGCCTGCTGCGCGAGGTGCTCGAGCTGGCTCGCGAGCTCGGACTGGATGTCGCCCACGCGCGCCAGGTTCTCGCGCGTGTCCTCGAGCCTCAGCTCCGTCTCGCGCCGGCGCTCGCGGTACTTGGACACGCCCGCGGCCTCCTCCAGGAACACGCGCAGCTCCTCGGGCTTGGAGGTGATCACGCGCGAGATCATGCCCTGCTCGATGATCGAGTAGGCGCGCGGGCCCAGGCCGGTGCCGAGGAAGATGTCCTGCACGTCGCGCCGGCGCACGTGCTGGCCGTTGAGGTAATAGCTGGAGTCGCCCTCGCGCGTGAGCACGCGCCGCACGCTGATCTCGCCGTAGCCCGCCCACGCGCCGCCGATGCGGCCCAGCGAGTTGTCGAACACCAGCTCCACCGAGGCGCGCCCCACGGGTTTCCTCTCCGTCGAGCCGTTGAAGATCACGTCCTGCATGTGCTCGCCGCGCAGCTGCTTGGCCGAGGACTCGCCCAGCACCCAGCGCACCGCGTCGATCACGTTGGACTTGCCGCATCCGTTGGGACCCACGACGCCCACGAGCTGCCCGGGGACGGCGATGGAGGTCGGATCGACGAAGGACTTGAAGCCGGAAAGCTTGACGGATGTGAGTCGCAAGGGGGAGACGCTTCGAGTAAGTGCTTGTTTTTGAGAGGCACCGTCGTTGCGAGCGCCTTGGTAGACTGGGATTTTACCGGAACATATCGGCCCGCCATGGCGCGTTCTTCGAAGTCGCTCGAGACCTTTCCCAATCCCGCACCGGGACGCGATTACGCGATCCACATGCGCATCCCGGAGTTCACGTGCCTCTGCCCCAAGACGGGACAGCCGGATTTCGCAACCCTCTTCCTGGACTACGTTCCCGACCGCCTTTGCGTGGAATTGAAGAGCCTGAAGCTCTATATTTGGTCGTTCCGTGACGCCGGGAAATTCCACGAGGCCGTCACCAACGAGATCCTCGACCATCTCGCGCGCTCGACGAAGCCGCGCTTCATGCGGCTCACGGCGCGGTTCTACGTGCGCGGCGGCATCTTCACCACGGTGGTCGCCGAGCACCGCAAGAAGGGATGGAAGCCGGCCGCGCCCGTCGATCTCGGGCCAGCCAACGAAGAGCAGGACAGCACTTACCGCGGCGATCGCTCGTGAGCACCACGCAGCTCAGGCCGGGCCGGCCGGCGTCGGCCGACGCGCGTTGAGCCAACCGCTCGCGACACTCGCCGCGACGATGAGCGCGCCACCCGCCCAGTCGCGCGGGCGCAGCGCCTCGCCCGCGAGCAGGTAGGAAGCGGCCGCCGCCACCACGAGTTCGGAGAGCAGGATCACGATCGCCCGGTTGGCCGGCATCCGCGCAAGGCCGAACTGCAGCGCGAGGCTCATCGCCACGAGCGCCACGGCGATGCCTGCCACGAGCGGGGCATGCTCCACGCACGTGGCCCACGCGGCGACAGCGCCCAGGCGGCTCGCGGGCAGGTGCACGAGCGCGGCTACCGTCACGCCGGCCCAGATCACGATCGACTTGCCCGCGTCGGTCATGGTGTCGAGCCTGCGGATCAGCACGTTGCCGAGCGCGAAGAGGAAGCCCGCCTCGAGCCCGAGCCATTCGGCGCGCTGGGTGGGCCACGGGGCGCCGAGCCCTGGCTTCCAGAGCATCGTCAACGCGCCCGCGACCGCGAGCGCCATCACGACGAGGCCTGCGGCGTCCAGGCGCTCGCGCAGCAGCAGCCACGCGAGCGGCACGGTCCACAGCGGCGCGAGGTAGAAGAGCAGCAGCACGCGCATCACCTCGCCGTCGAGCACGCCCAGCACGTATGCGAGGTTGCTCCAGCCGATCGCGGCACCCATCACCAGCGCGAGCGCCGGGGCGCGCGCAAGGCGCCGCGCCTCGCGCGGGAAGATCGCGACACCCGCCACCAACGCGACGCCGTAGGTGGCGAGGGTGGCCCAGATTCCGTCGAGGCCCGCGGCGGCGAGCAGGCGATACGGATACCAGACCACGCCCCAGAGCGCGGCGCCGAAGATGAGCGCCCAGGTGGCGAGCGGGGAAGCCTCGTTCTTCACGGTAAGATCGACGGATGGAACCGTGCGCAGTGTTGCACATCACCTCGCTGCACGGCGGCGGCGTGGACCGTTACGTGCGCGACATCGCCC
Source organism: uncultured beta proteobacterium (assembly GCA_963827425.1). Lineage (GTDB taxonomy): Bacteria > Pseudomonadota > Gammaproteobacteria > Burkholderiales > Usitatibacteraceae > Usitatibacter. The sequence continues at coordinate 349,273 of CAWHAQ010000003.1, read as the reverse complement.
GCGGCCTCGCACGCCCGCAGCTCGTGTGGCATGCGGGCGACAAGGCCGAGGTGCTCGAGGTGCCGGGCGAGCCGCGCTACCTCGCGCTCGATCCCGCCGCGGTCGATCGCGACGGCGCCCGCCTCGGGGAATTCCTGAGGCACGCGCGCGTGGGCCTGGTGCACGCGCACTCGATGGCCCGCGCGGTGCGGCGCCGCTCCACGGAAACGGCCGGGCGCCTGGGCGTGCGCACGCTCGCCACGCTGCACGACGTGCTCTTCCTGCGCCGCGAGGGCTTCGAGCCCGATGCGCCGCAGGAGCCCGATGCCGCGTGGCTCGCGGAGACCTCGGCTTTCCTGCGCGATGCGGCGGCGGTGGTGGCGCCGTCGGAATACATCGCCGGCCTCGCGCGCGGGCACGTGCCGGGCCTCGACGTGACGGTGATCCCGAACGGCACGGCAACGGCGGGCGCGGACGAGCAGAGCGCGGCACGGGCGGGGGGCCAGGTCGAGGCGCGCGCCCGGTTTGCGGCGCGCGGCTTCACGCGCGTGGCCGCGGTGATCGGCGCCATCGGCCCGCACAAGGGCAGCGCCGTGCTGGACGAGCTCGACCCGTTGCTGCGCGGCACCGGCATCGCGATCGTCGTCATCGGCTACCTCGACACGCAGGTCGAGCCAGGCTGGCGCGGCGAGCACGTCTTCGTGCACGGCGCCTATCGCGAGGCCGAGGTTGGCGCGCTCCTCGCCGCCTACGGAGTGCGCATCGCGCTCTTTCCCAATCGCGTGCCCGAGAGCTTCAGCTACGCGCTCTCGGAGGCGTGGGACGCGGGCCTGGCAGCGCTGGTGCCCGACGCGGGCGCACTCGCCGAGCGCGTGCGCGCGCACGGCGGCGGCTGGGTGCTTCCCGCGGGCGCCGGCGCGCGCGAGATCGCCGCGGCGCTCGACGCACATCTCCATGCCGATGCCGCGCGCGTAGAATCCGGCCACCATCGCGTGCCCCGCATCGAAGACATGACGCGCTCCCTCGACGCCCTGTATGCCCGCTTCGGCCTCGACGCCGCGGCGCCGGTGGACGCCCGTGCGCCGGGAATCCAGGAGCTGCTCGCGAGGAACCTCGACGGCACCGTGTTTCGCGAGGAGCTCGCGCGCCTGGCCGATGAGCTGGCGCAGTTGCGCGCGGGCCTGGAGACCGAGCGCGGGCAGGCGCGGGGCTTCGAGACCGAGGCGCGCGCGTGGATCGCGAAGCTCGAAGGCGACATCGCGAGGCTGCAGGCCGTGCTCGCCGACGAGGTCGAGGCGCGACGCAAGTTCGCCGAGGAGAACGCCCTGCTGCGCGTGAACAAGCAGGCGCTCGACCAGTTGCCGGGCCTGGTGCGGCGGCTGCTCCTGAAGAAGATCCGCGATGCGCGAGGTTGACCTCAGCATCGTCACCTGGCAGCCGGACCTGGCACTCCTCGGCCGCCTCCTCGCGAGCCTCGCGGAGCCCGCGCCCGGCGATCTACGGCGCAACCTCGTGGTCCAGGACAACAGCGAGGATGCGAGCGTCACCGACGCCATCCGCGCATTGGTCGACGCGCAGCCCACCGGCGCCTTCGCGCGCACGGAGGTCGTCGCGCTCGGACGCGAACCTCGGCTTCGGCCGCGGCCACAACGCCGCCGTGGCGCGCGGAGCCGCGCCCTACGCGTTGCTCCTCAACCAGGATTGCGTGCTCGAGCCCGGCGTGCTCGCCGCGCTCGTCGCGAGCGCCACGGCCGCGCCGGCCGACGTCGCGGCATGGGAGCTGCGCCAGGTCCCCTACGAGCATCCCAAGGCCTACGACCCGGTGACGCTCGAGACCCCGTGGGCGAGCGGCGCCGCGTTGCTGGTGCGGCGGAGCGCCTTCGAGGCGGTGGGCGGATTCGATCCGCGCATCTTCATGTACGGCGAGGACGTGGACCTCTCGTGGCGCCTGCGCGCGGCGGGCTGGCGCGTGCTCTACCAGCCGAAGCTCGCGGTGGTGCACGAGACCTACCGCGAGGCGGGCGAGGTGAAACCGCTGCAGGTGTTCGGCGGCGTCACGACGAACCTCTGCCTGCGCGCGCGCTACGGCGGCTTGCTGCGCACGCTGCAGGGGCTCGCGATGCTCGCGGGCGAGATCACCGCGCCGCGCTCCTTCGCGGGCCGCCGCCGCGGCCTGGTCCGCGCCGGCCTGCAGTTCCTCGTGCGCTGGCCCGCGTTCGTGCGCACCCGCGTGCGTCCCACGCCGGGCTTCCGCCCGCACTTCGCGGGCTGGGGCTACGAGACGCGGCGCGACGGCGCGTTCCACCGCTTCGCCTCGCGCCGCGAAGCGCGCGAGCTCCCGCGCCCGCGCGTCTCGATCCTCATCCGCACCGTCGAGCGCCCGGAGAGCCTGCGCGAGGCGCTCGCCTCGTGCGCCCACCAGACCTATCCCAACCTCGAGGTGGTGGTGATCGAGGACGGCCCCGAGCGCTCGCGCGCGGTGGTCGAAGAGTTCCGCGAGCGCCTCGACATCCGCTACCGCAGCACCGGCAAGCGCACCGGCCGCGCGCACGCGGGCAACGTCGCGCTCGCCGAGGCCACCGGCGAATGGCTCAACTTCCTCGACGACGACGACGTGCTCTTCGCCGACCACGTCGAGGTGCTGGTCGACACCGTGCTGCGCGCGAACATGGCGGGCGCCTACGCCCTCGCCTGGGAGACGCACACGGCGATCGCGAGCGAGGACGGCGCGCGCTACGCCGAGGTGATGCACGTCACGCGCCACCGCCAGCGCTTCGACCGCATCACGCTCTGGCACCACAACTTCCTGCCCATCCAGGCCGTGCTCTTCCACCGCCGCCTGTACGAGCGCCACGGCGGCTTCGCCGAGGACATGGACCAGCTCGAGGACTGGAACCTGTGGACGCGCTACACGCTCGCCGACGCGTTCGTGCTGGTGGAGAAGACCACCTCCAAGTACCGCGTGCCCGCCGACGCGTACGCCGCCGCGGGCCGCCAGGCGCTGCTCGACCGCGCCTATGCCGACGCCCTCGAGCGCCAGCGTGCGATGCAGGTGGCGTTCTCGCCGCGCGAGATCTCCGAGATGGCCGACGCTTATGCGCGCAGCCAGACCGTGGTGATGGTGACGCGCGGCGACCTGCGGCGCATCGCCCGCGCGAGCCCGCTGCTCACGCGCCTGGCGGCGTGGCGCCAGCCGGCGCTCGAATGGATGCGCCGGCGCCGCATCGTGCGCTAGCATCCGGCGATGCACGCCCCCACCGACCTGCCCTTCACCGGCGAGCGCTTCGTGCCGGGCACGAAGGGCGAGATCTGGATCGAGCACTGGCACCGCTACCACTTCGCCGCGCGCTGGACGACGGGCAGGCGCGTGCTCGACGTGGCGTGCGGCGAGGGCTACGGCAGCGCCTTCCTCGCGCGCTCCGCGGCCTACGTGGCCGGCGTGGACGTTTCCGCGCAGGCCATCGCGCACGCCGAGCAAGCCTACGCGAAGCCCGGCGCGGTCGAGTTCGTGCAGGCCTCGTGCACGCGCCTGCCGTTTCCCGACCTGAGCTTCGACGTCGCCGTGTCGTTCGAGACCCTCGAGCACATCGAGGGCCAGGAAGCGTTCCTGGACGAGCTCGCGCGCGTGCTGGCGCCAGGCGGCGTGCTGATCCTCTCGTGCCCCAACAAGCTCGAGTACAGCGACAAGCGCAACTTCGCCAACGAGTTCCACGTGAAGGAGCTCTACCGCGACGAGCTGGGCGCGCTCATCGCCGCGCGCTTTCCCGAGTTCGCCTGGTACGGCCACCGCGCGACGTTCTACTCGGTGATCGCGCCGGAGGCGAGCGAGCCCGCGGGCGCCCACCTGGTGGAAGTGGACGAGTCGCATCCGGACGCCGCCGCGGCGAGCCTCGCGCACCCGCTCTACTTCATGGTGGTCGCGAGCCGCGAGCGTGCGAGTCTCGAAGCGGCCATGCCTGCGCTCTCGGTGCTCGCCGACCGCGGCGACTGGGTCTACCACGACTACGAGAGGGCCTACCGGGACATGCGCGCGCACGCCGAGCGAGCAGACATTCTCCAGCGCAAGGTCGGGGCGCTGGGCGCCGAGGCCGTGGCGCTGCGCGACGACCTGCGTGAAGCGCACGCGCTGCAGGCGGCGCTGGAGGCGGCCCTCGACCAGCGCAGCGACGCGCTTGCCGCCCGCGAGGCCGAGCTCCTCGCCCGGGACCTGCAGCTCTCGGAGAAGAACCGCGAGATCGACCGCCGCCGCGGCTGGCGCTGGTGGCTGAAGCTACCCCTGATCCGCCTCGGATTCCTGAAGTAAATTCAGAGTAAAATCAGCGGGATGAATCCCCGCCTCGGGCTGCTCCAGCCCTATCCCTTCGAACGGCTGCGCGCGCTGCTGGCCGGGGTCTCCCCGCCCCCCGGCGTGAGCCCCATCAGCCTCGGCCTGGGCGAGCCGCAGCACCCGACGCCCGAGCTCATCAAGCAGGCCGTGACCGCGAACCTCGGCGGCCTCGCGCGCTACCCGGCCACCGCCGGCGAGCCGAAGCTGCGCGAGACGATCGCGGCATGGCTCGCGCGCCGCTTCGGGCTCGCCGCGCTCGATCCCGCCACGCAGGTCCTGCCCGTGAACGGCAGCAAGGAAGCGGTGTTCTCGCTGGTGCAGACGGTGCTCGACCCCGACGAGCGCGACGCCGTGGTGATCTGCCCGAACCCGCTCTACCAGATCTACGAGGGCGCCACGCTGCTGGGCGGGGCGCGCCCGCACTTCGTGAACTCGCTCGCCGCGCGCGACCTGGCGCCCGACTGGGACGCGGTCCCCGCGGCGGTGTGGGCGAAGACGCGCCTCGCTATCGTCTGCTCGCCCGGCAACCCGCACGGCCGCGTCATGACGCAGGACGAGTGGCGCCGGCTCTTCGAGCTCTCCGACCGGCACGGCTTCGTGATCCTCGCCGACGAGTGCTACAGCGAGATCTACTTCGACGAGGCGAGGCCGCCGCTGGGTGCGCTCGCCGCCGCCGCCGCGCTGGGCCGCACGGGCTATCCGCGCCTGGTGGTGCTCTCGTCGCTCTCCAAGCGCTCGAGCGCGCCGGGCCTGCGCTCGGGCTTCGTGGCGGGCGACCGCGAGGTGCTGGCGAAATTCCTCCTCTACCGCACCTACCACGGCTCGGCGATGAGCAACGTGGTGCAGGCCGCCTCCATCGCGGCGTGGAACGACGAGGCGCACGTGGCCGAGAGCCGGCGCCTCTACCGCGAGAAGTTCGCCGTCGTTCTTCGAGTGCGTGAATCCGGTGCTGCCGCTCAGGATGCCGGACGCCGCGTTCTATTTCTGGGCCGAGGTCGGAGGCGATGACGCCGCGTTCGCGCGCGAGCTCTACCGCGCCGCCGGTATCACGGTCCTTCCCGGCAGCTACATCGGGCGCGACGCCGACGGCGTGAACCCGGGCCGCGGCTTCGTGCGCATCGCGCTCGTCGCCACCGTGGACGAGGCGGTAGAGGCCGCCCGCCGCATCCGCAACTTCATCGAGGAGCGCGCGCCCGCGACGGCGCGCGCCGCGCATCCATGAACGACATGATCCCGCCCCTGCAATCCGTGATCGACGCCGCCTGCGAGCGCCGCGCCGAGCTCTCCGCCGCCAACGCTCCCGCCGAGGTGAAGCAGGCCGTGGCGAAGGTGCTCGCCGAGCTCGACGCCGGGCGCCTGCGCGTGGCCGGGAAGAAGGACGGCGAGTGGGTCACGCACCAATGGCTCAAGAAGGCGGTGCTGCTCTCCTTCCGCCTGCGCGACAACGAGATCATGCAGGGCGGCTACACGCACTACTTCGACAAGGTCGACTCCAAGTTCGCGCGCTACTCCCAGGAGGACTTCGCCGCGGGCGGCTACCGCGTGGTGCCGCCGGCCGCGGTGCGCCACGGAGCGCACATCGCGAGGAACGTGGTGCTGATGCCGTCCTACGTGAACGTCGGCGCCTACGTGGACGAGGGCACCATGGTGGACACGTGGGCCACCGTGGGCTCGTGCGCGCAGATCGGCAAGAACGTGCACCTGTCCGGCGGCGTGGGCATCGGCGGCGTGCTCGAGCCGCTGCAGGCCAACCCCACCATCATCGAGGACAACTGCTTCATCGGCGCGCGCAGCGAGATCGTCGAAGGCGTGGTCGTCGGCGAGGGCTCCGTGATCTCGATGGGGGTCTACATCGGCCAGAGCACCAAGATCTACGACCGCGCGAAGAACACCGTCTCCTACGGGAAAATTCCGCCCGGAAGCGTCGTTGTTTCCGGCAACTTGCCCGGGGGGGATGGCCGGTATAGTCTCTACTGCGCCGTCATCATCAAGCAGGTGGACGCGAAGACCCGCGCCAAGACGGGGATCAACGAGCTGTTGCGGGGCGATTGAGAGCCCAACCCTAGTGAGGCGTACATGTTCATAGAAAAACTCCTGCAGCTGATGGCGGAGAAGAAGGCGTCGGACATCTTCGTCTCGGCGGGCTCGCCCATCAGCATCAAGATCCAGGGCACGATCATGCCGGTCAACCCCGCGCCGATCGACGCGGAGATGACCAAGAAGATCGTCTACGAGATGCTTACCCCGCAGCAGATCGAGGCCTTCGAGCGCGACCTCGAGCTCAACTTCTCCAAGCCCATGGCGAGCCTGGGCAACTTCCGCGTGAACTGCTTCTGGCAGAAGGGCTCGATCTCGTGCGTGATCCGCTACGTGACCGCCGACATCCCCAAGATGGCGGACTTGAGCCTGCCGCCGGTGCTCTCCACCCTCATCATGGAGAAGCGCGGGCTGGTCCTCGTGGTGGGCGCCACCGGCTCCGGCAAGTCGACCACCCTCGCCTCGATGATCGATTACCGCAACAACCAGGCCCCGGGCCACATCCTCACCATGGAGGACCCGGTCGAATACGTGTTCACGCCGAAGAAGTGCCTGGTGAACCAGCGCGAGGTGCACAACGACACCCGCAGCTTCCACGACGCCCTGCGCAACGCCATGCGCCAGGCGCCGGACATCATCCTGATCGGCGAGATCCGCGACCTCGAGACCATGCGCATGGCGCTCACCTACGCGCTCTCGGGCCACCTGTGCCTCGCGACCCTGCACGCCAACAACGCGTACCAGGCCATGAATCGCGTGATCAGCTTCTTCCCGCTCGAAGTGCGCCCGATGCTGCTGCAGGACCTCTCGGTGTGCCTGCGGGCCGTGATCTCCCAGCGCCTCGTGAAGACCACCGACGGCAAGCGCACGCCGGCCATGGAGGTGCTGCTCAACACGCGCAACATCCAGGAGCTGATCGAGAAGGGCGAGATCACCGAGATCAAGGAGGCGATGGAGAAGAGCATGTCGCCCGGCTCGCAGACCTTCGAGCAGGACCTGTTCCGGCTGGTGCGCCAGAACAAGGTCTCGGTGGACGAGGCGCTCGCCAACGCGGACTCGGCCACCAACCTCGGCCTGCTGCTCGGCAACTCGGGGATCATGCCGGCCATGTCCGAGAAGGCGAAGCAGCCGCGGCGCATCGCAAGGCGGCTTCGGCGCCTTCAAGATCAGCGAGGAGTCCGAGGAGCGTTTCGGCTAGCGTGCGCGTGAAGACCCTCGAGCAGAACCTCACGCAGTACGCCGCCTACCATCGCGACCGGCGCAACATCGCGACCCACTTCGCGGGCATCCCGATGATCGTGGTGGCGGGCGTGACCGCGCTCGCCACGGTCACGATCCACGTCGGCGGCATGGACGTCACGCTCGCGGCGGCGCTCTCGATCGCGGCGTGCGCGTACTACCTCATGCTCGACGTGGCCTTCGGCGTCACCATGGCGGTGGCGCTCTTCGGCGCCTGCGCGGCCGCGAGCGAGGCGATCGCGCGCCTGGGCGCCCCGGCGGCGCTCGCCGCGGCCCTGGCGCTCTTCGTCGCCGGCTGGGCGCTGCAGTTCCTCGGCCACCGCTACGAGGGCCTCAAGCCCGCGTTCTACGACGACGCGAAGCAGCTCCTCATCGGCCCGCTCTTCCTCTGCGCCGAAGTCTTCTTCGCCCTGGGCGCCAAGCCCGCCCTCGCGCGCCGCATCGAGGAGCGCGTGGGGCCGGTGGTGGCGCGGCGCACGGGCGTGTCCCCCGGAAAGATCCTCTTTGAAGAACGAGACCCTCGAGCTGGCCAAGGCGCTGATCGCGCGTAAGTCCGTCACTCCCGCCGACGAAGGCTGCCAGCGGCTCATCATCGATCGACTCGCCCCCTTGGGCTTCCGGCCCGAGGTGATGGTGCACGGCGACGTCGCGAACCTCTGGATCCGCCACGGCGAGGCGCGGCCGCTCGTGGTGCTCGCGGGCCACACCGACGTCGTGCCGCCCGGACCGCTCGACAAGTGGGCCACGGATCCTTTCGTGCCGACGATCCGCGAGGACAAGCTCTACGGCCGGGGCGCGGCGGACATGAAGACCTCGATCGCCGCGTTCGTGGTCGCCGTGGAAGCGCTGGTGCGCGCGAACCCCGGCCATCCCGGCTCGGTGGCGCTGCTCGTCACCTCCGACGAGGAAGGCCCCTCGGTGGACGGCACGGTGCGGGTCGTGGAGGAGCTCAAGCGCCGCGGCGAGGCTATCGACTACTGCATCGTGGGCGAGCCCTCGTCGGCCGAGCGCTTCGGCGACACCATCAAGAACGGCCGGCGCGGCTCGCTCACGGGACGGCTCTTCGTGCGCGGCGTGCAGGGCCACGTGGCCTATCCGCAGCGCGCGAAGAACCCCGTGCACCTCGCCGCGCCCGCGCTGGCCGAGCTCGCCGCCACCGAGTGGGACCGCGGCAACGAGTACTTCCCGCCGACCAGCTTCCAGATCTCCAACATCCACGCGGGCACCGGAGCGCAGAACATCATCCCGGGCACGCTGCAGGTGGACTTCAACTTCCGCTTCTCGACCGCGAGCACGCCGGAGTCGCTGAAGGCGCGCGTGGTGCAGGTCCTCGAGCGCCACGGCCTCGAGCATTCCATCGACTGGACGCTCGGCGGCAAGCCCTTCCTCACCAAGCGCGGCCGCCTGGTGGAAACGCTTGCCGACGTGATCCGCGCCGTGACCGGCGTGAGTCCCGAGGTGAACTGCACCGGCGGCACGTCCGACGGGCGCTTCATCTTCGACATCTGCCCGGAGGTGGCGGAGTTCGGTCCGGTGAACCGCTCGATCCACAAGGTGAACGAGGCGGTGGCGCTGGCCGAGATGGAGCCGCTCGCCGAGATCTACCGGAAGACCGTGGAAGAACTGCTGCAAACCTGATGCGCCGATAAACACCGATATAACGACGCCGATAAACGCAGAATGGTTCGCCAAGGCGGTCCCCGGACGCGCACAGTCCGAACAGTGCTGGAATATGGCGTCGAGGAATTCGAGAAGTCCGGCATCTCCTACGGGCACGGCACGCACGAACGCGCTGGACGAAGCCGCGTGGCTCATCCTGCGCGTCGCTCGGCCTGCCGCCGCACGACCTGAACGCGCACCTGGATCGCCAGCTCACGACAGCGCAGTTCGAGGCGGCGCGGGCGCTGCTCGACCAGCGCGTCGCCACCCGCAAGCCTGCCGCCTACCTGCTCCACGAAGCCTGGCTCGGCCCGCACAGCTTCTACGTCGACGAGCGCGTGATCGTGCCCCGCTCCTTCATCGCCGAGCTCCTCCTCGACGACAAGAAATGGGGTCAGGTTGATTCTCCCCTGACCCCACTATCGATCCTGGACTTGTGCACCGGCTCGGGATGCCTCGCCATCCTCGCGGCGCTGCGTTTCCCGGCGCCACGGTGGATGCGCGCGGACATCTCGGAGGATGCGCTCGCGGTGGCGCGGCGCAACGTCGCCGACTATGGGCTCGGGCGGCGAGTGCGGCTGGTGCAATCGGACCTCTACGGCGCGCTCGCGGGACAGCGCTACGACCTCATCGTCTCCAACCCCCCGTACGTGAAGGCGAGCGCGATGCGGCGGCTGCCCGCGGAGTACCGGCGCGAGCCCGATCCTCGCCCTCGCGAGCGGCACCGACGGCCTCGACCACACCCGCGCCATCCTGCGACGGCGCGCGCCGGCACCTGGCGCCCGGGGGGGTGCTGGTGGTCGAGATCGGCCACAACCGCAAGGCGCTGGAGAAGTCCCTTCCCGGTTTCGCCCCGGACTGGCCGAAAACGAGCGGCGGAAAGGGTTACGTGCTCGCCATTCCGCGTGAACGGCTGCACTGAGTTGCGCGCGATTCGCGTGCTATCATCCGGCCAGATTTTTCACTCTACAAACTGAGCCGAACGACCCCGACTTAGAGGGCCGGAAAAAGCATGCCGAACTCGCTCGACAACGTCCCGCTCGGCGGCAGCCCGGCCGATGAGGCCCTGCTCCAGGAGATCGCGGCCATGGTGGTGTCGGCCCTGAACCTCGACGCTGATCCCGCCGAAATCCACCCCGACGCCCCGCTCTACAAGGAAGGCCTGGGGCTCGACTCCATCGACATCCTCGAGGTGGCGCTGGTCGTCTCGCGCCGCTACGGCTTCAAGCTGCGCGAGGACGACCGCGACAACCTGCGCATCTTCCGGTCGCTGCGCAGCCTCGCGGTCCACGTCGCGGAGCGGAGAACGAAGTGACGCCCGGGGGGCGGCGCAAGCGTCCCGCCACTGCGCTCGTCGTCGTCCTCTCCATCGCCGGCGCGGTGCTCGCGCATTTCGCGATCGTCGACCGCTTCTCGCCCGCGCTGGGCGCCCTGCTCTCGCTCGTGCCGGCCGCCGCGTTGCTGCTCTGGCTCGCGCGCCGCTCGCGCGCACCGCTGGGCCGTGGCGGTGGCGATCTGCGCGGCCGCGCTCGCCATATGGGCGCGAATGGAGCAACCTCGAGCGCTACTTCCCGAGCGTGTTCTTCGTCGAGCACGCGGGCGGCAACCTGCTGCTCGCCTTCGTGTTCGGGCGCACGCTCGCCGCGGGCCGCGTACCGCTCTGCACGCGCTTCGCCGAGCTGCTGCACGGAGCGCTGCCGCCCGAGGTGGTGGCCTACACGCGCCGCGTGACGCTCGCCTGGACGATCTTCTTCGCGCTGCTGGCGCTCGCCTCGGCGAGCCTCTACCTCGGCGGCTTCCTCACCGCGTGGTCGGCGCTCGCGACGATGGCGAGCCCGGTGCTGGTCGCGCTGATGTTCGTCGTCGAGTACGCGGTGCGCCTGCGCGTGCTGCCGAACTGGGAGCGCATCGGCATCCTGGGCGGCATCCGCGCGTTCTCGCGCCACTTCGCGCCGGCGCCGCGCTAGGAGCCCGGGCGATGTCCTCGATCGGACCGCGCGCCCAATCCGCCAGCGAGCTCCTCCCGCTCACCGGCCACGCCGCCGAAGACGACATCGCGGCCTGGCGCGGGACAACGCCCGGTCACCCTGCGCGCGCTGCTGGACGACGTCGCGCGCACCGCCGCCGCGCTCCCCGATGCATCGCACATGCTCAACCTCTGCGCGGGCCGCTACCGCTTCGCCGTCGCGTATCTCGCCGCGGTCGCGCGCGGGCAGGTGACGCTGCTGCCGCCCACCGTCAACCCCAACGTGATCGCGGCGCTGCGAGCTTTCGCGCCCGACATGTACTACGTGACCGACGATCCGGCCATCGACCTGGACCTCCCGCGCGGCGACCTCGGCACGCCGGCCGTGCATGCGTGGCCGTCCATGCCGCACATCCGCGCCGACCAACTCGTGGCCGCCGTCTTCACCTCCGGGTCCACCGGCGAGCCGCAGCCCCACTTCAAGACCTGGGGCAGCATGGTGCGCGACGTGCGCGCGCAGGCGGCGCGTTTCGGCATCGGGCGCGGCCATGCGGTGCTGGGGACGGTGCCGCCGCAGCACATGTTCGGCTTCGAGTCGACGGTGATGCTGCCGCTCGCCTCCGGCGCCGCGCTCACCGACGAGCGTCCCTACTATCCCGGCGACATCGACGCGGCCATCGACCGGCTGCCGGCGCCGCGCGTGCTCGTCACCACGCCCTTCCACCTGCGCGCGTGGCTGGGCGCCGACGACCCCGTCGCGGTGGAGACGATCATCTCGGCCACGGCGCCGCTCTCGCTCGAGCTGGCAGCCGAGACCGAGGCGCGCACCGGCGCGCGGCTGCTCGAGGTCTACGGCTGCACCGAGGCGGGCCAGGTCGCCACGCGCCGCCCGACGCAGGGCGTCGAATGGCAGCTCTATCCGGGGCTGAAGCTGCGCGAGCACGAGGGGCGCGCGGTGGTCTCGGGCAGTCACGTCGAGGAGCCCGTGGCGCTGCAGGACGTGATCGAGGCGCACGCCGACGGCGTGCATTTCACGCTGCACGGGCGCTTCTCGGACATGGTGAACATCGCGGGCAAGCGCAACTCGCTGGGCTACCTCAACCACCAGCTCACGTCGATCGAGGGTGTGGTCGACGGCGTGTTCTTCGTGCCCGACGAGCGCGAGCCCGACGGCGTCACGCGCCTCACCGCCTTCGTGGTCGCGCCAAAGCTCACCGCGGCGCAGGTGCTGGCCGAGCTGCGCACGCGCATCGACCCGGCCTTCCTGCCGCGGCCCCTCGTGAAAGTGGACACGCTGCCGCGCCAGATCACCGGCAAGCTCCCGCGCGAGGCGCTGCGGGCGCTCGTCGCGCGCGACGACGCGCCCCAGCGGGAGACGTGATGGAAGGCGCGCGCGAGTCGGCGTTCGACGTGCCGGCCGGGCATCCCGCGTTCGACGGCCATTTTCCCGGCCATCCCATCCTGCCTGGCGTGGTGCTCCTCGCGGAGCTCATCGCAGCCGAGCGGGCGGCGAGCGGCGGCGCGGTGCGCGAGTGGCGCGTCGAGAGCGCGAAGTTCGCGAGCCCGGTGGCTCCCGGCACGCGCCTCACCCTGCTCCGGCGCGAGGAGGGGGCGGGCCGCGTGCGCTTCGAGGTGCGCGCGCAGGCCCGGCTCGTGGCGAGCGGCGTGCTCGCGCGCCTCGCCGTCTTCGCCGCGACGTGAGCGTCGCGCCGTCCGATCCGGCCGCCGCGCGTGCCGGCGCGGAATGGACGCGGCGCGCCGAGCGCGGCAGCGCAGCGCTGATCCGCTTCATCGTGTGGTTCGCGCGCCGCGCCGGCCGTGGCCCGGCGCGCATCCTGGCGCGCCTGGTCACCCTGTACTTCTTCTTCTTCGCGCGCGCCGCGCGCCGCGCCTCGCGCGCCTACCTCGCGCGCTGCCTGGGCCGCCGGCCACGCTCGCCGAGCAGTACCGCCACTTCTTCGCCTTCGCCTCCATCACGCTCGACCGCGTGTTCCTGCTCGAGGACCGCTTCGACCTCTTCGAGATCGAGGTGCATGGCCGCAGGGTCTTCGACCCGAACGGCGTCCTGCTCATGGGCGGCCACCTCGGCAGCTTCGAGGCGATGCGCGCGCTCGGGCGCGGCCGCGCGCGGGCCGTGGCGATGGCGATGTACGAGAACAACGCGCGCAAGGTGCAGTCGGCGCTTGCCGCCGTGGCCCCCGAGCGCACGGCCGACATCGTGGGCCTGGGCCGCCTGGACTCGATGCTCCAGCTCACCGAGCGCCTGGAGGCCGGCGCACTGGTGGGCGTGCTCGCCGACCGCACGCTCGGCGACGAACCCGTGATCCGCGTGCCGTTCCTCGGCCATCCCGCCCCCTTTCCCACCGGGCCGATGCGGCATGGCCGCGGCGCTGCGCGCCCGCGTGCTCTTCATGGCGGGCCTGTACCGCGGCGGCAATCGCTACGAGGTCCACTTCGAGACGCTCGCCGACTTCACCTCCATCGGGCACCTCACGCGCGCGGAGCGCGAGGCGCTCGTGCACGCGGCGGTCGTCGCGTACGCGGGCCGCCTCGAGCATTACTGCCGCACCGCGCCCGACAACTTCTTCAACTTCTACGACTTCTGGAAATGAGGCGCGCCGCCCGCGCGGTCCTTCTCTGCGCGACGGCGACACTGACCTCGCCGTTCGCGGCGCAATGGGACGTGGGCACACTGCTGCAGATGCTCCACGCGCACCCGCCGGCGCGGGCGCACTTCGTGGAGACGAAGGAGATCTCGGTGCTCGACCGGCCCCTCGAGTCCTCGGGCGAGCTGGTGTTCACGCCCCCCGACCGGCTCGAGAAGCACGTCACCAGCCCGGGCGACGAACGCATGGTGGCCGACCGCGAGCATCTCACGCTCGAGCGCGGCGGCCGCAAGCAGGAGCTGGCGCTCGCGGACTATCCGCAGGTGGCGGTGCTGGTGGAGAGCATCCGCGGCACGCTCGCCGGCGACCGCGCGGCGCTCGAGCGCATCTACCGGCTCGAGCTCGGGGGCGACGCGCCGGGCTGGCGGCTCACGCTCACGCCGCGCGACGCGGCCCTCGCCAAGCTCGTCACGCGCGTGATGATCGAAGGCTCCCAGGCGTCGGTGCAGCGCGTGACGGTCGAGCAGGCCGACGGCGACCGCTCGCTGATGCGCATCATCCCGTGAGCACGCGCCGCGGGCTCGCCGTGGCCCTGTGGGTGGCGCTGCTCGCGCTCTGCGTGCTGCAGATCGCGCGCACGCGCTTCGTCGCCGACCTCTCCTCGTTCCTGCCCGCCGCGCCCACCGCCGAGCAGCGCCTGCTGGTCGACCAGCTGCGCGACGGCGCCCTGTCGCGCGTGATGCTGCTCGCCATCGAGGGCGCCGATGCCGACACGCGCGCGCGCCTCTCGCGCTCGCTCGCCGAGGCGCTTGCGCACGACCCGCGCTTCGCGGCGGCCGGCAACGGCGCAGGCGGCGCCAACCTCGCGCGCGACAAGGACTTCGTCTTCGACCACCGCTATGCCCTGAGCCCGGACGCGGGACCCAAACGCTACACCGTCGCGGGCCTGCGCGAGGCCATCGGCGAGACGCTTTCCCTGCTCGCCTCGCCCGCCGGCATGCTGGTGAAGCCGCTCTTCACGCGCGATCCCACCGGCGAGACGATCGCGGTGCTGGAGGGCCTGCGGCCCGCGCAGGGCCCGCGCACGGCCGGCGGCGTGTGGGTCTCGCGCGACGGCGCTCGCGCGCTGCTGCTGGCGCGCACGGCTGCCAGCGGCGCCGACATCGCCGCGCAGGCCGAGGCGCTCGCCGCCGCCGAGCGTGCGTTCGCCGCGGCCTCCGCGGGTGCGGGCCCGGCTGCGCAAGGCGCGCGCCTCGTGGCCACCGGCGCGGGCGTGTTCTCGGTGCGCTCGCGTGCGCTGATCGAGCACGACGTGGTGCGCTTCTCGCTGCTGTCCACCGCGATCGTCGCCGCGCTGCTCATCGTCGTGTACCGCTCCGTGACGGCGCTGGTGCTGGGGCTGGTGCCGGTGGTCTCGGGCGCCCTGGTCGGCATCGCGGCGGTGTCGCTCGGCTTCGGCGTCGTGCACGGGATCACGCTGGGCTTCGGCACCACGCTGATCGGCGAGGCGGTGGACTATGCGATCTACCTCTTCGTGCAGGCGGGGCGCGCCGAGCTCGCCGGGGATGCGCAGTGGCTCGCCGGGTTCTGGCCTACCGTGCGCCTGGGCGTGCTCACGTCGATCGCGGGGTTCTCGGCGCTGCTCTTCTCGGGCCTGCCCGGGCTCGCGCAGCTCGGCCTCTACTCCATCGCGGGGCTCGCCGCCGCGGCGCTCGTCACGCGCTTCGTGCTGCCGCGCCTGCTGCCCGCGCGCTTCCAGGTGCGCGACCTCTCCGGCGCCGGGCGCGTGCTCGCGGCGCTGGGTCGGAGCGCGCGCACGCGCTGCGCTGGCCGATCGCGGCCGTGGCGCTCGCAGCCGCGGCCCTGGTCGCCGTGCGCGGTCCCGCGGCGTGGGATACCGACATCGCGAGCCTGAACCCGATCTCGCCCGCCGACCGCGCGCTCGATGCCAGCCTGCGCGCCGACCTGGGCGCCGCGGACGCGCGCTACCTCGCGGTGGTGCGGGCGGGCAGCCTCGATGCGGCGCTCGCCGCGGCCGAGCGCGTGGGCGGCGCCCTCGACGCGGAAGTCGCCGCCGGCCGCCTCGCCGGCTACGACAGCCCGGCGCGCTTCCTGCCCAGCGCGGCCACGCAGCGCGCGCGTCTCGCCGCATTGCCCGATGCCACCACGTTGCGCGGCAACCTGCGCAGCGCGCTCGCCGGAATGCCGCTCGGGCCCGCGCGGCTCGAGCCCTTCGTGGCCGACGTCGAGAGCGCGCGCGGCGCTCAACCCTTCACGCGCGCCGCGCTCGCGGGCACCGCGCTCGGGGCGGGGCTCGACGGCATGCTGATCGATGACGGCCGGGGCACGTGGACGGCGATGCTTGGCCTGCGCCCGCCCTCGGGAGCGAGCCTCGACGCGCGCGCCGTCCGCACGGTGCTCGTCGGGCATCCCGGGCGCGGCGCTCCTCGACGTGAAGGGGGAGCTCGACGCGCTCTATGCGGGTTATTTCGCGCGCGCGCTCATGGCATCGGCCGCGGGCCTCGCGGTCATCGTCGCACTGCTCCTCGCGGCGCTGCGTTCGCCCGTGCGCGTCGCCGCGGTGATGGCGCCGCTCGTGGCCGGCGTGGCCGTGGTCGCCGCCGGGCACCTCCTCGCCGGCACGCGCCTTTCCATCCTGCACCTCGTGGGCCTGCTGCTGGTGGTCGCCGTGGGCTCCAACTACGCGCTCTTCTTCGACCGCCTGCGCCGCGAGCCGCGGGCGCGGGAGCGCACGCTGGCCTCCCTCGCGCTCGCCAACGCCACCACCGTCGCGAGCTTCGGCCTGCTCTCGCTTTCCGCGATTCCGGTGCTGCACGCGATCGGCTCGACGGTGGCCGCGGGCGCCGTCCTCACGCTGGTCTTCTCCGCGGCCCTCGGCCCGAGCGCGCCGCGGCGCGCCTGAGCTACAATTCGCGGCCGGGGGAAGCATCGCCCAATGCGGACGCTGGTCCATTGCACGGCAGGCCGTCCCGCGCTGGCGCTGGGGCTGTTGTCGGGCTCCTACACCACGCCGGAGGATTTCGTCCGCGAAGGCTTCGTCGCGAGCGTGGAGGAGCGCGGCTATCGAGGCGCGCATCGTGATGGCGGAAGTGCGCGCGGCCTATTTCTCCGACGGCACCGTGGTGCGCCGCATCCAGGACGAGGTCGTGGCCCCGGCGCTCGCCGCGGGCGCGCGCCGCGTGTGGCTCGCCGGCATCTCGCTGGGCGGCCTCGCCTGCCTCGGATATGCCGCGCGGCACGGCGTCGAGGTGGAGCGCATCGTGCTGCTGTCGCCCTATCCGGGCACGCGCGAGACGCTGGACGAGATCGACGCGGCGGGCGGCCTCGCGCAGTGGCAGGCGGCCGACGACGGCGCGGACAGCACGGAGCGCGATGCCTGGGCGTGGCTGCGCGACCACGACGGCCACGCCGCGCCCCGGGTGGACTGCTATTTCGGCTCCGGCGACCGCTTCGCCGAAGGACAACGGCGCATCGCGGGCTGCCTGCCCGCCGCGGCGGTGCACGAGGTCGCGGGTGGACACGAATGGACCGACTGGCGCGGAATGTGGACCGATTTCCTGGCGCGCAACCCCCCGTAGGCGGCCACGCGCGCCGTTGGCGGCCCGCGCCGTTCGTCGCGGGCTCGCTGGGCCTGCACGGCGTGGCGGTGCTGGGCACCATGGCGATGCCCGCGGCGTGGCCGTGGGCGCTCGGCGCCTTGGCGGCCAACCACGTGGCGCTCGCCGCCCTCGGCCTCTGGCCGCGCAGCACGTGGCTGGGCCGCAACCTCACGCGCCTGCCGCGCGAGAGCGCGCTGCGCGGCGAGATCGCGCTCACCATCGACGACGGCCCCGAGCCGGAGGTGACTCCGCGCGTGCTGGACATGCTCCAGGAGCACGGCTGCCGCGCGACGTTCTTCTGCATCGCCGAGCGCGCGCGCGCGCATCCCGAGCTCTGCCGCGAGATCGTGCGCCGCGGCCATGGCGTCGAGAACCATTCGCTCGTGCACAGCGTGCCGACCTTCCCCTGGCTCATGCTGGGCCGCCTGCGCGACGAGGTAGGCGGCGCGCAGGCCACGCTCACCGAGGTGACCGGGCGCGCGCCGCGCTTCTTCCGTCCGCCCGCGGGCCTGCGCAGCCCCCTGTTGGATCCCGTGCTGCACGAGCTCGGGCTCACCCACGTCACCTGGACGCGGCGCGGCTTCGATACCGTCACGCGCGAGCCGACCGTCGTCGCGGCGCGGCTGCTGCGCAATTTCGCGGCCGGCGACATCCTGCTCCTGCACGATGGGCACGCGCAGCGCACCGTGGCGGGCGTGCCGCTGATCCTGGAGGTGCTGCCGCGCCTCCTCGAGGCCGCGCGCGAGCGCGCCCTGCGGCCGGTCGCGCTGCACGAAGCCATCGCGCCGTGAGCACCGCCTTCTTTCGCGCGCTGGCGCGCCGCGCCGCGCGCCGCTACGAGGCGTCCGGCCGCTACGCGCACCACTTCGCCTACGTGAAGCTCACGCGCGATCCGATCTACCGCCGCATGCTCGCCAGCGGGCTGATCGGGTCCGCCGCGCGCGTGCTGGACCTGGGCTGCGGCCAGGGGCTCGTCGCGTCGGTCTACGCGGCCGCGCGCGAGCGCCACGGCGTGGGCGACTGGCCGGCCGACTGGCCCGCGCCCGGGCTCCGCCGCCTGCAGGGCATCGACCTCGCGCCGCGCGACATCGAGCGGGCGCGCGCCGCGGCGTGCGCCGACGCCGAGTACACCTGCGCCGACATCCGCAGCGCTGGCTTCGGGGCCGCCGACGCGGTCGTGCTGCTCGACGTGCTCCACTACATGGACTTCGCCGCGCAGGACGAAGTGCTGGACCGCGTGCGCTCCGCGCTCGCCGGCGGCGGCGTGCTGCTGCTGCGCGTGGCCGACGCGTCCGCGCGGCTGCGCTTCCACATCACGGTGGCCGCCGACCACTTCACGATGAGCCTGCGCGGCCTGCGCTTCGGCCGTTATCACTGCCGCACGGCCGCGGACTGGCGGCAGCGCCTGGCGCGGTCGGGCTTTCGCGTCGAGCAGCAGCCGATGAGCGAGGGCACGCCGTTCGCGAACATCCTGCTCGTCGCGCGTTGCGGGTGAAGCCCGGCATGGACGAACGCTCCGTCGAGTGCGTATGCTGGCGGGGAACATGCGTCCCCTGCTGATCTCCGCCGCCACGCTCGCGACCTGCCTCGGGCGCGGCGTCGACGCCACGCGCGCCGCGCTCGCCGCGGGCACGAGCCGCCTCGCCCCCTGCCGCTTCGAAACCGCGGAGCTCGACACCTACGTGGGCGAGATCGAGGGCCTGGACGAGGTGCGCCTGCCGGCCGCGCTCGCGCACTTCGATTGCCGCAACAACCGCGCCGCCGAGCTGGGCCTCGGCCTCGACGGCTTCGAGGGCCAGGTGCGCGCGGCGGCGGCGCGTCACGGTGCGGAGCGCATCGGCGTCTTCATCGGCACCAGCACCGGCGGCATCCTGCAGACCGAGATCGCCTATCGCCACCGCGAGTCAGCGGAGGGCCCGCTGCCCCGCGACTTCGACTATCGCCACACGCACAACGCGTTCTCGGTCGCCGACTACACGCGCGCGCGCCTCGGCCTCGACGGGCCGTGCGCCGCCGTCTCCACCGCCTGCTCGTCCTCGGCCAAGGCGTTCGCATCGGCCGCGCGCTTCATCGAGGCGGGCGTGATCGACGCGGCGGTGGTGGGCGGCGTCGACACGCTCTGCCTCACGACGCTCTACGGCTTCAACTCGCTGGAGCTGCTCTCGCGCGCGCCATGCCGGCCGTGGGACGCGCGGCGCGACGGCATCTCGATCGGCGAGGCGGCGGCCTTTTTCCTGCTGGAGAAGGACGCGCGCGGCGACGATCCGGACGCGGTGTGGGTGCTCGGCGCGGGTGAATCGTCGGACGCGTGGCACATGTCGGCGCCCCACCCCGAAGGACGCGGCGCGCGCGAGGCGATGGAGCAGGCGCTGCGCTCGGCGGCGCTGGAGCCCGGCGCCATCGACTACGTGAACCTGCATGGCACCGGCACGCCGAGCAACGACGCGGCCGAGGACAAGGCCATCGTGGCGCTCTTCGGCGACGCCATGCCGTGCAACTCCACCAAGGGCATCACGGGCCACACGCTGGGCGCGGCGGGCGCCGTCGAGGCCATGATCTCGGTGCTCGCCATCCGCGACGGCCTGGTGCCGCGCAGCGCCGGCACGCGCGTGGTCGATTCCGCGCTGCACGCGGGCTACGACATCGGCGGCGGGCGCTGCCGCATCGATCGCGTGATGAGCAACTCGTTCGGATTCGGCGGCAGCAACTGCAGCCTCGTGTTCGCACGCGGGAGCGCGCGGCCATGAAGCTCGCGGCGCGCATCGCCGGCATCGGCCTGGTCGGCCCGGGGCTCGCGAGCTGGAGCGCCGCGCGCGAGACGCTCGCGGGACGCGTGCCCTACGCATCGTCGCCGACGCGGGTTCCCGCACCCGAGGCGCTGCCCGCGACCGAGCGACGGCGCGCCGGCAAGTGCGTGAAGCTGGCACTCGCCACGGGGCTGGAGGCCGTGCAGGCAGCGGGCGTGGCGCCCGCGGGGCTCGCCGCGATCTTCGCCTCGTCCAGCGGCGACGGCGAGAACTGCCACGCGATCTGCGAGGCGCTCGCCTCCGCCGACCGCCTGATCTCGCCCACGCGCTTCCACAACTCGGTGCACAACGCGCCCGCCGGCTACTGGAGCATCGCCACGGGCGCCACCGCGAGCATCGATTGCCTGGGCGCCTACGACGCAAGCTTCGGCGCGGGACTCCTGGAAGCGCTCACGCGCCTCGCCGTCGAGCCCGGCGCTCCGGTGGTGCTGGTCGCCTACGACGCGCCCTACCCGGAGCCGCTCAACGGCGCGCGCCCGATGCCCGATGCATTCGGCGTCGCGTTCGTGCTCGAGCCACCCAACGGCGCGGGCCCGTCCATCGCGCTCGGATTCACGCGCGAGCCCGAGCAGCCGGCGAGCGGAGCCGGGCTCGAGGCGCTGCGTCGCGCCATTCCTGCCGCGCGCGCCCTACCGCTGCTGGAGCTTCTCGCGCGCGATGCTTCGGGCACCGCCACGCTCGCCTACCTGGTCGGGCTCAACCTGCGCGTGGAGCTCGTCCAATGAGCGGCACGCTCGACCGCGCCTGGCTCGCGTCGCACCTGCCCCATCGCGGCGCCATGAACCTGCTGGACGAGATCGTCGCCTGGGACGAGGACCACCTGCAGGCGCGCGCGACCGGCCACGGCGCCGAGCGGCACCCGCTGCGCCGCGCGGGCGAGCTGCCCATCGCGGCCGCGATCGAATACGGCGCGCAAGCCGTGGCCGCGCACGGCGCCCTCGTGGCCGGCGACGCCGAGCCGCCCGCCGCGGGCTTCCTCGCCAGCGTGCGCGGCGTGACGTTCCATGCCGACCGGCTGGACGACATCGCCGGCCCCCCTCGACGTCGAGGTCGAGCGCGCGAGCGTGGGCGCGGGCGGCGTGCTGTATTCGTTCCGGGTGGCGGCCGCCGGGCGCCTGCTCGCCGAGGGCCGCGTGGCCATCGTGCTCGACGCCGCGCGCGTTACCGCCGGCGGCCTGCCGCGATGACGCGCCGCGCCCTGGTGACGGGCGGCAGCGGCACGCTGGGCTCCGCGATCTGCCGCCGCCTCGCAACCGCGGGCCTGCAGGTGATCGTGCACGCGAACCGCCGGCTGGAAGAGGCCCAGCGGCTCGCGGCGGAAATCGGCGCGGGCGCCTGCGCGGTGGCCTTCGACGTGACCGACGGCGCGCGCACGGAGCAGGCGCTCGAGGCGCTGCTCGAGGCCGCGCCCATCGACGTGCTGGTGAACAATGCCGGCGTGCACGACGACGCGGCCTTCCCCGCCATGAGCCGCGAGCAATGGGAGCGCGTGCTCGAGGTGTCGGTGCACGGCTTCTACAACGTCACGCGCCCGCTGGTGATGCCGATGGTGCGCGCGCGCTGGGGGCGCATCGTGAGCGTGACGTCGGTGGCGGGACAGACCGGCAACCGCGGGCAGGCCAACTACGCGGCGGCCAAGGGCGCGCTGCACGCGGCGACGAAGTCCCTCGCGCTCGAGCTCGCCGCGCGCGGGGTGACGGTGAACGCGGTAGCCCCGGGCATCATCGCCTCGCCGATGAGCGACGCTGCGTTCGACCGCGACGCCATCGCGCGGCTGGTGCCCATGCAGCGCGCGGGCCGGCCCGAGGAGGTCGCCGAGCTGGTGGCCTTCCTCGCCTCGGATGCCGCCGGCTACGTCACCGGCCAGGTCATCGGCGTCAACGGCGGGATGGCATAGCGCGCCGCCGCGCGACGAGCACCGGCAGGCGCCCGCAGGAAGCCGAAGAAGAGGCGCGCGTACATCCAGGTGAGGAGCACGTTGTCGCGCCAGTAGTTGAAGTGCGAGACGCCGCCCTCCTCGGCATTGAGGTAGCGCACCTCGGCGGGAACGTTCACGGGCGGCGCGCCGCGCCACACCAGGCGCACGGCCGCCTCGGGATCGAAATCGAAGCGCCGCATCCAGCGGTGGGCGCGCATCACCGCGGCGAGCTCGGCCATCGGATAGACGCGGAAGCCGAAGAGCGAGTCCCCGATGCCCGCCCACAGCGTCTCGAGGTTCGCCCACCAGTTGGAGATCCTGCGGCCGCGCAAGCGGATCGTCGGCGCGCTCGCATCGAAGATCGGGTCGCCCAGGATCAGCGCGCCGGGCTCGGCCTGGGAGCGCGCCATGAACTCGGGGATGCGCTCGGCGGGATGCTGGCCGTCGGAGTCCATCGTGAGCGCGTGGGTGTAGCCCTCGGCGAGCGCGACCTCGATTCCGCGCAGCACCGCCGCGCCCTTGCCGCAGTTGCGCTCCATCGTCATCACGCGCAGCTCCGGGTCCGCGCTCGCCATCGCGCGCAGCCCCTCGAGCGTGCCGTCCGTGCTGCCGTCGACCACCACCCACACCGGCGACCAGTGGGCACGCGCCCCGCGCACCGTCTCGTACACCATGGGCCCCGGGTTGTAGCTCGGGATCAGCACGAGGTGCGTGGCCGAGCGCGTCACGCTCATCGGCGCCGCTCCCCGAGCCCGGTCACCGGCACGCGCTCCTTCGACTCGCCCACGATCCACGAGATGGCGATGCCGGCCGCGAAGTAGTTCTTCGAGGTGACGAGCGGGCTCGCCTCGAAGGCGGCGCCGCGCAGCGTGTCGTAGCGCACGAACCCGCCCACCCAGTAGCGCGGGAAGCGCTTGGAGAACGCGGCGAGGAACTCCGCGCCCGCGTAGCCACCCCCCGGCGTGTAGGCGGGACGCGCGGCCGTGGCGTCGGCGGGCGTCACCTCGTAGAAGTAGCGGTTGTAGCTCGCGTTCGTGAAGACCGGCCCCGCGGTGAGCCCGAGGTGCCAGCCCTCGAGGTTGCCCGAGCCCGTGGTGTCGAGGTTCAGGTGCGGGTAGAACTGGGCGCCGATGTAGCGCGGGCTGGACTCGATCGTCACCGCGCCGCGCACCGGCATGCGCAGCTCGAGGCGTGCGCGCTCGCCCTCGGCTTCCCACAGCTTCACCTCGAGCGACGGGCCGGCCTCCACGGTGGCCTTGAGGTCGGCCATGCCCGCGCGCGCGTTGTCGTGCGAGCTGTCCACGGGCAGCGACGCGCCCAGGCTCACGTTCAGGTCCACGCGATCGTTGCCGGCGAAGGTGCCGCGCACGCCGTTGCGGTCGGCCTGCAGGAAGCGGCCGCGATACACGAAGTACGGCGCCGGCAGCACGTAGCCGCGCGACTGCGAGGCGCCGCGGTAATCGGGAAAGTACACCCCGCCCGCGCCGATGCCCGCTTCCCAGAGCGGCTCCTCGGCCGGTGGGGAGGATGCGAGCGCCGGGCACGCGAGCGCCGCGCTGACCAGCGCCAGGGCGAAGCGCGCGGCCTTCATCCGCGCGTGCGCCGCATCTGCGAATCGTCGCTGATGTTGAACGCGCGCCGCCGCCACGCGGCGAGCGACTTGCCCAGGTGCCCGAAGGCATTGGCGTAGTAGACCATGCGGAAGAGCATGAGGCCGCGGCGGATGGGCGTGCCCTGGAAGAGGTCGCCCGCGAGCACCGAGAGGATCGCCTTCTTGATGCCCCAGCGGTCCGAGGGCCGCATGAAGAGGTCGAGCAGCGGCCGGTTGGTGACGCGGTAGATGAACCACGAGAACTCGCGCGGGCCGCGCCGCATCACGAAGTCGAAGCGCTCGCGCGCCTTCGCCTCGGCGCGCTGGTCGCCCTTGAGGCGGGCGTCCACCACGTCGGCGCCCGCGAAGCCGCTGTTGGTCGCGAGCATCACGCCCGAGGAGAACATGGGGTCGATGAACGCGTAGGCATCTCCCACGAGGATGAAGTTCTCGCCCTGGCAATCGGTGGAGTCGTACGAGTAGTTGCCGGTGGCGGTGGGCTCGGCGAGCATCGTCGCGTCCTTCAGGCGCTCGGCGAGCGGCGGCACGAGCGCGATGGTCTCCATCAGGTACTCGGCGAGCGGCTTGTCGCGCGCCTTCATGTAGTAGGGCCACACCACCGCGCCCACGCTGGTGATGCCGTCCTTCAACGGGATGAACCAGAGCCAGCCGTGCTCGAACCAGTAGATGATGATGTTGCCGCCGGTGCTCCCGCTGTCGCGGTGCGCGCCGGAGAAGTGGCCGAACATCGCCGAGCTCGAATGGTCCGGGTTGCGGCGCTTCCATTGCAGGCGGTTGCCGAGGAACGTGTCGCGGCCGGTGGCGTCGACCACGAACTTCGCGCGCCACGCGCGCCGCGTGCCGTCGGCGTCTTCCGCGGCCACCGTGCACGGCGCGCCGCCTGCTCCGAGATCCACCTCGCGCACGCGGCAGCCTTCGCGCGCCTCGGCCACCGAGCGGGCCGCGCGGCGGAAGAGGATCTCGTCGAACTCGGAGCGGCGCACCTGGTAGGCGTAGGGCATCGACGGATCGGTCGCATCGGCGAACACGAACCCGGAGGCGCGCCGGTGCCACGGCGAGACGAACGTCGCGCCCCGCTTCACCATGCCGATCGCCTCGACCTCGCGCGCCACGCCCAGCTTCTCGAGCAGCGGCAGGTTCGCCGGCAGCAGCGACTCGCCGATGTGGAAGCGCGGGTGCGTCTCCTTCTCGAGCAGCACGACGCGGTGCCCGCGATCGGCGAGCAGCGCCGCGGTGGTGGACCCGGCGGGCCCGCCGCCGATCACGACCACGTCGCACTCGCTTTCCGCAGCGGCGGGATCGCGGGCCTCGATCGATGCTGCGCTGAGCTCCATGATGCGTCTCATTGTAAAGTAGAACCTCCACTCCCTTCATGGCGCCTTCGTCCCCCGACGTGTCCGACGCGAATTCCCCGGTGCACGCGCCGATCCCACCCCTGCCGCGATACTTCTCCGACGAGCGCGCGCGCCGCCGGTTCCTCGACGGGCTCTTCGACACCACCGCGCACGACTACGATTCCGTCGAACGCCTGCTCGCGCTGAGCAGCGGCGCATGGTATCGGCGCCAGGCGCTGGTGCGCGCGGGCCTCGCGCCGGGCATGCGCGTGCTGGACGTGGCCACGGGCACGGGGCTCGTCGCGCGCGAGGCACTGGCGGTAGTGGGTCCTTCGGGGCTGGTGCTGGGACTCGATCCGAGCGCCGGCATGCTGGACGAGGCGAAGAGCCTCGCGATTCCCCTCACCCGCGGCCTGGGAGAAAAACTTCCCTATGCCGATGGGAGCTTCGACTTCGTGAGCATGGGCTTCGCGCTGCGCCACGTGGCGGACCTCGACGCCCTCTTCGCCGAGATGCGCCGCGTGCTCCGGCCCGGCGGCACAGCGTGCGTGCTCGAGATCACCTACCCACGGCGCCGGCTCGCCGCCGTGCCGCTGCGCTTCTTCATGACCCGCGTGGTGCCGCTCGGCTCATGGTCGGCGCGGCGCCGCGCGGCCGCGCGCTCGCTCATGCGCTTCTACTGGGACACCATTGCGGCCTGCGTGGCGCCGGCGGAGGTGCTGGCGGCGCTCGCGCGCGCGGGCTTCGCCGCGCCGCGGCGCAACCTCATCCTCGGCCTCTTTTCGGAATACGTCGCGAAGCGCTAGCCCGCTATTCGCGCCAGGACGGATCGCGGCGGTCGAGCCGGCGCAGGACGGCCGGCCAGGCGACCATGGCGCCCGCCCCGCGCGTCACCACCTCGCGTTGCGCGCGGATGCCGTCGACGATCGCCTGCGGCACGGGGATCAGCTCCCCGCCGCCCGCCTGCGCGCGCACCTGGATCTCGCAGGCCCTCTGCAGCACGTAGAGCGAGAGGAAGGTGTCGGCCACCGTCGCCCCGCACGTGAGCAGGCCGTGGTTGCGCAATATCAAATGGTTCTTGTCGCCGAGGTCGCGCACCAGCCGCACCTTCTCGGCGGGATTGAGCGCCAGGCCCTCGTAGTCGTGATAGGCGAGGCTCGACAGCGGGAAGAGCGAGGGCTGCGAGATCGGCGAGCAGCCCCCCGCGCTGGCACGCCACCGCCACGCCCTCGACGGTGTGCACGTGCATCACGCTGATCGCGTCGCCTCTCGCCTCGTGCACGGCGCTGTGGATGGTGAAGCCCGCCGGGTTGATCTCGAAGGGCGAGTCCATCACCTTGCGCCCCTCGAGGTCGACCTTCACGAGGCTCGAGGCGGTGATCTCCTCGAACGTCATGCCATAGGGGTTGATGAGGAAATGGTGGCCGGGCCCCGGCACGCGCGCCGAAAGGTGCGTGAACACGAGGTCGTCCCAGCCGTGCATCGCCACCGCGCGGTATGCCGCGGCGAGATCGGTGCGCATCGCCCATTCCTCGGGCGACACGTGGGCCTTCATGGAGCGGATCAGGGCCGGTTCGGCATGCATGGCGCTAATATTACTCCCATGCCTTTTTCCATCGACCGCATCGACCACCTCGTGCTCACCGTGTTCGATGTCGACCGCACGCTGGATTTCTACCGGCGCGTGCTCGGCATGGAGCCGATCACATTCGCCGGCGGGCGGCGCGGTCTCGCGTTCGGCCGCCAGAAGCTGAACCTCCACCAGGCCGGGCGCGAGTTCGAGCCCAAGGCGTTGAAGCCCACGCCCGGCGCCATCGACCTCTGTTTCATCACCGAGAACGCCCTCGAAGAAGTGGTCGCCCACTTGAAAGCCCAAGGCGTCGCCATCGCCTCGGGACCGGTGGAGAAAACCGGCGCCCTGGGGCCGATGATGTCGGTGTACTTCCGCGATCCGGATGGGAACCTCGTCGAAATCTCACGCTACGGCTCCCTGCCGAAGGCATGACGGAACGCGGAAGGCGCGTCGGTGCCGAACGACGCAAGAAACTGAAAGAAATCAGTACTGACTTGCGACCTTCTTTCTGGTTGTAGCTGAACCACGACGGGCGGCTGCAGGCTCCGCCGCGCGCTTCCGAACCAACTCCCTGATTCACCGCAAGAAAGAAAAGCGGCACGCCTTATGCACTAAGGCTATCTACAAATGACGCTTATAACTCCAGCGGCGCACTCTCAGGGAGGACGCCACCATGGGCAAGTCCCGCTACGCGCTTCCGATCGCAACCGCCCTCGGCAGCTTGCTGTTGCTGTACGCAGATCCCACCACGCCGCAAACCTTCAACTTCCACGCCCGCGATCCCGGGGTACGGACCGGGCCGCCCGGCGCCGGGGGGCCGCTGCCCGGCCTCACCACGAGCCAGCTCGCGTTCTTCAACGCGGGCCTGGCGGACTTCGCCGAGGCCGAGGTCGCCGCGGAAGGCCTCGGACCCACGATGAACCTCGACAGCTGCGGGGGATGCCATGCGCAGCCCGCGGTCGGGGGCAGCAGCCCGCTCGTGAACCCGCAGGTCGCCTTCGCGACGCGGGCCGGCGCCCACAATGCGCTGCCCGTGTTCGTGCGCATCGACGGGCCGGTGCGCGAGGCGCGCTTCGTGAAGAACGCCGACGGCTCCGCGGACGGGGGCGTGCACGCGCTCTTCACCATCACGGGACGCAGCGACGCGCCAGGCTGCACGCTCTCGCAGCCGGACTTCCAGACCGCGCTCTCAAACAGGAACGTGATCTTCCGCATCCCGACGCCGGTGTTCGGCGGCGGCCTGATCGAGGCCATCCCCGACTACGTCATCGCGGCCAACGGCGCGGCCAACGCGGCGAGCAAGCAGCCGCTCGGCATCGGCGGCCACGCCAACTTCACGTTCGCCGGGCGCACGGTGAGCGGCGCGACCAACAACAACGGCAACGACGGGACGATCGCGCGCTTCGGCTGGAAGGCGCAGAACAAGTCGCTGCTGCTCTTCTCGGGCGAGGCCTACAACGTCGAGATGGGCATCAGCAACGAGATCTTCCCCACCGAGAGGAGCGAGAACGCGGCGTGCCAGTTCGCGACCACGCCCAACGACGTGATGGACACGGACAACGCGGTCACGACCGAGGTGATCTCGGCGATCCAGCGCTTCGCCGTCTTCCAGCGCTTCCTCGCCCCGCCCCGGCCGTCGCCCGACACGCCCGGCGGCGCCGACTCCATCGCGCGCGGCAAGCAGTACTTCTCGAGCATCGGGTGCGCGCTCTGCCACACGCCAACGCTGAAGACCGGCAACACGACGGTCGTGGCGCTGCGCAACCAGAACGCGAACCTGTACTCCGACCTGCTGGTGCACGACATGGGCGTGGGTCTCGCCGACGGCATCGCGCAGGGACAGGCGAGCGGGCGCGAGTTCCGCACCGCTCCGCTGTGGGGCGTGGGCCAGCGCGTGTTCTTCCTGCATGACGGGCGCAGCTCCGACCTGCTCGACGCGATCGCCGAGCACCAGAGCGGCGGCGGCTCGCAGGGCACCGCGAGCGAGGCGAACGGCGTGGTCGGCAACTTCAACGGCCTCACCGAGCGCCAGAAGCAGGACATCCTCAACTTCCTGCGCTCGCTGTAGCGCTGTCTGGAGCACCCCCGGCCCGTCGCGGGCCGGGGGCTTTCCGTGGGAGAATGCAGAGCATCTTCCCCAGGGCGCCCCGCGGTCCCCATGACGGAGCCTGAGTCGGCCATATCCACCAGCCTCGCGCACCTGCGCAAGGACTATGCGCTGAAGTCCCTGGATGAGAAGGACGTCGACCGCGACCCGCTGAAGCAGTTCGGCGTCTGGATGGTGGAGGCGATCCACGCGCAGGTCCCCGAGCCCACGGCGATGACGCTGTCCACCGCCGATGCGAGCGGCCGCCCCTCGGGGCGCATCGTGCTGCTGAAGGGCGTGGACCCGCGCGGCTTCGTCTTCTTCACCAACTACGAGAGCCGCAAGGGCCGCGACCTCGCTGGCAATCCCGCCGCCGCCGTCACGTTCCTCTGGAAGGAGCTCGAGCGCCAGGTGCGCATCGAGGGGACGGTGGAGCGCGTGACGCAAGGCGAGTCCACCGCCTACTACGACTCGCGCCCGCTGGGCTCGCGCATCGGCGCTTGGGCTTCGCCGCAGAGCGAGCCGATCGAGAACCGCACGTGGCTCGAGGAGCGCTGGACGCGGCTCGCCGCCGAGCATGGCGAGAAGCCCGCGCGCCCGCCGCACTGGGGCGGCTATCGCCTCATGCCCGACCACCTCGAGTTCTGGCAGGGGCGCCTGAGCCGCCTGCACGACCGCATCGCCTACGCCCGCGACGGGCAAGGCTGGAGGATCCGGCGCCTCGCCCCATGACCCGCATTGCCCCGTTCGACATGCGCCGGCTGGAGTCCGAGCGCCTCACCGGCGAGGCGCTCGAGCGCTCCCTCGAGGAGATGCTCGCGGCCCACGCCCACGGCGACATCTGGGTGTTCGGCTACGGCTCGCTCATGTGGAACCCGGAGTTCTCGTTCGACGCGCGGCGCGTGGCGGCGGTGCACGGCTACCACCGCAATTTCTGCCTCTGGTCGCGCATCAACCGCGGCACCCCGGAAAGCCCCGGCCTCGTGCTGACGCTCGAGCGCGGCGGAAGCTGCCGCGGCCTCGCCTACCGCCTCACGCGCGAGCGCGACCGCGAGGAGCTCTCGCAGCTCTGGCGCCGGGAGATGTCGATGGGCTCCGTACCGCCCGCGCTGGCTCGAGGTGCGCTCGGGCGATGAAAGCTACGAGGCGCTCGCCTTCGTGGTGAACCGCCGCTGCACCGGCTACGCGGGCAAGCTGCCGCTGGAGACCATGGTGCAGGCGATCGCCACGGCGCGGGGCAAGTACGGCTCCAGCGCCGAGTACCTCTTCCGCACCGAGGCCGCGCTCGCCGAGCACGGCATCCGCGACGAGCGCGTGCGCCTGCTCTCCGAGCGCGTGCGCGAGCACATGAGCGGAACACCTGCCGTCAAGCGAAGCCGCGCTTCCTGAGCAGCGCCTCGATGCCCGCGTCGCGCCCGCGGAACGCGCGGTAGGCCTCGGCGGGATCGACCGTGTTGCCGACCGAGAGCACGTGGTCGTGCAGCCGCCGCGCCACCTCGACGTCGAACGGCCCGCCCGCCTCCGTGAACGCCTCGAACGCGTCGGCCGTGAGCGTGTCCGCCCACATGTAGCTGTAGTAGCCGGCCGAATAGGCGTCGCTGTCGAAGAGGTGGCCGAAGTGCGGCAGGCGGTGGCGCATCACGATCTCGCGCGGCATGCCGATGCTCGCGAGCGTCTCGCGCTCGAACACGTCGGGATCGATCGGCTCGGGGTCGGCGAGGTGCATGCGTCAGGTCCAGGAGCGCGCTCGCGAGGTACTCGACCGTGTCGAAGCCCTGGTTGAAGCGCGCGGCGCGCTGCGACCTTTTCCACCAGCCGCGCGGGCATCGGCGCGCCGGTCTGGTAGTGGCGCGCGAAGCGCTCCAGCACGGCCGGCGCGTTGCAGCCAGTGCTCGAGGAGCTGGGAGGGGAACTCGACGAAGTCGCGCATCGACCGCGGTGCCCGCGAGCGACGGGATAGCGCACGCTCGAGTACAGCCCGTGCAGCGCGTGGCCGAACTCGTGGAAGAGCGTGCGCGCGTCGTCCCAGCCGAGGAGCGCCGGCTCGCCCGGCGCCGGCGGGATGAAGTTCTCGTTGTTGGAGACGAGGGTCGCGACCTCGCCGTCGAAGCGCTCCTGGCTGCGGTACTCGTTCATCCACGCGCCCGAGCGCTTGCCGGCGCGAGCGTAGGGATCGAAGTACCAGAGCCCGACGCGCTTTCCGTCGCCGCGGCCCACTTCCCACACGCGCACGTCGGGGTGGACAGACCGGCATGTCGGCGCGCGGCGTGAACGCGAGCCCGAGCAGCTCGCCCGCGACCCAGAACATCGCCTCGCGCATGCTCTCGAGCTGCAGGTAGGGCTTCACCTCGGTCTGGTCGAAGTCGTACTTGTCCTTGCGCACCTTCTCGGCGTAGAAGCGGTAGTCCCAGGGCTCGATGCGGATGCCCGCGCCCGCCGCGTCGGCGAGCGCCTGCATGTCGGCGACTTCCTCGGCCACGCGCGGCCGCGCGCCCGGCCACACCGCCTCCATCAGCGCCATGGCGCGCTCGGGCGTCTTCGCCATGCTGCGCTCGAGGCGCCAGTGCGCATGGCGTGGGAAGCCGAGCAGCCGCGCCCGCTCGGCGCGCAGCCGCATGATCTCGGCGATGACGGCCTTGTTGTCGTGGGCGCCGCCGTGGTCGCCGCGGCGTCACGAGCTCGGTCCACACCTTCCTGCGCAGCTCGCGATGCGTCGCAGCAGGCGAGGAACGGCTCCATCGCCGAGCGGGTGTTGAGGATCGCCCACTTGCCGGCGTGTCCCCGCTCGCGGGCCAGCGCGGCGGCCGCCTCGCGCTGCGGGGCCGCGAGCCCGTCGAGGTCGGCCTCGCTCTCGATCAGCGCCTGGCGCTCGCTCTCGTCGGCGAGCACGTTCTGGCTGAAGGTGGTGTAGAGGGCGGCGAGGCGCTGGTTGATGGCCGAGAGGCGCTCCTTGGCCGGCACGGCGAGCCGCGCGCCGCCGCGCACGAAGTCGGTGTGCTTGAGCCACGCGAGGCGCTGCTGCTCGGCGTCGAGGCCGGCCGCGTCGCGCGCCTCGTACACCGCCTTGATGCGCTCGAAGAGAGCCGCGTTCTGCAGGATGCGGTCGCGGAACGCCGCCAGGCGCGGCGCCATGGCGCGCTCCACCGCCTGGAACTCCGGCGAGCGCATGGTGGAGGCGAAGACGCCGTAGACCGCGAGCACGCGCGCGAGCATGCGGCCGCTGCGCTCCATGGCCTCGAGCGTATTCGCGAACGTGGGCGGCGCGGGATCGGCGGCGATGGCGGCGATCTCCTCGAGCTGCCGCTTCATCGCGGCCTCCAGCGCCGGCTCGAAGTGCTCGACGCGCGCGCGGTCGAAGGGCGGGACGCCGCCGGCGGGCCCGCTCCAGTCGTCGAGCAGTGGGTTGGCGGCCGGTGCGTTCATGGGCGGGATCCCTTCATAAGCGTGCTCTCGCATCGCGCTTCGCCAGGCGCGAGAGCAGGTAGTCGACTTCCGCGCGCGCGGGTGCGGTGAGCGCCGCGCCGGGCTTGCGCAGCGTGTCGGAGGCGATGACGCCGCGGCGCATCAGCACGTACTTGCGCACCGCGAGGCCAGGCCCCGGCTGCTGCTCGTAGCGGATGAGCGGCAGGTGGGCGTCGAAAAGGTCGTGCGCCTCGTCGCGCCTGCCTTCCTTCGAGAGGCGGACGACCTCCACCAGCATGTCCGGGAAGCAGTAGCCGGTGTTGGCGCCGTCGGCGCCGCGCTCCATCTCGAAGTCGAGGAAGAGCGCGTTGTTGCCGGTGAGGATCGAGATCGGCCGCATGGAGCCGTCGCGCTCCCACGCGCGCAGCTGCGAGATCTTCTCCAGCCCCGGCCAGTCCTCGTGCTTCAGCATCACGCAGGACGGATTCTCGGTGACGATGCGGCGGATCACCGCGGGCGTCATCTGCACCGAGAAGGTGAGCGGGTAATCCTGGATCACGAACGGGACGTCGGCGCCGATCGCCTCCGCGGCCTGCCGGTAGTACTGCGCGATCGAGTCGTCGGTGCGCAGCGTATTGGGCGGGGCGATCATCACGCCCGCCGCCCCGGCGTCCATCACGTCGCGGGTGAGCGCGCGCATCGCTGCGAAGCCGGGCGCCGAGACGCCCACCACCACCGGCAGCCGGAAGCGCGCGAGCACGCGCTTCACGATTCCCACCGACTCCGCGTGCTCCATCTTCGGCGCCTCGCCCAGCTGGCCCAGCACCGTCATGCCGGTGACGCCGCACTCGAGGAAGAAATCCGTCATGCGGTCGACGGAGGACTCGTCGATGCGCCCGTCGGGGTGGAAGGGCGTGGGCGCGATGACGTACACGCCCTTCGCTTCGCTCGTCAGTTTCATTCTCGCGCTTCGCTGTTCATTAAAGCCGGAAGGAGACGAGGGCACAGAGGAACGGAGAGCACCGAGAAAACCCTTTTGACAGTTCGTGACGGGGAGGAACATAGCCACGAAAATCTCTTGCATGGCTTTTCCTCAGTGTCCTCTGTACCTCTGTGTCCTCGTCCTTTACCGGCTTTAGGCTTTTGCCTTCTTGTATCGAGCGAGGTTTTCGGCGTTGGGAGGATAGAGCCCCGGCAACGCAGCGCCCTTCTCGACCTCTCCCATGATCCACTCCTCCAGCGACTCCTGCTCCGGCGCGGTCGCCGTCAGCTCGTCGACGTGCGCGGCGGGGATCAGCACCGCGCCGTCGTCGTCGACCACGATCCAGTCGTCGGGGAAGACCGCCACGCCACCGCAGCCGATGGGCTCGCCCCAGCCCACGAAGGTGAGGCCGGCGACCGAGGGCGGCGCCGCGGCGCCCTGGCACCACACGGGCAGCCCCGTGGCGCGCACGCCGGCCACGTCGCGCAGCACGCCGTCGGTCACCAGCGCCGCCACGCCGCGCTTCGCGATGCGCGCGCACAGGATGTCGCCGAAGATGCCCGCATCGGTCACGCCGCGCGCGTCGGCCACCGCGATGCAACCCGCGGGCATGGCCTCGATCGCCGAGCGCGTGGAGATGGGCTTGGACCACGACTCGGGCGTGGCGAGGTCCTCGCGCGCCGGCACGAAGCGCAGCGTGAAGGCCTTGCCCACCAGGCGCGGCTGGCCGGGGCTCAACGGGCGGGTGCCGCGCATCCAGACGTTGCGCAGGCCCTTCTTCAGCAGCAGCGTCGTGAGGGTCGCGGTCGTCACGCGCGAAAGGGTTTCGACGATGTCTCGATCGCGGCTCATCGGGGGACTCGTGCAACTCGGGGAACGGGCGGAGGAATCGGCCCTATTTTACGCGAGGCGGTGGAGGAACTCGCGCACGCGCTTGGCGTTGGCTCCGATGTCGCTCTTGCCCACGCGCGAGACGCTGCGCACGTCCACGCGGCTGCCCGAGCCCTCGGGGCGGATGCGCACCACGATGTCGTCGCGGAAGCCGAACCATGCTGTGCGCGCGGTGGCCTCGACGCGCCCGGCGGCCGAATCCGACGCGCGCACCTCCCAGCCCATGGCGCGCGCGGCGTCGATCGCGTGCTGCATCGCGTCGCGCGGCAGCTGCTCCAGGTGCAGCGGCTTGATGTCCGGAAACGCCTTGGCCTGCTGCGCGGCGATGGCGGCGCCGCCGTAGTCCGCGCCGTTGGGCGACTGCTTGCGCTCTTCGAGCAGCGCCACGAAGCCCGGCGGGTCGCTCGCGTCGGTGGTGATGTCGTGGATCGGCGGCACGTCGCGGGCCTGCGCGCGCAGGATCAGCGGCGGCACCACGGCGGCGAGACCGAAGCAGATCGCGGCGACCGGTACCCAGAGCCGCGGCCGGAAGCGCGGGAAGACGGCCATGGCGAGAAGGACGAACGCGACCGCGGCAGCCGCCATGCCGAGGTAGGCGCCCCACGCCAGCATCGTGAGGCCCACGCGCCACGACAACACGTCGGCGCGCGTCGCAGGACCCGCGGCGACCATCATGGCGAAGGCGAGGATCGCAGCCGCGAGCGTGAGTCCCCGGATCAGTGGCCAGCTCATGGCGCCATTATGCCCGCGTCGCGGGGCCGCCGCCGCGCGGAGGCCGCTAGCGGTTGAACGGGTCGCGGTTGGCGTTGGACGGCGGCTGCTGCTCGCCGCGTCCCTCGCCCGCATTGCGATCGCGGCCACGGTTCTTGTTGCGGCGGCGCCGTCCGGGCTTGTTGCCCGCGGGCGCTCCGGCTTGCGGCGGGCGCGTGGCGCCTTCTTCCTGCGTCCACGCCGTGGCGTGCGGCGGAAGCTCGCGCGGCTGCGCTTGCCCTTGTCCCTGCGCGTGCCCCTGTCCCTGCGCGTGTCCTTGTCCCTGCGCATGCCCCTGGCCCTGCGCGTGTCCTTGCCCTTGCCCTTGCCCGTGGCCACGCGGCTTGCCGTGCTTGCGCTGCTGGTGCTGCGCCGGTGCGGACTGTCCCTGTCCGGGCTGTCCGGGCCCGCGCTTCTTGTTGAAGCCGAACGCCTTCGGTCCGCGCCGCGCGTTGGGCTTCTGGCCGCGCGGGGCGGCGGGCTGCGCGCTGCCGGGCGCGTAGGTGCCGCGGTTGCCGTCGGGCTCGTTCACCTCGGCCTCGGCGGCATTGCCGAGATCCCGGCCACCCTCGGCGGCACGGTTGCCCGGGTCGCGGTTGCCGTCGACCTCGCGTGGGGGCCTCGCCTCGCGGTTCCCGTGGTAGTCGACCCGGTTGCCGATGTTGTCGTGCTCGTCCTCCGCGTCCTCGCCGGATTCCTTCCCCGCCTCGAGGGGCTCGTTCATGCCCGCGAAGTTGAGCAGGTTCTGCACCTGCTCCTCGTCCATCTCCTTCATCATCCCGCGCTTGAGGAAGCCCGGCAGCTCGACGCAGCCGAAGCGCACGCGCATGAGGCGGCTCACGGTGAGGCTCACGGCCTCGCACATCTTGCGGACCTCGCGGTTCTTTCCCTCGCGCAGCACGACGTGGTACCAGTGGTTCGAGCCCTCGCCGCCGCGATCCTCGATCGAGTCGAACTTGCACGACTCGCCCTCGATGTCCACGCCGGAGAGCAGCAGCTTCGCCTTCTCCTCGTCGATCTCGCCCAGCACGCGCACCGCATACTCGCGCTCCACCTCGAAGCGGGGGTGCGTGAGGCGGTTGGCGAGCTCGCCGTTGGTGGTGAAGACGAGCAGGCCGCCGGTGTTCAGGTCCAGCCGGCCCACCGACACCCAGCGCCCGCCGTTCACCTTGGGCAGCTTCTCGAACACCGTGGCGCGGCCCTCGGGGTCGTCGCGCGTGACGATCTCGCCTTCGGGCTTGTGGTACATCAGCACGCGCGGCAGCGGCTCGCCGAAGCGGAGCCGAATCAGGCTGCCGTCGAGCTTCACCTTGTCGCCGGGGCCCACCGCGTCGCCGAGCTTCGCGACCTGCCCGTTGATGGTGAGGTGGCCCTGCGCGATCAGGATCTCGATGTTGCGGCGCGAGCCGTGGCCCGACTGCGCCATCACCTTCTGCAGGCGCTCGCGCTTGCTGGGGCTGCTTCCGCCCTGGCGCTCGCCCCGGCCCTTGCCGCGGCGCTTCTGGTTCTGTTGGGGCTTGGCCCATTCCGGCACGACGCCGCCGGGCCATTCCAGCTTGTGGTTCGGATGAGGTCTATCCCGCATGGGTTTGCTCCGTGGACATCGGGGGTTCTGGCTCGTCCTCGATCAGGGATTCCTGCTCGGGCGGCGGGGGTGCCGCGTCGATCGTGGCGAGCGCCGGGGGGGCCGGCTCGAGAGCGGCCTGCAGCTCCTCGAGCGGCGGGAGCTCCTCGAGCGATCGCAAGTTGAGATCGTCGAGGAATTTCCTGGTGGTGGCGAAGATCGCGGGGCGGCCGGGGGTCTCGCGGTGGCCGACCACCTCGATCCAGCCGCGCTCCTCGAGCGCCTTGAGGGTCGGCGGCGACACCGCCACGCCGCGCACTTCCTCGATGTCGCCGCGCGTCACCGGCTGCCGGTACGCGACGATGGCGAGCGTCTCCAGCACCGCGCGCGAGTATCGCGGCGGCTTCTCGGCTGCGATGCGGTCGAGGAACTTCTGGTATTCGGGCTTCACGCGGAAGCGCCAGCCCGAGGCGACCGCGGTGAGCTCGATCGAGCGCGCGGACCACTCGTCCTTCAGCTCGTCCAGCACCTTGCGGATGTTGTCCGCGGCGACTTCGCCCGCGAAGAGGCGGCGCAGCTGCTGCACGGTGAGCGGCTCGGGGGAGGAAAGCAGCGCCGCTTCGAGGACGCGTTTCACGTGCTCGATGTCCACCGGCGCTGGCTCGATGGCCTCGGGCTCCGACGCTGTCTTCCCGGCCTCGGCGGGCGGGATCTCTGGATTGGTCTGCTCGTTCATGTCGTCAGGCGATGGTGAGGGTCGCGCGCTCGCTCTTGAGCTTCACGTAGATCGGGTCGAAGGGGCTCTGCTGGGTGATCTCGATCATCGACTCGCGCGCGAGCTCCAGGCACGCGAGGAAGCTCACCACCAGCACGGGCACGCCGCGCTCGGGCTCGAAGAGCTGCGAGAACTCCACGAACGCGCCGCCGCCGAGGAACTTGAGGATGCGGCTCATGTGGGCGCGCACCGAGAGCTGCTCGCGCGTGATGCGGTGGTGCTTCGTCATTCTCGCGCGGGCGAGGATGGAGCGCCAGGCCTCCGAGAGGTCGGCCACGTGCACGTCGGGCAAGCGCTCGGCCACCTGCTCGATGTAGACCTCGACCAGCGAGAAGTCGCGCCCGGCCACCGGCGTCTCGCCCAGGCCATGGGCGGCCTTCTTCATGCGCTCGTACTCGAGCAGCCGCCGCACCAGCTCGGCCCGCGGGTCCTCGGGCTCGGCGTCGTCCTCGCGCCTGGGCCGCGGCAGCAGCATGCGCGACTTGATCTCGATGAGGAGTGCCGCCATCAGCAGGTAGTCCGCGGCGAGCTCGAGCTGCGTGTCGCGCATCGACTCGACGTACTCCATGTACTGGCGCGTGAGCTCCGCCATGGGGATGTCGAGGATGTCGAGCGAGTGCTTGCGGATGAGGTAGAGCAGCAGGTCGAGCGGGCCCTCGAAGGCGTCGAGGAACACCGAGAGCGCCTCGGGCGGGATGTAGAGGTCGCTCGGCAGCTCGGCGAGCGGCTCGCCCTTGATGCGCGCGACCGGGAGTGCCAGGTCCAGCGTGGGCTGCTCCTGGGCCTCGAGGGCGAGCGGGTCGTTGGCGGCGTGCGTGCTCATGGTTGTCCGTAGAGGAGGTCGGCGGCGTTGCGGCTCATGGCCGAGCCCTGGTGGGCGACACCGGGAACCTCGACCAGCTTCCAGGCGAACGGCACGTTCAGCGTCTTCGCCGCGGCCGTCGCGGCCTGGAAGAAGTTCTTCCCGCGCTCGTAGCGCGAGGCGCCCTGGCGCTCGGCGCCGGCGCTCTTGCTCAGGTTGTCGGCATCGGGATCGACGTCGCTCGTGCCCAGCATGAGCACGTAGCGGCGCCCGAGCGCGCGCTTGCAGTTCCGCCTCGCCCACGCGCGCGCCGACGAGCGAGAACGGGAACGGGTCCTTCGCCTCCTCCTTGCGCCACTCGGGCATCGTGTACCAGCCGGGGTTCGCGGAGACCATCACCGAGGCGCGATTGTCGGGCAGGAACAACAGCATGCGGTGCACGAACTGGCCGCCCGCCGAGTGGCCGAAGATGCGGTAGTCGGCCTGGGTGGTGCGCACCGCGTCGAACAGGTGCTCGATCGCGCTGAACGTCCACTTCGCCGGGTCCGCCTGCGCCTCGACGTCGCCCAGGTTGTATGCGGCAGCGCGGGGCCACAGCGCCTTCGAGAACTCGGGCGCCAGCACGATGAAGCGGTACTTGTCGGCCGACGCCGACCCAGTAGTCGCGGTAGTCGGAGGCGTTGCGCTGGACGCCGGGAATCACGAACTGGATGGGACAGCTCGCATCGCACGCGGCCGGGCGATAGGCGTGGACCTTGATCGGGCGGTCGGGCCGTCCCTTGCTGTCGACGAACTCGAAGCTCGACTTGCCGGGCTTCAACGCCTCGGCGGCGGCCGCGGGCAGCGCCAGCGCGAAGAGCAGCAGGATGGCGAGCGTCCTTCACGAGTAGTTCAATCCCATGGCCTCGCGCACGTCGCGCATGGTGTCGCTCGCGAGGTCCGAGGCTTTCTCGCAGCCGTCCTGGATGATGTTGCGGACCAGCATCGGGTCTTCCTCGTACTGCGCGGCGCGCTCGCGGATGGGCTTCAGCTCCGCGTTGATCGCCTCGATCACCGGCTGCTTGCACTCCAGGCAGCCGATGCCGGCGGTGGTGCAGCCCTGCATCACCCAGTCCCGCGTCTGCTCGTCCGAATACACCAGGTGCAGGTTCCACACCGGGCACTTCTCCGGGTTGCCGGGATCGGAGCGGCGCACGCGCGCCGGGTCGGTCTGCATCTTGCGGATCTTCTGCGTGACGCTCTCGGGCGTCTCGCGCAGCATGATGGTGTTGTCGCCGCTCTTGGACATCTTCTGGCCGTCCAGGCCCAGGAGCTTGGGCGTCTCGGTGAGGAGCGCCTCGGGCTCAGCGAGGATCATGCGCCCGCCGCCCTCGATGTAGCCGTAGAGCCGCTCCTTGTCGCCCAGCGAGAGGTTCTGCACGTCGTTCACCAGCTCCTGCGCGTGCGCCAGCGCCGCGTGGTCGCCCTGCTCCTGGAACTTCGCGCGCAGCGTCGCGGTAGAGCTTGGCCTTCTTCGGGCCCATCTTCTTCACCGCCGCCTCGGCCTTCTCCTCGAAGCCCTTCTCGCGGCCGAAGAGGTGGTTGAAGCGGCGCGCGATCTCGCGCGTGAGCTCGATGTGCGAGACCTGGTCCTCGCCCACCGGCACGCGGTTGGCGCGGTAGATCATGATGTCGGCCGCCTGCATGAGCGGATAGCCGAGGAAGCCGTAGGTGAGGATGTCGCGCCCCTGCTCGGCGTGCTTCTCCACCAGGTCCTTGTAGGTGGGCACGCGCTCCAGCCACGCGAGCGGCACGAAGAACGACAGCAGCAGCGTGAGCTCGGCGTGCTGCGGCACGCGCGACTGGATGAAGAGCGTGGCCTTGGTGGGGTCGATGCCGCACGCGAGCCAGTCGACGAACATGTCCCACACGGTCTGCTCGATGACC
Source organism: uncultured beta proteobacterium (assembly GCA_963827425.1). Lineage (GTDB taxonomy): Bacteria > Pseudomonadota > Gammaproteobacteria > Burkholderiales > Usitatibacteraceae > Usitatibacter. The sequence goes on along the minus strand of CAWHAQ010000003.1, from coordinate 309,418 downwards.
GCCGGGTCCTCGTAGTGCGTGGTGAGCGCGTGCCAGTCGGCGGCGAAGAAGAGGCAGGGATACTCGTTCTGCAGGCGCACCCAGTTCTTGAGCGCCCCGTGGTAGTGGCCCAGGTGCATGGCGCCGGTGGGGCGCATTCCCGAGAGTACGCGGTCCTCGAACATGGTCGTCGTCGTATCCCTATTGCAGCGGCAATCCGAACAGCGCGTAGATCGAGACGACCCCGGCATAGACGAGCGGGTTCATGATGCGGCCGAGGACGCCCGTCACGATCAGCAAGATCAGCACGATCATCCCGTAGCGCTCCGTGCCCTGGTAGGCGATAGGCGATCTTGTTCGGCAGCAGGCTCGCGAGCACGCGGCCGCCGTCGAGCGGCAGGATCGGGAGCAGGTTGAAGCACCGCGAGCACCACGTTCCACGAGCACGCCCGCCTCGGCGACGTCGAACCAGTATGCGGCCGACCGCCGTTCGTCGGGGCCGGCGACGGAGCCTCGCGATGCTCGCCCAGATCAGCGCCTGCATCACGTTGGAGCACGGTCCGGCCGCGGCGACCCAGAACATGTCGCGCTTGGGGTGACGCAGGTTGCTGAAGTTCACCGGCACCGGCTTCGCCCAGCCGAACAGGAAGCGGCCGCCGGTCGCCACCAGCGAGCACGAGCGGGAACACGATGGTGCCCATCACGTCGATGTGCTTGACCGGGTTCAACGTGACGCGGCCCAGCATGTATGCCGTGTTGTCGCCGAACATGGCGCGCGACGTAGCCGTGCGCCGCCTCGTGCAGCGTGATCGCGAGGATCGATCGGCGGCGCGAAGACCAGACCGTCTTGATGAGCTCGTTGAAATCCATCAGTGCAGCGCTTCCTTCACGAATCCGAACGGGCGCGTGTCGCCCTTGCCCTCGCGCACCAGCCGCGGCGCCTCGCCCGAGAGGTCGATCACCGTGGTCACCTGCGCCGTCGCAGGGGCCCGCGTCGATCACGAGGTCCAGCTGGTGCTCGAGGTGCTGGCGGATCTCCGCGGGGTCGTTCAGCGCCACGCCGTGCGCGGGAAGGATCAGCGTCGAGGAGAGCAGCGGCTCGCCCAGCGCCTGCAGCAGCGCGCGCACCACCGCGTGCCCCGGGATGCGCACGCCGATGGTGTGGCGCGGAGTGCAGCAGCCGGCGCGGCACCTCGCGCGTGGCGCGCAGGATGAAGGTGTAGTGGCCCGGCGTGTTGGCGCGGATCAGTCGGTATTGCAGGTTGTCCACCTTGGCGAATTGCCCCACTTCGGCGAGGTCACGGCATACGAGCGTGAAATGGTGGCGCTCGTCCACGTCGCGGATGCGTCGGATGCGCTCCATCGCCGACTTGTCGCCGATGTGGCAGCCGAGCGCGTAGCACGAGTCCGTGGGGTACGCGATCACGCCGCCCGCGCGGATGATGTCCACCGCCTGGCGGACGAGCCGCGGCTGCGGGTTCTCCGGATGCACCGAAAAGTATTGCGCCATTCCCTCGTCGGCCGCGCGGACCCTCTGACGGGCACGCAGTAGCATGCGTTCTTGTTCTCGGGCGCCGCTAGTGCGCCCACCGCGACCACACGGGCGTGAGCGACGGCGTGGAGCGGCTGCGAGCCGTCCCGGCTCGTGGGGGCTTTCGCCCGGGCCCGTGGTAGTCGGCGCCGCGCGAGGCGAGGAAGCCGTGCTCCAGGGCCATGCGCTGCCAATGGGCGTATTCCTCGGGCCGGTGGCTGCCCGTCACCACCTCGATCGCTTCCCCGCCCAGGCTGCGGAATTGGGCGAGCATCTCGTCGCGGCACATCGGCTTCAACTCGTAGCGGCCCGGATGCGCCAGCACCGCGACGCCGCCCGCGGCGCGGATCCACGCCACCGCATTGTCGAGGCTCGCCCAGCGATGCGCAACATAGGCGGGCTTGCCCTTGGCGAGGTACTTGTCGAACGCGGCCTGCGTGTCCTTCACGCGGCCCTGCTGCGCGAGGTAGCGCGCGAAATGCGAGCGGCTGAGCATCTCCTTGTTCTCCGCCAGGTCCAGCGCGCCCTCGAGCGTGCCCGGGAAGCCCAGCCTCTCCAGCTCCGCGGCGATGTACTCGGCGCGGCCCAGGCGGCCGTCGCGGATCGATCTCAGCCCGCGCGCGAGCACCTCGTGCGTGCCGGATCCACCTGCGAGCCCCACCACGTGCAGCGTCGTGCCGCCCCAGCTCACGGAGATCTCGACGCCGGGCACGAAGTACGATGCCGGCGGCGCGCGCCGCGCGTCGCGGCCTCCTCGAGGCCGTCGGTGGTGTCGTGATCCGTGAGCGCGATCGCGTCGGTCCCGTTGCGGGCCGCGAGCTCGATCAGTTGGCTGGGCGACAGCAACCATCCGAGCATCGTCGAATGGTTGTGCAAGTCGAAATTTTCCAAGCGACTGCCAACAAGAGAACAGCCGAAATTATATCAAAATGAGGCTTTTACGTCGATATGCCCATCCAGACCATCCATTTCGGCGACGCGGGCCAGCGCGCCTCGCGGGAGATGCTGCGGCGCTATGACGCGGCCGCGGCCGCGGTGCCCGGGCCGGGCGGCCCCGAGGCGGCAGCCCTGCGCGGCGACCTCGCGACGCTCGAGAGCGCTCGACCGCCAGTACGGCGGCGAGGCGCCGCTGCCGCTCGAGGACACCGACGAGCTCGTGGCCGCGCTCCATACCGCGCTCGCCACTGGGAAGCCGAGGCCGTCGCCGCGCTGGACCCCGAGTCCTCGCTGATGACGATCGGCGTGGCCCTCTGGGCGATCCGCCACGGCGTCGCCATCACGGTCGTCGAGCCGGTGGCCAATGCGCTCGCCTCCGCTCCAACGCAGCGGCGAGCACGCGCCGAGCTCGCCGCGGTCTTCGGGACTCATGCACGGGGTGATCGAACATGTGCGCGACCGCCTCGGCGCCGACCTCGAGCGCTCCAATCCCGAGCGGCCCTGGCGCGTGCTGCATGCCAACTTCGCCATCACCGCCATCCGCACCGAGGACCCGGCGCCTGATCGAGCTCGCCTTCGACGCGCTGGACGCGGCGCTCCCCGACGAGCGCGCCAACTTCTACGCCGAGGCGCTGGCGCTCGCCCTCGCGCCCGGGATCGCGCCCCCCGTGCGCGAGGCCATATCGAGCCCGGCATCGTCGCTGGACCGCGTGACGCCCCTTTGTCTGTCATAATTATCAGTTACTTGCCTCTGTTCCCGCTACGGCCTTTCGCCATCGCTTGCGCGTGAAACTCCTTTTCGATTTCTTCCCGCTGATCCTCTTCTTCGTCGCCTACCGCTTCGCCGGCATCTTCGTGGCCACCGCGGCCGCGATCGCCGCCACCGTGGCGCTGATCGCGTGGTCGCTCGCCCGCCGCCACAAGGTCTCGACGATGCAGTGGGTGAGCCTCGGCATCATCGTCGTATTCGGCGGCGCCACGCTGCTGCTGCACGACGAGACGTTCATCAAATGGAAGCCGACGGTGCTCTACTGGACCGGCGGCGTGGCGTTCCTGGCCGCCCTCGCCTTCAAGCGCAACGCCGTGCGCGCGATCATCGGCGCGGAGATCGAGCTGCCGGCGCCGGTGTGGACGCGCCTCGCCGTCGCCTGGGGCGCCTTCTTCCTGCTGATGGGCGCGGCCAACCTCTACGTGGCCTTCAACTATCCCGACCAGCTCCTGGGTGAACTTCAAGGTGTTCGGCAGCTTCGGGCTCATCGTCGCCTTCGTGATCGCGCAGTCGCTGTGGATCGCGCGCTACCTGCCCGACGAGGACGCGAAGCCGGTCGCCGTCGCCAAGGCCAACGAGCCCCCGCAGGCCTGACATGCTCTACGCCATCATCGCCGAGGACAGCCCCGGATCGCTCGCCAGGCGCCTCGAGGCGCGTCCCGCGCACGTCGAGCGGCTGAAGGCGCTGAACGAGGCCGGCCGCCTCGTGCTCGCCGGCCCGCACCCCGCCATCGACGCGGCCGACCCGGGGCCCGCGGGCTTCTCCGGCTCGCTCATCGTGGCCGAATTCGCCACGCGCGAGGCGGCGATCGCCTGGGCCGCGGAGGACCCCTACGCCACGGCCGGCGTCTACGCGCGCGTCACCGTGAAGCCGTTCCGGAAGACATTCCCGTGACGGCCATGCATCCCGTGGAACGGGCCATGAGGCAGCGCCTGGCGGCGCTGGCGCCCGCGTCCCTTGATTTGCGCGACGAAAGCTCGCAGCATGCGGGCCACGCGGGATCGCGCCCGTCGGGCGGCACGCACTGGCAGCTCGCCATCGTTTCCGAGGCCTTCCGCGGCAAGAGCGCCGTGGCACGGCACCGGCTGGTTTATGAGGCGTTGGGCGACCTCATGGAACGCGACATCCACGCCCTGAAGATCGCGGCGTCAACGCCCGAGCAAACCTGATTCACCTTACCGAGTAAAAGGAAATATTCATGCAACGTACCCTCAGGAACCTGGCCATCGCCCTCGCGGCGGGGAGCATCGCGCTCGCGGCCGGCGCGCAGGACAAGGCGGAGAAGGTCAAGGCCGCGCCCAGCAGCGGCAAGATCGTCGTGAACGGCGTGAGCATCCCGCAGGCGCGCTTCGACGCGATGGCCAAGGAGCTCGAGGGCCAGGGCCACCCCGACAGCCCCGAGCGCACCCAGGCGATCAAGGAGGAGCTGATCAACCGCGAGGTGCTCGCCCAGGCGGCCAAGAAGCGCGGCATCGACAAGGATCCCGAGATCCAGATGCAGATGGACATGGCGCGCCAGGCGGTGCTCGTGCGGGCCCTCTTCGAGAGCGAGATGAAGCAGCACCCCGTGAGCGACGCGGACCTCGAGAAGCAGTACGAGCAGTTCAAGGGCTCGATGGGCACCAACGAGTACAAGGTGCGCCACATCCTGGTCGACAAGGAAGACGACGCCAAGGCGATCATCGCCCAGCTCGACAAGGGCGCCGACTTCGCCACGCTCGCCAAGGAGAAATCCAAGGACCCGGGCTCCAAGGAAAACGGCGGCGACCTCGACTGGGGCCCCCCGGGCCGCTACGTGAAGCCGTTCGCCGACGCCGTGACGACGCTGCCCAAGGGCACGTACACGAAGACGCCGGTCAAGACCGACTTCGGCTACCACGTGATCCGGGTCGACGACGTGCGCCCGCTCAAGGTGCCGGCGTTCGCGGAGCTGCGCGAGCGCTTCCGCCAGCGCGCCCAGCAGGAGCAGATCCAGAAGATGGTCCAGGACCTGCGCTCGAAGGCGAAGATCGAGGAGCGCTAGCCGCGCGCGCTCTCGCCACCGGGGGCGGCCGCGGCCGCCCCTTTTTCTTTGCGCATCGTTGACCCGATCACCCTGCGCGGACGTTTACGTAGACTAGGGGCATGGCGGCTTCCGACGAACAACTCATGCTCGCCTATGCCGGTGGCGACGCCGCGGCGTTCGAGACGCTGTACGGCCGCCACAAGGGTGCCCTCTTCCGCTACGTGGCGCGCTCGGTGAAGGCGCGCGGCGAGGCGGAGGAAATCTACCAGGAGATCTGGATGCGCGTGGTCGAAGCGCGCTCGCGCTACCGTCCCGAGGCGAAGTTCACGACGTGGCTCTACACCATCGCCCACCACCGGCTGGTCGACCATTGGCGTGCCCGGGGGCTGTCGCTGGTATCGCTGGACGACGAGGATGCGGGCGCGCCGGAGCCCGTGGCCGCGCCGGATGCCGAGCCGCACCGCGCCGCCGAGGCACGCGAGACGCTCGAACGGCTCGCCACCGCGATCGCCGCGCTGCCCCCCGCGCAGCGCGAGGTGTTCCTGCTGCGCGTCGAGGCGGACCTCACCGTGCCGGAGATCGCCGCGGCCACCGGAAGCGATGAGGAGGCGGCCAAGAGCCGGCTGCGCTACGCCATGAACAAGCTGCGCGAGGCGATCGATGAGTGATCACGACGACCTGGTCGCGCGCCGCTACCGCGAGCTGCGCCGCGAGGTGCCGTCCGCGGCCCTCGACAAGAAGGTGCTCGCGGGCGCGCGCTCCGCCGTGACGCCGCGCTCGTTCGCGCGTCGCTGGGCCGCGCCGCTCGCGGCCGCGGCGGTGCTCGTGCTCGCGGTGGGCGTCACCATGCAGGTACAGCGCGAGGAAGCCAGGCGCTCCCCGGCCCGGGAAGATGCGCCGAGCGCGCGTGCCAAGACGAGTGCGCAGCCCGCACCGCTCGAGGCGAAGAGCCCGGCCCCGGACGGTGCGGCGGCCGCGAGCCCCGCGCCGGCGGCGAGCGCCACGGAGGCGCGGGAGATTCCGTTCTCGCCACGCCGCCCGCTCGAGCCCGCGCCTGCCGTGGGCGCCCCGGCCTCCGCGGCCGCGACGGTCCCCAGCGCCACGAGTACGGCGGTCCTCGGCGCCCCGGCCGCGCTCCCCGGCGCAGTCCCGGGAGCCCCGAAAATCAATGCGCCCCCCTTCGGGGACATCGCGCGCGCCCAGCGCGAGACAAACCAGGCAGTGGCGGGCTTCGGCATATTGTCCGGAGGCTCCCCCGCCGCGGACAGTTCCGGCGCCGGCGCGGCGGCGGGCCCCTTCACCATCGACCAGGCGACGACCACGGGCATGCAGATGAGGCTCGTGCAGCCGCGCTGACGATGCCCTCGGAAATCCGCCGCGCCGCGAAGGCGCTCGTCGAAAGCCGCGTGGAGAAGCTCGAGGTCGCGGGCGGCATGGAGGCCGCGCGCGGGCGCGTGGAGTAGCGCCCTGGCATCCCTGGGCGCGCCGCGCGCCCTGCGCTACGCCGGCGCGTGGACCATCGATGGACGGGCGCACGGCCTACGAGGCCAGCTTCGCGCCCGGTGCGCGCACGCCGCTCGTGCTGAACCTGATCTCGTCGCGATCCTCGGGCTCGTCGCGGCGAGCGCGTGGGCCATCGTCACCGATGCCGGCAGCCTCAAGTTCCTGCTGCCGATGATCGCGGTGCTCGCGGTCTTCGCGATGCCGCTCGTGATCGCGGCGCTCGCCTCGCGCCGCGAGGCCGAGGAATCGCGCATCATGCGCGCGCTGCGCGCCGCGCTCGCCGATGCACCCTGATCGCGCCGTCGCGGCACTCCTGCTCGCCGCGCTCGCCGCCGTCGCGCACGCCGACAATCCGCTCGCGCGCTTCCCCGCGCTATCTGCGCCCGATTGCGCCGGCGTCGGGAATCTCGTTGCCGAGGACGGCCCGGCGCCCGCGAACGCGACCTACGTCCGCGTGCAGCACATCGGCGATCCCGGCACCGCGGAGCTCGCGGGGGAGACCGCGAATCCGGTCACCTGGGACGTAGGCGCCGTAACCGGGCTCCACGTGGCCGCGACAGCGCTTGCGCAGCGCGGCTATCGCGACGCGGGCCTGCCGGAGGGCGCGAGCGCATTCCAGCTCGAATGCGGCGCGGCGGGCTTCCTCATCAACAGCTGGCAGTTCGCGCACGCGGCGCCGCTCTCCGGAGAAGGTCCGAGCGCCAGCATCGCCCGCGACCTGTCGCCCAATCCCGCGGCGTTCCCGGCACCGGGATGGACCTTGCGCATCGAGGGCAACGTGAGCGTGCCGTGGGTGCACACCGAGGTGCCCGTGGTCGACGCGGGCACGGCGCAGGTGAGCTTCTTCTACTACGTGCGGGACGTGACGAGCGGCGTGGCGTTCGCGCACCTCGTGGGCCTCTTCGACAATCGAGCGGCCGGCGTCGACGGAGCCGGCGTCGAGACAGTCGGCTCGGACGGCGTGACCGCATTCGTGACAAGCCCGCTCGCCGCGATGGATGCGACGGGCGCTGCCGTGCGTTATGCCCAGCCAGGCACGGCGTCGGCGACGATGCAACTCGGGCAGACGTGGAGCGACCGCCGGACCTTCCGCGCGGAAATTCCGTACGCGCGCTTACAGTCGCTGCTCGCCACGCTGCGTGCGGGGCCGCTGCCGCAGATCTCGCCGCGACCCGAGGACTACCGCGTCATGCTCTTCGGCGCGCTGGGCGAAATCTTTCCTGGCACCGGCCAGGACCACAATGGCTCGCTGGGCGCGAGCGTCACCGGACTCGCGCTCACGCAAGCGCGTCCCGTCATCGGCGCGCTGCCGGGCCGGCGCCCGCTCTAGCCGTCGCGTGGTGCCGCGCTAGCCCACCCAGGCGCGCGCGTTGCGCCACAGGCGCATCCACGGCGAGTCCTCGCCCCATTCCTCGGGGTGCCACGACATGAGGATGGTGCGGAACACGCGCTCGGGGTGCGGCATGAAGATCGTGAAGCGGCCGTCGGGCGTCGTGAGGCCGGTGATGCCGTCGGGCGAGCCGTTGGGGTTGTACGGGTAGGTCTCGGTGGCCTTGCCGCGCCCGTCCACGTAGCGCATCGCAACGAGGTAGCGGCAGGCGTCCAGGGCGCTCGCGTCGCGGAACACCGCGCGGCCCTCGCCGTGCGCGGTGACGATCGGGATGCGGCTGCCCTCCATGCCCGCGAAGAGGATCGAGGGCGAGGGCTGGATCGTCACCAGCGTGAGGCGCGCCTCGTACTGCTCGGAGAGGTTGCGCTCGAAGTGCGGCCAGTTTTCCGCGCCGGGGATGATGTCCTTCAGGTTCGACATCATCTGGCAGCCGTTGCAGGCGCCGATGCGCGAAGGAATCGGGGCGGTCGAAGAACGTCTCGAACTCCTCGCGCGCGCGGGGGTTGAAGAGGATCGACTTGGCCCAGCCTTCGCCCGCGCCCAGCACGTCGCCGTAGCTGAAGCCGCCGCACGCCGCGAAGCCCTTGAAGTCGGCGAGCGTCACGCGCCCGGCGATGATGTCGCTCATGTGCACGTCGATCGCCATGAAGCCCGCGCGGTCGAAGGCCGCCGCCATCTCCTGCTGGCCGTTCACGCCCTGCTCGCGCAGGATGGCGACCATCGGGCGCGCGCCGCGCGCGACGTAGGGCGCGGCGAGGTCCTCGGCGGGATCGAAGGTGAGCTTCGCGTTCAGGCCCGGATCGCCCTCGTCCAGGATGCGGTCGTATTCCTGGTCGGCGCACAGCGGGTTGTCGCGCAGGCGCTGGATGTGGTGCGTGACCGACGACCACGCGCGGTGCAGCTCCGTGCGCTTCTTCGCGAGCACGGGCTTGCCGTTCACGATCACGCGCACCTCGCCTTCGCGGTTGAGGTGGCCGATGATGTGCGATCTCGGCCGAGAGTCCCGCCGCGCGCAGCTCGCGCCAGCACCGCCTCGCGATCCGCGCGCCGCACCTGCAGCACCGCGCCCAGCTCCTCGTTGAACAGCACCGCCAGCACGCGCTCGGCGAGGTTGCCGGCGAACGCGCTCGTCCTGGCGCTCGTGGCCGTCGACGTCGAGGCGCGCGGGATCGCATCGCGAGCGTGTCGAGGTAGACGGTCACGCCGGTAGCGCCCCGCGAACGCCATCTCGCACAACGTCGCGAAGAGGCCGCCGTCGGAGCGGTCGTGGTAGGCGAGGATGCGGTGCGCGCGCGTTGAGGCGCTGGATGGCATGCGAAGAAGGACTGGAGCTGCTCCGGGTCGTCGCAGATCGGGCGCGCTGTCGCCGCAGCTGCCCGTGCACCTGCGCGAGCACCGAGCCGCCGAGGCGGTTGCGGCCGCCGCCGAGGTCGACGAGCACGAGCTCGCTCTCGCCCGCGTCGCGTGCGCAGCTGCGGCGTGAGCGTGCGGCGCGCGTCGGTCACCGGTGCGAAGGCCGAGACGATGAGCGAGAGCGGCGCAGTCACGGCCTTCTCCTCGCCGCTCTTCGCGTCGCGCCACGTGGTGCGCATCGACATCGAATCCTTGCCGACCGGGATCGCGATCCCCAGCGCGGGACAGAACTCCATCGCCACCGCCTCCACCGTGTCGAAGAGCGCCGCGTCCTCGCCCGGATGCCCCGCCGCGCACATCCAGTTGGCCGAGAGCTTCACGTCGCCCAGGTGCGCGATCGCCGCGGCGGCGATGTTGGTCATCGCCTCGCCGACCGCCATGCGCCCCGAGGCCGGAGCGTCGATGAGGGCGAGCGGCGTGCGCTCGCCGATCGCCATCGCCTCGCCCAGATAAGTGCGGTAGCCGAGTGTCGTCACCGCGCAATCCGCGACCGGCACCTGCCACGGCCCCACCATCTGGTCGCGCGCCGTGTACCGCCCACGGTGCGGTCGCCGATGGTGACGAGAAACGTCTTGTCCGCCGACTGTCGGCGATCGCAGCACGCGGTACGCCGCGTCTTCCAGCGCATCGTTGCAACTCGAGCGGCTGCAGCTGCGGACGGCGACGCGTGACCTTCCGCTCCATGCGCGGCGGCTTGCCGAGCAGCACCTCGAGAGGCATGTCCACCGGCCGATTCGCGAATAGCGGGTCCTCGACCACCAGCTCGTCGTCGGCGCGCGCCTCGCCCACGACCGCGAAAGGGCAGCGCTCGCGCTCGCAGAGGCGCCGGAAATCCTCGACGCGGCGCGCGGTCTATCGCGAGCACGTAGCGCTCCTGCGCCTCGTTGGACCAGATCTGCACCGGCGTCATGCCCGGCTCCTCGATGGGCACCTCGCGCAGGTCGAACGCCGCGCCGACGCCACCGGTGTGCGCGAGCTCGGGCAGCGCGTTGGACAGCCCGCCCGCGCCGACGTCGTGGATCGAGAGGATCGGGTTGGCGCTCGCCCATCTGCCAGCAAGCGTCGATCACTTCCTGGCAGCGGCGCTGCATCTCGGCGTTGGCGCGCTGCACCGAATCGAAGTCGAGCGCCTCGATGTTGCTGCCCGAAGCCATGGACGAAGCCGCGCCGCCGCCCAGCCCGATCAGGAAGCCGGGACCGCCCAGCTGGATGAAGAGCGCGCCTGCGGCGAGCGGCTTCTTGTGCGTGTGCGGGGAGGAGATGTTGCCGATGCCGCCGGCGAGCATGATGGGCTTGTGGTAGCCGCGCACCTCGCCCTCGGCCGCCATCTCGAAGCTGCGGAAGTATCCGGCGAGGTTGGGGCGGCCGAACTCGTTGTTGAACGCCGCGCCGCCGATCGGCCCCTCGAGCATGATCGAGAGCGCCGAGGCGATGCGCCCGGGCCGGCCGTAGTCGCTTCTCCCAGGGCTCGATGACGCCGGGATCTCGAGGTTGGACACCGAGAATCCCGTGAGGCCCGGCCTTGGGCTTGGCCGCCGCGTGCCGGTGGCGCCCTCGTCGCGGATCTCGCCGCCCGCGCCGGTGCCCGCACCCGGGATGCGGCGCGATCGCGGTCGGATGGTTGTGCGTCTCCACCTTCATGAGGATGTGCGTGGTGTCCTGCGCCAGACCACGCAGCCCGAGCCGTCGGGATGGAAGCGCGCGATCTCCGCGCCCTTCATCACCGCGGCGTTGTCGGAGTACGCGACCACGGTGCCGTGCGGGTTCTCCTGGTGCGTGTGGCGGATCATCGCGAAGAGCGACTTGTCGCGCGCCTTCGCCGTCGATGGTCCACGACGCGTTGAAGATCTTGTGGCGGCAGTGCTCGGAGTTCGCCTGCGCGAACATCATCAGCTCGACGTCGGTGGGATTGCGACCGAGCTTCGCGAAGTTCTCCACGAGGTAGTCGATCTCGTCGGGTGCCAGCGCCAGGCCGAGCGCGGCATTGGCCTCGACCAGCGCCGCGCGGCCGCCCTTGGCGAGGTCCACGCTCGCCATCGGCTGCGGCGCGGCGTGGTGGAAGAGCGCCCCCGCCTGCTCGTAGCTCGTGACCACCGTCTCGGTCATGCGGTCGTGGATGGCGCGCTCGAGGGCCGCGAGCGAGCGCTCGGAAAGCGGGCGGCCGTCGTTCGCCTGGACGAAGTAGGCCACGCCGCGCTCGATGCGCTCGACCTTCGCCAGCGTGCAGTTGCGCGCGATGTCGGTGGCCTTGGACGACCACGGCGACTCCGTGCCGAAACGCGGGAGGGCGAGCAGCATGGTGCCGGCAGGCTCGCCGCGCGCGGGGGTTCCGTAGGTGAGCAGCCGCTCGAGGAGCCGGCTTTCCTCCGCTTCGAGGGGTGCGCTCACCGCGGCGAAGTGGACGTAGCGCGCGTCCACCGTGATCGCCTCGGCGAGCGCCCGGGGCAACGAGGCCGCGAGCTTCTCGATCCGGAAGGCCGAGAGCGCAGCCGCGCCCGGCAGCGTGAGAACCTGCCGCATGGGCGCGTCTGCCGGATTCATGGGCGAATTATACCGTGACCGCGCGCGGGCATTTTGGCTACCATGGCGCTGCAAACGCTCATAACGACAATCCGAGGAGACCGTCCGTGATCCGTTCGCTGCGCAACGCCCTCTGCCTGCCGCTCGTCGCCTTCGCCTTCGCCTTTGCCTCCGCTGGCGCGCTCGCCGCCGACTATCCCAGCCGGCCCGTGCACCTCGTCGTCCCCTATACCCCCGGCGGCACCACGGACCTGCTCGCGCGCCTCATCACCCAATGGCTCTCGGAGAAGATGCACGCGCAGTTCATCGTCGAAAACCGGCCCGGCGGAGGCAACAACATCGGCACCGAGTACGTGGTCCGGGCCGCGCCCGACGGCTACACGATGCTGCTCGTGAATCCCGCCAACGGCATCAACACCACGCTCTACAAGCACCTCAACTTCAACTTCGTGCAGGACATCGCTCCGGTAGCGGGTATCGTGCGCACGCCCAACGTGATGGAGGTGAACCCGTCGGTGCCCGCGAAGACGGTCGCCGAGTTCATCGACTACTGCAAGAAGAACCCCGGCAAGATCAACATGGCCTCGTCGGGCAGCGGCACCTCGGTGCACCTTTCGGGCGAGCTCTTCAAGACCATGACCGGCTGCGACATGGTGCACGTGCCGTACAAGGGCGCCGGCCCGGCGCTCACCGACCTCATGGCGGGCCAGGTGCAGGTGATCTTCGACAACCTGCCCTCGTCGGCGCAGTTCATCAAGGCCGGGCGGCTGCGCGCGCTCGGCATGACGTCGTCCAAGCGCGACCCGGGCTTCCCCGACGTGCCGACGGTCGGCGAGACCGTGGCGGGCTACGAGGCCACCGCGTGGTTCGGGCTCGGCATGCCGAAGGGCGCGCCGCGCGAGGCCATCGAGAAGATCAACGCCGAGGTGAACCGCGCGCTGGCGGATCCGAAGATGCGCGAGCGCTTCGCCGAGCTGGGCGGCACGCCGATCGCCGGCACGCCGGAGGACTTCGGCACGACGATCAAGGCCGAGACCGAGAAGTGGTCGAAGGTCGTGATCCAGTCGGGCGCGACGGTGGAGTGAGATTGGGCCCGGCGGAGTTCACCCCGGAGCGATTGCCCGGGGCCGGGGTGACCGCTTTACTCCGGGCGGTCGCGCACGACGAGCGCGAGGTAGTCGTCGAGCGCGCCGCCGGCGAGCGGCTTGGCCATCACGAGCAGCGTGTTGACCTTGCGCCCCATCTCGACGCCGTGGCGGCGGCGCACTTCGGTGTAGCCCTGCGCGCGCCAGAAGCGCTCGGCGCGCACGTTGCCTTCCACCACGCCAAGGCGCAGCCATTGCGCGCCACGCGCGCGCATCCAGCCTTCCAGCGCCTCGTATACCGCGCGGCCCACGCCGCGGCCGTGCGCGCCGCCCGCGACGATGAAGAGCCCGACGTGCCACACGTGCGGCGCGATCAGGTCCTCGACGACGATGGCCAGGGCCACCAGCGCGCCGGCGCGCATCGCGCACGCCGATGATCCAGACGCGCTCGTACGCCATGTCCTCCGGCGGGACGCGTCTCGAAGGTCTTCCTCGCGGCGCCCGGCCCGGCGCGCTCGCCTTCCACGATCTCGTAGTAGCCCGGGTTCGACTCGAAGAGCGCCTGCAGCTCGGGCAATTCGTCTTCCGCGAGCTCGCTCGCCGTGAGCGGGCCCGCGGTGAAGAGGATCATTTCATGCCCAGCTCGTTCATCAGGAACGCGTAGACGTCCGCGCTCTGCTCGATGCGCTTCTCGAGGCCGGTGCCGATGCCGTGCCCCGTGTCCGTGCTCACGCGCAGCAGCACGGGCTCGCCCGATGCGCTCGCCGCCTGCAGGCGCGCGGCCATCTTGCGCGAGTTGTAGGGCGCCACGCGGCCGTCGTTCTCGCCGGTCGTGAGCAGCACCGCGGGATACTCCGTGCCGTCCTTCACGTGGTGGTAGGGCGAGTACGCGTAGAGCGCCTTGAACTGCGCCGGATCCTTCACGGTGCCGAACTCGGTCACGTTGAAGGCGCCGTTGGGCGTGAGCTCCACGCGCAGCATGTCGTAGATGCCGACCTCGCTCACCACGGCGCGGAAGAGCTCCGGGCGCTGCGTGATGAGCGCGCCCATGAGGAGGCCCGCCGTTGCTGCCGCCCAGCGCGCCGAGGCGCTCGGGCTTCGTGTAGCCGCGCTCGACCAGGTGCTCGCCGCACGCGATCATGTCGTCGAACACGTTCTGCTTGCGCGTGAGGTTGCCGGCCGCGTGCCACGCCTCGCCGAACTCGCCGCCGCCGCGCAGGTTCGCGACGGCGAAGACGCCGCCGTGGTCCAGCCACACGCGCGCGGCGAGCGAGAAGTACGGGCGCTCCGCTGATGCCGTAGCCGCCGTAGCCGTAGAGCAGCACGGGATTGGTGCCGTCGCGCTGCGTGCCCTTCTTCATGAGGATGTTGACCGGGACCTGGGTGCCGTCCTTCGAGGTCGCCATCTCGCGCACCACCTCGGCGTCAGCGAAGCTCACCTTGGTCTCGCCGGCGAGCGCGGTCTTCGCGAGCTTCTTCGATGGCCGCCGCATAGTGGTACCAGGCGGCGGGCGTGAGGTAGCTCTGGCTGGAGACGAGGATGTCGTCGCCGCCCAGGCGCGCGCCGACGGCCACGGTGGAGATCGGCTCCGTGGGCACCGGCGCCAGCGCCTTGCCCTTGAGGTCGAACACGCGCAGCTCCGAAGGTCCGCCCACCATGTAGGTCACGTAGAGGCGCGACTTCGCCGCCGTCACGTCCTCGATCGGTGGCGTCGCCCTCGGGCACGACCACCGTGGCCTTCGCGAGGTCGGGGGCGGACATCGGCATCGCGAGCACCTTGCCGCGCGGCGCGTCCTTGATGGAGCGTGCGTAGAGGCGCCCGTCGAAGCCCAGGTCGATCGCCTTGACCTGGTCGGCGTCCTCGGCCACGCGCGTCCACTTGCCCGCCGGGTCGCGCAGGTAGAACGAGAACTCGCCGCCGTCGCCGTTGGCCACGGTCGCGAGCAGGTACTTGCCGTCGCGCGTGGCCTCCAGGCGCGTCTCGGCGATGCGCGGAAACTCCTTGCCGATGGCGTACTGGTCGGACGCGGCAGGCGTGCCGAGCTTGTGGAAGTAGACCTGCTGGTAGAAGTTGGCGTCCTCGGCCGGGCGCTCGCTGCCCTGCGGATAGCGCGTGTAGTAGAAGCCCGCGCCCTTGGCATCCCACTCGACGCTGCCGCCGCCGGTCGGGTATTGCACGCGCGGCACGACGTCGGCGAGCTTCTTGCCCGTGTGCACGTCGAAAACGTACGCCGGTCCCGCCTCGCTGCCCTTCTCGGACATCGCCACGGCGACGTAGCGGCCGTCGAGCGAGGGCATGTAGAAGTCGATCGCCGTGGTGCCCTTCGGATCGAGCACGTTGGGGTCGACCAGCACGCGCTCGCCCTTCACGTCGCCCGCCGTCTTCATGACCACGAGGTACGGCTGGTTCTTCGGTGGCTGGCGCTTCATCGCGAAGAACGCGCCGCGCTGGTGGAACTCGAAGTAGCGCACCGGGGCGCTGCCGAAGAGGTCGCGGAAGCGCGCCGCCACGGAGGCGCGCACCGGCAGCGCGTCGAGCGCTTCGCGGGCGACCTTGGTCTGGCGCGGCGCTCCAGGCCTTCACCGCCGGATCGTCGGGATTCTCCATCCAGCGGTAGTCGTCGGTGACCTGGATCGCCCTGCACCGTGTCCGTGACGGGCTTCTTCTCGGCGCTCGGATAGGCGGGGCCGGCAGCGGCGGCGGGCAGGGTAGCCAGCGCCAGGAGGGTCGCGCCCAGGATCGCCGGGCGGACGGGGAATTGCAGGGCCATGGGATGCTCCGGAAAGGTGCGAAAGGCGCCCATCTTAATCGAGTATCAATCGACCGGCCCGATGCGCTGTAGAGTATCGCCTGAGCCTTCACCGCGCCGAGGGCCGCTTGGACGAACGGGCCGCATACGCGACCTTTCTTTTCACCGACATCGAGGGCAGCACGCGCCTCTGGGAAGAGCATTCCGAGCGCATGCGCTCCGCGATGGCGCGCCACGACGCGCTCTTGCGCCAGGCGGTGACCGAGAACGGCGGCGACGTCGTGAAGATGACCGGCGACGGCGTGCACGCGGTCTTCGACGATCCGCTCGGCGCGCTGGAGGCCGCCGTCGACGTCCAGCGCGGGCTCACCGACCTCGAGCGCGCCACCGGCCTGCTCCTGCGCGCGCGCTGCGGCGTGCACTCCGGGCCCTTCGAGCGGCGCGACGACGACTGCTACGGCACCGCGGTCAACCGCGCCGCGCGCATCATGGCCGCGGGCCACGGCGGGCAGATCCTGGTCTCGGCGATCGTGGTCGAGGCGATCGGCTCGGGCATGGCGCCCGGCATCGCCTTCCGCGACCTGGGCCGCGTGCGCCTGCGCGACCTCGCGCGCGGCGAGCAGCTCTTCCAGGTCGTCCACCCGGGGCTGCGCACCGAGTTCCCGGTGCTGCGCTCGCTGGAGAAGACGCCCAACAACCTGCCCCATGCGCTCAGCTCCTTCGTCGGCCGCGAGCTGGAGATGGCCGAGGTGCGGGCGCTGCTCGCGCAGTCTCGGCTGCTCACGCTCACCGGCATGGGCGGATTGGGGAAGACGCGCCTCTCGTTGCAGGCTGCGGCAGAGTCGATGGATTCTTATCCCGACGGCGTTTGGCTGGTGGAGCTGGCGCCGCTCAACGACGCGCGGCGCGTGGCGCAGGCGGTGGCGCTCGGCGATGGGCGTGCACGAGGAGCCCGGGCATCCCATCGTGGCGAGCGCTCGAGCGCCACGTGCGCGATCGCGAGCTGCTGGTGATCCTCGACAACTGCGAGCACCTGCTGGAGCCGCTGGCCGCGCTCGCGCGCGCGCTGCTCGCGGCCGGCACCGGAGTGCGCGTGCTCGCCACGAGCCGCGAGCGCATTGCGTATCGCGGGCGAGGTGACCTACCCGATCGAGGGTCTCGCGGTGCCCGGACTCGCGACAGCGAGCGCGGAGCCCGAAGCCGCGACGGCTTACGACGCCGTGCGCCTGTTCGTCGACCGCGCGCGCGCGGCCTGCCCTCGTTCACGCGTCACGGAGCGCACCGCTGCCCGCGGTCGTCGAGATCTGCGAGCGCCTCGACGGCATTCCGCTCGCGATCGAGCTCGCGGCGGCGCGCGTGCGCGCGTTGCCCGTCGACGAGATCGCCGGCGCGCATGCAGGACCGCTTCCGGCTCCTCGACCACGGGCGATCCGACGGCTGCCTCCGCGCCAGCGCACCCTGCGCGCGCTGATCGACTGGAGCCACGACTTGCTGCCCGAGGACGAGCGCGCCGCTCTTCCGCCAGCTTTCGATCTTCGCCGGGCGGCTGGACGCTCGAGGCCGCCGAAGCCGTGCGCGCACGGACCTCGGCACCGGAATGCGACGTGCGTCGAGCTCCTGGCGCGGCTCGTCGAGAAGTCGCTGGTCACGCTGGACGACGGAAACCGGCCGCTACCGCCTGCTCGAGATCGGTGCGCCAATACGCGCACGAGCGGCTTCGCGGAGTCGGGCGCGACAGTCACGCGGCGCGCGAGCGCCATGTCGACCACTACCTCGCGCTCGCCGAGGAGAGCGCAGCCGCGGCCTGGTCGGCCCGCAGCAGGGCGCATGGCTCGCGACGCCTCGACGACGAGCGCGAGAACGTGCTGGCGGCGCACGCCTGGGCTGCGCCGGCGCCGAGGCGCGGCGCAGGCGGGCCTGCGCCTCGCGAGCGCGATGCAAGCTTCTACTGGATCAACCGCGGGCTGCTCGAGCTGGGCCACCGCGTCATGGAGGAGGCGCTCGATCATCCCGGCGTGCGAGGCGCGAGACGCCGCCGCGCATGCGCGGCGCTCTTCCATGCCGGCCAGCTGCTCTACGTGATGGGGCGCTACGGCGAGGCGCGCGCGCGGCTCGAGGAGAGCCTCGCGATCGCGCGCAAGCTGGGCGACGCACGCGGCATCTCGCGCGTGCTGCAGCCGCTGGGCATGGCGGCCATCGGGCAGGGCGAGCTCGCGGTCGCGCGCCGCTACCTCGAGGAAGCGCTGGCGCGTGCGCAGGCGCAGCGGCGAGCAAGCGCGAGATCGCCGAGCGCGCTCAACGCGCTCGCCCAGCTCGATCGCGTCGAGGGCCGTCCCGAGAAGACCGAGCCGCTCTATCGACGAGGTCGTGCGCCTCATGCGCGAGATGGGCGACCACGAGATCGGCCGCGATCGGCCTGCTCAACCTCGCGATGGTCTCGATCATCGCAGAGCAACGGGGCTGTCGGCACGCGCGATGATCCTCGAGGCGCTGCGCACAGCGCGCAAGAGATCGCTCGCGCCCCGTCGCTCAAGAGCGTGCTCGAGGTCTCCGCCGGCCTCGCCGCGATGGACCGCGATTGGACCGCGGCCGCGCGCTTCTACGGCGCAGCCGAAGCCCACGCACGCATAACCGGCGTGCGGCGCGATCCCGCCGACGAGGCCTTCCTTGCACCGCGCATGGAGCTGGCGCGCGCCGCCTCGGCAGCGAGGCCTTCCGCGCGCGCGGAAGCGGCCGGGCGCTCTCGATGCCTCGCGGCTTGGCGCTGCGCGAAACGGGCGAGTGGCTTGAGCCCGCCCAGGGCGTCGCGGCCGCGGCGACGGTCAAGTCCCGTTGATGATCGGCGGATCGAGTTTGCAGGTGACGTGGCCGTCGCTCACGACGACGCCGTAGTACCACGCGCCGTCGACGCTGTTGTCGTCGGTGATGTCGGCGTCCCGGGCGTTCACGTGCTTGCCGTGGAACTGCTTGCCCGACGGGGTGGCGATGCGCTTCCGGTTCATCTTCAAGTACGCCTCTTCCTCGTCCTTGAACGAGATCGAGACGATTCGGAAGTGCTCCGGCGCATCCAGCGTCCATTTTATGAGCGCGTTGGGCGCGGCCTTCACGACCAGAACGTCCGGCTCGACACGGATCGTGCACTGGCCACCCGATGCATTGACCATGATCTTCACGTTGCACGGGCTCGCCGTGCACACCGCAGCCGCGGTAGCCTGCTGCGTCATGCTGCCCGGCGGACTTATCGCCGGCGCCATAGCCCGAGGGCTGGGGCGCCATCTGTGCGCACGCCGCACGCCAGCACCGCGGCCAGGACCGCAGCGAACAACAAGGCTTTCTTGGTCATTGGTTTTCTCCCTGGGGGGTTGGGGTTGCCCTGCGGATGCAAAGATACTCCTAACCCCAGCGCAGGATCACCCGAATATTCCGCATTTCCCGGGGCTCGGCCATGCCCGGCAGGAGCAGCAGGGTGCGGTCGAAGCGCGCGGCCCGCGGGGCGCCAGCGCAGGATGGTGAGCCACGGCGCCACGAACGAGCCGGGCCGGAGGCTGCCCTCGAGCCCGGCCGTCGCGCAGCTCCGACGAATACGCTCCATCGCGCGCGACGCGAAGCCGCGCCGCCGCGCCGAGCGCGCCGCCATGCGCGTATCGCATGCAGTACCACCCACGCGATCGCCGCCAGCCGCCAGCCGAGGCGACGGGCAGCGCCGCCGCAAGCCCCACGGTGGTGCACGCCAGCGCGATGACGAGCGCCCTCCCCGCGCGGCTATACTTGATCTCGCACCGGACCGCCTCCACATCCCTCCCATGTCGTCCTGGCTCTTGTTCCTCGCCAGCCGTGGCGCGCGCCTCGACGCCGACGGCGTGGCGGACTTCGGCAATGCCGCCGCCGAGCTCACGGCCGCGCGCGACCACACGATCGTCACGGACCTGTCCCTTAACGCGCTCCTCGCCGTCACGGGGGACGACGCCACCGCGTTCCTGCACGCGCAGCTCACCAACGACGTGCAGGCGCTCCCCCAGGGCGCGGCGCAGTGGAACGGCTGGTGCTCGGCGAAGGGACGGCTCATCGCGACGTTCCTGCTGGTGAAGCGCGCGGACGGCTACCTGCTCATGCTGCCCGCGGCGATCGCGCCCGGTGTTGCCAAGCGCCTCGGCATGTTCGTGCTGCGCTCGAAGGTGAAGATCGCGGATGCGAGCGAGAACTGCGCGCGCATCGGCTTCGCGGCAAGAGCGCGGGCGTGATCGTCGCGCGCCACTTCGGCCACACGCCGGACCCGATGCGCTCCCTCGAGAAGGACGGCGCGACCTGCATCTCGATCGACGCCGAGCGCTTCGTCCTCGTCGCGCCGATGGACAAGGCGCCGGCGCTCTGGGACGCGCTGGTCCAGAACGCCACGCCCGCCGGGCCGGACGCGTGGACGTGGTCGCTGATCCAGGCCGGCATTCCTACCGTCGTCGCCGCCACCCAGGAAGCCTTCGTGCCGCAGATGGCGAACCTCGACCTGGTGGGCGGCGTGAGCTTCCGCAAGGGCTGCTATCCCGGGCAGGAGATCGTCGCGCGCACGCCAATATCGCGGCGTGCTCAAGCGGCGCATGGCGCGGGTGCACCTCGCGGGCGAGGCGCGCCCGGTGGAGGGCGCAGAGCGTCTACAGCGCGGCATTCGGCGACCAGGCCGCGGGCACCATCGCGAACGTGGCGCCGGCGCCCGGCGGCGGCTTCGATGCGCTGGTGGTGGCGCAGGTCGAAAGCCTCGCCGGCGGGGACCTGCGCTGGAACTCGCCCGACGGCGCGCCGCTCGAGGTGCGCGCGCGGCCCTACGCCCCGGAACCGTCCGCGCCGTCCCTCGACCGCGCGTAGGCGCGGCGGGCAGCGAGCCAGGCCAGGCCGACCACGACCGCGACCGCGGCCGAGCACGGCAACGACCAGCAGCGCGCGGCAGGCCGTGTCGCCGACCTCCCATCCCGCGATGGTGAAGAATCCGAACGAGATGTTCGCCGCGCACTCGAGCCGGCCCGGACGGCCGAGCACGATCCACGCCACCGGCAGCACGAATGCGAGCGCCACGCCCGGCACCGCGATGGTGGCGGTGACGCGCGGGCCGAGCAGCGTGAAGGCGAAGGCGAGGCCGCAGAGCACGATCCCTGACCCGATGAGGGCCAGCACCCAGCGCGGCACGTGGATGCTCGCATCGGGTACCCGGATCAAGTCCGCAGCGATGGCCACGATGGCCGCGCCCATCACCGCGACCGCGAGGCCGAGCACCACGCCGACCACGGCGCTGCGCTTCTCTGCGTCCATCGCCATGCTAGAGTCCGCGTTCCTCCCCGCAGCCATTCTAGCCCCGTGAACACGAACCGATCGGCGCCGGCCGCGGCCCTGATCGCCCTGGTGCTGGTGTGGGGCTATTCGTGGGTCGCGATGAAGATTGGGCTACGCCACGCGCACCCGTTCGACTTCGCCGCGCTGCGCGTGGGCATCGGCGCGCTCCTGCTCTTCGCCCTCCTCGCCGTGCGCCGCAAGCCCCTGCGTCTCGCGAGCTACCGCATGGCGATGCTGCTCGGCACCGTGCAGGTCGCGCTCTTCGTGATCCTCTCGCAGTTCGCCCTGATGCGCGCCGGCCCGGGCAAGACCTCCGTGCTGGTCTTCACCATGCCGTTCTGGATGATCGTCTTCGCGCGCTACATCCTGCACGAGCGCATGCAGGGCGCGCAGTGGATCGCGGTGGGGCTGGCGGTCGTCGGGCTCACGTTGATCGTCGCGCCGTGGGAGCTCACGAGCCTCGAGGGCAGCCTCTACGCGGTGGCCGCCGGCGCCGTGTGGGCCATGGCGGCGGTGCTCTCGAAGAAATGGCCGACGTCCGCCGATCCGCTGCTCTTCACGGCGTGGCAGCTTGCCGTGGGCACGGTGTGGCTGAGCCTTCTCGCATGGCTGCACCCGCACGCGCCGGTGGACTGGGCGCCCGAGTTCCTGATGGCGCTCGCGTTCTCCACCATTCTCGCCACGGCGCTCGGCTGGTGGCTGTGGACCTACGTGCTCGCCAACAGCAGCGCCGGCATGGCGGGACTCAACTCGCTCGGCATTCCGGTGGTGGCGGTGGCGAGCTCCGCGCTGCAGCTGGGCGAGCGGCCGCCGGCGCTCGAGCTCGCGGGCATGGCCGCCGTCGCGGCGGCTCTCGGCCTGATGGCGTGGCTCGGGATGCGCCGACCCGCGGTCAGCGCTTCGGCTTCGCGGGTTTCCTAGCTTTCGCTTTCGCCTTCGAGGCCGGCGCGCGGAACCGCGCGATCGCCTCGCGCACCGCGCGCCGTGCCTCCTCGGGGCCACCCCAGCCGTCGATCTTCACCCACTTGCCGCGCTCGAGGTCCTTGTAGTGGGCGAAGAAGTGCGTGATCTGCGCGAGCGTGATCTCGGGCAGGTCGCGCGCGGTCTCGATGTGGCGGTAGAGGGGCGTCAGCTTGTCGATGGGCACCGCGAGAATCTTCTCGTCGCCGCCCGCCTCGTCGCTCATCTTCAGCAGCCCGATGGGGCGGCAGCGCACCACGACACCGGGGACCAGCGCGAAGGGCGCCACCACGAGGACATCCACCGGGTCTCCGTCGTCGGAAATGGTCTGCGGGACGTAGCCGTAGTTGCAGGGATAGTGCATGGCCGTGGAGACGAAGCGGTCCACGAAGAGGGCGCCCGTCTCCTTGTCCACCTCGTACTTGATCGGGTCCGAATGCATCGGGATCTCGATCACCACGTTGAGATCGCTGTCCGGATCGCGGCCGGCGTCGACGCGGTCGAGGCTCATGGGGCTTCTTCCTTCAAAACAGGCACTAGCGGCCGAAATTTGGTAAATTGGTGCAGGTTCCGAATGCATTATCCATGAACAGGACCCTGCCCCTCATCCTCACCCTCGACCAGCACGGTGTGCCCCACCGCTGGGTCACGTGGCAGCAGGCGGTCTGGTACTACGCCAAGGAGCGCGTGGCCTGGGAGCTGGGTCGGGAAGCGTTCACCGTGTACGGCGGCCGCTGCCACCGCACCGGCGAGCGTTCGAGCATCACCGCCAACTCCATCATCGCCATCCGCGGCAAGGCGCTCGCGATCCGGGGCTTCAACTCGGTCCCGCCGCTCAACAACCGCGAGCTGTTCAACCGGGATCATTTCCTGTGCGCATTCTGCGGCGGGGATTTCTCACCCTACCGGCTCACCTGTGACCACATCATGCCGATGTCGCGCGGGGGACGGGACACGTGGATGAACGTGGTGACGGCGTGCCGCGCGTGCAACCAGAAGAAGGGCAGCCGCACGCCGGAAGAGGCGCACATGCAGCTGCTCTACGCGCCGTACGTGCCCAACCGCGCCGAGTTCCTGATCCTCGCCAACCGCCGCATCCTCGCCGACCAGATGGAGTTCCTGAGGCAGCACGTGTCGGCGAACTCGCGCATCAACTCCCGCAACGCCCCGCGCAAGGCCGCGGTCAACTGACGCCGGTCAGGGCGCGCGGTCGATGTCGGTGATGATCGTGGCGCCGTCCTCGGTGGGCTTCAGGCCGCAGCGCATCTTCCCGCAGCGCCACACCACGAGGTAGAAGGGCACGACGGCCTGCACTTCCGAGGCGTCGATCGCCGCGGTCCAGGGCACCGAGGCGGAACGGTCGAGCGCCGTGGACCCGAACTTGATGCCCGCTTGCCATCCCGAATATTCGCCCGCGGGGCTGCGCGGCTGCGCCGAGATGTACACCGCCGCGCTGTGGTCGTTGTAGCGGTTCTGCCCGACGGTGGGGACGGGATCGCCGATCGCGGCGTCGCCCCGGTTCTTGAAGACCACGTCCAGGCCGCGCAGCTCGCCGTCGTTGTCGTGGGCCATGTTCGCCACGGCCGACTCGGCGCCGACCACGTTGCCGCTGGCGCCGGCGAAGTTGACCGCCTCGGTCACGACGCCCCACACCGTGTTGCCCTGCTCGCGGCTTTGCGAGTACGCCCGGCCGATGGATCCGACGCCATGCACATGCGAAGCGCCAGGCTGCAGCATCACGAAGCCCTGCAGCGCCTTGTCCTCGGAGCTCTGGCCGCGCTCGGAATCGACCACGAGGCCGAACTCGCCCGGCACCGCGCGCGCCGTGGTGGCAGCGGCGAGGCACAGGCAGGCAAGCGTCAGTCGCGAGGTCGTCTTGGCGATCATGTTTGTCTCCACGGGGCGACAATTCGACCATGTGGCCGCTTTTATCGAAGCCGAAAAGACGGCAATGAGCGGGCGCAGGATGCCGCGCCGGGTGTCAGGCGGAAACCGCGCCCGGCGGCCCGGGCTGCCGCCCGATCTCGCTCTTCAGCCACTCGACGAACGCGCGCGCCTCGGGACGATCGCGCGCGCGCGGCGAGACGATCGCGTGGTAGCCGCGTCCCGCGATGCGCGACTTGCCGAACAGCGCCACCAGCTTCTTCGCGCGGATGTACTGCTCCGCGAGGGTCATGCGGCCGAGCGCGATGCCCTGCCCGAGCAGCGCCGCCTGCATGAGCTGGTCGTACTGGTCGAAGGCGATGGTGCCGGCGGGCTCGAGCTCCATGATGCCGAGCGGCTCGAGCCACGCCGCCCACCGCAGCCACGGCCAGCGCCCCGCGGCGTCGTGCATGTCGAGCAGCACGTGGTGGCGCAGGTCCGCGGGTGTTGCGAGCGGCTTCTTCTCCGCGCGCGCCTGCTTCGCGTAGGCCGGCGAGCAGACGGGGGCGAGGTGCTCGCTCGCGAGGTGCACCGCGCCGGCCGGCACGCGGTCCAGCGCGCAGTCGCGGATGGCGACGTCGATGCCTTCGCGCTCCATGTCCACCACGTCGTGCGTGGCGGTGATACGCACGTCCACGCGCGGGTTCGCCTGGCGCCAGCGGCCCAGGCGCGGGACGAGCCAGATGGATGCGAAGGAGACGGTCGTGGTGACCGTGAGCACGCGGCCGCTGCGCTGCTCGCGCAGCCGCCGGGTCGCATCGCGCACCTCGTCCAGCGCCGCGCCCACCGCGCGCTGGTACGCGTGGCCCGCGGGCGTGAGCGCCAGCGCCTTGTGGCGGCGCTCGAAGAGCTCCACGCCCAGGAACTCCTCGAGGGCCTGCACCTGCCGGCTCACCGCCGACTGCGTGACGAAGAGCTCGGCCGCCGCGCGCGTGAAGCTCATGTGCCGCGCCGCCGCCTCGAAGCCGCGCAGGAGGTCCAGCGGGGGCAGCGCGCGGGCGGGTTTATCCATTCCTGTAGCTCATGGCAACCATGCCGGGAATTCGTTTGCGGGCCCTGTGGCGTAGCGGGACAATGCCTTCGTTCCGGCTGCATTTTGCATGCATGGAACGCATAGATCAAGGAGCCAGCCATGGAACTCACCGTCGACGCACCCGAGCTCGAGCTGCACGAGGGGCAGGTGGTCACGCTACTCGACGCCAAGGGCACGCGCATCGTCGCGCGCTCGGGCAGCGTCTGGGTCACCGAGGAAGGCGATCGGCAGGACCACATCATGGGTCCCGGCGACGCGCGCGTGGTGGCGCATTCCGGCCGCACGATCGTGCAAGCGCTTGCTCGCTCGCGCATCGGGCTGCGCGAGGCTGCCTGATGGAAGTCGCCATGGCCGCGACCGCTCCCGCGTGGCCCTGCGTCGCGCTGCGCTCCGTCGCGGGCTGGCTCACGCGCACCGCCGACCATCTCGAGCGTCCCGCCGTCCGCGTCCTCGCCCTCGAGCCCACCCCGCTCGCCCCGTCCATCGACGAGCGCCTCGCTGAGCTGCGCGGGCGTTACTACTAAATGGGGTCGAGGAGCATGGCGTCGCCGTAGCTGAAGAAGCGGTAGCGCTGGGCGACGGCGTGTGCGTAGGCGTGGCGGAT
Source organism: uncultured beta proteobacterium (assembly GCA_963827425.1). Classification (GTDB taxonomy): domain Bacteria; phylum Pseudomonadota; class Gammaproteobacteria; order Burkholderiales; family Usitatibacteraceae; genus Usitatibacter. The sequence continues at coordinate 283,696 of CAWHAQ010000003.1, read as the reverse complement.
GGTCTCGGCGCCGGCAAAAGCGGAGACCAGCATGAGAAGCGTGGACCGCGGCAGGTGGAAGTTGGTGAGCAGGCGCTCGACCACGCGGAAGCGATAGCCGGGGACGATGAAGAGCCGTGTCTCGGCGGTGCCCGCCGCGAGCTCGCCCGAAGCCGCGGCCGATTCCAGCGCCCGCAGCGAGGTCGTCCCCACCGCGACCACCCGCCCGCCGCGCGCCCTGGCCGCCTTCACCGCCGCCACCGTCTCGGGCGGGATCCCGTACCACTCCGAGTGCATCACGTGCTGCGCGACGTCTTCGACGCGCACCGGCTGGAACGTGCCCGCGCCGACGTGCAGCGTGAGGGACGCGAGCGCGACACCCTTCGCGCGCAGCGCATCGAGCGTGGACGCATCGAAGTGCAGCCCCGCGGTGGGCGCGGCCACGGCGCCCGGCACGCGCGCATACACCGTCTGGTAGCGGTGCTCGTCGTCGTTTTCGGCAGGGTGCGTGATGTAAGGCGGCAGCGGCACCTCGCCCCACGCCTCGAGGACATCGAGCACGGGGCCGTCCAGGAACAGCAGATCGAAGAGCTCGCCCGCCCGCCCCAGCACCTCGACCACGCCACCCCGCGCGAGGTGGATCTGCCGTCCCGCCTTGGGCGGCTTGCTCGCGCGCACGTGGGCCAGGGCGCGCATGGGATCGAGCACGCGCTCGACCAGGATCTCCACCTCGCCGCCGGTATCCTTCTTCCCGTGCAGGCGCGCCTTGATCACCTTCGTGTCGTTGAAGACCAGCAGATCGTTCGCGTCGACGAGGGACACGATGTCGCGGAACATCCGGTCGTGCAGCCCGCCGTGCGAATCCACGTGCAGCAGCCGGCTCGCCGCGCGCTCGGCCGCCGGGTGCTGCGCGATCAGCTCGGGGGGAAGGTCGTAGTCGAAATCGGAAACATGCACCGGTCGATTATACTTTTGGGCTTCTTTCGAGCTTCGCCGCAGCGGCCGGGATGGCGGAATTGGTAGACGCACGGGACTCAAAATCCCGCGGTGGCAACACCATGTGGGTTCGATTCCCACTCCCGGCACCACACCACGAACATAGCCCATGACCGCCTTCGACGCCCGTCCCTACCTGAAGGAGATCGCCCGCGGGCGCTCGGCGCGGGCGCTCACGCGCGAGCAGGCACGCGAGCTTTTCGCCGCGATATTCGCGAACGAGGTGGACGCGGTGGCCCTGGGCGCCGTGCTCGCCGCCATGCGCGTGAAGGGCGAGACCGCGCTCGAGATCGTCGGGATGACCGAGGCGCTCGCTCCCCACGTGAAAGCGCTGCGGCTGCCGGCGAAGGGGCCGCGGCCGGTGCTGATCCCGAGCTACAACGGCGCGCGCAAGCTGCCCAACCTCGTCCCCCTGCTGGCGCTCATGCTGGCGCGCCAGGGCGTGCCGGTGATGATCCACGGCCTCTTCCTCGAGGCGGGGCGCGTGAGCGCGTTCGAGGTGCTCGATCGCCTCGGGCACCCACCGGCCGCCACCCTCGCCGACGCCGAACGCGCGCTCGACGAAGGGCGTCCCGCGGTGCTTCCGCTCGCCCTGCTCTCGCCCGCCCTGGCGGCGCTGCTCGACGCCCGCGCGCGCATGGGCGTGCGCAACAGCGGCCACACGCTCGCCAAGCTCCTGCTGCCCGGGGGCGTGGCGCCCGAAGCCGCGTGCCGCCTGGTTGCCGTCACGCATCCCGACTACGTGCGCCTCATGCGCGAGTGCTTCGCGCTGATGCCGGGCGATGCGCTGGTGATGCGCGGCGTCGAGGGCGAGGCCGTGGTGCGCCTGCATGCGCCGCAGCCCATCGTGGAGCTGCGCGGGATCGAAGCGCCCATCGAGTACCGCCTCGACGCATCGGACGTGAGCTACCCGCTTCCCGACCGCGATGCGCAGGCGACGGCGGACTGGACGCGCGAGGTGATGGCGGGACATTGCATCCCGCCCGCCGCGCTGCTCGCCCAGGCCGCGCTCATCGCCCGCCACTGCCGCGGCGATTAGGCGAAGCGCAGCGCCCGCAGGAACTCGCCGAGCGCCGCCACCGCGGCGGCGCCGTCCTCGGCCGTGATGGTCTCCGCGGGATTGTGGCTCACGCCGCCCGCGCCGCAGCGCACGAAGAGCATGCCGACGTCGGTCACCTCGGCGAGGACCATGGCGTCGTGGCCGGCGCCGCTCGGCAGGCGCCGCGCGGGCTGCCCGGCGGGCTCGGCGCCGCTCTTCTCGATCGCCGCGGCGAGGCGGTCCTGCAGCCACGTGGCGCACGGAACCGGCTTCACGTCGTGGGTGCGGTTGCCTTCGAGGCGCACGCCCCGGCGCGCCGCAATCGCGTCGAGAGCAGCGAAGACGTCGCGTTGCGCCGCGGCGAGCGTCCCGGCATCGGCGGCGCGAATGTCGACGCTGAAGCGCACCTCTCCGGGAATCACGTTGCCCGTGCCGTCCTTCACCTCGAGCATGCCGACGGTGCCCACGAGCGAGCCGCCCGCCGAGCAGCGGCCCTCGATGGCGAGGATCATCTCGGCCGCGGCGGCGAGCGCGTCGTGGCGCATTGGCATCGGCACCGTGCCCGCATGGCCCGCGACACCGATGACCTTCATCGCGTGGCGCGCGCCGGCGGCGATCGACGTCACCACGCCCAGCGCGCGGCCCTCGCCCAGCAGCACCGGCCCCTGCTCGATGTGCACCTCGACGTAGGCGCCGAGCACGCTGGTATCGATGCGCGCTTCCGAGACCCGCACGGGATCGAGGCCCGCCAAGCGCATGGCCTCGGCGAGTGAAACGCCCTCGGCATCGCGCCGCTCGAGCAGCGCCGGGTCGAAGCCGCTCACCATGGCGCGGCTCGCGAGGAAGCTGGTCTGGAAGCGCGCGCCCTCCTCGTCGGCGAAGGCGGCGACCTCGATCGCGTACGGCAGCCGCTCGCCGCGTCGGTGCAGCTCGGCGACACAGGCGATCGGCACCAGGATGCCGAGCACCCCGTCGTAGCGGCCGCCGTTGCGCACCGAGTCGTAGTGCGAGCCCATGAGCAGCGTCTTCGCCCCGGACGCGGCGGCCTCGTAGCGGCCGATGACGCTGCCCACGGCGTCCACGCGAGTGGCCATGCCGCTCTCGCCGCATCCACTGCCTCGATGCGGCCCGCGGCGGCGCGGTGCGCGGGCGTGAGATAGGTGCGCGTGTAGTGGTCCGATGCGTCGCTGTGGCGCGCGAGCTCCGCGGCGCGCTCGATGAGAAGCGTGCCGGTCGCGGCGTTGCGCATCGGGGCGGCGGACGAAGCGGCGGGCATGGCTCGGGGCAGTGTAGCATCGCCAAATGGACGCCGATTTCGTCGAGCGCGAGTACAACAACCGCGCGCTGGTGCCGGACCACCCTGCCTACTTCGAGCGCTGGGAACGCGACTCGAAGTACGTGCGCTCGACGCTGACAGCGCGCCTCGACCTCGCATACGGCCCCGAAGCGCGCCACCGCATCGACCTCTTTCCCGCCGCCAATTCGCGCGGCACGCTCGTGTTCGTGCATGGCGGCTACTGGCGCTCGCTCGACAAGGACGTGTTCTCCTGGCTCGCGGCGCCGTTCGTGGCGGCAGGCATCGGGGTCGCGCTGCCGCGCTACCGGTTGGTGCCCACGGTCTCCATCGATGACGTGGTGGACGACGTGGTGATGGCGACGAACTGGCTCTTCGAGCACGGGACGGCGCACGGCTTGGCGATGGACCGCGTGGCCATGAGCGGCTGGTCGGCCGGCGGACATTTGGTGGCAGCGCTCTTCGCCGCGCCGCGCGAGCGCCTGCGCTTCGACCCCAACCGCATCGTGGGCGGCGTGCCCGTGAGTGGCGTCTACGACTTCGAGCCGCTGCGCCATTTCAGCTTCAATTCCGAGTTCCGCCTCGACCCCGCCGCGGTCGCGCGCCTCAACCTCGCCGACAAGCGCCGCAGCGTCACCGCACCGCTGGTGGTCGCCGCGGGCGCCGACGAGAGCTCCGAATTCCGCCGCCAGTCCCGTGTCCTCGCCGACGCCTGGCGCGGCCAGGTGCGCTCGCTGATGCTGCTGCCCGGCCTGAACCATTTCAGCATCATCGACTGCCTCGCCGAGCGCGGCCAGCCGCTGCACGACGCGGCGCTGGACTTCTTCAAGTAATGGACACGCCCGGCGCTTCGCGGCCGTCGGTCGACCGAACCGGGCGCATTCTCGCCACCTATCGCATCGCGGCGCCAGCGGCCGCAATCGAGGTGCGCGCGCAGGCGCTGGCGGTCGAGCAGAGCGTCGAGATGCCGCTCGAGGCGATCTCCGACCGACGGGTGCTCGAGGACGTCGTGGCGCGCGTGGAGGCGATCCGTCCTGCCGGCGATGCGTTCGAGGTCGTGCTCGGCATCGCGCCATCGACCACCGGCCCCGAGGCCTCGCAGCTCCTCAACATGCTGTTCGGAAACTGCTCGATGCAGCCGGAAGTGGAGCTCGTCGACGTGGCGTTTCCCGAAGGCTACGAGCGCGCGTTTCCGGGGCCGCGCTTCGGCATCGACGGTATCCGCCGCCTGGTGCGCGCGGAGGCACGCCCGCTCACCTGCACGGCGTTGAAGCCCCAGGGATCCAGCGCCGAGCACCTGGCGAGTCTCGCGGGGACGTTCGCACGCGCCGGCATCGACGTCATCAAGGACGACCACGGCATCGCGGACCAGGCCAGCGCGCCGTTCGAGAAACGCGTGCCGGCGGTGCAGCGCGCGATCGACGCGGCGAACCGGGACTCGGGCGGCTGCTCGATCTATGCGCCCACGTTCTCGGGCGGCCCGCGCGCGCTCGCCGTGCAGACGCACATCGCGCGCGAGTGCGGCGTGCGCATGGCGCTGGTGGCGCCCATGCTGGTGGGCGTGCCCGCGTTCCTCGAGCTGCAAGTGGAACTCGACGTTCCCGTCATGGCGCATCCGGCCTTCGGGGGTGCTGCGCGCATCGCGCCGGCCGTGCTGCTGGGCAAGCTCTTCCGCCTGTTCGGCGCCGACGCGACCATCTTTCCCAACCACGGCGGGCGCTTCAGCTACGGGCGCGACACGTGCCTCGCCATCGCCCACGCTGCGCGCGCGCCCTGGCATGGCGTGAAGCCCGCGCTCCCGGTGCCCGCCGGCGGCATGACCGTCGAGCGCGTGCCCGAGATGCTCTCCGACTTCGGCAGGGACGTGATGCTGCTGATCGGTGGCGGCCTGCTCACCGCCGGCGCCGCACTCCCCGACCGGACCGCCGCGTTCGTCGCCGCAGTTAGGCAATAATGGAGTCGACTCTGACCCTCGACTCTGACCCCATGGACTCCGACGACAAGCCGCTCGTGCGCCACCAGACCGGCGACTTCCGCTGGGACGGCGTCGACGTGCTGCGCTACAAGGACGAAGGCAGCGCGCCATTCCGCGACGTGACGCGGCAGGTGCTGTTCGAGGGCGGCGGGATGCCGACGCAGCTGCGCTACTTCGAGGTGGCGCCCGGCGGGTGGACCACGCTCGAGCGCCACGAGCACGTGCATGCGGTGATGGTCATCCGCGGCCACGGCCAGTGCCTGGTCGGCGAGCGGGCCTACGACATCGGCCAGCACGACCTGGTGAGCGTCCCGCCCATGACCTGGCACCAGTTCCGCGCCGCGGGTGACGCGCCGCTCGGCTTCCTCTGCATGGTGACGCAGGAGCGCGACCGGCCGCAGCTACCCGATGCGGCCGAAGTCGAATCGATCTCGCGACCGTTGAAGAAGTAGTCGAGGGTCGTAGTCACGACTCTGGCCCCCGACTCTGACTCCCGACTCTGACCCCGCTACTGGGCGCGGGCGGCGATGCAGAGGTCGATGGACTCGAGCGCCTCGCCGTAGCGCTTGGCGCCGCCCAGGAAGCGCGGCGCGCGCTCGGCGAAGAAGCCGGCGAACGTCGAGCGTTCGGCCGGGCGGCAGAGATCGCCCAGCGGCGCGACCAGGTCCCCCGGCGTTTCGGGCGGAAGCTTCGCCACCAGCTCGTCGAAGTGCGCGCGCACGAAATCGAACCCGGCCACGCGGTCGGCGTCGTCGTCCAGCATGCCGCGCTCGAGAAAGTAGAGCACCTCGCGGCCGTCGATGCGCGCATCCAGCATGAGCGCCAGCACGCGTTCGCGCAGGCGCGGGTCGCGCACCTTCGAGAGCCCGCGCAGCATCTGCGTGCGCTCGCGCCGGTCGCTCGAGGCGAGCAGGGCGCCCTCCAGCCGGTCGAAGAACGCGGCGTCGGCGTAGCGCCCGGCGGTCATCAGCACCGGTTCCACCATGTTGGCGGCCACCGAATCGTGCTTCGCGAGCCAGCGCAGCGCGAGCTCGCGGGCATGCATGCGCAGCGTGTCGCGCGCCTCGTAGCGGGCCGCGACGGGCAGCAGCTCCACGCGCAGCTCCCGCGTCGCCTGCGGATCGCTCGCCCGCTCCACCCAGCCCACGCGCTGCGCGAGCGGCAGCAGGTCCTGCGCCATCAGCTCGAGCTTGGCCTTGAGCTGCGCCGGGGCGAGCCAATCGTCGCGCAGCTTGTCCAGCAGCACCACGCCGCCCTCCTTCACGCCGTCGGAAGGATGGCGCAGCAGCGCGCCCGCGAGGACGAGCGCCTGGTCGTTCGAGAGCAGGCCCGAGCGCGCCATGAGCGCCGCGTCCCCCGCGAACGCCACCGCCTCTTCCTCGGGCACGTCGCCGAAGTGATCCACGATGCGCGCGAGCAACACCGCGTCGTAGCGCGTGAGGTAGTGCCCCACGCCGCCCGCGTTGCCCACCGCCCATTCCGGGCAGCTCTTCGCCGCCGCGAGCACGAAGCGATGCGTGCCGTTCGCGATCTCGAAGCATTCCTTGCCGAGCTTGCCGTCGACGCGATAGCGGAAGCAGGCCGGCGTGATCCATTGCATCTCCGCGGCGCTCGAACCCACCGGGCGGAAGCGATGCTGCGTGACGTCCAGCGCGGGCGGCGCCCCCTCGTCGCAGCGCAGCGCCACGTCCAGCTGCGGTGCGCCCGGCTGCTCGATGAACGCGCTGAACGCCTTGCGCGCCGCTTCGGGATGCTCGGAAGCCGCGCTCAACGCCGCGAAGAAATCCCCCGACGTCGCGTTGCCGCCCGCGTGCTGGCGAAGGTAGTCGCGCACGCCCTGGCGGAAGCGGTCGGGGCCGAGCCACTGCTCGAACATCGACAGCACCTCGCCGCCCTTGTCGTAGGTGATGCGGTCGAAGGCGCCCCAGATGTCGCCCTTCGCGAGCACCGGGTTGTGCACGCGCCGCGCCGAGGCGAGGCGGTCGGCGTCGAGGGCGCGCCGGCGCGTCTCGCCGCGCGTCCAGCCGCGGTGCCAGTCGGGCTGGTAGGCGTCGAGCACCTTGTACTCCATCCACGTCGCGAACGCCTCGTTGAGCCACGTGTCGTCCCACCACGCGAGCGTCACGAGATCGCCGAACCACTGATGCGCCATCTCGTGCGCCGCCGACCGCCACCCAGCGCCGGCGGAAGATGACGGTGTCCTCGAAGGAGCGCGCGAGCATCAGCGTCGACTGGTAGCGTGATCATCCCGGCGTTTTCCATCGCGCCGAAGTTCACGGTGGCCGGGATGACGACGCTGTCGAGCTTGGGAAACGGGTACGGCGTGCCGAAGTAGTCTTCGAGCGCTCGCAGCATCCGCCGGCGTCGATCTCGCGCGCGGCCGCGGCCTCCGCGCCGCGCCCGTGCGGCGTCACGATAGCGAAGCGGCGTGGCGGTCGAGCCCGCCGTGCCGCCCTCGACGATGTCGAACGGGCCGACGCCGAGCGACGACGAGGTAGCGGGCAGCGGCTTCGTCTCCGCGAACAGGTGGCGCTTCCAGCCGGCGCGGTCGGGCACGTCGGCGGCGCTCGCCTCGGCGGTGTTGCTCACCACGCGCTCGCTGCCCGGCGCGTCGATCGTGAGCGTCCACGGCGTCTTCCACTGCGGCTCGTCGAAGCACGGGAACGCCCGCCGCGCATCGATCGCCTCGAACTGCGAGAGCACGTACCACTTGCCGGCCTCCTGCTCGCGGAACAAGCCCCGGGTAGCCAACGGCTCGAGCGCGCCGCGGAAGCGGATCAGCGCCACCGCCTCGCCGGCGGCGAACGGCGCCTCGGTGGCCTCGAACCCGACGAAGTCCTCGCCTCCCGGCACCACGCGCACGGCGACCGCCTTCTCGCCCTGCTCGATGCGCGCGCTGTCGATGTCGAGCCCGGTCGCGTCGAGCCACAGGACCGGGGTAGCGCGGCTGAAGCGCAGGTGGATGCGGATCTCGCCCGCGAAGCGCGTGTCGTTCGGGTCGATCGCGAGGCGCACGGCGTAATCGATCGGCGCGGCGGCATCGCCGAGGCGGAATTCCGGAGGAACCGGGTCGGCGGCGTGTGCGGCGCTGGAGGCGAAAAGGAACGCGCAGAGCGCGCCGCGGAAGAGGAGCGGCAGAGGGCGATTCATGGGGCGTGAGGATAACGTAAAACGCGCGCTCGCTCCGGTAACAGTTGCCTCGGGGATGGCCGCCATGCGGCGACGAGCGCCAAATTCCGGGCGCAACCCCCGCGCATGGAATTTGCAGGGGGATTTCATTCCCACAACCGGACCGAACCCCACGAGGAGACCATCATGTCCACGAAATTCCTGCTCAAAGCCCTGCCCGCCGCCCTGCTCGCCATAGGCCTCGGCGCCGCCCATGCCCAGTACGCGCCGTCGCCCGCCTCACCGCAGGCGCAATCGCCCTCGCCCGACACCATGAATTCGGCCCGGACGATGCCCGGCAAGACCGCGAAGCTTTCCCATGCCGACCGCGAGTTCATCGAGAAGACCGCCAAGGACGGCATGGCCGAGGTGCAGCTCGCCGGGCTCGCCCAGCAGCACGCCTCCAACGACCAGGTGAAGCAGTTCGCCGCGAAGATGGTGACCGACCACTCGAAGGCGAACGAGGAGGTCCGCCAGCTCGCGCAGGAGAAGGGCGTGACGATGCCGGCCGGCCCGTCGCACATGGAAAACCACGAGATGACCAAGCTCTCCAAGCTCACGGGGGCCGACTTCGACCGCGAGTTCATGAAGGGCATGGTGAAGGACCACGAGAAGGCCGTGAAGGAGTTCCAGAAGGAAGCGGACAAGGCGAAGGACGCGGACGTGAGGAATTTCGCGGCCAAGACCCTGCCCACGCTCCAGGAGCACCTGCAGATGGCCGAGAACGCCAACCAGACGGTCGGCGGGAAGAAGACCGCCAGCCGCTAGTCGCGAATATCCTGCAGGAACCACTCGGTCGGGATCTCGCGTCCCAGCCCCGCCGCGCGGGCGAGCTCGTAAGCCCGCCCCGCGACGGCGTGGAATTGCGCGCCCTGAAGATTCCCGCGCTCGGACCACGTGATCTGCGCATCCGCCGTGCGTCCCGGCTTCGAGCCGTCGAGAAGCTCGGCCAGGTAGACCACCTTGCCGGGTAGCGCCACACCGATCGCGCGCTCGCCCTTGCCCCGGCGCGGATCCGTAGCGCCCGCGGCGCGCACGCTCCAGGTGAGGTATTCGTCGTCGAGCGCCACGCCCTCCAGCCCATCGGGTGAAGGCGCGTTGCCGAAGCGCAGGTAGATATCCACGCGCGCGAGGCTCGCGGGGTCCAGCCGCCCGCCGCCGCCCACGTTGATCACGTGCGTTCCCGGCTCCAGGCGCGCGCCCTCGAGCACCGGCCGCGACGCATCCGTCACCGCGGCCACGATGTCGGCGTCGCGATAGATCTCCTCGGGCCTCTCGCACGCCACCGCCTCGATGCCGTGGCGCTCGGCCATCTCGCGCACGAACGCCTCGCGGTGCGCGCGCGTCGGGCTGTACGCCTGCAGGCGTTCGATCCCGCGTACGCAGAGCAGCGCATCGACGTGGGAGCGCGCCATGCCGCCCGAGCCCAGCATGCCGAGCACGCGCGCGTCCTTCTTCGCCATGTGCTTCGCACCGATCGCGCCGTCCGCGCCCACGCGCATGTGCTGCAGCAGGCCGTCGTTCACGATCGCGAGCGGCTCGCCGGTCTCGATGGCGGTGAGGAAGACGAGGCCGCAATACAGGCCCGGACGCGTGCAGTACTTCTCCTCGGTGGTGCGGCCGTCACCGGCATCGTGCTGCCACGTGACGTCGGACTTCATGCGGATGGCGAAATAGCCCGAGGCCGAGCCGCCTTCCATCGTGCCCCAGCGGTAGGTCTTCTTCGGGTCGCGCGTGGGGATGCGGATATCGATGCGCGGGCGGCAGGTGCCGGCGCCGGTGGCGACCTCGCCGTAGGATCGCTCCAGGGCGGCGATGGTGTCGCCCATGGTGAGCACGCGCGCGACCGTCGCGTTGTCGATGAGCAGCGTCACGGCGCGCGTTCCGCGCCCGCGTGCGCGCCGCGGCGAAAGAGCGCGGTCGCGAGGCGCCACAGCTTCGGCAGCATCCAGAGCATGAGCGCCACGAAGAGCGCGATGAACGCGAGGAAAATGACGGGGTGGCTGAGTGCCAGCCAGATGCCGCCCATCACGAGCGCGTCCTCGGTGAGCGAGGCCGTCCAGTTGGTGAACGGCTCGGGAGAGGCGTTCATCGCGATGCGGCTGCCCGCCTTCGTGAAATGCGTGCCCGCGGTGAGGGTGCCGCCGAGGAGCCCCGCCGCGATGGTCGCGGCGCTCACGGTGTCGCCAGTGGCGCCCGCCGCGAGCAGTGCGCCCGCCGGCACGCGGATGAAGGTGTGCACCTGGTCCCAGAGGCTGTCCAGCCACGGCACCTTGTCGGCGAAGAACTCGATCACGAGCATCACGCCGGCGGCGCCGATCACGAACGGGTGCTGCAGCACGTGCAATCCGGCGGGCAGCTCGACCCAGCCCTCGTAGCCGGCAAGCCCCAGCGCGAACACCACGAGATAGAGCCGCAGCCCGCTTGCCCACGCGAGCAGCGAGGAGAGCGCGACGATGCGCAGGACGTCGAGATTCGGGCTATCCATCCACGGCCATTGTAGCGATCCAGCCACGCAATCGAGATGTAACAGATTGTGGGTCAGGCCCACTTTTTCGGGGGTCAAGCGTTATGGCTGTAACGGGGACAACGGCACTGTGCCGGGGAACCCGGGTCACATGAATACGAGCATCACAACCGGCAAGGAGACCGAAATGTTGAAGAAATCCCTGGTGATCGCGACGGCGGCGGCGGCACTCGCTGCGGCCACACTCTCGACGCAAGCCGCAGCGGCGGACCCGCTCGCGGGCGCGCTGATCGGCGGCGGTATCGGCGCGGCCATCGGGCACGGCGTGAACGGCCACAACGGCGCCGTGGTCGGCGGCGTGCTGGGCGCGGCAACCGGCGCGGCCATCGCGGCGGACGCGAACGGCTACTACGGCCCTGGCCCGTACTATGGCAACCCGCCGCCGGCGGATCCGTACTACGGCGCAGCGCCGCCCGTGGATCCCTACTACGCCCAGGCCCCGGTGTACGCGGCGCCCCCGGCGTACTACGCACCGGCCCCGGTGTACTACGGCCCGAGCGTGGTGATCGGTGCCAGCCCGTACTACTACCACGGGCACTACTACTACCACGACAACCACCACGGCCATTGGCACCACTGAGCCGTGGGGGCTAACCCGTAATCACCACCAGAACGCTGCATGGCGCGTGCTCGATCAGGGTCTTGGAGACCGAGCCGCGCCACCAGCGCGCCGCCCAGCTGTTGAGGTGCTTGTGGCCAACGACAACCAGGTCGGCGTCCACCTCCTTGGCGTAGCGGCTGATCTCATCCACCGCATCGCCCACCACCACCTCGCCGCGCGCGCGGTGGCCTGATTCCGCAAGCTTGCGCAGCCCCTCGCCAAGAATGGCTTCGTAGCGCTTGCGCTCCTCTTCCTCGCCACGCGCGTCGTACACGAAGCCCTCGCCGCCGATCAACGCGGCCGGCGGCGGCATCACCGCCACCAGGAAGAGCTCCGAGCGCGACCATTGCGCGATCTCGTCGCCGTCGAGCAACGCCTTCTGGCCGGGCTGCGAGCCGTCGTAAGCCAGCACGATGCGCTTGTACATGGTCGTCGCCTCCGGGCTTGCGGTGCGGGCATTCTAGCGCCATCCACCGGCCACGGGCGCCGTCTCAGGATAGCAGCCGCGCGAACGCGAGCAGGTCCTCGGAGGCGATGTCGGAGACGGCCCAGTACTCCAGGCCCGCGCGCCGCCAGTGGACCAGCGCATAGCCCTGGCGCGCGAGCGCCACGGGCGCCCGGTCGCCCGCCTGCACCGCCGGCCACTCGAACAGGTTCACCACGTGCAGGCGATGGCGGTAGGTGAGCGCGGCGGCCGGGTGGCCGTCGAGGTAGTCGAGCCGTCCGCCCATGAGCGTGTAGCCCGAGGCGGCGAAGTCCATCACCACCGGCGCGAAGTCGAGCTTGCCCTCGAACCAGGGCTTCACCGTGTGCTGGTCCGTGGATGCGACGTCGTTGAGGTGCCCCTCGATCATCAGCGAGCGCACGTGGGCGGCCGCCACGTCGCGGACGATGCCGTCCTCGCCGCTCGCGGCGGGCTGCAGGAGCGCGACGTTCCACGACACCACGGCCACCAGCGCGAAGGCGGCGACCATGCCGCCCCAGCGCCACATCTGCGGGCGCGCCTGCTCCGCGCGCCTCCCCGCGCAGCGCCGCGTGCACGCGGCCGCGCAGCGCCTCGGGCGCCTTGTAGTACGTCGCGTCGCGCGCGATCAGCGGATCGTCCTTGTTCACGCCCATGTCAGGACGCCCTCCTCATGCGGCTCTCGATCGAGCGGCGCAGCATCTCGCGGCCGCGCGCGAGGCGCGACATCACCGTGCCCGCCGGAATGCCGGCGATGGCCGCGATGTCCTTGTAGCTCAAGTCCTCGATCTCGCGCATCACGATGACCTCGCGGAAGCCCACGGGGAGCTCCTCGAGGGCCTGGTTCACGAGCTTGCGGTTGGCGCTTTGCAGCAGGATCACCTCCGGGTTGCTTTCGGTCGGCGACGCGTGGCCGACGGTTTCCACGTCCGATGCGAGCGGGCCCACGTCGTCCAGGCCCACGAGGTCCGTGGGCCGGTTCTTCTCGAGCCACGTGTAGCACGTGTTGCGCACGATGGCGAGCAGCCAGGGGCGCGCTTCCGTGCCCTTGAGGCGCTCGAAGTAGCGCATCGCGCGCAGGAAGGCCTCCTGCACCACGTCCTCGGCGTCGGCGTCGTTGCGCGTGAGCCAGCGCGCCAGGTTGTAGGCGGCGTCGAGATGGGGCAGCACCACGTCCTCGAAGCGGGAAAGGCGGCTCATCGCGTCGGGTCCATGGGGGCTATACCGCGAATCGCACGATTCTATTCCCGGGGAATATTTCCCGCGCGCGGCCGGTATTGCACCACATGGCGGGATTCGGATCCCGCGTTCCACCGACCGAAAAGGAGAACCGCATGACCCTCGACCGCAGGATGTTCCTCAAGCTCGCCGCCCTGGGTGGCGGCGCCGTATTCGCCTCGAGCCTCCCGGGCTGCGCCGCCCACGGGCGGCGCGGGCCTCGCGCAGGACAAGGACGACTTCTACTTCGTGCAGCTCTCCGACACCCACTGGGGCTTCGAGGGCAAGGCCGTGAACCCCGACGCGCGCGGCACGCTGCCCAAGGCCATCGCGGCGGTGAACGCGCTCGAGGTGCAGCCCGACTTCGTGATCTTCACCGGCGACCTCACCCATACCACCGACAACCCGATCGAGCGCCGCAAGCGCCTCACCGAGTTCCGCGACATCGTCGCCCAGCTCAAGGTGAAGACGGTGCGCTTCATGCCCGGCGAGCACGACGCCTCGCTCGACCACGGCAAGGCGTTCATGGAATTCTTCGGCGATACGCACTACACGTTCGACCACAAGGGCGTGCATTTCGTGGTCGTGGACAACGTGTCCGATCCCGCCGCGCGCATCGGCGACGAGCAGCTCGCGTGGCTCGCCGACGATCTCGCGAAGCAGCCGCCGGACGCGCGCATCGTGGTCTTCACGCACCGCCCGCTCTTCGACCTCGCGCCGCAGTGGGACTGGGCGACGCGCGACGGCGCGAAGGCGGTGGAGATTCTCCATGACGCGGCCCAACACGACGGTCTTCTACGGCCACATCCACCAGGAGAACCACCGCATGACGGGCCCCATCGCGCACCATTCGGCGAAGTCGCTCATCTTCCCGCTGCCCGCGCCGATGTCGCAGCCCACCCGCACGCCGATTCCGTGGGACGCCGAGCATCCCTACCGCGGGCTCGGCTTCCGCGAGGTGGAGGCCGAGGACCACGGCGCGAAGCTCGAGATCAACGAGCTGCCCGTGGTGAGGGCCTGACGGTGCGCCAGGATCGCCGCAAAGCCATCGCCGGCCTTGCCGGGCTCGCGGGCCTCGCCGCGCTCGCCATGGGTGGCGCCGCCGTTGTCGCACAGCCCGCGCCGCGCGTGATCAAGGTATCCGCGCGGCGCTTTACCTACACGCCGAACGTGATCGAGTTGAAGCGCGGCGAGCCGGTCACGCTCGAGCTCACCACCGCGGACGTGTTCATGGGCTTCAACGCGCCCGACTTCAACGTGCGCTCGGACATCGTGCCGGGCAAGACGATGACGCTCGGCTTCACGCCGGAGAAAGCCGGCACCTTCATCTTCCTCTGCGACGTCTTCTGCGGCGACGGCCACGAGACAATGTCCGGAAAGTTTGTCGTCAGCTGAGGCAACTTTAGGCCGTTTGGCGTAGTCTCACGCGGACGGAGGTATGAAACCATGCGCAATGCGCTGATTGGACTGATCTTTGGTATGGCGTTCGCCGCGGCCACGCCGGCAGCGGCCCAGGTGAGCATCGCCTTCTCGTCGGGGCCGGTGAGCATCGGCATCAACGTGCCGACTTATCCGCGCCTGGTCGCGGTGCCGGGCGTTCCCGTGTACTACGCCCCGACGGTGGCCGGGAATTACTTCTTCTACGATGGCTTGTACTGGGTCTTCCAGGACGGCAACTGGTACGCGAGCGATTGGTACAACGGTCCCTGGCGGACGGTCGCCCCGGATGCCGTGCCCCTCTACGTCCTGCGCGTGCCGGTGCGCTATTACCATCGCCCGCCCGCGTTCTTCCACGGCTGGGCCGCGAGCGCGCCGCCGCACTGGGACCAGCACTGGGGCCATGATTGGGCCGACCACCATGCGGGCTGGGATCACTGGGACCACAGGAATGCGCCGCACGCCGCGCCGCTGCCCACGTATCAGCGCCACTATTCGGGCAACCGCTATCCGCACGAGGAAGAGCGCCACGTCGTGCGCGAGAACAACTACCACTACCAGCCGCACGAGAACGTCGCGCGCCAGCACTACGACCAGCAGCGCAGCGATCATGGCCACGTGGACTCGAGCGCCACGCGCAGCGGACGCCCCGCCGGCGAGATCAACCAGAGCAAGGTGAAGGGCGGCGGCAACCACGGCGAGGAATACGACCGTGGCGACCATCCCGGCACGATCATGCCCGGGAAGAGCTACAGCGGCGGCTGATCAGAGCTTCGGGATGCGCAGCGTCTTGCTGATCATCAGCGTCCCGGAGAGCGCGAACAGCAAGGCGAGGGGGTGGAGCATCCAGGGTCCGATGCTCCATGCCCCGCCGTAGATCGCAACGCCGAGGCGGTCCTGCCATGCCGCCACCGCCAGCACGCCGGTGAGCACGACGCTGGTGGGAATCGGCGTCCCCTCGAAATACTTCACCTTGCCCTCCGCCCCCGCGAGCGCCTCCGCGGTGACGTTGTAGCGCGCGAGGCGGCTCACCCCGCAGCAGACGAAGTAGACCAGCGCCACCCAGTCCCACCCGCCGCGCAGCCCCGCCGCGAAGCCGAGCGCCGCGGGCGCCACGCCGAACGAGATCACGTCGGCGAGCGAGTCCAGCTCGCGCCCCAGCACCGAGTGCTCGTGGCGCATGCGCGCGATGCGCCCGTCCAGCACGTCGAAGACGAACGCGGCGGGCGCCATCGCGGCGGCGAGCAGGAAGATGCGGTCCGACTCGGCCGCGATGTAGAGCATCGCGAGGAACACGCCCGCCATCCCGCACGCCGCGTTCGCGAGCGTGAAGAAGTCCGCGAGATGGAATTCCCGCAGCATCGAGAAGTGGCGCGGGCGCCGGGTGGGCGGGATCATGGGCATGGGATCGCTGCGAGGGGGCCGGAGTTCAGGCGTGCATCTTCGTCGCCCCGCCGATCGCCTTCCAGGCCGAGTGGCCGCCCTGCATGTAGCGGGCGTCGTAGCCCTGCTCGCGCAACGCCACGGCCATGCGGCAGCCGACGTGGAAGCCGTACACGCAGAACACGACGACCGGCTCGTCCTTCTTGAGCGCGCCAGACCATTCGGCGATGCGCTCGGGATCGCGCCATACCGCGCCGTCCATGATGTCCGTGTCACGCGAGAAATAGTGCCGCGGCCGCGCGTCGATCACCTGCACGGACTGCCCCGCGTCCAGCATCGCCTTCACCTCCTCGGGCCCTACGCCCGGCAGGTCGCCGAACTCCGGCTGCACCAGCGGGCGCGGCGCGGCGGTCGCGCGCGCATCCTGCAAGCGCCCTTCCACGGCCCGCCAGTCGATGTTGCGCATGAAGGTGTCGACGTAGGCGCGGGCGTTCGCTCCGAAGTCGATGTGGTACGCATGCTCGTACATGTCGAGCGCGAGGACCGGGATCGCGCCGGCCGCGGCCTGGGCGTGGTCGGTGGCGAACTGGTTCACGAGGCGGCCGTCGCGCGGCACCCAGGTGAGCAGCACCCAGCCCGAGCCACCGCCCAGCGCGTAGCCCATCGCCATGAATTCGTCCTTCCAGCGCTGGTAGCTGCCGAAGTCGCGCGCGAGGGCAGCGACGATCGCCTCCGGGGGCTCCCGGCCGTCGCCGCCCAAGCTCGCGAAGTAGAGCTCGTGCAGCAGCGTGGAGTTGAGGGCGGTGAGCTCGTCGCGCTTCAAGGCGGCAAGCTGGTAACCCGGGGCATTGGCGACGTCGAGCCGCTCGAGCTGCTCGGTGATGGCGTTCAGCCGCCGCAGCGCCGCCCCGTAGTTGTTCTCGTAGTGGCTTTCGATGAGCCGGGTGGACATGTTGTTGAGTGTCCAGGGCCGGCAGTGGATCGGTGCAAGCTTGTAGCGCATGTCAGTGCCTCCAAAGATGCGATTGGACGGCGTCGTGCTCGCTGGCATGGGGAGGTTCGACTGTGCCCGCGCCAGTTGCTCGACGCTTCAGGATTGGACGGGGCACCGTCTTGGAGGGAGTAAAAGCCCGGGGGTCCTGTACCCCCATCGATGAGACTACGCCGATGCGAAGCGGCATGCAAATTTCCCGGAATCATCGGCCGCCCGCCGCAGTCGTACCCGATGGCGGCCGCACCGCGTGCCGCCGCGTTCGGAAAAGGAGACAAGGATGAAAGTAGCCGAAGTAATGACCCGCGACGTGGTGCTGATCGCGCCCGACGACACGATCTGCGATGCCGCGAAGAAGATGGCCGAGTGCGATGCCGGCGCGCTGCCGGTGGGCGAGGACGACCGGCTGGTGGGCGTGATCACCGACCGCGACATCGCGATCCGCGCCGTGGCCGAGGACAAGGGGCCGGAGACGCCGGTGCGCGACGTGATGACCAAGCAGGTCCTCTATTGCTACGAGGACGAGGCGGTCGAGCACGTGGCGGAGAACATGGGCGAGCAGCAGATCCGCAGGCTCCCCGTCGTGAGCCGCGACAAGCGCCTGGTGGGCATCGTCTCGATTGCCGACCTGTCGCGCAAGACCCGGCCCAACACTACCGGCAAGGCGGTGGCGGCGATCTCACAGCCGGGCGGCGACCACTCCCAGTCCGTGCACTAGAAAATGATGGGGTCAGAGTCGAGGGTCAGAGTCTGGACTCTGACTCCCGACTCTGACTCCCGACTCTGACCCCGACTAGATACCGACCGGGCCCCAGTCCCTGCGGGCCCGGCCGAAGAGCGCGAGGCCGAGTCCGGTCCCGAAGCCCCACGCGCCGTTCACGATCATCCCGACCAGCATGTTCATGGGGACCGCGCCGCCGGCGAGGGGCTGGCCTTTCAGCGGCGCCACCACGAACCAGGCCACCGCCGAGACGACCAGCGCGCCGAAGACGATGCCGGCGATGACGAGCGAGATGCCCCAGAGGCTGCGGAAGATCGCCGCGAACACCACGCCCCACACGCCGCCCCAGAAGGTGATCGACCAGATCGCGGGTATGCCGAACGGCCTGGTGGCCTGGGTGGAGTAGATCCCGTGGTGGGGAAGCCCAGCCCAGTTCATCAGCGCGAACGCGCCCTGGTGGAAGATCAGCACCGAGAGCGCGCCCGCGATGAACGCGACGAGGAGCCAGCGCCCCCCATAGGTCGCCACCCGGTAGGGATACAGGGTCGAATACAGATTCCGGTAGCTCGTCATCGCAGCCTCCATCGCGCGGTTCCTCGATGAACGATGGACTGGCGGAGCCGCGCGTGGGTTCCCCCTATAATGGCGCCGGTCCAACCCGAGGGCACCTCCCATGGCCGTAACCGGCACGCACGACGCCATAGCGCAAGCGCCCGGCAAGGAAAAGCAGCCGCGCGCGCTCACCACGCTCTTCTTCACCGAGATGTGGGAGCGCTTCAGCTACTACGGGATGCGGGCGCTGCTGGTGCTCTACCTCGTGCATGCGCTCGGCTACCAGCGCGCCGACGCGCTCGAGCTGTACGCGACGTACACCGGCCTGGTATACATCTCGCCGCTCATCGGCGGCTACCTCGCCGACAAGTATCTCGGCCGGCGCAAGGCGATCCTGATCGGTGGCATCACCATGGCGCTGGGCCACTTCGCCATGGCCTTCCCGCCGCTGCTGCACCTGGCACTCGGGCTCCTCATCGCCGGCAACGGTTTCTTCAAGCCGAACATCGCGACCCTGCTCGGCACGTACTATCGCGAGAACGACCCGCGGCGCGACCCGGGCTTCACGTTCTTCTACATGGGCGTGAACCTGGGCGCCTTCTTCTCGCCGCTGGTGGCCGGGACCCTGGGCGAGAAGGTCGGCTGGCACTACGGCTTCGCTTCGGCGGGCGTGGGCATGTGCCTCGGCCTCGCGCAGTTCGTCCTCTCCGGCGACCGGCTGGGGAACGCCGGGATGCCGGCGGGCAAGTCGCGGCTCGACCGCAGCGACTGGATCCACGTGGTGGTGATCAGCCTCGCGATGATCCCGCTCGTGTACGGCGTGCTCGGCGCGTGGAATCTCGTCGGCCCGGCGTGGGCCGCGCTGCCGGGGCTCGGCAAGCTCGCCGTCACCGTGGCCGTGGTGGCGGCGCTCTGGTTCGGCGCGAACCGCTTCACGCGAGGCAAGCCTTCCACCGAAGAGCCCCTCACGCGGGACGAATGGCACCGCATCACCGCGATCCTCGTGATGGGCTTCTTCGTGATCTTCTTCTGGATGGGCTTCGAGCAGGCGGGCGGCACCATGAACCTCTTCGCCGACCAGCTCACCGACCGCCACCTCGGCAGCTGGGAGATCCCGGCCTCCTACTTCCAGGCCATCAACCCGCTCGGCATCGTGATCATGGGCCCGGGCATCGCCGCGATGTGGCTCGCCATCGACCGTTCGCGCTGGGCGCTGCCCACGCCCGCGAAGATGTCGATCGGCATGATCATCCTCGGGCTCGGTTTCATCGTGCTCGCGATCGCGCAGAAGCGCGCCGACCTCCTCGGCAAGGTGGGCCCGGAGTGGCTCTTCTTCGTCTACGTGCTGCACACCATCGGCGAGCTGTGCCTCTCGCCGGTGGGGCTCTCGATGGTGACCAAGCTCGCCCCGATGCGCGTCGCGGCCCTGATGATGGGCATCTGGTACCTGTCCAGCGCCTTCGCCAACTACCTGGCGGGAACCCTCGAGGAGATGCTCAAGGGCTCGTCATTCCCGCTCTACTGGTTCCTCGTCGGCAGCTCCATCGGCGCGGGGCTCGTACTGCTCGTGCTCACGCCCGCGATCAAGTACCTCATGCACGGCAAGGGCTGAGTCAGCTCGCCTCGAAGCTCGCGCTGTAGGTCTTGCCGTTGTAGGTCCAGGAGATGGTTCCCTTGCCCTTGCCGATTACCTGGTAGCGGCCCGTGTCGTCGTGGATCTTCACGACCTTCGGGGTGGGCGTGCTCCACTTGCCCTTCCGGAGCACGTCGACCTGTTGGTGATCGTTGTTGAAATAAACCATCGTGTTCTGGATCTTCGCCCCGTGGCCCACCGGGTTGATGACCTTGAGCGTGATCTTCACCGGCTTCGGCGGCGCGTACCACGGTCCCTTGACGTCCTTGTTCGCGCAGTCCTTGCCCTCGACCCAGAAGAAATGCGCGTTGTCGTGGGTCGAGAGGCAGACGATGCCGCCGTTCGACTGGTTGCCGAACATCGCCATGTTGATGCCCTTGCCGAGGCCCCATTTCACGGCGCACACCACCTCGTCGCCGGCCGCGCAGGTGAGGCCCATCTGCACCACGCTCTCGATCATTTCCCCCCAGTTCGCGAGCTGCGGGTTGATCTGGATCTCGGTGTCGAAGATGTTGCCGCCGTCGGGCTGGGCGCCCTTGCCCGACTTCACCTCCCCGCGCACGTGGTAGTAGCTGCCGCACATGTAGCTCATCGGCGTGCGCGCGCCACCCGCGTGCCAGTCGCGCACGTTGTGCGGCGCGACCCAGCCCCAATCGTAGTGGTCGGTCTTGCCGAGGTCGTAGATCGTGACCCACATCCAGTGGTCGGTGAGGTTCGCGGTCCAGATGGTGCCGCACCCGGCATGCGCAAGCCCGGGCGCGAGCACGAGGGCGAGCGATGCCGCGGCGAAGGCCGCCGCGCGGCGCAACAGCAAGCGAATGCAGTTCATGGCGTTCTCTCCAGGACTCGGGCAGCGCGGCGCGGCCCCTAGCGTTTTTCGACCTTGACTTCGGCGCTCGCCAATTCACCCCGGGAAGTCCACGTGATCTTGGCAGTCCCGGGCGCCACGGCCTTGAAGTGCCCGTTTTGGTCGATCACCACGGCGACCTTCGGATTGCCGGAGGACCACTTGCCGGCGTCGCGCTCCTGCGTCGAGATCTGGGAGGAGCCCCGGTAGAGCGAGAATCGGTAGGCACTGTTCGGGCGCGTACTCATGCCCGGCGCGACGGTCTTCGTGGACGGGATCATTACGACCTTCGGGGGCTTGGCCTTCGCGTTCTTGTTGGCGCAGTCGTTGCCCTCCACCCACCAGTAGTTCCGGTTGTCGTGCGTCACCAGGCAGACCACGCCCCCGTTCGATTCGTTGCCGAAGGCCGCCATGTCGGCGCCCTTCTCGAGTCCCCATTTCACGGCGCACAGCACCTCGTCGCCGACCGCGCAGGTGAGGCCCATCTTCACCACGCTCGCGATCATGGCCAGCCAGTTCGAGAGCTGGGGATTGATCTGGATCTCGGTGTCGAAGATGTCGGGGCCGTCGGCGGCGTGGCTGGGGTTCGGATCGGTGTTCGGCTTCACCTGCGCGCGCACGTGGTAGTAGCTGCCGCACATGTACGACTGCGGCGTGGGGGCGCCGCCCGCGTGCCAGCCGCGCACGTTGTGCGGGGGCACCCAGCCCCAGTCCAGGTGCTGCAGCTTGGCGAGGTCGTAGACCGTGACCCACATCCAGTGGTCGGTAAGGTTCGCCGTCACGATGGTTCCGCAGCCGGCGTGCGCGGCTCCCGAAGTGAACGTGAATGCGAGCGCCGCGGCCGCGATCGTCGCGGCGCGCCTGAGGAACGAAAGGATATCTGGCATGGTCGAGCTCTCCTGCGGGGATGCTAAACGCGGGCGCACAAGCGCGCTACTCGACCAAAGTCGCAGGACCTTCAGCCGATGTCGATCGCGAGCTTCCGGTAGCCGACGCGGCAGCTTCCCACCTTCACGACCAGCCGCCCCTTGCCCTCGGCGACCAGTGTCGCGTGTTTCTCGTGCACGCTGCCGCGCGTCCACGGCGCGAAGATGGTCGGGCCGTTATAGAGGCCCTGTCCCCAGCCGTCGAGGTGGCCGATCTCGGTGACCGGCGTGGTGGGCGCGCCGAGCTGCACGCCGCCCTCGCACTCCGCGGTGAGGCGCAACGGCTCCACGTGCGGCAGCTTCTTCGCCGAGTTGATGCCGTAGGTGCCGAGATAGCCGCGGTTGGCCACACGCACCTCGATGCGCGTGAGGTTGGGCCCGAGGACGTCGCGCTTCACGACCTCGACCGTCACGCGCGGGCCGAGCGCCGCCACGCGCAGGAACGCTGCGCTCTGCTGGCTGCAGACCTCGGCCAGCTTCTCGTAGGGCGGGTTTGAGATGCCCACCAGCAGGTCGAGGCCGCCGACTTCCACCTCGCCCAGCTGCGGGTGCTTCACCTTCCGCCACTTGCGGAACACGCGGCCCTGGTTCACTTCGCGGTCCCACTTCGCGAGCGCGACGAAATCCTTGCGGTCGAGGCGGCTATAGACGTCCACGAACGGCTTCTTCGGCTCGACGCCGATCTGGTGGAAGAGGTCCCACAGCTCGATCACGTACGCGAGGCAGCCGCGATGGTTGTACGTGTACTCGGAGAGGTCGCCCTTCAGCGGCGTCTCGGGTTCGTAGAGGAACTCGTGGAAGCCGCTCACCGTGGGATAGCCCGTGTGCTCCTTCATCCACGCCTCGACCTGGCGGAAGACCGCGAGGTCGCCCTGGTCCATCTTGTGGTCGGGCCGGTCGCCCAAGGGGCGGATCAGCACGCCGCCGAAGGTGTGGAGGTTCAGCCACGCGAAGATCTCGGGATGCGCGATCGCGAAGTCGAGGATGGCGCGCGTCTCGGGCGCGCTGCCCGGATAGTCGCCGGCGCCCGCCTGGTCGGGCTCCGGCGCCCAGCCGTACGGGAAGTTGCGGTTGAAGTCGTACTGGTTGTCGGAGAGGAAGTACGGGTCGGGGATGCGCCGGCCGTCGAAGTTGACGATGCGCCCCTCGGGATAGAGCTTGTAGTAGGGCGGCGGGTCCTCGGGCAGGCGGGGAACCATCACGCCCGGGTACTCGGGCAGCTCGACCAGCTCGCCGTCGGCGCTCGCCTGGCGCATGAAGCCCATGCGGCCGTCGTTGTCGAAGTCGTGGGCTTCCCAGTACGCGTGGCCCTTGTGCCGGCGCGCGTCGACCGGGCTCGAGCGCACGTAGCGGCCGGTCTTCATCACCGCCTCGGCGCCGTCGGGCGAGATGCGCGGCACCACGTAGAACAGCGTGTCCCTGATCGCCTCGGCCATGTGCGCGGGCAGGCTCTCGTTGCCGTGGCGCCGCACGCCGAGGTGGATGCCGATGATGTCCTCGGCGATGGCGAGCGCGACACTCGAGCCGCAGAGCTCCGAGGCGTGCATGTTGCCGTCGATCCACACCGCGGGGCGTATCTCGTCGGGATCGCGCCCGATGACGACGACCGGGATGTCGCGCCCTTCCGCCGTCTTGCCGAGGCTATGCCAGCCGCACGAGGTCGGGGTGCTTCGAAGACCACTCACGCACCTGGTGCATGAGCTCCGCGTAGTCGAGGTATTTGGCTCGGAACATGGCGGGCATGATATCAAGATTGAAATCGGGACCGCGCGGGCCCGCTACAATCCGCGGATGCGAACGCTTGCCGTCCTGTGGGCTTGCGGAATCTGCCTGCGGTTGACGGTCCTGGCGATTCCTCCCGTCATCCCGCTGCTGCACGAGAGCCTGGCACTCACGCAGGCCCAGGTGGGCGCGCTCACCAGCCTGCCGGTGCTGCTGCTTTCCTTCGCGGCCATCCCGGGCGCGTACCTCATCGCGCGCTTCGGCGCCGCGCGCGTGATGGTGGGCGGCATCGTGCTCGCCGGCATCGCGTCGGCGTTGCGCGGGACGTCGTTCGATGCGGCCACGCTCTTCGCGACCACGTTCGCGATGGGCGTGGGCATCGCGGTGATGCAGCCAGCGTTCCCGTCGATCGTGCGCGAGTGGTTCCCCGAACGCGTCGGGCTCGCCACCGCGGTGTACTCCAACGGGCTCCTGGTGGGAGAGGCGATCAGCGCCTCGCTCACCATCCCGCTCGTGCTGCCGATGGTGGGCGGCAGCTGGCGCTGGAGCCTGGTGGCGTGGTCCGTGCCGACCTTCGCGATCGCGCTCATCGCATGGAGGTACGCGCGCGAGCATGAGCGCAAGGCCGCGGCCCCTCCGGTTCGCGGCGGATCTTGGTGGCCGGACTGGCGCTCGCCGCTCACCTGGCGGCTCGGATTCATCGCCGGCGGCTCGTCCAGCATCTACTTCGCCGTCAACGCGTTCCTGCCCGATCACCTGCGCCGCCTCGGCCGCGCGGAGCTCATCGGCCCCGCGCTCTCGGCGCTCAACTGGGTGCAGATTCCCGCGTCCATCGCGCTGCTCGCGTTCCAGCGCCACCTCATGATGCGGCGCTGGCCGCTGGTGGCCACGGGCGTGCTCGCCACAGTCGCGATGGTCGGCGTGGCGGTGGGCACCGGGGGCTGGATCGTGTTCTGGGCAGCCATCATCGGCTTCTGCACCGCGCTGATCCTCATCCTCTCGCTGGCGCTTCCGCCGCTGCTGGTCGGCGCGGGGCACGTCGCGCGCGTTTCCGCGGCGGTGTTCGCGATCGGCTACCTGTGCGCCGTGGTGACGCCGGTGATCGGCGGCTTCGCGTGGGACGTTACCGGGCAGTCGTGGAGCGCTTTCGCGCCCGCCGGAATCTTCGGCCCGGTGGTGGTGATCCTCGCCTGGGGACTGCACCTGCGCCGGGGTTGAGCACCCACCCCTTTTTCACCGGAAAACGCCCACAATGTCGGTACGTAATCTAGGGAGTCAGTTCATGAACAAAGCATTAACGATCGCCGCCCTGTCCCTCGGGATTTCCGCGGCGGCTGTCTCGACCCAGGCCGCGGCCCAGTGCGGCAATCCCGTTCCGGGCGCCATCGTCGGCGGGGGCATCGGCGCCGCGATTGGCGCTGCCCCCGGTGCAGCAGTCGGTGCGATCCTCGGAGGAGCCATTGGCGCGAGCTCTCCGTGCTACTACCCGCCCCACCCGCCGCCGTATGCCTATGGCGCGCCGCGTTATTACGCACCAGCCGCTGCGGATCCTTCGTACTACAACGCTCCTCCGCCCGCCGCCGGTCCGGCGCCGCAGTACTACAACGCTCCGCCCGCCGCGCAGGCACCGCAGTACTACGGCGCTCCGCCGCAGGCGTATTACGCTCCGGCGCCCGCACCGTACTACTACGCCGCCGCGCCGGTGTATTACGGCCCGCGCGTGGCCTATGTCGCGCCGTACTACGGGCACTACCACCGCCATTACTACTGGCACTGAGTGACGGGGCCCTTCGCGCCCAGGCCCGTCAAGCGGGCTTGGGCGGGGCTGCCTTCTCGCGGCCAACGGCCATCGCGCCGATCACGGTGCCGTCGGCCTCCTTCAGCAGCTCGAAGCTGAAGTCGACATAGAGCTTGCCGCCGTCCTTGTGCGTCGCACGCGTGGTCATCACGCGCCCGGCGTATTTCGTGGCGCCCGTCGCAAGCGACTTGTCGAAGCCCGCCCAATGAGCCGCGCGCAGGTGCTCGGGGATGATGACGTCGAGCGACTTGCCGAGCACCTCGGAAGCCGCGTAGCCGAATAGGACCTCCGAGGCGCGGTTCCACACCACGATGGCGCCTTCGCGATCCGCGAGGATGATGGAGACGGGCGCCTGCGCGACGATCGCCTCGAACCATGCGGCTCCGGGCGCGGCCTCCTCAAGCACGGGATAGCCCCGCGGCGAGCTCGCGCACCAGGTCCGCCGCGGGCATCTCGCGGCAGCCGCTCGCGTTCTGCCCGCTCCAGAGCGGCGAGAAGTCGTCCGACCCGCGCGCCTCGGCCATCGCGCGCAGCGGCGCGATGGCTCCGGTGGCGAGCGGGAATTCCGGCGCGGCGGCATTGATCGGCCCGCGCTCGCGCATCATGCGATTCACGATGCCGCGTGCAGGGCGCCCGGTGAAGACGTTGGTGAGCGCGGTATGGCGCGCGGCGGGGCTTTTGAGGGCCGCGCGATGCAACGCGCTCGTGGTGGCCTCGGGACAGAGCAGGAACGCGGTGCCGAGCTGCACGCCCGCTGCGCCCAGCGCCAGCGCGGCCGCCACGCCCGCGGCATCCGCGATGCCGCCCGCGGCGACCACCGGCACCTTCACCGCGCGCACAACCTGCGGCAGGAGCGCGAAGGTGCCCACCTGCGTCGTGAGGTCCAGGGCGAGGAAGTTGCCGCGATGGCCACCGGCTTCCACACCCTGTGCGATCACCGCATCGACGCCGCGCGCCTCGAGCCAGAGCGCTTCCTCGACGGTGGTGGCGCAGCCGAGCACCTTCGATCCCCAGCGCTTCACGCGCGCGAGCAGCGCCGCATCGGGCAGCCCGAAGTGGAAGCTCACCACCGCCGGCCGGAATGGCTCGAGCGCATCGGCCACCGCACGCGTGAAGGGCGCGCGTCCGGGGCCCGCCGGAATGGCCGCGGGGTCGATGCCGTACTCGCGGTAATACGGCTGCAGCTCCGCGCGCCATGCCTGCTCGCGTGCGCCATCGGCGGCGGGCGGCGTGTGGCAGAAGAAATTCACGTTGAAGGGCTTGCCGGTTTGCGAGCGAACCAGCTCCAGCTCCTTCACCATGCCTTCGGTGCTGAGGAGCGCGCACGGCAGCGATCCGAGCGCGCCGGCGTTCGACACCGCGGCGGCGAGGGCTCCGGCCTGAACGCCGGCCATGGGAGCCTGGATGATGGGAAGGTCGGTACCGAACAGCTGCGCGATGCTCACCTCGACATCTTAACGCCGGCGCGCGATTCCTGCGTCCTGCCCAGCGCCAGCGCGAGGACCAGCCACGCCATGCAGACCGGCACGGTAGCGATGGAGATCGTGGCGAGCTCCAGCCCCGCGCCCCGCAGCAGCGAGAAGAGCCAGCCGGTGACCGCGTCGGCGCCGCGGAAAACCACGATGTCGATCACGTTCTTCGCCTTGTACTTCGCCTCGCGGTCGAGCACGGTGAAGAGCACCTCGCGCGCCGGATTCGACACCGCGAAATTGGCGGTGCGCTGCAGCGCCTGGAACGCGATCACCACCGCGAGGGCCGGCGACCATGCGAGCACCGCGAAGCCGGCCGCGAACACGAGCGGCAGGAACGACAGCGCGCGCCCGACGCCGAAGCGCTCGATGAGCCGGCCGGTCGCGACGAACTGGACCGCCAGCGTGAGCACGCCGATCGCGAGGTCGATGGTCGCGAAGATGCGCGTGCGCTCGGCCGGATCGCTCGACGCCGCCGCGACGATGCTCGCCTGCTGGAAGTAGAGGAACGTCCCCGCGAGCGAGAGCAGGAACACCCAGAGCGCGATGCCCGCGAGATAGGGCGAGCGAAGGATCAGCAGGAAGCCCGCGAGCCATCCCCCGCCGATGGGCGATGGGGCTTTGGCCGGAGCTTGCCCCGGCGTGCCGGTGGCCGGTGCCGGCGCGACGAAGAGGCGGCTCGCGCACAGCACCGCGAGCTCGAGGAACGCCGCCGCGATGATGAGCAGGTTCGCCGGGCCGATCGCCTTGGCGAGCAGCACCGTGATGGCGGGCCCCGCGAGCGCGCCCGCGGAGCCGCCCGCGGCGATGAAGCCGAAGAGGCGCTTGCCCTGCTCGCTCGTCCACAGGTCGGCCATGAACGACCAGAACACCGAGACCGCGAACAGGTTGAAGACGCTGATCCAGACGAAGAACACGCGCGCGACGACGGCGCGCTCGTAGCCGACGGTGAGCAGCAGCCAGAAGATCGCGATGTTCGCGACGAAGAAATGGTAGACGATCGGGATGAAGCGGCTGCGCGGCAGCTTCGCCACCAGCGCGCCGAACGCGGGCACGGCCGCGAGCATCGCGACGAAGGTCGCGGTGAACATCCACTGCAGGTTCCTGACCCCGCCCGCGATGCCCATCTCGTCGCGCAGCGGGCGCAGCACGTAATAGCCGGCGAGCAGGCAGAAGAAATAGGCGAACGACGAAAGAAGCGCCCGGATCTCGTCCGGACGAACGGCAACGACCCGGGAAAGAAAGCGGGAGACCGGCGCCTGCCGGTCCCCCGCCCCGATGGGACTCAAATGACTACTTCGGATCCACCTTGATGAGATCCGCCTGGTTCGCGCCGCTCTGGTTGTCGAACGACACCACCATCAGGCCCAGCGCCGGCGTGAGGCCGAACTCCGCCGAGTTGACCTGCACCGTGTTGCTCGTGTCGGTGCCGTTCGGCGCCACCACCGCGAAGCCGCCGGTGGAGATGGACGGCGCGAAGACGTTGTAGGTCCCCGTGCCATTCACCGTGTCGGTGCCGCCGTTCACCAGGTCGAAGCTCGTGATGTTGTACGAGATGCGCGGGTTGGCCGAAGAAAGGCACGGCTCGCCCGTCCGGCACAGCTGCGCGGCGAACACGGGCAGCTCGGCGATCGAGCCGTCCGTGGGCGCTTGCGCGAGCCCGATGCTGCTCGCGCCCGCCGAGCGTGTGCTGAACACGAACGTTCCCAGCACGCCCGAGAACTGGCCGGTGCGGATCGCCCCGTCGTCGGCCGCCACGATCACGTAGTCCGCCACGCCGTCGCCGTCCACGTCCACCGCGATGTCGAACTCGTTGGTGCCCGGGCTGGACCACGGCTTCCAGGTGTTGACCGCGAAGATCATGAGCTGCGTCGTCGGGCTGAGCGGGAAGGACTGCACGCCGACCGCACGCACGTCGTTGGTGACGTTGCGCGGATCGGTCGGTGCGCCGCCGCCGTCCTTGCCGTCCTGGATGCCCCAGGCGTAGAAGTCCGCCGTTCCGGAGACCGCGCCCTTCTTGTTGGTGACGGTGGCGACGGTGGACGGATCGGTGCCCTTCAGCTTGCCCAGGTCCGTGTCGATGTTGGAACGCGAACGCGGCACCAGGTAGTACGGCACGCGCAGGCTCACGCCATTGTTGTCGGTGCTCGACACCGGCGTGAACTGCACGAGGCCGGAGACTTCCTGGAACGACAGCCCAGGTCCGCTCGCCGAGCCGACGGTCGCGACCGGAACATTCAACGACACGTTCACCGTCGCGTTGCCGTGGGCGGGGACCGACACCGTGGTCTTGTTGAAGCTCACGGTGTGCGGGCTGCCCTGCGGGTTGGCGTTGGAGACCGTGAAGGTCGCCGAGCCCGTGCCGTTGTTGGACAGCTGGATGGTCTTCGACTTGCTGAAGTCGTTGGTGAGCTCCTGCATGCCGAAGTTGAGCGCGACGCCGAACTTCTCGCCGTTGGGCTCGGCCACGACTTGCGTCTTGGTAGAGCTGGCCGGCTGCACCAGGCCCGTGCCTGCCGAGCTGATGCGATAGCCCGCGACACCCGTGGGCGCCCCGGTGTTCACGATCGCCGCCTTGATGTCCGGCACCTTCCAGGTCGGATGCGCCTGGACGGTGAGCGCCGCGACACCCGTGACGTGCGGCGTGGCCATCGAAGTACCGGAGTCGTTGAGCGCGCCGTTGCCGGTGCCCACGCCGGTGGAGAAGATTCCCACGCCGGGTGCGGTGATCTCGGGCTTGAGGCTGCTGTCCACGTTACGCGGACCGCCCGAGCTGAAGCTCGCCATCTGCTTGAAGGTCGGGTTGGCGAGGTTGACCGGTACCACGGTGGCGCTGGCGCCCGCGGCCGCGGCGAATGCAGGACCATCCGCGAGGCTCACGCCCAAGAACGGGATGGTCACCACGAACGGCGTGCCGTCGTCGGGATCCTCGGTGATCGGGCCTTCGAACGGCGGCAACGCGTTGACGTTGTTCACCATCAACACCGCGGCGGCGCCGGCCTGCTGGCCGAAGATGGCCTTGGCGACGCGCGCGCACACCCCGCGTTGCACGACCGCGAGCGTGTTGGGCGGCAGCGGCCCGCCGAACGCGGCCGCGCTGCAGCCGAGCTGGTTGGCGCCCGTCAGCACCTTCACGTTCGCATACGTCGTGGTGGGGGGAAGCACGAAGCCGTTGGCGTCGATCGCGGTCTTGGTCCCCGCGGGGATCGTCACCAGGGCGCCGGGAAAGCTCTGCGTCGAGTCGTTGGCCGCGACTGCTATCACGCCGTCACCCGAGCCGGGCGAGCCGACCAGGTACTGGTTGAGGCCGTTGTTGCCGGCCGCCGCCACGACGACGACACCCGCCTTCGCGGCGTTGGTCGAGGCCTTCGCCGACGCATCGTCGGCGGTTCCGAACGGCGAGCCGAGCGACATGTTGATCACGTCCATGTCGTTGTCGACCGCCCATTCGATCGCGTCGACCACCACATCCGTGGGTCCCTGGCAGCCGAACACGCGCACCGCGTAGAGGTCCGCCTTGGGCGCCACGCCCGGGCCGATGATCCAGTCGCCGGGATTGGTGACGGTGGTGGCGTTGTACGGGCCGTTGAACGTCGTGCCGTCCGCCTTCACGCCGTTGCCGCCGGCCGTGCCCGCGACGTGCGAGCCGTGGCCGTTGCAGTCGAGCGGGTTGGGGTCCGGGTGGGGGGTCGGCTGGAACGTGGCCGAGTTCGGATCCGGGTCGTAGCTGTCGCCCACCAGGTCCGTGCCGCCTTTCACGCGCGGCGCGTTGGGCCCGAAGAGCGTCGGATCCGCGGGCAGCGCCTCGTTGGCGTGCGCGGCCGTGTACGCGGCCACGGTGCCGGGTCCCGCGAAGTTGGCGTGCGTGTAGTCGATGCCGGTGTCGATGATCGCGACCTTGACGTGCTCGCCGTGGATGCCCAGGTTCTGCCATGCGATGGGCGCGCCGATGAACGGCACGCTGCGCGCGTTGGTGGGACGGAAGAGCTGCAGCGGCGTCACCGAGGTCACGCCCGGCAGCGAGGTGAGCTGCGCGACGCTGGACTGCGGGATGCTCACGCGGATGCCGTTGATGGCCGAAGCGTAGTCGGCGACCACCGTGCCGCCTGCCGCCGCGATGCCGCCCTTGACCCCGTCGTGCTGCGCCTTGATCTGCTGCTTGATGGCGTCCTTCTCCTGCTTGCTGAGGCGCCGGCCGGCGTCGGCCTGCTGCTCCGCCACCGACTCGCCGGTCATCTGCACCACGACGTTCACGCGCTGGTTGCCCAACCCCAACGGCATGGTGACCGGCGTGACCGCTTCGGGCTGCTGCGGCAGCGCTGTCGGGCGCGCCGCGAGCGACGTGCCGGCCACGAATACCCCGGCCAGCGCCGCGGCTCCCGCGAGCGCGCGTATGGATTCGAATCGCATGATTCCCCCTCTGGGTTTCGACCGCATGGAATGCCGGGACCGGCCTCGTGAGCCAGCCCGGTACGTCGAGACGCTCTATGGACTTGCGTTATTCACGCCGTCATCAGGATCGCGGCGCTGGTACAAATATAGCCCCGCCGAATTGACGGATGCAACCGGGTTTTATTTTTCGATACCCAGGCCCTTGCGCAGCTCGGCCGCGGTAAGGGCCTTGCCGAACACGGGTGTTCCCACGTCGAACGTCTTCGCGGTTTCGAGCCCACCGACCACCACCGGCTCGAAACCAGCCTCCTTCACGAGGCGAATCGCGACCGCGAGCGCTTCCTTGTCGTCGGCGGCAAGCGGGATCGCGACCTTGTCGCCCGCGCGGTTCGATTCGCTCCTGAGCGAGCGGTAGCCCACCTCGTTGAAAGCGCGCACCAGGCGGGCGCCGGGGAGGAATTCGGCCGAGGCCACGCCGGTGCCCTTCGCGCGCGCCGCCACCGCCATCTCGCCGTCGCGCGACTGGATCGGGTTGGAGGTGTCCAGCACCACCTTGCCCTTGATCGAGGCCGCATGGTCCTTGCCGAGCTGGGGGAGCGCGGTGTAGGGCACGGAGACCAGCAGCACGTCGCCCCAGGCCGCGGCCTGGGCCGGCGTTCCGGCCTGCGCCAGGGCGCCGACGGTCTTGGCGAGCTCCTTGTCGTGCTCGAGGTCGAGCGAGGAGAACATGACCGGGTACCCGGCCTTCGCCCACAGCTCGCCGAGCGTTCCGCCGATGCGTCCCGAGCCGATGATGCCGATCTTGAGCGGGGCGCTTTCGGCCGCCTGCGACGCGATCGGGAATAACGCGAGGAGCGCGACTGTTGCGAGGATCCGGCCGATACGGGCGATCTTCATGCGGCCTCCGGGAGCGAGGGATGCGGATTATATAGAATCGCCCACATGCGCATCTTCGTAGCCGCGTTGGCATTGCTGGTCGCTCTCGGCGCGGACGCGAAAACGCTGCGCTACGCCTCGCAGTTCGATCCCGGCACCATGGATCCGCACGCGATCGCCTCGCTCTACAACAACCGCGTGCTGTCCCAGGTGTACGAGGCGCTGGTCGGGCGCGACGAGCAGTTCCGTCCCGAGCCGCGCCTGGCGCTCGCGTGGACGCCGCTCGACGGCGGCCGCGGCTGGCGCTTCCGGCTGCGCCCCGGCGTGAAGTTCCAGGACGGCGCACCGTTCAATGCCGAGGACGTGGTGTTCAACGTCGAGCGCGCCCTCTCGCCCACCTCGGCGTACAAGAGCGCGCTGCCCGGCGTGACCGGCGCGCGCAAGGTCGACGACCTCACCGTCGACATCCTCACCTCGCAGGCCAATCCCACGCTGCCGCTCTCGCTCACCAACCTGCGCATGATGAGCAGGGTGTGGTGCATCGCGCACCGCGTGGAGAAGCCGCAGGACTACAAGGCCAAGGAGGAGACGTACGCCGCGCGCAACGCCAACGGCACCGGTCCCTTTCGCCTCGTGAGCTGGGAGCCCGACATCAAGACCGTGCTCGCGGCCAATCCCGGCTACTGGGGACGCCACGGCAACGTGACCGAAGCGCAGTACCTGGTGGTGACCACCGCCGCCACGCGCGTCTCGGCGCTGATCTCGGGCGAGATCGACCTCGTCGTCGATCCCGCGGTGCAGGACCTCGACCGGTTGCGACGCCTGCCGGGCATCAAGGTCGCGGAGTCCACCGGGCTCGGCTCGCAGTTCCTCGGCTTCGACCATGCGCGCTCGACACTCGTGCACGGCGACGCCGGCGGGCGCAATCCGTTCCGCGACGTGCGCGTGCGCGAGGCGATCCGCGCGGCGATCGACGTGCAGGCGCTCGAGGCGAAGGTGATGCGCGGCGCCGGCGCCACGGGCCGCGCGATGTTCTCGCCGGTGGTCGACGGGTTCGACAAGCGCTTCGCGGCGCCCGCGGCTTTCGATCCCGAGCGCGCGAAGGCCCTGCTCAGGCAAGCGGGATACGGCAGCGGCTTCGCCGTCGATCTCGACTGCAGCTCGCAGCAGCCCGCGGACTCCATCTGCCAGGCGATCACCGGAATGCTCGCGCGCGTGGGCCTGCGCATCGCCTACCGGCCGCTGCCCTTCAACCAGCTCCTGCCGAAGATCAACGCGCGCGACACGAGCCTCTTCGTGATCGGCTGGACTCCCGCCACCGCCGAGGCCGAGGGCGTGATGCTGCCGCTCGCGCACACCCCGGGCGGCAGCGCCGTGGGCGAGTACAACTTCGGCGGCTACTCGAACCCGAAGGTCGATTCGGCGATCGACCGGCTGCGCGTCGAGTTCGATCCCGCGAAGCGCCGCGAGTTGGCGGTCGAGGCCATGGCGCTGCTCGACGCCGACGCAGCGTTCATTCCCCTCATCTACCGCAACGTGACGTGGGCGATGCGCACGAAGGTGAAGGCGCAGCTGATGCCGAACGACATCGTGGATTTGCGGTTCGTCAACCTCGACTGACGACTTTGCTTTGCTCGTGCGTGGACGAGGGGCGTCTTCCCGACCCGGCGCCTCTCTACCTGAGATGCTCTAACGGTTGCAGGATTTGGCTTTCCCGGTAAATGGGCTCTGCTGCTATGACGCGGTAAAGAGGCTCCATATAACGTTTGCACATGAGATCGGTGCGTCCAGGGGCACCATCGCGTAGCGCCTCTCGGAAAGACGCCCCTCATCCACGCACGATGCATAGCTGGCCCGTCTCAAACGATGGAGCCGCCTGGCGGTCACGGGCCGCTCTAGCCGATCGCGTCACTCCGCCCGGATGCCCGCCTGCCGGATCACCGGCCACCACTTGTCGATCTCTGCCTTGTGGTGGGCGCGCAGCGCCTCGGGCGTCTGCTTCTCGGGCGGCATGATCTCCTGGCCGAGGTCGGCGAGCTTCTTGCGCACCTCGGGATCCTGCAGCGCCTCGCGGACCGCGGCGTTGAGCTTGTCCACGATAGGACGCGGCGTGCCCTTTGGCACCCAGAAAGCATGCCAGACCGCCATGTAGAAGCCGGGCAGGCCGGCCTCGTCGACGGTGGGAATGTCGGGGGCGGCGTCGAGGCGCGTGGGCGCGGTCACCGCGTAGGCGCGGATCCTTCCCGCGCGCACCTGGGGCAGCGAGTTCGCCGCCTGGTCGAACGTCGTGTCGATGTGGCCCGCCATCACGTCCTGCAGGGCGGGCGCCGCGCCGCGGTAGTGCACGATCTGCACCGGCACGCCGGTCTGTTGCTGGAAGTAGACGCCGCTCACGTGGGCGGGCGTGCCCGGGCCGCCGGTGCCGACCGTCATCGGCTCGCCCTTGGCCCTGGCCCATGCCATCAGCGCCCTCAGGTCCTTCGCGGGCACGTCGTTCCTGGAGACGATGATCTGCGGGTTGGTCGTGATCATCGCGACCGGCTGGAAATCCTCATAGACGTCGTAATCCATCTTCTGGATGGCGCCGGTGATCACGTGGGTGCCGACGTGGCCGATCGCCATGGTGTAGCCGTCGGGGCGCGCATGGGCGACCTTCGCGCCGCCGATGGTGCCGCCGGCGCCGGTGACGTTCTCCACGACCACGGTCTGGCCGAGGGCCTTCGTCATGCGCTGCGCCACGATACGCGCGATGGTATCGGTCGGGCCCCCCGCGGAGAACGGGACCACGATCGTGACGGAGCGGGTGGGAAAGTCCTGCGCGGAAGCGGTCAGCGGCGCTGCAAGGAGCGCGGTGAAGAACAGGCCGAGGAGCGCACGCTGGCGGGGCATCGTCGTTCTCCGGAAATTGGGGGCAGGCGTAATTTACACCGGCCGTGCAAAATGTCGTCGTCATGCCCTACGTCGACCATAGAGGCCGCAAGGTCGCGCCCGCGCGTTCGATCCGCCGCTCCGCCATCGGGGACGTGCCGCCGCTGTGGCAATTCGTGTTCCTCTCGATGCTGCTGCACGCGCTGGTGATTGCGCTTTTCGGCGCTCCCAGCGGGGGCAGCCGCCGGGGCGCGCGATGTGGGGATCGCTCGACGTGGTGATCAACGGGCCGGCGGCGTCAGAGCCGCTGGGACTGCGCATCGAGCGCCTCCTGCGGCCCCAGGCCGCGCCCACGCCGCCGCGCGCCTCGCGCGTGGTGACGCCCAATCCCGCGCCGCCGCCCCCGCCGCGCACCACGGAGCAGCTCGAGCCGCGCCCCCTGCCCGAGGCCGCCCGGGAGGCGCCTACGCCGAAGGTGCTGCCCCCGAGTCGCCCGCGGTGGTGCCGCCGATCCTCGACCGGCTGGTCACGCCCCGGGACGCGCGCGAGCTCGAGCCCGTCCCGGTGGTGCCGCCACCGACCGTGAACCAGGCCGTCACCCCCGCTACGCCCAGCGAGCGCACGATCACGCCCGAGGTGGTGACGCCGCCGCCCGACTCGCTCCAGCCCGAGGCGCCCGCGGCGAAGCCGCCCGTCGCGCCAACCATCGAGCGCCTGCCCGCCGAGGCGCCGCCGATTCCGGCGCCGATCGCCACCCCGTCGCGCCCCGAGCCCGTCGCGCCGCCGAAGGTCGAGCCCGCGGCGACGCGGCCCATCGAGCGCGCGCCGATGGAGGCGCCCGCGGTGCCGGCGCCCTTGCCCGCGCTGCCGGCCACGCCACCGGTGCGGAGCGCGCCGCTCGAGGTGCCGGCGCTGCCCGTGCCGCTGCTGGAGACCGTGACCTCGCCCGCGAGCGAGCTCACGAAGAGCATCGCGCCGCAGGTGCGATCGATCGAGAACGTGCCGGTGCCGGAATTGCCGCAGGAAATCCCCGCCGCGCCCGCGCTGCCCTCGCCCGCGCCGCCGCAAGCCGCACCGGCGCTCCCCGCGCAAGCCGCGCCCACCCTGCCCGCGCAGGTCGCGCCCGCCGTCACCGCGCCCGCTGCGCCCGCGGAGTTGCCGAAAGCCCCCGGCGTGCCGTCCGCTCCAGAGGCGCCATCCGCCCAGCCACAACCCGCCGCCACGCCCGCGCCGGAACCGCTCTTCCCGCGCGAAGGGCCATCCTCCTCGACCTACGATCCCACGAAGCCCGCATCGCCCCACATCAACCTGGATTCGATCCGCGAGCGCGCGGGCGAGATCGCGCGCGAGGGCACCGGCAGCCGCGCGGTGCTGGCCTTCCCGATGCCGCCCGTGCCGCCGAAGAAATCGAAGCTCGAGAGCGCGATCGAGAACGCGCGCAAGCCCGATTGCCGCACCGCCTACGCGGGGCTGGGCCTGCTCGCCGCGCTGCCGCTCATCGCCAACGAGATCGGCGAAGGCACCTGCCGCTGGTAAAAAAAAGCGGGAGGCCGTAGGCGCGTGGCGGAGTCGCGCGGACTCCAGCACCCGACTCCGACCTCCCGATCTTCACCTAGTCGCGATCGCCGTCGTCATCCCCGCCGAAGTCGAACAGGTCGAACAGGTCGCCGATGGCCGGCATGTTGCGCGGCACGTACGCGTTGTCGCCGCTGCTGTCGGGTTCGGCAGGTTGTCGCGGCTGCGCGTGCGTCAGCGTCGTGTCGAGCTTCCAGTTGCGCTCGACGAACTTCACGAACGACGAGTGCTCGTTGTACGCGTGGCTCACGTGGCCGCCGGTCGAGAACGGCGACACGGCGATCATCGGGATGCGCGGGCCGGTGCCGAAGAAGTCCACCGGCTGGATGAATCCCGAGTCGTAGTAGCCGCCGCCCTCGTCGACCGTGATGAGGATCGCCGTGCTCTTCCACAGGTCCGGGTTGGCTCTGCGCGAGCTCGACGATGTTCTGCGCGAACGCCTCGAAGAGCGTCCACTTCGACGACGCGGGATGGCCGTCCATCGTGCCGTCGGGCTTCACGTACGACACCGCGGGCAGGTTGCCGCTCTTCAAGATCGGCGAAGAGGTCCGTCACGTCGCGCATGTGGTCCGGCACCATCGCCGGGATAGCCCGCCTGGTACTCGAACGGGTTGCAGATGTTGCAGTAGCTGCCGTTGAACGGGCTCGCCGTGCCGTCGGCGTTGAAGCCGCCGCCGTAGTACTTCCACGAGACGTTGTGCGCGGTGAGCACGTCGCCGATGCTGCGCTGCGTCGTCGGCGGAACGACGAGCCCGCTGCCCGGCAGGCCCTTCGGCGTGAAGGCGGGATCGACGTTGACGGCCTGCAAATACTCGCCCGGGCCGCAGTTCGTGCTCACGTGGTACGGCAGCGCGTCGAGGTAGTTCGCGATCGCGGCGATGCCGGGCGCGTTGCGGTCCGAGCAGTTGAACCACTGCGCGCGCTTCGTGTAGAGGTTGAGCGTGCCGGCCTGCGGATCCGGGTTGTAGATGTTGGCCGCGGGCGGCGTGGCGGGATGCCCGTTGCCGTCGCTGTAGAAGACCTGGTCCGCGAAGCCGAGCGGCTGGCTGTCCGGCCCCGTGCCGCCCATCACCGGCTGGTGGTAGTTGTCGCTCATCGTGTAGTTGTCGGCGAGGGACTTGAAGAACGGCGCGTCGCCGCTGCTGCATGTTGAAGATACGCCATCGTCTGCCCGGTGTCGTGCGGCGTGCTGCCGGGCGGCGTGCTGTAGGTCGTCGTGACCGCCGACTGCAGGTCGTGCAGGCAGCCGGTCGGGTTGTCGCGCGTCACGTGCTCGCGCGTCGATCGCGCAATCGATCTGCTGGTACATCTGGAAGTACTGGTGGATCGTGTCGCCGGTGAACGCGTCGAACGGCATCGTGGGTCCGGTCATCTGGAACGGCCCCGGCGGCAGCGTGTTCACGTTGGTGATGCGCGTGTCCGGGCCGAGCGTGGACGTCGAGGCCCGTGCCGCCCGTGGCGAAGAGGAACTGGTCCTGCGGCGGCAGGCCCGGATCGCCGCCGGGAATGACTCAGGATCGCGCGTACGGCGAGACCGGGCCCACGCCGCCGATGTCGGGCGGCGGCAGCGTCGCGTAGAGCTGCTTGTCCTTGCGTGCCCGCGCTGATGAAGAACTTCCCGCCGTTGGGCGGCGAGACGTGATCTGGTACTGATGGCCCTTCGCGAAGTTGGGCCCGGGCGAGCCGTCCGCGCGCACGATGCCTTCCGACAGCAGGTTCAGCACCTTCGCGCCGTGCCGCGGCACGTAGGTCGCGAACAGGTGGTCGAAGCTGCGGTTCTCGCCGACGATGATGATGACGTGCTTGATCGGCGTGGCCGTGTCGCTGCGGTTCGCGTCGTTGTCCTTGCCTTGGCCGTCGTCGGCGAATGCCGTGGCCGTGCCGAGCGCGAGCGCGACTGCCGCCGCGACGCAAACCTTCTTCGCATGCCGCTTCAACTTCTCATTGCCTTGCATGACTTCCTCCGCTGCTGGGTGAACGAGCCGCGAAGTCTGACCATCGCCGGTGACGCGCGAGTGTCAGCGAGGTTGCATTTCAGCGACTGTCGCAACGCGGCGACGCGGAATGCGGAAGCGATTACACTTCGATCGAAACGGCAAGCTCGACGCAAGGAATGGACGCGCTCGATCTCATCCTGCGTTCCGCGATCTTCGCGCTGGCGATGGCCGGTGCGGCGATCATCGTCGCGCGCTCGCGGCGCGAAGCGACGGCGCTCGTCGCCGCGCTCATCGTCGGCGGCATGGGCGCCTTCATCGTCGCGTCGGCCGGCGGCGTCTATCGCGTCCTGGGCCCGGGCGCGTTCGCATTCGAGGCGTGGTGCCTCGCCACCCCGGCGTTCGTGTGGATCCTCGCGATGCGGCTCTTTCGCGATGGCGCTGCCGCGCCGAAGCGGCTCTACGCGGTGCCGGCGGCGCTGGTGATCTTCACCATGCCCGGCGACTATGGTCGCTTCCGGCTGGGACTGCTCGCCGACCATCCGGCGTTGTCGCAAGCGATGCTGCTCGCGGGCCGCGCGGCGGCGATCCTGCTGGTCCTCGCGGCATGTGCGCTCGCGGTCGTGCACTGGAGGGCGGACCTGGTCGAGCAGCGCCGGCGGCTGCGCGCGGCCTTCGTGGCGATCCTCGGCAGCGCGTTCATCGCGATGGCGGCTTCCGAGTTCGTGTTCGGCGGGCACGGCGCGCCGATCGAAGTACTGGTCGCCGCGCATGCGGCCCTGCTTGCCGTGGCCTTCGGCGCGGTCATGCTCGCGGCCACGGATGGCTTCACGCGGCTGCTGCTCGAGGAGGCAGCGCGCCCGGCGCGTACGCCGCTCGCGGTGGTGCGGCCCGACGGGCCCGAAGCCGATCTCGCACGTCGCGTGGTCGAGGCGATGCAAGGGCGGGAAATCTGGAAGCGCGAGCGCCTGGGCATCGGCGGGCTCGCGGAGGCGCTGGGGGTGCAGGAATACCGCGTGCGGCGCGCGATCAACCATCATCTCGGCTACCGCAACTTCAACGAGCTGCTCCACGACTACCGCCTGCCGGCTGCCGCCGCGCGGCTCGCCGACCCGGCCCAGGAGCGCCTGCCGGTGCTCACCATCGCGCTCGATTGCGGTTATGGCTCCATCGGCCCCTTCAACCGGGCCTTCAAGGCACGCTACGGCGTCACCCCGACGCAATACCGCGCGCGAACTAGCGCCGATTTCGAATTCGGCGAGAAGGCGCGGCAGCCGTCCCGCTAGCCTTCCTCCGGTCCCCGAGGAGGAAGCCATGTTGCGATACCTGGTCGCGTTGCTGGTGACGTATGCCCTGTGCTCGTGCACGGTGCTTGCCCAATCGCTGCCGCGTCACGGCGGGATGCCCGAAGAGAAGGTGGACGGCGTGCAGATCCGCTACGGAGAGGCGCGCACCGAGAAAGGCTATCGCGTGCGCACGTATACGTCGCGGCCCGCCGGCGCCACCGGACGGCTGCCGCTCGTGGTCTTCATCCCGTGGCTCTCGTGCGACGCGGTGGAGAACCCGATGAACGCGCACGACGGCTGGTCGATGATGCTGCGCCAGGTGATGCAGCAGACCGGGATGCAGATGGTGCGCATCGAGAAGCCGGGCGTGGGCGACAGCGAGGGCCCAGCCTGCGCACGGACCGACCTCGATGACGACATGGCCGCGTTCCGCGCCGGCATCCGCGCCGCGCTCGCGGACCCGGGCGCCGATCCAGCGCGGCTCTACCTCTTCGGCGGCAGCGTGGGCGGCGCGCTGGCCCCCGTGCTGGCGTCCGAGTTCGACGTGCGCGGCATCGTCGTCTCGGGCCTCTTCACGCGCACGTGGCTCGAGCACATGCTGGCGATCGAGCGACGGCGCCTCACGCTGTCGGGACAATCGCCCGATGCGGTGAACGCGGCGATGCGCGCCTTCGGCGGTTTCTACGATCGCGTGCTGAACGGCGGCGAGACGCCGGCGCAGGCGCTCGCGGCACATCCCGAGTGGAAGCCCTACTGGTACGACGCACCCGACGGCCAGTACGGGCGGCGCATGCGCTACTACCAGCAGCTCCAGGCGCTCGACGTCGAGGGCGCGTGGAAGAAGGTGGCCGTTCCCGTGCTGATCCTGCAGGGCGAGCTCGACTGGATCATGGGACGCGAGGAAGCGGAGCGCGCCGCCGCGATCGTCGCCGCGCGCGATCCCTCGCTCGTCGCCTACCTCCTGCGGCGCGGCATGAA
Source organism: uncultured beta proteobacterium (assembly GCA_963827425.1). GTDB lineage: Bacteria > Pseudomonadota > Gammaproteobacteria > Burkholderiales > Usitatibacteraceae > Usitatibacter. The sequence continues at coordinate 243,048 of CAWHAQ010000003.1, read as the reverse complement.
CCACCACTGGGAGACGTTCCCCGACGCCACGGCGGCGTTCCGCGAGAAGGGCGGCAGCTACGACGAGGGCGCGGCTGCCGCCGTGGTGGCGTGGCTCAAGGCGCGCTAGGCGGGCGCCTTCTCCGACATCTTGCGCATCGATTCGGCCATCTCCTCGCGGCTCACGTCGCGCACGTGGGTGGCGAGCGACCAGCTGTGGCCGAACGGATCGCGCACGCAGCCGTAGCGGTCGCCCCAGAACTGCTCCGCCACCGGCATCGTGACCTTCGCGCCCGCCTTCACCGCGCGATCGGCGGCGGCATCGGCATCGGAAACGTAGAGATGTATGGTCACAGGCGACGACTTGAGCGACTCGGGGCCGAGCGAGCCCCACTCGGGAAACGCGTCGACCAGGAACACCGCCGAGTCGCCGATGCGGACCTGCGCGTGCATGATTTTCCCGTTCGGGCCGGGGATGCGCGACACCTCGACGGCGCCGAACGCCTTCTTGTAGAACTCGATGGCATCGGCCGCGTTGGCGCACACGAGATGCGGCGTGACGGTTCGCAGGCCGTCCGGGATGGGGTTGACCTTGGGCATGGCTATCTCCTTGAAGTGAAGGGAAAACGAGGGCCGCGGCGATCGCTCGGCAGCGGACCTTCACTTGGTAGTCGATCGGCATTACGCCGTTTCGACAGCCCATTATTCTCCTGCCAGCAGCTCGTCCAGCAGCGGATCGAAAAGCCGCCGCGCCACGAGCTCCCAGCCGGCGGAGCCGAGGTGGATCTCGTCGTGCCACCAGCTCGTGGGCTCGAGGTCCGTGGGCGCTGGCATGGGCAGCGTGCCGTCGTCCTGCAGGGGACGCAGGTCGAGCACGTGGATGCCGCGGGCCGCGTCGCGCATGAGGCCGAGGCGCCGGTTGAACTCGTCGATCACGTTCTGCGCGATCGCCTGCTGCTGCGCCTGGGTGTAGCCGAGGGGCGTGAGCTTCTTCCAGATCCACGGCCCGAACCGGATGGGAAACTCGAGCGCCGGCGCGTCGCGCGGCGTGAGATGGCAGTAGCCGTGCAGCACGACCGGCGCCTTCGCGCTCGGCCCTCCGTCGCGCGCCTCGATCAACGTGCCGAGGTACGCGATCACGTCGTCGTAGATGTCGCCCGCGGCGCCCGCGGCGAGCGCTGCCATCACTTGCCGGTGCGCCTCGGCCAGCACGGGCGCCGCCGGGGCCCGCTCGGCCCGCGTCGCGCGCTGCACCGCGCGCGTGATCGTGCCCACCAGCTCGCCGATCCGGTCGACGAGGTCGTTGCCGCCCGCGCTGATCAGCACCGCTGCGACCGGGATCGGCTCTTCGCCGCCGCCGCCCGCGAGGATGGTGCGCATCTGGGCATGGCGCTCGCCCTTCGCCATGTTCTCCGCGGTGTCGCCGATGGACGAGAGGTCGATCGCCACCGTGCGCTTGCGGGTGGAGATCGCGTCGATCAGGTTGCGCGTGCCGGCGAAGAGGGGCAGCGGGAACGCGAACCACGAATCGCCCTGCGCGAGCAGCTTCACGTGCCGCCGGTAGCCGTGGTCCCCGATCGCCTCCAGGATCGCGGCGTTGGAGCGGAAGATGGATGCGACGCGGCGGGTCATGGCCGCGATTCTGCGCTACCTGTCCGCGGCCTTCCTATAGACAAAGTCGTAGTGCGGCTTCCAGGTCTGCCCGCCATCGGTCGAGGCGAGCGAACGCTGGCGCACCGTTCCGTCGGGCCGCTTCGTGAGCGTCATCCTGCGCAGTACCTTCGTGCCGTCCGGCCGGTGCGTCTCGCCGGTGAAGGCCATCGCGTCGGGGGCCGGATCGCCGACGAATTCCCCCACGCCGCCGCCGGTGTCGACCCACGACTGCCGCCAGCGCCTGAGCCCCGGATCGCGGAAGTTGATGCTGGTGCCGCTGTAGCCGTCACGCTGCCGGTAGCGCTCGATGACGGCGCAGCCCTCCGCCGAGCGCGCGATCGTGCTGGATGCCACGACCTCGCCGTCGCTCAGCACGTCCCAGGTGCCGATCCAGAAATCGAGTTGGTGGTGCTCCGCGGCCTCGCAGGCGGCGTGGGCGTTCGCCGCCGCCGCGAGCCCGAGCACGACCCAGGCGAATGCCGCGCTTCCCATCGACCGCTCCCGCAATGCGACAAGAGCGATCCTCCGGCGGAAACGCAAGTAGATGGGTTACGGAGTGTTGCCCCGCGCGCCCCGGGAAACTCCGGACCCGGCGCCTGTCAAACCCCCATGATCCGCAAGCTCCCGTCGGGCGGCTACCGCCTCTATTCGCGCAAGGTCGACCCGAAGACCGGCAAGCGCCACAACCTCGGCACCTTCGGCTCGCTCGCCGCGGCAAAGAAGCACGAGCGCGAGGTGCAGTACTTCAAGCGGCACTAGGTCGGTCGCCGGCTATTTCGTCGACACCCGGATTCCTGCCGGGCCGCCGGAGAGCTTCGGCTCGCCGGTGCGCCGCAGCGACTGGCCGTCGAACGCGAAGGTCTCGAGCGTCGCCCCGTTCACATTGAGAACCTTGTTGTCGTTGGCCGAGACGGCGAGCTGGGCGAGCGCGCCCGCGTGAGCCGCATCGCAAAGGTGCCAATTCCAGGCGCCTTATTCCCGTGATCGTGAAAAAAGATCTTTGGGAAAATCTTCCCAAACTGTCCGGACGTTGGGTATTATGGGCGCCGTGTCGAGGCCATGTGGGCCGCGACGTAAACACCCAAACGTAAACACCCAAACGGAGATACAGAATGGAATCGAAGAGCCCCACCGCCCCCAACAAGCTGACCGCCGCGATCGCCACGGCCTTCGCGCTCGGCGCCCTGCCGGCCGCGGCCCTTCCCACCTACACCATCACGCAGCTCGCGCCGACCAGCAAATGCGGCGCATCGACGATCAACAACGTGGCAGGCGTCGCGGGCTCCTGCAACGGCACCGCAGTGACCTGGCAGAGCGGCGTTGCGACCTCGCTCGGCCGGCTCGCGGGCGGCACGTACAGCCAGGCGAACTATGTCAACAGCTTCGGCGTGGCGGTCGGCGACGGCGACACCGGCAACGGGCGCCCGCAGGGCTGGGTCGAGACGTCCACCGGCCTCTTCAACTTCTTCCCGAACAACGGCGGCAACACGCACGCCCTCTTCATCGGCGACAACGGCTACATCGGCGGCTACTACACGAAGAGCCTGTCGGGCAACACCGCTTCCTGGCGCGGCGCGATCTGGACGGTGGACCCGAAGGACCCGCGCAAGTACCGCGAGACGGACCTGCCGGTCCTCCCGGGCGGCATCAACACCAAGCTCACCTCATCGGTGCCGATGGCGTTCAACCAGCTCGGCCAGGCGGCCGGCTACGGCAGCACCGACCAGACCCCGCAGCACGGCATGTTCTGGAAGAACGACGCCGCGCACACGATCGTCGACCTGGGTGTCTTCCCCGGCGACTGGACGAGCCTCGCGTGGGGCATGAACGACCTCGGCCAGGTGGTCGGCGAAAGCCATCCGGGACCCGGCAGCCGCCCGGTGATGTGGAATAGCGACGCGGCCCATACACGTGACCGAGCTGCCGGTGCTGCCCGGCCACAACTACGGGTCGGCGAGCCAGATCAACATCAAGGGCCAGGTCATCGGCTTCAGCGCGTATGCGACTCCGGGCACCTGGGACGTGACGGACAGCAAGGCCGTGATCTGGCTCGACGGCGGCGTGTTCGACCTGCAATCGCTGCTCGACCCGGCTACCGGCGCGGGCTGGACGATCGAGAACGCCGCGGGCATGAACGACCTGGGCCAGATCGTGGGCACGGGCACGTACAACGGCACCCCGGCCGAGTTCGTGATGACGCCGGCTGCGCAGTAACCCGCACGGAGTCGAAGCGGGGCCGTCGCGCATCACGCGGCGGCCCCGCCGTTTTTCAGTACCGCGCCAGCGCCTCCGCGAGCGAGCGCTTGAGCGCCTCGCGCAGCTCCGCGGGCTCGAGCACCTCCACGTCGGCACCATGCATCCGCACATCGCGCAGCAGCTCCGCTGCCGCGGCGTACGGAACCTTGAGCACGTAGCTGCCGTCGCCTTCCCAGCGGCCGGCCTGCTTCGGGTGCCATTCCTCCATCGCGACATAGCGCGCCGCGCGCGGTGCAAACCGCAGCTTCGCCCACTGCACCTTGCGCCCCGCGAAGATGCCGTAGCCGCTAGCGAGCGCGGCTTCGAGCTCGGCCTCGGGCACCTCCTTCACCTTGCCGGGCACCATCTCCACGGCGCGCACCGCGTCGAGCGCGAAGGTGCGCAGGTCGTCGCGCAGGTGGTCCCACGCGTCGAGGTACCAGTTGTCGCGATAGTGGGCGAGCCGCTGGGGCGACACCTCGCGCTCGCGGACTTCGTCGCGCGTGCGGTTCCAGTACGTGAGCTTCAGGCGCTGGCGGCCGAGCACCGCCGCGGCAATGAGCTCGAAATGCTTCGGCTCGTGGCGCCGCGCGCCGAACGCAATCACCCGGATGCGCTTGCGGACCTCGTCCAGGGAATGGTCGCCCGCCGACAGCAGCGCCGCCAGGCGCGCCTTGAGCGGCCGCACGTGCGCGCCGAGCAACCCCGGCTCGAGGCCCTCGACCAGGTGCTCGAGCGTGAGGATGGCGAGCGCCTCGCTCGGGCTGAACCAGAGCCCCGGCAGCTCGTACTTCGGACCCTTGCCGCCGCGCCCCTCCTCGAACCGGTAGGCCTCCTGGTCGCGGTCCCACACGATGGGCGCGTTGAGGCGGCTGCGCATGTACTCGAGGTCGCGCTTGAACGTGGCGAGGGAGACGCCGAGCTCGTCCATGAACTCGCCGACCTTCACGCGGCCGCGCGACTGCAGCATCTGGTCGATCTTGTAGAACCGTTCGGTGCGGTCCATGCGGGTGATCTTGTGGCGTTGCTCCCTTTCCGCGGGAGCGGCGGCGACGTGCGTTGCAAGATCCATCGCGCTCGGCCTCCAGGTGACGAAAGCCCGAGGCTAACGTCGCCGGTAGCTCGCGCGATGAGCCATCACGACCGGATCATAGCGGAAGTCGCCTTCAGGCCTGCCGCGACTTCCTCAGCAGGGGTGATAGCGCAACCAGCCCCAGCAACGGCCCCGGCACCAGGAGCCAGGCGATCCAGGCGCCCCACCCCGCCAGCAAGCTCGCGGCCCACTGGATCGAAACGATGCTGATCGCGAATCCGATGCTGTTCTGGATGGCCAGGGCGCTGCCGACCAGCTCCGGCGGGCACGCGCGCGCCGAGAGGGCCGAGAACTGCGGCGAATCGGTGATCACGGCGACGCCCCATGCGGCCAGCAGCGCGACCGCGGCGAGGCCGTAGCCCGCCACGAAGGGAAACGCGAGCCCGCAGGCGAGCGACCCGGCGAGCGCCGCGGCGGCCACCCGCGCGCTGCCGTGCCGCCGGCTGAAGAACCCGCCCGCGATGCATCCGAAGCCGCCGAGCCCGATCACCGCGAAGGATGCCAGCGCGAGCTCGCGGGCCGTGGCCGCGGGCCACTCGTTGCGCACCACCAGCGCCAGCAGGAAAGGCGTAAGGGTCCACATCGCGTAGAGCTCCCACATGTGCCCGAAGTACGCGAGCGCGGAAGCGCGATAGGCGGGAATGCGGAAGACGCCCAGCACCGCGCTCCAGCGCAATCCGGCGCGGCCCTTCGGCAGGTGCGGTCCGTCGCCCAGCGCGAAGACCGCGAGCGCGGCGCCGACCGCGAGCACCGACGAGGCGCTCGCCACCCATTGCCAGGGCCAGCTCGCGCCGGCCGCGCGCACGAGATACGGCAGCGCGGTGCCGAACGTGAACATGCCCACCAGCCACGCGAGCGCCTCGCTCGCCCGCCCGGGCTCCCAGCTCACGATGAGCTTCATGCCGAGCGGGTAGACGCCGGCGAGCGCGAAACCGGTGGCGAAGCGGTAGGCAGCCGCGTCGACGAGGCCGTGCGCGAGGAACGCGAAGGCCGCATTGGCGAGCGCGCCCGCCAGCGCGCACGCCGCGAAGATGCGGCTCGCCGCGTGGCGGTCGGCGAAGCCCGAGATCGCGAAGACGAGCGTGCCGGCGATGAAGCCGACCTGGACCGCGACCGTGAGCGTGCCCACGTCGGTCGCGGTGAGGCTCCACGCCCGCGCGAGGTCGTCGAACGCCGCGTTGGCGCTGAACCAGAGCGAGACGCCGAGCAGCTGGGCGACGACGATGATCGCGAGCCGGCCGAGCGACGCGTTGTTCATCGGGCGCGACGGCAATCGAGTGTCGTCATGGAGTCGCCCGTCCTAGGGGCGCAACGCCTCCAGGCGCTGCCCCGCCGCAAGCACCGCCCAGTCCGCGCCGCGTCGTCCGACGAGCTGGATTCCGATGGGCACGCCGTCGCGGCTCGCCGACCACGGCACCGTGATCGCGGGCAGCCCCGTGAGGTTCCACGGCAGGGTGAGCTGCGTGACCGCGGTGTGCAGCGGATAGCGGCGCCCGTCGATGTCCACGTCGCGCGAGCCCACCGGCGGCGCGGGCGTGCGCAGCGTGGGGCAGAGCAGGAAATCGGCCGACTCGAAGAGCGCCTCCACGGCATCGGCCAGCCGCCGGCGCAGGCGCTGCGCCTTCACGTACCAAGCGCCGGGAACGAACTGGCCGATCTCCAGGCGCACGCGGACTTCCTCGCCGATGTCCGGCCCGCGCTCGGCCAGCCGCCTCAGGTGGACCTCGCTCGCCTCGGGCGCGATGGTGACGAACTGAATGGCCGGCGCGTCGTCGATGCCGTCGATCGTCGCGCGCGTGAGGTTCGCGCCGTCGCCCGACAGCGCCGCGGCGGCCGCGTCGAGCGCCGCGCGCACTTCGGGATCGAGGGGCTGCTCGAAATAGCCGCCCAGGCGCGCGATGCGGCGCCCCGAAAGGCCGCGCCACGCCCACTTCGGGACCGCGGGAAGGTCGAGCATCGCCGCGAACATCGTCGCGCACGCGTCGACCGTGCGGCACATCGGCCCGATGTGGTCCAGGGAGCCCGCGAGGTCCACGCCGCCGGTGCGTGGCACGGCATCGTAGCTCGGCTTGAAACCCACGATGCCGCAGCAGGCCGAAGGAATCCGGATCGAGCCCGCGGTATCCGTGCCCACCGAGATCTCGACGATGCCCGCCGCCACCGCCGCCGCGGAGCCGCCGCTCGAGCCGCCGGGAATGCGCGACGGCGCCGCGGGATTCACGACGCGGCCGAAGCGCGGGTTGTCGCTCGTGATGCCGTAGGCCCATTCGTGGAGGTTCGATAAGCCGATGATCGAGGCGCCCGCACGCTTGAGGCGCGCGACGACTTCGGCATCGTGCACCGCCGGCTCAACGTCGCCCGCCGCGCTGCCGCCCGTGAGGGGCCGCCCCGCAACGGCCATCAGGTCCTTCACGATGACCGGCACGCCCGCGAGGATGCCGGCGCCGTGCGCGGGCACCGAATCCGCGAGCCACGTGAAGGCGTTCCATTGCGGTTGCGCCTTCGCACGGGCGAGCGCCTCGCGCGCGTCGGTGCGCAGCGGCGGTCCCGAATGATCGGCCACGCCGTCGGCGGGTAGCACCGTCGTCGCGATCGCCCGGTATGGCGGGAATGCGGTGGCAACCATCGAACGGAAGCGCACGAGCTCCGGCGCGTTGATCTCGAGCCGCCGCAGCCAGGCCTCGGCGCGCTCGCCGTGGCCGTAGCCGAGCCAGTCGGCGTACCCGACCAGCGCAGTGTGCAAGTCATTCATCGCGCGATCATAGCCCAGCGCCCAAACCCACCCGCGCGGGTAGTTGCGCGCGGCGTGCCGGAGGCGTTATATCGGCGTCGCGTCGCCCCGACGCCAGGGAGGCCCCATGAACCTCATCCGCATCGCCGCCGTCGTCTGCATCGTCCTCGCCGCTGGTTGCGCCCGTTTCGAGTTCTATCGGGACGCCGAAATGAAGGGTAACGAGTCAGGAGTCCCCATTTACCCCGCGAAGCCGTACCTGCTGGTCGCGCACACCGGCGACTCGAGCAAGCCGGTCGAGATCACCGTGCAGTACATCCCCGACTACTCGAAGCCGCTATACATGAAGGCGCGCTCGGGATGGGGCAACAGCAACCTCACGATGTCCCTGACCAACGGGATCATGACCCAGTTCGGCCAGCAGGTGGACGCCAATGCCGCGGGCCTCCTCTCCAGCGCGGGCACCCTCGCCACCGCGGTGGGCGGCCTCAGGAACGCCGAGGCCCCAACCAAGAACGGGCCGACGCTCGAGTTCACGCTCTACGAGATCGACAACAGCGCCGGACCCACCGTGCTGCGGCCGGTGCAAATCCCGAAGCCGTAGCGTCAGGCGCCCGGCTTGTCGCGCTCGGCGGCCTCGCGTGCCGCCGCCCTCTTCTTCTTCCAGCTCGCGCCCGAGATGATGAACCCGACCGCGAGCAGCACAAACATCAGCAGCAACGTCGTATCCATGCGCTTCCTCCCCGTGCAGTCGTCATTCGGAGCTCTCCTTCTCCGCCTTCGCGAACCGCCGCTCGAGGGCGCGCTCGAAAGGCCCACCCAGGAGCAGCACGACCATCGCGGCGGCGATCGCCAACGCCACCAGCGCCAGCAGTCCCGCGCCGCAGGCCGCGCCCAGCCCCGCCGCGACCCAGATCGAGGCCGCCGTGGTGAGCCCCTCGATGCGCCGCTCCTTCTCGTGGTGGATGATCACGCCGGCGCCGAGGAAGCCGATGCCGGTGACGAGGCCCTGTAGCACGCGGCTCAGCGACTCCGGCGTGCCGCCGCCGATCAGCGCGGCGAGCACCATGAGGGCGCTGCCGATGGAGACCAGCGCGTGGGTGCGCACGCCCGCGGGCTTGTGCCGCAGGTCGCGATCGATGCCGAGCGCCGCTCCGGCGACGAGCGCCGCAGCCAGGCGCAGGGCGATGGTGAGGTCATCCACGGGTGCACTCTACCGCCGCGCCCGCGGAGCGCCAAGCGGGAGTCAGTGCCCGGCGTCGGCGGGCGGGGGCGGAGCGCCGGCCCGGCTGCGGCGCAGCAGCAGCACCAGCGGCAGCATCAGGAGGAAGCTCCACGCCGTCACCTTGAAGACGTCGATGATGGCGGTCATCTCGGCCTGCATCCCGATCTGGCCCGCGATGATCGCGATGGCGTGCGGGTCCGTGGGCGTGAGGTGCAGCGGCCTCAGATAGTCGATGAGCGCCTGGTTGTACTTGGTGACGTGCGCGCCCAGCTCGTTCCAGCTCACCTGCGCCTCGCGCGTCATGAGCGTGGTGACGACGGAGATGCCGGCCGCGGCTCCGATGGTGCGCACCAGGCTGTAGATGCCGGCGGCCTCGGCCATCCGCTGGCGCGGGAGCGTCGTGTACGCGATGGTGGAGAGCGGCACGAAGATGAAGCCGAGCCCGAGACCCTGGAGGAAGGCCGGCCAGATGATCTGCCAGGTGCCCACGTCGAGCGAGTAGTGCGTCATCGCCCACGAGGCCACGGCGCTCAGCAGCATGCCCGAGCCCACGAGGATGCGCGCGTCGATCTTGCCGACCATCCGGCCGACCACGATCATCGCGATCGCGGTCGCCACCCCGCGCGGCGCCATCACGATGCCGGTGGTGACGATGGGGTAGTCGAGCAGGCTCTCCAGGAGGATCGGCTGCAGCACGAGCCCGCCGTAGAGGCCCAGGCCCATGCACATCATCACCAGGCACGCCATCGCGAAGTTGCGGTCCTTGAAGATGCGCAGGTCGAAGAGCGCCTTCGGTCCGCGCGCGAGGCTGTAGGCGGTGAAGCCGACGAGGCCCACGACCGCGAGGAGCGTCGCCACGCGGATGTCCGTCGCGGAGAACCAGTCCTGGCCGGTGCCGCGGTCGAGCATGTATTGCAGCCCCGCGATGCCGGCGGCGAGGAGGGCCAATCCCGTCCAGTCCATGCGCCGCGCGCGGCGCACGCTGTCCGGCACGTAGGCCGAGGCGAGAAAGAACGAGAGCGCGCCCACGGGCACGTTGATGTAGAACGTCCAGCGCCAGCTCGCCACGTCGGTGAGCCAGCCGCCCAGCGTAGGGCCCAGCACCGGCCCCACCATCACGCCCAGGCCCCAGATCGCCATCGCCTTGCCGCGGTCCTCGATCGGATAGGCCTCCGTCATGATCGCCTGCGACATCGGCACCAGCGCCGCGCCGAAGACGCCCTGCAGCAGGCGGAAGCCGACGATCTCGGCCAAGTTCTGCGCGATGCCGCAGAGGGCCGAGGCCGCGACGAAGCCCGCGATGCTGATCAGCAGGAAGCGCTTGCGGCCCAGCGTGTCGGAGAAGTAGCCGGTGAGCGGCATCACGATCGCGGAGGACACGAGGTAGCTCGTGAGCACCCAGCTGATCTGGTCGGTGGTCGCACCCAGCTCGCCCGCCATGTGCGGCAGGGCCACGTTGACGATGGTCGTGTCGAGCACCTGGATCAGCGTCGCGGACATGACCGCGAACGTGATCATCAGGCGGGCGGCGCCCGTCGGAAGCTCGTGTTGCGCAGCGGCGCCGAACGCGTCTGCCTCTGCCTTGGGAGAGGGCACCGCCGCGCTCACTGCTCCGGCGCCGTCGCCACCAGCACGCTGCACGTGATGCGGTCGAGGAGCGAGCTCTCCTCGGACTCGCTCCACCAGCGCGCGAGGCGCGTGCGCCGCTTGTGCCCCAGCACGACCAGGTCGGCGCCGAGGCGCGCGGCGACTTCCGCGATGAGGTCGGACGCGCTGCCGTACTCGAGCGAGCCGGCGGCATGCACGCCGCGGTCCTTCAGCCACTGCACACCCTCGTCGAGCAGCGCCTGGGCGCGATCGTCCTCGCAGCGCACCAGCTCCGGCGTGACGCCCTCGGGAATGGCGGTGGCCACGAGGTTGTTGCAGATGGCGAGCAGGTGCGCCTCGCTCTTCATCGTGACGACCACGTCGGCGCCCTGGCGCAGCGCCCGGCGGCCCTCCACCGTGCCGTCGTAGCAGAGCAGGACCTTCTTGAACATGTCAGGACGCCTTCTGGACCTTCACGGTGGCGGTGGTGCCGATGCGCAGCGGATGGGCGGCGTCGGGATCCTCGACGCGGATGCGCACCGGCACGCGCTGCGTGACCTTCACCCAGTTGCCGGTGGCGTTCTGCGGCGGCAGCAGCGAGAAGGCCGTGCCCGAACCGCCGGAGACGCTCACCACCGTGCCGTGGAAGGGATGGTCGGGGTACATGTCGACCTCGACCTCAGCCTTCTGGCCCGGATGCACCTCGTTCAGCTGCGTTTCCTTGAAGTTGGCGTCGACCCAGAACTCGTTGTTCGAGACCACCACGAAGAGCGGCGCGCCGGGCTGCACGGTGTTGCCCGGCTGGAGCGTGAAGTTGGCGACGGTGCCGGTGGCGGGCGCGGTGACGCGGGTGCGCTCGAGGTCCAGCTCCGCCTGCTTCACCATGGCGGCAGCGGCCTGCACGGCGGCGTTCTGGTCGCCGGTCTTGCCGAGCGCGCTCTGCGCCTTCGCGACCTCCGCTTCCGCGGCCTTCACCGCGGCGTCCGCGGTCGTCACTTGGCTGCGCGAGGTCTCTGCCGCCTGCGGCGAAAGGAACCCGCTCTTCACCAGCGTCTCGTTGCGCTGCCAGATGCTGCGTGCGTTGCCCGCCTCGGCGCGGCGCTGGGCGAGCACGGCCTCGGCCGAGGCCACACCCGCGCCTTCCTGCGAGACGTTCTGGCGCGCGATCTCGAGGTTGGCGCGCGCGCGGTCGAGCGCGATCTCGTAGTTCTTGGGATCGATCTCGAAGAGCGGATCGCCGGCCTTGACCGCCTGCTGGTCGCGCACGTGCACCGCCACCACGGGCCCCGCCACCTGGGCGGTGATCTCGGCCTGGTTGGCGTTCACGTAGGCGTTGTCCGTGCTCACGAAGCGGCTCGACTCACGCCAGAAGTGGGCGGCGGCGAAGGCGGCCGCGATGACGATCACCGCGGCGACGATCCACTTCGCCTGTTTCTTGTAGGAGCGGTTCTCGCGCCGCGCCGGGGCGGGCGGAAGCGGTAGTTCGTCGGGGGTAGCGGCGGCCATGTGGCTTCTGACAACAGTCGGTGGGGGTCATTCCCGCGCGGGCGGGCATCTTCGGGTGGTATTGACTTACCCCATCACCTTACATTAAAGTAAGGAATCAGTCAAGAGGTAAGCCAAGGAGCGAGCATGTCGACCGCGACGTTGACCAGCAAGGGGCAGATCACCATTCCGAAGGACGTGCGCGAAGCGCTCGGGGTGGGCACCGGGGACCGCGTGGAGTTCATCGACGAGGGCGAAGGCGTCTACCGCATGGTCGCGGCCACCCGCGACGTGCGCACGCTGAAGGGCCTCATCGCGAAGCCCGCGCAGCCCGTCAGCGTGGAAGACATGATCGGCGCGGTGCGCCGCAAGGGCGGGCGGCGGTGATCGGCCTCGACACCCCGGTCGTCGTGCGCTACCTCGCGCAGGACGACCCGCGCCAGTCCGCGGTCGCCTCGCGCCTCTTCGAGAAGACGCTCACGCGCGAGAAACCCGGCTTCGTCTCGCTGGTCACGCTGTGCCAGATCGCCTGGGTGCTGGCCGATGCCTATGGGGCGGACCGTGCCGCCGTGCGCACGGTGGTCGAGGGCCTGCTCGCCGCGCGCCAGGTGGTGCTCGAGGACGCCGAGCTGGTGTGGCGGGCCCTGCGCGCCTGGGAACGCTCGGCGGGCGACTTCTCCGAGGCGCTGATCAGCCAGATCCTCACCGCCCGCGGCTGCGAGCGCACCGTCACCTTCGACAAGGTCGCCGCCAAGCTCCCCGGCTTCGAGCTCCTCGCCTGAACCTTCGAGTCAGAGTCGGGGGCCAGGGTCGCGACTCCGACTCCAGACTCTGACCCGTCATTTCCAGGGCGCGTAGCCGAAGCGGTCGTGGCCGAGGTAGGTGTAGAAGAGGCCGATGGTCTGGCGCTGCTGACGGCTGCCGCCGATGTCGGGAAAGTTGGAGTCGCGCCGGTTGCCGAGGTACTTGATGGAGATCGCGTGCGGCCCCTCGATGCGCCAGGTGAACGCGGCGTCGGCGCGCCCGATGTTCTCGTGCCCGCCCCGCGCGGCGGCGGCGAGCCGGCTCACGTAGTACTCGCGCGCGGTGACGTCGATCGCCGCGCGCGTGCCGAAGATCCAGCGCAGCGCGACGAGCGCCTGCGGGGCGACGCCGTAGTGGAAGTCGTTGGTGTCGCTGCTGCGGATGGTGCCCGCCGCCGCGTAGCCCGTGCCCAGCAGCGCGGTCCCCTGCAACGCCATGCCATGTCCCATGCGCCACTCGCCCGTCGTGCCCAGCGACACGCCGGTGGTGGAGATGCGGAAGGTCTGCGGCGCGATGTAGTCGTAGTTCCCGTACACGCCCCAGATGCCGCGATAGCTCACGTCCGCGCCGTACGTGCGGCCCCACAGCAGGCCCCGCGTCATCACGTTCTCGAAGCCGTTCGCGCTCGACACAGTGGCCTGGAAGCTGAAGTAGTCGAACGGCCGCGTGTACTCGTAATCGGACTTGCCGGGCAGGCCGTAGTCGATGAAGAAATCGGTGAGGAACTCGTTCTTCTCGAGCTTGGTGCTCGACACGCCTGCGGGATCGTCGCCCGCGGTGCCGCTGAACCCCACCTGCAGCCGCGTGAAGTAGACCGGGTCGTGGCTCGGGAAGACGTTCGCGAAGCGGTCGCCGAAAGCCAGGCGGTTGAAGCCCACCGGCGGCGAGATCGCGGTGGCGGCGAGCTCGCGCCAGAACGGCGGCAACCCGTCGTGCTCGAGCACCAGGTTGGACATGCGGAACAGCGCCTCGCCGAGGAACGAGCCGCCGATGCCGCTCGCGACCTGGTCGTTGCGCGACGGCGGCGAGGTCTCGCCCGCGATCTCCCACAACGCGCTGCCGAGGAACGTGTACGCCGACGCCTCCCAGTAGCCGAGCCCCGAGGCGCGCGCGAACCCGTGGTACATCGAGCCCTGGTACGGGTGCCCGAGCTGGTTCACGACGAACGGATCCTGGTCCACCACCCAGCTCGAATGCAGGTTGCGGCGGATCGAGGCGAGGCTGGTGTGGTACGGCTCGCCGATCGCGTGGCGGTCGAACTGGTTCAGCAGCAGGTCGAAGCCCACGATCTCCGCGGCCGGAATCGCGTAACTCCTGCTCGCCTCGATGGCCCGGGCCATGTCGGGCTGCTCCGGGCGCGGGGCCGGGATGGCGTCGTCCACCGCAAGCAGCGCCCAAGAGCGCGGCAGCGGAATGTCCTGCGCCCCAGATGCCGTCGCCGCGAGCGCGAGCATCACGGAGCCTGCGAGCTGCCCCTTCATATTCCTCCCTGCGCACGAGCGGCGCGTGGAGGAAGACCGCGCAAGGCTCTCCTTGTTCCCGCTAGTCGCCCTTGATGAGCTTAGCGAGCGTGTCCATCGGCACCGGGAACACGATGGTCGAGGACTTGTCGCCGGCGATCTGCGTCAACGTCTGCAGGTAGCGCAGCTGCATCGCCTCGCCGCGCCGCGCGAGCACCTCGGCGGCCTGCAGCAGCTTCTCCGAGGCCTGCAGCTCGCCCTCGGCGTGGATCACCTTGGCGCGCCGCTCGCGCTCGGCCTCGGCCTGGCGCGCGATGGCCCGGATCATGGATTCGTTGATGTCGACGTGCTTGATCTCGACGATGGAGACCTTGATGCCCCACGCCTCGGTCTGCATGTCGAGCGTGCGCTGGATGTCGACGTTGAGCTTTTCGCGCTCCGAGAGCAACGTGTCGAGGTCGTGCTTGCCGAGCACCGCGCGCAGGGTGGTCTGCGCCAGCTGGCTCGTCGCGGCGAAGAAGTTCATCACCTGGATGATGGCCTTCTGCGGGTCGACGACACGGAAATAGACCACCGCGTTCACCTTCACCGAGACGTTGTCGCGCGTGATCACGTCCTGCGGCGGCACGTCGTCGACGATGGTGCGCAGGTCCACGCGCACCATCTGCTGCACGACCGGGATGAGGAAGAAGAGGCCCGGCCCCTTCACGTCGAGGAAGCGCCCGAGCTGGAACACCACCGCGCGCTGGTACTCGCGCAGTACCCTAAGCGACCAGAAGACGAGCGCCGCGACGACCACGAGCACACCGATACCGAAGTTGAGGATCATGTTTTCTCCGCGTTGTCCGGGACCACATCCAGCGTGAGGCCGTCGATCGCCGCCACGCGCACGCGGTCGCCGGCCTTGAGCGGCGCGGGGCTCCTCACGCGCCAGGTCTCGCTGTGCACGCGCGCCCAGCCCTCGCCGGTGAAGTCGGCCATCACCTCGCCGGGGCTGCCCAGCATCTCCTCGCGGCCGCTCACCACGGGCCTCTGTCGTCCCCTTACCACCGCGCCCGCGGCGAACACCAGGAACACGGCCGAGGCAACCGCGAAGCCCGCGATCAGCGCGTAGGGCACGTGGTAGCCCGGCACCTCCACCAGGATCACCGAGCCGATCACGAACGCGACCAGCCCGCCGATGCCGAGCGAGCCGTACGCGGGGAAAGAATGCCTCGGCGATCATGAACCCCAGCCCCAGCACGATGAGGAGGAGCCCCGCGTAGTTGACCGGCATCATCTGCAGGCCATAGAGCGCCACCACCAGGCAGATCGCGCCCACCACGCCGGGCAGGACCAAGCCCGGATTCGAGAACTCGAAGAAGATCGCGTAGATGCCCACCAGGATCAGCACGTACGCGATAGGCCGGATCCGTGATCGTGGCGAGGAACTCGGTGCGCCAGCCGGCGGGCTGCTCGTCCACGGGGGCCGCGGCGGTGGCGAGCGTGCGCTCGGTGCCCGCGGCCGTGAGCTTGCGACCGTCGAGCCGCTTCAGCAGGTCGGGGACATCGCGCGCGACCAGGTCGATCACCTTCGCGTCGAGCGCTTCCGGCGCCGTGAGGCTCACCGCCTCGCGCACCGCGCGCTCGGCCCACTCGGCGTTGCGGCCACGCAGGAGTGCGAGGCCCCGGATGTAGGCGGCCGCGTCATGCACCGCCTTGCGCTCGTGCGCATCCGCCGGCGGGGCTGCGGCGCTGGCCTTGCCTGCGTCCTGCTTCCCCTCGTCCTTGCCCGGCATGGGCGAGGGGCTTGCGATCTGCACCGGCGTGGCCGCGCCGAGGTTGGTGCCCGGCGCCATGGCCGCGACGTGGCTCGCGTAGAGGACGTAGGTCCCGGCGCTGGCGGCGCGCGCCCCGCCCGGCGCCACGAACGACGCCACGGGCACCGGCGAGGCGAGGATGTCCTGGATGATGGCGCGCATCGAGAGGTCGAGCCCGCCCGGCGTATCCATTTCAGCGTATCCATGCGCAGGATCACCAGCTGGGCACCCGTTCCGGCGGCATGCTCCAGGCCGCGATGGACATAGTCGGCGAGCGCGGGCCCGATCGCGCCGTGCACCGTGAGCACGACCACCGGCGCCGGCCCCGCGGCGAGCGCGTCGGGCAGCAGGAGGCAGAGCACCAGCAGCAGGAGCGCACGCATTCGACGCCGGCCCCGACGGGTGGGGACTCCTACTATAGCCGCCCCCGGCCCCTCCCCCACCCGCCGCTCCAGGCATTTCATTTGAAAAGGAGGAAATCGCCGCGGTCCTTGCCGGGGGCGGGCGCGGAGTATTTAATCCGAGGGGGGGAAGCGCCCAGGGGAGGGCCTTTGAAGGATCCGCAGCTACACGACGCCCTGCGCCAGATCCACCAGATCGTGGCCGAGGAAACGGGCGTTCCATTGCCGGCCAACGCGCGCTCGCGCCTGGAGAAGGTGCTTTCCGGCGCGATGGGCCGCCTGCCCATCCCGCGCGCGAGCGGCGTGGCCCACGACGTGACCATCCTGCTCGCCGACCTGCGCGGCTTCTCCTCGATCACCGCGAGCTACCCCGGCACCACCGTCCTCGCGCTCCTGAACCGCTGCTTCGCCGAGATGAGCGAGATCATCTTCCGGCACCACGGCACCATCGACAAGTTCATGGGTGATGCGATCATGGTGCTGTTCGAGACACCCGACGGCGGCGACGACAGCGTGCTGCGCGCGGTGTCCTGCGCCGTCGACATGCAGCTCGCCATGGAAGGCCTCAACGCGATCAACAAGGGCCAGGGCATGCCGGAGATGTTCTTCGGCATCGGCATCAACACGGGGCGCGTGATCTCCGCGATGCTGGGCTCCGACGTCTACTCCGAGCACACCGTCATCGGCGAGGAGGTGAACCTCGCCTCGCGCATCGAATCCTTCAGCCTGCGCGGCCAGGTGCTGATCAGCGAGAGCACGTACCAGCGCTGCAACGGCTTCGTGAAGACCGGCGATCCCATGGACGCCTTCGTGAAGGGCAAGAGCAAGCTCGTGGTGCTGCGCGAGGTGTTCGAGATCCCCTCGCTCGGCAAGGTCGTGCCGCGCCACGAGATGCGCCGCAGCGCGCGCGTGCAGGTGCGGCTGCCCTTCTCCTACCGCATGGTGGTGAACCAGGTGGTGATCCCCGAGAACCGCGCCGGGCTGATCCTGGACATCGGCTACCACGGCATCCTCGCCGAGGTCCCCCTCGCCCACTCGGCCTTCTCCGAGATGATCCTCGACTTCGACCTGCCGCTCGTAGGCGCGCGCATGAACGACCTCTACGGCCGCGTCGTGAAGGTGATGCCCAAGGAGGGCGTCGTGCACGTGGGCGTCGAGTTCACCTCGATGCGGCCCGAGCAGAAGGCCTCCATCCAGCTCTTCGTCCAGCTGCTGATCCAGGGCACGGAAGCGCGGGATTAGCCTTCCTTCTTCGCGCCCGTGAGCCGGGGAACCACCCTTTTCGCGCCCGTGAGCCGGGGGAAACGCACTCGCGCGTGCGCTCGCACTGAATACCTGACGGTCCTCGAAACGGGAGCGGAGCCAGCGCGATCAGGTTCGTGCGAGGATGAGGGGCTCTTCCCGAGAGGCGCCACGCGACGGTTTGCGCCACCTCGCCGCTCTCATGGGCAAACGTCAAACGGAACCGATATACCGCGTCAAAGCAGCAGAGCCCATTCACCGGGAAAGCCAAATCCTGCAACCGTTAGAGCATTTGCAGTAACGAGGCGCCGGGTCGGGAAGGCCCCTCGTCCTCGCACGAGCAAAACGAAGTCTCAGGGCGGCAGCCGGATACCGGCCAGCAACGGCTGCAAGTCGGGCGAGCGCATCGCCTGCTCGATCGAGCGCATCGCCTTCTCGTGCTCCTGCACGAAATACATGTAGTAGTGCGTGCCGATGAAGAAGTACTGCGCGATCTGCGCGTTCAGCACGCGCTCCCAGTTCGGCGACACTTCCTGCAGGTGGATCATGCGGCCCGGCAGCCAGTGGTCGAAGGTCTGCCCCGCCACGCCGCCGTTGTTGAGCACCGTGTTGTTGGTGGCGTAGGCGAGCTGCAGGCGGCGCAGGTCCGACGGATCCTTGATGAGGATGGTGTAGCGCGGGATGCCGAGCGCGTCGGGCTGGCTCATGTCCCACAGCAGCTGCCGCCAGTGGTCGCGGTCCGGGCAGTCGACGAGCTGGATCTCGGGGAAGGGCTCGGTGAATTCGTCGATCGAGAGCATCGAGGTGCGGGTGAGCGTGAAGGTGAGCGCCAGCGCCTTGTCGGGGTGCATCTTGAAGAAGCTGTCGGGGTCCCCGCCGTCGCCGTAGCGCGCCAGCACCTGCGTGATCGACACCGGGCGGATGTCCTTCTCGCCCACGTGCTCGAAGAACTTCAGGTTGTCGAGGCGGATCCGGTCGCCCTGGTTCAGGCGCTCGAGCATGCGCGACATCATCCCGGTCACGAAGATGAACTCGCCGGGGATCTTTTCGCCCGCGAAGAGCGAAAACGGCGGCCGGTTGGCGAACTGCGGGTCGGCCGTGATCAGCTTGTTCACCGCGTCGCGGTAGGCGCGGAAGCGCGCGTTGAAGCGGAAGTCCGAGCTGTCGATCAAGTCCTCGGCCTTGATGCGGTAGTGCTCCTTGAAGAGCTGCGTGTCGACGAGGTCGAAGCGGTCGTCGTCCTTCGGGTACTGGGCCTTGGTCTCGCGGATGTTCTCGGTCACCACCGAGGGCGTGAGCACGATGATCACCTCGCGCTTCTGGTCCTCGATGTTGGTGTGGCCGAAGAGCGCGCCCAGCACGGGAATCTCGCCCAGGAAAGGCACGCGGTCGACGCTCTTCACCTGGTTGCGGCTCATCAGGCCGCCGATGATGAGCGGCTGGTTGTCGCGGATGCGCGCATAGGTCTGCACGCGCCGCGTGGAGATGGTGGGCGCCGAGGCGAGCGCGATGTGCGTCGTGGGATCCAGCACCTGGAGGTCCTGCCCCGGCACCGTGGCCGAGACCGTGGCGTCGATCAGCATGCTGATCTCCTGCTGGTCGTCGGAGACGCGCGGGCGCACGTTGAGCAGGATGCCGGTCGGGATGTACTGGAACGAGAACGCCACGCGGCTGCTCTCGGCGGTGGCCGCACCCGCGTCCTTGGAGGTCGCCACGGGAATGTCCGTGCCCACGCGGATGGTGGCCTGGCGGTTGTCCAGCGTGATCACGCTCGGGCGCGAGAGGACTTCGGCCTTGTTCGCCTGCACCAGCGCGTTCACGCGCGCCGCCACGATCGAAGGCGTGATGTTCTGCGTGGAATCGCGCGCGAAGGAGAAGGCGCTGCCGCCGAGCGGCACGGTGATGAGCGAGCCCAGGCTGAAGGACTGGTCGCCCTTCTTGATGCTCCACTGCACGCCCAGGTCCTTCAAGCCGTCGTCGCTGATCTCGAGCACCAGCGCCTCGACGTAGACCTGCTTGGCGGGCTTGTCGATCGTCTCGTCGATGAGCTTCTTCAGCTTGAGGAGCTCCTCGGGATACGCCGGGTGGTAGATCACGAGCAGCTCCGCGGAGCCGCCGGCCACGGTGTCGGCGAGGGGCGCGGCGGCGCTCGGGATCACGGTGAGGCCGAGCTGGTCGCGCTGCGAGGGATTCAGGTCCGCGCCCACGAGGCCGGTGTTCTTCGGGTCCGTGGACGGCATCTTCACGATCAGCGGCAGGCGGTCCAACGCGATCGTGGTGGGCAGGTTCTTGATCGCCGGAAACTTGGGCAGGAAGCGCGCCTGCTGGTCGGGGGGCAGCGAGGCCATGGGGCTTTGCGCCTGGCCGGCGGCGGCGGCGGCCAGCGCGGCGGCATCCTGCGGCACCCCGGCGGCCTCGGCGCGCGCGGTCTCCAGAACGTCCACGTCGCCACCCTTGTACGAGTCGTCCTTGGCGAGCGACTCCGAATCGGTGATCGCCGAGTAGCCCATGGCGCGCAGCGCGAAGAGCGCGGCGTCGGTGTCGACGTAGGAGAGCGGGATGGTGGCGGTGGCGAGATCGGCGAGGCGCAGGTGCGAGAAGATCTTGGAGCGCTCGGAGAGGATCTGCTTCAGCGCCGGATCGAGCTTGGCCGGGTCGCCGTCGGGGTTCGCTCCCGGCTGCCCGTTGGCGATCGTGAAGGACTGGATCCAGAGCTGCGGCAGGCGGCGCGCGGGCATCACGTAGCCGAGGCGCACCGCGTAGCGCGTGCCGCCCTCGTCCCGTATCAGCGACTCGGCGGAGGTGACCTGTGGCGGCACCTTGGCGAACCCGGCGAGGTCCGTGCTCGAGGCGTTGCGGTAATCCGCGGTGAGCTGCAGGTGCTGCGCGAGATCGGAGGCGAGCTCGCGAATGCGTTTCTCGGAAGTAAGCGGCAGCGGCACCAGGCGCCCGGGCGGCAGGCCCGACGCGGGGTCCGGCACGACATACTGGACGCGCGGGGAAAGCGGCGCGCCGGGGAAGGCGCCGGGCGCGGGAGGCGCGCCGGGGAAGGCGCCGGGCATGGAGCCGGGGGGAGCGCCGGGGAACGAGCCGGGGGGAGCACCGGGGAACGAGCCGGGGGGAGCACCGGGCATCGAGCCCGGTGGAATTCCCGGCGCGACGCCCGGCTGCTGCATCGAGGCGTCGGGCGCGGGAATGGGCGTGACGATCGCGGTGGGCGGCTGCGGCTGCGGAACGTCCACGAGTTGCGGCGCAGCCGGCTGCGGCGCTTGCGGCATCTGCGCCACCGAGCTGAACGAGAAGACGGCGAGCACGAGGCCCGCCGCGAGCCGCCTGGCTGTTTCCGAGTCGCTATGCGTCATGCGCAAAAAAACCGCACGCTCGCGCGTGCGGGGTGGTTCGTTGTCGTCGTTGTCAGCTCGATTTCCGGTTCGCTCAGTGCGCCTTGGAAGCCGGCGCGGTTTGCGTCACGAACACCTTGCCCACCACCCCGCCGATCGCGGGGTCGGACAGGATGCGCACCTGCTGCGCCGAGAACTGCTCGTTCGTCTTCGCCATCTCCGCCGTGGTCGATTCCATCAACGTCGCGTTGTTCTTGTCGTTGAGGTTGAGCTTCAGCAGCTCCGCGTGCAGCGCCTTCTCCGCGGTACGCTGCTGCGCCATCGCGGTCTGCAGCTGCTGCGTGCCCGCTTTCGCGGTCGCCGCGTCGGTCATGCCGGCCATCACCTGTGTTGCCGCCGTGGTCGTCGACTGGTAGGCCCGGAGGGCGCTGTTCACGTCGGCCAGCGCCAGCGTCGCGCCGAAGCCGAGCAGCAGGCCGAGGGCAGCCGCCGCAATCCTCGCATGGGTCTTCATCTGGTTCTCCTTTTTTGCACTGCGGTTGTGCCGGGCCGGGTCAGTGGGCGTCGATCGACGCGGTCTTCGCCGGTGCCGGCGCCATGACGCGCGCTTTCTCGATGCCGATGAGCGCCGCGAGGACGCCGCCGTCCACGCCGCCGGGCAGCAGCGTGCCGCCGATGATGAAGGCGGGCGTGCCCTGGATGTCCAGCGCGGCCGCGAGGCGCGAGTTGGCGTCGATGGCCTGCGCGATCTCCGGCGCGTCCATGTCCTTCAGCAGCTTCGGCACGTCGAGCCCGACCTGCTTGGCGATCGCCTGGACCGTCGGCTCGTCGATGACCTCCGACTCCATCAGCGCGCGATGGAAGGCGGGATACTTGCCCTGCTTGTCGGCGGCGAGCGCGGCGCGCGCGGCGTAGAGCGAGCCGGGGCCGAGGATGGGCAGCTCCTTGTAGATCACGCGCAGCGCGCCATTCGCACCCTCCTGCTCGATCGCGGACTTGACGGCGGGCTCGCTGTGCTTGCAATGCGGGCACGTATAGTCGAAGAACTCGACCAGGGTGATGGCGCCCTTGGGATTGCCCGCCACGGGGGAGGCCTTGTCCTCGTAGAGGTCCTTCGCGTGCTCGGCGATCGCCTCGCGCTGGTGCTTCTGCTGCGCTTCGGCCTCGCGCTGCTGCATCGTGGCGAGCGCCTTCTGCACCACCTCGGGATTGCGCTCGAGGTAGTCGCGGATGACCGACTCGATCTGCTCGCGCTGCGCGGAGGGGACGGTGGGCGCCGGATCGGCGGCGCGGACCATGACGGGGATGGTGGCGGATGCGCAGAGCATCCAGAGGGCCGGAAGGCCTCGGTACAGGTGGCGCCGCACGATATCTCCCTGGTGTTGTGTTTTGCTTGTGTTGCGGGCGCTATATTGCGCCCGCGCACGGCCGGATGCCAAGTCCCTTCGCGGCGGAAAAGGTCTTGCGACTAAGGTCTAGCCAGCGGCGGCATGGAAAAAGCCCGCGCGGTTCGCGCGCGGGCCCGGGGCGTGCAGCGCACCGGCTAGATGTAACCCATCAGCACCAGCACGATCACGATGACCAGCACGAGGCCGATGCCGCCGCTCGGGCCGTAGCCCCAGCCGCGGCTGTGCGGCCAGCTTGGAATGGCGCCGAGCAGGAGCAGCACGAGAATGATGAGCACGATCAGTCCAATCGACATGGCGTTCTCCAGGTCCTTAGTTGGTCCGGCTTGGACATTGCGCTGGCGGCCCCGGCGCGTGTCAGGACGGCGCATTCCCGCGTAGGACGGCGCCGGGTCGCGGATCAGAACCCGTAGAGCCGGGCGGGGTTGTCCACGAGGATGCGCTGGCGCGCGTCCTCGCCGTCGACCCATTCCTGCAACAGGTCGAGCAGCACCGCGTCGTCGGGCTTGGCGACGCTCTCGGTGGGATGCGGCCAGTCGCTGCCCCACAGCATGCGCTCGGGAGCGTGCTCGACCAGCGCGCGAGCCACCGGCTTCACGTCGGCGTAGCGCGGCGAGCCGGTGCGCGAGTCGAGGTACGGGCCGGAGAGCTTGACCCAGGCGCGGCCGGTGTCCAGCGCACGTTTCACGATCGCGAGCGCCGCGTGGTGCGTGGCCGCGGGCTGCGGCAGCCGTGCCATATGGTCGATCACGATCGTCCCGGGGAGCCCTGCGATGAGGTCGGCGAGTGCCACGATCTGCTCGCCGCGCAGGTGCAGCTGCACGTGCCAGCCGAGCGGCTCGACGCGGCGCGCGAGCGGCTCGATCATCTCCGCGCTGGTGATCGCGGTGTGCGGGTCGTGCAGCGTGAAGCGCAATCCCCGGATGCCGGCGGCGTGCCACGCCTCGAGCTCGTGGTCGCGCACTC
The DNA here is from genome assembly GCA_963827425.1 of uncultured beta proteobacterium. GTDB lineage: Bacteria > Pseudomonadota > Gammaproteobacteria > Burkholderiales > Usitatibacteraceae > Usitatibacter. Next base: position 219,641 of record CAWHAQ010000003.1, on the reverse strand, counting down.
TCGGGTGCGCCACGGCCATGCCCCGCGCGCGCTCGATGCCGAGCTGCGCCACGGCGTCCATCGTCACGCGGTTGTCGGTGCCGTAGGCCGCGGGCTGCACGATCACGGCGCGCGAGGTGCCGAGCCGCTCCTGCAGCAGGCGGTATTCGCGCATGGAGGCGTCGGTCACTGCGCGTAGCCGCGGCCACGCCATCTCGAAGCGCGCGTCGTAGATGTGCAGGTGGCAATCGCACGCGTCGGCCGGCGCCCGGAAGCGCGGCCGCGACGTGCCGGCGGAGTTGGGGACGGCGATCATTCCTCGCGCACCACGCCATCGGCCACGCAGCGCCGCATAGCGCGCGTCGTCCACGCCCAGCGCGCGGAGCACCTCGCGGTTGTGCTCGCCCAGCCGGGGCGCGGGCGTGCGGATGGATCCCGGCGTGCCCTCGAGCCGCGGCACCACGTGGTGCATGGGATAGGCTCCCATGTCCGCGTCGGGATAGTCGGCGATCACCTCGCGCTCGATGAAGTGCGGGTCGGCGAGGATCTGCGCGATGTCGTAGATCGGCCCGATGGTGACCTCGGCCTGCTCGAAGAACGCCACGTTCTGCGCTTGCGTGCGCTGCGCCACGAAGGCGCCGATCATGGCGTCCAGCGCCTCGGCGTTCTTCACGCGGTCGGCGTTGGTGCGGAAGCGCGGGTCGTCGATCAGGTCGGCCCTCCCGATGGCCGTCATCACGCGCTCGGACATCTTCTGCGTCGAGGCGGAGAGCGCCACGTACTTGCCGTCGCTCGTGAGGTAGGCGTTGCGCGGCCCCGAGTTGGTCGAGCGGCTGCCGGTGCGCGGCTTCACGGCGTGCGTGAGGCGGTAGTTCGCCGCCTGCGGGCCCAGCACGGGGAAGAGCGGGTCGAGCAGCGGCAGGTCGATCACCTGGCCGCGCCCGCCGTTCACCTCCACCTCGCGCAGCGCCACCAGCACGCCCGTCGCGCCGTAGAGGCCGGCGTACGAATCGGCCATGTACATCGGCGGCAGCACCGGCTCGCGATCGGGAAAGCCGTTCATGGCCGCGAAGCCCGAGATGCCCTCGACCAGCGTGCCGAAGCCGGGGCGGCGGCGATACGGCCCCGTCTGGCCCCAGCCCGAGATGCGCACGATGACGAGCTTCGGGTTGCGCTCGAGGAGCCGCGCGGGGCCGAGCCCCATCTCCTCGAGCGTTCCCGGGCGCGCGCTTTCGACGAACACCTGCGCGCCGTCCACGAGCTCCAGCAGCAGCGCGAGGCCGGCGGCCTTGCGCAGGTCGAGCGCAAGGCTCTTCTTGTTCCGCGCGTAGAGCTTCCAGTTCGCCTGCACGCCCGCGGTGCGCCAGGCGCGCAGCGTGTCGCCCTCGCCGGTCTCCACCTTGACGACCTCGGCGCCGAAATCGGCGAGCAGCGCGGTGAGGGTGTTGCCCGCGATGAGGCGCGAGAGGTCGAGGACGCGCACGCCGTCGAGCGGCCCCTTCGCGGCGTGATCGTAGTCGCGGTGCTTGAGCGTCATTCGGGGCGGATGTCCGCTGCCTTCGCGACCTTCTTCCATCTCTCGATCTCGCGGCGGATGGTCGCGGCGAAGTCGGCCGCGCTCATGGGCGCCGGTTCCGCGCCCTGGCGTTCGAACACGGCGCGCAGGTCCGGTGTCGCGATCACGCGGTTCACCGCGGCGTTGATCGCCGCCACCCGCTCGGGCGGCGTATGCGGCGGGGCGAGCACTCCCCACCAGAGCTCGAAGTCGTAGCCCGGCACGCCCATCTCGGCGATGGGGCGCAATCCCGGCACCACGGGCGAGGCCGTGGCGCTCGTCACGCCCAACGCGCGCACCTTGCCCGCCTTCACCTGCTCGTAGATCGACGGCGCGCTCGCCACGAGCACGTCGACATGCCCGCCGATGACGTCGGTCACCGCGGGCGTCATGCCCTTGTACGGAACGTGCGTCATGCTGATGTGCGCGGCGTCCATCAGGAGCTCGGTGGCGAAGTGGTTGATGCTGCCCACGCCCGAGGAAGCGTAGTTGAGCTTGCCGGGATGCGCACGCGCCATCGCGAAGAGCTCGAGCGTCGTGTGCACGGGAAGCTCGTTCGCCACCGTGAGCAGCATCGGGCCGCGCGCCACCATCGCGACCGGCGCGAAGCCCGCCACCGGGTCGAACGGCAGGCTGGGCTGAACCGCCGCGTTGGTGGTGAACGAGGAGGACAGCACGCAGAGCGTGTAGCCGTCGGGCGCCGCGCGCGACACCAGCGCCGCGCCGATGGAGCCGCCCGCGCCGGGACGGTTGTCCACGATCACCGGCACCTTCCAGTCCTCCGAGAGGCGGTGCGCCAGCTCGCGCGCGAAGATGTCGTTGGAGCCGCCCGCCGGATAAGGCACGACGAGGGTCACGGGCTTCGCCGGGAAGCGGGCCGCCGCGGGCTGCGCGGACACGCTCGCCGCCGCGAGCCCCAATGCCAGCGCCGCCCACGCGGCGGCCCACCGCGTCATTGCACCCTCCGCTCATCGGCCGCGATGAGCCCCAGCCGGCGCGCGAGCGCCAGGACCTGCTCGGCGCGGCGGATGAACGGCGCGTCGACCATCTTGCCGGCGACGGTGAAGGCGCCCACGCCGCGCTCGCGCGCCACCGTCGCGCGGCCTCGACCACCTTGAGCGCGTGCGCGATCTCTGCATCCGTGGGCCGGAACACGGCGTTGGCGAGCGGCACCTGGCTCGGGTGGATGCAGCTCTTGCCGAGGTAGCCCAGGCGGCGCGATGCTCGCGCCTCGCGCTTGTAGCCTTCGGCGTCACTGGATGTCGGCCCACGCGCCGTCGAAGGCGAAGACGCCGGCCTCGCCCGCGGCGAAGCGGATCTGCAGCAGCAGCGCCTCGATCATCGCCGGATTGTAGCGGTCGATGTCGAGCGGCTCGATCAGGTCCGCCCATCCCGCCTGCAGCCCCGCCACGCGCGGGCTCGCGGCGGCGATCTGCGCGGCGAGGCGCAGCGCGCGCGGCGTCTCGATGTTGGCGAGGATCGCGACCGGGCTCGCCCCCGCGCGCCGCTCGGCCTTCGCCAGCGCCGCGGCGCACGCCTTCACGTCGTCGGGCGCCTCGAGCTTGGGCAGGTTCACCATGTCCACGCCCCCGGCCGCCACGGCGTGCACGTCGGCTTCGAAATGCGGCGTGGCGAGCGCGTTCACGCGCACGATGATGGTCTTGCCGTGGCCCGGCTCGAGCGCGGCGAGGAAGGCCGCGAGCGCCTCGCGCGCGCTCTCCTTGCGCGACTCGTCGACCGCGTCCTCGAGGTCGAAGGAGATCGCGTCGGCCTCGCCCGCCATCGCCTTGGCGAAGAGCTCGGGGCGCGAGGCGGGGACGAACAGCTTGCTGCGCATGGGGGCGAGGGATCAGCGCAGGCGCGCGACGATCGCCTGCGTGAAATCCTTCGTCGACGCCTTGCCGCCGAGGTCCCCGGTGCGCACGTTGTCCTCGCGCAGCACCTGGTCGATCGCGCGGCGCAGGCGCTGTCCCTTGTCCTGCTCGCCCACGTGGTCGAGCATCATCGCGCCGGAGAGCATGAGCGCCAGCGGGTTGGCGATGCCGCTTGCCCGGCGATGTCGGGCGCCGAGCCGTGCACCGCCTCGAAGATCGCGGCGTCGACGCCGATGTTGGCCGCGGGCGCCATGCCGAGGCCGCCCACCAGGCCCGCGATCTCGTCGGAGAGGATGTCGCCGAAGAGGTTGGTGGTGACGATGACGTCGAACTGCCACGGGTTCATCACGAGCTGCATCGCGCAGGCGTCGACGATGCGCTCGTCGTGCGCCACGCGCCCCTCGTAGCGCTTCGCCACGTCCTTGGCCGCCTCGAGGAAGAGCCCCGTGAGCGCCTTCAGCATGTTGGCCTTGTGCACGATGGTGACCTTCTTGCGTCGTTGCGCACCGCGTAGTCGAACGCGAACTCGGCGATGCGCCGCGCCCCGGCGCGCGTGTTGATGCCCGACCGCCATCGCGACCGCGCGCGGGTCGTCGCCCACCGGAATGTAGTGCTCCATGCCGACGTACAGGCCCTCGAGGTTCTCGCGCACCAGCACGAGGTCGATGTCCTCGAAGCGCCCGCCCGGCACGAGCGTTCGCGCCGGCCGCAGGTTGGCGTAGAGCTGGAACTCCTCGCGCAGGCGCACGTTGGAGGAGCGGAAGCCGCCGCCCACGGGTGTCGTCGAGCGGGCCCTTCAGCGCGAGGCGCGTCTTGCGGATCGAGGCGAGCGTTTCGGGCGGCAGCGGATCGCCGCTCGCCGCGACACCCGCCATGCCAGCCTGCTGGGTCTGCCAGCGGAACGGGTCTCCCATCGCCTCGAGCACCGCGAGCGTGGCTTCCGTGACCTCGGGGCCGATGCCGTCACCCGGGATGAGGGTGGCGGGAATGGATTGCGTGGCGGCGGGCATGGCGATTCCTGGAGCGGGTCGTCATTATAGCGACCCGGGTTTTCCGTTTGTCCTACCGGAGGCGGCGCGGTGCGGCCGGAACGGCGCCCGCGGCGCCCCATCCAAGCTGCATGACCGCGCGCCGCATCTCCATCATCGTCGCCATCATCGTGCTCACCCCGATCGTTCTGGTCGGCGCGCTCGCCTGGATCGTGCAATCGGCGTGGGCGGAGCGCTGGGTCGAGGCGCGCGCGAGCGGGGCCCTCGATCGCCAGGTGCAGCTCGACACCATTCGCCTGCACCTCGGCTGGCCGCCCTCCGTCACCTTCGGCCGGCTGCGCATCGCCAACCCCGCCTGGGCCGAGACGCGCGAGCTCGTCGACGCGCAGGGGCTGTCCGCGCAGGTGATGGTGCCGCCGCTTTTCACCGGGCGGATCGTGGTGCCGTACCTGGAGGCGCGCCAGGCCATTGCCGGGCTGGAGATGCACGGCGACCAGGCTACGTGGCGGTTCGGGCCGCAATCGAACCAGCCGAGCCGCCTCTTCCTCGGGCGCGTGAACCTCGGCGACGGACGCATCCGCTTCATCGACCGCGGCGAGCAGACCGACCTCGCGGTGCTCGCCAGGGGAACGCTCGGCGCCGGCGGCGAGCTCAGCGCCAGCGGGAACGGCACCTTCCGCGGCGAGGCGCTCAAGGCCGACGCGCGCATTCCGCACCTCGATCCGCAGCACGGCGACTCGATCGACTTCGCGGGCAACGCCGCCGTCGGCAAGACGCACGCCTCGGCCGAGGGCTCGTTCCGCTACGACGGCAGCGCGATGGACTTCAAGCTCAAGCTCGCGGGCGACACCGCCAAGCACCTGAGCAAGCTGGTGCGCGTGGTGCTGCCCGACACGCCCCCGTACAACGTAGCGGGACACCTCGTCCACACGGGCAACGACTGGACCTTCGACGCTTTCCAGGGCCGCGTGGGCGACAGCGACCTGCGCGGCGCGATCACCTACCGCACCGGCGGCAAGCGCCCCTTCATGCGCGCCGACCTGCACTCGAAGCTGCTCGACCTCGCCGACCTGGGCCCGGTGATCGGCGCGCCGCCCGGCACGCGCCCGGGCAAGACCGCCAACCCGCAGCAGCGCGAACACTCCGCGGAGCGCGAGGCCGAAAACCGCCTGCTGCCCGACGAGACGCTCAACGTCGAGCGCTGGGGCCTGATGGACGCCGACGTGCGCCTCGAGTCCAGGCGCATCAACCGCGCCAACGCCATCCCGATCGACTCGTTCGCCACCCACCTCGTGCTGAAGGACTCGGTGATGCAGCTGGCACCGCTCACCTTCGGCATCGCGGGCGGCCACGTGAAGTCCACGGTCGCAATCGACGGCAACACGAAGCCGGTGCGCGGGCGCATCGAGACCGACGTGCAGGGCCTGCAGCTGAACCAGCTCGTGCCGGTGTCGGGCTCGATGCGGGATGCGCTCGGCACCCTTTACGGACGCGCGAAGCTCGAAGGCACCGGGCAATCGGTCGCGGACCTGCTCGGCACCAGCGACGGGCGCATGACCATCGCGGTGGACGGCGGGCGCGTGAGCGAGCTCCTCGTCTACATGCTGAACCTCGACATCCCCGAGGTGCTGCGCCTGCTCGGCACCAGGAACCAGCAGGTGGAGCTGCGCTGCGCCGTGAGCGGCGTGGCGGTGAAGGCCGGCGTGGCCACGCCCGAAGCTTTCGTGGTCGACACCACCGAGTCGGAGGTGCACGTGAGCGGCGAGGTGAGCCTGCGTGACGAGACCCTCGGCCTCACCGTGCACCCCCTGCCCAAGAAGCCCAGCCTCTTCTCGCTGCGCACGCCCATCGACCTCAAGGGGCCGATGCGCCACCCGAAAGTGCACCTGCACCCCGGCCCCATCGCCGCGCGCGTCGCGGGCGCCGGCCTGCTCGCCGCCGTGAACCCGGCGCTGGCGGTGCTGCCCTTCGTCGACAACGCGCCCGGCAAGGACACCAACTGCGGAGCGCTGCTCGCCGAGGCGCACGCCAAGGGCGCGGAGAAGAAAGCCGAGGGAGCGGAGAACAAGACCTCCTGAGTTATCCTTCTGCCCATGGGCGAGAAGAAGGACGACCACGGGCTGGAGAAGGGCCTCACCAGCTACGGCGACCGCGACTTCTCGCTGTTCCTGCGCAAGGCCTTCATCAAGGGCGCGGGCTATACCGACGACGCGCTCGACCCGCCCGGTGGTCGGCATCGCCAACACCGGCAGCGCCTTCAACCCCTGCCACGGCAACGCGCCGCAGCTCGTCGAGGCGGTGAAGCGCGGCGTGATGCTCGCGGGCGGCCTGCCGATGGAGTTCCCCACCATCTCGATCCACGAGAGCTTCGCGCATCCGACCGTCGATGTACCTGCGCAACCTCATGTCCATGGACACCGAGGAGATGATCCGCGCGCAGCCCATGGACGCGGTGGTGCTGATCGGCGGCTGCGACAAGACCGTGCCGGCGCAGCTGATGGGCGCCGCCTCGGCCAACGTGCCGTGCGTGCAGCTCGTCACCGGCTCGATGCTCACCGGCTCGCACCGCGGCGAGCGCGTGGGCGCCTGCACCGACTGCCGCCGCTACTGGGGGCGTTACCGCGCCGAGGAGATCGACGCCGACGAGATCGCGCGCGTGAACAACCAGCTGGTGGCCTCGGTGGGCACCTGCTCGGTGATGGGCACGGCGAGCACCATGGCGTGCGTGGCCGAGGCGCTCGGCATCTCGGTGCCCGGCAGGCGCCTCGCCGCCCGCGGTCACCGCCGACCGCATCCGCGTGGCCGAGCGCAGCGGGAGCCATCGCGGTGCGAGATCGCGAAGACGAAGCTCACGCCGGACCAGATCCTCACCGCCCAGGGCCTTCGAGAACGCGCTGCGCGTGCTGCTCGCCATCGGCGGATCCACCAACGGCGTGATCCACGTCACCGCCATCGCGGGCCGCCTGGGCATCGACATCTCGATCTCGACGCGCCTCGACGCGCATGGGCCGCGAGACGCCGGTGCTGGTGGACCTGAAGCCCTCGGGCGCAGCACTACATGGAAGACCTGCATCGCGCCGGCGGGCTCGCCGACGCTGCTGCGCGAGCTGAAGCCGCTGCTGCACCTCGATGCGCTCACCGTCACCGGCCGCACGCTGGGCGAGGAGATCGAGGCGGCGGGCGCGGGCTTCGCGCAGGACGTCGTGCGCCCGTTCGCGAGCCCCATCTATCGCGCAGGGCGGCATCGCGGTGCTGCGCGGCAACCTCGCGCCGGGCGGGGCGATCATCAAGCAGTCGGCGGCGGATCCGAAGCTGATGCAGCACGAGGGCCGCGCGGTGGTGTTCGAGGATGCCGCAGACCTCGCGCGCGCGCATCGACTCCGACGACCTCGACGTGAAGGCCGACGACATCCTGGTGCTGAAGAACATCGGCCCCAAGGGCGCGCCGGGCATGCCCGAGGCCGGCTACCTCCCGATCCCGAAGAAGCTCGCGCGCGCCGGCGTGAAGGACATGGTGCGCATCTCCGACGGCCGCATGAGCGGCACCGCCGCGGGCACCATCGTGCTGCACGTGACGCCCGAGTCCGCGATCGGCGGCCCGCTCGCCTGGGTGCAGACGCGGCGACCGCATCCGCCTCGATGTGCCCGCGCGCGACGCTCGACGCTGTAGTGCCCGCCGAGGAGCTTTCGCGCCGGCGGAACGCCGCGCCCCGTGAAGGCGCCGAGCGCAACGCGCGGCTACCTGAAATTGTTCCTCGACAATGTGACGCAGGCCGACCAGGGCGTCGACTTCGATTTCCTGCGGAAGGATCCCAAGTGAAGACGTACAAGATTGCCGCCATCGGCGGCGACGGCATCGGCCCCGAGGTGATCGAGGCCGGCATCGAGGTGCTGGAGGCGCTCGGCAAGGCCGACGGCGGCTTCGGCTTCAGGTTCGAGCGTTTCCCCTGGAGCTCGCAGCTGTATTTGAAGGAAGGCCACTGATATCCCCGTGGGCGGGCTGGAGAAGCTGCGCGACTTCGACGCCATCTTCTTCGGCGCGGTCGGCAGCCAACAGGTGCCCGACCACATCTCGCTCTGGAACCTGCGGCTACCCATCTGCCAGGGCTTCGACCAGTATGCCAACGTGCGGCCGACGCGCGTGCTGCCCGGCGTGAAGAGCCCGCTCGCGAATGGCAAGGACATCGACTGGGTGGTGATCCGCGAGAACACCGAGGGCGAGTACTCGGGCGTCGGCGGCCGCGCGCACAAGGGATTGCCGATCGAGGTCGCGAGCGACGTGGCGATCTTCACCCGCGCCGGCGTCGAGCGCATCCACCGCTTCGCCTTCGAGCTCGCCAGGAAGCGCCCGCGCAAGCACCTCACGCTGGTCACGAAATCCAACGCCCAGCGCCACGGCATGGTGATGTGGGACGAGATCTTCTTCGAGGTGGCGAAGGGCTACCCCGACGTGAAGTGGGACCGCGAGCTGGTCGACGCGATGACCACGCGCATGGTGCTCGAAGCCCGCCACGCTGGACGTGATGGTGGCCTCCAACCTGCACGCCGACATCCTCTCCGACCTCGCCGCGGCGCTCTCGGGAAGCCTCGGCATCGCGCCCACCGCGAACCTCAATCCCGAGCGCGCCTTCCCCTCGATGTTCGAGCCGATCCACGGCTCCGCCTTCGACATCACCGGCAAGGGCATCGCAAACCCGGTCGCCACGTTCTGGACCGCGGTGATGATGCTCGAGCACCTGGGCGAGGCGGCCGCCGCCGCGCGCCTCATGGCCGCGGTGGAATCCGTCACCGCGAGCGGCCTGCAGACGCCGGACCTGGGCGGCAAGGCGACCACGGCGCAGGTCACCGACGCGGTGAAGCGCGCGCTCGCCGCAGCGCCGGTCGAGGCGAGCGCCAGGACCGCCTAGAACCATGGCCCACGTCGAGCTCGTCAGCCTCACGAAGCGCTACAACGGCATCGCCTCGGTCGAGGGCGTCGACCTGCGGTGGAACAGGGCGAGTTCATCTGCCTGCTCGGCCCGTCGGGCTGCGGCAAGACGACGACGCTGCGCATGCTCGCGGGCTTCCTCGAGCCCGATGCGCGGCGAGATCCGCGTGAACGGAAAGCGCGTCTCGGCGCCCGGCAGCGTGGTTCCGCCCGAGCGGCGCAACATGAGCATGATCTTCCAGAGCTACGCCGATCTGGCCGCACATGACGGTGCTGGCAGAACGTGGCCTACGGGCTCAAGATGCAGAATCGGTGCCGGCCGCCGAGCGCCAGACGCGCGCGCGACGACATGCTCGCCGCGACGCGCCTCGATCGCTCATGCCGACGCTATCCTTCCGAGCTCTCGGGCGGCCAGCAGCAGCGCGTGGCGCTCGCCCGCGCGCTCGCACCCAAGCCCGACATCCTGCTGCTCGACGAGCCGCTCTCCAACCTCGATGCCAACCTGCGCGGCGAGATGCGCTTCGAGATCCGCCGCCTGCACGACGAGTTCCACAACACCTCCATCTACGTGACCCACGACCAGGTCGAGGCGATGACCATGGCCGACCGCATCGTGGTGATGAACGCCGGCCGCATCGAGCAGATCGGCAGCCCCCGAGGACGTGTACGACCGCCCGAAGTCGCGCTTCGTCGCGCGCTTCATCGGCGCCTCCAACGTGGTCGATGCCCGCCACGTGCGGGCAACCGCGTCGAAGTCGCCGGCCATGCGCTCGACATCGGCCACGGCGAGTTCGCCGGCCCGGGCGCGCGCCATGAGCTTCTGCGTGAAGACGCACGACGTGGAGCTGCTGCCCGGCGACGCCGTGCCGAGGGCAACAACCTGCTGCCGGGCGTCGTGCGCAGCCAGGCCTACCTGGGCAGCCATCGCGACTACATCGTCGACATCGGCCAGGAGCTGCTCGATCGCCGCGCCCGCCGCGCTCGACGTGGCCGCGGGCACGAAGGTCGCGGTGCGCTTCGCGCCCGAGCGCTGCCGCGGCCTCGCCCAGTAGTTCAGCGATCGCGGCGCGCGCGAGCGCGGGCGCGTTTATTGCTTCAAACGAGGAGGAGACAAGATGGGTTCCATGAACAAGCAAGCAGTCCTCGCCGTCCTGTGACGTCGGCGCTCGCGGTCCCGGCGGCCGCCGGAAAGACGCCGCGCGATGTCGCCGCCGCGGAGAAGGAAGGCAAGGTCGTCTGGTACACCTCGGTCGACGTGAAGGTGGCCGAGGGCGTGGCCGAGGCCTTCCGCACAGGCCTATCCCGAAGATCGAGCTCGACGTCGAGCGCTCGGGCTCGGAGCGCGTGTTCCAGCGCACCAACCAGGAGCACGACTCGGGCATCAAGAGCGTCGACGTGATCAATTCAGCTCGGATGCATCGCACTTCATGTTCTGGAAGCAGAAGAACCTGCTCGCCAAGTACGTGCCCGCCGACGTGAAGCACTATCCCGCGCAGGGCAAGGACGCCGACGGCTACTACGCCACCTGGCGCGCCACGCTCGACGTGATGGGCTACAACACCAACATCGTCCCGGCCGACCAGGTGCCGAAGGGCTACAAGGACCTGCTCGACCCGAAGTGGAAGGGCAAGCTCACCAAGGCGCACCCCGGCTATAGCGGCACGGCGTTGACCGGCATCTACGCCATCACCAAGGCGCTGGGCTGGGACTATCTCGAGAAGCTCTCCAAGCAGGGCGTGCAGCAGCTGCAGTCGACCACCGCCACGCCCAAGAGCATCGCGAGCGGCGAGCGCGCGGTGATGGTGGACGGCAACGAATACAACATGTTCATCGAGATCGACAAGAAGAGCCCGGTGAAGATCATCTACCCGGTGGAGGGCACGCCGTTCGTGGCCTCGCCGTCCGCGATCTTCGCCGACGCGCCGCACCCCAACGCGGCGAAGGTCTTCGAGAACTTCATCTTCACGGCCGAAGATCCAGCAGTTCATCGTGGACAAGGGTGGGCTGCGGTCGCTGCATCCCGGAGTCAAGGACCCCGCGGGCCACACGCCGCTGAAGCACATCAAGACGCTGCCCGACGATCCCGCGGGCATGCTGCCGCACGTGGAAGAGATCAAGAAGAAGTACACGGCGATCTTCGGAAGCTAGGCACGTGGCGCAAAGCGTCATTCCCGCGGAAGTGCGAACCCAGGCGGCGCCCGCACGCGCTGCGCCGGGTTGCCGCTTGCGCGGGAACGACGCCACTTCGACCCGACGGCGCCGTTCTCCGTGGCGATGGTGGTGCTGCTCGCCGTGCTCGTCCTGCTGCCGATGTCGTGGCTCGCCTGGACCAGCCTCACCGACGAGGCGCATCGCCTCACGCTCGCGCATTTCCGCCACCTCGCCTCGGACCCGAGCTTCGTGAAGCCGCTGTGGACGACGCTCTGGACCTCGCTCGCGGTGGGCGGGCTGTGCGTGGCCTTCGCGGCGCCCATGGCGTGGCTCGTCGCGCGCACCGACCTGCCGGCCAAGCGCCTGCTGCGCATGCTGATCCTCGCGTCCTTCGTGACGCCGCCCTTCCTCGGCGCCTTCGCGTGGGTGCTGCTGGGCGGGCCCAACGCGGGCCTGGTGAACAAGTGGTACTACGCGCTCTTCGACCTGCGGCCCTTCGACGCCTCGCCGCTGATCGACATCTTCTCGGCGTGGGGCATCGTGTTCGTGATGGCGCTCTACACCTTCCCGTACGTCTTCACGTTCGTCGCCAACAGCCTCGACCTCATCCCCAGCGAGCTGGAAGAGGCGTCGGCCATCCTCGGCGCGCCGACGTGGCGCACGGCCCGCAACGTCACGCTGCCGCTGGTGCTGCCCGCGCTGCTCGCCGGGTTCCTCGTGGCCTTCCTGCAGGCGATGACGCTGTTCGGGCCGGCGGCGATCCTCGCGCTGCCCGCCGGCGTCGACACGATGACCACCAAGATCTGGAGCCTGTTCCAGTTCCCGCCGCAGCTGGGGCTCGCCGCCGCCTCGTCGCTGCCGCTGCTGCTCATCACCGTGGTGCTGCTGCGCGCGCAGGCGGCGATCATGGGACGGCGCGGCTACTCGGTGGTCGGCGGCAAGAGCACCGGCCAGCGCCTGATCGGCTGCGGCGCGTGGAAGCTGCCCGCGCTGGCGCTCTTCGCCTTCGTGCTCGCCTGCTCGGTCTTCCTGCCCTACGGAATCCTCGGCCTGGACGGCGTTCGCGAAGAACTACGCCGCGCCGCTCGCGGGCAACTTCACGCTCGACAACTGGAAGTTCGTGTTCTTCGAGTTCAGCCAGACCAAGGCGGCGCTGGTGAACACCTTCGTGCTCGGCCTCTCGGCGGCAACGGCGGGTACCATCCTCGCCACCACCATCGGCTACCTGGCCCAGCGCCAGCTCGTGTGGGGCCACCGCTACCTCGCGTTCCTCGCCACCGCGCCGGTGGCCATTCCGGGCATCGTGCTCGCCGTGGGGCTCTTCCTCGCGTACACGCATCCGCCCATCGTTCTCTTCGGCACGCTCTCCATCATCTTCCTCGCCTACGTCACCAAGGAGCTGCCGGTGGGCTACCAGCAGGTGTCCACCTCGCTCAAGTCCGTGCACCCGGAGCTGGAGGACGCGAGCCGCATCTTCGGCGCCACGCGCCTGCGCGCGCTGTTGGACATCACCGCGCCGCTCATCCGCAACGGCGTGATCGCGACCTGGATCTTCATCTTCATCGGCTCGATCCGCGAGCTGTCGGCCACCATCCTGCTCTTCACCGCGCGCACCAAGACCGTTTCCGTGACGATGTTCGACCTGCGCGAGAGCAACGACTGGGGCCCCATCGCGGTGCTGTCCATCACCATGCTGCTGATCACCTTCGCGCTGATCGCGGCCATCACCCATTTCACCGATCGGAGACTCGCTTGAAGGAACTACCCGTCCTCGGCTTCATGCTGGGGGACTGCACCGGCATCGGCCCCGAGCAATGCGCGCGCGTGCTCGCCGACCGCCGCCTCGCCGGCGATGCCCGTCTGCTCGTCGTGGGCGATGCGCGCGTGCTCGAGCAGGGCGCGCGCGACGCCGGCGTGATGCTGAAGGTGAAGGCTTACGCCGACCCGGGGAAGGTCGACTGGTCGCGCACCGACGAGGTGCCGATCGTCGACCTCGCCAACCTCGATCCCGCCAGAATCCCGCGCGGCGCCGCCTCCGCCGAGTCCGGCAAGCTCACCGGCGACACGCTCGCGTTACATGATCGAGCTCGCGCTCGACGAGCGCATCGACGGCATCACCTTCGCGCCGCTCAACAAGGCCGCGCTGCACGCCGGGCGGCTGGAAGTTCAACGACGAGCACCAGATGTTCGCCCACCTCACGCAGGCACCGCGGCTATTTCGGCGAGATGAACGTGCTGGACGACAAGTGGATGTCGCGAGTCACCTCGCACGTGTCGCTGCGCACGGCGCTCGATCAGATCACGCCGCAGCGCATCGACGAGGCGCTCACGCTCGCCGACGCCACCATGCGCGGCGCGGGCTTCGCGGCGGCCGCGCATCGCGGTCGCGGCGCTGAATCCCCATGGCGGCGAGAACGGCCTCTTCGGGCGCGAGGAGATCGAGATCATCGCCCCGGCGGTCGCGAAGGCCGCCGCGCGCGGCATCGACTGCAAGGGCCCCTTCCCCGCCGACACCGTGTTCATCAAGGGCTTCGGCGGCGACTTCGACGGCGTGCTCTCGATGTACCACGACCAGGGCCAGATCGCGACCAAGATCAAGGGCTTCAACCGCGGCGTCACCGTCACCGGCGGACTCGCCGACGGTGTTCACCACGCCCGCCCACGGCACCGCGTTCGACATCGTGGGCAAGGGCGTCGCCACCACCGGCGCGCTCGAGCAGGCCGTGCGCCTCGGCGCGCGCCTCGCCGCCCATCGCAAGATCGCCACTCCGCCTCGAGCCGTCTCCCCGGCGCAGGCCGGGGCCCAATCACCATCGACTAACGCCAATGGCCACCACCGCACCTGCCGAAAACGCAAACCGCTTCCCTCACCGACTACGTCGCCGGCTTCGTCACCTCGACCCGGTCCGCGGACATTCCGAAGGACGTCGCCCACCTCGGCAAGCGCTCGGTGATCGACGGCCTCGGGCTCGCGCTCGCCGGCGCGGCTTCGCACCAGGGCCACATCGCGCAGCGCTACCTCGCCGGCATCGGCATCCCGACGGATTTCCACGGCACGGTGATCGGCACGCAGCTGGCGCATGCCGGCGCGCTTCGCCGCCTTCGCCAACGGCCTCGCCATCCACGCCGACGACTACGACGACACGCAGCTCGCCGTCGCGAAGGACCGCGTGTACGGCCTCCTCACCCATCCCACCGCGCCCGCGCTGCCGCCCGCCCTGGCGCTCGCGGAGCAGCACAAGAAGAGCGGCGCGGACCTGATGCTCGCCTACCAGGTCGGCGTCGAGGTGGAGTGCAAGGTGGCCGAGGCCATCATGCCGCGCCACTACCAGCATGGCTTCCACAGCACGGCGACCTGCGGATCGATCGGCGCCGCGGCGGCCGCGGCCAAGATCCTCGGCCTCGACCGCGAGGCCACGCGCCGCGCGCTGTCCATCGGCGCCACCCAGGCCGGGGGCCTGCGCGAGAACTTCGGCACCATGACCAAGCCGTTCCACGCGGGCCGCGCGGCGGAAAACGGCGTGGTCGCGGCGGAGCTCGCCGCCCACGGCTTCACCGCTTCACCCAACGGCCTCGAGGCCGACCGCGGCTTCTTCCGCGCGGCCGGCGGCGGCTACGACGAGGCCGCGATCGCCGGCAAGCTCGGGCAACCGTGGACATTCCATTTCCCCGGCGTCTCCATCAAGCCGCATCCCTCGGGCTCGCTCACGCACCCCGGCATGGCGGTGATGATGGAGCTGATCCTCGCCAACGACATCAGGCCCGGGCAAGTGAAGCGCGTGGCGGTCGGCACCAACCACAACATGCCCAACGCGCTGATCCACCACCAGCCGAAGAACGAGCTGCAGGCCAAGTTCTCCATGGAGTTCTGCATGGCCATCCTGCTGCTGGAGCGCAAGGGCGGCCTCGAGCAGTTCACCGACGAGGTCGTGAACCGGCCCGACGTGCAGGCGATGATCGCGAAGGTGGACTTCGGCGTGCATCCCGAGGCCGAGGCCGCGGGCTTCGACAAGATGACCACGATCATCGAGATCGAGCTCGACGGACGGCAAGCTCATCAAGGGACAGGCCGACTTCGGCAAGGGCAGCCCCGCCAACCCGATGACCGATGCCGAGCTCGCCGAGAAATTCCGCCAGTGCGCCGCGTGGGGCGGGCTCAAGAAGGATGCGATCGAGGAAGTGCTCAAGCTCGCGTGGAAGATCGAGGAGCTGAAGGACGTCCGCGACCTCACTCGCTTGCTGCGCAAATGACTAAACCGTTGCAACCACAGATGAACACAGATGAGCACGGATGGGTTGTGAAGGTGAATGGCAGCGTCACCGTGAACGGCGTCGGTCCCGTCCTGTCCCGATCATCTGTGTTCATCTGTGTTCATCTGTGGTTCCCATCATGTTTGAAGGGTTCTCGACGAACGGATATCGAGACGAGCGGCGCGCGCATCCACCTGCGCCACGGCGGCTCGGGCCCGCCGCTGCTCCTGCTGCACGGCAACCCGCTCACCCACGTGATGTGGCACAAGATCGCGCCGCGCCTCGCGGAGCAATTCACCGTCGTCGCGACCGACCTGCGCGGCTATGGCGACAGCTCCAAGCCGCCCGGCGGCGAGCGCAGCATCGGCTACTCCTTCCGCACCATGGCCGAGGACCAGGTCGAGGTGATGCGCGCGCTCGGATTCGAGAAATGGCGCGTTGCGGGCCACGACCGCGGCGGGCGCGTGGCGCACCGCATGGCGCTCGACCATGGCGATCGCGTCGAGCAGGTCGCGTTCCTCGACATCGTGCCCACGCTGCACATGCTCTCCAACATCCCGCTCAAGTGGGCGGTGGATTCGTACCACTGGTTCTTCATGGCGCAGCCCGCGGACTATCCCGAGAAGATGATCGAGGCCTACGGGCTTCGAGAAGCTACATCCGGAAGAAGCTCGACAAGCCCGGCGTGGGCCTCTCCGCCTTCACGCCCGAGGCGATGGCCGAGTACATCCGCTGCTGCAACGCCGACAACATCCGCGCCGTGTGCGAGGACTATCGCGCCGCGGTGGGCATCGACCTCGACCACGATCGCGCCGATCTGCAGCGCAGGATCGCGATGCCGATGCTGGTGCTGTGGGGCGAGCGCAGCCACGTCAATCGCAGCTACAAGCCGCATGGACGCCTGGCGCGAGCGCGCGGCCGACGTCCATGGGAAGATGCTTGCCCTGCGGGCACTACCCGGCCGAGCAGGTGCCCGAGGAAACCCTTACCGAATTGCGCGCGTTCTTCCGCTGAAGGAGGCCCCCATGGATCGCAAGCAAGCGAGCGACTTCCCCCCGAGGTATTGCAGCTCTTCGACGGTTTCGTGCACGGCGGCATCTCGCGCCGCGAGTTCCTGGACCGCGCGGCGAAGTACGCGGTCGCCGGCTTCTCGGCGGCGGCGATGCTGGAAGCGCTCACTCCCAACTTCGCGTGGGCCCAGCAGGTGAAGCCCGACGACGCGCGCATCAAGGTGGACTACACCGACTTTCTCGCGCCCAAGGGCTCGGGCAAGATGCGCGGCTACCTTGCCGAGCCCGCGGCCGGCAAGGGCAAGCGCTCGTGCGTCGTGGTGATCCACGAGAACCGCGGCCTCAATCCCTACATCGAGGACGTCGCGCGCCGGCTCGCGACCGAGGGCTACGTCGCCTTCGCTCCCGATGCGCTGACGCCCGTGGGCGGCTATCCCGGCGACGAGGACCGCGCGCGCGACATGTTCGCCAAGCTCGACGCGCACCAGCGCACCGAGAACCTGTGCGCGGCGGTGGACTACGTGAAGCTGCGGCCCGACTTCAACGGCAGGTTCGGCGCGGTGGGCTTCTGCTTCGGCGGCGGAATGGTCAACACCTTCGCCACGCGCTTTCCCGACCTCAATGCCGCGGTGCCCTACTACGGCGTGCAGCCGAGCGCGGACGAGGCGGCGAAGATCAAGTCACCGGTGCTGGCGCACTACGCCTCGGAGGACCACCGCATCACCGACGGCTGGCCCGCGTTCGAGAAGGTGCTGGCCGCGCATCACGTCGAGCATCACGGCTATGTCTACCCGAACACCCAGCACGGCTTCCACAACGACACCACGCCGCGCTACGACGAAGCGGCGGCGAAGCTCTCGTGGCAGCGCACGCTCGACTTCTTCAGGCAGCACCTGAAGGCGTGAGGCGCGCGGGCGGCTAGCGCCCCATGCGCGCGTCGTAGGAACGCGAGATCCGGTTCGGGAGGCCGGAATCCTCGGAGAGGTTGCCGCCCACGTTGAACTCGACGCGCACCGAGCCGTCGGCCTGGCGGTTGAGGCGCGTCATCACCGTCATGCCGCCGCGCTGGCCCTGGATCACGCCGGCGCCGCGGTCCTCGCTCGTGATGCGTACACCCTGGTCCTGCAGCGCGAGCATGGCGGCGTTCCACGAGCGGTCGAAGCTCGCGGGCGCGCCGGGCTGCACCTGCGGTTGGCAACCATAGGGATAACACGGGTCGTAGACGCACGCGGCAAGGCCTAGCGTGATGGCGAGCGCGGCGGCGAAGCGGGCGATGGCGGTCTTCATGGTTTTCCTCCGTGGGCGTCGTTCGTTCCCGAGACATCGGCCACACGACCCATCTCGGGCAGGTGGTGCGCGATGCCCTTGTGGCAGTCGATGCAGGTCTTCTCGCCGCTCGCGAGCGCCGTCGAATGCTGAGCCTGCGCGCGCGCACTCTGGCGCGTGAAGTCCATCGAGGCGAAGTTGTGGCAGTTGCGGCACTCGAGCGAATCGTTGGCCTTGAGCCGCGCCCATTCGTGCTGCGCGAGCTCCAGGCGCTTCGCGACGAACTTGTCGCGCGTGTTGATGGATCCGAAGATCTTGCCCCACACCTCCTTCGAGGCCTGCATCTTGCGGGCGACCTTGTTCGTCCAGTGGTGCGGCACGTGGCAATCGGGACACGTGGCACGCACGCCCGAGCGGTTCGTGTAGTGGATGGTGGATTTGAGCTCCTGGAACACGTTGTCGCGCATCTCGTGACAGCCGGTGCAGAACGTCTCCGTGTTCATCACCTCCATGCCGGTGTTGAACGCGCCCCAGAAGACGATGCCCGCGATGAAGCCGCCCACGGTGAGGAACCCCAGGCTGTAGTGCAGGCCCGGGCGGGACACCACCCGCCACCAGCGCGCAAGCCAGCGGAGGATCGCGCGGATCACTTGCCCTTGCCCGTGCCGGGCGACGCGCCGGCCTTCACGTCATAGAAATCCTGGAACGTGTTCTTCACCGGCAGCCGCACGTCGTACTGGGAGACGTGGCACTGGGTGCAGAAGTAGCGCCGGGGCGAGATCTCCATGCGGATGGTGCCGTCGCGATCCTGGAAGTGCGTGACGCTCACCATGGGCGCCTGGCTCTCGCCCACGCGCTCGCGGCCATGGCAGCTCATGCACTTGTTGAAGCGCAGGTCGATCTGGTAGTTGTCGATCTGGTGCGGGATGACCGGCGGCTGCATCGGGTAGCTGCGCGCGCGGCGCTGGTCGTCGTTCACCGGCTTGGCCATGAGCGGCGCGCGCGTCTCGGCATCGAGCGCCGCGGGCCCGCGCAGCCCGTTCACGAGGCCGGAGGAGGATTGGGCGAGCGCGCCGGCCGCGGCCACGGCGAGCGCCATGCCGACGAGCGCCTTCATGCCGAGTCTCCCGCAACGGGAAGGATCTTCACCGCGCATTTCTTGAAGTCGGTCTGCTTGGAGATCGGGTCCGTCGCGTCCAGCGTGACCTTGTTGATGAGCTGCGAGGCGTCGAACCAGGGCACGAACACGAGCCCGCGCGGCGGCTTCACGCGCCCGCGCGTCTCCACGCGCGAGCGGCACTCCCCGCGCCGCGACACCACCCTCACCTCGCTGCCGCGGCGCACCTTGAGCGCCGCCGCGTCGTCGGGATGCATGAAGACCACGGCGTTGGGGAACGCGCGGTAGAGCTCGGGCACGCGCGCGGTCATCGAGCCGGAGTGCCAGTGCTCGAGCACGCGGCCGGTCGACAGCCAGAACGGATATTCCTTGTCGGGCTCCTCGGCCGCCGGCTCGTAGGGCGCGGCGATGATGTAGGCGCGATGATCCGGGTTGCCGTAGAAGTCGTATCCCGAGCCGGGCTTCACGTAGGGGTCGCTGCCCTCCTTGAAGCGCCAGCGCGTCTCCTTGCCGTCGACCACCGGCCAACGCAGGCCGCGCACCTTGTGGTATTCGTCGAAGGGCGCCAGGTCGTGGCCATGGCCGCGCCCGAACTGCGCGTACTCCTCGAAGATGCCCTTCTGGAGGTAGAAGCCGAAGGCCTTCGCCTCGTCGTTGTCGTAGCCGGTCTCGACCTGGCTCGCGGGGTACTTGTCGACCTGGCCGTTGCGGAAGAGCACGTCGTAGAGCGTCTTGCCGCGGTACTCGGGCTTCTTCGCGACCAGCTCCGCGGGCCACACTTCCTCGACCTTGAAGCGCTTGGAGAACTCGACGAGCTGCCACAGGTCCGAGCGCGACTCGCCCGGCGCCTTCACGAGCTGGTGCCAGAAGTGCGTGCGCCGCTCGGCGTTGCCGTAGGCGCCTTCCTTCTCCACCCACATCGCGGCCGGCAGGATGAGGTCGGCGGCCTGGGCCGTGACCGTCGGATACGCGTCGGACACCACGATGAAGTTGGCGGGGTTGCGATAGCCGGGCAGCCCCTCCTGCATCATGTTGGGCGCGGCCTGCATGTTGTTGTTGACCTGCACCCAGTAGAAGTTGAGCTTGCCGTCCTTGAGCATCCGGTTCTGCAGCACCGCGTGGTAGCCCGGGTTGGGGTCGATGGTCCCGGGCGGCACCTTCCAGATCTCCTCGGCACGCTCGCGGTGCTTCGGGTTGTTCACCACCATGTCGGCAGGCAAACGGTGCGAGAACGTGCCCACCTCCCGTGCCGTGCCGCACGCCGAGGGCTGCCCGGTGAGCGAGAACGGCGAGTTGCCCGGCGTGGAGATCTTCCCGGTGAGCAGGTGGATGTTGTAGGCCAGGTTGTTGGCCCACACGCCGCGCGTGTGCTGGTTGAAGCCCATGGTCCAGAACGACATCACCTTCACCTTCGGGTCCGCGTAGAGCTCGGCGAGGGCCTTGAGCTTGTCGGGCGGCACGCCCGAGAGCTTGGCGACCATCTGCGCGGTGTAGGGCTTCACGAACGCCTTGTACTCGTCGAACGTCATCGGCGTGAGGTCGCCCGCCTTCGCCGCGTTCTTCGCCTTCTTCTCGCGCGGGTCGTCGGGCCGCAGGCCGTAGCCGATGTCCTCGGCCGCGCGCTTGAACGCCACGTGCTTGCCGACGAAGTCCTGGTTCACGCGGTTGGTCTGGATGATGTAGTTGGCGATGTAGTTGAGGATCGCGAGGTCGGTCTGCGGCTTGAATATCATCGGGACATCGGCGAGGTCGAAGCAGCGATGCTCGAAGACCGACAGCACGGCCACCTTCACGGCGGGGTTGGACAGGCGCCGGTCGGTCACGCGCGTCCAGAGGATCGGGTGCATCTCGGCCATGTTCGAGCCCCAGAGCACGAACGCGTCGGCGGCCTCGATGTCGTCGTAGCAGCCCATCGGCTCGTCGATCCCGAAGGCGCGCATGAATCCCGCCGCCGCCGATGCCATGCAGTGGCGCGCGTTGGGATCGATGTTGTTGGAGCGGAAGCCCGCCTTCATCAGCTTGTTGGCGGCGTAGCCCTCCCAGATCGTCCACTGCCCCGAGCCGAACATGCCGATGGCCGTCGGCCCCTTCGCCTTGAGGGCCGCCTTGCACTTCTCCGCCATCACGTCGAAGGCCTGGTCCCAGGTCACGGGCGTGAACTCGCCGTTCTTGTCGTACTTGCCGTCCTTCATGCGCAGGAGCGGCTTCTGCACGCGGTCCTCGCCGTACATGATCTTGGAGAGGAAATAGCCCTTCACGCAGTTGAGGCCCCGGTTCACCTCGGCCTGCGGGTCGCCCAGCGTGGCGATCACGCGGTTCGCCTTCACGGCGACCGTGACGCCGCATCCCGTTCCGCAGAAGCGGCACGGCGCCTTGTGCCACTTGAGGTCCGCGGCAGCGGGATCGGTGACGACGTTGGAGACCTGCGCCCCGGCCGTGACCGTGGAGAGGGCCGCGACGGATGCGGCGCCGTCGCGGATGAACTCGCGTCGAGTGAGTTTCATGTGGGGCTCCTTGTAGCTGCGGATCGCATCGGCTCAGTGGGTCGGCGGGCCCGCGAACATCTGGTAGACCCAGACCAGGAAGCCGTAGCCGGAGATGGTGAGGCCTGCGATCACCGGCGCCATGACCACCGTGAGGAAGAGGAAGGCCTTCAGCTCGCCGCGGGGGCCGGCACGCCCGCCCGCTTCGTCCTGCGGCGCGTTGGTGGAAGCATTGTTCACGCGTGCGATCTCCCGGGCGGCATTGCGCGATCCGCTACCGATCCTAGGCCGATCCCCGGCGCCGGCGAATGGCACCATGGTGCCGATGCTGTAATCTTTCGCCATGCCGCACCAACCCGCTTCGCAAGCCCTCGCCCGCTTCCGCGTGATCGACCTGACCCAGGTCCGCGCGGGTCCGACCGCAGCCCGCCAGCTCGCCGACTGGGGCGCCGACGTCGTGCAGGTCCAGATGCCCGAGCACATGCGCGGCGACGACACGCTCGGCGGCCAGGAAGGCAGCGACTACCAATACACGCACCGCAACAAGCGCTCCATCACGCTGAACCTGAAGGAGCCCGAGGGCATCGCGGTGCTGAAGAAGCTGGTGGCGAAGGCCGACGTCGTGCTCGAGAACTTCCGTCCCGACGTGAAGCATCGCCTCGGCATCGACTACGAGGCGCTCTCCGCAGGTCAACCCGCGCCTCGTCTACGCGAGCATCTCGGGCTTCGGGCAGACCGGCCCGCTCGCCACGCGCCCGGGCTTCGACCAGATCGCGCAGGGCATGGGCGGACTCATGTCGGTCACCGGGCTGCCGGGACAGGGCCCGGTGCGCGTGGGCATCGCCGTGGCCGACAGTTGCGCCGGCATCTTCGCCGCGTACGGCGTCACCGTGGCGCTCCTCGAACGCGAGGCCTCGGGCAAGGGCCAGTGGCTGCACACGTCGCTGCTCGAAGCGATGATCTACATGATGGATTTCCAGACGGCGCGCTGGACCATCGACCACGAGATCCCCGGCCAGGCGGGCAACTTCCACCCGACCAGCATCCCCACCGGCGTGTACCGGACGAAGGACGGCTACATGAACATCGCCGTCTTCGGGGGCAAGATCTGGGAGCGCTTCTGCGAGGTGATGGACGCGCCCGAATGGATGGCCGACGAGCGCTCCGAGACCAAGGGCGCGCGCGACGTGAACCGCGACTGGCTCAACGCCGAGATCGAGAAGCGCCTCGCCGGGCACACGAGCGACTACTGGATCGAGAAATTCAACGCCGCGGGCGTGGCGTGCGGGCGCATCAACGACCTGGAGGAGGTCTTCGAGGAGCCGCAGGTGCAGCACCTGGGCATGTTGAGGAAGGTCGTCTCGAAGCACCTCGGCGAGCAGGTGCTGATGGGCCAGCCGGTGACGCTCGAGCGCACGCCCTCGACGATCGCGCGCGCGGCGCCCAGGCGCGGCGAGCACTCCGACGAGATCCTCGCCGAGCTGGGCTACGGCGCCGAGGAGCTCGCGCGCATGAAGGCCGCTGGGAGTCTACTGATGAACGACATGGCTTCGCCCACCGAGCGCGTGAAGACGTGGCGCGAGGAATCCGCGCTGCACGTGCGCTTCAACAATCCCGCCAAGCACAACGCCCTCTCGGTGGACATGTGGGAGGCGGTGCCGGCGATCCTCGCGCGCGCCGCCGCGGACGACGCGGTGCGCATGGTCGTCTTCAGCGGCGAGGGCGAGAAGGCCTTCGTCTCCGGCGCCGACATCTCGCAGTTCGAGGACCTGCGCGCGGCGAAGGCGGCGGTGACGAAGTACGAGAGCGTGGCGGAAGCGGCGCTGCAGGGCATCCACGACTTCGCCAAGCCCACCATCGCCTGCATCCGCGGCTATTGCATCGGCGGCGGCGTGAACGTGGCGATCGCGTGCGACATCCGCATCGCCTCGGCCGATTCGACGTTCGCCATCCCCGCCACGCGCCTGGGCCTGGGCTACCGCGTCTCGGCGATGAAGAACCTCGTCGACCTGGTGGGCCCCGGGTTCGCCAAGGACATCTTCTTCACCGGGCGCCGGCTGCATGCCGACGAGGCGCTGGCGATGGGCCTGGTGAACCGCGTGGCCGAGCCAGCGCAGCTGCCCGCGCTGCTCGCCGAGTACGTGCAGCACATCGGCTCGGCGGCGCCGCTCACCATCAAGGCGGGCAAGCGGATCATCGCCGAGGTGCTGAAGCCCGACGCGGACATGGACCTCGAGCTCTGCCGGCGGCTGATCCTCGACTGCTTCGAGAGCGACGACTACGCCGAAGGGCGGCGCGCATTCATGGAGAAGCGCAAGCCCGTTTTCAAGGGAAAATGACGATGCGCGTGCTGGCGGCCATCCTCGCCTTCGCTGCCACGGCGGCCGTCGGCGCGTGGCCCGAGAAGCCGATCCGCCTCTACATCGGCTATGCCGCCGGCGGCTCCACCGACGTCGTCGCCCGCCTCATCGCGCCCAGGCTCGGCGAGAAGCTGGGGCAACCGATCGTCATAGAGAACAAGCCCGGCGCGGCGGGCGACTTCGCCGCCGAGCTCATGCTGCAGCAGCCCGCGGACGGCTACACGCTCATGATGTCCACCGTGGCGCTGCACGCCATCAACCCCGGGCTCTTCAAGCAGAAGTTCGATCCCATCGCCGACTTCGTCCCGATCGCGATGGTCTGCTCCTACCCGATGATCATGATCGGCTCGCCGCAGACGAGCTTCAAGACACTGGACGAGCTCAAGGCCCTCGCCGCGAAGACGCCGACGTTCTACTCGTCCTCGGGGGTCGGCTCGCCGGGCCATCTCGCGGGCGAGCTGCTGGTGAAGGCCACCGGCGCGCAGCTCACGCACGTGCCGTACAAGGGCGGCTCACCCTCGGTGCTCGCGATCATGTCGGGCGAGGCGCAAGTGAATTTCGCCACGCTGCCCGCCGTGGTTCCCCAGGTCCGCACGGACAAGGTGCGCGCGATCGGGCTCGCGTCCCACCAGCGCAATCCTGCGGTGCCCGAAGTGCCGACGATGGCCGAGCTCGGGCTCGCCGACTTCGAGGTCGGCACCTGGAGCGCGCTCATCGCGCCGAAAGGCACGCCGCAGGACATCGTGAAGAAGATCAACGCCGCGGTGAACGCCACGCTCGAGGATGCGAAGGTGCGCGCCACGCTGGTCGACCAGGGCGCCGAGATCCGCGCGATGACGCCCGCGGAAACCGCCGCTTTCGTGCGCGCCGAGAACACCCGCTGGATGAAGGTGGTGAGGGACGCGGGAATCAAGCCGCAGTAGGCCCGATCCCCGCGTTCTTACGCGTGCGAGAAGAGCGGCGCGCCGGCCCCGGGCAGGTCGGCTTCGAGGATGCTGCCGGTCTCGGATTCCGTCGCCACGAGCTGCGAGGTGCCCGGACGGAACGCCACGTTCGTCACCGTGGAGCCGATGGGGCTCTTCACGAAGTGCGTGATCTCGCCGCGCACGTTGAGCACGAACGCGCCACCCAGGCTCGCGTGCGCGACGACGAGGCGGTTGTCCACGTCCACCGCCATGCCGTCGGGGCCGCTGGTGCCGAAGAACGTGCGGAACGCGCCGACCTTCGAGACCGTACCGTCCGCGAGTAACGGTCCGCGCCATACCTGGTTCGCGCGCGTGACCGCGACCAGCAGCGCGCGGCCGTGAGCGTTGAGCGCTACCCCATTGGGGCTCGGGACGCCGGCGAGCACCATCTCGAGCTGCCCGGTCGTGCGCAGCCGGTAGACGCGGCCGGTGGGATCGTGCAGCCCGGTCTGGCCCTGGTCGGTGAAGTAACAGTTGCCGTGGGCGTCGAAAGTGAGGTCGTTGAGTCCCCTGAAGCTCTCGCTGCCGCGGCGCGCAAGGCACGGGCGCCGGCTCGCCCGCTGCCGTCCCAGCGCAGCAGCCCGCGCCGGTAGTCGGCGATCCAGAGCGAGCCGTCGCGGTGGATCGCGATGCCGTTGGGCCATCCGTCGTACTCCACCGCGAGGGACCATTCGAGCCGCGGCGAGATTCGAAAGATGCGGCCGTGGGGGATGTCGGTAACGTAAAGGTTGCCGGCGCGATCGAATGACGGCCCTTCCAGGAAGCCGTCGATGGCCTCGCCGGGCTTGTTGGCGTCGCCCCACTCGGTCCTCACCTTGCGCCGCAGCAGGTCGGGCATGCGCGTGAGCACGCGCGCCTGGATCACCTGCGGCGGAGCGAACGAGAGATTCCACATACGCGCAATACTACCGCGCGTCGGCCTCCACGTTGTCGATGAGCCGGGTGTTCCCGAGCCATGCCGCGGCGAGCACTACCAGCGCGCGCTCGGTGGGCGAGGGCAGCGCCAGGTGCGAGCGCTCGCGCAACGCGACGTAGTCCACGCGCCAGCCGTGGCGGGCGAGATCATCCGCGGCCGCGGCGAGCTGTGCGTCGTAGTCGCGCGCGCCGGCCTCGAGCGCTGCCTTCACGCGCCCGAGCACCGCCCGCAGGCGCACCGCCTCCTGGCGTTCCGCTGGCGTGAGGTAGGCGTTGCGCGACGAGAGCGCGAGGCCGTCGGGCTCGCGCACCGTTTCCACGCCGGCGATCTCGATGCCGAAGCTCAGCTGGCGCACCAGCGCGCGGATCACGTGCAGCTGCTGGTAGTCCTTCTTGCCGAACACGGCGACGTGGGGCCGCACGATGTTGAAGAGCTTCGCGACCACCGTCGCCACGCCCTCGAAGTGGCCGGGGCGAAACTCCCCGTCGAGCTGGCGGGCGACGGCCGGCACGCCGATCGTCATCTCCTGCGGCTCGGGATACATCTCATGCTCGGCGG
Organism: uncultured beta proteobacterium; assembly: GCA_963827425.1. Classification (GTDB taxonomy): domain Bacteria; phylum Pseudomonadota; class Gammaproteobacteria; order Burkholderiales; family Usitatibacteraceae; genus Usitatibacter. Next base: position 193,240 of record CAWHAQ010000003.1, on the reverse strand, counting down.
GCGCGAAGGCGACGTGGCAGCCGGCGCGGGCGAGCTTCTCCACGTCCGCCTCGAGCGTGCGGGGATAGCGCTCGAAGTCGCTGCCCGGCTCGAACTGCAGGCGGTTCACGAAGATCGAGGCCACCACGCACCGGCCGCGCCGCGTCGCCTCCTCGACCAGCGCGAGATGGCCGGCGTGCAGGTTGCCCATCGTCGGCACGAGCGCCACGGAGCGGCTCGCCCGCGAGCCGCGTGCGCAACTCGGCGACGGTGCGGGTCAGAAGCAATGTTCGGGAGCGGGGAACGACTTGTCCTTCACGGCGCGCACGTAGGCCTCGATCGCGGCCTTCACCGACGGCGCCCCCGGCATGAAGTTCTTCACGAAGCGTGCCTTGCGCCCCGGATAGATGTCGAGCATGTCGTAGAGCACGAGCACCTGGCCGCACACGTCGGGGCCCGCGCCGATGCCGATGGTGGGCACGGTGAGCGAATGGGCGACGCGTTTGCCCAGCGCGGCGGGCATCGCCTCCATCAGCACCAGGGCCGCGCCGGCATCCTCGAGGGCCTTCGCGTCGGCCACCAGGCGGTCGGCGGCGTCCTCGGTCTTGCCCTGCACGCGATAGCCGCCCAGCGTGTGGACGTGCTGCGGCGTGAGCCCGATGTGCGCGCATACCGGGATGCCGCGCTGGACGAGGAAGCGCGTCGTTTCGGCCATCATCGCACCGCCCTCGAGCTTCACCATCTGCGCGCCCGCGGCGAGCATGCGCGCCGCGCCCCGGAATGCCTGCTCGCGAGATTCCTGGAAGTAGCTCGAGAACGGCATGTCGGCCACGATCAGCGCGGTGCGGCTGCCGGCGGCGACACAACGCACGTGGTACTCGGTCTCCTCGAGCGTCACGCCGAGGGTGTGGTCGTGTCCCTGGATCACCATGCCGAGCGAGTCGCCGATCAGCAGGATGTCGACGCCGGCCTCCTCCGAGACGGCGGCGAAGCTCGCGTCGTAGCACGTGAGCATGACGAGCTTCTCGCCGTCGCGCGCGCGCGCCTGCAGCTGGGGAACGGTCACTCTCTTGGCGGCGTTCTGTGCGCTCATGGTCTTGGATGCCGGCCCGCGCAGGGGGCGGGGACCGGGCTGGGCTCGGGGCCGGACGGGAATTCTGCCCATATGAAGCCCAAATGACAACATTGTGCACCGCCGCAAGGCGGGGCCGCGCCTCCCCTTCGCGGGCCGGTGGCGCGGCGCAGCAAAGGCGCTGTTACGCCCGGTTGAAGAATTCCCGCCCGCCGCGCATGCCCGTCGATGCGCTGGATCAGCAGCTCCAGGTGCTCGGGCACGTCGACGAAATTCAGGCGCTCGCTGTTCACGATCAGGAGGGGGCTATCGCGAATAGCCGTAGAAATAGCTCGTGTACGCCTCGGAGAGCCGGCGCAGGTAGCCCTCGTCGATGCCGCGTCTCCATGGCATGGCCGCGCTTCTTCACCCGCGCGACCAGGGTGGAGATCGACGCCTGCAGGTAGATCACCAGGTCCGGCGCGGGCGCCTGCGGCTTCACGTGGCGTAGATGCGGTCGTAGAGCTGGTACTCGGCGTCGTCGAGCGTGAGGCGCGCGAAGAGCGGGTCCTTGGCGAGCGTGAAGTCGGCGACCGTGGGCTTGCCGAAGAGGTCCGGCTGCACCAGCGCCTCGAGCTGCCCCACGCGCTGGAACAGGAAGAAGAGCTGGGTCTGCAGCGCGTACCGGCGCATGTCGCGGTAGAACTGCGGCAGGAACGGGTTGGCCTTGGGATCCTCGAGCAGCGTGACGGCGCCGAGGCGCTGCGCGAGCTTGAGCGCGAGGCTGGTCTTGCCGGCGCCGATGGGCCCTTCGACCACGATGTAGCGGTGCTTCATAGCCGCTCGACGCTGTCGCTCCCGGCACGCTCGAGCAGCGCGCGCGCGCCGCCATGGCCCGGGATCACCGCCTCGGGCCACACGTCGAGGAGCGGGGCGAGCACGAAGGCGCGCTCGTGGGCGCGCGGGTGCGGGACCGCGAGCCCCGGCTCGTCGATCGCTGGCCCGCCGTAGAGGACGATGTCGAGGTCCAGCGTGCGCGGGCCGTTGGGAAGGTCGCGCACGCGGCCGTGGCGGCGCTCGATGTCGAGGAGCCCGTCGAGCAGCGCGCGGCGGCGCGAGGCGGCGTGTCCACGCGCGCGCAGGCGTTCACGAACGGCGGCTGGTCCGCGTAGCCCACGGGCGCCGTGCGATAGAGATGCGAGCGCGCGAGGATCGCGTGTCTGCGGCAAGCCCGCCGATGCTCGCGAAAAGCCGCGCCGCACCTGCGGCCTCGGGATCGTCGAGGTTGGAGCCCAGCGCGATCACCGCCGTGACGGGAGGCTCCGCTCCTTCGTTCGGCCCCTGCGATCCGGCGCTTCCCGGCGCGTGCGCCTTCCTCTGGCCGCTCGCGCCGGCGCCGGCGCTTCTTCTTCGGCGCCGCCTCGTCGGAGACCAGCATGCGCTCGCGCTCGTCCGGGCTCGCGTCGCTGGAAGCGCTCCCACCATTGCGCGACTTCCTGCGGCGCATTCGGCCGACTGCCGCGCGCAGGGCGAAGAAGTCGTACGCGGCGCGAAAGCGCGGATGCTCGAGCAACCGGTACGGGCGCTGGCCGCCGCGCTGCAGGAAGCGCGGCTGCAGCAGCCACAGCTCCTTCATGGTCGCGTCGAAGCGGCGCGGGATCGCGAGCGATCGCGCTGCACGTCGAGCGCCTCGTGCATGGCGGCGTGCAGCGCCGGTATCGTGGGCTGCCCCTCGCCTTCGAAGCGCCGCACGATTCTTCTCGACCTGGCCCCACAGGAGCGCGGCGAGCAGGAATGCCGGGCGACACGGGCTTGTCCTCGGCCAGGCGCTCGTCGGTGGCGCGCAGCGCCGCCAGGGCGAAGGGCCCGACTGCGGGGTCCTCCAGCGCCGTTGTCCAGCAGCGGCAGCAGGCCGTGGTGCAGGTCCAGCTCGCGCAGCACGCGCACGCACTCGACGGCGTTGCCGGAGAGCAGGAGCTTCAGGATCTCCTCGAAGAGCCGCGCGTGGGGCACGTTCTCGAGCAGGTGCGCGCAGCTCGCGGATCGGCGTCGCGCGTCTTCGCATCGATCTCCAGGCCCAGCTTCGCGGCGAAGCGCGCGGCACGCAGCATCCGGACCGGATCCTCGCGATAGCGCGTCGCCGGATCGCCGATCATCACGAGCTTCTTTGCCTTGAGGTCCTTGAGACCGTGCACGTAGTCCCAGACCTCCTCTTTCACGGGATCGTAGAAGAGCGCGTTCACGGTGAAGTCGCGGCGCAGTGCGTCCTCGGCCTGGGTGCCGAAGACGTTGTCGGAGAGCATGCGGCCGTGCTCGTCGGTGTTCTCCGCGTCGGGCTCGCGCGTGAAGTGGGCGCGGAAGGTGGAGGTCTCCACCGTCTCCGGCCCGCACAGCACGTGCACGATCTGGAAGCGCCGCCCGATGATGCGCGAGCGCCGGAAGACCGAGCGCACCTCCTCGGGCGTGGCGCTGGTGGCGACGTCGAAATCCTTGGGCTCGCGGCCGAGCAGCAGGTCGCGCACCGCGCCGCCGACCACGAACGCGGCGTAGCCCGGCGCGCTGCAGCTCCTCGCAGGTGCGCCGCGCGCACGTGCTGATGCTCGTCGCGGCGCATGTCGTGCTTGTCCGGTCGCGTAGACCACCGGGCGCGCATCCTTGTGCGTGACGCGCTCGCGGCGGCCGAAGAGCCTGTCGATGTATTTCTTGATCATTCGGTTGGGAAGGTCTCATTCGCGCAGCGACATGATGCGCCACCCCCGCTCCCGGGCGTGGGCGCGCAGCGTCTCGTCGGGGTCCACCGCCACCGGGTGCGTCACGCGCTCCAGCAGCGGCAGGTCGTTCAGGGAATCGCTGTAGAACCAGCTCTCGTAGTCCTCGAGGCGGCAGCCCGGGCTCGCGAGCCACTCGTTCACGCGCGTCACCTTGCCCTCGCGGAACGACGGCGTGCCGCGCGGCTTGCCGGTGAAGGCGCCGTCCTTCTCCTCGATGTCGGTGGCGATGAGGTCGGCACGCCCAGCTCGCGCGCGATGGGCGCGGTGATGAAGCTGTTGGTCGCGGTCACCGAGCGCGGTCAGCGCGCCCGCGTGCCCCGCGATGAGCTCGGCGGCGCGCGCGCGGATGATCGGCCGGATCTTGCGCTGCATGTAGTCCTCGTGCCAGGCGTCGAGCTGCGCGCGCGGGTGGGCCGCGAGGGGGCCAGCTGGAAGTCGAGGAACTCGTGGATGTCGAGCGTGCCGTCCTTGTAGCGCTCGGAAACCACTGGTTCTTCGCGTGGTACTCCTCGGGATGCAGCACGCCCTCCTCGATCAGGAACTGCGCCCACGAAACGTCGCTGTCCCCGTCGAGCAGCGTGTGGTCGAGGTCGAAGAGCGCGATCTTCATGCGCTTCGCTGCCAGCGCCGCCTTCACCAGCGGCACGGTGATCGCGCGCCCGGTCTCCAGCGAATACCGGTCGAGCGAGTCGAGCGCGGCCATGAGCGAGCCCATGTCGCGGCGCGCGTGGTTGAGCAGGTATGCCGCTCACCTCTTCGGCGAGCTCGAACCCGCGCGTGCGGGCGTGGGCCGCGAGGGCGGCACGCTTTTCCTCGTCGGTGAGCCCCAGCACCCGGTAGGTGAGCCCGGTGGCCAGGCGCGTGGCGAGGTCGCGGCGCAGCGCCACGTCGCGCGGGGCCGCCGCGGCCGCCACCACCAGCAACGAAAACGCGCTTCTCGTTGAAGGCGTTGAAGAGCTCGACCTGGCGCGCCTCTGGCAGGCGCTCGGCGTCGTCGAGGGCGAGGATGCCGTGGGCGTCCTCCCCGGTGAACTCCGCCGCCGGGACGTAGCGCGCGCCCTCTCCCGCCGCGGCCGCCACGGCCTTCAGCAGGTGGGTCTTGCCGGCGGCGCTTTCGCCCCACATGTAGATCACACGCTCGGGCGCCGCGCCGCGTGCCGCCGCCTCGAGGGCGTGGGCGAGCTCGGCATTACGGCCGTGGACGTAATTCGCGAAGGTCGGCGCGGGCGCCTGGGTGAAGTCGAGGAGGAGCTGCCTCATGGGATGTCCCCAGAGCCGGCGCCGCCTCGGAGGATTCCGTCGGCCGGCTTGGCCCGGGCGCGCGCTCGATACCGCGAGTGCGCCGAGTGCGGCAATTTTAGCACGGCGACGATGCCGTAAAATCACGCATGGCTACCGCGCAACCGATCCAGATCCGCTTCGAGCGCTTCACCGGCGAGACGGGCATCGCCCCCGCCACGCCGCCGCGCATCATCACGCCCGAGGAACGCCCGGTGCTCGTGGAGCGCGCGAAGCGGCTGCTGCGCGAGCGCGATGCCGTCCTCGTCGCCCACTACTACGTCCACCCGGACCTGCAGGACCTCGCCCAGGCGAGCGGCGGCACCGTCTCCGATTCCCTCGAGATGGCGCGCTTCGGCCATGCCCATCCCGCCAGGACTATCGTCGTGGCGGGCGTGCGCTTCATGGGCGAGACGGCGAAGATCCTGAACCCCGAGAAGCGCGTGCTGATGCCGGATCTGGCGGCCGAGTGCTCGCTCGACCTCGCCACGCCCATCGATGCGTTCGCGAAGTTCTGCGACGAGCATCCGGACCGCGTGGTCGTTGTCTATGCAAACACCAGCGCCGCGGTGAAGGCGAGGGCCGACTGGATGGTGACCTCGTCCATCGCCGAGAAGATCGTGGGCTGGCTGCATGGGCAGGGCAAGAAGATCCTCTGGGCGCCGGACAAGCACCTGGGCGACTACGTGGAGCGCGTGACCGGCGCGGACATGCTGATGTGGAACGCCTCCTGCGTCGTGCACGACGAGTTCAAGGCGCAGCAGCTGGAGGAGCTGAAGGCGAAGCACCCGGGCGCCAAGGTGCTGGTGCATCCCGAGTCCCCGGCGAGCGTGATCGACCTGGCCGACGCCGTGGGCTCCACCACCGGCATCATCATGGCCGCCGAGCGCATGAAGGCGAAGGAGTACATCGTCGCCACCGACGGCGGCATCATCCACCAGATGAGGAAGCGCATGCCCGGGGTGACCTTCATCGAGGCGCCCACCGCCGGCAAGGGCGCCACCTGCCAGAGCTGCGCCCACTGCCCGTGGATGGCCATGAACGGCCTGCACAACCTCATCGAGACGCTCGAGGGTGCCCCGGGCCACGAGGTGTCCGTCGACCCCGCCATCGGCCGCCAGGCGAAGGTGCCGATCGAGCGCATGCTCGAGTTTGCGAAAGTACATCTCCCGACCTTCCAGGGCAGCGGCGACGCATGAAGTAAAAAGGCCGCGGGCCCGTCGCACCGGGGGTAAATCGGCTAAAATTTCGCTTCTGCATCAATCGGATCGGCCCGTGGACGCCTCAACCCCCCTCACCTATCGCGAAGCCGGCGTCGACATCGATGCGGGCGACGCGCTCGTCGAGCGCATCAAGCCCTTCGCCCAGCGCACCATGCGCCCCGAGGTGCTCGGCGGCATCGGCGGCTTCGGCGCCCTGGTGGAGGTCTCCAAGAAGTACAAGAACCCGGTGATGGTCTCGGGCACCGACGGCGTGGGCACCAAGCTCAAGCTCGCCTTCCGCATGAAGAAGCACGACACCATCGGCATCGACCTGGTGGCGATGAGCGTGAACGACATCCTGGTGTCGGGCGCGGAGCCGATCTTCTTCCTCGACTACTTCGCGTGCAGCAAGCTCGACGTGGCGGTGGCCGAGTCGGTGGTGAAGGGCATCGCCGCGGGCTGCGAGCAGGCGGGGTGCGCCCTCATCGGCGGCGAGACCGCCGAGATGCCCGGCATGTACGACCCCAACGAATACGACCTCGCGGGCTTCGCCGTGGGGCTGGTCGAGAAGTCGGCCATCCTCGACGGCACGAAGATCGCCGCGGGCGACGCGATCATCGGGCTCGCCTCGAGCGGGCCGCACTCCAACGGCTTCTCGCTGATCCGCAAGGTGCTCGCCGTGAGCGGCGCCGACCTGCACGAGCCCTTCGACGGCGAGCGCACGCTGGGCCACGCGCTGCTCGAGCCCACGCGCATCTACGTAAAGCCCGTGCTCGAAGTGATGGGCCGCGTGGCGATCAAGGGCCTCGCGCACATCACCGGCGGCGGCCTCACCGAGAACATCCCGCGCATCCTGCCCGAAGGCGTGTGCGCCAGGCTCGAGGCCGCGCGCTGGCCGCGGCCGGCGATCTTCCAGTGGCTGCAGCGCCACGGCAGCATCGAGGAAGCGGAGATGGTGCGCACGTTCAACTGCGGCATCGGCATGATCGTGGTGGTGGCACAGGCCGAAGCAAAGGCCACGCTGGACGCATTCAACACGCGCGGCGTGGAAGCATTCGAGATCGGCACCATCGCGGAACGCGCCGCGGGCGGGCCCCGGGCGCAGATCGCCTGACCGCGCAGGTGAAGACCGCCGTCATCCTCATCTCCGGCCGGGGCAGCAACATGCGCGCGATCGTGGAGGCGCGCACCGGCCTCGCAGTGAAAGCGGTGATCTCCGACCGCGCCGACGCCGCCGGGCTCGCCTGGGCACGGGCCCAGGGCATTGCCACGCGCGTGGTGGACCATGAAGATTCGCCGACGCGCGAAGCGCATGACGAGCGGCTCGCCGCGGCGGTCGACGACCACGCCCCGGACCTCCTGCTCCTCGCGGGCTACATGCGCATCCTCACCGACGGCTTCGTGCGCCGCTACGAGCGCCGCATGCTGAACATCCACCCCTCGCTGCTGCCCGCGTTCCCGGGCCTGCACACGCACCGGCGCGCGCTCGCGGCGGGCGTGAAGCTGCACGGGGCCACGGTCCATGCAGTCACACCGGCGCTGGACGGCGGCCCGATCGTGATCCAGGGCGCGGTGCCGGTGCTCGCGGGCGACACGGAAGAGACCCTCGCCGCCCGTGTGCTGCAGATGGAGCACCGCATCTATCCGCAGGCGGTGCGCTGGTTCCTGGAGGATCGCATCGAATTCACGGCGGGCGGCGTGCTCCAGGTCCGCCGCACGGGCGCCGCCGACGACTGGATCGCCGCGCCCCGCAACCTCGAATGAAGACCCTGCTCGCTCTCGTCCTCACCCTCGTCGCCAGCGGCGCGGCGCTCGCCACGCCGAGCGAGATCGCCGCCGAGTACAGCCTCACCTTCACCGGCATCACCATCGGGCACGTGTCCGAGACCTACTCGCGCCAGGGCGACAAGTACGCCATCCGCAGCGTGGCGCGCTCCGAGGGCCCGCTCAGGTTCTTCCTCGACGACCAGCTCACGCTGTCGAGCTCGGGGCGCGTGGTGCCCACCGGCCTGCAACCCCTGACCTTCGAGCAGCATCGCGCGCACAGCTCGCGCGGCGCGGTGCAGGCGACCTTCGACTGGGCGAAGGGCGTGATGCTCTCCGAGGAGGACGGCAAGCGCTCCGAGACGCCGCTGCCCGATGAGACCCAGGACCGCATCTCGGTCATGTACCAGTTCATGAACCTCAAGTCGGCCGACGCGACCGTCGCGATGCACATGTCCAACGGGCGCAAGGTGGAGCTCTACACCTATCGCCTGGTCGACGAGCCGCGCATCGCCACGCCGGCCGGCGAGTTCGCCACGCTGCACTACGAGCGCGTGACCGCGGGCCCGCGCGAGAGCAAGGCCCAGGTGTGGCTCGCCAAGGACCGCTTCAACTTCCCGGTGCGCGTCGTGTTCGACGATCCCAGGGGCCTGCGCGTCGAGCAGACCCTGGTCGGCCTCACGACGCGCTGATGGCGCATGGCGCGCGCGGCCGAGCAGCTCACGCGCTATCGCATCGTCGCCGCCGCGGTGCTGGTCTCGGCCCTGCTGCACGCCGCCGTGTTCGTGGGCATGCCGCCGCGCATCGAGGCGATCGACGCAGGTGCTGGGCTGGTATTCTCCGCGCAGTTGGCTCCCCTGCCGGCCCCGCCGCCTGCCCTGCAACCCGTCCCGCCCAGGCCGCCCGCTCCCGCGCCCAAGCGCGTGCTGGCGCCGCGGCCGCCGGTCGCGCGCCATCCCCCGCCACCGCCCCCGCCGGTGCCCGAGCTGCTCGCCGCAGCCACGCCTTCGCCCGACGCGAGTGCCTTCACCGCGCCGGCCCCCGAGCCCGCACCAGCGCCGTCCCCGCCCGAGACCACCGCGCTCGCCGAGCCCGTGATCCCGTGGATGCAGCCTCCGCCGACGCCCGCGACAGCGCCGGACGTGTTCCCGATGGAAGGCCTGCCCGAGCACCTGGCGATCGACTACGAGCTCGACTCCGGGCTGCTCCATGCGCACGCGGTGTACCGGTGGAACCGCGACGGCGACAGCTATCGCATCACCGGCGAGGGCGAGGCCGAGGGCCTCTTCCACCTCTTCCTGCGCGGGGCGATCCGCCAGGAGAGCACCGGCACCATCACGAGCGTGGGCCTGAGGCCGGAGCGCTTCACGGAGACGAAGCCCGACACGCCGCGCGAGGGCCTCGAATTCGACTGGCCGAAGCACGAGGTCGTGTTCCAGCGCGGCGACAACCGCAAGGCGCAGCCGCTCACCGACGGCACCGTGGACTGGCTCACGATGATCTTCCAGCTCGCGCACCAGCCGCCGCAGGTGGACGGCGACGCGATGACGCTCAAGGTCTTCACCCAGCGCAAGCTCTACACGTTCAACCTCAAGGTGATGGGCGTGGAGCAGATCGACATCCCGCTCGGCAAGGTGCGCGCCCTGCACCTGCGCCACGTGGATCCCGATGCCGACCAGGCGGTGGACGTCTGGCTGGGCATCGACCAGCACTACCTGCCGGTCAAGCTGCGCTACCCTGCGGCAAGGAACCGTCTCACCGTCGAGCAGTCGGCGGTGAGCATCGCGGAACGCCAGGAGCCTAGATGAGCATCGGACGCGCACAGCTGGAGGCGATCATCGAAGCGCTCACGGTGATCCTGCCGGCACGCGCGCCCGCCGATGCGCAGCTGCGCACCTTCTTCCGCGAGCACAAGAACCTCGGCCACCGGGACCGCGCACTGGTCGCCGACACGGCCTACGCGGCGCTGCGCCGCCGCCGCATGCTGGAGCACGTGACGCCCACCGCGTCGCCGCGCGAGATCGCGCTCGCCACGCTCGTGAAGCTGCAGGGCGTGGGCCTCGCGCAGATCGAGTCGGCGCTGAAGCCGGGCGAGAAGGCGTGGCTCACCGAGCTCAAGGCGCGCGACCTGGGCGATCTCCCCTTCGAGCTGCGCGTGGACCTGCCCGACTGGGTGATCGAGCGCCTGCGCCCCGCGCTGGGCGACGCGGAGCTGCTCGCGCTCGCGCGCGGCCTGCAGGACGCCGCACCCCTCGACCTGCGCGTGAACACGCTGAAGGCGCCGCGCGAGGCCGTGCTCGACCGCCTCGAATACGACGAGATCGAGGCGCGTGCCCACGCGTTACTCGCCCCACGGCGTGCGCCTGCGCGGCAAGCCCGCGCTGAACCAGCACCCCATGTTCCTCGACGGCGCGGTGGAGGTGCAGGACGAAGGCAGCCAACTGCTGGGCATGCTGGTCGAGCCGCGCCGCGGCGAGATGGTGGTCGACTTCTGCGCCGGCGCGGGCGGCAAGACGCTGCAGATGGGCGCGGCGATGAATTCCACCGGCCGCCTCTACGCCTTCGACGTCTCCGACAAGCGGCTCGCCAACCTCGCCCCGCGCCTCAAGCGCTCGGGCCTCTCCAACGTCTTCCCGCAGCGCATCGCGCAGCGAGAACGACGCGAAGGTGAAGCGCCTGCGCGGCAAGATCGACCGCGTGCTGGTGGATGCGCCGTGCACCGGCCTGGGCACCCTGCGCCGCAATCCCGACCTCAAGGCGCGCCAGACCGTCGAGGGGCTCGCGGAGCTGAACGCCAAGCAGCGCGCCATCCTCGCCGCGGCCGCTGGGCTCGTGAAGCCCGGCGGGCGACTGGTGTACGGCACCTGCAGCCTGCTCACCGAGGAGAACGAGGCGGTGGTCGAGCGACTTCCTCGCCGCCCATCCCGATTTCCGGCGCGTGTCCGCCGCTGCCGAGTCCTCGAGCGGCAGGGCGTGAAGATCCCGGGCGCGGGAGAGTACCTGCACCTCTATCCGCACGTGCACGACACCGACGGCTTCTTCGCGGCGGTGATGGAACGGCGGGGAGCAAGCCATGAAAGCACCCGACGTCGACTGGAGCTCGATCCGGGCCTTCCTCGCCGACGCGATGAGCGGCGCCACGCCGCTGCAATGGCTCTGGCAGGCGCTCGCGGTCGCGCTGTCCCTGGCACTCGGCGTACCTCTTCACGCGCCTCGTCTGCCGGCGCGTGCCGAACCGCGTACATCCGGGCTGGCGGTTCGGCAAGCGCGAGATCGAGCCGCGTCGTCTTCCCGCTCATTGCACTGGTCCTGCTGGGCGTGGCGGAGTTCGCGCTGAACCGCTTCCAGTCCGCGACCCTCGGTGAACACCGCGAAGGCACTGGTGCTCGCGATGCTCGTGATGCGCATCGCCGTGTTCATGCTGGCCCAGATCATTCCCGAGGGCGCGTTCCTGCGCAGCGCCGTGCGCATCATCGCGGGCATCGCATGGATCGGCGTCGTGCTGCACGTGACGGGACTGCTGCCGGATGTGATCGCCGCGCTGGACGACATCGGCTTCACGCGTCGGCAAGAACAAGCAGCACGTGACGCTGTGGCTCGCCCTGCAGGCCGTCGCCGCCCTCGTGGTCACCCTCACGGTGGCGCTCTGGATCGGGCGCCTCACCGAGACGCGCGTGCTCGCCGCCAACAGCCTGCAGATGTCCACGCGCATCGTCATCAGCAAGCTGGTGCGCGTCTCGGCGCTGCTCATCGCGGTGCTGATCGCGCTGCCGATCGTCGGCATCGACATCACCACGCTCTCGATCTTCGGCGGCGCGCTCGGCGTGGGCCTGGGCTTCGGGCTGCAGAAGATCGCGAGCAACTATGTGAGCGGCTTCATCGTGCTGCTCGACAACAGCCTGCGCATCGGCGACGTGGTGACGGTGGACGGCCGCCGCGGCGAGGTGAAGGCGATCGAGTCGCGCTACACGGTGATCAAGGGCGGCGACGGCGTGGAGTCGATCATCCCCAACGAGCTGCTCATCACGCAGAGCGTGAGCCACCACACGTATTCGGACCCGAAGGTCTCCATGGTGGTCGGCGTCTCGGTCACCTACGACAGCGACGTCGACAGCGCCTGCCGCCTGCTGCTCGAGGCGGCCGGCCGCCAGCCGCGCGTGATCGAGGAGCCGAAGTCCACGGCGCGCATCAAGAACCTCGGCGAGCACGGCATCGACCTCGAGCTCACGGTCTGGATCAAGGACCCCCTCGCGGGCGAGGGCGACGTGAAAAGCGACCTGCTGCGCGAGGTCCTGCGGGCCTTCCGGGACAACGCCATCCACATCCCGTATCCGCGCCGCGACGTGCGCCTGATTGCTACGCCTGAAACGAAGGAAACGGCTTAATGTTTCAACGGCTTGGGCATATGGGACCAACGGGCCGTACCGGGGTTTGCAGGGCGGGGTACAATCATTGCCCAATAGCCGCCCCGTTCGAGGACGGCTCCTGTGAAAGGGCATTTCCCGAATGTTCAGCGGCTTCCTGAATCTCCCCTGGTGGGGCGATGTCATCGCGGGCCTCGTCATGGTCCAGATCACCATCGCGGGCGTCACCGTCTACCTGCACCGCTGCCAGGCGCACCGCGCCCTGGACGTGCACCCCGTGGTCGGCCACTTCTTCCGTTTCTGGCTCTGGCTCACCACCGGCATGATCACCAAGGAGTGGGCGGCGATCCATCGCAAGCACCACGCCAAGTGCGAGACCGAGGAAGACCCGCACAGCCCGCAGCATCCACGGCATCAACAAGATCCTCTTTGGCGGCGTCGTGCTGTACGTGAAGGAGTCGTACAACACGGAGACCATGACCCGCTACGGCCATGGCACGCCCGACGACTGGATGGAGCGCAACGTCTACACGCCGCTCAACAAGTGGGGCATCGTGGTGATGGCGGCGCTCGACATGCTGCTCTTCGGCGTCCTGCCCGGCGCCATCATCTTCGGCGTGCAGATGGCGTGGATCCCGTTCTGGGCCGCCGGCGTGATCAACGGCATCGGCCACTACTTCGGCTATCGCAACTTCCACACCGAGGACGACAGCACCAACATGTTGCCGATCGGGGCGTGGATCGGCGGCGAGGAGCTGCACAACAACCACCATGCCTACCCGACCTCGGCCAAGTTCTCGCAGCGCTGGTACGAGTTCGACCTGGGCTGGGCCTACATCTGCGGCCTGCAGAGCCTGGGCCTCGCCACCGTGCGCAAGCGCGCGCCGAAGGTGAAGCTGGATCCGTCCAAGTTCGAGGTGGATGCCGCCACGCTCCAGGCGGTGATCCAGCACCGCTACGACGTGATGACCAACTACGCGAAGTCGATCAAGCGCGCCGCCGAGATCGAGATCGCGGCGCTGCGCGCGAAGGGCCACGACTTCCAGGGCCTCGCGAGCATCCGCAAGTGGCTGCACCGCAACGACGCCGTGGTGCCGGCCTGCCACCGCGCGGCGATCGTGCGTGCGGTCGAGGCGAGCCCGTCGCTCGCCACCACCATCCGCATGCGTGAGGAGTTGGCCCGCCTGTGGGAGCGCTCCACGCTCACCACCGAGCAGCTCGTGCACCAGCTCACCGACTGGTGCGAGCGCGCCGAGAAGACCGGGGTCGAGCCGCTGGTGCAGTTCTCGCGCCGCCTGCGCTGCTACGCATAGCCGCTCGTTTCAGGCGCATGAAAGCCTCGCTTCAGCGAGGCTTTTTTGTTTGGGGGAACCGGCGCGCCTGCCCGCGGAATAGGACACAGCCGCCCGTGTTTCTCCCCTCCAGGAGCCGCCCCACGGTTCCACAACGGGAGAACAACATGCAAAAAAAGTCCGCTTACCGCATCGCCGCTGCGGCCCTCGTACTGGCAGTGTCTTGCACCGCAGCATTCATGGCCGCGGCGCAGGGCAACGCCGCGCCGAAGGCGGAGCTGAAGACGCTCGTGGACAACGACAAGGTCCGGGTGATCGAACTCCACTACAAGCCCGGCGCGGAGAACGCGAATGTCCCGCGCGACGCGCGTGTCGTCCGCGCGCTCACGTCCGGGACGCTGCAGCGCATCTACGCCGACGGAAAGAAAGAGGACGTGAAGTGGAAGGCGGGTGAGGCGCGCTTCTATGCCGCGGCCACCGCTGACGCGCCGCAGTACACCACGAAGAACGTGGGCAAGAGCGAGCTCGCACTCTACCTCGTGATCCTGAAGTGATCGAGACGGCGATCCAAAGAAAAAGCCCCGCGCTGCGGGGCTTTTCGTTTCGCGTTGCGGCACGGCTACTTGAGCTTGCCTTCCTTGTAGACCACGTGCTTGCGCGCGACGGGATCGTACTTCTTGATCTCCATCTTGTCGGGCATGGTGCGCTTGTTCTTGGTGGTCGTGTAGAAGTGGCCGGTGCCGGCCGACGACTCGAGCTTGATCTTCTCGCGGGGCATGGTGGCGGCTCCTTCAGACGTTCACGCCGCGCGAACGCATGTCCGCGAGCACGATGTCGATGCCGACCTTGTCGATGAGGCGCAGGCCCGCGCTGGTGAGGCGCATCTTCACCCAGCGGTTCTCGCTCTCGACCCAGAACCGGCGGTACTGCAGGTTGGGCAGATAGCGCCGCTTGGTCTTGTTGTTGGCGTGGGACACGTGGTGCCCGACGCGGGGGGCTTTGCCCGTCACTTGGCAGACGCGGGACATGGTGAGTTACCTCTTGAATCCGGTAGAATCAAAGCGTTGAATTTTAGCAGATTTCCGTCCCATGCCGCAACTCGATTCGCGCCCGTCCCGCACCTGCGCCTTGCGACCCGTCATTTGGCTGCTCGCCCTCGCCGCGACGGCGCTTTCCGCCCTGCCCGCATGGCCGTTCCTGTTGGGTCCCGACGTGCAGACCGTTCGGGTGCTGGAGTACTACAACGTCACCACGGGCCACTATTTCCTGACCGCGGGTACCAGCGAGGAGGCCGACATCGCCGCCGGCTCGGCCGGATCCGGCTGGGCGCCCACGGGCTGGAGCTTCGACGCGATCGCCTATCCGCCCCAGGGCAGCTTCTGTCCCGGCCCCCTCGGCGATTGCGGCCTGCCCGTCTTCCGCTTCTACAGCGCCTTCTCGAACTCGCACTTCTATACGGCCGACACGGCGGAAGCCGGCGGGCTCGAGGCCGACCCGAACAGCGAGTGGAAGCTGGAGCCCGACCGGTTCGCCATTCCCGTTCCCGGCGCGAATCGCCAGTGCGCGGCGGGGACGGTGCCGGTCTTCCGCCTCTACAACAACCGCTTCGCCTTCCACGACAGCAACCACCGCTTCGTGACCGACGCGGGCGAGCGGGCGAAGATGGTCGCGAAGGGCTGGACCGACGAGGGCGTGCGCTTCTGCGCGCTCGCGGCGGGCGTGGTCCCGATCAAGTCCTACGCGATCACGCACATCCCGCCGGCGAAGATCCTGCCCAGCCCGGTCTGCGAGGACGAGTCGGTGAGCCGCGGGGCTTGCATGGCGGTGAACAACCTCATGACGCCCTCCACGCCGTTCCCGCCCATGGATAGCGTGAAGATGCCCGCGGACTTCTTCAACCGCACGGGCCTCAACTCGTCGTTCGACTTCGTGAAGTCGGCGCAATTCGGCGCTCCGTCCACGCTCGCCCAGGACGTGTTCGTGCAGCTCAGCGGCAGCACGCTCGGCTTGCACGTCGCCACGCTGAACCGCGGCGCCTCCCTGTACTCGAGCGTGAACCCGCTCTACCAGTTCCACAGCTCGGCTGCGCCCGGCACGTTCGACGACCGCTTCTTCCCGTGGACGGGCTACGAGTCCGACACCGAGCTCAAGGTGAGCTTCACGCTCAACGTGAAGACCATCAACGTCATCGGCGCCGGGAGCGCGGCCTACGGGCATCCCACGATCGAGTTCATCGACCAGCGCTCCGGGCACCACCTGTACTTCACCGTGCTCACGTACGACGACCGGCCGATCACCGATGACGACTACCTCGCCCCCGACGTGGGCAGCGGCAAGGTCATCGTGGGCACGACGTTCCGCGCGAGCTCGCCGTACGTCCGCTCGTTCGGCCTCACGACGCTGCACACGCCCCCGGGCTTCGTCACGTCCAATTCCTGGGGGCTGGGCGGCTACTTCGAGTTCCGCATGAACCGCGACGAGTTCCAGCGCATGGTGGATGCCGGGCGCACCGTCGATTCCGCCCTCTCCTCGCTCCCGGCCGACTACCTGGTGGACAACTTCCACTTCAACAACGAGGTTTTCGGCGACGGCGAGATCGGCCTCAACCTCGACTCGTACACGCTCGAGCTCCTGCGCCGCTAGGGGCGACCGCGCCTTCAGCTGCGCAGGATGGCCTCGAGCTGCCTCGGGGATTTCCAGTGATGGCCGCAGACCAGGCGCGGGATGTTCCACACCGAATCGCCGCGATGGACGCCGCGGCCCTCGACGCCGAAGGCGGCCCTCAGCCCGTGCTCGAAGCGGCGGCGCGGCATGTAGTCCTCCACCAGGAACGCGTTGACGTGCCCGAAGGGGTACGCGAACAGGTCGCAGTGGCGGCCGATGCGCGAATCGATGTAGGCGCCAGCCTGGCGAACTTCCCGGTCGGCATCCACGTAGTTGTCGACCACGGCGAAGTTGTCGCGCTCGTCCCGCGTCACCGCGAGCCTCGGCACGGCGTGGTGGACATGGTCCCAGCTGTGGTTGCCGATGCCCATGTAGCCGGACTCGGCGGCGCGCGGCCACCACGACTCGCCGAGCCAGTCCTGGAGATAGGTGTATCCGCAATCCTCGGCGCGCTCCATGGCGCTCCTCGCCTCGCGCGAGGCGATGACGAAGCTCGTGGCGTGCAGGCTCGACTGGACCGCGGCGCCGTTCTCCGCGCGGAAATCGCCCATGATGTTGAGGAAGCTTCGCTGCGGGCCGAAGCGCGGATGCACGAAATCGGAAAAATCAAAGACCGGGCCGTCGTCGAAGCTGAGACCCACGACGATTTCGCCCTCGTCGCCCGGCAACCCGGCCGCGAGCGCGTCGACGATCGACTGCAGCGGTACAATTCGCGCGCCCGCCGCCGTGATCGTGCGCAGGTCGGACGCGAACGCGACATGGTCGTTGGCCGCGTAGTCGGCGCCGCCGATGTTGTGCGAATGGTAGGTGAGGACGAATGCTCTCGTCACGCCGGTCGCTCCATTGAACAAGACCGATCTTGCCACGAATCGATCCAGCGTCCGCGCGCAACGCGCTGCGATGATGTCGCTTGAACGCCCCGGGCGGCCGCTGCTCGGAGAGCGTGCGGCGCTGGTACTCGTCGTGGCGCTGATGGCCGCGTACGTCGCGGGATATGCGTGGAGCGCGCCGCACACGGACACGGCGGATGAGCTCCTGCATGCCTACGCCATTCGCCACGGCACCGCCTATCCCCTGGAAGGCCCGTTCCTGGGCCAGGCGATCCATCTCGGGCCGGTGTGGTTCTACCTCACCGCGATCGCGCTCTGGATCCGGCAGGCGTGGCTCGCGGTGGCGCTCTTCATCGGTTTCGTCTGTGCGCTGAAGTTCCCGCTGGCGTACTACTGCGGGCGCAAGCTTCTCGACCGCGACTTCGGCCTGCTCTGGGCGATCGCGCTCTTCGTTCCCGGTTGGGGCACGCTCGAGGAGCTCGTGTTCCTGAATCCGAACGCGGTGTGCGCCGCAACGCTCGCGATCGTCGCGCTCTGCCTGCGCAGCCACTGGACGCCGGCCGCCCTCTTCGTGCTGGGCGCGGCACTCTCGCTCGCGATACACGTGCATCCGACGTCGATCCCGGCTTTCGTGCTGCTGTCGCCTGTCCTGTACGGATATGTTCGGCAACGCCGACCGCTCGCCCTGGGCGCAGCGGCGATGCTGCTCGGCTTCGCGCTGCCTTTCCTGCCGTACCTCGTGAACGAGATCGACACGGGCTTTCCGGATTTCGAACCTGCCAACCGCTACATCGAGGGCCAGGTCTCGCTCCTGAACATCGTGAACGCGCCCTCCGTCTGGCTGAACTACCTCTTCACGGGACCGGCGGTGATCTCGCAGTACATCCTGGCATGGAGCGACATTCCGGCGAAGATACCTGGCGCCGTGTTCACGCTCGCCACCGCCGCATCGGTGCTGGCGCTGGGCCGCGGGCGGGAAAGCCGGATGACCTGGATCGGCTTCGCATCGGCGTCGGTGCTTTTCGCCGCGTGGATCGCCTGCATGCGGCCGACCACGCCGATGCAATTCGTGTGGGTGCTGGGCCCCGTTTTCGGCGGGCTGATGGCGCTCGCGCTGTGGTCCCTGCTGCAGCGTGGGCTGCGGCGCGCGGTGTGGGCGTTGATCGCGCTATCGGTGGCGTTGAACGCGGCGACCCTCGTCGCATTGGCGCGGACGGTGGAATCCGGAGAAGGACAGCTGCCCTCGCGCGTGCTGGACATCAAGGCAGGCTTGCCCGCGCAGGTCTATCGCGACGTCTGGTTTCCGGCCCATGGGCATACCGGCCTGGGGCGCGTGCTCTGTGCGGCGAGCGGGCCGACCGGCCTGCACGGCCAGCTCGCCTACCTCGCCGACAAGGACCTGGGTCTCGACAGCCTGCTCGTGTGCGGCGATCGTTCCCGATTCGTGCTCGGTGGAACCGATTCGCCCCACCATCTTTTCGGCATGACGCGAACCTTCTGGGATGCGCTCGCGCGGAAGCCCGGATGCCGCGCGGGATCGCTGGGCCTGGTCGACGACGCGACGCCCTTGCTCCCGCGCACCGGCATCGCGATGGCGGACGGCTCCACTTACCTGCCACGCAAGCCCGGCACCCATGCGCCCGAGACCATCGAGCTCACCTTCCAGGCGCCCGGGAACGCGGCCATCGTCATAACCAATGTCCTCGGCGGCTACGAGCTGTTCGACCTGGTCTCGGCATCCACCGGCGGTATAGCCCGGCAGCCGGTCGCAAGGGACGACGTTGCCCAGCTCTTCGCGCCGGTGGCGGGCGTGGACGCACCGGTGGAATGGCGTGTTGCGTTGAGAACGACCCACGCAGGCGCCGTGGACGTTGTGTCCGTGCCTGCTCGCCAAGCGCGATCGCTGGCCGGCTGTACCGCGGACTGACCAGCGCTCAGAAGGGTCCGATCGCCGCGATCGAGTCGATCAGCGCCTCGCGCCGATCCTCCGGCAGCGGCCGGAACCACTTGACGATGAGGTGCCGATGCCGCGTGGGAACGTAGCCCACGCGCAGGTCGGCGGCCATGGCCTTGGCGTCGCCGCAATAGCCGAACCAGGCGTCGCAATCGGTGAGGTGCAGCGCGGCCGTTTCCATCATCATCTGCGCCAGCCCGCCGCGCGCCCGGCAGGCGGCGTAGTGCCCGCGCGGCAAGCGCCGATAGAAGCTCTTCGCCACGCACATGCCGCCTTCCAGGTACACGTCCCGGTAGCGGATCCAGTTGCAGAAGCCGACCGTTTCCTCGCGCCCGTCGTGCCATCGATAACGCGCCACGTATTGATGCCAGTTCTCCGGCGGCGTCGGAAAGGGCAGCCCGCAACCGTCCCTCGGCACCGGAAACGGCGCCCCGAAGCACTGGCGGAACAGGTCTTGCGCGTAGGGCTGGGCATTGACGGCGTCGAAGATTTTCAACGCCGTCTCGAGCGCGGCTGCGGAAGGGACTTGATTCACCATCTGGCTGGAGCGCTATCAGCTCCCCGTCGGCACGATGCCGACATTCTCCACCATCAGGACCACGCACTTGCCCGGCGCGCGCGTGCGGTGGACGACGCCCTTCGGTACGACGAAGCCCTGGCGCGCGCCGAGGGCGACGGTTCGATCCTCCAGGTCGACTAAGAACTCGCCGTCGAGGCAGAAGAAGAACTCGTCGTCGTCATCGTGCTTGTGCCAGTGGTACTCGCCCTGCATCACGCCTAGGCGCACCACCGATCCGTTCACCCGGCAGAGCGTCTGGTTGTACCACTGGTCCCGCACCGCATCGGCGAGCGCGGTAACGTCGATCTTCTCCAGCTGCGGGAACAGGATGTCCACGTGGGTCGCGTAGGAAAAAGTCATAGCTCGCTCCTCAGCAGTGCCTTGAACGCGGTGATCGCCTTCTCGTCGCGCCGGTAGAAGACCCACTGCTTGATCTTCTTGCCGACGAGGAAGCGCGCATCGACCAGGATGCGCAGGTGCTCCGAGGCCGTGGGCTGCGACACGCCGAGCTTCTCGGCGATGAGGAGCCCGCACACACCGTCGTCGACCAGGTCGCCATCGACCTGCGGACGGAAGTTCGCGGTGGGCTTCTTCAGCCAGTCCAGGATGCGGCGCCGCTTTTCGCTGGCGAGCGCCTTCAGGACAGCGTCGAAATCAATAGCCATACAGCTATATTGCCAATTAACTATATATTGGTCAACACCCGCAGCCAGTGGTGGTCACATGAGCCCGCGTTCCGCGAACGAGAGGCAGGCACCCGGCACGACGATGAAGTGGTCCAGCAGCTTCACGTCTACCAGGGCCAACGCCTCGACCAGGGTGCGGGTGAGCGCCTGGTCCTGCAGGCTGGGCTCCGCCACGCCCGAGGGATGGTTGTGGGCGACGATCATGGCAGCGGCGTTGCGCGCGAGCGCCTGCTTCACGACCTCCCGCGGGTAGACCGAGGTTTGCGTGAGCGTGCCGCGGAAGAGCTCCTCGGCGGCGATGACGCGGTTCTGCGCATCCAGGAACACGCAGTAGAAGCATTCGTGCCCGAGGTCCTGCATCGCGAGGCGCAGGTACCCGCGCACGGCCGCAGGCGACAGCAGGCAATCGCGCGCCTTCATCTCCTCGGCGAGCGCGCGGCGGGCGAGCTCCATCACCGCGGCGATTTGGGCGTAGCGGGCCGCGCCCACGCCGGGCACGGCATCCATTTCGCCGCGCGCGGCGCCGAGCAGGCGCGAGACACGGCCGAAACGCGCGAGCAGCTCGCGGGCGACCTGCAGGGCGCTGCGCCCGCGGATGCCGGTGCCGAGGAAGAGCGCGACCAGCTCCGCATCCGACAGGGCGTGGGGTCCTTGCGCCAGCAAACGTTCTCTCGGCCGCTCGGCGCGCGGCCACTCGGCGAGCGACATGCAAGCCTCGGGGGTCGTGGGTAGAATGGGTTCATGGAAAACGGTTCCAGCCGCCGCGTGCTGCTCGGGGTGACGGGGGGCATCGCCGCCTACAAGGCCGCCGAGCTCGCCCGGCTCCTCATGCGCAATAACGTCGAGGTGCGCGTCGCGATGACCGAAGCGGCCACGCGCTTCGTCACGCCCGCCACCTTCCAGGCGCTCACCGGGCAGCCCGTGGTCACGGACCTGTGGGATGCGAGCTTCGCCAACGGCATGGCGCACATCGAGCTCTCGCGCGGCGCGGATGCCATCGTCGTCGCCCCCGCCAGCGCCGACTTCCTCGCCAAGCTCGCCCATGGCCTCGCCGACGACCTGCTCTCGACGACCTGCCTCGCGCGCAACTGCCCGCTGCTCGTCGCCCCCGCGATGAACCGCGAGATGTGGGACAACCCCGCCACCCAGCGCAACGTGGCGTTGCTGCGCGGCGACGGCGTCACCGTGCTCGGCCCCGCCGCGGGCGACCAGGCGTGCGGCGAGGTGGGCATGGGCCGCATGCTGGAGCCCGAGGAGCTGCTGGAATCCGTGCAGAACTTCCTGGCACCCCGCAGGCTCGCGGGCCGCAAGGTGCTGGTCACGGCGGGCCCCACCTTCGAGGCGATCGACACGGTGCGCGGCATCACCAACCTATCCTCCGGGAAGATGGGCTACGCCATCGCCGAGGCGGCCGGGGCGCTCGGCGCCGACGTGACGCTGGTGAGCGGCCCGACCTCCGTGGCAGCGCCCGCCGCCGCGCACTTCGTCTACGTGACCAGCGCCGCGGAGATGCTGAACGCGGTGAAGGCCCACGTGGCCGGCAGCGATTTCTTCTTCGGCGTCGCCGCGGTGGCCGACTACACGCCCGTGGCCGCATCCAGCCGCAAGCTCAAGAAGTCCACCGAGGCCATCGAGCTGAAGTTGAAGCCCACCGAGGACATCCTCGCCTACGTGGCGGGCCTGCCGAACGCGCCCTTCTGCGTGGGCTTCGCGGCCGAGAGCGAGGACGTGGCGCGCTACGCCCAGGAGAAGCGGGCGCGCAAGAAGATCCCGATGATCGTCGCGAACCTGGTGCAGCACGCGGTGGGCAAGGACGAGAACGAGGTCACCATCTACGATGACGACGGCGAGCACGCCCTCGCCCGCGCGCCCAAGTCACGCATCGCGCGCGCCATCGTGGACCATGCGCTCGAGCTTGCGGAGCGCCGCGCGAAGGTCGCTTCCGTCACGCCGCTCAAGCAAGTCTCCTGAGTCGTTGCGCCGCGGCAGCGCCACTGCCCGCGACGGGCATGGCCCCGAAGCCGCCGTCGATCATCTGTGTTCATCCGTGTTCATCTGTGGTTTCATCGCCTTTTTTGGTTTCATCGCTTTTTTGCGGCATTCCCACGATGAGAAAACTCGACATCACGCATCCTCGACGAGCGCATCCGCTCCAACCTCCCCGCCTACGGCACCAGCGGCTCCGCGGGGCTCGACCTTCGCGCATGCATCGACGAGCCGCTCACGCTGCGCCCGGGTGACAGCGCCCTCATCCCCTCCGGCCTCGCGATCCACCTCGCCGATCCCGGGCTCGCAGCGATCGTCATCCCGCGCTCGGGCCTCGGGCACAAGCACGGCATCGTGCTGGGCAACCTGGTCGGGCTCATCGATTCCGACTACCAGGGCCAGGTGCTGGTGTCGTGCTGGAACCGCGGCAAGGAGGCGTTCGTGGTGAACCCGCTCGAGCGCATCGCGCAGCTCGTGGTGGTGCCGGTGGTGCAGGTCGAGCTCAACGTGGTCGCGTCGTTCGAGGAGAGCGCGCGCGGCGCGGGCGGGTTCGGCTCGACGGGCAAGCACTAGGAAGCCCCCGGATGCGCGGGCTCGTCCTCTTCGCCCACGGATCGCGCGAGCCCGGATGGGCGCGGCCGTTCGAGGAGATCCGCGAGCGCGTGCGCGCCGCGCCGCCCCGAGTACCCGATCGAGCTCGCCTACCTGGACCTCATGGCGCCGACGCTGGAGGAGGCGATCGCCGCGCTGGTCGCCCAGGGCGTGCCGGCGATCACGGTGTTCCCGCTCTTCCTCGCCCAGGGCGGCCACTTGAAGCAGGACCTGCCGCGGCTGCTGGAAGCCATTCGCGCGCGCCATCCGCACGTGCCGATCGCGCTCGAGACGTCCCTCGGCGAGAGCGCCCGAGATCGCGCAAGCCATCGCGGGCTGGATCGTCTCACGTTCGGAATAGGCCGCTCGAGTGATTGGGGTCAGAGTCGGGAGTCAGAGTCCGCTCCGACTGCCGACCCCTGACTCTGACTCCCGACTCTGACCCCCTATTTCTTGGCGCAGATGGAGTTGCCGTCGTTCCAGCCCATGGCGTACTGGGGGTCGGCGTCGAAGCGCTTGGCGTCGCGGCGCGCGTATTCGGAATGGCGCGCGGATTCGCAGCCGTCGATGTAGCCCTCGCGCACCGCGGGCGGATAGCCGGCGAGGTTGTAGCCGGGGCGCGGTGCCTGGGTGCGGCGCTCGCTCGCCTGGGCAACGCTCTCGGGCTTGTCGGGAGCCACGTAGGGGCGCGTGGCGCAGCCTGCGGCCAGCGCGGCGAGCAGGACCGCCGCCTGCGGCCAGCCCATCGGGAAAATCGTTGCCTGTCGTCGCTTCGTCGGTTTCATGCGTTACCCTTGTCGCCTCGCAGCCTGCCCGGAGTACCCGTGATCATGCGCCGCATGGTGTGGTTCGACCGCCGCTTCGCCGTCCAGTTTCTCGCTGGCCTGCTCCTCGCCGCCGCTGGCCTGCACGCCCGCGCCGACGCGGCGATGCAGACGCTGCACCTCAAGGTCGCCTCGCACACGCTCACGGTCGAGGTCGCGCTCACCGAGGAGCAACGCAACCAGGGCCTCATGTTCCGCAAGCAGCTCGGGCGCGACGACGGCATGCTGTTCGTGTTCGACGACCCCGGCTACTACGCGATGTGGATGAAGAACACGCTGATCCCGCTCTCGGTCGCCTTCCTGGACGCCGACGGCGTCATCCTCAACATCCTCGACATGGAGCCGCAGACGTTGGACAGCCACGGCGCGGCCGGCCCCGCGATCTACGCCATCGAGACCAACGTCGGCTGGTTCGCCGCCCACAAGGTGAAGGCCGGCGACAAGGTCACCGGCCTGCCGAGGAAACCGGCCCCGCGCTAGCCCGCGAAGAGCCCCCGGTGGAACAGCGCCGACGAGGACATGAAGAAGATCATCGGGATCGAGAGCATGGTGTTGGTGCGCGAGGCGAGGAACGCCACGCGCCGCGCCTTCGCCTTCTCCTCGTCGCTCGCGGGCTTCAACCCCAGGATCTTCTTCTGGTTGGGCCAGATCAGCACCCACACGTTGAAGAGCATGATGGTGCCCAGCCAGGCGCCGATGCCGATCGGCACGTAGGCCTGCTCGCGGAAGAAGAACGCCTCGTCCATCTTGTCGCCCAGCAGGAAGGCGCCCATGACCCACGTGGCCACCGCCGCCCAGCGGAAATAGAAGAGCGCCAGCGGCGCCACGTGCTTCGTGATGCCGGCGCCGGTGGGCGGGGTATCGGCGGCCGCCTTCTTCAGGGCGTCCACCTGCACGAAGTTGAAGTAGTAGAGAAGGCCGATCCACATCACGCCTGAGAGGATGTGCAACCAGCGGCCGAGCCCGTAGTGGATGAAGTCCCAGGTCATGTCAGCCTCCCATCATGGAGCGGGCGAGGTAGTACAGAACCACCGTCAGGACGAGTCCCGAGATGACGGTGCCCCAAAGCGAATCCAGTGGATTTTTCATGGTTATCTCCGGAATGTAGGGGACAGCCTTGCGGGCGAATTCTATCATCCGGGTATGCAGGACCATCCCTATTCGCTCCTCACGCCCGACGCGGTGCTGAACGCGCTCGAAAGCCTCGGCCTCGCCTGCGACGGGCGGCTGCTCGCGCTGAACAGCTACGAGAACCGCGTCTACCAGGTGGGCGTCGAGGAGGAAATCCCCGGCTCCCAGGGCGCCTACGTGGTCGCGAAGTTCTACCGCCCCGCGCGCTGGAGCGACGCGCAGATCCTCGAGGAGCACGAGTTCGCGCGCGAGCTGGCCGATGCGGAAATCCCGGTCGTCGCCCCGCTCGCGTTCGGCGGCCGGACGCTGCACGAGCGCGACGGCTTCCGTTACGCGGTCTTCCCGCGCCGCGGCGGCCGCGCGCCCGAGCTCGAGGACGACCGCACGCTGGAATGGCTCGGGCGTTTCATCGGGCGCATCCACGCCGTCGGGCGCGTGCGGCCCTTCGCGCACCGCCCCGCCCTCGACATCGCGAGCTTCGGCGCCGAGCCGCGCGCCTTCCTGCTCGCGAGCGGCTTCATCCCCGCGGAGCTCGTGCAGCCCTGGAAGCAGGTCGCCGACCTCGCGCTCGAAGGCGTGCGCCACGCCTATGCGCGCGCCGGAAACGTCGCGTCGATCCGCGTGCACGGCGATTGCCATCCGGCGAACGTGCTGTGGACGCCCGAGGGCGGCAACAGCGCCGGCGGCCCGCACTTCGTGGACCTGGACGACGCCCGCATGGCGCCGGCCGTGCAGGACTTCTGGATGCTGGTGTCCGGCGACCGGCGATCCATGGGACAGCAGCTGGGACGCCTGCTCGCCGGTTATGAGGACTTCGCCGAATTCGACGATCGCGAGCTGAACCTCGTGGAGGCGCTGCGCACGCTGCGCCTCATCCACTACTCGGCATGGCTCGCCCGGCGCTGGGACGATCCGGCGTTTCCGATCGCTTTTCCATGGTTCAATACGCCGCGCTACTGGCAGGACCGGATCCTCGAGCTGCGCGAGCAGGTCGCCGCGCTCTCGGAGCCGCCCCTCGTGCCCGAATAGCGTCTCGTTACATTTAGCGGCCCACGGCCAGAACCCGGCCGGGCAAACTCGCTCCAATAACCCATCAAAACAGAGCTCTTTGCCATGTCCGACCTCCCGCCCGCCTCGCGTCCCACGCTTGACGCGCGCCCACGCAAGCGCTGGGTGCAGCCCGGCTGATCGTGGTCATCCTCCTCGCGGTGGCGATCGGCGCGTGGCTCGCCTGGGACTGGACCCACACCTCGTCGCCCGCCGCGCAGGCCGCCAAGGCGGCGAAGGCCAAGGGCAAGGGCGGCCGCTTCGGCGGCGGGGACCCGAGCCGCGCGCAGCCCGTCACCGCGGTCGCGGCGCATCTCGGCGACATGAACGTGGTGCAGACCGCGCTCGGCACCGTGCTCGCCGCGCGCACCTCCACGGTCCACGCACGCGTCGACGGCCTGCTGGAAAAGGTCGCGTTCAAGGAAGGCGAGCTGGTGCAGCCGGGCGCCTTCCTCGCGCAGATCGACCCGCAGCCGTTCCAGGTGGCGCTGGAGCAGTCCGAAGGGCAGCTCGCGCGCGATGTCGCCACGCTCAACAACGCGCGCCTCGACCTCGAGCGCTACCGCACGCTGCTCGCGCAGGACTCCGTCGCGGGACAGGTAGCCGACCAGCAGGCCGCGCAGGTGAAGAGCTCGAGGGCACGGTGAAGATGGACCAGGCGCAGGTGGACAACGCCAAGTTGCAGCTCTCGTACACGCACATCACCGCGCCCATCGGCGGGCGCCTGGGGCTGCGGCAGGTGGACGAGGGCAACATCGTCCACAGCTCGGATGCCGCCGGGGTCGCGGTGATCACACAGGTGAATCCCATCGCCGTGCTCTTCACCATCCCGCAGGACACGCTGCCGCCGGTGCTCGCGCGCCTGCGCAAGGGCGAGAAGCCGGCGGTGGACGCCTGGGACCGCGACCAGAAGGAGCTGCTGTCCCACGGCAGCCTGGTCTCGACCGACAACCAGATCGACGTCACCACCGGCACCGTGAAGCTGAAGGCGGAGTTTCCGAATCCCGATGGGAAGCTGTTCCCCAACCAGTTCGTGAACGTGCGCATGGTCGTGGACACGCCACCACGGCGTGGTGATCGTCCCCTCGGCCGGCATCCAGCGCAATGCCGAGGGCACGCTGGTCTGGGTGGTGCGCGACGACAGCACCGTGGCCGCGCGCCCGGTCACCACCGGCGCCACGGAAGGCGCGAATACCGAGATCGTCACCGGGCTCAAGGACGGCGAGCGCGTGATCACCGACGGCGTGGATCGCATCCGCGAGGGCGCCAAGGTCGAGGTGGTGCAGCCAGGCGCGCCGCGGCCCGCCGCCCCGCAGGCCGACGGCAAGCAGGGCAAGCGCGGTCTCTTCAAGAAGGGTGAGGGCAAGGGCGCAGGCAAGGGCCAGGGCGCGCCGGGCAGCGGCAGCGGGGACAAGGGCACGCAGTGAACCCGTCGCGCATCTTCATCCTGCGGCCGGTCGCCACCGCGCTGCTGATGGTGGCCGATCCTGCTGTCGGGCATCGTCGCGTACCGCCAGCTGCCGCTCTCCGCGCTGCCCGAAGTCGACTATCCGACCATCCAGGTGGTGACGCTCTATCCGGGCGCGAGTCCCGACGTCGTCACCTCCTCGATCACCGCGCCGCTCGAGCGCCAGTTCGGGCAGATGCCGGGATTGAAGCAGATGTCCTCCACGAGCTCCGGCGGCGCCTCGGTGATCACGCTGCAGTTCGAGCTCACCATCGACCTCGACACGGCGGAGCAGGAAGTGCAGGCCGGCATCAACGCCGGGGCCAACCTGCTGCCCACGGACCTGCCGTCGCCGCCGATCTACAGCAAGGTGAACCCGGCCGACGCGCCCATCCTCACGCTCGGCGATCACGTCGCGCACCATGCCGATGACCGACGTGCAGAACCTGGTCGACACGCGCCTCGCGCAGAAGATCGCGCAGATCGCCGGCGTGGGCCTGGTGTCGCTCTCGGGCGGGCAGCGGCCGGCGGTGCGCATCCAGGTGAACCCCCGGGCCGCCGCCGCCCAGGGCCTGTCGATGGAGGACATCCGCACCGCCATCGCCGCGGCGAACGTGAACCAGGCCAAGGGCAGCTTCGACGGCCCGGCGCGCGCCTACACCATCGACGCCAACGACCAGCTGAGGAGCGCCGACGAGTACCGGCAGATCATCGTCGCCTACCGCAACGGCGCGCCTGTGCACCTGGACGACATCGCCGACATCGTCGACGGCGCCGGAGAACACCAAGCTCGCCGCGTGGATGAACGACACGCCCGCGATCATCGTGAACGTCCAGCGCCAGCCGGGCGCCAACGTGATCGAGGTGGTGGACCGCGTAAAGCAGATGCTGCCCTCGCTCACCGCGGCCCTGCCGCCGGCGGTGGACGTGCAGGTGCTCACCGACCGCACGGTGACGATCCGCGCCTCGGTGCACGACGTGCAGTTCGAGCTGATGCTCGCTATCGCGCTGGTGGTGATGGTGATCTTCGTGTTCCTGCGGAGCCCCACGGCGACCCTCATCCCGGCGGTGGCGGTGCCGATCTCCATCGTCGGCACCTTCGGCGTGATGTACCTCGCGGGCTTCAGCATCAACAACCTCACGCTGATGGCGCTCACCATCGCCACCGGCTTCGTGGTGGACGACGCCATCGTGGTGATCGAGAACATCTCGCGCTACGTGGAGGAAGGCGACCCGCCCCTCGAGGCGGCGCTCAAGGGCTCGCAGCAGATCGCCTTCACCATCATCTCGCTCACGTTCTCGCTCATCGCCGTGCTGATCCCGCTGCTCTTCATGGGCGAGGTGGTGGGCCGGCTCTTCCGCGAGTTCGCGATCACGCTCGCCGTGTCCATCCTCATCTCCGGCGTGGTCTCGCTCACCTTACGCCGATGATGTCGGCGCGCGCTGCTGCGCCACACCCGCCCGAGAAGCAGGGCCGCTTCTTCAGGAAGACCGGCGAGATGTTCGACCGCGTGATCGCACCGCTACGGCGAAGCGCTCGACTGGGTGCTGGACCACCAGCCGCTCACACTCCTCGTGTTCCTCGCGACGCTGGTGCTCACGGTCATCCTCTACCTCTTCATCCCCAAGGGCTTCTTCCCGGAGCAGGACACGGGGCTGATCCAGGGCATCTCGGAAGCGCCGCAGACCGTGTCCTTCTCCGCCATGTCGCAGAGCGCAGCCGCGCGCTCGCCCAGGCCATCCTCAAGGACCCGGCGGTGGAAAGCGTCTCCCCTTCATCGGCGTGGACGGCAGCAACACCACGCTCAACGCCGGGCGCGTGCTGATCGCGCTGAAGCCCCACGGCCAGCGCGACAAGGTGGCGGTGGTGATGAGCCGCCTGCAGCGACCGGCTCGCGCAGATGGAAGGCATCGGCCTCTACATGCAGCCGGTGCAGGACCTCACCATCGAGGACCGCGTGAGCCGCACGCAGTACCAGTTCACGCTCGAGAGCCAGAGCCTGGACGAGCTGGCCGACTGGACGGCGCGCATGATCGACAACCTCTCCACGCTGCCGCAGCTCGCCGATGTCGCCTCGCGACCTGCAGGACCAGGGCCAGCAGGTCTACGTCAATATCAACCGCGACACGGCCGGGCGCCTGGGCGTGACCCCCGCGGCCATCGACAACGCGCTCTACGACGCCTTCGGCCAGCGCCTCATCTCCACCATCTTCACGCAGGCGAGCCAGTACCGCGTGGTGCTCGAGGTGAAGCCGGAGTTCAGCCCACGGGCCCGCCGCCATCAACGACATCTACGTGCCGGGAACCAACGGCGTGCAGATCCCGCTCTCGGCGGTGGCGACACTCTCCGAGCACACCGGGGCCGCTGTCCATCGGGCACCTCGGGCAATTCCCCTCCACCACGGTGTCGTTCAACATCGCGCCGGGCTACTCGCTGGGCCAGGCGGTGGACGCGATCGAGAAGGCCGAGCGCGACATGAAGATGCCGCTCAGCGTGACCGCGAGCTTCCAGGGCGCGGCGCTCGCCTTCCGCGCCTCGCTCATGAACACGCTGCTGCTCATCCTCGCGGCCATCGTCACCATGTACATCGTGCTGGGCGTGCTCTACGAGAGCTACATCCACCCGGTGACCATCCTCTCGACGCTGCCCTCCGCGGGCGTGGGGGCGCTGCTCTCGCTCATGATCGCGCGCCAGGACCTCGGGATCATCGCGATCATCGGCATCATCCTGCTGATCGGCATCGTGAAGAAGAACGCGATCCTGATGATCGACTTCGCGCTCGACGCCGAGCGCGAGCAGGGGCTGCCCGCCCGCGACGCCATCCGCCAGGCGTGCCTGCTGCGCTTCCGGCCCATCCTGATGACCACGATGGCGGCGATGCTGGGGGCGCTACCCCTCATGATCAGCTGGGGCGTGGGCGCGGAGCTGCGCCATCCGCTCGGCATCGCGATGGTGGGCGGCCTCTTCTTCTCGCAGCTGCTCACGCTCTTCACCACGCCGGTGATCTACCTCTACTTCGACCGCCTGCGCGAGCGGCTGGAGGATCGCTCGGCGCGAGCACCGGGAGCGCTTCGGGCCCGCCGACGGGGACGTCCGAAACACAGAGAGCGCGTGAAAGACTGCGGCGTCGCCGAGAGCGAAACCGTGAACATCACCGAGCCCTTCGTCCGCCGCCCCGTCGCGACCACGCTGCTGACAGCGGGCGTGGCGCTGGCGGGCATCGTGTGCTTCGGGCTGCTGCCGGTGTCGCCCCTGCCGCAGGTGGATTTTCCCGTGGTGTCGGTGTCCGCGGCGCTTCCGGGCGCGAGCCCCGAGGTGATGGCGGCCACGGTGGCCACGCCGCTCGAGCGGGCCCTCGGCCGCATCGCCGGCGTGACCGAGATGACCTCGTCGTCCTCGCTCGGCAACACGCGCGTGACGCTGCAGTTCGAGCTGAACCGCGACATCAACGGCGCGGCGCGCGACGTGCAGGCGGCGATCCAGGCCGCGCGCGTGGACCTGCCCTCGAGCCTGCCGAACAACCCGACCTACCGGAAGGTGAACCCGGCCGACGCGCCGGTGATGATCCTCGCGCTCACCTCCACGCAGCACACGATGGGCCAGATGTACGACCTCGCCTCGACCAACCTCGCCCAGCGCCTGTCGCAGGTGAAGGGCGTGGGCCAGGTGACGGTGGGCGGCGGAGCGCTCCCGGCGGTGCGCGTGGAGCTCAATCCCACGCTGCTGAGCCACCTCGGCATCGGCTTCGACGACGTGCGCACCGCCATCACGAACACCAACGCCAACCGGCCCAAGGGCTTCGTCGAGGACGGCGATGAACCACTGGCAGATCCAGGCCAACGACCAGGCCAAGACCGCCAAGGAGTACATCCCCATCATCGTGGCCTTCCGCAACGGCGCCGCGGTGCGCCTGGGCGACCTGGGCGAGGTGGTCGACGGCGTGCAGGATGTGCGCAACTACGGCATGGCCAACGGCACGCCCGCGGTGCTGATGATCATCAACCGCCAGCCCAACGCCAACATCATCGAGGTGGTGGACACGCATCATGGCGATGCTGCCCGAGATGCAGGCGAGCATCCCCGCAGGACGTGAAGCTGGTGCTGTCGATGGAGCGCACGACCACCATCCGCGCCTCGCTGCGCGAGGTGGAGCGCACGCTCACCATCTCCACCGCGCTCGTGATCCTCGTGGTGTACCTCTTCCTGCGCAACGCCCGCGCCACGCTCATCCCGGCGGTGGCGGTGCCGATCTCGCTCATCGGCACGTTCGCCGCGATGTACCTGCTCAACTTCAGCCTGAACAACCTGTCGCTCATGGCGCTCACCATCGCCACGGGCTTCGTGGTGGACGACGCCATCGTGGTGCTGGAGAACGTCTCGCGCCACATCGAGCGCGGGATGAAGCCCTTCGAGGCGGCGCTGCTGGGCGCGCGCGAGGTCGCGTTCACCGTGGTCTCGATGAGCGTCTCGCTGGTGGCGGTGTTCATCCCGATCCTCTTCATGGGCGGCATCATCGGGCGCATCTTCCGCGAGTTCGCGATCACGCTCTCGGTGGCGATCGGCATCTCGCTGCGTGCTCTCGCTCAGCACCACGCCGATGATGTGCTCGCGGCTGCTGCGCCCCGAGAAGGAGCAGAAGCACGGCCGCTTCTCGCGCTGCAGCCGAGCGCGTCTTCGACGCCATGCACCGCGGCTACGAGAGGAGCCTCGGCTGGGCGCTGCGCTATCCGCTGCTCGATGCTGCTCATCTTCTTCGTCACCCTGGGACTCAACTTCTGCCTCTACATCGATCATCCCGAAGGGCTTCTTCCCGCAGCAGGACACCGGGCGCATCATCGGCTTCATCCGCGCCGACCAGCAGATCTCCTTCCAGGCCATGAAGCAGAAGCTGCAGGACTTCGTGGCCATCGTGATGCACGATCCCGGCCGTGGACACCGTCACCGCCTTCACCGGCAGCGGCGGCTTCGGGCAGCGCAACAGCGGCGCAGATGTTCATCTCGTTGAAGCCCCTGAAGGACCGCGACAGCATGGACACGATCACCACGCGCATGCGCAACGCCACTGTCGCAAGGAGCCGGGCGCGAACCTCTTCCTCAACCCGATCCAGGACCTGCGCGTCCGGCGGCCGCCAGACCGAGGGCAGCACGCAGTTCACGCTGCGCGCCGACGACCTGGGCCAGCTGCGCACCTGGGCGCCGAAGCTCGAGCAGGCGCTGCGCGACGTGCCGGAGCTCACCGACGTGATCCTCCGACCAGCAGGACGCGGGACTGCAGATGACGCTCGTCATCGACCGCGCCGACGGCCGCGCGCATGGGCATCACGCCCAAGGCCATCGACACGGCGCTGAACCTCGCGTTCGGCCAGGCGCAGGTCTCCACCATCTACCAGGACCGCAACCAGTACCGCGTGGTGATGGAGGCGGCGCCCGAGTACTGGCAGAGCCCGGAGACGCTCAAGGCCGATCTACGTGCTCTCGCCCACCAAGGGCGCAGGTGCCGCTGTCGACCTTCTCGCACTACGAGCCGACCCTCGCGCCCATCTCGCGTGAACCACCAGGGCCAGTTCGCCGCGGCCACGATCTCGTTCAACCTCGCCCCGGGCGTGTCGCATGTCGCAGGCCTCCGACGCTGATCCAGCGACCAGATGTCGCGCATCGGCATGCCGTCCACCATCTACGCGTCGTTCGAGGGCACGCGCGAAGCTCTTCCAGCAGGGCCTCGACAACCAGCCATGGCTGATCCTCGCCGCGCTGCTCACGGTCTACATCGTGCTCGGCATGCTCTACGAGAGCCTGGTGCACCCGATCACCATCCTCTCGACGCTGCCCTCGGCCGGCGTGGGCGCGCTGCTGGCGCTGCTGCTCTTCAAGACCGATTTCACGCATCATCGCGCTGATCGGCGTGATCCTGCTGATCGGCATCGTGAAGAAGAACGCGATCCTCATGATCGACTTCGCGCTCGAGGCCGAGCGGCGCGGCGGGCGCGACGCGAAGGACGCGATCTTCGAGGCGGCCTGCTGCGCTTCCGCCCGATCATGATGACCACCATGGCGGCGATGCTGGGCGCGCTGCCGCTCGCGCTCGGCCTCGGCGACGGCGCGGAGCTGCGCCGCCCGCTCGGCATCTCCATCGTCGGCGGGCTGCTCGTGAGCCAGCTCCTCACGCTCTACACCACGCCGGTGATCTACCTCTACCTCGACCGCTTCCGCCTCTGGTCGCGGCGCCGCTTCAGCCGGCGCCATCCGGACTTGGTCGTGCTCGACTCCGCGGATTGAGAAAAAAGCTGGAACCACAGATGAACACAGATGAACACAGATGGGCTGGGCGAGTTCGTGCGGTGACGATGACTCCGAGAGCCGCCGCTGACGTATGCGCACGTCACCAACGCCATTCGTCCTTGAAGATCATCTGTGTCGATCTGTGTTCATCTGTGGTTACCTTGCCTTGTCACGGGATGCACGGTCGGGCCCAACTACGAGAAGCCCGAAGTCGAAACGCCGCCGGCGTACAAGGAATCCGGCGAGTGGGTCGTCGCGAAGCCCGCCGACTCCGCTCCCAAGGGCAAGTGGTGGGAAGCGTTCAACGATCCGGTGCTGAACGGCCTCGTCGAGCAGGTGAGCGTCTCGAACCAGTCGCTCAAGGCGGCCGAAGCGCGCTACAGCCAGGCGCTGGCGGCGCCGAGCTCGCGCGCTCCGCGTTCTTCCCGACCCTGGGCGTGGGCGCGGGTGCCACGCGCAACGGTGGCGGCGCGGCCGGCAACGCGGTGGCGATCGACAACGGCGGCAGCACGACCAGCCGGCGCTACACCGTGACCGCCACCGCGAGCTGGGAGATCGACCTCTGGGGCCGCGTGCGCCGGCTGGTGGAGGCCGCGGACGCCGCGCAGCACGCGAGCGCGGCCGACGTCGAGAACGCGACGCCTGTCGCTGCAGGCGCGAGCTCGCCACCGACTATTTCCAGCTGCGCATGGCCGACGCGCAGATCGACGCTCCTCGACGACACCGTCAAGGCATTCCAGACCTCGTACAACGTGACGGAGAACCGCTACCGCGCCGGCGTGGCGGCCAAGGCGGACGTGGTGCAGGCCGAGGCACAGCTTAAGAGCACCCAGGCCCAGGCGATCGACCAGCGCGCGCAACGCGCGCAGCTCGAGCACGCCATCGCGGTGCTCACCGGGCCGCACCGGCCAACTTCAGCATCACGCCGGCCAACGTCGGCCACACATCTCCCGACGGTTCCGCCGGGGCTGCCCTCCACGCTGCTGGAGCGCCGGCCCGACATCGCGGCCGCCGAGCGGCGCATGGCCGAGGCCAACGCGCGCATCGGCGCGGCGGAGGCCGCGTACTTCCCGACGCTCGACCTGAACGCGAACGGCGGCTTCGCGAGCGCCATGATCCAGCACCTCTTCAACACGCCCAACCGCTTCTGGTCGATCGGCGCGACCGCGGCCGCAACCCTCCTCGACTTCGGCGCCCGCAGCGCGCAGGTGCAGAGCGCCAAGGGCGCCTACGAGGAGGCGGTCGCGAACTACCGCCAGACCGCGCTCGCCGGCTTCCAGGAGGTCGAGGACAACCTGGCCACGCTGCGCTGGCTCGCCGACGAAGCGGTGGTCGAGGACGAGGCGGTGCGCGCCGCGCGCGAGAGTGTTGCGCTCACGCTGAACCAGTACAAGGCCGGCACGGTGAGCTTCCTCAACGTGGTGACGGTGCAGGCCACACAACTCTCCGAGGAGCGCACGAGCGTGAACCTGCTCTCGCGCCGGCTCGCGGCGAGCGTGGCGCTGATCAAGGCGGTGGGCGGATCGTGGGAACCGCCGCCGCAGTGACGGGCGAGGCCTTCGCGGGCCTCGCTGAGTGGGTCGGCAGGGGCGAGACGCGCCGCGACGTGGTCACCGTCGCGCCGCTGGTGGCGCTTGCGGCGCTCCTCGACCGCGACGATCCCGTGCCGCGCGCGGGCGACGCCGCCCCGCCGCTCGCCCACTGGCTCTACTTCCTGCCGGCCTATCGCCAATCGGATGCCGGCCCCGACGGTCACGCGCTGAAAGGCGGCTTCCTGCCACCGGTGCCGCTGCCGCGCCGCATGTGGGCCGGGAGCCGCCTCGAGTTCCGGCGCCCGCTGGCGGTCGGGGCGTACGTCGAGCGCACCTCGACGATCCGCGACGTCGCCGTGAAGCAGGGCCGCAGCGGCGCCATTGGTGTTCGTCACGGTGCGCCACGAGGTCTCGGACGCGGGCGGCCTGGTGCTCTCGGACGAGCACGACATCGTGTATCGAGGCGAGAGCGCGCTCGCGGCCGCCCCGGTGCCCGCGCCACAGGGCGAGGCCTGGCGCCGCGACATCGATCCGGACCCCGTATTGCTCTTCCGTTACTCCGCTGTCACATTCAACAGCCATCGTATCCACTACGACCAGCCCTACGCCACGGGCGTCGAGGGATACCCGGGACTGGTGGTGCACGGACCGCTCATCGCCACGCTGCTGGTGGACCTGCTGCGGCGCAACCGTCCGCGCGCGCGCCTCGAGCGCTACGCTTTCCGGGCGCTGCGGCCGCTGTACGACACGGCGCCGTTCGCGACCTGCGGCCTGCCCGATGCCAGCGGGCGCACGGCGCGGCTCTGGACGCAGGACGCCGAAGGCGCCATCACCATGGATGCAACCGCGAGCTGGTCTGAGAGAAGCGTGAGGGGGAACGGGGAATGATCGTCAACTGCGTCGCCTACCAGGACGGCCGCAAGCTCGCCGACATCAAGGTCGAGGAGATCAGCGAGTACCTGAAGCGGCCCGAATGTTTCGTCTGGGTCGCGACCAAGGATCCCACCGACGCCGAGCTGGAGACCATGCGCGGCGAGTTCGACCTGCACCCGCTCGCGGTCGAGGATGCCCGCCACGGCCACCAGCGGCCGAAGGTCGAGGAGTACGGCGACTCGCTCTTCACCGTGCTGCACATCGTGGAGCTGAAGGGCGACGAGGCGGTGGTCGCCGAGGTGGACGTCTTCACCGGACCCAACTACGTGCTCTCGGTGCGGCGCGGCACCGAGCACGGCTTCAAGGCCGTGCGCGAGCGCACCGAGCGCGAGCCCGAGCTGCTGTGCCACGGCTCGGGCTTCGTGCTCTACGCCATCATGGACAACGTCGTGGACCGCTACTTCCCGGTGGTCGACGCGCTCGAGGTGGAGCTGGAGAAGCTCGAGGAGCGCATCTTTTCCGGGGGCTCGCCCAAGGCCATCATCGAGGAGCTCTACGACCTCAAGCACAAGCTGATGGTGGTGCGCCACGCCGTGGACCCGCTGATCGAGGCCACGCATCGGCTCTACGGCGGGCGTGTGCCGCAGGTGTGCATCGGCACGCAGGAATACTTCCGTGACGTCCACGACCACCTCGTGGGCGTGAGCCAGGGGCTGGATGGGCTGCGCGACACGGTGGGCACCGCGATGTCGGTGAACCTCTCCATGATCACGCTCACCGAGAACGAGGTCACCAAGCGCCTCGCCTCCTATGCGGCGCTGGTGGCGATACCCACCATGATCGCGGGCATCTACGGCATGAACTTCAAGTACATGCCCGAGCTGGACATCCCTTGGATGTATCCCGCGGTCCTCGCCGTGATGGCGGTGCTCGACCTCTACATCTACGTGAAGCTGCGCAAGGCCGGCTGGCTCTAGGGTCACGCCCGCTCCGGCGCCACCTCCTCCAGCAGCCACGTGCGAAACGCCACGACGTGCGGGTTGCGCGCATACACCTCGGGGATGACGAGGTAATACGCGAAGCTCGTGGGCGCGGCGATGTCGAACGGCACCGCGAGGCGGCCGGCCTCGATCTCGGAGCGCACCAGGGGCTTCAGCACCAGCGCCACGCCCATGCCCTCCAGGGCCGCCTCCACCGCGAGCGAGGCATCGCTGAAGTGCGGGCCGCGCGCCGGGTCGACGTCGT
This sequence comes from uncultured beta proteobacterium, assembly GCA_963827425.1. Classification (GTDB taxonomy): domain Bacteria; phylum Pseudomonadota; class Gammaproteobacteria; order Burkholderiales; family Usitatibacteraceae; genus Usitatibacter. Next base: position 155,889 of record CAWHAQ010000003.1, on the reverse strand, counting down.
CCAGCCCCACCGAGCGCAGCCAGTCCGCCCAGCCCGGCCGCACGCCCTCCTCGACCACGGTGTCGTCGTGCAGCAGCGTGTGGAAGCGCAGGTCGGCGGGCACGCGAAGCGGGTGCTCACCTTTGAGCAGGCGCGGGCTGCACACCGGCACGTAGAGCGCCGAGAAGAGCTCGTCCACGCGCGCGCCGGGATAGTGGCCGTCGCCGAACCGGACCATGACCAGCGGCGCGTCCTCGGCGCCCTCGCGCTGGTGGGACGCAACCCCGTTGTCGATCATCGCGCTGCGGCTCGCCAGGTGCAGCTCGAGCGAGGGGTGCGCCTCGGTGAAGCGCGCGAGGCGTGGCACCAGCCAGCGCGCCGAGAAATTGGGCGGCGCCATCACCGTGAGCACCGCCGTGGCCTGGCGCGCGCGCACGCGATCGACTGCCGCGGCGAGGTTTTCCAGCCCCTCCTGGACCTTGGGCAGCATCGCCTGGGCCTCGGGGGTCAGCTCGAGGGCGCGGGTGAGGCGGCGGAAGAGGGTCACCCCGAGGTGGTCCTCCAGGAGCTTGACCTGGTGGCTGATCGCCCCCGGCGTCACGTGCAGCTCGCGCGCGGCGTTCTTGAAGCTCAGCAGGCGCGCCGCGGCCTCGAAGGCACGCAGGGCATTGAGGGGCGGCAGGCGCTCGGGAATGGAGGACATGCAGTAGTTTTTCTCATCTGTCGGCGGAAAACAAATCGTTTGTTGCACTGCAACATGACCACTATATTTTGCTCACGGGTCGCAGTACAAGCCCCCCACCCCCGGGCAGGCCCGCATTTCCCACAAGGAGAGAACAATGAGCAGCAACAGCACCCGGTCCGATTTCGCCCCCATCGACAACCACATCGACCGTCTCGGCCTCGAGCGCACCGCGCACATGGCGCAGGCCCTCGCCGACGCCGCACGCAATGTCACGCTCGCCGCGGGCCGCGCCTGGAAGCGCCTCGGCGCTGGCTTGGAACGCGGCTATTCCGCCGAGCTGGACCGCCGCGCCGTCGAGGCCGACGCCTTCCTGCGCCGCTCCGCCCCGCGCTACTGACGTCCCGCGCGCCTTGTGGCAGCATCGCGGCGCGGCAACTTTTCGCGCCGCGATGCTGCCCAAGGCCCATGCCCCGACCCCCCCTGCTGTTGCTGCCCGGCCTGCTCGAGGACGCCGACGTCTTCGAGCACCAGGTAGCGGGACTGGGCGGCCCCTCGGCCTGCGTCACGGCCGACCTCACCCGTAACGACACCATCGCCGGCATGGCCGGCGACGCCCTCGAGCAGGCGCCGGCGGAGCGCTTCGCCGTCGCCGCGCATTCGATGGGCGGCTACGTCGCGCTCGAGATGCTGCGCCGCGCTCCCGGACGCATCGAGCGCGTGGCGTTGCTCAACACGCACGCGCGCCCCGATTCGCCCGAGTCCGTCGAGAATCGCTGTCGCCTGATGGCGCTTGCCGAGCGCGACTTTCCCGGCGTGATGCAGCAGCTCATGCCGCGCATCGTCGCACCCGCGCACCTCGACGACGCGGCCATCACCGGCAGGATCACGGAGATGGCGCTCGCCACCGGCAAGGAAGCCTTCATGCGCCAGCAGCGCGCCATCATCGGGCGCGCCGACAGCCGCCCGCACCTCGCCGCCATCCGCTGCCCCGCCCTGGTGGTCGCCGGGCGCGAGGACGGCATCATGCCGCTCGAGTGGCTGCGGGAGCTGGCGCTCGGCATCCCCGGCGCGCGCTTCGAGGTGATCGAGGCGAGCGGCCACTGCTCGAGCCTGGAGCAGCCCGAGCGCGTCACCGGGCTGCTGCGCGACTGGTTGCAGTGATTCATCCAAGTCCAACAAGGAGAACGCCATGAACGTGCACCTCGCCCTCGGCCCCCTCGTCTCGCTCGTCGCCGGGATCCTCATCCTCATCGTCCCGCGCCTGCTGAACTACATCGTCGCGGTCTACCTCATCATCATCGGGCTGATCGGCCTCTTCGGATGAGCGACGCTGGCGCGGGCGGCATCCCCGTCCTGTCGTTCCTCGAGGCGCGCGTGCTGGGCGTCCTGGTCGAGAAGCAGCACACCGTTCCCGACACCTATCCGCTCACGCTGAACGCGCTGGTGGCGGGCTGCAACCAGAAGAGCAGCCGCGACCCGGTGATCGAGGCGAGCGAAGCCGACGTGCAGGGCGCGCTCGACCACCTCAAGACGCGCGCGCTGGTGGTGGAGTCGAGCGGCGGGCGCGTCATGCGCTACGCCCACAACGCGGGCAAGGCGCTCACACTCCCGCCGCAGTCGGTGGCGCTGCTGGCGGCGCTCTTCCTGCGGGGTCCGCAGACCGCGGGCGAGCTGCGCATCAGCACCGAGCGCCTGCATCGCTTCGGCGACATCCTCGCGGTGGAGGGATTCCTGCGCGAGCTGGCCGAGCGCAACCTCGTGCGCGAGCTGGCACGCGCTGCCGGCGCGCGCGAGACGCGCTGGGCGCACCTGCTTTCGGGCGAGCCCGCCGCATCGGTGCCCGCGCCCGACGCATCGCCGGCATCCACCGCCACGCACGACGCCATCTCCGCGGGCGAGAGCGCGGCGCTGCGCGCGCGAGTGGATCACCTCGAGCGCGAGCTGGCGGAGCTCAGGGACACGGTGGAGCGGTTGCGCGCGCAGCTCGGCGGCTGAGGCCTCACGGCGCGATCTCGCGCCAGCCCTTCATCAACGGGAAGTACAGGCCGAGCGCCACGGGCTCGCCGGGAAACGCCGCGGCGTAGCCCGCGAGCTGCGGCCGATAACGCTCGAGCTCGCTGTCCAGGAACCGCTCCGGCTCGGCGCCTTCGTGCGCGCCGGTCTTGTAGTCGACGATCCAGCGCTTTCCGCCGGCGTCCACGAACGTGCGGTCGATCACCACGAGCTTCACGCCCGCGGGTGTGGCGAGGCGCAGCCGATGCTCCGAGCGCGCCTGCGGATGCGCCTCGAGCACCCAGCGCCCGCGCGGATCGTCGAGCGCCCCTTCGAGGGCGCGCAGCACGCGAGCGCCGGTGCTGCCGCGTTCCGCGGGCGGAATGCCGCGGCGCGCGAGATCCGCGTCGACCGCCGGGGCGAGCGACGCCACGCGCGCGGCGTTCCACGTGCCCACGCCATCGGCGGCGATGCGCTGCAGCCAGCGGTGCGTGACGATGCCGACGTGGCGCGCCGTCTCGCCTGCCCACGAGAATTCGATCGATATCTTCCCGTCGGAGGCGGCGGCGATCGCGCGGGCAGCGGGCGGCGGCACGCCAGCGTCGAGCGCCTTCCGCGCGAGCACGACGAGCTCGCCGGGTCCCTTCGCGGCGGCAGGCGGCGGCGCCTCGTCGCGTGCGGGGAGCGCCAGCGCGCGCGCGAACTCCGGGGCGGCCGTGTCCCACACCTTGCCGAGCAGGGAGCGCGGGGCGGGAGAACGCACGCGCTCGGCTCCCGCGCGCACCTCCGTTCCCGCGCATCCCAGCAGGTGCAGCTCGCGCACCGCGCGCGTGGCCGCGACGTAGAGCAGGCGCCCGGCCTCGTGCTCTCCCGCCGCCGCTTCCAGCGCGCACAGGTAGTCGTAGGCCGCCTCGCGCGCCTCGCCCGCGGCGCGTACCGGCGCCATCATCATCGTGCCGTCCGCGCGCGCCTTCCATGCGAAGAGGGGCTTGTCGCCGGCGTGCGGCGCTCGGTCCAGCCCCGCTACGATCACCGTGTCGAACTCGAGGCCCTTCGCCTTGTGGATCGTCATCACCTGCAGGCGCGCCGTCTGGTCCATGTCCGGGGCGGCGAAGAGCTCGCCCAGGTGCTCCTCGAGCACCGCGGGATCGGCGATGTCGCCCGCGCGCTCGAGCTGGTCCAACTGGTCGAAGAAGGTCTCGGCGTCCTCGAGGTCGCTGGCACCCCGCCCGCACGCCCCGCCCCCCAGCGCGAGCCACGCGCCTTCGACGCGCTCGCGCAGCGTTCCGCGCAGGCGCCCCGCGACCCACGGCGCGAGCCGCTCGCGCAACCGCCGCACGCGCTCCCGCGCGTCGCGCCCGAGGCGCTCGACGCGCGCCTCGTCGCCGATCAGCTCCCAGATGGTCGCGTGCGGCTCGTCGAAGAGGTCCGCCGCCTCCACCAGGAGGTGCAGCTCGGCCGCGGTGAGCGCGCACCACGGAGCGCGCAGCAGCGCGAGCCACGCGACGCGGTCGGCGGGATGCGCGAGGGCGCGCGTGATCGCGAGCAGGTCCTGGATTGCGGGCCGCGCGCCGAGCGGCTCGATGTCCACCGCGCGGAAACGCACGCGCGCCTGGCGCAGCGCCGGCACGATGCGGTCGAGGTGCGAGCGGAAGCGCACGAGGATGGCGACGCTCGCGCCGGGATCGGCCTCCAGCGCTGCGCGCGCGAGGCGCGCGACCGCGCGCGCTTCGGCCTCGCGCGTGCCGTGCGCTTCGCTGCCCACGAACGGATGCCAGCGCACCGCCGGCGCGGCATCGGTGGGATGGCGCGCGCTCGAGGCCGCGTAGGGCACCGCGCCGGAATCGGCGTCCTCGCGCGCCGGCAGCACGCGCGCGAAAGCCTCGTTCACCCACGCGACGATCCCGCCGCGCGAACGGAAGTTGGTGGCGAGGCGCACACCGGCGAGCCGCACATCGGGAAGGCCGGACTCGCGCGCACGCAGGAAGAGCGCCACGTCCGCCTCGCGGAAGCGGTAGATCGACTGCATCGGGTCGCCCACCAGGAACACGGTGCGCCCGTCGCCCTCGACCCAGCCCGCGGTGAGGCGCACGAGAAGCTCCCATTGGCTGCGCGAGGTGTCCTGGAACTCGTCGACGAGGAGGTGCTTGAGGCGCACGTCGAGCGCCAGCAGCAGGTCGGTGGGATCGTCGGGCTCGCCCAGCGCCCGCACCGCCGCCTGCGCGATGCCGGTGAAATCGATCGCGCCGTGCTCGACGAACACCCGGCGCAACTCTTCGGCGGCGCGCGGCAGCACGGCGACCACGGCGCCCAGCACCTGCCATTGCTCCTCCGTGAACGCGGCCGGCGGCATGCGCCGCAGCGCGGCGAGCGCCTCGGCCAATCCCTCGATGCCTGCGAGGCGTGCGAGAAGCTCGTTCATGCGGTCGCGCGGCATGCGCTGAGCGGGATCGTCGACGGGAAAGCCGTGGCGCTTGTCCACGCGCCGGCGCAACTGCGGCGCCTTCTCGTCCTGCACGAGCAGCAGCGCGCCGAGCGAGCGCCAGGCCGCCGCGCCATCCTCGTTCGCCGCCGGGTAGCCGGCGAGGCCGGACAGATCCGCGAGCGCGACGAACGCCGCGAGGGGCTCGCCACGCGCTGCGCCCAGGTGGCTCGCCGCGGCATGGCGCGCGAGCTCGGCCAGCGCGCGCTCCTCCTCGGGCGGCAGCAGCGCGTGGGCGCGGGCCATGACGCGCGCGCGCTCGGCGCGGAAGGCGTGCTCGAGCGCCGCGCGCGCCGGCTCGCTCGCTTCGAACTGCGCCGCGCGCCCGATCCACTGGTCGCGCCGCGCGAGCATGCCTTCGAGGAGCGTGCGGGCGAGCGCCCAGTCGCCGTCCAGGTGGGCGAGCAAGCACTCGAGATGACGCGCCCCCGCATCGCCGCCCTCGACCCGCGCGAGCGTGCGCTGCGCCGCCTCGCGGTAGAGCTCGCGGGCGTCCTCCACGATGGCGGCCGCCGCGCCCGTGCCGGAGAGCACCGGCATCTGGCGCGCGAGGGAAGCGCACAGCGCGTCGATGGTCTGGATGCGCAGGCGCGCCGGGTTGTCCAGCACGCGCCAGCCCAACGCACGGTCCCGCGCGAGGGCGGCGGCGGCGAGCTCGCGCGTGAGCCGCGCGTTGTCCTCCTCGGGCACGGGCGTGGCGCGCGCCGCATCCGCGAGCGCCTGCAGCACGCGCCGGCGCATCTCGGCCGCGGCCTTGCGCGTGAAGGTGATGGCGAGGATCTCTTCGGGACGCTCGACCGTCGCGAGCAGCCGCAGCACGCGCTGGATGAGGAGCCCCGTCTTTCCCGAGCCCGCGGGCGCCTGCACGATGCAGGAGCGCGCGGGCTCGAGCGCGGCGGCGCGCTCGCGTGCGTCGACTACCGGCCGCTCGCTCACGGCGCGTCCTCCGCGGGGGCGTCTTCGTCGTCGCGCGCATCCTCGTCCTCGTGCCCTGGCTCGCCGGGGATCGCGCCAAGGCGCTCGTGCACGCGGCAGAGCGCCCGCAGGTCGCAGCCGCGGCAGGTGGCGAGCCCGCGCTTGGGGTCGACACGCGCCTCGCCGCGGGCGAACTCGTCGCCCAGCGCGGCGAGCTCGCGGCGCCAAAGCGCCACGAGCTCGTCCCACGAGGCGGCGTGCCTGCCCGCGCTGCGGTGCTGGGCCACCGTGCCCACGCCGGGCAGGAGGCCCTCGTCGCGGGCGAGGCCTGCGAAGCCGAGCTCACCCACCTTGAGGCTCGCGAAGGCCACCGCGCGCACTTCCTGCGCCGCGCCGAGCGCCAGCGCATAGAGCGGCAGCTGCGCGTCGTCCGGGCGCGGTCCGAGCCATGCGCCCGGGTTAACGCGGCCCGATTTGTAGTCGATCACCGCGACGCCGCCGTCCTGCAGCCGGTCGACGCGATCCACGCGGCCGGTGAGGTGCAGGCTGCCCGCGGCAAGCGCCACGCGTGCCTCGCGCATCTCCACTTCGAAGGGCGGGCGCGCGCGCTCGACCTCCAGCCATTCGCGGGCGATGCGACCGAGGCGTTCGCGCTCCAGGACAGCGAAGCGTCCCTCGAGGCGGCCGGGTCGCTCGGCGCGCAGCCGCGCCACGGCATGGACCGCGGCCGCGTCGACGAGGGCAGCAAGCCGTTCGGGATCGGCTGCGGCGAGCGCGGCCTGCCCGCCGAGCGCGCTCCAGAGGTGTGCCATCAGCGCGTGCAGGAGCGTGCCGCGCTCGGGCGCGGTGAGGCCGGCCTCGGGTGACTCGAGCGCTCGCGCGCCGAGGCGGTAGTGCGCGTAGGCGCGGAACGGGCATGCCGCCTGGTCCGCGAGCACGCCGGTGCCACCGGGCGCGGTGGCGAGCGCCAGCGCGGGCGCCGGCGTGTCCGCGCGCGTGCCGCGCGCCCCGGCCCGGTCCGCCGCCGCGAGCTGCGCGCGCGCGAGCGAGGGGTAGTCCGCGATGCCGAGCGCGGAGCGCGGCGTCTCGGCCACACTCGCGACGAGGGGGCTCGGCAGCAGCTCGCGATCGCCGTCGGCGTGCGCGCTGCTGAACACGACCTCGGGCGCGGCGCCGCGCCACGCTTCGGTGAGCGCCATGTCGACCGCGAGCGAGCGCTCGGCACTCGCCTCCGGGATGCCCGCGCGGCGCTGCAGATCGGGGGCGATGAGCGGGTGCGGCCGCGCGGGAAGCGGCCACTCCTCCTCCGTGAGGCCGCTCACCCAGAGGTGGTCGAAGGCGAGGCCGGCCGACTCGAGGATGCCCAGCACCTGCACCGGCGCATCGCCCGACGCGGGCTGGAACAGCGTGTCGGCGCAGAGCCGCGCGAGGCGCGCGCGCGCTTCGGCCGCGCTCCAGGCGGGCGCGACCGTGCCCAGCGCGGCGAACTCGGCCAGCGCCTCGCGCCACTTGTCGAGCGTCTGGAATTCGGTGGAATCGAGCGCGCGGTCGCCGGGGAATCCCGCCGCGTCGAGCAGCGCGGTGAAGCGCCGCGCCCAGTCGTGGGAGCTCGCGCGGGCATCGTCGCCGCAGGCCGCGATGAGGCGCGCGAGGAGCGCGTCCAGCCGCGGGCACGCGGGCGCGCCCCGGCGTGCGACAGCCTCGGGCAGCAGCGTGCGCAGGCGATTGGCGGAGAGCGTGGCGGGCGCGAGGGTGCGCAGCGCCGCGTCGAGGCGCGCGCGTCCCGCCATCTCCGCCTCGCCGCCCGCGACGAAAGGCGAGCGCAGGAGCGCGCTCACGCGCTCGAAGGCGAGCGGCGCGCCGGCGAGGCCGATCACGGCGAGCGCGGCGTCCACGAGGGGAAAGGCCGCCAGCGGAGCGCCGAGCGAGAGGTTGAAGAGGGGCTCGGCCCCGCCGCCGGGCGCCAGCGTGCGCGCGAAGACGCGCGCCACCTCCGCGCGCCGCTGCTCGAGGCGCGGCACCACGACCGCGATGCGCGGCGCCGGCTGCGCCACGCTCGCTTCGAGCCGCTGGCGCGCCCAGCGCGCGGCATGCTCTAGCTCCTGGCGCGGGGACTCGAATGTGGTGCGGCGCACCTGCGCGGCCACCGGCGGCGCGGCACAACGCTCGACCCGCGCGCCGGCCCGCGCGCAGGCACCGAGGAAATCCTCCTGCTGGGGCGTGAGGAGCTCGAAGCCGTAGGCGACCAGGGTCGCCGGCGGATGGGCGGATCCGTTCGCGTATCGCTCGGCCAGCAGAGCGGGCAGGCGCGCGGCATCCACCAGGTTGTCGCGGCGGGTGCGCCGCCGATAGTGCGCGCACCACGCGGCGAAGGCGCGCGCGTCGTCGCTGCCGCCCTCGCCCTCCACGGCGCCTTCGAGATGCCAGGCGTGGGCGATCTCCCAGGCCCGCGCCGCGAGGGCGGCGGTAGCGGCCACCGCAGGCACCCGCTCGCGCCACGGGCCGGACTGCACCGCGTCCTCCCAAAGAAGCTGCGCCTGCGCGGGCGTGAGGAGCGCCGGGACGACGGGGCCGCCCGGGCCGTACAGCGCCTCCTCGTGGCAGCGCGCAAGGAACGCGGCCCAGGGCAGGACGTCGGGCGCTTCCCAGGAAGCCCGACCGGCGGTGACCTGGACGCGATCCACCGCGCCGGTGACCGCGCGGGCGAGGCGCGCATTGGCGGTTACAACCGTAATCGACGGCTGCACAACGGCGGCCAGGCGCTCGAACAGCATGTCGGGCCCGAGCGACAAGAAAGGTGAATCCATCAAGGAGATAGTAGGGGCTCGCAGGCTCATGGGATGAGCCGGGACAGGCCGGCGACGGGCGCCGGAAAAGCTACTTCTGTAACCAAGCCTACAGCTGAAATGAAAGGTGTGACCTATTTCACACTGGGCCCTGACCCCCCGACTTATGCTGCGGCCGAGGTGTGAATTAGGTCACACCGCCGGGGGCCGAAAATGCACAACACCCAATTCGAGCAGAAGCGCACCTTCAACGAACGCCTGCGGACCTTCACCGCGAGCGCACTGTGCGTTCTCACATTCATTTCGGCCCCTTCCGCCTTTGCCGGCAACGGCAACGGCGAACAACGGTAACGGCAACGAACAAGGTCAGGGCAACCAGGGCCAGGGCAACCAGGGCCAAGGCAACCAAGGCCCCGGCAACGCAGGCAACCTGCGCCGCAACGTCCGGCCGATCGCCGACCTGCACCACATCTCGCCCGACCTGAACCGCGCCATCCATGCTCCCGCCGTGACCAACTTGCGCTGGGCACGCGACGGCTCGCACGGCCGCCTGGTGCAGGTCGTCATCACCGCGGACAACAGCGGCGACCGGATGCTCACCGCGCTGCGCCACGCCATCGTGCTGAGCGGCGGCTCGGTTCATCGCCGCTACGACAACCTCGGCACCCTTTATGCGCTGCTGCCCGCGTCCATGGTGCAGCTCATCGCGGCACGCAGCGACGTGATCAACATCGCGCCCAACCGCCCGGTGATAGGCACCTCTAGCTTCCTCGAGCAGACCACGGGCACGGCCGACGTGCGCAACAGCGTCGGCGGGGCTCCGGCACTCGACGGCAGCGGCATCGGCATCGCGGTGCTCGACTCCGGCATCATGGATACGCATGCCGCCTTCAGTGGCGCGAACGGCAAGTCGCGCGTCCTGGCGCGCACCGACCTCACCGGCTTGACGCCCGACTGGACGCAGGGCGTCGATACCAGCGGCAACCCGCTCCAACGGGAACGGGCACACCAACCCCGACCCGTACGGCCACGGCACCTTCGTCGCCTCCGTCGCCGCCGGCGCGAACGTCGGCAGCAACGGCGTGGACTCGACCGGCATCGCGCCGGGCGCCTCGCTCGTCGACGTGCGCGTGCTCGACGACAACGGCCAGGGCGACCTCGCCACCACCCTCGCGGGGATCAACTGGGTCCTGGCGCACGCCAATGACTACAACATCCGGGTGCTCAACATCAGCCTGGGCGCCGACCCGACCGACTCCTACGTGAACGACCCGCTCTGCATCGCGGTGCGCGAGGCGGTCGCCGCCGGCATCACCGTGGTCGTCGCGGCGGGCAACTACGGCCTCGAGCGCCGACGGCAGGCTCATCTACGGCTCGATCAGCTCGCCGGGCGACGAGCCGTCGGCCATCACCGTGGGCTCCATGAAGTCGTACGACACCGTGTATCGCGGCGACGACACGGTGAACAACTTCAGCTCCAAGGGCCCGACGCGCGGCAGCGTCGTGGGCATCGCCGACGTCCAGTACGACAACCTGCTCAAGCCGGACCTCGTCGCCCCGGGCAATCGCGTGATCGGCGCGGTCTCGAGCGACCCGCCGGCCACCAGCCGTCGGCGCTCTCGCTGCAGAACCCCTCCCTCATCCTGCAGAGCCAGCCCAACAGCGGCCTCATGCTGGGCAGCGGCACGTCGTTCGCGACCCCGGTGGTCTCCGGCACGGTGGCGCTCCTCCTGCAGGCGAACCCGGGCCTCACGCCGCCGCTCGTCAAGGCGATCCTCCAGTACACCGCGCAGGCGGTGGGCACGGGCAACCTGGTCCAGCAAGGCGCCGGCCTGGTCGACGTCCCGGGCGCGGTCGCCGTCGCGCAATCGCTCTCGACCACGATCGCCGCGCAGGTCGCGAACGGCACCATCAACGTGGGCGACAGCCTGCTCGCCCCGGGCCAGCAACTGCCCGCGCCGGTATCGACCATCGGCGGGCAGACCGTGAACTGGTCGCAGTTCGCCGTCATGGGCGGCTTCCACGTGCTGTACGGCAGCAACCTCCTCACGCAGTACCAGGCGATCTACGACCCGACGCTGCTCTGGGTGGGCAATACGGTCGACGTGATGAGCCTCACCTACTCGCCCAGCGGCGCGGTGACCGGCTACACGACGGACAGCCTCGTCTCCGGCACCGCTCATCACGGCCGGCGTGAGCTCCCTCGACGCGGCTGCTGGGCAACAGCGATCCGCTCGCCGGCACGGGCATCTTCACGCCGAGCGCCAACGTCCTGGGCCAGGTGGTGACGGGCGCGGGGACGGCCTACTCCACCGGCCTCGCGCTCTCGCAGATCGCTGATCTCCTCGGAGAGCCCTCGTCCTCTCCGAGAGCGCCTTCGTGTCCGAATCGGCTCATCAGCTCCGAGACCTACGTCCTGAGCGAGACCCTGGTCTCGTCGGAGATCGCTGATATCCTCGGAAGGCGGCCCGGTCGTGCTCGGGCGCTACTCGATGGCTGGCGAGTGAACGGCCACCGCGCAAAACCCACTGAAGAGGGAATCGCCCATGCCTTTCATCGACATGCACGACTACTCGCCGGCGGCTCGGCGCTACTGGTGGACGGTCGCCATCCTCGGCATGGCCGTGCTCGCGTACTCGATCGCGCACGTCGTGAGCGTCGATGGCAAATTCCTTCTGCAGGTGATGATCGGCGCGACGGTGGCGGCGATCGTCGGCCTCTTCCCGGTGCGCATCCCGGGCGCGAAGACCTCGATCGCGGGCGCCGAGATCTTCATCTTCCTGGTGCTCCTGCTGTACGGGACCGAGGCCGCCGTGATCGCCGCCGCGCTCGAAGGCGTTCGTCGCGGCGTACCGCACTTCCAAGCGCTGGACCAGCCGGATCATCACGCCGGCCATCACGTCGCTCGCGATCTTCGTCGGCGGGCTCGCTCTTCGATGCCGCGCCAAGCCGTACCTGACCAACACGGCGCTCGTCGCTGGTCGCGATATGCGCCTTCGGCGTCGTGTACTTCGTGATCAACACCCAGCTCACTCTCGACCCTGATCGCGCTCAAGGCGGGCCACCCGATCGCGCCCCTCAAGTGGCTGCGCGACATCGCCTGGCTCGGCCTCGCGTACGTCGCCGGCGCCTCGATCTCCGGCCTGCTCTTCGTGAGCTTCCAGCAGTTCGGGCTGCCGGTGCTCCTGGTGTCGGTGCCGGTGATCGCGATGTTCCTCTCGACGCTGCACTCCTACTTCCAGCGCAAGGAATCGGACCAGCGCCACATGGAGGAGCTGAAGGAGAGCGAGAGCCGCTTCCACAGCGCCTTCACCCACGCCGCGATCGGCATGGCGCTGGTCTCCACCGAGGGACGCTTCATCCAGGCCAACAAGTCGTTCTGCGACATGCTGGGGCGCTCGCTCCCGGAGCTCCTCGCCTCGCAGCTGCCCACGCTCGTGAACCCCGACGACCTCGGGGCGCTGCAGGGCCCCGTCGACCGCCTGGTGAAGGGCGAGCTCGCGAGCGTGCACACCGAGGTGCGCGGCATGCACCGCGACGGCTCCGACGTCTGGATGTCGCTCAACGTCTCGCTCGCGCGCGACTGGCAGTTCCGCACCCACAACCTCATCGTGCAGGCGCAGGACATCAGCGCCCGCCGCCGCGCCGAGGCCGAGCTCTACCACAACGCCTACCACGACAGCCTCACGCAGCTCTCGAACCGCACGCACTTCAACGAGCAGCTGAACCGGGCGATCGCGCGCGTGCAGCGCCACCCCGAGCAGCGCTTCGCGGTGATGTACCTCGACTTCGACCGCTTCAAGATGGTGAACGACTCGCTCGGCCACAAGGCGGGCGACGAGCTGCTGGTGAACCTCGCGAAGCGCCTGAAGGAGATGCTGCGCCCGACCGACGTGCTGGCGCGCCTGGGCGGCGACGAGTTCGCGATCCTGGTGGAGGACCTGCACCGCCAGCGCGACGCCGTCGAGCTGACCGAGCGCATCCAGAAGGAGCTGCAGAGGCCGGTGCAGCTGGGGACGATGGAAGTCGCCATCAGCGCCTCGATCGGCATCACCTTCAGCACCAACGGCTACCAGACCTCGGACCAGATCATCCGCGACGCCGACATCGCGATGTACAAGGCGAAGTCGAAGGGCAAGGCGCAGTACGCCCTCTTCGATTCGAGCCTGCACCAGCACGTGACCGCGCAGCTGCAGCTGGAGAGCGAGCTGCGCCGCGCGCTGGGCCAGGGCCAGATCTACCTCGAGTACCAGCCCATCTGCACGCTGCGCGACCGCAAGCTCATCGGCTTCGAGGCGCTGGTGCGCTGGAACCACCCGGAGCGCGGGCTCCTCGAGCCGTCCACGTTCATCCCCGTGGCCGAGGAGACCGGCCTCATCGTGCCGCTCGGCAACTGGGTCCTCACCGAGGCCTGCCGCCAGATGCGCGAGTGGAAGGCGATCCGCGACGGCACCGCCCTCAACATGAGCGTGAACGTCTCCAGCCTGCAGCTCACGCACCCCGACTTCGTCTCGCACGTGCAGCGCTCGCTGCAGGCCGCCGAGATGAGCCCGGCCAGCTCACGCTCGAGGTCACCGAGAGCGTGCTGATGGACGGCATCGAGAACGCGATATCCACGCTCTCGGCGCTGCGCCACATGGGCGTCACGCTCAGCATCGACGACTTCGGCACCGGCTACTCGAGCCTGTCCTACCTCGCCACGCTGCCCATCGACGCGCTCAAGGTCGACCGCTCGTTCATCGAACGCATGAGCCGCGACGGCGACGGCGGCGAGATCGTGAAGGCCATCTTCAAGCTCGGCCAGGCGCTCTCGAAGCAGGTGTTCGCCGAGGGCATCGAGACCGGCGCGCAGCTCACACTGCTCCAGGAGCTGGGCTGCGAGTACGGCCAGGGCTTCCTCCTCTCGCGCCCGGTGGACGCCGCGCGCGCCGCCGGCTTCCTCAACGGCCACATCATGGACGGCCTGCCGGCGGTCGCCTGATGATCCGCCCGGTCGACCACGTGCTGCGCTGCCGGCGCTCGGTCGCCGTGGCGCGCGTCACGCGCTGGCGCGATCCAGTGTCTCCATCGCCCGCTCATCGAGCGCGAGGCCGGCGGAGGCCATCAGCTCCCGCAGCTGTGCCAGCGTGGTCGCGCTGGCGATCGGAGCGCTGACCCGAGGCACGACGCAGGTCTTAGGACTTCGGTCCAGCAGCCTCCGCGGCTCGCCTGTGCGTATATTGCCCTCCGAGCTCGAACCGGAACGGAGGGATCATGGCATCGCGTTTCCTTGCACCACTCTTGGTGCTGGCACTCCAGGCCGCCGTTCCCGGTGCACTCGCGCAGGAAATGGCCCTCGCCCTCGCCAAAGGCATGGCCGCATATGGGGCTGGATACGCGCCACCGACCGTGCATGTGGCAGGCGGCATCGCGACCGTATCCGGCGTCGTGAAGACCTCGGCGGGCACCGAGATCGCCGTATTGCCGGCCGGAGCGCGTCCCAGGGCGCGCATGATCTTCACCGTATGGGCCGGCCAGGCGCCCGTGCGCGTGGATGTTCTCCCCGACGGCAGGATCACGTACATCATGGGGGGGGCCGGCTTGGCCGGCTACGTCAGCCTGAGCGGCATCAGCTTTCCGACGGGCTGACCACCGCGCGCCCGCGCAGCTCACGCGCTGGCGCGATCCAGAGTCTCCATCGCCCGCCCATCGAGCGCGAGGCCGGCGGAGGCCATCAACTCCCGCAGCTGTGCCAGCGTGGTCGCGCTGGCGATCGGAGCGGTAACACGCGTCATCAGCCACGCGAGCGCCACCTGCGAGGGCTTGGCGCGCACGGCGTGGGCCACCTCGTCCAACGCCGCCAGGATGCGCATGCCGCGCGCGTCCATGTACTTCTTCACGCCCGCCCCGCGCGGGCTTTGCGCCAGGTCGGCCTCGGTGCGGTACTTGCCGGTGAGGAAGCCGCTCGCGAGCCCGTAGTACGGAATCACTCCCACGCCCTCGCGCCCGCAGAGTCCCGCCAGCGCCTCCTCGAATTCCGCACGCGAATAGAGGTTGTACTTGGGCTGCAGCGTCTCGTAGCGGGCGGCGCCGAGGCGCGCCGAAGCCGCCAGCGCATCCGCCAGGGCCTGCGGGCCGTAGTTCGAGGCCCCGATCGCACGCACCTTGCCGTCGCGCACCAGGCGGTCGAAGGCCTCCAGCGTCTCGTCGATGGGCGTGTCCGGGTCCTCCGCGTGGGCCTGGTAGAGGTCGATGCGGTCGGTCCGCAGGCGCGCGAGCGAGGCCTCCACCGCCGCCGTGATGCGCTGGCGCGCGAGGCCCTTTCCCACGCCCGGCATCTCCATGCCCACCTTGGTGGCGATCACGATGCGCTCGCGCCGGCCGCCGCCCTGGGCGAGCCAGCGCCCGATCACCGCCTCCGACTCCCCGCCCGAGTTGCCCGGCGCCCACTTGGAATAGACGTCGGCGGTGTCCACCAGGTTGAAGCCATGGTCCACGAAGGCGTCCAGCAGAACGAACGCGGTAGGCTCATCCACGGTCCATCCGAAGACGTTGCCCCCGAAGGCGAGGGGACCCACCTCGATCCCGGTGCGGCCCAGGGCGCGGTGCATCATGGCGCAATCGACAAGGAGCAGGTCATGGCGAAGTCCTTTCGGATCATGGCAGCAGTGGTATCGGCCACGCTAGCGGTTCAGGGGGCGCTGGCAGCCGACAATCCGCTGGCGCGCGGGATCGTCCCGCCAGCCGCCGCCGACGCGCCGATCGAGGGTACCTGGAACGGCACCGACCTCGAAAGACGCAGCGCCTGCACCAAGCCGGAGGACGAGGGCAACCACGGCACCTACGCGGAATTCGACGTGAGCACCAACAGCGCCACCGGCGACCTCAGCATCCTGCAGATGGGGATCACGGGCCTGCAGTGCAGCTATGTCGGCAAGCTCACGGGGACCGGCGCCACGCGCGCCTGGAGCGGCACCTATTTCTGCGGCGACGGCAAGCATGGGACGTTCACCTCGCGCTCGATCCTGGTCTCCTCCGACGCGCTCGCGATCCACTTCGACGCGAAGCTCGACACCACCGAGACCTGCACCATAGAGGCGGTGATCGCGGGCGGCCGGCTCTAGGCCGCCTGGGTCGCGCGCTTGAGCGGCAGCGTGAGCACGAAGCGCGCGCCGCGCTCGGGCCGCCGCTCGGAGCGGATGGTGCCGCCGTGGGCCTCGGCGATGGCGCGGCTGATGGCGAGGCCCAGCCCCGCGCCGCGCCGCGGCGTCTGCGAATCGTCGCCGCGCGAGAACGACTCGAACACCTCCTCGTCGCGCCCTTCCGGCAGGCCCGGTCCGTCGTCCTCCACGGCCGCCTCGAGCGCGTCTCCCACCACGTGCGCGGACACCGTGACGTGCGTGCCGGCCGGCGTGTGCTTCACCACGTTGCCCACCAGGCTCGTGAAGATGCGCTGCACCAGCGCCGGCTCCACGCTCACCAGCGGCAGGTCGCGCGGCACGTCGACCTCCAACGGGTGCCGCGCGGTGATCGCTCCCAGCTCGCCCAGGGCGGCATCCACCAGGTCCGCGAGCGGCTTCCTCTCCAGCGTGAGCTTCAGCTCGCGGCTCTGCAGGCGCGCCATCAGCATCGCGTCGCGCGCCACGTCCACGTAGTGCACGCGCTCGAGCGTGGTCGCCACGAACGCCGCGAAGATCTCGAACTGGTGGCGCTGCTCGGGAATGAAGAGGTCGCGTGTGCGCTCGGGCCGCACCGCCAGCACGCCGCGCGTGCGCGTGGGCGAGCGCAACGGCAGGAACAGGTACTCGTTGCCCGCCAGCGTGTCGGTGCCCGCCCCGGCCTGCTGCGCCTGGTCGAACGCCCATTGCGCGGCCGTGCTGTCGAAAGGGTTGCTCATGCCGCTGCCGGTCGGCGAGACCAGCGTGCCGGTCGCGTCGGGCACCAGCACCGAGACGCGGGCGCGGAACTGGCGCGACATGAACTCCTCGGTCTTCTCGATCACCTGCGAGGTGGTGCGCAGCTTCGCGAGGTCGCGCGCGAACTCGTAGAGTGTCCGCGCCCGCTTCTCGCGGTGCGAGGCCACGCGCGCCTGGAAGCGCAGGTTGCCTGCGAGCTGGCCCACGATGATGCCGGCGGCGAGCATGACCGCGAACGTGAGGAAGTAGCGCACGTCCGTGAAGGCGAACCGGTAGCGCGGCGTCATGAAGAAGAAGTCGAGCAGCGCCACGTCCAGGAGGGCCGCGAAGATCGCCGGGCCGCGGCCCCAGCGCACCGCCACGAGCACCACCGCCAGCATGAAGAGCAGCACGACCGTGGCGAGGTCGAAACGCGGAAAGAGGGCCCAGGAGACCAGCGTCGTCGCAACGCACACGCCCGCGGTCCACAGGTAGCGCAGTCGCTTCTCGGCCGCGCGCGGGCTGTTCAGGTCCGGCGGCAGCACGGGGGCCGTCACCGGCGTGCCTGCGTCCGCGCCCCCGCGCCCGATCTCGATCACGTCGAGGCTCGGGCTCGCCTTGGCGATCGCGTCGCTCATGCTGCGCCAGAGCCTGAGGCGCGCCGCGCCGCGTCCCACGATGATCGTGCCGATGTTCTGGTCGCGCGCGTAGTCCACGACCGCCTGGACGGCGCCCTGCCCGGTGAGGATCGCGGTGCGCGCGCCCAGCTCCTCGGCGAGGCTCACCACCTTGAGGATGCGCCCGCGCTCGGCGGCGGGCAGGCGCTGCAGGCGCGGGGTCTCCACGTAGACGGCGGTCCACGGCACGTCGAGCTGCCCCGCGAGCCGCGCGGTGCTGCGCACCACGTGCTCGGCGCCGGGATTGGGCCCGACGCAGCAGAGCAGGTGGCCCTGCGTCTTCCACGCCGCGGCGACGTGCTTCTCGGCGCGGATCTTGAGCACCTCGTCCTCGACCACGTCGGCGGTGCGGCGCAGCGCGATCTCGCGCAGCGCGAGCAGGCTCCCCTTGCTGAAGAAGGTCTTCGCGACCCCGCGCTCGTCCTCGCCCACGTGCACCTTGCCCTCGCCCAGGCGCGCGAGCAGCTCGTCGGCGGACATGTCCACCATCACGGTCTCCTCGGCCGTGTCGAAGAACGTGTCGGGGATGGTCTCGCGCTCGTGGATGCCGCAGATCTCGCCCACCACGTCGTTCAGGCTCTCCAGGTGCTGCACCGAGAGCGTGGCGAACACGTCGATGCCCGCGCCGAGGATCTCGTCGGCGTCCTTCCAGCGCTTGGGATGGCGCGAGCCGGGCGGGTTGGCGTGCGCGAGGTCGTCCAGCAGGATCACGCCGGGCTTGCGGGCGAGGACGCGGTCGAGGTCGAGCTCGCCCGGCGCGCTCGCCCCGGCGATGGCCGGCGGCGGGAGCACCTCGAAGCCCTCCAGCAGGGCGAGCGCATCGGGATCGTCGTGGGTGTCCACCACCCCAGCGACGACGTCGCGCCCGGCATCGCGCACGCGGCGCGCGGCGGTGAGCATCGCATTGGTCTTGCCGGCGCCGGGAAACGCCCCGAAGAATATCTTGAGCTTGCCCCGGTTCATCGCGAGTGACGCTGCGGCGGCTACTTCTCGATCAGCTGGCGCTTTTCCTTCACGTCCTTCCACTCGTCCGCGTCGGCCGGGGCATCCTTGCGCTCGACGATGGGCTTCCACACCTTGGCGAGCTCGGCGTTGAGCGGGATGAAGTCCTTCTGGGCCGCGGGCACGTCGTCCTCGGCGAAGATCGCCTCGACCGGGCACTCGGGCACGCAGAGCGTGCAGTCGATGCACTCGTCGGGGTCGATCACCAGCATGTTCGGGACCTTCGCGGAAGCAGTCGACCGGACAGACGTCCACGCAGTCGGTGTACTTGCACTTCACGCAGGATTCGGTCACCACGTACGCCATGGAATGCCCTTTGGGATCGCCTCGAAAGGATCTCGCGCCATCGAGGAAGAAGAATGCGCGGGAAAAGACCGAATATTTTAACAGACCGGGGCAGCCCGGCCCAACCCGCGCCTTTGCCCGGCCGCCCGGTTTGGTCTACGATGCTCGTTACTGGAGTGCCCCGCATGGCCCCCCCGGGCCGCACCCTTCCGCCGGGCGCGAAAAACCCACAAATACCGAGAGGCGCGCGTGAGCGAGAAAATCATCCATATCACCGACGACACGTTCGAGCAGGAGGTGCTGCAGTCGCAGACCCCGGTCCTGGTGGACTACTGGGCGGAGTGGTGCGGCCCCTGCAAGATGATCGCCCCGGCGTTGGACCAGATCGCCACCGAGTACGCCGGCCGGCTCAAGGTTGCGAAGCTCAACATCGACGAGAACCAGTCCACGCCGCCCAAGTACGGCATCCGCGGCATCCCCACGCTGATGCTGTTCAAGAACGGCAACCTCGAGGCCACCAAGGTCGGCGCGCTGTCCAAGAGCCAGCTCGCCGCGTTCATTGACAGCAATATCTGAAACCGATAACCTGATCCGGTCCTGGCTGTTCGCTCGAACAGTCTCCAAGAAGAATCCCCCCGCGTTTCCCCGGCAGCCAGGCTGACCACCAACCCGTTCGTATGTCCCGGCCCGTGAAGTCTTCCGGGCCCGTCCAGCAACACCACAATCCAGCAGGCCCCCGGCATGCACTTATCCGACCTCAAGCTCAAGCACGTCTCCGAGCTCGTCGACATGGCGATCGCCAGCGAGCTCGAAGGCGCCAACCGCCTGCGCAAGCAGGAGCTCGTCTTCGCGCTCCTGAAGCACCAGGCGAAGAAAGGCGAGGCCATCTTCGGCGACGGCACGCTCGAAGTGCTGCAGGACGGCTTCGGCTTCCTGCGCTCGCCCGACACCTCGTACCTCGCCGGCCCCGACGACATCTACGTCTCGCCCTCGCAGATCCGCCGCTTCAACCTGCACACCGGCGACTCCATCGTGGGCGAGATCCGCACGCCCAAGGACGGCGAGCGCTACTTCGCGCTGGTGAAGGTCGACACGGTCAACGGCGAGCCGCCCGAGAACGCCAAGACCAAGATCCTCTTCGAGAACCTCACGCCGCTGCACCCCGACGAGTCGATGAAGCTCGAGCGGGACATCAAGGCGGAGGAGAACCTCACCGGGCGCATCATCGACATCATCGCGCCCATCGGCAAGGGCAGCGCGGCCTCATCGTCTCGCCCCCCAAGGCGGGCAAGACGGTGCTGATGCAGCACATGGCCCACGCCATCACCGCGAACCACCCCGAGGCGGTCCTCATCGTGCTGCTGATCGACGAGCGCCCCGAGGAAGTGACCGAGATGACGCCGCACCGTGCGCGGCGAGGTGGTCGCCTCCACGTTCGACGAGCCGGCCACGCGCCACGTGCAGGTCGCCGAGATGGTGATCGAGAAGGCCAAGCGCCTGGTCGAGCACAAGAAGGACGTGGTGATCCTGCTCGATTCCATCACGCGCCTCGCGCGCGCCTACAACACGGTGGTGCCGGCCTCGGGCAAGGTGCTCACCGGCGGCGTCGACTCCAACGCGCTGCAGCGCCCCAAGCGCTTCTTCGGCGCGGCGAGGAACGTCGAGGAAGGCGGCTCGCTCACCATCATCGCGACGGCGCTCATCGACACCGGCTCGCGCATGGACGACGTGATCTACGAGGAATTCAAGGGCACCGGCAACATGGAGATCCACCTGGATCGCCGCATGGCCGAGAAGCGCATCTATCCCTCGCTCAACGTGAACCGCTCCGGCACGCGGCGCGAGGAGCTGCTTATTCCGCCGGAGATCCTCCCCAAGGTGTGGATCCTGCGCAAGCTCCTCTTCGGCATGGACGAGCTCGAGGCCACCGAGTTTCTCCTCGACAAGCTGCGGGCCACGAAGAACAACGACGAGTTCTTCAACTCCATGAAGAAGGGGTGAGCAGGGGTATCAGGTCCAGCGGGAACGGCGTTGGAGCGGACCGAAGCCGCTCAACGCCGGCGAGCAAAAGCCAGGTGCCCTAAATGGGCACCCCCGCCGGCACGGCTAGCACGGTTCGCGCCAAAAAACCCTGTCCGCTCAATGGCCTGGCCCAATACCACAGGCCGCAACAAGCCCTTGCTTTCATTCATGTTTTCGGGGATAATCGGGGATTCCGGGCCCGTTTTGTGTCGCTTAGCCCACCTTTGGGCAGGTAACGGAGCCCCCAACAAGGCGAAAATCATGAAAGACGGCATCCATCCCAATTACCGCGAGGTCGTGTTCCTCGACACCAGCTGCGATTTCGGATTCGTCACGCGCTCTACCGTGGCGACCAACGAGACCATCACGTGGAAGGACGGCAAGGAGTATCCGGTCTACAAGATCGAGATCTCGGCCGAGTCCCATCCGTTCTACACCGGCAAGCAGAAGATCATGGATACCGCCGGGCGCGTGGACAAGTTCAAGAAGCGCTACGCCCGCAAGAGCTCCGCGAAGGCCGCCGAGTAAGCTCGCGCGCGGCGCCCGCAAGAAGGCAGCCCCCGGGCTGCCTTTTTTGTTGCCCTAGAATGATCCCACCATGAACGAGCGCCTCGACGACCTGCCACGCGGGCACATCGCCTACGATGGCGCCCCCACGCCGGTCAAGACCGCGCTCTTCCTCGTCATCTGCATGACGTGGCTCTTGCCCGGCCTGGTGGGCCACGACCCGTGGAAGGTGGACGAAGCCACCACCTTTGGCGTGGTGATGCAGATGCTGCACGGCGGCGACTGGATCGCCTTCGGCATCGCCGGCGAGCCGTTCCCCGGGCATGCGCCGCTGTACTACTGGGTCGCCGCCCTCGACGTGAAGCTCTTCGGGTGGCTCTTCGCGCCGCAGGACGCGGCCCGCCTCACCTCCGGCCTCTTCATGGCGGGCTCGTTCGCCCTGGTCTCGGCTGCGAGCCTCGAGCTGATGGGCGAGCGCGCGATGCGTGCGAGCGTCCTGCTGCTTCATCGGCTGCGTGGGGCTCCTGCCGCGCGCCCACGAGATGGTCCCGGACCTGGCGGGACTCACGGGGCTCGCCATGGCGCTCTACGGGCTCGTCGCTCGCCGAGCGCCAGGCCGGCCTGGGCGGCGGCGTGACGCGGCCTGGGCGTCGGCATCGCATTCCTGGGCGACGGCTTCCTGCCGGCGTCGCGATGCTGGTCGATCTCCATGGGACTCCTGCCGCCACCTCGCGCCCTCTGGCGCACGCGGCGCTACGCCGCCACCGCGGGACTCGCGGCCGCAGCCGCGGCGCCGCTGGTGGCCGCCTGGCCCCTCGCGCTGGACCTATGCCTCGGCCGGGCCCGCTGCACGAATGGCTCGCCGCATGCCACGGGCGTCGCGCTGGCAAGCGATCCGCTCGGCGAGCGACAAGGGGCGCTCGACGTGCTGTTCTTCGCTGCGCATCCTGTCCGTGGTACGCGTGGCCGGCGTGGCCGCTCGCGGCCTGGACGCTGTGGCGCGCGCGGCGCACGCTCGCCGCGCGCCGCGACCTGCTGCTGCCGCTCGCCGCCTTCGCGTGTCCTTCCTCATCATGCTGTCGGCGTTCGGCGAGCCGCGCGACGTGAATGCCATCGCGTTGCTGCTGCCGCTCGCGCATCCTCGGGCGTGACGGAGCTGGACACGCTGCCGCGCGGCGCGGCCAGCGCGCTCGACTGGTTCGGCATGATCACGTTCCTCCTGTTCGCCGCGCTGCTCTGGATCGGATGCGTTCGGCCGCGCTCACCGGCAAGCCCGACTTCGCCGCGGCGATGATCGCGCACGAGGTGCCGGGCTATCACACTCCGCTTCAACTTCCTCGCCGTTCGCGCTCGCGGCGCTGCTCACGCTGATGTGGCTGGGCGGTGGTGGTGCGGTCGCTTCGCTCGACGCGGCGCGCGCTGGTGAACTGGGCAGCGGGCATCACCATGGTGTGGATGCTGGTGATGACGCTGGGCCTGCCGCTCGTCGACCAGGCGCGCAGCTACCGGGACCTGTCGGCGCGCATGGTGGCGCACCTGCCGCCGGCTACGAAGTGCATCGCGCGCCGCAACGTGGGCGATGCGCAGCGCGCGCTCCTCGACTACTTCGCCGGCCTCCGCACCGTGCCCCGAGCAGATCCCAGCAGCCGCGCTGCAACACGCTGCTGGTGCAGGCCGCGCCGCTGCGAATCGCCCCAGGCCGGGCCCGGCTGGACCGAAGCCTGGCGCGGCTCGCGCCCCGGCGACCGCAACGAGTCTTCATCCTCTACCGCCGCTAGGGGACAGACCCCTATTAGGGGACAGACCCCAGAAGGGGACAGACCCCTTGTGGATGTCGCCAACAGCGTGATCCGAGGGGACAGACCCCAGGGGATGTCGCTAGCCGCATCGCCATGGGGCATCGCCAAAACGCATCGCAAAGGGGTCGTCCCCTCAGTAGGGGCTGTCCCTATCGCGGTCAGCGCGAAGCGCGTCGTCGACGAGCTCGATCCAGTGGCGCACCGGCACCGGTGGCGGCGATGTGCGCGAGGCAGCCGATGTTGGCCGTCGCGATGACGGCGGGCGCGCCGGATCCAATGCCTGCACCTTGTGGCCGCGAGGCTGCTCGCGAGATGTCGGGCTGCAGGATCGAGTAGGTGCCGGCCGAGCCGCAGCAGAGGTGCGCGTCGGCCACCGGGCGTGAGCGTGTACCCCGCGTCGCGCAGCAGCGCCTCCACCACGCCGTTGATCTTCAGGCCGTGCTGCAGGCTGCAGGGCGACTGGAACGCCACGCGCGGAGCTCCGCGGCCGTGCGACGGCGCCGAGCAGCGCCGCGAGCGCCTCGCGCTGCGCCGCGACCACTTCCGAGACGTCCTTCGCGAGCGCCGAGATGCGCGCCGCCTTCGCCGCGTACGCCGGATCGTCGCGCAGCAAGTGCCCGTAGTCCTTCACCATCGTCCCGCACCCGCTCGCGGTGATCACGATCGCCTCGGCGCCGGCCTCGACATGCGGCCACCACGCGTCGATGTTGGCCTTCACGTACGCGAGCGCCTCGTCCTGGTAGTCGAGGTGGAACGGCAGCGCGCCGCAGCAGCCGGCCGCCGGCGCCTCGCACGAGCGAGATGCCCAACGCGTCCAGCACGCGCGCCGTCGCCGCATTGATCGACGGCGCCATCGCCGGCTGCACGCAACCCCGCGAGCGCCATCATGCGCCGCGCGTGGCGCGCCTGCGGGCCATGCGCCCGGCTCGCGGCGCAGCGGGAATGCGCCGCGCGAGCGCGCGCCGGCAGCAGCGGCCGCACAGCCGCCCGAGCGCCAGCGCCGCGGCGAAGAGCCCGCGCCGCGGAGCGCGCGCAGCGAGCAGCCAGCGCCGCAGCCGGTCCGCCGGCGTGCGCGGCACCTTCTCCTCGACGAGCGCGCGGCCGATGTCCACCAGCCGGCCGTACTCGCACGCCCGACGGGCAGGTGGTCTCGCACGCGCGGCAGGTGAGGCAGCGGTCCAGGTGCAGCTGGGTGCGCCGCGTCGACCGGCGAGCCCTCCAGCATCTGCTTCATGAGATAGATGCGGCCGCGCGGGCCGTCGAGCTCGTCGCCCAGCAGCTTGTAGGTGGGGCAGGTGGCGATGCAGAAGCCGCAGTGCACGCAGTTGCGCAGGATCGCGTCGGCCTCGAGGCCGCGCGGCGTGTCCTTGATCCAGTCGGCGAGCCGGGTTTGCATCGTTGCCTCAGAAGTCGTACATGCGGCCGGGATTGAGGATGCCGGCCGGGTCGAACGCGGCCTTGAGGCGCTGGTGGATCTTCATGACCGCGGGCTGCAGCGGATGGAAGACGCCCACGGACGTGTCGCCGCCGCGGAACAGCGTGGCGTGGCCGCCCGCGCGCTCGGCGCTGGAGCGGATCTCGAGCGCGTCGGCCGCGCCGCGCGATCCAGCGCAGCGCCGCCGCCCCATTCGATGAGCTGCTCGCAGTGCGGCGAGCACCGGCGCCGTCGTCTGCGGCACGGACAGGCGCCAGAGCGGCGCGGCGCCCGCGAAGAACGCGAGCGCGCTGCTCGCGCAGCTCGCGCCAGTAGTCGCTCGCGGCATCCTCGGTCGCCGCCCGAGCTTCGCGCGCGCGCCGTGCCGACCGCGGCGGGCGCGCCGGACAGGCGCACGCGCAGCACGCCGTCGCTGCCACGCGGTGGCCGACAGCGGCAGCGGCTGCCCCGCCCACGCGTTGGCGCGCGCGATCGCCTCGGCCTCGTCCATCTCGAACACGCAGCGTCGCCTCGGCGCGCGGGCCGCGGCAGCACCTTGAAGCGAGATCTCGGTCATCACGCCGAGCGTGCCCAGCGCGCCCGCCATGCAGGCGCGAGACGTCGTAGCCGGCGACGTTCTTGATCACGCGGCCGCCGAACGACAGGTCCTCGCCCTTGCCGTTCACGATGCGCGTGCCCAGCACGAAGTCGCGCACCGCCCCGGCGTACGGGCGGCGCGGCCCCGAGAGCCCGCCGCCACCGCGCCGCCGATGGTGGCGCCGGCGCCGAAATGCGGCGGCTCGAAGGCCAGCATCTGGCGTTCGGCGGCCAGCGCGCCTCGACCTCCGCGAGCGGCGTGCCGGCGCGCACGGTGATCACCAGCTCGCTGCGGCTCGTAGGCGACGATGCCGGCGTACCCGCGCCATGTCCAGCGACTCGCCGTCGCGCGCGCCGTCGCCATAGAAATCCTTGGTGCCGCCGCCGCGGATGCGCAGCGGCGCGCCGCGCGCCGCGTGGTCGCGCACGCGCTCGCACAGCGCCGCGATGAAGTCGTCGGCCACGCTCAGAACCTCGGGATGTCCGGGCGCGGCACGCGCGCCGCCGTGCACGTGCATGCCGCCCCACTCGGCGCAGCGGCGCAGCGTCGGCACGGCCTTGCCGGGATTGAGCATGCCGCCGGGATCGAACGCGCGCCTTCACGGCGTGGAAGGCAGCGATCTCGGCGGGCCGGAACTGCACGCACATCTGGCGCAGCTTCTCGATGCCGACGCCGTGCTCGCCGGTGATGGTGCCGCCCACCTCGATGCACGCCTCGAGGATGCGCCCGCCGAGCTCCTCGGCGCGCTCCAGGTCGCCCGGCTTGTTGGCGTCGTAGAAGATGCAGCGGGTGGATGTTGCCGTCGCCCGCGTGGAAGACGTTGCCCACCGTGAGGCCGTACTCGGCGGCGAGCGCGTAGACGCGATCCAGGATCTCGGGCAGGCAGCGGCGCGGGATGGTGCCGTCGATGCGTAGTAGTCGGGCAGGATCGTGGCCAGCGCCGGTGAAGGCGCCCTTGCGCGACTTCCACAGCGCTCGCGCTCGGCCGCGTCGGCGGCCAGGCGCACCTCGGTGGCGCCGCTCGCGCTCGAGGATCGCGCGCACCGGCGCGCGCCGCCGCGTCGGCCTCCTCGCGCAGCCGTCCACCTCGGCGAGCAGCAGCGCCTCGGCGCCGGCGGGAAAGCCCAGCGCCCAGCAGCTGCTCGCAGCGCCTCGATCACGATGCGGTCCATCATCTCCAGCGCCGCCGGGAATGATGCCCGCGCCGATGATCTCGCCCACCGCCTCGCGCGGCCTGGCGCACGCCGGGGAACGCCGCGAGCAGCGTCGCGCGTGGCCTCGGGCAGCGCCACCAGCCGCACCGTGACTCGCGTGATGACGCCGAGGTTGCCCTCGCTGCCGGTGAGCACCGCCATCAGGTCGTAGCCCGGGCGCGTCGAGCGCGTGGCCGCCCGCCTCGATGCACCTCGCCGTCGGCGTCGATCGCGCGCACCGCGAGCGACGTTGTGCGTGGTGAGGCCGTACTTGAGGCAATGCACGCCGCCGGCGTTCTCGGCCACGTTGCCGCCGATGGAGCAGACGAGCTGGCTCGAGGGATCGGGCGCGTAGAAGAGGCCGTGCGGCGCCGCGGCCTCCGAGACCTGCGAGGTTGCGTCACGCCGGGCTCCACCACGGCGGTGCGCGCGCGCGGGTCGAGCGCCGAGGATGCGCTTCATGCTGCGACAGCACCAGCAGCACGCCGTCGCTGCGCGGGATTGCGCCGCCGGAGATGCCGGTGCCCGCGCCGCGCGAGACCACCGGCACGCCGAGCTCGCGGCACACGCGCACCACCGCGCGCACCTGCGCCCTCGTCGCGGGCAGCACGGCGAGCATCGGCGTCTCGCGGTGGGCGATGAAGGCGTCGGTCTCGAAGGGCTCGCAGGCCCTCGTCGTCGGCGATCGATCGGCGAGCGGCGGGCGCACGGCGCGCAGCCGCGCGACCAGGCGCGAGCGCACGCCGGTGGCGGCCACGCGAGCGGCGTCCATCAGAAGCGCGGCGATTCCGGGATGCGGCAGCGCCCCGGCCGTGCACGCGCATCGCCCCGAACTCGGCGCAGCGACTGCAGCAGTCGGCACGCCCTTGCCCGGATTGAGCAGGCCCGGCGGGATCGAACGCCGCCTTCACCGCGTGGAACTGCGCGAGCTCGGCCGTGCCGGAACTGCATGCACATCTGGTCGATCTTCTCCACGCCCACGCCGTGCTCGCCGGTGATGGTGCCGCCCACGGCGATGCAGAGCTCGAGGATGTCGGCGGCGAAGCGCTCGGTGCGCTCGAGCTCGCCGGGGATGTTGGCGTCGTAGAGGATCAGCGGATGCAGGTTGCCGTCGCCGGCATGGAAGACGTTGGCGCAGCGCAGGCCGTAGCGTTCGCGAGAGCTCCTCGATCTTCTGCAGCACGCGCGCCAGCGCCGCGCGCGGGATGGAGCCGTCGATGCAGTAGTAGTCGGGCGAGATGCGGCCCACCGCCGGAAACGCGGCCTTGCGCCCGGACCAGAAGCGCAGCCGCTCGGCCTCGTTCGCGGAGCAGCGGATGTCGCGTGGCGCCGGCCCGCGCGCATGCACCTCGATCATCTTGGCGATCTCGTGCGCCACGTCCTCGCGCGTGCCGTCGGATTCGGCGAGCAGGATCGCCGCCGCCTCGAGGTCGTAGCCCGCGTGCACGAAGTCCTCCACCGCGCGCGTCGCGAGCCGGTCCATCATCTCGAGGCCCGCCGGCACGATGCCCGCGCCGATCACGCTGCGCCACCGCCTCGCCCGCGCTTTCGACGTCGGCGAACGACGCCATCACCACCTGCGCAGCCTCGGGCTTCGGGAGCAGCTTCACGGTGACCTCGAGCGTGATGGCGAGCAGCCCCTCGGAGCCGGTGATGAGCGCGAGGAGGTCGTAGCCGGGCGCGTCGAGCGCGTCGCTGCCCGAGCTCCAGCACGTCGCCCTCGATGGTCGAGGCGCGCACTTCGCAGCACGTTGTGCACCGTGAGCCCGTACTTGAGGCAATGCACGCCGCCGGAGTTCTCGGCCACGTTGCCGCCGATGGAGCACGCGATCTGGCTCGAGGGATCGGGCGCGTAGTAGAGCCCGAGCGGGGCCACGTGCTGCGAGATGCGCAGGTTGGTCACGCCCGGCTGCACGCGCGCCGTGCGCGCCGCGGGATCGACCGCGACGATGCGGTTGAACTTCGCGAGCGAGAGCAGGATGCCCTCGGCGTGCGGCAGCGCGCCGCCCGAGAGCCCCGTGCCCGAGCCGCGCGCCACCACCGGCGTGCCCGTCTCGCGCGCGACCTCGAGCACCGCGGCCACCTCGGACTCGTCGCTGGGGATGGCGGCCACCGAGCGGCGTCTCGCGGTACGCGGAGAGACCATCGCACTCGTAGGGCTTCAGGTCCTCGCGCGCCACCAGCACCGCGGATGCGGGCAGCACGCGCGCGAGCAGTCCCGCCACGTGCTGCTGGCGCTGGCGCTGCGTGGGTTGCGTGGGCTGACGAGTGTCGCGGACGGCGCTCATGGGAACGACGCGGGGCTGGGCTTGCCTACAATCATACCGTGACCCTCCAGCTGCTCTCCTACGCCGCCGCCGCGCTGCTCGTGATCCTGGGCCTTGCGGGAACCGTGCTGCCCGTGCTGCCGGGCGCGCTCTTCGTCTTCGCCGGGCTGCTGCTCGCCGCGTGGGCCGACGGCTTCGCGCACGTGGGGTGGGCCGCGCTCGCGGTGATCGGCGTGCTCGCCCTGCTGTCGGTGGGCCTGGACTTCGTTGCCACGACCCTCGGGGCCAGGCGCGTGGGCGCGAGCCCGCTGGCGCTCGCCGGGGCGACCGTGGGCGCTTTCCTGGGACTCTTCTTCGGCCTGCCGGGGCTCATCTTCGGCCCTTTCGCGGGCGCCGTGCTGGGCGAGCTCATCGCGCGCCGCGACCTGCTGCAGGCCGGCAAGGCGGGCCTCGGCACGTGGCTCGGCCTGATCCTCGCCGCCATCGCGAAGCTGGCGCTCGCCTTCGCGATGATCGCCGTCTTCGCGACCGTGTACGCCTTCAATCGGTAATGGAGTCAGAGTCGCGACTCCGGCACTCGACTCCGACTCCAGACTCTGGCTCCGATCAGGAGAGCACGGCGAGCTGCTCGTTGGCGTTCTCGAGGCGCTCGACCAGCGTGTTGAGGAAACGCTCGTCGAAGAGGCGCCGGCAGGTGGGAGAGGCCGCGCGCAGGTCGGCCGCGCGGATCTTCATCACGATGCAGTCGGAGGTGGTGGTCACCGTCGCCGAGCGGTGCGAGCCGCCCTTGCTCTGCGCGAGGTAGGACATCTCGCCGAAGCAATCGCCCGCGGAGAGCACCGACAGCGTCTTCTTGCCGCGCGTCACGCGCACGTAGCCGCCGGCGAGGATGTAGAACGAGTCGCCGTGGTCGCGTTCCTTCACGAGCGCGGTTTCGGGGTGGAACTTGGCCCACTTGCTGATGCGCATCACCTCCCACAGCTCGTTCTCCGGAAATTCGCGGAAGAACGGCAGCGTGCGCAGCAGGCTGAAGCGCTCGGTGTCCGACTGGTCGCGCCGGTCCTCGGTCTTCTGGTCCTTCTTCCAGGTCTCGGCGAGCGCCTGGCCGAACTCGTCCCAGGTCGGGTAGCGCTTCGACGCATCCTTGGAGATCGCCTTCATCACGATCGCGTCCAGCTCCGGCGACACGGCGGCGTTGTGCGCGCGCGGCGGCTCCGGGTCGGTGTTCACGATCTGGTAGATCACGCTCATGCGTGTTGGCGCCCGCGAAGGGCAGCCGAGCCGGCGAGCAGCGTAGTACATGACCACGCCCAGCGCATAGATGTCGGTGAGGTGCGAGGCCTGCGCCGTGCCGGTCACGAGCTCCGGGGCCATGTACGCGGGCGAGCCGACGTTGCTGATGATGGTGCGGTCGGAGACCCGGTTGATCGCGGCGCCGAAGTCCGCGATCTTGATGTCGGTGCCCTCGTTGTGCAGGATGTTGCCGGGCTTGATGTCGCGGTGCGTGAGGCCGAGGGTCTGCGCGAAGGCGAGCGCCCGCACGCACTTGAAGATGATCTCGGCCGCCTCGCGCGGTCTCGAGCAGGCTGCCGGGCTGGCAGAACTTCTCGAGGGTGCCGCCCTCGACGTACTCCATCACGATGTAGCTGTACTTGTCCTCCACCACCGCGTCGTAGATCTCCACGATGTGCGGGTGGTGGAGCTTGCCCGCGAGCGCGGCCTCGTTCAGGAACATGCTGCGGTAGAAGGCGCCGTCCTCCGAGTTCTTGAGCGCCTCGGGGATAGGCGACCTTGATGGCCACCTTGCGCTTCGCGAAGGGGTCGTCGGCGAGGTAGACCTTGCCGGTCGCGCCGCGGCCCAGCTCGCCGAGCACGTGGTACTTGCCGATCGACTGGCGCTCGGTCATGGGGGGAAATGGCGTCCGTGGCGCCGGGGTGGCGCCGCGGACGCGATTATCCCTGAAACCGACGCCTAGAACAGCCCGGTGATCTTCCCGTCGTCGTCCACGTCGATCGCGACGGCCGAGGGCACCTTCGGCAGGCCCGGCATCGTCATGATGTCGCCGCAGACCATCACGATGAACTCCGCGCCCGCGGCGAGCCGCACCTCGCGGATGTTGACCACGTGGCCCGACGGGCGCGCCGCGCAGCTTCGGGTCGGTCGAGAACGAGTACTGCGTCTTCGCCACGCAGACCGGATAGTGGCCGTAGCCCGACTCCTGGAGCTTCTTGATCTGCGCGCGCACCTTGGCAGTCCGCGGTGATGTCGGCGGCGCCGTAGATCTTGGTGGCGATCGCCTTCATCTTGTCCCACAGCGGTCGCGTCGTCCTCGTAGACGAACTTGAAGTCGTGCTGGGCTCGCTCGCACAGGCGCACGACTTCGCTGCGCCACGTCCGCCGCGCCCTTGCCGCCCTCGGCCCAGTGGCGCGCCAGGATCACCTTGGCGCCGTGGTGCGGCCATCTTGTCCATGCAGCATCTTCACTTCGGCGTCGGTGTCCTCGGTGCGGTGGTTGATCGCCACCACGCACGGCAGGCCGTAGTTGTTGCGGATGTTGTCGACGTGGCGCTCGATGTTGGCGATGCCCTTCTCCAGCGCCTCGAGGTTCTCGCTTGCCCAGATCCGCCACGTCGACGCCGCCGTGGTACTTGAGCGCGCGGACCGTGGCCACGATGCACCACGGCCGCGGGCTCGCAGCCCGGTCTTGCGGCACTTGATGTCGATGAACTTCTCGGCGCCCAGGTCGGCGCCGAAGCCCGCCTCGGTGACCACGTAGTCGGCGAGCTTCAGCGCCGTCTGCGTGGCGATCACCGAGTTGCAGCCGTGCGCGATGTTGGCGAACGGGCCGCCGTGGATGAACGCCGGAGTTGTTCTCGAGCGTCTGCACGAGGTTGGGCGCCAGCGCGTCCTTGCAGCAGCGCCGCCATCGCGCCGTGGGCCTTCAGGTCGCGTGGCGAGGATCGGCTTCTGCTCGCGCGGTGTAGCCGACGACGATCTTGCCCAGGCGCTCCTTCAGGTCCTTGATGCTGGTCGGCAGGCAGAAGATCGCCATGACCTCGGAGGCGACGACGATGTCGAAGCCGTCCTCGCGCGGGATAGCCGTTGCCGGGCCGCCCAGGCCGACGACGATCTCGCGCAGCGCGCGGTCGTTCATGTCCACCACGCGCCGCCACGTGATGCGGCGCACGTCGAAGCCCAGCTCGTTGCCGTGGTGGATGTGGTTGTCGATCAGCGCGGCGAGCAGGTTGTTGGCGAGCGCGATGGCGGCGAAGTCGCCGGTGAAGTGCAGGTTGATGTCCTCCATCGGCACGACCTGCGCGTAGCCGCCGCCGGCCGCGCCGCCCTTCATGCCGAACACCGGGCCCGAGCGAGGGCTCGCGCAGGCAGATCATCGCCTTCTTGCCGATCCGGTTCAGCGCATCGCCCAGGCCCACGGTCGTCGTGGTCTTGCCCTCGCCGGCCGGGCGTCGGGCTGATCGCCGTGACCAGGATCAGCTTGCCGTCGGGCCGGCCCTTCAGGCGTGTCGATGTAGTCGCAGCGAGACCTTCGCCTTGTAGCGCCCGTAGGGCTCGAGATGGCTTCCTCGGGGATGCCGAGCTTCTTGGCGACCTCGGCGATGGGCAGCATCTTGGCGCGCCTGGGCGATCTCGATGTCGCTGGGGACAGGCTTCTTCGGTTTCGCCTCGGCGGCGACTGCGGTGACCATAATGGGGGATCTCCTCGGAAAGCGGTCGGCCGGCGGAGGAACCTCCACGGCCATCCCCGGAAGTATAGAAAGCGGCAGAATGACCGGGCCTTGACTCGGGTCAAGCGCCCGGCGATCCCCCCCATGCACCCCCACGAAGCCCTGGTCCGCGAGTTCTACGCCCGTTTCGCCGCCCGCGACGCCGAGGGCATGGCGCGCTGCTACCACCCCGACGTGTCTCTTTTCCGATCCCGTGTTTCCCGAGCTCCACGGCGCGGCGGCGGGCGACATGTGGCGCATGCTCCTCGAGCGCTCCACGGACCTCGCGGTGACGCTGGATGAGGCGAGCGGCAATGCGGACGGGGCGCTCGCGCGCTGGACCGCGCGCTACACCTTCCGCGGCCGGCCGGTGGTGAACCGCGTGCGCGCGATGTTCGCCTTCCGCGACGGGCTCATCTCGCGCCACTACGACGCCTTCCCGTTCTGGGGCTGGGCGCGCCAGGCGCTGGGACCGGTGGGCGCCGCGTTCGGCTGGTTGGGGCTCTTCAAGTGGAAGGTGCGCCGCGACGCCGAGCGCGCGCTGGAGCGCTACCGGGCGCGGGGCGCGGCTTGAGCAGCGCCGCCGAGACACGCGGGCTCGCCTGGGGCTTCGTCGGCGTGGTGGCGTTCAGCCTCACGCTGCCGGCCACGCGCGCCGCGGTGCTCGCCCTCGATCCGTGGTTCGTGGCGCTCGGGCGTGCGTGCGTCGCGGGCCTGATCGCGGCCCCGGTGCTCGCCCTCACCCGCTCGCGCCGACCCACCGCCGCCGAGTGGCGCTTCCTCGCGCTCTCCGCGCTCGGCGTCGTGTTCGGGTTCCCGATACTCATGACCTGGGCGCTCACGCGCGTGCCCGCGGCGCACGGCGCGGTGGTGCTGGCCATCCTGCCGCTCGCGACGGCGGCGGCCGCCGCCTGGGTCGCGCACGAGCGGCCGAGTGCGGGCTTCTGGATCGCCGCGGCGGCGGGCAGCCTCGCCGTGGTGGCCTTCGTGCTGCGCGCGGGCGGCGGCGCGCTGGAGGCCGCGGACGGCGCGCTGCTCGGCGCGGTCGCGTGCGCGGCGCTGGGATATGCGCTGGGCGCGCGCGCCGCGCGCACGCTGGGCGGCTGGCCCGCGATCTCGTGGACCCTGGTGCTCTGCCTGCCGGCGCTGCTGCCCGTCGCCGCGCTCACCGCGCCGCGCGAGCTCGCAGCGATCCCGGCGCAGGCATGGATCGGCTTCCTCTACGTCGCGGTCGTGAGCCAGTACGTGGGCTTCTTCGCCTGGTACCACGGCCTCGCGCGTGGCGGGATCGCGCGCGTGGGCCAGCTGCAGCTCCTGCAGCCCTTCCTCACGATCGCCGCCTCGGCGCTGTGGCTCCACGAGCGCATCGAGCCGTCCCTCGTGGCGTTCGCGGCCGTCGTGGTCGCGATCGTGGCGGTCGGGCGGCGCATGCCCGTCGCACGCTGAAACGAAACGCGGCGCCGAAGCGCCGCGTCCCTTGCGAGTCGCCAACGCTCAGTCGAGGTTGAGCGCGTTGGTGAGGTCGCCCATGGCCGGGTTGCCGTTGGCCTTCAACGCGTCGTCGCGCGCCGTCACGCCCGGCAGCGGGTCAGTGCCGAAGGTGCGCGTGATGAGGCGCAGCACCGAAGCCGTGTCGTACGGCGTGTGGTCGACCGTGCCCTTCTTCGCGAGCGGCGAGATGATGATCGCCGGGATGCGCGTGCTCGGGCCCAGCAGGTCGCCCTTGGGCGGCGCCACGTGGTCCCAGAAGCCGCCGTTCTCGTCGTAGGTGATGACGATCACCATCTTCGAGTACTGCGGGCTCGCCTGCAGCTTGGCGACCAGGTCGGCGAGGTGCGCGTCGCCCTGGGCCACGCCCGCGTAGCCCGCGTGCTGGTTCACGTCGCCCTCGGGCTTGTAGAACGTCACCGGCGGAAGCGTGCCCGCGGCCGCGTCGGCGACGAGGTCGTTCAGGTCCTTGAGGTGCGTGCTGCGGTAGGCCGCGTTGGCGATCGGGTCCAGCTTCGCGAAGTAGTTGAACGGATGGTGGTGCGCCTGGAAGTTGGGCACCGTGTTGTTGTAGATCACGCTGCGGTCGCTCGAGGCCTTGGCCCACGCGCCGGCGTACCACTTCCACATCACGCCCTTCGCGTCGAGCCGGTCGCCGATGGTGGCCTGGGTCTGCGGCGGGCAGCGTCGTGCTCACCGCGGGATCGGTGAGCAGGCCCGTGGCATCGCTCGCGGGCGGCGCGTTGCCGGCCGGCTGGAACGGGGGCTGCATGGTGTTGATCGCGCGGAAGGTGCCGTCGCCGAAGTAGTTCTTGGGCGCGATGTTGCCGGATAGCGCGAAAGTGGGCGGGCCGTCGAGCGCCGAGGCGGGCGAGGTGGCCGCGGCCGTGAGGTGTGCCGTGAACTTGCCCGAAGCGTCGGTATCGACCTTGGCGATCGTGGGCTTGGCCGCGGCCGTGTCGGCGTTCGGGTACTCGGGCGCGCAGGCGCAGATCAGGTACTGGTGATTCAGGAACGAGCCGCCGAAGGCGCCCATGAAGAAATTGTCGGCGAGCACGTTGGCCTTGGCGATGTTCCAGAGCTGCATGCCGCTGCCGTCGTAGTAGCCCATCACGAGGCCGCCCGAATCGGCCCAGCCGGCGAACATGTCGTTCTTGCCGCCGTCGATCTGCATCTGGTTCTCGAAGAAGCGGTGGTAGAGGTCCCGCGTCACGACCGCGGTCGAGATGCTGTACGTGCGGCTCGATGCGGAACGGGCGCGTTCGGCAGGCCGTCGCTCTGCGCCTGCGTGACCACCGGCGTCTGGCCGCCCGCGGTGACGCCGCCCCACGTCTGCGGCAGCTTGGCGAGCACCGGCGTGCCCGCCGTGCGGTCGAGCTGCGCCTGGGCCGTGCCGGTGGCCGTGGGATTCACGCCGGGGATGCCGTTGGCGCCCGGGAACAACCCGTAGAGGTTGTCGAAGCTGCGGTTCTCCGCGTAGATCACCACGACGTTGGAGACCTTGGCCTGCAGCTCGCCGGTGACGCAGGAGTCACCGCACGAATCGTTGCTGCTGCACGAGGCGAGCGCCGCGGCGACCGCCACGGCGAGGATAGGGAGCGTGACGACGACTGCTTTGCGAACGCGCATGGCCTCACCTGATTGTCGTTGTGGGGAAGCGCGATTAAAAACGCACGAGGTGACAACTCCATGACTCCGGCGCGCAAAAGCGCCGTCACGTTGCTGCAACAAAACTGGTTTCTGCTGTCGATCCGATGAGAACCCCGCTCCTGTGCCTGCCTCGCCGCGCTCGCGCTGCCCGCCGCGGCCGATACGCCTTTCTACGCCACCGCCTACGAACGCCAGCCCGGCGTCCCCGAAATGACCGCGGCCGGGCGCGCGCTCTTCTCCGACCGCGCGCTCTCCGCCTCGGGCCGCACCGCCTGCGCGAGCTGCCACGATCCCGCGCACGCCTACGGCCCGCCGAATGCGCGTGCCGTGCAGATGGCCGGCCCCGACGGCCGCACACCGGGCACGCGCGCCGCGCCGTCGCTGCGCTACCTGCAGGCCGTGCCGCCTTTCACCGAGCATTTCTTCGACGCCGACGGCGACGACAGCATCGACCAGGGCCCGGCCGGCGGCTACACGTGGGACGGGCGCGCACGCAGCATCCACGAGCAGGCCGCGCTCCCGCTTCTGTCGCCGCTCGAGATGGCCAATCGCGATCCCGCCCAGGTCGTCGCGAACGCGCGCCGTTCGAAGAGCGCCGAGGCGATGCGCCGACGCGTTCGGGCCCCACGTGCTGGATGACGTGGAACGGGGCTGGCGCGCGATCCTGCTGGCGCTCGAGGTGTTCCAGCAGGATCCCGCCGAGTTCTATCCGTACGACAGCAAGTACGACGCGTACCTGCGCGGCCAGGCGACGCTCGATGCCCGCGAGCGCCGCGGCCTCGCGCTCTTCGACGATCCCGCGAAGGGCAACTGCGCCGCGTGCCATCCGAGCAAGATCCGCGAGGGGCGCTTTCCGGCGTTCAGCGACTGGGGCTACATCGCGGTCGGCGTGCCGCGCAACCGCACGATCGCGGCCAATGCCGACGCTGGCTACTACGACCTCGGCCTGTGCG
Source organism: uncultured beta proteobacterium (assembly GCA_963827425.1). Lineage (GTDB taxonomy): Bacteria > Pseudomonadota > Gammaproteobacteria > Burkholderiales > Usitatibacteraceae > Usitatibacter. The sequence goes on along the minus strand of CAWHAQ010000003.1, from coordinate 119,595 downwards.
GCCCGGCGCGCACGGACCTCGCCGCGCAGCGCGAGTACTGCGGCCGCTTCCGCACGCCCACGCTGCGCAACGTGGCGCGCCGCGCGGTCTACTTCCACAACGGCCGCTTCACGCGCCTGGAGGATGCGGTGCGCTTCTACGCCGAGCGCGACACCAATCCCGCGCGCTGGTATCCGCGCGGCCGCGACGGCGCCGTCCTCGCCTACGACGACCTGCCGCCGAAGCTGCGCGAGAACGTGAACCGCGAGCCGCCGTTCGGCGGCGCGCCGGGCGGCAAGCCCCCGCTCGACGCGGCGCGAGATCCGCGACCTCATCGCGTTCCTGAAGACGCTCGACGACGGATACGTGCCCGGACGCTAGTAGCGGTGCGCGGCGCCCGGCCCCAGCACCGGCGTGCCGAAGAACTCGCGGATCATGAATTCCTCGAGGTCGCCGTTGTCCTCGGGCCGCGCGGAGAGGCGCACCACCTTCCCGAGGCGGTGCGATTCCCACAGGAAATCACCGGTGTAGTGGGTGCGGATCAGCGCGATCATGCTGCGCACGATGGCGTGCTCGATGTCCACGCCGTCGGTCGCATTCACCTCGATCACCTCGCGCCAGCGCCGGTGGGTGTCGGGACGCCAGCCGTTGAACGCGTACTCGGCGCTGCGCGTGCCCTTGTTGAGGATCTCGAAGATGCCGCCGGTCTGGTCGTCGCGGTTGAGGCTCTTCAGGTTCTCGGCGAGTGCCACGGCGCCCTCGTCCTCGGGGTTGTTCTGCGAGCCGGGGATGCCGACGGAGCCGCGTGCCGCGGCCGCCTCGGCGGCTTTGCGCTGCGATCTGCGCGCCTGGATCATCGCCAGCATGTCGACCTGCGGCGCGGGCGGCGCGGGCTGCCGCTCGGGCGTGGGCGGCTGCGGCGGCGGCGTGGGCACGGGGGGCGCGGGGTGCGGCGTGTTGGGCCGCGCGGTGACGAGCGGCTTCGTCTCGGGACGCGGCGGCGGCCGGCGCTGGGGCTGCGGCACGGGCGCGGGCGAGACCTCGGGCTGCGGATGCTCGGCGGGGACCAGCTCCACCACCATCGGTCCGGCACGCGAGGCCATGCGCAGCGGCTTGTAGTCGGGGCGCGGCAGCACCAGCAGCACCGCCACGTGCGTCGCGACCGACAGCACGAAGGCGATGCCGATGCGGCGATTCGACCACCTCATCCCGGCGCGCTCCGCCTGCGCAGCACGATCACGTTGCCCGCCACCGAGACCGCGATGCCCGCGCCCGTGAGCGCGTGCCAGCGGAAGCCCTCGAACGCCGCCGAGATGAGCAGCGCCACGATCGGCACCATCACGCCGATGTAGCCCGCGCGCGCGGCGCCGATGCGCCTGAGCAGCGTGAGGTAGCCCGCGAAGGCGACGACGGAGCCCAGCACCGCGAGATAGAGGAGCGACAGCACATACGGCGCCGAGACCTCGAACGCGAGCGACTTGCCGGTCGCGAGCGTCACGCAGAGCGAGAACATCGCGCCGTAGAGCATCCCCCACGCCATGGTCTGCCACAGCGGCAGGTGCGCCTCGTGGTTGCGGTGCGCGGCCATGCTGCCCAGCGTCGACGCCACCACCGCCGCCGCCGTGTACGCAGCGCCGAGCGCCGTGTGCTTGTCGCCCTTGAGGTGCGCGAACTCGGGCCAGAACACCAGCGAGATGCCGACGATGCCGAGGATCGACCCGGCGATCATCGAGCCCGTCATCGGCGTGCGGAAGAAGAGGCGCAAGCCCAGCATGCTGAGCAGCGGGCTCGCCGAATAGCCCACCGCCACGAGTCCGGACACCACGTTCTGCTCCGCGTAGTACACGGGGATGTAGGCCACGCTGAACATGAGGATGCCCTGCAGACGCGATCCACGCGTGCTGCTCCGGCCGATAGGCGAGCGGCAGCCGGCGCGCCCGACAGTACGCGAAGAGCAGCAGCGCGGCGAGCAGGAAGCGGTAGAACACGCTCGCCTCGGGAGCGACGCGGCCGAGCTGGAACGTGATGGCGAGCCAGGTCGAGCCCCAGATCGCGACACAGGCGGCGAAGAGTTGGAGGGTGGTCAGGTACCCTCTCCCGACGGAGAGGAGGACGCCAGTCCCACCTGGTCCAGGATGAACGAGTAGGTGAACGCCAGCTCCTTCAGCGCGTCGTAGCGACCCGAGGCGCCCCCGTGCCCGGCCTCCATGATGGTCTTCAGCAGCAGCACGTTGCCGTCGGTCTTCAGCGTGCGCAGCTTCGCCACGTACTTGGCGGGCTCCCAGTACATCACCTGGCTGTCGTTGAGCGATGTCTCCACGAGCATCGCCGGGTAGGCGCCGCGCGCGAGGTTGTCGTAGGGCGAGTACGAGCGCATGTAGCGGTAGTAGCGCTCCTTGTGCGGGTCGCCCCACTCCAGGTACTCGCCCACCGTGAGCGGCAGCGACTCGTCGAGCATGGTGGTGACGACGTCGAGGAACGGCACCTGCGAGACCACCGCCTTGAAGAGGTCCGGGCGGAGGTTCACGACCGCGCCCATCAGCAGGCCGCCCGCGCTGCCGCCCTGGATCACGAGGCGGTCGGGCGCGGTGAGGCCGCGGCGCACCAGCGACTCGGCGCACGCGACGAAGTCCGTGAAGGTGTTCTTCTTGCGCAGCAGCTTGCCCGCCTCGTACCAGGTGCGCCCGCGATCGCCCCCGCCGCGCACGTGGGCGATGGCGAAGACCATGCCGCGGTCGAGCAGCGACACGCGGCTCGAGCGGAAGTAGGGATCGATGGGGATGCCGTACGAGCCGTAGCCGTAGAGCAGCAGCGGCTGCGGCGCGCCGGTGCGCAGCGCCTTCTTGTAGACCAGCGAGACCGGGATGAGCGTGCCGTCTTTCGCGCGCGCCGTGAACGCCTCCGAGGCGTACTGCGCCGGATCGTAGCCGCCCAGCACCTCGTAGCGCTTGAGCAGCTCGCACTTGCCGCTCGCCACGTCGATCTCGTACACCGAGCGCGGCGTGACCAGGCTCTCGTAGACGAAGCGGAAGCGGCGCGCGTCGAACTCGAGGTTGGTGCCGGGATGCGCCGCGTACACCGCCTCGTCGAACTCCACGTGGCGCCCCTTGCCCCCGCCGAACTGCGTGACGCGCAGCTTGAGCGCGCCCTTGTCGCGCTCCACCGCGACCCAGAAATCGCGGAACACGTCGACCTGCTCCAGCATCACCAGCGGGCGGTGCGCGAGCACCTGGCGCCAGTTGCGCGGAGCGGGATCCGCCGCGGGAGCGCGCACCAGGCGGAAGTTGCGGCCGCGGTCGTTGGTGCGGATGAAGAACTCGTCGCCGCGGTGGTCGATGTAGTACTCGTGCCCCTTGCGGCGCGGCACCAGCACGCGCGGCTCCGCGGCGGGATCATCGGCGGGGATCACGCGCATCTCGGAGCTGTCCTTGCTCACGATCGCGAGCACGACGTACGCCTCGCTGCGCGTATCGCACACGCCCACGTCGAAATGCTCGTCGGCCTCCAGGTACACCGGCGTGGGCGCGCCGCCGAGGGCCAGGCGGTGCAGGCGGTAGCTGCGCTTGGTGGTCTCGTGCTCCTCGGTGTAGAAGAGCGTCGCGCTGTCGTTGGCCCATGCGATGGAGGTGACGCGCGGCGCACTGTCGCCCGTGAGCGCTCCGGTGGCGAGGTCCTTCACGTGCAGCGTGTATTGCCGGAAGCCGGTGAAGTCCACGGTATAAGCGAGGAGACGGCCGTCCGGGCTCACGTCGAAAGCGCCCACCGCGGTGTACTTGTGCCCCTTCGCGAGCGCGTTCTCGTCGAGCAGCACTTCCTCGGGCGCCCGCATCGTGGCCTTGCGCCGGCAGTAGATCGGATACTGCAATCCCTCCACCTCGCGCTGGTAGTACCAGTAGCCGTGGTGGCGGTAGGGAACGCTCTCGTCGGTCTCCTGGATGCGCGCGAGCATCTCGCGGTAGAGGGCTTCGCGAAACTTCCCCAACGGCCTGGTGACGGCTTCGGTGTAGCGGTTTTCCGCTTCCAGGTAGCCGATCACGCGCGGGTCGGCCTTGTCGCGCAGCCAGAAATAGGGGTCCATGCGGCGCTCGCCGAAGCGCGTGAGGGCCTTGGGGTGGCGTTCGGCAACGGGCGGCGCGGCGCTGCCCGGCTCGGGGAGCGGGGTGGGGCTCATGGGGGCGGCTTTGAGGAGCATGGCGCTGTCCGTGCGGGGCCGGGAGGGGTTTCGCGGTCGCAGCGGAGGGGAGGGAATTATAACGACGTCAACGCGCCCCCGGCGGTTCCGTTATGTAACGAACCCCGCCGGCCGGCTGAGCGCTCGCGCCCAGGCGCAGCAACCCCGCGGCCGGGCGCGCCGCGGGGATTTGCTAGAGTAGCGGATATCCCACATCGTCCTTCCCGCGGAGGCGGGAACCTCGATGTTCGCCCTCCAGACCCAGCGCCCCGAATCCCCCGTCCAGCTCTACGCCGAGCTGCTGGAGCAGTCGCGCGCCCTCCTGGCCGGCGAGCGCGACCCCGGCGCCAACGCCGCCAACCTGGCCTCCCTGGTCTTCCACACGCTGCCGGACCTGAATTGGGCCGGTTTCTACTGGCTGCACGGCCGCGAGCTTGTGCTGGGCCCCTTCCAGGGCAAGCCCGCCTGCGTGCGCATCGCCGTGGGCAAGGGCGTATGCGGCACCGCGGTGGCCGAGCGACGCACGATCGTGGTGCCGGACGTGAACGCGTTCCCCGGCCACATCGCGTGCGACTCGGCTTCGCGCAGCGAGCTGGTGGTGCCGGTGAATCGCGCCGGCGCCATCCTGGGCGTGCTGGACGTGGACAGCCCCCATCCCAACCGCTTCGGCGATGAAGACGCGCGCGGGCTGGAGGCGGTCGTGCGCGCCTTCGTCGAAGCCACGGACCTCGGCTGATGTCCTACATCGACGAATCCCTTATCCCCGGCGAGGTCGTCGTGCACCGCGCCCACGTCTCGTGGTGGTCCCAGGCCGGGTTCGTGATCCTGGGTGTCCTGCTCGCCGTGGTGCTGATCGGCTTCGTCTTCCTCGCCATCGCGTGGGTGCGCATCCACTCCACCGAGCTCGCCATCACCAACAAGCGCGTCATCGCCAAGTTCGGCTTCATCAAGCGCGACACCGTGGAGATCAACCTCTCGAAGGTCGAGGCGGTGCGCGTGGAGCAGAGCTTCTGGGGCCGGATGCTCAACTTCGGCACCATCCTCATGTCCGGCACCGGCGGCTCCATCGAGCCCATCCCCAGCATCGCCGATCCGCTCGTCTTCCGCCGCAAGTTCATGGAGGCGACGGACCGCCCCATGACGATGCCGTCGCGGCAGTGACTCTTCGGGCGCTGCTGGTCGACTTCAACTCGTACTTCGCCTCGGTCGAGCAGCAGGCGGAGCCGCGGCTGCGCGGCAAGCCGCTCGGCGTGGTGCCGATGATGGCCGACACCACGGTGTGCATCGCCGCGAGCGTCGAGGCCAAGCGGTTCGGGGTCAAGACCGGCACCAAGGTGGGTGAGGCGAAGAAGCTCTGCCCGGGCATCGAGTTCGTCATCGCGCGCCACGAGCTCTACATCGAATACCATCATCGCGCGGTTGCGGTGGTGGATACGGTGGTGCCGGTGCGCGCGGTCCTCTCCATCGACGAGATGGACTGCGAGCTCACCGGCCGCTGGCGGGAGCCCGAGCGCGCCATGAAGATCGCCCACGACGTGAAGGCCGCCATCCGCACGCAGGTGGGCGAGCACCTGCGCACCTCCATCGGCATCGGCCCCAACACCTTCATCGCCAAGACCGCTTCCGACATGGTGAAGCCCGACGGGCTGGTGATGATCGAGCAGCACCAGCTGCCGGAGCGCCTCTTCGAGCTCGAGGTGCGCGCGCTCTCCGGCGTCGGCAAGCAGATGGAGCAGCGCCTGCACCGCCACGGCATCCGCACCGTGCGCGACCTCGCTGTCAAGACGAAGGAGGAGCTGCACTCCATTTGGGGTGGCGTCGGCGGCGACATCATGTGGAGCCGCATCCGCGGCGAGGAGCAGCACGAGCGCGAGGGCGACACGCATTCCATCTCGCATTCGAGCGTGCTCGGCCCCGAACACCGCAACCCCGAGCACGCCTACGCGGTGCTGAACCGGCTCACGCAGAAGGCGGCGATGCGGTTGCGCAAGGCGGGCTACTACGCCGCGCGCATCTCGGTGGACGTCAAGTACCTGGACGGCGGCCACTGGGGCGCGGAGATGCGACTTGTCGATACCCAGGACACCAAGACCTTCCTCGCCGCGCTGGAGAAGCTCTGGGCGCAGCGCCCCACGGGCAAGCGCACCATCCTGCGCGTGGGCATGGCGTACTCCGACTTCGTCACCGAGGAAGGGCACACCGGCTCGCTCTTCGCGATGGAAGGCAAGTCGCGGGCGTTGTACCAGACGCTCGACCAGCTCAACGCGCGCTTCGGCAAGCAGGCGGTGTACTTCGCGAGTGCGCACAATGCGCGCGACCGCGGGGGGCTGCACATCGCCTTCAACCACATTCCCGACCCCAAGACGGACAAGTAGGGTCCTCTTTCCGCGCGCACGGCCGTCATTGGAACGCGCCGTGAGGCGGCCGAATCACCGAAAACGAGCTGGGCGTGACCGTGCAGCAATCGCGATAGCAAGGCGAGTAACAAGCCATCCACGAGCCGTCGTCGAAGTGCGTTTCCCGCACGGTTGTTCGAGCTCGAGGATCGGGCCCCAGGGCCCTGGCGAATTTTTCCCAGCGATCCGGCTGGGGCAAAGGAAGGTCTTCGGGATCCGGCACGACGAGAATCCGCCCGAGATAGGGAACAGTGCCCCTGTCGAGCGCCACCAGGTCCGTTTCCGAAAGTCCCGTTCGTGAATGTTGCGCGGCCGTCATTTCCCTTTGGCAGTCCGCGTCGCTCCGGATGTTGCGACATGGAACCTCGGCCGCCGCGCTCGCGGGCAGCCCAGCAACGACAACGCAGCGAGCGGGACCGGAAGACCCCAGTGCAGCCGTGACAGTCGATCGAGCGGGAGCGCGCATTTGGTTATGCTAGGGGCCGGCAAACCGCCGATGATTCTGCCATCCAGACAGCCGCCGGTCCACCACGCACTCAACCAAGGGAACGCGGATGAGCGATCAAGTCGATCGCCATTACCGGAGCGTCGAAAGGCATCGGCGCCGAGCTCGCGCGCCAGCTCGCAGCGAAGGGCGCGAAGCTCGTGCTCGCGGCGCGCGGCGAGAAGGAGCTGGAAGGCGTCGCCGCGGAGTGCCGCAAGCGTGGCGCGGAAGTGGTGGCCGTGCGCGCCGACGTCGCAGTCGAGCGCGATTGCCAGGCCATCGTGGCGGGCGCGATCACCGCGTTCGGGCGCCTCGACGCGCTCGTGAACAACGCCGGCGCCACGATGTGGGCGCGCTTCGAGGACGTGCAGGACATGTCGATCCTCGAGCGCATCATGCAGGTGAACTACATGGGCGCGGTGTACTGCACGCACCACGCGCTGCCGTTCCTGCGCGAGTCGAAGGGATTGATCGTCGGCATCTCCAGCCTCGCCGGGCGCACGGGGGTGCCCACGCGCACCGGCTATGCGGCGAGCAAGCACGCGATGACGGGCTTCTTCGACTCGCTGCGCATCGAGCTCGAAGGCAGCGGGCATCGGCGTCACGATGATCTATCCCGGCTTCGTCGCCACCGGCATCCGCGAGAACGCCACGGGACCCGACGGCAAGCCCATCCTCGTGAGCCCGGTGAAGGAAGGCGAGGTCATGAGCGTGGAGGATTGCGCCCGGCGCATCCTCCAGGCCATGGAGCGCCGGGAGCGGGAGGTCGTGATGACGGCTCGGGGTAAAATAGGCCTTTTCCTCAAGCTCATCGCCCCCTCGCTTATCGACCGCATGGCGAAGAGGGCCATCGAAACGGGACGTTGATGCAACTGTCGGCCTGGCTCACATATTTCATCGCCACGATCATCCTCTCGGTAACACCGGGACCGGGCGTCTTCTCGAGCATCTCCTCGGGCGTGCGCCACGGCTTCCGCGTGGGCGTCTGGAACGGCATCGGCATGCAGGCGGCGAACCTCATCATCGTGCTGGTGGTCTCGCTCGGGCTGGGAGCGGTGCTGCTCGCCTCGGAAGCGCTCTTCGCGGCCGTGAAATGGATCGGGGTCGCCTACCTCGTGTACCTTGGCATCGCGACCTGGCGCTCGCCGGCGCGCGCCTTCGAGGAGGACTCCGGAGACACGGCACGCACCCCGCGCGAGGTGTTCATGCGTGGCTTCTGGGTGAACGCCACCAATCCCAAGGGCATCATCTTCTTCGCGGCGATCCTGCCGCAATTCATCGACGTCGCCCGAGCGCAATTCCCGCAGTACGCGATCTTCGCGGCGACGACGTTCTCCGTGGACGTGGTCATCATGGCCGGCTACACCGCGCTCGCCGCGCGCGTGCTGAAGGTCATGCGCGACCCGGGCCACATCCGCTGGGTGAACCGCGGCATCGGCGGCCTGTTCGTCGCCGCCGGCGTGGCGCTCGCGAGCTTCCGCCGCATCGCATCCGTAGCAGCCTGATCCCTTTCCAACGAGGAGAAACGACATGACGATCAAGGTCGGCGACCGCCTTCCGGAAGGAACGCTCCAGGAATTCATCGAGGTCGAGGGCAACGGCTGTACCGTCGGCCCCAACACGTTCAAGGTCGAGGACCTGGTGAAGGGCAAGAAGATCGCCATCTTCGCGCTGCCGGGCGCCTTCACGCCCACCTGCTCGGCCAAGCACGTGCCGAGCTACCTCGCCAACTTCGACCCGCTGAAGGCCAAGGGCGTGGACGAGATCTGGTGCATCTCCGTGAACGACGCGTTCGTGATGGGCGCGTGGTCGCGCGACCAGAAGGCCGGCGGCAAGATCCGCTTCATGGCCGACGGCAGCGCCGAGTACACCAAGAAGCTCGGCCTCACGCTCGACCTCACCGCGCGCGGCCTGGGCATGCGCAGCAACCGCTACTCGATGCTGGTGGATGACGGCGTGGTGAAGACGCTCAACGTCGAGGCCCCCGGCAAATTCGAGGTCTCCGACGGCGCGACGATGGTGAAGCAGGCGGCCTGACCGGGCGGTGGCCGGCGGTCAGTGTGCCGCCTCCAGCCGCCTCACGGCCGATAGCAGGTCTCCGCCGGGCGCGAGTTTGTCCACATAGGCAGATGCCCCGGCCGCGAGGGCCCGTTGCCTGGCGTCGGCATCGCCCGCTGCCGTGAACACGATGACGCTGATCCCCGGCCTGACCTGCGTGATCTGGCGGCACGCCTCCAGGCCGTCGACGTCCGGGAGGTGAAGGTCGAGCACGATCACGTCGGGCTCGAGGCGCAGCATCGCCTCCAGCAATCCGCCCCAGTCTTTGGCGCTTCCCACCACGTCGCAGTCGTGCGCCAGCAGCCGGGAAACGGATTTCACGATTCCGGGGTGATCGTCGACGATCAGCACCCGGAGCCGGGCGGGCATCGTCAATCCCCTGCGACGGCGTCCAGCACGAGAGGCTTCGTGCTGCGCGGAAGGGTGACGGTGAACGTTGCCCCTCCGTCGGCGTTCCCGTGGGCGCGGATGCTTCCTCCATGGGCATCGACGATCCTCTGCGCGATGACCAGGCCGATCCCGAGCCCGTTCGGCTTGGTCGTCGTGAACGGCGTGAAGAGGGTACCCATGATCTCCGCATCCAGGCCCGCTCCGGTGTCGTGCACCGCAACCTCGACGCCGGCCGCCTTGACCGTGCTTCGTATCACGATGCGCCGCTTCGCCGCCGGCGTCTCGGCAAGCGCGTCCATGGCGTTCCTCACCAGGTTGACGAGCACCTGCTCCAGCAGCACCGGGTCGCCGTCGATGATGGAGGGCGCGGCGGACAGGTCGACGGCAACCTCGATCCGACGCGCTCTCATGTCGTGGGCGACGAGGGCGAGGCTTTCGTTCACTACCGAGTGGAAATCGATCGGCTGCCTCTGCAGCTGGCGGCTGCGAAGCATGTCCCGATGGCGTTCGATGATCCGCGTGGCCAGCGCGGCTTCCGTATGGATATCGGCGAGGACCTCCCGCGTCGCATCGGGGGTCGCCCGGTTTCCCGCCGCCATCGCCTGGAGCGCCAGGACGTTGTGCACGATCGAGCTGAGCGGCTGCCCGAGCTCGTGTCCGATCGAAGTCGTCAGCGCCGAAACGGACTCGCGGCGATTGGCATCCGCGGCGAGGCCCAGGTTGCGCCGCGCCTCCGTCTCCGCGAATTGCCGTGCGCGGCGCTCATACAGCAGCCACGCGATCATGGCCGATTGGAGCGTCAGCAAGGCAAGCGCCCCCAGGATCGCGGGCCTGTGCTCATCCCATGCGGTGGGGCCGCGAAACTGAACGACGCTTCCGGGAGGCAGCCGGCCTTCGGGGATGCCCCAGCGCTGCAACTCGCGCCAGTCGAATGTCGGTTGGCCCGCGGATTCGGGCGGTATCCTGATGCTTCCGGCCGGCGCGCCGTTGAGTATTCGACTCGCCACGTCGGCGGTCCTTTGGCCGAGGCTCCCGGTGGAAACCATCGAACCGCCGACGATGCCATGTCCGAGCAGCGTGCTCTGCTCTGCGAACAGGGGCGCATTCGCCGTGTCGCGCAGCCTGGGAAGCACCTGCTCGTCCGCGTACGCGGCGCCCTGCGCGTCCGCACCGAAGCTGAAATAGACGATTGCCGAGTGGGCCGGAAGGCTCGCGCTGCGGCGCAGGATTTCCGGAACGGATAGATCATCGGACCAGACGAATGTCACGCGATCGGCAAATCGCGTGAACCTGGCCTCGAGCTCACGGCGCCAGAACCGGCCAAGGGATCCGGAGCCCGTCAGCATGAAGACCTGCCGGGTCCGCGGCAGCACCTGGAGGATATCGTCGATCAGGCGAGGATAGTCGTTCACTACGGCGACGGCGCTCTCGTTCTCGCCGAGCGGCACGTCGCGGAACCAGCGCTGGTCGACCGAGGCGAACAGGAGCGGCGTTTCCGGGAAAAGCTCGCGCCGATGCTTGCGCGCGAACGCGGCCGCGGGGCCGGCGACGGTCACGATGAGGTCCGGAGGCGCATGACCCCTGAAAATGGATTGGACGTAGTCGACGACGGCCTGCTCGGACCCGCCGACGAAATCCGAGGGTGCCACGACGACCTGGACGACATTGAGGGGATTTCCGACGCGCTGGTCCAGGCGGTCGCGGAACGTGCCCGTGAACTGATCGAGGACCAGGATCCCCCGGTCGAACGATTGCAGCATCAGGACCTGCTTGACCGCGGGCTCGGCTTCGCTCGCCAGCGCGAAGACCACCAGGAGGCTCCCCAGCAGCCCGGCAGCACAGCGCAAGCGCTGTGCGCCCTGGCCGGTAGCGGGGATGCCTGGATACTTCCGCGGACCACGGGCCGGCCACATGAGGGGACTCGCGCGTTCCTTGCCTTCGGCGAGGCGAAATCTTGATCCGGCTTGCAGCCGCGGTCAATGGAAACTTCCGGCAAGTCGGCGCCGCTGCCTCAGGCGAAGACAACCATCGTTTGCCTGCCGAGCGCCACGGGCACGCCGCCCGGCCCCCACAGCTCGAGCGACTGATGCGTATAGCCCGCCGCGGCCGCGGTGAGGTGCGCATCCAGGCGCCAGCCCTCGAGCGGCAGCGCGCTCACGTCGTCGGCGAGCAGCTCGAGCATCCAGTTGAGCGAGGCCGCCGCCACGGGCTGCCGCAGGAACGAGAGCGCGATCGGCGGAATGAAATCCGCCATGGCGACGACGTGGTATTCCGTCGCGGGGCCGGAGTCGTGCATGCCGAGCTCGATCACGTTGTCGCGCTCCGTCGCGCCGCTGAATGGCAGCCCGCCGGCGAGCCAGCGCGCCTTGAAGTGCTGCGTGAATGCGGGCGCCGCGCCGGGCATGCGCATCTCGATGACCTTGCCCGTAGCGACGTCGGGTTGCCGCGGCACGACGCTCACGGACGAATCGCGCGCGAGGCCGAAGATGCCGACCATCACCGCGAGCGTGGCATCGCCGTCGACGATGCGCGCCTCGACCTGCGTGGCGTTCTTGCCGCTGCGAAGCACCCGCGCCGTCGAGCGCACGAGCCCGCCGGGCACCGGCGCCACGAACGTCGTCTGCAGCGAGCGCAGCGGCGCCTCGGGGACCAGCGTGCGCATGGCGCGCAACGCGATCGCCGCCTGCAGGCCGCCGAAGAGCGTGCGGCCCTGCAGCCAATCCTCGGGCACCTCGACCCGCGCCTGCCCGGCGCCCGCCTCCATGCGCGCGAGCAACAGGGAATACGGCGTAGCCCCGCTCAACGGTGGCTGCCCCAGACGAGCACGACCACGATCAGGATGATGACGGCGATCACGAGGAGCGAGACGCGCTGCCACGAGAGCGGGCTCTCGCCGGCCACTTCCCCGGTCTGCCCGTTCACGAGGAAGCGGTAGGTCTTGTTGCGGAAGCGGTAGGCCGAGACCCAGACGGGCGCCAGGATGTGCTTGAACTTGATCTCGCTGTAGCGCGTGGAGAGGTCGTGCACGCGCTGCTGGTCGCCGCCGATGTCGCGCCGCACGAGCCCGTAGATGGTCGCGTCGATCTGCTCCCTGGCGATCGGATAGCCCTCGCGAAGCCCGACCTGGTAGGCCTCGGCGCGGTAGCCGCTCACGTACTCGGGCTGGTAGGGCACGAGCTTCTTCAGGTCCCAGTTGCGCATCGCGCCGCGCACCGCGCTCGGCAACGTGTTCGAGGCGATCACGAGCACGTCATCGTGGAAATGGTCCACGTGCCCCGAGGCCGGCGTCCAGTTGGTCTGCTTCACCTGCACCGACTCGGTCACGTTCTCGCCCTGCGCGTTCCTCACCGTGCGCGTCTCGGTGGTGTAGTAGTCCTCGCCGCGCTCTCCCGTGTAGTCGGTGGATGTGCGGCAATCGTAGGTCCAGAACGGGATGTAGATGCCGGTGGCGGCAGCGTCGCTCTCGGCGTATTTCTTGAGCTCGCCGGGTGCCAGCCAGAGGCCGCGAACCCACTTGCGGAAATCGTCCTGGGCGGCCCGCTTGTCGACGGCGAACGGGATGATCGACTTGGGCTGGATGCGCCGGTGCGCGTAGCTCTTCGAGACGATGTTCGCGCCGCAGAACGAGCACATGGAGGCGAAGAGGTTCGGTCCCAGGCTCTGCTCGGCGCCGCACTTCTCGCAGCGCACGTGCTCCTCCTCGAAGGTCTCCTGCTTGCCCTCGAGCGCCTTGAGGTAGGTCTCGAAATCCAGCTCCTCGATGCGCGCGTCGTTCTCGGCGATCTCGTTGGTGAACCCGCAGTGCTCGCACTTGAGCGTATGCGTGCCGGGCGCGAACGTGAGCCGCGCGCCGCAGCCCGCGCAGGGAAACGTCTTGACGAAGGCGTCGGGCACTTACTGCGGGATCGGCGGCGGGACGTTCGAGAAGAGCGGCGCCAATTCGGGCAGGTCGCCCGCCTTGGCCCACTGGGGCATGCCGTTCTTCCAGACCAGCGTGTTGCGATTGACCTGGCCGGTCGCGGCCTGCTGCTGGAGTGCGGCCATGTCGAAGGGCCCGGTCTGCGCCTGGCCCTGCGCCACGTGATAGAGCGCGGCGCCGGGAACCGGCGGCGGACCGGCCGAAGCCGCCGCGGCGGCGGCCGCGCCGGACATGCTGTTCATCATGTTGGCGCCCATCGCGATGCCGGCGCCCAGTCCCACGCCCGCGCCCGCGGCGCCGCCCGGGTTGTTGGCCGCGTCGCGGATCGACGAGGCGGTCTCGTACTGCGTGTACGCCTGCAGGTTGCCCACCGCGGCCATGGCGCCGCGCGCGTCGATCGCCTTCTCGACTTCCTCGGGCAGCCCCACGTTCTGCACCTGCACCTCGACCAGCTCGAGCCCCAGCGCCTCGAAGTCGGGTACCAGCCGCTCGCGCAGCTGGTTGCCCATCTCGTAGACCTTGGCCGACATCTCGATCACGGGGATGCCCAGCTCGGGCATCAGCTCCTTGATGCGCAGCCCGATCTTGCCGCGCAGGTTCTCCTCCACCTGGGCGACCGAGAAGCGGCCTTCGGTTCCGACCAGGTCGCGCACGATGATGCCGCCGTCCTTCGCGCGAATCGAGTAGATTCCGAAGGACGTGGCGCGCACCATGCCGAAGTCCTTGTCGCGCATCATCGCGGGACCCGGCGTGCCCCACTTGAGGTCGGTGAACTTGCGCGTGGAGATGAAGTAGACCTCGGCCTTGAAGGGGCTGTTGAAGCCGTACTTCCAGCCCTTCAGCGTGGCGAGGACGGGCAGGTTCTGCGTGGTGAGCGTGTGGGTGCCGGGCTTGAAGACGTCGGCCAACTGGCCTTCGTTCACGAACACCGCCATCTGTCCCTCGCGCACCACGAGCTTCGCGCCGTACTTGATCTCGTTCTGGTAGCGCTCGAAGCGGTACGCGAGCGTGTCGTTGGTGTCGTCCAGCCATTCGACGATGTCGACCAGTTCGCCCAGCAGCTTGTCCCAGAGGGCCATGTGGGGCTCCTTTCCGCAGGTGACGATTCGGCCCCGGACATGGGCAACGGGGCCGGCCTATCGATGACCGGTGTAAGGTACCCTTAGACGGTTTTCAAGACAATGGCGGATTTCCCCTTATGTCGATCACGGTCTCCGAGCTCAACATCTATCCCGTGAAGGGGCTCAAGGGCATCGCGCTCGAGGAGGCGCGCGTTACCTCGCGCGGCCTGGAGAACGACCGGCGCTGGATGGTCGTGGACCCGCAGGGCATGTTCATGAGCCAGCGCACGGTCCCCAAGATGGCCACCGTATGGACCGAGCTCTACGACGATGCGCTCGCCCTGTCCGCGCCCGACATGGATGTGGTGGAGGTGCCGCTCGCCACCCAGGACGGCGAGCGCCTGCGCGTGGTCGTCTGGCGCAGCGTGTGCGATGCCGTGGCGGTGTCGCCCGCCGCCGATGCGTGGCTCTCGGAGTACCTCGGCACGCCCTGCCGCCTCGTGCACATGGCGCAATCCTCGCTGCGTTACTCCAACCCCGACTATGCGGGATCGGGCAAGCCCGTGGGCTTCGCCGACGGCTATGCGTGCCTTGCCACGTCCGAGGCCTCGCTCGCGGAGCTGAACGAGCGCCTCGCCGCGCAGGGGCATCGGGCGCTGCCGATGAACCGCTTCCGGCCCAACATCGTCGTGGCGGGCGGCGCGCCCTGGGCGGAGGACACGTGGGGCGAGATCGGGATCGGCGCCGCCGCATTCCGGGCAGCGAAGCCCTGCGGGCGCTGCCAGGTCACGACGACGGACCAGGCCACCGGCGAGGTGCGCGGCCCCGAGCCGCTCGCCACGCTGGCCACGTACCGCGAGCATCCCGAGTTCGGAATCATGTTCGGGATGAACTGGGTGGTGGAGATGACCGGCCTGATCCGGGTGGGCGACGTGGTCACCGTGCGCGCGCGCGCATCGGCCCTGGCGGCGGCGAAGACGTAAGTCCTTCGCGATCCTTTCGCAGCCGCAAGGATCACCGTCGCATTCGGCTGCATTCCGTCGTCCGCACCGTGCGACGACTGCGCGCGCGATGCGGAATCTTCCGCAAGCTTCATGCGGAGTCTTCCTGAGGGAGCACGCGGCGCACGGGTCTATCGTGCGCTTGCTTTTCCTTCCTCTCGGAGACTCCCGCACATGAATTCCTCGCTTCGCCGCCTCTGCGCGGTCGCCGCTTTCGTCCTGCCCGCCGCCGCCTTCGCCGCTCCGCCCTTCAACTGCCAGACCATCTCCCAACCCGGTTCCTACACGCTCACGAAGAACCTCACGTCCACCGGCGACTGCATCGTCATCGCCTCCGATTTCGTGACGCTCGACCTCGCGGGATTCACGATCTCGGGCACCGGCACGCCCACGAGCGTCGGAATCCACGAGGCTCCGGGGACGGCTTTCCCGGCTTTCGCGGGGTCGTAATCCGCAACGGCAGCGTCACCAACTTCGGCGTCGGCATCGAGTTCTCCGTCTCGGACGGCGTGAGCGTCGAGAACGTGAACGCGAGCGCGAACGCGAACAACGGCCTGATCCTCCTCAACCGCGCCGTCGTGCGCTCGAGCCGCTTCGACGACAACGGCAACAACGGCCTCACCGTGGGCGACGGCGCGATGATCACCGGCAATACCGCGACTCGCAACGGCAACGTCGGCTTCGCCACCGCCACCAGCGCCCTCATCGTGAACAACGTGGCCATCAACAACAAGCTCACCGGGATCTCGCAGGACTGCCCGGGCGCCGCGATCGTGAACACGGTCAGCAACAACGGCCCCACCTTCACCGGGCCCAACCTCATTCAGATCAACGGGTCCTGCATCTCGGACCACAACTCGACGCTCTAGGTAAGATTCGAGTCAGAGTCGGGGGTCGGAGTCATGACTCTGACTCCCGACTCTGACCCCGGAGGAGACGGCGAGGCAGAGCCAGCCGGCGATGAACGCCATGCCGCCCGTTGGGGCCACGGGCCCCAGCGAGCGGCCGGTCATCGCGAGGATCCAGAGCGCGCCGCAGAAAAGCACGATACCGGCCAGCAGCAACGCGCCGGCGGCGGTGAGCCACGCCGAGGATTGCGTGCGGGCTACGATTCCCACCGCGATCACGCCAAGGCCGTGCACGAGTTGGAAGAGCACCGCCGTTTGCAGCAGGCGCGCGGCATCAGGATGCGCAGCACCGTGCGCGGCGTGCGCCGCGTAGGCGCCCAAGGCCACGCCGAGCGCCATGGCGAGCGCGCCGGCCGCGAGGTACGTGCGCGCCATCACGGGCGGGGAGTCGCCGTTTGCGCCGCATTCCCCTCGGCGCGGGAATGGCGGCCGAGCAGGAACGCCGCGAGCGAAGGCAGCAGGAAGAGCGCGCCCAGCATGTTGAGGAAGAACATGAAGGCGAGCAGCACGCCCATGTCGGCCTGGAACTTGAGCGCCGACCACGCCCACGTCCCCACGCCGATGGTCATCGTCACCGCGGTGAACACCATCGCCGTGCCGCGTTCGTTCAGCGCCTCGAAGAACGCCTCGCCGAGCGCCTTGCCCTCGCGCAGGTGCGCCTCGATGCGGTCGTAGAGGTAGATGCCGTAGTCGACGCCCACGCCCACGCCCAGCGCGATCACCGGCAGCGTGGAAACCTTGAGCCCGATCCCCAGCGTGGGCATGAGCGCCTCGCACAGCACCGAGACGATGGCGAGCGGGATCAGGATGCAGAGCGTGGCGCGCAGGCTGCGGAACGTGACCATGCACATCACGAGCAGCGCGCCGAAGATCGCGAAGTTCATCTCCCAGCGCGCCTGGTCCACGGCCTCGTTGGTCGCGGCGGCTACACCCATGTTGCCGGTGGCGAGCTTCCACTCGAGCTTGGGCGAGGGATTGGCGGCGGCGAACTTCTTCACCTCGGCCACCAGCCGCGCGAGCGTTTCGCCCTGCTGGTCGCTGGTGTTGACGAGCACCTGCATCTCGCTGCAGTCGGGATTGAGCAGGCCCGTCGAGGTGTCGATCGGCGAGACCGACTGGGCCATCACCTGCGGATCCCTCGGGAGCTGGCGCCACTTGAGGTTGCCCTCGTTGAAGCCCGAATTCACCATCTTCGCGAGGCTGGGGAGCGAGATCACCGACTGCGTGCCCGGCACGTTCTGCATGTACCAGTCGAAGCGCTCGATGGCGGTCATGATGTCGTACTGCGTGCACGCGCCCTGCACGTCGTGGGTCTTCGCCACCACGCCCAGGGTGTTCACGCCGATCGCGAACTTCTCGACGATCTTCGCGTTGTCGCGGTTGTAGCGCGAGTCGGGGCGCAGCTCCGGCACTCCGATGCCGTAGTCGCCCACCTTGAGGTTGCGCGCCTGGAAGAGGCCCGCGGCGAGCACCACGAGCGCGATAGCCACGATCGCGCTCGCGCGCGGGCGCTCCACGCAGCGCGCGGCCACGCGCCATACGCGGTTGGCGACGTGCTCCTGGTAGGCCTCGCGACCCAGCACGCGCCGGGAGAGCCGCAGGTACGAGAGCAGGATCGGCAGCAGCATCTTGTTGGTGATGATCATCCAGGCCACGCCGAGCGAGGCGGTGATGCCCAGCTCGCGCACGATGTCGATCGGGATCAGCATGATCACCGCGAAGCCGAGCACGTTGGTGAGGAGCGCCAGCGTCCCCGGGATGAAGAGCTTGGCGAACGCCCGGCGCGCGGCGCCCAGGCTGTCCGCGCCCGACACCACCTCGCGCTCCCACGTCTTGGTCATCTGCACCGCGTGGGAGACGCCGATCGAGAAGATCAGGAACGGCACCAGGATCGAGAGCGGATCGATGCCGAAGTGCAGGATCGGGAGCGTGCCCAGCAGCCACAGCACCGGCATCATCGCCACCACGAGTGCCACGAGCGTGAGCTTCACGTCCTTCACGAACCAGACCATGAGCGCCAGCGTGATGAGGAACGCCACGCCGAAGAACATGACCACGCCGCGCGCGCCGTCGGCGATGTCGCCGATCGCCTTCGCGAAGCCGATGATGTGCACGGTCTGCCCGTCCCCCTCGTACTTCGCGCGCAGGGCCTCGAGCTTGCGCGCCACCTCGAAGTAGTCCAGCCGCTTGTCGGTCCGGGGGTCGATCTCGAGCAGGCCCGCCGAGACCAGCGCGCCGGAGAAGTCGGTGGCCACGGTGCGCCCCACCTCGGTCGACTTGTCCACGTTGGCGCGCACGGTCTTCAGGTCCTCCTCCGTGCCCTGGAAGGTCGCGGGAATGACGTTGCCGCCGGCGAAGCCCTCCTCGATCACCTCGATGAAGCGCGTGTTGGGCGTGAAGAGCGACTTCACCGACGGCCGGTCGACGCCGTTCAGCAGGAACACGTCGTCGGTGAGGCCCTTCAGCTTCGCCATGTACTGCTTGGTGAAGATGTCGCCCTGGGTCTGCACGAGCGCGATCGCCACGCGGTTGGCGCCGCCGAAGACCCGCTCGTACTCGCGGTACACCTTCATGTACGGATGCTGGAGCGGCACCATCTTGTTGAAGCCCGCGTCCACCGCGAGGCGCGACGCGGAGAACGCGAAGACGGCGGTGAGGATCGCGAACACGACGAGCCACGCCCTGCGGTAGCCGAAGATGGCACCCGAGACGGCGTCGATGAAGCGCGCGAGCGTCATCGCGGCGGGCCCTGGGACGGCGCGCGCTGCGTCCGCGCGAGCGGCACCTCCACCTCGCCCGCCTCACCCAGAAGCATCGTTGCGTTGGGCGCGCCCAGCAACGCCTTCGACCACGCGCGGTTGGTGCCGGTGGCGAGCGGCACGAACGAGCGGCCGTTGTCGCGGCTCACCAGCGCGGTGCCGGCCGCGCCCGCGACGACCAGCGCGCCGTCGGGCAGGCGCGCGCCGCCCATGAGCGTCGCGGCCGTGGCGTCGTCCACCTGCGTCCACGATTGTCCCGCGTCGCCCGAGCGGTAGATGCGCCCGCGCAATCCGAACGCGACCACCGCGCCGTCCGCGGCCACCACGGCGCCGAAGAGCGAGCCCTTGTACGGCGAGGGCACCTTGGTCCATTGCGCGCCATCGTCACCGGAGACGAGGATGGTGCCCTCCTCGCCCACGATCAGCAGGCGGTGCCCGGCCACCTTCACGATGGCATTCAAGTGGCGGTCCTCGGGGATGATCTTGCGCGCGTTCCAGCTCTTGCCGCCGTCCGCGGTCTCGTAGTACGCGCCGTACGCGCCCACCGCGATGCCCCTCTGCGCGTCGAGGAAGAGCACGTCGAGCAGCGGACGCTGCTCGGCGGGCGCCGAGTACTGCTTCGGTCCACGTGTCGCCGCCGTCGTGCGTGGCGAGGATGGTCGTGTCGTGGCCCACCGCCCAGCCGTCCTTCGCGTCGACGAAATCCACCGCGGTGAGCAGCGGCGCCGCGGGCGCCGCCGCGCGCTTCCACGAGGCGCCGTCGTCGTCCGAGACCACGATGTAGCCGCGGTCGCCCACCGCGACGACGCGCGAGCCCACGCGCGCCGCGTCGAGCAGCAGCAGGCGATGGACGGTGGACGGCGCCAGCGGGCCCGAGTCGGGCAGCACCGGGCTCGCCTGCGCGGCGCGCGGATCCGGCACCTGGCCGCAGGCGGCCGCGAGGGCCGCCAGGGCCGCCAGCAGGAATGCGCGCCCGGCGGCGGCGCAGGACTCGCTCATCGCGGCCGCCGGGTGCGCGGGGCGACTAGCGCGTTCCGACGCCGCGCAGGTTGGCCGGCGTGTAGTCGGCGGGCGTGCGCTTGAGCGGCTCGTAGATCATCTTCTCTTCGTTGCGCAGCCCCAGGGCGATGTAGCGGCCCGACTGCAGGTCGTTGTGCACCTCGATGGAGGCGTAGAGCGCCGGGATGTTGTACCAGACCTCGTTGTGCTGCTCGGCGTAGCGCCACAGCTCGCCGCGGCCGTCGTAGGCGTCGATCGCGAGGATGATCCAGCTGTCCTCGTCGATGTAGAACGTCCTGCGCGAGTAGATGTGGCTCACCCCGGGCTTCAACGTGGAATCGACCACCCACACGCGGTGCAGCTCGTAGCGCGCGAGGTCCTGGTTGATGTGGCCGGGCTTGAGGATGTCCGAGTACTTGTACTTGGGGTCATCCAGCTTGTACGAGTTGTACGGGACGTACATCTCCTTCTTGCCGACGAGCTTCCAGTCGTAGCGGTCGGTCGCGCCGTTGTACATGCCGAAGTCGTCGTTGGTGCGCAGCCCGTCGGCCGCCGTGCCGGGGTTGTCGTAGCCGACGTTGGGCGCCAGGCGCACGCGGCGCTGGCCCGGGTTGTACGTCCAGGCGCTCCTCGGCTCCTTCACCTGGTTCACGGTCTCGTGCACGAGCAGGATGTAGCCCGCCAGGCGCGGGGGCGCCGTCGTGATCTGCAGGTAGTTCAGCACCATGTTCGGCTCGCGCTTGTCCGGCGGGATCGAGCAGTTGCCGTATTGGAAGTCGTACTCGTACTCGAAGTTCACCGGGACGTAGCCGCCGTCGCGCGTGACCGAAGCCTGCGACCAGTGCATGCCGTAGGTGTCGCCGCGATAGCGCAGGAGCGTGTTCCAGATCGCCTCGTTGCCGTTCTTCGGGATCGGGAACGGCAGGCCGCCGGTGCAGCCGTCGACGCCGTTGCCACCGGGCGCGAGCTTGGCCTTCGGCGCGCAGGCCTTCGCTTCCTGGACCGCGCAGGCGGGCAATGCCGCCGTGCGGCGCGTGGGATACACGACCATCTTGTAGTCGGGGTACTTCTTCATCATCGCGATGGCGCCGGGCGCGAGCTGGTCCTTGTACTGGTCCATGTTCTTCGCGTCGATGGTGAAGGTGCGGCTTGTCGCCCGGGAACGGGTCGATGAAGGGGCCCCCGCTCTTGTAGCCCGCGGGCGGCGTGGTGAGGCCGCCTTCGTACGCGGGGATGGTGCCGGCGGCGTTGCCGGCCTTCTCGGCGCCGTTGATGGTGAGGGTCGTGCCCAGCTTGGCCAGCTCCTCGGCCGAAAGCTCCGCGACGGCGGGCGTGGCGAACACGGCGCCCGCCGCGAGCGCGGCCCAGGTCTTCCTAGTGATGAACCCCATTGTCGCTCCTCCTGTCATTGGTATCGGCGTGCGCTGCACAAGCGCGCGCGCCGTCAGAACGAATAGCTCACGGAGATCGAGTAGAAGTCGCGATCCTTGAGGGGGTTCGCGCTCGAGCACCAGCTCGCGGGCTGCCCCGGCGTGACCGCGCTGCCCGGGGGCGGCGCGTCGGTGCCGCAATACGTGCGGCCGCCGAAGTAGCTCGTGTACTGGGCGTCGACCACCCAGCGGCGCTGGTATTCCCACGACGCGCCGATCGAGGCGGACTTGACGCCTTCGTTGAAGGTCGGCCCCACGCCGCTCACGTCGTGCGACCAGGCGATGCGCGGCGCGACGTTGCCGCCGAAGAGCAGGTTCGCGTACTCGAGCCGGCCCACCAGGCGGTAGCCCCACGAGAAGTTGGTGGCGAAGCCGCCGGGCTGCGTGGAGAACGCGCTCCCCACGATGGAGCCGAAGTCCGTGGCCGGCAGGTACACCGCAGGCGCCGCGAACTTCTGGTCCGTGGGCAGGTTGTGGAAGTAGTTCATCCCCACCTCGCCCACCAGGATCAGCGACTCGGCCGACACCACGTTCGGGATCGATTTCGTGGCGGTGAACTGCGCCGTGCTCATCTTGGCGCGCTGGTAGCCCTGGATGGTGGTGCCGTCGGGCACCAGGGCCGCGGCAGTTGCGCCCGCGGGCGCGCCCGGGATCTGCGTGAAGCCGGTGATGAGGTTGGGCAGGCCCAGGGCGGCGAGGATCAGCTCCGGCGTGGCGAGCTGCACCGGCTGGTTGGGCCGGTACGAGTACTCGCCCTGGAGCGCCAGGCCCCACGGGCCCGCGGTGTTGAAGCTCACGCCGTAGAGCTTGATGTTCTCCGGGTACTCGGCGAAGTAGCTCGCGGTGCCGGTGGCGCACAGCGCGCGCAGCGCTGCCGTGGCGCAGATCGGCGCGATGAGCGGGCCGCCGGTGAGGATCGAGGTCGTGGTGCCTTTCACCGCGCTCACCACCGGCGTGCGGCTGTGGTAGTTCATCGCGTAGAAGCCGAACTCGGTGTCGTTCAGCTCGCGCGCGAAGTAGCGCGCCGCGAGGCCCCACTGGCCGTGGTCGCTCGGGTTGTGGTCGGCCTGGCGCGGCACCCAGATCGACGCCGCGGGATCGAAGGGGCCGTACAGCCCGACCGAGGCGGCGGAGAGCTGCGGGATGCCGGGCGGCACCGGGTTCGTCGGCGGCGCGCGGTCGTCGTGGCGACGGCCGAACGAGACGATGACGCGGTCGGAGTCGTCGCTCACCGTGTCGTTGTTCGAGAAGTAGGAGCCCTTCGGATCCAGGCGCACCTTGTCGAAGTTGGTGAGCACGAAGCCCTCGATGGAGAAGGCCTTGGTGATCTCCTGGCTCGCCCAGATGCCCGCGGTGGGCACGAAGGCCTCCTTCAGCTCCGCGCCGGGGCTGCGCAGCTTGGAGAGGTCCACCGGGTTGATCACGTTGATGCCGCCGGGGATGAAGGTGCTCTCGCCCCAGCTGATCACCTGGCGGCCGGCGCGCACGTGCAGGTTCCGGCCGAACGGCTCGAAGGCCGCGCTCACGAAGCCGTCCAGGCCGACCACGTTCTGGCCCAGCATGTCCTGGCCGGTCGGGCCGAGCTTGTCGCTGTCGTGCAGGTTGAAGTCGTAGAACGCGGTGCCGCGCGCCGAAGAAGCCGAAGTTGCGCCACTTCACCTCGAGGTCGGAGGTGGCGCGGATCAGGTTGGCGAACGGCTTGCCCTTTTCGAAGTTGAGGTCGCCGTTGTCCTCGTTCGTGGAGCGCGAGGTGCCGCCGTTGGCGATGCCGATCAGCGACTGGTCGCGTCCCGAGGCGCGTACCGAGATGCCGTAGGTGATGGTGGTGTCGAGGTGGGCGTCGATGCCGTTGTCGAACGAGAACTGCAGCGCGTAGGCCGGCGCGGCTCCGAGGAGCGCGACAGCCAGCGCGAGCGGCTTTGCGGCAGGGCGAAAAGCGGATCTCATGGGGCGGTTCTCCTCTCTGGTTTCGTTATTTCGTTCCGCACTTCTTCGATCGTGGGCTATTGTGCATTCAATGCAGCGCCTCGAAAAGGCCCGCGGCGCCCATGCCGGTCCCGATGCACATCGTGACCATCCCGTACTTGCCGCCGGTACGGCGCATGCCATGCACGAGCGTGGCCGTGCGCACGGCGCCCGTGGCGCCCAGCGGATGCCCCAGGGCGATGGCGCCGCCCTGCGGGTTCACCTTCGCGGGATCGAGGCCGAGGTCGCGGATCACCGCGAGCGACTGCGCGGCGAACGCCTCGTTCAGCTCGATCCAGTCCAGGTCCTGCTGGCGCACGCCCGTGGCCGCGAGCACCTTCGGGATCGCCTTGATGGGGCCGATGCCCATGATCTCCGGCGGCACGCCCGCCACGGCGAAGCCGGCGAAGCGCGCGAGCGGCTTCACGCCGTAGCGCTTGAGCGCGCGCTCGCTCATCAGCACCACGGCCGCGGCGCCGTCGGAGGTCTGCGAGCTGTTGCCGGCGGTCACCGAGCCGCGCGCGGCGAACACGGTCTTCAGCTTCGCGAGCGTCTCGACGGTGGAGTCCGGCCGCGGGCCCTCGTCGGTGTCGGCGACGCGCTTGCCCTGCGTGACGGTGCCGCGCGCGAGGTCCGGGGCGGCGGTCGCGATCTCGTAGGGGAGGATCTCGTCCTTGAAGCCGCCCGCCGCGATGGCGCGCGCGGCCTTCTGGTGGCTCGCCACGGCGAAGGCGTCCTGGTCCTCGCGGCGAAACCTTCCACTGCTGCGCGACCTTCTCCGCCGTGATGCCCATGCCGTAGGCGATCGCCACGTGCTCGTTGCCGGCGAACACCGCGCCGTTCAACGCGATCTTGTTGCCCATCATCGGCACCATCGACATCGACTCGGTGCCCGCGGCGACCACCACGTCGTCATCGCCGGTGCGGATGCGGTCGGCGGCGAGCGCAACGGCCTGCACGCCCGAAGAGCAGAAGCGGTTGATGGTCATGGCCGGCACGCTGTCCGGGAAGCCCGCCAGCAGCACGCCGATGCGCGCCACGTTCATGCCCTGCTCCGCCTCGGGCATCGCGCAGCCCACGATCACGTCGGCGATGTCGCGCGGATCCAGCCCCGGCACCTGCGCGACCGCGCCCCGGAGCACGTGGGCGAGCATGTCGTCGGGCCGGACGTTGCGGAACATGCCTCGCGGCGCTTTTCCGACGGGCGTCCTGATGGCCGCGACGATGTATGCATCCTGGACTTGTCTCGTCATTTTTGCGCTCCGCTACTCGCTAGATCGGGGAACCACAGATGAACACAGATGAACACAGATGGCTTGTGAGGTGTGTGGGCAACGGCGTCGACGTCGACGCGGCTATCTTCATTTCGCTTCGCCCATCTGTGTTCATCTGTGTTCATCTGTGGTTACAAGCCTTAGTTGCGCAGCGGCTTGCCATTCTTGAGCATGTATTCGATCCGCTCCTGCGTCTTCGGCATCTTCGCCAGCGCGACGAAGTTCCTGCCGCTCGAGGTCGAGCAGCCACTGCTCGTCCACGAGGCTGCCGGGCTCCACCGCGCCGCCGCAGAGCGCCTCGGCGATGCGCGAGGAGACCTCGTAGTCGTGCTCCGAGATGAAGCCGCCTTCCTTCATGTTCACGAGCATCATCTTGAGGGTGGCGATGCCGGTGTCGCCCGCGACCGGGATGCGCGCCGGGGCGAGCGCCGGCCGGGCGCCGCTTTCGGCCATGGCGCGCGCCTGCTGCTTGGCGACGTAGAGCAATTCGGCGGGATGGAACACCACGACGTCGGCGGGCTTGAGGTAGCCCATCTCGCGCGCATGCTCGGCGCTCTTCGAGACCTCGCCCGTCGCGATCTGCCGGAACACCCGCGCGAGCTCGGGGAAGGCGTCGCCGCCCTTCGCCCATGCCACGCTGCGCTCCGCGAATTCCTTGAGTCCGCCGCCCGCGGGAATCAGGCCCACGCCCGCTTCCACCAGCCCGATGTAGCTCTCGAGCGCCGCCACCGCGCGCTGCGAATGCATCACGAACTCGCAGCCGCCGCCCAGCGCCATGCCTTCCACCGCGGCCACCGTCGGCACCAGGCAGTACTTGAGGCGCTGCGAGGTCTGCTGGAAGAGCGCCACCATGCGCTCGAAGTCTTCGAATTGACCGGCCTTGAGCGATTCCAGCGCGGCCTTGAGGTCCGCGCCGACGGCGAACGGCGCCTCGTGCCAGATCACCAGCGCATCGAAGTGGCGCTCGGCCTCGTCGAGGGCGCGGTTGAGCCCCACCAGCACCGGCGTGCCCAGCGCGTGCATCCTGCTCTTGAAGGAGACGATGGCGATGCCGTCGCCCTGGTGCCACAAGCGCACGCCTTCGTCCTCGAAGACCGTGGCGCCGCGCTCGGGGGCCTTCTCGCCCAGCACGAGCTCGGGAAAGAGCTGGCGCGCGTAAACGGGGAGTGTCGAGCGCGGGCGCAGCATGCCGTCCTCGGCGGAGTAGGAGCCCTGCGGCGCGTGCACGCCCTGGCGGCCGTCCGTCACCCAGCCGGGCAGCGGCACGTTCGCCATCGCCTTGCCCGCCGCGACGTCCTCGGCGATCCATTGCGCCACCTGCTGCCAGCCCGCCGCCTGCCACACCTCGAAGGGCCCGCGCTGCCAGCCGAAGCCCCAGCGGATGGCGAAGTCCACGTCGCGCGCGCAGTGCGCGATCTCGCGCCAGGTGCACCGCGCAGTAATGGAAGAGGTCGCGGAAGATGGCCCAGAGGAACTGCGCCTGCGGATGGGGGCACGCGCGCAGCTTCGCGAGCTGCTGCGCGGGGCTTTTCTCCTTGAGGATGGCCTGCACCTCTTCGGCCACCACGCCCGCCGAGGGCCGGTAGTCCTGGCGTCGCGGCGTCGAGGACGAAGAAGTCCTTGCCGCGCCGGGTGTAGATGCCGCCCTTGGTCTTGTGGCCGAGCGCGCCCTTGGCGACGAGGCCCGCGAGCCATGCCGGCGCCTTGTAGTGCGCCGCCCACGCATCGCCGGGCAGCGTGTCGGCCATGGTCTTGATCACGTGGGCCAGCGTGTCCAGGCCCACGACGTCGGCGGTGCGATAGGTGGCGCTCTTCGCGCGCCCGATCGCGGGGCCGGTGAGCGCGTCCACCTCGTCGAAGCCGAGGTTGAAGGCGAGCGTGTGGTGCATCGTCGCCAGCATCGAGAACACGCCCACGCGGTTGGCCACGAAGTTGGGCGTGTCCTTGGCGCGGATCACGCCCTTGCCGAGCGTGGTCGTGAGGAACGTCTCGAGGCGGTCGAGGATTTCCGGGTCGGTGTCCGCCGTGGGCACCAGCTCCACCAGCCGCATGTAGCGCGGCGGGTTGAAGAAATGGATGCCGCAGAAGCGCTTGCGAAGCGCCGCGGGCAGCACCTTCGCGAGCTCGCCGATCGACAGGCCCGAGGTGTTGGAGGCGAAGATCGCATCGGGACCGATGTGCGGCGCCACCTTCTCGAACAACGCCTTCTTCCAGTCCATGCGCTCGCTGATGGCCTCGATCACGAGGTCGCAATCCGCGAGCTGCGCGAGGTGCTCGTCGTAGTTGGCGGGCTCGACATGCTGCAGCACGGATTTCGTCGCGAGCGGGCTGGGCTCCTGCTTCGCGAGGCCGTCGAGCGCCTTCCTCGCGTTGGCGTTTCGGTCCTTGCCCTCGGCGGGCAGCTCGAAGAGCAGCGGTCTTCACGTTGGCGTTGGCGAGGTGTGCCGCGATCTGCGCGCCCATCACGCCCGCGCCCAGCACGGCCGCCTTGCGAACGAGGAACGCTCCGCGCTCGGGGCCGGGTGCGGCGGATTCCTGGGGCCGGGGAGCGTGCTCGGAGCGCACCCGCGGCTCGATGGTGGCGTCGGTCATGCTATTTCTCCGTGCCGCCGCCCGGGACGGGGCGCGGCCGGCGCTGCTCGTCCACGGCGACGTAAGTGAGTTGCGCCTCGGTCACGCGGACCACCTCGGACTTGCCCTCGCGGCGGCGCTGCGCGAACACCTCCACGTCCACCGTGATGGACGTGCGGCCCACCTTCAGCACGCGCGCGTAGAAGCTCACCAGGTCGCCCACGAACACGGGCTCGCGGAAGACGAAGGAATTGACGGCGATGGTGACGATGCGCCCCTGGGCGCGCTCCCAGGCCGCCACGCTGCCCGCCACGTCCACCTGCGACATCACCCAGCCGCCGAAGATGGTGCCGTGGGCGTTGGTGTCGGCCGGCATGGGCACGATGCGCAGGACGGGCTGCTCGCCTTCGGGCAGGGTCGTCATGACAGGGATTGTTGGAGGTCGATTCAAACGGGCGTTTGAATACTACTCCGGATCGGGAAAATGGCAAGCTGCGCCTATGCTGGCATGACAATGGACTAATCTGCTGGCTTCAGCGAGCGCTCCGGGGGCAACCACCTTGAATGTCGCTATCTTTGGCGCCAGCGGCATGGTCGGCCAGGGCGTCCTGCGCGAGTGCCTGCGCGACCCCAGCGTTAAGAAGCTCGTGTGCGTGGGGCGTGCCCCCCTTAACGAACAGCATCCGAAGCTCGTGCAGGTCGTGCATCAAGACCTCTTCGACCTGAACAGCCACGAAAGCAAGCTCCACGGCCTGGACGCCTGCTTCTTTTGCCTGGGCGTGTCCTCGGCAGGGATGACGGAAGAGCAGTATCGCCACCTCACCTACGACCTCACCGTGTCCGTGGCGTCGATGCTCGTTCGCCTGAATCCGGCGCTGACCTTCGTGTACGTGTCAGGTGCCGGCACCGACAGCACAGAGCTCGGTCGCACCATGTGGGCCCGGGTGAAGGGCGCCACGGAGAATGCGCTCTTGCGTATGCCGTTCAAGGCGGCCTTCATGTTCAGGCCTGGCATCATCATTCCGCTCGACGGCATCAAGTCGAAGACGCGCAGCTACCGGCTCCTCTACGACGTGTTCGGACCACTCCTGCGACTGATCCATCACCTGCGACCCGGCTCCATGACGACGACGCGGGAGCTGGGATTGGCCATGCTGCAACTGGCTCGCGCCGGCGGCTCCAAGGCGATTCTCGATGGAGCGGCAATCAATGCCGCCGCACACCGCCGGTAGGATGAATTTCTACTCGCCAGCGCGGACCCCACTTGCCCGCCGGATCGGCATCGTCGCCCTGACGGTCCTGGCCTGGATGGGGTGCGGCTGGGCGCTGGCGCTCGATGCCAACGCCTACCTGCTGCTGGGCATTCCCATCACGTTCGCGTTCCAGCGTTTCGTCGCGCGCGCGCCGGCGAGTCGCCTGTGGGTGTTCGATGCCGAGCTGCCGCTGCGGCCGCGGCTGCGCTCGTGGGCATGGGCGGGCGTCCCCGCGCTCATGCTTCCTGCCTTCTCCACGGCGTACTCAGCGGCTTCCGGCGCGCCGATCGCGATTTCCCTGTGGTTTCTCGCTTCCGCGGTCGGCCTCGTGATCGCCATGGCGCTCGGCTCGGCGGGACGGATCGGCACGCGCGCCGGCTGGCAAATCGCGGCGCTGGCCGTCGTCGTCGGGTGCCTCGTGTTCGTGGCGACGTTTCTCGCGACTCCCTCCCATGGGCCCGGGCATGGCGTCGTGGCATTCCTTTCCGACGCCGTGATGTACTTCGGCGTGATGTTCCTGGTCGAGGAAGTGGCCTTCCGCGGCGCCTTCGATCCTTTCGTGGCGCGTCTGGCGACCGGAACGCGGGCGCAGTGGGTGTCGGCCGCGGCGATCTCGTTCCTGTGGGGGCTTTGGCATTTCCCCATCGTCTTCGCCACGCCGATGGATGCGATCTCGTGGACCGGTGCCCAGGTGCTGATCTTCCATACGTGCGTGGGATGCGTGCTGTCCTTCTCGGCGCGGGCGGCCGGATCGCTCATGCCCACCGCGGCCGCGCACGCGATCATCGACGCGGTGCGCAACGCCCTCGCCTAGGCGCGAAAAGAAAAGGGGCGGAACGATCCGCCCCTCGGGTGATTCCGGGCAGCCCTGGTCAGGCCGCACCCTTCAAGCAGTCGCTCATGAACTTCTGGCGGGCGTCGCCTTTGAGCTTGTCCTTGTCCGCCAGCTTGTTGCAGGACGTCATCTTCTCCTGCTGGGTCTGCTTGCCGTCCATGGGCTTGGTCGTATCAGGTCCGCCGACGGGCTTCGGCTCGGGCTTGGGCTTCGGCTGGCCCTTGGCGGGCTGCGAGACGTCGATGGTGGAGTCCTTCTTCAGGCACTCCTTCATGAACTTGTCGTGCTCCTCCTTCTTGAGGCCCTTGGAGGCCTTGGAGCAGTCGGACATGCGCTGCTGCTGCGGCGTGAGCTCTTTCTTGGGAGCGTCCTTCGGGGGATCGGCCGCGAGGACGGTGAGCGCGGCGCCGGAAAGCATTGCCGCGATGAGCATGATCGGCGATTTCACAGGGTCTCCTGGCTAGGTTTGGTTTGTGGGACGCAAAATGCGCCCGCATGCTAGCCGTTCGCCGCGCGCGCGGCAAGGGTTCAGCGCGAGGCTTGCTCGGCAGCGCGGATGCGCTCCTCGGTCGCCGGATGCGTGGACAGGTAGCCGACTTCCATGCGCGGCCGCGTAGCGCGCTGGTCGCGTTTCGGCGCCTTGCCGTCGGCGGGCGCGGGGCAATCCTCCGGGTCGGCGTCGCGCGCGCGCTCGAGGCGCGCGAGCGCCTCGCCCAGCAGGCGCGGCTGGCGGCCGGTGCTCTTGAGCAAACGGAAGGCGAATTGGTCGGCCTCGCGCTCGAAATCGCGCGAATACCCGGTGTGCAGCATCACGGTGGGCAGCGTGGCGGCGAGGCCGGCCACCGCGTGGGCGTCGCCATAGAGCGCCATCGACACCAGGCCCACGATCGAGTCCTGCAGCATGTTGCGGGTGCCGTGCCGGTATTCGAGGTGGCCCAGCTCGTGCGCGAGCACGGCGAGCATGTGCTCGTCGTCGACGATCGCGCCGAGCTGGTCGGTGACCACGACCACGCCGCCGGGCATCGCGAAGGCGTTGGCACCGATCCAGCCGCCGTTGCGGAACTCCAGGTGCGAATCGCGCGCGGCGGGGCCGAGGCCGGAGGCGAGCTCGGCATACTTGAGGCGCAGGCGCGAGCGGCGCTCCGCATCCATCTTGCTGGGCTTGAACACGTAGCGGTCGAGCGTATTCATCCCCTGGGTCGCGATCTGGGCCTCGAGCGCGGGTGAGAGGTGGAATGCGATCTGGCGCGCGAGCCATGGCACGCCGGCGGTGTAGCCGAACCAGCCGGCAACCACGAGACCCGCCATGGAGGCCACGACCACGCCCAGGTGCGATTCGAGCGCGTGCGCGATCCCTGTGGCGCGCGGCAGCGGGAACGCCTGCGCGACCGCGGCGGCCTCGGCCACGAGCAGCGCGCCCTCCGGCAGCGCGATTCGCAGCGGCAGCTCGCCCACGCGCGGCTGCACCCTGGCATCCGCGAGCGCGTATTCGCGCAGCACATCGCCGCCACGCACGATGAGGCTCGCGCCATGCACCACCACCTCCACGCGGTGGCGCGCGGAGCTGTGGCCGTCGTAGTAGTCCGCCGAGAAGGGCCGTCCGGGGTTCACAGCGAAAGGTCCACGGCGAACATCTCGCCCATCTCCTCGCCCGTCGCGGCCACCTCCCGCCCGGCGGCGGCGACGAATGCGTCGAGGCCTTCGGTGTGCTGCACCTCGAGGTGCTCGATGCGGTAGCGCGTGGTGCGCATCACCGCCCACGGTACGGCGAAGCCGAGCGTGAGCAGGATCGCCGCGAGGTTGAAAACGTAGATGCGCGCGAGCTCGCCTACCTTGAGCGTGCTCCGCAGCGATACGCCGCCCTCGATGCGCGTCTTGTTGAAGACCAGGTTGCCGACCTTCGAGCGCGCGAAAGCGAGCACGAGCGCGATGCCGCCGAGATAGACGAGGGCTGCGACCGTCATCCCCACGACGGGCTGCCAGACGGCCAGCACGCCGGCGGTGATCCCGAGCGCGAGCATCACCAGCACGAAGAGCAGCGCCGCGAGGATGTAGATCACATAGAAGCCGCCCACCGTGGCGGCGCACTCGAAGCGCGCGGTGCCGTAGCGCGAGCCGTTCGCCTGCAGCAGCTTCACCCGGCCCATGACGTACGGATAGACGAACATCAGCACGACGGGCGCGATGAACACGAACCAGAGGCCGCGCAAGCTCGTCGGCGGCTTCGCGGGATCGAGCGCCGGGGACAGCAGGCTCGCAATCGGCACGATCGCGAACGGGGCGATGGCGAGCGCTGCCGCGCGGTACGTGCCCTCGAAGCCGAAGCGCAGGTTGCGGAAGCTCGTGTTCACCGCGTTGAACGCGAACGAGCGCACGATGAGCCACGGCACCGCGGGCAGCATGGCGAGCGCCAGGGCCGCCCCGGCGTGGGTCGAGTAGTGCGTCACCGCGGTGTAGGCCGCGAACGCCGCGAAGGCGATCAGCCGCCCCTTCAGGATGGCGATCGGCCGCCCGTGGAACTCGAAATTGCATTCGCCGATCCAGGTGTTGCCGTACAGGTAGCGTTTCTTGCGCACCTTCGCCCATGCCGAGTAGATGCCCAGCGTGACGATGGTTAGGAACAGGTTCACGATCCAGATGCGGAAGTATTCGCCCGCGCTGCCGGTGAAGCGGCACCGCTCGGACGCGATCCGCGGCTGCGCCCGCGGCACGGGCTGGGGTGGGGCGAGCGGGCCGCCCTGCGCCCCGAGCGTGAAGTCGGTCATGGGTCCGTCTCCCGGGTACGACAGGCGACCCTACCTCGCGTCACGCCCCGCGCGCAAGGCGGTAGTTCACACTTTCGGCAGGGCTTCCCGGAGCCAGGCGAGCGACTCGTCCCACAGCCGCGCCCCGTGCCGCTCCGAGAAGAACCCGAAGTGCCCGATGCGCCGGGCACCAGCCTCGGCGGGCGAGCGGTGGCGATGCTCGAGGCGCGCGTTGCGGTAGAACCCGTTGAGCGACTCGATGGCCGGGCGCGGCAGCATCGGGTCGTCCTCGAACGACCACGACAGGATCGGGCAGCGCACGCGCCCGAACGCCGTGCGCACACCCTCCCCCTCGGCAAGCAGGTACTCCGGATGCAGGCACCAGCGGCGCCACTGCAGCGCCACGCCGCGCGGCAGGTCGCCGATGATGCCCAGCGCCCGCCCCGGGAAGTAGCCCACGAGCCGCGTGGCGAGCGGGATCGCCACGAACCACAGGAACCGCACGCGCAGCCGCATGCGCTCGTTGAAGCGGTAGTAGCCGGAGCCCGCGGTGACGTGGAGCGACGCTCGCACGCGTCCGTTGGAGGGCGCGATGCCGAGGATCTGCCCGCCCAGGCTGTGCCCGAGGAGCACGAGGGGCAGGCGCGTGTCCGCGCGCTGCGCCTCGGTGAGCATCGCGTCGAGGTCCTTCGCGGCCCATGTGAGCACGTCGGCCTCGAGCGTGCGGAGCGTCCCGCGGCGCGAGGCGCCCATGCCGCGGTAGTCGAAGGTGAGGACGTGCACGCCGCTCCGGGCGAAGAAGCGCGCCACGGGCTCGTAGAAATGCTGCGGCACGCCCATGGCGGAGGCGATCAGCAGCGTGGCCCAGGCGGGGCCCGTGGCGGGATAGCGGGTGACGGCGAGCGGGTAGCCGTCGGCGGCGGTCGCGGTCTCGCGCGCCGTCATCGCGCGTCAGATCGCGGCCCAGCCGCTGTCCGGCGTGAAGCGCGGGCCGTGCTTCGCCTCGAGCTCCGCCATGATGCGCAGCCACTCGTCCTTGCCGCGCTCGCGGATGGTCTCGATCGGGCCGCCGCGGTGGGGTGCGAAGCCGGTGCCGAAAATCACGCCCGCATCGCACAGGTCCGCGTCGGCGACGATCTGCTCGCGCACGCAGGCCACCGCCTCGTTCAGCGCCGGCAGCACCATGCGGTCCGCGAGCGCCTTCAGGTTCGCGCCGGCCGCGGGCGCGCCCTTGCGCGGCTTGCCCTTCACCCACGTGTAGAAGCCCTGGCCGGTCTTCTTGCCGAGCTGCTTCGCCTCTACCAGCTGCTGAAGCTTCTTCGGGATCGGGTAGCCGGGCTTCGCTAGCTCCTGCCCCACGGCCCAGCCGATGTCGAGGCCCACCATGTCAGCGAGCTCGATGGGGCCCATGGGCATGCCGAAGTCCTTCATCGCCGCATCGAGCGTCTCGGGTGCCACGCCCTCGTCCACCATCAGCATCGCCTCGGCGAGGTAGGGCGAGAGCACGCGGTTCACGAGGAATCCCGGGGCGGACTTGCACGGCAGCGGCAGCTTGTCGATCTCGCGCGTGAACGACTGGCCCAGCTGCATGGTGGCTTCCGACGTCTGCGGCCCGCGCACGATCTCCACCAGCATCATCTGCGCCACGGGGTTGAAGAAGTGCAGGCCGGCGAGGCGCGTGGGGTCCTTCAGCGCGGAGACGAGCTCCTGCAGCGGGATGCTCGAGGTGTTGGTGGCGAGGATGGCGCCCGGTTTCATGCGCGGCTCGACCTGGGCGAAGAGCTTGCGCTTCACCTCGGCGTTCTCGACGATGGCCTCGATCACGATGTCGGCGCGCGCGATGCCGTTGCCCGCGACGTCGGGAACCAGCCGGTCCAGCGCCGAGCGCACCAGGTGCGGCTGCTTCAGGCGCTTGCCGTAGAGCTCCGCCGCGCGCTTCACCGCCGGCGCGATGCGCTCGGGCGCCAGGTCCTGCAGCGTCACCGTAACGTCCTTCAGCGCCGCCCACGCCGCGATGTCGCCGCCCATGGCGCCGGCGCCGATGACGTGGATGTGATGGACTTGACCCTCTCCCCGGTCCTCCCCCAGGGGGGAGGGAGCAGTCTTTCCAAACCCCTTCAGCCGCTCCTGCAGCTTGAAGATCCGCACCAGGTTCTTCGTGGTCGGATGCGCGAAGAGGCTAGCAGTCGACGCTAAGTGTCCTTCCGGGACGTTGCGCGGGTCGCCGCCGAAATCCTTCCACACGGCGATGATCGCGTAGGGCGCGGGGTAGTGGTCGCGGCGCGCGCGCCGGGCGACCTGCTTCTCGGCCTGCCGCGCGACCAGCACGCGCACACCCGGCCAATCGGTGAGCGCCGCGGCGAGGCCGGGGCGCTGCGGTGCCGGCGGTGCGGTGAGAATCTGCCGGGCCGCGTTCTCGAAATGGCGGCGCGGCGTGACCGCGTCGACCAGCCCCAGCTTCTTCGCCCTCCGCGCATCCACGCCGCGGCCGGTGAGCATGAGGTCCAGCGCCGCGGCCGCGCCGACGAGCGCCGGGAGCCGCCGCATCCCGCCCCAGCCCGGCGTGATGCCGATCATCACCTCGGGGAGCGCCAGGCGCGTCTTCGGGCCGTCGTCGGCCACGCGGTAGCGGCACGCGAGCGCCAGCTCGAGCGCACCGCCCATGCAGAAGCCGTGGATGAGTGCCAGCGTCGGGAAGGGGAGTGCCGCGATCTTGTCGAACACCTCGTTGCCGAGGCGCATGAACGCGACCGCCTCCGCGGCGCTCGCGATGCGCGTGAACTCGTCGATGTCCGCGCCGGCCGCGAAGCCGTTGTCCTTGGCCGACAGGATCGCGAGGCCCTTGGGCGGCATCGAGGCGAGGTGGTCGGCGATCTGCCCCAGCTCGCGCAGCGCCTCGCTGGAGAAGGTGTTGGTGGCCGTGCCCGCGCGGTCGAAATACAGCCACGCGAGGTGGTCGCCGTCGACGGTGAGCTTCCAGTGCTTGAGGTCCATTGTTGTCGTTGTTTGTGGCGAAGGGTGAAAGCTTGGGTTCCCGCCTACGCGGGAAAGACGAAAGCCGCGGGAATGACGGTGATCAGACGCGCTCCACCAGCATTGCCCCGCCCTGCCCGCCGCCGATGCAAAGCGCCGCCACGCCGCGCTTGCCGCCGGTGCGCTCGAGCACCTTCAGCAGGTGCAGCACGACGCGTGCGCCCGAGGCGCCGATGGGGTGCCCCAGCGCGATCGCCCCGCCGTCCACGTTGAGCTTGGCGCGGTCGAGCCTGCCGAACGCGCGCTCGAGGCCGAAGTGCTCCCTGCAGTACTCGTCGCTCTCCCACGCGGCGAGGCAGCCCAGCACTTGCGCCGCGAAGGCCTCGTTCACTTCCACCGCGTCGATGTCGTCCCAGGTGAAGCCGTGGCGCATCAGCATCGGCGTGATCGCGTGCACCGGGCCCAGGCCCATTTCCGCCGGATCGAGCGCGCCCCAGTTGGTGTCGACGATGCGCCCGAGCGGCTTCAACCCATATTCGTTCACCACGTCCTCGGAGGCGATCACCAGCATCGCGGCGCCGTCGGTGATCTGCGAGCTGTTGCCGGGGGTCACGTTGCCGTAGTTGCGGTCGAACGCCGGCTTCAGCTTCGCGAGCTTCTCGACGCTCGAATCGCGGCGCAGCCCGTCGTCCGCGGCGTACACCGTGCCGTCGGGCCCGTACAGGGGCTCGATCTCGGTCATGTAGCCGTTGTCCTGCGCGAAGGCGAGGCGCCGGTGCGATTCCACCGCGTATTCGTCCATCATCCTGCGCGTGACGCCGAGGCGCTTCGCGACGATCTCGGCGGTGGAGCCCATCGACACCTTCACCACCGGATCGGTGAGGCCGCGCAGCAGCGCGATCACGGGTATGAGGTAGGAAAGCCGAAAGCGAGTGGCGAGCGCGGCCTTCTCGCCGACACTCTTCGCGGCGTACCAATGCGCGAGCCAGGCGACCATCGCCGGGCCGTACATGAGCGGTGCGTGGCTCATCGCGTCCGTTCCGCCGGCGAGCACCAGGCGCGAGCGTCCCGCGAGGATGTTCACGCAAGCCGAATCGAGCGCCTGCAGGCCCGAGGCGCAGTTGCGCATCACCGTCCACGCCGGCACCTTCTCGCCGCAGCCCAGGCGCAGCGACACGACGCGTGCGATGTTGGCCTCGTCCGCCGAGGGGAGTGCCGCGCCGACGATGACCTCGTCGAACGCATCCGGCGCGAACGGCTGGCGCAGCAGCAGCGGCTGTCCCGCGTGCACGGCGAGGTCCGAGCCGGTGAACGGGCCCGGGCCGGTCTTCGCCTTGAGGAACGGGGTGCGCGCCCCGTCGACTACATAGACGCGACGCTGACCTTCTTTGGCGCTTCCGCTGGCCATGGTTCCTCCTGGTGCGCACCGCGCGCGAGGTCATGGTCGAAGTCGTCGACCTTGATGACGTCGTGGCGCAGGCGGTCCGTGTACTCGAGGTGCTCGAGCTCGGCGCGCGTGATGATGCCCTGCTCGAGCGCCGCGGCGCGCCGCTCGGCGAGCGTGCGCTGCGCGAGCCTGCCTTCCTTCTGCGCGCGGCGCAGCTTCGCCTCCATGGGCTCGGCCGCGACCACCGCCTCCATCGCGAGGTCGAGCCGGCCGATCACGTCGTCCTCGCGCCGCGGTAGGTAGGCGCCGGCGGTGAGGCGGTCGCGCGCGGCGCCGGGGGTGATGAGAATCTCGGCCACCTTCACCGCCCAGCGGTCCTGGGGCGCGTCGAGGGTGAGGCCTTTCGGAAAGGTGAGCATGCGCAGCCATGCAGCCACGAAGCGGTTGGGGAAGTTCGCGAGGACGCCGTCCATCGCCACCTGCAGCTTGAGGAAGCTGTCGTGCATCGCCCAGGTGAGCAGCGCCCGGTCTTCCTGCTGGCAGCCCTCGTCCTGGAAGCGCTTCACCGTGGCCGAGGTCATGTAGAGCAGCGAGAGGATGTCGCCCAGGCGCGCGGAGATCATCTCCTTGCGCTTCAAGCTCCCGCCGATCACGAACATCGAGGCATCCGACAGCAACGCGAAGGCCGCGGAGAAGCGCGTCATGAGCTGCAGGTAGCGCCTGGTCTCGCGCGCTCCTGGCACGGCGATGCCCTTGCCGCCGGTGAGGCCCAGCCACAGTGCGCGTGCGGCGTTGGAGACCGTGAACGCCATGTGGCCCCACAGCGCGCGGTCGAACGCGGCGAGGTCGTTGGCGCCGGCGGCCGCGATCTCCTTCAGCACGAACGGATGGCAGCGGATGGCGCCCTGGCCGAAGATGATCATCGAGCGCGTGAGGATGTTGGCGCCCTCGACGGTGATCGCGATGGGCGCCGTCTCCCACGCGCGGCCGAGGTAGTTGTTGGGCCCGAGGCAGATGCCCTTGCCGCCGTGGATGTCCATGGCGTCGATGAGGATGGTGCGCATGCGCTCGGTCATGTGGTACTTGCAGATCGCCGAGATGACCGAAGGCTTCTCGCCCAGGTCGAGCGCGGCCATGGTGAGCCGGCGCGTGGCGTCCATCAGGTACGTGTTGCCGCCGATGCGTGCGAGCGCCTCCTGCACGCCCTCGAACTTGCCGATCGGCGTCTTGAACTGCGAGCGCACGCGCGCGTAGGCGCCGGTGGCGCGGCTGCCGATCTTGCCCGCGGCCATCGACATGGACGGCAGCGAGATCGAGCGGCCCGCGGCGAGGCACTCGACCAGCATGCGCCAGCCGCGGCCCACCTGCGCGGTGCCGCCGATCACCCATTCGATCGGGACGAACACGTCCTTGCCCGTGGTGGGGCCGTTCATGAACGCGCTGTTGAGCGGGATGTGGCGCCGCCCGATGTTCACACCCTTGTGCGACGTGGGCACGAGCGCCAGCGTGATGCCCAGCTCCTCCTCGCCGCCGAGGATGCGCTCGGGGTCGAAGAGCTTGAACGCGAGGCCGAGGATGCGTCGCGACCGGGCCCAGCGTGATGTAGCGCTTGTCCCAGGTGAGGCGGATGCCGGTGACCTCGCGGCCCTCGTGCATGCCCTTGCAGACGATGCCGAAGTCGGGGATGGAGCCCGCGTCGGATCCGGCCTCGGGGCTGGTCAACGCGAAGCACGGGATCTCGAGGCCCTTGGCGAGGCGCGGCAGGTAATGGTTCTTCTGCTCCTCGGTGCCGTAGTGGATGAGGAGCTCCGCCGGCCCGAGGGAGTTGGGCACCATCACGCTCACCGCCGCGGTGCCGCTGCGCGTGGAAATCTTGGTCACGATCTCCGAGTGCGCGTAGGCGGAGAAGCCGAGACCGCCGTACGACTTGGGGATGATGATGCCGAGGAAGCCCTTGTCGCGGATGAACTTCCACACCTCGGGCGGCATGTCCATGCGGTTGTGGGTGATGTCCCACTCGTCCAGCATCCCGCAGAGCTCTTCCACCGGGCCGTCGACGAAAGCCTGCTCCTCGGCCGTGAGCTTCGCCTGCGGGTAGGCGAGGAGCTTCTTCCAGTCCGGGCGTACCCGAGAAAAGGTCCGCGTCCCACCAGATGCTGCCGGCGTCGAGCGCTTCCTGCTCGGTCTGCGAGATCTGCGGCAGGATGCGCTTGTAGACGCCGAAGACGGGGCCGGTGACGACAGCGCGGCGCAGCGCCTTCACGATGGAGAAGACCGCGAAGATGCCGACCCCTGCCCAGAGCGCGACCACGAGGCCCGCGGGCGCCACGCGCGCGTACTCGAGCGCCGCGACGCCGGCGGCCAGAGCGATGGACCATGCCACGCCGTTGGCGCGGTGGTACGCGAGGGCCCAGGCCACGGCGATGCAGGCGGCCGCGGCCAGGATGATGATGATCGTGGTCTGCATCGTCTTCTCCTATTCGCCCGCGACCAGCTCGAGCTTGCGCGAGTCGGCCATGGGGGGCGCCTTCAATCCCGCCACCAGGAACGGGGCGAGGCGTTGCAGCAGCAGCTCGTCGTCCTCGCTGCCGCCCATCTGCTGGAAGAGCTTGTGCGAATCCGTGCCGGCGAGAGTGTACGAGAGCGCGCCCATCACGAAGTGCAGGCGCCAGGTGAGCTCCTGCTTCGAGAGGTGCGGCAGCGCGCGCAGGAACGCTTCCTTGTAGCGCGCGATCATCCCGGCGTACTGCGCGTGCAGGAAGTGGCGGATGAAGGGCGCGGGATCGGCGTAGGCGCGCCCGAGCACGCGCAGGAAGTTCTTGCCGCCGCGCTTCTCGTCGCGCGCGAGGCGCAGCGCCGGGATCAGCATCGCGAAGATCACCTTCTCGCAGGATGGCGGCCTGGCCTCGCGCTCGAGGGCTTCCAGCAGCTCGATGCGCTCCTGGTTCATGGCGTCCAGCCGGCGCGTGAGGACCGCCTGGAAAAGCTCTTCCTTGGAGCCGAAGTGGTAGTTCACCGCCGCGAGGTTCACGCCCGCCGCGGTGGTGAGCTGGCGCAGGCTCGTCGCCTCGAAGCCGTGCTCGGTGAAGAGCGCCTCGGCCGCGTCGAGGAGGCGGGTCTTGGTGTCGGCGGAGGTCGCGTCGAGCGCGACGCTCTTGCGTGCGGGACGCGATGCGGCCATGGGAAACCGGGCTCCGGAAGGCGAATTCAAACGCTCGTTTGAATGATCGTAAGCGCGCGGGCGGGTCAAGTCAAATTAATGGGGACAGGTTGAAAATTTAACCTGACCCCAATTCAGGCGAGGGCGTTGTCCAGATCCCAGAGGATGTCGTCGATGCTCTCGAGGCCGATGGAGAGCCGCACCATGTCGGGCGGCACGCCCGCCTTGACCTGGTCTTCCTCGGAGAGCTGGCGGTGCGTGGTCGACGCGGGGTGGATCACCAGCGACTTCGCGTCTCCGATGTTGGCGAGGTGGCTCACGAACTGCAGCCGCTCGATGAACTTCACGCCCGCCTCGTAGCCGCCCTTGATGCCGAACGAGAGCAGCGAGCCCGCGCCGCGGGGCAGGTAGCGCTTCGCCAGCGCCTGGTAGCGGTTGCCCGCGAGGCCCGGGTAGTTCACCCAGGCGACTTTCGCATGGGATTGCAGGAATTGCGCCACCGCGCAGCGCGTTCGAGCAATGCCGGTCCATGCGCACCGGCAGCGTCTCCAGGCCCTGCAGCATGAGCCACGCGTTGAAGGGCGCGATCGACGGCCCGAAGACGCGCATCACTTCCATGCGCGCCTTCATCGTGTAGCCGAAGTCGCCGAAGGTCTCGAAGAACTTCACGCCGTGATAGCCCACCGAGGGCTCGGTCATCGCCGGGAACTTGCCGTTGTCCCAGGGAAACTTCCCGCTCTCGATCACCACGCCGCCCATCGAGGTGCCGTGGCCGCCGATGAACTTGGTGGCCGAGTGCACGACGATGTCGGCGCCGTGGTCGAACGGCCGGCACAGGTAGGGAGACGCCGCGGTGTTGTCGACGATGAACGGCACGCCCGCCTCGCGCGCGATGGCGGCCACCGCGGCGATGTCGATCACGTTGATCGCGGGGTTGCCGAGCGTCTCCGAGAAGATGGCCCGCGTATTGGGCTTGAGTGCCCGGCGGAAATTCTCCGGATCGTCGGGATCGACCAGGGTCGCCTCGATGCCGAAGTTCTTGAAGTTCACGGCGAGCATCGTGTACGTGCCGCCGTACACCTTCGCCGACGAGACGACGTGGTCGCCGCTCTTCAGGATATTGAGGAACGCGACCATCCCGGCCGCCTGCCCGCTCGCCGTGGCCACCGCCGCCCGGCCGCCTTCGATCGCCGCCATGCGCTCCTCGAACACCGCGGTGGTGGGATTCGAGAGGCGCGTGTAGACGTTGCCGAACGTCTGCAGGTTGAAGAGGCTCGCGGCGTGGTCGGCGCTGTCGAACACGTACGACGTGGTCTGGTACAGCGGCACCGCGCGCGAGCCGGTTTGCGTGTCGGGTATCTGGCCCGCGTGCAGGCACAGCGTTTCGAACCCGAATTCCCTATCGGCCATTTCTGTTTAGAAAACTAGTTCGGGAACCACAGATGAACACAGATGGACACAGATAGTTTGAGACGAGAAATTGCATCGCCTGTCTCGCCGACGCCGCATATTCCAGTTACAGCTCATCTGTGTTCATCTGTGTTCATCTGTGGTTACAGCCTTTTCTTATTTTGCCGCGGCTTCACCCGCCCGAGTGCGATCGAGCACCGTCATCGCGCTGGCGACGAGCCCGGCGACGTTGGAGAGGTCGGACGGGATGATGAGCGTGGTGCCGGTCTTGGCGAGGTTGCCGAACGCCTCGATGTACTGGCCGCGCCACCTTGAGGTTGGCGGCGCTCATGCCGCCGGGGCCCTCGATCGCCGCCGCCACCACGCGCACCGCGTTGGCGGTGGCGTTGGCGACCAGCTCGATCGCGCCCGCCTCGCCCGCGGCCTTGTTGATCTGCGCCGCCTTCTGGCCTTCGGATTCCAGGATCGCCGCCTGGCGCTGGCCGTCGGCGATGTTGATCTCCTGCTGGCGCTTGCCCTCGGAGGTCGCGATCACCGCGCGCTTCTCGCGCTCGGCGGTGATCTGCGCCTGCATCGCGCGCAGGATCGACTCGGGCGGCGTGAGGCTCTTCAGCTCGTATCTCAGCACCTTGATGCCCCAGGTGCGGCCGGCCTCGTCCAGCACCTCGACCACCTTGTGGTTGATCTCGTCGCGGCTCTCGAAGGTCTTGTCGAGCTCCATCTTGCCGATCTCGCTGCGCAGCGCCGTCTGCGCGAGCTGCGAGATCGCGATCACGTAGTTGGAGGTGCCGTAGCTCGCGAGGCGCGGGATCGACCACCTGGAAGTAGATGATGCCGTCCACCGCGAGCTGGGTGTTGTCCTTCGTGATGCAGACCTGCTCGGGCACGTCGAGCGGCACTTCCTTCAGCGAATGCTTGTAGGCGATGCGGTCGATGAACGGCACGATGAGGTTCATGCCGGGCTCGAGCACCTGGTGGAACTTGCCGAGGCGCTCGACCACCCAGGCGTTCTGCTGCGGCACGATGCGCACGCCCTCGGCGAGCAGCACCACGATCATCGCGACGAGGAACGTGGCGACCGCGGCGGCGGCGCTCTTGGTGAGCGTGGCCGCGGCCACCGTGAGGATGATTGCGACGAGTGTCTTCCAGAACATGCGAGCCTCCCTGCGTTATTGGTTGTGGGCCTGCGTGCGGCGCTTCAAGGCGCGGGGGGTGCGATCGCGACGACCAATGTGTTGCCCTCCTGGCCGGCGATGTAGAGCGTGGTTCCGGGCGCGGGACGTTCTTCGGGGCGTGCGAGGCGCGCGTCCCAGGAGGCGCCCCGGTACTTGACGCGCGCGATGCGCGACGTTTCGTTGGACCAGCCTTCCAGCACCACCGGCTGGCCGCGGTCCAGAAAGTTACCCTCGCCGGGCCTGCCGGGCCGGTTGCGTTGATGCCAGTGATGCACGAGGAACGTGCCCACGATGGCGGTGCCGCCGCCGATGATGACCTGCCACAGCTCGTTTCCGCCGAGCCATGCGACCAGCGCGCCCACGAAGGCGCCGATGCCGATGACCAGGAGATAGAACGTGCCGGTGAGGAGCTCCGCGATCACGAGCACGAAGCCGGCGATGAGCCAGACGAGCCAGGGTTCCATGTGCATGTGCGCCTCCTGTTTCCCGGCTCGGGCCGGGTTCATGTCGCCCCGGCGCAGGCCGGGGCCCAATTTTCTATGCCGCGCGTTTCGCCGAAATGACCTTGGTGTTCACGCCCGCCCACCCGAGCCCGCCGAAGAAGCGCCCATGCTCGATCTTCATGCAGCGGTTCTCGATCACCTCGAGTCCCGCCGCCTCGGCCTTGCTGCGGGCCGCGGCGTTCTCGACGCCCAATTGCATCCACAGCACCTTCGCGCCGATGGCTATAGCGTCGTCCGCTATGGCGGGGATCTCGGCGCTCTTGCGAAAGCAGTCCACCACCTCCACCTTGTCGGGGATGTCCTTCAGGGCCTTGTAGCACTTCTCGCCCAGGATCTCGTCATAGGTGGGATTCACGGGAATCACGCGATATCCGTGCTCCTGCAGGTACTTGGCGGCGAAATAGCTCGGGCGGTGCCATTGGGCGGACAGCCCCACCACCGCTATGGTCTTGTAACGACGCAGGATCGTGCGTGTCTTCTCGCTGTCGTCCACAGTCGTTGGTCTACCTATAATCGGAATATGAATTCTACCCTCCTGCCCGCCATCGCCCGTCATAGTTACCGATCGATGGCCGCCGTGCTCGCGTTGTGGTCCGCCCACGCGGGCGCGTTCAACCACGTCACCACCGTCGCGCCCCAGGCCCTCGGCCAGCTCAACGTCGCCTGCTCCAACATCGAGCAGGATACGAGCAAGCTCGCCGCGGGCGCCCAGCCTTCGGATTACTGGGACGGCTTCCCGGTCAACGGCATCGACCACTACGTCACCGAGCTCCTCGCGCACCCCGGAGCGCCATTCCAGTACGACGCGCCGGTGCCGGACCAGAGCTCGCTCTACCCGGGCCATGCGGGCCAGAACGTCACGTTCGTGGCGCTGGTGTGCTATCCCACGCCCGCCACGAACACGGATCCGAACTACACCCTCCCCGACGCCTCGGGCAATGTCATCCCGCACATGGCGCTGCCGGGCAATGCACCCAAGCTCGTGAGCCAGCTCGAGTACCAGACGCGTCTCACGGGCGTGCATACGGATCCGGTGAGCCTCGCGCCGCAACCCCTGCCGTTCATCGTGTTCTCCCACGGCCTCACCGGCAGCCCCATCAATGACGGCTACATCCAGGCCATCGTCGCTCTCGCCTCCCAGGGCTTCATGGTGGCCGCACCCTTCCACGGAGACCCGCGCTTCTCGCGCGTGCGCATCGAGACCATCAGCGACCTCGGGTTTCTCCTTACCCAGTTCGACCGCGTGGCCGAGATGGAGCTGATGCGCCCGCTCTCGCTCAAGGTCATGCTGGACAAGCTGCTTGCGGATCCGGGATATGCGCCCGGCATCGACACCAATCGCATCGGCGGCTTCGGCGCGAGCCTGGGCGGAGAGGCCATGGCGCTGCTGGCGGGCGCGAAGCTCTCCACCAGCATCAACCTCGCGTGTAACGACTCCGTGCACGATCCGCGCGTGAAAGCCATGGTGGGCTATGTGCCCTTCGCCGGATATTCGTTCCTGCCGGCGTTCTGCGCGGGACAGAGCGGCACGAAGAGCGTGAACCGTCCGTATCTCGCCATCTCCGGCACGGCGGACACCACCGCCCCGCTCGGCATGGCGAACGAGGCCGTGGACCAGTTCCAGTCCTCGCGCTTCATGGTGGAGTTCATCGGCGGCAAGCACGAGCTGC
Source organism: uncultured beta proteobacterium (assembly GCA_963827425.1). Taxonomy (GTDB): domain Bacteria; phylum Pseudomonadota; class Gammaproteobacteria; order Burkholderiales; family Usitatibacteraceae; genus Usitatibacter. Next base: position 75,120 of record CAWHAQ010000003.1, on the reverse strand, counting down.
GCCCCGAGGATGCGTCCACGCTGCTCTTCTGGACCATCACGTTCCTGGATGCGTACCTCGACGTTGGCGTCGATCCCACTGCCATGGCGCGCTTCATCGTCATGGACCAGGTGCAGGGCGGCGGGCGCGAGAACCACATGATCCTGGATGTGCACGTGCCGCTCGCGAACACCAATGGCGACCTCGACGTGCTCGAGTTCCACAACACCATCCTCGACCACTACTTCCTCGCCGCGGGCGCCGACGAGATCGCCTCCATCCAGGCCGGCGGCGCGGGCCCGGGCTGGGAGCTCACGGGGCAATCGTTCAAGGCGTGGCTCTCGATGCCCGGCCCGGAGTTCGCCGCCGTCCCCGTATGCCGCTTCTATGGCGGCCTCTCCGGCGGACCCAACTCGCACTTTTTCACCGCCGAGCCGGGCGAGTGCGACCAGGTGAAGCGCGACGGCGGCTGGTTCTACGAGGGCACGGGCTTCTTCATCCGGCGCGTGGATTCCTCGGGTACCTGTCCCGCCCGGCTACCTCGCCGTCGAGCGCGCATACAACAACGGCTTTCCACGCAACGACTCCAACCATCGCTTCTCAACGAGCGATTCCACCATGCGATCGATGGCGGACAAGGGATGGGCGGTGGAAGGCAACGTGATGTGCGCGCGGCCTTGACGCGGTCGCTTTGCAACCGCTCTCAGCGTCGCGTATGCCCCAGGACACGGTCACGAAGCTTCGTAGCCGGGCTTATTCGAATCCGAGGGGAAACCAAACTCCGCGGATAGTCACGACACCCATATTCGGAACTATGTGTCGCTGGTCGAGCGTGGAGATCTCCACGCCCTCAATGGTCTCGACAATTCTCGGCAAATCTCCACCATGAAATACGCGCTCACGAGCCAGCTTGAGAGCATCTTCGTAGTCGAAGGCGGTGATTCCGCAGCCGAGATTGAGAGGGAAGGTTTACCCAAGGATTCAAACCTGATCCAATACCTGACGAGCCCCTTCGAATTTGCACTCATTTTGGCTCAAATCGGATTACCGGTCCGATATTCGGATTACCGACGCCGGGGATAATGCCGTGTCCTGGGTCGATTCCCGGAAGCCTTGACTCAAGTCCCTCGAAGTGCCCAAGACTTGAAGAAGGCGCGACGTAGTCGATGTCACTCGCCGCTGTCCTCGCTCCTCGTGCTGCCGAGCCGACGACTTCAATGGGTCTCCCGGCTTGATTCACTACGTCTTGAATCGCCCGCACTTCTGCACCGGTCAGATCTCCGAGGCCGGCTCGAGCCCCTGAGGCTAATGCTCCAATGGCGCCTTCTAAGGCACCGCCTGCTACAGCTCCAGATAGCGCAATGGCGGCGCCCCCGGCTATGCCGACACGCGCGTACTCTTCACCTGTGGCGATACCCTGATCATATGCATCACGCATCGGGTCGTGGACTGAAGCGAATCCCATCGTGCTTACTTCGTAAGCGGCTTTGAGGACCGCATATCCTGCACACGAGGCGGCCCCACAGCCCGACGCAGCGCTGTCGATCATCATCGACACCGACTCGTTTCCAGTCGGATCAACGAACCGGTACGGATTGTCATTCGCATACGCATACCGGTTGAAGCTCTGGACGTTCCCCTCGTCGAACCCCACCGGGTCCTTCGAGACGAACCGCCCCGCCACCGGGTCGTAGTAGCGCGCCCCCATGTAGACGAGCCCCGTGTCCGCGTCCTGGCGGCGGCTCGTGTACCACACGTCGTTGGCCGTGCTCGCCGGATCGTTGGTGAGCCGCTCGCCGTAGGGCCGGTAGCTCTCGCGCCAGATCACGTGCCCGCTCGCATCCGTGGCCGCCACCGGCGAGCCCAGCAGGTCGTTGTGGTAGTAGGTGGTCGTGGTGGCCGCCTGCCCCACCCCCGCGGACAACATCCCGCAGACGAGCGCTACACAGCCGAAGAGTCGCTTGGTCAGGTTCATGGCTTGGGTCTCGATCATTGCACGACATAGAGCGCGAAGTTCGCCACCCCGGTGCCGCCGCCCACCCCCTGCACGATCGCGGTGTAGGCCCCCGGCGGCAGGGTCACCAGGATCGCGGGCTCCTTGGCGTTGGTGGGTGCCAGGCCCGTCGCCGTGATCTGGGCGGTGTTGGGTGCCTGGCCCCAGTCGTCGTTCGTGGCGATGACGGCCTGGTCCGAGCTGCGCACCAGCGTGATGGTGGGATCCGCCAGGGGGTTCGTGATGCCGAATGGCGCCAGGGACGGGCCCAGGGCCTCGATCAGCAGGGTCTTGGGACTATCGGCGATGGTGATGCCACCAATCATCACGTTGTTTCCCGTCAACACGTCCGCGCGCGTGGACAGGTTGGTGAGCGGCGTCTCGGGGTGGTCGACCTCGTAGATCCCGACCACGGCGACGCCGGTGCCGCCATTCTTGCCCTGCACGATGGCCGTGTACGCACCCGGCGGCAGGGAAACGACGAGGCCGGCCTCATGCGCATCCGTGGGCGCGAACGTCTGCGGCGCTAGCTGCGCCGCGTTGGCGCGGCCCTGACTGGACAGCCGGTCGCTATTGCGGGAGCTTCAACAACTCGATCCGCTGTCGAAGTCGAGCAACTTGGGTGGAATCGAGTTCAACCATCTTGGCGTAGCTGTCCTGGGTATCGACAATGAAGCTAGGACCGACAAGCAGCTCTGGCCAATCGGATAGGGCGTTACAAATCCAATCGTTCGGTAGTGAGCGGTCCACTACAGCAAATAGCCAAGCCGGCTTCCACCCGGGATAATTGAGATCATCAATCACGAGGAATGTCACCACTCCCTCGTATACCGCGATGGCTTGAACATCGTACTCGCGGGCTGGTGTGAGGTTCGGATTCCGCGCGTAGGCCTCCAAGTGTTTGGGGCACTCAGCCATATCGGGATTCCTAAATGCTGCCTTCATATCAGGGTCCCGGAACTACGACTTTGAAGTCATCGATGGCGCCGGTGGCTTCGTTGAAATTGAAGTGAACGTTGATTGGGTCACCGCCCGGCTTAAGCTCCCATTGCACCTCTTGAAGCATCGTGGCCACTCGACCGCGATCCCATCATGGGTGATCCACCTTCCTGATCGCTGCGAGGATGCGTCCCTCATTCGAGTCGATGAGTTCGCAAACCACGGTGTCCCCGGGTTGGAATTGCCAAGATTCAACCTCGGAGTCGTACGGCTGAGCCGAGATACGGTAGATGTTGCCGCCCAGATGTTCCGCCCGTACCGGTCGCCAGACGTCGACGCCTTCGCCCAGGAGCGCGACATAGACTTCTACCGTTCCTTTCACGGAAGATCTCCGCTCTCAGGACCGTACTTGAATCCCGGGCCGCCCACATGAATGACCTCCTTGGTCGTTTCATCGACTACGACGGATTGCCCGGTCTCCGGATGAACGTATCTCGTCGCCGCGTTGCCCGTGGCCTTGTTTACCGCTTTGATTTGCTCACCGGATTGAATTGCCTCCTGGATTGCTTCCTTGGTCCAACCACGGGGTTCCATTTGCCTCGCGATCTTCTCTCCGATCTGGAGCGCGTCTGACATGCTGCCCTCGGCCGCAATCGCCTCCGCACCGACCTTCTCGATCGTGAGTTCCACACCTCCGGCGCCACCCAAAAGGCCTGCCTGTATCCCGGACTGAGCAGCCGACGACGTCATCGCCATCTTCCAGTCGACCGAGCCCCATGCCGCGTACTGGCTGGCGGCGTCCGCCAAGACACCGGCACCATAACCGCCGGCCGCCCACAGAATCAGCGGGTTCTTGCCATTCGGATCGGTGTACTTGTACGGGTTGTCATTCGCATACGCATACCGGTTGAAGCTCTGGATGTTCTTCTCGTCGAACCCCACCGGGTCCTTCGACACGAACCGCCCCGCCACCGGGTCGTAGTAGCGCGCCCCCATGTAGACGAGCCCCGTGTCCGCGTCCTGGCGGCGGCTCGTGTACCACACGTCATTGCCGGTACTCGCCGGATCGTGGGTGAGCCGCTCGCCGTAGGGCCGGTAGCTCTCGCGCCAGATCACGTGACCGCTCGCATCCGTGGCCGCCACCGGCGAGCCCAGGAGGTCGTTGTGGTAGTAGGTGATCGTGGTGCCTGCCGAGGCGGCCAAGGACAGCAGTGCAAGCGGTAGGAAGACGGCCCAGGTCCAGAATTGCTTCACGTGTCGCGTAGCTCCCGCTCCCGAATGGCGCCAGTAGATGGCTTATGACATCGCCGGTTTTGCGGATTTCAGTATCTGCACCGGTACGCTAAGCGAGGGGTCCGCGCGAACAATCGCGAATCGAGGAGTTTCCTGACTTGCGAAGCGAAGGAATATCCTTGGCTCGTCTGAGTCACAACAAGCAAATTCGCAACGCAGCAAGTAACTACCACCAGGCACGACAACTGGGACAGATTCCGAGATACTCGCGACCTCGAGTTCACCAGCAATTGGCACATCGAATGGAACCTCGATCGCTCGGACTACGTCGTCGTCGAGGGCCTCTAGCTTCTTCACAAGGTGCAAAGCAACGAAGTGCCGCCCGCTCTCGGCAAAGGTACGAAATGAAACGCTGCCTGCACGCCAGGCAAACCCCTGGGCCACGTGAGCGTCAGTCCAGTCGTTAAAGGGATTCTTCAGCCCCCTAGCAAACACGACCAACTGCGAGTAAGAGATGTCAAGGCGAAATTCTGAGGTGGATGGCAAGATCACTCCCCGACCTTGATGCGGACTCGTGCGCCATCCGGGAGTCCCGCGGCATGCGTTTCCAACGCATGCGCCTGCCGACATATTGTCTCGCGGACTTATTGCCCGAACGCTGGCGCCGGAACCACCTTCCTGGAACATGGCGGGAGGATACTCGTCTAGGTGCTTGCCCGGAACCTTCTCAAGGTCTCCGATGGCATCCAGGCGCCGGCCTGACGCTCCAGACCGATCTATGGTCAGCACGTCTGGTTGACCGGCTGCTTGAGCATCAGCGGCGTGGTTCGCAGCTTCTCCGTGTTGGCTGCGGGTCAGCCGAATTTCCGTTGCGACTTCCTGTGGTACAGGCGCTTCGTCCGCTGCACCCCGCAAGATCACTCCCGCTATTGCCGCGCCGGGTCCCGGAATGAGGAGCGCGAAGACGCTAGCCTCCGGAATGGAGTGTGCGAGCCCCGGTTCCGCAGAGAAGTCCGGTATGGGAAGCGCATACCCCCGCTGGTATAGGTCGCCCGGTTCCCTTCCATCCGGATCGACGTACTTGTATGGATTGTTGTTCGCATACGCATACCGGTTGAAGCTCTGCAGGTTCGACGGATCGAACCCCACCGGGTCCTTCGACACGAACCGCCCCGCCACCGGGTCGTAGTAGCGCGCCCCCATGTAGACGAGCCCCGTGTCCGCGTCCTGCCGGCGGCTCGTGTACCACACATCGTTGCCGGTGCTCGCCGGATCGTTGGTGAGCCGCTCGCCGTAGGGCCGGTAGCTCTCGCGCCAGATCACGTGCCCGCTCGCGTCCGTGGCCGCCACCGGCGAGCCCAGCAGGTCGTTGTGGTAGTAGGTGGTCGTGGTGGCCGCGTGGGCGAGCGCTCCAGACATGAGCGCGAACAGCAGCGCGGCGCAATGGAAGAGATGCTTGAGATGCTTCATGGATTCGCTTTCCGGCTCAGTAGACAGCATAAACCGCGAACGTTGCCACGCCAGTGGAACCGCCGACGCCACTCACGATCGCGGTATAGCCGCCCGGCGGCAGCGTCATCATGATCGCCGGCTCCTTGGGGTTGCCGGGAGCGAAGCCGCTCGCCGAGATCTGCGCGGCATTCGACGCAGTTCCCCAATCGTCGTTCGTGGCGAGGACAGCCTGATCGGAGCTGCGAACCAGCGTAATGGTTGGATCCGCAAGCGCATTCGCGATCCCGAAGGGCGTGAGCGACGGGCCGAGCGCCTCCACCACTACCGTCATCGGATGATCGACGATGGTGAACCCGCCGATCATCACGTTCTCCCCGGTCAACACCTCCCCCCGCGTTGAGAGGTTGGCCAGCGGATTCTCGGGATGGTCGACCTCATAGACGGCGGAAACTCCGACTCCCGTCGAGCCCCCGACCCCGGAAACGATGGTGGTGTAGGCGCCTGGCGCAAGAGTGACTAGGAGACCGGAGTCGAGGGGATTCCCCGGTGCAAAACCACTCGCCGAAAGCTGGCTGGCATTGGCCGCCGTGCCCCAATCGTCGTTCGTAGCGAGTACCGCCTGGTCGGAGGAACGCACCAACGTCATGTCGGGTTGGCGAGCGGGTTGGTGATGCCGAAGGGCGCCAGCGAAGGTCCCGTCGCGACGATGGCCACGGTCTTGTTGGTCGAGCCGCTGATGGTGAAGCCCGCCGATCACGAGCCGCATCGGCGGCTTCGCGAGCCTGGGCGGGGAGGCCATGGCGCTGCTGACACGAACCGCCATTCCAAACGCGACGAATCAATCAAGCAGATGAGCGCGACTCAACCAGTGGACGGCCGAATCAGCGCCAAACGGTTATTTCTCCCTGCTTGGACCGGAGTTGAAGGTGTTCCGGGCCGGTCATCTTTCGTTCATCAAGATCAATCTCCAGACGAATCTGGCCTTCTATCTCGATCAGCACTTTGGCGGGCCCGCAGACTATATTTTCAAGTCTCCGATTGGTCATCTGAGATGGCTCGATCTCTCCAGAACCATCCAACTGCAGCCGAACCGGTGAATAGATGGTCAGAGTGAATCCGTTGTCGAAGAAAAGAGCCAGTCCTGATTCGCCCCCCAAAGTACGTACGATTCGGGCGCCAAGTAGCGATTCCAGCTTTTGATCGACCGGTCTCCTATCCATGGGCTTACCGAATCGGGAAATGAGACTGCGAATTTGGCAACGTGCGGCCAGAATATGGATCTACACCCTGCCCACCAGCATTTTCATACTTGATGTACCCATTTGGATATCCCGGGCTAGCGCCTCGCGGTGCCGTCGGATCCATCATACGCAGCGTTGAAACTTGTCCATTTGCGCCCCCGCTCCCGTCAACGAAAGCCGTCCCCGTCTGCGCCCCAGCTTCATTGACGACAGGAACAGGTCCCGAGGCTCCCTTGGGTACTGGGAATACCGTGCCGTTGGGACTTACCACGAAATCCGGCGCCGACCTGAATACTGTAGCTGTTTCAGACACGCCCGCAGCGTTGACCCCGGCTCGTCCGAGAGACAAAAGCATCAGGGCCATGTTTGTGTTCTGCTGGCGATTCTCGTCCAACGCCTGCGAAGCGACATTGGTGAGGTTGTCGTTTCCTGTTAGCGAACCCTGAACGTAGGCGGCGAGAGCGCCAAACGACTGAGCAGTAACAACCAACGGCGCTGTGTCGTCCATCCACAACGTGGCGACACCCTCCGCGCCCGTGGGATCTGTGAATCGATACGGATTGTTGTTGGCATACGCATACCGATTGAAGCTCTGGATGTTCTTCTCGTCGAACCCCACCGGATCCCTCGACACGAACCGCCCCTCCACCGGGTCGTAGTAGCGCGCCCCCATGTAGACGAGCCCCGTGTCCGCGTCCTGGCGGCGGCTCGTGTACCACACGTCGTTGCCCGTGCTCGCCGGATCGTTGGTGAGCCGCTCGCCGTAGGGCCGGTAGCTCTCGCGCCAGATCACGTGCCCGCTCGCGTCCGTGGCCGCCACCGGTGAGCCCAAGAGGTCGTTGTGGTAGTAGGTGATCGTGGTGGCCGCGTTGGCCAACGCGCCCGACAGGAGCGCGATCAGCAGCGCGGCGCAATTGACGATGTGCTTGAGATGCTTCATGGATTCGCTTTTGGCTAAACAGGAAACACAGGCTGCAAATCCGTGAGACGTTGCATGACGCAAGTCGCATTGGTGGAGCGGTCCCAAGCCATCGTCCCTGGACGATAAATCGGTCACCCCGAGGATCAGAAAAAGAAGAGTTCCTTCTTCTCAGCCCGAAACAGGTCCATTAGGGAATCATGGCCATGCTTTGACCGATGTTCCCATTCGCTTTTCGTTAGTGGAACTGCCAGCGCGAAGTCAATTTCCCTGTCGCCAATCGTCGCCTTGTCGGGAAGAGCTCGAAGATCAACTGACGAGACAGTTCTGAGTGCGATGACGGCAAATGGCGCTCCACTACCAGCATTACTCGGAAGGATGACAACCTCTCCGATCTTGACCGATGTCTTGGTTTCCCTTTCATGGTCTTCAACGTTCGCCAGAATGCGCGCCACATCACGCTCGTTTCGGCGCGTCAGTCCCACGAGGACGTGCGTGGTATACGTTGGAATTGTGAAAACGACGGTCGCATTGTCATGTTCTGATAGGTGCGCATACGCCGCGTGAAATCGCCCTTGGAAGGATCCCGACAGCGAAAAATCCAACGTATCTACCGAGTCCGCAATGGGCAAGGTTTGGAACATGAACGCAACGACGCTCGCCTGATCGCGCCTCAAATCCGCCATGTGTAGCGTCTCTTTAGTCGCCAAGTCGTCGGTTCGGTGGAACAAACTTCCCCGGTCCGGGTGTGTCGCTCAACTCGCGAGCACCTTTAGAGCTGTTGCACGGCCTGCATGCGCCTACGATGTTGTCCGGCGCACTGGCAGCCCTAATTGCATCTTCTCTCGTGATTCTGCCAGCGTTTACGTCGTCGGCGAATTGCTTAAGTGGCCTTACGTGATCACCAGTGCTTGCGTCATTTACGTTGCAATACACGCACTTGCCGCCGCTTTCACCAAGCTTTTCCGCCTTCGATGCCTCAAAATCGGCACGCCCTGCTGCCCGAAGTTCCTTCGAAGTAACTGAGCCAATCTCAACTGCCGCGTGCCCGGCTCGATAGATCTCACCGGCGCCGAAACCGAGACCGAATGTGCTCGCGACGTCAAGGCCGGTTGCAATGACGTTTGTCGTCGTGGCGCCTTCGGTCGCTAGCTCATAGACGTCGTAGGCGACAAAGAGAACATCAACAACAACCCTGCCGTCGGGATCAACATACTTGTACGGGTTGTCATTCGCATACGCATACCGGTTGAAGCTCTGGATGTTCCCCTCGTCGAACCCCACCGGGTCCTTCGAGACGAACCGCCCCGCCACCGGGTCGTAGTAGCGCGCCCCCATGTAGACGAGCCCCGTGTCCGCGTCCTGGCGGCGGCTCGTGTACCACACGTCGTTGCCGGTGCTCGCCGGATCGTTGGTGAGCCGCTCGCCGTAGGGCCGGTAGCTCTCGCGCCAGATCACGTGCCCGCTCGCATCCGTGGCCGCCACCGGCGAGCCCAGCAGGTCGTTGTGGTAGTAGGTGGTCGTGGTGGCCGCGTGGGCGAGCGCTCCAGACATGAGCGCGAACAGCAGCGCGGCGCAATGGAAGAGATGCTTGAGATGCTTCATGGATTCGCTTTCCGGCTCAGTAGACAGCATAAACCGCGAACGTTGCCACGCCAGTGGAACCGCCGACGCCACTCACGATCGCGGTATAGCCGCCCGGCGGCAGCGTCATCATGATCGCCGGCTCCTTGGGGTTGCCGGGAGCGAAGCCGCTCGCCGAGATCTGCGCGGCATTCGACGCAGTTCCCCAATCGTCGTTCGTGGCGAGGACAGCCTGATCGGAGCTGCGAACCAGCGTAATGGTTGGATCCGCAAGCGCATTCGCGATCCCGAAGGGCGTGAGCGACGGGCCGAGCGCCTCCACCACTACCGTCATCGGATGATCGACGATGGTGAACCCGCCGATCATCACGTTCTCCCCGGTCAACACCTCCCCCCGCGTTGAGAGGTTGGCCAGCGGATTCTCGGGATGGTCGACCTCATAGACGGCGGAAACTCCGACTCCCGTCGAGCCCCCGACCCCGGAAACGATGGTGGTGTAGGCGCCTGGCGCAAGAGTGACTAGGAGACCGGAGTCGAGGGGATTCCCCGGTGCAAAACCACTCGCCGAAAGCTGGCTGGCATTGGCCGCCGTGCCCCAATCGTCGTTCGTAGCGAGTACCGCCTGGTCGGAGGAACGCACCAACGTGATGGTCGGGTTGGGGAGCGGGTTCGTGATCCCGAACGGAGCAAGCGACGGACCCAGGGCCTGGATCGCGACCGTCTTCGGCGTGGAGCCGCTGATGATGAAGCCGCCGATCATGACGTCGTTGCCCGTGAGCACCTCACCGCGGGTGGACACGTTGGACAACCGGCCCGGACCCGTGACGGTCTCCGCTGTGCTGCCCGAGGCCGCCGTGTAGTTGGCATCGCCGGAGTATTGCGCGGTGATCGTATGACTGGCGACGCTGAGCGAAGACGTAGCGCAGGCCGCCACGCCGGATGTCACGGTAGAGGCAGAACAGCCCGAAATTGACGTGGCTCCGTCGACAAAGTTGACGGTGCCCGTCGGCGCGACTCCGGCCCCCGAAATGACCGCCGTAAAGGTCACTGGTTGACCGGAAATGGATGCCCCCGGCGACGCGGAAGCAGCCACTGTGGCGCCGCCTTGGGAGACGACGGTCGAATATGGCGCGGACGTCACCTGATTGTTGTTCGCGTCGCCGAGATACGACGCCGTCAGCGAGTGCGTGCCGGCAGACCGCAGAGCCGTCGGCAGCGTCGCTTGCCCATTCACGAGCGTGGCCGTTGCTACCACTGCGTTCCCTCCATTGAGCAACTGATCGAGCAACTGAACCTGGCCCGTCTGATTCGCGGACAAAGTAGCCACATAGGTGACGTTCTGCGCGAGCGTCGCGTTCGTGGGCCCGGCCAACGTGATGGCGGGCGTGAACTTCGTGATGGTCACCGAAGTGGAACCGGATCCGAACTGGTAGTTGGCGTCGCCGCTGTAGTTCGCGACGATCGTATGCACGCCGCCCGCCAGGTCGCTCGACGTGAGCGATGCGCGTCCTGAAGTTACGGGGGACGTCCCCAGGATTCGCGTTCCATCCACAAACTGGACGGTTCCTGTCGCTGCCGAAGGCGAAATGGTGGCTGTCAGCGTGATCGCCGTTCCGAGCGGCACCGACGACGGGCTCGCCGACAGCGTGGTCGTGCTCGCCGCAGCGTCGGACCCGGTTTCGGACGCGACTCTTTTCCCGTGCAGGAAGACGTTCTGCGTCCAGCGCTTTCCGTGGACCGCATATTCGAACTGAAGGTCACCGCCCGGCGACTGAACGAAATAGGTGCGGTACCCCCCCTTGTTTTCCCAGATCCGCCGACCCTGGCCGTCGTATCCGTAGTCGACCTCGTTTGCGGCTCCGCAATTGGCACAGGTCATTTGCGAATTCGAATCGAACCCGAAATTGGCTGCGCCGTTCGACGTGATGTTTCCCGCCAAGTCGTAGCTGTATTCGTAGCTGTTCGTCACGGGTTGCCGGCCGGTGATGCTGAGGCTGCTCAGCCGATTGCTGGGGTCATAGCTGTAAGTCCGGTGTTCGGCGCCGAACACTTGCGACAAGAGGTTTCCGGAGCCCGAATAGGTAATGGTCGAGGTGCCGCACCCCGTAATCGAAGTGAGCCGATCGGCCGCGTCGTAGCAGAGTGTCTTCGAATCCGATGCGTCATGGGAATTGGTGATCGTCGCCATATTCCCAACCCCATCGTAGGCATAGGTAAGGCCGACCGCTATCGCGGAGGATGTGATGGTCGTCGGAAGCTGCCGCGCGTTGTCCTCTCCGTACGTTTGCGTGACCCCGTTCCCAAACGTGATCGAGCTGAGGTTTCCGGAGGCGAAATGGCTTACCTGCGTAAGGAACGGACTTGCGCTCTGCGGGCGTCCCAATGAATCGGGGCTGTACGAGACTACCTTTCCCGTCGGATAGGTGCCATTGCCGGGATAGGTGATCGTGCTCAAGGCATCGTTCGGATCGTAGTCATATCGCACTACGAAGGAGTACCCATCGACGTCGAGTTCGTCCGATTTCAGGTTTCCATTACTGTCATAGCCATATAGCCGCGTGCCGGTCGGGTTTTGCACGCTCGTGACCTTGCCCCGGGGGTCGTAACCAATGGTAGCCAAGCCCCCGCTGGGACCGAGATCCACGGTATGGAGTCGATTTAGGCCATCGTAGCCATAGTTGACCTGAAGCCCGCCCACCAACTTCCATTTCATGTTGCCGACGTTGTCCCGGCCAAAATTCGTAGTCCCCGTCTCCGGCTCTGTGAGGCTGGTGAGGAAGCCGTTGGTGTACCCATAGCCCCTGGTAAGACCGTTCTGCCTGACCGACGAAAGCCGCCCGACCCCATCTCTCACGATGGATACCGAGGCCGCGACCACCGGACTATCGATTGCGCTTAGATAGCCGACATCCGGATCTGCATACCGATCGTATTCGTATGTCGTCGTATGTCCGTTCTCGTCAGCCACGGAGACGTTCGATGACGGATATGTGTACGTTCGATTGCCATTCGGCGATGTGGTCGACTTCAACCGGCCAATCTCGTCGTAACTGGACGTCGTGCCCCCTGAGGACGCCGGAAAGCTTTCGAACGTCTTCCTACCGATCGCGTCGTACCGATATTGCTTGTAAGTGCCGGCAATCGGCGATCGCGTCACATGATCGACCCGCCCATAGCTGTCGAACGTGGTTGTTTCGGCGAAGGAGGAGCCGCGCGACGCTTTGCGGCTCGTGTCGGTCCATGCCACGCCAACGGAATTGCCGGTGGGGAACGTCACCCCCTTTACTCGATTCAGACCATCGTAGGAGTAGCCCCAGGTGGCGACGCCGTCGGATTGAGAGGTGACATTTCCAAAGTAATCGACCAGCCGTGCCATGTTCACGCCCTCGGGGCGGGCCTCGTTCTTTGCGACGCCTCGAGAGTAGCTGGTGTAAGTAATGGTGTGGCCGTTACCATCTGTCCTGGTGAAGACGGTTCCATCACTGTTGTACGTATAGTCGGTCCGCGCACCATCGATGATTTGAAAACTGAGGTTGCCTTGCGGCGAGTAGCTGCGCGTGATCGTCTGCGCGACCGACCCCTTCGAAACAGTTTCGTTCTGCGTCAATCCGATGACCCACGACGATGTTCCATTGAAGTAAGTGAGAGCACGAGTTCGCGCGCCCGCATTACCAATCTCCGTAATGGTCTGCGGATTCCCGTAGGCATCGAATGTAGCGTAGTCCGTCTTGAAGTGAACTCCATCCCTAACGATATCCCGGTCTCTGCACAGAATCGGATGTCTCACCTGCGAATCCGTCTTGCCGCTTCCTAGCCGTGACCAGTTGCTCGTTGGAAATAGGCACATGTAGTCCACGTGTACGTTTCGGTTTGAAGCGCGGTCTGTGCCGTTCCAATCTCCTTTTTCTGCAGAAGGCCCATCTTCCAGACCTCCTTCGTTTTTGACAGCCAAGTGCCCATAGTGGGTGTACTTGATTATGCCCAGCTTATTCGGTTCCGTCACCCTGGTCACATCAAGGCTCGGGAAGCAACGCATCCGATGGAGTATAAAAACATCCAGGTGCCATCCGAGGTCATCTTGGTGCTCACAACGGTCCATTGCCGCGCCGGCGTCGTTCCCGGCATGAAGTTGACGGACTGGGTAGTTGTAAGTCACGTACGCCGCCTTGCGGGTAGGTCACCGTTTGCAGCTCGTTGCTGCTTGCGATTGTTGAGAGGAGCCATAGTACGTATAGGTCCAGCGACCCCCTACCGGCGGTTGCACCCAATTGAGCTGATTCGATCCATCAGCCGCTTTGGTGATCTCGTATTTCAGCAACGGTTCGACCCGATGCAGTGATCTAGGACAGCATGTTATTCGCATACGTGAAGCTCACGTTCCGCGGATCCGCATCATTGCTCGCGATGGTCGAAACCACCGCACGGCCCGCAATCGTCTGATAGGTGAATGTCAGCGTGTTGCCGTTGCGATCGGTAATCTTCGAGACGTTCCAGTAATTCCCATCGTCGACGGTCATGTCGTATCGCGTTCCGGCCGGCGACGTCACCGATACTCCACCTGTGATGCATTGTCCTTTCCACAAGGCTGCGTTGTGATGAAGTTCGGTGCCGCTCGCGGTTCCCGGCACGGCGCCGCTTGCCTTGTACAGCGTCTGCGGACTGCCGTCGGGAGCTCGATAACCAGGCTCTGAGGCGTACTGCCCGACAAACTGCATGTGGGCTCGCTCGCGAGGTGCTTCACCCTACCGAACTGAATGTTCCAGCCCCGCCCGAACGGCGATGTCGCGTCGGAGATGAGGGAAGAATTGAAGGACCGTTGGACTTTCAGATCCAATCCGCCGTTTCCCGGAATGAAAAGATCGACGTAGTGCAACTCGAGATTGCCGTCAAAGGGAGGATCGATGACTTCGCCGAATCCTTGGTGGACGTAGTCACGCCCGGGGTACATTCCGGCTCGTCGTACTTCGAGACGTCGGCGCGGGAGTTGAGCGACGTGGTGGCGGCAAATGCCACGACGGAATATCTTGAGCAAGTGGGGTAAACGCAATGCTCGTTCCTTCGAAAATGCCAGGAGCACGCCTCAGCCCAAGGCGCTTCAAGGTGCAGTTCCGGATAGCTCGGAGATATGGCGGTAACAGGCACCGCCGCGCAACGCCCGCAGAACGGGGGCGTTCGACGAACTGATTGGATTATCCGGATGTGCCGGACCTTCAGATCGATGGTCCGGTCCGGACCGCACACAGGCTAATGGCTACGTGGCTAGCCAGACGGCTTCGGTTCTGCGTCGTCTCTGCGCAGCTGGGACGACGCGGCCCAGGCGCCGGGACGCGACGCTGCCCCTCGAGCACTTCCTCGCCGTCGCGGCGCGCTGCGTGCGCGTAAGCCCTGGCTCGCGTAGGAAAAAAAAACGGGCCGGCGCGAGGCCGGCCCGATCACACACGGCTCAGAAGAGGGTTATCTGAACTCGTAGCGGATGCTTCCGTACACGAAGCGCGCGCGCGCGTCGTAGTACGACGGGTCGTAGCCGGCCTGGAACGTGTTCTGCTGGTTCGTGAGCGGCGGGTTGGTGTCGAACACGTTCTTCACGCCGAGCGTGAAGGTGAAGTGCTTGATCCCGCTATAGACGCCCTGGATGTCGAAGAGGCTCATCGACCCCACGTGGCGCTCGTTGCCGTCCAGGTCCGTCTGGAAGTCCGTGTACCCGTTCTGGTAGTTCTGGGCGACCGTGACGGTAAACGGGCCGCTGTCCAGCGACAGGCTCGCATAGTGCTTCCAGCGCGGGATCACGCCCACCACCGGCGAGTTGAGCGCCGTGCCGACGATGCCGCTGAACGATCCGTCGATATTCTCCAAGTCGTAGCGCGTGTAGTAGGTGCCGGAGATGTCGAAGCGCACGCGGCCCCAGGACTGCGGATCCCACTTGTAATGGAACTCGCTGTCGATGCCCTCGATGTGCGTGGCGCCCAGGTTGATGAAGCGCTGGTCGATGCCGGTGATGCGGCCCGGCAGATTGGGGAACGCCGGATCGACGGGACCGCGTGTCACGAAGTGGCCGAACTGGTCCAGGTCGCCCAGGATCGTGGGCACCGGGACGCCGGTCGCGATGCCGTTCTTCAGGTGGATCTTGAACCAGTCGGCCGAGATGGACCAGGTGTGGTTCGGCTCGAACACCAGGCCAAGGGTCGTCTGCTCGCTCTCCTCGGGACGCAGGGCCTGGTTGCCGCCGTTGATGGTCGCGAACTGCGTGCCGCAGTCGAAGCCCGTGTCGTGCGTCACCGGGCAGCGGATCGGGTCGCTCTGGCCGGTGACCGACACTCCGCTGGTCGCCGGGTTGTCGAGCTGGTAGAGCGACGGCGCGAGGAAGCCCGTGCCGTAGGACGTGCGGACCAGCACCGAGCGGGTCGGCTGCCAGCGCAGGCTGAACTTCGGGTTGTTGGTGCGCCCGAAATCGCTGTAGTCGTCGGTGCGGATCGCCGCGTCGAGCTCGAGGCTCTTCACGATCGGGACATTGATCTCGCCATAGAACGCCGTCACCTTGCGGTCGGCACTGATCGGGTTCGCGTTGCCGCCGTAGCCCGAGATGTCCCCGATCGTGTACTCGTGGGCGGGATTCTCGTCGAGCTTCTCCTTGCGCAGGTCGACGCCGACCGCGCCGGCCACCGTGCCGCCGCGCCAGTCGAAGAGGTCGCCCGAGATCTTGCCGTTCACGGCCGAGGTCGACGCCTTGTTGAAGACCGCGTCACCGACGAAGCTCGTATCGCGCAGCTGCTGCTGGATGGCCGGCGTGTTCGGCGCGAACAGGTTCACGTTCCCGCTGTTGAGCAGGGGCAGGATCCGCGAGTACAGCGGGAAGCCGCTGTTGACGTGGTTGTGCAGCTCGCCTTCCGCGTACGAATACGAGAGGTCCGTATCCCAGCGGTTGAGGATGGTGCCCTTGATGCCGCCCACGAGCTGGTAGCCCTTGTTGGTGTCGGTCGTGTTGCGGTTGCCGGACTCGGTGGCGCGGTAGCGCACGTTGAGCGGCTGGCCGTCGACGCCCGCCGCGGCCGCCGCGTCGTGCGGATAGAACGGGCTCGTCACGGGCAGCGTGATGGTCGCGAGCTGCAGCGCATCGGCGGGGCCGAACGTGAAGAGGTTCGAGATCGGCACCGGCTGGATGATGTAGTGGTTCTCGTCCTTGCTGTAGAGGCCCTGGCCATAGAGCTGCCAGTTGGAGGTGAGCTGGAACTTGCCCTGCAGGTAGAGGTTCTGGTTCTTGTCGTCGCTGATGCTCTCCACCCCCGCCGTCCGCGCGGGATCGTAGAAGCAGCCCACCAGGCCCACGTCGGGCTGGTTCAGGAACGTGTTGTCCGGGTTGCCGCAATCGGGCGGCGTGTGGCCGGGGATGCCGATGCCGCCGGTGGAGATGCGGCCCGGGAAGGTGTTGCTCGAGCCGGCGAAGTAGCCGATGGGCAGGATGATGGAGGACTTGGAGAAGTCGCGGTCCTTCTGGTCGAGCGGCTTCTGGTGGTCGTAGGACACGTTGAAGTAGACGTTGTAGCGGTCCTTGTTGAGGTCGCCGAAGCCGAAGGAGGCCGTGTACTTCTCCTCGGCGCCCCCGCCGCTGCGCGTGGGCGCACCGTAGAACGCGCTTGCTTCCGCGCCACGGTAGTCGCTCCTCAGGATGAAGTTGATGACGCCCGCGATGGCGTCGGAGCCGTACACCGCCGAGGCGCCGTCCTTCAGGACCTCGATCCGCTCGATGGCCGAGAACGGGATGATCGCGAGGTTCACGCCTTGCACGCCCTGCGTCTCGCCGGCGGCGTTGTTCACGCGCTTGCCGTTGATGAGCACCAGCGTGTGCCCGCCCTGCAGCCCGCGCAGCGACGCGGTCTGCACCGAGTTGGTGGCCGCGCCGATGACGCTGGTCAAGCCCACGTTGCCGAGGCTGTTGTTGGCGGAGACGTAGTTCAGCAGCTCCATCGCGTTGGTGGCGCCGGTGCGCTCGATCTCCTGGCGCGATATGACGGTAACCGGTAGCGCGGACTCACCCTCGACGCGGCGGATGTTCGTGCCGGTGACCTCGATGCGCTCCGAGGTCTGCGCCGTGGTGGCGGGTGCGTTCTGCGCGGAGGCGGTGGGCGCGAAGACGGCGGCGACCGCCGCGGCGACGGTCACAAGCGCCGCGCGACGGACGAAATTCTTCTGTCTTGTATGCATCGATTTTTCCCCAGGGTTTGGATAGCTTCCGGAACTTAATGAACGGCGCAATCGCGCGTCAACGAAATCGAGCGTGGGATCGCTCGCCGCGTTGTCCTCCCGCAACTTCGCGATTGTTACTTGTGGATTCCTCCAAGTTTCTTGGAGGAACCCGGGAATTCACTCCGCGCCGTGGTGCGCCGCGCGGACGCCGTGCACGAGGCGGTCGGTGAGCTCGCGGATGGCGGCGTCGGCCTGCGCGATGAGCGCCACCAGCCGCTGGGCGCGGCGCGTGAGGCGCTGCGCGTCGGGCGACACCAGCACCTCGTCGATGGAGACCGCGCGCTCGCCGCTCGCGACCCAGTCCATGACCTCGCGCACCGGCACGCCCAGGGCCTGCGCGGCCTCCTCGGGCGTGCTGCGATGCTGGCGGATGCTCTCGGCCACCTCGAGGCGCGTGCCGAGGTGGACGTGGCGTTGGCGGGTGCTTGCGTGTACGTGTGCGTTATTCATCGAGCTCATCCCGTTGTGGCAATCCGAGTTTTTCCCGCAGCATCGCGACTTCCAGCGTGCGCTGGCCGAGCAGGCGCTCGAGGTTGCGCACCTGCAGCTCCAGGTCCGCGACGTCGCTCTTGCGGGAGATGTCGGCGAGGTCCGCGTCCAGCAATTCGCGGTAGACCTTGCGCCAGTAATAGAGGACGTTGGCCGAGATCTGGTGGCGCTTGGCCACCGCGGCCGCCGAGGCGCCGGGCGCCAGCGACTCGCGCACGATCGCGAGCTTCTCGAGGAGGCTCCTGCGGTAGCGCGCTCCCTTGCGGCCCGCGGCCGGGACCTTCAATCCGCGCCCCCCATGCCATTTGTGACCGTTCTTGACATGAAGGCAGCCTATTGGTTGTATCCACAACCAACAGACTCTGCGGTTTCACTTGTCGAGTCAACGTTCCGGAACGCATCGCAAGCGTCTGCAACGTTTCGTCACGCCAGTGCTGGACCGCGTTACAATCCCCCGCACAGATATGAATCCGACTGCCAAGGTCAGGACATCCAAGCGCACGGCGCCGTTATCGCGGGGCGCCGCGCCGTCGCCAGGCCGCAGGCCTGGGCCCGATCACCCCTACAGCGACCGCGGCATGGAATGCCTCTGCGGCAACGTCCGCATGGCCGCGCGGGCGCTCACCGCCGTCTACGACAGCTTCCTTGCGCCTTCGGGATTGACCGCCAACCAGCTCGCCGTGCTCTGGTGCGTGGTGGCGCGCGAACCGGTGGCCATGCGCGAGGTCGCCGAGGTGCTGGTGATGGACAAGACCACGGTGAGTCGCAACCTCGCGGGGCTGCTCGACATGGGGTTCATCATCTGCCGACCGGGGCCGGATGCGCGGGTCAAGCTTGTGTCATGCACCGCGAAGGGCCACCGGGCGTTCACCACCGCCGTGCCGCTGTGGAAGAAGGCGCAGGATTGGGTGGTGCGCCGGCTGGGGCGAAAGGCTTTCGCAAGCACCGTCGTCCAGGCGAAGCGCCTCGCGCAAAGCATCGCGAGCGAGGCGTCCTAGGGCCTCACCCCAGCCGGGACTTCGAGATCGTGCCGGCGTGCGATTGCGCCGCGGCGTTCGCCAGCGCCACCAGGTACGCCGAGAGCCGCGCGAGCTCGCGGTGGAACGCCTCGCGCTCGCCCATCACGCGCTCCCAGTCGCCGTCGCGCGCCGCGGCCTCGATACGGTCGGCCACGCTCGCGAGCGATAGCGCGCCCACCGTCGCGGAGGCTCCCTTGATGCGGTGCGCGGCCTGCACGGCATTGTCGAGCTCGTGGGAGTCGATGGCGTGGATCAACGCGGTGGCGTCCTCGTCGCTCGCGGCGAGGAAGCGCTGCACGGTCTCGATCTGCAGGTTGGCGTCGTCGCCCGCAATCGACGCGAGCGCCTCGCGGTCCAGCGGCGGCGCGGCCGGCATCCACTGCTCGAGCTTGCGGTGCAGGCGCGTGAGCTCCACCGGCTTCAGCACGTAGTCGTCCATGCCCGCGGCGAAGCAGTTCTCGGCCTCGCCGCGCAGCGCGTTGGCCGTGCACGCGATGATCACCGTGTGCCCCTTGCCGGCCGCTAGCTCCTTCGCGCGAATCGCGCGCGCGAGCTGGTAGCCGTCCATCTCGGGCATGTTCACGTCGGTGAGCACCAGCCGGTAGCGCCCGCTCGCCCAGCGCTCGAGCGCCTCGCGTCCGTTCTCCGCGGTCTCGTTCGCGAACCCCAGCGCGCTCACCTGGCGCGACATCACGAGGCGGTTGATGGGATGGTCGTCCACCACCAGCACGAGTGTGCCCTCGGATGCGGCCTGCTCGACCGTCGGCGGCTCGCGGCGCCTGCGCGCGACCTCGGGCGTGCGGGAATCGTCGCCCGCCGGCAGCGCCCCCGCCGGTGCCACTTGCAGGGGCAGCGTAAGGCTCACCGTCGTGCCCTCGCCCTGCTCGCTCTCGATTCCCACCGAGCCGCCCATCAGCTTCGCCAGGCGGTTGCAGATCGAAAGCCCGAGCCCCGTGCCGCCGTAGACGCGCGCGATGTCGCCGCCGGCCTGCGCGAACGGCTGGAAGAGCCGCTGGCGCCCTTCGGGCGAGATGCCGATGCCGGTATCCGCCACCGAGAAGCGCACCACGTCCTCGTTGCCGCTGCGCCCGACGAGCTCCGCCCTCATGCGGATCCAGCCGCGCGCGGTGAACTTGATCGCGTTGCTCACGAAGTTGTTGAGGATCTGCTGCAGGCGTAGCGCATCGACCAGCACCACGGGGCTGACGCGGGGATCGATGGACACCTCGAGCAGCAGGCCCTTGCTGCTCGCGTTGCCCGAGTAGATGCCGCTCACGCTGGCCATCACCTTCGCGATCGACGCCACCTCCCGGCGCACCTCGAGCTTGCCGGCCTCGATCTTGGAGAAGTCGAGGATGTCGTCGATGATGCGCAGCAGCGAGTGGCCGGATTCGCGCACCACCTCGAGTGTCGTGCGCTGCTGGCCGTCGAGCGTCGTGAGGGACAGCAGCTCCAGCATCCCCAGCACCCCGTTCATGGGCGTGCGGATCTCGTGGCTCATCGTGGACAGGAAGCTCGACTTGGCGGTGTTGGCGGAGGCGAGCTTGCGGTTGGTCTCCTCGAGCTGGGCGGTGCGCTCGGCCACGCGCTGCTCGAGGAACTCGTTCAGGCGCCCGATCTCCTCGGCCGAAACCTGCAGCGCCGTCGTGCGATGCTGGATCTCGGAGAGCATCTCGTTCATCGCCGCGGCGAGCGTGCCCACCTCGTCATCGGTGACCACCTTCGAGCGCAGGGTGTAGTCGCGCGTCTCCACCACGTCGCGCGCGAGGCCCGACATCTCGATGAGGGGGCGCGTCACGTCCGACTGGAAGCGCGCCGAGAGCAGCATCGCCACGCCGAGCGCCAGCAGCGTCACCACGAACGCGATGGCGAGGTAGCTCGCGATGCGCTCGTGCATGTCGAGGTCGGCCTCCAGGTAGACCGTGCCCGCGCGCTCGCCGTTGGCGACCACGGGATGGAAGATGCGCACCTGGTCCCCGAAGATCGAGACGCCCGGCGTGCCCACGGCCTTCGGTAGCCCGGCGCGGTCCGAGCCCTCGCGCACGTAGGAAGCGAACACCTTGCCCTGGGGCGTGTAGACAGCGGCGCTTCGGATCGCGGGACGCGCGCGCAGGAAGCCCAGGTTCTGCTCTGCAGCCTTGGGGTCCTCGAACTGCAGGGCCGCCACCGTGGAGCTCGCGATGAGCTCGGCCTGCACGGCGAGGTCCGCGGCGCTGGACTTGCGGTAGGTGTGCAGGTCGTATGCGAAGAGCGCGCCGCAGGTGAGCAGCAACGCCACGATGCTCGACAAGAGCACCCCGGCAAAGAGCTTGCCGCGCAGCGACCTGAACGGGGTGGAAGGCGGCTTCACCGGGCGTTATCCGGGCTCACCATGGGATATTAACGCACGGCAAGAGTTGGCCGTCCCGACGAAAGCCCCTGAGCTAGCCGGACTGGCGCGCGACCCAGTCCCGGATCGTCTCGAGGACGCGCGGCTGGAATGCTCCCAACGCGCCATCGGTGGCCGCGATGCTCTCCTTCATCGAGCCTCGCACCGTGAGGGTGTGGTCCATCCCCGGGATCATGGCGAGCGTCGCCCGGCCGGGGTGGAAGCTCTCGATGATGTCGCGCAGCAGCGGAGCGTCGCTAACGGTGGCGACGTAGTCCGACTCGCCCTGCACGATGAGCACGGGCGCGTCGACGCGCTTCCATTCGGCGGCGAGGTCGAGCGCCGCCCACTGGCGCATGAACGTGTACGGGGCGGGATACGTGATGTAGTCCTTGCAGTCCGGGCGCGCGGCGAGGATGGCTTCGGGCGCGCGGCCGTCGACCAGCAGCTCGTGGTTGCAGAGCTCGTTCAGCCGCAGGTGCCGCTCGAGCACGTCGTACGGCACGTCCTTCAGCTCGCCCTGCCGCCGGCGCGTCTGCAGCAGATATTCGAGGAACGTCTTCGCCACGGTGTTCACGACTACGAGCCCCTGCACCGGCACGCGCTGCGCGACGATCGGCGCCTCGACGCCGCCAATGCTCAAGCCGAGCAAGTAGACATGGCTCGGATCCACGCCGGGCAGCGCCTTCAACGCTTCCACGCCGGCGACATAGCCCGCGATCTCCGCCTGGAGGTCGGCCTTGGGGGAGTCGCAAGCCGGTCCCTGGCTGTCGCCCACGCCGCTTTTCTCCACGCGCATGGTGACGTAGCCCGCGCGCGCGAGGCCCTGCAGCAGCTTGGCCTCCGTGGTCAGCACGCCCAGGCTCTCCTGCGAGAAGCAGCCGATGCCGGTGATGTAGAGGATGCCGGGATGACGCGCATCGTCGGGCGGCCCGGCCACGATGGTGCGGCGCAGGCTGCCGTCGACCGCGATGGCGCCATACGTCGTGCGCGTGCCGGGCGCGGACTCGAACGGCCGCGGCTTCATCACCACCTCGGCCGACTTCACCTCGCCCGCGCGCATCCAGCTCACCGTCACGTGGTCGCCCGCGTGATGGCGGCCGACCTGCGCGACGAGATCGGCGGCGTCGGCGACCTCGCGGCCGTCGATGGCCACGATGACGTCGTCCGCGCGCAGGCCGAGCGCTTGCGCCGAGCCGCCGTCGACGGTTCCCGCGACGAGCGCGCCGCGTTCGCTCGGAAGCCCAAGGCGCGTACGGACTTCGGCCGTCACCGGCGCAACCTGCACGCCAACGAAGCTCGCGCGCGGCAATGCCTGCTCCGATGCCGCTGCCATGGCATGTCCACATACCAAGCCAAACACGAGGAACGCTATACGAATGTGGCCGACCGCGAAGGACCTGGCGTTCATGTGTGACCCCCTTGGCATATTCGACGAGAGGGTGGGCCCGCCTGGATTCGAACCAGGGACCAAGGGATTATGAGTCCCCTGCTCTAACCGTCTGAGCTACAGGCCCGTCGTGGAGTGCGACAATTGGGCATTCTAATCGACCGACCCGCCGCAGCCGTGCCCACCGACGACTTCGACTTCACCAAGCCGCAGCAGCCCGAGCCGGCCGCCGCAGCCAGCGCCGTGACGGCCCCCGCCGCTCCCGCCGCGGCCTCCGCGCCCTTCAAGCCCGCCCAGAGCCGCTACTACGACCGCAAGGTGGCCGAGCAGCTCTTCCGCGCCTCGGGCAAGCTCGAGAGCTTCGCCGCCGGGCAGCAACTCTTCATGGAGGACGAGAAGGCGAAGAGCGGGTTCTTCTCCTCGAAGAGCGCCGCGCGCATGTATTTCCTGATGGAGGGCGAGGTGACGCTCACCATCGCCGGCAAGCTGCTGGACACGGTGAAGGCGGGCGAGATCTTCGGCGAGATGGCGGTGGTGAGCGAGCGGCCGCGGAGCGCCAGCGCCACCGCGAAGATCGCGTGCACCACCATCTCGCTCGACC
Organism: uncultured beta proteobacterium; assembly: GCA_963827425.1. Classification (GTDB taxonomy): domain Bacteria; phylum Pseudomonadota; class Gammaproteobacteria; order Burkholderiales; family Usitatibacteraceae; genus Usitatibacter. The sequence continues at coordinate 51,672 of CAWHAQ010000003.1, read as the reverse complement.
GCGCGGGGCTCACGGCCGCGCTCGCCGCGCAGCCCGAGTTCGCGCTCATGCTGATGAGCGTGATGTTCGACCGCCTGCGCTTCATCGCCGCGCGGTTGGGCGCGCGCAAGTCGGCGGCGCCCGTGGCGGTCCCCGAGACCAGCGTCTTCGATGCGGCCACGCTCGCCCAGTTCGAGCAAGCCCTGCCGCGCGCGGCCACGGTGCGCCACTGGGGCGACTCGGTGCTGATGCGCGAGGGGCAGACCGGCGCCTTCATGTACGTGGTGAAGGGCGGGCGGGTGGCGATCACCATCGGCGGGCGCGTGGTGGAGATGATCGGGCCGGGCGGCACGTTCGGCGAGATGGCGCTGGTGGACCAGTCGCCGCGCACCGCCACCGCCATCGCCGCCACCGAGTGCGAGTTGCTGCAGATCGACCGTCCGTCGCTTCTGACAGTGGTGCGGGAACAACCGGCATTTGCGATGGCGATGTTACGCGCGGTGACCGAGCGCCTGCGCCACATGACCGGCCAGTTGAACTAGTTCCAATGGCGCACTGTCCGCCGTTGCGTGGACACCCCCCGAACCCTCTTCCGCCCCGGGCATAACTGCTCGGGCGTCGCCCAGGCGCCCCGCGCGGCGCTGCTCGTGGACGGCGAGCAGTACTACGAAGCCTTCGTGCGTGCGGCCGAGCTCGCCCGCAGCACCATCACCATCGTCGGCTGGGACTTCGACAGCCGCACGGTGCTGCGCTTCGGCGCGCACGGCCAGCCGGAGATCGTGCTGGGCGATTTCCTGAACCGGCTGGTCGCGAGCAACCGGCATCTGCGCATCCGCATCCTCGACTGGGATTACCCGATGATCTTCGGGCGCGACCGCGAGTTCCCGCCCATCTACGGCATCACCTGGACGCCGCATCGGCACATCGACATCCGCTACGACGACACGCACCCGATGGCGGGCTCGCACCACCAGAAGATCGTCGTGATCGACGACCGCGTCGCCTTCGCGGGCGGCATCGACCTCTCCTCCAAGCGCTGGGACAGCAACGACCACGCACCCGGCGACCCGCGCCGCGCCTTCCTGGGTGCCCCCTACCCGCCCATGCACGACGTGATGGCGTTGGTCGACGGCGAGGCGGCGCGCATGCTCGGCAAGACCGTGCGCGCCCGCTGGAAGGCGGCCACCGGCGAGACGCTCCAGGCCGTGGAAGTCGAGGGCGACGGCTGGCCCGCGGGCGTGCCGGTAGCCATGACCCACGCCACGAGCGCGCTCGCGTGCACCGCGCCGCCCTGCGGCAACGCCGCCGGCGTGCACGACGTCGAGCGCCTCTACCTCGACATGATCGCGGCGGCCCGGCGCTACATCTACATCGAGAACCAGTACTTCACCGCCCAGCCCATCGCCGATGCGCTCAAGGCGCGCCTCGCCGAGCCCGATGGCCCCGAGATCGTGCTGCTCACGCGCCTGCTCTCCCACGGCTGGCTCGAGGAAGTGACCATGCAGGCGCTGCGCACGCGGCTCGTGAACGAGCTGCGCGCTGCCGACCCCCACGGCCGCTTCCACGCCTATTACCCGCACGTCGAGGGCCTCGTCGAGGGCACCTGCATCGACCTGCACTCGAAGGTGATGATCGTCGACGACGAGTGGCTGCGCGTGGGCTCGTCGAACCTGAGCAACCGCTCGATGGGCATGGACAGCGAGTGCGACCTCACCTTCGAGGCGCGCGGCTCGGCGGCCATCCGCGGTGCCGTGCGCGCGTTCCGCGACCAGCTCCTCGCCGAGCACGCGGGCACCGAGCCAGCGGCGATGGCGGCCGCGATCGAGCGCCACGGCTCCATGGCCCGCGCGATCGAGGCGCTGCCCAAGGGGCCGCGGCGCATCGAGAAGCTCGAGACCCCCGAGCTTTCCGGGACCGCGCTCTCGCTCGCGGCGCTGGGCGACCTGGAGCGCCCGCTGCCGCTGGAGTCGATCGTGAACGAGTTCGCGCCCGACACCTCCTCGGTGGGCGTGGGTGCCGGGGCGGCGTGCGCTGGCCCTCATGTGCCTGCTCGCGGTGGCACTCGCGCTCACGTGGACCTTCACGCCGCTCGCCGAGCTCGTCACGCGCGACAACGTGATCGAGTGGGGCCGCGAGTTCCGGCGCTTCTCGTGGGCGCCGTTGATCCTGATCCTCGCCTACACGCCGGCCTCCTACGCGATGTTCCCGCGCTGGCTCATCACCATGGTCGCGGTGATCGCATTCGGGCCGTGGATGGGCTTCATCTACGGGCTCGCCGGCATGCTGATCGCGGGGCTCGCGAGCTTCCTGCCGGGGCGGCTGGTACGGCGCGACACCGTGCGGCGCCTCGCGGGCCCGCGCATCAACCGCCTCTCCGCCGCGCTCTACCACCGCGGAGCGCTCGCGGTGGCGATCGTGCGCATGGTGCCCATCGCGCCCTTCGTGGTCGTGAACCTCGTGATGGGGGCGCTGCGCATACGGCTGCGCGACTTCCTCATCGGCTCGCTGATCGGCGTGATGCCCGGGATGCTCACCGCCACCGTGCTCTCGGACCAGGTGTCGCGCGTGCTGGCCGATCCCGCCGACGTCAACGGCTGGCTGATCGCGATCGCGGCCACGCTGCTCATCATGTTGGTCTACTTCGGGCAGCGCTGGCTCCGGCGCCTCGACCGCCAGTCCGGCATGGCGCAGTAGGCGCGATGCCGAAGCTCCGGCTCGCCACCTACAACATCCATTGCGGCATCGGCCGCGACGGGCGCTTCTCGGAGCGGCGCATCCTCGACGTGCTGCGCGAGATCGACCCCGACGTGGTGGCGCTGCAGGAGGTCGAGTCGCGCGCGAGCGGCATCGACATGCTGGCCTGGCTCGCGAAGGAGACCGGCATGCACGCCGTGGCCGGCACCACGCTCATGACCCCGGACGGCCACTACGGCAACGGGCTCCTTGCGCGCTGCCCCATCACGCATGTCGAGCAGGTGGACCTCACGTGGGAGCGCCGCGAGCCGCGGAACGCCATCGCCTGCGACCTCGACTGCCAGGGTGAACGCATCCGCGTGGTCGCCACCCACCTGGGACTGCGCCCCGCCGAGCGGCGCCACCAGATCCAGCGCCTGCTGCCGCTCTTCAGCGAGCGTCCCGAGGACCGCGCCGTGCTCGCGGGCGACCTCAACGAATGGTTCCTGTGGGGCCGGCCGCTGCGCTGGCTGCACCGCTACTTCGTCGCGACACCGGCCTTGAGCACCTTCCCCGCGTGGCTTCCCGTGCTCGCCCTGGACCGCGTGTGGTCCCATCCCTGCACGTTGATCCGCGGCCTCGACGTGCACGTGAGCGCCACGGCGCGCGAAGCCTCGGACCACCTGCCGCTGGTCGCGCACCTCGAGTGGTGACTGTCACCCCGGACACCGCGAGCGCGGCTATGGTCCGGGGCCCAATTTCGCGAGGATCGCCTCGGCCGACTCCACTGCCGACATCCCCATCGTGCCGACCGTGATCTCCGCCTCCTCGGGGCGCTCGTAGTCGCTGTCGATGCCGGTGAAGTTGGCGAGCTCGCCGCGCCGCGCCTTGGCGTAGAGGCCCTTGGGGTCGCGGCGCTCGCATTCGGCGAGCGGCGTGTCGACGAAGACCTCGAGGAACTCGCCGGGCTCGAAGAGCGAGCGCGCCATGCGCCGCTCGGCGCGGAACGGCGAGATGAAGGACACGATCACGATGAGGCCCGCATCGACCATGAGGCGCGCCACCTCGGCCACGCGGCGGATGTTCTCGACCCGGTCCACCGCGGTGAAGCCCAGGTCGCGATTGAGCCCATGGCGCACGTTGTCGCCGTCGAGGAGGTAGGTGTGGTGGCCCTCGGCGTGCAGCCGCTTCTCGAGCAGGTTCGCGATGGTGGACTTGCCCGCGCCGGGCAGCCCCGTGAGCCAGATGCAGCGCGGGCGCTGCCGCTTCGCCGCCGCGCGCGCTGTCTTGTCCACTTCCATCGCCTGCCAACCCACGGCCTCGCGCAGGATCTCGATAGATTCGGATTCGAGGTTTCCGGGCATCTCCCTATAATAGCCGCCATGAAGAAGGCGCTCATCACCGGCATCACCGGGCAGGACGGCGCGTACCTTGCCGAGTTGCTGCTCGCCAAGGGCTACGAGGTGCACGGCATCAAGCGCCGCTCGTCGCTCTTCAACACGAGCGCGCATCGACCACCTCTACCAGGACCCGCACGAGGACAACCGCCGCTTCATCCTGCACTACGGCGACATGACCGACTCCTCGAGCCTGCAGCGCATCATCCAGCAGGTCCAGCCCGACGAGATCTACAACCTCGCCGCGCAGAGCCACGTCGCGGTGAGCTTCGAGGAGCCCGAGTACACCGCCAACTCGGACGCGCTGGGCGACGCTGCGCCTGCTCGAAGCGATCCGCATCCTCGGCCTCGCGAAGAAGACGCGCTTCTACCAGGCGTCGACCTCCGAGCTGTTCGGCATGGTGCAGGAGACGCCGCAGAAGGAGACCACGCCCTTCTACCCGCGCACCCCCTACGGCGTCGCCAAGCTCTACGCGCTACTGGATCACCGTGAACTACCGCGAGGCCTACGGCATGTACGCCTGCAACGGCATCCTGTTCAACCACGAGAGCCCGCTGCGCGGCGAGACGTTCGTCACCCGCAAGATCACGCGCGCGCTCGCCCGCATCAAGCTCGGCCTGCAGGACTGCCTCTTCCTCGGCAACCTCGAGCGCGCAAGCGCGACTGGGGCCACGCGCGCGACTACGTCGAGATGCAGTGGCTCATGCTGCAGCAGCCCGAGCCCGAGGACTACGTGATCGCCACCGGCGAGCAGCACAGCGTGCGCGAGTTCGTCGACGCGGCCGCCGCGGCTGGCGGGCCATGCGCCTCGCGTGGAAGGGCAGCGGCGCCGGACGAGAAGGGCTACGACGAGCGCGGCCGACGACGTATCGTCGCCGTCGATCCGCGCTATTTCCGCCCGACCGAGGTCGACTCGCTGCTCGGCGACGCGAGCAAGGCGCGCGCCAAGCTGGGCTGGACGCCGCGCGTGCGCTTCGCCGAGCTGGTGGCCGAGATGATGCGCGCGGACCTGAAGGCCGCCGAGCGCGACGAGCTGCTGAAGAAGCACGGCTTCGCCGCGCCCGACTCCCACGAGTAACGTCGTCATGGCCGCCCGGCGCAGGACCTACGTCGCGGGCCACCGCGGCATGGTGGGCTCCGCGATCGTGCGGGCCCTCGCGGCGCGCGGCGCCGCGGAGATCGTCACCCGCACGCACGCCGAGCTCGACCTCACCTCGCAGGCCGACGTGCGCGCCTTCTTCGAGCGCGAGCGCCCGGAGCGCGTGGTGCTCGCCGCCGCGAAGGTCGGCGGCATCCACGCCAACAACACCTATCCGGCCGAGTTCATCTACGACAACCTCATGGTCGAGGCCAACGTGATCCACGAGGCGTGGCGCACCGGCGTGCGCGAGCTGCTGTTCCTCGGCTCGAGCTGCATCTACCCGCGCCTGGCCGCGCAGCCGATGCGGGAAGCCGCGCTGCTCACCGGCCCGCTCGAGCCCACCAACGAGCCCTACGCCGTGGCGAAGATCGCCGGCATCAAGCTCTGCGAGTCGTACAACCGCCAGTACGGCACCGACTTCCGCAGCGTGATGCCCACCAACCTCTACGGCCCCGGCGACAACTACCACCCGGAGAACAGCCACGTGCTCCCGGCGCTCATCCGCCGCTTCCACGAGGCCAAGGCACGCGGCGCCGCGCAAGTCGTGATCTGGGGCACCGGCACCCCGCGGCGCGAGTTCCTCTACGTGGACGACATGGCCGAGGCGAGCGTGCACGTGATGGAGCTCGAGAAGGAAGCCTACGATGCGGCCACGCGGCCCATGCTCTCGCACATCAACGTGGGCTCCGGCGAGGACCTGGAGATCCGCGAGGTGGCGCAGCTCATCGCCCGCACCGTCGGATTCCCCGGGCGCATCGTGTACGACGCAACGCGCCCGGACGGCGCTCCGCGCAAGCTCATGGACGCGGGGCTGCTGCGCTCGCTGGGGTGGAAGCCCCGGGTGGGGCTCGCCGAGGGCCTCGCCCTCGCCTACCGCGACTTCCTCGCGCGCAACTCGGGCTGAACGCGGCCGTACTGGTCCTCGAAGCGGACGATGTCGTCCTCGCCGAGGTAGGCGCCGCTCTGCACCTCGATGATCACGAGCGGCTCGGCGGTGGCGTTCGCGAGGCGATGACGGTGGCCGGCGGGAATGAAAGTGGACTCGTTGGCGTTGATGGTGAGCTCATGCTCGCCGTTCACCACCTTCGCCACGCCGCTCACCACCACCCAGTGCTCGCTGCGGTGCTTGTGCATCTGCAGCGAGAGGCTGGCACCCGGCTTCACCTCCACGCGCTTGATCTTGAAGCCCGGCCCCTCCTCGATCACCGTGTAGGTGCCCCACGGCCGGTGCACGGTGCGGTGCAGGCGGTGCGCCTCGTGCCCGCGCGCCTTGAGCTGGCCGTAGATGTCGCGCACGTCCTGGGCGCGGTCCTTGTGGGCGACGAGGAGCGCGTCGGGCGTGTCCACGATCACGAGGTCGTCCACGCCCACGGCGCCCACGATGCGATCGCCCGCTCGGATATAGCAGCCGGTGACGCGGTGCAGGAGTGCCTCGCCCTCGACGCGGTTGCCGTCGGCGTCGGGCGCGACCAGGCCAGCGATCGCCGGCCACGCGCCGATGTCGCTCCAGCCGATGTCGCACGCGACCACGCAGACGCGGCTCGATTTCTCCATCACCGCGTAGTCGATCGAGATGTCGGGCACCTCGGCGAAGCTCGTGGCATCGAGCTCGAGGTCGCGGACAGCCTCGGGCGCCGAGCGCTCGAGGCAGCGCTCCACGGCCGTGACGACCTCGGGGCAGTGCGCGCGCATCTCCTCGAGGATGGCGCCGGCCGTGTGGCAGAACATGCCCGAGTTCCACAGGAAGCGGCCCGAGGCCACGTAGCGCTCGGCGAGCTCCGCCGCGGGCTTCTCGACGAAGCGCACGACATCGCTGCCCTCGGCCTCGATGTAGCCGTAGCCGGTCTCGGGCGTGCGCGGCGGGATGCCGAAGGTGACGAGGCGCCCGGCGGCCGCGAGCTGCAAGGCGCGCTGGACCGCGAGCGCGAACGCCGCCTGGTCGGTGATGAGGTGGTCGGCAGGCAGCACCAGCATCGCCGCGTGGTGGCCGTGCGTGCGCGCGACGGTGAGCGCAGCCGCGGCCACCGCCGCCGCGGTGCCGCGCCCGAAGGGCTCGAGGATGTACTCCGTCGCGATGCCCGCGGCGTTCACCGCGTGGAACTCGTCGCGCGTCTGGAACAGCAGCTCGCGGTTGGTGACGGTCAGGATGGCGGCGGCGCCCGGCAGCCGCGCGCCACGCAGGAACGCCTTCTGCAGCAGGCTCTCGCCGTCGGCGAGCCGGATGAAGGGCTTGGGATGCAGCTCGCGCGAAACCGGCCACAGCCGCGAGCCCGCGCCACCGCACAGGATGACAGGAATCAGAAGCATCGCGCCCTTTCAGGCATCATGATGCGCTTTGCCCGATGGCCGCGCCACGCCGGGAATGATACGATATTTCATTGACTTATGTCCCAAGCGTCACCCCACTCCCGCCGCTTCCCCGCCGAGCTCGCCTGGCTGCCCATCGTGGCCCTGGCGCTCGCGGCGATCTATCTTCCGGGCCTCGGCAACAGCCTCGTCTTCGACGACGCCTCGCTCACCGGCACCCTCTTCGAGCAGTACGCCGCGCTCCTTCCGCTCAAGGTGCGCACGCTCTCCTATGGCAGCTTCGTGTGGGTGCAGGCGTTGCTGGGCGAGGGCTGGTGGAAGCAGCGCCTGGTCAATCTGCTGATCCATGCGTGCGTGGTCGGGGCGCTGTGGGCGTTCTACCGCGAGATCCTGCGCCACGTTGCCGCGCCCGCGGGCGACGGCGAGCCCGCGCCGTACCACCGCTCGCCCGCGCTGGGCATCGCGGTGGGCTTCTTCGCGCTGAATCCGGTGGCCGTGTATGGCGTGGGCTACCTCATCCAGCGCTCGATCCTGATGGCCACGCTCTTCACCGTGCTCGCCCTGTGGCTCTTCGCGCGCGGCCTGCGCAGCGGCAAGTGGTGGATGCACGCACTGGCGCTCGCGAGCTACGTGCTCGCGGTCCTCTCGAAGGAGAACGCGGTGCTCGCCCCGCTCGCCGCGCTGCCCGTCTACGTCCTCGTCGCGCGGCCGGACCGGCGACGGCTCGCCGCGGTCGCAGCCGCCGCGGTGGCGCTGGCGCTGGCGGCCGGCGGCGTGCTCTACCTGCGCTACGGCGAGATCCTCGGCAAGCCCTTCGACGAGTTCTCGCACCTCTACATCGACCAGCTCTCGAAGCTCGATCCGGCCGCCGGCCGCGATGCTTACCCGCTCAGCATCATGAACGAGGCGTGGCTCTTCTTCCGCTACGGCTTCGACTGGTTCCTGCCATGGTCGGGCTGGATGTCGATCAGCCTGCGGCCGCCGTTTCCCGTGCACTGGCTCACCTTCCCGCAGCTCTTCGGCATCGTGGGCTACATCGGCGTGCTCGCCGGCGGCACGTGGCTCCTGCTGCGCTACCGTGACGGGCGCGCGCTCCTGGGGCTCTGCCTGCTGGTGCCCGCGCTGCTCTTCGCCACGGAATTCGCGACGGTGTGGGTGCAGGACCCGTTCTCGCTCTACCGCAGCTACCTGTGGGCGATCGGCGTGCCGGGAATCGTGTTCCTCGCGGTGCACGGCACCCCGGTGCGCGTCCTCATCGGCCTCGGCATCGCGCTCGCCGTGCTGCTGGGCTGGCAGGCCTCCGATCGCGTGATGTCGATGGCCACGGCGGAATCGGTATGGAGCGACGCGGTCACCAAGCTCTCCGGCGACGCGCGCGCCGTGGGCCGCTGGTTCCCCTACCTCAATCGCGGCAGCGCCTACGTCGACCAGGGACTCTTCAACCTCGCGCTGCGCGACTACGAGACCTCCGCGACGCTCGGCGACCAGGGCATGGGGCTTTTCAACGCGGGCTCGGTGCTTTCCGCCCAGGGCAAGCAGACGGAAGCCCTCGCGATGTTCGATCGCGCCGAGAAGGAAGGCTACAACCTGTACAACCTCCCGTTCGAGCGCGGCCAGGCGTTGCTTGCGCTGGGGCGGCTGCAGGAAGGCTACGACCAGATGCAAGCGGTGCTCGCGCGCGGGCCCTCGCGTGAAATGGCCGTGCTTGCGCTGCTGCAGCTCGGCAAGGCGTCCATCCAGCTGAAAAGGCGCCAGGACGCCGTGGCGGCGCTCGAGAACCTGCTGTCCATCGAGCCGACCCACAAGGAGGCACGCTACCTCCTCGGCCTGGCGTACGTGATGAACGGCCAGCCGCAGCGCGCGCGCGATACGCTGGACGCGCTCATCAAGGAGGGGCCGAGCGCCCGCACCTACTATGCGCGCGCCATGGCGAACTATTCCCTGCACCGCAAGGCCGACGCGCTTTCCGACATCGACAACGCCCTGCGCATGGCCGGCGACAACCCGAGCCTGCGCGATTGGAAAGCGCGTATCGAGGCGCTGCCCTGATGCGCATCCTCCACGTCGGCAAGTACTATCCGCCGGTCGCCGGCGGCATGGAGCGCTTTCTGGGCGACCTCGTGAAGGCGCAGCGCGATGCGGGCCACGAGGTGTCGGTGCTGGTCCACGACACCGGCCATGGCGATGCCCGTGACGACCCGCCGTGGCTCATGCGCTGCCCGGTCTGGATGCGCCTCTTCTTCGCGCCCATCGCCCCGAGCTTCCCGTTCTGGCTCGCGCGCGCCATCCGGCGCTACCACCCCGACGTGCTGCACCTGCACATGCCCAACCTGGGCCCGTTCTGGGCGCTGCTGCTGCCTTCGGCGCGGCGCATCCCCTGGGTGGTGCACTGGCAGTCGGACATCGAGTTCTCGAAGCGGTCGCTGCGCCTCGCGTATCCGCACTACATGATCTTCGAGCGCGCGCTGCTCGAGCGCGCCGAGGCGATCATCGCGACCTCGCAGGCCTACCTCGAAGCGAGCCGGCCCCTCGCGCAGTGGCGCCACAAGTGCCACGTGATCACGCTCGGCGTGGACCCCGACCGCCTCCCCGAGGCGCGGCGCGAGGAGGCCGCGGCGCTCTGGACCGGGCAGGGCCTGCGCCTGCTCGCGGTGGGCAGGCTCACGTACTACAAGGGCTTCGAGACCCTGGTGCGCGCGGCGGCCGCCATGGACGGCGTGCAGCTCGTGGTGGTCGGCGAGGGCGAGGAGCGCCCGGCGCTCGAGGCGATCCTGGAGAAGGCGCGCAGCCACGGCACCGTGCGGCTGCTGGGCGCCGCCGACGACGCCACGCTCTGCCGCCTGCTCGCCTCGTGCGATCTCTTCTGCTTTCCCTCGCGCGAGCGCACCGAGGCCTTCGGCATCGTGCTCATGGAGGCGATGCGCTATGGCCGCCCGATCCTCGCGAGCCGGCTGCCGGGCAGCGGCGTGAACTGGGTGGCGCGCGAAGGGCAGAACGCGATGACCGCGCCGATCGGCGACGTGCCAGCGTGGCGCGCGGCGATCGCCGCGCTCGCGGATGCCCCCGACAAGCGCCGCCTGCTCGGGCACCTCGGACACGAGCGCTATCTCCGCGAGTTCGACATCCACAAGGTCGCGCGCCGCATCGAGGGCGTCTATGCGACCGCGCTCACCGCGCGCGGCGCGGATACGCTGCAGCTCGCGCGTCCCGCGTTCGTGCGCGGCATCGCCTCCGAGGCGGCTCCCGCCGGCGACGCATCGTGGTCGCGGCGCGGCGGCGGGCGCCTGCTGGTCGTGATCCCGGCGCTGAACGAGGCCGACGACATCGGCGACGTCATCCGCCAGGCGCGCGCGCACGGTGCGATCGACGTGCTGGTGGTGGACGACGGCAGCACGGACGCGACCGCCGCCATCGCGCTCGCATGCGGCGCAACGGTCGCGAAGGCCCCGCTGTGGCAGGGCGCCTGGGGCGCGATCCAGACCGGCATCCGCTACGCCGTGCGTCACGGCTACGAGGCGGTGGTGACGATGGATGCCGACGGCCAGCACGAGCCCGCGTACCTGCCGCGGCTGATCGAGGCGGCGCAGGGCGGGGCGAACGTGGTCATCGCCTCGTGCCCGAGCCGCGGCAGCCACATGCGCCATGTCGCGTGGTCCTACTTCCGCCTGCTCACCGGCTTCGAGTTCGACGACCTCACCTCGGGCTTCCGCTACTACGACGCCGACGCCTGCGCCCTCCTCGCGAGGCAGGAGGCGACTTTGCTAGACTATCAGGACGTGGGCGTGCTCCTGCTCTTGCGGCGCGCCCGACTCCGGATAGCCGAGATTTCCGTGGCCATGAACCCGCGCCGTCACGGCGCCTCGCGCGTTTTCTCCTCATGGTGGACCGTGGCTCGATACATGGCGGAAACGTCGCTGCTCTGCCTCGCGCGCTGGAACGCTCCGCCGCGCCGCGCGCCGCGCGCGCCGGAACGATGAGGCGATGAGGGACTACCACGTCACCGTCCTCGTCACGGGCATCGCGCTCGCCGTGGCCATCCTCTACCTCGTGCGCCGCGATCACCTCTACATCCGGCAGGGGGTGTTCTGGATCCTGGTCGCGTTCATCTCGCTCGGGTTCGCGATCTGGCCGCGCGCCATCGATGGCCTGGGCTCGCTGCTCGGCATCGCCTACCCGCCGACGCTGCTGTTCCTCGCGGCCATCCTCACGCTGGTGGTGAAGGCGCTCTTCGCCGACATCGCCCTCACCAAGCTGCGTCGCGATCTGCGGCGGTTGAACCAGCGCATCGCGCTGCTCGAAGCCGAGCAGCCGCCCGAAGCCCAGACCGACCCCGAGGAATAACCGCGCGCACGGCGCTGTTCTGCGCCGGCTGTCGCCGATCGGGAACGTCGCCGCGCCTCCTACACCGCGATTCCGGGGCGGACTACAGAAATGTCGCGCCCGTCCGCGCACCATGGTCGTCGAATTCCATCGGCCCTTCCGACGGCCTTCCATGCGCCCGCTCAACCTGCCCGCGATCTTCGCCTCGCTCCTCTTCGCGCTCGCCACCGCCGCCCAAGCCCAGAGCTCGTTCCCGCCCGCGCCTGCCGTGAAGCTCGCGGTGAACCCGGTGACCGACAAGGTCTACCTGGCCAACACCGCCGCGAACACCGTGACGGCGTACGACGCGGCCGCGGGCACCTCCACCACGATCGCGGTGGGCGCGGCGCCCTCGTTCATCGCGGTGAACCCGGCGACCAACCGCGTGTACGTGGACAACGCGGACGACGCCACGCTCTCGGTGATCGACGGCGCGACCGACACGGTGACCGGCACGTTCTTCATCGACGCCATCGGGCCGATGGCGGTCGACCCGGTGGCGAACATCGTCTACATCGTGCGGCTCACCGGCACCGGCAGCGACGAGGTCACGTTCTTCAACGGCGCCGACAATACGTCCTACACCATCGCGACGAATTCCTTCCAGCCGATCGCCGCGGCCGTGAACCCGGCCACGCAGACGATCTACGTCGCGCACTACGCCACCGGCGACCTGCGCGTCATCAGCAGCGCGTTCAACCCCAACGACGACTTCCCCGCGAGCGTTTCGCTGGGCACCTTCTCGCACCCGTTCGCGGTGGCCGTGAACACGGTCACGAACAAGGTCTACGTGGTGACGCAGGATGCGCGCGGGCCGATCATGGTGGTCGATGGCGCGGACAACAGCGCGGTGTTTCCGGCGGTGACGCCGGGACATGCGCAGCAGCCGCAGGCGCTCGTCGTGGACCCGGTGGCCAACAAGGCGTACGCCGCGTTCGCCAACGAGGTGATCGCGATCGACGGCGCCACCAATGCGCTCACCTACATCCCCATCGACAACGCGGGCTCGGGCGCCATCGCGCTCGGCCTCGACGCCTCGACCCATCGCGTCTACGCCGCCACCGCGCTGGGCTCGCTCGCGGTAATCGATGGCGACAGCAACACCGTGCTTTCCACCGAGCCGATTCCCGCCGGGACCTCGGCGATCGGCGTGAACCCGCTCACCGGCACGCAATTCCTCTTCGACACCGCGCTCACCACGCGCACCAACAGCGGCGGCGAGACCGCCCACCCGATTCCGCTCACAGTGGCGATCCACCCGCTCGCGGGCGACACGTCGGGACCGGCCGGCGCCATCACGATGGACGCGGCGAGCGCGTTCTCGCCCACGGCGCTGCGGGTGCGCTCCGTGTACTGGCGCCTCGACACGAAGGCCGGGGCCTGGACCGCGGCGTCCGGCAGCGGCCCGTTCACCGCATCGTTCGCGGGCCTCGCCGCAGGAACGCACACGCTCTTCGCATTCGCGGCCGACGGCCAGGACGCGCCCTTCGCCACCGGCCCGCAGAGCAATCCGCTGGTGGGCCAACTCGCGGCGTACACGTTCACGGTGACGGGCGCGGCGAAGGCCGCGCCGGCGGCCTCGCTCGCGTCCTCGGTGAATCCCTCCGCCTTCGGGCAATCCGTCACCTTCACTGCGAGCATCACCGGCGCGGTCGGGACGCCGACCGGCACCGTCGACTTCCTCGACGGCGCCTCCACGTTGTGCGCGGGGGTGATGCTCACGGGCGGCGCCGCGCAATGCACGACGACCACGCTCGCGAGCGGCACGCACTCCATCACCGCGCAATACTCGGGCGACGCGAGCTATGACGGCGCGACCTCGAGCGCGGTGAGCCAGGGGGTCGGGGCCGCGCCGGTGGCGGCGTCGGTCGCGCTCGCCTCGTCGGCCAATCCCTCGATCGCGGGACAGGGCGTCACGTTCACGGTGACCGTGAGCGGCAGCCCGGGCACCCCGACGGGCACGGCGGACTTCATGGATGGCGGCACGAGCATCGCGGGATGCGCCGCGGTTGCAATCGACGCGGGCGCCGCCACCTGCACCGTCGCGCTCGGCGAAGGCCCGCACTCCATCACCGCCGCCTATTCGGGCGACGCGACTTTTGACGCGGGCGTCTCCAACACCGTCACGCAATCCGTGCAGCCGCCGCCGACCGGCGACCCGCCGCGCCTGGGCGCGATCTCCACGCGCATGGACGTGCTCACCGGCGACGACGTGATGATCGGCGGCTTCGTGATCCAGGGCTCGACGCCCAAGACCGTCGTCATCCGCGGCCGCGGCCCCTCGCTCGCAGGCGCCGGCGTCTCCGGTGTCCTCGCCGATCCGATGCTGCAGCTCGTGCGCTCCTCGGACCACGCCATCGTCGCCACCAACGACGACTGGCAGGGCGCGCCCAACGCCGCCGATGTCTCCGCCAGCGGCTTCGCGCCTTCGGATCCGAAGGAGTCGGCGATCCTCGTGACGCTCGCCCCCGGCGCCTACACCGCGATCGTGAGCGGGGTGGGCAACACCAGCGGCGTGGGGCTGGTGGAAGTCTTCGAGGTCGACCACCCCGAGAACCCGCTCGCGGGCATCTCGACACGCGGGCGCGTGCAGACCGGCGACAACGTGCTGATCGGCGGCATCATCGTCCAGGGCAGCGGGCCGCAGACGGTGGTCGTTCGCGCGCGCGGGCCGTCGCTCGCCGGCTCGGGCGTTGCCGGCGTGCTCGCCAACCCGATGCTGCAGATCGTGCGCTCGTCGGATCACGCCGTCATCGCCACCAACGACGACTGGCAGAGCGGCCCGGACGCGGCGCAGATCCAGGCCGATGGCTTCGCGCCGGGAGACTCGGCCGAGTCGGCCATCCGCATCACGCTCGACCCCGGCGCCTATACCGCCATCGTCACGGGGGTGGGCGGCACCAGCGGGGTCGCCATCGTGGAAGTTTTTCCGATGTGACGGCAGTCGGATGTTGTCGGGCGCTGACGTTGCCTGCGCTCCTACAGCATCTCGCGCGCCGCGCCGACAGAAGTCGCGGCCGATGATGACGAAGATGTCGTTGGCCTTCCCGTTTTCCCATCGGAGCAATCTGTCATGCAACCGCGCCTGATTCGCAACGTCCTCCTCTCGCTCTTCCTCGGCCTGCTGTTCTTCACGTCGCTCATGGCGGCGGCGGCACCCGGCGCGACCGACCTCATCGTGAAGGCGCATATCCCCGGCGGGATCAACGTCGCGAACACGGTCCTCGTGCAGCCCGACGGCAAATACCTCACCGCGGGGTATGCACGCTTCGGGCCGTTCCAATTCTCCGTGACGCGCTACAACAGCGACGGCAGCGTCGACACCGCCTTCGCCGACAACGGGACGATCCTCGAGCCCATCGGCGCGGGCAACTCGTTCGCGAACGCTCTCGCGCTCCAGGCCGACGGCAAGATCGTGATCGCCGGCACGGTGATGGAAGGCGCAGTCGGCAAGTTCGCGATCGCACGCTTCGACGGCGCCGGCCATCTCGACTCTTCGTTCGGCGGCGGCGGCGCGGCGACCCCGGTGGGCTCGGGCGATGCGGCCGGCGCCGCGGTCGCGGTGCAGGCCGACGGCAACATCCTGGTGGCAGGCTATGCGACCACGGGCGGCGGAAACCGCAACTTCGCCGTCCTGCGCTATACGAACGGGGCCACGCTCGATGCGTCGTTCGGCAGCGGCGGATCCGTCATGACGGCCGTGTCGGCCGGGGATTCCGAGGCGAGCAGCATCGTGCTGCAACCCGACGGCAAGATCGTCGTCGGCGGCAATTCCCCCAATGGCGCAGCGGTCGTGCGCTACAACGCTGACGGCATCCCTCGATGCCTCGTTCGGCACCGGCGGGATCGCGACGATCGCCTTCGGTTCGGTCCAGGGCATCGCGCTGCAATCCGACGGCAAGATCGTCCTGAGCGGCGAGCAGTCGCCGACCGGCGGCGGCGATGCGTTCATGATCGCTCGCCTGAATGCAAACGGGGCGGTGGACAGCGCGTTCGGATCGAGCGGCAGGGTAGCCATAGGCACCCTCAATGGCGTCGCGCGTTCGGTGACCGTGCAGGCCGACGGCAAGATCGTGGCCGGCGGCTTCGCTCAAAGCGCGACCGCGCTCGTCCGGGTCGATTCGACGGGCGCGCTGGACAACACCTTCGGCTCGAGCGGCGTCGCGCTCGTGCACGTCTCGCCCAACGCGGAGACGATGCAGGGCATGGCGGCCACGGCGGATGGCCGCTTCGTCCTCGCGGGCTTCGTCCCCGATACCGCACACGGAACCGACGACGAGATCATCGCCCGCTTCACCAGCACCGGCGCCCTCGACACGACGTTCAATGCGACCGGATTCCACCAGGTGGATGCCGGCAGCATGCCCGCCGCGGCCAAGGCGACCGTGCTGCAGGCCGATGGCAAGATCGTCGTCACGGGCTACGTGCAATCCGAAGCCAGTCCCCACCCAACCATTCCCGATAGCCTGCTGCTCGCCCGCTACAACACCGACGGCTCGCTCGACACGAGCTTCGGGGTCGCCGGCTACGCCATGCCGGCCAACACGGCGCAGGCCAATGCGGTCGCGCTCCAGGCCGACGGCAAGATCGTCACCGCCGGATTCCAGAACGGCGGCTCGTCGAAGCTCGTTCAGGTCGCGCGCTTCAACACCAGCGGCGCGCTCGACACGTCGTTCGGCTCCGGCGGCCTCGTGAACCTGTCGGTGAACGGCGTCGACGACGAGGCGACCGGCGTGGCGATCCAGGGCGACGGCAAGATCGTGGTCGGCGGCTTCACGAAGAACGGCACCTTCACCGACGCGCTCGCGATTCGCCTCACCGCGACCGGCGCGCTCGACCCCTCGTTCCTGGGCGGCGAGGTGGCAGTCCAGATGAGCACGGGAAACGACCAGGCGAACGGCATTGCGCTCCAGCCCGACGGCAAGATCGTCCTCGCGGGCAGCGCCGAGGTGACCGGCGGCAATGATGCCTTCGCCGCGGCGCGCCTCAACACCGACGGCACACTCGACTCGGGCTTCGGCACCGGAGGCGTGGTGAACACGATCATCGGTTCCTTCCTGAGCGACGGCTTCGCGGTCGCGATCCAGGGCGACGGCAAGATCGTCGTGGGCGGCCTCACCTTCAATGGCACCACCGACGACTTCGCGGTCGTGCGTTACGCCACCGACGGCACGCTCGACACGACGTTCGGCAGCGGTGGAAAGGCCGTGAACGATCTCGGCAACCACAACCGCATCTTCGCGCTGCAGACGCTCGCCGATGGCAAGATCGCGGTCGCAGGCGAATGGGCGGGTGCGTTCACGGCGGGCCTGTACGACGCCAATGGCACGCTCGACAGCACGTTCGGCACCGGCGGCGCGGTGTTCCTGCCGGTCAACTTCAACGCGGGCGCCGATCATGCGTTTTCGCTCGCGATCCAGCCCGACGGCAAGTGGGTGCTCGCGGGCGATGGCTCGGGCCTCTTCGCCTGGGCGCGCCTGCTCGGCGAAGCGGGCGGCGCCACCATCACGGTGAACCCGACGGTGGCGCTCGCCTCGTCGGCCAATCCGTCGACCTCGGGCCAGAACGTGACCTTCACGGCGACGGTGAGCGGCAGCGCGGGCACGGCGACGGGGACCGTGAATTTCATGGATGGCGGCACCAGCCTCGCCGGCTGCTCGGCCGCGGCACTCAGCTCGGGCACGGCCACGTGCAGCACCGCGGCGCTCATCGACGGCCCGCACTCCATCACCGCCGACTACTCGGGCGATGCGGCCTACAACGCTGGCACCTCCAACACGGTGACCCAGACCGTGCAGGCCAACCCGGTGCTTGCCGTCGCCAAGGCGGGGAGTGGGACCGGCACGGTGACCTCGTCGCCCGCGGGCATCAACTGCGGAGCGACCTGCTCGGCGCCCTTCGCCGCGGCCACCGTGGTCTCGCTCTCCGCGGCAGGCGACAGCGGTTCCACCTTCGCCGGCTGGTCGGGCGGCGGCTGCTCGGGCACCGGTGCCTGCAGCGTCACCCTCAACGCGGCCACGACCGTCACCGCCACCTTCAGCTCGGCGGCCGACTCCCCGCGCCTGGGCGCCATCTCCACGCGCATGGACGTGCTCACCGGCGACAACGTGATGATCGGCGGCTTCGTGATCCAGGGCTCCACGCCCAAGACGGTCGTGATCCGCGCGCGCGGCCCCTCGCTAGGCGTCGCCAACTTCCTCGCCAACCCGGTGCTGAACCTCGTCTTCTCCAACGGCACCGTGATCACCAACGACGACTGGCAGAGCGCGCCCAACGCGGCCGACATCCAGGCCAGCGGCTTCCAGCCCGGCGACCCGCGCGAGTCGGCGATCATGATGACGCTCGACCCGGGCGCCTACACCGCGATCGTGACCGGCGCGGGCGGCACCACCGGGGTCGGCATCGTCGAGGTCTTCGAGGTCGACCATCCCGAGAACCCGCTCGCCGGTATCTCCACGCGCGGCTTCGTGCAGACCGGGGACAACGTGCTGATCGGCGGCATCGTGGTGCAGGGCAGCGCACCGCGCCGGGTGATCGTGCGCGCGCGCGGTCCGTCGCTCGCCGGCGCGGGCGTGGCCAACACCGCTCGCCAACCCGACGCTCACGCTGGTGCGCTCCTCCGACGGCGCGGTGATCGCCACCAACGACGACTGGCAGAGCGCGCCCAACGCCGCCGACATCCAGGCGAGCGGCATGCAGCCGGGCGACCCGCGCGAGTCCGCGATCCTGATCACGCTCGACCCGGGCGCCTACACCGCCATCGTCTCCGGCGTGGGCGGCACCAGCGGCGTGGGCATCGTGGAGGTTTTCCCGGCGCAGTGACGGCGCGGCGCTCGCGAGCGTGACAAAGGCCCTACCCCCGCGGGGGGCCTTTGTCATTGCCGCCCCTTTGTCATTGCCGCCATGTCAAAATAAGTCTTTCACGCCTCGAAGGAGTGGTCCATGTCGATCGAAGCCGACCGGCACCAGCGACGCTTTCTCATGGCGCTCGCGCTCGCGTCTCTCCTCTGGGCCTGCGCCGCCCACGCGACGACCACGTACTTCAAGGCACGTCTGGACGCCGCTCAGGCCGGCGTTCCGTCGTCTATGGGCGACGGTTCGGCGCTCTTCAGCTACGACGACGCGAGCGGCCAACTCGCCTGGACGGTCAATTACTTCGATCTTTCCTCGGCGGTGAATGCCGCGGACATCCATGGTCCCGCGGCGGCCGGCGCGACGGCGAGCGTCGTCGTGCCGTTCACCGTGACCGCGAGCCCGATCACCGGCAGCGCCACCATCACGCCCACGCAGGCCGCGGACCTCCTCGCGGGCCTGTGGTACGTGGACATCCACACCGACAACAACCCGGGAGGCGAGATCCGCGGACAGATTTCCGTTCTCGGCGAAACCCACTTCACGTTCCGCACGGCGCAGTACTGCAGCCGCTTTCTGGAAGGCCGTGCCATGCTCGATCCGGCGACGCTCCAGTTGAGCTGGACCATCGACTATGCCTTTGCAGACGGTGACAGTGAGCTGGTCGGAATACCGGGCTTCAGCGACCACAACAACGACCCTGCCCAACCCCTCGAAGTGGAAGCCAACAAGCCCTCCGGGTCAGCCACGCTCACCGCCCGGCAGGCGGCCGAGCTGACCAACGGCTACTGGTACTACCGGGCGTTCAGCAATGACTTCTTTGCATGCGGCGGCACACTGCAAGCGGATGTCGAGCCGGATTCGCCGCGCCTCACCGCCATTTCCACGCGCGGCCAGGTCCTCACCGGGGACGGCGTGCTGATCGCCGGCTTCGTCATCAGCGGGCAACCGCCCGCAACCAAGAGCATCGTGGTACGCGCCCGCGGGCCCTCGCTCGGGCTGCCCGGCGCGCTCGCCGATCCGGTCCTGCAGCTCGTCTATCCGGACGGCACGGTCGTCACCAACGACAACTTCGGGGACCAGGGATTTGCCCAGGTGCCGACCCGCTACGCGCCCGCGGACCCGCATGAGGCCGGCCTTTGGCGCACCCTGGCACCGGGCGCGTACACCGTGGTCGTTTCGGGCGCTGGCGGGACCACTGGTGTAGCCCTCGCAGAGGTTTTCGAAGTCGACAACGCCGACCTGCCGTTGTCCGGCATCTCCACGCGCGGACCGGTCAGCGGCGGCGATAACGTGTTGATTGGCGGATTCGCCGTGGACGGCTCGGCGCCGAGGACCGTGGTGGTGCGTGCGCGCGGGCCGTCGCTTGCCGGCGCGGTCGCTTCGCCCGTGCTCGCCAACCCGACGCTCACGCTGGTGCGCTCCTCCGACGGCGCGGTGATCGCCACCAATGACGACTGGCAGAGCGCGCCCAATGCCGCCGACATCCAGGCGAGCGGCATGCAGCCGGGCGATGCGCGCGAGTCCGCGATACTCATCACGCTCGACCCGGGCGGCTACACCGCCATCGTCTCCGGAGTGGGCGGCACCAGCGGCATAGGCATCGTGGAGGTGTTCCCGGCGCAGTGACGGTGCGGCGCTCCCGAGCGTGACGAGGTCCTACCCCCGCGGGTAGGGCTTTTGTCATTCCGCTATGCCAAAATAAGTTGCTCTGCCCCTGGGAGTGGCCCCATGTCGATCGAAGCCCGCCGGTACCAGCGACGCATTTTCATGGCGCTCGCGCTCGCGCCCTTCCTCTGGGCCTGCACCGCCCACGCGGCGACCACCTACCTCAAGGCAAGGCTCGACAGCGGACACGCCGGTGTTCCGTCGTCGAACGGCGACGGCGCGGCGCTCTTCAGCTACGACGACACGAGCGGCCAGCTCACCTGGACGGTGACGTACCGCAGCCTCTCGTCGGCGCCGAACGCGGCGGACATCCGCGGTCCGGCCGCGCCCGGCGTTACCGGGCCCGCTGTGGTTCCAATCACGCTTGCGGCAAGCCCGATGAGCGGCAGCGCCAGCATCACGCCCGCGCAGGCTGCGGACATGCTCGCGGGCCTCTGGTACGTCTCGCTGCACACGGACAACAACCCGGCGGGCGAGATCCGTGGGCAGATGGCGGTCCTGACCGGCAACGGATACACGGCGCTCGCGATCGGTCTTCCGGACCACGCCTTTCCGTCCAACGCGGTCGGTGCGGCCGTGACTATCGACCCCGCCACGCTCCAGATGACGTGGAATGTCGCATTCAGCGTCCCGCTGGGGCACGGACCCGTTACCGGCGGCTTTCCCGACTTCAACGGACCGGCGGTGGGATCGGAATTCGCGCCCCTGCCCGTCATCGCCGAGGCCAATCCGCTTTCCGGCGGATCGATGGCCCTCACGAGCGCGCAGGCCGCGGAAGTCATCAACGGCTTCTGGTACGTGGCCGTTTCCAGCTCCGGGGGGGCACGGGCTACATCGCCCCGGACACTCGGCTCTCGGCCCTGTCCACGCGCTTGCGTACCGGGAGCGGCGACGCGGTGGCGATCGGCGGCTTCGTGATCGACGGCGCGGTTCCCAAATGGGTCGTGGTACGTGCGATCGGCCCCTCGCTCGCCTCGCCGGCCATCCCCAACGCACTCGCCGACCCGGTGCTTACGCTCGTGCGCGCTTCCGACAACACGATCGTCGCGACCAACGACAACTGGCAGTCCTACAACTACTCGAGCGATCCCTTCCTCGTCAACGGCATCCGCGACGCGGGTCTCGCACCCCCGGATCCGCGCGAATCCGCGATTGGCATGAGCCTCGCCCCGGGCGCCTACACCGCCATCGTGACCGGCGCGGGCGGTACCTCGGGCACCGCGCTGGTCGAGGTCTTCGAGGTCGACACGCCGGACAGCCCCCTCCTCGGCATCTCCACCCGAGGCCAGGTGCTCACATCGAGCGACATCGTGATCGGTGGTTTCATCATCCAGGGCAGCAGCCCTCAGACGGTGGTGGTGCGCGCGCGCGGCCCGTCGCTCGCGGACGCGGGCGTCACCGGCGTCCTCGCCAACCCGACGCTCACGCTCGTGCGCTCCTCCGACCAGGCCGTGATCGCGTCCAACGACGACTGGCAGTCCGGCCCGGATGCGGCGCAGATCCAGGCCAGCGGTTTCGCGCCCGGCGATCCCCTCGAATCGGCGATCCGCATCACGCTGCCTCCGGGGGCCTACACCGCGCTCGTGAGCGGGGCCGGTGGCGCCACCGGCATCGGCATCGTGGAGATCTTCCCCGCGCCCTAGCCACGCCCTCCGCCGGCGCGGAAGAGATCGCGCATCGCGCCGCGCAGATACCGGCTCTCGTAGAAGCGCCGGTCCATGTGCGAGGCGAATTCCCCGAGCGTCACGCGGCGCGTGGCCTGCACGACGCGGCGCTGCGCGAGCACTGCGGGCAGGCCCGCAGATCGCGTCGCGATAGAGCCGCCAGAGCGTGCGCCAGTGTCCCCGCAGCGTGTGACGCAGCACGATGCCGGCGTGCAGCACGATGAACCATGGCAGGCGCGTGAAGAGGATCCATCCGGGGATGGACTTCGCCGCCATCCAGAGCGAGTTGCGGATGCCGTGGTAGAGGATGAAGTCGTCGTACACGCCCGCGTTGCTCTGCTGCCCCGCATGGTGGGCCGCGACCTCGTCCGTATAGCCGATCGAGCTGCCCAGCAGGCGCGCACGCACGCAGAGGTCCGTGTCCTCGGCATAGCAGAAGTAACGCGCGTCGAAGACCGCGCCGTGGACGCGAATCACCTCCGCGAGGAAGCGGCGCGAATACACCGCCAATCCGCCGGTAGGCCCGAGGTACGCTTCGTCGGTGGACATGCGGTTGGACGCGAGCAGGGATTGGTAGAGTGCCACCCCGAGCGAATCCACGGCGCCGCCTGCCGCCGCGGGTTTCATCATGCGCGCGCCCATGAGGTCGTGGCCGCCTTCGCGCATGGCGCGCAGGCACGCCTGCAATGCCTCCGGAACGGCGACGGCGTCGCTGTTGAGCAGCAGCACCCGCTCGCAATCCGGATCGCGCAACGCCTCGTCGATCAGCCGGTTGCAGCCGCCGGCGAAACCGAGGTTGATGTCGGAGCGGATGACGCGTACGCGCGCTGCGTGGCCCGCGTGGTCATCCACGAGCCGGCGGTAGTCCGCTTCGCTCGAGGCGTTGTCGAGCACCAGGACCTGCGGCACGCCGGATGCCAGCAGGGATTCCGTGCAGGCGCGCGTGAGGGCCGCCGTGTTGTAGTTGACCACGGCGGCGACCACGTCTTCCGCGACGCCCGGTTCCCCGGCCCCTGCGCTGCGTTCGGGCATCGCGCATGGTAGCGCGGCCCCTGCCGCGGCGCACGCCCGCTACGGAGCGGTGAACACCTCCACGAGGCCCACGCCCGTCGAGCCACCGACGCCGCTCACGATCGCGGTGTAGGCGCCCGGATCGAGCGAGATGAGGATTGCCGACTCCGCCGGATCCCCCGGCTGCAGCCCGCTCGCCTGGATGTCCAGGTAGTTGCTCGCGAGCTGCCAGTCGTCGTTGGTGGCGATCACGGTGCCGTCGGAGGAGCGCACCAGGGTGAGCGTCGGGTTGGCGAGCACGGGCGAGGCGACCGCGCCGGCGAGGGACGGGCCCCGCGCACGGATAATGACGCGCTGCTGCCCCGAGCCCTGGATGATGAATCCGCCGATCATCACGTCGTTGTCGGTGAGCACCTCGCCACGCGTGGAGATGCCGACCAGCGGCACCGCGGGCTCGTTCAGCTCGAAGATCTCGACGATGCCCACGCCCGTGACTCCGCCCACGCCCGTGACGATGGCTGTGTAGCCGCCCGGAGGCAGCGTCGCGAGGACGGCCGATTCGAGCGCCTGTCCCGGCTGGAAGCCGAAGGCGGTGATATCCGGCGCGTTGGCCGCGCTGCCCCAGTCGTCGCTCGAGGCGACCACCGTGCTGCTCGCCGAGCTCACGATCTGCAGGAGCGGGTTGGACAACGGGTTCACGATGCCGGCGGTGCCGGCAAGCGAGGGCCCACGCGCGCGCACCACGACGGTCTTGCTCGAGGAGCCGCCGATGATGAATCCCCCGATCGCCACGTTGTCGCCGGTGAGCACCTGCATGCGGGTGGAAAGCGCGGCCATGCGCGGCGGGTCCGCCGGCACGACCTGCCCGCGGATCTCGCCGCCGGGGAAATCGTTGGTGTGGACGTTGAAATACATGAATCCATTCACGAGCTGCGCCGCCAGATCGGCCGTGAGCACGGCGTTGCCGACGATGGGATTCGTGATGGTCGCCGGCACTTCCACCGCCGCGACCTCGAAGGGCTGCGCCGGACCGTGGAAGTGGGAGGCGATGACGCCCGACGGCAGGTTGGCATAGGTGAAATTCCATGCCAGCGCCATCGTGGCGGGGTCGAATGTGACGGTACCGCTACCGCTTCCCGAAGTAGGCAGGGGCGAGCCGGCCGTACCCGCCTGCGCGCCATCCAGCGGCGCTTCGTAGATCGTGGTGGTGATGCGCGAGATCTGGCCTCGGATCTCGCCGTCCGGGTGGTTCACGGAATGGATGTTCACGTACCACAGGCCCGACATCAGGTCCGCCTGTTGGGGCAGGGTGATAGTCGCGCTGCCGGTGAGCGGGCTCGCCGTGAGCGTGAACGGGACGACGATGGCCGCTATGACGCCCGGGCCGCCGGGTCCGTGGATGTGCGCGGCGTTGGCGGCCGAGGACAGGCCGCGGTAGTTCACGGTCCAGGACAGCAGCCGCGTTGCGGTGTCGTAGGAGAGGAAGGCCGATCCGTCGGCGGACGTCACGACGCCGGCCTGCGCCCCGTCCAGGCGCGCCTTCAGGAATATGGTGGAGGCATGAGCCACCCCGAGGCAGAATAAGGGGGCGGCAAGGAGCAGCACCAGGTAGCTGCGGAGCTTCGGCATCGCGACCTCCGTTTTCGTGGGCGCAGGGGGCTGCGCATCACGGAAACAAGCTACGGCGACCCCTATTCCGCCCGCTTGCCTGTTATTGCATTTGTTATTGCGTGGTGAACACTTCCACGATGGCCACCCCCGCGGCGCCCCCCGCGCCGCTCACGATCGCCGTGTAGGCGCCCGGATCGAGCGTGATCAGGATCGCGGACTCCGCCGGGTCACCCGGCTGCAATCCCGCCGCCTGGATCGCCGCCGCGCTCGGCCCGCTCTGCCAGTCGTCGTTCGTGGCGACAACGGTGTTGTCGGAGGAGCGCACCAGCGTGAGCACCGGGTTGGCCAGCACGCCGGCGACTCCCGCGCCCGCGAGCGACGGCCCGCGCGCACGGATCACCACCGTTTGCGGCGCCGCGCCCTGCACGATGATGCCGCCGATCAGCACGTTGTCGCCCGCATCCACCCGCCCACGCGTCGAGATGCCCACGATCGGCACTTCCGGATGGTCCACCTCGAAGATCTCCACGATCGCAACACCCGTCGTGCCGCCCACCCCGCTCACGATCGCGGTGTACGCCCCGGGATCCAGCGTCATCATCACGGCCGACTCGTGCGCATCGCCCGGCGCGAAGCCCGCGGCGACGATGTCGGCCGCGTTCGCCGCGTCCTGCCAGTCGTCGTTGGTGGCGATGACGGTCTGGTCCGACGAGCGCACGAGCGTGAGCGTAGGATTGGCCAGCACGCCGGCCACCCCAGCGGCCCGCGAGCGACGGCCCACGCCCGCGCACCACCACCGTCTTGGGCGTCGAGCCGCCGATGATGAAGCCGCCGATGGCCACGTTGTCTCCCGTCAACACATCCATGCGCGTGGAGATCGCGTCCAGGCGCGCAGGATTCACCGCGGCGGCGTTGGTGAGGCTGAAGGTCGCGGCGCCGAGGCCCGCCTGGGCGAAGACGGTGTACGCACCCGCCGTGCCGTTGGCCGTGAAGGCCGGTGCGGTCGCGAAGCCGCTCGCGTCGGTGACGACATCGGCGAACTGCGCCGCACCCGGGAACGTGCCCGAAGCCCCCACGGCCGGAGCGGAAAAGTGCACGGCCGCGCCCACCTCCGGCGCTCCGAGGCGCGTGAGCTGCACCTGCAGCGCGATGGCGAAAGGCGTACCCACGGTCGCGCTCTGCGGCGTGCCCGCGGTGGACATCACCACGGCGCAGGCGTTCGCATCGTCGACGTAGCCGGGGAACGGCGTGTTGACGAGTCCTGCGAACGAGAAGTCGTCCAGGTCCCAGCCCGTGAGGTTGCCGAACGAGTCCGTGGCCGCACCGAACCGGACGCGCACGGTCTTGCCGAGCAGCGTGGCCGGGAAGTTGATGGTCTTGGAGAGCATCGCCGGGAAGCCCGCGCTCTCGCCGACGAACGCGCGCCGGCCGCCGAGCGGATTGTCGGACAACGTGGTGATCGCGCCGTTGTAGACGGTGGCCGCGCCGATGACGGTCTCCACGTCGGACCACGTGGTGCCGTTGTCGAGGCTCACCTCGATCACGCCGCCGTCGAAGTTGTCCGCCGGCGAACTCGAAGGCGTGCCGATAGTGGAAGGTCATCGAGACCGTGCCCGACGCGGCGACCTGCAGCGCGGGCGACGTGAGCCATGCGATGCCGGCGACCGGCCCGGTGGGCGCGTTCCAGTGGTGGTCGAAGGCGGATACCGCCACGCGCTGCCAGGCGATCGAGGCGTCCACGGTTCCCTCGAGGCTCGGCGTCCAGACCGTGGTGGGATCTTCCACGTCGTCGGACACGGAGGCCGCGAGCGCGCGGTCGCGCTGCACCGGCAGCGTGGTCGCGAGCACGGCGGGAGGAGAAATGAGCGTGGGATCGCTCGCCGTGGCCGTGATCGACACGGTGCTCACCGGCGCGGCGCCCGCGAGCGCGACGTCGAAGGTGACGGAACCGGTCGCGAACGGCGCGATGGGTCCCATTGGCTGCGTGACGCCCGAGGGGAACGTTACCGTCCCGGGACCCGTGAGGGTCACCGTGGTCGCGGAGAGCGTGCCCGCGCCGATGTTCTTCACGGTGACCGTGACCCGGCCGGTCTCGCCGTTGTCGAGGAACGGGTCGGCATCGCAATACAGGCCCGAGGCGCCGTCGAAGGTGACGGCGGTGATCTCGAGGTTGTTGCCGGTGGCGGTGCTTTCGGTCACGCCGATGTTGGTGGTGCCGAAGCGATCTCCGGTGTACTGCGGCGAAGAGGCCGGCGCCGCGGGCCGCGAAGCCCTGCATGCACTGCGCGAGGTCGGCGGGATCGTTCGCCGCCATGGCCGCGAACAGCGCATCGCGTGCCTCGGTGAGCACCGGGTTCACCGGCGTGAGCTTGTAGGCCGCGACGATGTAGCCCTTCATGCGGTCCTGCGCCTGCGCGAACGTGAGGCGCCCCGTGTCGCGCAGCAGGTTCGAGTAGCAGCTCCACAGCATCGAGGCCCACACTTCGCCCGTGTTGTGCACCTCGGCGGGGTCGCCGTTGAAGGCAGGCGGCGGCGAGACCGGCAGCGTCGCGGTGGTCTGGATGTGACGGAACGACAGGGGATTCTTGGCGAGATTGCTCGAGTACGGGTAGCGGCGCACGCCGAAGTAATAGGCGGAGCTCTTGGTGACGCCGCCGATCTGCGGTCCGTCGGAAACATAGCCGCCGACGGCGTAGGTGCCGTTGAAGTTCGCATTCGCGGGCACCAGCGCGTCCTCCGCATGCACCATCATGAGCAGCGCATGGAAGTCCGCCCAACCCTCGCCCAGGCCCTCGGATTGCTGGGTCGTGATGCCGTTCGCATCGCCGATGAGGCGGTTGCTGATGTAGTGGCCCCACTCGTGGGAGATGATGGAGTTGTCCACCGTGCCGTCGCGATCCACGCCGAAGATGTGCAGCAGGTGCGCGCTGGTCGCACCGAGGCGATCGCCGTCTTGATGCTCGCGCCGTCGGTGTTCGACACGCTCACCGTCGGGATGGTGATCGGGGTTACGACCGTCGCATCAGGGCCCATGGCCACCACGCCCTGCGACAGTGTTCACAATGATGACGCCCACCGCGCCGGCAACCTGGGCGGCGAGCACCTTGCTCTCGAAGCTGCATGTGCCGCGGTTGATCACCGCGACCAGCCCCGCGACGGGGACCGTCACCGGGGTGCAGCCGCTGTTGTCGGGGGATAGGATGGTAGGCGGAACCACCACGGCGTTCGCGGTGACGTCGAACACCTGCGGGCCGAAGTCCGCGGTACCGACGGCGAGGCTGCCGACGCCGCTCACGGTGACATCCGCCGCTCCGGCGCCCGTGAAGACGTACATGCGCATGCGCGGCCGCGCGCCGTCGGCGGGCGTGGACATGTCGGCGTTGCTGGTGCTTTCGTAGTCCTGGCCCTGCGCGCGGATGGAGTCGTTGGCGAGCCCGCCGCGGCCGAAGTTGTTGGTCTGCGCGTTGCCGTCGACCTCGCGGAAGCCCGAGTCGTAGTACCAGTCGTGCAGCCAGTTGTTCATGTAGAAGAGGTTCACCACCGCCGCCATCACCTGGGTCTTCGTGGCCGCGGGCGCAACGGTGGGGTCGAACGTGTATGCGAAGGTGCCGGGTGCGGAGACGCAGGCGTGGAAATCCGCGACCTGCGGCGCGACGAGGCTGCATTCGTTCGCGTCCGCATTGAAGATGGTGTCGCCGCCCGGGATGTTCGCGCCCCCCGTATGGTTCGCCCATGCCTCGACGTTGTTGCCGATGGTTTGGGTGGCGCCCGGAGCGAGCCACGGGT
The DNA here is from genome assembly GCA_963827425.1 of uncultured beta proteobacterium. Lineage (GTDB taxonomy): Bacteria > Pseudomonadota > Gammaproteobacteria > Burkholderiales > Usitatibacteraceae > Usitatibacter. Next base: position 23,223 of record CAWHAQ010000003.1, on the reverse strand, counting down.
CGCTGGTGGAGATCGGGCCGTTCTGCAGCGTGATGTCGTTCTGCACGGAGAACGCGGCCTGGAAGCCGTCGTCGAGCGCCGTGGGATGCGGCGTGCCGTTGCGGCCCTGGGGACCGATGAGCGGCAGGTGGATGCCGGTGGTCTCCGCGTAGGTGCGATAGGTGAACGCCACGTCGGCCGTCTGGTTGTGGCGGTAGAGCATCCGGCCGTCGTCCGCGGCGATGACGTAGGCGTAGTAATCGGAGCCGCGCGCGCCCGCATCGGCCATCTGCAGCTCGACGTAGTACGCGCCGACGAGACCGCCGGGCATGCGGAACCACACCGGCTTCGCGCGCGCCGGCACGACCATGCTCGATCCGTCGGGGCTCGTGCGCCCGCTCGCGAGGGCGAAATGCCGGTAGCCCGCCGCCGCGAGGGCCGCTGCGTCAACAGCGCGCGGCGCCACCGGGGCCAGCTCGAACGCGATCGACGTGGAGAAGCCGTAGTCCCCGAGCGCACGCGCGACGGCCTCTTCCGGCGCGAGCGCGAACGGCGAGCGGGCGGCCTTCTGCTGCACCGGCGGCGCGGCGGTGGGCCCGAGGTAGCCGCCGATCGCGACCACCTGGCCTGCCGCGCCGAGCAGCACGGCGGCCGATTCGCGGAACACCTCGATGCCTTCGCGCTGGTTGGTGAACTTCACCAGCGCGGCGCCGCCGGGAAGGGCGTCGACGTGGTGCATCGGCGCCGCATCGACCTCGCCCGCGCTCATGCGGTAGAGCGATGCGCGCTGCCGCAGTGCCGCGCGCGCGGCGTCGGCGGGCGATGCGCTGCCATGGACTTCGCCGCGGTCGCCGGGCTATCGAGCCAGAGGAAGGTCGGCACGCCGAGACGCTCTTCGTAGTGCGAGGAGATCGCGCCGGGGAGCGCCAGCGCCTTCTCTTGCGCTGCGGCGGGCGGCGTTGCGGCGAGCGCGTCTACGGGAGGAAGCGAGCGCGCCTGCGCTGCCGTGGCGAGCATCAGTGCAGGCGGCCAGCGCCGGACGCAAGCCAGGCGCCCGGCCTGGTGTGGCGAGGAATCATTTTTCTTGCTCCCTTGGCGCGGTGGGTTTTCCTGGCGGTCCAGCGGCGCGCTTCTGGCGGCGCGCTGTCCGGGAGGGGCACGTGCGACTGGCTAAACACATCCGCCCCGGACTTAATTCCCGGCTTTCGCGTTACGACCTCGGTATTGCTTTATTGGGTGGTGAATACCTCCACGATGGCTCACCCCCGTGCTCGCCGCCCGCCCCGCTCACGATCGCCGTGTAGGCGCCCGGTCGAGCGTGATGAGGATCGCCGATTCCGCAGGGTCGCCCGGCTGCAGCCCCGCCGCCTGGATCGCCGCCGCGCTCGGCCCGCTCTGCCAGTCGTCGTTGGTGGCGATGATCGCGTGGTCCGACGAGCGCACGATCGTGAGCGTCGGATTGGCGAGCAACCCCGTACCCCCGACGCCCGCCAGCGACGGCCCGCGTCGCCGCGCACCACCACTGTTTTCGGCGCGGAGCCCTGCACGATCAACCCGCCGATCATCACGTTGTCGCCCGCATCCACGCGACCGCGCGTGGAGATGCCCGCGAGCGGCGTGTCGGGATGGTCGACCTCGAAGATCTCGACGACGCCCACGCCGGTGGAGCCTCCCGCGCCCGACATGATCGCGGTGTAGCCGCCCGGATCGAGCGTCATCATCACCGCTGATTCGCGCGCATTCCGGGAGCGAAGCCGCTCGCGAGAATTGTCGGCCGCGTTCGCCGCGCCCTGCCAGTCGTCGTTGGTGGCGATGACGGTCTGGTCCGACGAGCGCACGAGGGTGAGCGTCGGGATTGGCCAGCACGCCGGCCATCCCGAAGGCCGCGAGCGACGGCCCGTCGCCGCGAATCACCACCGTCTTCGGCGTGGAGCCCCCGATGATGAAGCCGCCGATCATCACGTTGTCGCCCGTGAGCACGTCCATGCGCGTGGAGATGTTGTCCAGGCGCGGCGGGTTCGGGTCCGCAGGCGCGATGAAGCGGCCGAACCCGATCGGAAGGTCGCCCACCGGGATGGTCGCGACCACGGTCATGCTCGCGCCGTCCACCACCGTCACGCTGTTGCTTTGCTCGTCGGCCACGTAAACCTGCCCGCCGGTGGGCGTCACCGCGACGCCCGAGACCCCGGACCCGACCGGCGCCGAGGCGCCGCCGAGCTGGTTCAGCGTCCCGGCAGTCGCGAATGGCCCGCGCGCGAAATACACGTGCCCGTCGGCGGGATCGACCGCGACACCCGTGCCGCGCACCACGTCGGAGAACGCGGTGATCGATTGTTGCTGCAGCGTCGGGCCGAGAACGTGGCGAGCTGGCCCGACACGGCGTCCGAAGCGTAGAGCACGTCCCCGGCGCCCGCCGCCAACGCGAAGGGCGCGAAAGTAGAGCATCGCGCTGGTGGCCGCGACGGACTTGCTCGCCGCGTCGATGCGCACGATCTGCTGGGACGTCGTGAGGCTCACGTACACCGATGCGCCGGAAGGATCGACCTCGATGCCGATGGCAGGGCCCGGAATCGGAATGGTGTCCGTCACCGTGTTGCTGGCCGCGTCGATCACGCTCACCGAGCTGGCCAACGGGGTCGTCACGTAAACGTGCGCGCCCGAGGGATCGACGGCGATCCCGAACGGCGGGTCGGACAGCGGTATCGTCGCGACCACCGCCTGCGCCGCCGTGTCGATCACGGACACGGTCGTCGACACCTTCGTTGGCCACATAGACGCGCGTTCCCGGCGGCATTCGCCGCGACGGCGAGCGGACCCACGCCCACGTCGATGGTGTTGATCACTCGGTTGGTCCAGGTATCGATCACCGCGACAAGGCCGTCCAGGAGGCTGGGGACGTATGCCCAGGGGCTCGTCCGCGCGGGCAGCTTCGCGGGCGTGACCGACATTGGACGGCGCCGACGTCTCGCTCGACCCGTCGGCATGGTTCGCCGTCACCGTGAACGTGTACGAGGTGCCGTCGGTCAGGCCCGTTGACGTGGATGGCGGCCGATGCGGAGGTGAGGTGCCGGTGATGCCGCCCGGCGACGCGGTGGCCACGTACGACGTGACGGGCGAGGCGGGCGTCACCAGCGGTCGCACGAAGCTCACCGCCACGCGCCCGTCGCCGCCCATCGCGCGCACGTCGGTGACCGGCGGAGTGACCGGCGTCACGCTGTTCGAGGGCCGCGAAGGCAGCCCGTCGCCCGCCAGATTGCCGCGCTCATGGTGAACGTGTACGCGGTGCCCTTGGTGAGGCCCGATACGATGAACGGGCCCGGCTGGGCGAGCGAAAAGTAACGGGCCAACCGTGGGCGGGCTCGTCACCACCTGGTAGAACGTGACCGGCGAGCCGCCGTCGCTCGCGGGCGGCGTGAAGTTGAGGGCGACCAGGCTGTCGCTTGTAGACGTGGCGGTGACGGCGGTGGGCGCGCCGGGTACGGTCGCCGCAGTGACGGCATTGGAAGGTGCGGACGTGGCCCCCACCCAGAAGGGGCCCACCGGCACGAGGGTGAACGTGTATGTCACGCCGACGGTGAGGCCCGACACGGTGTACGGGCAGAGCCCGTCGCCGATGATGCCGCCGGGAGACGAGGTGGCCCTGTAGAACGCGATGCCGCTGCCTTGGTCCGCGGGCGCCGTGCAGTTCAGGATCACGGCGCCGACGCCGCTCACCGAGGCGCTGACGGCGGTGGGCGCACCCGGCGGCGCGAACGGAATGACGTCGTTGGAAACTACCGACGGCGGCCCGGTGCCGGCCGCGTTGGTCGCGGTGACGGTGAATGCGTAGTCGGTGACGTTCACCAGCCCGCTCACGACGATCGGCGAGGTCGCACTGCTCGCGGTGAAGCCGCCGACCGTCGAGGTTACGGTGTACGACGTGATCGGCGAGCCCCCGTTATCCGTGGGCGCCGTGAACGCGATAGAGGCGGTGCCGTCTCCCGCGGTCCCCACGACGTTCGTCGGCGCGCCGGGAACGGCGAGCGGCACGACGTGGTTCGATGGCAAAGACGCCGCGCCCGTACCCACCGAGTTGGTCGCGGTCACGGTGAACGTGTAATCGGTCCCGTTGGTGAGGCCCGTCACCGTGATCGGCGAGCCCGCGCCGCTCGCCGGAGGCCGCTCGGCGATGGTGTCACCGTGTACGAGGTGATCGGCTCCCCGCCATCGACGGCGGGCGCCGTGAACGAGACCGTCGCCTGGCCGTTGCCGGGGACCGCGCTCACGGCGGTGGGCGCATCGGGCGCAACCGCCATCGGCGTGATCAGATTCCGAGGTGCCCACGGCGCCTTGGCCGTTCACGTTGGTGGCGAAGACCCTGAAGGTGTAATGCGTGCCGAAGGTGAGGCCGGGGAACGTGACCGGCGAGGCCGTCGGGCTGGTCACGGTGATGGTGGGCGGCACGGAGGATACCGCGTATCCACGGCACGGCGAAACCGCCGTCGACGGCCGCGTCGAACGTGATCGTCGCCGACGTCTCGCCCGGGTTGACGGTCGCGAACACGTGGCCCGGCGCGGCCGGCGTGAAGAGGATCGTGCCCGGGCCGATGGCGACGTCGAAGGGGAATGTGGCCGCGGCAGGAGTCGTCAGGTCGATCGACGTTTCCGTGGCCGCCGGCTCCTGGATCCTTGTCAACGTGTCGCCCAAGACGTCGCTGCGCGTGACGAGGATCGTGGACGACACCCCGTCGCTCGTGAAGGCGGCGATGCCCTGCGCTCCGATGCCGTTGCCGAACACGATGGGCGTATCTCGCGAAGCTCGAGGGATCGAGCACCGCGATCATGTTCGCGCCCCGGCTGGTGACCAGGATCTCGCCGGTGGCGGGATTCACGGCGACCGACTGCGTATCGGCAGTGAGGCAGCGGCGAGAACACCTGCGGTGTCCCGATGACCGTGTGAACGTCGGGGACGCTGGATCGGCATCGATGACGTAGAGCCGATTGTCCTGGTTGTCCGCCACGTAGACGCTCTTGGAGTCCTTGGCGACCGCCATGCCGAGCGGAGCACCCCCGACCGGAATGCTGGTCTCGATCTGGTCGGTGTGGCGTCGATGATGACGACCATCCCGTGCGTGCTCGGATCGATTCTCCTGGACGCATACACTCGGTGCTCGCCGGGTTGTAGACGATGCCCTGGGTGGGATTGCCGACGGAGATCGTGGCGATCGACAGTCCCGGTGTGCGCGTCGAGCACTAGCACTTGCTCGTGTTCGATCCCGTCGCCGCTCACATAGAGCTTCGTTTCCTTCGGGCTTAGCGCGACCTCGTTGGGGACCACTTGGCGTCCGGTACAGGGAAAGTGTCGATCACCGTATTAGTGAGCGGGTCGATCACCGAGATGCTGTGGCCGACGAAATTCGCGACGTACACGCGGTTACCCTGCACGATTGACCGCCACGCCACTCGGGGTCGCTGTTCCACCGGCAACTGTCGCCACCACCGTCAGCGCGTTCACGTCGACGACCGAGAGGGTGTTTCGGTGGTCCGGTTGGTGACGTACGCGAAGGGCGGGCCCGCAGAGGCCGGGAACGCGAGAACCGCGAGGAGGAATGCAGCCAGTAACGAGCGTAAGCGCATCGCGGGCTCCCTGGCCGCCGTGCAGCCCCGGATGATGCGCTGTTGTGTCGCCCCACGCAATGCGACGTTCGCCCGCATCGCGACCGAGACTTCAGTCTCAATCGCGACGGCCGTCTTGTTTCCGGCTTATTGCGCGAACACCTCCACGATGCCCACGCCGGTGGTTCCCCCCACGCCGCTCACGATCGCGGTGTAGGCGCCCGGATCGAGCGTGATGCGGATGGCCGATTCGCGCGGATCTCCCGGCGCGAAGCCGTCACTGTCGATGCGCGCCGCGTCCGGCCCGCTCTGCCAATCGTCGTTGGTCGCGATGACCGTGTGATCCGACGAGCGCACCAGCTGAAGCACCGGGTTGGCGAGCACGCCGGTGACGCCCGCGCTCGCGAGCGACGGTCCGCGCGCGCGCACCACCACCGTCTGCGCCGTCGAGCCCGAGATGATGAAGCCGCCGATCATCACGTCGTCGCCGGTGAGCACCTCGCCGCGCGTGGAGATGCCGGCGAGCGGCGTCTCGGGATGGTCGATCTCGAAGACCTCCACGATGGCCACGCCGCTGGTGCCGTTGGCGCCGCTCACGATCGCCGTGTACGCCCCCGGCGGGAACGTGCGCATGATCGCGGACTCGCGGAAGTCACCGGGAGAGAATCCCAGCGCGGACAACTGCCCCGGGTCCGTGATCCAATTGTCGTTGCTGGTGATCTCTCCGGTCGCCGCGTTCACCACCGTGAGGACAGGGTCGGCGAGCACGCCCGGTACGCCTTCGTTGGCGAGCGAGGGACCCCGCGCGCGAACCACCACGGTCTTGGGTACGGATCCGCCGACCACGAAGCCGCCGATGATCACGTCGTCGCCCGAAAGCGCCTGCATGCGGGTCGAAATGGCGCCGAGGCGCGGCGCATCGGCGGGCGCGGTGAATGTGGCATTCAAGATCTTCACGTCGTCCATCGTGAGCTCGCACGCGCTGGTGCCCGTGCACGCGCCGCTCCAGCCGCCGAAGGCCCAGCCGGGATCCGGTATCGCCCGCAGAAGCGCCGGCTTTCCGTGGGGCACGCTCACGTCGCACGTGTCCCGGCAATCGAACACCGTGCCCGCTTCGGTGGTCGCGATGACGTGGCCGTGGCCGGGTCCGATCACCCCCAGCGCCAGGATGTGCAGCACCTCCGGCTCCGTGCTCACCTGCCCGCGCATCGCTCCATTCGGCCGCAAGGTGGTATGGACGTCCACGTAGACCTGGTTCGCGAGCAGCGCCGCTTCCTGCCCCGCGTCGAGCAGGACGATCCCGGACTTGGAGGTTCCGAGCGGCAGCACGGCGATGAGCGGCCCATCCACACCGGGAGCACCGGGCCCGTGGAGGTGCGTGGCGGTCTCCGTGCCCTGCAACGGCCCGAGGTCTATCGAATACGTGAGCGTGTGCGTGAACGTGTTGTAGTGGAGAGTGCCGAAGCCCTCGTCGGTGGTGGTGATGTACGGGTTGAGCTGATAGCCGTCGATCGTCGCCGAGAAGAAATGCAGTGCCGTGAAATGCGCCGTCACGGTGACGTCGGAGTTCATCGTCAGGCGACAGCGGTCGATGTCCACAACCACGCAGCCGGTCCAGCCGTCGAAGTCCGCGGATCCGGTCGTGCCCTCCACCAGGTCCAGGGTCGACCCCGCCGCGAAAACCAGGCTGCAGGTGAGGGCCGGGGTAAAGCTCGAGCACATGATCCCCCGCGCACGGCCATCGACGCCGTTGACGAGACCCTGACCGTCGCCTGTGAGCGCAACGGTGAGCGTGTATACCGCCGGCGTGGTGGTGACCGTGAAGGTCGCCGACGCGCTTCCCACCGTGAGCGTCGCGCTGCTCGAGGCGCCGAGAGTCTGCGAGGCGGTGACGAACACGCATACCGACTGGCCGTTCGAGAGGGTCGATGGAGCCGTCGCCCGAACGGCGACGTTGCATCCGATCGAATAGGCGCCGGCCCCCGTGATCGAGACCGGGACCGGCGTGTTGATCCCCGTGATGACGACCGGACCCCCCATCATCTCCGTCCCCGGAAGAACGTTGGATACGGGAGTGAACGCGAAGGGATCCGGCGCCGTGTCGAAGGCGGTTGCCGTCCCGGTGAGCGTGACGGACGCGGTCGGCGTGGCGGGATCGTTGCTCATGATGTCGAGGCTCGCCACGCGCGCCCCGACCGCCGTGACGGGTTGGAAGGTCACGATCAAGCGGCAAATCGAGCCCGGCGGGACGACGGTGTCGCACAACTGCCGGCTCACACTGAAGTCCGCCGCGGCGGGTCCGGAGATGCCCACGGACGGGATCACCAGGTTGGTCCATCCGTTGTTGGTCGCGATCACGGACTGCGTGGTGGTCCCGAACGCGACGGCCGCAGTGCCCAGGTCCACGCCCGCAGTCACGGAGATCTGCGGATCGCCGGGCTGGATGTTCAGCAATCGCGAAACCTCGGTGAGGCCGCCGCTCGCGTCGGTCACCCGCACATCGACCGCACGGCCTCCGCTCACGATGGGAGTGCCCGAGACCGTGCCGTCCGTGGGCGAGACCGAGAGGCCGTCCGGGAGCCCCATCGCGTAGGTCAGCGCGCCGATTCCGCCGCGCGCCGTCGCGAACCCGCTGTAGGGCACGCCCTGCTTGCCGTCGGGCAACGAAATGGTGACGAAGGTCGGAGGATCGATCACCGCGATCGGAACCACACGCGGCGCGCCGATGAACGCGCTCGCGCCCCCGAAGGCCGCGGCCTGTCCCATGGGCCCGGTTCCGGACATCGCATCGACCGCGAAGACCGTCACGAAATTCACGCCCGCGGGAAATCCCAGGCCCAGGGAGTAAGGACCGCTCCCCGGCAATATCCCGAACCCTCCGTGGATGCCGTTCGTTCCATAGGACACCCGGATGATCGACGGGTCGACGGGCGAATACGCGCAGCATAACGTCGCCGAGAATGGCGGCTGCGCGGTGTTGCTCGTGAAGCCGTCGATGCCGTAGGTCGCATCGGGCCGATGATTGGCGAGAACGGAGGGTGCCACTTCCTGCACGACGATCGCGCTCGCGAGGGCGCCGGGCACGGGAACGAAGGCCTTGCCGCTGACCGGATCGATCACCGCACGGCCGGGCAGCGACGTCGTGACCGTGCTCACCGCGGCGCTCACCGAGAGCGGGGTGACGTCCAGAACCGTGACCTGCGTGTTCCCGCTCACGAAGACCCGGCGCGAGACCTCGTCGACGGCGACGGTGTTCGCGCCATCGGGCACGACGACCGGCGTCACCACCCCGGACTGGACCCCGTTCGAGAAGATCTCGTCGAGCGTCGTCGTTCCCGTCGCCGCGTAGACTTTCTTGGTGACGTTGTCCGCGGCGAGCGCGACCGGGGTGGGAACGGTGATGGTGCTGTCGAGGTCGCTGGTGTTGCCCACGTAGCGGTACTTGAGCACCGTGTTCGTCGCCGTTTCGGCGGCATACACGTAGGTCAGGGCGCCGTCCACGACCACGGCGATATCCGCAAGGACGTTCGGCCGCACCGGTGTCACGGCATGCGTGGTGCCCGTTGCGTCGATGGCGACGACCTGCATGCCCGTCACGACATAGGCCTGGTTGTGGGACGCTTCGGCCACGATCTTGCCGGGCGCGCCACCCACACTCACGGGAACCGGGGGCGCCGCGAGATCGAGACCATCGAACACGAGGACGCTGCCGGTGGATGGCTGCGTGACGTAGAGCTTTCGGGAAGCTGCATTCACCGCGATCGTGCCCGGGGTCGCTCCCAGGTTCAGGGTGGCCGTGACGGCATTGGCGGCTCCATCGATGACGCTGATGGAATTGCTCCCCAGGTTCGCCGCGTAGACGCGATCGGAGGCGAAATCGACCGCGAGCGCACCGGGATCGTCGCCGACCGGCACCGTGGCGACTACCGCGTTCGCGTCCGTCGATGTGTCGATCACCTTCACGCTGCCAGGAGAGCCGGCAACCGCGAGATACGCACGATGGGTGAAGGGGTTCACCGCCGCGGCTCGCGCATCGGAAGCGTCGAGCGTCGCCTGCCCGTAGGTCCTTCCGTCGATCATCGTCGCGTCGCCCGAGCCGCTGTTGGCGACGAGGACGCGCGAGGTGAGCGGATTCACGGCGAGCGACGCCGGGTCGGTGCCGGCCGCGAGATCGGTCGTCGCGAGCGTGGCGCCGTCGAGTGCCGTCACCGTGCCGCCGGCGCCCGCCACGTAGATGCGATTGCGCACCCCGTCGATGGTGATCGCATTGGGCGATGCGCCCACCGCCACGTTCACGGAGGTATTGGCGCTGCCGTCGATCACCGCCACGTTGTCGGTGGCGAAGTTCGCGACGTAGATCCGGTTCGTCGCCGGGTTCAGCGCGATGGCGACGGGCGAGGAGAACGAGCCCGTCACGGCGGCGGGCGTCTCGCTCGCGCCGTCGAACCACGTCACCCCGGCGATGCCGCCGTGGGCGACGTAGATGCGATTCGTCACCGGGTTCACCGCGATCGCCTGCGGGCTCGAAGGCACTGTGATCGCATGAAACGTGCGCGCGGCGCCGTCGATCACCGTCACGGTCGTTGCGCACTCGCTGGTCACGTAGGCACGATTCGTCACCGCATTCACGGCCACGGCGCTCGGGCAAGGGACCGGGTAGCTCGTGCTCACGGCTCCCGTGGCCCCGGTCACCACGTAGACGACGCCGCCCGCTTGGTCGAGGGCATAGACGTCGCCGGTCATCGGATTGACCGCCAGCGCCGACACGGGATGGAGAAGGTCCGTCCCTACGACGTCGAGCAACGGATCCAGCGAGCCCGAACCTCCGAGCACCGTGTAGAGCCCGGCGTCGGTAGCGACGTAGACGCGTTGGCTGGCGGGCTCGAACGCCAGGGCGACGGGCCCGGTCACCGCGTAGTTGACCTTGGTGCCGGTTCGACCCTCGATGGCGGCGACCCGGTTCGCATCGTGCGCGGCGACGAAGAACCTGTCGTCGCCTGGATCGACGGCAACCGCCGCGGCCCCCGCGCCGATGGCGATGGTGCCGACGACCTGCTGGGCGCCCGCCAACGCCGGCAGGAGCAGCAGCGCCAGGCAGGACAGGATGCGGGACAGCGTGACGCGCGCTGAGCTCACAGGACCTCGAGGCATGTTGGCCGCCCTCTGCGGGGCGTAACGGGCTGCATCTTACCCGAGGCGCGCGCGCCGGACACTACCTGCGCAGGTAGGGGCCGCGGCCTACGGGACCGAGAACACCTCCACGATTCCCACGCCGGTCGAGCCGCCCACGCCGCTCACGATCGCCGTATACGCGCCGGGATCGAGGGTCATCATGACCGCGGACTCGACCGCATCGCCCGGGGCGAAGCCCGCGGCCTGGATCGCCGCCGCGGAGGGGTCGTCCTGCCAGTCGTCGTTGGTCGCGATGACGGATTGGTCGCTCGAGCGCACGAGCGTGAGCGACGGATTGGCGAGCACGTTGGGCACGCTGGCCGCGGCGAGCGACGGGCCGCGCGCACGCACCACGACCTTCTGCGGCGCGCTGCCCTGGATGATGAAGCCGCCGATCATCACGTCGTCGCCGGTGAGCACCTTCCCGCGCGTCGAGATGCCCGCGAGCGGGATGTCGGGACGATCGACCTCGAAGATCTCGACCAGCCCGACCCCGGTGCCACCGTCCGAGCCGAGGACGATCGCGGTGTAGGCGCCCGGGGCGAGCGTGGTCATGATCGCCGACTCCAGCGCGTTGGTGGGCGCGAATCCGCTCGCCGAGAGCTGCGCAGCGTTCGGCGCAGTGCCCCAGTCGTCGTTGGTCGCGATGACCGTCGCCCCGGCGAAGAGCTCGAGCAGGGGATTGCCGAGCGTGTTGGGCACGCCCGGGGCCAGCGAGGGGCCGCGCGCGCGCACGACGACGGTCTTGGGCGAGGAACCACCGATCACGAAGCCACCGATGACCACGTCATTGCCGGTAAGCGACTGCATGCGCGTGGAGATCGCCGCGAGCCGCTCGGGATCTGCGTTCACGCCCTGCTTCGCCTGGCCGCTGTCCGGATCGACCTGCAGCAGCGCGGTGTCCACGGCCTCGAAGTTGCTGCCCGCCACGCTCGAGAAGTCGCTGAACACGCGGTCGGGCCAGCGCGTGTCCGCAACACCCTGGAAGAACCAGTTGCTGCCGCCGTCGGCGAGCACGATGCCGTACTTCTTCATCGCGCGCAGGATCGTCTGCGTGAGCGGATCGAACGTGGTGGGGATGTCGTAGCTCGCCTTGAGGCGGAAGCGCGCGCCCATGGGCGGGCGCGTGAACGACGTGTTGTTGCCCGAGGCGTGGCGGCCGGGCCACAGGTACTTCTGGTCGCCGGTGGCCGCGTCCTTCCCCAGATGAGCTTCGCCGTGAAGCGGATGGCATGCGTGATCTCGCCCGAGCTGGCCTCGTCGTAGCGCACGAGCCCCGGGAAGATCGGTAGCCCGGCCGCGTCGGCCGAGGTCCAGCCCGTGGGGCGCAGGGCGTTGGAATTGAGCGGCCACTTCGCAAACGAGCTGGCCACCCAGCTGTTCTGAGGGTCGCCCACGTAGTTGGCGAAATAGAGCTCGTAGAGCACGCAGTTGGTGGTCTCGAGGACGAGCACGTGCATGTCGCCGCCGCTGCCGGCGCCGCCCTCGACAGGAGCCGTAGGAGGAATCGGATACGGCCCCGGATCGCTTTCGTCGGAAAAGTCGCCGCCAAGGTCGGTGAAGGGCAGCGGCACGTCGGTGTAGTTCTGGATCGGCACCAGCGGCTGTGCACCCGTCACCGTTGCGAACGGGATGCCGAAGTTGTCCGCGAGCACGTTGCCCCAGTCCGCGTGCAGGTGCGAGGCCGTGCCGATGGTGCCGACCCAGGTCGGCGAGAGCCAGTGCACCGGCAGGTTGTCGACCGGCGTGTTCCAGTAATTGTCCGCGGGCAGGACCTGGCAGCCGCCGACCGTGGGCGGCGCCGCGACGCCGAGCGCCGGGACGAGCGCGAGGGCCGCGAGGATCGCACGCAGGATCGGCGCGCTCGCAGAGGTCATTGCGCGAAGACCTCCACGATTCCCACCCCCGACGTGCCTCCCACGCCCGACACCACAGCCGTGTACGCCCCGGGCGCCAGCGTCACCAGCAGCGCCGATTCGAGCGCGTCGCCGGGCGCGAAGCCGCGCGCGGCGATCTCGGCCGCGTTCGGGTCGTCCTGCCAATCGTCGTTGGCCGCGATCACCGCCTGGTCCGACGAGCGCACGAGCTGAAGGGTCGGGTTGGCGAGCACGCCGGTGACGCCCGCGGCGGCGAGCGACGGCCCGCGCGCCCGAACGATCACGGTCTGCGGCGCGGTGCCCTGGATGATGAAGCCGCCGATCATCACGTTGTCGCCGGTGAGCACCTGCGCGCGCGTCGAGATCGCGGCGAGCGGGCGCTCGGGATGGTCGACCTCGAACATCTCGATGAGGCCCACGCCGGAGCCGCCCGCGGCATCGGTGACGATGGCGGTGTAGGCGCCGGGCGCCAGCGTGGTCATGATCGCGGACTCGCGCACGTCGGAAGGCGCGAAGCCGCTCGCCGTGATCTGCGCCGCGTTCGGCGCCGCGCCCCAGTCGTCGTTGCTCGCGATCGGCGTGGATCCCGAGAAGAGCTGCAGCACCGGGTTCGCGAGCGGATTGGCGACACCCGCCGCGACGAGCGACGGGCCGCGCGCGCGCAACACCACCGTCTTGCTCGCGGTGCCCTGGATCACGAGCCCGCCGATGAGCACATCGTCGCCGGTGGCCACGTGCAGGCGCGTGGAAAGCCCGACCATGCGCGGGATGGTGGTCGCGGCCGGAGTCAGCCGCAGGACGGCCCCGGCGCCGAGGTCGGTCACGTACAGCTCGCCGCTCGCGTCCTGGCCGAACGCCGAGGGATTGGTGGTCTGCCCGACCTGGGTGGTGGTCCACAGGCCGCCTGAATCCGGCGAGGCGGCCCAGAGATGCCCGCTCACGTAGTCGCCGTACACGTAGTAGCCGGAGAGCGCGGGCAGCGTCGTGCCGCGATAGCGATAGCCGCCGGTCACCGAGAAGCCGCCCGCCGCGTTGTGGCCGTATTCGATCACCGGCAGCGTGTGGTTCGCGAGGCTGCAGCCGGTGGGCGGATTGAAGCAGTGCGTGGCCTCGAAGATGCTCCAGCCGTAGTTGCGCCCGCCGCCGGATCCCGCGGGCTCGAAGTCGATCTCCTCCCACAGGTTCTGGCCCACGTCGGCGATCAGCAGGTCGCCGGTGAGGCGGTCGAAGCTGAAGCGCCACGCGTTGCGCAAGCCGTAGTCCCAGATCTCCTTGTGCACGCCCGGATCGCTCGACCCGGCGAACGGATTGGTCGCCGGTATGGCGTAGGGGAAGCCGCCGTCGACGTCGAAGCGCAGGATCTTGCCGCGGAATTCGCCGAGGTTCTGCCCGGTCATGAACGGATCGCCGCCCCCTCCGCCGTCGCCCACGCTCGCGTAGAGATAGCCGTCGGGACCGAAGGCGAGCTTGCCCGACTGGTGGTTGGCGAACTGCGGGTGCTGGATGACGAGCAGGATGACGCCCGAGGCCGCATCGCCCACGTCCGGGTTGAGCGAGCGCTGAAACCGCTCGATCACGATCTCGTCGCCCCCGGGATCGCCCGACCGCGGCCGCGTGTAGTAGACGAAGAAGAAGCCGTTGCTCGCGAACTGCGGATGGAAGGCGAGCCCGAGCAGCCCCTCCTCGCCGCCCGCGATCACGCTGCCGGAAAGGTCGAGGAACGGCGTGGCCACGATGGCCCCGTTGCGGATGATGCGGATGCGCCCGGTCTGCTCGACCACGAACAAGCGGTTGGTGGCGTCGTCCGGCGCGACGATCTCGAGCGGGAACGCGAAGCCGGTAACGAACGGCTGCGGCGTGAGCGCGGGCGGCGCCGCGGCCGCGAGCGAGGCGGCGAAGGCGAACGTCAGGACTGCGAGCGAAGCAGGTGCGGCACGCATGGCATCTCTCCTCCGGAGCTGCGGACTCGAGCAACTTGGCGGCGCCCCGATGGACGCCGCCGGCGCGCCGACCTGTTCTTATTACTGGGCGAAGACCTCGACGATGCCCACGCCCGTGGTGCCGCCGACGCCCGATACGATCGCAGTGTATGCCCCCGGATTCAATGTGACACGCAGGGCGGACTCGTGCGGATCGGAGGGCGCAAAGCCCGTCGAGGAGATGAGCGCCGCATTCGGATCCGACTGCCAGTCGTCGTTGCTGGCGATGACCGAGCCGTTGGACACGAGCTGCAGTAGGGGATTGGCGAGCAGGCCGGTGACGCCCGACGCGGCGAGCGACGGTCCGCGCGCGCGGAGCACCACCGTGAGCGGCGTATCGCCCTGCACGATGATGCCGCCGATCATCACGTTGTCGCCGGTGCCCACGAAGCCGCGCGTCGAGATGGCGGTGATCGGGATCTCGGGATGGTCGACCTCGTAGACCTCCACCAGGCCCACGCCGGTGAGGCCGTTGTGGCCGCTCTCGATCGCCGTGTAGGCGCCGGGCGTGGCGCTCAGCAGGATCGCAGAGTCCTTGGCATTGCTGGGCGCGAATCCGGCGCTGGACAGCGCGCCGGCGTTCGGGTCCAGGGCCCAATCGTCGTCGGCGAAACCGCCGCCGGCGGCCGGCACGATGTTCAGCGTCGGATCGGCCAGCGGGTTCACCACCGCGCCCAGGAGCGAAGGCCCGAGCGCGCGCACCGCGACCTGCTTGGCCGCGCCGCCGCCGACGATGAAGCCCGCGATCGGCACGTTGTCGCCGCCGAGCACCTGCATGCGCGTGGAGATGGCCGCGAGGTGGCCCGCCACCGGCACGGGCGGCGGTGCCGCCACGCAGTTGCCGCTCACGCTCCCGGCGCCGGTGATGCGGAAGTCGGCGCTGGCTACGCAGCCCGCGATGATCACAACCTGGTTCGGGGTGCCGTTGCCGAGCGTGACGTTCAACGGCGTCCCGCCGCCGTTCGGGAGTGTATAGAGCGGCGGCTGGAACGAGGCGTCCGTGATGTCGCCCGTATATGGACCGGTGCCGGAGCCGCCGGTGAGGTCGATCGGCGGAATGGTCCCGGGATCGCTCGCATCGAGCGCCCTGGCATGGAGTGTGTAAGTGCCCGGCGGCAGGAGCATCTTGAAGAAGCCGTTGCCCTGCGTGAGGTAGTCGGAAACCACGCTATACATCTTCCCGCTGGAGTTTTCGCGCGCCCATATGTTGGCGCCCGGAACCTGCGTGCCGCCGGCGGTGCGGAAATTACCCTGCAGCGTGCCGTAGCTCGCCGCGACGTTGGTGTCCGGGTAGAGAGCGGTGATGGCGGAGATGTCGTCGTCGGCCAGGCTCACCCCGCTGCGGTGGGCGACCGGATACATCAGCGGATAGCTGCCGCTCGACAGCCCTTGTTCCGAGTTGATCTCGGTATGGCTCAGTCCGATGAAGTGCCCCAGCTCGTGGGCGAGCACGGTCGTCATCAGCGTGGGGCTGGATGAGAAGTTCCCGTTGATCACCGCCTGGCCCTCGACATAGTGGCAGCCGGACCAGAACGAACCCGCGAAGCCGAGGACGGAGCCGTTGGCGCCGGTGCCGAAAATGAGGTCGGTGATCGAGCCGTCGGTGTCGTAGATCACCGGGTTCAGGCCGTCGGTGGTCAGGGGCACGCTCCCGTCGTAGTCGTAGAACGTGATCACGTTCGCGGTCGTCACGTCGACCGGCATATCTGCTCCGCGCGTGAGCGCGATGGTCGCCGTGGGAACGTTGTTCCACAACGCGATCGCATTGTTGACGATCGTGGCCGCCTGCGCGTTCGAGAGCGTCCCGAGGGTGCCCTTGTCGTAGTTGAGGGTAACGTTGGGATTGGCATACGTGATGGGCGCCCCACTCGGAGTGCCCGCATTGCATAGCGACAACGGGCCGCCCGCATGCGCGACCCCCGCCGCAAGGAGGCCTGCCGCAAAAAGGATGCGTGAAAGGTTCAGGCCGCTCATTGCTTCGCCCCCACGTGGCCGCGAACCAGCTGCTTGAAGGCATCGACGTCCATGTGGCGCACCGGGCCGCCCTGCGCGGCCATCAGCGCCTTGCTCTGTGTGGACATCTGCGAGCCCATGCGCGAGGCGGTGTCGCGGAAATCGCTCCCGTTGGCCACCTGCTTGCCGTTCGCATCCTGCGTGACGCTATAGCGCCCCTGCCCGAGGCCGATGGGGCTCGAGAAGCCCAGCGACGACACGCCGGCCATGAACACGATGTACTCGCGGCCGACCGCGAACTTCGGAACGCCGGGCACGCGGAACTCGACCTTCTCGCCCGGCACCGCGCCGCCGATCTGCTTGATCGTGTACATCGCGGGCACCGAGCCCTTGAGCACGTCGCTCACAGTGAAAGTCGTATAGGTCACGACGGCGTGACTAGCCGGATCGCGCGCCGAATGGGTATCCGTGACCGTGCCCTGGAACGCCGTGGTCGACTGATCGACGACCTCGTCGAGATAAAGCGGCAGCACGCTGGTGGCATGCGCAGGCGCCGCGACGAGCAGCGCGCAGGAGATCCCGCCGGCGAGCGCCGCGAGGAATCTTGCAATGGTGTTTCGGATGCTTTGCATGAAAGTCCCTGTGATAGGTGGGCTTCCGATACGCCTCTCGCGAGACTACCGGTTGGCCCCCGTTGAAACTATGGAATAGTCAACACTTCGACGATGCCGACTCCCGTTACACCCCCCGAACCGCTGACCAGGGCGGTGTAAGCCCCCGGCGGGAGGGTCACGAGCAGCGCTGCCTCGTGGGGATCGCCCGGCGCGTAGCCGCTCGCGGCCACTTGCGCGGCGTTGGCCGCCGAGCCCCAATCGTCGTTGCTGCCGACCACCGTCTGGTCCGCCGCGCGGATCAGCTGCAGGCTCGGGTTGGCGAGCGCATTCGCCACGCCCGCTTGCGCGAGCGACGGGCCGCGCGCGCGCACGATGACGGTTTGCGGCGCCGTTCCCGTGATCACGAAGCCGCCGATCATCACGCCGTCGCCGGTCAGCACCTGGCCGCGGGTGGAGATGCCGGAGAGCGGGATCTCGGGATGGTCGACCTCGAGCACCTCGACGATGCCCACCCCCGTGGTGCCGCCGGCGCCGGAGACGATTGCCGTGTACGCGCCCGGCGGCAGCGTCACGAGCACCGCGGATTCACGCGGATCGGACGGCGCGAAGCCGCTCGATGCGATCTGCGCCGCGTTGGCGTTCGAGCCCCAGTCGTCGTTCGCGGCGATCACCGCCTGGTCCGCCGCGCGCACGAGCGTGAGCGACGGATTGGCGAGGCCGTTGGGCACGCCCGCGCCTGCGAGCGAAGGCCCGCGCGCGCGCACGACGACCGTCTTGCTCGCCGTGCCGCCGATGATGAAGCCGCCGATCAACACGTTGTCGCCGGTGAGCACCTGCATGCGCGTGGACAGCGCGGTGAGCGTTCCCGCCGCCGGCGTGGGCGCGCTGCCGGCTGCCGCCGTCGCCGCGCGCGCTGCCGCATCGACCGTCTGCGTGATCGGCCCGGCCATGCCCGCGCCGTACGTCGTGTCGCCGGAGTAGACGCCGGTGATCGCGTGCGCGCCGCTCGCCAGCGCGGCGGTGGTGCACGTGGCCTTGCCGCTCGCGAGCACGACCGCCGAGCAGCCCGCGATCGCGTTGGCGCCATCCTGGAATTTCACGGTGCCGGTCGGCGTGCCCGCATTGCCCAACAGTGCCGCGGTGAACGTGACGCCCTGGCCCGCGCTTGCCGTGTACGACGACGAATCCATGGTCGCCGAGACCGCGGTGGTCCCACCGGTGCCCGGTGTCGGAGTCGGCGTGGGAGTCGGCGTCGGCGTCGGCGTGGGAGTCGGTGTGGGCGTCGGAGCCGGAGCGCCGGTGCCCGTGCCGCCCACGCTGCTCGCAGCGCTCGCCGCCGCAACCCCGAACTTCATCGCTCCATCGCCCGCCTCGGCCGCGCCCACGTCCGGGGCCGCGCCGTTGAAGCGGTCGTTGAAGTTGTTGATGCGCATACCCTGGTCGAAGCCCGGCGAGCCGGCAGCGAGCTGGTACATCCCGCCCGACTCGCTCTGCCAGCCGCTGCCCGAGGCGTACTTCGGAAGGCCCACGAGGCCGCCCACTTCAGGAGAGGAGGCCGCGTTGGTGAGATCGTTCTGGAACGTGTTGTCGCTTCCGATCTGGTAGAACGAGCCGCCGTTCTTCCAGATCTGGTAGATGTTGTTCATCGACACCGTGTTGTGCACGAGCTGCGTGTCGCCCGTGCCGCCGACGCCCGCGCCCCCACCGAGGCCGTTGGTGCAGCCCGAGGCCTGCGCCTGCAGCATCGTGTTGTGGAAGAGGTACCGGCGGCCGTTGCCGAAGTCGGAGGAGCTCCCGGACTTGAACATCGGCTGCTTCTGGTCGGAATCGCAGGAAGCGCCCTCGATGAACTGGTTGCGGTTCCACACGTTGCGGAAGATGTACATCGGACCCACCGAGTCGATCGTCGAGGCAACACCGGTGCCGGTGTTGTTGATGTAGTTGCCCCAGATCCTCACGTTCGCGTTGCCGCCCTCGGCCTCGATGCCGTCGTCCCAGGTCATCTCGACGCGGTTGCCGTAGATGTCGCTGTCCTTGTTGGGCCAGCCGTTGGTGGAGAAGTTGTCCTCGCCGCCCATGGCGTCGTTGAAGTGGTTCTTCGCGCTATAGATCTCGTTCCAGCGGTAGACGTTGTTGCCGCCGCAGTAGGAGAACGTGATGCCCTGGGGGCCCGCCGGGTGCGCCACCGCCCACGAGTTCGCGGCATAACGCGGGTCGTGGATCTTGTTGCGCTGCACCGTGACGCGGGTGAGCTCTTCGTTGACGCAGATCGAACGGATGCCCGAGTCCATGTCGGTGCCCCAGGTGCCGTCGCGCGTGCGCCCCCAGCCCGAGATGTCGTTGTCCTCGATGATGACGTCGTGCTGGTTCTTGTCGATCAGGATGCCGTGCTGCTGGGCGCCCCGGAGCGTGAAGCCGCGCACGATCACGTACGAGGCGTTCACGTTGATGTTGGTGGCGGCACCGTTCTGCGCATCGAGCGTGGAGCCCGTGCCGTCGTAGACCACGTAGCCCGACGCCGAGCCGCCCGCGCTGATGGTGAGCGTCGCCGAGCCGCTGGGCACGTTGATGGTCTGCGCGACCGGCACCGTGTTCGACCAGGTCGTGAACGTCAAGCCCTTGGGCGAAGTGGAAACGCCGGGCAGGTTGAACGCCACTTCGTACGGGGTGCCCGGCGTGAGGCCGACGACGGAGCCGCGGCACTCGCTGTTCGACGCGTCGAACCACATGTCGAGACCCTGCGACCACGACGACGAACCGGAGACGCGGTACTTCACCTGGCAGCCGGTGGCGGAATTGGCGCCGGGGTTGGACCAGTAGAGGCCGACCGCTTCGTACGTGGGCACCGCTCGGGTGCCGGTGGAGTCGAGTGCCTGGGCTTCCGCAGGTGGGAATGCGCCGAGGAGACCAAGGCATGCGAAAACTGCGAGTGCGCGTGTAGTCCTGGAGATATTGGGCACGACGGATTTCTCCTACAAAACCGTTTGGACGCGACGGTAAGAGCAGGAGCCGTGCCACCATCTCATAGCACTTATTTATCAAGGCCTTAAAGGAATTGGCGTAGCTGCATCCGACGCCGGACGTCGCCGTTCCGCGCGGCTTCTTGTAGTGAGTCGACTTTGCTCTGTAGCTCGCCAGCCACAAGGGGTAGGACGACGGCTACGAGTGTCTGCTAGCGGCGACGACAGGGTCCGCCGCATGCCGAAGATCGTCACGAACCGCGTTGACCCCCGCTATCGCGCATCAACGGGGCGCCGGGTGTCGCCGCGCGGCAACAACGACGCGCTGGCCGGGCGCATCCCATTGCTAGACTAGGGGCGATCATGGCCCGCGACATCCGCCTCGAGCTCGCCCCGCTGCACCCCGATCCCATCGACCTTGGGAACGCGGGAGGCGCGCGCATGTGGCGCGTGAGCACCGACGATCCCGCATTCACGGCGACCGTGGCCGGGAACACGGCCTCGATCGAGCGCGGCTGGTACCGCGCGAGCGCGCTGCTCGATTGCCGCCGCGGCGAGTTGCGCGACCCGCGCCTGTACGTTCCCGGCATGGACGGGCGATTCAGCGAGGCGGCATCGGTGCCGATGGTGCGCCACGGCAGCACCTACACCGTCGACTTCTACCTGCCGCGCGCTGCGAGCGTCCTGCGCTTCGATCCCAGCGTGACGCCGTGCGACTTCGCATGCGACGCGTTACAGGTCTCGAGCATCGCGCGCCCGCGCCGCGGGGCGGGCGGCGTCTTGCGCGGCGTCGATTGGGTGGGCCTGGGCATGCGCCGCGTCCTGGACCGGCTGCGCAAGCGTGCGCGCAAGGAGCTCGCGGCAGTACGCACCGCGGGGCGCCGGGCGCGCGTGCTCGCCGCCATCAAGCGTGAAGGCGTCGGCATCGAGATCGGTCCCAGCCACGCCCCCATCGCCCCCAAGCGCGAGGGCTTCCGGGTCGAGGTCATCGACCACGCTACGCGCGCCGAGCTGGTGGTGAAGTACGCCGGTCATCCGGTGGACCTCGATCGCATCGAGGAGGTGGATTACGTCTGGAAGGGACAGAGCTACCTCGAGCTCACCGGCAAGCCAGCGCACTACGACTGGATCATCGCCTCGCACGTGGTCGAGCACACGCCCGACCTGATCGGGTTCCTCGCCGACTGCGATTCCATCCTCAAGGACGACGGCGTGCTCGCGCTCGTGATCCCGGACAAGCGCTATGTCTTCGACCGCTTCCGCCCCGTCACGGGCCTTGCGCGGGTGATCGACGCAAGCCTCGCCGGCGCCAGGGTCCCGACGCCCGGCGCGGTGGCCGAGCACTACCTCAACGCGGCCGGCAAGGCGCACCGCCTCGCCTGGTCCGCGGGCGCACGCGGCGACTATGCGTTCATCCACACCGCGCGCGAGGCGGCCGACAGGATGCGCGAGATCCAATCCGGCGCGTACGTGGACATCCACAACTGGTGCTTCGTCCCGCACTCCTTCCGACTGCTGATGCACGACCTGCACGTCCTCGGCTACACCCGGCTGCGCGAGGTGAGCTTCCATCCCACGGAGGGCTGCGAGTTCTACGTGGCGCTCGGCCGCCACGGAGCCGGCCCGAGCCTGTCACGCCTCGAGATCCTTCGGGCGACGGACGCGGAGCTCGCGGCGACGGACCTGGAGTAGGCGGGCCGAGGTCGCCGCGCGGCGGTTCGCTACACTAGCCCCATGAATGCGCTGCGCGACCGGCTTCCGAGCGGGCGACTCGTCCTCCAATGGATGCGGGACGGGCTGCGCGTGCTCTTCACGCAGGGACCCGGGGCGTTCGCAAGCGCCGCGCAGGGCGCGCTCCAGCGGCAATTCGGCACGCTGCGCGCTCCGCGCGCCGAGCCCGCCGACGCGCTCGCATCGCAGCCGCCGATGGCTTGCTGGTACCTCGAGTCGCCCGACATCGCGCATCCGCCCGCGAGCGCCGAGACCTTCGAGCTGCGCGGCTGGGTCGCCGCGCCGCGCCCGCTCGAGGCGATCGGGTTCGTGGAGGCCGATTGCGCGCGACTGCTTCCGATCGCCCGTGTCCCGCGCCCCGACATCACGGCGATGTACGGCCTGCCCGCCACGGGGTTCACCGCTTCGTGCCGCTACGAGCAGGTCCGCGACCTCGGGGCAGCGACGCTGCGCTTGCGCATCGGAAGCCGCGAGCAGGACATCGTGGTGCCGTTCTACCGGCCGCCGCTCGCGATGCAGGCGCTCAAGTCCGCCAAGCTCGATCGCGTGCGTGCAATCGCGCGCTGCCCGAGGTGCGGATCGGAGAGCTTCGAGAGCGCGCCCGGCGCGCTGAGCTGCCGGGGCTGCGCGACCGCATTCCCCGCCGACGAGGCGCGCATCGATTTCCTCACGCCGGAGCTGCGCGCGTCCTCCGGCATCGTCGCCACGGAGAACGTCTCCTCCAACGGCTACGACGGCGAGGCCCTCAACCTGATCCACCGGCTGCGCGACGGGTTGATCCTCGATTGCGGCGCGGGATCGCGCGATCGCTACTTTCCCAACGTGGTGAACTACGAGATCGTGCCCTATGCCACCACGGATGTCCTCGGAGTGGGCGAGAAGCTCCCGTTCCGCGACGCGTCCTTCGACGCCGTGTTCTCGTTCGCGGTGCTGGAGCACGTGAAGGATCCGTTCGCGTGCGGACGCGAGCTGCTGCGCGTGCTGAAGCCGGGCGGCACGCTGTATTGCCAGGTCCCGTTCCTGCAGCCGGTGCACGGCTTCCCGCACCACTACTACAACATGACCCTCACCGGGATGCGCAACCTCTTCGGCGACGCGATCCGCGTGGAGCGCGAGGGCCCGTTCCTGTTCGGGCAGCCGGTGTTCGCGTTGTCGTGGATGCTCAACCGCTACATGGAGGGACTCGGGCCCCGTGAGCGCGAGGAGTTCGGCCGCATGCGGGTGGAGGAGCTGCTCCAGCCGGGCGACAAGTATCTCGGCGCAGCCTTCGTCACTTCCCTGTCTCCCGCCGCGCGCGTGGAACTGTCGTGCTGCAACTGCCTCGTTGCGACGAAGGTGAAGTGAGCCGCGCCCGCGGGCGCAG
>CAWHAQ010000002.1:0-1034778 GCA_963827425.1 uncultured beta proteobacterium | reverse complement strand
CGAGATGATGCTGAAGCTTCCGAACTCGCCGTCGAAGCGACCCCCGGAGGAGATCGCGTTGATGATCCCGAAGTAGGCGCGCGCCGCGGCGCGCCGGAAGAGCGAGTGCTGCTTTCGCTTGCGGCGCGCGAGCACCACGTCATGGCCCTCGAGCGCCTCGCGGTACAGCTCGCCGATGCGCTCGGGCGGGTCCTGGAGGTCGCAATCCATCACCACGGCCCAGCGCCCGGCGCACAGCGCGAGGCCCGCGGTGATCGCGGCGTGCTGCCCGAAATTGCGGCTCAATCGGTACGCGCGCACCGCGGGGTCGGCGCGCGCGATCGCGGCGGCCTCGATCCACGAGCCTTCGCGGTCGCAGTCGTCCACCAGCACTATCTCGTGGGTGACGCCGAGCGCTTGCAGCGCCGCGGTGATGCGCGTGTGCAGCGCGCGCAGGCAGTCGCGGCAACCGTACACCGGGACCACCACGCTGATCTCGACCGCCGTCGTGCGCGCGCTCATTCCGCTTCGCAGACCGCCAGGCCGAAGCCCGTTCTGCCGTAGTGGTTGCCGTTGTAGAGCATGTGGAGGCGGCCACGATGGCGGAACACGCAGGCGTACTGGATCGCCTCGCTGTCCCAGCCCGAGGCCGAAACATCGATGCCGACCTCGCCGTCCTTGCGCTGCCAAGCCAGCCCGTCGCGCGATTCGGCATACCCGATGCGATACGACGGACCGCGGTGCGAGTACCACATCCGATAGAGCCCGTTCTCCTTCACCACGCATGGCCGGGCGATGGCGTACTCGGCCGGCGACGCGGCGCCGATCGCGACGTCGCCACGGCGCTCCCAGGCGAGCGGCGCCGCGCCATACGGCATGCTTGATCACGTGCGCCATCGATTCCGCCTTTGCGCCCCACGCGAGGTTCGAACCGTACCACATGCGCCAGCGGCCCTTCGTCCTGCATGACCCACGGATACGACATGCTGAACGGATCGACGTCGCTGCGGTCGAGCAGCGGCGCCGCGGAGACGCTTGCGAAACGCACGCTCGCCGTCGTCGCGACCGCGCCACGCCGATGGTAGTTGCGCCACGGCACGGTCACGCCGAGGTTCCAGCCCAGGTAGTACAGGTAGCGCGTGTCGCCTTCGCGCACCAGGCACCCCGTCGACGCGCCGCTGTCGTCGAAGAGTGCCGAGCTCACCGGGCGCCACGACCGGCTCGGCGCTGAGGTCGCGCAACCGGTCCGGGTCGCGACGTCGATCTCAAGCCGCGCCGATGTGCGTGCGGCCGCGCTCGTCGCGGCGCCGAAATAAATGCGGAGAGATCGCCGCTGTCGAGCTTGCTCGGCGATCGGGTCGGAGGCATGGGTGCGCATCCAGGCGGATGGTTGCCGCGGGACGAAGACGCGGCCCAGCTTGGCCCACCTCATGCGGACCTCAGATCTCTCAGCCGGCTCGCCGGCACGTTGCGCCGTCTCGGTGCCGGTCGCCGAGATACACGCTGTCGTCCGGCGCGTCCTTCAGGATCAGCGCGCCGGCGCCGATCACGCATCGCGCGCCGATCGTCACATGCGTCGCGGATTGTCGCGTTCACGCCGACGAAGCATCGCTCGCCGATGTGCACGCCGCCCGAGACCACGACGTGCGAGGCGATGAAGCAGTGGTCGCCGATCGTCGAGTGATGGCCGATGTGGTTGCCGCTCCAGAGCGTCACGTTGTTGCCGATCCGGACGAACGGCTGGATGGTGTTGTCCTCGAGGATGAAGCAGTTCTCCCCGATGCGTCCGTCGTTCAGCACGCTCGCACGCGAGCTGACGTAGCTCGCGAGCCGTAGCCGCGCCGCCTTGCCCCTCGGTACTTGTCGCGCGCGCAGCCGTGTTCAGCTTCGGCGTAGCTCATCGCCACGAAGCAGTCGTGCTCGCGCCGGCGGGTACGCCTCGTGCGCCGCCTCGAACGCGACCGACCGGCAGGCCCGCAGAAGCTCGGCTCCTCGCGAACGTAGGCGCGTCCACCGTGAAGGCCGCCACCTCGCGTAGTCGCGTCGTGCGTGAAATACCAGTGCGCGAGCTCGCCGATGTCGCCGGTGCCGAAGATCAGGAGCTTCTTCATGGCTGCGCCTTCTCTCACCAGGAGGTGAACTCGTACAGCCCGTAGTCGTGAAGCAGCGCGACGTCTTTCGCGAGAGCGTCGCTTGCACTGGTCGAACACACGCACGGGATCGGCGTAGTAGAGATGGTCCGCGCATGCGCTCGGCGTCCGAATAGGACGTGAGGCAGTTGAACGCGAAGCCGCGCGCGGCGAGGCGCGGTCCATTGCGTCGAGCGTCTCGTGCATGTGCGCGCGCCATTCGGTCGTCGATGGCCCAGCCGCACGTTGAAGATGCCGCTCGCGACCGCGTAGTCGGCGGGCATCGGGCGGCGCTGCGCCGTCGTGAAGCGTGCGCGAGCGCGCCCGGATGCGCTCGCGCGCCGCGTCGACCATCTCGGCGGAGATGTCGCAACCCGAATAGCGCATGGCGGATGGCCGGCCGCGAGGTAGTCGTACAGCGCCCCGTAGCCGCACCCGCAGTCGTTGAGCGAGAAGGCGCCTGTCGCGCGGAACGGCGCGCCAGCTGGTCGAAGCGCAACACCTGGCTCTGCTCCCCGTTCCAGTCGACGCCGCGCGGCGTGGGCCCGTGCTCGGCGAGCTTCGCATCGTAGTAGCCCGCCACCGGGCGAGAAGGCGCGCGTCGCTCACGCCACGCTCTTCATGTAGCGCGGCGCATCGGGTCCCTCGTTGAAGAGCAGGTCCAGGATCGTCACCGTATGCACGAAATCGCCGTGCAGCTGCGCGTAGGCGGGTAGCCCGAATAGTCCACGAACGAGACCGCGATGGCCGCCCGGTCGAACTGGGCCTGGTCGATGTAGTCGCGCGCGGCCGGTCCCGAGAGGTAGTGTGTCGCACCGGCCGAGCGGCACAGCCCGACCAGTCGCTCGGTCTTGCCTTCCACGAGGTCGTAGTCCATCGACCAGCTGATCTTCGTCCGGATCCCGAGCAGCTCGCACACCGCCGCGATGAAACGCAAGTTTATCCGGCTGAGCAACTCCTCGCCGCGGCCGAGATAGAGGCTCGCGGAACAGGTCGCGGTAGCGCGCGAAGTGGCGCGCGCGCCCGTAGTTCTGCTCCAGCGCGGACCAGTGGCTGCGCGGCCAGCCGGGTTCGCTCACGCGCGTCTCCCGCACCTTCTGGAGGTACTTTCCCTTCGCCTCCACGGGAATGGTCAGCCATTGCAGTCCGCGCGGCGTCTTGATCTTGTTGCGGTTGCGCCAGTCGCGGCGCGTGTACTGCGCGTCGTCGTAGAGGATGAACTCGTCGACGGACGCGATCATGTCGAAGTAGCCCTTCCAGGGGATGTAGTTGGATTGGACGATAGCGACCCGCTTCATCCGCGCCCGCGGCCGAACGCGCGGAACACGAAATGCGGGTGGATCTGCTCGGAATTGAGGCCGTCGCGCCGGATCAGGAGGTCCTCCACGGCCTCGGTCGCCCCGATGCAGCTCGACATCGTCGCGTCGTCGAAGACCAGATATCCGCCCTCGACCATGTGCGGCCGCACCGCCTCGTACGAGTAGCGCACGGAAGGCAGGATGTCGCAATCGATGTGCGCGAGCGCGACCTTGCCCGCGCGCTCGAGCACGCCGGGGGCCGTATCCTCGAAAAACCCTTCACGAACTCGAGGTTGGAGAGGCGCTTGGCCGCGCGAATGCGCGCAGCTCCTCCAGGTCCACGCCGGCGAAGTCGCCCTGGCTGTGGGCGTCGACCGATTTGTCGGTCTCCGGCATGCCCTCGAAGGTGTCGAGCGCGTAGACCTTCATCCCGGGATGTAGCTTCGCGGCCACGTGCGCCATGAAGATCGCGTTGCCGCCTCGATAGGAGCCGAACTCGATGACGTGGCCCGTGCCGGTCCCGCCCATGAAGAAGCGCAGGATGAGGAAGATGTTCATGCGGTTCGCCTCGGCCATGATGGTGCGGCCCTGGGCAAGCGCCAGCGCTTCCTGGTAGAGCGGGTCGGCGAGCATCGTCTCGCGCAGGCCGCCGAACTGCAGGCCCCAGCCGCGCTGGTATCCCTCGTAGACGTTGCGCCCTGGCGGATGCCGCGGACGAGGCCGGGAGGTCGGGGAGGTAGGATTTCATGCGGGTTCCTCGTCGATCGGGGCAAGCGGCTTCACGGCGCGGATGTAGTGCTGGCCCACGCCCAGATAGCCGCGCGACTCGTCCCAGTAGATGTGCATCGCGACCTCGGAGAAGCCCGCCGCGCGCATTTCGTCGAGCAGCTCCCAGCCGAAATCGGTGAACACGAGCGCCCCCTCGTCGGAGACGTGTTGCCGTGGTAGACCTCGGGCAGGTAGTGCACCAGGCCTCCATCGGTGAGCTTGGCGCGGCGCACGTTGCGCTCCATCGCCGTGTCGAACGGCACCGTGAGCAGCAGCACGCCGCCCGGGCGCAGCACGCGCCGCATCTCGGCGAGCGCCCGCGCCGGGTCGTCCACGTGCTCGAGCACGTCGTTGCTCACCACGAGGTCGAAGCTCGCGTCCGCGAAGCTCAGGCGCTCGACGTCCTCATGGCGGGTGCCCGACTCGTCCACGCTCCCTCCCGCCACCGACGGGCCGAGGTACTCGCTGCCCACCGGGCGCGTATTCGGGACGCGGTGCGCGAGCCATTGGTACACGGCGTCGCCTGCTCGGTAAGGTAGATGTCGGCGCCGGCCGCCCCGCGCGAGCGCACGAAATCCCGGGTGCGCGCGGCGATCACCCGCTCGCGCGTCTTGAGCTGGCAGCGCGCGCACAGGCAGCGCTCGCGCCAGTTGGGCTCCCAGTACGCCTCGTCCCGCGCCCGGCCGCCCCACACCTTGTCGACGTGGAAGGCGCTTGGTCCCTCGCACACCTCGCACCAGCCCTCGAGGTCGTACTCCTCCTGGGTTGCCCGAGTGCTTGCGGATGACGCGGTCCTCGAACCGGAGCTGGCGCGCCGCCGCCTCCGATGCCATGAACGCCTCGAACGCCGGGCGGTCCGTGACGACCCTCTCGCGCGGCTCGGGGCGGCTGGCGGCGGGGCGACGGCGCGGCGCGCGCGGCCGCCGAGGCCGAGGCCGGCGAGGATGCGGTGCACCACCTCGCGTCCCACGTCGAGCGACGCATGCGCATCGAGGAACCGGTAACCGTTGGCCGAGAGCGTGTTCCACAGCACCTCGTCGCGATGCAGCCGCACGCACTGGCGCGCGAGCTCCTCGGGCGTATCGGCGACCAGGACATCGGCCCCGGGTACCAGGCCCATGCCCTCGGCGCCGATCGTGGTGGATACGCACGGCAGGCCGTGCGACAGGCTGGTGTAGATCTTGCCCTTGGTCCCGGCGCCGTAGCGCAGCGGCGCTACGGAAAACCGGCACCGGTCGAGCAGCGGGGCGAGCTTCTCCACGAAACCCACGAACTCGACGCCCGCCACGCCGAAGGAGCGGAAGCGCTCGGGCGCACGGCTTCCGACGATCAGGAAGCGCGCCCCGGCAAGCTCCTCGCGGATCCGCGGAAAGACTTCGGCGACGAAGTAGTCGACCGCGTCTACGTTGGGGCCGTGCTGGAAGCCCCCGACGAAGACCATGCCGTCGCGCTGCGCGAAGGGCACGCTCGTGCCCGGTATGGCGATCGCCCAGCCGAGGACGAAGATGCGGCTCGCGTCCTGCCAGCCCAGCATCGCGTCCAGCATCTCCTTCTCGTGGGAGCTGTGCACGATGGTGGCGTGCGCCCGCCGCATCGTCGCTAGCTCGCGCTCCTTCAGGATCGCGGCGTCCTCGCGCAGCTTCTGCGAGTCCTCGAACTGCGCCTGCCGCTCGAATCGCAGGAAGTGCAGATCCGAAACGTGGAAGACGACCTTCGCCGCCGGGCAATAGTGCTCGATCTCGTCGAGGTGGCGCATCGCATTTCCGACCCGGAACAACACTACCAGGTCGTACAGGTGCCCGTAGTCCGCGAGGTGCGAGCGCAGGTTCCTCACGTAGGGCGCGTACAGGCACTCGATGCCGAGCCGCTGCAGGTCCGTGGTTAGCGCTCCATGTACAGCATGTTGTCCTCGGGGATGAAGGTCACCTTCATGCCCGTGGCGGCGATGATGCGCATCAGGTTGAGGGCCGTGATCGAACCCGCGTCCTGGTCGGGCGTGGGCGTGCAGTGGTCGATCACCAGCACGCGGCCCGCGATGTTGCGGTCGCGGACGAGGTCCACGTCGGCGCCGGGCCGCCCCAGCCAGGCCAACTCGGCGCGCCAGCGCGTGGCGAGCTTTTTCGCGTTGGCGACCTGGTGGGCCTTCACGCCCTGCGTGACGTCGGTGCCCGAGGTGATGCCCTCGAAGTGGATCACGCGCGACATGGGCTGGTAGAGAACCCGGTACCCGGCCTGGCGCACGCGGAAGGCGAGGTCCGAATCCTCGCCGTAGGCCGGCGCGAAATGCTCGTCGAACCCGCCCAGGCGCACGAAGAGCTCGCGCCGGATCATGAGCGACGCGCCCGAGCAGTAGTCGGCCTCGCGCAGGTAGCTGTACTCGGGCTTGTCGGGATCGTCGAGGCGTCCGTAGTTCCAGCCGGAGCCATCGTTCCAGATGATGCCGCCCGCCTCCTGCAAGCGCCCGTCCGGGTACAGGAGCTTCGAGCCCGCGAGGCCGCAGTCGGGGAAGTCCTCGAAGGTCCGCACCAACGCGTCGAGCCACCCCGGCTGGACGATGGTGTCGTTGTTGAGGAACACCAGGAACTCGCCGCGCGCCTCCTGCACGCCCCGGTTGCAGGTACGGATGAAGCCCCGGTTCGAGCCCGACCTGACCAGGCGGATGGACGGCAGGCTCTCGAGGATCGCGACGCTCTCGTCGGGCGAGCAATCGTCGACGACGACGATCTCGTAGCTCACCGCGGTCCCCGCCTCGATGAGCGACTGGATGCAGCGCAGGGTGTAGTCGATTTGCCCGTAGACCGGGATCACCATGCTCACCTTCGGCACGCGCGTCCGGTCGTCCGGCGCGACCACCGCGCGCCGCTCCCCCGGCTCGTCCGAGCAAGGGCCGGCGCGAGCAGGGCGACGTGCGCGCGGCGCGCCCTCCATGCGTCGTACAGCGGGCTGCCGCGGGTGAGCCCCGGCAGTCGTGCGTAGAAGAAGGCGCGGATGCGATGGCGCTTGCGCGCCGAGAGCGGCAGCGCGTCGAAGGCGACGCCAGTCGCCCACTGCCCGCGCGTAGCTATTCATCAGGGCGTCGAGGGCGAGCCGCAGCGGCGCGGTGATGCGCCATGACGCCGAGCTGCGCGTCGCCGCGAGCTGCGCGGTCGCCTGCGCCGCCGCGCGCTCGTGCTGTCCGGCCTCGTCGGCGAGCGCCCGGCCCTGCGCCTGCGCCGCGGCGAGCTCGGAGCGCAGCTCCGCGAGTTGCTCCTCCTGCGACTTCGATCCCATGTCGTGCTTCAGCCCGCGATACCGCTCGCACCCGCATGACGTGCGCCGCGCAGCGTCGCGAGCTGCTCCTCGAGCGAGAACGTCCCCGGCGGGCTTGCGTCGCCGGGCGCCGCTCCTCCTCGAGCGCGCCGCATGCTCGTCGCGTACCTCGGCGAGCTGCTTGCGCAGCTCGCCCCTTCGGCGTCGAGCGCATGCGCGAGCCCCACGGCGCCGCGATGCTGCTCCTCGACGCCACCAAGGCGTCGCGTCGCTCCGCCCGCCTGCTTGAGCACGTGGGCGAGCTCGCTCTCGAGCGAGCGCCCCATGCCGCGCTTTGCTGTGCTCCTCCTCGAGGCGGCGGTAGACCTCGATGCTGCTGGCCGAGCTGGGAGCGCGCCGACTCCAGCTCCCCGGCGAGCGAGTGCGCCCAGGCGGCGACCTTTCGATGCTCCTCGTCCAGCGCGCGGTAGAGCTCGCGCCCGCGCTCGATCTCGTCGGACACCTGCTGCGCCCATTGCGCCGTCGCGCGGTAGCTCTTCGATCAGGTCGGACTGGCTCGATTGCAATATCGAGGCTCCAACCTTGGCAGCAGCGCTTCCCTTTCGGCGCACACCGCGACGAAGTACACCGGCATTGGCAGGGGCGGCCAGCCCGCGTGCACCTCGGCGCCGTCGTCGCTGAGCGCCTGCAACGATTGCCGTGTCCCTGCAGCGGCTGCAGGAGCGAGGCCGCGGCGATGCGCTGCCCGTAGTAGCGCACGGCCGGGAATTCCGCGCGCAGAAGCCCGTCCATCTCCGCGAAGTCCAGCTCGCGCACGTGGAACTCATTGCGGTGCTGCCATCGCGGGAGTACACCGGACGGTTCGGCGACGAGATGACGAGCAGCCCGTCGCGCCGGAGGACGCGCCGGATCTCGGCCAGCATCAGGCGCTGGGGCTCGAGATGCTCGATGGTCTCGAACGAGATCACGGCGTCGAACGAGTTGTCGGGGAACGGAAGCTGCGTGGCGCCGGCCTGGCGGAAAGCGAGGTTCGGAGTATCGCCGTAAGTGCGGCCGCGTGGCGGACCGCCTCCTCGGAGATGTCCACCCCCGTCACGCTGCGCGCCGAGGCCGCGAGGAGCCGCGCGCCGTAGCCCTCGCCGCACGCCACGTCGAGCACGTCCTTGTCCGCGGCGACCTTCTGCACCGCGGCATAGCGGTGCATGTGCTCCACGCGCACCTCCCCCTGTTCGGAGGGGATGTAGCGCTCGCCGGTGAATTTCATGCGCGCCCATCCACGCGAACGAGGTAGGCAGGCGCATCCACCCGGCGACTTCCCGGTCGCCGTCCAGCTCGAACACGAGGGCGTTCTCGACGCGGTCCTCGATGCGGGTCGCCCCGTGGACCGCGACCGCCGGAGTGAGCGCGTAGTGCCCATGGCGCAGGAACGGCAGGCTCGCCCGAGCGGGGATGGTGAACTGGTGCCCGGCGCGGGCGCGGTCACGTCGAACCGCTCGAGCCGCGTATTCATGCCACCGAGGTTCTCCCCGCGGCGTGTACATCTCGTAGCCGACGACGAGCGGCGTGCGCGCGGGAGCGACGGTTTGGATCGAGATGCGGACAGCATCTCGCGGCCTGGGGCGACGGCCGCGGGCGCTGGCCGTCCGCCGCGTCGTAGAGTCCGATGCCGAGGACGCGGCAGCCCTGCCCGCCCATCCGGCGGTCGCTGTTGGGCACGTCGCCTCCGGTGCGCCCGCGCCGGCCCCCGCGGACGGGGCCGCGGCGGCCCCCGGCCCGGGCAGGCCGCGCCGGGTTTCATCTCGAGCCCGAAGAGATCCGCACGATAGGCGGCGTCACGTCGTCGGGCCGACCTTCCGCGCAGCCGCCCGTCGCCGATCCAGAGCGCCCGGTCGCACAGGTTGTTCACCGCCCGTGTCGTGGCTCACGAAGAGGATGGTCTTGCCCTGCTCCTTCATGCGCGGATGCGGTGGTAGCAGCGGTGCACGAAGTAGGCATCGCCCACCGCGAGCGCCTCGTCCACGACCAGCACGTCGGGGTCCAGGCACACCTGCACGGCGAAGGCGAGCCGCAGGTACATGCCGCTGAGTAGGTCTTGATCGGCTGGTCGATGAACATGCCGATGTCGGCGAACGCGCGATCTCATCGAAGCGCGCCTCGACCTCGCGCGCCGCCGAGGCCGATGATGGCCGCGTTCATCTACACGTTCTCGCGCCCGGTGAACTCCGGGTTGAAGCCGAGCCCAGCTCGAGGAGCGCCGTCACGCGCCCGTGCACCTCGACCGTGCCGGCGGTCGGCGCGAGCGTGCCGAAGATGAGCTGCAGCAGCGTCGACTTGCCCGCGCCGTTCTTGCCCGACGATGCCGACCGTCTCGCCGCCGGTACACCTCGAACGATACGTCATGCATGGCCCAGAACTCGCGGTAGTACTCCTTCGGCGGCAGGCCGGCGAGGCGGCGCAGGGGCGGCATGATCGACTGCTTCAGCCGGTCCTTGGGGTCGACGTAGATCTCGTAGCGCTTGGACAAGTCGCGCACGCGGATCGCCACCTCGCGCTCAGAGGACATCGGCGAAGCCCCTGCGCGTCCTCTGGAACCATCGAACCCGAGCGCGGCGACGACGGCGCCCAGCGCGAGCGACGCGATCCATCCCACGGGGTCCGGCACGCGCCCGAGATCACCGTGTTGCGGCCCTGCTCGATGATGAAGGTGAGGGGATCGAGCTGCATCCAGCCGCGGTAGCGCTCGGGCACATCGAGACCGGGTAGAAGACGGGCGAGCGAACATCATGATCGTGATGAGCATCACCGTCGCCTGGCCGATGTCGCGCACATAGACGCCCAGCGCCGTGAGGAACCAGCGAGCCCCACCGTGGTGAGCACCAGCGGGACGAGCACCAGCGGGAAGAGCACGGCGGTCCACGGCAGCGTGTGGCGCAGCACGAGTGGGCAGACGAGCAGCACCACGACGCTCACGCCGGCGTGGAAGAGCGCCGAGCCGAGCGCGACCCAGGGCAGCACCTCGAGCGGGAAGATCACCTTCTTCACGAGTTCACGTTCTCGAGGATCAGGTTCGGCGCTCGGTCACGCACTCGGCGAAGACGCCGATCACGATCATGCCGCGAAGCGGTGATCGCGAAATCCGCCTGCTCTCCCCGTGCCGGGCCCCAGCGCGAGCTGAACATGACCGAGAACACCAGCGTGTAGATCACGAGCATCAGCACCGGGTTGAAGAACGTCCACGCGATCCCCAGATCGAGCCGCGGTAGCGTCCGACCACCTCG
Source organism: uncultured beta proteobacterium (assembly GCA_963827425.1). Taxonomy (GTDB): domain Bacteria; phylum Pseudomonadota; class Gammaproteobacteria; order Burkholderiales; family Usitatibacteraceae; genus Usitatibacter. The sequence continues at coordinate 1,024,077 of CAWHAQ010000002.1, read as the reverse complement.
CGCTTGACGAGCGCAAGACCAGCGCGCGGTTGCGCCAGAGGCTGCCACGGATTCGACGGGTGAGGGGCGAAGGCCTGCATAAGGGGCTTATTTTACCCGCTCGTGCCCCGTGCCGATGATAAGATTCCCGCCCCGCACCCGGTCCCCCCGATCCCGGGCCGCCGCGCACCACCAACCGGGGCTGCCCCCAAGCCGTGGCCATCGAATTCACCCTGCGCCCGCTGGAAAACGACCCTGAGCCCGTGCGCGACGCGGCGGGGGGCGGATCGCTTGGCGTCGCGCTTTCCTGCGATTCCGCCTTCCTGGCCGTGCTTCCCCCGGGCCGGCCGCGCTCGGCCCCGGCTGGTACCGGGCGCGGGTGAGGCTCGGCCGCGCGGGCGGCCGCGTCGCCGGCCCGCGCCTGTACATGCCGTTCGCCGCGGGCGGCTTTTCCGAGGTGCGCTCGGTCGAGCTGCAGCCGGACGGGGAGCCTACTCCGGCGAGGTCTTCGTCCCGAGCCCGACCCGCGAGCTGCGCTTCGACCCCAGTATCTATCCCTGCGAGTTCGAGTGCTCGGGCCTGGAGCTCGCGCCGATTCCGGGGCTCGGCCGCTGGCTGCACACCGGCTGGGATATCGCGCCTCGGTGGGGCGCCTGCGGCCCCGCAGCTGTCCATGTGGCTGCGGGTGGGCTTGCGCGTGCTCTTCACGCGCGGGCCGCTCGCGCTCTGGGACGCGGCGATCGGCGCGCTCACCAGCCACGCGCGCTCCAAGGGCCAGGGCTATGTCGAGTGGATCCACGATTACGCCATGCATCCCGACGCCGAGATCACGGCCATGGCGGCGGCGAGCGGCCGCTTCGCGCGCCGGCCCGTGGTGAGCTTCATCACGCCGGTCTACAACCCGCCCGAGCGCTACCTGCGCGCGATGATCGAGTCGGTGATGGGCAGGCGTATCCGCACTGGGAGCTCTGCCTCGCCGACGATGCCTCCACCGCGAGACACGTGCGCAACGTGCTCGAGGAGTACGCTGCGCGCGATGCCCGCATCAAGGTCGCATGGCGCGAGAAGAACGGCCACATCAGCGCCGCCTCCAACACGGCCCTGGCGCTGGCGAGCGGCGAATACGTGGCGCTCCTCGACCACGACGACGTGGTCGCTCCAGACGCGCTCTACTGGATCGCGAAGGAAATCAACGACCACCCGGATACGGCGCTCCTCTATTCCGACGAGGACAAGCTCGACTTCGACGCGGTGCGGATCCTGCCGTACTTCAAGTCCGACTGGAACTACGACCTCTTCCTGTCCCACAACCTCATCACGCACCTGGGCGTGTACCGCGCCGACGTGGTGCGCGCGATCGGCGGCTTCCGCACGGGTTTCGAGGGGGCCCAGGACTACGACTTAGCGCTTCGCTTCATCGAGCGGATCGCGCCGCGCCAGATCCGCCACATCCCGCGCGTGCTCTACCACTGGCGCATGCTGCGCGGCAGCACGGCCATCGGGGCCGGCGAGAAGGACTACGCCGCCGAACGCGCGCGCCTCGCGATCGAGGAGCACCTGCAGCGCACCGGCATCCCTGCGAGCGTGGAGACGATCCCGGACATGGCGGTGCAGCGCGTGCGCTACCGGCTCCCGGACCCCGCGCCGCTCGCCTCCATCATCATCCCGACCCGCAACGGGCAGAAGCTCGTGCGCCAGTGCATCGAGAGCATCCGCGCGAAGACCACCTATGCGCCCTACGAGATAGTTCTGGTGGACAACGGCAGCGACGACGCGGCGGCGATCGCGTACTTCCGCTCGCTGCAGGACGCGGGCACGGTGCGCCTGCTCGCCGACCCGCGGCCGTTCAACTTCTCGCGCCTGAACAACGAGGCGGCGCGCGAGGCGCGCGGCGACTACCTCGTCTTCCTCAACAACGACATCGAGGTGATCACGCCCGACTGGCTCTCCGAGATGGTGTCGCACGCGCAGCGCCCGGAAATCGGCGCCGTGGGCGCGCGCCTCTGGTACCCGAACAACACGATCCAGCATGCCGGGCTCGTGCTGGTGGCGGGCCTCGCCGCCCACGCGCACCACGGGCGCAAGCGCGGCGACCACGGCTATTTCAGCCGCGCGAGCCTCATCCAGTCGCTCTCGGCGGTGACCGCGGCGTGCCTGTGCGTGCGCCGCGCGGTGCTCGACGAGGTGGGAGGATTCGACGAGGCGCTGGCCGTCGCGTTCAACGACGTGGACCTGTGCCTGCGCATCCAGGCCGCGGGCTACCGCAACCTCTACACGCCGTACGCCGAGCTGTATCACCACGAATCGGCGAGCCGGGGCTACGAGGACACGCCCGAGAAGATGGCGCGCTTCCAGAAGGAGGCCGATATCCTGCGCGGCCGCTGGATGCCGGTGCTGATGAACGATCCTTACTACAACCCCAACCTCACGCTTTCGGGGGAACCGTTCACGCTCGCGTGGCCGCCGCGGGTGGAGCCTTTCCGCACGACGAGCGAGCCCGAAGCGCAGGACGGGTAAGGCGGAACAGGCCGCCATCGAAGCGGCGGCGCGCCATCAGGAGCGCGCGGCGAGCCTATTCAACGAATATTCGTAGAGACGATAGTCGAGCCGATTCTGTCTTTCGAATTCCCGGAAGAGATCCTCCCCGATCTCGCTCCTGAGCGTCGCCTCCTCGACATTGCCTCCCGTTCGATTGACGTGTTCCGGACGAAGCGTCAGGCCGGGGAAGAGATCACGGTACGCGTGCTCCATCCAGTGAAGGGATTCGACGTACTTCTCCACGACTCCCACGGCCGGCCACGCGTCCAGGAGCGCGATCGCTTCCGCGAGCTCTGCCTCCGATGCGCGGGCGGCGAGTATGCCCTGCGGGCTGAAAGACGCGGACGACAAATGGATCACCTGATAGTCGCGCACGACCACGCCGCCCGGCGCTCCCGACAGCGCCCATTCCAGGTACTCGGCGAATGAACCCGAAGTTGCCTCCCGGAAGGGTTGCGAAGCGTCCCGTCGCGTGAACTCGTAGACGGATCGGGCGCGCATGAGCGGATGCCTCAGGAAAACGACCGGCGCCGATCGGCTTGAAGGAAGCGGCGGGCGCGCCAGGTGGCTCGACACAGCCCTGACATTCGGATGGGCCTCCAGGAACCCGCGCAGCTCGGAGCTCGACTTGACGTCGTGCGCGTGAGCGCCTTCGAACGTCGCCCATTGCTTGCCGAAGTATCGCTTCAAGGCGGCGTCGACACTCATGCCGGCGTTCTTGAAGATGTGGTAATGGACGAGTATTGCGCGTTCCACCTCGAGGACTCCGCTCAGGTTGCCGAACCCGCTGCCAGAAGCGCGAGAGCTTGGCGCGAAGCAGCGCGAGCGCGCGGCGGCGTCCACACACCCGCTCCTCGTGGATCGGGTGTCGGCAGGTAAGGAGAATTCCCTCTCGGCCGGTCAGCTTTCGCCTTCGAGGAACGAGCGCAGCTTCTCGGACCTCGACGGATGCCGCAGCTTCCTCAGCGCCTTGGCCTCGATCTGGCGGATCCGCTCGCGCGTGACGTCGAACTGCTTGCCGACCTCTTCCAGCGTGTGGTCGGTGTTCATCTCGATGCCGAAGCGCATGCGCAGCACCTTCGCCTCGCGCGGCGTGAGGGAATCCAGCACGTCCTTGGTCGCCTCGCGCAGGCTCGCGTAGAGCGCGGAATCCGAAGGCGCGAGACCGGCCTGGTCCTCGATGAAGTCGCCCAGATGGGAATCGTCGTCGTCTCCGATCGGCGTTTCCATCGAGATTGGCTCTTTCGAGATCTTGAGGATCTTGCGGATCTTCTCTTCCGGCATCTCCATCTTCACCGCGAGCGTGGCGGGATCCGGCTCCTGGCCGGTCTCCTGCAGGATCTGGCGCGAGATGCGGTTCATCTTGTTGATGGTCTCGATCATGTGCACCGGGATGCGGATGGTGCGCGCCTGGTCGGCGATCGAGCGCGTGATGGCCTGGCGGATCCACCACGTGGCGTAGGTCGAGAATTTGTAGCCGCGGCGGTATTCGAACTTGTCGACGGCTTTCATCAGGCCGATGTTGCCTTCCTGGATCAGGTCCAGGAACTGTAGCCCCCGGTTGGTGTACTTCTTCGCGATCGAGATCACGAGGCGCAGGTTCGCCTCGATCATTTCACGTTTCGCCCTGCGGGCCTTGGCTTCGCCCGTGGACATCTGGCGCGCGATCTCCTTCAGGTCCTTGATCGGGATCCCGACTTCCTTCTGCAGCGTGATGAGCGCTTCCTGCTGCTCCATCACCGCGGGCTTGAAGCGGTCCAGCGCCTTGGCGTAGACCTTGCCCGAGGCGACCTCCTCGTTGGCCCACTTGAGGTTGGTCTCGTTGCCCGGGAAGACCTTGATGAAGTGCGCGCGCGGCATGTTGGCGTTGCGCGTGCAAAGCTCCATGATCTCGCGCTCGTGGCCGCGCACGCGCTCCACGAGGCCGCGCAGCCCGTTGCACAGGTACTCCACCTGCTTGGCGGTGAAGCGGATCGCGAGCAGCTCGCTCGAGATCTCCTCCTGCAGGTCCTTGTACGCGCGCGAGCGGTAGCCCTTCTCCGCGAGGATCTTCTTCGTCCGCTTGTAGAGGCGGCGGATCTTGTTGAAGTGGACCAGGGCGTCGTTCTTCAGCTGCTCCAGGTCGGCGCTGGCGACCGCGTCGTCCTCGGCATCGGCCTCGTCGTCCTCGATCTCCTCCAGCTCCTCTTCCTCGCTCATCTCCTCCTCGACGACATCCTCGCCGTCCTCGTCGACCAGGCCGTCGACGAGCTCGTCGATGCGCATCTCATCCTTCTCGATCAGCTCCGACATGCGCAGGATCTCCTCGATCGTCGTCGGGCAGGACGAGATCGCCTGGATCATGTGCTTGAGCCCATCTTCGATCCGCTTGGCGATCTCGATCTCGCCCTCGCGCGTGAGCAGCTCCACCGAGCCCATCTCGCGCATGTACATGCGCACGGGGTCCGTGGTGCGGCCGAACTCGGCGTCGATGGTGGTCGAGAGCGCTTCCTCGGCCTCCTCGATGACGTCTTCCTCGGCGATCGGGGCGGGCGCCTCGTTCATGAGGAGCTGCTCGGCGTCCGGGGCCTCGTCGTAGACGGCGATGCCCATGTCGGCCAGCATCGTGACCACGCCCTCGATCTGCTCGGCGTCGGTCATGTCGTCCGGCAGGTGGTCGTTGATCTCGGCGTAAGTGAGGAACCCGCGCTCCTTGCCGAGCACGATGAGGTTCTTGAGGCGCTTCTTCTGCGCCTCGACTTCGGCCATCTTCACCTCGGCCTTGTGGTGCTCGTTGCTCGACTTTTTCACGTGTGGGGACTCCCGGACGGCGGATCAGGGAAAACCGGTAATTCTATCAGAGTTTCGACCTTGCTTCCGTAGGAGGATTCCCCGATCGGGCAGCCTCCAGGCGGGCATAAAGTGCTTTGTATTCAGCGAGCTGCTCGGGGGTGGCGGTGCCGGCCTCGAGCAGCCTCACGAGCTCGCCTTGCCGGCGGGCGAGTTTCTCCTCGCGTAACTCCGCCACCCAGTGGTCGATCTCGGCTTCCAGGTCCAGCTCGTCGGACTGGGCGAGCAACGGCTCGCTCAGGGCCTCCTCGATCGGCGCGGCGAACTCCGAGCCCTCAAAGTGAGCGCTAACCTGACCCAACGTTACATGGGGATGCAGGCGGCAGAACCCAACCACTTCCTTCAGCACGGCCGCGCCGGGACGCGCGCTCTCGAGCGCCTCGTCCGGGATGCGTGGCGCGAGGTCCGGGCGCAGCAGGAGCCGGCCCAGGAGCCGGCTTTCGGGCGCCGCGGGCGGCTGGCGCAGCGCGCGCGGCGGGGGCGCGTGGCGGGTGGACCGCGCCGCCGGCGCAGCGGCGAGCTTCGAGGGCACCAGCGCTTCGATCTCCGCGGCGTCCAGGCGCGCGAGCTCGGCCAGGCGCCGCCGGAGCATCGCCGAGAGCGCGGGCGCCTCGACCTGGGCCAGCAGCGGCCGCGCCTCGGCCACGAAGCGCGCGCGGCCCTCCTCGCTCGCCATGTCGGCCAGGCCCGCCAGCTCGGCGAACAGGAACTGCGACAGCGGCTTCGCCTGCGCGGCGGCGGCGAGGAACGCCTCCTTGCCCTCGCGGCGGACGAACGTGTCCGGGTCGTCCTCGGGCGGCAGGAACAGGAAGCTCACCACCTTGCCGTCGGCCACCACCGGCAGCGACACCTCGAGCGCGCGCCACGCGGCCTTGCGGCCCGCCGTGTCGCCGTCGAAGCAGAACACGACGTTGTCGGCCATCTTGAGGAGCTTCGCCACGTGCACGGGCGTGGTGGCCGTGCCGAGCGTGGCCACCGCGTTCTCGACACCGTGCTGGGCGAGCGCCACCACGTCCATGTAGCCCTCGACCACGATCACCTGGTTGGCGTCGCGGATGGCACGGCGCGCCTGGTAGAGCCCGTAGAGCTCGCGCCCCTTCTCGAAGAGCGGCGTTTCGGGGGAATTGAGGTACTTGGGCTCGCCCGCGCCGATCACGCGCCCGCCGAAGCCGATCACGTTGCCGCGCGCATCCAGGATGGGGAACATCACCCGATGGCGAAAACGGTCGTAGCGGCGCGATTTCTTCTCGCCGCCGTCGCCCGGGTCGCTGTCGATCACGAGGCCCGTGTCCTTGAGGGATGCCGTCGCATAGTCGGCAAACACCGCCTCGAGGTTCTGCCATCCATCGGGCGCGTAACCCAGCCCATAACGGGCTGCGATCTCCCCCGAGACGCCGCGGCCCTTGAGGTAGTCGATGGCGGCCTTCGCTTTCTTGAGCTCGGCGCGGTAGTACGAGAGCGCTTCCATCATGCGCGCGGCCAGTCCCGGCGCTGCGTCCGCCGCGCCCTTGAAGCCCCGCGCCGCGTGTCTCGGGCACCTGCAGGCCCACGGTCTCGGCGAGCGCACGGATGGCCTCGGGATAGGCGAGCCCGGAGTACTCCATGAGGAAGCCGATCGCGTTGCCGTGCGCCCCGCAGCCGAAGCAGTGGTAGAACTGCTTGGTGGGGCTTACCGTGAAGGACGGCGTCTTCTCGGTGTGGAACGGGCAGCAGGCCTGGAAATTCGCGCCCGCCTTCTTCAGCTTCACGTAGCGGTCGACCACGTCGACGATGTCGACGCGCCCGAGCAGGGACTGGATGAACTCCTGCGGGATCATGCGGGATTATTACCCCGCGAGCCGCGCCTTCACCAGCGCCGAGACCTGGCCCATGTCGGCCCGTCCGGCGAGCTTCGGCTTCACCACGCCCATCACCTTGCCCATGTCGGCCGCGCCCTTGGCGCCCGTGGCGGCGATCGCCTCGGCGATGGCGGCCTCGACCTCCTGCTGCGACAGGCGCTGGGGGAGGTAGGCCTCGAGCACCGAGATCTCGTATTTCTCCTTGTCGGCGAGGTCCTGGCGCGCTGCCTTCTCGAACTGCGCGATGGAGTCCTTGCGCTGCTTGATCATCTTCTCGACGACGCCGATGACGCCGGCGTCGTCAAGGGTGATGCGCTCGTCCACCTCGCGCTGCTTCACGGACGAGAGCAGCAGGCGCAGCGCGCCGAGGCGCTCGGCCTCGCGTGCCTTCATCGCGGACTTGATGTCTTCGTTCAGCTGGTCACGCAGGGGCATGGGACCTCCAAAAGACCGCGGCGAGCGGGGCGCTGGGCCCGGCTCGCCGCGAGGGAACTGGCGGGAAACGCTCCTAGTAGAGCTTGGGCGGCAGCATCTGCGCGCGCATGCGCTTGTAGCGGCGCTTCACGGCGGCGGCGTGCTTGCGCTTGCGCTCCGCGGTGGGCTTTTCGTAGAACTCGCGGGCGCGAAGCTCGGTGAGCAGTCCGGTCTTTTCCACCGCGCGCTTGAAGCGGCGGAGGGCGACGTCGAACGGCTCGTTTTCCTTGACTCGGACGATGGGCATATGTGGGGCGGTAAGGTGGTGCCGGAAAACCACGCATAATATCAGGATTTTGGCCCTCGGGAAAGCCTCCGTGCGGCCGGAATTCCAGCCTTTGCTCATCCTCGGCATCGAGACCTCCTGCGACGAGACCGGCGTGGCCCTGTACGACACGGGCGCGGGCCTCGTCGGCCGACGCCCTGCACTCCCAGGTGACGCTGCACGCGCTCTACGGCGGCGTGGTGCCCGAGCTCGCCTCGCGCGACCACGTGCGCCGCCTGCTGCCGCTGATGCGCGGCATGCTCGAGCAGGCCGGGCGGCGCATCGAGGAGGTGGACCTCATCGCGTACACGCAGGGCCCGGGCCTGGGCGGCGCGCTGCTGGTCGGCGCATCGGTTGCGGCCGGCATCGGGCTGGCGCTCGGGCGGCCGGTGGTCGGCATCCACCACCTCGAGGGCCACCTGCTCTCGCCGCTGCTCGCGGATCCGCGCCCCGGGTTTCCGTTCGTGGCGCTGCTGGTCTCGGGCGGCCACACGCAGCTCATGCGCGTGGACGGCGTGGGCCGCTACACGCTGCTGGGCGAAACGCAGGATGACGCCGCCGGCGAGGCGTTCGACAAGACCGCGACGGTGCTGGGGCTCGACTATCCCGGCGGCCCCGCGCTCGCGCGCCTGGCCGAGCGCGGCGACCCCGGGCGCTTCCGCTTCCCGCGCCCGATGCTCGCGAGCGGCGACCTCGACTTCAGCTTCAGCGGCCTGAAGACCGCGGCGCTCACGCGCGCGCGCGAGCTGGAGCCCCTGGACGAGCAGGCGCGCGCCGACCTCGCCGCCGGTTTCCAGGCAGCCGTCGTCGACGTGCTCGCGGCGAAGTGCGGCGCGGCGCTCGAACGCGAAGGGCTGGACCGGCTCGTGGTGGCGGGCGGCGTGGGCGCCAACGCGGCGCTGCGGGCACGCCTCACGGCTGACATGCGCGAGCGCGGCCGCGAGGTGTACTTCCCGCCGCTACGCCTGTGCACCGACAACGGCGCGATGATCGCGTTCGCCGCGGCGCTGCGCCACGACGCGGCCCCGGCGCCGCTGGAGGGCTTCGCCATCCATCCGCGCTGGGAGCTCGCGGAGGCGGCGGCGCTGCCTCAGTCCACGCCCTTGCGATAGGCGACCTCGGCGTCCGCCACCTCGGCCTCGGCGCGCTTCACCGCATCCTCGAGCGCCGCGACATGCTGCGCGTGCTCCTCGTTGGCGACGAGGCCCACGCACGTCACGGTCTTGTTGGCGTTGACGTGGCAGTTGGACCGGTTCGCCGACATGCCGAGCATGCCGCCCATCGACGGCGGCGGCATGCTCCCGGCGGCGGCTCCGGCCACCGGCGTTCCGCTCGACGGCGTTCCGGTCGGCTGCGCCAGGGGATCGAACGTCTGCTGGATGACCTGTCCCGACCCGTCGGCGGTGAATTCCGCGAGCGCCTGCCTGGCGAGGTCGAGGCGCTCGCGCGCCTGGGTGAGGTTCGCCTCGAGGCGCGCGCGCGTGGCGCGGCGCTGCTCGAGGATGCCGGGCACCGGCTGCAGGGCGGTGGCACGCTCCTCGGCCCTGGCCGCGGGGCTGGGCCCGGCCACCTCGTTGGCCGCCGGATCCATTTCGAGCCGCGTCACCTCGCCCTTGAAGCCCTTGGGCACCTGGTCGCCGTAGTGCACGTTGCCCTGGGCATCGATCCACTTGTAGAGGGTCGTCCCTAATGCATCGGCCGACAACGCGGCGAACGCTGCCATCGCGAGCACCGCCGCGACGCCGCGCCACGCACGTGGACGGGCCGCCTCAGTTGTTCGCAGTGAGCTTCTGCAGTTCATCTTCCGCCTCCTTCATCGCGTGCTCGAGCTGCGCGAGCCGCTTCTCGTACGCTTCCGCTGGGCACGGCGCGCGTGCCGCCGCTCTTGTTGCCGACGTACTGGACGTCCGTACCCTCGACCGGATGTTCGCGCGCATCCGCGTAGGCTTCCTGCGCGGCCTTGAGCTTGTCGCGCGCCTGCTCAAGCTTGTCGGCCCGGCCCTGCGCCTGGGCCGCGTCGTTCGCCTGGACCTTCGCCTTGGTGCGCGCGGCGGCCGCGCCGCCCGTGTCGGCCGGCGGCGCGCCGAGGTTGGCCTTGTTGGCGTTCGGGTCGATGTCGATGCGGATCACCTTGCCGTCGAAGTTCTTGGGCTGCTCCTCGGAGTAGGTGATCTTGCCGTTCTTGTCGATCAGCTTGTAGACGGTCTGCGCCGCGGCCGGGAAGCCGGCGATCAGCATCGAGGCCGCGAGTGCGGCCCACCGTGCGGTGCTGCGCTTGCCTGCCATGACTGCCTCCTATGCCGCGGCGGCGCGCGCCGTGCCGCAGACCCGGCAATGGGCGTCGCGCGCCAGGCGCACCTCGTGCCAGCGGCTGGCGAGTGCGTCGAACAGCAGCAGGCGCCCGGCGAGGGATTCGCCGATGCCGGCCACGAGTTTGATGGCCTCCAGGGCCTGGAAAGTTCCGATGATCCCGACCAGCGGCGCGAAAACGCCCATGGTGGCGCAGCGCTCCTCGGCGGAACGGGCATCCTCGGCGAACAGGCACTGGTAGCAGGGCGCGTCGGGGCGGCGCAGGTCGAAGACGGCGACCTGGCCGTCGAAGCGGATCGCGGCGCCCGAGACCAGGGGGCGGCGCGCGGCCACGCAGGCGCGGTTGGCGGCGTGGCGGGTGGGAAAATTGTCCGAGCAGTCCAGCACCACGTCCGCGCCCGCCACCAGCTCGGCGATGCGCGCCTCGCCGGCGCGCTCGGTGAGCGGCTCCACGCGCACCTCGGGATTGAGCGCGGCCAGGGTGCGTGCCGCCGATTCGGCCTTCGGCTCGCCGATCGAATCCAGGCGGTGCACGACCTGGCGCTGCAGGTTGGTGAGGTCGACGCGGTCGCCGTCGCAGACGGTGATGCGCCCGAAGCCGCTCGAGGCCAGGTACAGGAGCGCCGCCGAGCCGAGGCCGCCCGCGCCGATCACCAGCGCATGGGAAGCGAGGAGACGCTCCTGCGCCTCCTCGCCGAACTCGTTGAGCAGCAGGTGGCGGCTGTAGCGAAGGCGCTGTTGGTCGTCCACGCGAGGGTGGGCCGGCGCCCGCAGCCGCGCGCCGCCTACTTGGCGACGGCCGCGGTGTGCGTCGCGGTGATCGGCAGGCCCTTCAGGTGCGCGAGCGCGGCGTTGAGCTGCAGGTCTTCCTTCTTCGCATCCTTCGCGCCGGCATCCTTCGCGCGGGCATCCGCGGCATCGGCCTTGGCGGGCGCGGCCTTCGCGGGCGCGGCCGTGGCCGCCTTGCCGGCGCCCGGGCCGGCGATGATCTTCTCGCTCGGCTTGGCGGGCGCGGTCGCGTCCGGTTCCGCCGCGCCGCTCTTGTCGTCCTCGACGATGAGGTGGTGCTGCAGGTCCGCCTCGCGCAGCAGGATCTTCTGGTCGGCTGCGTCCTCGACCACGATGTCGGGCGCGATGCCCTTGGCCTGGATCGAGCGCCCGCTCGGCGTGTAGTAGCGCGCCGTGGTGAGCTTGACCGCCTGGTTGTTCGGCAGCGGCAGGATGGTCTGCACCGAGCCCTTGCCGAAGGTCTGCGTGCCGAGGAGCATGGCGCGGTGGTGGTCCTGCAGCGCGCCGGCGACGATCTCCGAGGCGGAGGCCGAGGCGCCGTTCACGAGCACGACCATCGGGACGGTCTTCACCGCGGCGGGTAGCCGCGCGAGGAAGTCTTCCTTGAAGGCGCCGCGCACGTAGTTCTCCTTGCTCGCGGTGAGGCGCATCTTCGCGTCCTCGGTGCGCCCGTCGGTGTAGACCACCAGCGCGTTCTTGGGCAGGAACGCCGCGGACACGGCGACCGCGGAATTGAGCAGGCCGCCCGGGTTCAGGCGCAGGTCGACGATGAGGCCCTTCAGGTCGCCGCCGTTCTGCTTGTAGAGGTCGTTGATCGCCGTGACGAGGTTCTCGCCCGTGTGCTCCTGGAACTGCGTGATGCGCACCAGGCCGTAGCCGGGCTCCAGCATGCGCGCCTTCACGCTCTTCACGTGGATCACGTCGCGGCGCACGCTGATCTCGAGCGGCTGCTCCTGCCCCTTGCGCAGCACCGTGAGCTTCACCTCGGTGTTGGGCTTGCCGCGCATGCGCTTCACCGCGTCGGTGAGCGTGATGCCCTTCACCGACACGTCGTCCAGCTTGATGATCAGGTCGCCCGCCTGGATGCCGGCGTGGAACGCGGGCGTGTCCTCGATGGGGGCGATCACCTTGATGAAGCCGTCCTCGGCGCCGACCTCGATGCCGAGGCCGCCGAACTCGCCCTGCGTGCCGACCTGCAGGTCGCGGTAGGCGTCCTGGTCGAGGAACGCGGAGTGCGGGTCCAGGTCCGTCACCATGCCGTTGATGGCGCCCTTCAGCAGCTTGCGGTCGTCCACCGGCTCGACGTAGTCGGTCTTGATGCGGCCGAACACCTCGCTGAAGAGGCGCAGGTCGTCGACGGGCAGCTGCAGCGCGCTCGCCTGGCGGTCGGCCACCGCGGAAAAGTGCAGGCTCGCCGCGACGCCGAGCGCCGCCCCGAGGGCTACGAGACCGACCTGCTGGAGTTTCTTGCCCATTCGCCGCTCCTTCCAGATTTCGATGCCGCGCTAACGGGCCGTCCACTTCAACGGATCGAACGGTTTCCCGTCGCGGCGCAGCTCAAAGTATAGACCCGAATCCGCGCTGGAACCGGAAGCGCCGACGTTGGCCACGGGGTCGCCGGCGCGCACCTTGTCCCCCACCCGCCGGAGCAGCCCTTCGTTGTAGGCATAGAGGCTCATGTAACCCCCGCCATGATCGAGGATCAGCAGGTTTCCGAAGCCGCGCAGCCAGTCGGCGTAGACCACCAGGCCGTCGGCCACGGCGCGCACGGTTTCACCTGTAACAGCGCGGATGAAGAGGCCGCGCCAGGAGCCGCCGGATTCGTCGCGCAGGTCGCCGTAATGGTTCGTGAGCTCGCCCGCCACCGGCAAGTGCAGCCTGCCCTTCAGGCTCGCGAAAGGTCGCGATGCGAGCGACGCATCCGCCACGCGGTCCACCGGTTCGCCGCGTCCGCCCGGCGGCGGCGCCTGGGCTTGGCCGCGAGGGTGCGCGCGATCTCGTCCACCAGCTTGGCGAGGCGCGCCTCGTCGCGCTTGAGGCGCCCGATCTGCCGGCGGTTGCGCTCGATCTCGCCCGCGAGGCGCTTCACCACGCCAGCGCGCGCGGCGCGCTCGCCCTCGAGCTCGCCGGCTCTCCTCGGCCTGCTCGCGCTCGTTGTCGGCGATCGCGTCGCGGCGCGCCGTGGCGTCGGCCTCGAGCGCCGCGAGCTCCTCGCCCTTCCTGCGCAGCCCCGCGATCAGCTCGGCGCGGCCGCGCTGGATGTAGGCGTAGTACTGCAGGTGGCGCTCGGCGGTCGCGGCGTCCTGTCCTTCGAGCGCCAGGCGCAGCCGGTCGGTGGCGCCCTGGCGGTATTGCAGGCGCAGCAGCTTCGCGGCGAGCGCCTGCTGCTCGGCCAGGCCCGCGCGCGTGGCCTGCTCGCGCGTGCCGATGTCCGCGAGCTGCAGCTCGAGCGCCGAGCGCTGCTGGCGCAGGTCGAAGAGCGCGCGGTGCGCCTCGCTCATCGCCTGGTCGCTCTTGCGCAGCTCGCCCTCCGCCTCGCCGCGCGATTCCTCGGCGCTCGAAAGCTCCGTCTGCAGCTTGTCGATGCGCCCGCGCAGCTCCTTCAGCTGCGCCTCGCTCGCGGGCGCCTCGCGGCTCGCCGCGGCGGCGTTTTCCTTGTGCGCCACGGCCTTCTTCTTCGCTTCGACGGCCGCGGGGAATGCCGCGAGCACCAGCGACAGCGACACGGCGAGGACGCGCACGCAGCGCGCCGCTTCCATCAGGCGCGCTTCGCCTTGCCCTGGCTCGCCACCGAGGCCATCGCCCGCTCGACCGCCGCCGCGTCGCCGAGGTAGCGCCGCCCCGTGGCATGCAGCGCATCGTCGAACGTGTAGAGCAGCGGGATGCCGGTGGGCACGTTCTCGTTCACGATGGCGGCATCGGACATGCGCGTCGAAGTACTTGATCAGCGCGCGCAGGCTGTTGCCGTGGGCCGCGACGAGCACGCGCTCGCCGCTGGCCACGCGCGGGGCGATGTGCTCCTTCCAGTACGGCACCACGCGCGCGACGGTGTCCTTCAGGCATTCGGTGCGCGGCACCTTGTCGCGCGGCAGCGCCCGGTAGCGCGGGTCCCGCGCGGCGTCGCGCTCGTCGCCCTCGGCAAGCGCCGGCGGCGGCACGTCGTAGCTGCGCCGCCAGATGAGCACCTGCTCCTCGCCGTATTTCGCCGCGGTCTCGGCCTTGTCGAGGCCCTGCAGCGCTCCGTAGTGGCGCTCGTTCAACCGCCAGTCCTTCTCGACCGGGATCCAGAGGCGGTCCATCTCCTCCAGCGCGAAGTTGAGCGTGCGGATGGCGCGCTTCAGCACCGAGGTGAACGCGATGTCGAAGTCGAATCCCTCGCTCTTCAGCAGGCGCCCGGCGGCGCGCGCCTCCTCGATGCCCTTCGCGGTGAGGTCGACGTCCTTCCAGCCGGTGAAGCGGTTTTCCTGGTTCCACGCGCTCTCGCCGTGGCGCAGCAGCACGATCTGTTTCATGGCAGCGATGGCATCTGTCTTTTTCCGCGCCCATGTTAGCAAACGCCTCGCGCGCTTCGCTAAACTGATCGCTTTTGCGCCGCGCCTTGTCCCCCGAAAATCCCCGCGACGAATTCTGGTCCGGCTGCCGCGAGATGGCCCCGGCGCTGCTCGGGCTGGTCCCGTTCGGCTTCGTCGCGGGCGTGGCCGCCATCGGCTCGGGGCTCACGCCGGCCCAGGGCATCGCGCTCTCGGTGCTTTCGTTCTCCGGCATCGCGCAGCTGGTGGCCTGCCAGCTGATCGCGGTGCACTCGCCGGTGATCGTGACGGTCGCCGCGGCCGCCGTGGTGAGCCTGCGCTTCCTCATGTACAGCGCGGCCATCGCCCCGCAGCTGGCGCACCTCGACTGGCGCTGGCGCGCGCTGCTCTCCTACCTGATGACCGACCAGAGCTACGCCGCCTCCGCGCGGCGCTACTCCGAGCCGGGGCCGCCGACCGCGCAAGCACTGGCATTTCCTCGGCGCGGCGGCCACGCTCTATGTGCCCTGGCAGGCGTCGGTGATCGCCGGCGTGGTGGCGGGCGCGGCGGTGCCGGAGAGCTGGTCGCTCGACTTCGCGGTGGTGCTCACCTTCATCGCGCTGCTGGTGCCGGCGGTGCGCACGCGCGCGGACCTGGGCGCGGCGATCGTCGCTGCGGCGCTGGCGCTCGTCGCGGCGGGCCTGCCGTACCGCCTCGCGCTGGTGGCCGCCTCGATCGGCGGCATCGCGGCGGGCATGGCGATCGAGACGTGGAGGAAGCGGTGAGCACGTGGCTTGCCATCGTCGGGGTCGCGCTCGCCACGTTCCTGCTGCGCGCATCGTTCATCGTCTTCATCGACCCGCACCGCTTCCCGCACTGGTTCCGGCAGTCGCTCAAGTACGTGCCGCCCGCGGTGCTCGCGGCGATCGTGGCGCCGGGAGTGTTCATGAGCGGCGGGGCGATCGACCTCTCGCGCGACGCGTATCCGCGCATCGCCGCCGGGCTGGTCGCGATCGTGGCGAGCTTCCATGTGCGCAACACCATGGCGGCCATCGTGAGCGGCATGGCGACGCTCTGGGCGCTGCATTGGGTGCTCGGCCGCTTCGCCTGAGCGGGGATCCGGGGCCGCGTCTGGTAAAATTGTCCCTTTTCGCGCTGCCTTCCGCGTTTTGCCGCCGTGCAGGACTTCCTCCTCCAGAACCTCTGGCTCGTCGTGCTCTTCCTGGGCAGCGGCGCCGTGCTCGCGTGGCCCGAGGTCCAGAAGCTCATGGGCGGCGCGAACGAGGTCGGAACGCTCGAGGCCACGCGGCTGCTGAACCAGGGCACCACGCTGGTGCTGGACGTGCGCGACGCCTCCGAGTTCGCGGCCGGCCACCTGCCGCGCGCGCGCCACATCCCGCTCGCTGAATTGCCCACGCGCCTGGACGAGATCGGCAAGTACAAGGAGCGCGCCGTGCTGGTCACCTGCCCCAGCGGCCCGCGCGCCGGCGCGGCGATGCGCGTGCTGAAACGGGCCGGATTCAACGCGGTCTACCAGCTGAAGGGCGGAATGGCGGCCTGGCACCAGGCGAGCCTGCCGGTGGAGAAGTAGGACGATGGCGAAGGTGACGATGTACACGACGGCCGTGTGCCCGTACTGCCTGATGGCCGAGCGCCTCCTCAAGTCGAAGGGCGTGGCGGAGATCGAGAAGATCCGCGTGGACCTCGAGCCCGCTCGGCGCCAGGAGATGATGCAGCGCACGGGAAGGCGCACCGTGCCCCAGATCTACGTCGGCGAGCGGCACGTCGGCGGCTACGACGACCTCGCCGCGCTCGACCGTGCCGGCGGCCTCGATCCCCTGCTCGCCGCGCCCTGAGCCCGGCACGAACGGACAAACCAAAGGAAGCCCCATGAGCCAGCCCCAGAACAACCAGCCCGTGTTCTCGATCGAGAAGGTGTACGTGAAGGACCTGTCGCTCGAGATCCCCAACGCGCCGCAGTCTTTCCTCGAGCGCGAGGCGCCGACGGTCGACATCCAGCTGCACCACAACACCACGGGCGTCGAGGAGGGCGTGTACCAGACCGTGCTCACGGTCACGGTCACCGCGAAGGTGAAGGACAAGACGCTGTTCCTGGTCGAGGCCGCGCAGGCCGGCATCTTCGTGGTGCGCAACGTGCCCGCGCCCGAGCTCGAGGCCGTGCTCGGCATCGCGTGCCCGAACATCCTCTTCCCGTACGCGCGCGAGGTGGTCTCCGACGTCGTCACGCGCGCGGGCTTCCCGCCGGTGGTGCTCTCGCCCGTGAACTTCGAAGCGATCTACCAGGCGCAGCGCGACCCGCAGCCGGCGCAGCAGCCCGCGGTGCAGATCATCACGCCGGGCGTGTCGCACTGATGAAGCCGTGCAGCCGCTGCGCGTAGCCGGGGCCGCGCTTGCTCCTCTTCGCGCTGCTCGCTGGCGGCAGCGTGTCGGCCGCCGAGTACCGCGCGCGTCGGCGACAAGCCGGCCATCCTCTACGACGCGCCCTCGGCCAAGGCCGACCGCCTGTTCGCGGTCTCGCGCTACTACCCGTTCGAGTTGCTGGTGAAGCTCGACCAGTGGACCAAGGTGCGCGACGGCAACGGCGAGGTGGGCTGGATCGAGAACACCGCGTTCGGCGACCGCGCCATGGCGGTGGTGACCGTGCCGCTCGCCGACGTGCGCGCCGCGCCCGACGCGGGCGCGCCCCTCGCCTTCGAAGCGTACAAGCAGGTTCTGCTCGAGGTGCTGGAGCCGCCCGCCAACGGATGGGTGAAGGTGCGCCACCGCGACGGGCAGGAAGGCTACATCCGCACGTCCCACGTCTGGGGCGTGTGACCCGCGCCGTGGGCAGCCACCCGCGGCTTCCCCGATGAACGTCGCGATCCTCGGCGCCGGCGCCTGGGGCACTGCGCTCGCCGTGGCGCTTTGCTCGCGGCATCGCACGGCGCTCTGGACGCGGCGCGCCGACCACCTCGATCGCCTCGTGCGTACCCGCGAGAACCCGTACCTGCCCGGCGTGGCGCTCCCCGAGGCGATCGCGCTCACCGACGACGCCGCCAGCGCGCTTGCCGAAGCGGCGCTCGCCATCGTCGTCACGCCCACCGCGGCGCTGCGCGAAACGCTCGCGCGCCTTCCCGCCGAGCCCGGCCCCATGGCGCTGCTCTGGGCGTGCAAGGGCTTCGAGCCGGCGACCTCGCGCCTGCCGCACCAGATCGTCGCCGAGGCGCGGCCAGCGTGGCGCGCGGCCGGTGCGCTCTCGGGCCCGAGCTTCGCGATCGAGGTCGCGCGCGGGCTGCCCGCCGCGCTCACCGTCGCCGCGGGCGACGCCGCGTTCGCGCAGCGCATCGCCGGCGCGCTGCAGCATCCGCCGCTGCGCATCTACTCGAGCGGCGACGTGGTGGGCGTGGAGCTGGGCGGCGCGCTGAAGAACATCATGGCGATCGCCGCGGGCATCTGCGACGGGCTCGGCCTCGGCGCCAATGCGCGCGCCGCCTTGATCACGCGCGGGCTGGCCGAGATGGCGCGGCTCGGCGTGGCGCTGGGCGGCGAGCCCGACACTTTCATGGGCCTCACGGGCCTGGGAGACCTCGTGCTCACCGCCACCGGGGATCTCTCGCGCAACCGAACCGTGGGGCTGCGCGTCGCGCAGGGCGTCGCCGTGGATCGCATCCTCGCCGAGCTGGGCCACGTCGCGGAGGGCGTGCAGCTCGGCGCGCGCCGCCCTCAGCCTCGCGCGCGCGGCACGGAGTGGACATGCCCATCACGCAGGCGGTGTGCGCGGTGCTCTTCGAGGGCATGGCGCCACGTGCCGCGGTGCAGGCGCTGCTCGCCCGCGAGGCGCGTCCGGAGTGATTTCGCGTCCTTTCTGAAGTACCTTACCTAAGTGCTGGAAGCGAAAGGACTAGTCAGACGCGCGGACGTGGTGAATAATGCCCCATCGTGCCACCGCCTACGGCGAAAAACTCGCGACAAAATCCGCCGCGAATAGGCGTCCTGGTCGCAGCTTGGACGTTCTTCGCGCTCCCGGCCGCTGCGCAGATGCTCGCGGCGGAGCAGCCGGTTTCACCCCGGCAGCAGCGCCTGCTCGAGGAGCACGCGCGCAAGGTGGCCGAGGCGCGCGCGCACGGCTACTGGATCGTCGCGCCCGGCGAGCACCTGCGCCTCATCGCACGCCAGTTCTGCCCCGGCGACAAGCTCTGCGAGCGCCACCTCTCCGAGCGCATCTTCGCGCACAACAAGGACGCGTTCGCCGGCGGCGACGCCGACCGCATCCGCCCCGGCGCGCGCCTCGACATGTCGGGCGCAGTGCTCGAGCCGGCCGCCGGCGCGCAGGCGAAAGCCCCGGCAACCGCGCCATCCACGCCCGCGAAGGCGGCGCCCGCGCCATCCGCGCCTGCACCATCCGCGCCTGCACCATCAGCGCCGGCGCCTTCCGCAACTGCGCCTTCCGCGGCGACGCCTTCGGCAGCGCCGCCCCCGACACCCAGCGCGTCAGCTCCGGCATCCCCAGCCGCCGTCACCACATCCGAGTTCGCGGTCGGACCGCCGGCGCCGCGCGCCGCACCCGCGCCGCAGGCCTATGTCGACCAGCTCATCGAAGGCGGCTCGGCGGAGTCGGAAGCGGCCGCGCCCGTCGACGAGGCGGCGCTCGAACCCGGGCAGCGCTCGTTCTCGGCCGAATACCGCATGGAAGCGACCTATCCGCCGGGCGGCGGCCACGGCCTCGAGCAGGGCGTGAATCTCTCGATGCGGCGCGAGACGCTCAACTACGGCGACCTCTACATCGATGCCGGGGTGCGCGACAACCGCCCGGCTCCGGGCGAGATCGACACGGGACGGCCCCAGGGCGGGCGCTTCACGCTCTACCAGCAGCGCTTCCCGCTCACCCAGGGATGGCTCGCCGATTCCGGGCTGGGCGTCGTGCGCACGCCTCCCAGCGCGCTGGTGAACTCGTCGTACCGCGTCTACCTGCCGACCTCGCTCATGGCGGGGGCGAACACCATCGTCTCGGACGGGAGGCAGGAAGTGTCCGCGTACGCCGGGCACATCGGCCAGCTGCTGGGCGACGCGGTGCAGTCGTTCGATCCCACCTCGGGCAACGTCGCGGGACTGGGCTATACGACGCGCACGGGACCGTGGACGGTGGGCGGGCAGGCCATCGCGCTGCGCGGCAACTCGCAGGTCGCCGACCACGAGGGCGCCACGCTCGCGGCCGAATACGGGCAGTTCGGCGCGGTGGTGCACGACAAGGCCCAGCTGGTCGCGAACAACGACGGGCGCGCCGGCGGCTGGTTCGACGGCGACGTCACCAGCGGGCGGCTGCGCAGCCGCTTCGGCCTCTTCACGCTCGACCCCGACCTCAAGTGGGGCGACGGCTCGGTCGCCAACGACCAGCGCGGTGGCTACTACCGCGCGGACTGGCACATGCTGCGCTACACGCTCGCGGGCGGTCTCGACGTCCTGCAGACCAACATCCGCGACGACCCGTCGAAGCCGGCCACGAAGTCCGCGACGGGCTACGGCACGTTCTCGCTGCGCATCGACCGCGACCTCACGCTCGGCGGCGGCCTCACCTACCAGGACGCGCACAACCAGTTCACCGCCTCGCCGCGCGGCTCGCAGCTCACGCTGAACGGCTACGCCTCGTTGAACACCGCGCTCGGCCTCTCGCGCTGGGACCTCACGGCGTTCCGTGGCACCGCGAGCGGGATCGAGAACAACACCATCGACACGTTCTCGTGGAACCAGGAGTGGGCGAGCGTGGGCTATGTGCACCTTTCGTCCACGCTCACGCTCGCGCGCGAGAGCTCGCTCGGCATGCGCACCGACCGCTCGAGCTTCGGCGTGTCCGCGCACGGCACTTTCCTGAGTGAGGGACTCTGGGACACCTCGGTGGTGTACGGACGCGTCGACGGCCCGCTCGGCGCCGAGAACAACGTCAACGTGAACGCCACCGCGACGTGGCCCTTCGCGCGCAACTGGGCCGCGGTCGTGCAGGCGACCGTCACCACGTTCGATGCGACGCCGGTCATCCCGGGCTCGGACCTGCCGGCGACGCAGCACGACAAGCGCGTGCTGCTCGGCGTGCGTTACGAGGAGAGCTCGGGCGTGCCGTACCAGGCGCTGGGGCTGCGCGGCGGCGCGGGCAGCGGGCGGCTTTCGGGCGTGATCTTCTTCGACGAGAACGGCGACGGCATCCGCCAGCCCAACGAGCGCGGCGCGCCCGGCGTGACGATCTACCTCGACGGCCGCTTCCCCGCCACCACCGATGCGCAGGGGCGCTACTCGTTCGCGGTGGTCACCCCCGGCAGCCACGGGCTGCGCATCCTGAACGAGGCACTGCCGCTGCCGTGGTCGCTCGACGATAGCCGGCCGCTCGTCGCCAACGTCCCGCTGCGCGGCGACGTGGTGACCGACATCCCGCTTACGAAGATCCGGCCTTGACCCCGCGCGCGGCGATGGTGGAGTCGATGCTCTGCTTGCCGCCGTCCCACTCGATGGTGCCGCGCAGGCGCAGCGGATAGGCGATCTCGGGTGCCTTCTTGTCGGGGCCTTCCTGCGCCCAGATCGCCACGGCGCGCGTCTCGCCCGGCAGGATGGGGAACGGCGAGACCACGAACTCGAACGACTTGCCCGAGGCGTCCTTGCCCTCGAGCACGCCCTCGGGCCGCCCGTGTCCCTTGCCGCTGTTGTGGAACGTCGCCGCGGGCGTGAGGCGGCCGTTGAATTCCTTGAGGCCCACGTCGCGCAGCTCGAGCTTGGGCGCCACGTCGCCGACGGAGATGTAGACGATCACGCCGATGCGCCCCGAGAGCGGGAACTGGATGTTGCCCGCGGTGATGTCGGGCATGCCTTCCTGGGCCTTCTCGACCATGATCGCGAAGCGGCATTCCTGGGCGGGAGCGTCGGCGGGCACGTGCACCTCGAAGCGGTACTTGCGCACGCTGCGCGGCTGCATCGCGACCGTGCGCCGCTCGACGCGCACCCACGGCCGGCAGCTTCCCACCTGCAGCGGCTCCTCGAACTCGACGCCGCCCTTCTCGTTCAGGCGCCAGTCGGAGGTGGAGATGGCGAATTCGTCGGCCACGGCCGTGTCGTTGCCGATCTCGAGCACCTCGCGCAGCACGTCGCCGGGCTTGGCCTTGAGCTCGAAGCGCGGCGGGCTCACGAGGCCTGCGAAGGAGGCGACGTCGGATGCGACGAGGAGCGCGGCGAAGGGCAGCGCCGCGGCGAGGCTACGGCGCCAGAACGTCGATGTCGAATTCCGGGTCGAACTCAATGCCTCGCTCCGAGGTACGTGCGTCGAGGAAGATGCGGAAGTCGAAGAAGTCCGACATCACGGCGGCAGTAATCTTACCCCGATAGACGAGCGCGCGGTCCCCCGGCACGAGCGAGCCGGGCGAGAACACGCCGCGCGTGGTCCACTCGATGCGCATCGCCGTGGGCGAGCGCAGGCCCGTCACGTGCAGCGGCACGGTGAGGTAGATCTCCGCGTTCCTGCCGACGTATTGCGCCGTGCGCAGGCGGAACTCCATGGCGCGGATTTCGGCCACCAGCGCGTTCATCTGGTCTTCGTTCCAGTCGCCGGTGCCCTCGTGCAGCCAGCGCGTCACCGTGTCCACGCGCTGGCGGGGCGAGAGCGAGTCGTCGAGCTTGGTGGAGGCGAGCGCGGGCGCGGCGAGGAGCACGCATGCCGCGAGCAGGATGAGTCGCCGCCGCATCACGGCATGGTGAGGGTGTAGGTCACCCGCCCCGTGTACGTCCCTGCCGACACCACGTTCTGGTTCCTGTAGCTGAACTGCGCGCATACGCAGGCCCGGCTCGAGGTGCCCATGGTGATGAGCGACTGCCCGGCAGCCCCGGTGAAGGCGCCCGATGGAATGGTTACCGGCGAGTTGAGGCAGCCGTTGCCGCCGCCGCCCGGCGTCGACGATACCCACGCGATCTGCGAAAACGGGATCGTGAAGGTGCCGGTGGTAAGCGGTATTGAGGAATCCACGGTGAGCGTCGCGGTGCGCGGGGTGTTGTTCTGCGAGCGCGCCTGGGCGTCGATCAGCACCGTGTTTGCGGGACACGTGGGGCTCACCGGGGTGACGTTGGAGGACAGCACCGCCACGCCGTTGCCGACGCTGCCGCCCGCCACGGTGAAGTTCACCTTGTTGATCGTGGCCGCGGTGCTGCCGACCTGGAGGATGAGCCGTCCCCCGCCGTTGCCGATGGCGACCGTGGCCGCGTGGGCGCCCACCGGCGCCAGCGCCGCAGCGAGGAAGAGCGTGAGAATGCGGGTCATGGCAGTAAAAAGGCCGGGGTAGCTCGCGCTGCCCCGGCCTTTCCTCGTGCGTTCGCCGAGACTGCGCTTACGGCATGGCCGCAGTATACGTGACGCGGCCGCCCTTGGCGCTCGTACCGTAGGTACCGGCCGAGGGGATCGTCGAGTTCGCGTACGCGTAGGTCCAGGTCGCCTGGCGGTTGGTCACATTGCCCGCGCTGAGGACCGGCGTGCTGGTGTTGCCACCCGCGTCGGAGAGCACCGGGCGCTGCAGGTTCGTGGTGTCGCTCGACGTCGTGGTGATCTGGCTGTAGGAGATGTTGGTGGCGGCGAGCGTGGCGTGCGCGAGGCCCGTGCCGCCGCTGTTGTTGGCTTCCGTGATGGTGATCTGGCCGCCGTTGCCGATGACCGAGACCGTCGCCGCGGAGCCGCCGCCGGCGTTGCCGCCCGTGCCCGAAACCGGCGTCGCGTTGCCGACGCTCGCGGCCGCCGGGCTGAAGGTGATCTGGTCGATCGTGGCGCCCGCGGTACCGACCTGGAACGACAGGAAGCGCGGGATCACGATGGAGAAGTCGAGGTGGGCGGGGGCGCTCAGGCCGGCCGCGCCGGTCACCGTGGTGGATTCCGCATGGGCGGGGATCGCGGCGGCAAGGGAAGCACCGAAGGAAATCGCCAGCGCGGCTTTCAGAAGCTTGTTCGTTTTCATGGTGTCACTCCATTCTTCGATCAGGGTTGGAAGGGTTGCGGCCTCTTCGTGCCGCTCGTTCATGGGATGCATTAAGCTCCCTCCAAACCCGCCAAGCTGTGACGCCGCGCACAGAAACTACTGTTTTGAATCGCTTTTCGGCTCCTTTTCCATTTCAGCAGTAACTACGTTGTAACCGTCGGACCGTTCATCATGGCGGAACGTGCCGTCTGTCGGCACCCGGTTCTCCCTCTCAAACCCCACCGGCAAAGCCCTGCTGGCGCCAGGCCTCGTAGACGGTTACAGCCACCGCGTTGGAGAGGTTGAGGCTGCGGTTTCCGGGCCGCATGGGTAGGCGGAGGCGGAGCTCGGCGGGAAAGGTGGCCAGCAGGTCCTCGGGCAGGCCCGCGGTTTCGGCGCCGAAGACGAAGGCATCTCCGGGGGCGTAGCGGGGCGCGCCGAAGGCGACTGTCCCGCGGGCGCTCACGGCGTAGAGGCGCCGGCCCGCGAGCGCGGCGAGGCAGTGCTCCCAGTCCGGATGCACGGTGACGGTGGCGAGCTCGTGGTAGTCAAGTCCCGCGCGCCGCAGCTGCCGGTCTTCCATGGAGAAGCCGAGCGGCTCGACCAGGTGCAGGCGGGCGCCGGCATTGGCGCACAGGCGGATCACGTTGCCCGTGTTGGGCGGGATCTCGGGGCGGTAGAGGACGACCTCGAACACGTCAGCGCCGCGGCACGTCCGGAGCGCGGGCCACCGCCCAGGCGCTCACGCGCGCCGCGCCCGCGGCCTTCAGCACCCGCGCCAGCGTGTGGGCGGTAGCACCGGTGGTCATCACGTCGTCCACGATGGCCACGTGCAGCCCCGCGAAGGAACGCCGGCAGGCGAAGGCGCCGCGCAGGTTGGCCTGGCGCGCCCGCCGGCCGAGGCCCGCCTGGGGCACCGTGGCGCGGCTGCGCTGCAGGCTCGCGATGTCCTGCCGCACGCCGAGCTCGCGTCCGAGAGTGCGGGCGAGCTCCACCGCCTGGTTGAAGCCGCGCTCGCGCAGGCGCCCGGGGGCGAGGGGCGGGGCCACCA
The DNA here is from genome assembly GCA_963827425.1 of uncultured beta proteobacterium. Taxonomy (GTDB): domain Bacteria; phylum Pseudomonadota; class Gammaproteobacteria; order Burkholderiales; family Usitatibacteraceae; genus Usitatibacter. Next base: position 999,519 of record CAWHAQ010000002.1, on the reverse strand, counting down.
GGACGTCCGGCCGCGGGAGGGCATCGACCCGTTCGGCGAGCCGCTGGGCGAGCCAGCGGCCGAGCGCGAGGTCGCCGCCGTACTTGAAGCGCTGCACCAGCCGGTCCATCGGGAAGCCGATATTCGAAGCGGGCCACGGCGGCGTCGAAGGCATAGGGATGGCGCCGGCACGTGGCGCAGGCGCCCCGCGGCGGCACGGGCAGCGCGCAGGCGGGACAGGGGCGGCTCAGCTCGCCCAGGCCGGCCTCGCAGGCAGGACACACCAGGCGGTCTCCCGCGGCCTCCAGGCAGAGGACGCAGTCCTGGCTCCACGGCCGGGGCCGCGGGATTGCTGAAAAAAACGGCAGCTGCAAGGCCAGCCGCCTCGCCAAACTTGACATCGATCTAAAAAAGTCTAATTATCAGTGCCTTGCAAAGGAAATCCATGGATACCGCCGTCCACTTCCACCGGCCCCCTGCCGACGATGCCCGGCGCGAGGCGGTGCGCGAGCAAGCGCTCGCCCTCTACGCCCTCCCCTTCAACGATCTGCTGTTCCAGGCGCATACCGTGCATCGCGCAAATTTCGACGCGCGGCGCGTCCAGCGCTCGACGCTGCTCTCGATCAAGACGGGCGGATGCCCGGAGGACTGCGGTTATTGCCCGCAGGCGGCACGCTATCACACGGGTGTCGACGGCCAGGACCTGATGGCAGTGGAAGACGTGCTCGCGGCCGCGCGCAACGCGAAGGCCCACGGTGCGACGCGCTTCTGCATGGGCGCGGCGTGGCGCGGACCCAAGGCGCGCGACCTGGAGCCGGTGCTCGAGATGGTGCGCGGCGTGAAGGCGCTGGGACTGGAGGCCTGCTGCACGCTCGGAATGCTGAAGGACGGGCAGGCCGGGCAGCTGCGCGACGCCGGCCTCGACTACTACAACCACAACCTCGACACCGCGCCCGAGTTCTACGGCGAGGTGATCACGACGCGCACGTACGACGACCGCCTCGCGACACTCGAGCGCGTGCGCGAAGCGGGGATGAAGGTCTGCTGCGGCGGCATCGTCGGCATGGGCGAGTCGCGGGCCCAGCGCGCGGGCCTCATCGCGCAGCTCGCTGCCATGGATCCGCAGCCCGAGTCGGTGCCGATCAACGACCTGGTGCAGGTCGAAGGCACGCCGCTCGCGGGCACGGCGAAGCTGCCGTGGATCGAGTTCGTGCGCACCATCGCGGTCGCGCGCATCCTCATGCCGAAGAGCGTGGTGCGCCTGTCGGCCGGGCGCGGCGCGATGAGCGAGCCAGCGCAGGCGCTCTGCTTCTTCGCGGGCGCCAATTCCATCTTCTACGGCGAGAAGCTGCTCACCACCGGCAATCCCGACGTCGCGCGCGACGACGCCCTCTTCGCCGAGCTGGGTATCGAGCCCGCCTGAGCCCATGAGCGCGCGCGAGGAACGCCTCGACAGCGGCCTCGCCGCGCTCGACCGCGAGAGCCTGCGCCGCAAGCGCCGCGTGCTCGACTCGCCGCAGGGCACGCGCGTGGTGGTCGAAGGGCGCGAGCTGCTCAACTTCTCCAGCAACGACTACCTCGGGCTCGCCAACGATCCCGCGCTCGTGGAGGCGATCCGGCGCGGGCTGGACACCTACGGCGTGGGCTCGGGCGCCTCGCCGCTCGTGACCGGCCACCTGCGTGCGCACGAGGACGCCGAGGAGCGCTTCGCGGCGTTCTGCGGCCTGCCGCGCGCGCTGCTCTTCGCGAGCGGGTACGCGGCCAACATCGGTATCCTCACCGTGCTGGGCGGCACCGACGCCGAGATCTTCGGCGACCGGCTGAACCACGCCTGCCTGCACGATGGCGCGCGGCTCTCGCGCTCGCTCTACACGCGCCACGCCCACCTCGACCTGGACCAGCTCGCGCGCGGGCTCGCCGCCTCGAAGGCCGCGGTGCGCATCGTCGCCACCGACGCGGTGTTCAGCATGGACGGCGACGTGGCGCCGCTGCCCGAGATGCTCGCGCTCTGCGAGCGGCACGACGCATGGCTGGTGGTCGACGACGCGCACGGCATCGGCGTGCTCGGCGCGCGCGGCCGCGGCAGCCTCGAGCACTTCGGCGTCGCCTCGCCGCGCATCGTCTACATGGCCACCCTCGGCAAGGCGCTCGGCGGCTACGGGGCGTTCGTGGCCGGCGCGGACCGGACCATCGAATGGCTGCTGCAGCGGGCGCGCACCTACGTCTTCTCGACCGCGCTGCCACCGATGCTCGCGTGCGCGGCGAGCGCGGCGATGCGGCGCGTCGAGGAAGACCCCGCGCTGGTGGGGCGGCTGCGTGCGCGCATCGCCGAGTTCCGCGCCGCGTGCGCCGCATGCGGCGTGCCGGTGGCACCTTCGCAGACCGCCATCCAGCCCATCGTCGTGGGCAGCGCCGCGCGCGCGCTCGACGTGTCGGCCCGCTTGCTGGAGCGCGGCCTGCTGGTTCCGGCAATCCGCCCGCCCACCGTGCCGCGCGACACTTCGCGGCTGCGTGTGTCGCTTTCCGCCGGCCACGAGCGTGCCGACGTCGAGCTGGCCGCGGCCGCGCTCGCGGAATGCCTCGCGTGAGCCCGGATGCGGCGTCCGCGGCGCCCGACAAGCGCGCGGCGCGGCGCTCCTTCGCGCGCGCCGCCGCGGGCTACGACGCCCACGCCGTGCTGCAGCGCGAGGTGGGCAAGCGCCTGCTCGAGCACCTCGACCCGATCCGCATCGAGCCGGCACGGGTGCTGGACCTGGGCTGCGGCACGGGCGCGCTCTTCGCGGGCCTGCGCGAGCGCTTCCCGCGCGCGCGCCTGGTCGGGATCGACGCCGCGCTGCCGATGCTCGCCGCGGGGTGCCGCCGCACGCCCTGGTGGCGGGCGCTCACCGGCGGCGCCCCGCTCACCGCCTGCGCGGACGCCGAGCATCTCCCCCTCGCGCACGGCTGCGCGCAGCTCGTGTTCTCCAACCTCATGCTGCAGTGGTGCGACGCGCCCGCGGTCTTCCGCGAAGCCGCGCGCGTGCTCGAGGTGGGCGGCCTGCTGCTCTTCTCGACCTACGGGCCCGACACGCTGAAGGAGCTGCGCGCGGCATTCGCCCCCGACGGCGCACGGCACGTGAACACGTTCGTCGACATGCACGACCTGGGAGATGCGCTGGTGGCGGCGGGCTTCGCCGATCCGGTGATGGAGATGGAGACGATCACGCTCGAGTACACGAGCGTCGAGGCGCTCGCGCGCGACCTGAAGTCGGGCGGCGGCCACAACGTGCTGCCGGGCCGCCCGCGCGCGCTGGGCGGACGCGCGGCGTGGCGCCGCATGGCCGAGCGCTACGAAGCCGTGCGCCGCGCGGGCGTGCTGCCGGCGACCTTCGAGGTTGTCTACGGCCATGCATGGAAAACCGCGCCCCGGCGCATCGCCGACGGCCGGCAGGTGATCGGCTTCGAACCGATGGCGCGCCCTTGAAGCGCGGCGTCTTCGTCACCGGCACGGACACCGGCGTGGGCAAGACCGTCGCGGCGTGCGCGCTGATCCACGCGCTGCGCGCCGCGGGCGAGCGCGTGGTGCCGATGAAGCCCGTCGCCGCGGGCGCCGTCCAGCGCGGCGAGCGCTGGGTGAACGAGGACACGGCGGCGCTCCTCGAGGCCGCGGGCCTGCCCCTCGACGCCGCGGATCGCGTCACGCCATTCCTGCTGCGCGAGCCCATGGCGCCGCACATCGCCGCCGCGCGCGAGGGACAGCGCATCGCCCTCGCCCCGATCCTGCAGGCGTTCGAGGCCTGGGGCGAGCCGGGCGACTTCCACGTGGTCGAAGGCGTGGGCGGCTTCATGGTTCCGCTCGACGACCTGGTCGACACCGCGGACCTCGCCGGTGCGCTCGCGCTGCCGGTGGTGCTCGTGGTGGGCATGCGCCTCGGCTGCCTCAACCATGCGCTGCTCACGGCGCAGGCCATCGATGCCGCGGGCCTGGCGCTCGCCGGCTGGATCGCCAACGCGCTCGACCCGGCGATGAACGGGCTGGACGAGAACGTCGATACGCTGCGCGCCCGCCTGCGCGCACCGCTCCTCGGGTGGCTGCGCTACCGCCGCGATGTGGACGCGGCCGCCATGGCGCGCGACCTCGACGTGGCGCCGCTGCGGGGTATGGCGACGTGATCACGGCGCTCTTCGATCTCGACGGCACGCTCACCGACCCGCGCGAGGGCATCACGCGCTCGATCGCGCACGCGCTGGAGCGCATGGGCGTGCCCCCGCCGCCACTCGCCGATCTCGTGTTCGCCATCGGCCCGCCACTGCGGCCCTCGCTCGCGAAGCTGCTGGGCACCGAGGCGCCCGCTGCGGTCGCGCAGGCGCTCGCCCACTACCGCGAGCGCTTCGCGGACGTGGGCCTGTTCGAGAACCGCCCCTACGACGGCATCGCCGAGGCGCTCGCGACACTCGCCCGGCGCGGCACGCGGCTCATGGTGGCCACCTCCAAGCCCGAGGTGTATGCCCGGCGCATCGTCGAACATTTCGGATTGCACGTGCATTTCGAGGCGGTGCACGGCTGCGAGCTGGACGGCACGCGCGAGGACAAGCGCGACCTCCTCGCGCACATGATCGCGCGCCACGGCATCAACGCGAGAGACGCCGTGATGATCGGTGATCGCGGCGTCGACATGCGCGCGGCGCGGCACCACGGCCTCGCGGCGCTGGGCGCGCTGTGGGGCTACGGGAGCCGCGACGAGCTGCTCGAGCACGGGGCGCACGCCCTCTGCGAGGATCCCGCGGCGGTCGCGGACGCGGCCTGCAAGGCAGCGCTTGCCCCAACCTCCCGCTGAGCGGCGACGCGCGAGGCGCCTATTCGAACGCGGCGCCGAGCAGCGCTACGCCGTGGGCACCGTGACCGCGCGCTTCAGCGAGGTCGGCGCGGGTGAGGCCGCCGATGGCGTAGACCGGCATCGGGCGGCCGCGCGCGAGCTCCGCGAAGCGGTCCCAGCCGAGCGGCACGGCCTCGCGGATGCGACGCCGTCTTCTTCACGGGCCCCAGCACGGCGTAGTCGAGCCCGAGGGCCGCCGCCTGGTCGAGCTGCGCGGCATCGTGGCACGAGGCGCCCGCCAGCGCCGCCGCGGGCCGCGCGGAGGCGGCCATGAGGTCGCGCGCGGTGAGATGGATGCCGGTGGCCTGCGGGTACGCGCCGCTCGCGCTGTTCACCACCACGCGCGAGCCGAACGGCTCGGCGCGGGTGAGCGCGCGCGACACGAGGTGCTGCACGCGCAGGTGCTCCATCGACTTCTCGCGGATCTGCACCAGCACCTGCTCGCCGGTCACGAGGGCGGCGAGCCGCTCGATCCACGGGTCGATGCCCTGCGCGGCCGCGTCGGAGACGATCATCACGGCGGGCAGCGCCAATGCCGCGAGCACGGGCGCGTTGGCGGGCAGCATGGGCGCCACGTCGGGCGCGGCGACGCGCTGCCAGCGGATGTCCTGGTCCTCGAGCGGCTGCGGCTCGCCCTCCCAGCGCGTCACGCGCCAGAAGTGCAGGCGCACGGTGGCGTGCGTGTATGAGTAGACGCGCGTGATCCACGGCGTGGCCTCGCGCACCTCGATGCCCAGCTCTTCGCGCAGCTCGCGCACCAGCGCGGCGCGGGGATCCTCGCCGGCCTCGATCTTGCCGCCGGGAAACTCCCAGTACCCGGCATACGGCTTCCCCGCTGGGCGTTGCGCCAACAGGAACTCGCCCGGCCGCTCGATCACGGCGGCCGCCACTTCGATGACCTTCTCAGGCAAAGGTCCCTGCGTTCATCTGCGTTTCCCGCCTTGACGTCCCACCCAGTCGCGCGCGAACTGCCATGCCACGCGCCCGCTGCGAAAGCCGCGCTCGAGCGCCCACAGCAGCGCCGCCCTGCGCGATTCCTCCGCGGGCTTGCCGCCCAGGCGCGCGACCCAGTGGTCGGCGATCTCGAGGTACTGCTCCTGGTCGAACGGATAGAACGAGAGCCAGAGGCCGAAGCGCTCCGAGAGCGAGATCTTCTCCTCCGTGGTCTCGCCGGGATGGATCTCGCCGCCCACGTGCTTCGCCTCGAGGTTCTCGTCCATGAACTCGGGCATCAGGTGGCGGCGGTTGGAAGTCGCGTAGATCAGCAGGTTGTCGGCCGAGCCCGCGATGGAGCCGTCGAGCGCGACCTTGAGCGACTTGTAGCCCGCATCTGACGCCTCGAAGGAGAGGTCGTCGCAGAAGAGGATGAAGCGCTCGCGGCGCTCGGCGACGAGGTCCACGATGTCGGGCAGGTCCACCAGGTCGCGCTTGTCGGCCTCGATCAGCCGCAGTCCCTTCGAGGCGAACTCCGCTAGCGCCGCCTTCACGAGGGAGCTCTTGCCGGTGCCGCGGGCTCCGGTGAGCAGCACGTTGTTGGCGGGTCGCCCGGCCACGAACTGCGCGGTGTTCTCGCGCAGCCGGCGCTTCTGCTCGTCGATGTCCTTCAGGTCCGCGAACGTGATGGTGTGCGGATGGCGCACCGCCTCGAGGTAGCCGCTCCCGCGCGCGTTCTTGCGCCAACGGAAAGCCGTGGCGGATTTCCAGTCCGGCTCCGCGACGCCCGCGGGCAGCAGGCGATCGGCGTGCGCCAGGAGCTTCTCCAGCCGGTCGGCGATGCGCTTGAGCTCGTCGGTCATCGAGTCGTGAACACGAGCAGCCAGTAGTAGGTGAGCGCCTCGAGGTGCGCCTCGCGCGCCACCGGCCGCGCCGCCTCGGCGAGCTCCTGGGGGGTCGGGAAGTTCTTGAGGACCTCGTACTGCTCGCCGCTCGGCAGTGCGCGCATCTGGTAGGTGTTGCCCTCGGCGTCGCGCCGCGCGATGGGCGTGGAGCTGCCCTCGGCGAAGCTGTTGTCGAGGATCGCGACCACGGAGCCGGGCTCGAGCTTCGCGGCCAGGTTGGCGACGAAGCGCGCGGTGTCCGCCTTCTTCACGTGCGACCACCAGAAGCCCGCGAATGCCGCGTCGCAGCCCGCCGGCACGCCCGCGAGCGTGATCGCGTCGGCCTTGAAGAACGCCGCGCGCCCGGGCGGGATCGGCTTCTCGCGGGCGATCTCCAGCACCGACTCGTTGATGTCGCCCGCGTGCACCCTGGCCGCCTTGCGCGCGATGAACTGGGTCCAGTAGCCCGTGCCGCAGGCGACCTCGAGCACGGTGCGGCCGCGGAAGAGCTCGGGGATGCGGTTCCTCAGCCACTCCAGCTCGTGCTGGCGCTCGGGCTTGTCGTAGACCTGCTCGTAGACGGCGGCGCGCTTCTCATAGTACTTCGCCAGGCGCGGCGGGGCGGCGTGCGTTTCAGCCATGGCAGTCTCTCCTCGTTATTGGAACGGGCGCGTCAACTTCGATAGTCGGCGTTGATCTTCACGTAGTCGTACGAGAAGTCGCAGGTCCACACCGTGGCGCTCTCCACGCCGCGGTCGAGCGTCACGTGCATCGAGATCTCGGCGGGCTGCATGGCGCGCTGGCCGTCGGCCTCGGTATAGCCCGCCGCACGGCCGCCCTCCACCACGACGGTCACGTCGCCGAGCTTCAAGCCCACGCGGTCGGGGTCGAGGTCCGCCACGCCCGCATTGCCGATGGCGGCGAGGATGCGCCCGAGGTTGGGATCGCAGGCGAAGAAGGCCGTCTTCACGAGCGGCGAATGGGCGATCGCCTTGGCCACCTTCACGCATTCCTCGCGCGTGGCGCCCTCGTCGACGGTGATGGCGATGAACTTGGTCGCGCCCTCGCCGTCGCGCACGATGGCCTGGGCGAGCAGCTGCGCTACCTCCAGCACGCACCGGCAGAGCTGGCCGAACTCGGCCGTGCCCTCGCCCACGATCTCGACGTTCCCCGCGTGGCCCGTGGCCACCATCAGCAGCGTGTCGTTGGTGGACGTGTCGCCGTCGACCGTCACCACGTTGAACGATGCGTCCGCGACCTGGCGCGTGAGGTCCTGCAGCGCGTCCTGGCCCACGCGCGCGTCGGTGGCGATGAGCCCAAGCATGGTCGCCATGTTGGGCTGGATCATGCCCGCGCCCTTGGCGATGCCGCTCACGGTGACGGTGCGCCCGTCGATGACGACCTGGCGCGACACCGCCTTGGGCACCGTGTCGGTGGTCATGATGGCCTCGGCGGCCGCGGCCCAGTGGTCGGGAGCGAGGTCGGCGATGCAGGCGGGCAATCCGCTTCTCGATGCGATCGACGGGCAACGGCTCCATGATCACGCCGGTGGACATCGGCAGTACCTGCGCGGGCTCGATGTCGAGCAGCTTCGCCACCGCGGCGCAGACAGCGCGCGCATTCGCGAGGCCCGGCGCTCCGGTCCCGGCGTTGGCCACGCCGGTGTTCACCACCAGCGCGCGGATCGGCAGCTCGCCCTCGAGATGCTCCTCGCACACCAGCACGGGGGCGGCGCGGAAGCGGTTGCGCGTGAAGACGCCGGCCACGCGGGAGCCCTCGTCCAGCGCCACGACCAGCAGGTCCTTGCGGTTGGGCTTGCGCACGCCGGCGCGGGCGATGCCGAGGCGCACCCCCGAGATGGTGAGCAGGTCTTCGGCGCGCGGGGGCTCCAGGTTGACGGCCATCGGGGCGGGGCGGGAATCCAGCGGCGGGAGAGCCGGTACGACCGCGGATTTTACACGGGCAGCGGCTTGGGCCTCAGGCGCGCCATGGCGCAGGCGTCCACGTACTGCCCGGCACGCAGGGCGTAGGCGCGGTGCGTGCCTTCCATCTCGAAGCCGAATTTGCGGTAGAGCGCGATCGCACGCTCGTTGTCCACGTATACGGTGAGCTCGAGGCGGAACACGTTGAGCCAGTTGTCGGCCAGGTCCACGAGCGCGCCGAGCAGCCCCGAGCCCACGCCTTTGCCCTGCCACGGGCTCACCACGCCCAGGCCGATTCCCATCGCGTGGGCGCGGCGCGGCGATTTACCGGTCGGGTGCAGCCCTCCATGGCCGATGATCTCCTCGCCGGCGCAGGCGAGCAGCATGTAGTCGCCCTCGGGCGGCTCGGCCATGCGCTTGCGCCACTGCTCCAGGGACGCGAACGGCGTCTGCAGGGTGCCCGAGTACACGCTCTCGTCGGCGAAGCTCCTGGCGACGCCCGCGAAGTCGCCCGGCTCGGCGCGGCGGATGGTGTAGTCCATCGGTGGAGGATGCGGCGTGGCGCTCGCACCCGTCAAGCGCGCCTCAGGGCATCTGGCCGAGGTAGAGATAGGCGCTGCGATTGCCGTCGGCCGCCCAGCCGTAGCCGAGGTAGAGCGGGCCCAGCAGCGTGTCCAGCGAGAAGAACGCCGCCACGGACCTGAGCGTGCCGGTCGGACTGCCGGCCACCAGCGGCTTGTCCATGCGCCCGACCTCGAGCGAGGCGCCGGCGTAGAGGCCGTCGAAGAGCTGCTGCTGCGCGACGCGCCCCATGTACACGATGCGCGCGAAGCGCAGCCGCTCGCCCACCAGCGCTCCGGTGCGATATCCCGATTGCTGCAGCAGGCCGCCCCACTGGAAGAGGTCGTAGCGCGGCAGCGCGTCGTTGCCCGCCTCGCCGCCGCCGCGCAACGCGAGCTGGATCGTGTGCGGGCCGAACGAGTAGGCGCCGAGGAAGCTCGCGTCCCATTTCTTGTACGCATCGGTGGCGCCGAGGCCCTTGTCGGAAGCGAACACGTCGAAGGTCGCCGCGGTGCCGAAGCGCGGATAGCGCGCGTTGTCGAGCTGGTCCAGCGCGGCCTTGAACGTCACGGCGCCCTGCTTCACGCGGCCGGGTGGCGCGAGGTCATCCGGGCCGGTCTCGAGTGTTGCGTCGAGATGGCCGCCGAGGATGCCCAGGCGCAACTCGCCGTATTTCGTGAACTCCGTGCCGAGGTCCAGCGCCGCGCGGTTGGTGCGGATGTTGTAGCGCGCGATGCGCTGGTTGACCTCGTAGAGGTCGAAGGTCTCGCGGTTGAACTCGATCCGCGGCGCCACGAAGAGGTAGCGCGAGGTCTGCAGCGGCTGGTAGAACTCGGAGATGACGTGGCTGTTGCGGCCCATCTGGAAGTCGGTGCGCCACTCCGCGCCCAGCGCGTCGACCCAGGTGCGGCGGTAGCTCGCGGCGAGGTTGAAGTACGCATCTCCCTGCAGGTCCGAGGCGAGGCCGAGGCCGAAGCGCAGGTAGTTCGGCCCCGAGGACTTCTCGATCGCGTCGATGTAGAGCACCCGCGTGCCCGCCTCGTCCATGATGCGGTAGTTCACGTGCTCGAAGTCGCCGGTGCCGTAGAGGCGGCGCATGTCGAGGTCGAGCTTGGGCTGGTCGAGCGGCTCGTGGGCCTTGGTCTCGAGGATGCCCTTCACCGCGTCGGCGTTCACGCGCTGCATGGGCGTGAAGCGGATCTCGTCCACGGGGCGCGTATCGGGCGGGGGCGACTGCGAGTGCTCGCGCTGCCACTCGGCGTACGCCGCGGGCGGCAGGGCGAGCGCGGCGAGGCGGTCGGCGACCTTGCGCGCCGCGGCCTCCCCGATCGGAACCGTCTTCACCATGTGGTCGAAGTCGGAGGCCGAGTAGCTCGCGAGCTCCGGCAGGATGAGGACGTCGGTGGGCTTCAACGAGGCGAGCGAGGCCTGCACGTTCTGCTCGGTGAGGATGTTGACCATCTGCGCGGTCACGCCGATCAGCGACGCGAGGTCCTCGCGCTTGAGCAGCGGCGTGCCCAGGTTCACCGCGATCACGATGTCCGCGCCCATCGCGCGCGCCACGCCCACCGGCAGGTTGTCCGTGAGGCCGCCGTCGATGAGCAGCCGCCCCTCGATCTCGGCCGGCGCGATCACCCCTGGCACGGACATCGAGGCGCGCATCACGTTGGCGAGGTCGCCGTCGGCGAACACCACCGGCTTGCCGGTCACGAGGTCGGTCGCGACCGCCCGGTACGGGATCGCGAGGTCGTCGAACTTGCGGTAGCCGTGGACCTTCGAGAGGCGCCGCAGCACCGTCTCCAGCGCCACGCCGCTCACGATGCCCTTGGGCGGGATCACCTGGAGCCCGTCGGTGAGGCCCAGCTCGGGGCCCAGCAGGATCGAGCGGTCGTCCTCCTTGATGCGGAAGGCGAGATCCTGGCGCGGCGGCTTCTCGCGCACGATGTCGGCGATCGACATCTCGGCGATGATCTTCTCCATCTCCGCGGTGCTCGTGCCGCTCGCGTACGCGGCGCCGACGATGGAGCCCATGCTGGTGCCGGTGACGCAGTCGATCGGCACGCGCATCTCCTGCAGCACCTTGATCACGCCGACATGCGCCGCGCCGCGCGCCCCGCCCCCCGAGAGCACGAGGCAGACCTTGGGCCGCGCGAAGAGCGGCCGCGGCGAGCGTGCACGCGATGAGCACCGCGGCGAGGCGGAGCGCGCGGCCCATGCGCTCAGCGCCAGGCATTGCCCACCTGCAGGTACCAGGCCGTCTTCTCGGGACCCTTCGCGACGTCGATGCCGATCGCGAGCCCGAGGCGGCGCGCGGCGAGGTAGCGGAAGCCCACGCCCTTGCTCACCACGGAGCCCACGTCCGGAAAAGCCGCGTTGCGGCCCCAGTCGCGCCCCGCGCCCACGAAGGCGAGCGCGATCCAGCGCGGCGTCACGTACCAGCGCCCTTCGAGCTCCGCGAGCGCCGTGTTCTCGTCCTGGTAACGTCCCGCCGGCACGCCGCGCATGTCGATGAACGGGACCTGGTAGAACGGCACGTCGCCGCGTACAGCCCGCTGCGTCGGCGCGTACCGCGACGACGAACCTGTCCATGGGAACGTAGCCGAACACGTGCGCGCGGTAGCGTCTGGAAGGTGTTGTCGCTACCGATCGAGGGCGAGGCGTACATCGCCTCCACCGCCGCTTCCATGCCGCGCGACGAGAAGAAGATGTTGTCGCGCGAGTCGTACACCCAGGTCGCGCCGACCTGCGAGCTGCGGTGGGCGAACTCCTTCGGCGTGAGGTTGGTGTCGCCGGGCTGCAGGCTCGAGTCGAGGTCGAGGTACGACCAGCGCACGCCGAGGAAATGGTCGGATCCGGCCACGCGGCGCGTGAGCTCCTGGGTCGTCGCACCGCCCTTGAGGTTGTAGCCGATCTTGGGCAGGTTGGCGCCGATGCCGTAGAAGTCGAGGTTCACGTTCATCGCTGCCGCTGCGCCGCGATAGCGCCAGGTGTCCTGCTCGAACGAAGCGCGGCCGCCGATGCCGCCGAATTTCGTGCCGTTCTCGGTGGCGGCGAGGGCCACGGCCAGGATGTTGGGTGGCGTGATCCGCCCGCCGGGCTGCGCCCTGCCCGCCGCATCGCGAATCGATTCGGAGAACCACGTGAGCGCGACACCGCCGCCGTAACCCACCGCCGGCTCGGTGATGATGATGGGCACCGGGAGCACGCCGCGGTAGTCGAGCAGGTACTCGGAGGCGTCGAACGCGCCATCCTCGGGGTCGGTGAGGCGCTCGCGCAGGCCCTCGCCGCGCGCAGGGGCCGCGAGCAGGACGACAGCGAACGCGAAGACGAGCGCACGCACTCAGCCGCCGGCGGTCCCGCCGTTCATTTCGCGCCCATCGGGGCGGACTTGCGGATCGCCTCGAGCAGCGCACGGCCGGAGAACGGCTTGGTGAGGAACTGCGCGCCCAGCTCCGCCGCCTGCACGCGCGTCTCGGGCTCGTCGAAGGCGGAGATGAAGATCACCGGCGGCAGCGGGCCCGCGGCGGCCAGGCGCTCGCGCAGCCCGAAGCCGTTCAGCCCCGGAAGTTGCAGGTCGATGATCAGGCACACCGCTTCCTCCACCGCGTCGTCGGCGCACGCCTCCGCCGAAGCGAAGGTGACGGGCGCGAGCCCGGCCAGGCGCAGGATGCGATCCATCGCCTGGCTCATGCTGGCGTCGTCCTCGACCACCACCACTGTCCGCGGATCCCGAGCCCGCATCGACGCGCTCCAATGCAAATGCACCCGTGGGATCCACGGGAGTTCGTCGCACTCCGGCTGATGCGCGAATGATCCGCGCGCGGCCTGCCGCGGGATATACGCCTTTGGGCTAATGCACCCGCGCGGCGCGGGCGTGCTTCGCGCCGGGCACGGGTGGTACGCTTTACACCGATGGCTCGATTCGCCCTGACCTTCGTCGTGGTCCTCGTCACCCTGTTCGGCCTGGAGCTCACGCCCCCGGGCCAGGCGGTGGTGCGGCCGTGGACGGACCAGGTCGCGGCCGCGAGCGCGGGGCTGGTGCGCGCGTTCGACGGCAGCGCGATGGCGCAGGGCAAGACGCTCTACGACCCCAGGAGCGGGTTCGGCGTGACCATCGAGGCGGGCTGCAACGGCGTCGAGGCGATGCTGGTCCTGCTCGCCGGCATCCTCGCCTATCCCGCGCCGTGGCGCGCGCGCCTCGTGGGCCTCGCGGCGGGCGCGGTGGCGATCCAGGCGCTCAACCTCGTGCGCATCGTGAGCCTCTTCTACCTCGGGCAATGGAACTACGCCTGGTTCGAGTGGGCGCACCTCTACGTGTGGCAGGCGCTGATCATGCTCGACGCGCTCGTCGTCTGGCTGCTCTGGATGCGTTCGGTCGGCAAGGCAGCGGCGCCGGTCCCCGCCGCGGCCTGAGGTGTTCCCTTCCCGCGGCGCCGTCCTCGCCTTCCTCGGCCGCACGCTGCTCGCGCTGCCGGTCGCGCTGGCGCTCTGGTATGCCGCCGCGCCGTGGCTCGACGCGCTCGCGGCACACGTCGCCCGCCCCGCGATCGCCTGGATGAGCGCGGGCTCCGTGGCGCCGCCCACGATGCGCGGCCAGCGCGCCTACTTCAACGTGCGCCTGCAGGCGCCCTTCGCGGGCGCGCGCACGGCGCCGCCGGCGGAAGCGCAGCTGGACGTCGACGCCTCGCTGTATACGTTCGGCATCGCGCTCTTCGCCGCGCTTTCGGCCGGCGCTCGGTTCTCGCGCCGCGCGGCGCCGATCGCCGCGGGCCTGGCGGTGCTGGTGCTCCTGCCCGCATGGGGTGTTGCGTTCGACGTCATGAAGCAGCTCGCGACTACCCGCGAGCTCGCCCCTTACCTCGGCTTCTCCGAGGCGACGCGCACGGCCATCGCGCTCGCCTTCCAGGTCGGCTCGCTGCTGCTGCCGACGCTGGCGCCCGTGGCGCTGTGGGTCGCGCTCAACCAGCGCGCCATCCGCTGAGCGCACGCGACCGCCCACGGATGGCAGCGCGCGGCCCGGGCTAGATCCGCACCACCGCCGGGGGCGTCCACGTCCCGTCGAGGGCCGCCTCCTTGGGCCAGTAGGCGCGCAGGTGCAGAGAGAAGTCCCCGGTCGGCGCCGGCAGCCAGTTGGGCCGCTGCCCCGGGTCCGTGGGCATGCTCGACTGCACGAAGAGGGTGAGGGATCCGTCCGCGGCGGCGCGCAGGTCGCGCGCGCCGACCGAGAAGCGGTCGATCGGGTTGGCGACGAAGAAATGCTGCTCGTCGTAGATGGAAAGCGACCAGAAGGCGTTCACCGGCGGGGCCGCACCCTTCGCGAAGGTGAGCGTGTAGCGGTGCGCGCTGTTCAGCCGCTCGCCGGACAGGTCGAGGTCCTGGTGGAAATGCTTCGTCTCGTCGCAGGCGCCGGCGAGCGGGCTCGTGCGCGCGGCCGCGGTGCGCGAGAAATAGTCGGTCCCGAACCCCGCGGCGTTGGGGATTGTGGTCCAGTGGTGCGCGAGCGGCTGCCCATGGCTGCGGAAGTGGAAGAGCGGACGGGCGAGGCGCTCGTGCGCGTCGCGCGCGCCCTCGACCATCGCCTGGCGGATCCGGGGGTCCGCCCGCGCCGCCTCCACGACCGCGAGCACCTGCGCGTGCCGCGCCTCTTCGCCACGCTGGGAAGGCGCATCGGCGAGCACGGCGGCCAGCTGGTCGACGAAGCGCTCCGGCGCGAAGCCGGGTGCCTGCCACGCCCCGGTGCTGGGTGCGCTCGCCTCGCGCAGCTTCGCCCAGTCGCGGCGCTTCAGCCGGCCGTCGAATTCGGCGAGCGGATACATCGCGATCTCGCCCAGCGCGCGCTGCGCGGCGTTGTTGTCCTCGGGACTGTCGTCCTGGAACACGCGCGGCGCCACGATGCCGGTGGCGGTGGGCGAGCGGAACACGCCCGCGATGCCGCGCGGCACCTCGTCGTCCCAGCCCGGGCCGACGAGGAGATAGAAGCCGGGGCGCGTGGCGTGCATGCGGCCGAGCTTCGCGAAGCGGTCGGTGCGCAGGTCGGTGGCCTGGTAGACCCAGAAGCGCCGGCCGAAATCGGGCACCTGGACGACCACCGGCGACACGTCGAGCGCGAGCATGCCGATGCCGTGCACGGCGTCGCGATCGGGACACGCGACCTGGCGCTGCTCCGGCGGCACGAAATCGGGGAGCATCGCCAGGCGGTTGAGCGGTGCCACCGCGAGCGCCCCGGCCTTCGCCAGCTCGGGCACCTGCGCGCACGCGGCGCGACGGTTGTATATGTCGAGCATCGGCCAGGCCCAGAACAGCGCGTCGCGCGCCACGTGGCGGGCGTACTCCTCGCTGATCCTCACGCGCATGTCGGGGCCGGGCGGCAGCGCGGGCGGCAGCGGCCGGATGGGCTCGTCCGCGGGCACGGGGCGTGCGATCGCGGGCTTGCGTACAGGCGCCTTGGCCGAGGGCTTCCTTCGCTCGGCGACTTTCATGGGTCTCTCCCGGTCGATGCGCAGGGGCATGTCCGGCCCATCTTCGGGCCCGCGTCGCCGAAGCAACAATTGGACTTTCGGGCACCCCGTGCGCAAGCGCCCGCTGCCCGCACCCGCTCAGCGGCGGGCGGACTCGTCCAGGATCGCGCGCCAGGCGTCGATGGCTTCGGGGCTTTGCAGGATGCCGCGGTGGTCGGCCTTGAAGCCGCGCACCACGCGGGCGTCGCTCGCCGCCTCGGCGCGCAACTCGCTCGCCGCGCTGACCACGCCGTCGCCCCGCTTGTCGAGCGGCGCGTCCGGATCCTTGCTCGCCCACAGCAGGTAATAGTCGAGCGGCGGCGCGAACGTCCGCTCGAAGAGCGCTTCCTGGTAGTCGCTGTCCGGCTGCAGGTCGATCCACGAGGGCATCACGGTGGGCGAGTGCTCCACGCCGATGCGCGCCCAGTCGATGCCGTTCCACGGCGTGGCGATCGACACGAAGAGGCGCAGGTAGTGGTTCGCGGGCGCGCGCTGGTTGATGCGGATGAAGCCGCGCGCCACCAGGCCGCCCATGCTGTGCGCGGTGACGAAGAGGCGCTCGAAGCCATGGCGCCGGTGCAGCACCTCGATGCAGCGCTCGAGCAGCAGCGCGCTGTTGCCGAGCCGGGCGCCCGACGGGTACACGTAGAACCACGCCTGGTAGCGCCGGTGGTCGAGGGCCTGCACGAAAGCATCCCACTGGCGCGGGTTGCCCCCGATGCCGCTCACGAAGAGCACCGGGATGCGCGCGGGATCGTAGGGCTCGAGGAAGTACACGCCGCCGCCGACGTTCACGAGGAAGTCGAACGGCGCCCACATGCCCATCGCGCCGCTGGCGGGCGAGAAGCGCTCGTCGTCCAGCGAGGCCACCTCGCCGATGGCGAGCGGCAGCGCCTTGCGCTCGACACCGGCGAGGTCCTGCAGCGCGCCGAGCGCCTCGGGCGGCAGGCGGCTTCCAGGCTCCAGCGTGAGCTCGACGTGCGCCGCGGATTTCCATCCCATGGGCACCGTCACCGGCTCGGGGGCGAGGGTGGCGGGCTCGTCGGGATCCGCGCGCAGGTTGCCGTTGCGGTCGTCGAACACGCCCACGCGGTAGCTCGTACCCGCCACGCCGCGCATGATGAAGACGCCGGGCGTTGCGAACGAGGTGTAGTTGCGCGCGACGAGGGTGCCGCCCGCCTCCTCGAGCTCGAAGGCGACGAGCCGCGAGTAATCGGCCTCCTGGTGCGCGACCCTGCCGACGATCGCTCCCTCGAGCGCCGCCGCATCGGCGTTGTCCTGCAACGTGGCGAGCTTGCACCCGGCGAGCGCCAGCACGAGGAGTGCGGCGCCCGTCCGGGCGGCCATGCGGTCGAAGTCCATCGCCTCCCCGTGGGTTACGGGCATGATCGCCACGGCGCGCCCGTCCCGCCTATTGGCCCAAGGGCCTAGCGGCGGTCGCTCGAGCGGGAGACCGCAGAAAGGGTGAAGCGGAAGGTGGCGCCGCCCGCCGGGTTATTCTCCGCCCAGATGCGGCCGCCGTGCGCGTTCACGAGCGTGCGCGCGATCGAAAGCCCCAGCCCCATGCCCTCGCGCTTGGTCGTGAAGAAGGACTCGAAGATCTTCTCGATGTGGCCCGCGGCGATGCCGTGGCCGCGGTCGCTCACCGCGACCTCGATGCGATCCGCGCCGCTCGCGGCCGTCGTCACGTTGAGCGTGCGCATCTCCCTGGGCGCGCCGTTCATGGCATCCATGCCGTTGAACATCAGGTTCAGCAGGACCTGCTGCACGTGGATGCGGTCGCCGCGCGCGAGCGGCAGCTCGCCGTACTGGGCGGTGACGGCCATGCCGCGGCGGCGCGCGATGGGCGCCACCAGGCGGATCACCGCGCTCAGCAGGTGGTTCACGTCGAAGGCCTCGAACTCGGTCTCGCGCTTGTTGGCCAGGCCGCGGATGTGGCGGATCACCTCGCTCGCGCGCAGGTCGTCGCTGCGGATGTCCTGCAGGATCTGGCGCAGCTCGCCCAGGTCGCCGTCCTTGGCGTCGAGCAGCATCTCGGCGGCGTCCACGTTGGAGAGGATCGCCGAGATGGGCTGGTTGATGTCGTGCGCGATCGACGCCGCGAGCTCGCCCACGGCGGTGAGGCGCGAGGCGTGCGCGAGGCGGTGGGCCAGCTCGTCGCTGTCGGCGCGCTCGGTGATGTCGGTGAGGGTGCCGATCATCTGCTGCGCCGCGCCGTGGGAATCGCGCACGATGTAGCCCTGCTCGTGCACGTGCGCGTAGGTGCCGTCGGCGCGGCGCAGCCGGAACTCGGCCTGCCAGAGAGGCTCGGCGGCCTCCATCGCCCGCACCTGCAGATCGAGCATCCGCTCGCGGTCCTCGGGATGCACGACCTCGAGCCACGCCGCGAAGCTCTCCTGCCGCTCCTCGAGGCGGTAGCCGAACTGCGCGAGGCCGTTGCCGCTCCACCACATCGCGCCGCTCGCCATCTCGCGGTCGTAGACGGTGTCGCGGGTCGCGTGCAGCACCACCTGGAAGCGCTGGTCGCTCGAGCGCAGCGACTCCTCGGCGCTGCGGCGCTCCCGCATCGCGGCGGCGAGGCAGAGCAGCGTGGGAGCGATGAAGATGAGGAAGATCTGCACCGCGTGGGCGTTCTCCTCGGGCGAGCGCGTGCCCAGCGCTCCGATGCCGTGGCGGGTGCCCCAGATCGCCACCAGCGCCACGACCAGCGTGGAGCTGCTGCAGCCCACCGGCCCGAAGCGGTACGCGGCCCAGAGCAGGAACGGCAGCGGCACGTAGATCTGCGCGCTCGAGTAGCTCGCCGCCGCGCGCGTGTCGAACACGAAGATGGTGACGGCGAGCAGCGCCACGGCGAGGAGCGACGCCTCCAGCAGGTCGCGGCGCTCGGTGGTACTGGCGCGCGCGAGGTCGGTGCGCGCCCAGGTGACGATCGCCGGCACGATGATGAGCGAGGCCGTGACGTTCGACCAGCTGCGCATCGACCACATGTCCCAGTAGCCGCTCTGGCCCCACCCGTTGAGATGCACGAACGCGGCGTCGAGGAAGGACGAGAGCAGCGCCGCGACGATGGCGGCCGCGACGAACACGATGACCTGGCGCGCCGTGTCGAGCGCGAAGGGCCCGCGCACGAGCGCGCGGCCGATCGCCGGCGCCGATCGTGGCCTCCGCGACGTTGCTCACGAACCAGCAGATCACCATCGACACCGGAATGCCGCTCTGCAGCTCGGCGAAGAGGTGCGCGGGAAGTGCGGCGGCGATCACGACCCACCAGGCGCTGGGCGGCACGAGCAGCAGCGCGGCGAGCAGGATCGCGTTCGGCGGCCACAGGACCGAGACGGGATTGGGCAGGAAGGTGAGCGCGAGGCCGAGCTTGGCGCCGAGGTAGTAGCCGGCGAAGACCGTCACGCCGATCTGTGCGAGGCGCGAGGCCGGCATTGCGGAAGGCCATGGCGTTGCTCGCCCGGACCCGAGGATGGATTCCGGGAGCTGCGTCTGCGCTACGCGCTCCATGCGTCGCACCTGCGGACCCACCCTCTCCCCAGCAACGGCCTGGATTCGCCCGACGCTTCGCGCTCTGCCCGCTGGCTATCCGGCCCTTAACCGCGTTAACCGTCCCCACGACCCGATTAGTCCACCATTCGGGCGTTCTCGTCAACTGCGCCTGTCGCGGGAATGCTCGTTGCAGATTTTCCGGCGCGAGGAACGCGGTTCCGCCCGAAGCAAGAGCGTTCCGTTTCAGCGCGAGGGCGTTGCGCTTCGGCGAGGCGGCTGCGTTCAGGCCAGGCGCCCGTGGCAGTGCTTGTATTTCTTCCCCGAGCCGCACGGGCAGGGGTCGTTGCGCCCGACTTTCTGCGTGGAGCGCAGCATCGGCTGCGCCGAGGCGCCCGCGGCCGCGGGAGCAGCCACCGCCACCGCGGCGCCCGCGTCCTCGCCACCGCCCTCGCCCTCGTCGGCGGCAGCGCCGGGCTGGGCTTAGTCCGAATGGACGTACTGGACGTTCTTCACCGCGCGCGCCGCTTCCTCGGCCTTGCGCTCGGCCTCCTCCACCTGCTGCTGGGTGCGGATCTGCACCGCCATCAGGTGGCGCGTCACCTCGCGCTTGATGGAGTCGAGCATGGCGCCGAAGAGCTCGAAGGCCTCGCGCTTGTATTCCTGCTTGGGCTGCTTCTGCGCATAGCCGCGCAGGTGGATGCCCTGGCGCAGGTAGTCGAGCGCGGAGAGGTGCTCGCGCCAGTGGGTGTCGATCGACTGCAGCATCACCGCGCGCTCGTAGTGGCGCACGGCGTCGCGGTCCTCGATGGGGGCGAACTTGGCGTCGTACTCGCCCGCGGCGAGCTCCACCACGCGCTGCGCGAGCTTCTCGCCGTCGGCCTCGGTGTCCTCCTCGGCCCACTTCGCCACCGGCGCCTTCACGAAGAAGTCGGCCTCGAGCTTGCGCTCCAGGCCCGGCAGGTCCCACTGCTCCTCGACGCTGCCCGGCGGCACCAGCTCCTGCACGGTGGCGGCGAGGACGTCGGTGCGGATCGAGCGGATGGTGTCGGCGATGTCGCCCGACTCGAGCAGCTCGTTTCTCTGCGCGTAGATCACCTTGCGCTGGTCGTTGGCGACGTCGTCGAACTCCAGCAGCTGCTTCCTGATGTCGAAGTTGCGCGCCTCGACCTTGCGCTGGGCGTTCTCGATGGAGCGCGTGACCATGCGCGCCTCGATCGCCTCGCCCTCGGGGATCTTCAGCGACCGCATGATGCCCTGCAGGCGCTCGCCGGCGAAGATCTTGAGCAGCGGGTCCTCGAAGGCGAGGAAGAAGCGCGAGCTGCCGGGGTCGCCCTGGCGCCCGGAGCGGCCCCTCAGCTGGTTGTCGATGCGGCGCGACTCGTGGCGCTCGGAGCCGATGATGTGCAGCCCGCCCGAAGCGACCACGTCGTTGTGCAGCTTCTGCCAGCCTTCCCGGATGTCGGCCACGCGCCGCTGCCTCTCGGAGTCGGAGAGCGCCTCGTCGGCCTTCACCGCCTGGATCTCGGGATCGGGGTTGCCGCCCAGCACGATGTCGGTGCCGCGGCCGGCCATGTTGGTGGCGATCGTCACCTGCGCGGGACGGCCCGCCTGCGTCACGATCTCCGCCTCGCGCGCGTGCTGCTTGGCGTTGAGCACGTTGTGCGCGATGCCGTCCTTCGTGAGCATCGCGGAGAGCCGCTCGGAGTTCTCCACCGACGTGGTGCCCACCAGGATCGGCTGGCCCTTGGCCGTGCGCTCCTTCACGTCGAGGATGATGGCGTTGTACTTTTCCTTCTCCGTGATGAAGACCTGGTCGTTCAGGTCCTTGCGGACCATCGGGCGGTGGGTGGGGATCAGCACCGTCTCCAGGCTGTAGATGGTCGAGAACTCGTAGGCCTCGGTGTCCGCCGTGCCGGTCATGCCGGCGAGCTTCTTGTACAGGCGGAAGTAGTTCTGGAACGTGATCGAGGCGAGCGTCTGGCTCTCGTTCTTGATCGACGTGCCCTCCTTCGCCTCCACCGCCTGGTGCAGGCCATCGGACCAGCGCCGGCCGGCCATCATGCGGCCGGTGAACTCGTCGACGATGACCACCTCGTCGTTCTGCACCACGTAGTGCTGGTCGCGGTGGTAGAGGGCGTGCGCGCGGATGCCCGCGTAGAGGTGGTGCATCAGCACGATGTTGGACGGATCGTAGAGGCTCGCGCCCTCGGGCAGCAGCCCCGCGGAGGTCATGATCTCCTCGGCGTGCTCGTGGCCTTCCTCGGAAAGCGTCACGGTGTGCATCTTGAGGTCGACCCAGTAGTCGCCGGCGCCCTTCTCTTCCTCCTGCTTCACGAGCTTCGGCACCAGCTGGTTGATGCGCCGGTAGAGCTCGGTGGAGTCCTCGGCCTGGCCGGAGATGATGAGCGGCGTGCGCGCCTCGTCGATCAGGATGGAGTCCACCTCGTCGACGATCGCGTAGTTGAGGCCCCTCTGGAAGCGGTCGGCCACGGTGGTGGCCATGTTGTCGCGCAGGTAGTCGAAGCCGAACTCGTTGTTGGTGCCGTAGGTGATGTCGGCGCGGTAGGAGGCCTGCTTCTCGGCCGACTCCATCTGCGGCACGACCACGCCCACGCTGAGGCCCAGGAAGCGATGGATGCGGCCCATCCACTCCGCGTCGCGCTTGGCGAGGTAGTCGTTCACCGTCACCACGTGCACGCCCTGGCCCCCGAGCGCATTCAGGTACGAGGGAAGGGTAGCGACCAGCGTCTTGCCCTCGCCGGTGCGCATCTCGGCGATCTTGCCCTGGTGCAGCGCGATGCCGCCCACCAGCTGCACGTCGAAGTGGCGCATGCCCAGCACGCGCTTGGAGGCCTCGCGCACCACCGCGAAGGCTTCGGGCAGCACGTCGTCCAGCGTTCGCGCCGCCGGCGACCTTCTGCCTGAGCTCGGGCGTCTTGGCGGCGAGCTTGCTCGTCCGAGAGCGCCTGCATGGCGGGCTCGAGCGCGTTGATGGATTCGACGGTCTTCCGGTACTGCTTGAGGAGTCGGTCGTTGCGGCTGCCGAAGACGGCCTTGAGAGCGGTGTTGAGCACGGGAGGAGGGCGGCGCGGGAAGCAGGGAAACCGGCCCTTTGGCGGGCCGGCGATCATCAATTATACGGGGAGATGGGGGCGGCCCGGGCGCGGGTCAACCCCGCGGCCCGCCCGGCGGCCTTCGGGCCCGCGGCTAGTGCTGGACCGACGCGTTCATCATCACGTCGTTCTTGCCCAGGGCGAGGAACTTGTTCGGGTTGAGCGGGATGCCGTTCTCGCGCACCTCGAAGTGCAGGTGCGGGCCGGTGACGCGGCCGGTGTTGCCCACCAGCGCGATGACCTGGCCCTTCATCACCACGTCGCCCACCTTCACCAGGCTCTTCGAGAGGTGCGCGTAGCGCGAGGTGAGGCCGTTGTCGTGGTCCACGTCGACCATGTTCCCGTACTCGGAGGAGAACGCGTTCGCCGAGACCACGCCGCCCGCGGCGGCCATCACCGGCGTGCCGATGTTGGCGATGATGTCCACGCCCGTGTGGAAGCTCGAGCGGCCGTTGATCGGGTCGATGCGGTAGCCGTAGTTGGACGAGTAGTAGCCCGCCTTCACCGGCATCGTGGTGGGGATGGTCTTGCGCGCAAGGCGGTTGTCCATCAGGAACGAGTCCAGCACGCCGAGCTTGTCGCTGCGGTCGTCCAGCACGCGCGACATCTCGTCGAGCATCTGCTGGAACTCGGGCAGGGTGAGGTCGTGGTCCATCACCATCGCGGGGCCGCCCTGGCCCGGCTTCTCGTCGAAGTGGAACTCGTCGCGCTTGATGCCGGCGGCCTTCGCGAGGCGCTCGCCGAACGCGTCGATACGCATGATGCGCGCCTGCAGCTCGCCCACCTTCGCCGCCAGCGCGGCGAGGTTCTCCGTCACCTGGGCTTCCGAGCGCTTCATCTCGTCCTGGTGCAGCGACGCGAGCAGCGCGCGCAAGTACGGGTTGCGCAGGTCCACCGCGAACTTCATAGTCACGACGTAGGTGGCCGTCGCGAGCATGAATCCGGCGAGAAGGATGCCGAACGCGACCAGCAGGACCTGCGTCTGCGAAAGCGTGACGGAGCGGCTCTTCGCGAGGCTGTCCGAAACGAGAATAATGTTCAAATCGATCCTCCCTCAACCATCATGGCTACCGAATCCATTGCCAAGCTGCTCGACGCCAGCGCGGAACTGCGCCCGCTTGCCGCGCGCCTCGCCTACATCAAGCGCCTGCAGCGGCGCTATCGGACTCTCGTGCCCGGGCCACTCGCCGAAGCGAGCCGGGTCTGCGCCATTGACGGAACGATCGTTGTAATTTGCACGGCCGGCGGCCCCGTCGCGACGGTGCTCCGCCAACTCGCGCCCCGATTGCTGCAGGGATTCGTCGCGGCTGCGCGAAAATCCCCGAAACACTCGGAGGATCAGGAGCTTACTGGAATAAGAATCGAAGTACAAGTGAACGATTTCACAGTTTCGCGGCCCGTCCAGCCGCGTCCGGCGCTGCCGAAGGACAAGCTAGCGAGGGTGGCCAGGGGATTGGCGGATTCGCCGCTCAAGGAGACACTGGAGCGGATTTCCCGCACCAGAAGGCCTGACGGCCGACCAAAGCCGGAAACACCGAGGACGCAGAGAGCCACAGAGGAGCACAGAGAAAACCCTCGATAGTTTGGGTCCGGGCAGCGTTCGAGTACTGCCCCGAGCCAACCCCAGGGGCCTTTCTCAGTGTCCTCTGTGTCCTCGGTGTTTCCGGCTTGAGCCCGCCGCAGGCGGCAGCGCTAGGGAACGAGCACGCTCAGGTTCGCGAAAGCGCGCGGAAGCGCTTCCAAGCGGTCGAACGTGACCTCTTCCCAGGCGCTCTTCTGCGCGATGAGCTTGCGCAGCAGCTGGTTGTTCAGCGCATGCCCGGACTTGTGGCCGTAGAAGGCGCCGATCAGGGGATGGCCGAGGAGGTAGAGGTCGCCCACGGCGTCGAGCGCCTTGTGCTTCACGAACTCGTCTTCCATGCGCAGGCCCTCGGCGTTCAGCACGCGGAAGTCGTCGACCACGATCGCGTTGTCGAGCGAGCCGCCGCGGGCGAGGCCCTTGGCGCGCATCATCTCCACTTCCTGCGTGAACCCGAAGGTGCGCGCGCGCGACACCTCGCGCACGAACGAGACGTCGGCGAAGTCCATCTCGACCGTCGAGTGGTCCGGCTCGAACACGGGGTGCGCGAACTCGATCGCGAAGCCGATCTTGAAGCCGTTGAAGGGCTCGAGGCGCACGCGCTTGTCGCCCTGCTCGACCTCCACCTTCTCCAGCACGCGCACGTAGCGCTTGGGCGCCGCCTGCACCTCGATGCCCGCGCTCTGGATCAGGAACACGAAGGTGCCCGCGCTGCCGTCCATGATCGGCACTTCCTCGCCGGAGACGTCGACGAAGGCGTTGTCGATGCCCAGGCCCGCGAACGCCGACATCAGGTGCTCGACGGTGGAAACGCGCACGCCGTCCTTCTCGATCACCGTGGCCATCAGCGTGTTGCTCACGTTGAGCGCGTGCGCGGGAATGGCGGGATTGCCGGCGAGGTCCGAGCGGCAGAACACGATGCCGCTGTCGACCGGCGCGGGCCGCAACACCATCGTCACCTTGTGGCCGGTATGCAGCCCCACGCCGGTGGCGCGGACGCTCGACTTGAGGGTTCGCTGGTGGATCATCTATGAGGGCCGGCGGAAAGCTCGCCCGCAATGACCCCCACCTTCATAATTTCCGTAATTCTATCAGGGTCTTACGGAAAACGCCAGCGGAGAAATAACGGGCATCCGGGAAGGAGGTCCCGGATGCCCGCCGAGGCACCCCGTCGCAAGCGGCAAAAACGCTTCGGGGTGGGGGAGAGACTTTAGAACCGGAAGTCGACGCCGCCTACGTAGCTGTCGACCTTGATCTTGTCGTTCTTGAACCACTCGGCGAAGAGGCCCCAGTGGGGCCCGAAATTCCAGCGGCCGCCGACGCCATAGATGGTCTCGTTCTGGTGGTCCTTCTCGTTCAAAGGCGTGGGGTGCAGGGTCGCGCTCGCGTTCACCTTGAGCTCGGTGCGCGCGTACCCGATGCGCCCGTAGAGGTCGAAATTGCTCATCGGAAGGATCCCGACCAGCGAGCCGCCGACCGACTTGGCTTTCGCCTGGCCGTCGATGTTGCCGATGGCGCTGTGGAAGGCGTACTTGCCGAGGTCGTAGTAGCCGATCTCGAAGGCGAGGAATTGGTGGAACCGCCAGCCGGTGCGGATCGTGTAGGTGGTCTCGGTGTTGTCGACCGTGGCGTCCTGTCCGACGAGGTCCTGGCCGGAAACGCCCAGGTGGCCCTGGCCGATGCCGGCGCCGAAATACCAGCCCTGGTTGAAGGGCGTCGTGTATTGAGCGAAAGCGGGGGCGGAGACGAGCACCGCGGCGAAGAGCGTTGCGGTGGGTATCAATTTCATGCTGTTCCTCTCGTTACTCGGTATGCGACGCGGCCCAGCATCGCAAACGTTAGTCGGTACCGTCTATCGGCCTTTAGTGCCACTGGACCGCGGGCGTCATGACGCGGCGGGGATGCCGAGCCGTGCGGCGAAGCGCACGAGGTCGGGAAGCGAGCGCGCCTCGGTCTTCTCCATCACGCGCGCGCGGTGGATCTTCACGGTCTTCTCGGACACGCCCAGCGCGCCGGCGACCTGCTTGTTGAGCAGGCCCTCGACCACGAGCGCCATCACTTCGTGCTCGCGCGGCGTGAGGCGGCGCTCGCGCTCGCGGATCGCGGCGAGCTCGGCACGCGCCGCGCATGCCTTCACCGCGCAGTCGAGCGCGCAGCGCACCGATTCCAGCAGCACGGCAGCGGCGACCGGCTTGGGCAGGAAGTCGAAGGCACCCGCCTTCATCGCGCGCACGCTCGCCTCGACGCTGTCGCTCGCCGTGATGAAGATGATCGGGATCGCGACGTCGAGCCGTGCGAGCTCGGCCTGCAGCGCGAGCCCGTCCAGCTCGGGCATGAAGAGGTCGAGCACGAGGCAGGCGGTGGCTCCCGCGTGCTGGCCGCTATCCAGGAACGCGCGCGCCGAGGCGAACGCCTCTACCCGGTGGCCCGCGCCGACGAGAACGCGCGCGAGCGCCCGCCGCAGCGGCGCATGGTCGTCCACGAGGAAGACGCGCGGCGCCTCGCGTTGCCCTGGAGCGAGCGCGATACCCATGGCGGGCACTTTCCGACGCCCGCGCGGGGTGCCGCAATGGCACCTTGGGGCCGGAGCAGGAGGCGCGCTAGCGGGGCGCTAGCGGAATGCCCAGGCGAGGTAGAGCGCCGGCCCGTCGAAGCGGAAGTCGAACTCCCCGCGGGCGTGCTCTTTCTGCGACGTGAGGGTGTACTTGTAGTAGTTGTAGCCGAGCCCCGCATAGGCCTGGGGCAGGAATGACCATTCGACCGCGGCCGCTCCGTTGTACAGGCCGCCGTCGTAGTCGCCGATCTTCACCTTCATCAGCTGCGCGAAGCCGGTGAGGCGCCAGCGGTCGGCGAAGACCCAGCCGCCGCGCACGCCGATCGTGGGCAGCGGGAAGTCCACCGAGGCCGACTGCTGCGACAGGTTCCCGTTGGAGCCCGACATCGAGGTCTTGATGGTCGTGTAATGCGCGCCCAGCAGGAAGGCGAGCTCGTTGCCGCCGTCGTTGATCGGCGAATAGCGGTACGCCACGCGCCACACGTCCGAATCGAAGGTAGTGCCCACCGACGTGTTCACGGGAAACGAGATGTCGCCCCAGTTGATCTCGCCGGTGATGGTGCGCGTGCCCGAGCGGTTGAGCCGCACGTACGAGCCCTCGACGCCGTGGCGGGGGTTGATACGCCACAGGAATTCCAGGTCCGGCAGCGTCTTGTTGTCCGAGACGCCGAGGTCGCTCTCGAGGTTGACCGTGGTGCCGCCCAGGCCCCGGTCGCTGTCGAGGCGCACCGTGGTCGAGGCCTTGGCACTGAAGGCGCCGAGCTGGATCGTGAAGGGTGCCACCCAGGCCGTGTCGGCCGCGAGCACGGGCGCGGCGGCGAGGGCGACGACGAGGAGCGGAAGCTTGAGCGCGCAGTTCATGGCGCGGGACTATAGAGGCTCGTGGCGCATCCTCCCATCGGACCAAGGACCTATATGGCGGCGGGGCGCTGTCCTCAGTCCGGCGCGGGGGGGACGCCGGCGAGTTGCGCCAGCCGCACCAGCTCGGCCAGGGAGGCGGCGGCCATCTTATCCATCACGCGGGCGCGGTGCACCTTGATGGTCTTCTCGGCGGCGCCCAGCTCGGCGGCGATCTGCTTGTTGAGGCGGCCCGCGACCACGCGCTCCAGCACCTCGCGCTCGCGCGTCGAGAGCGAGGCGAGGCGCGAGCGCGCCTGCTCGTGCAGGGCGCGCTCGCGGCGCTCCGCGGCGTCGCGCGCCGTGGCCTCGCGCACGGCCTCGACCAGGTCCTTGCCGCTCACGGGCTTGGTGAGGAAATTCACCGCTCCGGCGCGCATGGCGGCCACGCTCATCGCGACGTCGGCATGCCCGGTGAGGAACACGATCGGCAACGGGTCGCCCAGCGCGCGCAGCTGGCCCTGCAGCTCGAGGCCGTCGACCTCGGGCATCGACACGTCGAGCACGAGGCAGCCGGGCTGCGCGGGATCGTAGCGGCCGATGAATTCGCGCGCCGAGGCGCAGGCTTCGGCGTTCCAGCCGGCACGGCGCACCACGCGCGCGAGGGCCGCTCGCACGCTGGCGTCGTCGTCGACGATGAAGACCGTCGGTATCCCGGAAGAATCGTCCATGCCGAGCCCCAGCGGCGGCTCGCGCGTCCGAGCTGCTTCAGACCGCGAGCCGGTACTGCCTGCCGGTGGCGGCTGCCACCGCCGCCACCAGACTGCCACACTCGAACGGCTTGTGGAAGAACGCGGCCGCCCCGAGCTCGAGGGCGCGCGCGCGCGTCTCGTCGTCGTCGAAGGCGGTGATGAGGATCACGGGCAGCTGCGAGCGCACGCCGTTGAGGCGGCCCTGCACCTGGAAGCCGGTGATGCCCGGAAGATGGAGGTCCAGGATGGCGCAGTCGTACCATTCGCCCGGCAGCGTGGCGAGGAAGTCCTCGCCCGAGGCGAATGCCACGACTTGCGCGCCGTAGCAGCGCAGCACGCGCCCGAGCGCCTTGCGCACGGCATCGTCGTCGTCGACGATGGCGATGCGGATATCGTTGAGGGACATGCGCCGGAGCTCCAGGATGGATGGCGGCCTGGTTGATTTCGCGGCAGACTGCGCCTTATTGCGGCTGGACGCAATGGAATCAAGGACACTTTTCCGTTGCATGTGTAAATTCCAATGTTGTGGCCGGAGGGCCCGATGAGAAACGGCAAACTTTTCCTCGTTTTGCTGCTGTGCGCCGCCGCCCCGGCCCCGGCCCAGCCACCCGCCGCGCCCGCTCCCGCTCCTTCCGTGGCGAAGCCGCGCGCGATGTGCGCCGACTGCGGGGTGATCACCTCGGTGCGCAGCCTCGCCAAGCAGGAAGCCGCCGGCTCGGCCGCGGTGCGCAATCCTTCGAACGAAGCGCCCCCGGGTGCGGTTGACGAAGCGAAGCCGCCGGGCCTCGTGGCATCCATCCCGCTGGGCGGCGGCGGCAAGGCCAAGGTCGGGTCCGCCACCAAGGTCGGCAACGACGCCCCCGCCGTCACCAAGACGTGGGAAGTGATCGTGCGCATGGACGATGGCCAGTTCCGCGTGCTCACCCTCGAGTCGCAGCCCGACTACGCGAAGGGCGACCGCGTGCGCATCGTGGGCGGCAAGCTCGAGCTGCCGCAGTGAATGAAGAGCGGGCGCGGCAACGAAGCCGCGCCCGCTGAAGGCGATGCCGCCAGGCCGGCGGGAGACACGCCGGCGTGGCTTGAATCCCGGACTCGCTCCGGGATGACGAGGCTAGCGGCCGGAAGGCTGCCCGCGCCGCATCAGTCCGCCTGCTTGCGCAGGAACGCGGGGATGTCGAGCATGTCGATGCCCGAGTGCCGCATCGCCTCGATCGTCACGTCGCGCCGGCGGCGAATCGCGGTCGGCTGGTCGAGCTCCTCGTAGTTCACGCCGGCGTTGGCGTCGTCGGTGCCGGTGCGCGGCACCACTTGCATCACCGGCGCCTGGCGCTGCGCCGCCGCGCCGCCGAGCCCGGTCGCCACGATGGTCACCCGCAGCGCATCTCCGATCGCCTCGTCGATCACGCTGCCGTAGATCACGGTCGCGTCCTCGGCGGTGAACGAGCGGATGGTGTTCATCACCTCGTGCACCTCCTTCAGCTTCATCGTGTGGCTCGCGGTGATGTTCACCAGCACGCCGCGCGCGCCCGAGAGGCGGATGTCCTCGAGCAGCGGCGAGTGGACCGCCTGCTCCGCCGCCATCTGCGCGCGCTCCGGACCCGAGGCGGTGGCCGATCCCATCATCGCCACGCCGTTCTCGCTCATCACGGTGCGCACGTCGGCGAAGTCCACGTTCACCATGCCGGGGCAGTTGATCACCTCGGCGATGCCCGCGACCGCGCCGTTCAGCACGTCGTTGGAGGCCTTGAAGGCGTCCTCGTAGGTGACGTCATCGCCCAGGACCTCCATCAGCCGGTCGTTGGGGATGATGATGAGGGAGTCGACGTGCTGCTTCAGCTGGTCGATGCCCACCGCCGCCACCTTCTGGCGCTTGCCCTCGAAGCTGAAGGGCTTGGTCACCACCGCCACGGTGAGGATGCCCATCTCGCGCGCGATCTCCGCCACCACGGGAGCGGCGCCCGTGCCGGTGCCCCCGCCCATGCCCGCCGTGATGAAGAGCATGTCCGCGCCGGAGACGAGCTCCGTGATGCGCTCGCGGTCCTCCTCGGCGGCCAGGCGCCCCACCTCGGGATTGGCGCCCGCGCCCAGCCCCTTGGTCGTGCCCATGCCGAGCTGCAGCGTGGTCTTGGCCAGGTTGCGCTTGAGCGCCTGGGAGTCGGTGTTCATCGAGATGAACTCCACGCCCTGCACGCCGTTGTTGATCATGTGGTCGACCGCGTTGCCTCCGCAGCCTCCCACCCCCACCACCTTGATCACCGCTTCCGGTGACTGGCTTTCCAGCAGCTCGATCATCTTCGTCTCCTTTGTTGTTCGACTACCCGTTCACTCCAGGCGCGGCGCGCCTAGAAGTTTCCCTTGAACCAGCCCTTCATCCGTTCCAGGATCTCCTTGAAGCCGGCGCCCTGGATGCGCGCGTGGCGGTCGCGCTTCACCTGGTCCAGCCCCGCCATCAGCAGGCCCATGCCGGTGGAGTAGCGCGGGTTGCGCACCACCTCGGCGAGCGCTCCGTTGTAGTTCGGCAGGCCGACGCGCACCGGCATGTGGAAGACCTCCTCGCCCAGCTCCACCATGCCCTTCATGATCGCGGAGCCGCCGGTGATCACGATCCCCGAGGAGAGCAGCTCCTCGAGCCCCGAGGAGCGCAGCTCGCGCTGGATCAGCGAATAGAGCTCCTCGACGCGCGGCTCGATCACCTCGGCCAGCGTCTGGCGCGAGAGCTCGCGCGCACCCGCGGTCGCCGACGCCGGGCACCTCGATCATGTCGGTGGAGCTTGCGAGCTGGCGCAGCGCCACGCCGTGCGCGATCTTCAGCTCCTCGGCGTCCTTGGTCGGCGTGCGCAGCGCCATCGCGATGTCGTTGGTGATCTGGTCGCCGGCGATCGGGATCACCGACGTGTGCTTGATCGCGCCGTCGGTGAACACCGCCATGTCCGTGGTGCCGCCGCCGATGTCGACCAGGCACACGCCCAGGTCGCGCTCGTCCTCGAGCAGCACCGCGTCGGCGCTGGCGAGCGGCTGCAGCATGAGGTCGCGCACCTCGAGGCCGCAGCGCCGGACGCACTTCATGATGTTCTGCGCGGCCGACACCGCCCCGGTCACGATGTGCACCTTCACCTCGAGGCGCATGCCGCTCATGCCCATCGGCTGGCGGACCCCGCCCTGCCCGTCGATGATGAATTCCTGCTCGAGGATGTGGAGCACCTGCTGCTCCATGGGGATGTTCACGGCGCGCGCGGTCTCGATCACGCGGTCCACGTCGTACTGCTGGACCTCCTTGTCCTTGATCGCCACCATCCCGTGGGAGTTGAAGCTCTTGATGTGGCTGCCCGCGATGCCGGTGATCACGTCCTTGATCTTCGCGTCGGCCATGAGCTCGGCTTCCTCGAGCGAGCGCTGGATCGCGTTCACGGTGGACTCGATGTTCACCACCACGCCCTTCTTCAAGCCGCGCGAGGGGTGGCTGCCCATGCCGATCAGGGTGAGCGTGTCCTCGGGCGTGATCTCCGCCACGAGGGTCACGATCTTCGAGGTCCCGATGTCGAGGGCCACGAGGAGGTTGCGGGTGTCGCGGGGACGCGTGGGGATCATCGTTTCTTCGCCTGGGCCTTGTGCGGCGCGGTCGGGGTTTCGGGAACGGGCGCGGAATCGGACACCCGCGCAGCGCGAAGCCGTTGGCGTAGCGCAGGTCGGCGTGCTTCGTCTCGACGCCGCGGGCCGTGAGCCCGCGGCCACGCGGCGACGAAGCGCTCGATGCGCTCCTGCATGTCGGTGCGCCCCAGCTCGAGCACGAGGCCCGAGGCGAGCGCCACTTGCCACGCCCCGCGCGCCGAGAGCCTCAGCTCCGCCACGGGGCTCGCGAGCGGCGCGAGGGCGCGGGCGATCGGGAGGTACTGGCGCGCCATGAGGTCGGCCGCGCCGTCGGGGCCCACGAAGCGCGGCAGCGTGCCGGCGTACGGCGCGGTGAAGACCTCGCCCCGCGTGCTCACGAGGACGGCGCCGTTCCAGCGCGCGAGCACGTCGTGCGCCTCGAGCGTCACCTCGAGGCCGGCGGGAAAGCGGCGGCGCACCGCGGCGTCGCGCACCCACGGGATGCGGCGCGCCGAATCGCGCACCGCGGCGAGCGACACGTCGCCCACCGGCATGCCGCGCCAGCCGCGCGCGAAGGCCTCGAGGTCGGCGGGCGCGATGCGCGCGAGCGTCGCCCGCGAACGTCACCTGCGCGATCGGCCGCGCGGCGACCTCGCGCCAGCCGTACCAGCCGCCGGTGGCGAGCGCGGCGGCCACGCCCGCGGCGGCGAGCGCGGGCAGCACGCGCGTGCGCAGCACCGGGCTCATGCGCCCTCCTCCGTGTCGAGGTGCGCGTCTTCGAGGATGCGCACGCACAGGTCCGCGTACGTGAGGCCCGCCGCCTTGGCCGCGATCGGCACGAGGCTGTGGCCGGTCATGCCCGGCGACGTGTTCATCTCGAGGAAGGAATACGCGCCGTCGGGGCGCAGCATCACGTCGGCGCGCGCCCAGCCGCGGCAGCCGAGAACGCGGAACGCCTTGAGCGCCATCGCGCGGATCTCGTCCTCGAGGTCGGGGCGCACGCCCGCGGGACAGTGGTACTTCACGACGTCGGTGAAATACTTGTTCTGGTAGTCGTACTTGCCCTCGGGCGCCTCGATGCGGACCAACGGCAGCGCATCGTCGCCGAGGATGCTCGCCGTGAGCTCCTGGCCCGCGATGAATTCCTCCGCGATCACCTGCTCGTCGAACTTCGCGGCGAGCTGGTAGGCGGGCACGAGCTCCGAGGGCGCGCGCACTTTCGTGAGGCCGATGCTCGATCCCTCGCGCCCGGGCTTCACGATGAGCGGCAGGCCCAGGAGGTCGAGCAGCTTGTCCCAGGCCGTGCCGTCGTTCACCATCGCGAAGCGCGGCGTCGGCACGCCCGAGGCATCCCACACCAGTTTCGTGCGCCACTTGTCCATCGCGAGCGCCGAGGCCATCACGCCGCTGCCGGTGTAGGGGATGCGCATCACCTCGAGCGCGCCCTGCACCGTGCCGTCCTCGCCGAAGCGGCCGTGCAGCGCGATGAAGACGCGCCCGAAGCCCTCGCGCTTGAGGTCGAAGAGCTCGCGCTCGGCGGGGTCGAAGGCATGTGCGTCCACGCCCTTGCTCCTGAGCGCCGCGAGCACTCCCTTGCCGGACATGAGCGAGATCTCGCGCTCGGCCGACGGCCCGCCCATCAGCACCGCGACCTTGCCGGGCGTCATCGCGGGCCTCCCACGATGCGCACCTCGCGCACCAGCGCAACACCCGTCGTCGCGCGCACCGTGCGCTCGACGTGCTCGATCACCGCCTCGATCTCAGCCGCGCGCGCCGCCGCCCAGGTTCACGATGAAGTTCGCGTGCTTCGTGGATACCTGCGCCGCCGCCCACCGTGTAGCCCTTGAGGCCCGAGGCTTCGATCGAGGCGCGCGGCGTGGTCGCCCGGCGGGTTGCGGAAGACGCTGCCGGCATTGGGCTGGCGCAACGGCTGCGTGGCCACGCGCCTCGCGAGCAGCTCGCGCATGCGCGCCATGGCGGGGGCTTCTTCGCCAGGCGCGAACGCGAGCACGCGCGCCCACGAACCATTCGTCCGCCGCCGCGCGCGGCGCCACGTGCCGGTAGCCGACTCGAACTCGTCCTTCGCGCGCCGGTGCAGCTGCCCCGCACGGTCGATCGTCTCCACCGCCACCACGTGGTTCCACGTCTCGCCGCCGTAGCAGCCTGCGTTCATCGCGAGCGCGCCGCCCACCGTCCCGGGAACGCCCGCCATCCATTCGGCTCCGCCCCCGCCGTGCCTCGCCACGAAGCGCGCGAGGTGCGGCGCGGGCACGCCGGCGCCGGCACGGAAGCGCAGCGGGCCATCGAGCGGCGATGCCGCCCAGAGCGTGGTGGGTGAGGACCACGGCGCCGTCGAAGCCCGCCGTCGCGCACGAGGAGGTTGCTGCCCAGGCCCACGAAGAGCACCGGCTCGCCGCGGGCAGCGCGCGCAGGAACGACGCCGAGGTCGGTCGACGTCCGGCGGGCTGGTAGAAGAGCGCGCGCGGGGCCGCCCGCGCGCCAGCTCACGTGGCGCGCCATCGGCTCGGCGCGCGAGCGTGCCGCGCAAGCCGTGCTCGATGACGAGCCGGTCGCTCATGTCCATCGCTCAGCTCCGCGCCGCGCAGCGCTGGCGCGGAAGCGACGAGGTCCGGGCGCGAGGCTCGCCACCGAGCCCGCGCCCATGGTGACCACGACGTCGCCGTCCTGCACGCGCGAGAGCACCGCGTCGCGCATCTCGGCGGTGGTCTCGACGAAGAGCGGCTCGACCTTCCCGGTGAGGCGCACGCCGCGCGCGAGCGCCCGCCCGTCGGCCGCGATGATCGGCGCCTCGCCCGCGGGATACACGTCGGCGAGCACCACGTCGTCGGCGGTGGAGAGCACGCTGCACGAAGTCCTCGAACAGGTCGCGCGTGCGCGTGTAGCGGTGCGGCTGGAACGCGAGCACGATGCGCCGCCCGGGAAAGGCGCCGCGCGCGGCCGCGAGCGTGGCGGCCATCTCCGCCGGATGGTGGCCGTAGTCGTCCACCACCGTGAATGCCGCCCCCGCCCGCGAGCGCCACGTCGCCGTACCTCTGGAAGCGCCGCCCCACGCCGGTGAATTCCGCGAGGCCCCGGGCGATGGCCGCCTCGGGCGCGCCCACCTCGCGGGCGACGGCGATCGCGGCGAGCGCGTTCAGCACGTTGTGCTCGCCCGGGAGGTTCAGCAGCACGTCGAGCGGCGCGAAGCCGCCGCTCGTTGGACACGGCGCGAAAGCGCATGCGCCCGTCGTCCCAGCGCACGTCCTCGGCGCGCAGGTCCGCATCGGCTCGCCTTGCCGTAGGTGAGCAGCGGGCGCGTGATCGAGCCCATGATCGCGCGCACGTTGCGGGTCGTCCTTGCACACCACCGCGAGCCCGTAGAACGGCAGGTGGCCCAGGAACTCGACGAAGGTCGCCTTGAGCCGCTCGAAGTCCTGGCCGTACGTCTCCATGTGGTCGGCGTCGATGTTGGTCACCACCGCGATCACCGGCTGGAGGTAGAGGAACGACGCGTCGGACTCGTCGGCCTCGGCCACCAGGAACTCGCCCTTGCCCAGGCGCGCGTTGGTGCCGATGGAGTTGAGCCGCCCGCCGATCACGCAGGTGGGATCGAGCCCCGCCTCGCCCAGCACGGCGGCCACCAGCGAGGTGGTGGTGGTCTTGCCGTGGGTGCCGGCGATGGCGATGCCCTGCTTGAAGCGCATGAGCTCCGCCAGCATCATCGCGCGCGGCACCACCGGAATGCGCGCCTCGCGCGCGCGCAGCACCTCGGGGTTGTCGGCCTTCACCGCGGAAGAGACGACGACGGCATCCGCGCCCTCGACGTTCTGCGCCGCGTGGCCGATCACGATGCGGATGCCCAGCCGCGCGCAGCCGGCGCACCGCCGCGCTCTCCGCGAGGTCCGAGCCGGTCACCGTGTAGCCCAGGTTCGCGAGCACCTCGGCGATGCCCGACATGCCCGAGCCGCCGATGCCGACGAAGTGGATGCGCTTCACCTTATGCCGCACGGGCGAGCTCCTGCGCAGGCATCGGCGCAGGCGCGCGTGGCGTCGCGGCTTCCCGAGGGCGCGCGCCTTGCGCGCCATGTCGGCCAGCCGATTCCGATGAGGCCACGCAGCAGCTCGGCGAGCTCCGCCGGCTTCGTCTCGAGCTGCCGCAGCGCGATGCCCGCGCCGCGATCGGCGAGGAACGCGCGCGTTGGCCGTCTGCTCGTCGGCCACGAACCACGGCAGCGGGAAGAGGATCGCCGCCACGCCCGCCGCGCCGATCTCGGCCACGGTGATGGCGCCGGAGCGGCAGACCAGCACGTCGCACCAGGCGTAGCGCGCGGCCATGTCGTCGATGAAGGGCAGCACCTCGGCGCGCACGCCGGCCTTCGCGTACGCATCACGCAGCCCGTCGTAGAGCTTCTCGCCCGCCTGGTGCACGACCTCGGGGCGCCCTTCGGCGGGCGAGCGCGGCGAGGGCGGCGAGCACCAGGTCGTTCAGCGTCTGCGCGCCGAGGCTGCCGCCCACGATGAGCAGGCGCAGCGGCCCCGAGCGGCCGGCATAGCGCGCATCCGGTGCGGGCAATCGCGGCGATCTCCTCGCGCACCGGCGTGCCCAGCCAGTCCACGCGCTTCGGTTTCGGCAGCGCGTTGGCCCAGCGCTGCGCCACCTTGCGCTCGAAGGCGCCTTCCATCCCGACGATCACGCGGTCGGCGACCGGCGCCAGCACGCGGTTGGTGATGCCGGCCACGGCGCCCGGCTCGTGCACCACCAGGGGCTTGCGCCCACAGCGCCGCCATCATGCCGCCGGGAAACGCGACGTAGCCGCCCAGCGAGAGCACCACGTCGGGACGGATGCGGAAGATCGGCGAGCGTCGATTGCCAGAACGCGAGCGAGGATGCGCACCGGCAGCGCGAGCCACGCGATCGCGCCCTTGCCGCGCACGCCGCGTCATGTTCACGTGCGTCATCGGATAGCCCGCCTCGCGCACGAGCCGGTTCTCCATGCCCGCGGGCGTGCCCATCCAGTGCACGCTCCAGCCGCGCGCCGCGCAACTCCTTGGCGATCGCCAAGCCCGGGAAGATGTGTCCGCCGGTGCCGCGCCGCCATGATGAGGATCGTCCGTCTTCACAACGAACCTCCGCGCATGAGGTAGCGATTCTCCCAGTCGATCCTGAGCAGGATCGCGAGCGCCATGCAGTTCACGACGATGCCGGTGCCGCCGAACGAGAGCAGCGGCAGCGTGAGGCCCTTGGTGGGCAGCAGGCCCATGTTCACGCCCATGTTGATGAACGCCTGCACGCGCGAGCCACACGCCGATGCCCTGCGCCACCAGCGCCGCGAAGTAGCGCTCGAGGCTCGCGGCCTGGCGCCCGACGGCGAACGCGCGGTGCACGAGGCAGAGGAAGAGCACGATCACCGTCGCCACGCCCGCGAAGCCCAGCTCCTCGGCGATCACGGCGAGCAGGAAATCGGTGTGCGCTTCCGGGAGATAGAAGAGCTTCTCGATGCTGGCGCCCAGTCCCACGCCGAGCCACTCGCCGCGCCCGAACGCGATGAGCGAGTGCGAGAGCTGGTAGCCCTTGCCGTACGCGTCGTACCACGGGTCCATGAAGCCGAGGATGCGCTGCAGGCGGTAGGGAGACGAGACGATGAGCGCCACGAACGCCACCGCGAGCAGCGCCGCGAGGCCCGCGAAGAGCCGCCAGTTGAGCCCGCCCAGGAACAGCACCGCCATCGCGATCGAGGTCACCACCACCAGCGCTCCGAAATCGGGCTCGCGCAGCAGCAACGCCGCGATGAGGGTCATCACGCCGAACATCGGCAGGAAGCCCTTGCGCACGTCGTCCATGAACGCGGCCTTGCGCACGGTGTAGTCGGCGGCGTAGAGCACCACCAGGAGCTTCATCACCTCCGAGGGCTGGAAGGTGGCGAAGCCGAGCGGGATCCAGCGCCGCGCGCCGTTCACCTCGCGCCCCAGCCCCGGCACCAGCACCGCGATCAGCACCAGCGAGCCCGCGAAGAAGAGCCACGGCGCCGCCTTCTGCCACAGCCAGAGCGGCACCCGGAAGAGTGCTGCCGCGAGCAACATGCCCACGCACAGGTACAGCCCATGGCGCACCAGGAAATAGCCCGGCCGGTAGCCGGTGAACTTCTCGGCTTCCGCCATCGCGATCGACGCCGAGTACACCATCACCAGGCCGATGGCGAAGAGCAGCGCCGCGGACCAGACCAGGCCCGGGTCGAGGCTCGATTCGCGGCGGCCGGGGTTGTAGAGCATTGCTACCCTCTCCCCGACCCTCTCCCAAGGGAGAGGGAGCGCGCCGCGGCGGCGAACACGTCGCCGCGGTGGCCGTAGTTGCGGAACATGTCGAAGCTCGCGCACGCGGGCGAGAGCAGCACCGCGTCGCCCTCGCTTGCGAGCGCGAAGGCGGCCTCCACCGCGGCCTCCATGGTGGCGGCGCGCTCCAGCGGCACGCCGGTGGAATCGAGCGCGGCCGCGATCGCCTCCGCGTCGCGCCCGATCAGCACCACCGCTCGCGCATGGCCCTTCACCGCGGGCGCCAGCGGCGCGAAGTCCTGTCCCTTGCCGTCGCCGCCGGCGATCAGCACCACGGGCACGTCGAAGCCCTCCAGCGCCGCTATCGCCGCGCCGACATTGGTGCCCTTGGAATCGTCGTAGAAGCGCACGCCGCGCGCCTCGACCACGGGCTGCACGCGATGCGGCAGTCCCTTGAACTGCGCGAGCGCCCGGGCGAGCGGCTCGGGTGCGAGGCCCGCCGCGGTCCCGAGCGCGTGCGCCGCGAGCCCGTTGGCGACGTTGTGCATGCCCGCCATCGGCATGAGCTCGACGCGGCAAGCAGCTCGTGCGCGCCGCGCCGCAGCACGCGGCGCTCGGGATCCACGCCCCACTGCGTGTCGTCGAGGGGCACGCCGAGGCCGAACGACCACGACGCCGCGTCCTTCATCGCGAGGCTCGCCGCATCGTCGCGGTTCACGACCCGCTGCTTGCAGTGCAGGAAGACGCGCTCCTTGGCGCGCGCGTAGTCCTCGATCGTGTCGTAGCGGTCGAGGTGGTCCTGCGTGACGTTGAGCATCGTCGCGGCGTCGAGCACCAGCGAACGCGTCGTCTCGAGCTGGTAGCTGGACAGCTCCACCACCCAGAGGTCCGGGAAGCCCTTCGCCTCCGCCTCGCCGAGCGCATCGAGCACCGGCAATGCCGATGTTGCCGATCGCCTGCGCGCGCAGTCCCGCCGCGCGCCCCATCGCCGCGGCGAGGGAGGTCACGGTGGACTTGCCGTTGGTGCCGGTCACTCCGAGCACGCGTAGGCCCGGACGGCCCGCAGCCGCGCGAGCGAAGATCTCGACGTCGCCGACCACCTCGATGCCGCGCGCGGCCGCCGCGCGCAGGACCGGTTCTCGGAGCGCAAGGCCCGGACTCGCAGCGACCGCGTCCACGCCCGCCAGGAGCGTCGTCGTCGAAAGGTCCAAGGGTGACGCGTAGCTGCGGATGCTCGCAACCGAGCGCTCCCAGGGCCGGAGGCGCCTCTCGCGTGTCGGCAGCAGCGATGCGCGCGCCATGCCGCGCGAGCCAGCGTATGCACGACAGTCCCGTTTCACCCAGCCCGAGAACCAGCACGTTGCGGCCTTGCCATTCATCGCCCATCTCCTTTCCGCGCCTCGCGCTATCGCAGCTTCAACGTGGACAGGCCGAACAGAACCAGCATCATGGTGATGATCCAGAAGCGCACGACGACCTGGTTCTCCTTCCAGCCCTTCAATTCGTAGTGGTGGTGCAGCGGCGCCATGCGGAAGACGCGCTTGCCGGTGAGCTTGAAGCTCGCCACCTGGATGATCACGGAGAGCGTCTCCACCACGAACACGCCGCCCATGATCAGCAGCACGATCT
This sequence comes from uncultured beta proteobacterium, assembly GCA_963827425.1. Taxonomy (GTDB): domain Bacteria; phylum Pseudomonadota; class Gammaproteobacteria; order Burkholderiales; family Usitatibacteraceae; genus Usitatibacter. The sequence continues at coordinate 960,073 of CAWHAQ010000002.1, read as the reverse complement.
CCTGGCGCACCACCAGCGCCACCATGCCCAGCGCCGCGCCCAGCGCGAGGGCCCCGACGTCGCCCATGAACACCTCGGCCGGGTACGCGTTGAACCAGAGGAAGGCGAGCCCCGCGCCCGCCATCGCGCCGCAGAGCACCGCGAGCTCGCCCGCGCCGGGGATGAGCGGGAAGCCGAGGTATTTCGAGAACACCGCGTTGCCCGAGACGTACGCGAACACCGCGAGCGCCGAGGCGATCATCACGGTGGGCATGATGGCGAGCCCGTCGAGGCCGTCGGTGAGGTTGACGGCGTTCGAGGTCCCCACCACCACGAAGTAGCCGAGGATCACGAAGCCCACGGTGCCGAGCGGGATCGCCACCGTCTTGAAGAACGGCACGATGAGCTCGGTCTGCTGCGGCAGCTTCGCGTTGTAGGCGAGGAGGTACACGGCGACGATCGCGACCAGCGACTGGAAGAAGAACTTCGGCGTCGCCGGCAGCCCCTTGGGGTTGCGGTGCACGACCTTGCGCCAGTCGTCGATCCAGCCCACCGCGCCGAAGCCGAGCGTCGTGGCGAGGCAGAGCCACACGTAGCGGTTGGCGAGGTCGGCCCAGAGCAGCGTCGTGATCGCCACCGACACCAGGATCAGCGCGCCGCCCATGGTCGGCGTGCCGGTCTTCACGAGATGGGTGGCCGGCCCGTCGTCGCGCACCGCCTGGCCGATCTTGTACGCGGTGAGCTTGCGGATCATCGCGGGTCCGACGATGAAGGAGATCGCGAGCGCGGTGAGCGCGGCCAGCACCACGCGCAGCGTGATGTAGGTGAGCACGTTGAACGCGCGGATGTCGGGCGTGAGCCACTGGGCCAGCTCATAGAGCATCGCGGTCTCCCCGTACCAGCGCGTCGGCCACGCGCTCCATCTGCATGAAGCGCGAGCCCTTCACGAGCAGCGTGGTGGCGGCCTGCGCCTGCGCCGCCGCGGCTACCGCGAGCTCCTTCGCGCTCTCGTAGTGGCGCGCGCCGGCGCCGAAGGCCTCGACCGCGTGGCGGCTCGCGGCACCCGTGGCGAGCAGCGCGTCGATCCCCATGCGGCGCGCGAACTCGCCCACCTCGGCGTGCAGCGCCGTGGAAAGCGCGCCCAGCTCGCCCATGTCGCCCATCACGAGCACGCGCCGCCCCGGCTCGGCGGCGAGCACGGCGAGCGCGGCCTTCATCGACTCGGGATTCGCGTTGTAGGTGTCGTCGATCACCACCGCGCCGCCCACTGCCCGACGGCGTTGCAGGCGTCCCGGCACGCCCGCGAACGCCGCGAGCGCGCGCTCCATCGCCGCGGGCGGGATCGCCGAGCGCGTGGGCCGCGGCGCACGCCGCGAGCGCGTTCCTCACGTTGTGCTCGCCCGCCACGCGCAGCTTCACCTCGAACGCGCCCGCGGGCGTCGTGAACTTCCACGCCTCACCCGCGCTCGCCGCGCGCACGTCCGCCCCCGCCGCGCAGCCGAAGGTCACCACGCGCCGTCCCGCGTTGAGCTCCCTCCAGTAGCCGGCATACGCGTCGTCGGCGTTCACGAGCGCGATGCCGTCGGGGCCGAGGCCCGCGTAGATCTCGCCCTTGGCGTGCGCGATCGCCTCGAGGCTGCCGAGGATGCCCACGTGCGCGCGCTGGGCGTTGTTCACCAGCGCCACCGTGGGCCGCGCCAGGTGCGTGAGGTAGTCGATCTCGCCCGCGTGGTTCATGCCCATCTCGATCACGGCGTAGCGGTGGCGCGCGCGCAGCCGCAGCAGCGTGAGCGGCATGCCGATGTCGTTGTTGAGGTTGCCGGAGGTCGCGAGCACCGCGTCCTCGGCCGGCTCGTGGACGGCGAGGATCGCGGCGAGCATCTCCTTCACCGTGGTCTTGCCGTTGCTGCCGGTGAGTGCCACGAGCGGGAGCGCGAAGCGCGCGCGCCAGTGGGCGGCGAGGCGTCCCAGCGCGAGGCGCGTGTCGGCGACCACCACTTGCGCGAAGGGCTGCGCCGATCTCGACGCGGCGCGAAGCGAGCGCCGCCGCCGCGCCCCGGCGCATCGCCTCGGCGACGAAGCCATGGCCGTCGAAGCGCTCGCCGGCGAGCGCCACGAAGAGGTCGCCCGCGCCCACGCTGCGGCTGTCGGTGGTCACGTCCGAGAACGCCACGTTGGCGCCCCCGACCGTGCCGGACACGGCGCGCGCGGCTTCGGCGAGGTCCATCATGGCGGGCGGTCGCACGGCATCCCGGGCGCTCATCGCGCGCCCGCCTCCCATTGCGCGAGGGCGGCCGTGGCCACCTCGCGGTCGTTGAACGGCAGTCGCGTGCCGGCGATCTCCTGGTAGGTCTCGTGGCCCTTGCCCGCGAGCAGCACCACGTCGCCGGGCGCGGCGCGATGCACGGCGGAGAAGATCGCCACCTGCCGGTCCTCGATCGCCTCGGCTTCGTGCCCCGGCATTCCCGCGAGGACCTGCGCGATGATCGCGTCGGGGTCCTCGCCGCGCGGGTTGTCGCTGGTGACCACGACGTGGTCGGCGAGCCGCGCCGCGGCCTCCCCCATCAGCGGGCGCTTGCCCGCGTCGCGGTCGCCGCCGCAGCCGAAGACGCAGATGAGGCGCCCGCGCTGTCCGCCCCGCGCCGCGCCGTCGAGCACGCTGCGCAGCGCGACGAGCGCCTTCTCCAGCGCATCGGGCGTGTGCGCGTAGTCGATCACCACGAGCGGCAGCTCGCCGCCGCCCACGCGCTCGAGGCGGCCGGGCACGGGCTCGAGCGCGCTCACCGCGGCGAGCGCCTCCGCGAAGGGAATGCCGTCGGCCACGAGCGCGCCCGTCACGGCGAGGAGGTTGGCGACGTTGAAGGCGCCCAGCACGCGCGCGCGGCACCTCGCCCTCGCCCCATTCGCTCGCCACGCGGAAGCGCACGCCCGCCTCGGAGAGCGCGACGTCGGATGCGGTGAGGCGCGCGCGCGGCGCGTCGGGACGCGCCTCGCCGGTGCCGTAGGTGATCACGTCGAGCGGGCTTGCCGCGAGGCGCCGCGCGAAGCGCACGCCCCAGTCGTCGTCCACGTTGATCACGGCGTGCGTGAGGCCGCGCGCCGAGAAGAGCCGGAACTTGGCCTCGGCGTAGGCCTCCATCGTGCCGTGGTAGTCGAGGTGGTCGCGCGTGAGGTTGGTGAAGACCGCCACGTCGTAGCGGATGCCCGCCACCCGCTCCTGGTCCAGCCCGTGGCTCGACACTTCCATCGCGACGTTGCGCGCGCCGCGCCGCAGGTAGTCGGCGAGCAGCCGCTGCAGCACGATGGGATCCGGCGTCGTGTTGCGCCCCTCGGTGCGCTCGCCCACCAGGCCGTTGCCGAGGGTGCCGACCACCGCGGAGCGCTGCCCGCGCGCCTCGCACGCCGCCGCGATCCACTGCGACACCGAAGTCTTGCCGTTGGTGCCGGTGACCCCCGCCATCCAGAGGGATTCGGATGGATCGCCGTAGACATGGCCCGCGATCGCGGAGATGCGCGCGCGCAGGTTCTCGACGCCGAGGTTGGGCACCCTCCAGCGCTCGTCCCACGCGAAGCCGGTCTTCTCCCAGATCACGGCGGCGGCGCCGCGCGCGATCGCCTCGGCGATGAAGGCGCGCCCGTCGCGCACGGTGCCCGGGTAGGCCACGAAGACCGCGCCCAGCTTCACGGCGCGCGAGTCCGCGGTGAGGTCGGCGAGCGGGACGCCGAGCGCTTCGAGGCGCTCGACGATCGCGTTGCCGTTGGAGGTGGCGAGCGCCGGGCTCATCCCGCGCTCCCCGAAGAGGCCACGTGCGCCTCGAGCGGCGGCTCGGGCTCGGCCTTCACGTTGAGCGTCTGCGGCGCATCGGGCGGGATCGACATGAGGCGCAGCGCCGCGCCCATGAGCGACGCGAACACCGGCGCCGCGACGTCGCCGCCGTAGCTCCTCACGCCTTCGGGCTCGTCCAGCATCACCGCGACGATGTAGCGCGGGTCGCTCACCGGGCCGAAGCCCACGAACGACGACACGTACTTGCCCTCCGCGTAGTGGCCGTTCTCGACCTTGTACGCGGTGCCCGTCTTGCCGGCCACGCGATAGCCGGGCACGCGGCCGAGCGGCGCGGTGCCGCCGGGCATGACCACCGTCTCCATCATGCGCGTGACCGCGTGCGCGGTGTCCGCGCTGATGATGGGCTTGCCGACGGGCAGCGTGTCGCGCTTGAGCAGCGCCAGCGGCAGCAGGCGCCCCTCGTTGGTGAAGATGGTGTAGGCGCGCGCGATCTGCAGCAGCGAGACCGACACACCCTGGCCGTACGAGATGGTCGCCTGCTCCACCGGGCGCCACTGCGTCCAGGGTCTCAACAGCCCCTTCGCCTCGCCCGGGAAGCCGGTGTTGGGCGCGACACCGAAGCCCAGGTCGCGGAACAGCGTCCCCATGCGCTGCGCTGTCATCCTCAGCATGATCTTCGCGGTGCCGATGTTGGAGGACTTCTGGATCACCTGGGCCACGGTGAGCACGCCGTTGGGGTGCGAGTCGTGGATCGGCCAGCCGCCGATGGTGATCACGCCGGGGCCGGTGTCCACCAGCGTCGACGGCGTGACGATCCGGTCGTCGAGCGCGGCGGCGATGGTGAAGGGCTTCATCGTCGAGCCGGGCTCGAAGAGGTCGGTCACGGAGCGGTTGCGCACCTGCGCCGGCGTGACCCGCGCGCGATTGTTCGGATTGAAGTCGGGCATGTTCACGAGCGCCAGGACCTCGCCGGTGCGCGCGTCCAGGATCACCGTCGAGCCGCCCTTGGCGTGGTGCTGCGCCACCGCCGCGGCGAGCTCGCGGTGGGCGAGGTACTGCAGGCGCTCGTCGATCGCGAGGTCGACCTCCGCGCCGTCGCGCGGGGCGTGCAGGCTCTCGGCGTCCTCCACCACGCGCCCCTTGCGGTCGCGGATCACCTTGCGGCTGCCCGGCGTGCCCGCGAGGCGCGCCTGCTCCGCGAGCTCGATGCCTTCCTGCCCGTTGTCGTCCAATCCCGTGAATCCCACGACGTGCGCCATCACCGCACCCGCCGGGTAGTAGCGCCGGTACTCGCGCTGCTCGAAGACGCCGGGGATGCGCAATGCCATCACCTTGGCGGCACGCTCGGGCGAGATCTGGCGCTTGAGATAGACGAACTGGCGATCCTTGTTGGCAACTTTCTGGCGGATGTCGGCCGGGGTCGCGTCGAGCGCGCCGGCGAGCGCGGCGAGATGCGCGGCGTCGGCCTCCCAATCGTCGGGCGCGACCCAGATCGATTCCACCGGCGTGGAGATCGCGAGCGGCTTGCCGTTGCGGTCCTTCACCGCGCCGCGCGAGGCCGGCATCTCCATCACGCGGCCGTAGCGCGCCGCGCCCTTGGCCTGCAGGAAGCTGGTGTCCATGCCCTGCAGGAAGAACGCGCGGCCGGCGAGGACCGCGAAGCCCGCCATGGCGAGGACCAGCACGAAGCGCGAGCGCCAGCCCTCGAGCTTGAGGCGCAGCTGCGGCGTGCGCTGCTCGTACTTCATCGCGCTGTCCCTGGAGCCGCGGGCGCGGCGCTCGCCGCGGCGCTTGCCGGCACGCCCGCCGGGTCGACGATCACGCTGCTCGACGGGTCGGCGAAGCGCATGCCGAGCTGGCTCGCGGCGAGCGCCTGCACGCGCTTGTGCGTGGCCCAGGTGCCCTGCTCGAGCTGCAGCTGCGTCCATTCGTCCTCGAGCCGCCGGGCCTGCGCCTGCTCGGCGTCGATCTCCGCGAAGACCTTGCGCGCCCGGTGCTGGGACGTGATCACGCCGAGCGCGGAGGCGACGGCGAGGACGAGCAGGAGCGCGTTGAGACGGGCCATGGCCTCAGTGCAGCTTGCGCGCCACGCGCAGCACGGCGCTGCGCGAGCGCGGGTTGCGCCTGGTTTCCGCCTCGGTCGGCTTGATCGCGCGGCCCACGGCCTCGAGCTCGGGCGGGGGCAGGTCGGCCGCGCGCACCGGCACGCCGCGCGGCAACCGGTCGGCGGTGGAACGCTCGCGGATGAAGCCCTTCACGATGCGGTCCTCGAGCGAGTGGAAGCTGATCACCGCGAGGCGCCCGCCGGCCTCGAGCAGGTCCACGGCGACCGGCAGCGTCATTTCGAGCTCTTCAAGCTCCTGATTGAGGTGAATCCGAAGAGCCTGAAAGGTGCGGGTCGCCGGATGCTGGCCCGGCTCGCGCGTCCGAACCGCGCGACCCACGATCTCGGCAAGTTGCCGGGTGGTGCCGAGAGGCTCGCGGCCCCGTGCCGCAACAATCGCTGCTGCAATCGATTTAGCAAACCGTTCTTCCCCATAGGTGCGCACGACCTCCCTGATTTCGTTTTCTTCGGCGCGTGCGAGCCATTCGGCTGCGGTCTCGCCGCGTGTGGTGTCCATGCGCATGTCGAGCGGGCCGTCGCGCAGGAAGCTGAAGCCGCGGGCGGGCTCGTCCAACTGCGGCGAGGAGACGCCGAGGTCGAGGAGCACGCCCGCCACGCGCTTCACGCCGCGTTGCTCGAGGGCCTGTCGCATGTGCGAGAACCGTGCGTGTATCAGCTCAAGACGCGGATCTTCGAGCGCACCACCCGAAAGCGCCGCGGGGTCCTGATCAAGAGCGAGAAGTCTTCCGCGAACACCGAGACGGGCGAGGATGGCCTTGCTGTGCCCGCCGCGGCCAAAGGTGCCATCGACATAGGTTTTGCCTTCACGGACGTCGAGGGCAGCAACTGCTTCTTCGAGTAGGACCGGGACATGGGAGACCTCACTCACGTTGGAAGGGAGCCGACGCTGGGGGGGTGCTCTCCGGAGGGAGCGGCTTCGGACCCCAGGTCGTCGGCCGCGTCACAGGGAGAAGTTCTCCATCCCCGGGGGTAGCGTCGGACTGCCCCCGGACCTCAGGCTCTCGAGCTGTGCGTTCCATGCCTCGAGGTCCCAGATCTCGAAGTGCGATCCCTGCCCGACCAACATGACCTGGCGATCGATCTTCGCGAAGTCGCGCAGCTCGGGCGGGATGAGCAGGCGGCCGGCCGCGTCGGGCTCGACCTCCTGCGCGAAGCCCACGAGCAGGCGCTTCCACAGGCTCGCCTGGCGGTCGAGGCTCGGGAAGGACATGACTTGCGCGCGGATCGGCTCCCAGGACGGGCCCGGGTAGAGAAGCAGGCAGCTGTCGGGGTGCGCAGTGAGCACTAGCTTTACGGTGCCGCCGCGCGTGAGGGGCTCGCGGGCACGCGTCGGCACCGCCATGCGGCCCTTCGCGTCCAGGTTGATCTGGTTAGCCCCTTGGAACACATTCTCCCCCACGTTTTCCCACTTCCGCACACTGTAGTGAACGAGCTACAGCGAGTCAAGCACTAGAAGTGGGCAATTTTTGCTTGTGGGACAAGGGGTTAGCGCGCCTTTTGCGAGCGTTTTCCGCAAACATGACTTCTTGTTATTCAATATGTTACGAGATATACCTGAAGTAGTGCACGAAGAATGGCCAGGGCGGCGTCCCGCGGCCGGGAAAAGAAAAAGGGCCCGCGAAGGGCCCTTTTTCCGAAAACGAGTGCGAGGCGCGATCAAGCCGCCGCCGTGGCCGCGCCCGTGTCCCTTTCCTTCGCCGGAGCTGGCGCCGTCGCCGCCCGCGGCGGTGACGATTCCGCCCGCGCCGGCCGCGGTCGTGCCTGCTGCGGTCACCACACCCGCGCCGCCACCGTGCGACGCGGCGGTCGTGATGCCCGTGCCGCCGGCGCCACCACCGGCCGCGGTCGTGATGCCCTTCGAGCCGTGGCCGACGCTCGTCGGCGCGCCCGCGGCCGTGACGATGCCCTTGTCATGGCCTTTGCCGATCACGCTTGCGCTTGCGCCGTTGGCCGTGACGATGCCCTTGTCATGACCCTTGCCGCTCGACGCAGAAGTGCCCGTGCCGTTCGCGGTGACGATGCCCTTGTCGTGGCCCTTGCCGCTCGACGACGTGACGCTCGAGCCGTTCGCGGTGACCAGGCCTTTCTCGGGGCCCCTGCCGCTCGGCGGCGTGGAGGAACCGGTTGCCGCGACGAGGCCCTTGCCGTGGCCGTGGTCGTCGGCGCGCGTGCCGTCGTCGCCGCGCATGCCGGCGCCATGCTTGCCGTGGTCGCCGTCGTCATCACCGTGATGCGTTCCGCCGGCGCCGGCCATGTGGTCGTGATCGTGCGGCAGCGACGCGAGGCGATGGTGCTCCGAGTGCAGCGACGCGAGCACGGGTCCGAGCCTGGTGCCCTCGGCGTGGGCGACCTGCCCCCAGCCCATGCCCTGCGCGCGCAGCTCGAGCACGCCCTTCACTGTCACGGTGGTGCCGTCGGCCTTCGTCACCGTGCCGCCGGTGAGCGCGGCCTGGAGCTGATCGGGCGTCGGATGGCGAATGCCGTCGTTGGCGAGCACGGCCTTGGCAAGCGCGAGCGAGATGTACACGCTGCCCCAACCCATGTGGCCGGTCGGCGGCGTGATGGTGGTGCCGGTCGCCGTCGTGCCCGTGCCGGTCGTGCCGGTGCCGGTGCCTGTCGTCCCAGTACCGGCGCCAGTTGTGCCCGTACCAGTGCCAGTCGTGCCGGTGCCGGTCGCGCCCGTGCCAGTGCCAGTGCCAGTCGTACCTGTGCCAGTCGTACCCATGCCAGTGCCAGTCGCGCCCGTCCCGGGCATCGTGGCGTGCTGGCGCGGCGTGAGCGTCACCGGTGTTCCGTTGCGCAGCGCCTCGACCAGCGCGAGCGCGTTGCTGTGTCCGCCGGCGAGCGACGCGAAATCGTCGGCGATGCGTTCCGCCACCTGCGGCTGGCCGCGTTGTGCGGCGGTCGTGTCGAGCGTGTTCACCTGCGTATCGACCTCGCCAGCGGTCTGCGCGTTGGCGATCGGCGCAAGGGCGATCACGAGCGTTGCGGACAGAAGACGAAAGTTGCGCTTCATTTGGAAAGCCTCCAGTTCGTTACGTTGATCCGACGTGCTTCTCCGTCTGCAGGATGATCTCGGTGGCGGTGGCGCTGTCCTGCAGGATCCCGCCGTCCTTTTTGGCGGTCACCAGCATTCGCGTCGTCGCGGGCGTGAGCGCTTCCAGCTCGATCTCGATGTCGCGATCGGCGGCTCGCGCCGTAATCGTCTCCACCGCGCCGTCGCGCTTCGCCTTCACCACGTGGATCTGCATCCGGTTCAATGCGCCGATCGATGCGCGTTTCACTTGCGCCTGGGGCGCCGTGAACGTCTTGTAGACCATCCCGCCGAGCTGGTGCGACACCCCGGTGGACATGCCGACGCCCAGCGCGGTGAGCATCATCGGAGCACAGGCTCCGAGCGAGAGGCTCGCGCAGGCGAGGGCGGCGATCGTGGTTCTTTTCAATGTCTTCTCCATGTCGTTTCCCGTTCTGGGCGTGCCGGGCGTTGCTGCACGGCGACACGCGGGACGAATCATGGGATTGCGGCGCGCCCGATCATGTGAAGGCCATCACAAAATCGCGAAAATGGCACTTTCGTCGCCGCGCGACGACGCGCTGTAACACAGGGTGACGCGAAGCGTCGCTACGCGCCGCGAGCGCGAAAAAATCGAACGCGGCGGCGGAAAGTCAAGTCGCGCGCGGTCGGGGAAGGAGTGTGAAGCAAGCCGGTAAGCGGGATTCTGTTACGGCCCTTGCGGGCTATGACGGTCATTCCTCTGGGACGCACGTTGCCGCGCGCCTCGAGCCACCTACCCGCAGACTCGGCGGGCCGCGTCGTCGTCTGCCTATTTGGTGTTGCTCCGCGTAGAGATTGCCGCGTTTCACTCCGGACTGAACCGGCTCGTCTCTGTGGCTCTGATCCGCGCCTCGCGACGGACGGGAGTTACCCGCTACGCTGCCCTATGGAGTCCCGACTTTCCTCTGCGCGTGGGGGATGCCCGGATTGCTCCGTGCGTCCCTGCGACAACGCGCAGCGACCGTCTGGCTTGCTTCACGGCGCCATTCTACGTCACGCCCCCGCGTGCAAGCGCAAGGCGATGCGGCTAGGCGGGCGCATCCGGTTTGCCGCGGAAATGAACGGGGTCGTCGTAGAACCCTTCGTCCGCGCTGTCCGGGTGCCAGCCCGGGATGCCCATCGCCGGCACGGAGGCCATCGATTTCGGCGACGCGAAGCGCATGCGCTGCGCGAAGTGGTCGGCGAGCCGCTCGTCCACGCGCGCCACCTGCGCCTCCACCGGCAGCATGAAGAAGAACTCGTCGACCGGCACGAAGACACTCTTCGCGCCGATGCCGATGCGCGGCTCGAGCGCCTTCTCGGCGAGCGCGTGGCCGAACACCAGGAAGCGCACCTTCGCGTCGAGATCGGCGCGCCGTTGCCAGAAGATCTCCTTCCACCCGTGATCGACGATGAGGCGCAGCAGGTCGGGCGCGCTCGAAGCCACGACGATGCCGCTCTCGTCGAAGAGCGTGAGCGCGTCGCGCTCCGGGCCGCGATGCTTCGCCTCCTCGGCGCCGCGCTCCTCGAGGATCGCCACGTGCTGCGCGTTGATCGCGGCCTTCGCCTTCGGATAGGCGATCCAGGCCAGGGCGTTGAAGAGGTCGTGCCAGTTTTCCGGGCGCGTCTCGACCTCTCCGGTCTCGGCGATGTGCCTTTCGTAGTTCGGCCGCGCGCCTTCCTGCGGCGGGCGCGGCGCCACGAAGCGCACCGGTTGCCCGCGCGCGGTGACGATGCCCTCGGCGGCGGCGGTGAGGGCCGCGTGATCGGGCCAGCGGTCCCGGGGCAGGCGCGCGATCGTGAAATGGAAGGGCGCGAAGGACAGCGTGCGCAGACGCTCCTGCGCCTCGGTCCATTGCATCGCGGGCGCGTCCCTTACCCGGCGAGGCGCCAGGCGAGCTTGCCGCCCGCGCGCAGCGGCACCACGACGTCCGCTCCGAACTTGTAGTCGCGCGGCACTTCCCACTCGGCCTTCTCGAGCGTGACGCGGCCCGTGTTGCGCGGCAGGCCGTAGAAATCCGCGCCGTGGCGGCTCGCGAAGGCCTCGAGCTTGTCGAGCGCGTCGGCGGCCTCGAAGGCCTCGGCGTAGAGCTCGAGCGCGGCGTGGGCGGTGTACATGCCCGCGGCCCCGCACGCGCACTCCTTCGCGGCGCGTGCGTGGGGCGCGCTGTCGGTGCCGAGGAAGAACTTGGGATTGCCGGACGTGGCGGCCTTCACCAGCGCCCGGCGGTGCGGCTCGCGCTTGAGCACCGGCAGGCAATAGTGATGCGGCTGGATGCCGCCCGCGAAGATCGCGTTGCGGTTATCAGCAGGTGATGCGCGGTGATGGTGGCGCCGACGTTGTCCGGCGCGCGCTCGACGAACGCCGCCGCCTCGTGGGTCGTGATGTGCTCGACCACGATCTTCAGCTTCGGGAAGCGCTTGACCAGCGGAGCGAGGATGCGGTCGACGAAGACGGCCTCGCGGTCGAACACGTCCACCTCGGGATCGGTCACCTCGCCGTGCACGAGCAGCGGCATGCCGGCCGCCTGCATGGCCTCGAGCACCGCGTCGCAGCGGCGGATGTCGGTGACGCCCGAGGCCGAGTTGGTGGTGGCCCCCGCCGGGTAGTACTTGACCGCGGCGATCGCACCGATCGCTTGGCGCCCTTCTCGATCTCCGCGGGCGGCGTGCTCTCCGTGAGATACAGCGTCATCAGCGGCTCGAACTGCGCGCCTTTCGGCAGCGCCGCCGACGATGCGCGCGCGGTACGCCCTGGCCGCGGCCACATCCACCACCGGCGGCTTCAGGTTCGGCATCACGATCGCCCGCGCGAACTGCCGCGCCGTCGCCTGCACCGCCGTCTTCATGCCGTCGCCGTCACGCAGGTGGACGTGCCAGTCGTCGGGTCGCGCGATGGTGAGCGTCTCTGCCATGGGCACCCATGATAATCGGTCGCAGTCGATCGTTCCGCCCGCCGGCGTTGAGCGGCCGCTCGCCGGTCCGCTCCAACGCCGTTCCCGCTGCCCGAGTGATTCGATCCGATTCCTACTTCTTCAGCTCGAGGGCGAGGGCGTAGAGCTCGTTGCGGCGCGCACCGGTGAGGGCGACGGCGAGGGCGACGGCCTGCTTCACGGGCAGCTCGGCCAGGAGGGTTTCGAGGACGGCGCGCGGATCGAGCGCGCTCGAGGGCTCGACCGGCCGGGCCTCGATCGACCAGCACGAACTCGCCGCGCCGCCGGTCGGCGTCGGCCTCGACCCACGCGCGCGCCTCGGCGAGGGGAACGCGCGCGATGGTCTCGAAGCGCTTGGTGAGCTCGCGCGCGATCACCACGTCGCGATCGCCCAGCGCCGCATGCAGGTCGGCGAGGGTCGTGGCGATGCGGTGCGGCGCCTCGAAGAGCGCGATGGCCCACGGGCCCGCCGCGAGCGCCGCGAGCCGCGCGCGCCGCTCGCTTCCCTTCACCGGGAGGAATCCCGCGAACACCACGCCGTCGAAGTCGAGCCCGCTCGCGGAAAGCGCCGCGGTGAGCGCGCTCGCCCCGGGCACGGGCACCACGCGCAGTCCCGCGGCGCGCACGCGCTCGACCACCACGCGCCCGGGATCGCTCACGCCCGGGGTGCCCGCATCGCTCACCAGCGCGACCGCCTTCCCCGCGCCGACCGCCTCCACGATGCGCGCCGCCGCCGCGGCCTCGTTGTGCGCATGCACGGCGACGACGCGCGCGGAGATGCCGAAGTGCGCGAGCAGCCCGCGCGTGACGCGCGTGTCCTCGGCGGCGATGAAGTCCGCGCCCGCGAGCGTCTCCAGCGCCCGACGCGTGACGTCGCCGAGGTTCCCTATGGGTGTCGCCACCACATATAATCCCGGTTCCAAGGCCGTGCCGCTCGCAGCAGGAGCGCGCGACGCATCGGAGTCCGCATTGCCCTTTCCCATGTCGCGCTTCAACGCGATCCTCCTTCTCGCTGCCGCTTTCGCGGTCGCGCCGCCGGCATTCCCGGACGACGCACCGCAGAGTACAACAACGCGCGCGCGCATCATCGGCCCGCAGGCGCCGCAACCGGTGCAGCCGCCCACGCAGCCCGAGCCGCCGAAGTGGACGCAGGAGGAGATCGACCCCGCCACGGGCCTCGCGCGCAGCACGGAGGTGCGGCCGCTGCGCGAGCTGCCCGAGCTGCCCGGCGCGCGCCCGCCCGCGAATGGCCCGGCCACCACGCCCAATGCCAACGCTCCGGTCGCCGCAGCGGCGCGCGCCCGTCCGGTCCGGCCCACGCGCACATCGCGCTGATCCTCCCCATCGCTTCGCCCGCGCTGGGCAAGCTCGCCCAGGCGGTGCGTGACGGCTTCGCGGCCGCGGCGAAGGTCGGCGCCCGGGACGCGCCGCCGGTCGAGGTGATGGACGTGCCCGACGAGGGCGCGGCCCTCCTCGATGCGTGCCGCCAGGCGCAGGCGAGCGGCGCGCTGCTCGTGATCGCCGCCCTCACGCGGGACGGCGCCACCGCCCTCGCCCGCAGCGACTGCCCGCGCCAGCCGGTGCTCGCGCTGAACGAGCCGCAGAACATCCTGCCGGAGGACCTGCCGCAGAACCTCTTCACGGTGTCGCTCTCCATCGAGCACGAGGCGCGCCAGGTGGCTCTCATGGCCCTGGACGACGGCCGGCGTTCCGCGATCGTGATCGGCTCCGCCTCGCCGCTCGCCCGCCGCGTGCAGGACGCCTTCGAGCGCGAATGGCAGCGTGGCGCGGGCGAGATCCGCCATGTCGCCTACAGCGGCAACCCGGACGACGCCGCAGCCCTGCGCGACCGCCTCGAGGCCACCCGCGGCGACATGGTGTTCCTGGCGCTGGATCCCACCGATGCCCGCGCGGTCCGACCCTACGTGCCCGCGGTGCTCCCGCTCTACGCCACCTCGCTGCAGCGTTAACCCGCGCGCCGAAGCCATCGTCAACCTGGACCTGCAGGGTCTGCGTTACGTGGAGATGCCCTGGTTCGTGCAGCCCGACCATCCCGCCGTCATGGTGTACGCGCAGCCTTCCACCCCCATGTCGGTGGACCAGGAGCGCCTCTACGCCTTCGGCATCGACGCCTACCGCCTCGCGCTGCACATGCTGCGCGGGGATGCGCGCCGAGCGCCGCTGGATGGCGTCACGGGCCGCATCGCCCTCGAGACCGGCAACGCCTTCGGCCGCACCCTCACGCCCGCGGAAATCGACGGCGGCCACGTCATCCCGGGGCGCGGGCCGTGAACGCGCGCCGTGAACCCGGCGCTCCCGCGCCTCGCACCGCCAGGCAGCTCGCCGGGGACGCCGCCGAGGAGCGCGCCGCGTCCTACCTCGCCGAGCGCGGGCTCGCCATCGTCGAGCGCAACTACCGCACCCGCCTGGGCGAGATCGACCTCGTCGCGCGCGATGGCGCAACGCTCGTGTTCGTGGAGGTGAGAAAGCGCTCGAGCGCGTACTTCGGCGGCGCCGCGGGGAGCGTGGACGGGCGCAAGCGCGCGCGCATCGCCGCCGCCGCGAGCCTCTTCCTCGCGCGCCTCGCGCACGAGCCGCCCTGCCGCTTCGACGTCGTCACCGTCGAGGAAGGGCGCGTGGAATGGATCCGCGCGGCGTTCGAGGCCGAGCGCGACTGAGCGCGAAACGACGCTAATATCGCCCATGGACCTCGCCGCCCACCTGAAGAAGCATTTCGACGAAGGTATAGAGCTGCGCCAGCGCATGGCGCAGACGCTGCCCGCCGACATCGCGCGCGCCGGCGAGGCGCTCGCCGCCGCGTTGAAGGGCGGGCGCAAGGTGCTCGCCTGCGGCAACGGCGGCTCGGCGGCGGACAGCCAGCATTTCGCGGCGGAGCTGGTGGGCCGCTTCGAGCGCGAGCGCCCGGGGCTGCCGGCGGTGGCGCTCACGGTGGACAGCTCGGCTCTCACCGCCATCGCCAACGACTACGACTGGGAACGCGTGTTCGCCAAGCAGGTGGAAGCGCTCGGCGCCGCGGGCGATTTCCTGCTCGCCATCTCCACCTCGGGCAACTCGAAGAACGTGCTCGCGGCGATGCGCGCGGCGCACGCCAAGGGGCTCCTCGTCATCGCGCTCACCGGGCGCGACGGCGGCGAGATGGGAAAAATGCTGCGCGCGGGGGATTTCCACCTCAACGTCGCGCACCCGCGCACGATGCGCGTGCAGGAAGTGCACCTGCTGGTGATCCACTGCCTGTGCGAAGTAGTCGACAACGTCATCTTCGGAGAGGGGAAATGATGGTCAAGCGGTATGGTTTCGTGGTCGCCCTGCTGGTGCTCATCCCGATCCTTCCGGCGTGCGTGCCGCTCGCGGTCACCGGCATGGCCGCCGGCGCGATGATGGCCACGGACCGGCGCACCACCGGGGTCTACGTCGAGGACCAGAACATCGAGCTGAAGGCCCTGGGCGTGCTGCACAACTACGGCACCGCGCACGTCAACGCCACCAGCTACAACCTCACGGTGCTCCTCACCGGCGAGGTGCCGGACGAGGCCGTGAAGAAGCGCATAGCGGAAGAGGTGCACGCGATTTCCAGCGTGAAGAAAGTGGTGGACGAAACGCACGTCTCCGGCGTCTCCGCGCTCGCCTCGCGCGGCAACGATGCGCTGGTCACCTCGAACGTCAAGACGCGCATGCTGAACAACAAGGTGTTCAACGCCACCCAGGTGAAAGTCGTCACCGAGGCGGGCGTGGTGTACCTCATGGGCCTGGTCACGCGCGCCGAGGGCGACGAGGCCGTGTTCGTCACGCGCAACACCAGCGGGGTCGCGCGCGTGGTGCCGCTCTTCGAGTACGTCACCACGTCGAGCTCGAGCGGGATTACACCTGTATTGCCGGAAGTGACGCGGGTCACACCGCGCGCCGGGTGTCCGCCCCGAGAATCGCGCGGGTGGAACATGCACTCGCAGCCTGATCGATGCGCTGGCGCCTCCCCGACGGCAAGCTCCTGCGCGCGGGCATCCCCTGGATCGTCCTCGCCATCGCTTTGATGCTGACCGCGGCCGGCTGGGTCGCGCACGAGCACGGCCGCGCCGCCCGTGCGCGCGCCGAATTCAAGCGCCGCGGCGACGCCGTGGCGGGCGCTCTCGCCGCGCGCATGGAAACCTACGCGCTGCTCCTGCAGGCATGCGCCGCGCGCGTCGCCTCGGGGCCCTCGCTCACCACGGCCAAGTGGCGCGCGTTCGTCGCTTACCTCGACCTGCCGCGCTACTACCCGGCGCTGCAATCCCTCGCCTATTCGCGCGAGCCCGGCGCGGCGGCGGCGGCCGACCCGACACGGCGCGCCGCGATCCTGCTCGCAAGCCAGAGCGGCGTGCCGGCGATCTCGGGGAAGGTCACGCTCGCCCACCGCGACATTGCGGGCGGCGAAGCGGGGTTCTCCATCGTCGCCCCGCTGCCGCGCGCGGCGAGCGCCGTCTATGCCGGCGGGCTGCACGGGGCGCCGCGCGCGGCCTGGGTCGCCGGCGACGTCCGCATCCACGACCTGCTGCGCGGCCTGCTCGACGCGCGCACGCTCGAGGTGCTGGACCTGCGCATCTACGACGGCGAGCGCGTCGAGCCCGCCGCAGTCCTCGTCGACACGCGCACCGAATCCTCGGGCGAGCCGCGCTTCGAGCGCACGGTGGCGCTCCGGGTATCGGGACGCCCCTGGACCCTGCAGTTCCTGTCGCAGCCGGAGTTCGACCAGGCCCTGGAGCGCGACCGCGCGTGGGGCCTGCTCGCGGCCGGCGGCGCCGTGAGCTTCCTCGCGTTCCTGCTCGCGCGGGCCCTCACGCTTTCCTTCGACCGCGCGCACCGCCTCTCGATGCGCGATCCGCTAACCGGCCTCTTCAACCGCCGCTACCTCGACGAGACCATGGAGCGCGAGACGCAGCGCGCGCGGCGCGAAGGCTCGAACGTCGGCGTGATCGTGCTCGACATCGACCACTTCAAGAGCCTGAACGACACCTTCGGCCACGACGCCGGCGACCACGTGCTCGCGCGCACCGGCGAGCTGCTGCGCCACCTCGCGCGCGGCAGCGACATCGCATGCCGTTTCGGCGGCGAGGAGTTCGCGCTCATCCTGCCCGGCGCTGGGCTGCAGGTGGCCGCCGAGCGCGCCGAGGCGATCCGCTCCCTGTTCGAGTCCACACCCTTCGAGTACGAAAGCAGGCGCCTGCCGCCCATGACGCTCTCGGCCGGCGTGGCCGCCCTCGCGCCCGGCGCCGGCGATTGGGCCGAGTCCCTCCACCAGGCCGACCGCGCGCTCTACACCGCGAAGCAGGCCGGCCGCAACCGCGTCATCGTGGGGTCAGAGTCGGGAGTCAGAGTCCCGACTCCGACTCCAGACTCCGACTCCCCACTCTGACCCCGTTGTTCTTCCGCGGTAACATCGCGGGATGGCTCATCCCAGCTTCGAGGCGAAGATCTGCGAGCCGGGGCGGTTCGCCGATCGCGCCCGTGAGATCGCCCGGCCGCTCGTGTTCACCAATGGCGTCTTCGACATCCTTCACCGCGGGCACGTGACGTACCTCGCGCAGGCGCGCGCCCTCGGCGCGGCGCTGGTGGTGGCGATCAACTCGGACGATTCGGTGCGCCGCCTGGGCAAGGGGTCCGACCGCCCCGTGAACGCGCTCGCCGACCGCATGGCGGTGGTGGCGGCGCTGGAGAGCGTGAGCCTGGTCACGTGGTTCGACGAGGACACGCCCCTCGAGCGCATCCTCGCCTGCCGCCCCGACCACCTGGTGAAGGGCGGCGACTGGAGCGCCGAGACGCATCGTGGGCGCGAACGAAGTGCGCGCGTGGGGCGGCGCGGTGCACTCCATCCCGTTCGAGCACGAGCGCTCGACCACGCAGCCTGCTGGAGAAGATCCGCCGATGAACGACCGCGCCGTCGAAGGCCTCGTCGACCGCCTGAAGGCCATCGTGGGCGAGCGCGGCATCGTGACGAGCGCCGAGCACGCGCAGTACGTCGACGACTGGCGCGGCTACTACCACGGGCGCGCGGCGGCGGTTGTGAAGCCCGCGAGCACCGAGGAAGTCGCGCGCGTGGTGCAGCTGCTGTCCGCCGAGCGCGTCGCGATGGTCCCGCAGGGCGGCAACACCAGCCTGTGCGGCGGCTCGGTGCCCGACGCTTCGGCGCGCAGGTCGTGATCAACCTCTCGCGCATGAACCGCGTGCGCGCGGTGGATACCGACAACAACACGATGACCGTCGAAGCGGGCTGCGTGCTCGCGAGCCTGCAGGCGGA
This sequence comes from uncultured beta proteobacterium, assembly GCA_963827425.1. Lineage (GTDB taxonomy): Bacteria > Pseudomonadota > Gammaproteobacteria > Burkholderiales > Usitatibacteraceae > Usitatibacter. The sequence continues at coordinate 941,926 of CAWHAQ010000002.1, read as the reverse complement.
GGCCGACCGCCACGGCCGCCTCTTCCCGCTCTCGCTGGGCGCCGAGGGCAGCTGCGAGATCGGCGGCAACCTCTCGACCAACGCGGGCGGCACCGGCGTGCTCCGCTACGGCAACACGCGCGAGCTGGTGCTGGGCCTCGAGGTGGTGCTTGCCGACGGCCAGGTGTGGAACGGGCTGCGCGGACTGCGCAAGGACAACACCGGCTACGACCTGAAGCATCTCTTCGTCGGCGCCGAGGGCACGCTCGGCATCATCACCGCGGCGGTGCTGAAGCTCTTCCCGAAGCCGCGCTCGCAGGCGACCGCCTTCGTCGCGATCGACAGCCCCGCCCGGGCGGTCGCGCTCCTGGGCCGCATCCGCGAATCGCTGCGGCGAGCGCGTCACCGGCTACGAGCTGCTCGGGCGCATCTGCGTCGAGCTCATCGGCAAGCACATGCCGGCCACGCGCGACCCGTTTCCCGAGCCGCATCCGTGGTACGTGCTGGTGGAGCTCTCGGACAGCACCGACGGCAACGCCGCCCGCGCGATGCTGGAGGAAGCGCTCGCGCGGCGCCATCGAGGCCGGGCTCGCGCGCGACGCCGCCGTGTGCACGAGCCAAGCGCAGCGCGCGGCGCTCTGGCGGATGCGCGAGGACATCACCGAGGCGCAGAAGCTGGACGGCCCCTCGGTGAAGCACGACGTGTCGGTGCCCGTGAGCCGCGTGCCCGAGCTGATCGAGCGCGCCGGCGCGGCGCTCGCCGCGAAATTCCCCGGCATCCGCATCGTGGCGTTCGGCCACGTCGGCGACGGCAACATCCACTACAACTGCTCGAAGGCCGAGCGCCAGGCGGCCGAGGACTTCTTCGCGCAGGCGCCGGACGTGAACCGCGTGGTGTACGACGTGGTGGACGCGCTGGGCGGCTCCATCAGCGCGGAGCACGGCCTGGGCATGCTCAAGCGCGACGAGATCCGCCGCTACAAGGAAGCGCTCGAGCTGGACCTCATGCGCGCCATCAAGCGCACGCTGGACCCGCACGGCCTGATGAATCCCGGCAAGGTGCTCTAGCGGGCCTGCGGGTTCTTCACGAAGCCGGCGATCGCGTCCACCGCCTCCTGCTCCATGCCGATGTAGCCGTGCCAGTGCATGGGCTCGCACGGATCGCCATGGGCGCCGGAGCCGCCGTCCACCATCAGCAGCTTCTTCACCGGCGCGTTCTTCAAGCCGTCCACGATGAGGCCCGCGTCGCTGGGCAGCGTGGCGTTGCAGCGGTCGCGCTTGTGGTGCATCACCAGCACCGGCACCCGGATGCGCGCGAGATCCAGGTCCTCGCACCGCGTAGGGCGCCCTTGGCCTGCGTGATGCTCGAGGTGAGCACCACGCCCGCGACGGCGTCGCCCAGCGCGATGGCGGCCGCCGCGGCGGAAACGGTGCCGCGGCTCGTGCCCACCAGCCACACGGGCTTGCCGGTTTCCGCGCGCAGCTTCTCGACCACGCGCTTCAGGTCCGCCACGTGATCGGCGCTCGCGCGGAAGGCGCAGGTCGAGGTCGCTCGTGGTCGGTGGGCTTGCCGACCAGGGCGACGTCGAAGCCGGCCGCGGCGAAACGATCGCGGCTGCGAAGCAGGAAGTTCGGCGACGTGCGGGATGCCGTTCTTCATGCCGAGCCCGCCCGGTCCGCCGGTGAGCAGCACCAGGACGGCGGAGGCATCGGGACGCTCCATCCAGAAGTAGTCCACCTTCACGCCCGGCCGCGTGTCGAGGGTGACGAGGCGGTCGGCGGCGTGCGCCGCGCCGGCCGCGAGCGCCAGCGCCAGAGCGAGCGCCGCGCGCATGCGGCTCACGAGCGCACCCCCGCCGCGACCGCCTCCTCGGCTGCGCCTTCTTTCCAGCGCAGCGCCTGCAGGCGCACCACGTCGGGCATCGACTTCGTCTCGGCGTAGCGCTCGCGCAGCCAGCGGGTGTCGTTCCGCTGCTCCTGCGCCGAGCGCCACAGCGCCTCGAGCGGCCGCTCGGTTGCCGAGGCGCTGCGGCATCGGCCGCCACGCGGTCGAGCGTATCCAGCAGGTGCTCGCGCAGGCGCGTGCCCTTGCGCGCGTAGGGATCGACCAGCTCGGCCTCGAAGCCGAAGCGGCACGCCTGGAAACGGTTGTAGCCGTAGACGCGGTAGAGCGGCTCGACGGGCTCGCTGCGGCGGTTGGCGAGCAGGTGCGCGGCGAGCGTCTGCGCGTAGGCGGCGAGCTGGGCGGCGCGCTCCACGGTGAGCGGCGTGTCGCAGATGCGGATCTCGATGGTGCCGTACTCGGGCTTCGGGCGGATGTCCCAGTAGAAGTCCTTCATGCTCGCGACGATGCCGTAGCCCGCCATCTCGTCGAAGTAGCGGTTGAACTCGGCCCAGGTGCGCACCGGCGGCATCTGCCCCGAGAGCGGGAAGGCCGACACGGCGTGCAGGCGCGAGGTCTCGAACGACGTGTCCACGCCCTGCGAGAACGGCGACGAAGCCGAGAGCGCGATGAAGTGCGGGATGTAGGGGGCGAGGCCGTGCGTGAGGTACACGGCGTCGTCCCCGCTCTCCACGCCCACGTGGATGTGCTGGCCGAACACGGTGAACTGCTTGGCGAGGTAGCCGTAGAGGCTCGAGACGTGCAGGAAGCGCTCGGTGGGATAGATGCGCCGCTCCTGCCACTGGTGGAACGGATGCGCCCCGCCGCCCGCGATGGCGAGGTTCAGGCGCTCGGCCTCGTCAACGATCGCGTCGCGCACCAGCACCAGCTCCGCGGCGAGCGCGTCGTGCGACTCGTTCACCGCCGAGTTGATCTCGATCATGCTCTCGGTGATCTCGGGCTTCACCTCGCCGAGGAGCTTCCTCTTCGCGAGGCGCGCGATGAGGTCGGGCGCGCCGCGCGAGAGGTTGTAGTCGCGCGTGTTGAGCACCATCAGCTCGAGCTCGACGCCGAAAGTGAGGGAGCGCGAGACGGTGAAGTCGAGCGGCACGGCGCTAGCTCGGCGGAAGGCGCCGTCGGCACGCGCGCGGTCATGCGGCCGGTAGCGCCGGGATCGGCGGGCAGCGCCTCGCCCGCGAAGCGCAGGCCCCACTGCACCGCGAACGGCCCGACGAACTCCATCACCAGGATTGCCGCCCAGGACGATGGCGCTGAAGTCGGTCGCGAAGGACGGAAAGATGCGCGCGATGTCGTGCAGCATGAGCAGCGCCAGGCTCGACATGAGGCTGCACCGCCGCGCCCAGCCCCAGGGCCTGGCGCATGCGCAAGCCCCCGAGCGGTGCCACCGCGAGCACGCCGGTGACCTTGCCCGCGGCGCGCGCGCCCGGCCACGGCGAGCGCCACGCGACGCCGCCCGTGGCGAGCGCTCCGAGCGGCAGGCTGGCGCCCGTGATCACGAAGAGCACGATGTAGAGCAGGCGCCCGACCGGCGCGAGGTTCACGTTCAGCAGGTCGTAGCTGCGATCGTCGTTGCGCGCGAAGAGGCCGAAGGCGAGCAGCGACAGGATGACCGGCAGCTTGAGCATCGTCGAGAGCCCCACCGCGCACACCACCATTCCGGCGATGAGGGCGAAATGCACCTCGCGCGTCTTCTCGATCTTGCGCGCGATGGTGCGCGAGACCCACGCCATGCCGCGCCGAGTGCCAGCGAGCCGAGGAAGAGGTAGAGCGGGTGCAGGATGGCGACCTCGACCTGGCTCTTGGCCTCGATGTGCGCGGAGCCCAGCAGGATGGTGACGAGGATGGAGGCCGACAGGCCGTTCAGCGCCACGAGGTTCATCGCGCGCTCGGTCACCTGCCCTTCCGCCTGCAGGTCGTGCACGATCAGCATCAGCACCGCGGGCGAGGTCGTCATGCAGATGGCCGCGGCGAGGCCGGCCTCCACCGGGTCGAAGCGGAAGGCGAGGAGTGTAGCCAGCACCGCGAAGAACGCGAGCAGGCTCTCGGCGAAGCCGGACGCGGCGATGGTCCAGTCGCGCTTCATCCACTGCAGGTCCATGCGCCGCCCGAGGTCGAAGAGCACGAGGCCGAGCGCCAAGTCCACGAAGATGCGCGCCTCGTCGAGCAGCGAGTCCAGGCCCACGGCGCCGGCGAGCGGCCCGAGCGCCAGGCCCACCACGACGTAGCCCACGATGCGCGGGATGCGCGCGATGCGCGCGAGCTCGCCGCCCAGCATGCCCGCCACGAGCAGCACGCCGAAGAGCAGCGGATAGCTCAACGTGAACGGCAGCGCCGGAAGGAATCCGAGTTCATGTCACGGTAGCAAGTTCATATCACAGTAGAATGGCACAACCCCGCTTGGATTGGGCTTCATGACCGAAAGTTTCTTCCAGAACACGATCGCGCTGGTCTACGACTTCGACGGCACGCTCTCGCCGCAGCCGATGCAGGAATACACCGTGCTGCCGAAGATCGGCGTCGAGCCCGCGGAGTTCTGGGCGATCGTCAATCGCGAGGCGCGCGACACCGAGAGCGACCCGATGCTGGTGTACATGCGCCACATCATCGAGGCGCTCGAGCGCGTGCGCGTGGACGTGAAGCGCGCGGACTTCGCCGCGCATGGCGCGCGCGATCGAATATTTCCCGGGCGTCGACGACGTGGTTCACGCGCATGAACGCGTACGTGAAGCAAGCGCGCGCGCGGCCAGGTGAAGCTCGCGCACTACCTCATCTCCGCGGGGCAGAAGGAGATCCTCGAGGGCGTCTCCATCCGCAAGCACTTCAAGCGCATCTACGCTTCCGAGTACCACTTCAACCACCATGGCGTGGCGACGTTCCCGAAGCTCCTCGTGACGGACACGATGAAGACGCAGTTCCTGTTCCGCATCAACAAGGGGCATCGAGGGCCTGAACGACTCGATCAACGAGCACATGCCCGAGGCGCAGCGCCCGATCCCGTTCCAGAACATCATCTACGTGGGCGACGGCATGACCGACGTGCCGTCGATGGCGCTCACCAAGAAGAACGGCGGCCACACCGTCGCGGTCTACAACCCCGAGAAGGAGAGCCAGCGCGCCATTTGCGAGAAGCTGCTGCACGCCGGGCGGGCCGACTTCCTCGCCGAGGCGGACTTCCGCAAGTCGAGCAAGCTCTCACGGCGCGTGGAGCTGCTGCTGGACGCCGTCGTCGCCGACATCGCCTACCGGCGCGAGGCGTTCCTGGTCCGCGGCGAGGCGCGCGCGCGGCGATGAGCGAGCTCACGTTCCGCGCGCTGCGGGCTCTCGCCGACGGGCGCTTCCACTCGGGCGAGGACATCGCCCGCGCACTCGGCCGCTCGCGCGCCACGCTCTCGGAGGCGCTCAAGATCGCGCCCGACCTGGGGCTGGATCTCTACAGCGTGCGCGGCAAGGGCTACCGGCTCGCCTCCCCCATCGAGTTCCTGGATGGCGATGCGATCGGCGCGCGCCTCGCTGCCGAGGGCTCGCGCGTGCGCCTGCAGGTGGCCGACCAGGTGGATTCGACGAGCACGCGGCTCCTCGAGCTCGCGGCCGCCGGCGCGCCTTCGGGCACCTGCCTCGCCGCGGAATGGCAGAGCGCGGGACGCGGGCGGCGCGGGCGCTCGTGGGTGTCCTCCGTGGGCGGCAGCCTCACCTTCTCGCTGCTGTGGCGCTTCGAGCGCGGCGCGGGCCACCTGGGCGGCCTCTCGCTCGCCGCGGGTGTCGCCGTGGCGCGCGCGCTCGCGGAGTGCGGAGTAGCGCGCGCTCAGGTGAAATGGCCCAACGACGTGGTCTGCGATTTCCGCAAGCTCGCCGGCATCCTCGTGGAGACGAACGGCGAGATCCAGGGACCGACGGTCGCGGTGGCGGGCGTGGGCGTGAACTACCGGCTGGGCGAGTGCGCCATCGACCGCATCGACCAGCCCGTGGCGGACGTGGCGCGCTGCGCCGAGCCCGTGCCCTCGCGCAGCGCGGTGCTGGCTGCCCTGCTCTCGCATCTCGGGCGCGCGCTGGAGGATTTCGACCGCCGCGGCTTCGCCGGCGTGCGCGACGCGTGGCGCGCGCTGCACGCCTACCAGGGCCGCGCCGTGCGCGTCATCCCGCCGCGCGATGCGCCCTTCGATGCCGAGGTCTCCGACGTCGCCCCCGACGGCGCGCTGGTCGTCACCACCGCCGACGGACGCACCCACACCCTCGCCTCCGCCGAGATCACGCTGCGCGGCAAATGATGGAGCCAGCGTCTGGAGTCAGAGTCGGGGGTCGGAGCCGGGGGCCGGAGTCCGGTGCCGGAGCCATGCTGGCGATCGACGCGGGCAATACGCGCATCAAGTGGGGCGTGCACGACGGCCGCGGCTGGGCGGTCACGGGCGCCATCGCCACGGCCGATTCTGCGCGCATCGCCGAGGCGTGGTCCGCCCTGCCGCGCGTCGAAGGTGCGATCGCCTCGAACGTCGCGGGATCCGCGGTGGCGCGCGACCTGGCGGCGGCGTGTGGCGCGCGCGGCCTGGCGCTGCGGGTCATCGCCTCGCAGGCCGAGGGGCTGGGCGTGGTGAACGGCTACCGGGATCCCGTGCAGCTCGGCACCGATCGCTGGGCGGCGCTCGTCGCGGCGCACGCGGCGCAGGGCGGGCACAAGCTGGTGGTGAACGCGGGAACCGCGCTCACGGTGGATGCGCTCACGGCCGAGGGCCGCTTCCTCGGCGGGATCATCGTCCCGGGGCCGGCCCTCATGCGGCGCGCGCTCGACTGCGGCACCGCGGGGCTGCGCCTCACCGAGGGCGCGCTCACCGACTTTCCCGCGACCACGCCGGATGCGATCACCAGCGGGGCGCTCCAGGCCTGCGCCGGCGCGATCGCACGCATGGCCGAGGCGATGGCGGCACGGGGATCGCCGCCCGCGCGCGCCATCCTCTCGGGCGGGGCGGCCGGCGAAATCGCTGGCCTGCTTCCCATGCCGCGCGCGATCCACGAGAATCTGGTGCTCGACGGGCTGGTGCTCATCGCTCGCCATTCCTGAATCCGTGTCGCGACTCCTCTTCTTCCTGCTGCTCGTCGCCGTCGCTGTCCTCGGCGCGCACCTCTATCTCACGCAGCCGGCCGGGAGCCCAGACCTCGCCGCGCGCGAGGTGAATCGCGACACCGTGAAGCTGGTGGCGGTGACGCCGCCGCAGCTGGCCGCGCGCGAGGCCGAAGAGACGCGGCGCGCGATGCAGGACCTCGCGGGTGCGGCGTGCGTGGAGATGTCGGGCATCGCGCCTGCCAATCTGCCGCGCGCACGCGATGCGTTCGCCGCGCTGCACCTGGGCGACCGGCTTACCGAACGGCGCGTCGAGGACGTCACGCGCTACTGGGTGTTCGTGCCGCCCGCGCCCGACCGGCGCACCGCGGACCTCACCATCGCCAACCTCAAGCGCCAGGGCGTGAACGACATCTCCGTGCGCCCCGACAACGCGATCTCGCTCGGCGTCTTCTCCAGCGAGGACGCCGCGCGCCGCTTCCTCGGGACGATCGAGGCGCGCGGCGTGCGCGAGGCGCAGGTGGGGCCGTTCGTGCGTGAGCTGCGCGAGGTGACGCTGCTGGTGCGCGAGCCCGACACCGAGACCGTCGCGCGCCTCACCATCATGCAGCGCGACTTCGCCGGGGCGAAGCTGCACGCGGTGGCGTGCCCGCCGCCGGGACCGCCGCAAGCCCCGGCCGCGGCTCCCCGATGATTTGGGGCCAGAGTCGGGAGTCAGAGTCGGGTGCCATAGTCACGCGTGATGTCGCGTCCCCGTCCGACTCAAGGCAGACACCATGGCTGAAGCCGGCAATGAACGCCTCGTTTCCCAAGGGACGCTGCAGCTGCAAGGCCTGCCTGATGCGCATGACGGCTTCGGCTGGCATCGGCGGATCGAACAGCGCGAGATAGGCCGCCTGGCGCCTCTCCACGGTCGGGCCGAGGTCGGCGATCACCGAGTGCGGCGTGACGAGGTCATCCGGGCGCCCGAACCCATAGAAGCGATGGCTTGACCACGCGAATTCGTGCGGTTGCGCCACCAGCCCGCCACGCACCGGATTCAGGTCGATGTAACGATGGCACAGGACAAGATGGCTATCCGCCTGCACCAGGTTCGCGTGGTAGCGCCCCTCCCAGAGAGTACCCGTGCGCGCGTACCGATCATTGAAGTAACCGACGTAGCGTCGTCCCACCGATTGAAGCGCCCGCGGCAAACCAACCGGATTGTCACTGCTCGCGAGCAAATGGACATGGTTGGTCATCATGACGTACGCGTGAATGGCAACATGGTGACGTTGGCAGGCGTCCTGCAGACAGGTTCGAAAGAACGAACGGTCGCCATCGCCGCGGAAAATTGCCTGCCGATCGTTCCCGCGGACGGTGACATGCGCCGGGAGCTCGGGGACGAAGAGACGAACGGGTCTGGCCACTCCGGAATCAACGCCTGCTGCGTCGATGCGATGACATGACCGACCATCGACTCTGACTCCGGCCCCCGACTCTGACTCCACACTCTGACCCCTTTTGGTATCGTTGACGTATGCAGACGCGATGGGCAGCAGCCGTGGCGCTCGGCGGCCTGCTCGCGGGCTGCCAGGTGCTGGATCCGTACAACGTCATCGGCCGGCAGCTCGGCGAGGCCACGGCGCTGCCGACGGAGTTCGTGCCCGCCACGGCGCCGGAGCGGCTCGACCGCGCCGCGCGCCTGCGTGCCTTCGACGCGGTGTGGGAGACGATCGAGGATCGCTACCACGACCCCGCCTACAACGGCGTCGACTGGAAGGCGGTCGGCGAGCGCTACCGGCCGCTCGCCCTCGCGGCTCCCGACGACGACGCGTTCTGGGACGTGCTCGACCGCATGGCCGGCGAGCTGCACGATTCGCACACGCGCGTGGAGCCGCCGAAGCAGGTGCAGCTGCGCGAGCGCGACGAGGCCATCACGCTGGGCTTCGTGTTCGTCCCCGTCGACGGGCGCCTCGCGGTGACGAGCGTGGATCCCGAAGCCGATGCGTGGTGGGCGGGCGTGCGGCCCGGCATGCTGGTCGCGGCGATCGGCGGCGAGACAGCGCAGGCCGCGTACGACAAGCTCCTCGCCGGGACGCGCAGCGCCTCCACCACCCGCGCGCGCCACTTCAATGTGATCCGCAAGCTCGTGAACGGCGCCGAGGGCAGCAAGGTCGCGTTCACGTTCGAGCGCGCCGACGGCACGCGCTTCGAGGCCACGCTCGCGCGCCGCATCGTGCCGCGCCGCCACCGCGAGATCCACCGCGTGCTTCCCTCGGGCTATGGATACCTGCGTTTCTCGCAATGGACGGTCGGGCTCACGGCGCGCGCCATCGCCGGCCTCGAGCAGATGAAGAAAACCCCCGGCCTCGTGATCGACCTGCGCGGCAACCCGGGCGGAGCGGTGTATGCGGTGCACAGCCTGCTCGAGAAGTTCTTCACGCGGCCCACCCGGCTCGGGCGCGCGACGACGCGAAGCGGCCGCCCCGTCTCGATGCTGCTCGGCGCGGTCGACATCGTGAAGCTCGAGCGCGACGTGCCCGGCGACCCGGATGCGTACCGCGGACCGGTCGTGATCCTGGTGGACGGCCTCTCCGCGAGCGGCAGCGAGCTCTTCGCCGGCACCATGCAGGCGACGGGCCGCGCCCAGGTCGTGGGCGAGCCGAGCTGCGGCTGCCTGCTGGGCTTCCTCGGCTACGCGCGCATCCCCGGCGGCGCCGAGCTCGCGTACAGCGAGGTGGGCTTCGAGCTCACCAACGGCAAGCACGTCGAGGGCGAGGGCGTGATCCCCGACCGTGCCGTGCCGCCCACGCTCGAGGACCTGCGCATCAACCGCGACCGGGCGCTCGAGCAAGCGCAGGCGATGCTCGCGACGATGAAGGCAGCGCCGTGAGCGCCGCCGCGAGCGCCTCGCTCAATCCCGGCGTCGCGCGCCGCGAGGTGTGGGCATGGGCGATGTACGACTTCGCCAACTCGGGCTACACCACCGTCGTCCTCACCGCGGTCTTCAACGCCTACTTCGTCTCCGTCGTCGCGCGCAACTCCGACTGGGCCACCTTCGCGTGGACCGCGGCGCTCTCGGCCTCGTACCTGGTCGTGATGGTGATCGGGCCGCCGCTCGGGGCGTGGGCCGACGCGCACGCCGCCAAGAAGGGCATGCTCGCGGTCTCGACGGTGGTGTGCATCGCCGGCACCGTGGCGCTCGCCTGGTGCCGTGCCGGGACGGTGGCCTGGGCGACCGCCTTCATCGTGGTCTCCAACGTCGCCTACTCGATGGGCGAGAACCTGGTGGCCGCGTTCCTGCCCGAGCTGTCGCGGCCCGAGGCGCTCGGCAAGGTCTCGGGATGGGGCTGGAGCCTGGGCTACTTCGGCGGCATCCTCGCGCTCGGCCTCTCGCTCGCGTGGGTGATGACGGCCGAGGCGCGCGGATCCACCGCCGAGCGATGCCGTGCCGGGCACCATGGTCATCACCGCGGCGATCTACGGCGTGGCGGCGCTGCCCACGTTCCTTTGGCTGCGCGAGCGCGCGGTGCCCGCGGCCACGCCCGGCACCCGCGCGGCGATGCTCCGGCTGCTCGAGACCGCGCGCTCGGCGCGCCGCTATGCCGACCTGCTGCTCGTCTTCGCGTGCGGCGTGTTCTACCAGGCGGGCGTGGCGACGGTGATCGCGCTCGCCGCGATCTACGCCGAGCAGGTGATGGGCTTCAAGACCCGGGACACGATCATGCTGGTGCTGGTGGTGAACGTCACGGCGGCGATCGGCGCGTTCGGGTTCGGCTACGCGCAGGACCGGCTCGGCAAGGTGGTGGCGCTGCGGGCGACGATCGTGGGCTGGATCGCGATGACGGTGATCGCATATTTCTCGACCACGACGCGCGTCGTTCTGGGTGGCGGCGAACCTCGCGGGCCTGTGCATGGGATCGAGCCAGTCGGCGGGACGGGCGCTGGTGGCCTACCTCGCGCCGCCCGAGCGCAGCGGCGAGTTCTTCGGGCTGTGGGGCGTGGCGATCCGGCTCGCGGCCATCCTCGGGCCGTTGAGCTACGGCGCCGTCACGTGGATCACGCACGGCAACCATCGCCTCGCCATCCTCCTCACCGGCGGCTTCTTCCTGGTCTCCCTGGTGTTCCTCGCCTTCGTGCGCGAAAGCCGCGGCCGTGCTGCCCTCCTAAGCGAGTCAGAGTCTGGAGTCGGAGTCCGACTCCGACTCCAGACTCTGACCCTCGACTCCGACCCCGTTGTTGGGTAATCATGGCGCCCATGGCGAAGAAAACCCTGTACGACGTGCTCGGGTTGCCGCGGGACGCCATGGCGCTGGACGTGGGTCTCGCGTACCAGAAGCGGCTCGAGGAGCTGCAGCGCGCGCCCTTGCAGGACGCGAGCGAGCTGGCGTTGGCCAAGAGCGCGCACGAGGTGCTGTCGAATCCGACCCGGCGCGCCGCCTACGACGCGTCGCTGGTGACGGAATCGGAGAAGGCCGCCGCCAAGGAGCAGGCGGCGCCGGACCTCGTGCTCGAGTCGGGCGACGACGACACGCAGCCGCGCCGCATCCCGCCGGTGGGCATCGCGGTCGGCGCCGTCGCCCTGCTGATCATCGTGATATTCGCCTGGCGCACGATGCACGCGCCCGCCCCGCCGCCGAAGCCCGTCGAATCCGCCGAAGAAACCGCCCGGCCCGCGCCCCCGCCGCCGCCCGTCGCGCAGAAGAAGTCCCCGAAGGACATCCTCGCGCAGGCCCAGGCCTCGGTCGCGCGCCTGCAAAGCTTCGAGATGTCGGGCCGCGCCGTGCCCCTGGGGCTCGCGGTCGCGCTCGAACCCACGGCGATGATCACTACCTGCCATGGCATCACGGCCGGATCGCAGCTCGTGGCGAGCTTCGGCGCCGAGACGCGCTCGGCCACGATGAGCATCAACGACGACGTGCTCGACCTCTGCCGCATCGGTATCGCCCCGCCGGCCGTGCCGACCGTCGCCATCGCCGCCGACGAGGCCAAGCCCGGTGATGCGATCTACGTCCTCGGCGCCAACGCGAGCGGCGAGCTCGCGCTCACCGAGGGCACGGTGCAGGCGTTGATGCCCGATGCGCGCGGCAAGATGCTGCAGCTCTCGATGCCCGTCGCGGCGGGCGGCAGCGGCGGCGCGGTATTCAATGCGTACGGCCGGCTGGTGGGCATCGCGACCACGAGCCACGGCCACGGCGCGGGCGTGAACCTCGCGATTCCCGCCGGCTGGATCGCCCAGATGCACTCGCGGGCGCCGCCGCAGCAGGCGGCCGAGCCGAGCGCGCCGGAGGCACCGCAGAAGTAGCCGTGGGAAGGGAAGCGGCGCTCAGGCCGTCAGCAACAGCAACGCGAGCAGAACACACACCGCGAACAGCAGCGCATAGAACGCTTCGACGGAAGACTGCCGTTTCATGAGCAGGAAAATACTAACGCGGGCAACCTTGCGCCAAGCTGATGGTTGACCGTCACGCCCCGCCGGCGATGCGTGGACCAGCATGCTATTCTGCCAGCGCCCCAATTTCGCGGCCCTCCGGACACCAGATCATGCGCGTGCTCATCGTCGAGGATGATTCGCTGCTCGCCGACGGACTCACGGCGACGCTGCGCCACGAAGGCTACGTGGTCGACTCCGTGGGCAGCGCCGAGCAGGCCGAGGCCGCGCTCAAGGTTTCGGACGTCGACCTCATCATCCTGGACATCGGGCTGCCGCGGCATGGACGGCTTCAGCTGGCTGCGCCGGCTGCGCTCGCGCGGCGAGGAGCAGGCGGTGCTCGTGCTCACGGCGCGCGACGCGGTGAGCGACCGCGTGCACGGCTTGAAGCTCGGCGCGGACGACTACCTGCCCAAGCCCTTCGCGCCCGAGGAGCTGCTCGGCGCGCGTCTCGGCGCTCGCACGCCGCGGCCGCGCCATGCGCTCGCGCCTCATCGAGCACGGACCGCTCACCATCGACCTCGCCCGCAAGCGCGCGATGATCTCCGGCAAGCCGATCGACCTGCCGCAGCGCGAGCACGCGATCCTCGAGTACCTGTTCTCGAACGTGGACGCGATCGTCGGCAAGGAGAAGATCGCGAGCGCGGTGGCGTCGTGGGACGAGCACATCTCGGCCAACGCCATCGAGGTCCACATCTCGCGGCTGCGGGCGAAGCTCGAGCCGTCGGGCATCCACATCCGGACGGTGCGCGGGCCTGGGATACATCGTCGAACCGTGGAGTGATGGAAAGCCTTAGGCTCCGGCTGCTCGCGTGGCTGTTCGTCCCGCTGGTGATCGTCGGAGCCGTCGCCGCAACCGGCGCGTACTACTTCATGGAGCGCCGCCTCACCCAGGCCTATGACCTGGACCTGGGCGACATCGCGCGCGCCCTGGTGCCCTACATCAAGGTCCACGACGGGCGCCTCGTCCTCGAACTCACCGAGATGGCCGACGCGATCCTGCGCGCCGACAGCACCGACCATATCTACTACACCGTGCGCGACGGCGGCGGCCAGGTGGTCGCCGGCGATCCGCACCTGAAACCGCCGCCGCAGCTTCCCGGCGAGACGGTGCTCTACTGGGACGACACGCTCGACGGACGCCCGATCCGCGCGGTCGCCCTCGAGGCGGCGATCGGCGGCATGCCGGTATCGGTGGTCGCCGCGGAGACCACGCTTCAAGCGCGAGCACGCCTATCGCGACGCGCTGCTCTCCGAGATCGCGCCCACGACGCTGCTGTCCATCGCCACCTTCGTCGCGGTGATCTTCGGCGTGCGCCGCGGCCTGGGGCCGCTCGAGCTGCTGCGCGAGGAGCTGCAGTCGCGCTCCCACGTCGACCTGCGCCCGGTGCAGGACAACCACGTGGTGGACGAGCTGAAGCCGCTGGTTCGCGAGCTCAATTCCATGCTCGCGCGCCTGAAGGACGCGCAGGGCACGCAGGCGCGCTTCATCGCCAACGCCGCTCACCAGCTGCGCACGCCGATCGCGGGCCTCATCACGCAGCTCGACCTCGCGCGGCGCGAAGGCGGAAGCGAGCGCGAGATTCACTTCGCGCAGGCGCGCGAGGGCGCGCAGCGCCTGGCCCGCCTCGCCCAGCAGGTGCTCTCGCTCGCCGCCGCCGATCCGGTCTCCAATCCCGTCCGGCGCGCGGAGCCCGCCGACCTCGCCGAAGTCGTGAAGGGCCACGCCGACGCCTGGGTGCGCACGGCCGCGGTGCGCCACGTGGACCTGGAGTTCGACCTCGCGCCCGCGCCGTTCGTGGGCGACCCGGTGCTCGTGGGCGAGCTCACCGCGAACCTGGTGGACAACGCCACGCGCTACGGCGCCAAGTACGTGCTGGTGGGCACGCGCCGCGAGGGCAAGCTCTCGGTGCTGGAGGTGGTGGACGACGGGCCCGGCATCCCCAAGGCCGAGCGCGAGCGCATCTTCGAGCGCTTCCACCGCATGGATCGCCAGGACGCCGGCGGCAGCGGCCTCGGGCTCGCCATCGTGCGCGAGATCGCGCAGCGCCACGACGCGGTCATCGCCGTGGACGACGGCCCCTCGGGGCGCGGCGTGCGCATCGGCGTGTCGTTTCCCTGAGCGCGGCGCCCGGAGGCGCGATGGCGATCGACCTCGCGGGACTGATCGATTCCTACGGCTACCTCGCCGTGCTCGTCGGCGCCTTCCTCGAGGGCGAGACCATCCTCGCGCTGGCGGGCCTCGCGGCGTGGCGCGGCTACCTCGACTTCTACACCGTGGTCGCGATCGCGATGGTCGCCGGCTTCGCGGGCGACCAGTTCTTCTTCCACCTCGGGCGGCGCCACGGAGCGCGCATCCTCGCGCGCTTCCCCAAGGCGCAGCAGCGCGCCTTCGCCTTCGACGCCATGCTCGCGCGCTGGCACGCCCCGCTCATCGTCGCGATCCGCTTCATGTACGGCTTTCGCATCGTGGGCCCCATCCTGCTCGGCATGGGACGCGTGTCGAGCCTGCAGTTCGTGGTGTACAACTTCATCGGCGCGGCGATCTGGGCGCCGCTCATCGCCGGCATCGGATATTTCTTCGGCTCCCTGATCGAGGTGGTGCTGGACGACATGCAGGGCTTCGAGATCTGGCTCTTCGCGGGCATCGCTGGCCTGTGCGCGATCGGGATGCTCGTGCGCCACCTGCGTACCCGCCGCGCGTGATGGGCGCGAATATGGGCAGGACTACCCACGACCCCCGCGGCGTGCCCGGATAACTTTGCACGGACCGGAATCTTCCGGCCACTTGCAGGAGTTCGTCGTGCAACGCATCCGCAACATCGTCGCAATCCTCGCCGCGCTTTCCGCCCTGACCGCCTGCGACACCGCGATTGCCGCGGGCATGTCGCCCGATCCCAGCGGCCTCTGGTTCGATCCCGCCGAGAGCGGTTGGGGACTCGCGCTCGTGCAGCGCGACGACACCATCTTCGCGCTGCTGCTGGTCTACGACGAGGAGCGCCGCCCGACCTGGTACGTAGCGAGCGACGTGGCCGCCGACGACCCTGCGAGCGCCGATCCCGCCGCAATGCACTACACCGGCGTGCTGTACCGCACAACGGGACCGTGGTTCGGCGGCCCGTTCGATCCGCAGGCGGTCGTTTCCGCCGCGGTGGGCACGATCAGCCTGCAATATGCGCCGGGCGCGCCGGGCCATTCGATGGCCATCACCTGCTCCGCGAATGGCGTGACCAACTCCCGGGAGCTCGCGCCGCAGGTACAGCCGCAGTCCCTGTCCACGGAGCCGCCCGGCGCTCCGAGGCGCACTGACGCCCCGCGGGCGGCGTGCGCCTGCCCTAGAACTCGTACTCGGCCTGCAGGCGGAACTGGTTGTCGGGCGATGCGTTGGTCGCGCCGAAGAGCCACGCCGCGTTCCAGCGGATCTGGTTGCGGCCGCCGAGGCGGATCTTGCCAGCGACTGCCGGGCCGATGCGATGGCTCTGCTCGCTCGAGCCGAGCCAATGGTTCCACTCGCCCATGTCGCCGAAGGCCTGCACGCCCACGTCCATGCCGTTCTTCAGGCGATAGGCGACCTGCGCCTCGTAGCCCATCTCGGTGTGGTGCGATTCGCCGTCGTCGGTGCGCACCATGCGCTGGAAGAGCGGGTTGAAGTTCCAGCGCACCACGCCCGTGTCCCACTGGAAGAGCGGGCCCAGCTTGATCTCGTAGCCCGCGGTGCCGTGGTCCTTGGGCGCCTCGAGCTCGATCAGCGCGCCGATGTCCACCGGGTACTTGTTGGGCTCGGTGAGCTGGAACTTGTTCTCCCACTCGAAGGCGTCGTAGCTCGTGGTGTCGCTGCCTTCCTTGTGGTACTTGAGGTAGGCCTCGGTGAACCACCATGGTGTAGCGCCCCAGCCGAAGCCGATGCTGCCCGCGCTGTCGCGCTCGTGCGCGTCCTTGAACTCGCGCGTGCCGTACTTGAAGTCGATTTCCTTCTCGCCGTACTCCACGCGCGGGCACGTGGACGTACTCGTCCGGGTCGGCGTGGGCGAAAAGAGGCAATGCGAGGGCGACGGCTGCGACGAGCCGGGTAGTTTTCAGCATCGGGTTTCCCTACGAGGTTATTGGAGTTTGTGAACGGCGCTTCGCCCAGCCCATGCCGGCCCAGACCACCACCAGCACCACGATATAGAAGGCGATCTGCATGCCGGCGGGACGCGCGTCGTAGCCGACCATGCCGGTAAGCGCCTTGCCGACGAGCGAAGAGTTGGAGACGAGCGAGGAGGTGTCCCAGAGCGGCGAAGCGAGGCTCGGCAGGACGTTGGCCTGGATGAGGAAGCGCGCGGCCTGCGAGGCCATGCCCGCGGCGAGCAGCAGCACGAGGAACGACGTGGCGGCGAAGAAGTAACGCAGCGGGATGCGCAGCAGCCCCGCGAAGAGGAGCCAGCCGACCGCGATTCCGCCCGCCAGCCCGATGGCTCCGCCCGCGATCATCGGCATGCGTCCCTGGTCGCCGGAGATGGCGACGCCGTAGAGGAAGAGCACGGTCTCGGATCCCTCGCGCAGGACGGCGATGGCGATCACGACCAGCAGCACGGAGAGCGTCTTCGAACCCTTGCGGATCTCGCTTCCGACCTGGCTCGCGTGCGCGGCGAGCTCGCGTCCGTGAACGGACATCCAGATGTTGTGCCACGCCAGCATCGCCACGGCGACGCCGAGGATGGTGGCGTTGAAGAGCTCCTGCCCCATGCCCTCGGCGAGCTGCGAGAGCGCGCCGGCGCCGGCGGCGACCGCGAGCGAGCCGAGCACTCCGGCCGCGATGCCGCCCACGATCCAGCGCCCGCGTCCCGGGATGCCGCGCGTGGCCGCCGCGACGATGCCGACGATCAGCGCCGCCTCGAGCACTTCGCGGAAGACGATGAGCGCGGTACCGAACATGATTCGGCGTTCGCGTTACTTGGCGACCACGACGCCGCGCGCCGTCTGGTCGTGGTACTCGCCGATGAACTTGTACTCGCCGGCGCTGAGCGGTCCGACCCAGATGATGCCCTTGGAGTTGCCGCCGATGACCTTCTCGATGCGCAGGTCGTCGCTGTCGAATTCCTCGGCGGTCGCGTCCTTGTTCTCGACCAGCAGCTTCACCTTCTTGCCCGCGGGGACCTCGATGCGCTCGGGCGTGAACTTGTGGTTCTCGATGGTGAGCGCGATGGCGGGCTCCTCGGCCGCGAGGATGGGGAGCGCGGCGAACGCGGCGCTGGCGAGGAGGACGGTGGCGAGGCGCGGCATGCGGTATCTCCGGTGGGCGCGGCAGCCCGTTTGACGATGCTCAAATGATAATCGTTCTTATTCGGACTTGCAATACCCCTTCCGAATGGACCATGGGCCGGGCCAAACGGGACGGGGTCCCGGGGTGTCTTTCGAGGGTGCCGGTCGCGCCGGCTTGGAGGGCATTCCAGATGACGAAATCATTCTTCGTAGCCGCCGCGGGCGTACTCGCCAGCCTTCCGGCGCTCGCCCTCGCGAGCACGCTGGCCACCGTCAACGTGAACACGGCCCAGCAGAGCGAGCTGCAATCCGTGCACGGGCTCGACTCCAACAGCGCGCGCACGGTCATCCAGTACCGCAACCGCAACGGCCCCTACCGCTCCCTGGACGACCTCGCCCACGCGCTGGGCGCGACCACCGCGGACCGCATCGCCCCGCAGGTCGCCTTCGACGGCCCGCCCTTCATCGGCCCCGACAAGCCGGCGAAAAAGAAGAAGCCCAAGTGAATGGAGTCAGAGTCGGGGGCCGGAGTCACGACTCTGACTCCCGACTCTGACTCCCGACTCTGGCTCCCGACTCTGGCTCCGTCAGTCCTGCTTGAGCTTCTTGCCGAAGAGCTCGAGGGCGGCGGTCGCGGCGCGCTCGAAGCGTTCGAGCTGCTCCTCGACGGCGGCCCTGGCGACGCGGACCTGCGCGGGATCGAGCATGGCGTAGAGGTGCGCCCACTCGACGTGCGCCTCGCGGAAGGCTGGGCGCGTCTGCTCGAGGGCCTCTTCCTGCAGGCGGGCGATGGCGTCCAGGTCGGGCCGCGGCTTGGCGAGCTCGGCGCCGACGCGGTCCTTCATCTGCATGCCCACCAGCGCCACCGACAGGAACGCGCGCTGCGTGGCGGACACAGCGATGTCGAACTGCGTCTTCTGCTCGGCATTGAGGTGCAGCGTCTGCTCGAGGTCGCCGAAGCCGAAGCCGGGGGGCATCGACCCGTGGGCGGTACCGCCGAGGAGCGCGAGCCAGCCGGCGGCGAGAAGAGCGAGAGAGATGCGCAGGGCTTTCATCGCTCCATTCTGCCCCAACCGCGCCCTCAAAACGCCTGCCGTTCGATCGGAACCGAACCCGCGCGCCCCTCGATCGAGCGTCCGAAAACGCAAGCAGCCGCGTCCTGCTTCACGGCTAGGGCAAAATAGGCGTTTTGCCGCGAAAAGACGTCATCTCCGTGAACGATTCCAAGACGCCGCCCGAAGGCGCCCACGTCACCAACTTCATCCGCCAGCACGTCGAGCGCGACCTGGCCGAGGGGAAGTACGCGTCGCGCCGATGGGGCGGGCGAGCCCGGCCCCGCGTCCGTGCACGCGAAGGCGCCCGTCGATCCCGCCAAGATCCGCACCCGCTTCCCGCCCGAGCCCAACGGCTATCTCCATATCGGTCACGCGAAGTCGATCTGCCTCAACTTCGGCATGGCGCAGGACTACGGCGGCATCTGCCACATGCGCTTCGACGACACCAATCCGGAGAAGGAGGAGCAGGAGTTCGTCGACGGGATCCTGGATGCGGTGCACTGGCTGGGCTACCACTGGGGCGAGCACGACGAGAACCTCTACCACGCGTCGGACTACTTCGAGTGGATGTACGAGTTCGCCGAGGCGCTGATCGAGCACGGCGACGCGTACGTCGATTCGCAGACCGCGGACGAGATGCGCGCCACGCGCGGCAACCTCACCGAGCACGGCCTCGAGAGCCCCTCGCGCGGGCGCTCCGTCGCCGAGAACCTCGCCCTCTTCCGCGACATGCGCGACGGCAAGTACCCGGATGGCGCCCACTCGTTGCGCGCGAAGCTCGACATGAAGTCGCCCAACATCAACATGCGCGACCCGGTGCTCTACCGCATCCGCAATGCCGAGCACCATCGCAACGGGCAGCAAGTGGCACATCTACCCGATGTACACCTACGCGCACCCCATCGAGGACGCGCTGGAGAACATCACGCATTCGCTGTGCACGCTGGAATTCGAGGACCAGCGGCCTTTCTACGACTGGCTGCTGGAGAAGATCGCTTCCTTTGGGCTGTTGCAGCGGCCGCTTCCGCAGCAGATCGAGTTCTCGCGCCTGAACCTCACCTACACCGTGATGAGCAAGCGGTTCCTGAAGCAGCTCGTCGAGGAAGGCCACGTGGACGGCTGGGACGATCCGCGCATGCCGACGCTGGTGGGCGCGCGCCGCCGCGGCTACACGCCCGAGGGTATTCGCTTGTTCGTGGAGCGCGCGGGCGTCTCGAAGTCCGACTCGGTCATCGACTACTCGGTGCTCGAGGACTGCCAGCGCGAGGTGCTGAACGAGACCGCGCCGCGCCGCATCGCCGTGCTCGATCCGCTCAAGCTCGTGATCGACAACTGGCCCAAGGGCCACGTCGAGGAATGTCTCGCGCCCAACCATCCGCAGAAGCCGGACTGGGGCAAGCGGCCGATCCCGATGACCGCCGAGCTGTGGATCGAGCGCGAGGATTTCATGGAGAAGCCGGAGAAGGGATATTTCCGGCTATATCCCGGCAACCAGGTGCGCTTGAAGTACGGCTTCGTGGTGCGCTGCACCGGGTATTCGAAGGATGCGGATGGACGCGTCGACGAAGTGCATTGCGATTACCTGCCCGAGACCAAGTCGGGGACGCCGGGCGCGGATGCGGTGAAGGTGAAGGGCAACATCCACTGGGTGTCCGCCGACGAGGCCTACGAGACCGAGGTGCGGCTCTACGACCGGCTTGTTCAACGTGCCGAATCCGGGGAAGCGCACCGGGAATTATCTCGACGACATCAACCCGAAATGCCAAGTCAGTGGTGCGGGCGTATCTCGAGCCGTGCCTGAAGGATTGCGAGACTGGAGGGGCGGTTCCAGTTCGAGCGGCACGGGTATTTCGTCGCGGAGAGGAAGGGATCCGCATCCGGTACGCTGGTCTTCAATCGCGCGGTGACGCTGCGGGATTCGTGGGCCAAGCAGTAGCATTCACCGCTTCTTGGCCGTCACCAGAGGCTGCATCGGCTTCCCGCTCCGCGTGCTGGACAAGCGGTAGCTGGTGCCCTCGATCTTCTTCCCGCCGAGGTATCGCGTCACCTTGCAGCAGATCACCTCTCCGGAGCTGGAGAGCTGCGCGAGGTGGCTTTGGATGAGCGCTATCGGCGCCGCAAGCCCTTGGCGATCTCCGCCTCCATTTTCTCGCCGTTGACGTGCAGGTAATCGATGATCGCGGTATTCATGAGGTGACGCCCCGAGTGAAGATTCTGGCCTGTATCCCATGCATACTACTCGCATGACAGACCGAAAGTCGCAGATCGACGCCATTCTCCTGGCGATTCCGGGCGTGAGCGCGAGGAAAATCAACTCGCTGGATGCCTATTTCGTCTCGGACCGGATGTTCGCCTGCATCAGCGGCAACGGCATCGGCTTGCGCCTGCCCGTGCCCGTCGCGACCGATCTGCAGTTCTCGCGGGAGAATGTGGTGCCCTTCACGCCCGGCGGCATGGCGAGCACGCGGGAGTGGATCCAGATCGAGCGCGCGGATGCCACGGAGTACGAGAAGGACCTCGAGCTATTCAAGGCCTCCATCGATTTCGTGAGGGGCGGCGGAAAGTCACGCTAGGCGGACAGCCAGGCGCGGACCACCTGGTTGAACCGTTCCGGCTCCTGGCTCATCACCCAGTGACCCGTCGCGAACGCGTGCACCTGGCTCCCCGGCTTCGCGGCGAGAGCCTCGGCCCACTCCGGCGTGTGAAAGAGGAAGGGCTTCCGCGTGCCGTACGCGAACAGCATCGGCACCTTCGGCTCGAACCGCACCATGCCGCGATACGATCCGTAGGCCTTCATCCAGCGGATGTAATACGGATAATCCATGCGCGAATCGATGAATCGCTCATCCGACGGGCATTGCGCCATGCGCGCCATCGCGAGCGTCATCCAGTTCCCGATGCGCCCGCCGATCCTCCACGCGAAGGCGAGCCATAGCTGGTAGGCGAGCACCATCGCCTTCGCCATGAGGGTGAGCGAGCGCAGGTGCTGGCGCGTGCCGGCATCACCGATGTCCACGCCGACGATCTTCGACACCAGCTCTGGATAGCGCATCGCGAACTGGTAGCCGAACGCGCAGCCCCAGTCGTGCAGCATCAGGATCACCCTGCGCCCGGGCGAGGCCTGCTCGACGATGTCCTTGATGATGGCGATCGTCTCCTCGAGCGAGAACGCGCGGCGCGGCTTGTCGATGTCGAAGCCGGGCAGCGTGAAGCGGATGCAGCGATAGCGGTCACTGAAGAAGGCGGCCTGCGCGTCCCACAGGCGCCAGGTGTCGGGCCAGCCGTGGATCATGACGATGGATTCGGCGCCCTCGCCTACCACGTGGACGTCCACTCCGTCGATCAGCAGATTCGGCATGCCGGTAGTGTAAGCGGCTACCTCGAGCGCACGGACGCCTGCGGAGGAAGCGTGCGAAGATGGCGTCCGCCCCCCGAAGGAGTTTCAGCATGAGAGCCAAACGCGCTGCTTTCGCTGTCTCCGCATCCCTCCTGCTGGCTCTCTTCCCTCGCTGTCCGTGCCCACGAGGATGAGCTGCCGGGCGGCACGCTCGGAAAGGTCTCTTTCCCCACCTCGTGCGATCCCGCGGTCCAGCCCACTTTCGAGCGCGCGGTCGCGATGCTCCACTCCTTCTGGTACAACCTCGGCGAGAAGACGTTCTCCGACATTCTCGCGCAGGACCCTGGCTGCACCGTGACCGCCTGGGGCTACTGCGGCGATCCTGATGTCGAACCCGCTCGCGGGCGTGGGCGCTTCGGCCGAAGGCGCGAAGAAGGCCCAGGCGGCGATCGACAACGCGCGCCGCACGCCGCCCAAGACCGAGCGCGAGCGCGACTACGTGGAAGCGGTCGCCGCGTATTACGAGGACTGGGCCAATCGCCCGGAGAAGGCGCGGCAGCTCGCCCGATCGAAGGCCTTCGAGGCGCTCGCGGCGAAATACCCGGACGACGACGAGGCGCAGATCTTCTCCGCGCTCTACATCGCGGGCACCCAATCGCAGGCGGACCAGACCTACGCCGCGTACATGAGGGCGGTCGCGATCCTGGAGCCGCAGTTCGCGAAGCACCCGGACCACCCCGGCGTCGCGCATTACCTGATCCACAGCTACGACGCGCCGCCCCTCGCGCAGAAAGGGCTCGTCGCCGCGCGCCGCTATGCCAGCATCGCCCCGGATGCGCCCCACGCGCTGCACATGCCCTCGCACATCTTCACGCGCGTCGGCTCCTGGGACGAATCGATCGCCACCAACCGGCGTGCCGCAACGGTGGCAAGGGCGGCCGGCGATTGGCCCGAGGCCTACCACTCGAGCGACTATGAGGTTTACGCGTACCTGCAGCTCGGGCGCGACAACGATGCGCGGCTCACGATGGAAGAGGCGCTGCGGTTCTCGGGTGGCAACAGCTCCGTCGCCGGCATTCCCCTATGCCGCGGCCGCGATGCCGGCGCGCCTCGCCATGGAGCGCGGCGACTGGAAGGCAGCCGCACAGCTCCAGCCGATCGCGAGCAAGATGCCGTTCACGGAAGCCCTCACGTACTTCTCGCGCGCGATCGGCGCTGCGCGAAGCGGCGATGTGGCCGCGGCCGAAATGGACGCCGAGCAGCTCAAGGAGATCCACCTGCGGCTCGAGGCCGCGAAGAACACGTACTGGGCGACCGAGGTGGAAGTGCAGCAGCTCGCCGTGGCGGGGTGGATCGCGCAGGCGAAGGGAAACGCGCAGGAGGCCGAGAAGCTCATGCGCGCCTCCGCCGACCTGGAGGATCGCAACGAGAAGCACATCGTCACCCCGGGCCGCATCGTGCCCGCGCGCGAGCTGCTGGGCGACATGCTCCTCGAGCAGAACCAGCCCGCGGCGGCGCTGAAGGAATTCGAGACCTCGCAGGTGCGCGAGCCCAACCGCTTCCGCAACTACGCCGGATCCGCGAAGGCGGCCGAGGCGATGGGCGACAAGGCGAAAGCGGCCGAGTACTACGCGAAGCTCCTCGAGCTTTCGAAGCAGGCCGACGGCAACCGGCCGGAGCTCATGCACGCGAAGGCGTACGTCGCGCAGCGATGAGGGTCGCCGCCGTCCTGCTGGCCGCATGGAGCTGGGCGGGCTCACCTTGCCCGCCCACGCCGACCCCGTCGGAAACCAATCCCGACCTCGCCGCCACCGACGCGGACTACGCCGCCGGCAAGAAGGCCATCGACGCCAAGCAATGGGAAGCGGCCATCGCGCGGCTGAAGAAAGCCGAGGTGCGCCATCCCGACAGCGCGGACCTGCAGAATTACCTCGGCTACGCGCACCGCAACCTGAAGCAGTTCGACGCCGCGTTCAAGTACTACGAGCGTGCGATCGAGCTGGAGCCCCGCCACCGCGGCGCCCACGAATACATCGGCGAGGCGTACCTCATGGTGGGCGATGTCCCGAACGCCGAGAAGCACCTTGCGACGCTGCGCGGGATTTGCCTGCTGGGTTGCGAAGAGCTTACGGACCTGGAGAACGCGTTCGCGAAATATCGGGCGTCCTCCAAGTAACTCCGCGGTCAGGGCTTCACGAAGCGCAGCACGAACTTGTCCGAAGGCGGCGTCGGCTCGTTCGACGATCCCGTGAGCGTATCGGCGGGGTCCCTCATGAACGCGCCCTCGGCCTCGAGCGCGAATCCCGCGCGCTTCACTTCCTCGATGACGAACGCTTCCTCGATGCGGTGCAGCGTCTTGCCGGCGGTGATGCCCGTGCCTGGCAGCGCCGAGTGGTCGACGATCACGTAGTGGCCGCCCGGCTTCAGCGCCGCGAAGATCTTGCGATTCATGATGTCGCGATCGACCGGGAGATAGCTGATGTCGTGGTAGTTGAGGACGAGCGTCACCAGGTCCAGCGGCGCTGCTTCCGGCGGCACGGGATCCTCGAACGGGCGCTGCGTCACCACGAAGTTCGCCTGCGGATGCGCGGCCATGCGCTCGGTGATCGCCGGGCCGGGTTTCGGCGTCTGCGCCCAGAGCTTGCCGGAAGGCCCGACGGCGAGCGCCAGCAGCTGCGAGGTGTAGCCCGCGCCGGTGGAGATATCGAGCACATGCATGCCGGGGCGCACCTCGGCGAACTGCAGCAGCTCCACGGGATGGCGCCGCTCGTCCATGCCCCGGTCGCGCTCGGTGCGCACCGGGTCCGCGAGCAACGCGCGATATCGATCGGTGGAAATCGCCGCGTCCTGAGCCGCGGGCATCGCACACGCCGCGAGCACGGATACCAGCATTAGCGCGACGGTCGTCTTCATCGATGGCTCCGGGAGGGAAAGGACGCCATCATATTCCATCGGTATGACGTTCGATCCGCCGATCCGGCACCAGCCACATCCCCGCCACTCCGGCATACATCGCCAGCGCCACCGCGGGCACCCAGAACGCGGCAGCCACTCCCACCAGATAGAGCGCCGGCGAGATCTTCTCCTTGAAGTGCCTGCCGATCGCCTTCTGCAGCTTCGAGTCCCTGCCCTGCGAAGCGACGATCACGCGCTCGAGCAGCCAATACGACATCGCGGCCAGGAAGAGCACCACGCCGTAGAGCGCCGTCGGGAGCGCTGCGAAGTGGTTCTCGCCCATCCAGTCGGTCGCGAAGGGGATCAACGAGAGCCAGAACATGAGGTGCGTGTTCGCCCAGAGCATGCCGCCGGTCACGTGGGTGACCGTGTGCAGCAGGTGGTGGTGATTGTTCCAGTAGATGCCGAGGTAGGTGAAGCTCAGGACGTAGCTCAGGAACACGGGCCAGACCGTGGCCAGGTCGCCGAGCGTCTCGCCGTGCGGCACCTTCATCTCCAGCACCATGATGGTGGCGAAGATGGCGATCATGCCGTCGCTGAAGGCTTCGAGTCGGGTCGTCTTCACTTTCTTCTCCCTGCGCTGGAAGGCTCGCCCGATCTTAGCGCAGGCGCGGTCCCCTCAATCCGCCGTGATCCCCGCCCCGCGTATCACCGCCGACCAATACTTGAGGTCGGTCTTCACCGTCGCATCCAGCTCCTCGGGCGGCTGGAAGCGAATCGCCATCCCGGTCGTCCTCGCCCTCTCGATCACCAACGGCGCCTTCACCGCCTCCTGCACCGCGGCCACCAGCTTCGCGATCACCGGCGCGGGAGTTCCGGCGGGGGCGAAGAGAGCCACCCAGGCCTCGAGCTCGAAGTTCGGATAGCCGGCCTCCGCGGTCGTGGGAACATCCGGCATCAGCGGGTGCCGCGTCTTCGCCGCGACCGCGAGGGGCCGCACGCGCCCCGCCTGCACGAAGCCGAGGATCGAGGGCGGCGTGGCGATCGTCGCCTGCACCGTGCCGGCGATGAGGTCCTGCATCATCGGCCCGGCGCCCTTGTACGGAATGTGTACGAGGTCAATGCCGTTCTGCTGCTTGAAGAGCTCCATGCCGACGTGTCCGACCGAGCCGGTGCCGGGCGAACCGTAGTTGAGCTTGCCGGGCTGCGCGCGCGCGAGGTCGACCAGCTCCTTCAGCGTGTGCACGGGCACGGCGGGATTCACGGCGATCACGTGCGGAGATACCGCCACCATCGCGACGGAAGAGAAATCGCGCACCGGGTCCCACGGGAGGCTGCGGAACATCGACGGGTTGCCGACGTGGAACATCGAGTAGCCCACGAGCAGCGTGTAGCCGTCGGGCGCGCTCTTCACCACCGCCATCGCGCCGATGTTGCCGCTGGCGCCCGGCTTGTTGTCGACGATCACGGGTTGCCCGAGCGACTTCGACATCTCCGGGCCGATCATGCGCGCCACGGTGTCCAGGATTCCTCCCGGCGCGACGGGGACGACGAGCGTGACCGGATGGGTCGGGAAGGCGGGCGCTTGCGCGAACGCGGCGAAGGAGACGAGGGCCGCGGCGGCGAGCGCGCAGCGGGCGATGGCGGGCATCAGGGCGGTTTTCATGGCCGAAGGTGCCATGCCGCCCGCCCGGGCGCAACCGGATGGCCGCTCAGTACGTCTTGTACGGCAGGAACTTGCCGTTCATGGTCATCACCACGCGATCGCCCTTCGGATCCGGCTCCCGCACGATGTCCATCTTGAAGTCGATGGCGCTCATGATCCCGTCGCCGAACTCCTCGTGGATGAGCTCCTTGATCGTCGTGCCGTACACGTTGACGAGCTCGTACAGCCGGTAGATCAGCGGGTCGGTCGGGATCGCCGAGGGCAGCGAGCCCTTGTACGGGACCACTTGCAGCAGCTTCACGGCCTCGGCGGGCAGCGCGAACATCTTGCCCACCTTCTCCGCCTGGTCCTTGGTGAGCGTCATCTGGCCGAGGCACGCGGCGGTTACCCATTCCTTCGACTGGCCGACCTTCCTCGCGACGTCGGCCCAGCGCAGTCCCTTGCGAACCTTGGCCGAATAGATGAGATGGGTCACATCCTCGCGCGTCATGGGCTTGGGAATTGCGGCGGCGACGGCCAGGACCTCGGCTTCGGATCGTTTCATGGTGTTCCTCCGTTCAGTAGACGTCTCGTTGGTAGCGGCCGGCCTTCGCCATCGCCGCGAAATACCGCTTCGCTCCTGCCGCATCCATCCCGCCTTCCGTCGCGGCGACCTGCTTCAAGGCGAGGTCCACGTCGCCCGCCATGCGCTTGGCGTCCCCGCACACGTAG
This sequence comes from uncultured beta proteobacterium, assembly GCA_963827425.1. Classification (GTDB taxonomy): domain Bacteria; phylum Pseudomonadota; class Gammaproteobacteria; order Burkholderiales; family Usitatibacteraceae; genus Usitatibacter. Next base: position 914,670 of record CAWHAQ010000002.1, on the reverse strand, counting down.
AGATGCGCGCCGTTCGCGAGCCAGCGCCAGAGCTCCTGCGCGGACTCGAGCATGCGGTGCTGCACGTAGACCTTGTTGGCCTGGTCGCGCGAGAAGGCGAGGTCCATGCGCGTGAGCACGCGCCGGGTCGCCAGGTCCTCCAGCTCCTCGCGGTAGAGGAAATCGGAGTCGCGGCGCTGGTTGCCGAAGAAGAGCCAGTTGCGGCCGGTGTGGCCCGCGGCGTCGCGCTCCTCGAGGAAAGCGCGGAACGGCGCGATGCCGGTGCCGGGGCCGACCATGATCACGGGCGCGGCGGGATCGGCCGGCAAACGGAATGCGTGGGCGCGCTGGACGAATACCGATAGCGAGCGGCCGGGCGACAGGTGCGTGCCGAGGAAAGACGAGCCCGTGCCCTGGTAGGAGCGCTCGTTCCGGTCGTAGCGCAGCATTCCCACGGTGAGGTGCACTTCGCCAGGGTGCTTGCGCGCCGACGACGCGATCGAATACATGCGCGGCTGCATGCGGCCGAGGGCGGCTGCGAACTCGCCGATGCGCGGGCGTGCGGAGGGGAATTCCACCAGCGCGTCGAGCACGTCGTGCACGCCGAAGGTCTCGGCCGTGGCGTCGTCCTCGGCGAGGCGGGCGAGGCGCGAGCGGTCGACTTCGTCCTTGGCTTCGCGCGCGAGCAGCTCGTACAGCACCTGCGTCGGAGCGCGCAGGTCGCACTCGCGCGTGAGCGCCTCGCGCGCCGTCACCACCGCGCCGTCGGCGAGCGTCACCGCCTCCGAGCCGCGCGAGCGCAGGATCGCGACCAGCAGCTCGACCTCGTCGGGATTGTTGCGCGGCCAGATGCCGAGCGAATCCCCGGGCTCGTACGCGACGCCGCTTCCCGCGATGTCGATCACGATGTGGCGCGTCTCGCGCTCGGGCGTGGGCGCGCCGAGCGGCGACCGACGACACGAGGCGCGCGGGCACCGGCGCGTCGCGGCCGTAGCCGCGCTCGATGACGGGCCTGGCGACGGCGCGCCGGCATTTGGGCCCCGGCCTGCGCGGGGACGAGCGCGGCGGCGGATCGTGCGAGGGGAAGCAGCTCCTTCAGCTTCTTCGCGGTCTCGCGCCCGCCCGGCACGCACTTGCCGATGTCGGTCTCGCTTCCGTCCGCGATCGCGCCTGCGTAGGCACGGCACTCGTAGCCGCACTGCCCGCAATCGAGCTGGCCCATGGCCGCCATCAGCCGCAGCGGGATCGCGCGCCCTTCCGCGAGCTTCATGCGCTCGTCGAGGGCGAGCGTGGGATCGTGCCACGGCATCTCATCCTCGGTCGTGGCGGGCGGCAGCGCGGGCACGATAACCGCCGCCTGGGCGCCTTGCGTCGCGAGCGCGCGCTCCATGCCCAGCATGCCCGCCACGAAGCCGTTCAACCACGCGCGCTGCTCGTCGGTGAAGGGGGCGGTCTCGGGGATGAAGATGTTCATCTACGCGACCTGCTTCAACGGTCCGGCCGCGAACGCCCGCAGCGCCTCCACCGGGTGCCGCTTCGTGAACGCCTGGAACGTCTCGTCGGGACCGGTGCGGTGCGCCATATACGCGCGCAGCAACCCCTCGATGGCACGCGGGAGCGCTTCGGCCGGCACGCCGCGCATCAGCTCGCGCGCCAGCTCGCGCCGCTCGGCGAAACCGCCGCCCACGTAGACGTGATACCCCTCGACCTCCTGCTCCTCGCCCACGGCAACCTTGGCGCCGAGCAGCCCAATGTCGCCGATGTAGTGCTGCGCGCAGGAATTGGGGCAGCCGGTGATATGGATGTTGAGCGGCGTGTCGATTGCGAGCCGCCCATCGACATGCTCCGCGATGGCGAGCGCGTGGCGCTTCGTGTCGCTCACCGCGAACTTGCAGCCCGCGTTGCCCGTGCACGCGACGATGCCGGCGCGCACCTGCGAGACCTCGGCCGCGAGCCCGATCGCCACCAGGGCGTCGGCCACCTCGCCGCGGCGCGCCTCGGGAATGTCCGCGACGATGAGGCTCTGCCAGGGCGTGAGGCGGATCGAGCCGCTGCCCATCTCGGTGGCGATGCAGGCGAGCCAGCGCATCTGGGCCGCGGTCATCTTCCCCGCGGGCAGCGCTATGCCGCAGTACACCAGGCCGGGCTGCTTCTGCGGATGGAAACCCACGTGCGTGCCGCGCTTCGGCGCTGTCCGCGGCTCGCAATCGGCGAGCGCCACACGGGGCAGCGTTGCGGGCAGCCGCTTCTCCACTTCCGCGAGGAAGTGCTCGAGGCCCATGCGCTCCAGCACGTACTTCAGCCGCGCTCGCTTGCGATCCGTGCGGTCGCCCTCGTCGATGAAGACGCGCACGATGGCGATCGCCACCGCGACGCATTGCTCCGGCGCGATGGCCACGCCGAGATCCGCGGCAAAGTCGCCATGGCCGGTGATGCCGCCCACCGCCACGCGGAAATGCACGCCCGCGGGCACGCCGCGCCCTTCGGGAACACGCACGGCGCTGAACCCGATGTCGTTGGTGTCCTCGAGCGACGCCACCGACCCGCCGCCGTCGAAGGCGATATTGAATTTGCGCGGCAGCCCGTAGAGCTCGCGGTGGTTGAGGATGGCGTGGTGCAGAGCGAGGCCGACCGCTCGCGTGTCGTAGAGCTCCTGCGGATCGATCCCCGCGGTCGGGTTGGCGGTGATGTTCCGGATGTTGTCGGCGCCCGCGCCGCGCGAGGTGAGGCCCGCTTCGGCGAGGCGCTCGAGGATCGCGCGCGTGTGGACCGGGGCGATCTCGCGCACCTGCAGGTTCGAGCGCGTCGTGACGTGGGCGTAACCGCCGCCGAAGTCCTCGGCGATGGCCGCCACGGCGCGCAGCTTCGCGGCGTCCAGCATGCCGTTGGGATTGCGAAGGCGCAGCATGAACGAGTCCTGCGTCGGCGCGACGTGGAAGAGACCGTGGAACTTGTAGAGGAAGACGTCGGTGCCCTTGGGGAACTCGCCGCGCGCCGCATTGGCCGCGATCTCGTCCCACATGTCGAACGGATGCTTGGCGCGCTTGGCCTCTTCCTCGCGCGTGAGCTTGCCGCCCGCGGCGACCGTGCGGTCCTGCGCGGCGAAATGGATGGCCTCGGGCCGCCCAGGTGCTGTCGGCGCATCGGGCCTCGGCGCCCCGCGCGCCGCAGCCACGCCGCGCGCGAGCCCGTCGAGGAATTCCTTCTGCTGTGCGCTGAACGCCCCCCGGCGGGCTCAGTCATCGCCCACCGTGGAAGCCGCCGCCCCGCGAGCGAGCGTCCTTACCGGGAATCCATAGGTGGAGACGTAATACGCGCCGCCGACGAACACCGCGCCGCCGATGATGTTGCCGAGCGTGACCCAGGCGAGGTTCCACGCGAAGCCGCCGATCGACACCGTCTCGGGATGGTTGCCGGCGAGCGCCAGGCCCAGCAGGGTCATGTTGGCCACGCTGTGCTCGTAGCCGCACGCGATGAACGCGAGCAGGCACCAGAAGATCACGATGCACTTGGCCGTATCGGAGTCCACGCGCGCCGACATCCAGATCGCCAGGCACACGAGCCAGTTGCAGAGGATGGCGCGGGCGACGAGGCTCAGCGCGGGCGCGTTCATCTTGGCCGCAGCGACCTTCATCACCAGGGTGTCGGGCGCGCCGAGCAACCCGCCGCCGCCGCCCGCCGCGAAGAGCCACACCAGGGCGAGCGCGCCCGCGAGGTTGCCGATCCACGTGATGCTCCACGTGGCCGCGATGTCGCCGACGCCGCCCTGGCCGCGGAATGCGCGCAGGGCCATGAACATCGTGTGGCCGGTGAAGAGCTCGGCGCCGGCGATCACGACCAGCGTCAGCGCGATGCCGAAGGTGGCGCCCATCACCAGCTTCTGCGCTTCGGCGGGAACCTGGCTCCCGAGCGTGAAGATGAGCAGGATGCCCAGCCCCACGTAGGCGCCGGCGAGCATGCAGGCCACGAAGAAGCCGCCCGGCGCGCGTTTCAGCGCGGCGAGCTTCTTTTCCGCGACCTTCGAGAATCCTTCGATGGTCTCCGCGTACATGCGCTCTCCACGATGAAGGGAAAATCCCTGTCCCTCACCGTTAGCAAGCGCCGTACCACCACCCGCTTCACTCTGGAGCCGCGCCAGACTGCCGTGTTGCACTGCACCATGCAGGTGCGCCGCGCACCGCGTTGGGCCGCGATGGCCGGCGCCCAATCACGCGCAGGTCACCGCTTTCCGCGGCTCAGGGGTGGACGTCGAAGGCATCCACCACGACGTAGGAGCCATCCATGTTCTTGACCTCGACGCGCAGCGTATGCGGGGCGTTGGTGAGCCCGTCCGCCCTGAAAACGGTCATCTGGTAGCCCTCGATGGGATAGTTCTGGGTGAGCCTCACCTCTTTCTGGAATACGCCGTCGATGAAGACATCGGCGATTCCCCCGGCGCTGCCCTTCTCGCAGCCGATCCAGCTCACCGAGGTGCCGGTGAAGCTGAAGGTGGCGGTTGCACCCGGTATGTTGGATGTGGCCGTCACGCCTTCGCTCCAGACGCGCGCCTCGTTGTCGTTCGTCCACATGCTGGTGTAGGTGATCGAGGGATCGTGCTCCTCGTAGCGCCTGCCGGGCGTGATGATGTCGAACGCGTCCACGACGACCCGGGCGGCGCTCGCCGCGGCGTTCTTCCGGCCCGTCGCCGTAACCGTCAATGTGTGGTTCGCGTCGGTCAGCCCCTTGGCGTTGAACACCACCGGCTGGAACGTGGCCGTCGGAGAGTACAGGTCGACCTCGGTCGGCGTACCCGCGTCTACTTGAACGGTGGCGATGCCAGCGTCGGGACCGCGATAGCCGATCCAGTTGATCGCCGTGCCGCGGAACGGGACCACGACGTTTTCGCCCGCCGTCGTTGTCTCCTGCGCGGTGACCGGCAGCTCCGGCAGGTTCGAGACGCCGCTGCCGCTCCAGGGAAAGTTCTGGCTCGACTTGGTCCAGTTCGCGCTGTATTTCAGGTCGGGGTTCGTGTCCTGCCAATGCGAGATGGTCGTGTCCGGCTGCACGTCGAACGCGTCCACCACGACGAGGTTTCCTTCCGCCTGGGGATTATGGGTGCCGGTCACCGTGACCGTCAGCGTGTGCTGCCCGGCGCTCAAGTCGCTGATCGTGGTGATCTCCGTGTGGATCTCGTCGCTCGGACGCGCGAACAGGTCGACTACCTTTATGGGCCCGGCGTCCACGCTGACGTTGGCGAGTCCCATGCTCCGGCCGCGGCTGCCGATCCAGCGGATGGAGGTGCCGACGAAGGTGACCGCGACGGTCGCGCCGGCCACGCTGGATTGCATGGCGGAGCCGCCGCTCCACCCCGAGCTGGAATCGCTCTTCGTCCACGCGCCGGTCATGGTCACCGCCGCGTCGGATTCCTCGACACGCATGCCGGCGGTCGGGACCGCGGCACTGGGAGTCGGCGTCGGAGTGGGAGTTGGAGCAGGAGCGGTGCCGGTCGGCATGGCGACTGGGCTGCCGCCTCCACCGCCGCCGCAGGAAACCAGGAATTGTGCGAGCAATACGAAAACGACGAGCGGCATGTAGCGCTTCATGGACGGCCCTTGTGAGCGAACGCAACGCAACGCTCATGCTAGTCAGGCCATGGCTCCGCCGCCGTCGGACGGAATGAGCACGCGCTGTAGGAGTGGGCCGCTTCATATTGCCCGGGCGGGAGGAGCGCCTCCCTTCCGCGCGCCGTGGCGGAACAGCGCAAGCGCCGATCGGTGCGACGCTGACTATCCGAGACGCGGTGCGGGAGCGGCGGCTCGCGTTCGCCTGGCGCCGCGGCGCTCATCTTTCGGCCGCGGCGCGCGCCTGGCTCGAGCACGCGCGAGAACCCGAAGCCCGACAGCCGAGCCGGCAGCGATCACGCTCACGCAAATCGGGCACATGGCGCTCACTCCTTGTTCAGGTAGTTGTCCTCCAGGAATTTCGACCTGAACTCCTGGGGTGGCGTGAGGATATCCGGCCGCCCCTCCGGCGTGAAGTCCATGAGGTTCCAGTACGGCCACACCGTGTCCACGTGGTTGCCGGGCAGCTCGGTTGCCCAGAAGTGGTGGATCCTGCCGCCGCGCCTGGTGAAGACGTGCATGACCGGCCATTGCATGTCGTCGTTTTCTCCCTGGCACTTGTAGTCGGCCTGGAAAGGCGACTCGAATCCGGAGAGCAGCGCGATCTGCGACCATCCGCGCTTCTTCGCCCACGCGTTGATCTTCCCGGCCGGGGCCTTGGCGATGCCCGCGAACGCGGCGTTGCGGGTCACCTGGTAGGCGCTGCGATCGAACCCATCCATGAGCGACGTGCACGACGGGCAGGGATTGTCCCAGTGCGGGCCGTACATGAACGAGTAGAGCATCAGCGTGTCCTTGTCGCCGAAGAGCTCCGAGAGCTTCACGCGCTCGCCGACCTTGCCGTCGTTGGCCCACTGGAAGACGTAATCCTCCTTGAGCTCCCCGCCCAGGGGAAGCGTGCGGCGCTTCGCGGCCAGGGCCTTCGTCCTGTCCACCAGCTCCTGCTCGTCCTTCAGCAGGGCTTCGCGCGCCTTGCGATATTCCTTGCTCTCGTTCGGATAGACGGGCTCGCTCATAGCCGGGCCTCGTATTCATTCTTGAGCCTCGCATGCGTGGTCCAGAAAGGCCGCGGCTCGACGCCGTTCAGGCGATCCTCCAGGATGGCCACGTGCGTGTCCCAGCCGCTCGCGAGGCCGATCTTTGTGTTGCGATCGACGATGCGCCGGTGCGTGAGGACGAGCAGCACGCCCTTGCCGCGCGTCTCCAGCTCGAACGTGACTTCCGATTCGGGGCCGCCGTGTCCGAACGTGTAGCTCAAGAGGCGCGGCGGCTCGCAGCGCGTAATCGTCTCGGTGAAGTCGTAGCGCTTCTTCTTCATCTCGGGCGGCGTTTTCTCCGCGGAGAGCAGGTCGTGGTCGAAGTGCAGGTCGGCCTTTCCGCCCACGCGCAGGTCGAACACGCCGCCTGCGAACCACGTGGCGCGCTTGTCCGAGTCGGTGAGGTAGGCCCAGACGCGCTCGATCGGCCCGGGGAGCATGCGCTCGAGGCGCACGGTCGCCTGCTCGGGCGAGGTCCCCGGCTTGTTCGGGCTGATGATGTCGTTCATTTGCGTCTCCTTTTGCGTGGGGATTGCTTCGATTTTTCCCTCGCGGCCTGCACGGCGTCCTCCGCGCGCAGCGCCGCCTCGAGGGCGTCGAGCCTGCCGGTCCAGAAGGTGCGGTGGCGCTCGATCCACTCCGCGGCGCTGTCCAGCGGCTTCGGATTGAACGCGAGGAAGTGCTCCCGCCCCGCCACGCGCCGCTTCACCAGCTCGGCGCGCTCGAGGATGCGGATGTGCTTGGAGACGGAGTTGAGCGAGATGTCGAACGGCTCGGCGAGCTCCGTCACGCGCGCCTCGCCGCGGGAGAGGCGCTGCAGGATGGCCCGGCGCGTGGGATCGGCGAGGGCGATGAGGGTGTGGTCGAGGTCCATGGCGCTACATTAACCCTTTTGGGTGAATGTTGTCAAGCCCCGACAACTTCCCTGCGAACTCGACAGCCTCCCGCGCATTTGCATTTCGCAATCAAGGGCCTTCACGAATGCCTCAATGTGGATCGGCAACCAGTCACGCAATCGTCACCGCATCGTAAGACCAGCGTCACGGCCCAGCCATTAGTCTCCCCCAGCCCACGAGGCTTCGCGTGGCAAGACACAAGACAAAGGAGACTGGTCATGACGTTGAAAACAAGTTTCTTGCATGGGGTGCTGGCAGTGCTGGGGGCGACGACGGCCTTGTCCGCCGCCGCGAACTCTCCTGCCGGCTCGTGCCAGCTTGGCGGCGGCATAAAGCACGTGATCTACCTCCAGTTCGACAACGTGCACCTGCGCCGGGACAACCCGAACGTGCCGTCGGACCTGGAGCAGATGCCGAACCTGCTCAACTTCCTGAAGAACAACGGGACGGTGCTGAACAAGCACTACACCATCCTCATCTCCCATACCGCGGGCGGCATCCTCGCCTCGCTCACCGGCCTCAACCCGGACCGGATGGGGATGACGGAATCGAACTCCTATGACTACTACCGGGCCGACGGGACGCCGACCTTCACGTCCGGATTCAAGTACTGGACGGCGCCGGTCTCGGCGACGAATCCCCTGCCCAACATGGTGAACGGGGACTCCGGCACGCCGAAGACCACGCCCGCGCCGTGGGTGAGCTACACCCGCGCCGGCTGCGACGTCGGCAACGTCTCGGTCGCGAACACCGTGCTCGAGAACAACACGATCACGGCCGGCGGCGACATCGCGGTGGTCTACGGCAATCCCTCGCCGGAGGCCGCGGAGCCGGCCGGCGTGCGCACCACCGATTTCGTCGGCATCGCCGTGCATTGCGCGAGCAACGCGGGCAGCGTCTGCGGCAACAACGCGCAGCGCGAGGAGCGACCCGCTGCCCGACGAGCCGGGCGGCTACAACGGGTTCCAGGCCCTCTTCGGAGCCGAAGTATGTGGACCCGGCCATCACCGGCGGCAACGCGTGCGTTAGCGACATCAACGGCCAGCCCGTGAAGGACACCGCGGGCAATTGCGGCTTCCCCGGCTTCGACGGCATGAGCGCGGCGAATTCCCTGGGCTACGTCGCGCAGATGCACGAGGCCGGCATTCCGGTCACCTTCGCATATATCTCCGACGTGCACGACGACCACGCCGGCGGCGGCGCTTTCGGGCCGGGTGAACCCGGCTACGTGGCGGCGCTGAAGTCCTATGACGACGCCTTCGGCAAGTTCATCGCCCGGCTGGCCTCCCACGGCATCGACAAGGACAACACGCTGTTCGTCGTGACGGCGGACGAGAACGACCACTTCGCGGGCCAGCAGGCGCAGAACTGCGATGGCGTGACCACCCCGTGCGCGTACAACACCGCGCCCGGGCTGGCCACCGGCGGGAAGCCCGCGCACGGCATCTTCGACGTGACGAACGGCGGCCAGTCCGTCGCCACGTGGACGGGTCCCACGACCTGGCCGCCCGCGGGCCTGAACGGTCCGCTGGTCGGAGAGGTCGGCTACAACATCAAGTACCTGATCGGCTCGACGATCGACAGCGCGGGCTACGACATCTCGTTCGACTCGGCGCCGAGCTTCTACGTCAACGGGCAGCCCCAGGCGGTCGATGCGACGGGGCACATCGTCCTCAACCCGACGCTTCGCGCGTTCGAGAAAGCTGCGGCGAACCTGAAGGCGTTCGACCCGTACATCGACGCGACCCAGCTCACGCCGGTGGCGAAGTTCCTCGTCGACGCGCCGACGCTGAAGGCGATCCACATGATCAACGCCGACCCGTCGCGCTCGATGTCGTTCACGATGTTCTCGCAGCCGGACTACTTCTTCGAGACCTTCAGCCCGTGCCCCGGCGCGAGCCAGGGCTGCGTGAACGACGGCTTCGCCTGGATCCACGGCGACTTCTCGAACGACATCGGCCAGACGTGGCTGGGACTCGCCGGCCCCGGCGTTAGAAGCGGCGGCATCGACAACACCACGTGGACGGACCACACCGACATCGTCCCGACGATGATGTACCTGGTGGGCCTCGCGACCGACTACCAGCCCGACGGCCGCGTGATCATGCAGGCCCTCACGCCCTCGGCCGCGAAGGGCGGCAACAGCGAGTCCTTCACCGCGCTGGGCGACGTCTACAAGCAGCTCAACGCGCCCTATGGCGACTTCGCCCACTCCCTGATCGTCGCCTCGACGGCCGGCATCAAGGCCGACGACAACCGGTACCTGCTCGCCGAGCACGCGATCCAGGTGCTCGCGACGCAGCGCGACAAGCTCGTCCAGGAGATGAAGGACGCGCTCGACGGCAGCAGCAACGGGCACCGCGAGCAGCTGATCGCCGAAGGCCGCCTCCTGCTGCTGGCGGCACAGGCACTGGCGGCCTTCTAGGCGGCTGCCGCACGCTGTCTCTCGGCGGCTCGACGCGTAGTCAGCCGCCGAGGGACGCGACGACGGCCTGGAAATCGGCGGGCGGCTCGCGGTCGAACGCGAGCCGCTCGCCGCTTTTCGGATGGGCGAACCCCAGCGTGCGTGCATGCAGCATCGTGCGCGGCGCGTCGATCCGGGGACCTTCATAGTCCCGGATGTAGACGCGCTCGCCCACGAGCGGATGGCCCTGCTCGGAAAGATGGATGCGGATCTGGTGCTGCCGGCCGGTCTCGAGGCGGCATTCGATGAGCGTGGCGCCCTTCAGGACCGCGAGCGGTCGCACGTGGGTGACCGAGCGCCGCGCGGTCGCCGGCGCCGCGTTGCCCGAGCGCCGGAAGTGCCCGTGCGAGCCGCGCAACCCGTCGCCGCGGTCCATGAGGAGATCGCTCTCGATGCTCGCTTCGCAAACGCGGCCGTGGGCGATGGCCTGGTAGACGCGCTCGATGTCGTGGGCGCGGAACTTCGCCGCCAGCACACGCTTGGCCTCCGCCGTGCGCGTGAAGACGACGAGGCCGCTCGTGTCGCGGTCGATGCGGTGCACGACGCCCAGGCCCACGTCACGATCGCCGGCCCGGCGCAGCAGCGTGCGCGTGTACTCGGCGAGCGTGTCCTTGTTGCCCGCCTCGTCGGCCACCGTGAGCATCCCCGGCGGCTTCTCGACCACCACGATGTCGCGGTCCGAGTACACGATCGCGTCCTTCGCGAGCGGGCCGCGATCGAGCTTCGGGGCGCGCTCGTTCACGACGACTACGGCGTCCGGAGCGATGCGCGCGGCGGGATCCAGGCAGCGCTCGCCGTCTACGACGACGCGGCCCTCGGCGCAGAGCGCTCGCGCGCGCGACCACGTGGTGCCGGTGCGCTCACGGACGATGGCGGCCAGGGTGGGATGGGGCGGTTTCAGCGACTCGCCGCGCTGGCCAGGACCTCGCCGAACAGCTCTTCGGCCGCGTACGGCGCCATGTTCTGGCCCGAGTGCGCTACGCCCGGGGCAATCACAAGCCGCCAGGCGAGCGGCACGCCGAGGCGCTCGGCTTCGCGCCGCGCCGTCTCGAAATAGTTGCGGCCGCGCGCGAAGCGATGGGGTCCCTGGCGCATGGCGCCCGGCTCGCGCGGCAGGTGCGCGTCGTCTGGATTCACGTCGCTCGCGCCGAGGTGGATGGTGATCGGGCGCGAGAAGAGGCGGCGCAGGTCGTCCTCGTCGATCGCCGGCGCGCCGTCGAGCCCGAACGGGAACGCCTCGCCGTGCACCGGCAGCGTGTAAGAGCCCGCGTTAGCGGCCACCGCGCGCTCGATCGTGTCCAGCCACCCGAAGGTGGCGAGGCGATGCACGAGCTGCGAGCCGGCCGAGTGGCCGAAGAGGAAGAAGCGCTCGCGTTTCGAGCCGATGCGCTCGCGCACGTCACGGAACACCGCCTCCAGCACCGGGAAGAGCCACTCGCCGCGGGGGAGGACCTTGCCGTTCGCATCGCACATGTTGCCGTAGTTGTACGCATACGGATTCGGATAATCCGCGACGCTGAACTCGGGCGCGACCACCAGGAAGCCGCGGCGGTCGGATTCCGGAACGAAGTATTCGCGGTAGTCGGTCGCGTTGCGCGCGCGGCCGTGCGCCACCATCAGGATGGGACTGCCGGCGGCGTAGCTCGCGGGTCGATAGGTATGGACGGTGACCTGGCGGCCACCGCCGCGCGGATCGGGGAAGGGGTAGGAAGAGCGGCCGGCGGGTAGCATATCGCCATAGGATAGCGGACCTCCGGCCGCTGTCCAACCGTTGTTAACCGCCTCCGTCCTCCCGGTCCCCGGCCAGGGGAGAGGACGAGCAGCGCTGGCGCAGGCCCGCGCGGAACTTGTCGCGCTCCTCGGGCGTCATGCGCTCCCAGCGCTCCGCCATGCGCGAGCGCCAGTGCCAGTGGCCGCGGCCGTGGCGGCCGAAGCCGAACAGGATTTTCGCCAGCACGAAGAGCCCGATCGCCTGCCCGTAGTCGATCGCCTTCCAGCCGATGATCGGCGGGACGAGCCAGTTCCAGAGGCTCATCAGGACGAAAGCGAATACGGCCACGCCCGCGATCACGAAGGCCGCGACCTTGATGCCGTGGACCCAGTGATTCCTGCCATGGTGCATGTGCATTTTCATTCTCCTGCTTGCGTGAATTCGTCGTGGATGGCGCGCAGCCGCTCGCGCAGGTGCAGCACGGCATAGCGCTTGCGGGCGAGCAGCGTGTTGAGCGGCACGCCCGTGCGCGCGGCGATGTCGATGAAGCGCTCGCCCTCCAGCTCGTTGGCGATGAAGACGTCGCGCTGCTCGGCGGGCAGCTCGGCGAGCGCGGCGTCCAGCTCCTCCAGCAGCACGCGCCGCGCGTAGGCCGCCTCGGGCCCGCCGTCCGGGGAAGGCAGCAGCTCGTCCAGCTGCGCCGCCTCGCCGTCGGCATCGGCCGCGGCCGCGCTGAACGCCTCGGGGCGCTTCTTGCGGAAGAAATCCGTGATGCGGTTGCGCGCGACGCGGTAGAGCCACGCGCTCACCTGCTCCACGGGCCGCGGCAAGCGGTAGGACTCCACCAGTTCCGCGAGCACGTCCTGCAGGATGTCCTCGGCGTCGGCGGCATCGCCCACGCGCCGGCGCACGAAGCTTCGCAGGCGCGGGCTCTCCCGTGCGATATCCGCCGAAATGCGCTGCCGTTGCTCGGAAGTCATCCAGGCCGCCGCGGAGGTCATGCCTGGGTAGACGATCCAGGCGGATGGATATTGTGGCGTTTCTCGGGTGCAGATGGCTTAGCCGGCGGCGTCTGTTCCGTCTCGTGAGCCGGACCGCGGAACTCGCCGTCTCCGGCCGGCGACAACGTGCACGATCGCGACGAGTAGTCATGGCCGCTCGTGCCGAATAGTCGGCTGTTCTCGTGCGACACGCGGCGCATGTTGTAACCCTCGTTAATCGAGGGAGACGATCATGGTCGCGTACGGCAACGAACGGGCGAAGAGATGGTTCGCGTCGATGTCGCTGGCGTTGCTCGCCGCGGCGGGGCTCGCATGGCGGACAGCGCACGCGCAGCCGGCGCACGTCGTCGGCCAGGACCTCATGGTGCGCGGCTACATCGCCGCGCGCGTGGGGGGCCATGACGACATCGGCGTCGTATCGCGCCAGCTCCCGGCGCGCGACGTGTATGTCCCCGCGGTGGAGGTGTTCCTCGAGGACGCGGCGAACGTCCCGGCGGGCGTTCCCGACCGCACCGACCTCTCGGGCCGTTTCACCCTGTATGCGCCGAAGCCCGGGCGCTACCGGATCTGCTGGAAGGCGCCGGGCTACGTCCCCGGATGCGAGCAGAAATTCGTTTCGCTGGGCAGCGCGCCGCAGTTCGTGAGCACGGTGCTGATCCCCGTCGAGCGCCGCAACGGCTTCGTGACGCTGACGGGCAAGGTGCTGATGGCCGACGGCTCCTTCCCACGCATGTTCGATCCCCTCGCCAACATCAACGCCTACGCGACCGTGACGATGCTCGACGCGGGCGGCAACCGGAAGTTCGTCGCGCGCGTGAACAACTTCGGCGAATACCTCATGCCGCTGGTCCCCATCAAGACCGACATCAAGCTGCACGCCCAGATCGAGGGCGGCAAGCTCGACTACCCCATCCTCAAGGAAGCGGAGCTCGATCGCGACCTGCTGCACCAGGTCAACCTGCGCTTCGCCAACCATCCGCCCACCCTCGAGCCGCTGGTGGCCCTCGACGCGAACACCGGCAAGCGCATCCAGGTCGCGGCTCCGGGCAGCAGCATCGCGTTCAAGGCCGTGGGCCGTGACCGCGACGGCGATCCTCTCAAATACACGTGGCAGCTCGTGAACGGCGCCGGCACGCTGAGCTCCGCCACGGGAGACTCGACGACATGGCAGCTGCCCGCAGGCCCGGGGCAGTACGAGATCCAGGTGTTCGCGTGGGATGGCAAGGGCGGCTACGCGAAATCGGAAGCGCTGGTGCGCGCGGACACGGCGGGCGTGCCCTTCTCGGGCATCGTGCGCGAGAACTCGGGGGCTACCGTCGCGGGCGCCACCGTCGAGATCGGCGCGGCGACAGTGACCACGGACGCGAGCGGCGTGTTCAGCACGACCGTGGCCGAGGCCGACCGCTACGTCTTCAACATCCGGAAGCCCGGCTACGGCTTCTACTCGAAGATCTACGACCGCGGCGTCACCGGCGGCATATGGAATCTCACGCGCGCGAGCGTCGAGACGGCCGATCCCACGCAGCCGATCAAGGTCCTGAATCGCCGTGAGCCCACCGACTGCCCGGGGCCGCGCTCCGCGCGCCTGGACTGGAAGGACTATCCCGCCGCGGCGAAGCCGCAGTGGCAGGACGGCAAGGGCAACGTCGTCTTCCCGAATCCGCGCCAGGGCGTGGGCGCGTTGAAGCAGGTGGGCCTCGCCGCCGACGCAGCCGCGCTGGAGAAGGGGCAGGCCCGTCCGCCGCTCGCGGTGAAGACCGGCAACCGGTGCGGTCCCGGCATCTCCGTCGTGATCCCCGCCAACGCACTGGTCGACTCCGACGGCAATCCGCCGGCCGGTAACGTGCAGGTGAGCCTTTCGACCATCGACCTCCTGTCGCCCGAGCAGATGCCCGGCGACTACACCGTCGCTCTGCCGGGCAACGACACACGCGTCATGGAAAGCTTCGGCGCCGGCTCGATCGAGATCACCGGCGGCGGCAAGCGCTACAACCTGAGGCCGGGCAACCAGGCCGAAGTGCGCATTCCCGTGGATCCGGCGCAGCTCGCGGCCGGGGGCCCGCTACCGCCCACCATTCCGATCCTCTACTACGACGAGAAGCTCGGCGTCTGGCACCAGGATGGCACGATGCCGCTGCAGGGCGCCGGCGCCGCGCGCGCGTACGTCGCGAAGGTGAAGCACTTCTCCACCATCAACGGCGACACGCTCAAGCAGGACCAGGCTTGCGTGCGCGTCCTGAGCCCGAGCCTGCCCGCCTCGTACAACCTCGAGGTCACGATCCCGCAGCCGAGCGGCAACGCGCCGAAGGTGAAGGTGCAGCTCATGAGCAACGGAGCGCCGAGCGAGCACGCGATCTACAACCTCCCGACCAACACCAACATCGTGCTGGTGCCGAGCTCGATCACGCCCAACACGACGCCCTTCGGCGTGTTCGTCGTGAACACCGGGCAGAAGCAGAACCCGACCAGCCCGAACCAGCCGGCGGGCCCGCCCTTCACGGCGTGCTCGACGCAGGTCACCCTTACGCAGCAGGCGATCCCGACCGCCCCGCTCTCCGGCGAGTTCCTGCACGGCCTGTTCAGCTTCTCGGCGGCCAACCTCGACGAGCTTAGCCCGGGCGACCCCTCGCAGAACGCGATCATCACCGCGATCGCCGGCGCGACGGCCAACTACTACGCGCAGGTCGACCCGCGCGCCAAGCGCTCGACGCTGCTCGGCTTCCGCCAGACCAACGGCTTCGCCGACAACGTGGGCAACCCGCTGCCGGGCGTGACCAACGTGAAGTACGCGAATTCGGGAGACCTGGGCTTCGGCCGCGACATGTACTGCAAGTCGCAGGCGGCGAGCGACGGCCAGACCGACTATGCGTGCTACGTCTCCAACTATGGCAACGTGACGACGGCGGACCTGCAGGACGCCATCGACGCGGCGGCCGGCGGCGCTCCCGTGGCCACCGTGGCGATGGAGTACTCGCGCATCGAGAGCCCGAACGGCACCGCGAGCGAGTTCGACGACGTCACCGCGCCGATCCGCACCGTGAAGTTCTACGTGTACAACAGCGCGGGCAGCGCAACACTCGCCGCCGCCAACCTCGACGGCCACGGCGCACGGCCCGTCCCGCAGCTCTGCATGGTCTGCCACGGCGGGGCGCTCGTGAAGCCCCAGACCGACGTCAACGGCCAGCCGGTGCCGGTCTTCGCGGCACGGGACGACGTGAAGATGGGATCGGTGTTCGTGCCCTTCGACCTGCGCTACTACACGTTCGCGCCGCCGCCCCACGACAAGGCGACGCAGCAGCCGGACTACAAGACGCTCAACACGACGATCGTCCGTCCCGTGGCGGTGGCCACCGGCGACACCGCGATCGCGAACGTGGTGGACGAGATGTATTCCGGCGGCGCGGCCAACCAGCACGAGGACTTCACCGTGGCGGGCTGGCGCGCGCCTGCGGCGCCCGAGCCTGCGAAGGCGGCGTTCTACCAGGGCACGGTGTCGAATGCGTGCCGCATGTGCCACAACGCGCAGCCGTTCCCGGGCCTGCGCTTCGAGGCGGCCAGCGATTTCGTGAGCCGCTTGCCGCAGGTCGGCTCGCGGGTGTGCACGCAGCACGTGATGCCGCACGCGGAACGCACGCACGAGATCTTCTGGGGCATCGCGGACCCGACGGTCGTCATCCCGGCCACGACGCCGCACATGGCCGCGCAGCTGCAGATCTTCGGCACCCAGTTCGGCGCGGCGGCCGACTGGATCGGCACCGGTGGCAATCCGCCCGCGTTCGTGTGCGGCACGAGCTTCACGTCGGGAGGCAGCACGCCGGTCTCGTTCTACGAGCAGAACATCCAGAGCAAGTGGGGCGCGTACGGATGCACAGGGTGCCACGCGGGCAACAGCGGCGCGGCGGGCCTGGGCCTGGGCGACGGCTTCTCGTACGCCAACATCGTGAACGTCGCATCGAGCGAGCTCGCGAGCATGAAGCGCATCAAGCCGTTGGATTCCGCGCACAGCTACCTGTACCACAAGATCGTGGGCGACCAGGCCAGCGTCGGTGGATCGGGCAGCCGCATGCCGCTCGGGTGCTCGGGCGCATCGTGCGTGAGTGCCGCCGACCTCGCGGCGATCCAGAACTGGATCGACGTGCGCGGGGCGGACGGACCGTAACCGGCTATTTCGCGCCCTGGGGGACGCGCAGCGCGTGGGCGAGGCGGCCGACGGCCTCGCCCACGTCGGCATAGCGCAGGTAGAGCGGCGCGAAGCCGAAGCGCAATAGGTCCGGTGGGCGGCAGTCACCGATGACGCCGCCGGCGAGCAGGGACTGCATCGCGCGCGCGCTGTCCGGGTACCGGTACGACACATGGCTGCCGCGCGCGCGGCCGTCACGGGGGCTCACGAGCTCGAGGCCGGCGCCCGCGCAATGCCCATCCACCAGCGCGATGAACGCGTCGCAGAGCGCCACGGACTTGCGGCGGATCTCGTCCATCGGCGCCTCGAGCAGCAGGTCCACGCTCGATTCGAGCGCGGCCATCGACAACACCGCCGGCGTGCCGCTCAGGTAACGCGATACGCCCGCCGCGGGCTCGTAGCGGCTGCTGAAGTCGAACGGGCGCGCATGCCCCATCCAGCCGGCGATGGGCTGGCCGAGATGGTGGAGCCGGCTCGCGACGTAGAGATACGCGGGCGCGCCGGGGCCGCCGTTCAGGTACTTGTAGCCGCAGCCCACCGCGATATCGACATCGCACGCGCCGAGGGCGATGGGCACCACGCCCGCCGAATGCGAGAGGTCCCAGACGATCACGGCGCCCGCGCGGTGCGCCGCTGCCGTGATGCGTGCCATGTCGTACATGCGCGCGGTCGTGAAGTTGACGTGGGTGAGGAACACCACGGCGACTTCATCGCCACGGCGCCCGAGCGCCTCCTCGACGCTTTCCTCCGTCGGGTCGGCTAGCACCAGCTCGTGCCGGCCGCCGAGCTGCTCGACGAGCCCGCGCGCCACGTAGAGGTCGGTGGGGAAATTGCCACGATCGGAGAGCAGCACGTGGCGCTTCGGATCCATGGCGAGCGCCATCGAGAGCGCCTTGTACAGGTTCACGGTGGTCGAATCGCAGGCGACCACCTCGCCAGCACGGGCGCCGACGAGGCGCGCAATCTTGTCGCCCACGCGCCGCGGCAGGTCCATCCAGGCCGTGTCGCCGGTCCAACTGCCGATGAGGCCGCCGCCCCACTCGTCTTCCACGACGCGGCGCATGCGCTCGCGCGTGCGCCGTGCCGGCGCGCCGAGCGAGTTGCCGTCCAGGTACACGACATCTTTCGGCAGGTCGAACTCGGCGCGGAAACGGGCGAGCGGATCGGCGCGATCGAGCGTCTCCAGGTCTGCGCGGTTTATCTTCATGGCGTCAGGGTCGGGACAGCAGCAATGCTGCGAGCTCGGAGCGCTCGGCGTCGGGGAGGCCAGCGCTGAAGTGCAGCGCGCGCTCCGCCATGTCGGCGCCCTCGAGGTACTCGCGCGCACAGCCGAGGTGGATGAATCCCGACGGATTGAAGCGCCCCTCCTCGAAGAACACGAGGCGCACGCGCCATTCGCCGCGCGGGATCGGCTCGCGGCATTGGCGGCAGGTGGCCTGGCCCCGCGCGCGCTCGATGCCGTCCACGCGCTGCAGGCGATGCTGCGCGAGGCTCGCTTGCGCCGCTTTCTCAAGCGCTTCGCGATCGCCAGCGGGCGCCTCCCCGAGCGCCGCGAGGATCGCCTCGGGCCGCTTGTACGCCGCGCACAGCGGATGGAACCAGAGCGTCATCTCCGCGCCGTCCGCGAAGGGATTGGGCAGATGCTCGCCGAAGCGGATCTCGCCCTTCTCCAGCGCGCGGCCGCATCCGCGGCATTTGGAACGCCCGCTCGCGGCGGGTTCGAAGACGTGGGGCATTGCGAAAGCATGGCACAAAACAATTCAGCGAATCGCCTCGTATCCCCGCCCGATCGCGTCCCGCTCCATCGCTTCGAGCGCCGAATAGGCAGCGAGGTCCGGCACGACGAAGCGCTCGATGAGCACGTCGGCAAGCAGCGGTGCGTACGACGCCGCCCCATGGGCCGCGACGAGATGGTCGCGAAGCCGTTCGATCACGCCCGAAGGCACGCCGCGCGCCGCCACCAATAGTGGCATCGGCGTCCACCGCGTGGTCGCGACGCAACGGATGCCTGCCAGCCGCGCGGGATCGTGGCGCCGAACGAGGTCCAGCCAGAAACTGTCGAGCGCGACGGCATCCACCTCGCCAGTGCGCAGTGCATCGAGGGATTGGGCCGGGGTTCCGAGCGGACCGCGCGACTGCCGATACAGCGCCGGGCGTTCGTGCGTGGCGAACGCCGCGAGGTGCGCGCGCGGCGCGTTGAACCCGGATTGCGAGTTGGCCGCCATCCAGCCGATGCGCGCCCCGAAGGTCTCGTCCAGGCTCGTCCAGCCGCTCGACTCGCGCACCAGGAACTCGCTGCAGTAGCGCGAGAGCCCTTCGTAGCGCGCGGGCGACGGCACCGGCGCGGCGATCGCCTGCATCGCACCCTGCGAGCGCACGAAGGGCCAGCCGCACATGAAATCGCAGCACAGGTCCGGGGATCCCCACAGCTCCGCGATCGGCCGCGGCGCTCCGTGCTCGACGAAGCCCACGTCGACGCCGGTGTCGGCGAACACGCGACCGAAGAGCGCGCGCCAGGCCCGCGCCGCACCCGGCGCCGCGTTGTACATCCGGAACGAGGTGATCACGCGAAACGCAGCGACTGGCCCACGGACTCGCGCTTCGCCTTCGCGAGCAGCGCATGGCCGAGCGCGATATCGGTGGTGCTGAGCCCGCGATGCCACAGCAGGATCGTCTCGTCCTCGCGCTCGCGGCCGGGCTTGATCCCCGCGACGATTTGCCCCAGCTCCGCGTGCAGGTTCTTCTCGGTGAGGCGATCGCTGTCCACGTGCGCGCGCAACGCCCCGAACGGCAGGCCCTTGCGGCACTGGCCCCAGTCGTCCACGACCATCTTGTCCATGATGTCGGTGAGCGAGAGCTCGACCGCGCTCATCGTCCCGTACGGCACCACCAGCGCGCCCTTCGCGATCCACGCGGTCCTGAGCAGCGGCTGCGGGCTCGGGCAGGCGCGAGGCCTCGACGACGATGTCCGCGCCGCGCACGCAGGACTCCCAGTCGGCGGTGGCGACCACGGGCTTGCCCAGGTCCGCCGCGAGCCGCTCGGCGAAGCCAGCGCGGCTCTCGGGCCGGCGCGAATGCACGCGGATCTCGTCGAAGCCGAAGAGATGGTCGAGCAGCCGCACGTTCCAGTACGCCGTGCCGCGCGCTCCGATATGGCCCAGCACCTTGCTCGACCTGCGCGCGAGGTGGCGGGCGCCGATGGCGGTCACCGCGCCGGTGCGCATGTCGGTGATGGCGGTGGCGTCGAGGATCGCGAGCGGCATGCCGGTCTCGGGATCGAAGAGGTTGAGCAGCGCCATCTCCGAGGGCAGCCCGCGCGCGTAGTTGCCGACGAAGTCGCCGACGACCTTCACGCCCGCCACGCCGAGCGGCTTCACGTAGCCGCGCAGCACGTTGAAGTGGCCCTTCGCGGAAGACTCGGGCACCAGGTGCACGCGCGGCTCGATCACCGTCTCGCCGCGTCCCTGGGCACCCAGCGCGGCCTCGACCGCGGCGAGGATCTCGTCGTCGGTGAGTGCCAGGCGCGCGACGTCCGGCCCGTTCAGGTACGTGAGGTCGATGCGCCCCGCGTGCGCCATGGCCTCACTGCTCCACGCGGATGTTCGCCTTCTTCACGATGTCGCCCCATTTGCGCGACTCGGACTGGATCACCTTGCCGAATTCCGCCGGCGTGTCCCCGACCGGCTCGAGCCCCAGGGCCGCGAGCTTCGCCTTCACGCCCGGGTCGCGCAGCGCTTCGGCGATGTCGCGCTGGATCTTGTCGATGACGGCCGGGGGCGTGCCCGCGCGCACGACAATGCCGTACCACGACGTCACGTCGAATCCGGGCAGCCCGCTCTCGGCGACGGTGGGAATCTCGGGCAGCTCCGGGCTGCGATGCGGGCCGGCGATGGCGAGCGCGACCAGCTTGCCGTTCCTCACGTGCTGGATCACCGTCGAGATGCCCGCGAACATCATCTGCACCGTGCCGCCCAGCAGGTCGTTCACCGCGGGCGCGATCCCCTTGTACGGCACGTGCACGGCGTGGATGCCGGCGTCGAGGTTCAGCAGCTCGCCCGCGAGGTGCGCTCCGCTGCCCGCGCCCGGCGAGGCGAAGTTGAGCTTGCCCGGGTTGGCCTTCGCGTAGGCGACGAAGTCCTGGAAGCTGCGCGCGGGAACGGCCGGGTTGATCACCAGCAGGTTCGGCGACTCGGCGAGCAGCGTGACGGGTGCCAGGTCGCGATACGTGTCGAACGGCAGGTTGTGGAAGAGCGTCGGGTTCACGGTGAGGTTGCCCGCGGGCGCCAGCACCAGCGTGTAGCCGTCGGGCTCCGCCGCGGCGCCCGCCGCCATGCCGATGTTGCCCGACGCGCCGACCTTGTTCTCGACCACCACGGGCTGTCCCCACTTCTCGGCGAGCTTCGCGCCCACCAGGCGCGGCAGCAGGTCCGCCACGCCGCCCGCGGAGAACGGCACTATGATATGCACCGGCTTGCTGGGGTACTTGTCCTGTGCGAGCGCGAGGGTCGGCAGCACGAGGGCGAGCGTGAGCCACAGCGCTCGCAGGATGGCCTGTTGCATGGGAATCCTCCTCGGGTGGGTCACCCAGGCAGTGTACTGTACCGACACCGCCGCGCTACTGGACCTACGCCGTACCGCCTCACCGCGTATTCCGAGCGCGGCGGCGAGGTGGTGAGCTCGTCGGGCGTCTCGGTCAACACGATCACCCTCGAGCGCGCGCGGCTGGATACGCTCATCGTGGTGGGCGGCCGGGGCGCCATCGCCGCGAGCGAGAGCCCGTCCCTGATGCGCCTCGTGAAGAGGATCGCGAAGCGCACGCGGCGCGTCGCGAGCGTGTGCTCGGGCACCTTCGTGCTCGCCGAGGCGGGACTGCTCGACGGGCGCCGGGCCACCACCCATTGGGAATACGCCAACCGCCTCCAGCGCACCTACCCGCGCGTGTGCGTGGAGCTCGACCAGATCTACCTGCGCGACGGCAACCTGTGGACCTCGGGCGGCGTGACGGCGGGCATCGACCTCTCGCTCGCGATGATCGAGGAGGACCTGGGCCCGCTCGCGGCGCAGCGCGCGGCGCGCGTGCTGGTGGTCTATCACCGGCGCGTGGGCGGCCAGTCGCAGTTCTCGGAGATGCTGCAGATGGAGCCGGACACCGATCGCCTGCGCCGCGCGCTCAGCTTCGCGCGCGAGCACCTGCACGAGCGGCTGTCCGTCGAGCGCCTGGCCGAGGCGGCGCACCTCGGCACGCGCCAGTTCACGCGGCTCTTCCTGCGCGAGACCGGGGAGACGCCGGCCAAGGCGGTGGAGCGCCTGCGCACGGAAGTGGCGCATACGCAGGTGACGGGCACCACCGCGTCGATCGAGGTGATCGCACGCCAGGTCGGCTTCGCCACCGCCGAGCGCATGCGCCGCGCCTTCATCCGCCTGTACGGGCAGCCCCCGCAGGCCGTCCGGCGCATCGGGCGGTGCTCGAGCTAGGATGTGCGCAGCTTGAAGGTTCCTTCCGCCTTGTCCTTCATCACGCCATTCCACGGGAAGATCCGCGCGTTCATCGCGACGTAAGCGCCCGGCGGCAGCGTGAGCGCGCCGGCGAGCGCGAAGCCCAGGTTGAAGGGGGCGTCGGAGCCCTGCACCGAGTACGGCACCATCGCGCCGGTGAAGACGACGGTCTTGTCGAGGCGCGGCGCGCCCGACCACGGCGGCGGTCTCCACCATCGTGTCGGTGCCGTGCACCACGACGATCGAGCGCTCCGGGGATTCGCGGCAAGCCTCGAGCACGCTCTGGCGATGCGCGTCCGTCATCTGCAGGCTGTCGATGAGCAGCCGGATGTCCAGGGCGAGCGGCAGGCTCACGCGCGCCTGCTCGAGGAGCGCCGGCAGGTGCGTCTGCGTGAACGTGAGCTCGCCCTTGATCGCGTCGTAGCGCTTGTCGAAGGTGCCGCCGGTGACGATGACGCGCGCGGCGTCGCGGAATACTTCGCTCATGACCCTGTAGTTTTGGGGTTTCGGAAAGATTGTGCAGAATACGCCCTCCCTGCCCTGACCGAGGACCGCCCCATGCCCCACCGCATCGCGCTTCGCGTCGCCGCCCTGCTCGCGTCCGTCTTCACCGCCATGGCCGCCCTCGCGCAAGCGGGCGCCGAGCCGCTGCGCCTGGGCTTCCTCACCGTCCGCACCGGAGCGCTCGCCGCGGGCGGCAAGCAGATGGAGGAAGGCATCAACCTGTTCCTGAAGGAGCGCAATTCCATGCTCGCCGGGCGCAAGGTCGAGCTCTTCATCGCCGATACCGGCGGCTCGCCTCCGCAGGCGAAGTCCAAGGTGCAGGAGCTGGTGGAGAAAGACCACGTGCACGTGATCATCGGCCCGCTCGCCACCTTCGAGGCGCTCGCCATCGACGACTACATCCGCCAGGTCCAGGTGCCGCTCATCACCCCGACCTCCGCCGCGCAGAAGGACCTGGCGCAGCAGAAGCAGAGCGACTACGTGATCCACGCCGTCGGCACCGCCGCGCAGCCGATGCACGTGCTGGGCGACTTCGCGGCGCGCAAGGCGGGCGTGAAGACGGTCGCGGAGGTGGCCGACGACTTCACCTACGGCCACGAGGGCGCCGCCGGCTTCCGCGCGGGCTTCACCGCGGCGGGCGGCAAGGTCGTCCAGGCGCTCTGGCCGCCGTTGAACGTGCCCGACTACGGCTCCTACGTGAGCCAGATCCAGCCCGAGGCCGACGGCGTGTACGCGGGCTTCGCCGGCATCAACGGCCTGCGCTTCCTCAAGCAGTACGCCGACTACGGCATGAAGAAGCCCGTGTTCGGAAATCCCACCAGCGTGGACGAAGGGGTGCTGCGCAACATGGGCGACGAGGCGCTCGGCGTCTACTCGGCGAGCTGGTATTCGGCCGAGATCGACTCCCCCGAGAACAAGCGGTTCGTGGACGCGGTGATGAAGGAATACAAGGTGACGCCGGGCTTCTACACCGCGAGCACCTATGTCGCGGCGATGACGCTCGAGGCCGCGCTCAACTCGATCGGCGGCAAGTTCGAGGACAAGCCCGCGTTCATAAGGCGCTGCACGCCGTGCACCTGGACGCGAGCCCCATCGGCCCGGTGCGCATCGACGAGTACGGCAAGCCGGTGCTCAACATCTACGTGAAGAAGGTGGAGCGCAAGAACGGCAAGCTGGTGAACACCGTGGTCGCCACGTATCCGAACGTCACGCAGTTCTGGACGTTCGACCCCAAGGCGTTCCTCGCCGCGCCGGTGTACTCCCGGGACTACCCGCCGCTGAAATGAACCGAAATGGGGACAGCTCCGAAATTTAACCTGACCCCATTAATCAGTTCATTAATCAGTTGAGCCGGGGTTGTTTGGCGGTGTCGGCGTACCAGTCGAAGGGCTGGTCGTCGACCCGCACCATGACGCTCTTGGTCTGGAAGTGGGCGTCGAAGGACTCGGCGCCGCTCTCGCGCCCGATGCCGGACATGCCCACGCCGCCCCACGGGGACGCGGGATCGAGGCGGTGGTGGTCGTTGACCCACACGATGCCGCAGCGCAACCGCGCGGCCACGCGGTGCGCGCGCACGAGGTTCATGGTGCGCACGGCTCCGGCCAGCCCGAACTGCGAGTCGTTGGCGAGCGCGATCGCCTCGTCCTCGTCATGGAAGCGCGTGACCGACGTGAAGGGCCCGAACACCTCTTCCTGGAAGATGCGCATGCGCGCGGTCACGTCGGCGAACACGGTGGGCTCGACGAAGAAGCCTTTCGCGAGCGCGGGATCGGCCGGGATGCGGCCGCCCGCCACGAGGCGCGCGCCTTCCTGCTTGCCGATCTCGACGTAGCTCAGCACGCGCTGCCGCTGCCTCGCCGAGATCACGGGTCCCAGCTGCACCGCGGCATCCGCGGGGTTGCCGATGCGGATGGTGCGCGCCTTGGCCGCGAGCTTCTCCACGAACTGGTCGTACACGCGCTCGTGCACGATCTGGCGGCTGCCGCAGATGCACGTCTGCCCCGCGCCGATGAAGGCGCCGAACGCCGCGTAGTTCACGGCCTGGTCCACGTCGAAGTCGTCGAACACGAGCACCGGCGTCTTGCCGCCCAGCTCGAGGGTCTGGTGCACGAAGCGCTCGCCGGCGAGCGCGCCCACGATGCGCCCGGCCTCGGTGCCGCCGGTGAGCACGAGCTTGTCGAGGCCCGGGTGCGCGGCGAGCGCCTTGCCGGTGGTGGGGCCGAGGCCCGTCACCACGTTGAAGACGCCGGGCGGCAGCCCCGCCTCGGAGAAGATCTGCGCGAGCTTCAGCGTCGTGAGCGGCGTGTACTCGGAGGGCTTCACCACCGTCGTGCAACCCGAGGCAAGCACCGGTGCCAGGCTCTTCACCATGATCATCAGCGGATGGTTGAAGGGCGTGGAGTTGCCGACGACGCCCAGGGGCGTACGCAGCGTGTAGTTGAGGTACGGGCCCTGCACCGGGATCACCGCGTCGCGGCGCGCGAGGGCGAGGCCGGCGTTGTAGCGCAGGAAATCCGGCAGGCGGCTCACCTGGGCGCGCGTCTCGTTGATCGGGCGGCCGTTGTTCGTGGTCTCGAGCTGGTAGAGCTCCTCCAGGTGCGACTCGAAGGCGTCGGCGAGCTTGTTCACGAGGCGCGCGCGCTGGCGCTCCGCGAGGCCGCCCCAATCCTTGCCCTCGAACGCCCGGCGCGCGCTCTTTACGGCGCGATCGACATCCGCCTCGGTACCGTGGGGGATGCGCGCGATCGCCTCGCCACGGGAAGGGTCGAGGACCTCCAGCAGCGCCGCGCCCTCCGCGGGCTGCTCGCCGCCGTCGATGAAGTGCCCGTGGGTGGGCAGGCGCGTGTGCAGGTCGTCCATGGTTGCTGCTATCTTAACGCCATGGCCACCGTCACCGTCGAAGGCGTCCCGGTCGAGCATTTCCAGTCGGGGCACGGCCCCGGCCTGCTGCTCGTGCATTCGCTGCTCACCGACGCCACGGTGTTCGAGCGCGTGCTGCCCGCGCTCGAGGCGGGCCATCGCGTCACCCGCATCAACCTGCCCGGCTTCGGCGGCTCGGGGGCGCGCGCGCTCGCCACGGTCGGCGCCTGGGCGGACCATGTCGCGCAGGCGATGGACGCCCTCGGGCTGGATGCGTCCACGGCGGTCTTCGGCAACGGCTTCGGGGCCTTCGTCGCGCTCGAGCTCGCCATCGGCCACGGCAAACGCTTCGGAGACCTCATGGTGGCGGATGTAGTGCCCGCGTTCCCCGAACCCGCGCGCGCCCCGTTCCGCGGCATGGCCGCGCGGGTCCGCGAATCGGGGATGCAAGCCGTGCTCGATACCGCCATCGGCCGCATGTTCCCGGCGGAATTCCAGGCGCGCTTCCCCGAGGTCATCGCGCAACGCAAGGAACGCCTGGCGGCGGTCGATCCTGAATGCTTCGCGCAGGCCTGCCTCGGCCTCGCAAGCCTCGACCTCGCCGCGGGGCTGCCGTCCATCCGCAACCGCACGCTGGTGATGTGCGGCGCGCTCGACCAGACCACGCCGCCCGCGCTTGCGCGCGAGGTGGCGGCGGCGATTCCCGACGCCCTCTACCGCGAGATCCCGGCCTCCGGCCACTGCCCGATGCTCGAGCAGCCCGCGGCCCTCGTGGCGGCGATGCAATCGTTTCGGCCATGAGCTCCGAGACGCTCCTTCTTACCCGCTCGGACGTGGAGCGGCTGTTGACACCGCAGGCATGCGTTGCCGCCGTCGAGGACGCGTTCCGGCGCCTCGGCCGCGGCGAGGTTCCGCCGCCCGGAATCCTCGGCATGCACGGCGGCGACGGGAGCTTCCACGTGAAGGCGGGCTTCCTCACCGTGGACCGGCCCTACTTCGCCGCCAAGCTCAACGCGAACTTTCCCGGCAACGCCGCGCGGCACGGCTTGCCGACGATCCAGGGCGCGGTCATCCTGATGGATGCTGCCGACGGCACGCCGCTCGCGATCATGGACTCGATCGCGATCACGGCGCTGCGCACCGCGGCCGCCACCGCCGTCGCCGCGAAGCACCTCGCGCGCGAGCGTTGCGAGACCGTGCTGATCTGCGGCTGCGGCGGCCAATCCGCGGCGCAGTTGCGCGCTCTGGTCGCGGTGCGGAAGCCGGCGCGCATCCTCGCCTACGACCTGGATGCGGGGCGGGTCGCCGGGTTCTGCGCCGCGCTGGGCCGCGAGCTGGGGATCGATGTCGCCCCCGCGACGGAGCTCGCCGCCGCCGCCGCTGCGAGCGACATCGTCGTCACCTGCACGACCGCGCGCCGCTACTTCCTCACGGCGGACATGGTGCGGCCCGGCACGTTCGTCTCGGCGGTGGGCGCGGACAACGAGGACAAGCAGGAGATCGACCCGCGCCTCATGGCCGCGGCGACCGTCGTGACCGACCTCACGGAGCAGGCCTGCAAGATCGGAGACCTGCACCACGCGATCGACGCCGGCGCGATGGCGCGCGAGGACGTGCACGCCGAGCTGGCGGAGGTGGTCGCGGGCACCAGGCCCGGCCGCACCCGTCCCGACGAGACCATCGTGTTCGACTCCACCGGAACGGGCCTGCAGGACGTCGCGGCCGCCATCGCTGCGTATCGCCTCGCGATCGACCAGCACGCCGGGCGTCCCTTCGCTCTCGCCTAGCCGCCTTCCGGGACCGCCTCGCGCCTTTTTCCGGGCCGTCACGACGCGGCTTGCGGACGTGAATATTGCGCAGGCGGCGCAGCGAATCGTCCCGCTCACCAGGCGCCGCGGGGGAGCCAGACTTTCGCATCGCCCAGCCGGAGACCCCGCCATGACCGTGCCCAAGAAGTCGAAGACCAATGTCATCGACGATGCGACCCAGACCCTCCAGACCTTCGACCTCCTCGACCTGCAGGATTACACCCAGGAGAAGTCGTACTCGGGCAACGCGAGCAAGGACTTCCACCTGTTCTACGTCGGCCGCGACAACGTGCACGGGCTGCTCAAGCACGTGATCTCGCGCGTGAGCGTCTCGCTCTACATGAACATGTTCGGCTACGACGACGACGAGCTGAACGACATCATCATCAAGCTCATCGAGGATCCCGACGTCACCGTGCTGATCACGCTGGACAAGAGCCAGGCGTCGGGCAAGCACGAGAAGGCGATCCTCGACCTCGACCGCAAGAAGGACAAGCTCGCGGCCTTCAACACGCACATCGTCATCGGCCAGTCGCCCACGCACCAGATCAGCCACACGAAGGGCTTCGTCGCCGACGGCAAGGTGGGCGGCGAGGGATCGACCAACTGGTCGCTCTCGGGCGAGGGCGCGTTCGTCGCCGGGCGCACCACGGCCGGGGGCCCGGGCTTCAAGGCGCAGAACAACACGCAGACGGTGTTCACGGATCCCGATGCGGTGAACCGCTTCCAGACCGAGCTCATCGCCGAGCACCTCGCTGCGATGAAGATCGCGGCAGCGGCGGCAACGGCCGCAAAGCCGGCGAAGCAGCCCGAGAAGACCGCGAAACAGCCGGCGATCGCCTAGCCGCCTTCCGGCACTGCCCGCGTCCTTTTCCTAGGCCGTGGCGAGGAACTCCGGCGCGCGGCGATGCCGGGTCGCCATTTCGAACGCGTGCCCGATCGCGAGCAGGCGCGCGTCGGACCAGGCGGGCCCGAAGAACGACAAGCCGACCGGCAGCCCGCCCGCGAAGCCCGCGGGGACCGTGAGGTGCGGATAGCCCGCCACGGCGGCGAGCGACGTGCAGCCGCCCTTGGTGATGTCGCCGTTCACCGCGTCGATGATCCACGCGGGCTGCGAGGTGAGCGCCACGATCGCCTCCACGCGGTACTTCTTCACCACCGCGTCGATGCCCTCCACGCGCGCGAGCTTGCGGCAGGCGGCGAGCGCCTTGCGATACTTCGGGTCGGTGAGCGGGCCCGAGGCCTGCGCGCGCACCAGCAGGTCCTGCCCGAAGATCGGCATCACGCGCTCCGCGTTCGCCGCGTTGTAGGCGATCACGTCGGCGAGCGAGCGCACGTGTTTGCCGCTCGGGTGGCTCCCGAGCCAGGCGTCGAGGTCGTGCTTGAACTCGAAGAACAGCACCTCGAGCTCGGCGTCGTCGAACTTGCCCAGCGTGGGGAACTGCACGTCGACCAGGGTCGCGCCGAGGTCGCGGAGCTCGTCGAGCGCGCGCTCGATCACGCGGTCCGCCTTCTCGAACGCGTTGAAGAACTGGCGGCCGACGCCCAGCCGCACGCCCTTCAGGTCCGTGAGCCCCAGGCCCGCGGTGAAATCGACGTCGCGCGGAATGCCGCGGGCGACGGTGGCCGGATCCCCCGGATCGGCGCCCGCGAGCGCGTTCATGAGGAGCGCGCAATCGGCCACCGTGCGCGCCATCGGCCCCGCGGTGTCCTGGGAGTGCGCGATGGGCACGATGCCGCCGCGGCTCACGAAGCCCAGCGTGGGCTTCAATCCCGCGAGGCCGTTGCACGCCGAGGGCGACGTGATCGATCCATCGGTCTCGGTGCCGATCGCCGCGGCGCACAGGTTGGCCGCCGCCGCGACCGCAGAGCCTGAGCTCGAGCCGCTCGGGCTGCGGTCGAGCGCGTAGGGGTTGCGCGTCTGCCCGCCCCGGCTGCTCCAGCCCGAGAGCGAGTTGGACGAGCGGAAGTTGGCCCACTCGGAGAGGTTCGTCTTGCCGACCAGCACGGCGCCCGCGTCGCGCAGCCGGCGCAGGAGCGGAGCATCCTCGGCCGCGTGCAGGCCTTCCAGCGCGAGCGAGCCCGCGGTGGTGCTCATGCGGTCGGCGCTCGCGATGTTGTCCTTCACGTAGATGGGCACGCCATGCAGCGGCCCGCGCACGCGGCCGGCCGAGCGCTCGCGGTCGAGGCCGGCGGCGATCTCCAGCGCGTCGGGATTCACCTCGATCACCGCGTGCAGCGTCGGGCCCGTAGTGTCGATCTCCTGCGCCCGCGCGAGATACGCCGTGACGAGCTTCTGCGACGTCGTCTCGCCGCGGCGCATCCGCTCGCCGAGCTGGGCGATGGTGGCCTCGTCCAGCTCGAAGGGCTTCACCGTCGCGGCCGCGGGCTCCGCCTTCACGCCGGCCGCCGCGATGACGGTGCCACCCGCGGCCAGGAACTCGCGTCTCGACATGGCACCTGCCTCCCGCTTGGACACATCAGTCTCCCCGAACTTCTTCATGGCGAAGGGCCTATAGAATGCCACGGCTTGCCTTCAACGCAACGCGCGCCGCCGCATGTCGCAGGCGGATCGCGGCCCGTCAGGGCCGGCGTTGCGCGGACACGAGCCATGGCTCGAAGCGCCGACCGAAACACACCGTGGCGTCGAAGTGCGCCTTCTCGCGCGGCCCTCCGAAGGCTCCGTGGAGGTCGAGCGGCACGTTGATATCGTCGACGTGAATGTCCCGCAAGTATCCGCGATACGCGGTCTTGTCGCGCCCGGATGCAGGCTCGACCTGGCCGCGAACGATCGCGTAGCGGCCGCGATCCGGGTATCGAGCGCGGAGCGCGGCGGGATCGAGACCCGAGTCGATCGCGAAGAGGCGAGTGCCGCTTTCAGCAGCATCGAGCGCGTCGGCGGCCCGGCGTTTGTCGTCCGGCTTGCCGGAGCCATTCAGGCGTTCGGCTTCCGTCGCGGCTTTCTTGCGGAAAGCTTCGTAGGCGTCGCCGCCCAACTCGAGGACGACGAATGCGTCGCGACCGAGTTGCCGCCCGAAGCGGGTGCGGCGCTCGACGCCCATGTCCGGAAGCGAGACGTCGAATCCCAGCTCGGCCATCTTGGACTTGTCGAGCCATCCGGGAATCGCGCCCCGGCCGTAGTAGTACATGTTGGGCATGCCAACCTCGTCCGCCACCCGCCACCGCAGGTCCAGCGACAGCCCGCTGTTCTCGCGGATGCCGTAGTCCCTCGGAATGGAAACCTCGCGCTCCGTAAGCCGCAGCGTGCTCTCGGGGGTTCCGCCGCGGTTGTATGCCGCGCCGAGCAACGCCACCGCGTTGGTCAGCGCGAGGATGGCGGCTGCGACCCCCAAGGTCCACTTGCGCGACCACCGGATCACGTCGAGCCTCCCGCCAGGCGTCCGCTCGCGCGCACTCTCCTCAGGACGAGCAGCATCACTATGGCGCTCAGCCCCATGAGGAGGAAGAACAGGTACTTCGGCATCCATTCCCACCACCAGTCGTAGAACTTCGTGTACACGAAGATCACGAACAACGTGAGGCCCGTATTGACGACCTCGGGCCACTGGCGGCGTATGCCCAGCCACATCGCACCGGCGGAAATGAGGAATCCCGCCGTCTGGTAAGCACCTTCGACGAACCCGGCGTCCAGCGGCAGGTAGCTTCCCTCGCCCCAGTGCGCGAGCACGAGGATGGGCAGCAGGAGAGCGAGCAGTCCGAACACCCGGTAGACCTGCGCGAAGCCGGCGAAGCGGTCCTGTCGCACGAGGATCGGCACGCAGAAAATCAGGATCGCGGCGGGCACGAAATTCTCGGGCCGCTCGCCGAAGTGGATCCAGTAGATGCCGCCCCAGGTACCCGCTCGCGACGAGAGAAACGCGATGAGGCAGAGGATGCCGGCAACGAGCAGCAGGCGCAGATCGCAGCTGTACGCGAGCAGGAACGCGAACGCCGCCCATGGCAGCAGCGCCTTGTCGGACGGCGTGATGTCGAAGATGCGCCCCAGCATCGCGATGTCGATCACGAAGCAGGCGAACGACACGAGGGCCGCGAGCTTGGTGAAGTATCCGGTCGCATCGCGCCGCTCGACGGCGAACGTCAGGCCGAAGCTGCCGAATGCCGCAGCCACCAGGATCGCCACCTGCCCGGCCGTCGGGAACCGGCCCCAGAACTGGTAGAAGAGAAAGAACACGCTCGCAGCGAGCGCCACCGCACCCAGGAAGGATGCGACCCGCATCCCCATCGAGAGCTGCTTCGCGCTCGCGTCGCGATCGATGTCGTAGTCCCGCGCGTAGCCGGCGAGAAGCTCCGCGTGATGGCGCGCGATCGCCGCGGCCTGGTCTGGCGTGAGCGCGACCACGCCTGATTCCTCCAGGCGGGCCAGCTCACGACCGAAGACGCGAATGTCGTCAGCGCGCTGCTGGGCCTGCGACTTGCCGCCGCTGCCTGGGCTCGCCACCGGGTAGCCCTAGTGCCGGGTCTTCGTTTCGACCGGCACGCGCCCCCCGGTGAGGAAGGCCTCGCAGTCGGCGCCGGGCACCGGCGGGCTGTAGAAGAATCCCTGGATCTCGTCGCACGCGTTGGCGAGCAGGAAATCGTACTGGCCCTGCGTCTCGACGCCCTCGCCCACCACCTTGAACTTGAGGCTGTGGGCGAGCGAGATGATCGCCTTGGCGAGCACGCCGTCGTCGGCGCTGCCGGTGGCCTGGATGTCGCGCACGAAGGAGCCGTCGATCTTCAACGCGTTGAGCGGCAGCCGGCGCAGGTACGAGAGCGACGAGTAGCCGGTGCCGAAATCGTCCAGCGAGAGGCGCACGCCGATGCCGCGCAGCGCCTGGAGGGTGGCGACCACGCTCTCCACGTCGTGCATCACCATGCTCTCGGTGAGTTCCAGCTCGAGGTGCTCGCCCATGCCCGACTCGATCATGATGTCGCCCACGATGCGCAGCAGCCCCCCGGTCCAGAGCTGGCGCGCCGAGAGGTTCACGGAGACCACCGGCGCGAAGCCGCGTGCGGCGCCACGCCCGCCCCTGCTCGCACGCCGTGCGCAGCACCCATTCGCCGATCGGCACGATGAGGCCGGTCTCCTCGGCGAGCGGGATGAAGCGGTCCGGCATCACGAGCCCGCGCTCGGGATGCTGCCAGCGCACCAGAGCCTCCACCGCGTCCACCTGCCCGGTGCGCATGTTCACGCGCGGCTGGTAGTGCAGGATCAGCTCGTTCCTCTCGATCGCGCGCCGGAGGCTGTGCTCCATGGCGAGGCGCTCGACCGCGAGCTCGTTCATCTCGATGGTGAAGAACTGGAACGTTCCGCGCCCCGCCGACTTCGCGCGGTACATCGCGGCGTCGGAGTTCTTGAGCAGCGTGTTCACGTCGAGCCCGTCGGTGGGATGGATGCTGATGCCCGCGCTGCAGCCGATGTTGAGCTCGTGGCCGGCGATCATCATCGGCTCGCCGATGCGCGTCATGAGGCGGCGCATGGTGCGGAAGATGAGGTCCTCGCGCGTCTGGTCGTTGAGGATCAGCACGAACTCGTCGCCGCCCAGGCGCGCCACCGTGTCGCCGTCGCGCACCGTGGACTGCAGCCGCTCGGCGATCTTCCGCAGCACGTCGTCGCCGAAGTTGTGGCCGAGGCTGTCGTTGATGACCTTGAAGTGGTCGAGGTCGATGAAGACCACGGCCACCGGGCGCGGGATGCGCTGCGAGACGATCGACTGCTTCAGGCGGTCGAGCAGCAGGTGGCGGTTCGGCAGCCCCGTGAGCGCGTCGTAGTTGGCCTGGCGCTCGAGCTCCTCCTGGTAGCGCTTCCTCTCGATCGCGTACTGCATCGCGCGCAGCAGCAGCTCGCGGTCGATCTTGCCCTTCACGAGGTAGTCCTGGGCGCCGCTCTTCACCGCGTAGAGCGCGAGCGTCTCGTCGTCGTTGCCCGAGAGCACGATGATCGGCACCTTGGGGGCGTGCGCGTAGACCTTGGAGAACGTGTCCAGGCCGTGGCTGTCGGGCAGCGAAAGGTCCAGCAGCACGAGCGAGGCGGCGCTGCGCGAGAGCGATTCCAGCCCGCGCGAGAGCCGGTCGACCGACTCCAGCGCGAAGGGCGCCGCGTCGTCCTCGAACAGCATCTCGCGGATGAGGCGCGCGTCGCCCGCGTTGTCCTCGATCAGCAGGACCGACTGGGCGATCCCGTCGGTCTTCATCTGGCGGTGGGCAGCGTGGCGATGGTGAGCCAGAAGCGGTCGATGGACTGCACGACGACGATGAATTTCTCCAGGTCGACGGGCTTGGTGACGTAGCAATTGGCGTGCAGGTGGTAGCTCTTCACCACGTCCTCCTCGGCCTGGGAGGTGGTGAGGATCACGACCGGGATGGTCTTCAGCTCGTCGTCGGACTTGATCTCCGAGAGCACCTCGCGCCCGTCCTTGCGCGGAAGGTTCAGGTCCAGCAGGATCAGGTCCGGCCGCGGCGCGTTGGCGTGCTTGCCGCGGCGGTGCAGGAAGTCGAGCGCCTCCACGCCGTCCTTCGCCCAATGCAGGTTGTTGTAGACCTTGCCTTCGCGCAGGGCTTCCTGCGTGAGCCGGTGGTCGCCGGCGTTGTCTTCGACGAGCAGGATTTCCACGGGTGGGGACTCTTCAGTTTTTGTGGGCATCGGTTGGATCCTTCTCCGGGATGGTGAAGAAGAACGTGCTTCCCGTTCCGGGGTGGGAGTCGACCCAGATGCGCCCTGCCGTGCCGGTCGACGATCTTCTTGCAGATCGCGAGCCCGATCCCGGTGCCGGGATACTCGGAGCGGGTGTGCAGGCGCTGGAATACCAGGAAGATGCGGTCGGCGTACTGCGGGTCGAAGCCGATGCCGTTGTCGCGCACGGCGAAGACCCAGTCGCCGTCGGCGAAGCGCGCCGAGACGTGGATACGCGGAGCCTCGTCGCCGCGGAACTTGATGGCGTTGCCGATGAGGTTCTGGAACACCTGCGCTAGCTGGCCCTCGTCGCCGGTGACCACCGGGCAGCCGGTCGTGGGTCACGTCCGCCCCGGCGCGCTCGGCCGTGGTGCGCAGGTTGGCGAGCGCCTTGTCGAGCGCGGAGCCGGCGGAGAACGCCTTGAACTCGCGCCCCTTGGTGCCCACCCGCGAATAGGCGAGCAGGTCCTCGATCAGCTGCTTCATGCGCCCGGCGCCCTCGACGATGTAGCCCATGAACTCGCGGGCGTTGTCGTCGAAACGGTCGCCGTAGCGCCGCCCCAGGAGCTGCGTGTAGCTGGAAATCATGCGCAGCGGCTCCTGCAAATCGTGGGAAGCGACGTAGGCGAACTGCTGCAGCTCGTCGTTGGAGCGCGAGAGCTCGGCGGCCTTCTGCTCGAGCTCCGCGTGCGCCTCGCGCAGCCGCTCCTCGGCCTCGCGCCGCGCCATGAGCGAGCCGATCTGGTGGCCTACGTGCACGCCCAGCTGCTGCAGCCACTCCTCCGGGCGGCGCGATTCGCGCGAGTAGAACTCGATCGCGCCCAGCACGCGCGCTCCCATGCGGATCGGCAGCGCGAAGGCGCCGTGCAGGCCGGCGGCGGCGGCGGCCTGCGCCCGGATGAAGTCGGTCTTCGTGGCCACGTCCTCCACCCACACCGGCTCGCCGCTCTTCAACGTGCGGCGGATGATCCCGGCATCTCCGGGCACGAACGTGGAGGTGTTGCTGGCGGCGAGGAAGCTCTGCACGGCGGGCTCGTCCTCGCCCCACCTCTCGACGCAGTGCAGGCGGTTCTCCGTCTCGTCCAAGCTCCAGCGCGCACCGCACGCCCAGTCGAAGCGCGTGCACATCTCCTCGATGGTCGCGGTGATCGCCTCCGCCACCGTCCCCGCGTGGTCCAGCAGCGCCCCGACCGAGCCCTCGATCGCCTGGCGGTGCTCGATCTGCTTTCTCTCCGTGATGTCGATGATGGTGCCGATGAGGCCGGTCACCTCGCCCTCGGCGCCGCGGAACGTGGCCTTGTAGTAGAGCGTGTGGCGCAGGCGCCCGTCGCGGGTGAAGAGCGTGATCTCGTAGGACTGGCTGCCGGGATTGGCCCACAGCTCGTCGTCCATCGCCCGGTGGCGCGCGGCGACGGCGGGAGCGCCTTCGTAGAGGGACTCGACGCGCTGCCCGACGATCAGCTCGCGCGAGATGCCGAAGAAGTCTTCCCAGGCGCGGTTCACGCCGAGGTAGCGCCCGTCGCGTGCCTTGTAGAAGATGGGCACCGGCAGCGCCTCGATCAGCTCGCGCGTGATCTGAAGCGCGTCCTCCGGGCCGGGATGGGCGACCTCGAGGACGGTCAGGATGGAAGAAAGCTGCGCCTGCGGCTGTTGCACGTCTCCCCCGTTCGGAATCCGACGGAACTGGCGAGCTCTAAGTGGCCGCCTGATCTGTGCCGCGCGATTGTATCGGATAACGGATACAGCGTCCCGCTCTGCGGAACTAGGCTTGGGGCCCCCCGGCGAGCCCCGGATGGCGCGCCCGGAGCGCCGCGAGAAACGCCTCGGGCCGCTCGGGCGAGATCACGATCGCCTTGTCCGCGCGCATGCGCAGCACCACTGCCTGCGTGCGATCGGTGACGTAGGCGCGGTACATGCCGAGCTTCTTGTTGCGGTACAGGCCGGTCACCGCGAAGAGGCCGCCATTGCCGAAGATGCGCGTGGAGCGCGCCATCGCCTCGGGGTCCCGCCACGCACCCTCCAGCCCCTCGAGCGGCACGCGCGTCTCCCAGAGCAGGCGCTGCACCCGCAGCTCGCGGCCCTCGACCTCGTAGCCGCGCACCACGAAGAGCGCAGCCACCGCGACGATGGCGAAGGGCACGAGGCGCAGCAGGCCGCGCACGCCGTCGGCGAATGGCGGATGGCTCGCCTCCGCCACCGCATACGGCAGCACGCTCCCGACCACGACGAGCACCACGACCGACAGCGCCGACGTCGCCTTCACCGAGGTGGACCACGGCGCGGCCTTCATCGCGTGCTCCGCGGTGCCTTGAAGCAGGTGCGCGAATGGTCGTTCACCATGCCCACCGCCTGCATGAACGCGTAGCAGATGGTCGGCCCCACGAAGCGGAAGCCGCGCTTCTTCAGCTCCTTCCCCATCGCCTCGCTCACGGCGACCGCCTTCTCGTTGCCCGGACCGCGCATCGGCACGTGCCCGACGAAGCGCCAGATGTATTCGTCGAACGTGCCGAATTCCTCCTGCACCGCGAGGAAGGCCTTGGCGTTGCCGACGGTTGCGTCGATCTTCAGGCGATTCCTCACGATGCCTTCGTCCTTCATGAGCTTCGCGCGCCTGGCCGCCGTGTAGCGCGCGACCTTGACAGCGTCGAAGCCGTCGAAGGCGCGGCGGTACGCCTCCCGCTTCTTGAGGATGGTGAGCCACGAGAGCCCC
This sequence comes from uncultured beta proteobacterium, assembly GCA_963827425.1. Lineage (GTDB taxonomy): Bacteria > Pseudomonadota > Gammaproteobacteria > Burkholderiales > Usitatibacteraceae > Usitatibacter. The sequence goes on along the minus strand of CAWHAQ010000002.1, from coordinate 877,752 downwards.
GCCTGCGCGCCCTCGAGGTTCAGCATCTCGAAGAGCTTGCCGTCGTCGTGCTCCGGCGTGCCCCACTCCTCGTCGTGGTAGGGGAAGAAGATCTCGTGGGTCTCGGCCCAGGCGCAACGCTGCCTTTTCTTCATCTCGGATCCCCGCAACGCGGTTTGCAGTATTCTTGCATCCCCCAGCGCCAAGGAGGAGGAATCATGATGAGAAAGTTCGCTGCATCGATGGCCGTCCTGCTCGCAAGCTCCTGGATCACCGCCGCCCATGCCGCCCCGGGCAGCGTCGAGATGACCTGGATGTCCATCGCCAACTGGTACTTCAAGATCGGCGACAAGCGCATCATGATGGACGCCTACATCACGCGCGTGCCGGGCCCGCCGTTCTTCGTCGCCACACCCGAGCATCCCAACGACCTGTACGCGTTCACCAAGGGCCCGTACGGCATCGACAAGGCGTCCATCGACAAGGTGCGCGATGCGGTGCTGGGCAGCGCGAAGCTCGACTACCTGCTGGTCGGCCACAGCCACTTCGACCACAGCTGGGATTCGCCCACCTGGGCCAAGCTCACCGGCGCGCAGATGATCGGCGGGCAGTCGACCTGCTTCCAGGCCGCGGCGGAGGGCGTCACGGGCGCGCAATGCCGCAGCGTCTCCGGCGGCGAGAAGATCGACCTGGGCGACGGCATCACGATCCGCGTCGTGCGCTTCAACCACAGCGGCGACACGACCAATCCCATCCAGCATTTCCCGCGCGAGCTCTACAAGCCGCCCGTTCCGGATGCGGCCACCGGCGGCTACCGCGCCGGCGTGGGCGAGGATTATCCCAACGGCGGCGGCAACCGCGCCTTCCTGTTCACGATCGACCGTCCCGACGGCCAGCTAGCGTTCTTCGTGAACAACTCGGCGAGCGCCTACGACCTCGACCGCGACATCGTCATCGACGGCCAGAGCTTCGGCTCTCCGCTCGGCAACCTCGCCGCGGCGATGAAGGACGCGGGCCTCACGCAGGTGGACGCATGGATCGGCACCGGCGGCGAGCCGGTCGCGAAGCTCGTGATCCCCGTGGTCCATCCCAAGGTCTACATCCCGAACCACTGGGACGGGCTCTTCTATCCCTTCTGGCCCGGCATGCCGTATCCCTTCAAGGACGAGGCGCTCGTGAAGTACCTGCAGGCGCAGAACATCCCGCTCATGCCGCAGAAGCAGTACTTCGACACCTACGTGCTCACCAAGAGCGGCGTGGCGATGCAGGACAACCACGCGATGAAGGCGAAGCTGGGCTTCTCGGACGCGCAAGCGTTCAAGCAGTCGATGCGCGACGCGGTCTCGCGCGTGGCCTCGACCAGCATGGGCGACGATTGCGGCGAGGGCTTCGACCCGAAGGCCGCGACCTGGGCCACGCTCTTCGCGCAGGCGGGACGCTACTAGTACGCACGCGGGCGGGGGCCTAGCCCTCGCCCCGCTTTCCCGCGAGGTACTTCTCGACCAGCTTCGCCTGGTGCGTCCAGCCGCCGTCGTTGGCCTCGAACGCCTCGGCGCGGCGCGCGGCGGGAATCGCGTCGAAGCCGGACTCCGTGATCGTGAGCAGGGTGCCACCGGGTGCTTCCGCGAGCTCGAAGACGATGAGCGTGGTGGGCTCCCGGGAGTAGTCGACGGCCGGGTCGATCGCATAGGGGTGCCAGCGGAAGGCGATGCGCCGCGGCGGCTCGATCGCCTCCACGGTCCACTCGAACTTCTTGCCCGCGTGGGGCTCCTGGAGCTTCGCCACCTCCGGGTCCACCTGCGTGGGCACGATGCGACCGGCGAGGCGCCGGCCGGCGACGAACGGGCCGTCGAACGCCACGCCGAACCAGCTTCCGAAATTTTCGGCCACGCTCACCGCGCGCCAGGCGCGCTCGAGCGGGGCTTGCAGCACGATCTTCTTTTCGATGCGATCGGGGACCATGGGCAACCTCATAATCGAGCTCCATTATTCCGCATGGGCATGAGGAGGACGCGATGATCCATTCGGGAGGCTGCCACTGCGGCGCCGTGCGCTTCGAGGTCGAGGCGCCGGAGCGCATCGTGGCGCTCGACTGCAACTGCTCGCTCTGCGCGATGACGGGGTTCCTGCACCTCATCGTGCCGGCCTCGCGATTCCGGCTCCTCAAGGGCCGCGAGCGCCTCGCGACCTACACCTTCGGCACGCATACGGCGCGGCATCACTTCTGCCGTACCTGCGGCATCAAGTCGTTCTACGTCCCGCGCTCCAACCCCGACGGCTTTGACGTGAACGTGCGCTGCCTCGATCAAGCGCCCCCGGCAGCTCGTCATAGAAACGTTCGACGGCCGCGACTGGGAATCGAGCGGTCCTGCGCTCGCGTTCCTTTCCAAAGAAGTCAAACCTTAGTTAAAATCCACTGGCAGTCCGCAACAACGCGAAGTCCTGCGCTACCTCGCAAGCGGCGCGCTCGACCCGTCGTGGGGAAACGGAGGCGAAGCCGCACTTCCCCAACCGGCGGATTCGCCCTTTCTTCCCGCAGAACTCCTGCCGGTGCCCGGCGGGAAGCTCCTCATTGTGGGCAATCGCCTGGTCCGGTTGAACCATGACGGCTCGCTGGATGCCACCTTCGGTGATGGCGGCTCGGCGGGCCTCATCGACGGTACCAACGCCATCGTCTACGGCTGGTCGGTCCAGGACGATGGATCGATCGAATACGGGACCGATATGCAGGCGACTGCCGGCGCGATCCATCCCCGAGGGCGTGCGGTTCTGCGTCCCGCCGATCAACGCGAGCGGCCCGGTGCCCTGAAGCGGGCGGCGCCGCCACACCTCACGGCCGCGGCGGCCGTCCGGGCTTGAACGGCGCTTCGCACGGATCGGGATCGTTCTTCGATGACGGCGTCGTCGCAAGCACGCTGAGGCCCACGGTGGCGACCGCGGCCGCGCCCTTGGCGATCACCTTGCCGGTAGAGGCCGGGTCCAGCGTGACGTGGAGCTTGGGGATCGGCCCGGAGATGCGGATGTCGTCGGCGATGGCGGCGAGGCCCACGGTGTCGCCGCGCGGATGCACCGGGCCGGTGAGGTCCGCCTTCTCGTCGCGCAGGCTCACGTCGCCCGAGAGCAGCAGGCCGCTCACCTTGCTGCGCGCGCCGATGATCCCTTCGCCGCTCGCGCTCCCGCCCTTGAACTGCAACGCCGCCCCCGCGCACTCGAAGTCGATCTCGCGGGCCGAGTTGTCCTTGGTGAAGGTCGCCATGCGCGCCTCCCAGTCGCCGGCGCCCACCGACGCGTAGATTCCGGGCCCCATCGCGATCGACACCGGGCCGGTCATCGAGCCCGCGAGCTGCTTGATGGAGTCGCCCGTCGAGGTGAAATTGGCGCGCACCTTCATCGGTCCGCCGGTGAAGCGCACGGGGCGATGGCGCTCGTGGAACCAGCGCTCGAGCAGCACGTTGGTGGCCGTGATGTCGACCTGCACGGATTTGCGCTGCGCATCGAAGCGCATGGCGCCGGCGCCCGAGCCGCCCAGCAGGTCCGCGGCGAGCGGCTTCACCTCCATGCGGTCGCCGTCGAACGCGAAGTGACCCGACTGCGCGCGTGAGCATGATGCCGTCGGCCAGCAGCAGGCGGCCGAGCTTCACGTCGGCCGACCCGCGCTTGCCCTTGAGGGCCGCGAGCATGGCCCACGGCAGCGGGCGGATAGGGAACATCTCGCCCTCGGGCGGCGGGGCCGGACGCTCGTCGCCCGCGTCGACCAGCGCCTGCGCCCAGTCGAGGTCCGCGCTCTCCAGGCGCGCGGCGAAGCCAGGGGGCGACTGCGACAAACGCAGCTGCAGCTGGCCGGTCACGCGCTGCTTGCCCAGGGTGACGTCGAGCGCGTTCACGTCCACGCCGTCCTGCGACTCGGCGAGCTTCGCGCTCGCCTTGAGCGGGGCGGTGCGGCGCGCGCGCAGGCCGAAGAACGCGAGCATGTCCTGCAGGCTTTCGGCCTCGAGGCGCACGTCGAAAGTGCCCTTCTGCATGCCGCGCTCGATGGGCAGGTCGCCCTCGGCGTGGAAGCGCGCGCGCGGCCATTCGAGGTCGACCTGCCCGCGCGTCGTGGCGCCGGGCTCGCCCAGCCGCGACAGGTCGTCGAGGCGCGCCGTCACCGTCATCGGGCGCGCGTTGCGCACGATCTTCGCCTCGACCTGGACATCGCGCTTGCCGTCGCGCGTGTCGCACACTCGCGGTATCGATGTGCCAAAGCTCCACGCCGCCCGGCGTGCGGTAGCGCACGTCGCCGTTGCTGATCGCGAGCGCCCCCACCCGCATCCATTCGCTGCTGGCCGAAGCCGGCGGAGCGGGCGTGCGCGTGCCCTCGGAGGGCTTTCATCTCCCAGCTCTTCGCTCCGTCGCGCCCGACCTCCAGGCTCAGCAACGCGCCCTCGAGCGTCACCTGCTCGACGCGGAAGGTGCCCACCAGGAGCGGAAGCAGTGCGAGCCGGGCGACCAGCCGATGGGCCTGCGCGAGGTTGCGATCCTTGGCCCACGGCGGGTTGGAGAGCGTGGCATCGTCGGCCACCAGCACGGGCGCGGGAAGATCTGGAAGTCCACGGCGCGCACGGTGAGCTCGCGGTTCCAGGCGGCGCGCACGCGCGCCCGGGCCTCCTGCGCGAGCCGGTCGGGCTCGGCGTAGTGGTGGATCGCGAGGCCGGCGGCCACGGCGATGAGGGTGATCGCGCCCGCGACGAGGAGCGCCATCCTCCGCCAGGTCTGCATGGGTCGCCGTGTCTTTCGTGGAGATGGTGAGACCCGCATGACGCGCTCCGGGTTCGATTCCCCTGCCATCCGAACTCATGAAAATGCTATCGGCGTGCGCCTACACGCTAGCCCTGCAGCTTGGCGATGAGGAAGGAGCGCACCTGCTTCGCGAGCTCCGGCGAGATGTCGCCCAGCACGCCGCGCTTGTGCGCCGGGATGTGGCCCGCCGTGGCTTCGCCCGCGCCGAACACGTAGTGGTCGAACATCACGCTCCAGTTCGCGGCGTTGCTCGGGCGGCAGGTGGCGCAGGTTGAGGATCGCGAGCAGCAGGCAGTCGAGCGCCGAGTCGTTCCTGCGCCGGTCGAGCCCACCCAGCCCTTCCACCAGTAGTTCACCAGCACGTTGTACTTGCCGAGCGACTCCACGTGGTGCCACCAGAGCGCCGGGATGAAGATCGCGTCTCCCGGCTCGAGCTCGGCCACCTGGGCCACGGCGAGCGCGTCCTTGAAGCGCGGGAAGCGCTTTTCGTCCGGCTGGGCGAAATCCACCAGGCTGATGGGCGTGCCGGTCGGCGCGTAGCCGATCGGGCCGATGTAGAGGTCGGCGATCGCCTGCGGCGGAAAGAGCGTGAAGCGCCGGCGTCCCGCGGCCACGCACGCGATGTTGTTGGACTCGTCGAAATGCGCGGGGGTGACGACGTGGCTGCCGATCCAGATGCGCGGCGCGACCGACAGCGTCGAGCACCGGGTTGGGGTTGGCGGCGAGGAAGCCGGGCAGGCAGTCGGAGACCAGGGCGGAGAGGATGGCGACCGACGCGGGCTTCTCGAGCTTCGCGTACTTGCGCATGCGCCCCGTCGCCGAGGACACGGTCATCTGGTCGGCGGTGTAGTTGAAGCCGTCGAGGTTGTCGTTGTAGAAGATGCGCCCGTGCGCGCTGGGCGGCGTGCGCAGCCCCGCGACCGGCGTGCCGTTGTCCAGCTCTTCCAGGTAGCCGCAGATGCCGTCGGGGGCAGCCAAGGCGCGCTGCACGGCGGGCCACTCGCTCACCAGGCCGCGCATCACCGCGGGGGCGTAGCGCTGGGAGATCTCGCCGCGAAAGCGCGCTCGGTCCACGCCTTCGAATTCGGCGATGGGCGTCACCGGGCGTTCGAGGCCTGGTAGAAGACGGTGACCCACTTGCCGTTCTGGTGCGCCCATACGGAGGTGGCCCAGGCCTTCCACGCGATGTTCACGCCGGTCACGCGATAGGAAACGATTGCCGTGTCGGGGGTGGGGCGAAGCACGCGCCACTCGTCGAGCGTCACTTTCCACTCGGGCAGCGGCCCGAAGGCGAGGACCTCCTTCCACGTGCGCCGCTCCGCGCCGCCCTTGAGCTCCGTGCCGTAGTCCACGGACAGCATGTCGCTCGAGAACATCGCCATCAGGCCGAACGGATTGAAGAGGCTCGACGGGTCCCATTTCGCCGTTTCCATGCGCATCAGGTCGGCATCGGACCCCGCGGCCGGCGCCGGTGCCTCCGCGAGGGCGCATGGGATGACGAGGAACATGAAAAGCAGTAACGAACGCATCGAGGGTCTCCGGGCCCGGGCTGGCCGTTTCGATGGAGCATAGCGCCCCCTCGGTACAACACCAACACTCGGTTGTACACTGCCACCGAACGCCACGACAACAAGCCAGGGAGGATCCATGGAATTGCCGCGCCGACTTTTCGCCACGCTCATCGCCGCTCTCGCCCTCGGGGGTGCCACGGCCGCGCTCGCCGCGGACTATCCCGAACCGAAGGCGGGCGACTGGGTGACGCACGATTTCCGCTTCCACACCGGCGAGGTCATGAAGGACGTGCGGCTGCACTACGTCACCGTGGGCGACCCCAAGGCGAGCCGGTGCTGGTGCTGCACGGCACGTCGGCGATCGAGCACCGCGATGCTCACGCCGCACTTCGCGGGCGAGCTCTTCGGCCCCGGCCAGCCGCTCGACGCGAGCCGCTACTACCTCATCATCACCGACGCGCTGGGCACCGGGAAGTCCACGCGGCCCTCGGACGGGCTGCGCGCGAAGTTCCCGCAGTACGACTACGACGACATGGTGCGCGCGCAGTACCTGCTCGTGACCGAGGGGCTGGGCGTGAAGCACCTGCGCCTCGTCATCGGCAACTCCATGGGCGGCATGCAGGCCTGGATGTGGGCGGAGATGTATCCGGGCTTCATGGACGCGATCGTGCCGATGGCGTGCCAGCCCATCGCCATGTCGGGGCGCAACTGGATGCTGCGGCGCATGTTCACCGAGTCGATCCGCAACGATCCGGACTGGAAGGGCGGCGACTACACGGTGCAGCCGCCGGGCATGGCGCGCCACCTCACCTATCACGGGTTCGCCACGAGCGGCGGCAGCCAGGCGCTCTATCGCCAGGCACCGGATGCCGCCAGGGGCGACGCGCTCATCGCCAAGGGCCTCGCCGCGCCGTTCAAGGGCGACGCGAACGACGTGCTCTTCCAGTGGGAATCGTCGGCCGATTTCGATCCCTCGCCCGGCCTCGAGCGCATCGAGGCGACCGTGCTCGCGATCAATTCCGGCGACGACGAGCGCAACCCGACGGAGCTGGGCGTGATGGAGAGCCAGTTCAAGCGCGTGAAGAACGGCAGCTACTACATCATCCCCGGCAGCCCCCAGACGTCGGGCCACGCCACCACGGGCGACGCGCGGTTCTACAAGTCGCAGCTCGCCGATCTCCTCGCGCGGGCTCCGCACCGCTAGAGGGAAGCACGCTTGGAGACGCCCGCCAGCATCGAGACCGCGAAGCACGCGCTGCTCGCGTTCGGCATCATCCTTGCGACCGGCACCGCGTTCGGCGTGCTGTCGCGCAAGCTGCGCGTGCCGGACGTCGCCGTCTTCCTCGTCGCCGGCATCCTGCTGGGCCCCGAGGTCAGCGGGCTGATCGACGTGAAGGCCGATTCGGCGGCGAACCAGCTGGTTATGATCTTCGGCGCGTGCTACATCCTGTTCGACGGCGGCGCGTCGCTGCGCCTCGCGGTGCTGAAGGAAGTGTGGATCACCATCACCGTGCTCGCCACCGTCGGGGTGCTGGTCACGGCGGCGATCACGGGCGCGGCCGCGTACTGGTTCCTGCACGTCCCGCCCATCGTCGCGCTGCTCATGGCGGCGACCATCGCCTCGACGGACCCGGCGACGCTGGTCCCGGTGTTCAGGCAGGTGCGCATCCGCGACCGCGTGGCGCAGACGGTGATGGCGGAGTCGGCGTTCAACGACGCGACGGGCGCCATCCTCACGTTCGGCGTGCTCGGCATCGCGATGGGCACCGGCGGCAGCTTCTCCATCAGCGGCTCGCTGGCCGACCTGGCCAAGCAGGCGGGCATCGGGCTCGCCGTGGGAGGCGGGCTCGGGTGGCTGGCGGCGCTGCTCATCGCGCCACGCGCGCCTCGGCTTCCTGCGTGGAATTCGCGCCGGTCGTCACGCTGATGGCGGTGGCGGCGCTCTACCTCGCCGCCGACGGCCTGCAGTCGAGCGGCTTCATGGCGGTATTCGTCTTCGGCATCATGATCGGCAACAAGGACGCGCTCGGCTTCGCGATGGCCGAGCGCGAGCAGGGCAAGCTCGACGATTTCGTCGCCACCACCTCGCTCGTGATGCGCATGTTCATCTTCATCCTGCTGGGCTCGCAGGTGGACTTCGCGCTCATGGACGGCTACCTCGCCGGCGGCGTCGCGGTGGTCGCGGTGTTCATGCTCGTCGCGCGGCCGGCCACGGTGTTCCTCTGCGCCCTGCCCGACCGCCGCGCGAAGTGGAGCCTGAACGAGATGCTCTTCATGTGCTGGACGCGCGAGACCGGCGTGATTCCGGGCGCGCTCGCGGGGCTCCTCATGGGAATGAACGCGCCGGAAGCGAAGCTCATCGCCTCCGTCACGTTCATCGCCATCCTGGTCACCATCCTCGTGCAGGCCACTACCACGCGCTGGCTCGCCGCGCGCCTGGGCCTGCTCGAGGAATGACGCGCGGCAGCGCGACCCTCACTTCGCCTTCTCCATCCTCGCGCGCAGCTCCTCTTCCTTCGCGCGGCACTCCGGGGTGAGCTCGGCGCCGAAGTCCTCCGCCTCGAAGACCTGGCGAATCTCGATCTCGCACTCCTGGTCTTTGAAGGGCGGCGGGCATTTCATGGCCCAGTCGAGCGCCTCCTGGCGCGACTTCACCTTCCACAGCCAGAAGCCCGCGACCAGCTCCTTGGTCTCGGGGAACGGGCCGTCGACGAGCGTCTTCTTGCCGCCCGGCGAGAACTTCACGCGCGCGCCCTTCGAGCTCGGCTGCAGGCCCTCGCCCGCCTGCATGATGCCGGCGTTCACGAGCTCCTCGTTGAACTTCATCATCGCCGCGAGCATTTTCGCGTCGGGCATCTTGCCGGACTCGGAATCCTTCGTGGCTCTCACCATTACCATGAATCTCATGTTCGCCTCCTCGGGGGGTTGCGTGTTCAGCGGGCCTTGCGGGACGCCTTGTGCGCCACGCCGTCGACCTCGAGGTCGCGGCACGGCCGCACTTCCACAGTTCCAAACGTCGCGCTCGGGATGCGCGCGGCGACCTGGATCGCCTCGTTGAGATCGCGCGCCTCGATCACGTAGAAGCCCGCCACCATCTCCTTGGTCTCCGTGAACGGGCCGTCGACCAGCGTGGTGCGGCCGTTGCGCACGCGCACGCAGGTGGTGTCCGAGGCCGGCTGCAGCGCCTCGGCCTCGATGAAATGGCCGTCGTCCAGGAGCTCGTCATTGAGCTCCAGGTGGCGGGCGTTGAGCGCGTTCATGTCCTTGCCGGACATGGCCGCGAGCTCTTTCTCGTCGAGGTAGATCAGGCACAGGTAGCGCATGCGGCGGAGTCCAATCGGCTGGAAAACCGGGGTTCCTGGCAGGTAGTCGAACCGGAAGCCGCCGTTTCGACACCGGCGTGGAGAAATTTCCCCGCGCCGCCCCGACAAACCCTCTCCCACGGGAGGGGAGCACTCTACAGCTCGGCGATGCGACGCTCCAGGAAGCGGCGCTCGGTGGGCTGGCGGGTGAGCGCGAGGGCCTTCCGGTAGGCCTCGCGCGCCTCGGCCGCGCGCCCCAGGCGCCGGCACAGGTCCGCGCGCGCGGCGTGGACCAGGTGGTAGTCGGCCAGCTCGCCGCGCTGCAGGATCCCATCCACCAGCGCCAGGCCCGCCTGCGGCCCGTCGCGCATCGCCACCGCCACCGCCCGGTTGAGCTCCACCACGGGCGACGCGGACACGTCCATCAGCACGTCGTAGAGGCCGGCGATCTCGCCCCAGTCCGTGGACGCGGCGTCCGCGGCCTCCGCATGCACCGCAGCGATGGCGGCTTGCAGCGTGTACGGCCCGAAGCGGCCGGTGGCGAGCGCGCCTTCCACCAGCTTCACGGCGCCCGCGATCTGCTCGCGGTCCCAGAGCGAGCGGTCCTGCTCCTCGAGCCGCACCAGCTCGCCCTCGGGTGTCGCGCGCGCGGCGCGGCGCGCCTCGTGCAGCATCATCAGCGCGAGCAGTCCCACCGCTTCGGGCTCGGGCAGGAGCTCGACCAGCAGCCGCCCCAGGCGCATCGCCTCGCCGGAAAGGTCGTGGCGCGTGAGCGAGTCGCCGGAGGACGCGAGGTAGCCCTCGTTGAACACGAGGTAGATCACGCGCAGCACGCTCTCCAGCCGCTCCTCGAGCTCGCCGCGGCCGGGCACCTCGTAGGGAATGCGCGCGTCGCGGATCTTCGCCTTGGCGCGCACGATGCGCTGCGCCACGGTCGGCGCCGGCACCAGGTGCGCGCGCGCGATCTCCTCGGTGGTGAGGCCGCACACCTCGCGCAGCGTGAGGGCCACCTGCGCCTCGGGCGCGAGCGACGGGTGGCAGCAGGTGAAGATGAGGCGCAGGCGGTCGTCCTCGACGCCCTCGTTGTCGTTCGCGGCCGCGGACAGGATCCGCGATCGCCTCCGCCTGCTCGACCACGTCCTCGAGCGACACGTCCCATTTCGAGCGCCGGCGCAGCCGGTCGATGGCCTTGAAGCGCCCGGTGGTGACGAGCCACGCGCGCGGGTTGTCCGGCACGCCCTCCACCGGCCACTGCTCCACCGCGGCGACGAACGCCTCGTGCAGCGCTTCCTCGGCGATGTCGAAGTCGCCGAGCTGGCGGATGAGGGTGGCCAGCACCCTGCGCGACTCGGCGCGGTAGACCTGGTCGACGATGTCGTCCTTCATGCACCGATGGTAGCGCGGCCGGGCGTCGCTTTCTTGTGCAGTGTGCGCGCCGGATCGCCATCCGCTCGCCCGCGGAAAGCCATGATCGCGGAGCAGCCTCGAGGCTCGACCATCCGCGGAGACCCCATGAAACCACCCATCTTCCTGCGCGTGATCGCCGTGGCCGGCGTGGCGGTCGCGATCCTCGTGCCCATCTCGCTCATCAGGGACAAGGTCGCCGAGCGCCAGGCGCGCGCCGAAGAGATCGTGCGCCAGTTCGCCGAGCAGACCACCGGAGCGCAGCTCGTGGTGGGCCCGCTCCTCGTGGCGACTTGCGAGGAGACATACGTCGAGGAGCGCGAGGTCATGCGCGCCGGCAACGCGGAGACCGTGGCCGAGACGAAGAAGCGGAGCTGCCCGCTCACCTATTTCCCGCCGCGCACGTTCTCCGCGTCCGCGTCGCTCCCGGTCGAAGTGCGGCACCGCGGCATCTACCCGATCCGCCTCTTCCGCTCGCAGGTCGAGCTGGCTGGCGAGTTCCGCTGGCCCGCGCCGCCGGTCCCGTCCGGCAGCAATCCGCGTGCGTGGAAGCATCTCTACGCCGTCTACTTCGTGGCCGACCCTCGCGGCATCCAGGGCTTCGCGAGCGGCGGCTTCCGCGTGCTCGACGCGAGCGAGCCCGGACCCGGCCTGTCGCAATTCACGATCCGCGAAGACCTGGGGGCCTACGGCGAGCGCGAGGCCGGCGCGGCCGTGCCGTTCGCGGCCAAGCTCACCCTCGCCGGGACCTCGAGCTTCGCCATCGCGCCGGTGGGCGACGAGAGCGAGATCCGCATCGCCTCCTCGTGGTCGCACCCGTCGTACGGCACCGCGTGGTCGCCCGACCGGCAGGAGGTGGCGTCCACGGGCTTCACGGCCGCATGGCACGTGACGAGCATCGCCACCGGCGGGCAACCCACCTGGAACCAGCTCGCGGCCACACCCGGAAGGCTCGCCACCGCGAAGGCGGCCGGGGTGACGCTCTTCGATCCCGTCAACGTCTACGCGCTTTCCTACCGCGCCACCGAGTACGCGTTCCTGTTCGTGCTCTTCACGTTCGCCGCGCTCGCCTTGGCCGAGGCGATCGCCGGCGTGCGCATCCACCCGGTGCAGTACGCGCTGGTCGGCTCCGCGGTCGCGGTCTTCTTCCTGCTGCTGATCGCGCTCTCGGAGCACGTGGCCTTCGCCGTGTCCTATGCCTCGGCGGCGACGGCGTGCGTGCTGCTCCTCACGTTCTACCTGCGCCACCCGCTCGGCAATGCCGCGCGCACCGCGGTGTTCTTCGCCATCTTCGCCGGCCTGTACGCGGCGCTCTACCTCCTGTTGCAGAGCGAAGACAACGCGTTGCTGGCCGGGTCGCTGATGGTCTTCGCGCTGCTCGCCTTCGCGATGATCGCCACGCGCAAGAAGGACTGGAGCACCCTCGCGCGCGCCGTGCCGCAAGCGGCGCCGGCGGCGGGGGACGACTGAGGTTTTGTACGCCGTCGCGTGAGAAGAAATCATTTGTTGCAGTGCAGCATCGTCCCCATCATGTCCATGGAAAGGAGGACCGCATGATGGATCGGATCCAACCAGCGCTTTCGTTCGAGCAGCTGGTGCGCAACGCCCAGGCGGAGCGCGCCGTGGTGGTCGGAGAGATGTTCGCGCGTATCGCACGCGCGGTGATGCGCGGAGTGTCCGCGGTGGGCCAGTCGTTGCGCGCCCTGTACGACGGGGAACGCCGGCGGAATGCACAGCAGGCACGCGCCGCCATCGAGAGCTGGGCCGGGCGGTATTGACTCGAACCGCACGGCGCGAGCGGCCCGCCGCCTGAAGCGGCCCCGCGCGCGCCCCGCCCGCGCCACCTCCGCTACCAGGGCCTGAGCCCCGCGGGCAAGCATGGCCTGCACGCGCTCGCGTGGGGCCGGCAGGCGAGCGGCCGCGTGGTGGTGTGCGCGCACGGCTATAGCGGCAACGCGCGCGACTTCGATTTCCTCGCGCGCGAGCTCGCCTCCGATGCCCGCGTGCTCTGCCCCGACGTGGCGGGCCGCGGCGAGAGCGGCTGGCTCGCCTCGCCCCTCGCCTACCACTTCCCGCAGTTCCTCGCCGACTTCCGCTCGCTGCTCGCCCATGCGCACGTGGACGAGGTCGACTGGGTCGGCACGTCCATGGGCGGGCTCTTGGGCCTGCTGCTAGCCGCGGCGCCCGCGAGCCCGGTGCGGCGGCTGGTCATGAACGACGTCGGCGCCTTCCTGCCTGCCGATGCGCTCGCCCGCATCGCCCGCAACCTGCGCGCGCCGGAGCGCTTCGCCACGCGCACCGAGGCCGGCGCGCACATCCGCCACACGCACCGCGACTGGGGCGAGATCACCGACCTGCAATGGGCGCACCTGGTTCGCCACGGCACGCGCCGCGCCGAGGGCGGCGGCTGGCGCCTGCATTACGACCCGCAGATCGCGCAGCTCGTGCAGCCGATGCCCTTCGCTTCCGGGCTGTACTTCTGGGATGCGTGGTATCGCGTGCAGTGTCCCGTGCTGCTGATCCGCGGCGAGCGCTCCGAGGTGTTCCCGCAGTGGGTCGGGCAGGCGATGCTCGACACCAAGCCGCAGGCGGAGCTGGTAGAAGTGGCGGGGGCGGGCCACGCGCCCGCGCTCATGGCGCCGGCGGAGATCGCGACGGTGGCGAAGTTCCTCGCCGGCACGCGCGCGCAGCGCAGGCGCGCCATCGCCCCGCGCCGGGCTGCCGCCTAGCGCTTGCGGGTGGACTGGCGCAGCATCGGGTTCAGGCGGTCGATGTCGGCCTGCACCTGCTCGCGGCTGCGCTCGTAGACGATCTCGCGCCCCATCACCGAGCCCGCGTAGGCGAGCCCGTTGCGCGTGGGGGTGAGGTCGGCCTTCACGCTGTGCACACCCTCGCCCAGCACCACCGTGATGTGCTCGGCGCGCTTGTTCAGCACCACCACCTCGAGCAGCTGCCCGGTCTCGGCACGAACCTTGATCTTCTCGATGTCCATGGGCGCCAGTCTAACCCGGGCTACAATGCCGCGCACCTACATCGGGGAGGCGCCGTGATCACCGTCTACCACCTCACGGTCTCGCGCTCGGAGCGCATCGTGTGGCTCATGGAGGAGCTCGGGCTCGAGTACCGGATGGAGGTCCACCCGCGCGAGGCAAACGGCGCGTCTCCGCCGGCGATGCGCGCCATCCATGCCCTGGGCAAGGCGCCCATCATCCGCGACGGCGACACCGTGCTCGCCGAATCGGGCGCCATCGTCGAGTACGTCGTGCGGCGCCACGGCGGCGGCCGGCTCGCCATCCCGCCCGAGGACCCCGGCTTCGCCCGCTACACGTACTGGATGCACTTCGCCGAGGGCAGCCTCATGTCGCTCATGCTGATCGCGCTGGTGCTCTCGCGGGTGCCCGAGGCGAAGGACTCGCGCGTCACCGCGCGCATCGCCCAGCGCGTGAAGGACATGCTCGCCTTCGTCGACGCGGAGCTGGGCGCGGGCCCGTGGTTCGCGGGCGAGCGCTTCACCGCGGCGGATATCATGATGGTGTTCCCGTTCACCACGATGCGCCGCTATCTCGAGTACGACCTCGCGCCTTATCCGAACCTCGCCGGCTACATGCGGCGCATCGAGGCGCGCCCCGCCTACGCGCGGGCGATGACGCTGGCCGGCCCCGAAGTGACCACCGCCCAGGAGAAGACCGCATGAAAAAAATGACCACCCTAGTGATCGCTGGACTGCTCGCGTTGCCGGCATTCGCCCAGCCGGTGCCCCCCGACGAGGAGGAAATGCGCGGCCGCGGCGACGAATACCGCAAGGCCTACGAGCGCGGGTTCGAGCGCGGCTATGCGAAGGGGCTCGCGGAAGGCGAGCGCCGCGCCGTCGCCGCTCCCCCGCCCCCGCCGCCGCCTCCGCCGCGCCTGGGCCCCATCCACGTGATCCGCGCCGACTACGGCTCGGAGGCGCATCGCTGCGGCGCCACGCGCTACCTGGCCAAGCGCGCCGACGGCAAGCGCAACTACTCGATGGAGGTCAGCAACAGCATCTGCGGCGATCCGTCGCCCAAGGACCGCAAGATGCTCGACGTGACCTACCGCTGCGGCGAGATCGAGAAGACGGCTTCGGCGCCGGAGCATCGCAACATCTATCTCGACTGCAACAGCTGAAACGGCGTTTCCACCCCACGGCTAGCGGGCGCGGCGCGCGCCGTCAATGAGGCGCTGCACAGACACTCGCGGGAAGGTTCGTCACACTCGCGCCAGAAGAACCAGAATCAGGGGGGTTCGTCCGCAGCGCTGCTTTGGTGGGCCGGTTCGCCGGCCCATTTTCTTTTCCGAAGCCAGTAAGACACGAGGGCACTGAGAAACCCGGAGGACACGGAGAAGGCGATCAGGTCTGATTCGAGGCACCGATATGGCATCCGAACCCTTTGACCGTTTTCCTCTGCGTTCTCCCTGTGTTCTCTGTGCCCTCGTTTCTTCCTGGCTTGAACAACACTAAGCGGCGTGAGCGACAGGCACCGGCGACAGCGCCGTCGCCATCGCCTGGTCCACGTTCTCCAGCCACACGAAGGTGAGCTGCTCGCGCGCGTCGGCGGGGATCTCCTCGAGATCGCGCTTGTTGCGCTCCGGCAGCATCACGGTGGTGATGCCGGCGCGCAGGGCCGCGAGCACCTTCTCCTTCACGCCGCCGATCGGCAGCACCAGGCCGCGCAGGCTGATCTCGCCGGTCATCGCGATGTCGCTCCTCACCGGGCGGCCCGTGAGCAGCGAGGAGAGCGCGGTGAACATCGCCACGCCCGCGCTCGGGCCGTCCTTGGGTGTCGCGCCCGCGGGCACGTGCACGTGGATGTCGGACTTCTCGAGCACGCCGTCGGCGATGCCCAGCTCGCGCGAGCGCGCCTTCACGAGCGAGAGTGCGGCCTGCGCGCTTTCCTTCATCACGTCGCCGAGCTGGCCGGTGAGGATCAGCTTGCCGCTGCCGGGCATGCGCGCGGCCTCGACGAAGAGGATGTCGCCGCCCACCGGCGTCCAGGCGAGGCCCGTGGCGACTCCCGGCACCGCGCTCCTCATCGCGACTTCCGCCTCGAAGCGGCGCGGCCCGAGAATGGCGGCGAGCTCGCCGTCATCGACTTTCACCTGCGCAACACCACCCTCGGCGATGCGCATCGCCACATGCCGCATGACGTTGCCGATCTCGCGCTCGAGGCTGCGCACGCCCGCCTCGCGCGTGTAGTCGTGGATGATGGCCGAGAGCGCCGCGTCGGTGAGCTCGCACTGCTCGGGCTTCAGGCCGCTCGCCTCGAGCTGGCGCGCGACGAGGTAGCGCCGCGCGATCTGCAGCTTCTCCTGCGCCGTGTAGCCCGGGAGCTGGATGATCTCCATGCGGTCGCGCAGCGGCCCCGGGATGGTGTCCAGCACGTTGGCCGTGCAGACGAACATCACCTGCGAGAGGTCGAAAGGCACCGCGAGGTAGTTGTCGCGGAAGGTCGAGTTCTGCTCGGGATCCAGCACCTCCAGCAGGGCGGAAGCCGGGTCGCCGTGGAAGCCGCCCATGCCCAGCTTGTCGATCTCGTCCAGCATCATCACGCACTGGCGCGTCTCGACCTTGCGCAGGGCCTGGATGATGTTGCCCGGCAGCGCGCCCACGTAGGTGCGCCGGTGGCCGCGGATCTCGGCCTCGTCGTGCACGCCGCCCAGCGACACGCGCGCGAACTTGCGCCCGGTCGCCTTGGCGATGCTCTGGCCGAGCGAGGTCTTGCCGACGCCGGGGGGACCGACGAAGCACAGGA
This sequence comes from uncultured beta proteobacterium, assembly GCA_963827425.1. Lineage (GTDB taxonomy): Bacteria > Pseudomonadota > Gammaproteobacteria > Burkholderiales > Usitatibacteraceae > Usitatibacter. Next base: position 861,000 of record CAWHAQ010000002.1, on the reverse strand, counting down.
TCGGGCTCTTGCCATTGGGGTTCAACTTGCGCACCGCGAGGTACTCGAGGATGCGGCGCTTGATCTTCTCGAGGCCGTAATGGTCGGCATCGAGGATGGCGCGCGCGCCGGCGATTTCGATGGGCGCCTGGGCTTCGTCCTTCCAGGGCAGCTCGACCAGCCATTCGAGGTAGTTGCGGATGATCGAATGCTCGGCGGCGCCCTCGGGCATGCGCTCGAGGCGCTTCAACTCCTTGCGCGCCTGCTTGTCGACCTCCGCGGGCATCTTCGCCTCGGCGATGGACTTGTCGAGCTCGGCCACCTCGGCCGCGCCCTCGTCCTCCTCGCCCAGCTCCTTCTGGATCGAGCGCATCTGCTCGCGCAGCAGGTGCTTGCGGTTGGCCTCGCCGATCGACTCGCGGGTGCGCTCGTCGATCTCCTTCGAGACCTTCAACGCCTCGATGCGGCGCGTCATGAGCTCGAGGATCTTGTCCAGGCGTTCCTTGAGGTCGAACGTCTCGAGGAGCCGCTGCTTCTCCTCGGCGCCGATGTCCATCATGCCCGCCACGAAATCGGCGAGGGCGGACGGACCTTCCAGCGCGTTGAACGCGGTGAGCATCTCCTCCGGCACCTGGGGCAGGAGCTGGATGATCTCGTTGGCGCGCAAGCGCAGGTTGTGCGCGCGCCCCTCGACCTCGGGGTCTCCGCGGCCGGTCTCCTCGATCATCTGCACGCGCGCGGCGGTGAACGGGTATCCCTCGAGGAACTGCAGCACGCGGAAGCGCTGGTTGCCCTTGGCGATGGCGTAGTGCGAGCCGTCGGGCGCGGTGATGTAGCGCAGCACCGAAGCCGAGGTGCCGACCCAGTGAAGGTCGTCGGGACCGGGCTCGTCGATGTCACGGTGCGATTGCAGCAGGAAGCCCAGCGGGCGCTGCAGGCGCACGGCCTCCTGGGCCGCGGCACGCGAGGCCTCGCGCCCGATGTTGATGGGCGAGACGATGCCGGGAAAGAGCACCATGTTGCGCAGCGGCACGAGGATCAGGGCGTCTTCCGGAAGCGGGCGCGAGGCCACCGTGCCCTCGGGCTTGCTCTCGGACAGCGCGCGGTCCATGGGCATGCCCGCGTCGGCGGTGAGCGGCGTGGAGCCGGATTCGGGAGTCGGGGTATTCATTCGTCGGTCTTCCTCAGTCGATCTTTCTCAGGCGCAGCACCAGGCAGCCGTGGGTGAGCTCGTGCGACGCGATCTCGAAGCGTCCCGCGGGAAGCGCCACGCGGCGCTCGAACCAGCCGTAGGGGATCTCGAGCTGGCGCACCGCGCACCGCGTGCCCGCGAAGGGCAGCGGCCGCTCCGCGCGCACCCGGATGGCGCCGGGCTCGGCCGCGATCTCCAGGCGCTCGGCCGCGACACCCGGCAGCGCCACCACGATGACCACCTCCTGCTCGTCCTCGAACACGTCGGCGGGCGGCTCCCACAGCGCATGGCTCGCTGTCGTGGAGGCGAGGCGGAAGAACTGCCGATGCATGCGCTCGGCCTGCTCGATGAAATCGACGGCTTGCGCCCACATCCAGTCGGCGGGATAGGGATTGCGGCTCATGGACAGGCTCTGGGGGGTCGGAGGGCGGGCTCTGCGGTCCCACCGGGTGAAGATGGAGGCCGCGGGGGCCTTTTCAAGCGCCTAGATTTCCTTCATCACCTGCGCGTGGGCGAGGAGCGCGAAGAGCGCCGTGCCGCCGATGATGTTGCCCACCAGCACCGGCAGCATGAAGCCGCCGATCATCGGCAGCACCTCGAGCTGGCCGTTGGCGGCGAGCATGAACGCGTAGACGCTCCCCGCGACGATGTGCGCGAACCCGCCCACGCCGATCACGTAGCTCATCAGGGCCACGATGTGCGACTGGGCGGAACCGGCCGCCGGGATGAGCCACACCATCGCGGCCATGAGGAAGCCCGAGGTGATCGCGCGGAAGCCCGACTCGAGCCAGCCGTGCTGCATCACGCCCAGCCGGCTCACCTCGAGCATGGCGCCGCGCAGGTCCGGATCGATCACCGGCGTCCAGGTGCAGAGGAGCGCCGCGATGAGCGTGCCGGCGAGGTTGGCCGCGAGCACGATGCCCCACATGCGCAGGCCAAGCCCGAAGCCCGCGAGCGTGGGCTTCGCCATCACCGGCAGCACCACGGTGATGGTGTTCTCGGTGAAGAGCTGCTGGCGCGAAAGCACCACCATGAGGAACCCGACGGGGTAGCCCAGGCTCGTGACGAGGTTGCGCCACGGCGCTTCGGGCGTATGCAGGCGCAGGATGCCCTCGGCGAGCAGCGAGAAGCTGATGGAGAGCCCCGCGGCGAGACCCGACCACCAGAGCGAGGTCGCGGGGCGCGACATCTCCTCCTCGCCCAGGCGGCGCACGGCCTCGTAGATTACCGGCGTGCTGGGGGTGGACTCCTCCTCGACGCGCTCGACCTTGCGGCGCGTCTCAGGGTCCTGATTCGGTGTTGCCCTGCGGCCCTGGGCCATCGCGCCCCCGCGTCCGGTCCATGAATGGACATTAGACGCGGGGGACGCTGGCAGTTCCCTTAGTAGTCGAGCAGCACCTGGGACGCGGTGACGGCGCCGCCCACGCTCTGCGCCGTGACGGTGACATTGTGGCCCGCCGCCTTGGCGAAGAACGCCTGCGCCGTCATCGTGTTGCCGTTCTCGTCGCGCAGGTCCGTGGAACCGGTGACCGTCACCTCTTCCCCCAGGACCGTGAAGACCGGCGCCTGGGTCGATTGCGCGCGACCCTCGATGTTGATCGTCGTGGTGGGCGAAACGCGCACGACGCGGGCGGCGAGCACCCCGTTCGCGGCGGACTGCGACCCGGCCACCTGCAGGTGGTCGCCCACGTTGATGGTCGCAATCGTGAGGGGCGGGCGGCCCTTGCCGCTGCTGCCGCTCGCATCGCGGTACTGCGTGTTGGCGTTGACCGTGACGATCACGCCGCCCGGGCCGAGCAGCTCCAGCGAGTCACCGTTGTTGGCGGTGACGTCGGCCGCGACCAGGACCGACGGGTCGAGGACCGTGAACTCGACCTTGCTCGCGATCACGTTGCCGCCGATCACGGTGTAGTCGACCTTCACGAGCCTGCCCGGGGCGATGTCGGTGGCCTTGCCATTCACGTATTGCGTGGTGGACGCGAGCGTGATCGTCTGGCCGTTCACGGTGATGGTGCTCGAGTCCGCGGCGGCGATGACGCCGGAGAGGCTGCCGTTGCTGTTGCCGGCGCCCGAAACGCTCGTGTTGATGACCGCGACGCTCGAGGCCTGCAGCACGCCGTTCGCCGGAGTGGGCCCGATGGCGAGCACGGTGAGGCCATCCACCAGGCGGCCGCCCGGCGGCAGGTTCTGCAGGGTCGCGCCGCTGTAGTCGACCACCAGGTCGCCGACCGAGAACGTGGTGGCGGTGGTGTTCGCGTTCGTGCCTTGCACTTGGGCGGTCGCGGTGGGTCCGGCCTTGCGCTCGACGCGCGCGGCGAGCAGGCCCGCCGGCGTGGGATAGCCGCTCACCTCGACAGAGTCGCCGGGCTGCAGGTCCGAAACGCCGATCACATTGGTGAACACGGTGTTCGCATCCGTCGCGACGTCCTGGCCGAGCACGCCGAAGGTTCCGTTCGCATCCGACGCGCGGTCCACGGCGCCGATCACGTCCGCGTGGTACTCGACGGTGTTCGCGTTGCCGGTGCGGCCGTTGTTGTCGACGCTGCCGTTCACGGTGAGCACCATGCCGATGGCGAGGTCCGCCTGCGGGTGGTTGCCGGTGCCGTTGATGGTGATCTGGGCGTGGTCGGTGAAGAACTCGACACCGTTCACGAAGATGCTGCCGAAGGCCGAGATCGGCCCGCGCGCCATGAAGCCGGTGCCGGTTGCGCCGCCCCCACCGATGGCGATGCCTGCGATGCACGCGAGGCCCGCGGCGAGAATGACGGCCGCGATACGCGCGGCGTTGCGTGTGATGCGATTCATGGGTTTCCCTTTCTAAGCTTCCGCCGCGCGGCATCTTTGAGGTGTGTGCCGGGGGCTTCCTCGCCCGTCAACATTTCCTCGTGGTAATAAATTCCAACCATCGCGCGAAAGCGTCCCGTTCCATCGGCCTTGGGATTGGCGTCACGATCGTGCGAGGCCATGTCGTGGACCAGCGCATCGATCGTCGCCTCTCCCCTCCTGCGCGCTACCGCTCTCACCGAATCGAGATGCTCGCTCGGGATGTTGTCGTAGAAGACCTTACGCTGAAACATCGTATCGGGCGGCTTCGCCTGCAGGTTGTGACCGATGGTCCCGATCAAATCCGCCACGTCGTCGCCCAGGTACACCAGCTTGCGGCGCTCTCCCTGCGGTGGCAGGTAGTGCTTGTGGAGCAGCTCCGCTTGCTCTTCACCGCGCAGGCGGATCGCGCCCACGCGCAGCAATTCGTCGACCACCGCGCGCACCGGCATGTCGCCGCTGTGCCGGTGGATCAGCTCGGCGAGGCTCTTGCGCCCCTCGAGCGGCAGCGGCGCCACGCCGCTCGCCGTGCCTTCCATCGGATACTCCCGCGCCCACGCGCTCACCACGCGCGCCGCCCGGTTGTACGAAAGCGCGGAAGCCTGGTCCTCCGGCTTCTCGACCTTCTTGACCCGCGCCACGTCCTTGCGCGTAAGTCCCGTGATCACCGACACGCGCGAGTCCGTCTGCTTGCGGCCCGCGATGCCGAACTCCTTGTCCGCCACTTCCACGTACACCCAGCGCGCGATCTCGGCGAAGGTGTTGAACGGCACGCCGTGGTTCAGCAGGATCCGCACCAGCGGGCGCAACAATCGCATGACTGCGGAATGCAGTGCCCTGCGCTCGGTGTCGGCGTTGGCCATTTTGGGACGATTTTCCCAACAAAAGGAGGGGCCGTCAAGGGCCCCTCCCGTCGTCGTGACTGGTGCCGTTTAGTTGCCGAACGTGGCCTGGACCGACTGGGCCGCGGACATGGTGAGGGTGCACACCGGTGCGGCGCCCGTGCAAGCGCCCGACCAGCCGACGAAGCTCTTGCCGGCCGGCGGTGTCGCCGTCAGCGTGACCGCGGTGCCGGGAGCGTAGTGCGCCGAGCACGCGGTGCCGCAGCTGATGGCACGGTCGCCGGCGGGTGTGGCCGTGACGGTACCCGCGTTGACGTCGGTCACCGTGAGGGTGAACACCGAAGCGCCACCGCCGCCACCACCGCCGCCCGCGGCGCCACCACCGCCGCCGCCGCCCGCAGCTCCGCCACCGCCGGCAGCTCCGCCGCCGCCCGCAGCGCCACCACCGCCGCCACGCCGCCGCCACCACCACCACCCGCCGCGGCCGTCACAAAGGTCGCGGTGACCGTGCTTTCGGCGTTGAGCGTGACCGTGCAGTTCGCGGCCGCGCCGGCGCAGTTGCCGGTCCAGCCGGTGAACGTAGCGCCCGAGCCCGCCTTGGCGCTGAGCGTCACCGTCGTGCCCGGAGCGTAGACGCCGTAGCACTTGCTGCCGCAGCTGATGATCTTGTCCGACGAGGACACGGTGCCGTTGCCGACGATGTTGACGTTGAGGGCATTCACCAGCAGGTTCGCCGCGGCGTTCTGCGCGCCGATCGCATCACCCAGCTCCCCCGGGCTCGGCGCCGTGCACGTACCGTCGGCGCAGAGCGCCTCGTGCGTGAACGGGTCGTAGGCGCCGGCGTACTTGTAGTACTCGTAGCGGCGGACGACGGCATGGTGCCCGTTGCCCAGGTTGCCCTGGTTCACGAACTTGCCACGCTGCTTCTTGTTGCCCTCGACCACCTGCGGATCGGCCTGGAGCAGAGTCCAGTTCGACTCCAGCGCGGCCGCATCTTCGGGAACCACCGCGGCGTTGTCGCCCACGAGGTCGTCCACGGCGTTCACGGGCGCGTTGAGCTCCAACTTGTAGACCTTGAGCCACTGCGCGTCGCCGAACAGCAAGGGCTGCGGCGCGGGTCGTGCCTGGATCTCGGCCACGATCACCGGGGGAAGCGCCGGGTTCGCGGGCGGCGTCGCCACCCACACCGGGGCGGGGAGCGAGACCGTAGCGTCCGAATACATGAGATTGCCGGGGTGGGCCGGATCCGCCACCAGCCAGCGATAGATGATGTCGGTGGGGTTCACGGCGGCAGAGGTGCTGATGCCGAAGTGCTCGCACCCGACGGTCGCGTAGGCCGCGCCCATGCCGCCTGTCCAGCACGAGTCGCCGGGCACGGTGGCGATCGACGGCGGCACCGGCGTGCAAGTCGTGAAGCGGCCCGACGCCTGGTCGTACGGCGATTCCCAACGCACGAATGTGCCGCCGGGGAAGTCGGTCGCCGTGCCGAAACCGTAGCGGATCACGTTGGGGTTGAAGTTCGAGGGAAAGATCCGGGTGAGCTGCGAGCTGCTCACGCCGTGCACTTCCATCTCGAAGCCGCACGCTTCTCCGCCCGTGTTGTTCAGCACGTCGAAGTTCTGGTAGTTGCCCGCCATGACCACGGTCTGGGCGTGGACGAGCGCCGGGGCGCCCGCGATGACCGCGGAGGCCAGTGCCGCCGTGAGTCCCTTCATTCTGCTGCGTTGCATGGCCTGCTCCTTATGTTTGCCGTTGGGGACTTGCCCGCGGGGTCCGGAACGCGTGCGCTCCGGGACCCGCGTCATCAGTTTTCGAAGAAGGTGCGATTCCTTACGAAGCAGTAGCCGCCGGTGTCGGGCCCATCCACGTTGTACGGGCTGGCATAGGTGACCTCCAGCATGTAGCCGTCCGCGTTCACCGGGATGACCGGAACGGTGATGCCGCTCCCGATGTTTAGGTCCCGCTGGGGCGCCGGGAGGCCGCTGCCGTTGCCGACGATAGTCTCGCTCGCAAGATCGAAGGCGAAGAGGACGGCCTTATCCGCCTGCTCCAGAAACGGCCACCTGGAAGGGCGGTGAAAGGTTGGGGCCCTGCGGCGGCAGCGGCGTCCACGACACGTCGATCGCGGAGACGCCGGCGAGGCTCGACCCGGCCGGCGGCGACGTCGTCACCGTGGCGGGCGTGCAGGGCAGATCGAGCTGCGCGGGATGTCTTCGCGATCTGGGAGCTGGCCACGATATGCAGCATGTTGTCGGGACCGAGCGTCGGCTGGACGGCAGCGTTCGGATCGACGATGTAATCCTCCGGTCACGCTGACGAGCCGCACGCCATTGAGCGTGACAACCACGTCGCCGGGCGTGATCGAGTTTGCAAAGCTAAGCCAAGGCCAGACAGACCGGTGATGGTAGCTTCGCCCGGCAATCGGAAGTTGGAGACCGTAAGAGGGCAAAAATCGTTGCCGCATTGATCTGGAGCACCCCCGCCACCGCCGCCGCCGCCGCCCACCGCCCCACCACCACCTGCCGCCACCACCGCCCACCGCCGCCACCACCGGCAGCACCCCGCACCGCCACCGCCAGCGGCGAGCGCGGAGGAGGCGAAGAGCACGCTCGTCGCCAGCGCGGCGAGCATCGCCGTCATCTCGTTCTTCCTGCCTTGCATGGTCTGCTCCTTCGGTTGTGAATCTTCGGAAGGGAAGATACACGCCGAAAGGCCTTTTGGGAATTTTTTCCCAAATTATTTATTTTTGCGCGGGGCGGGAATATCCCCAAAAGTGCCGCGCCGCGGCACGTTTCAGCGCAAATCGCACAGCATGATCGGGTAGGTTCGCCGCACGTCGACTTGCACGAAGCCGCAGCGGCGATAGAGCGAGACGGCAGGATTCTCCGGATGCACCGATAGCGCCACGCGGCGGTAGCGCGGTGCGGCGGCCGCCAGCGCGGCGCGCATCAGGCGCTCGCCGAAGCCGCGGTGCCGGAATGCCGGGAAGAGCGCGATCCCGAGATGTCCCAGAGGAAATCCTGGTCGGAGGAAAGGAGCGCGCGGATGCGCAGGTCGTCCATCGGGGATACTCTAGCGCCCTCTGAAATCCTTCCGGAGCCCGCAATGACGAAGCATTCCCGGCGCTGGCTGGCGCCGCTCGCCGCGCTGGCCCTCGCCCTGCCGAGCCACGCCGCCGTCACGGCGATCGTGCACGCGAATGTCGTGCATCCCGACCGCGAGGCCGGCGGCGCCATCGAGCGCGACGCCACGGTCGTCATCGACGGCGAGCGCATCCAGGCCGTGGGGCCCGCGGCCTCGACGCCGGTGCCCAAGGGCGCGAAGGTGATCGACGGCAAGGGCAAGTGGGTGATCCCCGGCCTCATCGACTCCCACGTCCACTTCTTCCAGTCGGGCAACCTCTATACGCGTCCCGATGCCGCCGACTTCAACGCGTGGATGCCGTATGCGAAGGAGGTCGAGCGCAACAAGAAGCGGCTGCCCGCGACCTTCAAGGTCTGGCTCGCGAGCGGCGTCACGAGCGTGGTGGACATCGGCGGGCCGTTCTGGAACTTCGACATGCGCGCCGCGGCCGAGAAGAGCGACGCCGCGCCGCGTGTGCACGTGGCCGGGCCGCTCATCTCCATGGTCGATCGCGTGAAGCTCGACCTCGGAGATCCGCCCATCATCAAGACCACCTCGCCCGAGGAGGCGCGCACGCTGGTGAAGCGCGAGCTCGAGAGGAAGCCGGATTACATCAAGGTCTGGTACATCCACCGGCCGGGCGACGACTTCGCGGCCCAGGAGGCGATCGTGCGCGCCACCGCCGAGGAAGCGCACGCGGCGGGCGTGCGCCTCGCCGTGCACGCCACCGAGCTGGACACCGCCAAGTCGGCGCTGCGCGCGGGCGCGGATTACCTCGTTCACTCGGTGGAGGACGCGCCCATCGACGACGAGTTCCTCGCGCTCGCCAAGCGCAACCGGATCGTCTACTGCCCGACGCTCTTCGTCCTCATGGGCTACCGCTACGCGTTGTCCGGCACCTGGAAGCCCACCGCCGACGAGAAGCGCCTCGGCGATCCGCAGATCCTGGCCGCGATGGGCGACCTCGGGAAGATTCCCAAGGACAAGATTCCCGAGCGCGTTGCGAAGCTCATGGCCGCACCGCCCGAGGTGAAGGTGTCGCAGGTCTCGCTCGACAATCTGCGCCGCGTCTGGGACGCCGGCATTCCCGTTGCGATGGGCACCGACGCGGGCAACATCGGCACGCTGCACGGCCCTTCGGTGTTCCGCGAGATGGCCCTCATGACGCAGGCGGGCCTCACGCCGCTGCAGGTGCTGCGCTCGGCGACCGCCGGCGGCGCGCAGGCGATGGGGATGGCCGACGAGATCGGCGCGATCGCGCCCGGCAAGCTCGCCGACCTCGTGGTGCTCGACGCCGACCCGCTCGCCGACGTCGCGAACTTGTCGCACGCGCGCTACGTGATCAAGGGCGGCAAGGTGTTCGAACCCCGGGCGCTGATGCGCTCGATCGCGCCGAAGTAAGGCTCACGCGCGCGGCGCCTCGATCCGCGCGAGCGCATCAGCGATCGGCTCGGCGCACCCCGGACGCACGAGGATGGCGACCTCGCGGCCGTCGCGCAGGAAGACCAGCGTGGGCCATAGCTTCACGCCGAACGAGCGGCCGAGCGGGCGGCCCTTCGCGTCGTGGATCTTCAGGTGCCGCACGCCGGGGTGCTCCGCGAGGGCCGCGGCGATGTGCGGACGCGCCGCGCGGCACCACCCGCACCATGGCGTGCCGAACTCGACCAGCGCCGGGCCGGCGAGGCGGTCGATTTCGTCGCGCGTCGGCTCCGGGGATTCGTAAGTGTCGTTCATCGCTTGGGCCGCGGCCTCCGCCCGGGTGACGGTCTGCCCGGAATGAAGCTCCGCGCGGGGCGCGACTGCTACGTGTGCGTGAGCGAAAGCATCAGCTCGTTGCTGCGCTTCACGAATTCGGCCGGGTCCTCGAGCTGGCCGCCCTCGGCGAGCAGCGCCTGGTCGACGAGCAGGTTGGCCCAATCCGCGAAGCGCTCGTCGGACGGGTCGAGGCGGCCGACGATCGGATGCGCGAGGTTCACCTCGAGGATGGGCTTGAAGTCGGGCGCCTTCTCGCCGGCGGCCTTGAGGATGCGCGCGAGGTTGCCGCCCACGTCGTGCTCGTCCGCGACCAGGCACGACGGCGACTCGGTGAGCCGCGTGGAGGCCCGCACGTCCTTCACCCTCTCGCCGAGCGCGGACCTGAGCTTCGCGAGCAGCGCCTCGTGCGCGCCGGAGGGTGCCGCTTCCGGCTTCGCTTCCGCGCCCGCGACCTTGCCCAGGTCCAGGTCGCCGCGCGCCACCGACACCAGCGGCTTCTCGTCGAACGAGACGAGGTTGGTGACCATCCACTCGTCGACGCGGTCGTGCAGCAGCAGCACCTCGATGCCGCGCGCGCGGAAAACTTCCAGGTGCGGGCTGTGGCGCGCGGCGCGCAGCGTCTCCGCGGTGACGTAGTAGATCTTGTCCTGGCCTTCCTTCATGCGCGCGACGTAGTCGGCGAGCGCGACCCCCTGCTCCTCCGAGTCGTCGTGGGTGGAAGCGAAGCGCAGCAGCTTCGCGATGCGCTCGCGCGCCGCGGGATCGTCGAGCACGCCCTCCTTCAGCACGCGCCCGAACTCCTTCCAGAAGGACGCGTACTTCTCCTTCTGGTTCTCGGCGAGGTCCTCGAGGAGGCCGAGCACGCGCTTGGCGCAGCCCGCGCGGATCGCGTCGATGTCGCGGTTGCGCTGCAGGATCTCGCGCGAGATGTTGAGCGGCAGGTCGTTCGAATCCACCACCCCGCGCACGAAACGCAGGTACGCGGGCAGGAGCTCGCCGGCGTCGTCCATGATGAACACGCGCCGCACGTAGAGCTTGAGCCCGCGGCGGTGCTCGCGGTCCCAGAGGTCGTACGGCGCGCGCGACGGGATGTAGAGCAGCTGCGTGTACTCCTGGCGCCCCTCCACGCGGCTGTGGGTCCAGGCGAGCGGCGGATCGAGGTCGTGGGCGACGTTCTTGTAGAACTCGACGTACTGCTCCTCGGTGATCTCGGCCTTCGGTCGCGCCCAGAGGGCGCTCGCCTGGTTGACGGTCTCGTCCTCGCCGGTGACGCGGTACACCTGCTTTTCCGCGTCCCATGCGCGCTTCTTCATCAGGATCGGGATCGCGATGTGGTCGGAGTAGCGCCGGATCAACGCGCGCAGGCGGGCGTCGTCAGCGAGCTCCTCCTCGCCCTCGCGCAGGTGCAGCGTGACGTCGGTGCCGCGCGCGGCCTTCTCCACCGTCTCGATGGTGTATTCGCCACCGCCCTCGCCCATGTCGCATTCCCAGCGCACGGCCTCATTCGCGGGGCATCCCGCGCGGCGCGTGAGCGAGCGTCACGCGCGCGGCGACGATGAACGCCGAGTAGAAGCCCACGCCGAACTGGCCGATCAGCCGCGCGTCCTTCGCCTCGTCGCCGGTGAGCGAGCCGAAGAACTCGCGCGTGCCCGAGCGCGCGATGGTGCCGATGTTCCTCACCACCTCGTCGCGCGACATGCCGATGCCGTTGTCCGAGACCGTGATGGTGCGCGCGGCCTGGTCGAAGGAGACGCGGATCTTCAGGTCCGGGTCGTCGCCGTAGAGGGCGCTCGCGCCGATCGCCTCGAAGCGCAGCTTGTCCGCGGCGTCCGAGGCGTTCGAGATCAGCTCGCGCAGGAAGATCTCCTTGTTGCTGTACAAGGAGTGGATCATCAGCTGGAGGAGCTGCCTTACCTCGGCCTGGAATCCGAGGGTTTCCTTCGCGGCGGCGGTCATGTCGTGACGCTTCGGTGGTGCGGGATGGACTTCGATTCTACCGGCAGTTCTCAGGTCGTCCGGATCACCGAGATGTGCTCCGTGCCGCTCTCGGGCAGCCACACCTCGCCGTGGCGGCCGTTGATCTGGCGCACGTCGGCGCCCGGGCGCGGCATGGGATGGCGCTCGAACTTCTCGCCCTCGGGATCGAAGCGGTAGACGGCGTTGTGGCTCCACTCGCTCACCCAGACGTGGTCGCGGTCGTCCACGTACACGGCGTAGACGTGGGTGGATCCGCCCGGCACCTCCCAGGTCTTCCAGCTCTTCGCCACGGGGTCGTGCATCGCGAGGTTGCCCGCGTTCCACTCGCTCACCCAGAGGCGCCCCTTGCTGTCGCTCCACACGCGGCGCGCTCCCTGGTCCTTCGTGGGCGGCGGGACCAGCGTCGAGCTTCCCGTCCTGCGGTCGAGGCGCGCGAGGAACGACCCGGCGAGCGAGACGTACCAGATGTCTCCGGAAGGCGTGCACGTGATGCCGTACGGCCCGCGGCCGTGGGGCGCATCCCACACCGTGACCTTGCCCGACTTCACGTCGACACGGCCCACGACGCCGCTCTGGCCGGTGAAGAACACGTTGCCGTCCGGATCGAAGGCGCACGTGTTGAGGTTCGCGTAGGGCGTGCCCTCGGGCAGCGCGAACTTGCGCACGCCGCGGTCGGGCCAGCTCACGCGCACGATGGCCTGCTGGCCGCCGTCGGTGATCCACGCCGCCTTGTCCGGTCCCTGGATCACGCCGTGCGGCGCCGAATCCGCCCCCAGCGCCACCAGCTCCGTGGCGCCGCTCGCCGGGTCGAACCACCCGAGGTGGCCGCTCGCCTGCGCGGTGAACCACACGCCGCCGTCGGAAGCCGGCGCCAGGTCGTGGATGCCGGAGCGCCGCGGCACCTTGAGCGGCCACGAGGCGACGTCGGCGGAGGGTGCGTCGGCGCGCAGCGGAACGGAGCCCGCGAGGGCGCCGCCAGCGGCAGCGGCCAGGAATTCACGGCGGGAGAAATGGCTCATCGCTTCCTCCTTACCCGGGACTTCCGCTATGTTACCGCCGGACTAAAGCAAGTAAGAAACGAGGGCACAGAGGAACAGAGGGCACGGAGAAAACACTTATCTGGTATTCGGGATGCGCTCGCAAACGTCGCGAACCATCATCAAAGGGGTTCTCAGTGCTCTCTGTGCCGTCCTCTGTGTCCTCGTCCTTCCCCGCTTTAACAGAGTCAGCCAGGCACGCCGTCGATCCAGGTGGACTGCACCCGGATGTCGTCGTCGGCGACGACGAAGCTCGCGCGGTAGCCGGGAGCGATGCGCCCCAGCTCCTCGCCCAGGCCGAGGAAGTTGGCCGGGTGCGTGCTCGCCATGCGCACCGCGGTCGCGAGCGGCAGCTCGAGGAGCTCCATGGCGTTGCGCACCGCGGTGGCCATGTCGATCGCCGAGCCCGAGAGCACGCCGTTCTCGTCCACGCACACGCCGTCCTTCACGGTGATGCGCCGGCCCTGCAGCATGAACGTGTCGGAGTCCGCGCCCACGTTCGGCATCGCGTCGGTGACGAGCATGAAGCGGTCGCTGCGCTTGGCGCGCATGGCCACCTGCAGCACGGCCGGGTGGACGTGCTTGCCGTCGACGATGAGGCCGCACCAGCAATCGGGATCGAAGAGCGCGGCGCCCACGGTGCCGGGCTCGCGGTTGTTCATGGGCGACATCGCGTTGAAGAGGTGCGTGACGCCACCCACGCCGCTCGCGAACGCCGCGCGCGTCTCGTCGAAGGTCGCGTTGGTGTGCCCGGCCGAGATCACCACGCCCGCCCCGGCGAGCATGCGGATGGCCGCCGGCGTCGTCATCTCGGGCGCGAGCGTCACCAGCGTGCGCCCGACGCCGAGCGAGCCCAGCAGCGCCACGCCGCGCGCATCGAGGTCGCGCACCTTCGCGGCATCGTGGGCGCCGCGGCGCTCCACGTTGATGAACGGCCCCTCGATGTGCACGCCGATCACGCCCGGGAGCTTGCGCGCGATCGCCTCGCGCACCGCGGCGATGGCCCGCGCGATCACGGAGAGGTCGTCGCTGATGAGCGTGGGCAGGAACGCCGCGGTGCCGAAGCGCCGGTGCGCGCGGCCGATCGCCTCGATGGTCGCCACACTCGGGTCGTCGTTGAAGAGCACGCCGCCGCCGCCGTTCACCTGGGAGTCGACGAAGCCGGGCAGCAGCAGCGCGCCGCGCAGGTCGTGCACCAGGCCAGCGGAACGCACGCGCGCATCCCCGACATCGACCACGCCGGCGATGCGCTCGCCTTCGACCAGCACGGCCTTGCGCTCGGCGAGCCCGTCGTCGAGCAGGACGCGACCGTTCACGAGCGCATGGCTGGTCATGTCGTCTGGGTGACCTTGCGCAGGTGCGGCGGGCGGTCGGGGTCGTGACCGCGCGCGATCGCGAGCGCGTTGGCGAGGCGGTAGAAGCTTTGCGCGAGCAAGAGCGGCTGGGTGGCCGAGTGCGAATCGAGCGTGGGCAGCACGATCGCGCCGGGCGCGCTCACGCCCGCGGCGAACACGTCCACGCCGCGCGCGATGAGGTCGCACGCGAGCATCTCGATGCCGGCGCGCGTCTCGTCGTCCTGCCCGAGCACGAGCGCGGGGAACGCGCGCGACAGCAGCGCCTGGGGGCCGTGGCGCACCTCGGCCGAGCTGAAGCTCTCGGCGTGAAGGCCGCACGTTTCCTTGCACTTGAGCGCCGCCTCCTGCGCCACCGCGAGCCCCACGCCGCGCGCGATCACGAAGAGGTGCACCTGGTCCTTGAGCCGGGGCACCGCGGCTTCCCAGTCGAGCGACCACGCCTGCTCGAGCTGGCGCGGCGCCGCGGCGAGCGCCTGCATGAGGCGCGCATCCTCGGTCCACTCGGCCACCAGGTGCGCGATGGCGCCCAGCGCCGCGATGTACGACTTGGTCGCCGCCACGCTCTCCTCGCGCCCCGCGCAAAGCGGCAGGCAATGCTGCGCGAGCTCCGCGAGCGGCGAGGCCTCCTCGTTCACGAGCGCGACCACGACCGCGCCGGCAGCGCGCGCCGAGCGCGCCGCGGCGACGAGGTCGGGGCTGCGGCCCGATTGCGAGATCGCGATGAACACGCAGTCGCGCAGGTCCTGGCGCGCGCCGTATACGGACGACACGGAAGGCGCGGCCGAGGCGGTGAGCACGCCGGCGCGCGTCTCGACGAGGTACTTCGCATAGGTGGCGGCATGATCGGAGCTGCCGCGCGCGACGGTCACCACGGCGCGCGGCGCCAGCTCGCGCAGAGCAGCGCCCAGGCGCTGCGCCTTCTCGCGGTTGCGCTCGAGCTGCAGCGCGAGCGCCGCGGGCGCCTCGGCGGCCTCGCGGAACATGAGCGTGCCGGCAGGGTCGCGGTTATTCACCCGGGGAGCTGAGCTCCGCGACGAAGTCGTAGGTGTCGCCGCGGAAGTAGGTCTGGCAGAACTCGGCGGCGCTGCCGTCGCGCAGGAACCCCACGCGCTCGACGAGGAGCCCCGCATCACCCTCGCGCGCGTGCAGCAGCTTCGCCTGCTCCGCGTTGAGCAGCAGCGCGCGCAGGCGCTGCAGCGCCCGCACCGGCCGGTTGCCGGCACGCTCGAGCGCCTCGTAGAGCGAGGTGCCGACCGCGTCGAGCGACGGCAGCGCGGAGGCCACGATGGTCGCGAACTCGAGGCACATCGGGGTCTCGTCGGCGTAGCGCAGCCGGTGGAAGCGGTAGACCGGCGCGCCGGGCGAAAGCCTGAGCGTCAGCGCCTCCTCGGGCGTGACCAGTCCTTCCGCGCGCTTCAGCCACACGCTCCTCGGCGTGCGCCCGCGCGAGCGCATGTCCTCGGAGAACGACGTGAGCTTCGCGAAGTTCTTCTCGATGCGCGAGGCGACGAAGTTGCCCGAGCCCTGCCTGCGCACCAGCAGCCCCTCCTCGACCAATCCGTCGATCGCCTTCCTCACCGTGATGCGCGAGATGGCGAGGTCGGCGGCGATCTGGCGCTCGGCGGGCAGCGCGTCGTCCGGGGCGAGCACGCGGTTCTCGATCGCCTCGCGGATGGCGCGCTGCAGCTGCTGGTAGAGCGGCTGGTTGTGGGAGGGGTCCAGGGGGCGGAGGGCTTCGGCGAACGAACTCATGGGCTGGGATATTACCAGTAAAGTACCAATTTGCAACTATTGACAAATTGGTAACAAAGAGGTTTACATTGGTACTGCATTGGTGTTGCCGGCTACCTTACCCGTCCAATCTGGGGAGACACAATGAGAATCAAGCAAAGGCCCATCGCAGCCGCCGTCAGCCTTGCCCTCGCGAGCGCATTGCCCGCCCTGGCGCAGCAGGCACCCGCACCCGAAGCCAAGGAAACCGTCACGGTCACCGGCATCCGCGCCTCCCTCGAGAAGTCCCTGGAGACCAAGAGGAACGCCGATACGGTGACCGAAGTCATCACCGCCGAGGATATCGGCAAGACCTCGGACAAGAACATCGCCGACGCGGTTTCGCGCTTGCCCGGCGTCACCATCAGCTCGGCAGCGGGCGGCGAAGGCGGCTTCGACGAGAACGACCGTGTGAGCCTGCGCGGCACCAACCCCAGCCTCACGCAGACCCTCATCAACGGCCACTCGGTGGCGACCGGCGACTGGTTCGTGCTGGACCAGGTGAGCCTCGTCGGCCGCAGCGTGAGCTTCTCCCTGCTGCCCTCGGAGCTGGTGAGCCAGGTCATCGTGAGGAAGAGCGCCACCGCCGACCTGGTCGAAGGCGGCGTGGCGGGCGCGGTCGACATCATCACGCGCAAGCCCCTCGACTTCGCCAAGCCCGTCACCCTCGAAGGCTCGATCGGCGCGGTGTACGCCGACCTGCCCGGCAAGACCGATCCCCAGTTCAGCGTCCTCGGCAACTGGAAGAACGACACCAACAACCTCGGCGTGATGGTCCAGGGCTTCTACGAGAAGCGCCACCTGCGCCGCGACGGCCAGGAGATCCTCGGCTACGGGACGATCTCGCCCACCAGCCCGCTCGCTACACAGCACCCGGACCTCGCCAACGTCGCCTTCCCGACGCTCATCGGCTCGTCGTTCTTCGAGCAGGAGCGCGTGCGCAAGGGCGGCTTGATCGGCGTGCAGCTGAAGCCCACCAACACCACGAGCATCAACTTCGAGGGGTTCACGTCGCGCCTGGACGCCGACAACTACAACCGGAACTGGATGTTCTGGGGCCAGAACGTGATCGGCAACCAGAACTACAACCCGTCGAGCTTCACGGTGCAGAACGGCACCCTGATCGCGGCGACCTTCCCGAACATCGGCACGCCGGGCCACAACGCCCAGTACGCCATCGTCGACCAGATCCTGCGCCCGGGCGCCTTCTCCGAGACCAACTACTTCAACCTCGACGGCTCGTGGCGGCCGAGCGACCGCTGGGCCTTCACCGGCCAGATCGGCACCAGCAAGGGCAAGGGCGAGACGCCCAAGCAGGACGTGTTCGAGGGCGACGTGTTCAACACCGGCGCGAGCTACACGATGCACGGCATCGGCTCGCCGGTGGACGTCTCGTTCCCGAACGGCAACCCGTCGGTCTTCACCGGCACCACGCTCGACTTCATCTTCGGCGCGAGCCCGGCGCGCAGCGAGGACAAGGAAAAATACGTGAAGGGCGACGGCGAGTGGACCGCGGCCGACAAGGACTGGCTCGCCACCGTGAAGTTCGGCGCGCGCTACTCCGAGCACGAGCGCCAGACGTTCCAGACCGCGCAGGGCCCGCTCGCCTCCACCAACCCGTTCGACCCGGCGAACCTGCCGGCGTGGAGCGGCCAGACCTATCCGGGCGACTTCGCGAGCGGCCTGGGCGGCAACTTCCCGAAGCAGCCGTGGATGCTCGATCCGGGCGTGCTCGAAGCCTGGGGCGACGCGCACTCCAACCGCGATCCGCTCGGGCGCCAATTCTGGCCCGGCGAGTTCGCGCTGAAGGAGAAGGACAGCGCCGGCTACGTCATGGCCAACTTCGACGGCCAGGGCTGGAGCGGCAACGCCGGCGTGCGCCTCGTGCAGACGAAGGAGGAGATCACGGTGAACGTGGGCCTGCCGGGGTGCCCGGTGCAGGCGCCCTGCCCGGGCGTGCCCGACGCCATCACCACCTCCGCGTTCGGCTCGTTCCGCCAGCAGCTGGTCACCCACACGTACAACGACGTGCTGCCGAGCGCGAACCTGCGCTACGACCTGGGCAAGAACATGGTCGGGCGCCTGGCCGCCGCGCGCACCCTGGCGCGCCCCGACTACAGCGCGCTGGGCGGCTCCATCACCGCCGACGACATCACGCTCACCGGCAACGGCGGCAACCCGGACCTGAAGCCGATCACGTCCAACAACTTCGACGCGACGTGGGAGTGGTACTACGCGCCGCGCTCGCTGGTTTCGGTCGGGGCGTTCTACATGGGCCTCGACAACTACGTGGGCTTCGGCACCCATACCCAGACGCTCTTCAACCAGCGCACCAACTCCTTCGCGAACTACACGATCACCTCGCCGATCAACAGCAAGGGACGCGTGCAGGGCATCGAGCTCGCGTGGGAGCAACCGCTCCCCTACGGCTTCGGCTTCCAGGCGAACTACACCTACGCCGACTCGAAGGAGAGCCGCAACTGCGCCGCCGACGACCTCGGCTGCCAGACCGCGCCCGACGTGCTGCTCGGCGCCTCGAAGAACACCTACAACATCACCGGCTACTACGAGGACCATGGCTTCAGCGCGCGCCTCGCGTACACGTTCCGGTCGGCGTTCTTCGTGGGCCTGGACCGCAGCTCGCCGGAGTTCCAGGACGACACGGGCACGCTCGCCGCGTCGCTGGGCTACGCGATCACCAAGAACTTCCAGGTGACGTTCGACGCGCTCAACATCAACAACCCGATCCTCAAGTACTACGCCGCGAACAAGGACCAGCCGCGCGCGTTCTACGAGAACGGCCGCCAGTACTACCTCACGCTGCGGATGAAGCTGTGAACGGGTAGCCGGGCGGGATATTCTCCCAGGGGTGAGGCCCCCCCTTTGAAGGCGGATCGGTCAAACGGTCCGCCTTATTTTCATCATGAGCCGACGCGCAACCACCGCAATCGCCCTCCTGGCCGCCTCCATGGCCGCCCACGCCGCCGACAATGCCGAGCCGCCGCTCGTCCCGCGGCCGGCGTCACTCGAGCGGCACGCCGGCTCCTTCGACCTTTCGGCGGCGACAGCTATCGTCGTGCCCCCCGGCGACGAGCTGGCGGCCACGGCGGCCGCGGTGCTCGCCGAGCGCCTGAAGAAGAGCCGCGGCTACGCGCTCGCCACGGTGCCCGGCCCCGCGCGCGACGGCGCCATCGTCCTCGAGCGCGTGCCCGATTCCCCGCTCGGCAACGAGGCCTACCACCTGGAGGTGACGCCGCGGCGCATCACGCTGCGGGCGCGCACGCTCGCCGGGCTGGACCACGCCGCGACGACGCTCTGGCAGCTCGCCGAGACCGGCCGCGCGCAGTCGGTGGCGATTCCCGCGCTCGCCGTCGACGACGCGCCGGCCTTCGCGTGGCGCGGCCTGCTGCTCGATTCCGCGCGCCACTACCAGTCGCCCGACTTCATCCTGCGCTTCATCGACACGATGGCCGCGCAGAAGCTCAACGTGCTGCACTGGCACCTCACCGACGACCAGGGCTGGCGGCTCGAGATCCGCAAGTACCCGCGCCTCACCTCGGTGGGCGCCTGGCGCGTGCCGGCGGGGCGCGCGGCGCGCGCCGACCTCGATCCCGCCACCGGCCGGCCGCGCCTCTACGGCGGCTACTACACCCAGGAGGACGCGCGCCGCATCGTCGCCTACGCGGCGGCGCGCGGCATCACGGTCGTGCCCGAGATCGAGATGCCGGGCCATGCGTCGGCGGTGCTCGCGGCCTATCCGAAATTCGCCGCCTCGGAGCATCCGCCCACCGCGGTGCCGTCGGACTGGGGCGTGTACGCGAACGTGCTCAACCTGGACACGCCGACGCTCGGCTTCCTCGAGGACGTGCTCACCGAGGTGATGGCGATCTTCCCGGGGCCGTACATCCACGTGGGCGGCGACGAGGTGGACACCGCGCAATGGAAGGCCTCGCCGCGCGTGCGCGAGCGCATGCGCGAGCTGGGCATCGCGGACGTGAAGGGCATCCAGCCCTGGCTCACGCGCCGCATCGCGCACTTCGTCGAGGCGAGCGGCCGGCGCCTGGTGGGCTGGGACGAGATCCTCGAGCCCGACCTCCCGCGCTCGGCGGTGGTGATGTCCTGGCGCGGCACGCGCGGGGCGCTCGCCGCCGCGGCCCAGGGCCACGATTCGGTGCTCGCCGTCGATCCCACGCTCTACTTCGACCACCTGCAGACGAGCGCGGCGTCCGAGCCGCCAGGGCGCACGAGCGTGGTCTCGCTGGAGGACGTCTACCGCTTCGAGCCCATGCGGCCCGAGATTCCCGAGGAGGCGCGCCACCACGTGCTGGGCCTGCAGGGCAACCTCTGGGCCGAGCACATCCGCACCGAGGCGCGCGTGGGCTGGATGGCGTTCCCGCGCGCCGCCGCCATCGCCGAGCTGGGCTGGACGCCCGGCGCGCGCCGCGACTGGTACGACTTCCGGCGCCGCGCGGCCGCACTCCCCGCGCGCTACGAGGCGCTCGGCATGCCGTACGCGAAGAGCGCGTTCGAGGCCGCGGCGCCGCCGTCCACCGGCGCGTCGCGCACCAGCGGCCAGCTCGAGCTCTGCAGCGAGAAGATCCCGCTGGCGCTCGAGGACGACGCGCCGCTCGCCGGCCCGCGCGCCATCTTCCACGTCGACATCATGAATCCCTGCTGGCTCTTCCGCGCCGCGCGCCTCGACGGCGTGCACGCGATCGAGGCGCGCGTCGGCCAGGTCCCCTTCAACTTCCAGATCGGCGAGGACGTGAACCAGATCCATTTCCCGCGCCCGAGGAGCCCCGAGGGCGAGCTCGAGGTGCGCCGCGACAACTGCGAGGGCACGGTGCTCGCGCGCATCCCGCTCGAGCCCGCGGCGCGCTCCGAAGCCGTCACCACGCTGCCGCCGGAGGCCATCGCGCCGCAATCGGGCACCCACGACCTGTGCCTGCGTTTCGCGCAGCCCGGCCTCGACCCGCTGTGGGTGATCGATTCGGTCCACCTGGTGGGAGGCGCGCGATGAGCGTGCTCGTCCTGCGCGCGCCGCTCGCGGGCTGGTGCCTCGCCCTGGACGAGGTGCCCGATCCGGTATTCGCCCAGCGCATGGCGGGTGACGGCCTGGCGATCGATCCCACGCTGGGCGTGCTGCACGCGCCGTGCGACGGCGAGGTAGTGACGATGGGTAACGCCAGGCACGCGGTCACGGTGCGCGCGGCGGGCATGGACATCCTCATGCACGTCGGCATCGACACGGTGGAGCTGGACGGCTTCGGATTCGAGCTGCTGGTGGCCGCGGGACAGCGCGTGCGCTCCGGCGAGCCGCTGCTGCGCTTCGACATGGGCGAGCTCGCGCGCCGCGCGAAGAGCCTTGCCTCGCCCGTCGTCATCGCGTCCGGCGGGACCGTCGCGCGGCGCGCGGCGGCCGGCGTCGTCGCGGTGGGCGATTTCCTGATGGAAGTGACCACCGCGCAGGCGGTCGCCGGGCCCGCGGCGACGGCCGCACCCGCTGCGACGGCGGGCGCACCTGCGACGCGCGAGGAAATTCGCGTCTACGTCATTCCGTTCGACCATGGCCTGCACGCCCGCCCGGCGGCGCAGGTGGCGGCGGCGTTGCGGCCCTTCGCGGCGCAGGTGACGCTCACCGCGCGCGGGCGCAGCGCCAACGCGCGCAGCACCGTGGCGCTGATGACGCTCGGCGCGCGTTGCGGAGACGAGGTGCAGGCGCGCGCCACCGGCGCCGACGCCGCGCAGGCCCTGGACGCCCTCGGCGGACTGCTCGCGGCGCGGACTGGCGTTCGCGCGCCGGCACCGGCGGCGCCGCAAGCGGTTCCGGCGCGCATCGAGGCGGCGATCGCGAGCCGCGGCCTCGCGCTGGGACCGTGCGTGCCATGGACCGCGCCCGAGATCGCGGTCGAGGAGCGCGGCGCGGGCGAGGCGCACGAAACACAAGCGCTCGAAGCCGCGCTCGCCGCCGTGGTCGCGGCCCTCGAGGCGCTGCAGCGCGAGGCCGGCGGCGAAGCGCACGCGCTGCTCGCCGCGCACATCGAGCTCGCGCGCGATCCCGACCTGCGCGAGCGGGCCTGGGCGCACCTCGGGCGCGGGCAAGGCGCTGGCCACGCCTGGCGCCAGGCCACGCGCGCCACCGCCGAAGTGCTGCTGGCGCTCGACGACGAGCGCATGCGCGAGCGCGCCGCCGACCTGCGCGACCTCGAGAACCAGGTGCTGCGCGTGCTCGCCGGCAAGCCGCCGGGCACCACGCGCGAGTTCCCGCCCGGCGCCATCGTCGTCGCCGAGGACCTGCTGCCATCGCAGATGATGGCGCTCGAGCGCGCGCGCGTGGGCGGCATCTGCACCGCGCGCGGCGGCGCCACCTCCCACGCCGCGATCCTCGCCGCCGCGGCGGGAATGCCCGCGCTGGTGGCCGCGGGCGACGCGGTACTCGGCATCGCGGAGGGCACGCCGCTCGCCCTCGATGCCGAGCACGGCTGGCTCGACGTCGATCCGTCGCCGTCGGAGCAGAGCGCCCTGGAGCGCAAGATCGCGCAGCGCCGCACCGAGGGCGCGGCCGACTTGCAGGCGGCGCGCCGACCCCGCCACCACGCGCGACGGCGTGCGCATCACGGTGAATGCCAACCTCGGGTCGTTCGCCGAGGTCGAGGGCGCGGTCGCCCATGGCGCGGAGGGCTGCGGCCTGCTGCGCACCGAATTCCTGTTCCTCGACCGGCGCGATCCCCCGACGGAGGACGAGCACGCGCGCGAGTACCAGCGCATCGCCGAAGGCCTCGGCGGCCGCGCGCTCGCCATCCGCACCATGGACGTGGGCGGCGACAAGCCCATCGCCTACCTGCCCTTCGACCCGGAGGAGAATCCCGCGCTGGGACTGCGCGGCATCCGCGCGAGCCTCGAGCACCCGCGGCTGCTGCGCGACCAGCTGCGCGCGATCCTGCGCGTGCGCCCCGCTGGCGTGGTCCGCATCCTGCTGCCGATGGTCACCGACGTCGAGGACGTGCGGGTGGTGCGCGCCATGCTCGAGGAGGCGGTGCGCGAGCTGGGCACTCGAGCGCGCGCCCGCGGTGGGCGCGATGATCGAGACGCCCGCTTCGGCGCTGCTCGCCCCGTCGCTCGCAAGCGAATGCGACTTCCTGTCCATCGGCACCAACGACCTGTCGCAGTACACGCTCGCGATCGACCGCGGCCACGCGCGGCTCGCCGCGCGCCTGGACGCGCTGCATCCCGCTGTGCTGCGCCTGATCGCCCTGGTGGCCGACGCGGCGCGCGCGCGCGGCATCCGCGCCTCGGTGTGCGGCGCGCTCGGCAGCGACGTCGACGCGCTGCCGATGCTGATCGGCCTCGGCATCCACGAGGTCTCGGCCACGCCCGCCGCCATCCCGCGCCTGAAGCGCATGGCGCGCACGCTCGACGCCGGCGAGTGCCGCGAGCTCGCGCAGCGGGCGCTGGAGCAGTCGACGGCGCAGGCGGTGCGCGAGCTGGCCGCCGTGGCGCGCGCCCATGCGCGGGGCCACTACGTCGCACCCGTCCCATCGCTACCGTCGGGAGGCTGACATGCGTTTCCTCGAATCCACGCAGATGCTGGGCCGCGCGCTCATGCTGCCGATCGCGGTGCTGCCCGTCGCGGCGCTGCTGCTGCGCCTGGGGCAGCCCGACATGCTCGACATCGCGCCGGTCGCCGCGGCGGGCGATGCGATCTTCTCGAACCTGGGGCTGCTCTTCGCGATCGGCGTGGCGGTGGGCCTCGCGCGCGAGAACCACGGCGCCGCGGGGCTCGCGGGCGTGGTGGCGTTCCTGGTGGCGACCAAGGGCGCCGAGGTGCTGGTGGCGGTGCCGCCCGACGTGCTCGCGCAGGCGGGAGATGCGGCCAAGGACCTCGCCGCGCAGGCGTACAAGGCGAAGCAGCTCGCCAAGCTCTCGGTGCCGATCGGCATCATCTCGGGGCTGCTCGGGGGCATCCTCTACAACCGCTACAGCGACACCCGGCTGCCGCCCTACCTCGCGTTCTTCTCGGGCCGGCGCTACGTGCCCATCCTCGCGGGCGCGGCGGGAGTGGTCGTCGCGTTCGCGTTCGGGCTCGGCTGGCCCTACCTCTCGGCCGGCATGGACGCGGTAAGCCGCGCGGTGATCGGCTCGGGCGAGATCGGCCTCTTCGTCTACGGCGTGCTGAACCGCGTGCTGATCGTCACCGGCCTGCACCACATCCTCAACAACGTAGCGTGGTTCCTGGTGGGCGACTTCCACGGCGTGACCGGCGACCTGAAGCGCTTCTTCGCGGGAGATCCCGCCGCCGGCGCCTTCATGTCGGGATTCTTCCCGGTGATGATGTTCGGGCTGCCCGCCGCGTGCCTCGCGATGTACCGCACGGCGCTGCCCGAGCGCCGGCGCGCGGCCGGCGGCCTGCTGCTCTCGCTGGCGCTCACCTCGTTTCTCACCGGCGTGACCGAGCCCATCGAGTTCACGTTCATGTTCCTCGCCCCGGCGCTCTTTGCGCTGCACGCGGTGCTCACGGGCCTCGCGATGGTGACCATGGACCTGCTCGGCATCAAGCTGGGCTTCGGATTCTCCGCGGGGCTATCCGACTACGTCATCAACTACCGGATCTCGACGCGTCCGCTGCTGCTCGTTCCCGTCGGGCTCGTCTACTTCGGCCTCTACTATGGCCTTTTCCGCTACTGCATCGTGCGCTTCAACCTGCGCACGCCGGGCCGCGAGCGCGAGGAGGCCGCCGCGGCAGCGCCCGCGCTGCCCGCCGATGCGACCGAAGCCGACGCCTACATCGCCGCGCTCGGGGGCGCCGCGAACCTGCGCTCGGTCGATGCGTGCACGACACGCCTGCGCCTCGAGCTCGCGGACCGCGCCCGCGTGGACAAGGAACGCCTGCGGGTGCTGGGCGCCTCGGGCACGGTGAACATCGGAGCGCAGGGCATGCAAGTGGTCGTGGGCCCGGTGGCCGACCAGGTGGCGGGCGAGATCCGCGCGCGCCTCGCCCGCGGCGGCGTGCCCGCCGCGCACCTTGCCCGGGGCCGCCTGGGTCGCGGCGCTCGGCGGCGCTGCCAACGTCGCGGCGGTCGAGGCACGCCCCGGCCGCGTGCTCCTCACCGTGAAGGATGCATCGCGCGTGGACGCCAAGCGCCTGGAAGCGCTCGGCGCGCGCGGCGTGGCCTCGCCCTCGCCCACCAGCGTGCACGTGCTGCACGCGGATGCCGCGGCGCTCGGCGCGGAGCTGCTGGCGCTGGTCGGCTAGCGCCGCTAAAGCCGGAAACACAGAGGACACAGAGAGCCGCAGAGAACACAGAGAAAAGCTAAGGAGGGGCTTGATTCGGTCGTGTCGAACGCAGCCACGACGACCAGCCCAAGAAGGGTTTTCCTCTGTGACCTCTGTGCTCCTCTGTGTCCTCTGTGTTTCCGGCTCTAGTCCTTTCCAGCGCGGAGCGCGAGCGCGACGCTCGCGCCGAGCGCCGCGAGGGCGACCGCGACCGACAGCGCCAGCGCGCCGCGCGCGCCGAAGCGATCGAGGACTTCCGCGTACGCGAGCGGAGCGGCGGCCGAGAGCACGAAGCTCGGCATCAGCAGCCTCCCCACCACGGCGCCGTAGACGCGATGGTCGAAGAGCACGAGCGGCAGCGTGCCGCGCGTGATGGTCGCAACACCATTGCCCGCGCCGTAGAGCAGCGAGAAGGCCACCGCGGCGGCGGGCGCCGCGCCGCCCGCGAAGCCGAGCAGGAAGGCGATGGGCAGCGCTCCGGTAGCCATGAGGTTCAGGCGCAGCGGGTCCAGCGTGCGGCCGAACATGATCTCGGCGAGCCGCGAGGCGCTCTGCCCGATGCCGCGCGCCGCCGAGATCCACACCGCCGCCGACGCCGCGAGGCCGAGCGCGGCGAGGATCGCGATCATGTGCGACGACATCGCGCTGTTGAGGAACGCGACCAGCGCCACGATCAGCGCGTAGAGCCACGCGCGCGCGGGGTCCGCCGGGCGGGAGGTTACGGGCGCCTGGGTCGTGCCGCCGGCAGCCGCGGCCGTGCCGGCGTAACGCCCGCGCGGCAGCGTCGCGTGCAGCGGGATGGTGGCGAGGGCGACCAGCCCGTACGCGAGCACCGCACCGCGCCAGCCGAAGCGCTCGGCCAGCGCGCCGCCCACGGGCCAGAACACCGTAGACGCGAGCCCGCCCAGCAGCGTGATCTGCGCGATGGGCCGCCGGGCGAGCGGGCCGCCGATGCGCGCGAGCGCCGCGAACGCCGCGTCGTAGAGCGTGAGGCGCATCGCGAAACCGAGCACGACCCAGGCGGCGTAATAGACCGCGACGTTGCGGGCGAGCCCGAGCATGAGGCAGCCGGCCGCGATCACCACCGAGCCCAGCGTCATCGCCCACGCGCCACCGCGCCGGTCGAGCCAGCGCCCGACCACCGCCGAGCTCGCCGCCATCACCAGCAGCGACACCGAGAAGCCGCCGTACACCGTCGCGCTGGACCAGTGCAGGTCCGCCACGATGAGCGGGCCCAGCACGCCGATGAGGTAGTAGGTGATGCCCCAGCAGACGAGCTGCGAGACGCCCAGGGCGAGGACGGTGCGGGTCGCGATCAAGCGCCAAGTCTAGCGCGCGACGGCGGCTCCAGCTTCACGCCGAGCATCTGCCGGGCACCGACCTTTCGTAGTACTGTCCTCTCATGAGACCCGGCCTGCCCGCCTTCCTCGCATCGGTCATTATCGCCCTCGCACTGCCCGCGCGCGCCGCGGCGCCGATCTACCCGGAGGTCGCGCGCGCCGCGCCCGACATCGCCGCCGCGCAGCAGGAGGCCGCACGCACCCACCGCCGCGTGCTGGTGGACTTCGGCGGCAACTGGTGCACCGACTGCAAGGTGCTCGACATCAACATGCGCAAGCCCGAGAACGCGGCGCTGCTTGCCGAGCGCTACGTGGTGGTGCACGTGAATGTCGGCGACAAGGGCATCGACGAGAACTTCGACGTCGCCGGGC
Source organism: uncultured beta proteobacterium (assembly GCA_963827425.1). Classification (GTDB taxonomy): domain Bacteria; phylum Pseudomonadota; class Gammaproteobacteria; order Burkholderiales; family Usitatibacteraceae; genus Usitatibacter. The sequence continues at coordinate 834,161 of CAWHAQ010000002.1, read as the reverse complement.
GCTACGGAATCCCGCTCAAGAAAGGCGTGCCGGCGCTCGCCGTGCTGGAGGCCGACGGCCGCGTGGTCTACGCGCAGAGGAACGGCGAGTTCGAATCCATGCGCCGCATGGACCCGGCCTCGGTGCACCAATTCCTGGAGAAGTGGGCTAGGTAGGCAGCGCGCGGATGCGCGCGGGCACGCCGGCGAGCTCCGCGTCGTCCACGGCGCCCAGCTCGCCCCGCGTGGCGCGATCCACCAGCGCCTTGAGCGTCGCTGCGTGCGGCGTCACGGTACCGAAGAAGGCGATGTGATCGCCGCGCGCGATGAGCAGGCTCGGGAAGTTCTCCACGTCGACCGGGCCCAGCACGTCGGGATGGTCCTCGATGTCCACCCACGCGAAGCGCGCCTCGGGATGCGCCGCGCGCGCCGCCTCGAAGGCCGCGCGGTACTCGCGGCACGAGCCGCACCATTCGGCGCACAGGCACGCGACCAGCCAGGCTTCCCCGCCCTCGCTCACTTCGCCGCGTCCTCCGCGAGCGGCTGGAGCTCGCCCAGGATCGTGGGCACCAGCTCGGCCACGGTGGGATGGATGCGCACGCCGCGGATCACCTGCTCGGCGGTGAGCCCGTTGGTCATCGCGTCCACCAGCGTCTGCACGGCCTCGTCGCCGCCAGTACCCAGCACCGCCGCGCCGAGGATGCGCCGCGATTTCGCATCCACGATCGCCTTCATGAAGCCGCGCGTGTCGCCCTTCTCCACCGCGCGGGACACCCGCGTCATCGCGCGCTTGCCGACCAGCAGCGGCGCACCCGTTGCGCGCGCCTGCTCGATCGTCATCCCGATGCGGCCGAGCGGCGGGTCGGTGAAGAGCGCATAGATCGGCACGCGGTCCGAGACCTTGCGGCGCGCGCCTTCGAGCACGTTGTCCGCGACGATCTCGTAGTCGTTGTAGGCCGTGTGCGTGAAGCCGCCGCGCCCGTTGCAGTCGCCCAGCGCGAAGACGCCGGCCGCCTCGGTCTGCAGGTCCTCGCCCACCGGGATGTAGCCGCGCTTGTCCACCGCGATGCCGGCGTGCTCGAGCCCCAGGCCGTCGGTGTTGGGCGTGCGGCCGGTGGCGACCAGCACGTGGCTTGCCTCGATCTCGGGCGCGCCCTCGTGGCACTCGGCGCTCGCCACGATGCCCGCGGCAGCGCGCTTCAACGCGATGCACTTGGCGTCGACGCGGACCGCCACGCCCTCGCCCTCCACGATGCCGCGCACGGCTTCGCTCACGTCCGGGTCCTCGCGCGCGATGAGGCGCGGCGCCATCTCGACCACGGTGACGCGGCTGCCGAAGCGGCGGAACATCTGCCCGAACTCGAGCCCGATATAGCTGCCTCCCACCACCAGCAGGTGCCCGGGCAGGAAATCCACGTCCATCATGGTCTCGGCGGTGAGGATCGGGACACCCTCCGCGACGGGAAACGGCGGCGGCGCCGAACGCGCGCCCACGTTGATGAAGACCATCGCGGCGGAGAGGCTCTCATCGCCCACCGCGACGGTGTGCGGCCCGGTGAAGCGCGCCTCGCCCCGCATCACGGTGACGTTCTTCGCGCCGTGCAGCCATTTCTCGAGACCCGCGCGTGCCTTGGCGACGACCTCGTCCTTGCGCGCCTTCACGCGCCGCATGTCGACCGTGACCTCGCCCGCGATGGTGACGCCGTACGCGCCGGCGGTGCGCGCCGCGTGCGCAGCGTACGCGCTCGCCACCATTGTCTTGGTCGGCGTGCAACCGTAGTTCACGCACGTGCCGCCGAGCTGCGCGCGCTCGACGATGCACACGCTGCGGCCCGCGGCGCCGAGGCGCACCGCGAGCGCGGGCCCGGCCTGGCCGCCGCCGATGATGAGCGCGTCGAACGTGCGCGTGGCGATGGCCCTCGCTTCAGCGCGGCGCGCCGCCGTGCGCCACCGCCGCGAGCTCGTTCTGCGTGAAGAGGTAGCTCACCTTGTCCTGCGGCTTGTGGCAGGCGAAGCACTCGGCCTGGTTGATGCCGGGCCGCGGCTTCTTCTCCGACCGTGAAGACCGCGTAGTTCCAGTTCTCGTTGCGCAGCATGTCGGGGACATCGCGGCCCCAGCCGTTCTCGCGCGCCATGGCGGTGTAGCCCACCAGCTTCTCGGCCACGAAATGGCCGTCGCCGCCCTTCACGGGCTTGCCTTCGGCGTCGACCTTCGCCGCGTAGACCTCGGTGAAGATCGCCGCGCCGTCGGGGAGTGCCCGCTCCTCGCGGGCGGCCTTTAGCGCTGTCTCGTTGGCGAAGTACACGCGCACCTGCTTGGTGTCGGGGAAATCGATGGTGTGGTATTTCGTGTAGCTCGCCTTGTACTGCTCGGGGAACTGCACGTTGGTGCGCGCGACGTTGGCGAGCTGCGGCGACTTCTCCCCGGCGGGCGCCCCCGGCAGCGAAGCGAAGTACGCGGCGACGTCGGCCATCTCGGTGGGCGTGAGCTGCGCGGCGATGGCGTTCATCATCGGCGCCTTGCGCGTGCCGTCCTTCAGCGCCTTCAGCTGCGCCTGGATGTAGGCGGCGCGCTGCGCGGCGAGGTTGGGAACGCGTATCGCTCACGCTCACGCCCGCGGCGCCATGGCACGCGGCGCAGACGGTGGCGACCTTGGCCTTGCCCGCCTCGATGTCCGCGGCGTGGGCGAGCGGCAGCGCGGCGAGTACCAACGGTGCTGCGACGACGAGCGTCTTCTTCATGGACATCCTCCTGGGGGCGGAAGGGAACACGCCGTGAACGGGCGTGGCGCCCATGTTATTCCGGATCAGGCGGCGGGGTAGGTTCCCGGCACGAGCACGCCGCGGTCCACCGTCGCGATGTCCGTGCGCCCGGTGAACGCCATCGTGAGGTCCAGCTCGCGCGCGATGAGCTGCAGGCACTGCGTGACGCCGGCCTCACCATAGGCGCCCAGGCCGTACACGAACGCGCGCCCGATGAGCGTGCCCTTCGCGCCCAGCGCCACCGCCTTCAGCACGTCCTGGCCCGAGCGGATGCCGCCGTCCATCCAGACCTCGATGCCCGAGCCCACCGCATCGGCGATGGCGGGCAGCGCCGAGATCGACGAGGGAGCGCCGTCCAGCTGGCGGCCGCCGTGGTTGGAGACGATGAGCGCGTCGGCTCCGCAGTCGCGCGCGCGCTTCGCGTCCTCCACGTCCATGATGCCCTTCACCACCAGCTTGCCGCCCCAGCGCTTGCTGATCCATTCGACGTCGCCCCAGTTGAGGCGCGGGTCGAACTGCTCGGCGGTCCACGTGCCGAGCGATGTCATGTCCTCGACGCCCTTCACGTGGCCCACGATGTTGCCGAACCCGCGGCGCTTCGTGCCGAGCATCGCCATGCACCAGCGCGGCTTGGTCGCGAGGTTGAGCAGGTTGGCGACGGTGGGCTTGGGCGGCGCGGTGAGGCCGTTCTTGAGGTCGATGTTGCGCTGCCCGAGGATCTGCAGGTCGAGCGTGAGGATCAGCGCCGAGCACTTCGCGGCCTTCGCGCGGTCGATGAGCCGGCCGATGTACTCGCGGTCGCGCATCACGTAGAGCTGGAACCAGAACGGCTTCTTGGTGGCGGCGGCCACGTCCTCGATCGAGCAGATGCTCATCGTGGAGAGGATGAACGGCACGCCGAACTTCTCCGCGGCGCGCGCTGCGAGGATCTCGCCGTCGGGATGCACCATGCCTTCGAGCCCGATGGGCGCCAGCGCCACCGGCATCGCCACGTCCTCGCCCAGCATGCGCGATCGGATCGTGCGCGACTCGAGGTTCACGGCGACTTTCTGGCGCAGCCTGATGCGCTCGAAGTCGCTGCGATTGGCGCGCAGCGTGCTCTCGGTCCACGAGCCGGCTTCGACGTAGTCGAGGAACATGCGCGGCACCCGTCGCTTCGCGACCGCGCGCAGATCCTCGATGCAGGTGATGACGGTCATTCGCCTTCTCGCACGGAAAAAATCCGCCGCCATTGTGACAGTTTCGCGTGGCGCCCGTGAACGCGCGCCGGCCGAAGGCAGAAAAAAAAGCCCGCGGCGTCACGCGCGCGCGGGCCCGGGGTGGCGCTGCTTACTGGCCGTTGGTCGACTTCTGCTGGCTGGCGTCGCTGCCCGCCGGGGCGGAGTTGCCGCCGGTGGTGCCGGCCGAGGACGACGGCTGCGGCGTGGGCTGGCTGGTGGTGTCCGGACGCCTTGGAGCTCTTGTGCGGCTTGGAGTGATGCTTGCCGCGCACGCCACCGTTGTCGTTATGGTCCTCGTCGCTCGCGGGCGGCGTGGTCTGGACGCCCTCGGCGCCGCTGAAGGGCGCGGTCTTGCCCGTGTCGTAGCTCGTCGCCTTGTCCGTGGCCGTGCCCTTCGCCGGGTCCGAAGCCGTCACCGAGTTGTCGGCCGCGTAGGCCGTCGCGCCGAAGAACGCCGTGGCGAGCGCCGCCACCAGCAATTTCGATTTCATGCGATCCATCGAAGCCTCCATCGTGGGGTGGGAATATAGAGGGACACGGGAAGCCCGCGGATGGTTTGGCCAGCGCCGTGGTCTCTTCGGCACGGGGGCAACGCTTCGGTCTAGACTCTCGTTTCATGAACGCTCCCGACTCCAGCTTCCCGTTCGACGCCGAGCTCGAGGCCGCCGCCCGGCGGCTGCAGCCCAGGGTCCTCGCGTGGCGGCGCGAAATCCACCAGCACCCCGAGCTCGGCAACCGCGAGTTCCGCACCTCGAAGCTCGTCACCGACCATTTGCGCTCGCTCGGCATCGAGGTGCGCGAGAAAGTCGCGCACACCGGCGTGGTCGGCGTGTTGAAGGGCGGACGTCCGGGCCCGGTGGTGGCGTTGCGCGCCGACATGGACGCGCTGCCCGTCACCGAGGAGGTGGACGTGCCGTTCGCGAGCCGCGTGCGCACCGAGTGGAACGGCATGAGCTGCGGCGTGATGCACGCCTGCGGCCACGACGCGCACACCGCGATCCTGATGGGCGTGGCGGAGCTGCTCTCGGGCCTGCGCGAGCGCCTCCCGGGGACGGTGAAATTCCTGTTCCAGCCCGCCGAGGAAGGCGCGCCCGGCGACGAGGGGGGTGGCGCGCGCATGATGATCGAGCAGGGCTGCATGGAGGCGCCGAAGGTGGACGCGGTCTTCGGCCTGCACGTGACCTCGAACCATCACACCGGCAAGCTCGGCTACCGCGCCGGCCCGATGATGGCCTCGTCCGACGAGCTCAAGGTGTTCCTGCGCGGCTCGCAGACCCACGCCGCGATGCCGTGGCGCGGCATCGATCCCATCGTGGTGGGCTCGCAGGTGGTGATGGGCCTGCAGACCATCGTTTCGCGGCGCATGGACATCACGCACGAGCCGTCCGTGGTGACGGTGGGCGTGTTCCAGGCCGGCAACCGCGGCAACATCATCCCCGATGAGGTGCGCCTCGAGGGCACCATCCGCAGCTTCGACGAGGCCCAGCGCGGCGAGATCCACGAGCACGTGAAGCGCATCACCGAGATGATCGCGGCCGCGGGCGGCGCACAGGCGCAAGTCGCCATCCGGCGCGGCTACGACGTGGTGGTGAACGACCCCGCGCTCACCGCGTGGGCCGTGCCGACCCTCCAGCGCATTGCCGGCGCGGACAACGTCGGCGTGGTGGACAAGGTGTGCGGCGCCGAGGACTTCTCGTTCTATCAGAAAGTTGTCCCCGGCCTCTTCATCCGCGTGGGCTGCACGCCGCCCGGGCGCGACATCCGCAGCGCCGCGCCCAACCACAGCCCGCGCCTCTTCGTCGACGAGGACTGCCTGCCGCTCGGCCTGCGCGCGCTCTCCGCGCTCGCGCTCGACTGGCTTTCGGCCAACGCCGCGTAGGCCGAACGGCGCACTTCCCCGCGTTTCGCGAGTCCAACGCCGGCGCTTTGCGTCACGGCGCGTCCTTTCGTTACGCGGGAGCTCGCGATGTCCTACGCGGTGAGGTTATGGCATCTGACAGTCGATGCCCTGCGGGTGGCTTTCTTCCGCGACGTGCCCGCCGCGCGCCTCACGCTCGGCCCGGGCGCCATCCTCGGCGTCGCGTTGGCCACGCTCGCCCCGCCGCTCGCCATCTCGTTTTGCGTCGTCACGCACGGCGAGTGGAGCTGGGCCACGCTGCCCTACGTGCTGATGCACATCCCGCTGCTCCTCGCGGCGGCGGTGGGCGCCGCATACTCCGCCGGCCGCCCTGCCGAGTTGGCGCGCTTCTTCGTCGCGGGGCTGCTCGCCTCGGTGGTGGTGGACATCGCCTGGATCGGGGCGAGCATCGCCTCCGCCCATGACCAGGCCATGATCCGCGTGCTGTGGGCATTGCTGCCGCTGCCCGGGGCCTGGCTCGCATTGGCGCTCGGCATCTACGCGGCGCGCTCCGCCGGTCGGGTGGGACGGCGCTTCGCGGCCGTCGCCTGCTGCATCGTGCTGGTGGGCTTCCCCTTGGGCGCCATCTTCCGCGATCGCACGTTCTGGCACGAGACCTACCGCCCCGAGAGCGCGGCCACGGCCATGGGCTTGCAGATGAGCCCCGTGAGCGAGAGCGTGTTCTACCGGCAGCCCGAGGTGCTCGCGCGCGAGCTCGATTCCGTGCGGCCACGCACGCCGGGGCGCACGAACCTGTACCTGATCGCGCTCGCCGGCTTCGGCGGCCAGGACGTGTTCATGCGCGAGGTGGAATCGGTGGCCCAGCTCTTCCGCGAGCGCTTCGACGCCGAGGGCCATGTCGTACGGCTGGTGAACAATCCCATGAGCGCCCTCGACACGCCCATCGCGAGCCGCACCAGCCTGCAGGCCGCGCTCGACCGCGTCGCGGGCGTCATGAACCGCGACGAGGACGTGCTGGTGCTCTTCATGACCTCCCACGGGTCGGCCGACCATCGCTTCGCCCTCGAGCTGGGCAACATGCAGTTCCACGACCTCGACCCGGCCACCGTCCGCGGCCTGCTCGACGACGCCGGCATCCGCAACCGCGTGGTGATCGTCTCCACGTGCTTCTCCGGCGGCTATGTCGCGCCGCTCGCGGGCGCCGACACGCTCGTGATCACCGCCGCAGGCGCCGACCGCACCTCGTTCGGTTGCGGCAACGAGTTCGACTGGACCTACTTCGGCGACGCGTACTTCAACCACGCGCTGCGCACGACGCACTCCTTCACCGGCGCGTTCGACGCCGCCCGCCCGGCGATCGAGGCGCGCGAGCGCGCCGAGCGCTTTCCCCCGTCGCAGCCGCAGATCTCGGTGGGCGAGCGCATCGGCGTGCGCCTCGTGGACCTCGCCGCCCAGCTCGACGCCGAGGACCTCAGGCTCGCCGCCACACGCTCGCCAGCCACGGCTGCTGCTCGCGCGGCAATCCGGCGGGCCGATAGTAGTGCTCCAGCTCGGCATATCCCGCCGCCGTCATGAACGCGCGCCACGCCTCGAGATCGTGCCACGCGCCGTAGCGCGGCCCCGCCCCAGCCTTCCTCGTTGGTGCCGCGCGGATTGGAGCAGAAGAGCACGCCGCCGGGCTTGAGCGCCGCGGCAAGCTCGGCCAGCACGCGCGGCAGTCTCCTGGCGCGGCACGTGGAAGAGCGAGGCGTTCGCGAACACGCCGTCGAAAAGCTCCGCCGGGAGGCGCAGCTCCAGGAAATCCTGCTCCCACACCTCGCAGCCGCTTTGCTCGCGGGCCATGCGCGCGAGGCTGGGCGCGCCCTCGAGGCCGATCGCGACGTGGCCCATCTCGGTGAACGTCTTCAGGTCACGTCCCGGGCCGCAGCCGAAATCGAGCAGCGTCCACGGCGGGGCGCGCGGCGATGTGGCGCAGGAACGCGGCGATGTTCTGGCTCACGTCGTGGTCGCGCGTGCCTTCGCGGAATGCCTCCGCGGTGCGCTCGTAGTGCGCGAGGGTGCCGCCGGAGATGACAGCGAGCGCGTTGGGGTCGAGTGGATCGGGTTTCATGGCATAGAATGGCGCGACCGATCCCGACGAGGTTAACCCATGGCATCGTCGCACGTGGCTTCATCCCTTGCCGCCACGAGCGGCGCGCACGATACCCGCCGCTGGAGCTGGCTGCCGAAGAGCCGGCACCTGGAAGTACCACGCGCTGCTGCTGGCGCTCGGCATGCTCGTGCTGGGACCGCTGGGCGGCGTCACCGCGTCGTACATGAATTTCTCGCTCGGCTTCTTCGTCGGCGGCCAGGTGCTCGCGGGCATCCTCGGCTCGACGGTCACCTACGGCTACGGCGCCGAGGGCAAGCACGGCGCCAACTACATCCAGACCGCCGCGGCCTCGGTGGCGGGCCTCTCGGCCATGGGCGTGCTGATCCAGGCGATGGTGTGGATGGGCCTGCCGCAGCCGCCGGTGTGGCAGCTGGTCCTCTACTTCCTCTGCATCGGCATGTTCGCCGCGGGCGTGGGCATGCTCTACACGCCGATCCTCGTCGACCGCATGCAGCTCACGTTTCCCTCGGGGCTCGCGGTCGCCAACATCCTGCGCGCGCTCACCGACCCGGTGCTGCTGCGCGCGTCGGTGAACAAGCTGGGCAGCGGCATCGGCATCGGCATCGTCACGGGCGGCTTCGCGGCCCGAAGGTCGCGCTGCTCGGCGCGCATCGACTTCTCCGCCTCCACCTTCGGCGCGGGCATGGTGGTCGGCGCGCGCATCGGCATTCCCGCGATGGTGGGCGGGCTGCTCGGCGTGGCGCTCACGCCGTTCTTCGTCTCGATCGGCTGGCTCAAGCGAGGGCGATCCGTTCCGCAAGATCACCTTCCTCATCGCGCTGGGCATGATCATGGGCGCGGCGATCGTCGACATCGCGCTCGATGCTGTGGGAAGCCCGCGCGGCGCATGCGCGGCCGTGGCGCGCCGCGTCACCGCCGAGCCGGCCGACTGGAAGCGCGTCAACGCGCGCCGCCTCGCGCTGTGGGTCGCGTGCGTGGGCGGTGGGCGTGGTGCTCGACGGGCCACTTGGTGCTGGGCCAGCCGGTCGGTTCCTCGCTGCTCGCCGTGGCGCTCGTGTTCGTCTTCGCGATGGTGAACGGCATCTCGGTGGGCGTCAGCGACAGCAACCCGATCTCCTCGGCGTTCGTGGTCTCGGTCGTCATCATGGCCGCCCTCGGCCTCACGGATCCCGGTCGTGGGCCTGATGGCGGGCAGCATCCTGCTCATCTCCACCAGCACCGCCTGCGACATGCAGCAGGACCGCTCCACCGGCTGGCGCCTCGGCACCAATCGCGTGATCCAGTTCCGCTACCAGGTGGCGGGCATCCTCATGGGCGCGATCATGGGCGTGGCCTTCGCCAAGCTCTTCATGGCGGCCTATCCCGTACTGCTGCAGGACCAGACGCTGATGAAGGCCGCGGAGCAGCCGGCCAACTGGTCCTCGGCGATGACGTACAAGTTCGTGGGCGTGCTGCGCAGCCTGACCGACCCAAGCCGTACCAGATGCACCGCCATCTGGATCGGCGTGGGGAGCGGCTTCGCGATCCAGCTCGTGCGCGTGGTGCTCAAGGCGCAACGCCGCGTACCAGCGCTTCCTCTCCGGCAGCCGCGCGGGCTTCGCAACCGGCTTCGTGCTCGACTGCTTCCTGCTGCCCTCGCCCTATGCGCTGTCCTTCGGCGGCTTCGTGAACCTCAACACGTCGCTCTGGTTCGGCGCGGGCGGCGTGGTGACGAGCGCCTTCAACACGCTCTTCAAGCCGAAGCCCTCCGCATCCGCCAAGGCGGTGCCCGACGACATGAGCGCGACCTCGCTCTTCGGCGGCGGCCTCATCGCCGGCGATGCGCTGGCCGCCCTCGGCGTGGGCATCGCCGGCCTGCTGGCCACCGTCCTCGGCCACTGAAGAATTCGGGGTCGCAGTCGGGAGTCAGAGTCCCGACTCCGACCCTCGACTCTGACTCCAGGCGTCAGGCGTCAGGCGAGGATCATGTAGCGCATGCTGGCCGGGGTGACCGGGTTGGTCGGGTCGCCGCCTTGCGGGTCCTGGAGCGCGGGGCCGCGGGATTCACGGGCGAGAACGGGGCTCGCGGGACTTTCAGGCGTGGCCTGCTGCGAATCCGTGGTGCCCTGATCCTCCGCGTTGGCGCCGGGCGTCACGCTCGATCCCTGGTCGTTCATCCCGTTGCCGCCATCGGGGCTGCCCATGGCGCCGCTGTTGGGCCACTGATGGCGCAGCGTGTCCTGGGGCGCGCGCGGGCCGAAGTCCTGCGGGCTCGGGCTGGCGCCCGAATTGAGGTCGGCGCCGTCGTGACGCTCGTCGGGCGTGGAGCGATCCGGTGTCATCAGGTTGCCGGGCGCGGCCGGCGTCGTCGGTATTGCGCTGTCGGACGCCGTGCCGCTGTCGTTGCCCTGCATCCTGGGCGTCTCGTAAGCGGCCCATGCGCTCGAAGCGGCCGCAGCAAACACTACCGACGCCAGCGCCGTCCAAGGCGATAAATTACGCATCGAAGCCTCCTGTTGGGGGTCCACGTGGGGTGGATGGAGGTTCGACGCAATCGACGTGCCGTGATTCCCTGCGATCAGCGGATCGCGACACCCCAGGGCAGCTTGCCCACGGCGATCTCGCCCACCTTCTCGCCGCGCGCGGTGTCGATGACCGCGACCGCGTCCGAGCGCCCGCATGCGACATAGAGCTTGCGGCCGTCGGGCGTGAGCGCCATGTTCCAGGGACGCTTGCCGACCTCGATCTCCTTCACGATCGTGTTGGTGGCGGTGTCGATCACCTGCACCGTGCCCTTGCCGCCCGAGGAGACGAACACGCGCTTGCCGTCGGGATGCACCACCACGCCGTTGGAGCGCAGGCTCGCGGGGATGCGCGCGACGACCTCGCGCTTGGCGGTGTCGATCGCGTTCACGACGCCGGCGTTCTCGGCGGCGGCATAGGCGCGCGAGCCGTCGGGCAGGAAGGCGATGCCGCGCGGGCGGTCGCCGACCGTCACCGAGGCGACCACCTCGCCGCGCGCGGCATCGATGATGTCGACGGCGTCGGTGTTCTCCGCGCTCGCATAGAGCCACTTCCCGTCGGGGCTCCACACCGCGTGCTCGGGATTCTTGCCGCGGATCCTGATGCGCCGCTCCACCTTGAGGGTGCCGGTGTCCACGAGCGCCACGACATCGTCCTCCTCGACCGCCACCGAGAGCCGCTTGCCGTCCGGCGCGAGGTATACGGCCTCGGGCGACGTGCCCACCGCCACGCGCCCGACCTCCTTGCCCTCGGCGGTGTCGTAGACCACGACCGCGTTGGCGGCCTGCTCGCTCACGAAGAGCCGCTTGCCGTCGAGCGAGACCGCGATGCCGCGCGGCTTGGGCCCGGTCTTGATGGTGCGCACCACCTGGTCCGTCGCGGTGTCGATGACGGAAACTGTCGCGGAGCCTTCGTCCGACGCGTACGCGAACGGCGCGGCGGCGGCGAGGGAGCGCAAAGCGCGGCTGCGCAGGCGGGCAAGACGGCGGACAGGCGGTTCATGGCGCGGCCTCCATTGGATTATGCTGACCGCCATGATGCCGAAATCCGGGCGCTACACCACCGTCGCGGTGCTCCTGCACTGGATCGTCGCGCTGGTGGTGGTCGGCCAGTTCGCGCTCGGCTGGCTCATGCAGGAGATTCCCAAGAGCCCGCCGGGCCAGCGCGCCGCGGTGTTCAACGTGCACAAGTCGATCGGGCTCACGATCCTGCTGCTGATGCTGGCTGCGCCTCGCGTGGCGCGTCGCCCACCCGCCGCCCGCGCTGCCCCCGATGCCGCGCTGGCAGGCGTGGACCGCGCTCGCCAACCATCGCTTCCTCTACGCGCTGCTGATCGTGATGGCGCTCGCGGGCTACCTCGGCTCGGCGTTCAGCGGCTACCCGGTGCGCTTCTTCGGCATCGTGCTGCCGTCGTGGGCGGCGAAGAACGAAGCGCATGAAGGAGCTGATGAGCGGCGTGCACCTCGTGTGCGCGTGGCTGCTCGCATGCGCCGTGGTGCTGCACCTCGCCGCCGTCGTGAAGCACGCGCTGGTCGATCACGACGGCGTGCTCGCACGCATGGGCGTGGGACGCGGGCAGGCGCCGCGCGTCACTTCGGCTCGAGCAGACTGACGGTCGCCGCGAAGCCGCCTTCGCGCGCGATGTCCGCCGCGGTCTTGCCGCGATCGTCGCGCGGCTCGGTGCGCGCGCCCGCCGCGAGCAGCACCTTCACCACCTCGTCGCGCCCGTAGCCCGCGGCCCACATGAGCGCCGTGAGCTGGTTGGCGTACGATCGCGTTGGCGTCCACGCCGTGCGCGAGCAGCGCCGCGACGATGGCCCCGTGCCCCTGCCCGGCGGCATAGGTCATCGCGGTCTTGCCGAGGCGGTCGACCGCGTCCACCTCGGCGCCGCGCGCCGATGAGCTCGCCGGCCATGTCGGCCTGGCCCGCGTAGGCGGCGGCCATCAGGGGCGTCACGCCGTTCACCGCGGCGATGTTCACGTCGGTGCCCGCGGCGAGCATGCGCGCGAGCGGTGGCGAGATCGCCCTTCTTCAGCGCGACGAGGAGCGCGGTCTCGCCGGTGCGCGTGCGCGCGTTGGGCGAGGCGCCCGCGGAGAGCTCGCGCTGCGAGCGCACCGGCATCGGCGTTGCGCGCGGCGATGAGCAGGCGGACGTTGGGCGAGAGGTCCTGCTCGCCTGCTTGCGCAGGCATCGGGCCAAAGCCGGAAACACAGAGGACACAGAGGGCCACTGAGAACACGGAGGAAACGCCGAAAGTGAATTTCATGCCTGGATTGGATGTCCGCCACGATCATTCCTTGGCCTTTCTCCGTGACCTCTGTGGTCCTCTGTGTCCTCTGTGTTTCCGGCTTGAGCGGATTGATTTCATCGCGCGAAACACGCGTTGCGGCGTTACACGATTAGGAATATAACCGGTCCCTCGCCCCGGGTCTCCAAAGACAAACCAAAGCGCATCAGGAGGACTCATGAACCGCCGTCACCTGCTCGGCGCGGCCATCGCGCCCCTCGCCCTCGCCACCGCAGCCGCCCTCGCCCAGGAAGTCACGGGCAGCGCGGACACCGTCACCACCAAGGCCATCGCCAAGTCGATCGCGCCCGTCAGCCAGGCGATGCTCGACGCGCGCCGGCGCCGACGCGAAGAACTGGATCCACTCCAACGGCAGCTACGACCAGACAGCGCTACTACCCGGGCAACCAGATCAACGCGTCCAACGTGGCGAAGCTCAAGCCCGCGTTCGTGTTCCAGACCGCCGTGCGTCGAGTCCATGGAGACCGCGCCGATCGTGGTCGACGGCGTGATGTTCCTCACCACGTCCTTCAACCACGTGTACGCGATCGACGCGGCCACCGGCGAGGAGTACTGGCACTACAAGCACAAGCTGGGCCCCATCGTCACCGTCTGCTGCGGCAACAACAACCGCGGCGTGGCGATCGCCGACGGCACGCTCTACATGGGCACGCTCGACGCGAAGCTGGTCGCGCTCGACGCGAAGACCGGCAAGGTGCTGTGGGAGAACGCAGATCGCCGATCCCGAGAAGGGCTACTCGGAAACCATGGCGCCCGGCGGTCGTCGACGGCAAGGTGCTGATCGGCACCAACGGCGGCGAGTACGGCATCCGCGGCTTCGTCAAGGCCTTCGACGCGAAGAGCGGCAAGCTGCTGTGGACGTTCTACACCATCCCCGAGAAGGGCCACGAAGGCGTGTGGGCCACGAACGACGCTCACCGGGCGCGACATGCACCGCGACATCGCCGCGGAGAAGGCGGCGCTCGCCAAGGACAGCGTCGTTCTACCAGCAGCTGGGCGGCGGCGTGTGGATGACGCCCGGCGGTCGACCGGAAGACGCGACCGTCTACTTCGTGGTCGGCAATCCCTCGCCCGACCTCTACGGCGCGATCCGCCCGGGCGACAACCTCTACACCGACTCGATGGTCGCGATCGACCTCGACACGGGCACAGTACAAGTGGCACTCGCAGTACATCGCGCACGACGTGTGGGACCTGGACGCGGTGAGCCCGCCGATCCTCACGCAGGCGAAGGACGGCTCGGGCAAGATGGTCGACGTCGTGATCCACGGCGGCAAGACCGGCCACATCTACGTGCACGACCGCGCCACCGGCAAGCTGATCCGCTTCTCGGAAGCGATGATCCCGCAGGAGAACATGTGGGTGCTGCCGACCAAGGACGGCGCGCGCATGCTGCCCGGCGCCAACGGCGGCGTCGAGTGGTCGCCCATGGCGGTCGAACCCGAAGCCGCACATGGCGTATGCGGCGAACCTGCACCAGCCGATGACCTACCACGTCGAGGAGTCGCCGTATCCGGGCGGCAAGCTCTGGCTGGGCGGCGCGTTCAAGACCATCCCGAGCGAGGAGCAGTGGGGCACGCTGGTGGCGGTCAACCTCGACACCGGCAAGGTCGCCTGGAGCGCAAGACGCCGCAGCCGCTGATCGGCGGCGTGCTCGCCACCGCCGGCGACCTCGTGTTCAACGGCGAGGCCAACGGCTGGTTCAAGGCGTTCGACGCGAAGACCGGCAAGGAGCTGTGGAAATTCAACTGCGGCGCCGGCGTGAATGCGCCCGGCGGTCTCGTACATGGTCGGCGGCAAGCAGTACATCGCCGTGGCCGCGGGCGGCAACAACCAGATCGATGCGAAACGCGGCAACAGCGTCTTCGTCTTCGCGCTGCCGTAGGAGAGCCATTGCGAACCGCGACACCCCGCAGCCGTACTTGCTCGCCGCCGCGGGGTGGCTCCTCGCGCCGCCATCCCTGGCGCAGGACGACGCGGCCACGCGCGCCGCTCGCGCAAGCCGTGCTTCGCGTGCCACGGCGAGAACGGCAACTCGGCCAACCCGCGCTATCCGAGTGCTCGCGGGACAGAGCTGGCGCTACCTCTACATCGAGCTCAAGGACTTCAAGGAGAGGCGGCGCTCGGATCCGGAGATGTCGCCGATGGCCGACCGGCCTCACGCGCGAGCAGCATGATCGCGCTCGCCAATTTCTTCGCCGCCCAGAAGCCCGCGGCCCCTCGAGTTACAAGCCGGATCCGCGCGCGCGTCGACGACAGGGCCGCAAGGTGGCCGAAGCCATGCTCTGCTCGATGTGCCACCTGGGCGATTCAGGGGACAGAACGAGATCCCGCGCGTGGCCGGCCAGTATGGCCGCAGTACGTCTCGAAGCAGCTGCACGCGTTCAAGGCGAAGACCCGCACCAACGACGCGGGCAACATGACGAGCGTCTCGGTCACGCTGTCCGACGACGACATCGAGAACCTCGCGAACTACATCGGCACGCTGGACTGAGCTTTTTCCCCTCAGTTCAGCGTGGAGGTGTACACGCCGCCGAACGCGCGCAGCGTCGGATCGAGGAAGTTCGGCGAGTACGTCGGCGATCCGAACACGAAGCGCGTGACGCTGCCCGACCTCGTCATCGCCGCGCAGTTGCCGAAGCGCTGGCGGTCCTGGCCGGGCCCCGGAAAGCCGTGCACTCCCGGCGCCATGAGCAGGTCCTGCTGCTCGGTCCACGTGCTTCCGCCCCTCTTGTACAGGTGCGCGACGCCCGACTGGAAACCGGCCGGGCTCTTTTCCTCGTAGGCCGTGACCATGAGCGTGTCGCCGAGCACGGAGACGCTGGTGCCGAAATCGGAGTCGTCTTCGCCGGCCACGATCTGCTGCAGCCCCCACGTCCCGTGGTCGTTCACGAAGATCTCCGCCTCGCTCGGCCTCTCGGCTCCGATCACCACGGTGCCGCCGTCGAGGCTCACGCACAGCCCGTAAAGACCGAACGGCACGTCGTCGCGCGGATCGAGCCGCGCCTGCTGCGACCACACGCCGTCCTGGCGCGCGAAGACGAATGCCGCGCCGGGATTGACGACCGTCAGCGAGCGGGAAAACGGCGCGCCGATCGCGAGGCTGTCGCCCTGGACCGCGACGCTCGTGCCGAACCCGCTCACCAGCGGATCGGCCGGGACGATCCTCGCCTGCTGCGCCCAGGCGCCGCTGTCGTTCGTGAACACGTACACTGCGCCCGTGTTTCCGGCATCCGTGGCCTCGGAGGGCGCGCCGATGGCGATGGTGTCGCCGCTGATCGCGATGCCGTGGAGCGAGCTGCCGCTGAACGACGCACCGGAACCGCCCGCAGGCAGGAGGGCGGCTTGCTCGCTCCATCCGCCGTTCGCGCTCGCGTAGATGTAGGCTGCATGCGCACCTGCCGCGCCAACGACCAGCGTATTCCCCTGGACCGCGAGACTCGACCCGAACCGATCGGCGGCGCTCCCGGTGGGCGACGTGAGCCGCGTCTGAAGGTTCCAGACACCGTTCACGTTCCGGTACACGTAGACCACGAAGGGTGCGAGCGCGGTCCCGACCGCCATGACGTCGCCGTCGACGGCGACGGTGCCGCCGAATTGCTGGAACGCGATGAGGTCATCGGGCTCGATGAAAGCGGTGGCGGCGAAGCCGTTGGCGCGCGCGCTGTCCAGGGGCAGGCACAGTGTGACGGCCGTAAACCCGATACGGAGCGCCTTTCGAAAGCGTGGTTCCATGGTTTCCTCCTGACTGCGACTCGTGCCATATGAGGCACCTTGGCATGGTCCGCACGCTAGCCAACGCGGGGTTGATCCGTCAATGATTTGGGAAGAAAATCCCACAAATATATTGGCCCGGCGGAACGGAATAACCGCGCGCTACAGGCCACTGCAAGGTGCCTGCAAATTCCGCAGCGGCAAATGGACCGCTGCCGCAATCCTGGCGGTCGTCCTCGCACCGTCATGGACATGGGCCGACAACCCCGCCGAGGCGATGGAGATGCGCCGCGTCGACGTGGTCGGAACGACGCCGCTGCCGAGCCTCGGCACGCCGCTCACCGACGTTCCCGCCAACGTGCAGGTCTTCGGCGGCCGCGACCTCGAGCGCCAGCGCCCGGCGAGCGTGTCGCGTTCCTCGAGCGCAACCCGGCCGCGTCAGCGTCAACGCGGCGCAGGGCAACCCCTTCCAGCCCGACATCAGCTATCGCGGCTTCACGGCCTCGCCGCTGCTCGGCACGCCGCAGGGCATCGTCGGTGTTCCAGGACGGCGTGCGCATCAACGAGCCGTTCGGCGACATCGTCAACTGGGACCTGTCTGCCGCATCGGCGATCGCCGGCATCCAGCTCATGCCCGGCGTGAACCCGGCTGTTCGGGCCCAACACGCTGGGCGGCGCCCTCGCGATCTACACCAAGAGCGGCGCCGAGTTTCCCGGCGGCTGGTCGACCTCTCGGGCGGCTCGTTCGGGCGCCTCATCCCTGCATCTTCGAGCAGGGCGGCGTGCCACGGGCCCCTGGGACTACTACGTCACCGGCAACGCTCCGAACGACGACGGCTGGGCCGAGCACAACCCGAGCTCGAATGCGGCAGCCTCTTCGGCAAGGTCGGCCACCAGACCGAGCGACGACAACGTCGACATCACCTCACGGCTCGCCCGACAACCGGCTCGAAGGCACGCAGACGCTGCCGCTGTCTTTCCTCGACGACCATCCGCCAGGCCTATACCTTCCCCGACCGTCAACAAGAACCAGCTCGCGTTCGCTCGCGGTCAAGGGCAGCCACTTCGTGACCGACAACGTGCTGCTCGGCGGCAACGCCTACTGGCGCCACTACCGCAACAACAACGTCTCGAGCGACGTCAACGACAACTTCGGCGCGGTCGACGCCGACACCGGCGACGCCGACACGTCCAGGCCCTGAACGACCGCTCGGTCATCGACCAGACGAGCTACGGCGTCGGCGCTGCAGCTGACGCTGACGCAAGCCCTGGCCGGCCTCACAACCAGCTTCGTGCTGGGCGCCAGCGCGGACACGCGGGAGCGCGCGCTTCACCCAGGCTTCTCGCAACCCGCGATTTCACGCTCCGACCGCGGCACCGTCGCCGACCGGCGATTTCGACGCCTGACACCGACGCCGACACCACGCACCCGCAACTTCGCGCTCTTCGCGATGGACACGCTTCACCTTCCAGCGAGCGCTGGACCGCTGACCGCGAGCGGACGCTACAAGTCTCGCCCATGTCGGCATCCGCGGACCAGAGCGGCACGAGCCCGGCGCTCGACGGGGACCACGATTCACGCGCTTCAATCCCGCCGCTCGGGCTGAATTTCAACCCGACCGCCCGGGTTCACGGCCTACGCGAGCTACAACGAGGGCATGCGCGCGCCGACCGCCGATGGAGCTGACCTGCGCCGATCCCGGCGCCCCGTGCAAGCTCCCGAACAGTTCCTCTCCGATCCGCCGCTGAAGAAGGTGGTCGCCAAGACCTATCGAGATCGGCGCGCGCGGCAAGCCCGGCGAAGCCACCGGCTGGAGCGCGGCCATCTTCCGCACCGACCTGACCGACGACATCCAGTTCATCCGCAGCGGCAACGCCATCCACGCCGGCTACTTCCAGAACGTCGGCAAGACGCGCCGCGACGGCTTCGAGCTCACGGCGAGGGACGCGCGGGGCCGGTCGACCTGCGCCGCGCTATGGCTACATCCGCGCCACCTACCGCACCGACTTCGTCGAGGCGAGCCCCAACAATTCCGCCGCCGACGAGAATGGCGAGATCCTCGTGCAGCCCGGAAACCGCATCCCGCGCATCCCGCAGCACACGGTGAAGCTGCGCGCGGACTACGCGCCGGGCCGTGGTCGCTCGGGATGACCGTGGTCGGCAGCCTCGTGGAGCTATGCGCGTGGCGACGAGAACAACCAGGACGCCGGCGGGCGCGTGCCGGGCTATGCCGTGGTGAACCTCGACGGGCGCTGGAAATTGGGCCGCGGCTTCGAGGTCTATGGGCAGGTGGAGAACCTGTTCGACACCAAGTACGCCAACTTCGGCGTGCTGGGCCAGAACCTCTTCAACAGCCCCGATCGCACCTACGCGCCGGAGAACGCGCGTTCCGAGCAGTTCCGCGGGCCGGGGCTGCCGTTCGGTGCGTGGGTGGGCGTGCGCTACACGTGGAAGTGAGGCGCGCCGCCTCACTTCACGCCCTTGCATTCCGCGCCCTTGTTCGCCGCCTCGAGGTAGGCGATGAGGTCGGCGCGCTCCTGCGGGTCCTTCACCCCGGCATAGCCCATCGCGGTCCCGGGCACGGTTTTCATGGGATTCTCGATGAACCGGTCGAGGCGTCTTCGTGTTCCACGTGATCTCGGATTTCTTCATCGCCTCCGAATACGCGAACCCCGGGCCGCTTCCCGCCTTGCGGCCGAAGAGCCCGCAGTGACGCGGGCCGGTCCGGTCGTACGCGAGCGCGTGGCAGGCGAGGCAGCGCGAATACATCTCCTCCCCCTTCTTCGCGTCCGCCTTCGGCGCGGCGAGGGCACGTGCCGGCCGCGAGCGCCGCGCGCGAGAAAGACGGCGCCCGCGAAGCGCATCACGATACGAACGCCGCCGGGACCGGGCGCTCGCCCACGGCGTTGCGCAGGATCGCCCAGTGCATCGCCTCGTCGCCGAGGATGCTGCCGGCGGCCTTGGCGAGGTCGCGGTCGTAGAACACCGGGATCGGCGCCGAGGTACGCGCTCACCGCGCCCTTCTCGAGCGAGGCGGCGAACTTGAGCACGTCGTCCTGCGACTTGAGCTTCTCGACCGGGAACGTGTACTTGGCCTTGGCCGCGACGGGCTTGCCGCCCAGCTTCTCGACGGTCTTGGCGAGCACCTCGGCGTGGGCCTTGTGGTGGCCCTGGAAGGTCACCGCGAGGTCGAGCACCGGCTTTTGCAGCAGGCCGCTCTCGGCGCCCACCTGGTAGGCGGCGATGGCTTCCAGCTCGGCACCGAGCGCCGTGTTGAGGATGCGCACGTCGCCTCTCGGCGTCTTGGCCCTTGGCCTTGCCGGCGGCGAGCGCCTCGCGCCCGCGAGCAGCGCGATGGCGGTGCCCGTGAGCATCAGCGCCCGACGCGGCTCAGGAAGTTGCGGCGGTTCGCGGCCAAAGGGGGTCGTTCGCAAATGCGAAGAATGACATCTGCGGCTCTCCTTGAGGGAATGGTGTTGGGGTTGCCCTTCAGCTGCCCGAAGGCGGCCGCTTCCAGAGCGCGACCACGCGCTCCGTGATGCGGTCGCAGCGCTCGCCGGCGAAGTGGAAGGCGTCGTCGAGGCGCCATGTCCATCTCGCGCGAGAGCGACTCGCGCAGCAGGCTGCGCGCGCGGAAGAAGCGGGTGCGCACGGTGGCCTCGGGAATGCTGAGTACCGTGGCGGTTTCCTCGACCGACAGCTCCTCGAGCGCGCGCAGCACGAAGACCGTGCGGAACGACTCGGGCAGTGCGTCGATCTTGGCTTCCATGATCCGCCGCGCTTCGGCGCGCAGCGTCTCTTCCTCGGGTGTCGGGGTGTTCTCGTCCATGCGGGTCGTGGTTCTCCGCCCATTCGCCCCAGGTCCCCCGCGAGCGGGATCACCTCCGCCGCGCGCTTCGCCTTGCGCAGCCGCCCGAGCGCCTCGTTCACCGTGATGCGCACCAGCCAGGTCGACAGCCGCGCGTCGCTGCGAAAGCTCGCGATGCCGCGGATGGCCTTGAGGTACGCCTCCTGCACGGCGTCCTCGGCCTCCGCATCCTCGCGCAGGATGGCGCGCGCGGTGCGGAACAGGGTCTGGTTGTAGCGCTTGGTGAGGAGACGGATCGCGGCTTCCTCGCCGTAGCCCACGCGCCGCGCCAGCTCGGCGTCGGACATCTTGGGGTCTAGGGCGGGAAGGCGTGCGGCCTGGGTCATGGGATCGGATGGAGTGGTTTGCCCATTGGATGGAGCCCGATTTGCGCGCGTTCCCGCGGAATGCTCCTTCTGCCCCGGGCGAGGGTAACTAGCCGGAGTTGCGGAGTCCTGCTGCCAATCCATTGATTGATATGTGTATTCCTCCGCGCACGCGCTCGTCGGCGGAGCCCGCGCGGTGGCGTTTCAGGAGCTCGATCTGCAGATGGTTGAGGGGATCGAGGTAGGGGAAGCGGTTGCGGATGGAGCGCGCGAGGGCGGGGTTGGCGGCCAGGAAGGCGGTGGCGCCGGTGATCGAGAAGAGCGCGCGGACGGTGGCGTCGAACTCCCCGGCGATGCGCGCGAAGATGGCGTCGGCCTGGGGCTGGCCCCCGGCGAGCTCGCGGTAGCGCGCGGCCACCGCGAGGTCCGCCTTCGCGAGCAGCATGTCGAGGTTGGAGAGCATGGCGCGGAAGAACGGCCACTCGCGCCACATGCGCGCAAGGAGCTCGCGGCCGGCGTCGCCGCGCTTCGCGACGAACGCCTCCACACGCCGCGCCGAAGCCGTACCAGCCCGGCAGCATCACGCGGCATTGCGCCCACGAGAACACCCAGGGAATCGCGCGCAGGTCCTCGATGCGCTGCGAGTTCTTGCGCGAGGCGGGGCGCGAGCCGATGTTGAGCTCGGCGATCTCGTTGATGGGCGTGGTCGCGCGGAAGTACTCGACGAAGCCCGCGGTGCCGTACACCAGGTCGCGGTAGGCGGCCATGGCCGCGGCGGAGAGCTCGTCCATGGCGGCGAGGAAGGCGTCGTGGCCGTCGTGGGGCTTCTCGTCGACGGTGGCGCGCACGGTGGCGGCGAAGAGCGCCTCGAGGTTGCGGCGTCCGATCTCGCGGTTGGCGTACTTGCTCGCGATCACCTCGCCCTGCTCGGTCAGGCGCAGCTCGCCCTGCACGCTGCCCGGCGGCTGCGCGAGGATCGCGTCGTAGCTGGGCCCGCCGCCGCGCCCGACCGTGCCGCCGCGGCCGTGGAAGAAGCGCAGCCGCACGCCGGCCGCGCGGAACACCTCCACCAGCTGCGTCTCCGCCTTGTACAGCTCCCAGCTGGAGGTGACGTAGCCGCCGTCCTTGTTGCTGTCCGAGTAGCCGAGCATCACCTCCTGCAGCTCGCCCAGCGAGGCCACCATGCGCGCGTGCGGCGGGCAATCGCGAACCAGGCGCGCATCGTCGCGGGCGCAGCGCGCAGGTCGGCGATGGTCTCGAAGAGCGGCACGATCTGGATGCGCGACGCCGGCCGCGCGCCGGGCGTGACGAGGCCGACCTCCTTCAGCAGCACGGCAACCTCGAGGAGGTCCGAGACGTTGTCGGTCTTGGAGATCACGTACTGGCGGATCGCGGCGGGGCCGAGGCGCCGATGCACCGCGGCGGCGGCCTCGAGGATCGCGAGCTCGCCGTCGCGCGAGCTCGGAGTAGTCCGCGAAGGCGCGAGCGCAGCGCGCGCGGCGACGCGAGCTCGCGCCAGCAGCACGCGCTCGCGCTCGGCCTCGGGCAGCGCGCGGTAGTCCCGCGTCACGCCCGCCTCGCGCAGCAGCTCGTCGATCACCGCCTCGTGCACGTCGGAGTTCTGGCGCAGGTCGACGGTGGCGAGGTGGAAGCCGAAGGCGGCGACGGCCTTGCGCAGCGCGCGCAGCCGCCCGTCGGCGAGCAGCGCATCGCCGTCGGCGCGCAGGCTCGCGTCGAGCACGTCGAGGTCCGCGGCGAAGGCACGGCGCGCCGGCGTACGGCTCGCCCTCGCCTACGGACACGCGGTGCTGCACCTCGAGCCCGAGCGCGGCGGCGCGTGGCGACGAGGCGCGCATAGATCGCCGGAGAGCGCGCGGCGATAGGGCTCGTCCTGGCGGTGCGGCGAGCGGTCGGGCGAGCGCTCGGCCAGCGCCTCGAGCTCGGGCGTGGCGCGCGTGAGCAGCCGCCGAGAGCGGCAGCTCGGCGCCCAGCGCGTGCACCTCGCGCGAGGTAATGGCCGAACGCCACCTCGCCCTGGCGGCGCGAGCGCGTACTCGAGCATCTCGGCGGTGACGAACGGGTTGCCGTCGCGGTCGCCGCCCACCCAGCTGCCCACCGCGCATGAGGGCCGGCAGCTCGGGCCGCGCGGCGCGCCGGCAGCCCGGCGATCGCGTCCTCGACGTCGGCGGTGAGCGCGCGGCACCTCGGCGATGAACGTGTAGTTGAAGTAGGCGATGGCGTTCTCGATCTCGTCGCGCACGCCCAGCTTCACCGGCGCGCAGCATGCGCGTCTGCCAGAGCGATCGCGACGCGGCGGCGCATCTCCAGCTCGGCGGCCTCGATCTCGTCGCGCAGCGCCTCGGCGGAATCGAGGTGCGCCAGCGCGGCGGCGATGGCGAGCTGGCGTCGAGCGTGCTCTTGCGCTGCACCTCGGTCGGGTGCGCGGTGAGCACCGGGTGCACGCGGATGCCCGCCAGGCGCCGCGCCGCGTCGGCGGCCTGCACGCCGCGGCTCTGCGCACTCCTCGAAGAGCCCGCGCACGGTGGACGGCAGCGGCGGGGCGCCCTCGCGCCGGATGTCGCGCGCGCGGCGGATGTGGTGGCGGTCCTCGGCGATGTTGGCGAGCACCGAGAAATGGCTGAACGCGCGCACCACCGTCGACGGCTTCCTCGCTGGTGAGGCCGTCCAGCGTGCGCGCGAGCTGCTCGCGCGACGCGGTGTCCTCGCGCCGCCGGCTCGCCACCGCGAGCTGCCGGATCTCCTCGATCAGCCCGTACTCGCGCTCGCCGTCGCGCTCGCGGATGGTGTCGCCGAGCAGCCGCCCGAGCAGCCGGATGTCCTCTCCCAGGCGGGCGTCCTTGTCGCGGCGATCATCCATCCCCCGATTGTCAGATCGGGAGCCGGACGACGACTCTGACTAAAAAAAAACCGGCCCGATCGCTCGGGCCGGCGGGACGAGGGCCGCAACCGGAAAGGGCCCTCGACCACTTTGCGATGGCGTCCCTAGGAGGACGGGGACGAACGCGACGCGCCCGGGGGGACGATCGGCGCGCATCGCATCGTGGAGCCTGGCGAGCTCGTCGGCGCTGAGGACGGCGGCGAGCTGTTGGTCGGTCTGGGTGTGGATCGCATCCATCGCGGCGTGCATCGCGTTGCGCGTCGTCTCGTCGGTGGGCTTGCCGATCTCGCGATGGGCGGCGCGCATCTTCGCGTGCGCGGTGGCGAGGATCGCCTCCACCTGCGCGGCGCGCGTGGCGTCCAGCCCGAGCAGCGCGGCGACGTCGACCGGGGGGCGGCGGTCGGCGGGCGGCACCTGCGCGCCGGCGAGAGTCGATGCCAGCATGAGCGGCGCGAGGAATTTCTTCAGCATGTTTCTCTCCGGGGGCGGCGTGGCTCCAACGTAGCGTCCCCGCGGCGCGGCAGGTGTAATGGATTGCAACCGATTTCCCATGTCAGCGCGGCAACCGCACCGTGGCGGCCAGCCCACCGCCGGGACGATTCGCGAGCACGAGCTCGCCGCCGTGCCCCTCGACGATGTCGCGCGCGATCGCGAGCCCGAGGCCCGCGCCGCCGGTATCGCGATTGCGCGAGGCCTCCACGCGATAGAAAGGAATCGTTACCTTCTCGAGGTGCTCGGCGGCGATCCCCGGCCCGCGGTCGAGCACGAGGATGCGCACGGCATCGCGCGCGTCCGCCACCTGGATGCACACTTCCCGCCCGTATTTCACGGCGTTGTCGACGAGGTTGGCGAGCGCGCGTGCGAGTGCCACGGGACGGCCTTCGATAGGCTGAGCGGCACCTTGCACGGCGACCGGCGCCGCGGCGGCGTCGTAGTCCTCGGCCACGCGCCGCACCATCGCATCCAGGTCGATGTGCGTGACCGGCTCGTCGGCCGCCAGCCCGCGCGTGAGCTCGAGGGCCGACTTCGCGAGCGTCTCGATGAGGTCCAGGTCGCGGCCGAGCTTCGCGCGCGCGTCGCCGCCCAGCGACTCCAGGCGCAGCCTGAGGCGCGTGAGGGGCGTGCGCATGTCGTGCGACATGGCGGCGAACGCCGCGGCGCGCCCGTCCACGTGGCGGCGCAGGCGGTCCTGCATGCGGTTGAAGGCGTTGGCCGCGGCGCGGATCTCCTCGGCGCCGCGCTCGGCAAGCGGCGGCTCGGCGATGTTGCGCGACAGGCGCAGCGCCGCCTCGGCCAGCATGCGCACCGGGCGCACCGCAAGCCGGCCCGCGTAGATCGAGAAGAGCGCCGTCACGATGAAGGTGAGCGCCATGCTGCCCCACACCTCCAGCGGCAGGCGCAGCGGCGGCTGGTAGACCGGCGACTCGGCGAGCGCGAGGCGCCCGTCGCCCAGGCGCAGCGCCACCGTGACCAGCTGCGGCGGGCCGCGCCGGTCGCGGCGCGGAGCATCGTCGTCGGAATAGCCGAGGTCGCGGCTCGCGATCCATTGCACGGGATCCGCGCCCAGCGACTCGCCCAGCAGGCGGCGCATCTCGCTCTCGAAGGCGCGCGGGGCGTCATCGGCGCCCACCGGCGCCTCGCCCAGGTTGTCCACCTCGAGCCATTGCAGCCGCGCGCGGCCGCGGCCCGGAGTCGCGCGCGTGCCGCGCGTGCCGGGATCGCGCACGTAGTCGACGATGCGCCCGGCCACCTCGGCCGCCTCGAAGCGCTCGATCGCCCGCGCGCGCTCGACCTCGAAGAACGCGAAGCTCGCGAGGTTGGCGACGACCGCGCCGGCGACCATCACCAGCACCACCCGGCCGGCGAGGGTGCCCGGCAGCAACGCGGCGCGCGCCATCAGGCCCGCGCCGCGGGGCGCTGTGCCCCGCCCGCGCCCGCCACGGCCTCCACGCGCGCCGCCAGCACGTAGCCCGCGCCGTACACCGTCTGCAGCAGGCGGGCCTCGCGCCGGTCACCGAGCGCGCGTGCGCAGCCGGCTCACGCGCACGTCGATGCTGCGGTCGTAGGCCGGCGCGGCGCGCCCCTGCGTGAGCTCGACCAGCAGGTCGCGCGAGAGCACCTGGTTGGGACGGCCGAGGAAGATGCGCAGCAGCTCGAGCTCGGCGCCCGAGAGCGCCACGGGCGAGCCGTCGCCGCGCACCAGCGTGCGGTGCACGAGGTCGAGCCGGAAGCCCTCGAAGCGGTACTCGGCGACCTCGCCGGCTTCCCCGGCGGGCTGCGCGCGCGCGAGGATCGCGCGGATGCGCGCCAGCAGCTCGCGCGGGTGGAACGGCTTGGCCGAGATAGTCGTCGGCCCCCATCTCGAGGCCGAGGATGCGATCGACCTCCTCGCCGCGCGCCGAGAGCATGAGCACGGGCAGCCGGCTCTTCGCGCGCAGGTCGCGGCAGACCTCGAGGCCGTCGGGGCCGGGCATCATGAGGTCGAGGACCACCAGGTCGACGGCGCGCTCCGTTATGGCGCGCAGCAGCTCGCGGCCGTCGGGCAAGGTCGAAACCCGGAAGCCGTTGCGCTCGAGGTACTCGGCGAGTAAGGTGCGAATTTCCTGGTCGTCGTCAACGACGAGGATGTGCCGTCCCATGGCCGCCATGGTGCCGGGGCCACGGGGCGTCGGGAGCCGGATTTGTAAGCAATCTTTGTCGGCTTCCTGTATTGTCGCAATCCGTTGCAATCGGCGCCCCTGGCGGTGCCGGAACCTTCTACCATGCGGCACAATTCGAATTTGTAACGGGAGAGCGTTTTCCATGCGCAAGACGGGTTTTTGGGTGTTGCTGGCCGCGGTCCTCATGCTGGTGGCCGGGTGCAAGAGCGGCCATTCGCAGAATTCGACCAGCCTTCGGGCCATCAACGCCGTGGAGGCGTCGGAGTCCATCGACGTCCTCATCGACGGCGACGCGAAGGTAACTAACGTCGCGTTCGGCGTCACCTCGCCGTTCTTCGACTTCGATTCCGGCGATCACGAGGTGACGATCCGCGGAACGACGTCGCAGACTGTGTTCTTCGACAAGACGATCACCTTCGGCAGCGGCGCGAACGCGACACTGCTGGTCACGGGCAATCGTGCGAGCGTGAGCGTGATCACTCTCTCGGACGACACCACCACCGCCCCGCCGTCGGGCAACTTCCAGATACGCGCGGTGGGCGCCTCGGCCGACTCGGGCCCGGTGGACGTCTACCTCACGACCACGGCCGACATCAGCAATGCGCCCGCCAGCATCGCCGGCGCAGCGTACATCTCGCCCACGGTCTTCACCAACGCGGTCGGCGGCAACTACTTCATCACGATCACGACATCGGGCACGAAGGACACGCTGTTCCAGTCCACCCCGCAGACCCTCGCCTCGGGCAACACGTACTCCATCCTGGTGATGCCCTCGGGCGGCGGCAAGCTCGTGAACGCGCTCCTGCTGCAGCAGGGCCAGGGCGGCACGGGCACGCTGCTCTCGAACCCGTTCGGCCGCATCAAGGCGGTGAACGCCATCCCGGACTCGACGAACATCAACTTCAAGTCCGATGGCAACGTGCTGCTGTCCAACGTGCCGTTCGGCGGCAGCTCGAGCTACGTGTCGGTCGCCACCGGGCAGCGCAACCTGTCGATCGAGCAGTCGAACGTGCCGGGCAGCAACATCGCGGCGATCACGCAGCAGGTCGACCCGGCCCACGACTACACGCTGCTCGCCGCGAACCCGCTCGCCACCGCGAAGCTCGTGGCGTTCGTCGACGACAACTCGGTGCCGCCGGCCGGTTTCGCGAAGATCCGCTTCGCGAACGCGCTGGTCGGGTCCACCACGGTCGACGTGCTGGTGAACTTCGCGAGCCAGACCCAGGGGCTCGCGTACACGACCGCGTCCAGCTACTTCACGCTGCCGCCGTCGCTCACCTACACCATCTCGTTCGCCACGCCGGGCGGCGTCACGGTCCTCGCCTCGATCACCAACGTGGAGATCGACGCGGGCGCCATCTACACCGCCTACCTGGTGGGCGCCAACGCGGGCTCGGCGCAGGTCAAGCTGGTGCGCGACCGCTGACGGTCCGGGAAAAGGCAAGGGGGCCGGTCATCCGGCCCCCTTTTCATTTGTGGCGCTGCCAAAAAACCGGCGCCACGCGGGGCGCCGGAAATCCCTAGCGAGGAGATCCCGTCAACGCACGATGTCCAGCTCGAAGGCGGGCGGCATCGGCGGGGAAGGCAGGGCCTCCGCGCCCAGCATCGCAGCCTCACGCATCAGCCAGTCGCGCCGCCCCCATCCGGGCGGCAGGCGGGCCGCGGAGCCATCACTCTCGACGTGCACATGGTTAGGCACGCCGAAGCACTCGAACTGCTCCTGCTCGTCGATGGTGCGTTCCATGGCGCCAGTTTCGTCGCAATTTGCTTCAGGCGCGTGTCAGACAGCTCCGGTCCGCTTGTAGGACAACGCCGCATCGCTGCAGATGCGCCGCGAGGCGGCCGAGGAGGTCGCGGCGCGGTTTCCATTGCGAGAAGGTGTGGTCGGCGTCGGGGATCATCTGCAGGCGGATGCGCCCGTCGCGCAGTGCGCGCGTGGCGGTGAGCTTCGCGCCCGCCATCAGCACGTCGCGGCCCGGGTCGCCTTCCGAGACGAACATCGTGAGGCGACGGCGCATCGCGAAGAGCTTCTTCAGGTCCCGCGACAGGCGCGGCCCGCCGTGGGGCAGCACCGCTTCGGTGAACGCGTCGAGCCAGGCGCGCGCGTGCGTGTGCGCCTGTCCCGCCAGCACCTCGACCATGCGCCCGAAATTCACGTCCCCGCGCACGAGCTTGAGCCAGCGCTTCGGATCGCGCATCGATTTGCGGTATTGCACCATGTCCTCGAAGCGGCGCGAGGTGTCGAGGCTCATCCCCTCGACCCAGTAGAACTGCATGGGGTTGATCATCACCAGCTCCTCCACGGGCAGGTCGGCGAGCTCGAGCCCGAGGTGGAACACGGTGTGCGCGCCGGAGCACAGGCCCAGCGCGATGAAACGCCGATAGCCATGGCGCTCGCGCAGGTGCTCGATGGCGGCGCGCCCGTCGGCCACCGCGCCGTGCGGGTACGGGTAGTTCTCGCGCGCGGGCGCGCGGTTCACGCTGTCGCCCAGGCTCTCGAGGTCGAAGCGCAGGCACGGCACGCCCAGCGCCGCGAGGTTCCGCGCGAGCTCGACGTAGAGGCGGTTGGGCCCCACGTGGTGCGCGGCGCCGGCGTTGAACACCACCACCGCCGGGCGATCCGTCGCGTCCGAATCGCGCGCCAGTACGCCGAACAAGTGGCCCTCGGCGCCGAAGCGGCACAGCGTCTCCTCGATGCGCACGCGCCGGCCGTCGAGCGTCTCCCATTCGAACTCGGCCTGCCCCGACAGCGCGTCTCGCCCTTGCCCGCCGGCGTTGGGCGCTCCCTGCAGGTCCGCTCGAACGCCGTTGCCGCCAGCCGACCCCTTGCATACCCATGCCGATATCTCGGCGAGCGCCGCATCGGGGACGACGGTAAATTGGTGCTCAGCCATCATGCCGGCCCAGCCCGGAACGCGCACGTAGTCGTTCGCGATGCCGAGGGCGTCGAGGTGATCGTTGAGGGCGCGGTCGGGACAGGCGTCGTCGCGGCCCACGACGAGCACGCGCTCGCGGACGGCGAGCGGGGCGCGCGCGAGGTCGATGCGCGCGATCGCGGCAAGGGTCTCGGCGCTGGTCACGAAGCCCGCGCTCTCCAGCGCGCCCTCGACGCCGCAGGTCTGGCGCTCGGCCGCCATGGCGAGCGCGCGCATCTCGCGCCCATAAGCCTTGCCCGCGATGCACGGATTCCACAGCACGAGGCGATCCACCGGTTCGGCCGCCGTCGCGAGCGCGGCCAGCGTCGCGCCGAGGCGCACGCCCACCACGCACACGCGCTCGCGGCCCGAGAGAGCACGCGCTTGCGCGATGGCGGTGCGGATGTTCGCCTTCCAGGCGCCGAGCCGATCGGGATCGAGGTCGATGCCCGGCGAGTCGCCGATGCCGTGGTAGTCGAAGCGCAGCGCGGGCACGCCGGCGCGCGCGAGGCGGTCGGCGAGGTGGCGCAGCGACCGGTGGGAGCGCGTGTACTCCGAGCCCACCGGCGGGCAGATCACGGCGACCAGGTCGCCCGCGTCCGCCCCATCGGCCTCGTGGTACCACGCGAAAAGTGACCCGTCGCCGACGCCCAGGTAAGCCGGTGTGCGGCGCACGGCTCCTGCCGCGGTGGCCGCGGCGAGGGGTGCATCGAGCAGGGCGTCGTCGCGCTTCATGCCGCGCGCAGTCCCGCGTCGCGCTCGGCGCGCACGGTGACGGGCACGGCGAGGTTGAGCGCCTCGAAGTGGGCCTTGAAGCGCGCCGCATCGCCACCGAGCGCGCGGAATACGAGCTGCTTGGCGGCGCCGGGGGCGAGGTGGAAATGGTTGTCGTCGGGTGCGAAGCCGTCACACGCGATGCTCACCGCCTGCAGGAAGCGGTCGCAGGCGAGCGTGACGCGCACGCGGCCGTCGCTCTCCCAGCACGCCGTGGCGCGCAGTTCCGCGCCGTGGGGCTTCACGTGGCCCATGCCGGCGGGGAAATGGAAATCCTCGGCGAGGATGGCGCCCGCTCCGTCGCGCAGCCGAGCCACCACCACCTCGTGGCGCGGCGGCCCGAAGCGGTAGGCCCACGTGCTGTCGGAGAAGTAGCCGAGCATCGCATCGGCGCCGAGCGTCACGGCGCCACGCGCCGGCACCGCGATCGGCTGGCGCGCGGTCTCGGGCGCCTCGCCGCCGCCCGGCAGCATCTCCAGCTCGACGGTGGCGTCGAGGGGCTGCGCCGCCTCGTTCACGACGTGGATCGCGACCCCGTCGAGGCCCTCGTCGGTGATGTGCAGCGAGCGCGGCGCCCACGCGCGCTTGAGATACCAGTACGCGGCCTTGGGACGCCCGGTCGCGTCCACGATGCCCCAGCCCGCGCCGGGGATGAAATCGCGGAGGAACCACACCAGCGCCCCGCTGCATTCGTTCGCCGGCGAGCGCCATTCCGCGAACACGCGTCGCATCACCTCGCCGGTCACGACGCGCGACAGCGCGAAGTAGCGCGCGAGGTCGTGGCTGCGCAGCGCCACCGGATCGACGCCGAAGAGCTCGCGCAGGTAGTGGTCGCGCACGTCCTCGAAGTCCCAGCCCGCGCCGCTGTCGCGCGGCAAGCCGGCCTTCCACTCCGGATGGTGCGGCGGCGGGGTCGCGCTACCGGTCACCAGGACCATGGTCTCGGCTCGGGCACGTTGGCGAACGCGAGGCACTCCGACGTGAACCGCACGCGCGCCGCGCATCGGCGAGCGGCCGCAGGTACGCGCCCACGCCGTAGTAGTGCGCGAGCCCGCTGCCCACGTGGAACGGGAGCGCGCCGCCGCACGGTGTCGAGGGGAAATAGGGCACGCCGGGATTCAACTCCGCGCAGATCGCCGGCAGCTGCGTGTCGAAGAACTCGTTGCTCCAGCGCCCGGCGGGCTGCCCGAGCATCGCCGCCTGCTGCTCGACCTCGCTGCCGCCGCAATAGGCCGCGATGCACGCATGGCGGTGCAGCCGCTCGAGGTGCTGGCGCGCCTCCGCGAGCGCCTCGGCGCGGAACGCCTCGTCGCCGACCGGATAGTCCATGTTGGCGAACATGAAGTCCTGCCACACCAGGATCCCCAGCTCGTCGCAGAGGCGGTAGAAGTCCGCGCTCTCGTAGACCATCGTGCCGCCCACGCGCAGCATGTTCATGCCGGCGTCGCGCACGGCCTCGAGCGCGGCGCGCAGCTCCGCGGGCTCCGAGCGCAGGCGCGCGATGTCGAGCGGCGTCCAGCAGGCGCCGCGGCAGAACACCGGCTCGCCGTTCACGGCGATGCGCACCACGCCGTCGCTCGTGTCCAGCCCCAGCGCGCGGAAGCCGACCGGGCCGCAATCGATGCCGATCCATTCGCCGTCGACGCGCAGCTCCAGGCGGCAGTCGTGCAGGCTCGGCGCTCCGTGCGTGTGGGGCCACCACAGCGCCACGTCCGGGAGCGCGAGATCGCCCGCCACGCGCGCGATGTCGCCCGCCTCAACGCGCAGCGCGTGCGGGGCGCCGTCCACGGTGAGCCGCGCCGCGTCCAGCCGATGGCCGTCCAGCATCGCCACGCGCGCCTCGACCTTGATGCGCCCCAGCCTGCCCTCGGCGCGCGCCTCGACGCGCAGCGACGCGAGCTCCAGGCGCTCGACGCATTCGAGCGCGATCGGGCCCCACGGTCCCACCGGCGCCACGGGCGGCGTCCAGCCGGGGATGCGGCCGAGCAGCGTGGTGCGGAACCAGCGCAGGTCCTGCTGGGCGACGAGGTTGGTGCGCCAGCGCGGACGCGGGCGCTTGCGCCCGGCCATGGCGCGCTCGAGCGACGCGAAGCGGATCACGAGCTCGTTCTCGTCGGCGAGCAGGCGCGTCACGTCGGCGTGGCGCGCCACGAACATGTTGCGGGAGTCGAGCACCGGTTCGCCGTTGAGCCAGACCTCGGCGAGCGTGGCGAGGCCGTCGAAGCGCAGCCGGAAGCGCGCCCCGCGCGGCCGCGCCGGTGCGGCGAAGCGCAGCCGGTACCACCAATCGGCGGCATCGTAGTCGACGGGGCGGTCGGGATCGGTGCCGAGCGCGGCGGCCACGGTGCCCGGCACGACGGCATCGCGCCATTCGAGCGGCGCGCCGTCGAGGTCGCCGGGATTGGCGCACGCATCGGGCGCGGCGCACGCGAGCTGCCAGCCGTCGTGAAGCGACACGACGCGGCGCGCGTCGATCAGTGTCCCGGAGGGCAATCGCGTCACGGCGCGGCCCTCATGCGTGGTGGCGCCGCAGCTCGCCCAGCGCGAGGTTCCACTGCGCGGCCATGGCGTCCACGGGCGCGAGGTCGAGGGGCTTGCCGCGCGCCATGGAGCGCGCGAGCTGGAACTGCAGCTGCTTGGCGGTCTCGGCGATGTTGCGCAGCGCGAGCGTGGGCGTCTCCAGCCGCGCCACGCCATGGCCCGCGAGCCAGCGCAGGTAGCTCTCGGCGAGCTCGAAGCACGCGCCGTACTGGCGCAGGTTCGCGAAGGAGTAGGCGTGGAAGCGCGCGATATCGCCTTCCATGAGCCAGCCCAGGTCGCGCACGAGGCGCTCCTTGAAACGCGGGAAGGGATTGTCGCGGGGCGCGCGCGCGAGGTGCCGGGCGAGGAGCGGCAGCGACGCCTCGGCGAGCGCGCCGTCGCGCGGCGGCGTGAACCCCGTGCGCCATTTCACGTACTCGACGTAAGGAGGCAGAACGCGCTCGTGCGCCAGCCCGTCGAGCTGGAAGAGCTCGGTGAAGTCGTCGCCTTCCACCGCGAAGTAGCCGGCGTTGTGGAAGTAGCCCATGCGCCGCGCGGCGAGGTCGATCTCGTTCACGCCCACGGTGGTCTTGGTGTGCGCGAGCTTGTACGCCGTGCCCGCCGTGTCGGGCAGGAACCACGCGTCGAGCTCCACCAGCACCGGGCGCCCGGCCTCGACCTGCTCGACGACGTGCTCGGCGAGCGGCCGCCAGATCGCCAGCTCCTGCAGGTCGAAGCCGTAGAGCTCGTGCAGGTCGCTGGCGGGCGGCTTGAAGAAGGTCCACTGGTCGCCCTCGAAGTCGATGGCGAGCGTGAAGGCGAGCGCGGCGGCGGGCTCGAAGCCCAGGCCGTGCGCGAGCTCGATCAGCAGGTCCATGTAGCAGTTCGTCTCCGCCCAGACGCGCTCCTCGCCATGGATCGGGTGGCGCCGATAGGTGGCCGGGTCGAGCGCGGCGATCTGCGGACCCCGCGCCTCAGCCGAGGGCCAGCACATCGATCACCTCGCGTGGCCATCGTTCGAGTACCAGGCCGTGGGTCTTGAACAGGGCGAGGGCCACGCGCTCGAGCCCGAAGCCCACGCAGGCGCTGTGCGCCACGTCGCCGTCGGCGGTGCGGATGTCGAAGGCCACGCCGAAATGGTCGTGGTGGTAGTTGCACGATCCGATCGCGGTCGGCTTCTCCGTGGAGCAGATCGGCACCACGAACTCGAACTTGAGGGCCTGCTCGCGCTGGATCGCCTTCTGCACCTTGCCGCCGCGCCCGAAGAACGGGTCGTTGGCGACCACGCGCTCGGTGGCGAGCCCGACGGAGCGGAAGATCTCCTGGCCGCGCTCGAGCCAGTGGTCGCGGTGCGCGAGCGCTTCGGCGGGCGTGCCCAGGCGCACGAACTCGTGCATGCGGAAGATCTGCATGCGCGCCGGGTCGGGCGACGGCTCGTGGCGGAAGGCGTAACCCTGCAGGTCCACACAGCGCCCGCCCGTGGGCAGCGTGCCCGTCGCGGTCGGATACAGCGGATAGCAGATCGCCGGCGTCATCATGGTCTCGGCCGCGGCGAGCTCGCGGCTCCAGTCCTCGCGGCCCTCGAACCTGGCGAGCATCGCGCGGTGCTCGCGCTCGCCGCCGGTGAAGGTGTGCACCGAGCCCATCAGGTCGGGGAAGTTGTGGATGTGGTCGATCTTCTGGTAGTGCGCGCGGTTGAAGATGGGCGGAAAGCGCAGCACCTCGGGCGAGCGCTCGGCACCGGCGCGCGTGACCAGCGCGTCGAAGCGCTCGATCACGCGCTCGAAGTCCGTGCCGCGGCCGTAGACGCCGGGCACGCCGGTCGGGATCAGCAGCCTGTGCCGCACGAGCTGGTCGAAGTAATCGTGATAGGCGTCCCCGGTGGGAAACGCGAGGTCGGCATGCTCGGTGTGGACCACGCACATGGTCAGCCCTCCCGCAGCGCGACCTGCAGCGTCGCGTTCTGGCCGAGGATGCGGTCGTTGTTGACCATCAGGCCCGCGCCCGTGGCGTCGCGCAGGTGGCGGCCCGAGCGTGAGCTTGGAATCGTTGCGATAGCCCGCGATGCCGCAGATCACCATGGCGCGCGCCACGATGTCGATCACGAGCTGGGAGGCGTTGAGCTTGAGGTTGTTCACGCGGATCACGAAGGCGTAGCTCGCGAAGGCCTCGGGGTCGCCGTGCGGCGAGCATGCGCGCGTACTCGTCGCGCAGCGAATGCACGCTCGCGCGCATCGTCTCCAGCAGCAGGTCGGCCTCGGCGAGGCGCGTGGCCGAGATCGGCACCGAGCCCGGGTTCTTCCGCGCCTCGGCGCGCACGGCGCTGCGCGCGCGGCTCATCGCATCGGTGGCGAGCCCCAGCCAGAGCGAGGACCACACGATGTGCGCGAACGGATGCTGGGTGCGGGCGTGGATCTCGACGTACGGCGCGGGCAGCACGTCGCGCGCGTCGCCGGCGGCCTTGAGCGCGTAGCCCGGGCTGCAGGTACCGCGGAAGCCCAGCGTGTCCCAGGCCGAAAGGGGTTTCAGCTCGCAGTCGGCGCGGCGCACCAGCACCTGCGACTGGTCGCTGCGCGCGGCTTCCTCGTGCGCTCGGCAGGTGACGAGGATCGCGTCGGCCTCCGCGCCGTACGAGATCACCGGCGCCTGTTTCTCGAGCGCATAGCGCGTGCCGTCCGACTTCACCGCGCAGATGCTCTGGCGCGCGTCGCCGCCGATGCCCAGCTCGGTAGTCGCCGAGGCGAGCAGCAGCTGGCGCGCCGCCATCTCGCGCGCGAAATCGCGGAACCAGTCGTCTCCCAGCGTATGGTGGACGATGCAAGCTGCTTGAATCTGGTGCATGGCGAAGATCATCGCCGTCGAGGCGCAGTACTGGCCCAGGGCCTCGCAGATGCGCGCGACCTGCGCGACGTCGAGCCCCATGCCGCCGTACTCGAGCGGCACGTAGGCCGAAAGGAGCTTCTCGGAACGCAGCGCTTCGAAGGCCTCGCGCGGGAACCGCGCGGCGCGATCCACTTCGGCGGCGTTGGGCGCGACCACGTCATGCCCGATGGCGTGCACGCGCTCGAGGAGGCCGGCGAAGTCGAGCGCGGCGGGATGCAGGGTCATCACGGCGACGTCCATGGCGCGCCCCTACGCGGCTTCGCGGTCCGCGCCCGCCTGCAGCTCCGCGATCGCCTCGTCCAGCGAGCGGATCGAGCCGAAGGTCTTGCGGCCCAGCATGCGGTCGAGGAACTCGACGTTGAAGTGCTCCTCCAGCGCGAGCATGAGGTTCACCGTCGAGAGCGAGGTGAGCCCCGCCTGGTAGAGGTCGCTGTCGTCGGCGAGCTGGTCGACGCCCACCTGCAGGCGCGCGTGCTGCGCGAGGATCGAGCGGATCTGCTGCGTTTGTGCGGTCGGCTGTTGTGGCATGTCGGTCACGTCCCGGTACGAGGGTGGTTGACTGAATCGTGACGGCGCAATGGGACGCGCGGGCGCTTCGGTCTCTCGTCCGCACGGATCATTTCAAGATCTGGAATTCAACTCGGGGGTAGGACGCCGTTACGTCGGGCGTCAGCGACAACTCGCCGCCGTACCGCGCTCCGGGAGCGCGGCACGGGATCCGAACGGATCAGTAGCGGATGATCGGGTCGTCGGGCATCTGGCTGGTGCGATCGACGTTGGTGCGCGGTGCGATGCCGATCACCTGCGGCGTACGGCCCTGCGCACGCAGGCGCGCTTCCTTGTTGATCTCGGTCGCCGTCACCTGGTTGAGCAGCGGCGTGGGCGTGGTCGCGGGCACCGCCACCGTCGCATTCGCGGCGCCGCCCGAATAGCTCGGCACGTCCGCAGCGGAGCCCCCGCCCATTCCATAGGCGATGCCGCCGCCCGTTACGCCCGGTGCGACGAGGGAGTTACCCACCGTCGCGCCGTTCGCGCCGATGACGGGAACGCCGATGTTGCCCGGATTGCCGAGCGTCTCGGTGCCGGTGCCGATGCCCGGGCTCGAGTTGCCGGCCAGCGTGCCGCTCGAGGTCTGGCCCGGCGATTGTCCGAGCTCGGGGTTGCCGTTGTCGTTGGCGAACGTCGAGTTCGGCCCGAACGGATCGGGATTCGCGTTGGTGGACGCGGGATTGTTGGTCACGTTGGTCGCCGCGGGCCCGTTGGGCGTCACGGTCTGCTGCGCGCCCGGCGTGGTGGTGCTGGTCGTCGACGTGGATGGGGCCGAGGCCACGCTGTTCGTGGAGGACGGGCTGAAGGCTCCCGCCTCCATGTTGGTCCGGGCGGGCGTGGTGCCCGGCGCGACCAGGAGCTGCGAGCTGGTGGTGCGGCTGGGACTGGCGAGCACGCTGCCGCCGGGGGCCGCCGCGGTGGTGGCGGCATGGGCGCCGAGCGCGGCCGAGGCCAGCGCGAGAGCCGTCACTGCGACTGTGGGAATCGTTCTACGCATGGGAGACTCCTGTCCGATCGTGGTTGTTATTCGATCGGCTTCCCTGCGCTGGGTTTGCCAGCCCCCATAGGCTGTTGGACGCAGGCGTCCGGCGCGATGTGGCGCCGGAGCCGGTGAAGCGGGAGTCAGTCGTCGAGCTCGGCGGGCCAGTCGTCCAGCTGCACGCCGGCGGTGTCCTCGTCGGACGACCAGCGCGGCTGGCTCCACGGGCCGGCCTCGAAGACCGGCACGCCGTCCTCGTCGATCTCGAGGATGGGAGGAAGCTTCATCTTGCGGGGTTCGATCCTGGCCTTCGATTTCATGTTCGCCTTCTCGTCGCTGGTGAGCCTGAACCGAATCTAGTCAATCGCGCGGCGGGCCGCCAGCCGGAAATCCGCATCCTTCGGTAGGACATTTTCCCCACCGCGCGTCGGACGTTCGGACCGGGCTTGCTAGCGCGGCACGCGGAAGCGCGAGATGGTCCAGTGCGTGACGAAGTCCTCGGGCTCGTCGCCCACCGCGGGCGTGAGCGGCAACGCGAGGTTGGTGACGTACATGAAATTGCCCACCACCACCATGCTCGCGGGGAAGAGCAGCCCGCGCGGCGTGCCGTCGGCGCCCACGCCGAGGAACTCGCCGGCCTTGATGGCGATGCGGCCCTGCGCGTTCAGCGCGACGACCTGGTCGGCCTGGTTGGTGGCGACCCAGAGGCGGCCGTCGTCGAACAGCAGGCCGTCGGCGCCGAACAGGCTGATCGAGAAGACCGAGATCGCATGGCTCGCGACGTCCATCTGCAGCACGCGGTGGTCGCCGGTGTTGGCGATGTAGATCGTCTTCTGGTCCGCCGAGAACGCGAGCCCGTTGGCGCCGAAGGGCGGCGTGCCCGCCGTGGCGAGCAGCGGATCGTGCGAGACCGTGACGACGGGGCACGGCGTGGCGCACGTGGTCGCGCTCGCCACCTCGAAGATCGCGCCCTGGAAGGAGTCGGAGATGAACGCGTTGCCCGCGTTGTCGAACACCATGCCGTTGGGGGCCGACTTGCCCGACGAGCCGAAGGTCACCATGTCGCGCTGCCGTCCGGGTTGGCTACGGTTCGCGGCCCCGGCGCGCCGAGGGTGGGCATGACGGCCACGGTCTCCACCGGCGTGTCGGCGTCGAAGTTGGCCGGGATGCGCTGCAGGCTTCCAGGCGCCGAAGTTGAGGATGTAGACCTTGCCGCCGGCGAAGTCGAGGCCGAGCAGCGGCGCGGCGCCGAAATCCTTCACGGCGCTCACGTGCCCGTTGCGGTCGAAGCGCACCAGCTTGTTGGCGTTGGGGCCGAAGTCGAACGTGCCGACGAATATGTCGCCGGTGGCGGGGTTGGCCGTGATGCCCTCGGGGAAGCGCACCCCGTCGGGCAGCGTGGCGAAGTGCTCGGTGTCGACGAACGAGATGCCCGCGGCGGGACCTGCGGAATGATCGGCAAAGGCCGGCAGCGCGGCAGCGCCCGCGACGATGCAGGCGATCCAGAACTTGCTCATGGAAATCCTCCTCAGGCGCGAGCCACGGAAGGCGGCCCGCGGGGAAGCCATGCTCTGCCGCCCGTGCGGCGAAGTCAACTCACCGCGAGCACGCGCGGCGACCACCGCCGCGACCACGTACGCGACGGTGATCGCGATGCGCGCGCCGCTCACCTTGCGCCGCTGCCGCCAGCGCGGCGGCATCGTCCAGCCGCCGCGCGTGCGCGCGAGCTCGTCCTCGGCGCGCAGCACCGCCAGCCGCGCGAGGGCGCGCGTCGAATCGAAGCGCGGCGAGGCGCGCAGCTCGATGGGCTCCTCGCGCGGGGCGTGCGGGCGCGGCCCGGTGGTGGCCACCTGCAGGTCCGGGACGCCGTCGGGCACCGTGGGCGCGGTCGACGCGAGCGGGCGCTCGAGGCTCGCCGCCTCGGCGGCCTTCACCTGCGGGATGGCGGCCCACAGGTCCTCGGCCATCGCGGCCGCGGTGGCGTAGCGATCGTCGGCCTTCTTCTTCAACGCGCGCGCGACGATGAGGTCCACCACCGGCGGCAGGTCGCGCGCGAGGTGGCTGGGCGGCGCCGCGGCGAGGTTGGCGAGCTTGAAGGTGAGCTCGCCCAGGTCCTCGCCCGCGAAGGGACGCACGCCGGTGAGCATCTCGTAGAGCACGAGGCCGAGCGAGAAGATGTCGGCGCGATGGTCGAACGGCTGGCCCACGATCTGCTCGGGCGACATGTACTGCGGCGAGCCGAGCAGCAGGCCGGTCTGCGTCTTCACCGCCGGCTCGCGCAGCCGCGCGATGCCGAAGTCCATGATCTTCACGCGTCCGTCGCCGAGCACCATGATGTTGCCGGGCTTCACGTCGCGGTGCACCACGCCCTGCGCGTGCGCCACCGCGAGGCCCTCGGCCACCGAGGCGGCGATGGTGAGCGCCTGCGAGGGCTTGAGGCTCGCGTTGCGGATCAGCTCGCGCAGGTCCACGCCCTCCAGCAGCTCCATGGCGATGAATGCCGTGTCGCCCTCGCGCCCCATCTCGTAGATCGTGATGATGCTGGGGTGGCTGATGCGCGCCGCGGCGCGCGCCTCCTGCAGGAAGCGCGCCTCGTGCTGGTCGCGCTCCTCGCGGCTGCCGCCGCCGAGGGCGATGGTCTTGATCGCGACCACGCGGTCGAGCGTGATGTCCTCGGCGCGGTAGACCACGCCCATGGCGCCGCGGCCCAGCTCCGCCACCACGCGGAAACGCCCGAACTGCGCGGGAAGGCGAGCGGCCATCACGAGCCCCCGAACTGGCGGCGCAGGTCGCGCCAGAAATCGCTCTTCGGCTGCTCCGCCGGCGGCCGTGCGTCGGGGCGCGGCGAAGGTGTGCTCGAGCGTCATGCGGTCACCCGCCTTGAGGTCCACCACGCTCTGCAGCGGCGCGAAGCCGGCGTAGCGCACGACGAAGGTGTGGCGCCCGGCGGGCACCTCGAGCTGCGTGAGCGGCGGCGTGCGGCCGCGCGCCACGCCATCGACGAACACGTCGCCGCGCGGCTTGATGGCGAGCGTGATCACCGCCGGCTCGGAAGGCACGAGCGCGTGGAGCACCGCACGCGCGGCGAAGCCGACCGAGAGGATCGCGACCACGCCCGCGACGCCGTACGCCAGCATGCGCCGCCGGTACGCCGAGCGCCGCGCCGGGTCCGGCGCGTAGAGCGAGTGCAGGCGCACGCGCGTGTCGGTGAAGTCGCCGGCCGGCGCGAGGCCGGCGGCGCGCTCGGGATCGCGCAGCGCCAGCGCGCGCGAGAAATCCTCCGTCACCAGCACGCGCTCGGAGGTGGCGAAGCGCGCGGCGGCGGCCGCCGCGGTGAGGCCGTCGCCGAACACGCGCGCCTCGGCCCCGTGCTCGGTGAGCGCCAGGGGACCGTAGTTGAGGCCGATCTGCAGCACCGCGCCCGTACGGCCGTGGAGCCCTTCCATGGCGTCCAGGGCGCGCGCCGGATCCCCGAACATGAGGACCGCGACGCCATCCTCGGCATCCAGCACCGCGCGGTCGGCCTCGGCGAGCGGCGCGATGGCGGCGTGCACGCCCGCTTCCAGCTCCTGCTTGAGCGCCGCCTGCTCCGCGACGCCGCGCGTGGCGAAGCGCGGGATGCGCAGGAATGCGACGCTCGCGTGCCGGGGGCCGGGGTCGGGAATGGGGGAATTGGAGGAGGCCATTGAACGGATTGTAGCGGGCGGCTTGTAGGTTCGTGCCTACGCGTGCATCCGACCGTGTCCTACGGTCGCGGCGGAACGGCCGGTGCAGAGTAGTAGCCTCGCCGCGGAGGGGATCGCCGTGAAGGCCTGGCTGGAAGACATGGCGCGGGCGCGCACCGACGCCGAAGTGCTGGAAGAAGCCCGTGCCTACTGCGTTCTGATGCACCCGCGCGAGCTGGCGCCGCTGCCCCCCGACTGCCGCTGCATCCGCATCGACGGCCCCGCGGACCTGCCGCGCGTGACGCAGCGCCTCGCCGAGGTCTATGCCGCGCTCCAGGCGCAGGAGCTGGACGCGCCGCGGCTGCGCGACCTCGTGACCTACCTGTCGCTCGCGACCCGGCGCCTGGGCGAGCTGCGCCAGTAACCCCGCATCAACCCCGTAGGCGAATCACCTACGCGATCCCTGCCGTTGCGCTGATACCCGCGTAGCTCGCAGCGCGCGACACTGGTCGCGGTTGGGATGGATCGCCGGAGGGAAAATGATGGACATCGCTCTCGACAAGACCCGCGGGTTCGAGCGCAGCGATCCGCGCTGGCACGGGCGCGTCGAGATGGCCACCAGCGTGGACGACGTGGTGAGCCTCGTGCGCGACTACGTCGCCACCCTCGCTCCGCAACATTTCCTGCGCCTGCCCGACGTATGCCGGGGCCTGCGCGTCAAGGCGGAGGACGACATCGAGTATTGGACGTTCCGCCTGTCCCAGCGCCCCGCGCTCGAGGACGGCACGCGCGTCGACGGCGAGATGCTCCAGGAGGTCTTCAACCACTTCCTGCACGCGTCGCTGCGCATCTCGCAGATTCGCCGCGACGGCGGCGGGTTCGAAGGGCGCGAGCGCCGGGCGATGTAGGCGCGGTCCTACGCCCGCACGGCCGCTCGTCTTACAGCATCTCCCGGGACGCCAGAGGGACAATGAACGCCTCCCCTTACGCGCCGGCGGCCCGATCCGGGAGTCGATGGCCATGATTTCCTGGTTCGCCCAGCTCGACAATGCCCAAAGCGGGACCGCCGTGGTCGCCATCGTGCGCGACTACCTCGCGTTGTGGTCCCCGGAAGAGATCGCCCTGCTGCCGATCGCCGTTCGTCCCGGGCGCGTGCGCGATGCCTCCGACATCACCGAGCTGCACGCGCGGCTGGTGGAGGAATACCGCAAGACGCGTGCGAGCGGCGATCCGCTCGCCGCGCTGCAGCGCCTCACGGGTTTCTTCGCGCGCGCCTCGGTGCGCATCGCCCAGGTCGGCGAGACCACCGCGGATGAAGCGCCCGCCGAGGGGCGCGTGCGCACGGGCGACTAGCGCCTCACGCCGCCGGCGGCAGGTCGCCCGGCGCTGCGTCGCTCTCGTTGGCCGCCCGCGCGCGCAAGGCCGCATCGCGTTGCAGGCGCGCCTCGGCATCGCGCAGCACCCAGCGGCGACCCTCGCGCACCCACACGTGGAACGGCAGGTCGACGTCGGCGAAGAAAGGCTGGTTTTCCATGGAGTCCTGCAGGCAATCGTTTCGTAGAGCAAGACTCTAACGCCTCGTCCTTGCGGCCAGTGTCGGCGCCACCTGAGTTCTTCGTAGGAAGCCGCCGCTTGCGCGCGTCCCGCCGTGCCGCGCGGCGAACTTAACGCGCGCCGATTTCTCGAATGGATCTGGGTCCCGGGAGCGAGAGCCATGCGAGTGTGGAATACCCTGCGCGAATTCCCCGGCTATTTCACGGCCGCCTTCAATGCATGGAAAGACGATTCCGCGCCGAGCATGGGCGCCGCGCTCGCCTTCTACACGCTCTTCTCGATGGCCCCGCTCATGGTGCTGGTGATCATGATGGCCGGGCTCGTCATCGGCCACGACCGCGCCCAGGAGCTGCTCCTGAGCCAACTCGCCGGGCTGCTCGGCGATGCCGGCGCGCTGGGAGTCAAGTCGGTGCTCGCGGCCACGCGCACGTCGCAAGACGGCCTCTTCGCCACCGTGGTGAGCCTCGCCACGCTCGCGGTGGGCGCGACCACGGTGTTCGCGGAGCTGCGCGACGACCTCGACCGCATCTGGAAGATCCGGGCGCGACGCGACGCCGGCTTCTGGACCGTGGCGCGCGCCCGCCTGCTCTCGTTCGGCATGGTGGTCGCGATCGGCTTCCTGCTCCTCGTCTCGCTGGTGGTGAGCGCCGCCCTCTCGTACATCGGCGACATGATCGGCGGCGGCGCCGCGGCGATGCGCGTCCTCGAGCTCGCCGTGTCGCTCGCGGTGACCACCGGCCTCTTCGCGCTCGTCTTCAAGGTGCTGCCCAGCGCGCGCATCGCGTGGCGTGACGTGTGGCTGGGCTCCTTCGTCACCGCCGTGCTGTTCTGGATCGGCAAGTTCCTGATCGGCCTGTACCTCGGGCGGAGCGCCGTCGCCTCGTCCTTCGGGGCCGCGGGAACGCTCGTGGTGGCGATCACGTGGGTGTACTACTCGGCGCAGGTGTTCTTCTACGGCGCCGAGTTCGCGCGCGCGTACGCGTGCCGCCACGGCTCGCACGCCGTGCCGCAGGATGCCGCGAACTCGGACTTCGTGCGCGAGGACCTCGCCATGGTCGCCCGCGCGCGCCGCATCGTGAAAGGCAAGGACCCGGCCGTCGCCCCATCGCCGCGCCCGCGCCTCACGTGAAGACAGCGCCGTGATCGGGCTCGGCGAGGTCGGCCGCATCGCCAAGGAGTCGGGGCAGGGCTGGCTCAACGACGGCGCCTCGAGCATGGGCGCCGCCCTCGCCTTCTACACGCTGTTCTCGATGGCACCGCTGCTGCTGGTGGCGATCACGATCGCCGGTTTCTGGATCGGGCCCGAGGCGGCGCAGGACCTGCTCATCGCGCAGCTCTCCGAGCTCACCGGCCCCAAGGGCGCGGCGGGCATCCGCTTCCTCGTGCAGGCCACGCACGGCGCGAGCTACCTGCCCGCCGCGGTCGGCACGGCGGTGCTGTTCGTGGGCGCCACCACCGTCTTCAACGAGCTGAAGAACGACCTCGACCGCATCTGGCACGTGCACGAGACGCGCCCCAAGGGCTTCCTCGCCGTGGTGCGCCGGCGCCTGCTGTCGGTGGCGATGGTGGTCGGCATCGGCTTGCTGATGCTGGTCTCGCTGCTCGCGAGCGCGCTCATCTCGGGACTGGGCGAGCGGCTCTTCGCCGCCGGGTGGCAGACCGTGCGCACGCTCGAGTTCGCGAGCTCGTTCCTGGTGGTGATGGGCCTCTTCGCGATGATCTACAAGATGCTGCCCAGCGCCCGCGTGGCGTGGGGCGACGTGTGGGTGGGCTCCGCCGTCACCTCGGTGCTGTTCTGGCTCGGCAAGCTCGCGATCGGAATCTACCTCGGGCGCACCGCGGTGGGCTCGATGTTCGGCGCCGCGGGCGCGGTGGTGGTGCTGGTGGCGTGGGTCTACTACTCGGCGCAGGTGTTCCTGCTGGGCGCGGAATTCACGCGCGCCTACGCGATGCGCCACGGCTCGCACCAGGAGGACGTGAAGGG
Source organism: uncultured beta proteobacterium (assembly GCA_963827425.1). Classification (GTDB taxonomy): domain Bacteria; phylum Pseudomonadota; class Gammaproteobacteria; order Burkholderiales; family Usitatibacteraceae; genus Usitatibacter. Next base: position 790,147 of record CAWHAQ010000002.1, on the reverse strand, counting down.
AGAGCTCCAGCGCATCGCGCGGCCGATGACCGAAGCCGAGATGCTCGAGCGCGCGCGCAAGCTCGTGAAAGGCGAAGACCCGGTTCTTGCCCGGGGGCGTTGAGCGGCCGCTTGCGGTCCGCTCCAACGCCGTTCCCGCTCTCCGCAGCTTCCCCTATCTCAACGACTTGTACCTGAGCCGGTGGGGCTGCACGGCCTCTTCCCCCAATCGCTCCCGCTTGTCCTCTTCGTACTCGTGGTAGTTCCCCTGGTAGAAGAACCACTGCGAGTCGCCTTCCGCGGCGAGGATGTGGGTGGCGATGCGGTCGAGGAACCAGCGATCGTGGGAGACGGCAAGCACCGTGCCCGCGAACTCCTGCAGCGCGTCTTCCAGCGCGCGCAGCGTCTCGACGTCCAGGTCGTTGGACGGCTCGTCCAGCAGCAGCACGTTGCCGCCGTCGAGCAGCGTCTTGGCCAGGTGCAGGCGGCCGCGCTCGCCGCCCGAGAGGTTGCCCACGAGCTTCTGCTGGTCCTGGCCCCTGAAGTTGAAGCGGCCGAGGTAGGCGCGCGACTGGATCTCGAACTTGCCGATGGTGAGGATGTCCTGGCCGTTGGAGATCGCCTCCCACACGTTCTTCTTCTCGGCAAACGCGCGCGTCTGGTCCACCACGGACATCTTCACCGTGTGGCCGATGGTGATCTTGCCGGAGTCCGGCTTCTCCTTGCCCGTGATCATGCGGAATAGCGTCGACTTGCCGGCTCCGTTGGGGCCGATGATGCCCACGATCGCGCCGGGCGGGACCTTGAACGAGAGGTTGTCGATCAGCAGCCGGTCGCCGTAGGCCTTCGACACGTTCTCGAACTCGATCACCTCGTTGCCGAGGCGCTCGGCCACGGGGATGAAGATCTCCGCGGTCTCGTTCCTCTTCTGGTACTCGTAGTCGTTCAGCTCCTCGAAGCGCTTGAGGCGCGCGGTGTTCTTGGTCTGCTGGCCCTTGGCGTTGCGGCGTACCCACTCCAGCTCGCGCTTGATGGCCTTCTGGCGCGCGGTCTCGCTGGACTCTTCCTTCTGCAGGCGGTCGCGCTTCTGCTCCAGCCACTCGCTGTAGTTGCCCTTGTAGGGGATGCCGGTGCCGCGGTCGAGCTCGAGGATCCACTCGGCGGCATTGTCGAGGAAGTAGCGGTCGTGCGTGACCGCGACCACGGTGCCGGAGAAACGCGCGAGATACTGCTCGAGCCATTCCACGCTCTCGGCGTCGAGGTGGTTGGTGGGCTCGTCCAGCAGCAGCATGTCGGGCTTCGAGAGCAGCAGGCGGCAGAGCGCCACGCGCCGCTTCTCGCCGCCCGAGAGCACGTCCACCTTGGCGTCCCACGGCGGCAGGCGCAGCGCGTCGGCCGCGACCTCGAGCTGGGTGTCGAGCGTGTCCGAGTCGGCGGAGGCGAGCAGCTTCTCGAGCTTTTCCTGCTCGGAGGCGAGCTTGTCGAAGTCCGCATCGGGCTCGGCGTACTCGGCATACACCTGCTCGAGCCGCTTCTTGGCCTGGAACACCTCGCCCAGGCCTTCCTCGACCGCCTCGCGCACCGTGTGCCCCGGCTCGAGCTGCGGCTCCTGCGGCAGGTAGCCAATGCGGATACCCGGCATCGGGATCGCCTCGCCCTCGAAGTCCGTGTCGAGTCCCGCCATGATCTTCAGCACGGTGGACTTGCCGGCGCCGTTCAGCCCCAGCAGGCCGATCTTCGCGCCGGGATAGAACGAGAGGGAGATGTTCTTGAGGATCTGGCGCTTGGGGGGAACGGTCTTCCCCACGCGGATCATCGTGTAGACGTACTGGGCCATGGGAGTTTCTGCGAGGTGATTCTTTGGTGCAGCGCGTTAGTTTACCAGAGCGACCGCGCCGGCCCAAAAAAGAAGCCGGCGGGATTTCTCCGGCCGGCCAAGAGCAGGTCAGGGAATTCGGTGGCTACCTGCGGGAGTCGGAGGGATACGCGGGGACGAGCGCCGCTTCGCCCACCACCGGCGGGGCTGCGGCAAACTGGACGGGACGTGCGTATTCGGCGAGCTGCTCGCGGTAGTCGTCGCGAACCCAGTGCGCGGCCACCCATTCGCGGCGCGCGCCGTGGCGCTCCCAATGCGCGGGCTGCCAGATGGCGCCGATACGCGGCGCGGGCTCGGGATCAGCCGCGAGTGCCGCCAGCGGCTTGCCGGCGTTGGCGTACCACTCGAAGTCGACGTCGGGCCACACGGTCCACCCCAGCGCGGGAACCGAGGCGCTGGCGAGCGCGGCGGTGGCGAAGCCGGCGGAGATGAAGCGTTGGATGAGGCGCATGGTCGGTTTGTGAAGGGAAGGTTACCTAGCGCAGGGAGCTCACCGTGAGGGACGGACCGGCCGCGAACGCCGAGCCGAACGGCGAGGTCAGCGCGCGCGGCAGCGTCATCGCCGCAGCGGCGACCAGCGTCGCGAGCAATACACGTCGTGTCCACATGATGTGCGCCTCCTCGTCTCTTTACCTCTGGATTCAGGCTACGCGCCGCCGCGTGCGCGCTCTACCGGCCGGCGGCGAATAGCCGCGTCGGCGTCGGCCGGTAGAGCGCGTCGGAGGATGCCGTTACTTGGCCGCGCTCGACCCACCCGCGCCGCCAGCAGCACCCGCGCTGCCCGAGGAGCTGCCGGAGCCGCTCGAGCCTGCACCGGCCGCGCTGCCCGAGGAGCCCGCGGAACCCGCGGAGCCCGCACCGCCGCCCGCCGCGCCCGCACCGGCCGCACCCGCACCGGCCGCGCCAGCCGATCCGCCCGCGCTGTCGCCGCCGGTCTGGCCCTGCTTGTCGTTCACCGCCGCCGCGCCGGTCCCGGCGTGCTCGAAGCAGTCCTTCGGCAGATCCTGGTGCAGCGACTGGTCACAACGCTCGTCGTTACGCGCCTGCTGCTTCTTTTTCATCTTCCCGGACGGGTCATCCCTGGAAACAGTGCCCTTGTCGTCCGAACCGTAGTTGGTCTTGATGAAGCCCGAGCGCGGGGCCGCGGTCGTGCTCATCTTGGAATTGGGATTGTTGGTCTCGTTGTGGTTGTCGCGCTGGATTTGCGCATCCGGCGTGCTGGCGGCATTGCCCGGCTCCTTTTTCGCCTTCTTGGTGGTGGTGGACGAGGAGCTCGTGGCGCTGTCGTTGCTCATCGAGGCGCCGCTATTGGACGACGGCGACGTGTTGTCCTTGTTGATGCTGCCGTACGAGCTGGACCCCGGGCTCGGCGCGACGGCGTTAGAGTTATTGCTCGCGTCCGACGACGTGCTCGAGGGCGCGGTGTAGGTTTGCGACGTGTCGGTAGTGGGCGCTTTCTTGTTCTTGTGCATGTCACCGAGCGCGAGCGCGGTGCCGCTGGTCAACACGATGATGGATGAAAAGAATACGGGCGCGAGCTTGCGCATGGAGGCCTCCGGTATAGGGTTGGTCGAAACTTGCTCGGAGGCTCATTGCAAGCGGCGTGCCACGAGGAGACCCGCGCGCGGAAGGCTCAACGCGGCGCGGCGCGCACGTTTTACGGCGCTCGCCCAAAAAAATGCCGACGCGGATGCGCCGGCATCTACAGCGTTGTAGGGCGTTTCAGTACACGCGCACGCCGCGGTGCGGGCCGCCGTGCACCCACGCGCCCTCGTGCCACGCCCAGCGGCCGTTCACCTGCACCCACGTGCCGGGCCGGTACACATAGCCGGCGCGCGCGTGCACCCAGTGGCCCTCGACCCAGTTGTGATGATGGTGCCGCCATTGGTAGACGCCGGGCACCCAGACGAAGCCGGCGCGCGGAGCGGGAACGATCTCGACGGGCGCGGGCGGCGGCGCGACGTCGATGAACAGGTCTACATGTGCGGCGGCCGCGGGAACCGCGCTGCTGCCGAGAGCTGCTGCGGCCAGGCTTGCGATGATGAGCTTGCGCATGGTGTCACCTCCTTCATGCAAAAACGCGCGCGACCCCGGGACGGATGACAAGAAAAAAAGCGGGGCGGACCGCGTCATGCGGCCCGCCCCGCGTTTGCTTGACGGCTGGTTACTTACTGGCGATGCGGGTTGTCCGGCGCGCGATCGGCGCGGTCCGGCACGCCGTCGTGGTCGCGATCGTGCTCGCGCTGGGCGAAATGCTCGCCTTCGTAGCGGTCCTTGTTCCACGAGCCGCGCTCCAGCACGTAATGGCCGTCACGCTGTTCCCAGCGGTCGGGGTGCCAGTACATGCCGTGGTGCTCGCGGATCCAGTGGCCCTTCACCCAGTTGTAGTGACCGGCGTGGTTGTCCCAGTAGCCGGGGGCCCAGGTGTAGCCCGCACGCGGCGCGGGCACGACTTCATAGCGCGGCGCCGGCGGCGCCACGTCGACGTACACGCCGAACGCCGCCGACGAGGTCAGCGGAATGGCACCGATCGCGGAGACCACGAGCGCGCCCAACAGCAGCTTGCGTTTGTCCATGACGAATCCTTCTCGGAAAGAGAGCTACTCCACCTTACCGGCCGGCCGTGGGGCCGCTCTACCGGCCGTCGCCCATTCACGCGTCGGAGGGTTCCGACACCGCGTGGGACAACGCGCATCCGCGAAACCGCGTGCTGGGGTAAATTGGCGGTCTTCCCGAGGATTCCCGCCATGACGCTCCTTTCCGACGCACCACATCTCGTCCGCGACCGCGACGAGCTCGAAGCCTTCTGGATGCCCTTCACGGCGAACCGCCAATTCAAGTCGGCGCCGCGCCTGTTCGTGAAGGCCGAGGGCATGTACTACACCACCGACGACGGGCGCCGCGTGCTCGACGGCTTCGCCGGCCTCTGGTGCTGCAACGCGGGCCATTGCCGCAAGCCCATCACCGAGGCGATCCAGAAGCAGGCCGCGGTGATGGACTATTCGCCGGCGTTCCAGATGGGCCATCCGCTCGCCTTCGAGCTCGCCAACCGCGTGGTCGAGCTGGCGCCCGGCAAGCTCGACCACGTGTTCTTCTGCAATTCCGGATCGGAAGCCGTGGACACGGCCCTCAAGATCGCGCTGGGCTATCACCGCATCCGTGGCGAGGGCGCGCGCACGCGCTTCATCGGTCGCGAGCGCGGCTATCACGGCGTGGGCTTCGGCGGCATCTCGGTGGGCGGCATCGTCGCCAACCGCAGGATGTTCGGCAACATGCTCACCGGCGTGGACCACCTGCCGCACACGCTCGCGATCGAGAAGAACGCGTTCACGCGCGGCCAGCCGGAGTGGGGCGCGCACCTGGCCGACGAGCTCGAGCGGCTGGTGGCGCTGCACGACGCTTCCACCATCGCGGCGGTGATCGTCGAGCCCATCGCGGGGTCCACCGGCGTGATCCTGCCGCCCCGGGGCTACCTGCAGCGCCTGCGCGATATCACGAGGAAGCATGGCATCCTGCTCATCTTCGACGAGGTGATCACGGCGTTCGGCCGCGTGGGCGATGCGTTCGCCGCGGACGTCTACGGCGTGGAGCCCGACATGATCACGTTCGCCAAGGGCATCACGTCGGGCACGGTGCCGATGGGCGGCGTGATCGTCTCGTCCGACATCTACCAGGCCTTCATGGCGGGGCCGCCGGCGGCGATCGAGATTTTCCACGGCTACACGTATTCCGCGCACCCGCTCGCGTGCGCCGCAGGCGTTGCCACGCTGCAGCTCTACAAGGACGAGGACCTCTTCGCGCGCGCCGCGAGGATGGCGCCGGTGCTAGAGGACGCCCTGCATTCGCTCAAGGGCGCGCGGCACGTGATCGACATCCGCAACCAGGGGCTCGTGGGCGGCGTCGAGCTCTCGCCGCGCGCGGGTGCGCCGGGCGCGCGCGGCTTCGAGGCCTACCTGCGCTGCTACGAGAAGAACGTGCTGATCCGCTCGACCGGCGACGTCATGGCCATCGCGCCCGCGCTGATCGTCGAGGAGAAGCAGATCGACCAGATCATCTCCACGCTGCGCGACGTGCTCGCGGCCGTGGAATGAGGGAGACATAGATGGCGGCAACGAAGGTCGCGGTGGTGACGGGCGCGGGCACGGGCATCGGCAAGGCGGCGGCGCTCGCGTTGCTCGCGGAAGGCTACAGCGTCGTGCTCGCGGGCCGGCGCCAGGAGCTGCTCGACAAGGCGGTCGCGGATTCGGGCGCGGGCGATCGCGCCATCGCGGTCGCCACGGACGTCGGCGTTCCCGATTCCGTGAAGGCGCTCTTCGCGGCGACGAAGGCGAAGTTCGGCCGCCTGGACGTGCTCTTCAACAACGCGGGCATGGGCGCGCCGGCGATGCCCATGGAAGACCTGCCCTTCGACAAGTGGCAGGCGGTGGTCGCCGCCAACCTCACCGGCACGTTCCTCTGCTGCCAGGAGGCGATCCGCATCATGAAGGCGCAGTCGCCGAAGGGCGGGCGCATCATCAACAACGGCTCCATCTCGGCGCACGCGCCGCGCCCGATGTCGATCGCCTACACCGCCACCAAGCACGCGGTCACCGGCATCACGAAGACGATATCGCTCGACGGGCGCAAGGACGACATCGCGTGCTGCCAGATCGACATCGGCAACGCCGCCACCGAGATGACCGACCGAATGACCAGGGGCGTGATGCAGGCCGACGGCGAGGTGAAGGTCGAGCCGCGCATGGACGTCGCAGCACGTTGCGAGCGCAGTCGTCTACATGGCGAGCCTGCCGCTCGATGCGAACGTGCAGTTCATGACCATCATGGCGACGAAGATGCCCTTCGTCGGGCGCGGCTAGGAAGCGTCGTCCGCGGGCGCGCCGGCGAGGTGCTGCTCGCGGCGCTTCATGGAGAGATACTGCTCGCGGCTCATCTCGTGCAGCTGCTGTGCGAAACGCTCCGTGGCGTCGAACCACGCTTCGAAGCGGCGCTCCGCGCGGCCTTCGGGTGGCGTGCCGAGCGACTGCAGGTAGGCCTCGATGGCGAGGAAGTAGCGCATGGTGTTGCGCTCCATCACGCCGCGCATGCCGCCCACGAGGCGCCGCCTGCCGCCTTCCTCCTCCACCGTGAAGCCGACCTTGCTCGCGCCCGCGGTGGCGAGGTAGGCCTGCATGGCGAGCTGGCCCAGCGCCCCGTAGCCGTACGAGTACGCGAGGTGCAGCACGGTGTGGCCCGCGTCGGCCGGCGTGGCCTCGAGCATGATGCGGTAGTCGTGGGTGCCGAGGGGACCCGCGCCGGCCTTGAGCGCCACGCGCAGGAAGTCGCGGTCGAGCGCCTCCACGTGATAGTCGAAGTCGACGCGATACGACTCGTCGGGCGCGGCATCCTTGCGTTTCGCGATGTAGAGACTGAGCGCGGCAGGGTCGCCGCCGCCGCTCGCGGTGCACTTCTTGGTGTTGAACGGCAGCACCATCACCTGGCACCACTGGGGCGCGTCGTGGAGGCTGTCGCGCACGAGCTGGAAGGGCTGGTCCACCAGCACGTAGATGTCGCCTTGCAGCACATGGTCGCCATCCCGCGACACCAGGGCGAGCGGGCGGCCGAAATGCGTCGCGTCCAAGTCGCTGCGCATGTGCTCGAACCGGGCGCGCAGGTCCGCGGCGCCGGGATCGGCGGGGCTGCTGGCCGGGGTGGCGATGGCGGCGGAGGCCGCGCCGGCCACGGCGAGGCAGGCGCCCATCAGGGCGCGGGCGAGGAAACGGGACGGTCGCATCGGGTTCGTGGAGTCAAGTCTCACCAGGGAAAGACTGCCCGGCGCGCTCGGCGTTCTCGGCACCCGTTTACAAATGAAAAACCCCGCCGCGGCGGGGTTTCAGGGTGCTGCTTGACCCGTCAGGCTGGGTACGGCTGTCGGCTGGCGGGTTCAGTTTCCTGGGGGATCGTTTGCACGGGCATGCCGTTGCGGGGCAGGCGGCGCACTTCGTCCTTCTCCCGGGCGCGGCGCGCCATCTCGGCGTACGCGCGCTTGACCATCTCGAAATCGTATTCGTAGCTCATGGGGCCCGCTCCTTGGGAGGTCACGATGACCAGTCTCGGTCATCGGTCGGGAAGCTGCCTATCAGACTTGTCCTACGGAAGCGAAAAAAATCCGGTCACGCTAGTATGCGCTCACAAATTGACTCGCCGCCGAGAGGACAGCATGGAACTTCCGGTCAACAATTTCAAGCGGTCTTTGGCCGCCGGCAAGCAGCAGATCGGCCTCTGGGTTTCGCTCGCGAGCTCCTACAGCGCCGAGATCGTGGCCGGCTCCGGCTTCGACTGGCTGCTGATCGACACCGAGCACTCGCCCAACGAGGTCGACTCCACCCTCCTGCAGCTCCAGGCCGTGGCGCCGTACCCGGGGTCGGCGATCGTGCGCCCGGCGTGGAACGACAAGGTGCTCATCAAGCGTCACCTCGACATCGGCGTGCAATCGCTGCTGGTGCCGTACGTCGGCAACGCGGAGGAAGCGGCCGCGGCGGTGGCGGCGGTGCGCTACCCGCCCCATGGCGTGCGCGGCGTGGCGGGCACCACGCGCGCCTCGCGCTACGGGCGCGTGGCCGACTATCCGCGCCATGCCGCCGCCGAGATCTGCCTGCTGGTCCAGGTGGAGACGCGCGAGGGGCTGGACAACCTCGAGGCGATCACGCGCACCGACGGCATCGACGGCGTCTTCATCGGTCCCGCCGACCTCGCCGCGGGGCTCGGCCACCTGGGCGACATCCCGCACCCGGAGGTGCAGTCGGCCATTCGCGACGCCATCGTCCGCATCCGCAAGTGCGGCAAGGGCGCCGGCATCCTCGCGACCGACGAACCCACGGCGCGCCGCTACATGGAATGGGGCACCACGTTCACGGCCGTGGGCCTGGACGCGATGATCCTCGCGCAAGCAACGGACAAGCTCGCGAAAACATTCAAGGCAGGATAGGCGGAAATGGAAAAGTCCCTGAAAATTGCAGCGATGCTTTTCTGCGTGATACCGACGGTGGCCGGGGCAGCACCGGCCCACGCCGACAATCCCCGGCTCATGCAACTCTATGACCAGGACCAGACGCAACGGGACGAGGGGCACCCGTTTACCGGCAAGCAGATCGTCGCGCAGGACGAGGAGCGCCAGAAGGAGGTGCTGGCGATCATGCGCGAGGGCGGCCTTTCCACCGCCAACGACTATTACCACGCGGCGATGGTGTTCCAGCACGCAAATGCTCCCGAAGACAATGCCTTGGCCTACGGGCTCGCGGTGACCGCGGCGCGCATCGATCCCACGAACAAGAGGGCGAAATGGCTTTCGGCCGCCGCATGGGATCGGGCGCTGATGCGCAGGCACAAGCCGCAGTGGTACGGCACGCAGTTCGTGAAGAACGACGGCACCGGGAAATGGGAGCTTTATCAGATCGACGAGGCCGCGGTGAGCGATGCGGACCGGGAGAAGACCGGCGTGCCGCCGCTCGCCCGGCAGCGCGAGCGCGAAAAAGAGCTCAATGCAGAAATGGCGGGCGGCAAGCCACCCGCGTGACCGCGGCGCGATCCGACGCCCGCCTGATGGCATTGAGCGGCGCCCTGGCGTCCGCTCGAACGCCGTCCCCACTGCCCGCCAAGTCCCGACTGCCGCCTGATTCTGACCGCCGCCGGCCACGGGGGCCGGCGGCTACGTCATCGAACCCGTCCACCGCGGGGGAGGCGAACTCCAGCGCGGGCCGGGCGGCGACCCGAAATCCTCGTTAGGCGGGCCGCGCACAGCCCGCGAAGTCGCCGGTTACCGCTACCACTCCTCAACGCGCCAAGCCGCATGGCGCTTACAGCATCAGCCATTCGCGCATCGCTTCGCGCGCCGCTTGCTCGAAGCGGGCGTGGGCGTTGGCGATCCGCGCCGGGACTCCCGGGCGGCGTTCGGCGCCGTACAGCGCGAAGCCGCGCTGGCGGTTCCGGAGCTTCATCCTGCGGGCGGGCAGGAGCGGCTTGCCTGCCAACCAGTTCATCGCGTTCATCGTCAGCATCCCCATTCGTGGCGGGCCCGCAAACAAAAAGCCCGGAGGTCTTTCGGCTCTCCGGGCTTTGCGGGGTAATCCTCGCTGGTGATGCGCGGCTTATCCCTCGTTCTCCCCGGAGAGCTGTCCGTCGTGGACGACTCGCATGCCGGCGTCCCAGAAACGGGAACCCGGTGCGCAGTACGCCTGGATCGGCAGTTGATTGGTGGTCGATTTCATATTTGCTTCGCGTGCTCTCTCGGGTGAATCTCGATGGCCGGATGCTGCCATGCAGCAATGGGCGCGTCAACCCCTCTTATAATGGAAATCCGATTTTCGGAGAGCCCCATGCCGACCAGACGACACTTGCTCGCGGCCGCTGCTGCCCTCGCCCTCATCGCATGCGGCGCGGCGCGCGCCGAATGGCCCGACCACGCCGTGCGCTGGGTCGTGCCGTTCGCGCCCGGCGGCGCCAACGACCTCATCGCGCGCGCCGCGGCCGACGGCGTCTCCAAGCGCATCGGGCAAGCCGTGGTGATCGAGAACAAGCCCGGCGCCGGCGCGATGATCGGCGCCGACTACGTGGCGAAGGCGAAGCCCGACGGCTACACCTTCCTGATCGGCGCGGCCGGCGTGATCACCAACAGCCTGGTGCGCAAGGACATGCCGTACGCGGACAGCGACTTGATCCCGGTAGGCATGATCGCCGTGGCGCCGTCGGTGATCGTGGTGGGCCCGGGCGTGCCGGCCTCCAACCTCAAGGAGTTCGCCGCCTGGGCGAAGCAGCAGGGCGCCAACGGCGTCAACTGGGCGACCGCGGGCACCGCGAGCACGCCGCACTTCGTGGCCGAGATGCTGAAGGAAGCCGGCGTCACCAACGTCAACATCATCCCGTACAAGAGCGGCAACGAGAGCGTCACCGCGGTGATGGCGGGCAACGTGCACGCCACCTCCGAGGCCAGCATCGTCGTGATCCCGCAGATCCAGGCCGGCAAGCTCAAGGCGCTCGCCACGACCTACGAGACGCGCATCACCGCCGCCCCGTCGATCCCGACCACCAGGGAAGCCGGCTTTCCCGGTGTGCAGATCGGCCATTGGGCCGGCCTCTTCGCGCCCAAGGGCACGCCACGGGCCATCGTGGAGCGCATGAACGCCGAGCTCCTCGCCACCGTGAAGAGCAAGGAGTTCCAGGACCGCCTCGTGCCGAGCGGCATCGAGCCCGCGCCCTACTCGCTCGAGGGCTACGTCGCCTTCATCACCGCGGAGCGCGACCGCCTCGGGCGCCTCGCGAAGCGCGCCAACATGCAGGCCGAGTGAGGCGCGCACTGCCATGTACTCGGTGAAGGAGATCTTCTACACGCTGCAGGGCGAAGGCGCGAACGCCGGCACGCCCGCGGTGTTCTGCCGCTTCGCCGGGTGCAACCTGTGGTCGGGGCGCGAGGCCGATCGGGCGGGTGCGGCGTGCGACTTCTGCGACACGGACTTCGTCGGCACCGACGGCCCGGGCGGCGGCAAGTTCGCCGATGCCGGGGCGCTCGCCGATGCGGTGGCCGCCGCGTTGCCCACGCCCACCGGGGCCAATCGCTTCGTCGTGTGCACCGGCGGCGAGCCGCTGCTGCAGCTCGACCGCGCGGCCGTCGAGGCGCTGCACGCCCGCGGCTTCCGCATCGCCATCGAGACCAACGGCACGCTCGCCGCTCCCGCGGGCGTCGACTGGATCTGCGTGAGCCCGAAGGCCAGCGCGCCGGTCGTGATAACCGCAGGCGATGAGCTGAAGCTCGTCTTCCCGCAATCCGGGGTGCGGCCCGAGCGCTTCGAGCACCTCGACTTCACGCATTTCTTCCTGCAGCCCATGGACGGGCCGGCGCGCGCCGCCAATACGCGCGACGCGGTCGACTACTGCCTCGCGCACCCGCGCTGGCGCCTCTCGATCCAGGCCCACAAGGTGATCGGCATCCGATGACCATGGAGATCGCCTACCGCTTCGGCTTCGATGCGGCGCACCGCTTCGGCGCTTTCCCGCCGGACCATCCGTACCACGGCGTGCACGGACATTCCTTCCAGGTCGAGGTGGCGATCGCCGGCGAGCCCGATGCGGCGAGCGGCTTCGTCGCAGACCTGGGCGAGGTCGAGCGCGCATGCGCCGACGTGCGCGCCGGCCTCGACCACCGCATGCTGAACGACGTCGCCGGCCTCGACAAGCCGAGCCTCGAGAACCTCTGCCTCTGGATCTGGGCGCGGCTCGCTCCCCGCTTTCCCCGCCTCGCGCGCGTTACCGTGCGGCGCGATTCTTGCGGACAGAGCTGCAGCTATACCGGGCCCTGACCAACGCACAGGGCGCTCACGTAGCGCTTTCGGCTCATGGCGTTGCCCGGGGGCGACGTATCTTCGCAGTCGGAACTCCGCGCGCGTAGGAGCGGTCGCATTGAGCGGGCCGCGCGCAGTCGCGTCCTACACGCGAGCGCCCCCGCCGACGCGAAAGGAGCTTCCCCGCCATGAGGAATCCGTCCATCCCCACGGGCAACAACGGCAATACCGACCGCCCGCGCAACCGCGGCGCGATCCGCACGCACCTGGGCCGCAAGCGCACCGGCCCGCGCTCGCGCCCGCTGAAGGATTCGACGCTCGCCGGCCTGCAGCAGGCGGGCGAAGCGGCGCGCCAGCAGCAGGAGGACCTCTTCGACCGGCTGCTCAACACTTTCCAGCAGGCGTTCGGAAAGACCGGCGAGACCACCGCCGCCGCTTTCGACAGCGCGCTGGACACGGCCTGCGATACGCTGGTCACGGCCGGCGAGTTCACGGTCGAGAGCGCGCAGCGCCTGCGCCAATACCTGCGCCGCGACCTGCTGCAGCGCGACCATCCCACCATGACCTTCCGCACCGGCGACATCACCACCGCCGGCACGCTCACCTGCGCGGGCTGCGGCTGGACCATCCAGACCTCGCGCACGACCGTCCTCCCGCCCTGCCCGCAGTGCATGGAGACGGCGTTCCACAAGACGGCCTGACGGCGCGCGCTTGGGATCGATCCGGCCGTTTCCGCGCAAGGGCGTGCACACCATCGCCGATGTCTGGCGCGTGGCGCCCATGGCCACGACCGGCGCGGTCCGCGTGCGCCCCGCGCGCCTCGAGGATTACGCGGCGGTGCGCGGCGTCGAGCGCGCCGCGCTGCCGGGCATGACGCCGCTCACGCTGCGCCAGTTCGAGGCGCGCCGCCAGGCGTTTCCCGAGGGGCAATGGGTCGCGGAATCAGGCGAGGGCATCGCCGGGGCCGGCAGCTCGATGATCGCGCGCTGGGAGGACTACACGGTCGGCCACACCTGGAGCAGCATCACCGGCGACGGCACGTTCCTCACCCACGAGCCCCTGGGGCGCACGCTCTTCGGCTGCGACCTGCTCGCCGACCCCACGCGCCGCGGCTATGCGGTCGCGCGCGCCCTGCAGCAGGCACGCCGGCGGTTGTGCCGGCGGCTCAACCTGCGGCGCATCGTCGCCGCGGTGCGCCTGCCCGGCTATCGCGCCGTGCGCGAGGCGATGCCGCCCGAGCTGTACGTGAAGCGCGTGATCTGGGGCGAGATCGAGGAGCCGATGCTGGGCTTCCACCTCACGCAGGGCTTCCAGTATTGCGGAATCCTGCGCGACTACCAGCCCGAGGACGCCGCCTCGTGCGGCCATGCGACGCTGCTGGTATGGCTCAATCCCTTCTACACGCCGCCGGAGCCCGGGGCCTACGCGCAAAGCGAGCGGCCGCGCAAGTGCGCTTAGCGTAGGGCGCGGGCGGGAGTGCTACGCTCGCGGGCTTGAACCGCACCATCGTCCTCCTCGCCCTCGGCGCGTTCGCGAGCTCGGCCTCGATGCGCGTTACCGACGCGTTGCTGCCGCGCCTGGCGCGCGAGTTCGAGATCGGAATCGCGAGCGCCTCGTGGGTGATCACCGGCTTCGCGGTGGCGTACGGCGCGATGCAGATCCTGTTCGGGCCGCTCGGCGACCGCATCGGCAAGCTGCGCATGATCGCGATCGGCTCCGGCGGCGCGGCCGCGGCCAACGCCGCCTGCTATTTCGTGCCCGGCTTCCACGGGCTCCTCGCCGCACGGGTCGCGGCGGGCGGCTTCGTCGCCTGCGTGATCCCGCTCGCCATGGCATGGATCGGCGACGTGGTGCCGTACGAGGAGCGCCAGCCCGTGATCGCGCGCTTCCTGATCGGCCAGATCATGGGCGTGGCGGTCGGCGCGGCGGTGGGCGGCTACGCGGCGGACACGGGCCAGTGGCGCTGGCCGTTCGCCATTCTCGCGGCATGGCTCGCGGCATCGGGGGTCGCGATCGCCATGCAGGCGCGTGCGCAGGCGACCCCGGCCGCCGGCGCGAGCCGCTTCTTCCCCGACATGGCGAACGTCCTCGCGGATCCGTGGGCGCGCGTGGTGGTCGCCATCGTCTTCGTGGAGGGCGTGCTGGTGTTCGGCCCGCTCGCCTTCATCCCGACGCACCTGCACTTCGTACGCGGGATGAACCTGTCGCACGCCGGAATGATGCTGCTCGCCTACGGGATGGGCGGCATCGCCTTCGCGCTCGTCGTGCGCCGCGCGATGCGCTGGCTCGGCGAGGCCGGGCTCGCGGTAGTGGGCGGGCTGCTGCTCGCCGCGGGCTTCGTCGCGGTGGCACTCGCACCCTGGGGCGCGCTGGCGCCGGCCGCCTGCTTCGTCGCGGGCTTCGGCTTTTACATGCTGCACAACACGCTGCAGACCAACGCGACGCAAATGGCGCCGCAACGGCGCGGAGCGGGCATGGCGCTCTTCGCGTCGTCATTCTTCATCGGGCAGTCCGTGGGCGTGGCGCTCGCGGGCGCCCTGGCGCAGGCGGCCGGCACCACGCCGCTCATCGCGGGCGCCGGCGTCCTGCTGGTGCCCCTCGGGCTCGCCTTCGCGCGGCTCAGCCGCCGCCGCGCGCTGCGCTCCCGCGCCTAAGGCTTCGTCACCTCGTGGCCCACGACGCCGCCCACGGCCGCGCCGCCCAGCGTGCCCGCGGTGCTGCCGCCGGTCACGACGTTGCCCGCCACGCCGCCGATCGCGGCGCCGGCCACAGTGCCCTTCTCCTGGTGCGTCATGTCGGCGCAGGCGCCGACCGCCAGCGCGCAGAGCGCGCCGAGGAAGATGTTGCGGGTTCTCGTGCTCATGGTGTGGCTCCTTGCTCGATTGCGTGCCAGGCACGCCAATTCCAGCTTGCGGCCCGGGCGAGGGGGCGTGCAGTCGGCCCGCGCCGGCAAATGCTGTCCGCACGGGCTTGCGCCATGTCGGCGCCGTCCGACGCTGCCCGGGCTCCGCGCTTTGGTAGACTCGCAATCCCCCTTTCGTCCGAATGGAGCACGTGATGCTGCGCTTCGCACTCGCCGCGCTGGCCGCGGCCTTCCTCGCCACCGGAGCCGCCGCGGCCGACACCTATCCCTCGCGGCCCGTGAAGATCATCGTGCCGTTCGCCGCCGGCGGCCCCGCCGACGTCTACGCGCGGGTGCTGGGATCGCGCCTCGAGAAGGCGCTGGGCAAGGCGTTCGTGATCGAGGACATGCCCGGTGGCGGCTCGATTGTCGGCACCGAGGCGGTGGCGAAGAGCCAGCCCGACGGCTACACGCTGCTCATGATGTCCAACACGCACACCGTGAACGAGTCGCTCATCAAGGACAAGCCGTTCCAGCTGATGCGCGACTTCGTGCCCGTGGCGCCGGTGAACTACTCGGACCTCGTGCTCGCCGTGCATCCCTCGGTGCCCGCGAAGACGCTGAAGGAGCTCATCGCGCTCGCGAAATCCAAGCCCGGCGTGCTCAACTACGCATCTTCGGGCCCGGGAACGCCGTACCACATGGCCGGCGAGCTCTTCAAGGCGATGGCGGGCGTGGACATCGTGCACGTTCCGTACAAGGGCAGCTCCGGTGCGCGCACCGACCTGCTCGGCGGGCAGGTGCAGATGATGTTCGACGCCATCACCACGATGGCGCCGCACGTCGAGGCGGGCAAGGTGCGCGCCCTCGGCACCACCGGCAAGGTGCGCTCGAGCGTGCTGCCCGAACGTGCCCACCCTCTCGGAGGCGGGCGTGCCGGGCTACGAGGCCGTGATCTGGCTCGGCATCATGGCGCCGAAGGGCACGCCGCAGGCCATCGTCGACCGGCTGAACGCCGCGATCCGCAAGGCCGTCACCTCGCCCGAGCTCGAGGCCGAGTGGAAGAAGCAGGGCGCGGTGCCCATGTCGATGACGCCCGCGGAGTTCGACAAGTACCTGCACGCCGACATCGAGAAGTGGGCGCGCATCGTGATGATCTCGGGCGCGCGCCAGGACCGCTAGCCGCATGCCGACGCTCTGCTTCGTGAGCGCGGGCGCTGCCCACGGGCTGGTGACCGCGGTGGCACGCGCCGCCGACGTTTCCGTGGAAGGCAGCTTCGGTGCGGTAGGCGCGATGCTCGACAAGTACCGCGCGGGCGACCCGTGCGACATCGTGATCCTCACCCATGCGCAGATCACCGCGCTCGCCGCGCAGCGCGCGATCGACCCGCGTGCGTGCGCCGACCTCGGCGCGGTGCCGACCTCGATCGCGGTGCGCTCCGGCGAGCCCGCGCCCGCCGTGACCGACGCGGCGTCGCTGCGCGCGGCATTCCTCGCCGCCGAATCGATCTACGTGCCGGACACCGCCAAGTCCACCGCCGGCGGCCACGTCGCGAAGGTGCTCGCCCAACTCGACCTCGGCGCCGACGCGGGCGGGCGGCTGCGCATGTTCCCCAACGGCGCCACCGCGATGCGCACGCTGGCCGCGTCGAAGGAGAAGGCCATCGGCTGCACGCAGTCCACCGAGATCGTCGCCACGGCCGGCGTGAAGCTCGTAGGCGCCCTGCCGCGCGGCCTGCACCTAGAGACCGTGTACACGGCGGCGGTGAACCTCGCCGGGCGGCGCGCGCCCGCGGAAGCGTTCCTGCAGCGCCTCGCCGGCTACGGATCGCACGATGCGCGCGCCGCGGCGGGCTTCGGCGGCTACGCGATCCGCCCCGTCACGCCCGCCGACGTCGAGGCGATCCGCACGCTGGTGCTGGAGACCCTGAACGAATACGGCCTCACGCCGGATCCCGCGGGCACCGACCGCGACCTCGAGGATCCCATCGCGTCCTACGTCCGCCGCGGCGGCACGTTCGACGTGGCGGTCGACGCCCATGGCGGCTTCGCGGGCTGCTGCGGCGTGTATCCCCACGACGACGGCACGTGCGAGGTGCGCAAGATGTACCTCGCGAAGGACGCGCGCGGCCACGGCGTGGGCAAGCGCCTGCTCGAGCGCGCCATCGCCTTCGCGCGCGGCCTGGGATTCCGGCGCATCGAGCTCGAGACCGCCTCGGTGCTCGAGCGCGCCATCGCGATGTACACCGCCGCGGGATTCCGCCCGCTCGAGCGCGGTCCGGCCGCGACGCGCTGCGACCAGGCCTACGCGCTCGACCTGCAATGAACGCGCGCGCGCCGCTCGCCTTCGCACTGCTCGCGCTATCCCTCGCGGCCCCGGTGGTGCTCGCGCGTCCCGCGCAGACGCCCGTCGTCGAGGCCGCCGCGCCCAGCGCGCCGCTCTCCTCCACCGCCGAGCGCGTCTTCGAGCTGTCCAAGCCGCGCATCCTGCAGATCCGCACGCTGCTCGAGGCCGCCGGGCGCCAGACCACGATCGGCTCGGGCTTCGTGATGAGCGCCGACGGGTACGCCCTCACCAATTACCACGTGGTGTCGCGCTTCGCGCTCGACCCGAAGACCTACCGCCTCGAATACCTCGCCCCCGACGGCGCCAAGGGCCCGCTCAAGCTCCTCGCGATCGACGTCGCGCACGACCTGGCGGTGGTGAAGCTCGACCATGGCGGCCTGCCCTTCTTCGAGTTCGAGCCACGCGCGATCGAGGGCGGGCTGCCCAAGGGCGAGCGCATCTACGCCATGGGCAACCCGCTCGACCTGGGCTTCACCATCATCGAGGGCACCAACAACGGGCTCGTGGACAAGAGCTACGACGAGCGCATCCACTTCTCCGGCGCCATCAACCCGGGCATGAGCGGCGGCCCGGTCACCGACGCCGACGGGCGCATCGTCGGCATCAACGTGGCCAAGCGCGTGGACGGCGAGCAGGTGGGCTTCCTCGTGCCGGCGCGCTTCGCGGCGGACCTCCTCGAGCGGGCGCGCCAGGGTCCGCCGCTCGCGGTCGAGAAGGCGCGCGAGGAGGTCGGGCGCCAGCTCGACGCGTGGCAGGCCGCGTTCTACGACGCGCTCACGCGCGCCGGCTTCCGCAACGCCGACTTCGGCGCCTACCGCGGCCTCGAGAGCGCGGCGCCGTGGATGACGTGCTGGGCGGCCACCAACGCCGACCGGGTGCCCGCGCCGCGCACCGCCATCAACACCACGCGCTGCTCCAGCGCCACCGGCATCTTCGTCTCCGACCGCATCCTCACCGGGCGGATCGACGTGAGCTACTCGTACTACAAGGCGATCGACCTCAACCGCTTCCAGTTCGCGCAGGAGCTCTCGCAGCACGCCGCGAGCGGCAGCGGTGGCGGCAAGCGGCTCACCGAGCAGGCCTGCCGCGACGACTTCGTGGCCACCGCGGCGAACGGCCGCCCGGCGCTGCGCGCCACGTGGTGCATGCGCGCCTACCGCGAGTTCCAGGGCCTCTACAACGTCACGCTGATCGCCCTCACGCAGGACCGCGAGCGCGAGGCGCTGCTGGGCCAGCTCACCATGCAGGGCGTCTCCCATGCCAACGCCGTGGCGCTCGGCCAGAAGTTCCTGGAGTCCATCCGTTGGGCGCAGTGATGTGGATCGAGGTGCTGTCGCGCCACGGCGAGGTCGCGGCGCGCGAGCGCATCGACGCGGCGGAGGCACGCGTGGGCCGCGCGTTCGACAACGACGTGGTGCTCGACGACCCGTACGTGGCGCCGCATCACCTGCGCATCTTCCGCGGCGAGGACGGGGCGCTGGTAGCCGAGGACCTCGCGACGCTGAACGGGCTCTACCCTGAGCACGGCGCGCGCCGGGTCGACCGCATGCCGCTCGCCGCCGAACCCGGCATCCGCATCGGCCGCACGACGCTGCGCGTGCACGACGGCGCGCATGCCGTGGCGCCGGAGCGGCTGCTGGCGCCCCCGCGCGCCCACGCCACCTGGGCGGCGGGGCTCGCCGTGGGACTCATGGCGCTGATCCTGCTGCTGGGCTGGCTCGCGCTCACCACGGAGCCCACCGCCAACCTCGTGCTGCTGCCGGTGCTCGGCTTCGCGACCGTGATCGTGCTCTGGTCGGGCATGTGGGCGCTCTTCTCGCGCGTGTTCTTCGGCCAGGCGCGCTTCGCGCTGCAGGTGCGCATCGCCCTCACCGCCGTGCTCGCGCTTTTCGTGTGGGAGCAGGCCGCCGACTATCTCGCCTTCGGCTTCGCCTGGCGCGACCTCACCGAGTACGCGGGGCTGGGCGCCTGGGTCGTGCTCGCCGCCGCGTGCTACGGGCACCTGCGCGCCATCGGGCCGCGCCACCCGCGCCTCGTGATGGGCGTCATCGTGGCGTTGGTCGCCGCGGGGGCGATCATGCAGTACGCGGGCAAGGTGGAGGCGCGCCGGCTGGTGGGCGAGCGCGCGACGCTGGGCGACCTGCGCCCGCCCGAGTTCCGCCTCGTGCCGCTCGCGAGCTCCGAGGAGTTCTTCAAGCGCACCGATGCCACGCGCGCCCGGGTGGACAAGGCGCGCGCCAAGGAACCCCCTGCCGGATTCCTCGGCGACAGCGAGGACTGAGCGCTACTTCGCGGCGAGCTTGCTCACGTCCACGGCGCTCACGCCCGACTTGAGCGCGTCGATGTCGATGCGGCCGCTGGCGGCGACGATGAAGCGCTTGCCCACCACCACGGTGTACTTGTTGGTGCCGCCGGTCTTGGACACTTCCTCGTGGATGATGCGGTCGCCGTCGGTGCGCGTGACCTCGCGCCGGTTGTTGTCCTCGTGCTCGCCCTGCACGCCCGCCCACGCCGCGAGGCCCATGAAGCCGGCCGCGCCGCCGCTGTCGGTGACCTCGAGGTGCGCGGTCTTGACAGCGTTGGGATCCGAGTAGGTGGCCTCGACCTTCGCCACCATGAAGCCCTTCACGCCGCTGCGGTCGGAGCGCATGTCGGTGCGCGGAAGTCCCGCGAAGGTATCGGGCAGGAGCGGCTTCAGCTGGTCGAGCTGCACCGGGTCCACGCCGCCGCCGGCGGAGAACGCGGTGCCCAGCGCGGCCAGCGCGGCTTCCTGCTGCTTGGTCGGATCCCCGGTCTTCTGCGCGGCCTCCATGTTCTTGCCCGCCTCCTCCATCTTCTTCGTGAAGGTGTTGAGCTTGCCCATGGGGCTGTCCTTGTCGAACGTGACGCTCGACGAGCGGCTGGCCCCGTAGCCGGTGGCGATGCCCCCCACCGTACCGAACGCCATCACCAGCCCGACCACCCAGCCGATGATGAGGCCCACCACGAGCGCCGACGATGATCACCACCACGGTATAGCCGACCGCCTTGTCCGCCGGGGCGCGCATCACCGCCTGCAGCCCGAGATAGAGAAGGTAGAACGCGTAGAGCGCACCCAGCAGCACCAGGATGCCCAGCACCGGGATGATCTTCAGCACGCCCAGCACCCAAACCGGCGTGTACGCGTAGGCCGCCACGCGCAGCGCCGGCGACATGCCCTTCTGCGCGCCGAACGTGGGCGCCAGCGCGTCGATGATGAATCCCATCACGTACACCATCACCACGGCCAGCACGATGGAGACGATGGCGCCCACCAGGCCCCACACGATGCCGACGCGCATGGTGCCCATGAAGGGAATGGTGGTGCCGATGAGGCTCACGCCGATGAATCCCGCCAGCGCCGCGATGGCGGCGAGCGGCAGCACGTAGCCGGTGATCAGCTGCGAGTCCGGCGTGGTCTCTCCCGCGACCACCGCCCACTCGGTCTTCGGCGTGAGGATGATGTTCTTGGCTCGATCGACGAGGCTCATGGCCTGGCTCTCCCTTTGTTATCGCCGCGAAGCGCGCATATTACTGCGAATGCCGGAACCGGCAATGCCGAATTTGCCGCAGGCCGCCTAGAAGTCGAGCTTGTCGCCGGGGGCGAGCGGGAAAACCTTCACCGGGCTGTCGCCCATCGCCTTGATGTACTCCTCCGGCGTGCCCTTGAGCTGCGGGATCGTGCCGTAGTGCATGGCACCGCGTACTTCGGCTTCAGCCATTCGCGCGTGGCATAGGCGGCGTCCTGCGGGCTCATCACGAAGTGGCCGCCGATCGGGATCAGCACGATGTCGGGCTTGTAGTACTCGCCGATGAACTTCATGTCGCCGAAGAGCCCGGTGTCGCCCATGTGGTAGATCCTGAAGCCGTTCTCCAGCTCGATGATGAAGCCCACCGGCTCGCCGGCTCGCATGCACCTCGCGCTTGTTGGTGGCCGGGTTCACCCACGAGAGCTCCGAGGAATGCTCGGCGTGCGTGGCCGTGATCTTCACGCCCGAGGGTCCCCACGGCGTGATGGTGCCGCCCTTGCCGAAGCGGGGCGCCAGCTCCGGCGGCAGGATGCCGAGCGCCTGGATCTGGTCGTCCAGGCCCGCCGGCCCCCACAGCGGGGCGTTGTTCATCTTGGCGAGATCGGGAGCGTCGGCGAAGTGGTCGAAGTGCGCGTGGGTGACGAGGATCAGGTCGACCTTGCCGAGCTTGGAGAGGTCCTTGTACTCGGCCGGCGTCTTGGGGTTCTTCACCAGGAACGGATCGACCACGATCACCTTGCCGCCCGGGGTCGTGATCTTCCAGCACGACTGGCCCAGCCATTGCATGTGGACCTTCTTCACATCGTCGGCCAGGGCGGCCGTGGCGAGGGTGGCGAGCACGAATGCGAGGCAGCGGACGAACCACTTCATGTCTTCCTCCGTAGCGGGTCTGTATCGGGCGGATGCGATAATGACCGCAATGGACGCCGTCCACAACATCGTCGACATCCGCGGGCTGCGCTTCGCCTACGGCGAGCGCGCCGTGCTGCGCGGGGTGGACCTCGCCATCCCGCGCGGCTGCATCGCGGCCATCCTCGGCACCAGCGGCTCGGGCAAGACCACGCTGCTGCAGCTGATGGGCGGATCGCTCGCGCCCGCCGCCGGGCAGCATCGAGGTGTGCGGGCGCCAGGTTCCCGAGCTCGACCGCCGCGGCCTCTACGCGCTGCGCCGCGACATGGGGATGATGTTCCAGAAGGGCGGCCTCTTCAGCGACCTCACGGTGTTCGAGAACGTGGCCTTCCCGATCCGCGAGCTCACCAGCCTGCCGGAATCCATCGTGCACGACCTGGCGTTGATGAAGCTGCACGCCGTGGGCCTGCGCGGCGCCCAGCACCTGATGCCCGGCGAGCTCTCGGGCGGCATGGCGCGGCGGGTGGCGCTCGCGCGCGCCATCGCCCTCGACCCCGAGCTGGTGATCTACGACGAGCCGTTCGCGGGCCTGGACCCGATCACGCTCAACGTGATCTGCAACCTCATCCGCACGCTGAACGGCGCGCTGGGCGCCACCTCGGTGATCGTCACCTACGACGTGGGCGAGGCGGTGCGGCTCGCCGACTATCTATATCTGTTGAACGACGGCGTGATCGTCGCCCACGGCCCGACCGCGGAGATGGTCGCCTCGAGCGACCCGTTCGTGCACCAGTTCCTCCACGCCGAGCCCGACGGGCCGGTGCGCTTCCACTTCCCGGCGCCGGCGCTCGCCGACGACCTGGCCCTTACGCCGCCCAGGGTATCAACGGCTTTCCGCGCGGAATAATCCGCATTTCGCGTTCGTCGGATGCCGGTTGTGACCCCCCGGGGGGCCGTGCATAATCCGCGCCTTCGCTTCCAGGCTTCCGCCATGGATCCCCGGGCACCCCCCGCTCCCGCACCAGCCGGTTTCGCTTCCCCCGAAGAGTTCCTCGCCGCGCTCGCGGCCGGGATCGGCGGCCTGGTGAGCTATGTCGACGCCTACGAGCGCGTGCGCTTCGTCTCGCGCGAGGTGGCGGAGTGGTTCGGCCTGCCGCCGGAGCGCGTCGTCGGGCGCACGCTGCTCGAGCTGCACGGGCGCGAGGCCTACGACACCATGGCGCCGTGGATGCAGCGCGCGCTCGCCGGCGAGGCCGTGCGCTACGAGCGCGAGGCGGTGCGCCCCGACGGCAGCAAGGTATGGATCTCCGCCGACCTGCGCCCGCACCTGGATGCGCGCGGCGTGGTGCTGGGCGTCTTCACCTGCGCGCTCGAGGTGAAGGAGCTCAAGCGCACCCACGACGCCCTCGGCCGCGCCCTCGAGGAGATCGCGAGCCACATCGAGAACACGCCGCTCGCGGTGATCGAATGGACCGCCGACCTCAGGGTCAAGCGCTGGTCGCGGCAGGCCGAGGCGATCTTCGGCTGGACCCTCGAGGAGGTGCGTGGGCGCTCGCTCCCCGAGCTCGCCTTCGTGCACCCCGACTCCCACGACATCGTTGCGGGGCTGGTGGCCGAGCTCGCCGAGGGCCGCGAGCAGCGCAACCGCATGCTTGCGCGCAACCTCACCCGCGACGGCCGCAGCATCTGGTGCGAGTGGTACAGCTCGGCGTTCTGCGATTCCGACGGCCGCACGCTCTCCATCCTCGCGATGGCCGAGGACGTCACCGCGCGCGTCGAGACCCTGGAGCAGCTCCAGCAGGCCGCCGTGCACGACGCGCTCACGGGGCTGCCCAACCGCAACTCGCTCGCCTTGCGCCTCGAGCACGCCATCCGCCGCGTGACGCGCACCGGCGAGCGCCTGGCGCTCCTCTTCATCGACCTCGACCGCTTCAAGAAGGTGAACGACACGCTCGGCCACGCCGCGGGCGACGAGGTGCTGCGCCAGAGTGCCGCGCGCATCCGCGCCTGCGTGCGCGACGGCGACTCGCTCGCGCGCCTGGGCGGCGACGAGTTCGTGGTGCTGCTGGAGAACGACGTGAGCCCGGACGTGCCCGGCATCATCGGCGAGCGCATCCGCACGGCCTTCGAGTCGCCGTTCGACTGGCACGGCACCGACGTGCGCTGCGGCGCGAGCATCGGGGTGAGCCTCTATCCCGACCACGCGGGCGATCCGGCCACCCTCCTCGCCTCGGCCGACCGGGCCATGTACCGGGTCAAAAACGCGGCAGAATAGGGCGTCGCGCCTGGGGCTCCGCCCGGGCGCATTCCGAGAGGACGCTCGATGA
Source organism: uncultured beta proteobacterium (assembly GCA_963827425.1). Classification (GTDB taxonomy): domain Bacteria; phylum Pseudomonadota; class Gammaproteobacteria; order Burkholderiales; family Usitatibacteraceae; genus Usitatibacter. The sequence continues at coordinate 766,068 of CAWHAQ010000002.1, read as the reverse complement.
AGCGCTTGTTCGCCGCCCTGGCATTCGCCCTGCTCGCCGGGGCCATGCCCGCGGCCGCCCAGCAGGACTATCCCAACCACACCATCTCGATGGTGGTCCCGTTCCCGCCGGGCGGCGTGGCGGACATCACCGCGCGCCCGCTCGCCGAGGCGATGACGCGCATCCTCAAGCAGTCGGTGATCGTGGAGAACAAGCCCGGCGCCGGCGGCGGCCTCGGCATGCAGTACGTGGCGCGCGCGCGGCCCGACGGCTACACGGTGCTGCTCGCGCTCTCGTCGATCTCCATCATCCCCGAGGCCGACAAGGTGCTGGGCCGCGCGCAGATGTTCCAGCTCGCGCAGCTCGTGCCGATCGCGCGCTTCACCGCCGACCCGACCGTGCTCGCGGTGCGCGCCGACAGCCCCTACCACTCGGTGGCCGACCTCGATCGCGGCGGCGAAGAAGTCGCCGGGGTCCATCCCGTACGGCTCCTCGGGCAACTACGGCACCATGCACGTGCCGATGGAGATGCTGTCGGAATCGGCGGGCGTGAAGATGCTGCACATCCCGTTCACCGGCGCCGGTCCCGCGGTGGTGGCGCTGCTGGGCGGCCAGGTGGAAGCGCTCTCGACGGGGCCCTCCACCGTGATCGGCCAGGCCCGTAGCGGCAAGGTCCGCGTGCTCGCGACCTGGGGCGAGGGCGGCCGCCATCCCGCGTTCCCCGACGTGCCCACGCTGAAGGAGCTGGGCTACGACGCGCAGTTCTCGCAGTGGACCGGGCTCTTCGTCCCCGCCGGCACGCCCGAGCCGGTGATCGAGAAGCTGCGCGCGGCGGCGCGCGCGGCGGTCGAGGACCCGACGTTCAAGAACGCGCTCGCCAAAGTCGAGACGCCGATCCAGTACCTGGACCAGCCGCAGTTCCGCGCCTTCTGGGACGCCGACGCGCACAAGCTCGCCTCCGTGGTGCAGAAGATCGGCCGGGTCGAATAGCGCCGTGGTCGACCTCCCCACCCTCTGGGCACTGCTGGCGCTCGCCGACGCGGTCCTCGCGATCGTGGTGGGAATCGGCCTCAACGCGAGGCCGCGCGAAGGCGTGGCGCAGTGGACCGGCGCGCTCGCGACGCGCGCGCTCGCCTTCGTGCTCTTCGCCTCGCACATGGAGCCCCATGCCGGGACGCTCGCGGTGGCGGCGGGGCTCGCCGCGCTCTCGATCACGCTGCAGGCCGCGGCACTCCTCGCGTTCGACCGGCGCGCCCTGCCCGCGTGGGTGCACAGCGCGGCGGTGGCGGCGGTGGCGGTGCCGGTCGCGCTGGTGGCCGCCGATCCCGCCGCGGAGATCCTGTTCGGCGGGCTGGTGTACGGCACGCTCCTCGCGGCCGTCACGCTCATCGCGGCACAAGGCGCGCGCGCACGGCACGGCTTCGCCCGCGGCGTGCTGGTGGGCTGCTTCGGCAGCGCCTCGGTGGTATTCGTGGTGCGCGGCGTCGCGGGAGCGCTCGCGGTCGATCCGCTGCTCGCGTTCGTGGCGCCCACGCCGGGGCAGTCGGCCGGCTTCGTGGTCGCGGCGACCGCGGCGATCGCGAGCACCGTCGCATTCCTGCTCATGCACAAGGAGCGCGCCGACGCGCAGGCGCTGCGCCTCGCCACGCTCGACCCGCTCACCGGCGCCTACAACCGCCGCACCTTCCACGAGATCGCCGAGCGCGAGATGTCGCGCGCGCGCCGCGCCGGCCAGCCGCTCTCGGTGATCATGCTGGACATCGACCATTTCCGCGCCGTGAACGAGCAGCACGGCCACCGCGCCGGCGACCAGGCGCTGCAGAAGGTCGGTGAGATCCTGCGCGCGTCGCTGCGCAAGGAGGACATGCTGGTGCGCTTCGGCGGCGAGCAATTCCTCGTGTGGCTGCCGGACGTGCCCGGGCCCGGGGCCGTGGTGGTGGCCGGGCGCCTGCGCAAGTCGCTCGCCGCCGAGGAGATCGACATCGGCCACGCCAAGGTCGCGCTCACCGTGAGCGCCGGAGTCGCCGCGCGCCTCGACGAGGGGCCGGAGAGCGTCGACCGCCTGGTCGCGCGCGCCGAGGAGGCGCTCACGCTCGCCAAGCGCCGCGGCCGCAACCGCGTCGTCGCGCTCTCGCTCGGACGCTCCATCGCGGCGTGACGCCGCCCGCGGCGCGTTTGCTTCGCAGGGCATACGCTGCCTGCGTGCCGGCGCTGGCCATCGCGGGCCTGGCGGCCGCGCTCGGGGTGGCAAGCACGGCGCGCGCGGCCGAAGCATCGGGCGCAACGCGCACGGCGGATTTCGATGCGCTCTGGTGTGCGATCGATACGTCCTACGCCTATTTCGACGCCGAGACCACGCGCGAGGCATGGAAGCGTGCCCGCAACGTTTGGCGCCCGCGCGCCGCGCGAGCCGCGAGCCAGCGCGAATTCGTGGCCGTCCTCGAAGGCGCCCTCGCGTCGCTCCACGATGCGCACGTCACGCTCTCGCAGCGCACCCCGGATTCGCCGCGGCGCGTGCCCGCGGAGAGCGACATCTGGGCGCGCTGGACGGAGGGCGCAGCACGCGTCGAGGCGGTGCGCATCTTCGGCGACGCGGACGTGGCGGGCTTGCGGCCGGGCGACGTGGTGACGCGGGTGCAGGGCGTCGGCGTCGAGGAGGCGGTGCGCGAGCGAGCGGGCGCGGGCGCCGTGACAGCGCGGCGCGACGAGGCCCTGCGCGAGCTCCTCGCCGGTCCGCGCTTCGGCGTGCTGCGCATCGAGGTGCGCGACGGCGAGCGCACGCGCTCCCTCGCCATCGAGCGCGCCGCGAGCCGGCCCGCCACGGGTCCCGCCCTCGCCGCGCGCCGCGTGGGCGACGAGCGCGAGCTGGGCTACGTGCGCCTGCGCGACGCGGCCCCCGAAGCGTCCCTCGTCGCGGAGCTCGACAGCGCGCTCGGCTACCTGCACGACACGCACGGCCTGATGGTCGACCTGCGCGGGACGGCGGGCCCGGCCACGCGCGCCGCGACGCGCGCATTCCTCGCTCGCTTCGCTCCAGCCGGCACGCCGTGGCAGTTGCGGGTGGCGCGCGACGGGCGCCGCGCGACCGACACCGTGCCCGCGGGGCCTCCACCCTGGCAGGCGCCGCTGGTGGTGATGGTGGACCGCTGGACCGAGGGCGAGGCCGAAGCGCTTGCCGCGGGACTGCACGAAGCCGCCCACGCGCGGCTGGTCGGCACCCCGAGCGCGGGCCTGCGCGGCGACCTGCGCTCCGTGGTGCTCCCCGCGAGCCGGATCGTGCTGCGCTTTCCCGCCGAGCGCACGCTGCTCACGGACGGCACGCCGCGCGAGGCGTTGCGCCCGGAGATGGAGGTCGACCTCGCCGCGCCCTCGGGCGGCCCGGGCGATCCCATCCTCTACCAGGCGCTGAAGGCCTTCGGCAACGGCCGCTAGCGCGGCTGCATCTTCGCCTGTACGCGCGCGTCGAAACGTTCGAGGTTCACGACCACACGCTCGTGCGTACCCTCGCCGATCAGCTCGCGCTCGTCCTCGGCGCGGACGCGGAAATGGATGGTGCGCCCCTCGACCCGGATCACCTCCGCGGTGGCGCGCACGCGCATGCCGACCGGCGTGGCGGCGATGTGCGATATATCCAGGTGCGTGCCGAGGCTCTGGTGGTGCTCGGGCAGCGACTGCTCGACGGCGGCGAGCGCGGCCGCCTCGATGAGATTGATCATGACAGGCGTGGCGAGCACCCGGATGCGCCCGCTGCCGATGCGCGGGGCGGTGTGCTGCTCGCCCACGACGAGCTCGGCGGTGCCGGTGAGCCCGGCGGGAAGGTCGAGTATGAGGGGCATAGCGCGCCATTATCGGCCAAGTAGGACGATTCCGGCGCCGCGCCTTGATACCGTCCGACCCCATTTCCCGCCGTACCCTCCCGAACTCCCCCCTGCGTGGCGGCATCTACCCAGACGAGAGGGTAGAGCCATGATCGATACCAGCCTGTCTTCGTTCGAACGCGATGTGATCGAGGCCTCCATGGAGGTGCCCGTGCTGCTCGATTTCTGGGCGCCGTGGTGCGAGCCGTGCAAGATGCTGGGCCCGCTGCTCGAGCGCCTGGAGCGCGAGTACGGCGGCCGCTTCCGGCTCGTCAACGTGAACTCGGACACCAACCCCGAGCTCGTCACGTCGTTCAACCTGAAATCGGTGCCGCACTCCGTGGTCTTCGTCGACGGCAACGCCGTGGCGCAGTTCGCGGGCGCGCAGCCCGAGGCCTTCGTGCGCGCGTTCCTCGACCGGCTGATCCCGAATCCCTCGGCCATCGAGCATCGCGCGGCGCGCGAGGCGCTCAGCATCGGCCACAACGACCTCGCGGTGGGCTACCTCAAGAATGCGATCGCGCTCGATCCGTCCAACGACGGCGCGCGCCTCGACATGGCGAGCCTGCTGCTCGAGCGCGGCAACGTGACGGCCGCGCGCCTGCATTACCGAACGCTCTCCTCGGCCGCCGTGCACCAGCCGAACCACGGGCTGGTGGGCGCGCGCCTGGAAGCCGCCGAGCTCGCCGCGCAGCTGCCGCCCGAGGGCCTGCTCACGCGCCGCGTGCGCCTGGACGAGAACGACCTGGACGCGCGCATGGACCTCGCGGACCTGCACATCGCGCGCCTCGAATTCCCCCAGGCGTTGAGCCAGCTGCTCGAGGTCGTGCGCCGCGACCCGCACTTCCGCGCCGACGGGGCACGCCTGAAGATGCTCTCCGTATTCGAGATGGCCGCGGGCGATCCCGACCTGGTCACTGATTACCGCAGCAGGCTCTCGAGCGTGCTGTTCTGATTCCGTACCCGATGCGGCCGACCGGCCCGTCACGCGACTGGCCGGGGCGCCTTTAACTCCTTTGGGGGCGCAGGGAAGCGTGCCGCGTCGAAGGGCGGATAACCGGACGGCGCCCGATGGGGTGCCGCTTCCGGCCTCCGCTATGATGGGCCCATGGCCGGCCCCACCGTCACCCTCCCCACGGCCCGCCTCGCGCGTGACGCGCAACGGTACCGCGTACTCGCCCGACTTCGACGACGTCTACCACTCGGCCCACGGCGGCCTCGCCCAGGCGCGCCACGTGTTCCTGGACGGCAACGGGCTGCCCGGCGCGCTGGAAGGGCCGCTCGAGCTTCGCCATCGTCGAGACCGGCTTCGGCATCGGCCTGAACTTCCTCGCCACCTGGGACGCCTGGCGCGCCGACGCGGGGCGCCCGCGCCGGCTGCATTTCGTGTCGGTCGAGAGCCGGCCGTTCGCGCGCGCCGAGCTCGCCGCCGCGCTCGCTCCCTTCGCCGAGCTCGAGCCGCTCGCGCGCGCGCTGCTGGCCGTGTGGCCGCCCGCGCTCGCCGGCTTCCACCGCCTGCACTTCGACGCCGGGCGCGTGATCCTCACGCTGCTCCTCGGGGATGCGCGCGAGCTGCTGCCCCAGCTCGTGGCGCGCGCCGACGCGCTCTACCTCGACGGCTTCGCGCCGGCCAGGAACCCGGAGCTCTGGACCCCGGGGCTGGTGCGCGAGCTGGCGCGCCTCGCGCGTCCGGGCGCAACGCTCGCCACCTGGACCGTCGCGGGCGGGGTACGCAGCGCCCTCGCCGACGCCGGCTTCCACATCGAGAAGCGCGCGGGCTTCGCCGCCAAGCGCGAGATGCTGGTGGGCACGCGCGCGGGCACGCCCGAAGCGCCGCCGCAACCCGCGCTGCGCCACGCGCTGGTGATCGGGGCGGGTCTCGCGGGCACGCTCGCCGCCGAGCGCCTGGCCGCGCGCGATTGGGATGTGGCCCTCGTCGAGGAGCGCGCCGAGCGCTCCGCACCGGCCGCGGGCCTCGTGCGCCCCATCGCCAACCTGCGCGACGCGTTGAACGCGCAGCTCTCGCGCAGCGCCTTTCTCTATGCGCTGCAGCATTTCCACGCCCTGCAGCAGGAGGGCTACGCGCTCGCCTGGAACCGCTGCGGCGTGCTGCAGCTCGCCGAGGATGCGGAGGAGGCCGTGCGCTTCGAGGCCATCGCGCGCTCGCAGAATTACCCCGCCGAGTTCCTCGCGTTCGTGGACGCCGTGCGCTCGCGCGAGATCGCCGGGCGCGACGTGCGCGGCGGCGGCTGGTGGTTTCCCTGGGGCGCCGTGGTGTCGCAGGCAGGCCTCGGCACGGCGAGCTTCGCGCGCGCGGGCGAGCGCGTGCGGCGCATTTCCGGCGCGGCGGTGGAGCGCATCGCGCGCGAGGGCGCCGGCTGGCGCGCCTACGACGCGCAGGGCCGCGTGCTCGCCGAGGCGCCCCTCGTGGTGCTCGCCAATGCCAGCGATGCCGCGCGCCTGCTGCCCGAGGCACGCCTGCGCCTGGCGCGGGTCCGCGGCCAGCTCACCTACGTGCCCGCCGCGCCGCACGCGCACGCTGGAAGTCGTGGTGAGCGGAACCGGCTATGTCGCGCCGCTCCCCGGCGGGGGCCACGCCATCGGCGCCACCTACCAGCACGACGATTTCGACGCCTCGGTGCGCGCGCCCGACCACCGCCAGAACCTCGCGCGCGCCGAGTCGATGCTGCCCAGCTTCACCGCGGGCCTGCACCCCATGGGCCTCGCCGGATGGACGGGCTTTCGCACCACGGTGCCCGACCGCCTGCCGGTGATCGGCGCCACCGAGTCCGAAGGCGTCTATGCGGCCACCGGCCTGGGCTCGCGCGGCCTGCTCTGGGGCCCGCTCGGCGCGGAGCTCATCGCGAGCGCCGCCGAGGGCGAGCCCCTGCCCCTCGGGCGCGACCACGCCGGCGCCGTCTCGCCGCGCCGCTTCCTCTCCTGATGCGCCCCGACCTCGCCTCGCTCATGCCCTTCATCTCCTGATGCGCCCCGATCTCGCCTCGCTCATGCTCTTCATCCGCATCGCGGAGACGCGCAGCATCACCAAGGCCGCGCTCGCCTCCCACATCGCGCTCGCCGCGGCGAGCCGGCGCGTGAGCCAGCTCGAGGACCAGTTCGGCGTGGAGCTGCTGCACCGCACGCCGCGCGGCGTCGAGCTCACGCCCGCCGGCGAGGCGCTGCTCTTCCATGCGCGCCAGATGATGGAGCGCGTTGACCAGATGCGGGCCGAGATCTCCGACTACACGCTGGGCGCCAAGGGCATGGTGCGCATGCTCGCCAACGCCTCGGCGCTCGCGCAGTACCTGCCCGAGGACCTCGCGGCATTCTCCGTCGCCCATCCCGCGATCAAGGTCGCGCTCGGGGAGGAAAGAAGCTCCGCCATCGTCGCCGCGCTGCTGGCCGGCACCAGCGACGTGGGCATCGTCATGGAAGGCGCCGAGGGTGCGGTCGCGCTCCAGCTCTACGACTACCGCGCCGACACGCTGGTGGGCGTGCTGCCCGCGCGCCATCCGCTGCGCGCGAAGAGCGTGCCCTTCGAGAAGCTGCTCGACTTCGACTTCGTGGGCCTGGAGAGCAACACGGTCATCTCGCGCCTCTGCGCCCACCAGGCCGACATCGCCGGCAAGGCGCTGCGGCTGCGAGTGCAGGTGAAGAGCTTCGACGTGGTCGCGCGCTTCGTGCAGGCCGGCCTCGGCGTGGGCGTGCTGCCCGAGGCGGCGGTGAGAGCCTTCGCCGACTCGATGCACCTGCGCCACGTGCGGCTCACCGACGCCTGGGCCACGCGCCGCATGTACGTCGCCGTGCGCCAGTATGCGGCCCTTTCCGGCGCCGCCCGCCAGTTGGTCGACCACCTGGTCGGCAAGAGCCCGAAGCCGATCGTCCAGGCACCCCGTTCCGCGTAGGCGGCCCCGCAGGGGTCGGAACCGCCCCCGGAGACGGTCCCCCGCGGGGGGCCTTCGCAATTTGCGAAGGCTCGCTTGCCCACATGCCAATTCTCCCCGTGCAATGGCGGTGGTCTCATGCGGTCGAAGAGCCAGTTACCGACCGAACCCGAAGAGAGCCCCATGAGCCGCGACCTCGAGATTGCCCGCATCCGCAAGGACTGGACGGAAAACCCGCGCTGGAAGGGCGTGCGGCGCGGCTATGCGCCCGAGGACGTCTACCGGCTGCGGGGCTGGTCACGGTCGAGCACACGCTCGCGCGGCGCGGCGCGGAGAAGCTCTGGCGCCTCATGCAGGAGCGGGCGTTCGTGAACTCGCTGGGGGCGCTCACCGGCAACCAGGCCATGCAGCAGGTGCGCGCCGGGGTGCCCGCGATCTACCTCTCGGGCTGGCAGGTGGCGGCCGACGCCAACGACAGCCTCGCCATGTATCCCGACCAGTCGCTCTACGCCACCACCAGCGTGCCCACCGTGGTCCGCCGCATCAACGCCGCCCTGCAGCGCTCAGACCAGGTCGACCACGCCGAGGGCCGCAACGAGATCGACTGGTTCGCGCCCATCGTGGCCGACGCCGAGGCGGGCTTTGGCGGCGTCCTGAACGCCTTCGAGCTCATGAAGGCGATGATCGAGGCGGGCGCGGCCGGCGTGCACTTCGAGGACCAGCTCGCGTCGGTGAAGAAGTGCGGCCACATGGGCGGCAAGGTGCTGGTGCCCACCCAGGAAGCGGTGCAGAAGCTCGTCGCGGCGCGCCTGGCTGCCGACGTGATGGGGGTGCCGACGCTGCTCCTCGCGCGCACCGACGCCGAGGCCGCCGACCTGGTCACCTCCGACGTCGACGAGAACGACAAGCCCTTCCTCACCGGCGAGCGCACCGCCGAGGGCTTCTACCGCACGCGCAAGGGCTTCGACCAGGCGCTCTCGCGCGGCATCGCCTATGCCGAGTACGCCGACCTCGTGTGGTGCGAGACCGGAACTCCCGACCTCGACTTCGCGCGCCGCTTCGCCGAGGGCGTCCGCGCGAAGTACCCCGACAAGCTCCTCGCCTACAACTGCTCGCCGTCCTTCAACTGGAAGAAGAACCTGGACGACGCGACCATCGCGCGTTTCCAGCGCGAGCTGGGCGCCATGGGCTACAAGTTCCAGTTCATCACGCTCGCCGGCTTCCACGCGCTCAACTACGGCATGTTCGACCTCGCATGGAATTACGCGCGCAACAACATGTCCGCATTCGTCGAGCTGCAGCAGAAGGAGTTCGCGGCCGTCGAGCGCGGCTTCACGGCGGTCAAGCACCAGCGCGAGGTGGGCACCGGCTACTTCGACGACGTGACGCAGGTGATCCAGGCCGGCAAGTCGTCCACCACCGCGCTCGCAGGATCGACGGAAGACGAGCAATTCTTCCCGACCCCGACGCCGATCCGCAGCGAACAGGCCGCCGCGGCCGATTGAGGAGAACAACATGAAACGCGACAACTTCAGCATCGACGGCGTGCAGCTCCCCGAAGAGCAGCCGAACCTCTACGACCGCATCCTCACCCCCGCCGCGCTCGGCTTCGTCGCGCACCTGCACCGCAAGTACGAGGCGCGGCGCCGCGCGCTCATGCAGGCCCGGGCCGAGCGCCAGCAGCGCCTCGACGCCGGCGAGACCTTCGGCTTCCTGCCCGAGACGCGCCCGATCCGCGAGGCGGAGTGGACCATCGCGCCGGTGCCCGCCGACCTGCAGGACCGCCGCGTCGAGATCACCGGACCGGTCGAGCGCAAGATGGTCATCAACGCGCTCAACTCGGGCGCCAGCACCTTCATGGCGGACTTCGAGGATTCCCTCACGCCCACGTGGGACAACGTGATCCGCGGCCAGATCAACCTGCGCCAGGCCATCGACCGCACCATCGGCTACAAGAGCCCCGAGGGCAAGTGCTACGAGCTGGCCGAGAAGACCGCGACCCTGATCGTCCGACCGCGCGGCTGGCACCTCGTCGAGCGCCACATGCTGGTCGACGGCGACCCGGTATCGGCCTCGCTCTTCGACTTCGGCCTCTACTTCTTCCACAACGCCGAGAAGCTGGTGGCGAGCGGCAGCGGCCCGTACTTCTACCTGCCCAAGATCGAGGGCCACCTCGAGGCGCGCCTGTGGGACCACGTCTTCAACGAGGCCGAGGCGCGCATGCACCTCGCGCGCGGCACCATCAAGGCGACGGTGCTGATCGAGACGCTGCCCGCGGCCTTCGAGATGGACGAGATCCTCTACGAGCTGCGCGACCACTCGGCGGGCCTGAACTGCGGGCGCTGGGACTACATCTTCTCGTGCATCAAGAAGCTGCGCCGCCACGACTTCGTGCTCGCCGACCGCGCGCTGGTCACGATGACGAGCCCGTTCCTGCGCGCCTATTGCCAGCTCCTGGTGAAGACCTGCCACCGCCGCAACGCCCACGCGATGGGCGGCATGGCCGCGCAGATCCCCATCAAGGGCGACGCGCACGCCAATGACGCCGCGATCGCGAAAGTCGTCGCCGACAAGGAGCGCGAGGCGAACGACGGCTTCGACGGCACCTGGGTCGCGCATCCGGGCCTGGTCACGGTCGCCAAGCAGGTGTTCGACCGCATCATGCCGAGCCCCAACCAGCTCGACCGCGACCGCAAGGACGTGTGCGTGAAGGCTACCGACCTGCTCGCGTTCGGGCCGCAGGCGCCGATCACCGAGGCGGGGCTGCGCACCAACATCAACGTGAGCCTGCAGTACATCGGCTCGTGGCTCGCGGGCAACGGCTGCGTGCCCATCAACCATCTGATGGAGGACGCGGCGACCGCGGAGATCTCGCGCTCGCAGGTCTGGCAATGGATCCGTTCGCCGAAGGGCGTGCTGGATGACGGCCGCAAGGTGACGCTCGAGCTCTTCCGCGTGCTGCTCGCGAGCGAGCTGCGCAAGGTCTCCTCGCTGCCGGGCGCGGCGCAGCTGCGCAACGACGAGGCCGCGTGGCTGCTCGACCGCCTGGTGTCGGCCGACGAGTTCGCGGACTTCCTCACCGAACCCGCGTACGAGATGGTCGCGGGGACGACGGCGATCGCGCAGGCGCTCGCGGCCTAGCGGTCTTCCCGCTCCTTCGAGATCGGCAGCGGCACGCCGTTCACGAGGTCGCGCAGCAGCTCGTGGGCGCGCGGCCAGGGGCCGTAGCCCGAAGCGGGGTTGAGGTGGCCGACCTCGCCCAGGTCCACGAAGCGGCTGCCCCAGCACATGGCGAGGGACAGCACGCGCTCGATGCGCGCGAGCGGGTCGTTGGTGCTCGCCGCGACGAGGCTCGGGAACGGCAGCCGGGCGATCGGCGCGGGAAACCAGCCGTTGTCCTCCAGTGCCTGCATCGTGGGATAGCCCGCGGGCAGCGGCGCGTCGAGGTCCGGCGGTGTCGCGAGCAGCGCACCGCGGATCGGCCGACGATGCCGGCGCGCCCAGTGCGCCACCATCCACACGCCGGCGCTGTGCGCGACCAGCACCACGGGCCCGTCGATCGCGGCGACCGACTGGTCGAGCGCCTCCACCCAGGCCTCGCAGGCGAGCTCGTTGCCCAGCCGCGGCACGCAGGCGACCTTCGGCAGCTCGGCCTCGAGGATCGTCTGCCAGTGGTCGGCCACGTAGCCGCGCAATCCCGGCACCAGGAGCATGGTCGGCGCGAGCTTTCTCACTGCACCTCCCCGGCGGCCAGGCGCGCGCGGATCGCCTTCTTGTCGAGCTTGCCGACGCTGGTCTTCGGGATGGTCTCCACGAAGTGCACGCGATCGGGCACCGCGAAGCGCGAGATGGCCCCGCACTCGGCGAACTGCCGCACGTGACCGCGCACGCGCTCCTCGTCGATGGCTTCGGCGCCTGGGCGCGACACCACCAGCGCCACCGGTCGCTCGCCCCAGCGCTCGTCGGGCAGGCCCACCACCGCGGCCTCCGCGAGCTGCGGCATGCGCAGGATGATGTCCTCCACGTCGAGCGACGAGACCCACTCGCCGCCGGTTTTCAGCACGTCCTTGATGCGGTCGGTGATGCGCAGGTAGCCGTCGGCGTCGATCGTGCCCACGTCGCCGGTGTGGAGCCACCCGCCGCGCCACAGCTCCTCGCTGCGCAGCGGCTCCCCGACGTAGCCGGGCGTGAGCCACGGCGCGCGCACCACGATCTCGCCCTGGCTCGTCCCGTCGCTCGGGACGTCGTGCATGTCGCCGTCGACGATGCGCAGGCGCACGAACGGGATCGGGCGGCCGGCGCGGCAGAGCACACCCAGGCGCGCGCCCACGTCCCAGGCGAGCATGGGCGGGCGCAGGTGGGCGAGGGTGAGGATGGGGCAGGTCTCGGACATGCCGTAGCCCGCGATGACGTCGATGCCGTGTCCCACCGCCGCTTGCGCGAGCGCCCGCGGCAGCGCCGAGCCGCCGACCACGACCTTCCAGCCGCGCAGATCCGTGGCGGCGGCTTCAGACCGCGCCAGCATCATCTGCAGGATCGTGGGCACGCAGTGCGAGAAGGTCACGCCCTCGCGCGCGATGAGCGCGAGCAGCGCCTCGGGCACGTAGCGGCCGGGATAGACCTGCTTCGCGCCCAGCATCGTGGCCACGTACGGCAGCCCCCACGCGTGCACGTGGAACATCGGCGTGATGGGCATGTACACGTCGTCGCTGCAGAAGGTGGCGTGCGGCGCCTGGGCGAAGGCTTGCGCGGCGGCGAGCGTGTGCAGCACGATCTGGCGATGGCTGTAGTACACGCCCTTGGGCAACCCCGTCGTGCCGGTGGTGTAGAACGTGGTCGCGCGCGTGTCCTCGGTGAGCCCCGGGAAGTCGAAGGACGGCTCGGCATCGGCCAGCAGCGCCTCGTACTCGCCCGCGAAGGCCGCATCGGAGCGCGGCGAGCGTGCGCCGTCGTCGATCACCACGAGCGTCACGTCGCGGCGGATCTTGGCGCGGAGGCCCTCGATCAGCGGCAGGAAATCGGCGTTCACGATGATCACGTCATCGTTCGCATGGTTGATGGTGTAGAGGATCTGCTCGGGCGACAGGCGCACGTTCACGGTGTGCAGCACTGCGCCCATCATCGGCACGGCGAAGAACGCTTCGAGATAGCGGTGGCTGTCCCAGTCCATCACGGCAACGACGGAGCCCGGACGCACGCCCAGGCGCGCGAGCGCTCCGGCGAGGCGGCTCACGCGCTGCCCGAGCGCGCGGTAGGTGTAGCGGCGCTGGTCCGCGTAGACGATTTCCTGGCGCGTGGCGTTGGCGATCCCCTGCTCGAGGATCCGTCCGATGGTGAGGTCGTTCAAGGCTTGCTCCGCTGTGCTGCCGTGGGAAGGAGGAAATGCGACAGGGCCGGGATCAGCACCAGCGCGCCCGCCATGTTCCAGAGAAACATGAAGGTGAGCAGGATGCCCATGTCGGCCTGGAACTTGATCGGCGAGAAGGCCCACGTGACCACGCCCGCGGCGAGCGTCACGCCCACCAGCGCCACCACCTTGCCGGTGAACTGCACGGCCTTGCGGTACGCCTCGGCGAGCGGGAGCCCCGCGCGCTGGTGCGCGAGCTGCACCGAAAGAAGGTAGAGCGCGTAGTCGACGCCGATGCCCACGCCCAGCGCGATCACGGGGAGTGTGGCCACCTTCACGCCGATGCCGAGCGCGACCATGAGCGCCTCGCACAGGATCGAGGTGAGTACCAGGGGCACGATGGCGACCACGACCGCGCGCCAGCTGCGGAACACGATGAAGCAGAGCAGCGCCACGGCGGCATAGACCAGCGCCAGCATCTTGCGGTTGGCTTCGCGCACCACGATGTTGGTCGCCGCCTCGATGCCCGCGTTGCCCGCCGCGAGGAGGAACTGGCGCTCGCCCCCGTCGTGGCGCTCGGCGAAGCCCGCGGCGGCGGCGACGACGCCGTCGAGCGTCTCCGCGCGATGGTCGCCGAGGTACGCGATCACCGGCATCACCGAGCACGACGTGTTGAAGAGGTCCGGGTTGTTGACCGAGGCCTGCTGGGCCGCGTAGTTGAGCACGTCCTGGTTGCGGTTGATCGTGAGCCACTTCGGGTTGCCCTCGAAGGAGCCGGCGGTGATCTGGCGCACGGCGTCGGGCAGCGACACGGTGGTCTGCACGCCCGGCACCTGGCGCAGGCGCCACGCCAGGCGATCGGCCTCGACCAGCGTCTCGTAGCGCAGGCAGCCTTCGTTGCCGGTCTTCACGATCACCGCGAGCTGGTCGGAGGAGAGCGCGTAGTGCCCGGTGATGTAGGCGTTGTCGCGGTTGTAGCGCGAGTCGGCGCGCAGTTCCGGGGCGCCGGGATCGAGGTCGCCGATCTTGATGCCGCGCGCCACGTCGAGGCCGATGGCGGCCAGCAGCGCCGCGACGGCGAGCGCGCCGATCGCCCAGCGGCGCGTGGTGAAGCGGTCGAGCAGCTCCCACGCGCGGCCGAGGCCCCGGCCACCCGTCTCCTCGCGCTCGGCGCGCAGGCTGCGCGTCGCGGCCGCCGGGCTCACGCCCACGTACGAAAGGAGCACGGGCAACAGGAGCAGGTTGGTGACGATCAGCACCGCCACGCCGAGGCTCGCGGTGAGTGCCAGGTCGCGGATCACCGGGATGTCGATCGCCATCAGCACCGCGAAGCCGACCGCGTCGGCGACGAGCGCCGTGAGCCCCGCGAGGAAGAGGCGGCGGAACGTGTAGCGCGCCGCCACCAGGCGATGGGCGCCGCGCCCGATGTCCTGCATGATGCCGTTCATCTTCTGGGCGCCGTGGGAGACGCCGATCGCGAACACCAGGAACGGCACCAGGATCGAGTAAGGGTCCAGCTCGAAGCCCGCGAGCGCCACCAGCCCCAGCTGCCAGACGACGGCCGTGAGCGAGCACGCGATCACCAGCGCGGTGCTGCGCGCGCAGCGCGTATAGGCGTAGATGATGCCGACGGCGACCAGCGCCGCGACGCCGAAGAAGGCCATCACCTGCAGCAGGCCGGCGATGAGGTCGCCCACCAGCCGCGCGAAGCCGATCACGCGCACCTTCACCGGCCGCCCGGGATCGTTGCGCGCCGATCCGGTCCAGCGCCTTCGCGAACGCGCGGTAGTCGATCGGCTTGCCGGTTGCCGCGTCGCGTTCGAGCAGCGGCACGAAGATCATCGTCGACTTGAAGTCGTTGGCGACGAGGCTTCCAACGATGCCGGCGCGCGCGATGTTCTGCTTCAGCTGCTCGACGGAACGGCTCCCGCCGTCGTACGCGTCGGGCATCACCGGCCCGCCACGGAATCCCTCCTCCGTCACCTCGGTCCAGCGCACCGAAGGCACCCAGAGGGATTTGACCCAGGCGCGGTCCACGCCGGGTGTCAGCACCAGCTCGTCGTTGATCTTGCGCAGCGCCTCGATGTAGCGCGGGTCGAACACGTCGCCGGAGGTGCTCTCCACCACCACCCGCACCGCATTGCCCAGCCCGCGCAACTCCTTGCGATGCTCGAGGTAGTTGCGGATGTATGGGTGCCCCTGCGGGATCGTCCGCTCGAAGCTCGCATTGAGCACCAGCCGCGAGGCCGCGAAGGAACCCAGGACCACGGTTGCGACGAGGCAGGCGAGCACCACCGCCAGGCGATGGTTGAAGACGATCCGCTCCAGCAGGTTGCCGCTGGTACGGTCGAACTGTGCGGCGTCGCGCATCGAAGGCATCATTTCAAGGGGCACGGCGTTCATGGCGATGGATTTCGGGAGGCTGCCCAGTGCGGCGCGGCCTGCACCACCATCACTCCGCGCGGCCCCACCAGCGCGTAGCGCCCGCCCTCCAGGGCGGCGAAGCCCGCGAGCGGCGCCGAATTCGCGAGCGTCACGCGCTCGAAGGTGTGCGCGCCGTCGTTGCTCGCGGCCACGCGTCCCGCCGCGTCGGCGAGGAGCAGGCGGCCGTCCGGCGCGTGCGTGGCGGCCACCACGGAGGCCGACAATCCGGCGTCGACCTTGTCCCAGGTGCGCCCGCCGTCGCCGCTCGCATATACGTTGCCGCGCAGGCCGAACACCACGACGCGCGAGCCCGCGTCGGCCACGCCGAAGTAGCTGCCGTTGTAGGGCGTGGGCACCGCGCGGAAACGCTGCGCGGCGGCATCGAGCCGGAGCACCAGGCCACCCTCGCCGGCCACGTACAGTTCGCCCGCGGCGGGGCGAATCGCATACAGGTTGAAGAGGCGCGGGTTGTCGGTCCGGTCGAACCAGGACTCCCAGGTGTCGCCGCCGTCCTGCGTGCGGAAGATCAGGTTGTATGCGCCGACCGCGTAACCGGTGCGCGCGTCGGCGAACCACACGTCGAGGAATGGCTTGTCGGCGCCCTGCTCCCGGAAGCGGCGCGCCTCCTCCAGGAGCTTGCGCACCGGCTCCGACGCCGGCTCCGCGGCCGCGCGCCGCTCCAGCGCCGCGAGCACGATCGCGCCGGCCTTGCGGCCCGTGAGCTGCACGCGCCAGCTGAGACCGCCGTCGGCCGAGGCGAGGATCACGCCGTCGTGGCCCACCGCCCAGCCGTGGCGCTCGTCGACGAAGAACACCGACGTGAGGTCCGAAGAGACCGGCACCCCGGCCTGCGCCCAGTGGGCGCCGCGGTCACGCGAGACGACGACGTGGCCGCGCTGGCCCACCGCCACGAGGCGGTTGCCGGCGCGAGCCACGGATTCCAGCAGGGAATGCTCGGCGAGCGCGGAGAGCTGCGCCGGCTCGTCGAGCACGTCGACGAACCCCGCGGCAACGGCCCCGGACCACAGGGCCGCGGCCGCGGCTAGCGCAGCCCGGCGCCGGCGAGCGCCTCGGGCGACCACGCGCTTTCCTTGGGCAGCTCGGTCATGTACTTGAGCCCCCGGTTCGGGCCGAAGAGCCCCGTGATGTTGTACGCGCCCGAGCTGAAGTCGTAGATCGCGAACGTGTCGCCGAACGGCGCCTGCACGTCGTAGCTGTACGACTGGTAGGCGAAGCTCGCGCGGTAGAGCTGGCCGCGGGCGTCGTACTGGTCGGAGGCGAGGGCCGTCCAGCTATCCTCGTCGAGGTAGAAGCGCCGCTTGGTGTAGATGTGGCGCTTGCCGGGCTTGAGGGTCGCTTCCACGACCCACACGCGGTGCAGCTCCCAGCGCACGAAGTCGGGGTTGATGTGGTTGGGCTTCGTGATGTCGGCCGCGACCTTGTGGTAGGTGAGGCGGTAGCTGCTGTAGGGGACGTACATCTCCTTCTTGCCCACCAGCTTCCAGTCGAAGCGGTCGATCGCGCCGTTGAACACCGACACGTCGTCGTAGGTGCCCGCGCCCGCGGCGCCGGGGTTCGGCGTGTCGTAGGCGAGGTCGGGCGCCAGGCGCACGCGGCGCTGGCCCGGCAGGTACTGCCACGCCTTGCGCGGCTGCTTGGCCGGGTTCACGAAGTCGATCAGCAGCAGGGCCTCGCCGTTGCGGCGCGCGGGGCCCACGTAGAGCAGCTTGTTGTACCAGAAGGCCTCGGTCGCCGAGATGGTGCCGGTGCGCTTCGGGTCGTAGATCGGCCATGCCCAGTACGCGTCGCCCCGCACGGCGAGCGCGGGCACGCCGGCGGAGTCCACGTTCCAGTTCTCGTAGCGCGGGCCGTCGTAGCCCAGGCCGCTGTAGCGCAGGAGGTGGTTCCAGATCGCCTCGGCGCCGGTCTTCGGGATCGGGAACGGATAGCCCGAGCGCACGTTCTCGAGCGCCACGCCGTCCTCGATGGTCTTCGCCGAGGTCGCGTTCTTGAGCGTGTTGTCGATCACGAACTGCGGCAGCCCCACGGTGCGGTGCGTGGGATACACGTCCACGCGCATCGTGGGATAGCGCTTGAGCAGCTCCTTCGTGCCCTCGGTGAGCTTGTCGGCCTGCGCCGCGGCGTCCTTGCCCGTGATCACCAGGCGCGGTTTCTCGCCGGCGTACGGGTCGGTGCGGAAGTCCGATCCCTTCTGGTAGCTCGCGGGGGCGGCGATGCCGCCGGTGTAGGCCGGAATGGTGCCGTCCGCGTTGCCGGCCTTCTCGGCGCCCGCGGGGGTGAGCGTCGTGCCGAGCTGCTTCGCCTCCTCGGCCGTCACGCTCGCGTGCGCGGCCCCGGCGGTGAGCGCCGCGACGGCGAATGCGATCAATGTTCTGCGCAACATGTGCTGTGTCCTCAAGGAAGGTGTCGGGTTCAGAAAGTGGTCTTGAACGTGAGCGAGACCCAGCCGCGGTCGGAGAGCGACGCGGAGGTGCCGTTGGCGACGTTCATCGCGCCCGTGGGCAGGACCGAGTAGTTGCCGTAGTAGCCGTTGTAGCTCAGCTGCACGCGGTACTTCTGGTAGATGTCGGCCGCCACTCCCGCGCTCCACGTGCCGGCGCCCTTGTTGCCGCCGAGCTGCACCGCGGAGTTGCCCGACAGACCCTGGCTCCACGTGACTGGCGCCGAGAGGTCCATGCCCGGCATCACCTGGAACCAGGTCGGCGTGAAGTTGACCGCGAGGCCGAAGAAGTTCTTCGAGACCTTGTCGATGCCCGTGTAGGCCGGGTTGCCCTTGAACACCCCCATGTTCTGCGTGACCTTGAGCCACTGCATCCACGTGAGCTCGCCCGCGACGGTCGCGGTGTCGAAGAGCGCCGTCTTGGGGAAGATGTTCAGCACGTTCACCAGGCCGTGCATCGTGTCGCCCAGGGTGCCGGGCGTGCCGTGGTCGGGGATCGATCCCACCGCGATGGAGCCGGGCGAGGTCGCCACCAGCGGAGCCGGCAGCACGTTGATGAGGTTCGCTCTGCAGCGGCATGTTCTGCCGGTAGCTGAGCTCGCCCGCCACGCTCATTCCCGCGATCTCCTTCGCGAGCGAGACGCCGAAGATGCGGATGTCGTCGCCGTACGCGGTCTGGTAGGTCCCGAACTTGCCGAACTTCTGCAGGTCGGCGACCGTCGTGGCGTTCCTGTTGATGATGCAGGCGTTGCCCGGCAGCGCCTGGCCGCCGATCGCACCGCACGTGGCCGCCGGCACGTTCGCGGCGAGGCCGGGCGTGAGCAGGATCTGCGGCAGGATGTCGGTGGCGCGCCGCGCGTAGAAGCCGAGCGTGCCGTCCAGCCATTGCGGGCTCCAGCGCGCCGACAGGCCGAAGTCGCCGATGTTGCCGAAGCGCGAGTCCTTGTTGCTGTTCACGTTCCAGGCGCGCAGCAGCGCCGGCGTGCCGGGCACCGCGGGGAAGAGCGGGTTCGCGCCGACGATCACCGAGTCGCCGCCGAAGTTGAGGCCGTCCTGGATCGTGAGGTAGCTGCCGGATTCGGGGATGCGCACCGCCTGCCAGTTGTAGAACCACTGGCCGGCCACCGAGAGCTCGCTGGTCGGCTGCGCCTGCACCGTCACCGCGCCGCGCGGGCGGAACAGCTCCTTCGCCTCGCTGCCGGGCGTCGAGAAGCCCTTCTGCAGGTCGAGCGAGTTCTGCGCGTAGGAGACCGAGTGCACGGCGCCGCCCAGGAGCAGGCTGTCGCCCCAGAACACCGTGTGCTGGCCGGCCTTCACGTTCACCGGCACGCCGCCCGCGTCGAGGTTGGCGAAGGCGAACGCGTCGAGCAGCTCGCCCGACGGTCCCTTCGAATAGCGCTTGGTGTACTGGCTCAGCGCGCCAGCCACCGGCAGGCCGTTCACCAGCGTGTTCGCCGTCACGTTGTTGGTGTTGTCGAGGCTGCGGTAGGCCGCGTCGCCCCACGCCGCGCCGCTCGCGCGAAAGCCGTACTTGCGCTGGAACACGACGTCGAACTCGGACAGCAGGTCGATGCGGTTGGTGACCATGCTCCCCTTGGAGAAGTTGCGGTCGCCGTCGTCGAAGTTGGGATTGCCGAGGATCTTCTGGTCCTGCGACTGGGCGCGGAAGCCCAGGTTGTAGCGCACGGTGTTGTCCCAGCGAACCGCGAGATCCGGGTTGCCCGTGTCGATCTCGAAGGCGTGCGCCGGGGCGGCGGCCGCTAGCGCGGAACCGACCGCGATAGCGAGGGCGCGGCGTGAGTAGTGCATGGGTGTCTCTCTCCCTGTATGGTTCTTCGGTTTGTGGTGCTCTTCAGTACGGTCGGTCGCCGACGATCCCCGCCCGTTCCATGCGGCGCACGGCGGGCCAGTAGTCCTGCACCGCGTAGTGCTGGGTGCAGCGGTTGTCCCAGATCGCCACGCTGTTCTTCGCCCAGCGCCAGCGCACCTGGTACTCCGGGATCGCGGCCTGGGCGATGAGGTACTCGAGGAGCTGCCCCGCGCCGGGTGCGAAGTCCTGGCCGAAGCGCACGTTGCGCGGCGTGTGGAAGTTGGTGAAGTGGGTTGCGAAGCCGCTCACGAAGAGCACCTTCTCGCCCGTCTCCGGATGGGTGCGCACGACCGGATGCTCGGGATCGGGGTAGCGCTCCTTGAGCTTGCAGCCGCTCCTCGATCGGCATCGCCGCGCCGAACGTGGCCTCGATGCTGTGGCGCGCGCGCAGTCCGGCGATCCGCTCCTTCACGTCCTCGGGCAGCCGCCGGTACGCCTCGGCCATGTTGACCCAGATGGTGTCGCCGCCCACCGGGGGCGTTTCCACGCAGCGCAGCACCGCGCCCATCTGCGGGCACTCGCGCCACGTGGTGTCGCAGTGCCAGGAGTTCTCGTAGTGCTCGGCCTTGCTGTTCAGGTCCTTGTAGATGCGCACCAGCCCCGGATGGTCGGGATCGCTGCCCGCCACGGGGTGGTCCTCCAGCTCGCCGAAGCGGCGCGCGAAGGCGACGTGGTCGGCGCGCGAGATGTCCTGGTCGCGCAGGAACAGCACCTTGTGCTCGAGCAGCAGCGCCTTCATCTCGGCGAAGAGCGCGTCGTCGCGCGCCGCCTCGCCCAGGTTCACGCCGAAGAGCTCGGCGCCGATCGTGCACGTCAGGCGTTCGACCCTGATCATGGTTTTCTCCCCCTCCTTTGTCCTAGACGACGAAAATCGACGAGCCTGTCGTCCGGCGCGACTCGAGGTCGCGGTGCGCCATGGCGGCTTCTTCGAGCCGGTAGCGCTGGTTGATCTCGATTCGGATGCTGCCGGCCGCGACGTGCGCGAAGAGCTCCTGCGCGAGCCCTTCCTTCTCGACCGGGTCGGCGATGTAGTCGGCGAGCGCGGGGCGCGTCACGAAGAGCGAGCCCTTGATCGCGAGCTGCATCGCCTCGATCGGCGGGATCGGGCCCGAGGCCGTGCCGACGCAGACCAGCAGGCCGCGGCGGCGGATCGAGTCGATCGACGAGGCGAAGGTGGCCTTGCCCACCGAGTCGTACGCCACGGCCACGCCCTCGCCATCGGTGATCTCGCGCACGCGCGCGGCCACGTCTTCCTTGCCGTACAGGATCACGTGGTCGCAGCCGTGCTCGCGCGCGACCTCCGCCTTCTCCTTCGAGGACACGGTGCCGATCACCTTGACGCCCATGAGGCGCGCCCACTGCGAGACGATGAGTCCCAGGCCGCCCGCGGCCGCGTGCAGCAGGACCGTGTCGCCGGGACGCAGGGTCCAGATGCGGCGCAGCAGGTACGCCGCGGTGAGCCCGCGCATGGTCATCGCCGCGGCGGTCTCGAAGGAGATGCTCGACGGCAGCTTGATGAGCGGCGCCGCGGGGATCAGGCGCTCGGTGCTGTACGCGCCCAGCGTGTTGATGAAGCCGGTGTAGGTGACGCGGTCGCCGGCCTCGACGTGGGTCACGTCCGGGCCGACCGCCTCCACCACGCCCGCGGCCTCGACGCCGATGCCGTTGGGCATGGGCACGGGATAGAGGCCCGAGCGGAAATACGTGTCGGCGAAGTTGAGGCCGATCGCCGCGTGGCGCACGCGCGCCTGTCCGGGTCCCGGCTCTCCGACCGCGACCGATTCCAGGCGCAGGACCTCGGGTCCGCCGGCCTGCGCCATCCGTACCGCACGCGCCATCGTCATGCCGCGGCCCTCACGGGGACGCCGCGCTCGCCGGGCTTGCGGTTCGGCGCGTAGCCGACCTTCGCGAGCGTCTCCTCGACGCTGCCGTAATGCTCGTCCAGGCGGTAGATGCGCCGGGCTTCCTTGCCGCTCGCCACCTCGCGCCCCAGCTCGCGCGAGATGCGCACCAGCTGCTCGATCTGCTGCACCGAGGTCATCTTCTCGCCGGGGCGCTTCCAGAGGTTGTCCTCGATGCCGCAGCGCGGGTGCAGGCCCATCGCGAGCGCCATGGTGTTCACCGGCAGCACGCTCCTCATGAGCGTCTCCAGCGTGAGCACCGCGCCGTCGGGCACGCGCTTGATGAACTCCATCATGTTGTACGGGCTCGGCCCGTCGAAGCCGCCGCCCAGCGCCACCCAGGTGATCATCAGCGGGCCGGTGTAGACGCCGCGGCGCACCAGGCGCTCGAGGGTCTCCAGGTGCGCCATGTTGCAGAGCTGGAAGTGCGGCTGGATGCCCGAGGCCTGCAGGCGCTTCAGGTGCTCGTCGACCCAGCCCGGGCCGGCCGGCACGTACATCTCGCGGTACGCGTTGGCGATGTCGGGGCGCGCGAACGAGGTGCCGCGCACGTCGTCCTCGGTGAGGATCTCCATCACGTTCATCTGGATGGTGCTCACCGCGACCGTCACCTGGTCGGGCTTGGGATCCAGGTCGGCCAGCATGTGGCGCGTGTCGTCGGAGAGCCACTTGGCGCCCGCGCCCTCGCCCTCGGGCGCGAACGAGATCGAGCCGCCCACCTGCAGGATCATGTCGGGCACGGCCACCTTCAGGCGCGCGAGCAGCTCGTTGAACTTCGACAGGCGCTTGCTGCCCTTGCCGTCCTCCTCGCGCACGTGGATGTGCAGCACGGTGGCGCCGGCGTTGTAGCAGTCCACCGCCTTCTGCACATGCGCGTCCATGGTCACCGGGATGTCCTCGGGGAAATCCTCGGGCTCCCATTCGGGGCCGTACGGCGCCACGGTGATGACGACTTTTTCCTGCTTCTCGGGCAACAGCGAATCGTCGAGGAAGTTCATCGGGAGTCCTTTTTCGTGGGTTTGCGTGGCTTGGCGCGGCGCTCGCGCTTGTTCACCGCCTCGATCTCCTCGAGGAGGATGGGTGCCGCGAGCCGCATGGTGTGAAGGCCCTGCAGGCTCGCGAGCTGGAGCACGGCGACGATCTCGGCGCGCGTGCACCCGGCTTCGAGCGCGCGCCGGATGTGGCGCCGCACGCCGGCAGCTTCGAGCTGGGTGCAGGAAGCGTCGAGCGCGATGCGCACGAGCTCGATGGTGCGGGCGTCGAGCGCTCCGGAGACCGCCGGGGCGATCGCCATGGCGAGCGCTTTCTCGGTCCAGGCCGGATCGAGGCGCGCGAACGGCTCCCAGTCGGGATTCCAGTTGCCGCTCGAGCGGCGCGCCTTCATGAGCCGACCACGTCCTTCGCGTAGGTGCGCGTGGCGCGCAGGAAGAAGGCCGCGGCGGCGATGCAGAAGAACGGCACGACCGCCATCGCGACCTTGAGGCCGTAGACGTCGGAGAGCAGGCCGGCGAGGAGCGGTCCGCCCGCGAGGCCGAAGAGGTTGCGTGCAAGCGACAGCACCGAGGCTCCGGTGGCGCGCAGGCGCGGGTGCACGACGTCGATCACGACCGCGTCGGTGGGACCCACGCTGCCCGCCATCACGAAGCCGCCCACCAGGATCACCGCGAACTGAACGGGACCGGGCGAGAGCAGCCCGAATGCGACGCACATGAGCAGCGTGGTGAGGACCGCGGCGACCGCGGGCACCAGCAGCCGCGCGTTGCGGTTGCGCACGGCGAGGCGATCGGCGAGCACCGAGCAGACGAGCGCGCCGATGCCGCCCAGCAGCACGACCAGCGCGGTCTTCGCACCCGCCTGTGCCGGCGTGAGGCCGTAGAAGCGGACGAGGTAGCTCGGCAGCCACGACCACATTGTGGACACCACCAGCAGGTTGAAGCCCGCGCCGAGGCAGGTATGCAGCGCGGTGCGCGGGCGCATCAGCTCGGTGGCGACCTCGCGCGCCGACATGCGCGCCGCGGGCTGCCCGGCCGGGCCGCGGTCCGCATCGGGTTTCTGCTCGCGCACCACCAGGAGCAGCACGAACGCGAGGACGACGCCCGGGATCGCGACGATGCCGAAGCCGGCCTGCCAGCCCCAGCGATCGGCGATGAAGCCGCCCAGCATCACGCCGAGGACCGATCCCAGCACGGTGGCGGCGAGGAACGCGCCCAGGACCGTGCTGCGCATGCGCGGCGGGAAAAGGGTCGCGAGCAGCGCGACGCCGGCCGTGCCGTAGGCCGCCTCGCCGAGGCCGACGACGCTGCGTGCGACGAAGAGGTCGGTGTAGTGGCGCGCGAGCGCGCAGGCGAGCGTGGCTCCGCTCCACACGATCACCATCACGAAGATGCTCTTCACGCGGCCCCAGCGATCGGCCAGCAGCGACAACGGCAATGCGCCGGCCGCGACCGCGATCGAGACCACCGACACCAGCGCGCCCAGCTGGGTGTCGGAAAGGCTCCAGTGCGCCTTGAGGTGCGGGAACATCGACACCACCACCTGGCGGTCGACGTAATCGACCACCATCAGCAGGAAAAGCACCGCGAACGCGCTCCACGCATAGGCGCGCGAAACGGGCTGCTGTACGGCGGGCGAAAAGGTGGCGGTTGGTGCTGACATGATTTCGCCATCATCACGGCCCCACCCGCTTGCGGCTTGTCCCGCCGGGACATAGACTTATCCTTAGGGGACGGTATCGAGAGGCGCAATGAAACGCGTGATCCGCAGCGCCAGCCTCACGAATTACGCCGAGGTCGCGCGCCGCGTGGGCCTCGAGCCGGCCCGCATGCTGGCCGAGTTCGGACTCCCCGAGGCGAGCCTGCGCGAGATGGAGATGAAGGTTTCCGTCGAGGCGGTGCGCTCGCTGCTCGAGGCCTCCGCCGAGAGGAGCGGCGTGGAAGCCTTCGGGCTGCTGATGGCCGAGAAGCGCCGGCTTTCCAACCTCGGCCCGCTGGGACTGCTGATCCGCGAGCAGCCGTCGCTGCGCCACGCGGTCGAGGCGCTCGCGCGCTACGCGAACCGGTTGAATGAAGCGCTGATGCTCACCATCGACCACGCGGACGAGGTGGTCGTGCTGCGCGAGGAGCTGATCATCAGCGGCCGCGGGCCGATCCGCCAGGCCACCGAGCTCGCCATCGGCGTCGCCTACCTCGCGCTGCAGGCGCTGCTCGGCCAGGCAGTGCGGCCGCGCCGCGTGTGCTTCGCGCACCCGGCGCCCGCGGACCGCTCGGTGCACGAGCGCATCTTCGGGCGCATCGTGGAGTTCGGCCACGACTTCAACGGCATCGTGTGGCTCACGCGCGACCTCGACGCCGCCAACCCCGACGCCGATCCGGTCGCCGCGCGCTACGCCCGCAAGCTGGTCGAGACGGCGCTGCACAACAAGCCGTCCGACATGAGCTCGCAGGTGCGTGCGCTGATGGTGGCGCAGCTCGCCAAGGGGCACTCCAGCATCGACCGCATGGCGCGCGAGCTGGGCGTCACGCGCCGCACCGTGCACCGGCGCCTCGCCTCCGAGGGCCAGACCTTCTCGCGGATACTCGACGAGGTGCGCCGCGACCTCGCCACGCGCTACCTCGCGGACCCGCACCGCACGCTCGCCGAGGTCTCGATGCTGCTGGGCTTCGCCGCGCCGAGCGGATTCGCGCGCTGGCACCGGCGTCACTTCGACGCGCCCGCCTCTGAGCGGCGCGCGCGCGTCGCCGCCCGCGCCCGCTAGCCTCCGGTCGTCACTCCTGCATTCACTTCACCTGCAGTAACGCGCCCCCGCGCGGCTGCCCGTCCAGCGTCCAGTGCACGGCGGTGCGGCCCGGCTTGAGGGGTTTGAACTGGGCGCTGTGCGGGTCCGCGAAGACGGCGACGGCGGGGTTGTCCACCGAGAACGTCCCCGTGGCGACGCCGGCGGGGTCCAGCACCTTGCCGTTCTTCATGACCTGGAACACGTACGCGTCGGATGCCGAGCCCTGGGTTACGACCTTGACCAGCGGCAACATCAAGTAACGATCCGGGATCTTGCCGCAGGCGCTCGAGTGCTCCCACCAGTACGACTTGTTGTCGAGGGTCGCGAGGCACACGACCGAATCGGTGGAGTTCCTCCCGATCGGGCCGAACATCGCGTCGCCGGCCGCCTGGTTGATGCCCCACTTGACGAGGCATGACGCGTCGACGCAGGAAAGCGCCGTACCGATGGACTTGAGCAGGCTGAAGGCATCGGCGAGCGTGAGCTGCGGGTTGATCTGCACGTTCGTGTCGAAGATGTTGGGCGGGTCGCCCGGCGGCTGCGTCTTCGGGTCGGTGGACTGCTTCACTTCCGCACGCACATGGTAGAAGCTGCCACACGCGAACTTGAGGACCGAGGCGCCCGCTGTCCACGAGCGCACGCCGTGCGGGGCGACGTAGCCGTAGTCCATATGCGTGGTCTTGGCGAGGTCGTAGATCGTGATCCAAGCCCAGTGGTCGGTGGGATTGAACGTGATGATGGTCCCGCACCCGGCCCGCGCGAGGCCTGCCGCTCCGAGCACGAGCGCGAGAAGCGCGAGCCGCAAGAGAGTGCGGACGCGATGTGGAAGGACGGGGAAGGCATGCATCGAGCTGCGTGAATTCGGGCTCATGAAGGGTCTCCCTGCATAGGACGATTCCGCCGTGAAGGCTAGCCCTATCGCCGCCGGCTTGCACTAGGGCGGAAGTCGCGCCGCGACGAAAGTCTCGGGAGGCTAATATACGCGCGGGAGGCTCGACCATGTACGTCTCCGATTCGAAGCGCCTGACCCACGCGGGCGCGAAGAAGATCCTGGCGGCAGCGCTCGCGCGCGCCGAGCGGGCAGGCGTCGCCGTCACGGTGGCGATCGCCGATGCCGGCGGCCACCTCCTGCTGCTGGAGCGCATGGAAGGTGGGCGCTTCCACACCGTTCACTGCGCCACTACCAAGGCCGTGACAGCGGCTTCCAACCGAAGGCAGACCGGCCCGGCCGGCGCGCAGGGCCAGGCGCTGGACACCATCCACGCCCTCGGGCTCGCGATGGCCGCGGGCATGGGAAACTGGACCGCGATGGAAGGCGGCTGCCCGATCCTCGTGGACGGCGAATGCGTGGGCGGGGTGGGTGTCGCGGGCGGAAGCTTCGAGTTCGACGCGGAGGCCGCGCGGGCAGCGGTCGAGTCGATAGGCGCGAGCGGTGGGTGAGGCGCTGCGCGTCGCCAGCATCGGCATGGGCTGGTGGTCCGACGTGCTGGCCGATGCGATGGTGCGCAGCGGCAAGCTGAAGATCGCCGCGTGCTACAGCCGCTCGGAGGAGAAGCGCGCGAAGTTCGCCGCGAAATATGGCTGCCGCGCCGCGCGCACGTACGAGGAGATCCTGGATGATGCGGCGATCGAGGCGATCGTCAACACCACGCCCAACGCCGCGCACCTCGAGACCACGCGCGCCGCGGCCGCCGCGGGCAAGCACGTGTTCCTCGACAAGCCCATCGCCAACACCGTCGCGGACGCGCGCGCGCTCACGCAGGCGTGCCGCGAGGCGGGCGTGGTGCTGGCGCTCGGCTACCAGCGCCGGCGCGAGAGCCAGTTCCGCTGGGTGCGCCGGCGCATCGACGCGGGCGACTTCGGCCGCCTCGTGAACGCCGAGGCCAACATCAGCCGCGACCGCCTGGGCAAGATCGATCTCTCCTCGTGGCGCTACACCGCGGAGGGCATGCCCGGCGGCGTGCTGCTGCAGATCGGCATCCACTACACCGACGTGCTCGAGTACCTCGTGGGGCCGATCCGCGCGGTGAGCGCGCAATCCGCGCGTCTCGTGCTGCCGGGCGACAATCCCGACGTCGCGAGCGTGGTGCTGGAGCACGACAACGGCGCGCTCTCGACGCTCAACGCGAGCTACGCCTCCGCCGCCGAGAACTACGTGATGAACGTGTACGGCAAGGAGGCGAGCGCGTACTACGACCTGCAGCAGGGCCTGCGGCACCTGAAGCGCGGCGAGACGCGCGCCGCACCCGTGGAGTGCGCGAAGAACGACCCGATCGTCGAGGAGCTGGAGGAGTTCGCCGCCGCGGCGCGCGGCGAAGGCGAGCCGGAGATGGACGGCGAGCGCGCCACCGCGTCCCTCGCCGTGATCCTCGCCGGCATCCGCTCCGCGCGCGACGGGCGCCGCGTCGAAGTAAAGGAGATGCTCGCATGAGGATCGCCATCGCACTGCTCGCCTGCCTCGCCCTCGGCGCACTTGCCGACGAGACGGCATTCCCGCAAAGAAAGCCCGTCGAGATCACGTGCCTCTTCCCCGCCGGCTCCTCGGCCGATGTCACGGCGCGCATGCTGGCCGACGGCATGTCGAAGATCCTCGGCCAGCGCGTGCTGGTGATCGACAAGCCCGGCGCGGGCGGGGCCATCGGCTACAAGTATGTGGCGAGCCAGAAGCCCGACGGCTACGCGCTGGTGTGGAACTCCAACTCCATCTCGACCACGCACCACGGCGGCCAGCTCGACCTCGACTACCGCGCGTTCGACGCGGTGGCGCGCGTGCTGGTGGAGTCGCCCGTGATCGCGGTACGCGCCGACGCGCGCTGGAAGACGCTCGCCGACCTCGTCGCCGACGCGAAGGCGCACCCGAAGCAGATCAGCGTCGGGCACTCCGGCGTCGGCAGCCACACGCACCTGGTGCTCGCCGCGCTCGAGAAGGCGGCGGCCATCGAGGTGAACGAGATCCCGTTCGGCGCCGCGCAGGTGATCCCGAGCCTCATGGGCGGCCACGTCGATGTCGTGGTCCAGCTTCCGGGCGCGCTCGCGGGCAACGTGAAGCAGGGGCAGATCCGGCTACTGGCCGTGCTCACGCCGGCGCGCGACCCCACGCTCGCCGAAGTGCCCACCGCGCGCGAGCAGGGCGTGGATGTGGCACTCGAGGCGTGGCGCGGCATCGCGGCGCCCCACGGTACGCCCAGGGAAGTCATCGCCGCCCTCGAGGCCGCCATCCGCAAGACCGTGGAGTCGCCCGAGTTCGCGAAGCAGAGCGACACCCTCAGCGTGCGCCCGGCATTCCTGCCCGCCGACGAGTTCGGCGCGCTCATCGTGCGCGAGGACGCCGAGCTCGCCGCGACGATGCGCGCGATCGGCATCGCCACGCAGTAGCGGCGAATCAGCCCACGCGCAGCAACCGGGCCGCCGTGCCGCCGAGCACCAGCTCGCGCTCGGCGCCGTCGAGCGGCAGGCGTTGCACGTCCGCCACCGGGTCGTCGAGCCCCATGTCGAAGCAGTAGTCGCTGCCCAGGATCACGCGGTCGGCGCCCACCAGGCGGATCAGGTTCGCGTTGATCGCGTCGTTATGGCCGATGGTGTCGTAGGTGAAGCGCCGCAGGTACTCGCTCGGCAGGCGCTTCATGTGCTTCAACTCCGGGCGCACGCGCGTGCCGTGGTCCATGCGCCCGATGAGCCACGGGAAGGTGCCGCCCGCGTGGGGCAGGTTCACCTCGAGCTTCGGGAAGGCGTCGAGCACGCCGCCGAACATGAGGGATGCCGCCGCCACCCCCGTGTCGTAGGGATTGCCGAGCAGGTTCTTGAGGTAATAGCGCGCGGTGCGCTCGGGGGCCGAGCGTCTGGATCGGGTGCAGGAAGATCGTCCAGCCGAGTTCCTCGGCCTTCGCGTACACGTCCCAGAATTTCTTCTCGTCGAGGTTCTCACCGTTCACGTGGGTGGCGAGGTACAGGCCGCGCAGCCCTGGCAGCTTGGCGGCGCGCTCGAGCTCGGCCAGCGCACGGCCGGGATCCTGCATCGGCAGCATCGCGAGGCCGAGGAGGCGCTCCGGGTGCTTCGCGTGGGCCGCGGCGCACGCGTCGTTGTAGGCCTCTGCAAGCGCCGCGCCGAGCCCCGGCGAGGCCCAGTACACCATGGGCGCCGTGAGCGACATCGCCTGCACGTCCACGCGCTGGCGATCCATGCCGGCCAGGCGCAGGCCGAGGTCCACGAACTGGTCGTCGAACGCATTCACGATGCGCTCGGTGCGGATGGTGTAGCCGCGCGCCGTGCGCTCGAGGGCCGCGCCTTCCTTCGGCCCTTCGCGCGCGAAGAGGTCCAGCCATTCCTGCGGATACCAGTGCGCGTGCGTGTCGATCGCGGTCATGGTCGGCCCCGGTTTGTGGCGCTCGGGCGGCAGGTTATCATGGTGCGACACGGCTCACGCAACGACCTGGAAGGATCGTATCCATGGGTCGCATCGCACTCGCAGCCATCGCCGCGTGCCTCGCGCTCGCGGCCAGCGCCCAGCCTTCCGGGTATCCCAGCCACCCGGTGAAGATCATCGTGCCCTACGCGCCCGGCGGCGTCACCGACATCATCGCGCGCCACCTCGCGCCGCGCCTCGAGCAGGCGCTCGGACAGCCCTTCGTGGTGGAGAACCGCCCCGGCGCCTCGGGCAACATGGCCCTCGAGGCGGTCGCCCGGGCCGAGCCCGACGGCTACACGCTCTTCATCGGCAACGTGTCGACCAACGCGATCAACGAGAACACGTTCGCGCACACGCTGCACATCAAGCCTTCGCGCGACCTGGTCGGCATCGCCAAGCTGGTCGAGACGCCGCACGTGGTGGTCGCCGCGCTCGCCTTCCCGCCCAACAACATCGCCGAGCTCATCGACTGGGCGAAGAAGAATCCCGGCAAGCTCAATTACGCCTCGGCGGGCATCGGCAGCTATCCGCACCTCGACATGCTGCGCTTCCTGAAGGCCGCCGGCATCGAGGCCACCCACATCCCATACAAGGGCGGCGCGGGCCAGATGGTCCCCGCGCTGCTGTCGGGCGAGGTGCAGGTCTCCTTCATCAATCTCGCCTCGACCGGCGAGCACATCAAGGCCGGGAAGCTCAAGGCGCTCGCGGTCACGACGGCCGAGCGCCAGCCGCAGCTGCCCAACACGCCCACCATGGCCGAGCAGGGCTATCCCGGCATCGGCACCAACGCCTGGCAGGGCATGTTCGCGCCGGCCGCCACACCGAAGGCCATCGTGGACAAGCTGCACGACGCGGTGGCCGCGATCCTCAACAAACCCGAGTTGCGCGACACGCTCGCTGCGCAGCTCATGACGGTGGCGGTGTCGCCCTCGTCGCAGGAATTCACCGAGCAGGTGCGCACCGAGACCCGGGCCTGGGGCGAATTCGTACGCGAGAACCAGGTCAAGATCGAATGAGGAAACCCGTCATGGACATCAAGCGCGTCGACCACTACTCCATCCGCACCCGCGACCTCGAGCGCTCGCAACGCTTCTACACCGAGGTGATCGGGCTCAAGGCCGGCCCGCGCCCGCCGTTCGACTTTCCCGGCTACTGGCTCTATAGCGGCGAGCCGCCCGCGGACCTGAACAACTCCGCCCGCAACTACGGGCTCGTGCACCTCATGGGCTGGAACCCCGACAAGCCGAGCTCGCTCGATGCCTACGTAGGCGCGCGGCCGGATGCGAAGCTCGAGGGCGGCACCGGCTCCCTCGACCACGTGGCGTTCGCGGCCACCGGACGCGAGGCGGTGCTCGAGCGCTGCCGGCGCCTGCAAATCGAGTACATCGAGCGCGCCGTGCCGATGCTGGGCCTGCACCAGGTGTTCATCAAGGATCCTGACGGCGTGACGCTCGAGCTCAACTTCCCCGCGTCCGAGGCGCCCTCCGCGTCCACCGGGCGCGCCGCCGCCACCGCACGCTGATGTCCGCGGTGGCCGAGCCCGCCGCGCGCTCAAAGGCGCCGGTGCTGACGCTCGACGGCGCGACGGCCGCGGCCCATGCGCTGGTGCCGGTCCTGCGCGAACGCTCCGCGCGCGCCGACGAGCTGCGCCGCATTCCCGACGAGACGGTGCGCGCGCTGCACGACACCGGGCTCATGCGCGCGCTCCAGCCGCGGCGCGTGGGCGGCTCCGAGATGGATTGGGTGGGTCTCATCGACGTGAGCTCGGAGCTAGCGCGCGGCTGCGGCTCGACGGCGTGGAACTGGGCCAACTGGGCCGTACACCACTGGATGCTCGCGCTCTGGCCGCGCCAGTGCCAGGACGAGATCTGGGGCGCCGATCCCGATGTGCTCATCGCTTCCTCGCTCGTGTTTCCCGCGGGCAAGGCGACGCGTGCGGATGGCGGCTATCGGGTGACCGGACGCTGGCCCTTCTCGAGCGGCGTGGACGGAAGCCTGTGGGACATGGTCGGCGGCATCGTCCAGGGCGAGACGCCCGAGTACCGCCTCTTCTGCGTGCCGGCGAGCGAATACCGCGTGATCGACAACTGGCACGTGATGGGGCTGCGCGGCACGGGGAGCAAGGACGTCGAGGCTACTGATGTCTTCGTGCCGGAGTACCGCACCGTCGCCATCGACGCGACCAAGGGCGGTGCGACGCATCCCGGCGCGGCTGCGAATCCCGGCGCGATCTACCGCGTGCCGTTCATCGCGGGGCTCTCGCACATGCTCACCGGGATTCCGCTCGGCATCGCGCAGGGCGCCTACGACGACTTCGTGGAGGGGCTGCGCGGGCGCGCTTCGCGCTATTCGGGGAAGAACCTCTCGGATCTCACCGCCGTGCAGATGCGCGTGGCGGAGGCCGGCGCTTCGCTCGATGCCGCTCGCGCGTTGCTGCGCCGCGATTGCTTCGAGGCGCAGGCCATCGCGGAGCGCGGCGAGATTCCCGACCTGCTGATGAAGGCCGCGTGGCGGCGCAACGGCGCCTTTGCCGCGCAGCTCGCCCAACGCGCGATGGACGTCGTCTTCAAGGCCTCCGGCGGCACGGCGCTCTTCGACACGCATCCGATGCAGCGCTCGTTCCGCGACTTCAACGCCGCCAACGCGCACATCTCGATGATCTGGGATGCTCAGGCGACGACGTATGGGCGCGTGGCGCTCGGGTTACCTTGCGACAACCCGACGCTGTGAGCGGTTTCTCGCCGCCTTGCACTATGCATACCTTGTATATATTATCAGTGCATGTTTCTCGAGCACGACCCGGTCAAGGCTGCGGCCAACCTCAAGAAACATGGCGTCTCCTTCGCTGATGCAGAGGGCGCGCTTTTTGATCCTCTGGCATTGACGGTCGAGGACATCGTCGCCGTCGGTGAGCGCCGTTTCGTTACCGCCGGCTCGGGAAGCGCCGGAGAGCTTCTCGTCGTTGTGTGCACCTATCGCGACAACGAGCTGCGACTGATCTCGGCTCGCCGCGCAACGCGCAAAGAGCGAAAGACCTATGAAAGCTGAATACGACTTCTCGAAGGGGAGGCGCGGGGCTGTCATCTCGCAAAAGCGAAAGACGCGGATTTCCATCTTCATCGATAACGCTACCCTCGCGGCGTTTCGTGCTCGTGCCGAGAAGGCTGGCACCGGCTACCAAACCATGATGAACGAGGCGCTGCGAGCCTATTTGTCGAAGACCGAGGGGCCGGTCACCGCAGAGGTGCTTCGCCACGTTCTGCGAGAGGAGATGCCTGAGTATCTGCGAGGTTTGACAACGCGCTCGGGCGGACCGAAACGAGGCGGGAGGCGCGGCGGAGCGCCCGGGAAATGATGCGCCCTGCTGGGGCAAGCGCATCTACCCAGCCGCTCGGCTGGGTCGTCAGGCGCACTACGGTTTCGTGAGCGGCAAGGTTACGGGCGTACTTTTCGACATTGGCGGCGTCCTGGTGGCGCTCGACGGGGTGGCATCGATGGCGGCGCTGCTGGGCGTCGCGGAATGCCACGAAACACTCCACGCGCTGTGGATGACCTCACCATCGGTTGTTGCGCACGAGACCGGCAAGATCGGGGCGGCGGAATTTGCAGCGGGCGTCGTCGCCGATCTCAAGCTTCCAGTCACAGCCGATGTGTTCCTGGAGGACTTCGGCAGCTGGCCGAAAGGGCTTCTGCCTGGTGCCCTGGAGCTATTGGACGAAATTCCACGCACATACCAAATCGCGGCGCTCAGCAACACGTGCGAAGTGCA
Source organism: uncultured beta proteobacterium (assembly GCA_963827425.1). GTDB lineage: Bacteria > Pseudomonadota > Gammaproteobacteria > Burkholderiales > Usitatibacteraceae > Usitatibacter. The sequence goes on along the minus strand of CAWHAQ010000002.1, from coordinate 732,395 downwards.
TTGGAGCAGCATCATGGCGATGGGCTTGGCGGAGCGGTTCGACCAAACGTACCTGTCGCACCAGATTGGCCACATGAAGCCGGCGCGGGAAGCCTTCCTGGTCGCGTTGCGAGGAATGGGCCTGTCGCCGTCCGAGGTGCTGTTTCTGGATGACGGCCAGCGCAACGTCGATGCCGCCAGGGCCTTGGGGATGCAGGCGCATTTGGCAAAAGGCCCTGGAGAGGCCAGGAGCGTGCTGGCACGGTACGGCGTAATTCCTTGAAGGACAACGCCTGACACGGCGCCGACCCGGTCGCGGCCTAAAGCCCCATGTAGAGCTTGTGCACCAGCTCGTTATCCGCGAGCTCCGCGCGCGAGCGCCCCTCGAACTCGATCTTGCCGTGCACGATCACGTAGCCGCGGTCGGCGATGCGGATGGCCTGGTGGAAGTTCTGCTCGGCCATGAGCACCGTCAGGCCGCGGCCGGCCTTGAGGCTCGCGATCTTGTCGATGGTGCGCGTGACGAGCAGCGGCGATAGGCCCACCGAGGGCTCGTCGATGAGCAGGATCTTCGGCTCGGTCATCAGCGCGCGGGCGAGTGTGAGCATCTGCTGCTCGCCGCCGCTCATGCTGCCGGCGAGCTGGCGCGGGCGCTCGGCGAGCACCGGAAAGACCTCGTAGCAGAACGCGAGGTTCGCGCGCGAGCACCGCGCGCGCCGCGCTCCGGTAGGCGCCCAGCAGCAGGTTCTCCTCGACGGAGAGACGCGGGAACAGCCGCCGCCCCTCGGGCACCAGCGCGATGCCGAGGTCGACGATCGCCTCCGTCGCCTTGCCCGACCAGGTCGTGCTCGCGGCCGTCGATGGTCGCGACGATGCGCCCCGCGCTCGGCGCCACGATGCCCATGATGCATTTCATGAGCGTGCTCTTGCCGTTGCCGTTGGCGCCCGAGCAGCGTCACGGTCTCGCCGTCGCGCACCTCGAGCGACACGCCGTGCAGCACCTGCACCGCGCCGTAGCCCGCGGCCAACCCCTCGACGCGAAGGCTATTCGCCAAGGTACGCCGTCACCACGTCGGGCTGCGCCACGACCGACTTCGGGTCGCCCGTCGGCGATCTTGCGGCCCGCGACCAGCACCGCGATGCGCTCGGAGAAGCGCATCACCGCGCGCATCACGTGCTCGATCATGATCACCGCGACGCCGCTGCTCCTTCATGCCGAGCAGCAGCGCCAGGATCTCGTCGACCTCGGAGGTCGACAGTCCCGCCATCGCCTCGTCGGCGATCAGCAGCCGCGGCTTCGCCGCGATGGCGCGCGCGAGCTCGAGCTTGCGCATGTCGACCTGCGTGAGCCCGCCCGACATCGAGCGCGCCTTGGCCGCGAGCCCCACCTGCCCGAGGATCTCCATCGCCTCCTCGGTGACGCGCCCGGCGTCGAGCGTCACCGGCGCGCCGTGGCCGTAGAGCAGCGGGATGCGCAGGTTGTCCACCACCGACATGCTCGCGAAGGGCCGCGGGATCTGGAAGCTGCGCGCGACACCCAGGTGCACGCGCTTGAATGCCGGGTCGCGGCAGATGTCGCGGCCGCCAAGCGGATGCGCGCCCGCCTCGTTCGCTCAGCGCGCCCGGAGATGCAATTGACGAGCGTGGTCTTGCCCGAGCCGTTGGGGCCGATCAGGCCGAGCCGCTCGCCGGGCGCCACGGCCAGGTCCACGCCGTCCAGCGCGGTGAAGCCGCCGAAGCGCTTGGTGAGGCCGGAGACTTCGAGGAGCGGCTCGCTCATGCTCGCCCGGCCCTCTCCCGGAGCCGTCGCTCCGCATCCCAGCCCATGATGCCGTTCGGGCGCGACGCGTCACGAACACCACCAGCAGCACGCCGACGATGAGCAGGTTCCACTCCGACGACACCGTCACCTGCACGACCTGCTGCACCGTGCCCAGCAGCACCGCGCCCAGCAGCGGCCCCAGCCAGCTCATCATCCCGCCGATGAGCGGCATGGCGATGCTGTTCACCGCGTAGCGAGAGGTTGAACGCGGCGGATGGGCTCGACGTACGAGAGGTAGTACGGAAACGTGCGTCCCCGCCATGCCCATCAGCGCGCCGCTGACGCTCGCCGCGACGATCTTCAGGCGCAGCGTGGGCACGCCCGCGCACTCGGCGGCGAGCTCGTCGTCGCGGATCGCCGCGAGCCCACGGCCGATCGCCGAGGTCTCGATCACCCGCGCCACCACCAGCGCGAACGCCGCCATCGCCACCATGGCGCCGAAGAGGATGTGGATATAGCGCTTGATGCCGAACGGCAGCTCGCGCGGCTGCAGGATGTAGGCGCCGCGCGCGCCGCCGACGTAGTCCCAGTTGACGACGAAGGTGTAGAGCACGACCGCGAGCGCCAGCGTGGCGATGGCGAAGAATACGCCGCGCAGCCTGCAGCGTCAGGTAACCCACGGCGAGGCCGAGCAGCCCCGCCGCGAGCGTGCCGCACACGATCATCACCGGCAGCGGCGCATTGAACGCCTTGTAGAGGAACACCGAGCGTGTACGCGCCCACCGCGAAGAACGCCGCCGAGCCGAAGTTCACGTAGCCCGCGTAGCCGCCGAGGATGTTCCACGCGGTGGCGAGGATCACGAACTGCAGCACCGTGTACGCCGCGGAGAAGAAGTAGTCGTTGGCGAGCAGCGTGCTCGCCGGCGAGGATCGCGGCCGCGACCGCGAGCGCCACGAGCGGCGAAGACGCGGTTGCTCATCGCGCCGAAGAGTCCCGCGGGCCGCAGCGCCAGCGTGGCCAGCAGCAGCCCGAACGACACCGCCGGCGCCCACGAAGGCCCGGCGAACGTCGAGGTGAAGGATCTCGGCGAGCCCGAGCACGAAGGCGCCGACGAGCGCGCCGCGCGATCGAGCCCATGCCCGCCCAGCACGCACACCGCGAACACCAGGCCGATGTACTCGCGCCCGATCGACGGCTGCACGGGCTGGATCACGATCAGGATGCGCGCCGGCCACGCCCGCGGTGGCGATGGAGAGCGCGAACGCGAACTCCTTCACGCGAAAGGTGTTCACGCCCATGAGCCGCAGGGCGAGGGCGTCCTGCGCCACCGCGAGCACCGCGCGACCGAAGAACGTGCGCGTGAGGAACGCCTCGATCCCGAGCACCATCGTGACCGAAACCACGAACGGCACCACGAGCCGCAGCGGGAAATCGACGAAGCCCAGCCGCCAGATCGTGTCCGAGTAGGCCGCGCGCACCATCCGGTAGTCCACGCCGAACATCAGCACCAGCGAGACCTCGGTGATGAAGAGGATGCCGAAGAAGAACGCGAGCCCCCGCAGCGACTCCTGCCCGCGCTTCTCGAAGCACACGTAGTAGACGCGGTAGCGTCACCATGCCCAGCGCGAAGAAGGCGGGCGAGAGCAGCACCGAAACGAGGATCGGATCCACGCCCAGCCGGTCGTTGACGATGTAGGCGATGTAGGAGCCCAGGATGATGAACGCGGGGTGGGCGATGTTGACCACGTCCAGCATGCCGAACGAGATCGAGACGCCCACGCTCACGGCGGCATAGAACCCGCCGAGCAGCAGGCCGGCGACGATCGCGTTGAGGACGAGCGCGGTGGTCACCTCCCTGGGAGAGGCCGGGGGAGGGTCGCGCGACTACTTCCTGTTGTCCTGGAACGGCACCGCCACGGTTCCCGTCTTGTACTCCGCCGGCGCCAGCACCGTCACGTGCCCGGACTTGCGCCACTGGTCGAGGTCGTTGCCGGTGATGCCGTGGTACTGCACCGCGAGCATGCGCGGGCGCGCCCACTCGCCGTTCTTGCCGAAGCGCACCTTGCCGACATAGGTGTCGAACTCGTGGCCGTGCATGTAGTCGGCGAGCTTGGCCTGGTCGAGGCCGCCGGTCGCCTTGATCGCCTGCTCGATCACTTCCATCATCGCGTAGGCGAAGGGCGGGAGATAGTAGCCCAGCGGGTCCACGCCCTCCTTCACCGCGCGCGCCTGGTACTTCGCGAGGAACGGGTCGATCGACGGGAACTTGACGGCCACGTCGGGCGCGTACGACTCGTAGTTCACGATGCCGTTGAGCAGCGGGCCCGAGCTGCGACTTGAGGGATGCGAACTGCGGCCCCACCATGCCGCCGCCGAACATGCGCGTCTTCAACCCGACCTCGTTGGCCGCGCGGATGATGCCCGCGGAATCGGGCGGATACGAGGCGACGTACACGAGGTCCGGGTTGGTGGCCTGGATGGCGCGCACGATGGGCGCGTAGTCCACCGTGTTGGGCGGATAGGTCTTGTCGTAGACGACCTTGAAGCCCGGTCTTCTTCACCTGCTCGCGCGCGCCCGCGAGCGCGAGCGCCGGATACTCGGCGTCCGCCCCCACCAGCGCGATGGTCTTCGGCTTGGGATCGAGCGCCATCGCGGTGTCGAAGTAGCCCTGCGTCCAGCCGATCGCGGGATCGGGCCCCGAAGGCATGATCTGGAAGTAGCGGTCGTAGTCGAACTTGGAATTGACGTTGAGCCCGAAGAGGCCCATGAAGCACATGTTCCGCTGCATCATGATGGGCATCGCCGGCGCGATCACGTTGGTCCCGTAGCCCGAGACCACGAGGTCCACCTTGTCCACGTCGAGCAGCTTGGCGTAGATGCTGGGCACCGTGGAGGGACTGGTCTGGTCGTCGTAGTAGACGAACTCGACCTTGCGCCCGAGGATGCCGCCGCGGGCGTTGACGTCGTCCTTCCAGATGTCCATGGCGATCAGCGCGGCCTTGCCGTTGCCGGCGAGCGGCCCGGTGAGGCTCATGCCGAAGCCGATCTTGAGCGGTTGCTGCGCGAAGGCGGGCAGCGCACCGAGCGCGAGGGCTGCGATTGCACACGAGAACCAGGCCATTGGACGCTTCATCGAGATCTCCTCCTGCTCGTTGTCTTCGTTTGCGCGGGCTACATTACACCGGAGCGGGCACGGCCGCCCGGAACCAGTCGGCGATCTCCCCACCCGTCCAATGCACCACGCCGGGCTTGGCGAGGATGTGCCGGTAGAGCTCTTCGAGATAGCGGATGCGGTGCGGCACGCCGGTGATGTACGGGTGGATCGCAATCGCCATCACCCGCATCGAGTGCGCGCTCTCGGCGTACAGGCGCTCGAACTGGTCGCGCCCGCGCCGGTAGAGCTCCTCGGCGGCATGGTTCTGGATCACCATCATGGCGATGTCGTTCAGCTCGAGCGTGTAGGGCACCGACACGACGGGCTTCGTCGCCGTGCGCACATACACGGGCTGATCGTCCAGCACCCAGTTGGCCACGTAGTCGATTCCGGCGGCGGCGAGGTGGTCGATGGTCTCGGCGGTCTCCGTGAGGCCGGGGCTCTCCCAGCCGCGCACGGGCTTGCCGGTGAAGGCGCGGATCGCCTCGATGGTCTGGCGGATCGCGCCGGGCTGGTCTTCGACCTTGTGCATCGGCTGCTGCAGCCAGCCGTGGCCCATGAATTCCCACCCCGCGTCCTTCGCCGCCTGCGCCACGCGGGGGTAGGTCTTGCAGACGATGCCGTTGATGGCGAGCGTGGGCGTGATGCGGAACTCGCGCATGCAATCGAAGAGGCGCCAGAAGCCCACGCGCATGCCGTACTCGTGCCAGGCCCAGTTGGGGAGATCCGGCAGCAGCGGCTGGCCCATGGGCGGCGGCAGCACGGTGCGCGGCATCGGGCGCTCGATGCCCCAGTCCTCGACGTTCACGATGGTCCACACGGCCATGCGCGCGCCGTCCGGGAGCTTCAACGGCGGCCGGTCCGCGATCGCGGAGTAGGGAACGCGCTCGCGCGGCAGCGGGATGGTCGCTCATCGCGCGGCCTCGAGCTCGTAGGTGTCGTGCGCGTCGCTGTGCACCTCGACCCCGGTGCCCGCCGACTGCACGTCGCCGCTCACCATGTGCAGCTTGTTGCCGACCACGGCGCCGGCGAGCCCGTGGCGCGACACCGGCATCTGCGGCAGCACGGTCCAGCGGTTGGCGGCGGGATCGTAGGCCTCGAGCGAGCGGAAGGTCATCATGTACACGCCGGTCTGTCCCTCGCCGCCCTCGACGTAGATCTTGCCGCCGTAGACGCCGCCGGCCATCGCGCTCCGCGGCGTGGGCATGCGCGCCCGGGTGGCGCCCCAGCGGTCCGTGGCGGGATCGTATTCCTCCACCACGTCGATGTCGGCAGCGATGCCGATGAAAGCGCCCCCGACGCGTCCGCCGATGACGTAGACCTTGCCGTTCACCGCGCCCGCCGACCGCGTGGTTGCGCGGCGTGGGCATCGAGGTGCGCGCTCTCCAGGTGTTGGACGCGGGATCGTATTCCTCGACGGCGTCCCACCACGACGTGCGGACGCGCGGGATGCACCGCGGTGACGTCGGGCTGGTTGGGCGGCGTGGTGGCGCCGCCGATCACGTAGATCTTTCCGTTCGCCGCCACCGCGACCGGCGAGCCGCGCTTGGTCGGCATGGGCGCGAGCGCCCTCCACGTATCGGCCGCGGGGTCGTACTCCCAGGCATTGTCGATCGGCACCCACGCGGGCGGGCCGGATGCCGGCGGCACGAATCCGCCGAACGCGTAGATCTTGCCGTTCATCTCGGTGAAGGCGACGTGGTGCGAGGCGAGCGGCATGGGCTTCTTCTTCGTCCACTTGTCGGTCGCCGGATCGTACTCGTACACCATGCCGATGGGCTTCCAGCCGGGGGCGAGCCCGCAGAACACGTACATCTTCCCGTTGGCCGCGGCGCCGAGCAGCTCCTCGCCCGGCTCGGGGAACGCCGCCGCCTTGGTCCACTTGCCCTGCGCCTGCGCGGCCATGCAAAACGCCATGCCCAACACCATCGCCACAAGAAGGCAACGGAATGTCGCGATCATCTCTGCCTCCGGAGCCCGAGTAGCCGCGCCGCATTGCCGCCTTCGATCAGGTCCCGCTCGGCGCGCGTGAGCCGCGGAACCTTGGCGATGAGGCCGACCGGGTCGGTCTCCATCATGTCGTACGGATAATCGGTGCCGAGCACCACGTGGCGCGCGCCGAAGCGTTCGATGAGCGCGCGGAGCATGCCCGGGTCGAACGTGATCGTATCGAAGTGCATGCGCGCGAGGTAGCTCGAGGGCCGCTTGCGGATCACCGTACGGCAGTCGGGACGCATGCGGTGCGCGTGGTCCATGCGCGCCCAGTAATGCGCGAGGTAGCCGCCGCCGTGGGGCAGCACGATCTTGAGCTTCGGGTGGCGCTCCATCACGCCGTCGAAGATCAGGTGGCTCGCGGCGACCGTGGTCTCCAGCGGGTTGCCGATCACGTTGTTGAAATAATGGTCGACGAGGCGCTCGCCCTGCGTGAAGCCGAGCGGGTGCATGAACACCACCACGCCCAGCTCTTCCACGCGCGCGAAGAATTTCTCCAGGCCGAGCCGCGGGTCGGTGAGCTCGGCGCCGTTCACGTTGGGATTGATCTCGACGCCGCGGAAGCCCAGCTGCTTAACGCAGCGCTCGAGCTCCCCCACCGCGAGCCCCGACATTCTGCAGCGGCACGGTGCCCAGCGCCACGAAGCGCCGCGGGTGCTCGGCGACGATGCCAGCGAGCCGGTCGTTCACCTGGCGCGCGAGCTCGAGACCCAAGCCGGGCTCGGCCCAGTAGTAGGTCTGGTTGGGCGACGGCGATACGGCCTGCACGTCGATGCCCATGCGATCCATGTCCGCCAGGCGCCGCGCGATGGACGAGAGCATGGGCGCGCGCTCGCGCGCCTGGCGAGCGTTGGTCGCGCGCGTGAGGTCGTTGGCATAGCGCACCAGCGGATCCTGCTTCCCCGGATCGAGGTGCGCCACCCGCGCGTGCACCTCGGTGTTGAGGTAGTGACAATGCAGGTCCACGCGCAGGCCGTGACCCTTGCGGTCGCGCACCACGCGCGTGGCCGCCGCTTTGCGCGCCGCGGGACGGCAGGTGTGCATCATGGCGCGGCTCCCGCGACACCCAGGTGGCGCGCGACGAGCACCTCGTCGCCGCGCACCGCCTCCACGCCGCCGCGGAAGACGACACGCCCGGTATTGAGGATGGCGACGTCGTCGGCCAGGTCGAGCGCGAGGCGCAGGTTCTGCTCCACCAGCACGATCGCCTGCCCCTCGGCCTTGAGGCGCGCGATGGTCCGCCCGACCTCCGCCACCACCAGCGGCGCCAGTCCTTCCGAGGGCTCGTCCATCAGCACCACGCGCGGGTTGCCCATGAGGCTGCGCCCGATGGCGAGCATCTGCTGCTCGCCGCCCGAGAGCGACCCCGCCGCCTGCGCGCGGCGCTTCGCGAGCGACGGGAAAAGCTCCATCACGCGCTCGAGCGTCCACGGCCGCGCGCCCCGCCCGGCCGCGCGCCGCCGCGCCACCTCGAGGTTCTCGCGCACCGTGAGCGTCGGGAACACGCGCCGGCCCTGCGGCACGAACCCCACGCCGCGGCGCGCGATCGCCTCGGGGCCCAGGCCCGCGATCGGCTCGCCGAACAGGCGCACGTCGCCGCGCCGCGGCGCGAGCCAGCCCATGATCGCGCCCATGCAGGTCGACTTCCCCGCGCCGTTGCGCCCGAGCAGCGCCAGCACGCGACCGGCACCGAGCGTGAACGACACGTCGTGCAGCACGTGGCTGTCGCCGTAGTAGGCGTCGATGCCCGCGAGCGTGAGCGCGTCAGGCGCCAAGGTAGATCTCCCGCGTCATGGGATGCGCGACCACCTCGGCGCGGGTGCCCTCGACGATCACCTGCCCGAAATGCAGCAGCGTGATGCGCTCGGCGAGCTCCAGCGCGGTGTCCATGTCGTGCTCGATCATCACCACCGTCGTCTCGCGCGGAATGGCGCCGATCAGCTCGCGCACCGCCTGGCGTTCCTCGCCCGAAAGCCCGGCGAGCGGCTCGTCCAGCAGCAAGCAGCCGCGGCGCCTGCGCGAGGGCGAGCGCGATCTCCAGCCGCCGGCGATCGCCGTACGACACCTCGGAGACACGCTGCGCCGCCTCGCCCTCGAGCCCCACCAGCGCCAGCACGCGGCGCGCCTCGGCGAAAAGCTCCGCGTGCGCCGCGAGGGGGCGGAACGCGCTCCAGCGCGCGCGCGAAAGGCCGAGCAACGCGAGGACCACGTTGTGCTCGAGCGTGTCCTTCGTGAAGAGCGTGATGATCTGGTAGGTGCGCGCGAGGCCGCAGCGCGCACGCTGGTGCGGCTTCATGCGCGAGACCTCGCGCCCGAAGATGCGGATCGAGCCCGCATCACCCACGAGGTCGCCCGCGATGAGGTTGAAGAGCGTCGTCTTGCCCGCGCCGTTGGGGCCGATCACCAGGCGGCGCTCGCCCGGCATCACGGTGAAGGAGACGTCGTTGGCCGCGGGAAGGCCGCCGAAGGCCTTGCGCAATCCCCGCACCTCGAGCGCCGGCGTCACGGCGCCTTCCCCCTGCGCGCGAAGAGCCGCCGCACGCCGGGCACGATCCCGTACGGCATGAAGATCACGATCGCCACGAACACGAACCCGAGCAGCATGTTCCAGCGCTCGATGTACGCCGAGGCGTAGTTCTTCAGCAGCACCACCACCGCGGCGCCCGCGAGCGGCCCGGCGATGGTGCCCGAGCCGCCGGCGATCACCGCGAGCAAGGCCTCGGCCGAGGTCATGAGCGAGAGCGAGCTGGGGTGGATGTACTTGTTGTAGTACACGTAGAGCAGCCCCGCCACCGCGCCCCAGAACGCCGACTGCACGAACGCGAGCCAGCGCGCGAGCCCCACGTTGTGGCCGAGCGCCGCCATGCGCCGCGGCTGGTCGCGCGCGCCCGCGAGCACCGCGCCCATGGGAGAAGCGACGAAGCGCGCCATGACCCAGACCGCGAGCGCGGTCACCGCGAGCGTGAACCAGTAGAACGGGCGCGCGCCGTCGAGGCTGATGCCGAACGGCGCGGGACGCGTGAGTCCCGAGAGGCCGTTGTCGCCCTGCGTGACCGACGCCCAGCGGTACGCGGTGCCCCACAGCACCTGCGAGAGCGCGAGGGTGATCATGAGGAAACCGAGCCCGCTCGCCCGCAGCGCGATCCAGCCAAACACGCAGCCCACGAGCGTGGTGCCGACCAGCGCCACGGGCGCCGCGATGCCGTGGCCGACGCCGAGCTTCAGGTACATCCACGCCGAGATGTAGGCCGCAAGCCCGAGGTAGGACGCGTGGCCGAGCGACGTAAGGCCCGCGTAGCCCACCATCAGGTTGAGGCCCGAGGCGAAGATCGCCGCGATGAGCACCTGGCTCGCGAGGTTCACGTAGAACTCGCCGGCCGCCCACGGCAGCGCCACCAGCGCCAGCACCAGCATCGCCAGCAGGCCAGCGCGCCTCACGCGGCGAGCTTTCCGAACAGGCCCTGGGGGCGGAACGCGATCACGAAGATCATGGGCAGGAAAAGGATGACGTACGCGAAGTCGGGCAGCAGCGCGGTGCCGAACGTGTAGACGAAGCCGACCACGAAGCTGCCGGCGAACGCGCCGAAGAGGCTGCCCATGCCGCCCAGGATCACCACGATGAGCGCAAGGGGCAGCATGTCGGAGTCGAGGCCCGGATACGCGGAGAGGATCGGACCGCCGATGATGCCGCCCGCGCCCGCGAGCCCGGCGCCGAGACAGAACACCGCGGTGAAGAGGCGCGATACCGGGATGCCCACCGCGCGCGCCATCGGCATGTCGTCCACGCCCGCGCGGATCATCGCGCCCAGCCGCGTGCCCTCCATCAGCAGCCAGAGCCCGAGCGCGGTGGCCGCGGCGATGCCGATCACCGCGAGCCGGTAGGTGGGAAACGCCACACCGCCCACGAAGAGCGGTTGGCGCAGCGCGAGGGGTGTGGCCACGGGGATCGGGTCGCCGCCCCATGCGAGCAGGCAGGCGTCGGCGATGATGAACGAGATTCCGAGCGTCACCAGCACCTGGCCCAGCGCGTTGCCCGCGAGCCGGCGCAGGATGAGGCGCTCCATCACCGCGCCCAGGGCCGCGGTGGCGAGCGCCGCCACGAGCGCGGCGACCCACAGGTTCGCGCCCTGGCGCAGCGCCGTCACGCCCACGTAGGCGCCCAGCATGAAGAGGCCACCGTGCGTGAGGTTGGCGATGCGCATGAGGCCGAAGATGAGCGAGAAGCCTGAGGAGAGCAGGAACAGCAGCGCGCCCAGCGCAAGGCTATTCAGCGTCTGGATGATCCAGAACTGCATCGGCGGTGCTCCGGTGTCAGGATTCGAGGTTCTTCGCCGGCGGCCAGTCGCGCGAATACACCGGGTTCTTCAGGAATTCCTCGGGCGGGTAGGTCCAGAACTGGCTCACGTCCGGGTAGGTCTTGACCACCGCGTTCACGAGCCGGCCGTCCTTGCGCTCCACCTTGCGGATGTAGACGTTGCCCACCACGTTGCCGTAGGCGTCGAAGGCGACCGGTCCGCGGCAGGTGTCGACGTGGACCGCGTGGAGGGCCTTCATGAACGCTGCCTTGTCCTCGATGCGCCCGTTCACCGCCTCGACGGCGGCCTGGAACACCGCGCCGTTGACGTAGGTCGCCGCCGCGTAGAAGCCCGGGTCGTAGCCCGCCGCGGCGCGGAAGGCCGGCGCGAACCTGCGATTGATCGCGTTGTCGATCTCCGCCGAGTACCAGCACGCGGTGGCGATGCCCAGCGCCTCGTCGCCCATGTTGCGCAGCACCGACTCGTCGAGCGCCGTCATGCCGCCCACCAGGTTGGTCTTGCCGCGCAGGCCGTACTCGTTGAACTGGCGTGTGAAGCGGAAGCCGTTGGAGCCCGCGAAGCCGAGGAAGATGGCGTCGAGCTTCGGGTTGAGCTGCGCGAGATACGTGCCGTAGTCGGGCACCGTGAGCGGCGGGAAGAGCTTCTGCACGATCCTGCCTCCCGATTCCTCGAACACGCGCTGGAAGCCCGCGACCATCTCGTGCCCGTAGGCGATGTCGTCGGCGATCACCGTCATGCGCTTGTAGCCGAGCGTCTTCGCGCAGTAGTCGGCCATCGGGTGCGCCGACTGCGAGGAGGTCGACGTCGCGCGCACGAACCACGGGTTGGGCTTGCGCTGGGTGAGGTCCTCGGCCGCCGCCACGGACATCGTCGGCACCTGCTTGGCGCGGATGTAGTCGTCGATGGCGAGCGCTTCGAAGGCGGCAAGCGGACCGGTGACGGCATGGACCTCGTTCTTTTCCACCAGCTCCTGCATCTTGGTGCGCGCGGTGGCCGGCACGCCCGCCGTGTCCGCGACGATGAGCTCCACCTTGCGCCCGGCGATGGTGTTGCCGCGTTCGGCGAGGTACATGGTGAGGGCCTTCTCCATGTCGATCCCGCCCGAGGCGAGCGGCCCGGTCTTCACCGTGAGCAGCCCCAGCCGGATGGGCCCGGCGGCCTGCGCGCGCACGATCGCGGGGAAACCGAGCGCCGCGATCCCGGTGCCCGTCGCCTGGATGAAACGCCTGCGCTTCATCGCCATGTCGATCTCCTCCGACTGCGAGAGCCTTGCGTCGAGCTTGCGGCAGGACGAGCAACCATCCCTGCGCACCAGTGTAATCAATTCGCGAAATGCCGGTGGCGTACCATCGCCCTTCTCGCGGCTGGCTGGGAGGACGGCGGATGGACATCGGCATCATCGGCACCGGCCGCATGGGCGCGGCGATCGCGGGGCGCCTGCTCGGGCTGGGCCACGCGGTGACGGTCTGGAACCGCACGACGGCGAAGGCGCAGGCGCTGGCCGCAGCGGGGGCGACGGTGGCTGCGACGCCCGCCGCGCTGGTGAGTAGTTGCAGCCTCGTCATCAGCATGCTCACCGATGCCGCCGCGATCGAGGCCGCCTACGCGGGGCCGGCGGGCGCGCTGGAGGCCGCCGCGCCCGGCAAGCTTTTCGTCGAGATGAGCACGGTGCGCCCCGAGACCGAGGTGGCGCTCGACGCCCGCCTGCGCGCCAAGGGCGCGGTGCTGGTGGATTGCCCCGTGGGCGGCAGCGTGGGCCCGGCCCGGGACGGCAAGCTTTTCGGCTTCGCGGGCGGCGCGGACGGCGACGTGGCGCGGGCGCGCCCGGTGCTGGAGCAGATCTGCCGGCGGGTGGAGCACGTAGGGCCCGTCGGCGCCGGGGCGCGCATGAAGCTCGCCATCAACCTGCCCCTGCTGGTGTACTGGCAGGCGCTCGCCGAGGCGCTCTCGCTCGCCCAGCCCCTCGGCATCGCGCCCGAGCGGATGATCGACATCCTCGCCGATACTTCGGGGGGTCCCAACATGCTGAAGGCGCGCGGCGCCGTCATCGCCGCCACGCTGAGCGGCAAGGAGACCGCGCCGGTGACGGTGAGCGTCGAGACGATGCGCAAGGACCTCGGCACCATGCTCGACGAGGCGGCAGGCCTGGGCTGCGCCCTGCCGCTCACGGCGCGCACGCTCGAATGCTTCGACGACGCCATCCGCGACGGCTGGGGCGCGCGCGACGTCACGATGCTCCCGGCGCGCTGGCTCGCGCGGCGCGGGGCGGGGCCGCGCTCATGAAGAAGGCGCCCCGCCGCCCCGGCACGGTCCGCCCCGGCTCGTCCAAGGCCGCGGGCCGGGGCCCGGTCGCCGTCATCGGCCTCGGCATCATGGGCGGAGCGATATCCGCCAACCTCGCGCAGGCCGGATTCGCGGTGGCGGGCTACGACCCGATCCCGAAGCGGCGCGCGCAGCTCGGGCGCGCCGGCGGCCGGCCCGCCCGCGGCATCGCGGACGCGGTGCGCGACGCGCCGTTCGCGATCACGTCCCTGCCCTCCTCGGCCGCGCTGCTCGAGGTCGCCGCAGAAATCGCGCTGTCAGGCAAGCGCGGCCTGGTCGTGATCGAGACCAGCACGCTGCCGATCGGCGTGAAGGAGCAGGCGCGCGACGTCCTGGCCGCGCGCCGGGTCGTGCTCCTCGACTGTCCCGCTCTCCGGCACCGGCGCCCAGGCGCGCGTGCGCGACCTCTCGGTGTACGCGAGCGGGCCGCGCGCCGCGGTAAAGCGCAGCGCGCCGGTGTTCGAGGCGTTCGCGCGCGAGCACTTCTACCTCGGAGCGTTCGGGATCGGGTCGAAGATGAAGTTCCTCGCCAACCTGCTGGTCGCCATCCACAACGTCTCGACCGCCGAGGCGCTGGTGCTGGGCATGAAGGCGGGCCTCGACCCGGCGCTCGCCGTGCGCGTGCTGGCCAACGGCGCGGGCGGCTCGCGCATGCTGCAGGTGCGCGGCCCGGTGATGGCGCGCGGCGACTATTCGAAGGCGGCCATGAAGGTCGGCATGTGGCAGAAGGACATGAAGATCATCGGCGAATTTGCGCGAGCGCTCGGTGCGCCGACGCCGCTCTTCGACGCTGTCGGCCCGATCTACGAGGCGGCGATGGCGCAGGGCTTCGCGGAGCAGGACACCGCGAGCGTATGCGCCGTTCTGCAGGGAACCCAACGGGAGGGATCATGAGCTACGTGCTGCAGGTGGACATCCGCATCAAGCCCGAGAACGTCGCGGCATTCACGAAGAAGCTCGCCGAGAACGCGGCGGCCGCGCGCAAGGAGCCGGGCTGCCGGCAATTCGACGTGGTCGTGGACCCGAACGACGGCACGCGCATGATGCTGTACGAGGTCTACGCCGACGACAAGGCGTTCGACGCGCACCAGCAGACCGCGCACTTCAAGAAGTACGTCGCGGAAGCGGTGCCGCTGCTCGCTGCGCGCGAGCGGCACGTGTGGAAACGGGTGGAATCATGATCACGCGCCGCGATTTCGTGGGAGGCGCGGCGGCGGCGATGGTAGCGGGCACGGCCGGAGCGGCGCGCGCCGCGGGACAGCGCTATCGCCTCGGCTTGAGCCAGCCCGCCGACAGCCCCAACTGCATCCGCGTTCGGGAGATGGCCGAGCACATCGCCGCGGACACGCAAGGCGCGCTCGCGATCGAGGTCTTCCCCGAGAGCAAGCTCGGCTCCGACAGCGCGATGATCGAGATGGTGCGCAAGGGCGAGCTCGAGCTCTACCTCGGCGGCAACGTGTTCGGCCCGCTCGTGCCCGTGACCGAGATGCCCGGGCTGCCGTTCACGTTCAGGAATTCCGCCGAGGTCTTCGAGGCTCTCGACGGCGACCTCGGCGACTACATCCGCGGCGAGCTCGCGGCCAAGGGCCTGCGCGCCTTCCGCTACGGCATGGACAACGGCTTCCACCAGCTCACCACCAGCACCCGGCCGATCCGCACGGTCGCGGACCTGCAGGGCATGAAGATCCGCACGCCGGTGCAGAAGATGACGGTCGAGTTCTTCGAGACGCTGGGCGCCAAGCCCATGACCTTCACGCTCAACAAGCTCTACGAGGTGTGCCGCGACAAGGTCGTCGACGGCCAGACCGACCCGCTCGCGATCGCCGTGCTGCTCAAGCTCTACGAGGTGCAGACGTACCTGAGCCTCACCAACCACTGGTGGTCGGGCTTCACGCTGGTGGCCAACCAGGGCGCGTGGGAAGCGCTGCCCGCGGACGTGCGCGCGGTGGTCGACAAGCACGCCGAGGCGGCGGCGCGCGAGCAGCGCAAGGACATCGCGCGCATCGACGCCGGCGCGGTCGAGCTGCTCAAGGCCAAGGGCATGGTCGTGAACGAGGCCGACACGAGTGGCTTCCGCAAGCCGCTCGCCGCGTTCTACGCCCGCTGGAAGGGCATTTACGGCGAGCGCGCGTGGGCGCTGCTCGAGGCGCGCGTGGGCAAGCTCGCCTGAGCGCGACTCAGGCGGGCTCCAGCCCGCAGCTCGCGAGCACCGGGAACGCCGCCGGCGCGGTGAGGTAGTCGGTGAGGAGCTGCGCGGTGGCGGGATCCTGGGCGCGCGCGTTGGTGCCCGCGGAGAAGACCGTTTCGAGCTGCACCTCCTCGGGCAACGCGCCGACGTAGTCGATGCCGTCGACCGGCAGCAGCTCGCTGATCTGCTGGAACGCGAGCTCGGCGGTGCCGCGCGCCACGATATCGCCCGCGGGCACTCCGGGCGGCGACTGGCGGAGCTTCCCCTCGGGAATGCCCCAGCGCTTGAACACGTCGGCGAGGTAGACGCCGCTCGGACCCGTCGAATAGGCCACCGCGGACGCCTTCTCCACGGCGCTGCGCAGCGCGGGCTCGCTCGAGATGTCGGGACGCGGCGCGCCCGCGCGCACCGCCATGCCGATCTTCGAGCGCGCCAGGTCCACGCGGCTGCCCGGCACGATGAGTCCCTGCTTCACGAATTCGTCGATCGCCGCGGCGGCCATGATCACGAGCTCCGACGGGTCGCCCGCGCGCAGGCGCTTGCCGATCTCGACCCCGCCCACGAACTGCGCGAGCACCGCGAACCCATGCTCGCGCTCGAAGCGCGGCATCAGCTCGAGGCACACCGCCTTGAGCGCGAGGGAGGACATCATCCCGATCTCGCGCGTGGCGCGCGCCGTCTTGGGCTTGCTGCTCATCGGTGAACCATCCTTCCCTCCGCGTAGATTTCGGGATTGCAGCAGTTCGGGGGCCGGCGGCCCTCGAGCACGGCGACTATGTTATCCACAACCACGTGCGCCATGGCCTCGCGCAGCCCCGCGACGGCGCTGCCCAGGTGCGGCGTGAGCACGACGTTGGCGAACCCGACCAGCTCCGGGTCCACACCGGGCTCGTTCTCGAACACGTCCAGCGCCGCGCCCGCGATGCGCCGCGCGGCGAGCGCGCGTGCGAGCGCGCGCTCGTCCACGATGGGGCCGCGGGCCGTGTTCACGAGGAACGCGCCGGGCTTCATGAGACCCAGCTCGCGCTCGCCGATCAGGTGGCGCGTCTCGGGCTTGAGCGGCGCGTGGATCGACACGAAGTCCGATTCGGCGAGGAGCTGGTCGAGCGGCACGTAGACGAGCCCCAGCGCGCGCTCCTCGCTTTCCGCGATGCGCCGCGGGCCCCAGTAGAGCGTGCGCATGGAGAAGCCGCGCGCGCGCCGCGCCACCGCACGCCCGATGCGCCCGCCCCCGCCGATGAGGCCGAGCGTCTTGCCCGAGATGCCGGCGCCCTCGAGGTGCATCGACTGCCCGCCGGGGAAGACGCCCGCGCGCACGAGGCGGTCGCCCTCGACGATGCGGCGCGCGACGGCGATGATGAGCCCGAAATGCAGGTCGGCGGTGGCCTCGGTGACGATGGGCGGGATCACGGTGACCGGGATGCGGCGCGCCGTGGCCGCGGCGACGTCGATGTCCGAGGGCGTGATCTTCATCGAGGCGATGGCGGCGAGCTTCGGGTTGGCGCCGATCACGGCGCCGTCGATGCAGTCCTGCAGCAGGCAGAAGAGGATGTCGTGCCCGCGCGCGGCCGCCACGAGCTCGTCGCGGGTCATGATGTGCGCCGTGTCCGGGTTGAGGTCCACGTCGGCGACGCCGCGCAGCCGCTCGATCGCGGCCGGCGCCACGGGCTGCGTGATGAACACGCGCGGCCGCGGGACGGCGCGCTTCGCCATCAACGCATCCAGCGCACGACGCCGGAGACGCCGTCGACCGCGACCCGCGAGCCGTCGGGGATCTGCCGCGTGGCGTCGCGCACGCCCAGCACCATCGGGATGCCGCGCTCGCGCGCGAGCGAGGCCAGGTGCGAGGTGCTCCCGCCCAGCTCTGCGACCACGCCCGCGACGCGCGAGAGCACGGAGCCCAGCGCCGGCCCCGCGACCTTGGTCACCAGCACGTCGCCCGGCGCGACGGTCGCGAGCTCGCATTCGCAGCTCACCACCCGCGCGCGCCCCGATCCCCAGCCCACGCCCGCGGGCTGCCCGCCCAGGCCGGGATGGCGCTGCCAGATCTCGTCGGGCACGGCGGGCGCCTCCAGGTGCAACGCGCGCGCCTGCAGCAGCCTGAAGCCGCACTCGTCCTGCGCCCACTCGATCTCCACCGGCATGCCCATCACGTCCTCGGCCTTGCGCATGAGCCAGCCCAGGCGCGTGGCCTGCTCGCGGTCGAGGCACGGCTCGGCGAACACGGCGCGCGGCCCTCCCGATCCGTCGTGCGCGCAGGCGCGCCGGTGCACGCGCCAGCCCGAGGCGTTGGCGCGCACGCGGCCGTCGCGCGCGAGCACGATGCGCTCGGGCACCACCTCGCCCTGCGCGATCGACCCACCCAGGCCCCAGGTGGCATTGAGCACCATGTCGTCGCCATCGGGCGTGCGCGAGAGCCCGCCGCCCGCGACGCGCGCCTTGACGAGGGGTTGGACCAGGATGGCCATGGCGAGCTCACCTTCAACCCAGCCCTCTCCCGGGTGAGAGGGAGAGCGATTGGTGGCCATGTAGCGCAGCACACGCGTGGACCAGAGCGCGGCCCAGCAGGAGCGCACGGCGGTGAGGAATTCGGCCTCGCCCTCGAGGCCGAGGTAGCTTTCGAACTGCCCCGCGAAGCTCGCGCCCGGGCGGTCCTCGACCAGCGCCGACGAGCGCACCACGGTGGTTGCGCCACTCGCCGCCGCGAGGCTCAGCCACGCCGCGAGCAGCGGATCGAGGATCCACGGGTCGACGGCGCGGTCCATGAGGCCGAGCTTCATGGCGAGCGCCGCACGCCGCGCCGTGGCGGGGTCGGGGCTCGCGACCTCGCGCGCGGTGGCCGCCAGCCCGAGCGCCTCGACCTGGAGCCGGTACGCTTCCGCGTCGACGCAGAAGCCGTCGGGTATCGGCAGGCCTGCATGGCCGAGGCGCGCGAGGTTCGCCGCCTTGGGTCCGAAGCGCGCGGCGTCGGCCGCCTCGCGCGAAGCCAGGGGGACGAAATGAGGCCGTTCACGACTTGCCGTACGACGAGTAGCCGGTCATCGGATCGACCACCGTGATCTGCTCGACCGG
The DNA here is from genome assembly GCA_963827425.1 of uncultured beta proteobacterium. GTDB lineage: Bacteria > Pseudomonadota > Gammaproteobacteria > Burkholderiales > Usitatibacteraceae > Usitatibacter. Next base: position 713,608 of record CAWHAQ010000002.1, on the reverse strand, counting down.
GAAGTTGGAGACGATCTCGATCGCTGTCCTTGTGGACGATCAGCATCTCCTCGATGCGCACGCCCCACTGGTGGACCTTGCCGTGCTGCGTCTCCAGCGCGAACACCATCCCCTCCTGGATCTCCATGGGGTGGTCCAGCGACCAGATGCGCGAGATCACCGGCGGGTCGTACTGCGCGAGACCGAGGCCGTGGCCCCAGAGGTTGGCAGCGGCCTGGTCTTCCTCCTCGTAGCCCCACGCTTCCTTCGCCGACGGCCACTTCAGCGCGATCTCGCGCGTGGTGGCGCCGACCTTCACGGCCTTGATCGAATCGTAGAGCCACTTGAGCGCGAGCGCGTAGTAGTCCTTCTGCTCCTGGTTGGGCTCGCTTGCCCACGCAATAGGTGCGGTAGTAGCAGGATTTGTAGCCGTTCCAGGTAAGCGCGGCCAGATCCATGAACACCATGTCGCCGGGCTTGATGATGCGGTCGGAGAAGTTGCGCCAGTTGGGCCAGGTGTTGAGGCCCGAGGAGACGATCACGTCCTCCACGTCCTCCATGCCGGGGATGTTGTAGAGGAACTCCATGATGTGCGCCGTCAGCTGGTTCTCGGTGAGCCCGGGCTTCAGGAACTTCATGAATTCCCAGTGCGCCGCGTCGCCGATGGCACCCACCATGCGCATGCATTCGTGCTCGTCCTGCGTTCTTGACGGCGCGCGCCTCCATCATCGGCGTCATGCCGTCGGCCCACTTGATCTTCGCCTCCTCGAAGATCTTGATCATGTTGATGTCGATGAAGTCGACGCCCAGCTTCATGCCGTCGACGCCGCGCTTCTTCATCTCCTGCTTGATGGCGTTGGTGAACTTCGTCACCTGCATGCGTGGAGGCGGGACCGGCCGCGCCCTTGATCCAGGCGTAGGAATAGCGGACGTTTTCCTTCGGGATCCAGGGCGAATGCCGCTCGATGTGCATCGCCGATGTCGCCCTGCTCGAACAGCACCGGCGGCATCGTCGCCGCACAGCAGCGCGTAGCGCAGGCCGGGCTTCAGACGGTTCCAGCCGGGCGTGAGCGTGCTGGTCACGTAGCGCACGTTCTCGTCGTACATGAGCAGCATCGCGCCCAGGCCGTGCGCCTTCATGCGCTCGCGGGCGCGCTCCAGGCGGTATTTGCGCAGCCGGTCCCAATTCACGCGCTGCTGCCAGTCGAGCCCCACCATGCCGAAGTTTGCCATCGCCCTCTCCTCTTGTCTTGTGCTTTTCGGTCACTCCGCCGTCGCGCCGGCCTCGCGCGCGACCTGCCCCCACCGGGTCACTTCCGCGCTCACGAAGGCCGCGAACTCGTCGGGCGTGCGGCTGGTCACGGCGACCGCGCCGCCCACCGCGAGCCTGCGGCGCACGTCGGCCGAGTCGAACGTCGCCGCCAATGCCGCGTGCAGCCTCTCGACCATCGGGCGCGGCGTGCCCGCGGGCACGAACACGCCCTGCCATGAGCTGCTCACCATCTCCGGGTAGCCCGCCTCGACCATCGTCGGCACCTGCGGCAGCGCCTCGAGCCGTTGGCGCGTGGTGACCGCCAGCGCCTTGAGGCGCCCCGCCTGCACGAACGCCATCGCCGAGGAGAGCGTCACGAACATGACCTGCGTCTCGCCGCCCAGCAGCCCCGTCACCGCCGGCCCTGCGCCGCCCTTGTACGGGATGTGCATCATGTCCACCTTCGCCACGCGCATGAACCATTCCATCTCGAGGCGGTTCAGGGTCGAGGAGCCGGGGGACGCGAAGTTGAGCGCACCGGGCGTGGCCTTCGCGAGGGCGACCAGGCCCGCGACGTCGCCCGCGGCGAGCGACGGGTTGGCGACGAGGATGCTCGGCACCTCGGCCACCAGCGTCACGGCGGAAAGGTCCCTGCGCGTGTCCACCGGCATCGCCTTGAATACGCCGGGGTTGATCGCGATGGTGCCGATGTTGCCGAGGAAGATCGTGTAGCCGTCGGGCGCGGCGTGGGCGGCGGTTTCCAGGCCGATGTTGCCCGAGGCGCCGGGCCGGTTCTCGATCACCACCTGCTGGCCGAGGAGCTCGGAGAGCTTCGGCTGCGCGATGCGCGCCACGAAGTCGGAAGCGCCGCCGGGGGCGAACGGCACGATCATCTTCACCGGGCGATTGGGGTACGCGGGCTGCGCGGCGACGGTGGCGGGAACGAGCGCCGCGAGGCACGCGGCAGCGGCGAGGAACGCGCGTCGCTTCATGGTCCCTCCCGGTCCATGCCCGCCGCGAGCGGCAGCGGGATGGCACGCTTGAGGCGCGCCGAGCGGTCGAACGCCTTGGTAAGCATCAGCCGGTCGTGCGCCTCGGCGGCGGTCGCGTGCTGCGTGGGAAGCCCCATGCACACGCGGTTCAGCCACTGCTCGGTCTCCTCGCGCATCGGCCCGCGCAGCTCGCCCAGCGCCATGTCGCCCGGCGGATAGCTGCCGAGGAAATCGACGCGCCGGCTCGCGTCGGGCGCGTAGCCTTCGCCCTGCGCGGCATCGGCGGCGAGCACGATGTCGCGGTGCGTGTCGTCGATGGTGAGCACGCCGGAGACGCCGACGATCCCGACCTCAAGGCTGTACACCGCGCCCGGCCACGCCACCGGCAGCGCCCACGAGATGCACGAGTGATAGAGGCTGCCGTCGTCGAACACGATGGTGCCCGCGGTGGCGTCGATGCCGCGGCACGCGGGGCCGAGCGCCTTGTCCACCGAGCGCGCGTAGATCTCGGCAGGGCGCTTGGACTCCATCATCCACATCACGATGTCCAGCGCGTGCGTGCCCGAGATCACCATGGGCGAGATGCTCTCCGGGTCGTCCGTCCGCTGGTAGTTGTCGAGGGCGACCAGGCGGTTCATGAAGGCGCGCGACGTGACCAGCGTGACGTCGCCGAGCGCCCCGGTGCGCACCTTCTCCTTCGCCGCGAGCCAGCGGCGGCGGAAGCGCTGCGTATAGCCCACCACGGCGTCGACGCCGGCTTTCTCGATGGCCTCCAGCACGCGCGCCGACTCGCCGAGGTCGGTGGCGAGCGGCTTCTCGATCATGAGTGCCAGCCCGCGCTCCACGGCGGCCAGCACCGGCGCCACGTGCAGGTGCTCGTCGGTGGCGATGATCGCCGCGGTCACCTCGGGGCGCGCGAGGAGCTCGCGGTAGTCGGCGGTGGTGAAGTCGGCCTTCACCTTCTCGCCGACGAGCTTCACGCGCTCGGCCTTCACGTCGGCGACTCCGATGAAGTCGACCATGGGATGGCGCGCCGCCACCTCGCCCCGGAAGAGGCCGACGCGGCCGGCGCCGACGATCGCGAGCCCGATGCGCTTGGGATGCTTGGCCGACATCGCTCGTCAGGCCGCGGCGCGGACCTTCGGCGTGCCGCCCAGCGGCAGCGGGACCGGCGCTCCGGTCTCGGCCGAGCGGTCGGCGGCCATGTAGACCTCCATCACCATGCGCGCGTGCGCGGGCGTCACCAGCACCGGCCGGTCGAGCGCCACCGCTTCCAGGAAGTGGATCGTCTCCGCGGCCATGGGGCCGGCGTAGGTGTGGTCCACCGCCTCGCCCGGCATGGTCGACATCGGCAGCACCATGCCCTTCTGCATCGTGTTGAGCACGACGTCGCGGTGGCTGTCGTCCACCATGACCACGCCCTCGGTGCCAACGAACTCGATCCACGTCGTCGAGAAGTTGGGATACCCGGGTGGCAGCGACCAGCCGGCGCCGATCACGAAGGCGAGGCCGCTGTCCATGGTGACCGTGATCCACTGCGTGTCGGGCACGTCCGCCCCGCTCGCCTCGCGCATCGCGCCGTAGTTGACCTGCGAGTAGACGCGCACGGGCCGCGCCGGCTCGAGGCACCAGAGGACGAAGTCCAGGTCGTGGGTCGCCTCCATCGCCGCGGGGGAGAGCTTGATGCGACCGCTGATCTTCTTGCCGAGGTTGCGCGTGATGTGGCGGCTCACGAGGGCGCTCACGGGGCGCCCGATGGTGCCGTCGCGGATCGACTTTCTCACGAAGGCGAACTTGGGGTTGAAGCGCTGCGAGTAGCCGATGGTGAATTTCAGGCCGCGTGCGGTGGCGAGCGCGATGAGCTCGTCGGCCTCGGTGAGCTCGAGGGCGATCGGCTTCTCGAGGAACACGTGCTTGCCGGCCTCCAGGGCGTCGCGCGTGATCGGGTAGTGCGTGGTCTCCGGCGTGGCGCACACGTACACCGCCTCGATGCGCTCGTCGCCGAGGAGCTCGCGATAGTCGGCCACGGCGCTCGCCGCGCCGCACGCGCGCGCCACCTCGGCCAGGCGCTCGTGCCGGACCTCCGCCAGGTGCAGGCTCTTCACGAGCGGGTTCGCCGCGCAGGCCTGCGCGCGGATGCCGCCGCACCACCCGGTTCCGACGATGGCCACGCCGATCTGTCTCATGCGCCCTCCTCGTCATCCCGGGCGTCGCAACCGCGGACGATGGCCCGGGATCCAACTACCGGGCGTGGGGCACGATTACAGCACCGTTGCGCGCCGCGCCACCAACACCGTTTTGCTATGCTAGGCATGCCGATACGGCATGGCGGGAGCGCGCGATGGAGCTGCGCAGCATCCAGTACTTCGTGCAGGTGGCCGACGAGGGCAGCATCACGCGCACCGCGGACAAGGTCGGCATCGCCCAGCCGGCGCTCTCGCGCCACATCCAGCACCTCGAGGCCGAGCTGGGCACGCAACTCCTCACGCGCCTGCCGCGCGGCGTGCGCCTCACCACCGCCGGGCGCGATTTCCTCGACCACGCACGCGCCATCGTGCTGGACGTGACGCGCGCCACCGAGCAGGTGCGCGGCAAGGCGCGCGCCGCGCGCGGCACCGTGGTGATGGGCACCTCGCCCACCGTGGCGCCGCTGCTCCTGCCCGGCTGCATCGCCCGCGCCCGCGAGCAATGCCCCGGCGTCACGCTGAAGGTGGTCGAGGGCTTCAGCCCCCAGCTCCTCGACTGGCTCATTACCGGGCGCCTGCAGGTCGCGGTGATGACCAATCCGCCGCGCACCACCGCGCTCGCGATGACTCCGCTCTGCTCGGAGCCGCTCGCGGTGCTGGCGCGCCCCGGCGGGCGCGGCACGCGCCGCGCATTCTCGCTCCCGGAGCTGCGCGCCACCCCATTCTTCCTCACCGCGGGCATCCGCACGCTGGTGGAGCAGCAGCTCGCGGCCTTCGGCGTCACCCCGCGCGTGGCGGCGGAGGTCGATTCGGTGGAGGTGATCCGCCGCCTGCTCCTCGCGGGCGTGGGTCCCAGCATCATGCCGGTGTCTGCGTTCCACGACGACATCCGCGCCGGGCGGCTCGCCGCCTCGCCCATCGAGGGCGCGAACCTGCACCGCCTGCTGGTGCTCGCGCGCCCGGCCGACGAGGGGCGCTCGGCCGCCATCGGCGAGATCGAGCACATCGTGCGCGGCGAGATGGCCCGGCTGCTGGGCGCGGGCCTCTTCCGCATGCCCGCGGGCGAATGGATGAAGCCGGTCAGGCCTTCGCGAGCGACGCGCGGTGGATCGCCGCGTACTTCTCCGGATCCTGCCTGAACATCTTCCAGCATCCGTCGCAGCAGAAATAGTACCTCTCGCCCGCGTGGCTCTCGACGTGCAGCGCGGTGGCCATGTCGATGGGCGCGCCGCAGACGGGATTCACGAAGCTTGCCGTTCGCGGGGGCCGGGAGGGCGATTGGGCCCCGGCCGCCGGCCTGAGGACTGCCGGGGCCAGCCGCCCGCGCCGGGGCGTTGGCAATGCGTGGCCGCTGGCGCAGCACCGCGAGCACCCCGACGATCGCCACCAGCGCGATCTCGCCGGGGTCTTCGCGCCGGCATCCGGGCCCGCGGGCGCCTGCAGCTTGGCGAGCTCGCGCTCGTCGATGCCGCGCAGCGCGCATGACGTCGCGCAGCCGCGTCGGCCTTGCGCCGGCTGGCGATCATCAGCACCGTGCGCGGCGCGGCTGCGCAAGCGCCGCCTCGAGCGCGTCCTCGTCGCCCTGGCCCTGGGTGGCGACCAGCACGACCGGCGCCTCGTCCGGCGCATGCGGCGAGGCGAATGCCGCAGGCGCTCGGCGAGGAAGCGCGCCTCGTCGGCCGCCGGCGTGCTCGCCCAGCACGCAGAGCGCGCTGCGCTCGCTGTACGGCTGGATGAAGAGCTCGATCGTGCCGTTGCTCGCGCACGCCATCGTGTGCTGCTCGACGTCCGCTTCGTCCTGCAGGCGGTCGTTGCTGATGCGCACAGGCTTCGGCTCGCCGGCCTCGATGGCGGCTAGCGCGGCGCCGATCACCACGTTCTTCGCGCAGCCGCCGCCGATCCAGCCGTGCAGCGTGCCGTCGGCGAGCACGATCGCCTGCGCGCCGAGGTAGGCCGAGGTGGGCGCGACCGCGCGGACGACGGTGACCAGCGCGTACGGCTCGCCGCGCGCCGTCGAGCTCGCGCGCCAGCTCCAGCATATCGCGTTGGCGCGTGGCGATCAGCAGCGCCTCGATCATCTGGGGCAGCACGGCTCGATGCTCGCCAGGTCGGCGCCGGGCGCGAGCAGGTCGAGGTGCGGCAGCGCCGCCTGCATGCCCCGGCTCTCCGGGCGTGAAGCCCGGCTGCGCCCAGCAGCGGGTTGAGCCAGACGATGCGGCGCGCCCGGCGCCGCAGCGCCGCCAGCGCTTCGCGCCAGCAGCGCCGGCTCGCCGGTGTCGTAGCCGTCGCTGACGACGATCACGCCGGTGCGCGAATGCACGAGGCGCGGCGCGTGCTCGCGGTTGAACGCCTCGCAGGCATTCGCCGATGCGGGTGCCGCCGCGCCCAGCCCGCGGCGAGGAGATGCAGGCGCTCCTGCGAGCGCCACGGATCCGGGTCGCGCAGCGCCGCGCCGACCTCGGTGATGCGCGTGTGGAAGATGAAGCAGTGGACGTCGGCGAGCTCGGCCAGCAGCGCGCGCGCCAGGCGCAGGTAGAAGAAGCTGTACGCGCTCATCGAGCGGCTGACGTCGAGCAGCAGCACGAGGCGCGGGCGCACGCGGCGGCGCTCCTTCCACGCCAGCCGCAACGGCGTGCCGCCGCTCGCCACGCTGCGCCGGATCGTGCCTCGCAGATCGAGGCGCCGGCCGCGCGCGCGCGCGCGCCTCGCGGCGCAGCTGCAGAGGCGCTGCAGGCGGCGCGCGAAGCGGCGCATCAGCGCCTCGATGTCGCGCGACGTGGTCGGCGCGATGCAGGTCGCGGAAATCGGTCGACGCCAGCGACTTCCTCGCGGCTCGCGCCGTGGCGGCGCCGGCGCTCGTCGGCGTCGCCGCGCCGCTCGCCGCGCGTCCGCGGTGGCCGGCATCGCCCGTCGGCGCCGGCGCGCGCTCAGGGCGCGCGCGCCGTGGCGGCGTCGCGCGCCTCGGTGAATGCGCTGCTTGTTGGGCGGCAGGAACTAGGCATCGAACAGCGCGTCGAAGCGGCGCCATTCGTCGCGCGCGGCCGCAGAGCAGCGCCTTGCAGGCTCCAGCGCAGCACCTCGGCGGTCGAGCATGCCGACGCGCGCCGCGCTTCGCAGCACGCGCGACCGCGTCGCCGCCGCCCACGCCGTAGCCGTTGGCGCGCAGGAAGCCGGCGAAGCCCGTCAGGCGCGCACGCGATCGCCGCGCGCGGATCGGCGCACGGCGAGGCGAGCGACGATCAGCATGCGGCCGCGATGCGCGCGACGACCTCGCGCGTGAACGCCGGCGCGATCGTCGCGGGTCTTGATCAGGGCGCGCAGCGTTTCGAGGATGCGCTCGGCGCCGTCGTCGTCGATCGAGGAGATGCCGAGGCGCAGCAGCGCCGCGGTCCAGTCGAGCGTCTCGGCGATGCCCGGCTTCTTCTGCAGGTCCATGCGCCGCACGCCCTGCACGAAGGCCACGATCTGGCGCGCAGTGCGCCGGCCGCTCGCGGCACCCTGATCTCGCACGATCGCGAGCTCCTTCTCGAAGTCGGGATAGTCGATGTACTGGTAGAGGCAGCGGCGGCGCAGCGCGTCGGAGAGCTCGCGCGTGCCGTTGGAGGTGATCACCACCAGCGGCACGCGAGACGGCGCGCACCGTGCCGAGCTCGGGAATCGACATCTGGAAGTCCGAGAGCAGCTCGAGCAGGTAGGCCTCGAACGCCTCGTCGGCGCGGTCGACCTCGTCGATCAGCAGCACCGGCGGCGCTCGCGCAGCTGATCGCCTCGAGCAGCGGGCGCTTGAGCAGGTAGCGCTCCGAGAAGATGTCCTGCTCCTTCGCGGCCGACCGCGCGATCGTCGTGCTCGAGCAGCTTGATCGCGAGCAGCTGGCGCTGGTAGTTCCACTCGTACATCGCGGCGTGCGCGTCGAGCCCCTCGTAGCACTGCAGGCGGATCAGCCGCGCGCCGCGCACCGCGGCGAGCGCCTTGGCCACCTCGGTCTTGCCGACGCCGGCGTCGCCTTCGAGCAGCAGCGGCCGGCCGAGGTCGAGCATCAGCAGCAGCGCCGCGGCGAGCGTCGGCTCGGCGATGTAGCCCGCGTCGTGCAAGCTCGCTGCTGCAGGTCGCGATCTCGTCCATGCGCTGCGGCCGCGGCGCTCATGCCGTCTTCTCGCGAACAGGCCGCGCAGCCAGTCCGAACGACGGCCCAGAGCGAGCGCGAGGCCATTGAGCTCGGCGGCGCGGCAGTGCGCCGGCGCGCCCGGCGCGTCGCGCGGCCGACGGAGCGCGGCGCCGCGGGCGTCGGCGCCGACGGCGCCGCCGGTGCCGACGGTGCCGGTGGCGCCGACGCGGCCGCTCGGCGCCGCATCGCCGCGACGCGCGCGGCGAAGTTGTCCGGCGAACTGCTTCAGCACCTGGTCGGCCACCGGTTCATCATGCGCCCGCCGAACGCCGCCGCCTTGCCGCTCATCGACACCTCGCTCGTGCCGACGAGGTTGCTGGCGCCGGCGCCGCGGCCTCGACGCGCGCCGTCAGGTCCATCGACGCGCCCGAGCGTCCCGGTGCGTGTCGGTGCCCTTGCCGATGCAGCTGCAGCGTCCGCGCCGGCCGCGTCGAGCCCTGCACCTCGATCTCGCCGCGGAACGACATGCGTCGCCGGGTCCGACCTTGACCGTCACCGTGCCCTTGTAGTGCGCGTCGTCGATGCGCTCGGTGATCTTCGCGCCGGGCATGCACGCGGCGACGGCCTCGATGTCCTGCAGCACCGCCCAGGCGGCTCTCGGCCGACGCCGCGGCATCGGGAAACGTCTTGCTCGATGCTCGACCTTCATCCGCGCGCCTAGCGCTTGTTCGATGCCCAGCGCCTTGCACTGCTGCCACACGCGGTACGCGCTGTGCGGCATGTCCATGTGCGTGACGCCGAGGTGCGCGAAGGCGTCGACCACCGCGTTGCGTGAAGCACGGGATGCCGCCCACGTGCGGCGACTCCGCCACGCCCTTGGCGCCGATCGGATGGTGCGGCGAGGGCGTCACGGTGTGGTCGGTCTCCCACTGCGGCGTCTCCACCGCCGTGGGCAGGAAGTAGTCCATCAGGCTGTTGCCGAGGTGGTTGCCGTTCTCGTCGAACGGGATCTGCTGCCCCATCGCGACCGCGAAGGCCTCGGTCAGGCCGCCGTGGATCTGGCCTTCGATGATCATCGGGTTGATGCGCGTGCCGCAGTCGTCGAGCGCGTAGAAGCGGCGCACCTTGGTCTCGCCGGTGTAGCTTGTCGATGTCGACCACGCAGACGTAGGCGCCGAACGGGAAGGTCATGTTCGGCGGGTCGTAGTACTCGGCGGCGTCCAGCCCCTTCTCCATGCCGTCGGGCAGGTTGCCGGTGTGCGCGGCCATGCGCGATCTCCTTCATGGTCTTCGCCTGCGCCGGGTTGCCCTTGACCTTGAAGCGGTCGACCTCCCACTCGAGGTCGCCCTCGCCGACCTCGAGCAGGTGGGCGGCGATCTTCTGCGCCTTCGCCCGGATCTTGCGCGCGGCCATGCGCGGCCGCGGCGCCGCCGACCGGGCGTCGAGCGCGAGCCCCAGGTGCCCGCGCCGTAGGGCGCCTTGTCGGTGTCGCCCTCCTCGATCTGGATCTCGTCGGACGGCAGGCCCAGCTCGGTCGCGATGATCTGCGCGTAGGTGGTCGCGTGGCCCTGGCCCTGGCGTCATCGTGCCCAGCCGCGCGATCGCGCTGCCGGTCGGGTTGACGCGGATGTCGCAGCTGTCGAAGAGGCCGATGCCGAGGATGTCGCAGACCTTGGTCGGGCCCGGCGCCGACGATCTCGGTGAAGGTGGCAGATGCCGATGCCCATCAGCTCGCCCTTCGGTCGGCGCTTCGTCCGCCTGCTCGCGGCGCAGGCCCTCGTAGTCGACCGCCTTCAGCACCTTCTCGAGCGCCGGGTGGTAGTCGCCGCTGTCGAGCGTCCAGCCGAGCGCCGTCGTGTACGGGAACTGCTCCGCCTTGACGAAGTTGCGGCGGCGGATCTCGGCCTTGTCGATGCCCGAGCTTCTGCGCGAGCACGTCGATCATGCGCTCGATCAGGTACACCGCCTCGGTCACGCGCAGCGAGCAGCGGTAGGCCACGCCGCCCGGCGCCTTGTTGGTGTAGACCGCATCGACGCGGCAGTAGGCCTTCGGGATGTCGTAGGAGCCGGTGCAGATGCTGAACAGCCCCGCCGGCAACTTGGTCGCCGAGACGTGCGAGTTGAACGCGCCGTGGTCGGCGAGCGCGGTGAAGCGCAGGCGCCTTGATGCGGCCGTCCTTGTCGGCGGCGAGCTCGCCGACGCCGTGGTAGTCGCGCGCGAAGCCGGTGGTGGAGATGTTGTCGATGCGCGACTCGATCCACTTGATCGGCACGCCGGTGACGATCGAGGCGACGATCGCGACGACGTAGCCGGGATAGACCGGCACCTTGTTGCCGAAGCCGCCGCCGATGTCGCCGCCGATCGATGCGGATCTTGCTCTCGGGGATGCCCGAGAGCATGGCCAGCACGGTGCGCACGAGGTGCGGCGCCTGCGAGGTGATGTACACCGTGAGCTGGCCGCGTGACCTTGTCGAACGAGGCGACGCAGCCGCAGGTCTCCAGCGGGCACGGATGCACGCGCGGGTTGAGGATCTCCTCGCGCACGGTGACCGCGGCGTTGGCGAACGCGGCGTCGGTGGCGGCCTTGTCGCCCGCCTCCCAGGTGAAGATGTGGTTGGGATGCGTGCGCTGGCCGTGGCCGACCTCGTCCTTGTCGGCGATGTCCTCGCGGATGACGGGCGCGTCCGTCGCCATCGCCTGCTTCGGGTCGACGATGGCCGGCAGTTCCTCGTAGTCGACCTCGACCGCGTCGACGCCGTCGGCCGCGGCGTAGCGGTCGGTGGCGAGCACCATCGCCACTTCCTGGATCTGGAAGCAGACCTTCTTGTCGGCGAGCACCGCCTGCACGTCGCCGCCCAGCGTGGGCATCCAGTGCAGCTTCACGGGCTTCAGGTCGTCGGCGGTGAGCACGGCGACGACGCCCGGCACCGCCAGCGCCTTCGACTTGTCGATCGACTTGATGCGCGCGTGGGCGTAGGGGCTGCGCACGATGGCGCCGAACAGCATGCCCGGCAGCTTGATGTCGTCGACGTAGCTGCCGCTGCCCGCGGATGAAGCGCGCGTCTTCCTTGCGCGCGCGCGACACGCCCATGCCCTGCAGCTTCGTCTTCGCGCTCGGCGAGTTCCATGTTCGGCCATGGTCGGCCTCTCAGGCGGAGACTTCTTCGGCGGGTTATGGCGGCTTCGCGTCGGGCTTCGCGGCGTCCGCGGCGGCGATCGCCTGCGCGGCATGACTGCACCGCCTTCACGATGTTCTGGTAGCCCGTGCAGCGGCACAGGTTGCCCGCCATCCAGTAGCGGATCTCCTCTTCGGTGGGCTCGGGGTTCTCCTGCAGCAGGCGGTAGGCGCGCGTGATCATGCCCGGCGTGCAGTAGCCGCACTGCAGGCCGTGCTCCGCGTGAGAACGCCTCCTGCAGCGCGTGCAGCGCGCCGGCCTGCTCGAAGCCCTCGATGGTGAGCATCTTCGCGCCCTCGCACTGCACCGTGAGCACCGTGCACGACTTCACCGACATGCCGTTCGACGTCCACCGTGCAGGCGCCGCAATGCGAGGTCTCGCAGCCGATGTGCGGGCCGGTGTGCGCGACTTTCTCGCGCAGCGTGTGGATCAGCAGCTCGCGCGGCTCGACCACCACGTCGACGTCCTTGCCGTTGAGCTTGAACGACACCGCCTGTTTCTTCGCCATGTGCTCCTTCTCGCTCAGCGCGCGGCGCGCGAGTACGGCGGTGCGCAGCGCCGTCTGCGTCATCTCGCCGGCCATCGCCGTCTTGTATTCCGCGTCGCCGCGCTGGTCGGCGGCGGGCTCGCAGATGCCCATCGCGAGGCGCGCGGCCTCGTTCATGGAGGCATCGTCCAGCACCTTGCCCGCGAGCGCCGCCTCCGACACGCTTCGCCCTGAGCGCCGTGGGCGCGACGTTGGTGAGGGCGATGGCGACCTCCTGAACCGTATCGCCCTTCATGCGCAGCAGCACCGCGGCGGCGGCGGTGGCGAAGTCGCCGGTCTTGCGCTTCAGCTTCGCGTAGCACCAGCCGGTGCCGGGCGCGGGAATGGGAATGCGGATCTCGGTGATGATCTCGCCGGGCGGCGAGCGCAGTGTCGTAGATGCCGCGGAAGAAACCGTCGGCGGGCACGGTGCGCTCGCCGGCGCGGACCCTTGAGCACGAACGACGCGCCCAGCGCGAGCATCAGCGCCGGATGGTCGTTGCCCGGATCGCCGTGCGCGATGTCGCCGCCGATGGTGCCCTTGTAGCGCACCTGCGGGTCCGAGATCTGGCGCGCGCCCTCGACCAGCAGCGGGCACTTTTCCTGCAGCAGCTTCGACCAGATGAGGTCGTTCTCGGTGGTCATCGCGCCGATGCGCGAGCGTGCCCTTGTCCTCGCGGATGCCGCGCAGCTCCGCGATGCGGCCGAGGTCGATCAGGTGCGCTGGCTGCGCGAAGCGCATCTTCATCATCGGCAGCAGGCTGTGGCCGCCGGCGAGCACCTTGGCCTCGTCGCCGAGGCGCTCGAGCAAGCCGATGGCGTCGGAAACGGACGCCGGCGCGTGGTATTCGAACTCACGGGGAATCATCGCTTCCTCCTGCTTGGGGGGATCGGACTACCGAACAGCTTCGAGGGCCGGAAATTCCAGCTTCCAGCCCGTATTCTTCGCGAGCGCCTCGACGTCCTCGACGGTGTCGAGGTCGGTGACGAAGCGCGTGTTGGACGTTTCGTGCGCGTGGACCAGCGCGGGCTCGCGGTCGATGAGGCGCCGGCAGCCGGTCTTCGCTTCGCCGGCCAGGATGCGCGCCTGCGCGACGGCGTCGAGCACGATGGGATTGCCGCGCACGCCGTCGACCATGGGCACGACGATGTGTCCCGCGGGACGTTTCTTGAAGGCGGCGATGAGCTCGGTCAGGTCACCGCCGCCGATGAGCGGCTGGTCGGCGAGCGCCACGAACACCGCGTCGAACGGGCCCTGGAGCGCCGCGAGGCCGACGCGCACCGAGCTGTCCTGCCCTTCGGCGTAGGCATCGTTATGGGCGAGGGTCACGATGAAGCGGCGCACCTGCTCCTCCACCGCCTCGCGCGCATGTCCGGTCACGACCACGACCTCGTCGACGCCGCAGGCGCTCATGGCGACCAGGTGGCGCGCGATGAGGGGCACGCCCTGCAGGCGGATCAGCGGCTTGGCCACCCCGCCCATGCGCTTGCCCTCGCCCGCGGCGAGCAATACCGCGCCGACCCGCAGACGCTGGTACAGGCCGCCGCCCTGCTTGAGTGCGCATGCCATGGGGTTCCTCCCACCGGGGGATACCCATGATAGCGCCACCCGAAGGCGGTCGGGAGTGGAGATTAAACGGGAGCGCCGAGGCGGGCGGAGGATGCGATTCGCAGCGCGGGCGGCGCCGACGCGAGTGCGGGTTCCGATTGCGGCCCGGGGGCCGCCGCCTCCGCTTCGGCTGTCGGCCGCGGCGCGATAGCCTCGCCGCGATCGAGCTTGAAGCGTCCCACCAGCGCCTGGAGCTGGCTCGCCTGGGCGGCGAGCGCTTCGGAGGTGGCGTTGATCTCCTCGGTCTGCGAGGCGTTGCGCTGCACCACCTGCTCCATCTGGGAGATGGCACGGTTCACCTGGTCCACGCCGGCGGACTGCTCGCGGCTCGCCGCGGCGATCTCGGCGATGAGGTCGGTGAGCTGCTTGGCGCTGCCCACGATCTCCTCCAGCGTCGCGCCCGAGCGGCCGGCGAGGGCCGAGCCCGCCTCGACCTTGGCGACCGAATCCTGCACCAGCGTCTTGATCTCCTTCGCCGCGGTGGCCGCGCGCTGCGCGAGGGCGCGCACCTCGGCCGCCACGACCGCGAAGCCGCGCCCGTGCTCGCCGGCGCGCGCCGCCTCCACCGCCGCGTTGAGCGCCAGCAGGTTGGTCTGGAACGCGATGCCGTCGATGGCCGCGACGATGTCGAAGATGCTGCGCGCGGCCCGCTCGATCTCGCCCATCGCCTCGACCGTGGAGGCGACCGCGGCTCCGCCCTTCTCGGCGACCTTGCGCGAGCCGCTCGCGAACTGGCTCGCCTTGACCGGCGTTGTCTGCGGTCTGGCGCAGCGTTCCGGTGATCTCTTCGAGGGACGCGGCGGTCTCCTCGAGGCTCGAAGCCTGCTCGTGCGCTCCGCCCGCCAGCTCCTCGGCGGCGCCCGACATTTGGCGCGACGCGTCGGCGGTGCGATCGGCGGCGCCGCGTACCTCGGTGAGCGCGCGGCTGACACTCTCCAGCGCCTGGTTGAGCGCGGTGGCCATGCGTCCCACCTCGTCGCGGCTCTGGATGTCGAGCCGCTGGGTGAAGTCGCCCTCGGCCACCGACTCCAGCACGCGCGCGGCGCGGCGCAGCGGCCGGGTGATCATGCGCATGATGACGAAGCCGAAGAGCGTCGCCGCCAATACCGCCGCGGCCATGGCGCCGACGAGCGCGTTGCGGGTGACGGTGAAGCGCTCGAAGGTGCGCGCCGCCGTCTTCTCCATGGCCTCCGACTTCTGGTCGGCGAGGCCCTGGAGCTGCGTGGTGAGCGCCTCCAGCAGCGGGTCGAGGTTGCCCCACATGCCGCGTGCCTCGGCGCCCGAGCCCTTCTTCACCAGCATGAGCACTGTGTCCTGGGTCTCGCGCAGCTCCTTGAAGAGTGTTGCGACCTCGTTCGCCGCGGCGATGTCTTCCTTGCGGCTGATGGTCGCGAGGTAGGCCGTGAACTCGCGCTGGAAATCGGTATCGCGCCGCTTCACCTCGGACATCCAGCGGTCGGCCTTTTCGTCGAGCAGTGCCGCGCGCACGGCGCCCTGCGTGGCGATGGCGGCGAAGTTGGCCTCCTTGATGTGGCTCACCCCGAGCGCCTCTTTCTCGTAGAGCACGCCATTGCTGTGCCGCAGGTCGGCCATGCCGTAGATGCCGGTGGCGCCCACGACGGCGATCAGCACCGCCATCACCCCGAACGACAGGGCGAGCTTGGTGCCGGTGCTCAGGTCGGCGATGCGGCTCATGCTCTTTTCCCGGGATTGGTCATTTCGTGTACTCGCGGATCTTCGCCTGCGTGAACTCGAACACCTCGCGCCCCCTGAGGCCCTGCCTCTCGCGCTCGTCGACCCAGGCCTCCCACACCTTGATCGCGCGGGCGACCAGGCGGGCACGGTCCACGGGATTGAACGTCACGAACTCGAGGCCCTTCGAGCGGAACTTGGCGATGTTCGCGGCGTCGTCGGAGCGGTAGGCCTCGGCGTAGCGCGCGATCATCGGCTCGCGCAGCTCGAGCATGGTCTTGCGCACGTCGGCGGGCAGCGCGTCCCACGACTTCGCGTTCACGGCGAGGAAGCAGAGCGCGGCGCCGAGCGAGATCTTCTCGGTCACGTAGCGCGACACCTCGTCCACCTTGTAGGCGGCGAAGGTCGACGGATAGGGAAGCGCCACCAGCTCGACGCGTCCCGACTTGATCGCGGCGGCGCTTTCCGGCGCGGGAAAGTTGGTGATCTCGGCGCCGTAGGCCGCGAGGATGCGCCCCATCTCGCCCGACATGCGCACCTTGGCGCCCTTGAAATCGTCGATGCGCGTGACCTTGCGCGAGCCCATGAGCTGGTACTGGGTGAGCGGCGTGGGCAGCAGCATCTTGGCGTTCCACTTGCGCAGCTCCGCGTCGATCGCGGGATGCTCCGCGAGCGCAAGCTCCACGCGCCCGAGGGTCACCACGTTGTCGGGGCTGAACATCGGCAGGTCCAGCACGGTTGCGAGCGGGATCTTGTCGGCGACGTACTGCGAGCAGACGTAGGCCGCGTCGGCGGAGCCCGACTTCAGCAGCTCGAGCGCCGCCGCGGGATCGCCTTTCTCATAGGAGACGTCGAGCTTCATGCGCCCGCCGGTCTTCGCGGCGACTTCCTTCGCGTACCACTCGTAGGGATAGAGGGAAGGGCGCTTCGGGCCCCAGAACTGGACCTTCCATGTCACGTCCCCCGCGGCGAACGACGGGCTCGCGAGCGCCGCGCAGAGCACGGCGCAGGCGGCGCGGACGACGGGGCTCACGTGGGCCATCGCTCTCTCCGCCGGCTATTTCGAGTACTCGCGGATCTTCTGCTGCGTGAACTCGAAGACCTCGCGGCCCTTGAGCCCCTGCTTCTCGCGCTCGTCGACCCACGCGTCCCAGGTCTTGATCGCGCGGGCGACGAGGCGCGCGCGGTCGACCGGGTTGAACTTCACCAGCTCGATGCCCTTCGCCTTGAAGTCGGCGAGCGAAGCCGCGTCCTCGATGCCGTAGGCCTCGGGATAGCGCCTGATCAGCGGCTCGCGCAGCTCGAGCATCACCTTGCGCACGTCCGCCGGCAGCGCTTCCCAGGCCTTGATGTTGACGGCGAGGTAGCAGAGCGCCGCGCCGAGCGAGACGTTCTCGGTCGCATACTTCGAGGCGTCCTGCACCTTGTACGCGGCGAAGGTGGACGGATACGGGAGCGAGACCAGATCGATACGGCCCGACTTGAGCGCCGCGCCGCTCTCGCTCGCGGGAAACGTCACGACCTCGGCGCCGTACGCGGCGAGGATGCGCCCCATGTCGCCCGACATGCGGATCTTCGCGCCCTTGAGGTCGTCCACGCGCGCGACCTTGCGCGTGCCCATGAGCTGGTACTGCGGCAGCGGCGTGGGCAGCAGCATCTTCGCGTTCCAGTTGCGCAGCTCCGCCTCGATCGCCGGGTGGTCGGCGAGCGCCAGCTCCACGCGGCCCATGGCGACGAGGTCGTCGGGGCTGAACATCGGCAGGTCCAGCACGGTGGCGAGCGGCGCCTTCGTCGGCACGTACTGCGAGCAGACGTAGGCCGCGTCGGCCGCGCCCGACTTGATCTGGTCCAGCATCTCGGCGGGGTTGCCCTTGTCGTAGCTGAACTCCATCTTCATGCGCCCGCCGGTCTTCGCCGCGACCTCCTTCGCGTACCACTCGTAGGGGATCAGCGAGGCGCGCTTGGCGCCCCAGATCTGGATCTTCCACGTGGTGTCCGCCGCGGAGCACGGCAGGGCGAGCGAGGCGGCGAGGCAGGCGGCAGCGGCGCGCGCGAGCATGGGGAAACGGGTCGGGATCATGGCGATTCCTAGCGCGAGTTCGCGCGGATTTTCTGCTGGGTGAATTCGAAGACCTCGCGGCCCGGGAGCCCCTGGTGCTCGCGTTCCTCGACCCACGCCTGCCAGACCTTGATGGCGCGCGCGACGAGCCGCGCACGGTCCACCGGCTTGAAGGCGACGAACTCGAGGCCCTTGGACTTGAACGCGGCGACGTTGGCGGCGTCCTCGGACGAATAGGCGTCCTCGTAATGGCCGAGGATCTGCTCGCGCGCTTCGGCCATCGCCTTGCGCGTGGACGGCGGCAGCGCGTCCCACGACTTGCGGCTCGCGCCCACGAAGCAGAGCGGAGCGCCGAGCGAGATCCGGTCGGTGACGTACTTCGAGGCGTCGTCGATCTTGAAGGTCGCGAACGAATAGGAATAGGGCAGCGCCACCAGGTCGAGCTTGCCGGCCTTGAGGGCCGCGGCGCTCTCGGTGGAGGCGATCACGCTGGGCAGGGCGCCGTACTCGCCGAGGATCCTGCCCATCTCGCCGGAGATGCGCACCTTCGCGCCCTGCAGGTCCTCGATGCTCGCCACGCGGCGCGTGCCCATGAGCTGGTATTGCGGCATGGGCGTCGGCAGCAGCATCTTCGTGTTCCATTTCGCGAGCTCCGCGTCGATCGCGGGCTGCTCGGCGAGCGCGAGCTCGACCTTCGCCATCGTCTTCAGGTCGGCCGGCGCGAACATCGGCAGGTCGAGCACCGTCGTGAGCGGCATCTTGTCCGCGTAGTACTGCGCGCAGAAATAGGCGGCGTCGACCGCGCCGGACTTGAGCAGGTCCGCCGAGTCGGTGGGGCTGCCCTTGCCGTACGCGATCTCGAGCTTCATCTGGCCGCCGGTGCGGGCCGCGACCTCCTTCGCGTACTTCTCGAAGAGCTCGGTCGAGGCGCGCTTCGGCCCCCAGATCTGCACCTTCCACGCCGTATCGGCCGCCGCGGGCAAGGCGACGAGCGCCGCCACGCCGGCCGCGATGAGTCCGGTCCTGAGCATTCCTGTCCCCCTGCCCGTCGCCATCACTGGGCTGTGGAGCGAGGCTATCCATCCGCCTGCCGCGGAAGCTGCGACGAGCCGCACATTTCGTGATTTCAGGGGGTTACGGATGCAACCCGGCCCGCGCGCGGGGCTCCATCCGGTCCATCCGGGGGACCGCGGTTCTTGAACTAGGGCGGGATCGGTCCTATTTCCAGGGTACAAACCGGGTTTCCGAATCGTGGTTCTTTTGCGCCTAGAATAGAGGGCGCTACACCTTCCTTTCAGGCCTCGCGCCGCCCCATAGCCCCATGAACGACCTCTCCGCCGCACCTGCCGGCGACGCTGCCGCATTGAACGACGAGTCCCGCGAGACCATCCGCATCCGGGGCGCGCGCCAGAACAACCTCAAGAACCTCGACGTCGACATTCCCACCGGCGAGCTGGTGGTGGTCACCGGGCCGTCGGGGTCGGGCAAGTCGTCGCTCGTCTTCGACACGCTCTATGCCGAGGGGCAGCGGCGCTACGTCGAGACCTTCTCGCCCTACGCGCGGCAGTTCCTGGACCGCATGGACAAGCCGCAGGTGGATCGCCATCGAGGGCATCCCGCCGGCCATCGCCATCGACCAGACCAACCCGGTGCGCACCTCGCGCTCCACGGTCGGCACGATGACGGAGATCAACGACCATCTGAAGCTGCTCTTCGCGCGCACCGGCCGCCTCTTCTGCCGGCGCTGCGCCCAGCCGGTCCGGCGCGACACGCCCGAGACCATCTTCGCCGAGCTTTCGCGCGCGCGCGCAGGCCGCGGGCGACCCGCGCCTGGTGATCGCCTTTCCCGTCGACGTCCCGGCCAACTTCACCGAAGAGGAAGTGACGAAGCTGCTGCAGGCGCCAGGGCTACACGCGCATCCATCGGCGCGAGGGCGCGCGCCTGGAGGTCGTGCAGGACCGCGTGAAGATGTCCACGCGTCGAGAAGGCGCGCGTGGTGGAGGCGATCGAGGCGGCGCTGCGGGTGGGAAATGGGCGCGTGAACGTGTTCGTGCGGCGAGGAAGGCGCAGGCACGCCTGGCGCTTCTCCACCGACCTGCACTGCGCCAACTGCGACATCCACTATTCCGATCCCACGCCCGCCCGCTTCTCGTTCAACTCGCCGATCGGCGCATGCGACACGTGCCGCGGCTTCGGGCGCGTGATCGGCGTCGACTACGGCCTGGTGATCCCGGACGAGTCGAAGACCCTCGCGACGGCGCCATCAAGACCTTCCAGTCGAAGAGCTACGACGAGTGCCAGGACGACCTCGAGAAGCTCGCGCCGAAGCGCGGCATCCCGCTCGACACGCCGTGGCGCGAGCTCACGGCCGCGCAGAAGCAGCTGGGTGATCGGCGGCGACACGGACTGGGTGAGCTGGCAGCAAGTCCGGCAAGACGCACTGGTACGGCGTGCAGCGCTTCTTCGACTGGCTGGAGACCAAGGCGTACAAGATGCACATCCGCGTGCTGCTCTCGCGGTATCGCGCCTACACGCCGTGCACCGCGTGCGGCGGGGCGCGGCTCAAGCCCGAGTCGCTGCTCTGGCGCGTGGGCACGAAGGAAGACGCCGACGCCGTGCTCGAGCCGGCCGCGCGCTACCTCTCGAAGGACACCGCGTGGACGCGCGAGCAGCTGGCCGCCCTCCCCGGCCTCTCGATCCACGACGTGATGCTGATGCCCGTCGAGCGCGTGACCGACTTCTTCGCGCGCGTGAAGCTGCCCGCGCCCCTCGACGAGGCCACGGAGCTCCTGCGTGGGCGAGATCCGCTCGCGCCTCGGCTACCTCGGCGAGGTGGGCCTCGCCTACCTCACGCTCGACCGCCAGTCGCGCACGCTCTCCGGCGGCGAGGTGCAGCGCATCAACCTCACCACCGCGCTCGGCACCTCGCTCGTGAACACGCTCTTCGTGCTCGACGAGCCGTCGATCGGCCTGCATCCGCGCGACATGGGCCGCGTGATCGACGTGATGAAGCGCCTGCGCGACGCGGGCAACTCGCTGGTGGTGGTCGAGCACGACCCGCAGATCATGCTGGAAGCCGACAAGCTGCTCGACATGGGCCCCGGTCCCGGCGAGCACGGCGGGCGAGTGGTGTTCTTCGGCCCGCCCGAGGAGTTGAAGCGCGCCTCGACGCTCACCGCCGAATACCTCTCGGGCCGCAAGCCGCGCCGACGCGCGCCCGGCCGAGGTCGAGGTGCGGCGCGCCGGCGTGGAGCTGCCCAACGACCTCGGGCGCGATCCGCTGCACGGCACGGTGTGCCTCGGCGTGCGCGGCGCCGCCGAGCACAATCTCAAGGACATCGACGTCGATTTCCCGCTGCATCGCCTGGTGTGCGTCACCGGCGTGTCGGGCTCGGGCAAGTCCACGCTCATCCAGGACGTGCTGCATCCGGCGCTGAGGAAGCGCCTCGGCAAGCCCACCGAGACGCCCGGCGCGTTCCGCGAGCTGCGTGAACGCGGACCACGTGAACGACGTGGTGTTCGTCGACCAGTCGCCGATCGGGCGCACCACGCGCTCCAATCCCGCGAGCTACGTGGGCGCCTTCGACGCCATCCGCGCGCTCTTCGCCGCGGCGCCGGATTCGCGCACGCGCGGCTACACCGCGGGCACGTTCAGCTTCAACTCGGGCAACGGCCGCTGCCCCACCTGCAGCGGCAACGGCTTCGAGCACGTCGAGATGCAGTTCCTCTCCGACGTCTACCTGCGCTGCCCGGACTGCAACGGCACGCGCTACCGCGACGAGGTGCTCGAGGTGAAGGTGGACGGGCGCAGCATCGCCGAGGTCCTCGAGCTCACCATCGAGGAAGCCGTGGCCGTGTTTCCCGCGGATTCCGACATCGTCCGCCGCCTGCAGCCGCTGGTGGACGTGGGCCTCGACTACCTGCGCCTCGGCCAGCCGGTGCCGACGCTCTCGGGCGGCGAGGCGCAGCGCCTGAAGCTCGCCGGCCACCTCGCCGAAGCCGAGGGCCGCTCCATCTCCATGCTGCCGCGCCGGCCCAAGCCCGGCCACGCCGGCCCGGCCAAACGCGCATCTTCCTCTTCGACGAGCCCACCACCGGCCTGCACTTCGACGACGTCGCGAAGCTCCTGGCGTCGTTCCGCAAGCTCATCGCCGCGGGCCACTCGCTGATCGTGATCGAGCACAACCTCGACGTGATCCGCGCCTCCGACTGGATCATCGACCTCGGCCCCGAGGGCGGCGAGGCGGGCGGCGAGGTGATCGCGGTCGGCACGCCGGAGCAGGTGATGGCGAACGCCGTGTCGCACACCGGCCGCGCGCTGGCGGACTACGAGAAGGCCCTCGCACCCTCGCCCCGCGCCGCTCCCAAGGCAGCGGGAGAACGTGCCGCCGAGGCCCGCATCGCCTACCGATCGCCGAAAAGCATCCAGGTGCGCCACGCCCGCGAGCACAACCTCAAGGGCATCGACGTCGATATCCCGCGCGAGAAGTTCACCGTCGTCACCGGCGTATCGGGCTCCGGCAAGTCCACGCTCGCGTTCGACATCCTCTTCGCCGAGGGCCAGCGCCGCTACCTCGAATCGCTCAACGCCTACGCGCGCCAGTTCGTGCAGCCGGCCTCGAAGCCCGACGTGGACGCGATCTTCGGCATCCCGCCCACGGTCGCGATCGAGCAGCGCACCAGCCGCGGCGGCTCGAAATCGACCGTCGCCACGCAGACCGAGATCCACCATTTCCTGCGCCTGCTGTTCGTGAAGCTGGGCACGCAGTACTGCCCGGATTGCGACGTGCCGATCGAGCCGCAGAGCGTGGAAGCGATCGTGGCGCGCCTCATGAAGGAGCAGCGCGGCACGTCC
This sequence comes from uncultured beta proteobacterium, assembly GCA_963827425.1. Lineage (GTDB taxonomy): Bacteria > Pseudomonadota > Gammaproteobacteria > Burkholderiales > Usitatibacteraceae > Usitatibacter. The sequence continues at coordinate 691,172 of CAWHAQ010000002.1, read as the reverse complement.
ATCGCGGTGCTCGCGCCGCTGGTGACCAACCGCAAGGGCTTCTACACCGACCTCGCGAAGTGGGCGTTCGGCAAGGCCGTCTCGCACCTGCGCGTGGACGGCGAGTACCTGCCGACCAAGGGCTGGCCGCGCCTCGACCGCTTCCGCGAGCACACCATCGAGCTGCCGGTGGCCGAGGTGGAGGTGAAGCCCGAGAACGAGAAGCTGCTGCGCCGCGCCGTCGAGGCCGCGCTCGAGATGGGCAAGGGCGTGCTGCACGTGTGCTGCGGCGGCTGGGGCGAGCGCGAGACGCAGATCTTCTCGGTGAAGCGCGCCTGCCCGTCGTGCGGCCGCAGCTTCCCGGAGCTCGACCCGCGCCTCTTCTCGTACAACTCCAAGCACGGCTGGTGCGCCGCGCTGCTACGGCACGGGCCTCAAGATCGAAGAGGTGGAGTGGGACGAGGAGCGCTCCAAGACCGGCACCGAGGACCACGTGCTGGATTCGTGGGTCGAATGGCTGGAGCTGGACGAGCCCTGCCCGAGTGCGACGGCAAGCGCCTGAACCGCGAGGCGCTCGCGGTGCGCTTCCGGGGACAATCGATCGCCGACATGAGCGCGCAGCCGATCTCGGCGGCGCACACGCTTCTTCGAGAAGCTCGCCGTGGCGGGTCGCGAGCAGGAGATCGCGCGCGACATCCTCGCCGAGCTCGCCTCGCGCCTCGGCTTCCTCGAGCAGGTGGGGCTGGGCTACCTCTCGCTCGACCGCGGCGCGCCCACGCTCTCGGGCGGCGAGGCGCAGCGCATCCGGCTCGCGGCGCAGCTCGGCTCCAACCTGCGCGGCGTGTGCTACATCCTCGACGAGCCCACCATCGGCCTGCATCCGCGCGACAACCAGATCCTGCTCGACACGCTCGCCAAGCTCGGCGCCAAGGGCAACACGCTGGTGGTGGTCGAGCACGACGAGGACACCATCCGCCGCGCCGAGCACGTGATCGACCTGGGTCCCGGCGCGGGACGGCTGGGCGGGCGCATCGTCGCGCAAGGCACGGCGGAGGAGCTCAAGGCGAATCCCGACTCGATCACCGGCCATTTCCTGCGCGAGCCGCTGAAGCACCCGCTGCAGCCGCGCCGCGCGGTGGCGAAATCGCACGCCGGCGGTGGAGGTCGTGGGCGCGACGCTGCACAACCTGAAGGACGTCGACGTGCGCTTCCCGCTCGCGCGGCTCTCGGTGGTGACCGGCGTGTCCGGCTCGGGCAAGTCCACGCTCGCGCGCGACGTGCTGCACGAGAACCTGCAGCGGCTGGTGGCGGCGGAGCGCGACGGGCAAGGAAGGCGCCGGCCGTCGACCGGCGCGCAAGGCCATCAGGGGCTGGCAGGCGCGTCACGCGCGTGCTCGAGGTCGACCAGACGCCCATCGGCAAGACGCCGCGCTCGTGCCCCGCGACCTACGTCGGCTTCTTCGACAACATCCGCAGGCTCTTCGCCGACACGCAGGAGGCGCGCATCCGCGGCTACACCGCGAGCCGCTTCTCGTTCAACACCGCGGGCGGGCGCTGCGACGGCTGCGACGGCCAGGGCGTCAAGACCATCGAGATGAGCTTCCTGCCCGACGTGAAGGTCGCGTGCGAGGTCTGCAACGGCGCGCGCTTCAACGCCGAGACGCTCGCGGTGAAGATGCGCGGCAAGAGCGTGGGCGACGTGCTCGCCATGAGCGTCGACGAGGCGGTGCCCTTCTTCGAGCACCATCCGTCCATCCACCATTCGCTGCGCCTGCTGCAGGACGTGGGCCTGGGCTATCTCACGCTCGGCCAGCAGAGCCCGACGCTCTCGGGCGGCGAGGCGCAGCGCATCAAGCTCGTGACCGAGCTCGCGAAGGTGCGCAGCCGACGGAGCGCCGCGGCCCGGCCGCGCGTCGGTCCCGCAGCACACGCTCTACGTGCTGGACGAGCCCACCGTGGGCCTGCACATGGCCGACGTCGAGAAGCTGATCCGCGTGCTGCACCGGCTGGTCGACGCGGGCAACACCGTGGTCCTCATCGAGCACAACCTCGACGTGATCGCGGAAGCCGACTGGATCGTGGACCTGGGCCCCGAAGGCGGGGATGCGGGCGGGCGCGTGGTGCTCGCCGCGCCGCCGGAGGAATTCCTGAAGGCCGGCGCGAAGACCCACACGGCGCGCGCGCTGCGCGAGTTCATGGTGCGGGCACGGCCGCTAGCGCATACCCGGGCCATGCGATCGCCGTTGCCGGTCCTGCTCCTGGCCGCCGCGTGCACCGCTCCCGGCGGCGAGGTCATGCACGCGCCGCCGGGCGGAAGTGCGGCGCTCTCGATCCCCATCGACGTGCGGCGCCCCGAAGGCCCCGGCCCCTTCCCCGCGGTGGTCGTCCTGCACGATTGCAGCGGGCTCGGCCCGCATTCGAGCGGCGCGCCGCGGCGCTGGGCGAAGGTGCTGGTGGAGGCGGGCTACGTGGTCCTCATCCCGGACAGCTTCTCCACGCGCGGCTTCCCGGCCGGCGTGTGCACCGATCCCTCGCCCGAGCGCCGCGACGTGAACCCCGAGCACCGCGTCCGCGATGCCTACGAAGCGCTGCGCTATGCGCGCACGCTGCCCTTCGTCGACGGCCGCCACGTCGGCGTGATGGGCGGCTCCCACGGCGGCTCGACCACGCTCGCCACCGTCGTGGCGCCGCAGGAGGGCTACGTGAGCGCCGAGCATCCGGGGTTCGCGGCGGCGGTCGCGCTCTATCCGGGCTGCGGCGCGCGCTACGGCGACTGGAGCGCCAGGACCGGCGGCACCTACCGGCCCCTGGCGCCGCTCGAGATCCTGATCGGCGAGAAGGACGACTGGACGCCCGCCGCACCCTGTGAGCGGATGGCCTTCCGCTCCCAGGCCGCGGGCTACCCGGTGACGATCAAGGTCTACCCCGGCGCCCAGCACGCCTTCGACAGCCCGCACGCCGTGCACTACGACGCGCGGCGCGTGAACGGCAACGCTCCCGACGGGCGCGGCGCCACCACGGGCGGCAATCCCGAGGCGTGGGCCGATGCAATCCGCGAAGTGAAGGCCTTTTTCGCGCGGCACCTGCACGACGCGGCGCGGTAGAATCCGCGCATGAACCGGACCTCCCTCGCCGGCACGATCCTCGCCGCCGCGGCGCTGCTGGCGCTCGCTGTCGGGCCGTCCGTCGCCGCGCGCCGATCCGCCCAAGGTCCTGCGCTACGCCTTCGAGATCGCCGAGACCAGTTTCGACCCGCACCGCATCAGCGACGTCTACTCGAACATCGTGAACCAGGGGATGTACGAGACGCCGCTCACCTACGACTATCTCGCGCGTCCCCTCAAGCTCAGGCCGCAGACCGCGACCGCCCTGCCCGAGGTGACCGACGGCGGCCGCACGTACACGCTGCACATCCAGCCCGGCATCTACTTCGTCGACGATCCCGCGTTCAAGGGCAAGAAGCGCGAGCTCACCGCCGCCGACTACGTCTACTCGATGAAGCGGCTGCTGGATCCCAAGGTGCGCGCCTCGCAGCAGGGCGAGATCGAGCCCTACGTCGTGGGCGCCGACGAGGCGGCCGACAAGGCGCGCAAGTCCAACCATTTCGACTACGACGCGCCCCTCGAAGGCATCAAGGCCCTCGACCGCTACACCTTCCAGGTGAGGCTCAAGGAGCCGCAGTACGTCTTCATCTACAACTTCGCCGACTGCCGCATCACCTGCGCAGTGGCGCGCGAAGTGGTGGATTACTACGGCGAGGACTTCGGCTCGCACCCGGTCGGAACCGGGCCGTGGAAGCTCACGTTCTGGAAGCGCAGCTCGAAGATGGTGTTCGAGCGCAGCCCGAGCTACCGCGAAGTGCACTGGGATGCGAACCCGAATCCCGACGACGAGCGCGGCCAGCGGATCCGCGCGCGCTTCGAGGGCAAGCGCATCCCGATCGTCGACCGCGTCGAGATCTCCATCATCGAGGAGACGCAGCCGCGCTGGCTCTCGTTCCTCAACGAGGAGATGGACCTGATCTTCCTCGTGCCCGAGGAATTCGGCTACCAGGCCTTCCCGAACAACAAGGTCGCGCCCAACCTCGCCAAGCGCGGCATCCGGATGGAGCAGTGGCCGGCGCTCGACCTCACCTACAACTTCTTCAACATGAAGGACCCCGTCGTCGGCGGCTACACGCCGGAGAAGGTGGCGCTGCGGCGCGCGATCAGCCTGTCGTACAAGACCGACGACGAGATCGCGATCATCCGCAAGGGCCAGGCGATCCCGGCGCAGACGCCGTACAGCCCGGGCGTTGCGGGCTACGACCCCAATTTCCGGACCACGGCCAACGAGTACGACATCTCGAAGGCGAAGGCGCTGCTCGACATGTACGGCTACGTGGACCGCAACGGCGACGGCTACCGCGAGATGCCGGACGGCAGCCGGCTCACCATCTATTTCTACTCGACGCCTACCGCCCGCGACCAGCAATTCGACGAGCTGTGGAAGCGCAGCATGGACGACATCGGCGTGCGCATGGAGGTAGTGAAGGGCAAGTGGCCCGACATCCTCCAGGCCGCGCGCCAGGAGAAGGTGCAGTTCTGGCAGCTGGGCGCCACCGCGTCCGCGCCCGATGCCGACACATGGCTCTCGTCGCTTTACGGCCCCAACCTGGAGAGCAATCTCGCGAAGTTCGACCTGCCGGCATACAACCGCCTCTACGAAAAGGCGCGTGCCATGCCGGACAGCCCGGAGCGCACGAAGATCTACGAGGAGATGACCAAGCTGGTGGTCGCCTATGCGCCATGGAAGATCAACACGCACCGGATACGCACCGACATGTGGTATCCGCAGCTTGTCGGCTACCGGCGCTCGCCACTGCTCACGTTCAACTTCTGGAGCTTCGTGGACATCGACCTCACGCGGGCGCAGCTCGCCTCGCGCTAGGTCAATCTCCCGTGGCCGCCATGGCGGCCGGCAAGCGATACTCCTTGAGCTGCTCGCGCAGCGTCATCTTCGAGAGCTTGCCCGTGGCGGTGTGCGGAAGCTCGCCGACGAACACCACGTCGTCGGGAATCCACCACTTGGCCACGCGGCCTTCGTAGTACGCGAGCAGCGCCTCGCGCGTCACCTCCGCGCCGGCCTTCTTCACCACTGCCAGCAGCGGGCGCTCGTCCCACTTGGGGTGCTTCACGCCGATCACCGCGGCTTCCATCACCGCGGGATGTCCCATGGCGATGTTCTCCAGCTCGATGGAGCTGATCCACTCGCCGCCGGACTTGATCACGTCCTTGGAGCGGTCGGTGATCTGGAGATATCCGTCGGGATCGATAGTGCCCACGTCGCCGGTCGGGAACCACCCGTCGCGCAGGGGATCGCCGCCCTCGCCGCGGTAGTACTGGCGCAGGATCGACGGGCCGCGCACGAGGAGATCGCCGAACGCCTTGCCGTCGCGGGGGAGCTCGCTGCCCTCGCTATCCACGATCTTCATGTCGACGCCGTACACGGGCCGCCCCTGCTTCAGCGACAGCGCGAAGCGCTCCTCGGGCGAGAGCTTCAAGTGCTTCTCCTTGGGCGAGTTGATGGTGCCCACGGGGCTCATCTCGGTCATGCCCCAGCCGTGCTGCACGCGCACGCCGAACTCCTCGCCGAGCGCCTTCACCATCGCCGGCGGCACCGCCGCACCGCCGATCACCGTGGTCTCCAGCGTCGAGAACTTGAGCTTGTTCTGGCGCATGTAGTTGATGAGGTTCAGCCACACCGTCGGCACGCCCGAGGAGCGGTTCACGCGCTCCTTCTCCATCAGCTCGTAGAGGCTCGCGCCATCGAGCGCCGGGCCGGGGAAGACCAGCTTGGCACCCGTCATCGGCGCCGCGTACGGGATGCCCCACGCGTTGACGTGGAACATGGGCACGATGGGCAGCACCACGCTGCACGACGAATACGAGGACGAATCCGGCAGCGAGATCGCGTACGCATGCAGCACCGTGGAGCGGTGGCTGTAGAGCACGCCCTTGGGATTGCCGGTGGTGCCCGAGGTGTAGCAGAGCGCCGCCGCGGTGTTCTCGTCGAAGCGCGGCCATTCGTAATCGTCCTTCTCCGCCGCGACCAGCTCTTCGTAGCACAGCAGGTTCGGGATGGCCGCCGTAGGCATGTGGGCGCGATCCGTCATGGCGACCCAGGCCTTCACGCCCTTGCAGGCGGGTGCGAGCTTTTCCACCAGCGGCGCGAAGGTGATGTCGAAGCAGACGACCTTGTCCTCGGCGTGGTTGACGATGTAGCCGATCTGCTCGGGGAAGAGGCGCGGGTTGACGGTATGGATGACCCCGCCCATGCCCGAGACCGCGTAGTACAGCTCGAAGTGGCGATAGCCGTTCCAGGCCAGGGTGCCGACCCGGTCGCCGGCCGCGACACCGAGCCGCCCGAGGGCGTTGGCGAGCTTGCGGGCGCGGATGTGCGCGTCCCGGTACGTGTAACGGTGGATCGTCGCCTCGGTGGTGCGCGAGACGATCTCGGTGTCGCCGTGGTAACGATCCGCGTGCCGCAGCAGCGAGGCGATCAGCAGCGGTTCATCCATCATCAGGCCGAGCATGGGGCCTCCGCTTGTCAGGTCTGGTGCGCGCCGTTAGGATCGCCCTTCCAAGAGCCCGGGCACCCCCCGGGCCTCAAAATCCACGAGGAGGCCCAAATGCGCGCGTTTCTCCATCGTATCGGGATCGGCGGTCTTGCGGTGGCCGCGCTGCTCATGGCGGCCCCCGTCGCCGCGGACACCTTCAAGATCGGCTACATCGACCCGCTGTCGGGCGGGGCGGCCAGCGCCGGGCTGAACGCCCAGAAGCATATCCTGTTCTTTTCCGACAAGATCAACGCCGCGGGCGGCCTCAACGGCGAGAAGATCGAGGTCCTCTCGTACGACAACAAGGTGAACCCCCAGGAATCGCTGATCATGCTGAAGAAGGCGATCGACGAGGGCGCGCGCATCATCATGCAGGGCAACGGCAGCGCGGTCGCCCACGCCATCACCGACGCGGTGCTCAAGTACAACGAGCGCAACCCCGGCAAGGAAGTCCTGTTCTTCAACTACGCGGCGGTCGACCCCCCGCTCACCAACGAGAAGTGCAACTTCTGGCACTTCCGCTTCGACGCCGACGTCGAACATGAAGATGGGCGCCTTCGGCGACTTCATCGCGAAGAACAAGGACATCCACAAGGTCTACCTCATCAACCAGGACTACTCGTTCGGCAAGTCCGTGGCCGCCGCGGCGCACAAGATGCTCGCCGAGAAGCGCCCGGACATGAAGATCGTGGGCGACGAGCTGCACCCGCTGCAGAAGGTGCAGGACTTCTCGCCCTACGTGGCCAAGATCAAGGCTTCGGGCGCCGACACCGTGATCACCGGCAACTGGAGCAACGACATGCTGCTGCTCTTCAAGGCCGGCAAGGACGCGGGACTCAAGGTGAACTGGTACACCTACTACGGCGGCGGGCTGGGCTCGGTGCCGGCCATCGGCCACGACGGCGTGGGATATCGTCAAGCAGGTCACCGAGCACCACAAGAACGTGCTGCCGGAGCTCGCTGCCCGACGAGGCGGCGTTCGAGAAGAAGTACACCGACAAGTCCGACGAGATGTACTACTGGCGCGTGCGCAACATGTTCGCGCTGCTGGACGCGGCCGCGAAGAAGGCGAAGTCCAACGACCCGGTGAAGCTCGCCAAGGCGATGGAGGGCTTGAAACTCGACACGCCGCTGGGTCCCATGGAGATGCGCGCGGACAACCACCAGCTCCTGCAGCCGCTCTTCGTCTCGACGCTCTCGGACAAGGTGAAGTTCGACGTCGAGAAGAGCGGGCTGGGCTTCGTGACCGACGAGAAGATCGACGCGGCCAAGGACCGCGCTGCCGACCACCTGCAAGATGGTGCGTCCGTAGCGGCCCACGGCGCGGCGCCCGGGAGCTAGCCCGTGCGAGAGCTCGTCACCTTCTCCCTGCTGAACGGGGTGGTGTACGGGCTGCTGCTGTTCATGCTGTCGTCCGGCCTCACGCTCATCTTCAGCATGATGGGCGTGCTCAACTTCGCCCACGCGAGCATGTTCATGCTGGGCGCGTACTTCTCGTGGCAGATCGCGCGCTGGATCGGCTTCTGGCCCGCGCTGGTGGTGGCACCCCTGGTCTGCGGGCTCGCCGGCGCGGGATCGAGCGCTTCGGGCTGCGGCGTGTGCACAGCCAGGGCCACGTGGCCGAGATCCTGTTCACCTTCGGCCTCGCCTACGTGATCGGCGAGCTGGTGATCATGGTGTGGGGGCGCAACCCGATCGAGAACCGCGTCCCGGCGGCGATCGACTTCGCGGCCTTCCACGCTCTTCGGCACCAGCTATCCGTTCTACAAGGTGCTGATGATGGCGATCTCGGTGGCGCATGTTCGCCTTCCTCTACCTCGCCTTCAAGCGCACGCGCATGGGCCTGGTGATCCAGGCGGCGCTCACGCACCCGCAGATGGTGGGCGCGCTGGGCCACGACGTGCCGCGCCTCTTCGTGCTGGTGTTCGCCGTGCGGCAGCGCGCTTGCGGGCGCTGGCCGGGGTGATCGGCGGCTTCGCGCTCTGACCGAGCCCAACATGGCGCTGAACGCTGGGGCCCATCGTGTTCGTGGTGATCGTGGTGGGCGGCCTGGGCTCGATCCCCGGCGCCTTCGTCGCCTCGATGCTGATCGGCATCGTGCAGACCTTCGCGGTGGCGCTCGACTACTCGCTGATCGACCTCTTCCGCCGCTGGGCTGGAACGTGGCCGCGAGCGGCGTGCTGCACGACCTCGCTACGGTCAAGGTCGCGCAGGCCGCGCCGATCCTGCCCTACCTGCTGCTGGTGCTGATGCTGATCGTGCGCCCGCGCGGCCTGATGGGCACGCGCGAGACGTGAAGGCGATCCGCGCCCGCGTACTGGTACGCCGCGGCGGTGCTGCTCGCGGTGCTGCCGTGGGTCGCCGCTGTCCTGCAGAACGACTTCGCCCGCTCGCTGCTCTCGCCAGATGGGTATCGCGACGATCTTCGCGCTCTCGTACAACCTGCTGCTCGGCCAGACCGGGCTGCTCTCCTTCGGGCACGCGGTGTATTTCGGCCTGGGCGGCTATGCGGCGATCCACCTCATGGGCGCGATCAACGCGGGCCTGCCGATCCCGATGCCGCTGGTGCCCATCGCGGGCGCGCTCGCGGGGCTCGGGTTCGGCATCGTGTTCGGCGCGGTCACCACGCGGCGCGGCGGCACGATCTTCGCGCTCATCTCGCTCGGCGTGGGCGAACTGGTGCACGCGGCCTCGCTCATGTTCCCGTCGTTCTTCGGCGGCGAGGAAGGCGTCACCGCGAACCGCACGCGCGGCCCGCACCTGCCCGGCCTCGACATTGGCTCGCAGCTCCAGGTGTACTACGTGATCGCGTTCTGGCTGGTCGTGGCGGCACTGCTCATGCACGCGTTCATGCGCACGCCGTGGGCCGCATGTGCAACGCGGTGCGCGACAACCCGGAGCGGGTGGAATTCATCGGCTACAACCCGCAGCGCGTGCGCTTCATCGTGTTCTGCGTGGCCGCGGCTGTTCGCGGGCCTCGCCGGCGGCCTGCACGCGATCAACTACGAGATCGTCGCGGCGGAGGCGGTGGGCGACGCGCGCTCGGGCGCGGTGCTGCTGATGGTGTACATCGGCGGCGTGCACCACTTCGTCGGCGCGATCCTGGGCGCGGTCGTGATCACCTGGCTGCAGGTGAGCCTCTCCGACTACACGACGGCGTGGCAGCTCTACCTCGGCCTGTTCTTCATGGCGATCGTGCTGTTCGCCCCCGGCGGGCTCGCGGGCCTGATCATGATGCACCTCGCGGCGCTGCGCACGCGGGCGCTCGCAGGAATCGTGCGCTCGTACCTGGTGGCGCTACCCTTCGCGCTCGCCGCCTGCTGGGTGCGGTGACGCTGATCGAGATCGTCTACCGCCGCTCGACGCAGCCCGATGCCGGCGCGCTGATGAAGCTCTTCTGGATCCCGATGGACACCGCGCGGCCGTGGCCGTGGGTGGGCGCGGCGATCGCGCTCGTCGCCGGTGCGGCTGGCGCTGCGCGCGCTCTGGCCGCGCGTGGCCGCCGCGTGGGCGAATGCCGGCGAGGAGCTCCATGCCCGTGGCTGAGACGCATCCCGCCCCCGCCGCGCGCCGCCCTCGCCCTCGAGCTCGGCGACGTGCACAAGAGCTTCGGCGCCACGACCATCATCCGCGGCGTTTCGCTCGCCGTGCCGCGCGGCGAGCGCCACGCGATCATCGGCCCGAACGGCGCCGGCAAGTCGACGCTGTTCAACCTCATCAGCGGGCGCTTCGCCCCCACGCGCGGCTCCATCAAGCTGGATGGCGAGGAGATCGCCGGCGCAGCGCGCGTTCAAGATCGACCGCCGCGGCCTCGCGCGCAGCTTCCAGGTCACCAACATCTTCCCGCGCCTCACCGTGTGCGAGAACGTGCGCTGCAGCGTGCTCTGGTCGCTGGGCTACCGCTACGACTTCGTGCGCCGGTGCGAGCGCCTGCGCGACGCCAACGAGCGCGCCGACCGCACCCTCGAGCAGATCCGCCTCACCGCGCGGCGCGACACGCCCGCGGGCGTGCTCACCTACGCCGAGCAGCGCGCGCTGGAGATCGGCATCACCATCGCCGGCGGCGCCAAGGTGATCCTGCTCGACGAGCCCACCGCGGGCATGAGCCGCCACGAGACCGAGAACGCCGTGGAGCTGATCCGCTCGGTCTCCGAGGGCCGCACGCTGGTGATGGTCGAGCACGACATGAGCGTGGTCTTCGGCCTGGCCGACCGCATCTCGGTGCTGGTCTATGGCGAGATCATCGCCTCCGACACGCCGCAGCGCATCCGCGACAACGAGGCGGTGCGCGCGGCCTACCTGGGCGGCGCCGATGCTTGAGGTCGAGGAGCTGCACGCCTACTACGGCAAGAGCCATATCCTCCAGGGCGTGACCTTCCACGTGGCAGCGGGCGAGATCGTGAGCCTGCTGGGACGCAACGGCGCGGGGCGCAGCACCACCATCAAGACCATCATGGGCGAGGTGGCACCGGCGGGCACGATCCGCTTCAAGGGCGCGCGCATCGACGGGCTCAAGCCCCACGAGATCGCGCGCCGCGGGCTGGGCTACGTGCCCGAGAACCGCGACATCTTCCCCACGCTCACGGTGCGCGAGAACCTGCTGCTGGGCATGAAGGCCGCGAAGCCCGACGCGCGCTGGACGCTGGAGGACATGTATGCGCTGTTCCCGCATCCTGCGCGAGCGCGCCGGCGCTCCCGGCGGCGTGCTCTCGGGCGGCGAGCAGCAGATGCTCGCGATCTGCCGTACGCTCATGGGTGCGCCCGAGCTGGTGATGGTCGACGAGCCCACCGAGGGCCTGGCGCCGCGGCTGGTGGCGCTGGTGCGCGAGCTGCTGCAGAAGATCGCCGCGCGCGGCGTGGCGATCCTGCTGATCGAGCAGAAGCTCACCATCGCGCTCGAAATCTCGCATCGGCTGTACGTCATGGGCCACGGGCGTATCGTGTTCGAGGGCACGCCGGCGGCCCTGCGCGCGGCCGAGGGCGTGCGCCGCGAGTGGCTGGAGGTCTGAGGCAGAATCACGGGTCGTCCGAGGAGCGAGACAAAAAATGACCGAACCCTACGCGCTGCACGGCGACGTCGCCGTGATCACGCTCGACAACCCGCCGGTGAACGGCCTGGGCCACGCCTTGCGCACGGCCATCGTCGCCGGCATCGACGCCGCGCAGTCCGACGCGCGCGTGAAGGCGATCGTGCTGGTCGGCGCCAACAAGCTGTTCTCGGGCGGCGCCGACATCCGCGAATTCAACACGCCCAAGGCGCTTGCCGAGCCGACGCTGCACAGCCTGATCCGCACGGCGGAAGGCAGCTCGAAGCCGGTGATCGCGGCCATCGGCGGCACCTGCATGGGCGGCGGCCTGGAGCTCGCCCTTGGGTGCCACTACCGCGTGGCGCTGCCCGACGCCCAGGTGGCGCTGCCCGAAGTGAAGCTGGGCCTGCTGCCCGGCGCGGGCGGCACCCAGCGCCTGCCGCGCGTGGTCGGAGTGGAGACCGCGCTCAACATGATCGTATCGGGCGCGTCGGTGCCCGCCTCCCAGCTCGCCAAGACCGCGCTCTTCGACGAGATCGTGGCCGGCGACCTGCTCGAAGGAGCGCTGGCCTTTGCGCGCAAGGTCGCGGACAAGCGGGCGCTCCCGCGCGTGCGCGACCGCAAGGCCGTGGAGCCCGAGGCCGAGGCCTTCTTCCAGTTCGCGCGCAACACCGTGGGCGCCATGGCGAAGAACTATCCCGGCGCCGCTCAAGTGCATCGACGCGGTGGAGGCGGCGGTGCAGAAGCCCTTCGACGAAGGCCTCAAGTACGAGCGCGAGCTCTTCGTCGAGCTGATCCAGACGCCCGAATCGCGCGCGCTGCGGCACGCCTTCTTCGGCGAGCGCGCCGCGGCCAAGATCCCCGACGTGCCCGCGGACACGCCGCTGCGCAAGGTGGAGACGGTGGCGGTCATCGGCGCCGGCACCATGGGCGGCGGCATCGCGATGAACTTCCTCAACGCTCGGCATCCCGGTGACCATCCTCGAGACGAAGCAGGAGGCGCTCGACAAGGGCCTCGCCACGATCCGCAAGAACTACGAGGCGAGCGTGAAACGCGGCCGGATGACCGCCGAACAGCTCGACCAGCGCCTGACGCTCCTCAAGCCCACGCTCGCGTACGACGACGTGAAGAACGCCGACCTCGTGATCGAGGCGGTGTTCGAGGACATGGGCGTGAAGGAGACCGTGTTCCGCAAGCTGGACGAGGTGATGAAGCCCGGCGCCATCCTCGCCACCAACACCTCGACACTCGACGTGAACAAGATCGCCGGCTTCACCAAGCGCCCCGCCGACGTGGTCGGCATGCACTTCTTCAGCCCCGCGAACGTGATGAAGCTGCTCGAGGTGGTCCGCGGCGCCAAGACCGCGAAGGACGTGCTCGCGACGGTGATGCAGCTCGCCAAGAAGATCAGGAAGACCGCCGTGGTCTCCGGCGTGTGCGACGGCTTCATCGGCAACCGCATGGTCGAGCAGTACCTGCGCCAGGCGCTCTTTCTCGTCGAGGAAGGCGCCACGCCGCAGCAGGTCGACGGCGCGCTCGAGAAGTTCGGCTTCGCCATGGGACCGTTCCGCATGAGCGACCTCGCCGGCAACGACATCGGCTGGGCGATCCGCAAGCGCCGCTATGCCGAGCGCCCGAACATGATCTACTCGCGCCTCGCCGACCGCCTGTGCGAGCTGGGCCGCTTCGGCCAGAAGACCGGCGCGGGCTGGTATCGCTACGAGCCGGGGCGGCGCGAAGCGCTGCCCGACCCCGCCGTGGACGAGATGATCGCCGCCTATCGCAAGGAGAAGGGCGTCGCGCCACGCAAGATCGACGACGAGGAAATCGTCGAGCGCTGCGTCTACGCGCTGGTGAACGAGGGCGCGCGCATCCTCGAGGAAGGCATCGCCGCGCGCGCCTCCGACATCGACATGGTCTACCTCACGGGCTACGGCTTCCCGGTGCATCGCGGCGGGCCGATGCTCTACGCCGACACGCTGGGCCTGTACAACGTGGTGCGCACGATGCACCGCTTCGCCGCCAACCCGCACGGGGATCCCGCGTTCTGGAAGCCCGCGCCGCTGCTCGAGAAGCTCGCCGCCGAAGGCAAGACGTTCAACGGATAATGCCCCCCCCTCTCCCCTGGGAGAGGGCCGGGGTGAGGGTAAACACATGACCGACGCCGTCATCGTCTCCACCGCCCGCACCGGCCTCGCCAAGTCCTGGCGCGGCGCCCTCAACATGACCCACGGCGCCACGCTGGGCGGCCACGTCGTGCGCCACGCCATGGAGCGCGCGCGCGTCGACCCCGCGCAGGTCGAGGACGTGCTCATGGGCTGCGCGTATCCCGAAGGCGCGACCGGCGCCAACATCGCGCGCCAGATCGCGCTGCGCGCCGGCTGTCCCGTCACCGTGCCCGGCGCCACCGTGAACCGCTTCTGCTCCTCGGGCCTGCAGACCATCGCCATGGCGGCGCAGCGCGTGATCGCCGGCGAGGGCGAGGTCTTCGTCGCGGGCGGCGTCGAGTCGATCTCGTGCGTGCAGAACGAGAGCAACCGCCACATGATCCGCGAGTCGTGGCTCACCGAGCACAAGCCGGAGCTCTACTGGACCGATGCTGCAGACCGCGGAGAACGTCTCGAAGCGCTACGGCATCGGGCGCGACAAGCAGGACGAGTACGGCGCGCGCAGCCAGCAACGCGCCGCCGCCGCGGCCGCCGCGGGCAAGTTCAACGACGAGATCGTGCCGATCACGGTGCGCGCCGGGCTCGCCGACAAGGACGCGGGACGCCTCTTCACGAAGGAAGTCACGCTCGACAGCGACGAAGGCATCCGCGCCGACACGACGTACGAAGGCGTCGCGAAGATCCGCCCCGCGCTTCCCGGCGGCGTGATCGCCGCGGGCAACGCGAGCCAGTTCTCCGACGGCGCTTCGGCCTGCGTGGTGATGAGCGAGCGCGCGGCGGCGAAGTCGGGTGCTGAAGCCGCTCGGCATCTTCCGCGGCTTCGCGGTCGCCGGCTGCGAGCCCGACGAGATGGGCATCGGCCCGGTGTTCGCGGTGCCCAAGCTCCTCGAACGCACCGGCATGAAGGTCGCGGACATCGGCCTCTGGGAGCTCAACGAGGCGTTCGCCGTGCAGGTCATCTACTGCCGCGACAAGCTCGGCATCCCCGACGATCGCCTCAACGTGAACGGCGGCGCCATCGCCGTGGGCCACCCCTACGGCGTCTCGGGCGCGCGCCTCGTGGGCCACGCGCTGATCGAGGGCAAGCGGCGCGGCGTGAAGCACGTCGTCGTCACCATGTGCATCGGCGGCGGCATGGGCGCGGCGGGATTGTTCGAAGTCCTGTCCTGAACGCCGTGACGTTCGCGCTCGTACGACCCAGTCGCGAGCTGCTGGACCAATACATGGCGGCCCTGCGCTCGGGCTGGTCGCCCGACAACATGCGGCCCGAGACCGCCCAGGAATACCTCGAGCAGATCGCCGCGAATGCGGACTCGTTCCTCGAAAGGCAGGTCGATCGTGACCCGCGCGGCCGTACGGTCACGCTTCCCGATGGATCGCAGGCGCCGCGCATTCCCGGCTACAGCCTGTGGATGTCGGATGGCGACTTCTGCGGCTCCATCAACCTGCGTTGGCAACCGGGCACCACCGCGCTGCCGCCCTACGTGCTCGGCCACATCGGCTACTCCGTGGTCCCGGGGAAGCGCGGACGCGGGTATGCCAGGGAAGCGTTGCGCCTGATGCTCCACCATGCGCGCGGCGAAGGCCTCGAGTACGTGGTGGTGACGACGGATCCGGATAACATGGCGTCCCAGCGCGTGATCGAGGCCAACGGCGGCCTCCTCGTCGAGCGCTATACCCGCCCGGCCCAATACGGCGGCACCGCCGGGCTGAAATACCACATTCCCACCTCCGGAGCCTCGCCATGAGAACCTTTCCCCTGTTCGTTGTTGCAATGCTCGCAGTCGCCCCGCTGGTTTCCCACGCGGCCCTCGTCGCCAGCGAGCCGTCGATCTCGGCCGACGCGGCCCTGCAGGCAGCGCACGCCGCGCTGGACGCATGCCGCAAGGACGGCCAGAAGGTCGCGGTCTCCGTGGTCGATGCATCGGGGCGCCTCAAGGCCCAGGTCCGCGACGACGGCGCGTCTCCGCACACCGCCGAGCACAGCTTCCGCAAGGCGTACACCGCGCTCACCTATCGCGAGGCCTCGGCCGAAGTCGGCAAGCGCGCGGCGCAGGCCAAGGGCATCGCGATCGGGCCCCAGCTGCTGCCCAACATCACGAGCGCGGCGGGCGGCGTGCCGCTGAAGGTGGACGGCGCCACGATCGGCGCGGTGGGCGTCTCGGGAACGCCGGGCTCGGCGGGCGGCGGCGAGCACGACGCGAAGTGCGCGGCGGCGGGCGTCGAGGCCGCCTCGAAGTAGCCTCGCCATCGCCATGCCCGTCCACGACATCAACCACTACAACCTGCGCGGCACGCGTGCCACGCTCGAGCGGCTGCGCGACTGGTACCGCGACGCCATCGGCCTCGCGCCCGGCGAGCGCCCGCCGTTCCGCAACTTCGGCTACTGGCTCTATGCCGAAGGAAGGCCGATCCTGCACCTGTCCGAGGCCGATCCCGGCGAGGAGCACCCGGAACCCGGCATGGGCACGTTCGACCATGTCGCGTTCACCTGCGCGGATTTCGAGGCGATGCGCGCGCGGCTCGACAGGCTCGGCGTGAAGTACCGCATGGCCGACGTGCCCCTCACCCGCCAGCGCCAGATCTTCGCGAAGGATCCCGCGGGCAACGGGGTCGAATTGAATTTCGATCTGCCGGCGAATTAGTAGCAAACTATAGGCAACAGGCCATTCGCAAGGAGGCGTCATGAAAGCCCTCACCGCATTCGCCCTGTCTCTCTGCGCCCTCGCCGCCGAGGCCCAGGCCACGGCGCCCGCAACGGTCGACCTGAACCGTCCCGGAACCCTCGATGCGCTCAAGGCGAGCGACCCCCAGCGCTACGACCAGGTCTCGCGCATCCTGCAAGTCGCCGAGCGCACGTCCTGCAACTACATGGGTCCGGCCCTTTTCAAGGCCGCCGGCCTCGACGTGAAGGAGGCCGCCTGCGGCGCGCTGCTCCTCACCAGCCTTCCCGCCAAGCGCCACATGACGTTCACGATCGACGACACACGCTACACGGCGACGGTCTCGATGCAGGATTCGGTGGGCTTCCTCCTGCCCGCGAAGTGAGCGACCTCGCCGGCACCTATGTCGTCCTCGACGCCGCGCATACCGCGACGCGAGTCGAAGTCACCCCCGACCTCTACGAGCGCCTCGACCGCGACTTCGACAGCTTCAGGGACCGCACCCTCGTCGCGCGCTTCGACTTCGAGGCGGACTGGCCAACGTGGGAGATGCATCCGGCCGGCGACGAGGTCGTGGTGCTGCTCGCGGGCGCCGCGGACATGGTGCTCGACCGCGCCGGCCACCACGAGGTCGTGCGCCTCGAAAAGCCGGGGGAATTCGTGATCGTTCCGAAGGGCATCTGGCATACCGGGAGGACCGCGCGCCCCACCTCCATGCTCTTCATCACCCCGGGCGAGGGCACCCGCAACGAATCGCGGCAAGACCCGAAAACCACAAATCGGTAAAAATTTCGGGCAAAATCACGGCTTTGCACCCATCCGGGAGGAGAGGTGGCCGGCCGAAGCCCCGCCAGGAGTCGTTCGCACGCCGTAGCCCTGCGCGGGCTCGTGGCGTCGCTCGTGCTCGCCGCCGGCGCTGCCCACGCTCAGCTCTCCACGGACCCACCGGGCGCCACCGCGCTCGACACCATCCGCCTGCGCTATACCCATGCCGGCTGCGTGAACCCGGACTCGGTGCAGGTCTCCCAGGAATCCAACCGCATCATCGTGCAGGTCGACCGCGGCCAGCCCGCGCCCGACTGCGGCACGCTTCCCGGCTTCTACGAGGAATTCACGCTCGGCCGCCTTCCGGCGGGCGAGTACGACGCCACGCTGGTGGTGAACGCGCAACCCGGCGCGCCGGGCTCGCGCGACGTGGTGGGACCCGTGCATCTGAGCATCGGGCGCGCGGGCAGCGGCGCCAGCCGCCCGCACGACGACTACTCGGACATGTGGTGGAACCCGCGCGAGCCGGGCTGGGCGCTCACGGTGAACCAGTACTCCGAGAAGCTCTTCATGGTGTGGCAGACGTACGACGAATCCGGCAAGCCCACCTGGCTCGTGGTGCCGGGCGGCGCGTGGTCGCGCGATGCGGACGGGCGGCTACACTTCGGCGGCGCCGCGTTCCGCAGCACGGGCCCGTCGTGGCAGGTGCCCTACACCGCGAAGGCGATGCACCTCACGCCGGTGGGAATCGCGGACTTCTCGCCGCTCGACGCGAGCCACGCCGTGTTCACCTACACGGTGGACAACATGTCCGGCCTGAAGATGGTCGAGCGCTACCGTCCGTAGCCGCTAGTTTCCCCACACCTCGCGCGCCACCTCGACGATCAGCCGCATCTTGCGCGCCTGGGACTCGCGCGCGATCTCGTTGCCGTGCACCGTGCTCGAGAACCCGCACTGCGGCGACAGGCAGAGCTGCTCCATCGGCGCGTACTTCGCGGCCTCGTCGATGCGCCGCTTGACCTCGTCCTTCGACTCCAGCTCCCCCAGCTTCGTCGTGACCAGGCCCAGCACGACGGTCTTGTCCTTCGGCACGAAGCGCAGCGGCCGGAAGTCTCCCGAGCGCGCGTCGTCGTACTCGAGGAAGTAGCCGTCGACCTGGAGCTCGTTGAAGAGCACCTCGGCCACCGGCTCGTAGCCGCCCTCGGCCACCCAAGCGCTCTTGAAGTTGCCGCGGCACAGGTGTGTGCAGACGCGCATGTTCTTCGGGCGTCCCGCGATGGCGGCGTTGATGAGCCGCGCGTACTTGCGGGGCAGCTCGTCGGGATCGTCGCCGCGCTGGCGCGCGCCCTCGCGCAGCTTCGGGTCGCACAGGTACGCGAGGTTGGTGTCGTCCAGCTGCAGGTAGGTGCAGCCCGCCGCGCCGAGGGCCTGGATCTCGTCGCGGTACGCGGCGGCCACGTCGGCGAAGAATTCCTCCATGTCGGGATAGGCGTCGCGGCTGATCGCACCTCTGCCGCCCCGGAAGTGCAGCATCGTGGGCGACGGGATCGTCACCTTCGGCGTGCGCTTCGCGACCGACTTCAGGAACTCGAAGTCGGCGAGCTGGATCGGCTTCGCGTGGCGCACCTTGCCCGTCACGTGCAGCACCGGGGGCGCGAAGTCGATGTCGCCCTTGGCGCTGTGGAAGTGGGCGGTGAGCCCGCCGCGGGTCTGCACGCCTTCCAGCTGCTCCAGGAAGTCGATGTGGAAGTAGGTGCGGCGAAACTCGCCGTCGGTCGCGTCCTGCAGGCCCAGCTCCTCCTGGAAGCGCACCACGTCGCGGATCGCCGCGTCTTCGACCGTGCGCAGCTGTTCGGCCGTGATCTCGCCGCGGCGGCGCTTGTCGCGCGCCTCCAGCAACTCCGGCGGACGCAGGAAGCTGCCGACGTGGTCGGCTCGGTAGGGGGGGGTCTCGCGTCTTGCCATGGCCGTGCCTCTCCTAGGCGACCGGGTTCTTCACCCGCTCGATGGTCTCGAACTCGACGTTCCAGGGCTTGCCGTCGGCCATCTCGCACTTGCGGATGTAGACGTTCTGGACCACGTCGCGCGTGGCGGGGTCGATCGACATGGGCCCGCGCGGGCTCACCCACTCCTGGCCCTTCATCGCCTCGACCAGCTTCTCGCCGTTGGTGTCGCCGCCGGTGCGCTTGAGCGCCTCGTAGATCACGTGCATGCCGTCGTAGCCGCCCACGGAGTGGAAGTTCGGCCGCATGCCGTTATTGGCCTTCATGAAGCCCTCGACGTACGCCTTGTTCTCGGGCGACTTGTGCGCGGCCGAGTAATGGTGCGAGCTCACGATGCCGAGCGCGGGTGGACCGATCGCCTCGAGCAGGTCGTCGTCCAGCACGTCGCCGGTGCAGATCAACTTGATGCCGGCCTCTTTCAGCCCGCGGTCGGCGAACTGCTTCATCACCGCCGCGCCCTCGCCCGAAGGCACGAAGAGGAAGAGCGCGTCGGGCTTGGCATCCTTCACGCGCTGCAGGAACGGGCCGTAGTCGGGATTGCGCAGCGGCGTGCGCAGCGACTCCGCCATGGTGCCGCCCGCGTCGCCGAACACCTTGATGAAGGTCTTCTCGCACTCCAGGCCGGGCGCGTAGTCGGTGACCATCGACACCATGCGCCTCAGGCCCGACTTGGCGCCCCACTGCGCGATGGGCGCGGTGATCTGCGGCACCGTGAAACCCGAGCGCACGATGAAGGGCGAGCGCTGCGGAATGACCGAGGTCGCGGCGGCCATCACCACCATCGGCACCTTGGCCTCGGTGGCGACCGGGGCGGTGGCGAAGGCGAGCGGCGTGAGGCCGAAGCCCGCGATCACCGCCACGCCGTCGCGCGTGATGAGCTCCTGGGCGATGCGCTTGGTGGTCTCGGGCGCGAGGCCGGTGTCATCGCGCACCAGGAGCTCGACCTTGCGGCCGACAGCGCTGTCGCCGTTGCGCGCCATGTACAGGCGCACGGCCGCCTCGATCTGACGGCCGGTCGATGCGAACGGTCCCGACAGCGGCAGGATCAAACCGAGCTTCACCGCGTCGGCGGCGCGGCCGGTGCGGGGCAGCGCGGCGGCGAACGCCGCTGCGCCCGTTGCGCGCAGGAAATTACGGCGTGACGAGCTTGCGTGGCTGTTCTGCATGTTGGCCTCCCCTGTCGTCGGGCCCGCCCGGACGGCGGCCAGCGGGCATTCTCCCTCATTCCCGGAAATCGGCAACAATTAGAGGTCAGGTCGGTGCCACTGCCAGCGGGAACGGCGTTGGAGCGGACGGCAAGCCGCCGCTCAACGCCGGCGAGCAAGATAACGAGCAATATGGCGGGCAAGATCGAGTGAACAATGATCCACCATCGTTCCGGGAGGAAGCCGTGATCCGCCAATTCTTCGCCATCGCTGTATTCGCCGCCGTTTCCGTGCCCGCCTACGCCGAGACCGACCAGGCGGCCGTCGATCAATGCATCGCGCAGTGGGGCCGGGCCACGCCGTTCAAGAAGGGCACGCCCCCGGACGGGGTCCTTTCGACCGGCGTGAAGGTGTTCGGACTGGGCCAAGGCACCACCGGCGACGATCACGCCACCAGCAAGCCGCGCCTCGTGCTGGTGCACCCGGCCGTGAACGTAATGGGCAAGAGCACCATTCGCCTCACCAATCCGCACGGCTGGTACTGCTTCCGCTCCAACGTGACGGTGGCGGGCAAGATCACGATCGATGCGCACTGCGACGCGCACATCGCGGCGGCGACCGAGCAGGGCACCGCGGTAGGCGCGGCCGACGACAGCAACAAGGGCGTGGCGGTGTTCGGCGCGCTGCGAATTACCCGCTTCGGCTGCAAGAAATAAAGCCGGTAAAAGCCGAGGACACAGAGGCACAGAGAACACAGAGAAACCCTTCAAAGCAGCGACACGGACCGATCGAAGCCTCGAAACCCATGTATCGCTTTTCTCTGTGCCCTCCGTCCCTCTGTGTCCTCGGCCTTTACCGGCCTTAACGCGCGAGCTTCAGGCGCCGCACGGCTTCGCCAAGCGTAGCGACGAGGGCGATCCCGGCCGCGAGCACGAAGGCGCCGTGCAGGTCCGCGTCGAGCGCGCCCACGACGATCAGCAGCGTGGTGGCCTGGGCCGGCGCGTGGCGCGCGCGCGCCAGGGTCTGCAGCGCCATCGAGGCGAACACCGCGAGCGCCGCGGCGAGCACCCGCGCACCGTTGAGCGCGTGCGAAACGTTGACCGGCGGCTGGTGGATCACGCCCGTGATCCGCACCGCGGTGAAACCCACCGTCGCACCGATCAAGTGGCCGACCACCACGCTCCACGGCCGCGCGGCCGGATGCTCGGGCGCTTCGGACTGGATCGCGATGGTGGGCCCGAGGCTGGGAAAGAGCCAGGGCACCGCGCAGGCCCAGCCGAGCGCGCCGATGGCCGCCATCACGGCGCCGCCGTACACAGACGGCGGCACGCGCTTCAGGACGGCAACGAGGCTCGACTGTGAGGGCGCGGCGTCAGGGGCGCTTGCGGGAGGATCGGTCGGCATCCTCCGCATTATCTTCGAGTTCGGACGGCTCCACGATGCGATCGGTGCCGATGTCTTGCGCGTCATCAGGCGCGTCGTCTCCGGCAGCCGCGGCCTCCCCGGTGCCGAAGCGGTCTGTATCGCTGTCGAGGTTGTCCTCGCCCACCACGTCGCTGCCGCTGTCGCTGCTGTCGCTGGGGCCGAGCGCTTCGGTGCCGTGTCCGCGTCCCACGTTGCGATCGCGGCCGGCGGGCAGGTTGTCGGGTGTCAGGGTCGTTCCCAAGGTCTTCTCCTCCTGTGGGTCATTGGACGGGCGCGCTCAACGCGGGCTGCAGGTTGTCGCTCGCTACATGGGCCGCGGGACCGGCGGCATCCTGCGCGACCTGGGTCGCGTATTCGGCCTGCCCGTCATCCTCGGTGGTGCCGGAGAGGCTCACGTTGCCGTGGTCCACCAGCACGGTGATCGCGGCGCCCTCGAGGGCAGGGTCGCCGGCGAGCGCGCGCATCACGCGCTGGGCGATCGCGTTGTCGCCGGTCTCGGAGGCCGCAGCGACGTTGGGGCCTGCGGCGGCCGTTCCGGAGACCACGGGCGGGCGGGACGGCAGCACGCGCACATCCGCGGCCGCGGGCAGCGCGAGCGCGGCGAGTGCCAGCAGGGCGGCGCGTCCGGCGTGTAAGCGCAATGGGTTCATGGCATCTCCTTTCCGCAAATCCGGTGCATCGGGAGATGCCGCAACATCCGTGCCGCCGAAGAGCCGCGAATTCGCGAGGCAACGCGGCGGCGCGCGTGGCAAGCCGGTAATCGCTACCGGCACACGCTGCGAGGGGCCGTCAGGAGAGCTTGACCAGCTGCTTGCCGAAGTTGCCGCCGGCGAGGAGCGAGATGAGCCCCTGGGGCGCGTTGTCCAGGCCTTCGACGATGGATTCCTTGTAGCGCAGCTTGCCCGTGGCCACGCGCGCGGCGAGGTCGGCGAGCGCTTCGGGATAGCGATCCTTCCAGTCGAACACGATCATGCCGCGAATGGTGACGCGGTTCACGAGCACCGAGCGCAGCGCCTTGTAGCCGTAGGGCTCGGTGGCGTTGTACTCGGCGATGAGGCCGCAAATCACGAAGCGGGCATTGACGCGCGCCAGGCGCAGCGCCGTGTCCAGCACCACGCCGCCCACGTTCTCGAAGTTCACGTCGATGCCGTCCGGGCAGGCGGCGCGCAGATCCTCGGTGAGCTTGCCGGCCTTGTAGTCGACGCACGCATCGAAGCCCAGCTCCTTCACCACGTACTCGCACTTCTTCGCGCCGCCCGCGATGCCCACCACGCGGCAACCCTCGTGCTTGGCGAGCTGGCCCGACGACGCTGCCCACCGCGCCCGAGGCGGCCGACACGACCACCGTCTCGCCGCGCTTGGGCTTGCCGATGTCGAAGAGGCCGAACCACGCGGTGACGCCGGGCATGCCGAGCACGCCGAGGTAATACGACGCGGGCACGCGCGAGGCGTCCACCATCATGAGCTCCTTGCCGCGCGCCGTGCCGTAGAGCTGCCAGCCGAGCGAGGTGAGGACCTTGTCGCCCTGATGGAAGCCGGGGTGGCGCGAGTCGACCACCTCGCCCACGGTCTGCCCGGTCATGACCGCGTCGATCGCGACCGGGGGCACGTATGACTTGGCGTCGCTCATGCGCCCGCGCATGTACGGGTCGAGCGAGAGCCACTCGTTGCGCACCAGCACCTCGCCCTCGGCGGGCGTGGGCATGGGCGCCTCCTCGATGCGGAAATTCTGCGGCGTGACGTTGCCCTGCGGGCGATTGGCGAGGACGACGCGGCGGTTCACGGTGGCGGCGGGCATGTCAGGAATTCCTCGCGAAACGATCGAGATGGTGGTCCGCGTCGCCGAGCTGGCGCGCGATCATGGTGAGGCGGCGGAAGGTGTGGCTCACCTTGAGCTCCTCGCTCATGCCCATGCCGCCGTGCAGCTGCACCGATTCCTGGCTCACGTGGCGGCAGGCGTCGGCGATCTTGATCTTGGCGGCGGAGACGATGCGTTCGCGCTCGCGCGCGTCGGGCTCGGTGTCCACGCGCGCGCAGGCGAGGCTCGCCATGGAGCGCGCCTGCTCGTAGCTCACGACCATGTCGACCATGCGGTGCTGCAGCGCCTGGAAGGCTCCGATGGGCACGCCGAACTGCCGGCGCGTCTTGAGGTATTCGAGCGTCGTGTCGCAGGCGAACTTGAGCGCGCCCACCGCCTCGGCGCAGAGGAGCGCGGTCGCGTAGTCGGCGGCTTCCTCGATCGCCTCGAGCGCGGCGCCCTCGGCGCCGAGCAGCGCATCGGCGGGGACCGCCACGTTCTTGAACGAAACGTCCGCCGCGCGCAGCTCGTCCAGCGTGCGATAGGCCGTCATCGAGATTCCGGGCGCCTTCGCATCCACGAGGAAGAGGCTCACGCCCTGCGCATCCGCATCCCCGCCGGCGGTGCGAGCGGAGACCACGAGGCGGTCGGCGCACGGCGCGTGCAGCACGACGCGCTTCACGCCATCGATCACGTAGCCGGCGCCGGAACGCGTGGCGCGCGTGGCGACGTGCGCGAGGTCGTAGCGCGCGCCCTCCTCGGTGTGCGCGAAAGCGAGCACCTGGCGGCCCTCGACGATGGCGGGAATCGCGCTGTCGCGCTGCGCATCGTTGCCCACGCGCGCGACCAGCCGCCCGGCGAGCGCCACGGTGGCGAGGTACGGCTCGACCAGCAGCGCGTCGCCCATCGCCTCCATCACGCTCATCATGTCCACCGCGCGGCCGCCGAACCCGCCGCAGCTCGGCCGGGAACGGCAACCCCAGCAGGCCCGATCTCCGCGAGCGTCGCCCACACCTCGCGGCTCCAGCCCTCGGGCGAGGCCACGATCCGGCGCCGCGCCTCGAAGCCGTAGTCCTGCGCGACGAAGCGGCGCACCGAATCGGCGACCAGTTGCTGCTCTTCGCTGTAGTCGAACTTCATGGCGGCTTCCTAGAGCCCGAGGCTCATCTTGGCGATGATGTTGCGCTGGATCTCGTTGGACCCGGCGTAGATGGTGGTCTTGCGGAAGTTGCAGTAGCGCGGCGCGATGCCGGCGGTGAATTCGTCGAAGCCGGGCGCATCGCCCACCGCCGCGAACGGCTGCGCGAGCGGCCCCGCCGCCTCCATCATCAGCTCGGTCAGCGCCTGCTGGATCTCGGTGCCGCGGATCTTCAGCATCGACACCTCGGCGCCCGGCGCGCGCCCGCCGCGCAGCTGGTCGAGGAAGCGCAGGTTGGTGATCTCGAGGGCCATCAGCTCCACCTCCACGCGCGAGAGCTTGTCGCGGAAGCGCACGTCCTCGATGAGCGGCTTGCCGTCCTTCACCTGGCGCTGCCGGCGAATTCCTTGAGCTTTTCCAGCTCGCGCCGCGAGCCGCCGATGCGCGCGGTGTTCATGCGCTCGTGGCCCAGCAGGTACTTGGCGACCGTCCAGCCCTTCCCCTCCTCGTGCACGAGGTTCGCCACCGGAACCTTCACGTCGTCGAAGAACACCTCGTTCACCTCGCGCTCGCCGTCCATGAGGATCAGCGGGCGCACCGTGATGCCCGGCGTCTTCATGTCGATCAGCAGGAACGAGATGCCTTCCTGCTTCTTGCTCCGGCGGAGTCCGTGCGCACCAGGCAGAAGATCCAGTCCGCATAGTGGGCGAGCGTGGTCCAGGTCTTCTGGCCGTTCACGACGTAGTGGTCGCCTTCGCGCAGCGCCCGCGTCTTGAGCGAGGCGAGGTCCGAGCCCGAGCCCGGCTCCGAATAGCCCTGGCACCAGAAGTCGTCGCCGTTGTAGATGCGCGGCAGGAAGCGCTGCTTCTGCGCGGGCGTGCCGAACTTGAGCAGCACCGCGGCCGCACATGGAGAGGCCGAACGGGATCAGCGGCGGCGCGCCCGCGTAGCCGCACTCCTCCTCGAAGACGTAGCGCCGGACGACGTCCCAGTCCGTGCCGCCCCATTCGTGCGGCCACGACGGCGCCACCCAGCCCTGCTTGGCGAGGATGCGGTGCCAGCGCAGCAGGTCGTCGCGGCGAGAGCGGCGCGTAGGCGGCGACCTTCTCGCGCAAATCGGCGGGCAGGTGCTCACGCAGCCAGCCACGCACCTCGTCGCGGAACGCGAGCTCTTCGGGGGAGTAGTTGAGGTCCATGCGATCTCCGGGGCACTGTCATCCCGGCGCAGGCCGGGATCCGATTGGGCCCCGGCCTACGCCGGGGCGACAAGGGGCCTGTCCATTATTCACCGGATGCGATGCCGGTGTAAGCTTTCGGGCCCCACGGAGGATAAACCAATGGCGATGGAGGCGAGGCGATGAGCGTGCGCAAGCTGCTCGACCTTTCCGGGCGCGTGGCGCTCGTCACCGGCGGCTCGCGCGGGCTGGGCCTGCAGATCGCCGAGGGCCTGGGCGAGATGGGCGCGCGCGTGGCGCTCACGGCGCGCAAGCGCGACGAGCTGGACCAGGCCTGCGCGCACCTGAAGGCGCAGGGCATCGAGGCCCTGCCGCTGGTCTGCGATATGTCCGATGCCACGGCCATCCCCGCGATGGTGAAGCAGGCCGTGGCGGGGCTGGGGCAGATCGACATCCTGGTGAACAACGCCGGCACCACCTGGGGCGCGGACGTGATCGACCATCCGCTCGAGGCGTGGAAGAAGGTGATCGACCTGAACCTCACGGCGACGTTCGTCGCGAGCCAGGAAGTGGGCCGCCAGTGCATGGTGCCGCGCAAGAGCGGGCGCGTCGTGAACATCGCCTCGATCCTGGGACTCGTGGGCGGCGGAGATCCCGAGCGGCCCGGCACCATCGCCTACAACACCAGCAAGGGCGGCGTGGTGAACTTCACACGCTCGCTCGCCGCCGAGTGGGCGCGTTACGGCATCACCGTGAACGCCATCGCCCCCGGGTTCTTCCCCACCAAGATGACCAAGGGCCTGATGGAGATGCTGGGCGACAAGGTGGCGAGCAGGGCGCCGATGAAGCGCGTGGGCGGCCCCGAGGACCTGAAGGGACTCGCCGTGCTGCTCGCCTCCGACGCGAGTGCCTTCATCACCGGCCAGATCGTCGCGGTCGAT
This sequence comes from uncultured beta proteobacterium, assembly GCA_963827425.1. Classification (GTDB taxonomy): domain Bacteria; phylum Pseudomonadota; class Gammaproteobacteria; order Burkholderiales; family Usitatibacteraceae; genus Usitatibacter. The sequence continues at coordinate 664,346 of CAWHAQ010000002.1, read as the reverse complement.
GGCGGCGTGACGGCGGTCTAGGCGCCGTGCACAGATCGGAAGCCCCCTGACGATGGACCTGGGCGAGGCGCTCGGCCGGAAGATCCCCTACGCGAGCCTGCTCGGCATTCGCCTGCGCTCGCGCGGCGAGGGCCGCGCCGAGCTGGAGCTGGAGCTACGCCCCGAGCTCATGAACAGCTGGGACTCGGCGCACGGCGGCGTGCTCATGACGCTGCTCGATATCGCCATGGCGGTGGCCGCGCGCAGCGCCGACCCGCAGGCCCTGGGCGCGATCACCGTCGAGATGAAGACCACGTTCATCGGCCCGTGCCGCGGCACGCTGGTGGCCGAGGGGGTCTGCATCCACTCGGGCAATTCGGTGTCGTTCTGCGAGGGCGAGGCGCGCGATGCGACCGGACGGGTGGTGGCGCGCGCGAGCGGCACGTTCATGGTGCGCCGCGGGCGTCCCGCCGCCGAGGCCCTGCCGGCGGATGCCGTCGCCGGCTCATGACCGATTTCGCGGCCTACCAGGGCACGCGGCCGGTCGCCGAGGCCCACCGCTTCGACGTCGCGGCGCTCGAGCGCTACATGCGCGACCACGTGGCGGGCTTCCCGAGCGGGGGCAGCCTGCAGGTCGAGCAGTTCAAGGGCGGGCAGTCGAATCCCACGTTTCTCCTGCGCGCGGACAAGAAAAGCTACGTCCTGCGTCGCAAGCCGCCGGGCAAGTTGCTGCCCTCGGCCCATGCGGTCGATCGCGAATACCGGGTGATCACCGCGCTCGCGGCCACGGACGTTCCGGTGGCGCGCACGCATGCGCTCTGCACCGACGAAGCCGTCATCGGAGCCGTGTTCTACATCATGGAGTACGTCGAGGGCCGCGTGCTGTGGGACCCGAAGCTGCCCGGCATGGACCCGGCCGAGCGCGGCGCGATCTTCGAGGCGACCAATCGCGTGATCGCCGCGCTGCATCGCGTCGACTACGCTGCCATCGGCCTCGCCGGCTTCGGCAAGCCGGGCAACTACTTCCAGCGCCAGATCGACCGCTGGAGCCGCCAGTACAAGGCTTCGGAGACGGAGAAGATCGAAGCCGATGGACCGGCTGATCGAATGGCTGCCGGCCAACATTCCCGCGGACGACGCCACCACCATCGTGCACGGCGACTACCGCATCGACAACATGGTCTTCCATCCCACGCGAGCCGCGCGTGCTCGCGGTGCTCGACTGGGAGCTCTCGACGCTCGGCCATCCGCATGGCGGATTTCTCGTACCACATGATGGCGTGGCGGCTCTCGGCGGCCGAGTTCCGCGGGCTGCGCGGCGCGGACCTGGCCGCGCTCGGCATCCCGTCGCGAAGACGAATACCTCGCGCGCTATCTCGAGCGCACCGGCGGCCACGCGCTCGCCGCCAGGACTGGGAGCTTCTGCATGGCGTACAACATGTTCCGCGCCGCTGCGATCTTCCAGGGCGTGATGGCGCGGGCGGCGGCTGGCAACGCGGCGAGCGCGCAGGCGGTGGAGACGGGACGGCGCGCGCGCCCGCATGGCGCGAGCTGGGCTGGAAGCAGGTCGAGCAACTCGAGGCGCGATTGACCAAGGAACCGCGATGGATTTCGACCATTCCCCGAAAGTGAAGGACCTGCAGAAACGCCTCACGTCGTTCATGGAGGCGCACGTCTATCCCAACGAGCAGCGCTTCCACGACGAGGTGGAGGAAGGCGACCGCTGGGAGCCGACCCGAGTGATCGAGGAGCTCAAGGCGAAGGCGAGGGCCGCGGGCCTGTGGAACCTGTTCCTGCCCGCCTCCGAGCGCGGCGCGGGCCTGACCAACCTCGAGTACGCGCCGCTCTGCGAGATCATGGGCCGCGTGCACTGGGCGCCCGAGGTGTTCAACTGCTCGGCGCCCGACACCGGCAACATGGAGGTGCTCGAGCGCTACGGCACGCCCGAGCAGAAGAAGCGCTGGCTCGAGCCGCTGCTCGCGGGCGAGATCCGCTCCGGCTTCGCGATGACCGAGCCCGACGTCGCGTCGTCGGACGCGACCAACATCCAGAGCTCGATCGAGCGCGACGGCGACGACTACGTCATCAACGGGCGCAAGTGGTGGACCTCGGGCGCCGGCGACCCGCGCTGCAAGATCGCTCATCTTCATGGGCAAGACCGACCCGACGACGCGGACAGGCACCAGCAGCAGTCGATGATCCTCGTGCCGAGCGACACGCCGGGCGTCAAGGTCGCTGCGCCCGCTCACGGTGTTCGGCTACGACGATGCGCCCCACGGGCACGTGGAATTCGACGTTCAAGGACGTGCGCGTGCCCGCGGCGAACCTGCTGCTCGGCGAAGGCCGCGGCTTCGAGATCGCGCAGGGCCGCCTCGGGCCGGGGCGCATCCACCACTGCATGCGCCTGATCGGCGTGGCCGAGCGCGCGCTGGAGAAGATGTGCAAGCGCGTGAAATCGCGCGTCGCCTTCGGCAAGCCCGTCGCCGAGCAGGGCGTGACGCTCGAGCGCATCGCCGAGTCGCGCATCATGATCGACCAGGCGCGCCTGCTCACGCTGAAGGCCGCCTGCATGATGGACACCGTCGGGCAACAAGGCGGCGCGCGCCGAGATCGCCATGATCAAGGTCGCCGCGCCGAACATGGCCTGCCAGGTCGATCGACTGGGCGATCCAGGCCCACGGCGGCGCGGGCGTCTGCGAGGACTTCGGCCTCGCGCATGCCTACGCGAGCGCGCGCACGCTGCGCCTCGCCGACGGCCCCGACGAGGTGCACCGCAACCAGATCGGCCGCCTCGAGCTCGCCAAGCACGGCTGATGGGCGTCGAGGCCGAGCTCGCGCAGCCGTTCGGCGACCTCACGGCGCTGGTGGCGCGGCACGCGCGCGAACGGCCCGCGCACCCCGCCGTCGTCCATGGCGGGCGCGCGCTGACCTTCGGCGAGCTCGACGCGCGCATCGACCGCATCGCCGCCACGCTGCAGCGCGCGGGCGTGGCGCCGTGCGCCGCGATCGCCATCTGCGCCGGCGATTGCATCGAATACGTGGCGCTCTTCCTCGGCGCGTTGCGGGCCGGGGTGGCCGTGGCGCCCATCGCGCCTTCGCTGACGCCGGCGGCCATCGCCTCGCATGGCGGCGGATTCCGGTGCACGCTTCCTGTTCGTCGACGCGGCCGCCGACGCTGCACTAGGCACGCACGTGACGCCGCCGCGCATCCGGCTCGACGACGAGGCGGCCCTCGCGCGCTGGCTCGCCCCCGGCGATGCGCGCCCCGGGCCGGTGGCGATCGCGCCCGAGTGGCCGTTCAACATCATCTATTCCTCGGGCACCACGGGCGAGCCCAAGGGCATCGTGCAGCCCCACGCGATGCGCTGGCTGCACGTGCAGCGCGCGGTGCAGTACGGCTACGGCCCCGACGCGATCACGCTCATCTCCACGCCGCTCTACTCGAACACGACGCTGGTCGCAGCACTCCCGACCGTCGCGCTGGGCGGCACGCTGGTGCTGATGGGCAAGTTCGATCCCGCGGGCTTCCTCGCACTCGCCGAGCGCCACCGCGCCACCCACGCGATGCTGGTGCCGGTGCAGTACCAGCGCATCATGGCGCTCCCCGATTTCGGCCGCTACGACCTCACCTCGTTCCGCGTGAAGTTCTCCACCAGCGCACCGTTCGCGGCCGCGATGAAGCGCGACGTGCTGGCGCGCTGGCCGGGAGCCCTGGTCGAGTTCTACGGCATGACCGAGGGCGGCGGCACGTGCGTGCTGCTCGCGCACCAGCACCCGGAGAAGCTGCACACCGTCGGCCAGCCCGCCGCCGGACCACGAGATCCGCGTGATCGACGACGGCGGGCACGAGCTCGCGCGCGGCGCGACCGGCGAGGTCGTGGGCCACTCGGGCGCGATGATGACGGGCTACCACAACCGACCCGAGCCGAGCCGTGCGGCCGAATGGTTCGACGCGGCGGGACGGCGCTACATCCGCACCGGCGACCTGGGCCGCTTCGACGCCGACGGCTTCCTCGTGCTCGTGGACCGCAAGAAGGACATGGTGATCTCGGGCGGCTTCAACATCTATCCCGGCGACCTCGAGGCGGTGGCGCGCGAGCACCCGGCGGTCGCGGAAGTGGCCGTGGTAGGCGTGCCCTCGGAGCGCTGGGGCGAGACGCCGGTGGCCTTCGTGGTCCCGCGCGACACCGCCCGTTTCGACGCTGGCGTGGTGCTCGAATGGTGCAACGCGCGGCTCGGGAAGATGCAGCGGCTAGCGGCGGTGGAATGCGTCGAGAGCTTGCCCCGCAGCGGCATCGGCAAGGTGCTCAAGCGCGAGCTCCGCGCGAGCTACGCCGGGCGGGGCCGCGGCGAGCCAGGGACCCACGACGATCCGCAATCGTAATCGACACTACAATAATCGGCTCGGGCTCTCGGAAGGGCGGCGCTTGCGCATGCGGGGCGTGAATTTCTTGCCGGTGATGGCCGCCGCGCTGCTCGCGGCCGCGTGCGCCAGCACGCAGGGCATCCACACCACGGCCACGCCGACCGATCCCGCAGCGCTCGAGGCCGCCAGGACGTTCGCCGGCACGCCCATCGCGCGCGCACCGCTTGAGGGCGCGTGGTGGAAGCGCTACGGCGATCCGCAACTGGACGCCCTGGTCGAGGAGTCCTTCGCGGGCAATCCGTCCATTGCCGTCGTGGCGGCCCGCGTCGGGCAGGCCCGCGCCGCCGCGGACCTCGCCCACACGGCGCTCACGCCGCATACCACCGGCACGGTCAGCTCGAGCCGCCAGCGGCTCTCCGAGAACAGCATCATCCCGCCACCGTTCGGGGGGATGTGGCTGTGGCAGAACGACGCGACCATCGGGTTGGGCTACGAGTTCGACTTCTGGGGGAAGAACCGCAAGGCCTATGAAAGCTCCCTCGGCTTCGTGCGCGCCGCAGAGGCCGATGCCGAGGCTGCCCGACTGCTGCTCGCCGTGGCGGTGGCGCGTGCCTACATCCAGCTCCAGGCCGCGTACGAGCAGCGCGACGTGGCCAGCGCCACGCTCACCCAGCGCGAGCAGATCCTCTCGCTCACGCGCGCGCGCTTCGACGCCGGCCTCGACGCGCAGGTCGCGGTGCACGCGGCCGAAGGCCAGGTGCCGTCGGCGCGCGACCAGGTGATCGCCGCCGAGCTGGCGGTCGACCTCGCGCGCCACCAGATCGCCGCACTCCTCGGCAAGGGCCCCGACCGCGGCCTCGAGATCGCGCGCCCGGCCCTGGCGCCCATCGACGTGGCGCTGCCTTCCACGCTGCCCGCCGATCTCGTGGGGCGGCGCCCCGACGTTGCGGCGCAGCGCGAGCGCGTGGAGGCGGCGATGCTCGGCATCGAGAGCACGAAGGCCGCGTTCTACCCGAACATCGACCTCAACGCGTTCGTGGGCCTGCAGGCCATCAACTTCGACCGGTGGCTCCAGGCGGGCAGCCTCGCTATGGGCATCGGACCCGCGATCAACCTGCCGTGGTTCCAGCGCGGCACGCTGCGCGCCGAGCTCGCAGGGCGCAGTGCCGACTGGGACCTCGCCGTGGGCCAGTACAACGAGACGCTGGTGGATGCCGTGCGCGAAGTCGTGGACCAGGTCGCGACCGTGCGCGCGTTGAAGGCGCGCCAGGAGCAGGTGGCGCTCGCGCTCGCCGCGGCCGAGCGTGCCGAGAACCTCTCGATCGCGCGCTATCGCGCCGGGGTCGGCGACTATCTCGAAGTCCTGCTCACGGACCGCCAGGTGCTCCTCGAGCGTGCGCTCGACGCGGAGCTTCGCGCGCGCCGCCTCGATGCCGACGTGGACCTGGTCCACGCCCTCGGCGGCGGCTACGACAACCCCGCGCCGCTCGCCGCGGCCCGCTGACCCGAAGGGACTGCGCCCCATGGCCACGAATCCCCCCGCCCCCGGCGCCCCCGCCGACAACGCTGCGCGCGCCGACGCGCCGCCCGCCAACGCACCGCGCGCTCCGCAGGAGCCGGCGAGCAAGGAGAAGAAGCGCACGAAGATGCTGCTCATCGCCGCAGCCGTGTTCGCCGTCGCGGGCCTCCTCTGGCTCGCCTGGTACTTCCTCGTGGGCCAGTGGTACGAATCCACCGACGACGCCTACGTGGGCGGCAACGTCGTGCAGATCACCCCGCAGGTGGCCGGCACCGTAGTCGCCGTCGCCGCCGACGACACCGACCGCGTGAAGGTGGGCCAGGCGCTCGTCCGCCTCGATCCCGCCGACGCGCGCATCGCGCTGGAGGAAGCCGAAGCGAGCCTCGCGCGCTCGGTGCGCCAGGTGCGCACGCTCTTCGCGACCACCGGCCAGTCCGACGCCACCGTGGCGCAGCGCCGGAGCGACCTCGCGCGCGCGCGCGCCGACCTCGCACGGCGCGAGCAGCTCGCCGCGATCGGCGGCGTGTCGAAGGAGGAAGTGCAGCACGCGAGCGAGGCGGTGGAGGCCGCGGCCGCGGCGCTGCGCGCGGCCGAGGAGCAGCACACCGCCACCCGCGCGATGGTCGACCGGCACCACGCTCGAGGATCATCCGGACGTGCTCGCCGCCGCGGCGAAGGTGCACGAGGCCTACCTCGGCAACGCGCGCACCGAGATCCTGGCGCCGGTCGCGGGCGTGGTCGCCCGCCGCAGCGTGCAGGTGGGGCAGCGCGTGGCCGCCGGCACGCCGCTCATGGCCATCGTGCCGCTCGAGAACGTGTGGGTCGACGCGAACTTCAAGGAAGGGCAGCTGCGCGACCTTCGCCCCGGCCAGCCCGCCACCGTCGAGGCCGACCTCTACGGCCGCCACGCGAAATACCACGGGCGGATACAAGGCTTCGGCGCGGGCACCGGCGCTGCCTTCGCGCTGCTGCCCGCGCAGAACGCCACCGGCAACTGGATCAAGGTCGTGCAGCGCGTGCCGGTGCGGATCGCGCTGGACGCCCGGGAGGTCCACGATCATCCGCTGCAGGTGGGCCTCTCGATGAAAGTTGAGGTGGACACCCACACGCGCGAGGGCGAGCGGCTGCCCGCGGCGCCCACGCCGACCGTCGTGAAGCAGGAGACCGCGATCTTCGACGCGCTGAGCGCTGCGGCCGACGCGCGCGTGACGCAGATCATCGTGCGCAACGGCGGCCAGCCGGTGACGGTGGCGAAGGACCATGGCAGCGGCCGCTGAGGCGCCGCGCGGCGCGGCGGGGACCCGGCCGTGGGCGCCACGGGCGGCCCGTACTACTCGGGCGGGATGCGCCTCGTCCTCACGCTGATCCTGGCGCTCGCCAACCTGATGGAAGTGCTGGACATCACCATCGCGAACGTCTCCATCCCGACCATCTGCGGCGAGCTCGGGGCCGCTCCCAGCCAGGGCGCCTGGATCATCACCTCCTACCAGGTGGCCAACGCGATCACGGTGCCGGTCACCGGCTGGCTCGCCGACCGCATCGGCCAGGTGCGCCTCTTCACGTCGGCGATCGTGCTGTTCACGATCTCGTCGTTCCTGTGCGCGATCTCGGTGAGCCTGCCGATGCTGATCGCGTTCCGCGTGCTCCAAGGCGCGGTGGCGGGCTTCATGATCCCGCTCTCGCAATCGCTGATGATGATGAACTACCCGCCCGAGAAGCGCACCATGGCGCTCGCGATCTGGGCCATGACGGTGACGGTGGGCCCCATCCTCGGCCCCATCCTCGGCGGCTGGATCACCAGCAACTACCACTGGTCGTGGATCTTCCTCATCAACATTCCGGTGGGCATCTTCGCCGCCCTGGGCACCTGGCAGCTGCTCTCCGACCACGAGACACCCACCCGCAGCGTGCCGGTGGACTACGTGGGCATCGTGCTGCTGGTGATCTGGGTGGGATCGCTGCAGATCCTGCTCGACAAGGGCAACGAGCTCGACTGGTTCGGCTCGCCCTTCATCGTGGCGCTCGGCGTCACGGCGCTGGTGGCGTTCACGCTCTTCGTGATCTGGGAGCTCACCGACGCGCACCCCATCGTGGACCTGTCGCTGCTCGCCATCCGCAACTTCACGCTCGGCCTGGTCACGCTGTCGCTGGGCTTCGCGCTCTTCTTCGGCATGACGCTGCTGCTACCGCTCTGGCTGCAGACCCAGATGGGCTACACCTCGGAATGGGCGGGATTCGTGATGGCGCCGGCGGGCGTCTTCGCGGTGATCCTCTCGCCCGTGGTCGGCAAGACCATGCCCAAGGCCGGGCCGCGGCTCTACGCGAGCATCGGCATCGGCATGCTGGGGATCCTCGCGTTCATGCGCTCGCACTTCACCACCGAGAGCGACTACTGGACCATCACCATCCCCCAGGCGCTGCAGGGCATCGGCATCGCGTTCTTCTTCGCGCCGCTCATCGCCATCTCGCTGGGCGGCATTCCCAACCAGCGCATCGCGCGCGCGGCGGGGCTGCAGAACTTCATGCGCATGATGATGGGCAGCTTCGGCGCGTCCATCATCATCGCGGCGTGGGACCATCGGCAGGCGCTGCACCACACGCGGCTTGCCGAGCACCTGGCCCTGGGAGATCCGCAGGTGACGCGCTTCTTGGACCAGACCGCCGCCGCTGGTTTCACGCCCGGGCAGGGCCAGGGCATGCTCGAGAACCTGCTCGGCAACCAGGCCTACATGCTCGCCACGAACGACATCTTCTGGATCTGCGGGGTGCTGTTCATGTGCCTGATCCCGCTGATCTGGACCACGCGCCCCCCGTTCGGGCAGGGCGGCCCGGCCCACTAGCCCCGCTCAGGCGACGAACTTGAGGATGGTGAAGAAGTGGATGGCGCTGCCCGCCATCACGAAGAGGTGCCAGATGCCGTGCCAGTGGCGGAAGCGCTCGTCGAAGAGGTAGAAGGCGATACCCGCTGTGTACACCAGCCCGCCCGCCACCAGCCACGCGAACCCGTTCCAGGTAAGCGCGTGGATGAGCGGCGCCACGAGGGCGAGCCCCATCCAGCCCATGAGGATGTAGAGCGCGAGCGAGGTGACGCGCGCTCCCTTGGCGAGCCATAGCTCCTGCAGGATGCCGACGAATGCGAAGCCCCAGGACGCCGCGAAGAGCGTCCAGCCGTCGCTGCCCGACAGGCTTACCAGGGCGAGCGGGGTGTAAGTGCCGGCGATCAGCAGGTAGATCGCGCTGTGGTCGAGCTTGCGGAACAGCAGCTTCGCCCGGCCGCGCGTGCTGTGGTAGAAGGTCGACGCCGCGTACATCACGAAGAGGGTGGCGCCGTAGATCGAGAAGCTCGCGACCCGGGTGGGATCGCCCTTGGCGGCGGCCATCGAGACCAGCATTGCGGCGCCCCCGAGGGCCAGGACCGAGCCCGCGAGGTGGGTGTAGCCGTTGAGCCTCTCGCCGTAGTACATGGGCCCGATTATCGGGAGGCCCACGACGACATTGAATGGACGGTTCCTCGGTTCGCGTGCAGGAAATGCCCGGATTTTGTTGTGGGACATCCGCCGACACGCGAGTGGCGGCTTGGCGGGGGCCGGCTGACCGTGCGCAGTGAGCAGTCGCCCGGCACCGGCCGCCGTCTTGCGGTTGCAATAAGGCCCAGAAAATAAATGGGAATTTGGCCAGCTTCCCGCGTATAATGGGTTCTCAAGCAGTCGAGGCGTCTCATCCGGTTATCGCTTCCTGCCCGTTCGCAGCCCGTCCCGGGCTCGAATCCCTGACAAGCACATTTTCATCTGCCTGAACCGGTGTCGAGGGCAACCTCGCGGGCCGATCCGTTCAGGAGACCGCTATCAGCTACGTCTTTCGAAAGCCTCGGGCTGCTGCCCGAGCTGCTTCGCGCCGTCGCGGAGCAAGGCTATACCGAACCCACCCCCATCCAGACGCAGGCCATCCCGGTCGTCCTCTCCGGCCGCGACCTGCTCGGCGCCGCCCAGACCGGCACCGGCAAGACCGCCGGCTTCGCGCTGCCCGATCCTGCAGCGCCTGGCGCCCATGCGCGACCAAGAGCTTCTCGCCCGCGCCTGCACCCGGTGCGCTGCCTCGATCCTCACGCCCGACCCGCGAGCTCGCGATCCAGGTCGCAGGAAAGCGTGCAGCACCTACGGCAAGCACGTGCCGCTGCGCTCGTTCGTGGTCTACGGCGGCGTGAACATCAACCCGCAGATCGAGGAGCTCGCGCAAGGGCGTCGAGATCCTCGTCGCCACGCCCGGGCCGCCTGCTCGACCTCGTGGGCCAGAAGGCCGTGAACCTCGGCAAGGTCGCAGATCCTGGTGCTGGACGAGGCCGACCGCATGCTGGACATGGGCTTCATCCCCGACATCAAGCCGCATCATCGCGCTGCTGCCCGCCGCCATGCGCCAGACGCTGCTCTTCTCGGCCACCTTCTCCGACGAGATCCGCAGGCTCTCGGCGCAATTCCTCGACGATCCCGGCGACCGTCGAAGTGGCGCGCCGCAACACCACCGCCGAAGCGGTGACGCAGTACGTCTATCCGGTCGAGCCAGACCGCAAGCGCGAGCTGCTCGCGCACCTGGTGAAGAAGAACGACTGGGAGCAGGTGCTGGTGTTCTGCAAGACCAAGCACGGCGCCAACCGCCTCGCCTCGCAGCTGCAGCAAGGACGGCATCAACGCCGACGCGATCCACGGCAACAAGAGCCAGAACGCGCGCATCCGCGCGCTCGAGGACTTCAAGGAGGGCAAGGTGAAGGTGCTGGTCGCGACCGACATCGCGGCGCGCGGCCTCGACATCGAGGACCTGCCGCACGTCGTGAACTTCGACCTGCCGCACGTCCCCGAGGATTACGTGCACCGCATCGGCCGCACCGGCCGGGCGGGCGCCACCGGCGAGGCGCTCTCGCTGGTGGGCGCCGAGGATCGCCCGCTGCTGGGCGCGATCGAGCGCCTCATCAACAAGAAGATCGAGGTGCGCAACGCCGAGGGCTTCGAGCCCGAGCGCCGCACGCACGCCGAGGCCCCGGCCGAGCGCGCGCAGCCGACGGGCGAAGGGCGCGGACAGCGCGGCGGACGCAAGGGCGGCGAGGCGCGCGGCGAAGGGCGCAAGCCCGCAAGGCGAGGCCGCAAGCCGCAGCGCGAGGCGAAGCCGCACGAGGCCAGGGCCGCAAGCCGCAGGGCGAGGGTCGCAAGCCGCAGGGCGAGGCCGGCAAGCCGCAGGGCGAGCGTGCCCCGCGCGGAGGCCGCGGCCGCTCGCGCGACGAGGAACGCGCGCCGCGCTACGGCGCCGCTTCGTCACAGCGCCAGTCATCGGGCAACTCGGGCGGGATGGATTTCAACAAGCCCTACGAGCCCGCCCAGGCGAGCGCCCCGCGGCGCCCACGCCGGAGCGGCCCGCTGCCGGCCGCAAGGCCACGCCGGCCATTCCCGCGCTCTTCCGCCGCAAGGCGGCCTAGCAGGGCCTCGCGGGCACGGCTCTGCCGCTGCCCCCGGGGTAGAATGACCGGATAACCATCCGCCACGGGGACCCGCGCCACAAGCGCGGGTCTTCGCACATTCTGATGCGTGACGCCGCACCCCAGGCCATCAACCTCCGCGATTACACGCCGCCGCCGTTCCTCATCTCCAACGTCGCGCTCGAGATCGACATCCGGCCCGGCATGGCCACGGTCCGCGCCACGCTCAGCGTCGCACGCAATCCCGCGGCCCGGACACGCGAGGACGCGCTCGTGCTCGACGGACGGGCCTCGAGCTCGTCTCGGTCGCGCTCGACGGGCGGCGCTCGCCGCAGACGCCTACGAGCTCGACGAGAGCCATCTCACCATCCCCGCGGTGCCCGACGCGTTCACGCTCGCGACCGTGGCCCGCTTCGACCCGTGGAAGAACACGCGCCTCGAGGGTCTCTACGCCACGGCAAGCGGCCTGGTCACGCAATGCGAGGCGCGAGGGCTTCCGCCACATCACCTAGTTCATCGACCGCCCCGACGTGATGGCGCGCTACGCCGTCACGATCTGCGCCGGCAGCGCGCGCTTCCCGCGCCTGCTCGCCAACGGCAACCTCGTGGGCCAGGGCGAGGGGGAGCCGGCGGGCTGGTTCGTGGGGGAATTGGATCCCGGCTGCGCCGGGATGACGCGCCGCGCCCGGCTGGCGACTCGCCCCACTGGGCGCGCTGGGAGGATCCGTTCCCAAGCCGTGCTACCTCTTCGCGATGGTCGCCGCGGACCTCGACCTGCTCGAGGACCACTTCATCACGCGCTCGGGCGAACGGGCGCTGCTGCAGATCTACGTCGAGCGCGGCAAGCTCGACCAGTCGGCCTTCGCGATGCAGGCGCTGAAGAAATGCATGCGCTGGGACGAGGAGCGCTTCGGGCTCGAGCTCGACCTCGAGCGCTTCATGATCGTCGCGGTGCCCGACTTCAACGCCGGCGCGATGGAGAACAAGGGCCTCAACATCTTCAACACGAAGTACATCCTCGCCCGCGCCGACAGCGCCACCGACTACGACTACTTCGGCGTCGACAAGGTGATCGCGCACGAGTACTTCCACAACTGGACCGGCAACCGCGTGACCTGCCGCGACTGGTTCCAGCTCTCGCTCAAGGAAGGCCTCACCGTCTACCGCGACCAGGAATACAGCGCGGACGAGTACTCGCGCCCCGTGGTGCGCATCCAGGAGGTGCGCGACCTGCGCAACCGCCAGTTCCCCGAGGACGCGGGCCCGATGGCGCACGCGGTGCGTCCCGAGTCGTACGTGGAGATCAACAACTTCTACACCGCGACGGTCTACGACAAGGGCGCCGAGGTCGTGCGCATGTACGCGACGCTGCTGGGCAGGGAAGGCTTCCGCAAGCGGCATGGATCTCTACTTCGAGCGCCACGACGGCCACGCGGTCACGTGCGACGACTTCCGCGCCGCGATGGCCGAAGCGAACGGGGCGGACCTCGCGCAATTCGGGCGCTGGTACTCGCAGGCGGGCACGCCGGTGGTGGACTGCCGCGGCGAGCTACGACGCGGCGAAGCGCGACCTACACGCTCGAGGTCGCAGCAGTCGTGCGCGCCCACGCCGGGACAGGACGCAGAAGCTGCCGTTCGTGATCCCGCTCGCCGTGGGCCTGGTCGATCCGCAGGGCGGCGACCTGCCGCTCGCGCCTCGAGGGCGGCGCCGTCCGCGCCGGGCGCCACGACCACGGTGCTCGAGCTCACCGAGGCGCGCGCAGCGCTTCGTCTTCCGGACGTTCCCGCGGCAGCCCGTGCCCTCGCTGCTGCGCGGCTTCTCGGCGCCGGTGACCGTGCGCTTCGATTACAGCGACACCGAGCTCACGCACCTCATGGCGCACGATTCGGATCCGTTCAACCGCTGGGAGGCGGGCCAGGCGCTCGCCACGCGCATCCTGCTCGCGGGCGTGGACCAGCATCCGCGCCGGGCGGACGATGGACCGTGCCCGGCCGCGTTCCTCGAGGCGATCGGCCGCACTCTCGCCGACGGCGCGAAGGATCCCGCGTTCGCCGCGGAGACCCTGCAGCTTCCCTCCGAAGGCTACCTCGCGGAGTGCATGGACGTTGCCGATCCCGACGCGATCCACGTGGCGCGCATGCACCTGATGCGCGAGGTCGGCCACGCGCTACCGCACGCGCTTCGAAGCCGCGTTCCGCCACTTCAGCGTGGCCGGGCCCTATTCGCCGGACGCCGCCGCGTCGGGGCGCCGGGCGCTGCGCAACGCCGCGCTCGGGTACGTATGCGTGATCGACGACGCCACGGCGCGCGCGCTCGCATTCCTCGAATTCCGCCGCGCCGAGAACATGACCGACGCGATGGCGGCGCTCGCCTGCCTCGCCTGCATTCGGCGGGCGCCCGAGCGCGAGCGCGCGCTGGCCCTGTTCCACGACAAGTGGAAGGACGAGGCGCTCGTGATCGACAAGTGGTTCCGCGTGCAGGCCACGGCCGTGCCTGCCCGGCACGCTCGAGCGCGTGAAGGCGCTCGCCGCGCATCCCGCTTTCGACCTGAAGAACCCGAATCGCGCGCGCGCCCTGCTGCACGCCTTCGCGCTCGACAATCCGCTGCATTTCCACGCCGCCGACGGCTCGGGCTATCGCTGGACCGCGGAGCAGGTCGTAGCGCTCGACCGCTTGAACCCTCAGGTCGCCTCGCGCCTCGCGCGCGCGTTCGACCGCTGGAAGAAGTACGACGCCGGGCGCCAGGCCCACGCGCGCGCCGCGCTGGAATCGATCCGCGCCGCCGAGGGGCTATCGGCAACGTCGGCGAGGTGGTGGGCCGCGCGCTCGGATAGGCCGCAGTGCCGAGCCAGGATTCGGCTCCGCAAGTGCAGGCCGGTACACGCGGCTGCGGGCTTTCTGGCGCGCCATCGCGCACATGAACCACAGGCGGCGTGCCGCGATGCGCGCGGCACGATAGGCCGGCACCACATCCTCCTCCAGCAGCCGCATCCAGCGCGCGCGGGTAGCCTCGACATCGAACGATGTCCCGCGCTCGCGCCCGTTGTCCACCATCGCGCGGTACAGGTCGCGGGCGGGCGCGCAACAGGTCGATTGCGGCGAGCACGTCCGCGGCGCCGCGCACCTCGATGAAGTCGAAGGGGCCGCGCCGCAGCTCGCAATACGCGGGCTCCGGCGACGCGAGCATGGGCACGCCGGCGAGCCACGCGTTGTACAGCTTGGTGGCGGGCTTGTCGGCGAGGACGCGGCGGCAGTCGCTGCGCGCGGCGAGGGCGACGTCGACGTCGCGATAGTCCTCCCACCCGCGCGCCTTCACCTGCAGCGTGACGCCGCGGCGCGCGAGCGTGCGGTGAAATTCCGGGTCCTCGAACCAAGCCGGCATGGAAGTGGTGCGCCAAGGCTTGCCCGGGTCGATGTGGGCGGTGTGAATGCCCGATTCGGTCAGCCACTTGAGAATCGCGCGGCTCACGAACTCGCGACCATTGTCCCAGCGCAGCACGGCGGGTGCGCTGGCAGGCTCACCAGGCGAGAGAGCACTTCAATCACGCGGTTCGAGCGGATGCTGCCGGCTACGTCGATCGCCAGGCACTCCCGCGTGAACTCATCGACCACGGTCAGGCACTTGATCTGCTGGCCATTGGCGCTCGCGTCGAACACGAAGTCGTAGGCCCAGACATGGTTCGGCGCCTGGGGCGGCAGTGGACGCGGACGGCCTGTGGCGACGCGGCGCCGCGGACGACGACGAGGCAACTGCAACCCGGCGGATTTCCAGAGCCGATGAGCTCGCTCAGTCCCCATGTGATGGCCCTCACGCCCCAGGAAGATCCGGATGCGTCGATAGCCGTAGCGCGGGTACTGAGCCGAGAACGAGGCCATGGTAGGCGAGCCGCTCGATGCGCGCGCCGCGGCTCCCGTCGCGCGCGATGAGCCCGGGTTGCGGCCACAGCGGGACGAAGCGCTCGTGCCGTTCGGGGCCCAGTGCGTTCTGCACGATCGCGACGTCGCAGGCCTCCACCGGCGCGCGGTCCGCACGCACCACGACGAGGAAGCTCGCGTGCGCGCCGGCCGCGAAGCGGTTCACGTCGTCGCGATGGGCAATGCAGATCGCTCCGGCGGGAAAGCCCGCCCCCGCTGTGGCAGTCCAGCCCTGCGCCGCGATGGCTTCGCGCAGGCGCAGGTACGACTGCGCGATCCACGAGTTCCTTCCCCCCACGAAGCGCTGCGGCGCGCGTGCAATGTCCGACTCGTCGAGCGCGGCGATGTCGGCCCAGCGCGTGGTGCGCGGGTCGAGCACGAAGTGGAAGCGGACGTTGTCGGCGGCCATGGATGACCGGCGAGGTTAGTCTCGCGATGCGACGGAAATGTGAGGTGCGTGGGGCGAGTTGTAATCAAGTGTTAACGCGCGAAGCAGCCGCCGCCTGCACCATGCGGACCAGCGCGGCGGCGCAGGCCTCGACGAACGCGTCGCTCTCGTACAGGACCCCGCGCGCTTCGGCGATCCGGCGGGCGCACGAGGCGCGGTGCTGCGGATCAGTGGCCACGCGCACGGCCTTGCGCGCGTAGTCCTCGGCGTCGGCGGCGACCAGGTCCATGAAGCCCATCGCACGATACATTCCGTAGCCGTGGCGCGCGCGCTGCAGCGTGCCGGGGAGCGTCACCACTGGGGTGCCGACCGCGAAGGCCTCGAGCGTCGTGTTCTGCCCGTTGAAGTGGACCGTGTCGAGCAGGACGTCGGCCTGCGCGAGGCGGGCGAGGAAGCGCGCGTACGGGACCAGCGGGATGAACCGCACACGGCCCGCGAGCGCGGGCTCGCGGGCGAACCGCCGCTCGAGCGCACGGCGCTGATACGCCTCGAACTCGATCAGCACGATGCGCGCCGCCGGATCGAGCTCGACGATGCGGCGGAAGATCGCGTCCATTGCCGGTTGCACTTTTTGCAACGTTTGCGGGCAGAGATAGACGTGCTCTCCCGGCTCGCGCTGCAGCTCGTCGCCGCATGACGACAGGTCGGGCACGGGCGGGCGGTGGTAATAGGCGAGCGTGCCGACATCGGGAATCTCGGCCAGGCGCTCCGAATAGTGGGCCTGCGCGCCGGGCAGCTCGTACCGGGCCGCGGAGAGGAAGTAGTCCAGGTTCGGAATGCCGGTGGTGTCGGGGTGCCCGAACGACGTGAGCTGCACGGGCGCCAGCCGCGCGAAGGCGAGGAAATAGCTGATGGGTTCGAGGCCGACGTCCTGGTAGAAGAGGACGTCGAGCTCGAGCGCCGCAATCGCCGCGCGCGCCGCCTCGAGGTCGCCGCGCTCGTGGCCCGCGCGCGCGGGCACGGTCACCACGCGGTCGGCCGCCCGGTCGATGATCGTGGCGAGCTCGTCGCCCGGGGATGCGGCGAGGCGGATCACGATCACCTCGAAGCGCTCGCGGTGGAGCATCTGCGCCAGCCCGCGCGTCGTGTTGCTGATGCTGTGGTTGCGGAAGAAGCGCGACGCGAGCCCGATGCGGATCCGGCTCCGCGGCGCCATCCACGCCGCAACGTGGGGCGCGCTCCATGCGAGCGCCGGACACCAGTCCAGGTACACGGCTGCCATCGCCTTCGCGATCTCGATGTTGCAGATGCCGTGGTAGGAGAGCGGAAAGTAGCTCGCGCTCACCTCGAGGGGATCGACGAGCGGATGGCGCTCGGTGCGGAAGCGCTCGAGCTTCGCCGCGATGGCCGCGCGAGTGCGCGCGACGTACGCTTCGTCGGGAGTGATCTCCGCCACCAGCAGCGCCTCGGCGAGGAGATATGCGCCGGCGTTCGCGGGGTTGGCCGCGGCGAGCGCCTGCAGCGTGGCCGACGCTTCGTCGAGCTCGCCGACGAGCACCAGCGTGCGCGCCAGGTTCGCGAGGTAGCGCGGCTCCAGCGGCTTCAGGCGGAGTGCGGCGCGAAACGCCGCGAGGCCTTCGTCGCGCGCGCCGCGGGCGACGAGCGCCGCGCCGAGGTTGCTGGCGGCGTCGGCGTGGGTGGGATCGAGATCCCACGCGCGGCGGAACTCGGCCTGCGCCGGCTCGATGCCCGCGGGGCCGGCGCGCGCGTGCAGCACGCCGGCGTTGTAGTGGCAATCGGCGAGCATGCGCAGAGCGAGCGGCGCGTCGTGGTTGAGCCTGAGCGACTTGCGGCACGCTTCGGCCGCCGCCCCGTAGTCACCCGAGCGCAGCAGCCGTTCCGCCTCGAGGAGATGCCGGTTCATGGGGGCGCAGTGTGCACCCAAAATGCAAACGGCCACCTGAATCAGGTGGCCGTCGGCCGGATAGCGTGGCGATCAGTTCTTCTTGATCGTCTCGAGCATCTTGAAGATGCCCTTGGGCGAGCCGAGGAACAGGCGCTTGAACATCTTGGGCAGGCAGCGGCGCTCCAGGGTGTTGCGGCGGACTCGTTTGCGTTCGGCCATGCGGCATCTCCAGATCTGTTGCGGCGATTATACCTTCGCCGCGAGCGTGTCGCGGCTCGATGAGAAGGGCCGCCCGTCGGGGCGGCCCTCTCGAATAGGGCCCTGGCGATGACCTACTTTCTCACGGGCAATCCGCAATATCATCGGCGCGACGTCGTTTCACGTTCCTGTTCGGGATGGGAAGGGGTGGGGCCAACGCGCTATGGTCGCCAGGAATTCTGGAAGGAAGGTAGCTCACTGAGCTGTGTATTGCATCGTGTGATTGGCGGGCTGCTTTCGCAACGGATGCCAACACGCACTTGAGATGCGCAAGGTTATAGAGTCAAGCCGCACGGGCAATTAGTACTGGTTAGCTCAAGCGGTTACCCGCTGTGCACACCCAGCCTATCAACGTCGTAGTCTCCGACGACCCTTCAGGGGGATCAAGTCCCCGGGAGATCTCATCTTCAGGCAAGTTTCCCGCTTAGATGCTTTCAGCGGTTATCTCTTCCGCATATAGCTACCCGGCAATGCGACTGGCGTCACAACCGGTACACCAGGGATGCGTCCACTCCGGTCCTCTCGTACTAGGAGCAGCCCCCGTCAAATCTCCAACGCCCACGGCAGATAGGGACCAAACTGTCTCACGACGTTTTGAACCCAGCTCACGTACCACTTTAAATGGCGAACAGCCATACCCTTGGGACCGGCTACAGCCCCAGGATGTGATGAGCCGACATCGAGGTGCCAAACTCCCCCGTCGATATGAACTCTTGGGAGGAATCAGCCTGTTATCCCCAGAGTACCTTTTATCCGTTGAGCGATGGCCCTTCCATACAGAACCACCGGATCACTATGACCTGCTTTCGCACCTGCTCGACTTGTCGGTCTCGCAGTCAAGCCACCTTATGCCATTGCACTATGAGTACGATTTCCGACCGTACCTAGGTGACCTTCGCACTCCTCCGTTACCCTTTAGGAGGAGACCGCCCCAGTCAAACTGCCTACCATGCACGGTCCCCGACCCCGTCAAGGGGCCCAGGTTAGAACCGCAACGTCGTCAGGCTGGTATTTCAACGTTGGCTCCACCGAGTCTAGCGACCCGGCTTCAAAGCCTCCCAGCTATCCTACACAGACAGCGTCACAGTCCAATGCAAAGCTACAGTAAAGGTTCATGGGGTCTTTCCGTCTAGCCGCGGGAAGATTGCATCTTCACAAACATTTCAACTTCGCTGAGTCTCAGGAGGAGACAGTGTGGCCATCGTTACGCCATTCGTGCGGGTCGGAACTTACCCGACAAGGAATTTCGCTACCTTAGGACCGTTATAGTTACGGCCGCCGTTTACCGGGGCTTCGATCAAGAGCTTGCACCCCATCACTTAACCTTCCGGCACCGGGCAGGCGTCACACCCTATACGTCGACTTCCAACGTCTTAGCAGAGTGCTGTGTTTTTGATAAACAGTCGCAGCCACCGATTCTCTGCGGCCGCTTTCGGCTCGGGAGAGTAAATCCCCCTCACCTACTAGCGGCACACCTTCTTCCGAAGTTACGGTGTCAATTTGCCGAGTTCCTTCTCCTGAGTTCTCTCAAGCGCCTGAGAATTTTCATCCTGCCCACCTGTGTCGGTTTGCGGTACGGTCCCAACGGGCTGAAGCTTAGTGGCTTTTCCTGGAAGCAGGGTATCCGCGACTTCCGGAAGCCAAAGCTTCCATGGTCCCGCGCCTCGGTGGTAACGACCTCCCGGATTTCCCTAAGAGATCCACCTACACGCTTCACCGGCACGTCCAACAGCCGGCTCGCATAACCTTCTCCGTCCCCACATCGCACCCGTCGGCGGTTCTGGAATATTGACCAGATTCCCATCAGCTACGGCTCTCGCCCTCACCTTAGGGGCCGACTCACCCTGCGCCGATGAACGTTGCGCAGGAAACCTTGGGCTTTCGGCGACAGGGCCTTTCACCCTGTTTATCGCTACTCATGTCAGCATTCGCACTTCTCATAGCTCCAGCATCCCTCTCGAGACACCTTCACAGCCTTAGAGAACGCTCCTCTACCACCCCTGCAATCCCCGTAGAACATTCCAATCGCGAGCATGAGTGCCACGCAACTTAACCACTCAGCACAATCGAGCGATCTCGAAATGCCCTAGGGTGGATTGCAGCGATCCGCAGCTTCGGTTATCGGCTTGAGCCCCGTTACATCTTCCGCGCAGGACGACTCGATCAGTGAGCTATTACGCTTTCTTTAAAGGATGGCTGCTTCTAAGCCAACCTCCTGACTGTCTAAGCCTTCCCACCTCGTTTTCCACTTAGCCGATATTCGGGACCTTAGCTGGCGGTCTGGGTTGTTTCCCTCTTGACCCCGGACGTTAGCACCCGGGGTCTGTCTGCCGTGCTCGAGCTCTGCGGTATTCGGAGTTTGCCATGGTTTGGTAAGCCTATAGCGGCCCCCTAGCCATAACAGTGCTCTACCCCCGCAGGCAATACACGACGCACTACCTCAATAGTTTTCGAGGAGAACCAGCTATCTCCGGTTTTGTTTAGCCTTTCACCCCTATCCACAGCTCATCCCCGACCTTTTCAACGGGCGTGGGTTCGGCCCTCCAGTGGGTGTTACCCCACCTTCAGCCTGGCCATGGATAGATCAACCGGTTTCGGGTCTACGCAACGCTACTTAATCGCCCTATTCAGACTCGCTTTCGCTACGCCTCCGGCAACAATGCCTTAAGCTCGCAACGCAACGTAAGTCGCTGACCCATTATACAAAAGGTACGCCGTCACCAGCTTGCGCCAGGCTCCGACTGTTTGTATGCATGCGGTTTCAGGATCTATTTCACTCCCCTCCCGGGGTTCTTTTCGCCTTTCCCTCACGGTACTGGTTCACTATCGGTCAATGATGAGTATTTAGCCTTGGAGGATGGTCCCCCCATCTTCAGACAGGATTTCACGTGTCCCGCCCTACTTGTCTCGAGCTTAGTTCCACGCATGGGCTTTCGCATACGGGGCTATCACCCACTATGGCCGGCCTTTCCAGACCGTTTTGCTAACGCTCGCGCTAAATCTCGAAGGCTCTTCCCGTTTCGCTCGCCACTACTCCGGGAATCTCGGTTGATTTCTGTTCCTCTGGTTACTGAGATGTTTCAGTTCTCCAGGTTCGCTCCTGCACTCCTATGTATTCAGAGTGAGGTGACCCTCAAAGGGCCGGGTTTCCCCATTCGGAAATCTGCGGATCAGCGCCCATTTGCCGGCTCCCCGCAGCTTATCGCAGGCTGTCACGTCCTTCGTCGCCTATCATTGCCAAGGCATCCACCACATGCACTTATTCGCTTGACCCTATAACCTTGCTGCCTTCGCCTTTAGAGCAAAGGCGACACGAGCCAAAGTCGCCGCGCATCATCACAAACGCAATAGGTAAACTCTCACGCTTAAGTTTGTGCTCCCCGACCGACATGCCTTCAATCGATTGAGAGACACGATGCAATACATAACCCAGTGTCCTCGCCATCCGACGCACTGATCATCCACGCTCGATGCGCAAATCGCAAAGAAACTACTACCTTCTTCCCAGATTGTTAAAGAGCTCGCAAGAGCCGAAGTGGTGGGTCTGGATGGATTCGAACCATCGACCCCCGCCTTATCAAGACGGTGCTCTAACCAACTGAGCTACAGACCCGGTCGTGAAAAGGCGCTCGACTCGTCTTCGCTCTTCGCAAGGAACAGCCGATAGAGGGTGGGTACTGCGGGGCGCTGACTTAGAAAGGAGGTGATCCAGCCGCACCTTCCGATACGGCTACCTTGTTACGACTTCACCCCAGTCATGAATCTCACCGTGGTCGGCGCCCTCCTTGCGGTTAGGCGACCGGCTTCTGGTGAAACCCACTCCCATGGTGTGACGGGCGGTGTGTACAAGACCCGGGAACGTATTCACCGCGACATGCTGATCCGCGATTACTAGCGATTCCGACTTCATGCAGTCGAGTTGCAGACTGCAATCCGGACTACGACGCGCTTTAAGGGATTGGCTCTACCTCGCGGCTTAGCAACCCTCTGTACGCGCCATTGTATTACGTGTGAAGCCCTACCCATAAGGGCCATGAGGACTTGACGTCATCCCCACCTTCCTCCGGTTTGTCACCGGCAGTCTCATTAGAGTGCCCAACTGAATGTAGCAACTAATGACAAGGGTTGCGCTCGTTGCGGGACTTAACCCAACATCTCACGACACGAGCTGACGACAGCCATGCAGCACCTGTGTTCCCGTTCCCTTTCGGGCACACCCGGCTTTCACCAGGCTCCAGGACATGTCAAGGGTAGGTAAGGTTTTTCGCGTTGCATCGAATTAATCCACATAATCCACCGCTTGTGCGGGTCCCCGTCAATTCCTTTGAGTTTTAACCTTGCGGCCGTACTCCCCAGGCGGTCGACTTCACGCGTTAGCTTCGTTACTGAGAGTGTCAAACTCCCAACAACCAGTCGACATCGTTTAGGGCGTGGACTACCAGGGTATCTAATCCTGTTTGCTCCCCACGCTTTCGTGCATGAGCGTCAGTGTCAGCCCAGAGACCTGCCTTCGCCATCGGTATTCCTCCTGATATCTACGCATTTCACTGCTACACCAGGAATTCCAGTCTCCTCTGCCGCACTCAAGCCTTGCAGTCCCAAATGCCATTCCCAGGTTAAGCCCGGGGATTTCACATCTGGCTTACAAAACCGCCTGCGCACGCTTTACGCCCAGTAATTCCGATTAACGCTCGCACCCTACGTATTACCGCGGCTGCTGGCACGTAGTTAGCCGGTGCTTATTCTTCCGGTACCGTCAGTAGTCCGACGATATTCACGTTAACCGTTTCGTTCCGGACAAAAGAGCTTTACAACCCGAAGGCCTTCTTCACTCACGCGGAATGGCTGGATCAGGGTTGCCCCCATTGTCCAAAATTCCCCACTGCTGCCTCCCGTAGGAGTCTGGGCCGTGTCTCAGTCCCAGTGTGGCTGATCATCCTCTCAGACCAGCTACCGATCATCGCCTTGGTAGGCCTTTACCCCACCAACTAGCTAATCGGACATCGGCCAACCCATTCGCGCCAGGCCTTGCGGTCCCCGGCTTTCCCCTCTCGGGCGTATGCGGTATTAATCCGGCTTTCGCCGGGCTATCCCCCACGACATGGACATGTTCCGATGCATTACTCACCCGTTCGCCGCTCGCCGCCAGGTTGCCCCGCGCTGCCGCTCGACTTGCATGTGTAAAGCATTCCGCCAGCGTTCAATCTGAGCCAGGATCAAACTCTTCAGTTCAATCCAGTCAAAAACTCACTCGAATCACTTGGATCCAAAGTGAGCCACTGCAAGTATTACTTTGCCGTGCCCCTCCATCGGAATACTCCCCAATCTTCAGAACAACGGCTGGCGCCACCACAGCACCCACCTCTATCGGCTGTAACTTGTTAAAGAGCGATCTCGACCGCGAAAAGAAGCTAACCCTGCCCGGCTTTTGCGATCAGCCGAGCCCACGATTATACGCATTTTCGGCGTCGTGGGTCAAACCCTTCCGCCGGGAAGACTCAGGCGCCTGGCCGCAGCGCGACCTTCGCGAACTTGCGCTTGCCCACCTGGAGGATGTAGGTCGCGCCGGCGGCCAGGCGCAGCGACTTGTCGCTGACCCTGTCCCCATTCACGCGCACGCCGCCCTGCTCGATCATGCGCATGGCGTCCGAGGTGGATGGGCACAACGCCGGCCGATTTCAGGAGCTGGCCGATGACGATGCCGTCGCCGGGCACCTGGACGCGAGACTTCCTCCATGTCCATCGGGGATCTCGCCGCGCCGGAAACGCGACTCGAAGTCCTCGAGCGCCGCGACGGCCGCCGCCCGGCGTGGAATCGCGCCACGATCTCCTGCGCGAAGCGCACTTTCATGTCGCGCGGATTGCCGCCCGACGGCCACTTCCGGCTTCCACTTCTCCACGGTCGCGACATCGGCTCGAACGAGAGCAGCTCGATGTAGCGCCACATGAGCTCGTCGGAGACCGACATCAGCTTGCCGAACATCTCGCTGGGCGGCTCGTCGATGCCCATGTAGTTGCCGAGCGACTTCGACATCTTGTTCACGCCGTCCAGGCCTTCGAGCAGCGGCATGCGTGATGATGCACCTGCGGCTCCTGGCCGTAGTGCTTCTGCAGCTCGCGTCCGACCAGCAGGTTGAATTTCTGGTCGGTGCCGCCGAGCTCCACGTCGGCCTTGCATCGCCACCGAGTCGTAGCCCTGCATGAGCGGGATAGAGGAACTCGTGGATCGAGATCGGGCGCTGCTCGGCGAAGCGCTTGGCGAAATCGTCGCGCTCGAGCATGCCGCGCCACCGTGTACGTGCCCGCGAGCCTGATCATGCCCGACGGCGCCCAGCTGCTCGCACCACGTCGAGTTGAACATGACCTCGGTCTTCGTCGGCGATCGAGCACCTTGAACACCTGCGCCTTGTAGGTCTCGGCGTTGCTCGGCGATCTGCTCGGGCGTCAGCGGCGGGCGCGTGACGTTGCGTCCCGTGGGGTCGCCGATCATGCCCGTGAAGTCGCCGATGAGGAACATCACGTGGTGCCCGAGGTCCTGGAACTGCCGCATCTTGTTGAGCAGCACGGTGTGGCCGAGGTGCAGGTCGGGAGCGGTGGGATCGAAGCCGGCCTTGACGCGCAGGGGCTTGCCGCGGGCGAGCTTGCGGCGGAGGTCCTCCTCCACGATGACCTCGTCCGCGCCTCTTCGAATGAGCGTCGTAGATCTGACTGCTGAGTCATTGATTTGATTCCACATTTTCTCGGCCGTTGTAGTCGGACTTTCTGATATGCTCTGTCCGACGATTCCGACAGGCGATCGCGAATGGCCGCAAAAAGGCGACAGTTCTAGCGCACGCCCCGCGCGGTCCCGCATCGCCGCGCCGCCTCGGCTTCGGCGCATGCTGGCCGTCTGCGCTCCCGGCTCTCACCGTGCTCACGGCCTTCGGCATCGCGCCCGGCACCGCGCCGGACGATGCCCAGGTCGCGACCTGGTGCAGCGAGGCCGTGCCGTCGCCGATCTCGCGCCGCAAGCCGCCCGAGCGCGCTACGTGACGCCAGGAACGCGTGCTGCGCGGCGATACCGTGGCCGCCCTCTTCGATCGCCTCGGCGTCGACGACCCGCGCGCGCTCGAATGCCTGCAGCGCCGACGCGACGGGCCGCAGCTCTTCCGGCAACTCGTGCCGGGCCGCACGCTGCAGGCCGAGACCGGCGACGATCGGCGAGCTGCTCGCGCTGCGCTACTTCGCGAGCGCCGCTTCGCTCGCTCGAGGTCACGCGCAACGCCGACGGCCTTCGCCGCGCGCAGCGCGCGCTGGCCGAGACGCCGCGACTGGTGTACAAGACCGCGACGATCCGTTCATCGCTCTTCGCCGCGACCGACGCCGCCGGCATTCCCGACGCGGTGGCCATGCAGATCGCGCGCATCTTCGCCACCGACATCGACTTCCACAGCGACCTGCGCCGGGCGACCGCTTCTCGGTCGTCTACGAGATGCTCTACGAGTCGGGCGAGCTGGTCGCTCCCGGCCGCATCCTCGCGGCGCGATTCGTGAACGACGGCCGCACCTACGACGCGGTCCTCTTCCACGACGACGAGGGCAACGACGCCTACTACTCGCTCGACGGCAGCAGCCGCGCGCAAGGCCTTCCTGCGCTCGCCGGTCGAGTTCTCGCGCATCAGCTCCGGCTTCGGCGCGCGCTTCCACCCGATCTTCAACAACTGGCGCGCGCACACCGGCGTGGATTTCGCCGCGCCCAAGGGCACGCGCGTGCTCGCGGCCGCCGACGGCACGGTGGTCTCGGCGGGCGTGCACGGCGGCTACGGCAACGCGATCGAGCTGCGCCACGGCGGCGGCATCACGACGCTCTACGGCCACCTCTCGCGCTTCGCCTCGGGCATGCACGCCGGGCACGCGCGTGCACGCAGGGCGAGGTGATCGGCTACGTCGGACATGACCGGCTGGGCGACGGGCCCGCACCTGCACTACGAATTCCGCGTCGCCGGCGATCTACCAGGATCCGCTGACGGTGGCGCTGCCCAAGGCCGACCCGGTTGCCGGCGCGCCTGCGCGCGCAGTTCGCGAGCGTGGCCGACGACTGGCGCGCGTCACCGTCGACGCTCGTGAGCACCGCCTCGGCCCGCGCGCTTCGAGTAGTCGCGTGCAGCCGCTCTACGTCGGGCTCATGTCGGGCACCAGCCTCGACGGCGCCGATGCGGCGCTCGTCGATTTCTCCGGCGGCGCTCCGCGCACCCTCGCCTTCGCGACCGTGCCGTTCTCCGTCGCACTGCGCGACGCGTGCTCGCGCTCTGCGAGCCCGGGCGAGCGACTCGCTCGAGCTCGCGGGCCGCGTCTCGCTCGAGCTCGCATAGCTCTATGCGCGCGCCGTGGAAGCGCGTGCTCGCCGGCGCGCGGCGTCGATCGCAAGTCCGTCGCGCGCGATCGGCTGCCACGGCCAGACCGTTCGCCATCGTCCCGACCTGGGCTTCACGATCCAGCTGAACGATCCCGCGCGGCTCGCCGAGCTGACCGGCATCGACGTGGTCGCCGATTTCCGCCGCCGCGACATGGCGGCCGGCGGCCAGGGCGCGCCGCTCGTGCCCGCGTTCCACGAGGCGTCTTCCGCGCATCCGGCGGCATCGCGTGCGTCGTGAACATCGGCGGCATCAGCAACGTGACGTGGCTTCCGCCCGGGAAGGCAACGGCTCGGGCTTCGACTGCGGCCCGGGCAACGTGCTGCTCGACGGATGGGCGCGCCGGCACCTGGGCGCCGCACTACGACGAGGACGGCGCGCTGGGCGCGCACGCGGCCGCACCGACGCCGGCCTCCTCGGCCGCCTGCTGGCCGAGCCGTTCCTCGCCGCGACGCCGCCCAAGAGCACCGGGCGCGAGCTCTTCCGCTGGCGTGGCTCGAGGACGCGCCTGCGACGCGCGGCGATGCGCCCGCAGACGTGCAGTCCACGCTCGCGGATTTCACGGCGCGCGCCATCGTCGACGCGATCGACCGCTTCTGCCCCGCGACCGACGAGATCTACCTCGCGGGCGGCGGCGCGCGCAACGCCGCGCTCGTGGAGCGCATCGAGGCGCCTCGCGGGCCAGCGCCCCGTCGCGCACGACCGACGCGCTCGGCGTGCCGACCGCGCACGTGGAATCGATGGCCTTCGCGTGGCTCGCGATGAAGTGCGTGAACCGCGAGCCGGTGGACCTCACCGCCGTCGACGGGCGCGCGCGCGCCGCGCGTCCTGGGCGCGATCTATCCCGCCTGAGCGAATCGCACCGCACAGCGGGAGCGCGAAGCTCCGGGCGGCCGAAGCGTCCTCGCATCGCCGCACGAGCCGACTCAAGTCAGGCCGTGAAGGAAGAACCGCAGCCGCAGGTGGAGGTGGCGTTCGGGTTCTTGATCACGAACTGCGCGCCCTCGAGGCCCTCGCTGTAGTCGATCTCGGCGCCGATCAGGTACTGGTAGCTCATGGGATCGATCAGCAGGCTCACGCCGTTCTTCTGCATCACGGTGTCGTCCTCGTTGGCGACCTCGTCGAACGTGAAGCCGTACTGCAGCCCCGAGCAGCCGCCGCCCGTGACGAACACGCGCAGCTTGAGCTCGTTGTTGCCTTCTTCCTCGATCAGGGCCTTCACCTTGTTGGCCGCGCTCTCGGTGAAGAGGAGCGGATCGGGCATCGCCGTGGACATGTCGTTCATGTTCGCTCTCCGTTCGCGATCCGTTAGTCGGAGTTGCCCGCGGCGGGCTTCAGCTCGACGACCTTCTCGCTCTTGCTGGGGTTCTCGTACATCAGCTGGCCCATCACGATGGCGCCGACGTGGATCTCGATGGATCTTGTACGAGACATTTCCTGTGACACGGGCCTTGGGCAGGAGTTCGACATACTCCGACGCCGCGCACCGGCCCCGCGACCGTTCCGTTGATCACCACATGGGCTACGTCGATGTCGCCCTCGACTTTTGCAAGCTCCGAGATCACCAGGGTGCCCGGCTTGTTGCCGGTGGCCTTCACGTTGCCCTTCACGTGGCCGTCGATGCGCAGCCCGCCGGTGAAGGCGATGTCGCCCTCGATGGTGGTCCCGGCGCCGATCAGGCTGTCGATCGGGACTGGGCTTGTTCGACTTTTCCGAACATGGATCTCCCCCTCTACGGACAGTTGATCGTCCGGGACAGTTTAACCTGTCCCCCGGGCATCGCCAACAACACGCACGTCGGCGCTTTTCAGCGTGCTCCCCTCGGGAATCGAGAAGCGGCCCTCGACCTTCTGGTAGAAGCGGAAGTCGAGCGCCCCGGCGGCCTCGCCGCGGTGGCGTCGGGATAGTTGAGCGTGCCGGGTCGCCGTCCTTGGCCCACGTGGGCCACGATCTGGACCTTGCCCCTTGAAATCCTGCTTGCGCTGGCCGCCCTGGGTAAGGAGCATGCGGTAGCGGTAGTCGTTGGCTTTGCCGTCCTTCTCGATCTTGAGGTTCGAGACGCCGATGCCCTTCGGGCGTCGCCCCCGACGACATGATGTTGCGCAGGAACCCCAGGTCTTCCTTCAGCGACGCGTTCTCCTCCTGGAGCTGGGCGACGGTGCGCGCGAGCTCGCTCTGCGAGGCCTTCTCGATCTGGAGCTGCCGGTCGCGCTCGACGAGCGAGGCGCTTGCGTGGCGTCGAGGCTCATGCTTGATCGCGCCGTCCTCCTCCGTGAGCGCGTCGATGCCGCTGGCGCACCTCCTCGATGTCGGAGCCGCTGATGCGCCCGCTTTCTGCACCAGCCACCACACCATCGCGCCCGAGCGGCCATCATCAGCACGTTGAGCAGCCAGCGCCAGTACCACGCGAGCTGCGAGCGGATCGCCATGCGCGACGAGCCGATGCCGAAGCTGCTGCGGAGGCGCCGGCAGAGGCTCGGCATCAGGGCACCACCGCGAGCTGCTCGAGGCCCCTGCGTCTCGGGGAACCCGAACATGAGGTTCATGTTCTGCACCGCCTGGCCCGCGGCGCCCTTCACGAGGTTGTCCTCGACGGCGAGGACCACCAGGGTCTCGCGCATCGAGCGGCCGGTGCACGGCGATGCGGCACTGGTTCGTGCCGCGCACCCAGCGCGTCTCGGGCTGCGTGCCCGGCGGCAGCACGTCGACGAACGGCTCGGCTGCGTAGCGCTTCTCGAAGAGCGCCTGGAAATCCGTGTCCTTCGTGATGCGCGCGTAGACCGTCGCGAGGATGCCGCGCACCATCGGCACCAGGTGCGGCACGAAGGTGAGGCCCAGCTTGCGGCCCGACGCGCCCTCGAGGCTCGTGAGGCTCTCCAGGATCTCGGGATGGTGGCGATGGCCCTTCACCGCGTAGGCCTTGAAGTTGTCGGCTCGCCTCGGAGAAGAGCAGATCCATCTCGGCCTTGCGCCCCGCGCCGCTCACGCCCGACTTCGCGTCGGCGATCAGGTGGCGATGGTCGATGTGGTCGGTCTCCACGAGCGGCAGCAGCGCGAGCTGCACCGCCGTGGCGTAGCAGCCGGGATTGGCGACGAGGCGCGCCTTGCGGATGCGCTCGCGGTTGATCTCGGGCAGGCCGTAGACGGCCTCGGCCAGGAGCTCGGGCGAGGCGTGGGCGACCTTGTACCACTTCTCCCACGTCGCGCCGGTCCTTCAGGCGGAAGTCGGCCGAGAAATCGACGATGCGCGCGCCCGAGTCGAGGATGGGCCCGGCCTGGCCCATCGCCACGCCGTTGGGCGTGGCGAAGAACACGCAGTCGCAGCCCTTGAGCGGGCGCCTTGGCGCGGATCCGCTGAACGCGAGGTCGTAGCGGCCGCGCAGCGACGGGAAATGGTCCGCGACCTTCACGCCCGCCTCGGCGCGCGAGGTGATCGCCACCACCTCGACTTCGCCATGGCCCGCCAGCAGGCGCAGCAGCTCCACGCCCGTATAGCCCGGTCCCGCCGACGACTCCGACCTTGATCATCCTCTCTTTCCTCCTGCAGCGCCGCAGCGGCCCTAGAACGACAAAGCCGCGGCGAGGCGGCTTTGTTCGTTCGAAGACAAGCGAACAGCGCTCTCCGCCTCAGCGTTTCGAGAACTGCTTGCGGCGTCGCGCCTTGTGCAGGCCCACCTTCTTGCGCTCGACCTCGCGCGCGTCGCGCGTGACGAGCCCCGCCTTCGAGAGGGCGGGCTTCAGGGTGGGATCGTATTCGATGAGCGCCCGGGTGATGCCGTGGCGCACCGCGCCGGCCTGGCCGGACTCGCCGCCGCCGAAGACGTTCACCTTGATGTCGAACGTCTGCGCGTGGTTGGTGAGCTCGAGCGGCTGGCGCACGATCATGCGGCCGGTCTCGCGCGAGAAGAACACGTCGAGGGGCTTGTCGTTCACCGTGATCTCGCCCTTGCCCGCCTTGATGAAGACACGCGCCACCGCATTCTTGCGGCGGCCCGTTCCGTAGTTGTATTTGCCGATCATGGCCTCTCCTTAGATCTCGAGGGACTTGGGCTGCTGCGACGTAGTGCGGATGCTGACGGGCCCGCGTAGATCTTGAGCTTCTTGATCATCGCGTAGCCGAGCCGCCCCTTGGGCAGCATGCCCTTCACCGCGAGCTTGAGCACGCGGTCGGGATGGCGCGCCTGCAGCTTGGCGAAATTGGTCTCGTAGATTCCGCCCGGATAAGTCGAGTGGCGGTAGTACTTCTTGTCGGTGGCTCTTGGCGCCCGTGACGCGCAGCTTCTCCACGTTGACGATCGACGATGTAATCGCCGGTGTCGACGTGGGGAGTGAACTCGGGCTTGTGCTTGCCGCGCAGGCGCCGCGAGACTTCCGCCGCGAGACGGCCCAGGACCTTGTCCGTGGCGTCCACGACGAACCAGTCGCGCCGGACCGTCTTCCGCCTTGGCGGAGAACGTCTTCATGTGATTCCTTTCCGTTACGCGGCCCCGGGTGCCTGCCGGTGGTTGCTCGCCGGCAATACTTTGGCCGCTTTGTTTTGGATTGACTGCGAACTCGAAATTATAGGGAAATCATCGCTTTGTGTCAAAGACCCAATGGGCTAGAATCGCCTACCCCGCTCCAGGACGGAAAGGCGCCCATGCTGCCTCCCACGGCCAGCCGTTTCGAGCAGTACGCGCGCCCCGCCGCGGTCGCCCTGCTTGCCATCGGCTGTTTCTTCGTCCTGCAGCCGTTCCTGGGCGCGATCCTGTTCGCCGGGGTGCTCTGCTACTCCACCTGGCCCGTCTACGTCTGGCTGCGCGCCCGCCTGGGCGGCCGTGCGTGGCTCTCGGCGCTCCTGCTCGTGCTCGCGATGCGGGCTGGCGCTCGCCGTGCCCGTGGCGCTCGCGGCCCAGGGCCTCATCGTGTACTCGCCCGCCGCCGTGGAAGCGGTGCGCGGCTTCCTCGACCAGCGCGAAACGCTCACGCTGCCCGCCTTCGTCAGCGAGCTTCCGCTGGTCGGCTCCTGGCTCGACCAGTACTGGCAGGTCCTGATGCAGAGCCAGGCGGAGCTGGTCGCCCTCGCGCGCCACTTCGCCGAGCCCGCGAAAGCCCTCCTGGTGGCCGTGGGCGGCGCCATAGGGGCGGGGCTCGTGCAGGTGCTGATCGCGATCTTCGTCGCGTTCTTCCTCTATCGCGACGGCGAGCGCGTGCAGCGGCTGCTGATGGGCGGCATGGAGCGGCTCGCGGGTCGCGAGCACGGCGGGGCGCTTGCAGCGACCGCGCAGGCCGCGGTGAAGGGCGTGGTGTACGGGCTCCTCGGCACCGCGCTGGTCCAGGCGATCGTCGCGGCGATCGGGTTCCTCATCGCGGGCGTGCCGGGCGCGGCCGTGCTGGGCGCGCTCACGTTCGTGCTCTCGCTGATCCCGATGGGTCCGGTCCTGGCATGGGGCGGCGCGGCGATATGGCTCTACGCCCAGGGACATTCCGGCTGGGCCATCTTCATGGTGGTCTATGGCGTCGCTCGTGATCAGCTCGGTCGACAACTTCGTGAAGCCGATCCTCATGAGCCGCGCGGGCAACCTCTCGATGCTGCTCGTGGTCCTCGGCGTCTTCGGCGGTGCGGTCGCATTCGGCTTCATCGGGCTCTTCGTGGGCCCCGCGCTCCTCGCCGTCGCGTGGAACCTCACCAAGGTGTGGCTCGACCCGCCCCCGCCGCAAGAGGCATGATCGCGTTCTTCCCGTTCATACCGGTCTGAAGTCATGAAGGCGCGCATCCAGCTGGTCGAGGGCATGACGTTCGTCGCGGAAAGCGGCAGCGGGCACGCGGTCGTGGTCGATGCATCGCCCGACGTGGGCGGGCGCAACCTCGGCGCGCGCCCCATGGAGCTCGTGCTGATGGGCACCGGCTCGTGCAGCGCGATCGACGTGATGCACATCCTGCGCAAGGCGCGCCAGGCGGTGACGGGCTGCGTGGTCGAGCTCGAGGCCGAGCGCGCGCCCGAGGACCCGAAGGTGTTCACGCGCATCCGCATGCATTACGTGGTGACCGGCAAGGCCCTGGCCGCCGCGCAGGTCGAGCGCGCGATCAAGCTCTCGAAGGAGAAGTACTGCTCGGCGAGCGTGATGCTCGCGAAGACCGTCGAGTTCGTGGTCGACTTCGAGATCCGCGAGGCTTAGGCTGGGAAGCCCGGCCTCGCTCACACCCAGTAGGCGGTGCCGGTCATCACGCGCGAGGCCATGCGCATCGCCGCCTTCACGGGTGCGGGCAGCGCCGCGCCGCCCAGCGCGCGTCCCGCCGCGCCGTGGCGCCCCTCGTCGTCGCGCATCTGTACCACGATCGCGCGGCTCGACGGCGTCGTCCGCGGGCAGCCTGCCGAGGTGGCCCTCGAGGTGGCGCTCGACCTGCGTCCTCGGTCTCGGCGAGGAAGCCCAGGCTCCAGCGGTCGCCCGCGAGTCCCGAGGCGACTCCCATGCCGAAGGAGCCCGCGTACCACAGCGGATCGAGCAGGCTCGCACGCGCGCCGAGCTGGCCCAGGCGGTCGCGGCACCACGCGAGGTGATCGCGCTCCTCGGATGCGGCGCGCTGCAGCGCGGCACGCACGTCGGGCCGGCGTGCGACGAGCGCCTGGCCGCTGTAGAGGGCCTGCGCGCACACTTCGCCCGTGTGGTTCACGCGCATGAGGCGCGCGGAAGCGGTCCTGTCCTCCGGGCGATGCGGGGCCGTCTGCATCCGCGTGCGGCGCGGCTCGGGCGGCCGTGGCCGCGCCCGAAAGCGCGCGCAGCGCGTCGTCGGCCGCGATCAGCAACGCATCGACGAGTGTGGACAGCGATAGGGTCGTGCGCTCGGGCATGCCGGAAAAGAAAAAGGGCGCGGCATGATGCCGCGCCCCCATTGTGCAACGAATCGCCGTCGAGGCGATCAGAACACGTGACGGATGCCGAGGCCACGCCTTCGGATCCTGGCCATTGGCGATGGCCAGGCGGTTGGCGCCGAAGTTGCAGCTCGCCACTTCGTTGTTGTCCACCTTCGTGTACTGCGCGATGATGAACGTGCGCTTCGTGAAGTTGTACTGCCAGCCCACCGCAGTTCGACTTGCAATCCGGCGAAGCGGCGTTGGTGGAGCCCGCCGTCCTTGGAGGTCATGTACTGGTAGATCAGCTCGTTCTTGCCGATCGACCAGACGACGTTGCCCATCCAGGACTTCTCCTTGCTGCGGCCGCCGCCCTTCTTGAACTCCTCGTACAGGGCGCCCAGCTTGACCGGGCCGAACTTGAACGTGCCGCCGAGGGCGTTGCCGTCTTCCTTGGTCACGGTGGCGGACGGGTCCTTGTGCTCCTCGTACGCGTACACTCACGTAGATCGGGCCGCGCGTCCAGGTGATGCTTCGCGCCGTTGTCGCGCGGGTTGGTGGTCGCGGTGCGGTTCTCGTTCGCGGTAGCCCATCAGGCGGACGGCGAAGCCGGCGAAGCTCGGCGACCAGTACTGCACGACGTTCTGGTCGCGACGGTCGAAGTTCGGTCTGCATCGTTCATCACGCCCGCCCTGATCCGGCGGTGATGCCAGCCAGGGTCAGGTCGCCGAACGGATCGATCGCGATCGTCGTCGTCTTGAACGGGGTGTCCCAACGGCCCATCATGACGGAGCCCCAGGCGCCTTGCAGGCCCACGCCGCTGTTACGCGCGGCGAAGGTGGTGTCGTTCTGGTCGGGTTTGAAGGCGGTCTCCAACTGGAAGAATGCGCTGAGCCCTCCACCCAGGTCCTCCGTGCCGCGCACGCCGAGCAGCGAAGCCTGGTCGGACACGCGCTCGCGCCGGACGACGGGGCTCGCTCCGCCCTTTGCTTCGACGACTCGAACGTCGCGTAGACGCGGCCATACAGCGTGACCGGGTTCGCAGTCTGCGCCATGGCGGCCGGCGCGACACATGCGCCAGCGACTGCCAGAGCGATCAGCTTCTTGTTCATCAGAATCTCCTTTGTTGAGATGAGGCCGTGTATTTGCTGCTGCGATTTCTTGGAAACCTCGTGGG
Organism: uncultured beta proteobacterium; assembly: GCA_963827425.1. Lineage (GTDB taxonomy): Bacteria > Pseudomonadota > Gammaproteobacteria > Burkholderiales > Usitatibacteraceae > Usitatibacter. Next base: position 630,148 of record CAWHAQ010000002.1, on the reverse strand, counting down.
GATTGTGTCGCCCCGTTTTTTGGATCTTCCCCGAATTCTTTTTGAGAAGCCACTCGCATGATGCCAAAGCCAATCCGTTCTCTCAAGGGGTTTTTTGCCAATCACGCAACAAATCAGGCCCCTTGTTGTGGCGCAACAACACCGTCATGAAGCCGTCGAAAACAGTTCGGCGAGGCGCCCTCCCGGGTCGTCGGCGCTCATGAAGGCGCTGCCTACTAAGTAAGCGCTCACACCGGCGGCGCGGAGGGTTGCGACGTCGGCCGGCGCGCTGATGCCGCTTTCGGCACCAGCAGGCGATCCGGCGGGCACGCGCCCGGCGAGGCCGAGGGTGGTCTCGAGCCGCGTCTCGAAGGTCCTCAGGTCACGATTGTTAATGCCGATCAAGGCGGTAGGCAGGGCCAGGGCGCGCTCGAGCTGGGCCCCATCGTGGCTCTCCACGAGCACGTCCATGCCCATTCGCGGGCGAGGCGCGGCCTCGGCGTCGAGCTCGGCGTCGGGCACCGCATCCACGATCAGCAGGATGCAGTCCGCGCCCCAAGCGCGGGCCTCGTGCACCTGGTAGGGATCGATCATGAAGTCCTTGCGAAGGACCGGCAGCCGGCACGCGGCCCGCGCGGCGTGCAGATCGTCGGGCGATCCGCCGAAGAACTCGCGGTCGGTGAGCACCGAGAGGCAGGTGGCGCCGTTCGCCTCGTAGGAGCGGGCGATGCGCACGGGGTCGAAGTCCGCGCGGATGAGCCCGCGGCTGGGGCTCGCGCGCTTGATCTCGGCGATGACGGCGGGCCGCCCGGCTTCCACGCGCGCTGCGCAGCGCCGCCTCGAAGCCGCGCGGCGGCGAGGCGCGCGCCGCGCGTTCGCGATCTCGCGCGTCGCCCACCTTCGCGCGGGCGTCGTCCACCTCGCGCCGCTTGGCGGCGAGGATCTTCGCGCATCACGTCCGACACTCAGCCCGCCTTCGCGAACGCCGCGCGTGAACTTCACGAGCTGGTCGAGCTTGGCGCGCGCCGCCCCGCTCGCGATCGCGTCGCGCGCGCCGCGACCCCGTCCCACAGGCTCTCGACCACGCCCGCCACGTAGAGCGCCGCCGCGGAATTGAGGATCACGATGTCGCGCGACGGCCCCGGTTCGTCGGAGAGCACGGCCTCCAGGCGCGCCTTCGACTCGGCCGCGTCCTTCACCTGGATCGCCTCGATGGGCGCCACGTCGAGCCCGAACTGCGTGGGCTCGATCGCGTATTCGGTGATGAAGTCGTGCTTCAACTCCGCGACGTAGGTCGGACCGGTGATGGTGATCTCGTCGAGCCCTTCGTGGCCGTGCACGGTGAGCACGTGGCGGCTGCCCAGCATCTTCAGCACGCGCGCCTGGATGCCGACCAGGTCCGCGTGGAAGACGCCCATCACCTGGTTGGGAGCGCCCGGCTGGGTTGGTGAGGGGCCCGAGGATGTTCAGGATGGTGCGCATGCCCAGCTCCTTCCTCACCGGCGCCGCGTACTTCATCGCCGGGTGGTGGTTGGGCGCGAACATGAAGCCCAGGCCCACCTCGCGCAGGCAGAGCGCCACCTGCTCGGGCGAGAGTGCGAGGTTCACGCCGAGCGACTCCAGCACGTCGGCGCTGCCCGACTGCGACGACACCGCGCGCCCGCCGTGCTTGGCCACGCGCGCGCCCGCCGCCGCCGAGACGAAGGCCGCGGTGGTCGAGATGTTGAAGGTGTGCGCCTTGTCGCCTCCGGTGCCGCAGGTGTCGACCAGGTGCTCGAGGCCGCTCGCGTCGACCTTGGTCGAGAACTCGCGCATCACCGAGGCGGCGGCGGCGATCTCCGAGACCGACTCGGTCTTCACGTGCAGCCCCATCAGGATGGCGGCGAGCTGCACCTGCGTGACCTTGCCCTCGAGCACCTGGCGCATGAGGTCGACCATCTCGTCGTAGAAGATCTCGCGCTTGTCGCAGAGGCGATTGATCGCTTCCTGGGCCGTGAACATCGTCATGTCTCCCACCATCAGGATTTCAGGAAATTGCCGAGCAGCGCATGGCCGTGCTCGGTGAGGATGGACTCGGGGTGGAACTGCACGCCCTCGACCGGAAAGCCGCGGTGGCGCACGCCCATGATTTCACCATCGTCGGTCCACGCCGTGATCTCGAGCTCGGCCGGACAGCTCGCGCGCTCGATGGCGAGCGAATGGTAGCGGGTCGCGCGGAACGGCGCCGGCAGCTCGCGGAAGACGCCCTTGCCCTCGTGGCGGATGTCCGAGACCTTGCCGTGCATGAGCGTGCGTGCGTGCACGATCTTCCCGCCGAATGCCTGGCCGATCGCCTGGTGGCCGAGGCAGACGCCCAGGATCGGCACGCGCCCGGCGAAGCGGCGGATGAGCTCCAACGAGATGCCGGCCTCGTTCGGCGTGCAGGGACCGGGCGAGAGCACGATGCGCTCGGGCGCCAGTCGCTCGACCGCGTCCACGGTGAGCTCGTCGTTGCGGATCACGCGCACGTCCTGGCCCAGCTCGCCCAGGTACTGCACGAGGTTGTAGGTGAAGGAGTCGTAGTTGTCGACCATCAGCAGCATGGCGCGCTCCTCACTCGATCGGCTTGTCGAGGCCGGCGTGCACCTGCCCGCGGCCACCAGCAGCGCGCGCGCCTTGTTCTGGGTCTCGAGCCATTCGTTCTCGGGGATCGAATCGGCGACGATGCCCGCGGCGGCCTGCACGTAGAGCGTGCCGTCCTTCACGACGCCGGTGCGGATGGCGATCGCGAGGTCGAGGTTGCCGTTGAAGCCGAGGTAGCCCGCCGCACCCGCGTACACGCCGCGCTTCTCGGTCTCCAGCTCCTCGATGATCTCCATGGAGCGCACCTTGGGCGCGCCGGTGACGGTGCCGGCGGGAAACGTCGCGCGCAGCAGCTCCATCGGCGTGAGCTCCGGGCTTACCGTCGCCCTCGACGTTCGACACCATGTGCATCACGTGCGAGTAGCGCTCGACCACCATGGTCTCGGTCACCTTCACGCTGCCGACCTTGGCGATGCGGCCCACGTCGTTGCGGCCGAGGTCGATCAGCATCACGTGCTCGGCGCGCTCCTTCGGGTCGTCCCAGCAGCTCGCGCTCCATCTCGAGGTCCTTCTCGGGTGTCGCGCCGCGCCGGCGCGTGCCGGCGATGGGACGCAGCGTCACCTTGTCGCCCTCGCGCCGCACCAGGATCTCGGGCGAGGCGCCCACCAGCTGCGCGTCGCCGAAGTCGAAATAGAACATGTACGGCGAGGGATTGATCGAGCGCAGCGACCGGTAGAGGTTCACCGGCGAATAGGGGAACGGCTGCGCGATGCGCTGCGAGATCTGCACCTGGAAGATGTCGCCTTCCTCGATGTAGCGCTTGCAGCGCGCCACCGCCTCGTAGAACTTCGCCTCGGCGATGTTGGAGCGGGGAGCCTCGAGCGCCGCGCGCGCGTCGTGGGGCGGAAGCTCCGCGGGCTTGCGCAGCTGCGCACGCAGCTCCTGCAGGCGCGCGAGCGCCTTGCCGTGCGCGCCCGGCACCGCGGGATCGGCATACACGATGAGGTGCAGCTTGCCCGAGAGGTTGTCCACCACCGCGAGCTCCTCGGAGAGCAGCAGGCGGATGTCCGGCAGGCCGAGGGGATCGGGCTTCGCCGCGCGCCCGAGCTTGGGCTCGACGTAGCGCACGGTGTCGTATGCGAAGTAGCCCGCGAGGCCGCCCGCGAAGCGCAGCTGCGGGCCCAGCGGCGCGGCGCGGAACGAGCGCAGGTACTCGTCCACGTACTGCAGCGGATCGGCGACGTCGCGCTCCTCGACCGCAATGCCGTCGCGCAGCTTGCGCACGCGATGGCCGCGCGCCTCGACCATCTCGCGCGCGGGCAGGCCCACGATCGAGTAGCGCCCGAAGCGCTCGCCGCCGATCACGCTCTCCAGCAGGTAGGAGCCGGGGCGGTTGGCGAGCTTGAGGTAGATGGACAGCGGCGTGTCGAGGTCCGCGAGGGTCTCGAGCTGCAGCGGGATCCGGTTGCTGCCGGCGCGTGCGAGCGCCAGGAATTCGTCTTCAGTCATGAGTCACCATACGATTGCGATGCGAAGGGCGTGGGGCCGGAGCGCGCTAGCGCCAGCTTTGCCATCGCCAGTCGGGACGCATACCGTACGGTGTCACGGACGTGATCTCGAAGATGAAGACGTTGAAGTATCGGGGTACTGACTAGGCCGCCATTGTAGCGGTGTTCAGCGCGCCGCGCATCCGCGCGATCGCGGCCTTGCGGTCCTTCTCGCCGAACACCGCGGAGCCCGCGACGAACGTGTCCGCCCCCGCGCGCGCGACCTGCGCGATGTTGTCGGCCTTCACCCCGCCGTCGACCTCGAGCCAGATGTCGCGCCCCGAGGCCGCGATGCGCTTGCGCGCCTCGCGCGATCTTGGGCAGCGCCGAGGCGATGAACGACTGCCCGCCGAAGCCCGGGTTCACCGACATGATGAGGATCAGGTCCACCTTGTCCATGACGTGGTCCAGCCAGACGAGCGGCGTGGCGGGATTGAACACCAGCCCCGCCTTGCAGCCCGACGTCGCGGATGAGCGACAGCGTGCGGTCCACGTGCTCGCTCGCCTCGGGATGGAAGCTGATGATCGCGGCACCCGCCTTCGCGAAGTCGGGGACGATGCGGTCGACGGGCTTCACCATCAGGTGCACGTCGATCGGGACGGTGCAGTGCGGACGGATCGCCTCGCACACCAGCGGCCCCACGGTGAGGTTGGGGACGTAGTGGTTGTCCATCACGTCGAAATGCAGCAGGTCGGCGCCCGCGGCGATCACGTCGCGCACTTCATCGCCCAGGCGCGCGAAGTCCGCCGAAAGCAGGCTCGGGGCGATGCGGAAAGTCGGTCCGGACATGGCAATTTTTTCGCGTCGGGCGGCGCTCGGATTCTACGTGGATTCGTCCCCCGCCGTGCCCGAAGCTGCTACCATCTTTGCATGCCGGAAATAAGCAAATCGCCGGAAACGAGCAAATCCGACCGCAAGTACAGCGTCGCGGTCACCGCTCACTCCACGTACCTTCCCGACCAGTCGGACGAGGAAGAAGACCGCTACGTCTTCGCGTACACCATCCGCATCACCAACAACGGCAACGTCTCCGCGCAGCTCGTGAGCCGGCACTGGATCATCACCGACGCGGACAACCAGGTGCAGGAAGTGCGCGGCATGGGTGTGGTCGGCGAGCAGCCGGTGTTGAAGCCCGGCGACACGTTCGAATACTCCAGCGGCTCGTCCATCCCGACGGCGGTGGGCACGATGCGCGGCAGCTACCAGCTCGTGGCCGAGGACGGCACGCGCTTCGAGGCGAGCATCCCGGAATTCACGCTGAGCGTTCCGCGCACACTGCATTGACCCCTCAGCCGTCGCGGCCGGGGTCCTCCGCGTCTCGCCCCCCGTGCGGCTTCTTCGGAAACGTCCACCACACGATCGCGACCGCGATCCCCAGCACCAGCACCACCTCGAACAACACCCAGCTCACGTACGCCTCCTCGATGGCATCCCGCCCATTATCGTCCAAGGTGCGCGCGGCCCTCGCCTTGCTCGTCACGGTGCTCGTCGCCGCGTGCGCGACACCCGAGCCGCCGAAGGCCGTTGCGAAGGTGCCGGAACCCCAGCCGCAGCCCGCGCAGCCGCCCGAGCCGCTCACCTGCCCGCCGGTGGTGCAACCCACGTGCCCCACCCCGCCGCCGCCCACGCCCCCGCCAGCCCGAAATGCGCGGCAAGCTCGTGGCCGCGGCGTGGACCGAGCTTCCCGACTGGGGCGGCGAAACGCTGCGCCCATCGCTCGACGCCTTCGCGCGCAGCTGCACCGTGCTGCCCGACAAGGACTCCGCATGGAAGCCCGCGTGCGACGCCGCGCTCGCCGTGCCTTCCACCGCCACCGAGCCGGAAGTGGCGCTCTATTTCGAGACCACGTTCGACGTGTGGCGCGTGGTCAATCCCGACGACACGGCGAGCGGCATGATCACCGGCTACTACGAGCCGCTGCTGCACGGCAGCCGCACGCGCACCGCGCGCTACAAGTACCCGATCTACGCGCCGCCGGCCGACCTGCTCACCATCGACCTCACGTCGCTCTATCCGGACCTGAACCACAAGCGCCTGCGCGGGCGCATCGAGGGCAACCGCGTCGTGCCGTACTACTCGCGCGCCGACATCGACGACGATCCGCGGCTGCTCGAGGGACGCGAGATCGCATGGGTGGACGATGCGGTCGACGTCTTCTTCCTGCACATCCAGGGCTCGGGACAGGTGGAGCTGCCCGACGGCGAGCGCGTGCGCGTGGGCTACGCGGACCAGAACGGCCATCCCTTCCGCTCCCTGGGCGCACTCCTCATCCGCCGCGGCGAGATTGCCGCCCGAGCACGCGTCGATGCAGGGCATCAAGGAGTGGGCGAAGCATCACGCGAAGAAGGTGCGCGAGTTCCTCGACGCGAACCCGAGCTACGTGTTCTTCCGCCTGCTGCCCGGCGACCTGCCCGGGCCCATCGGCGCCCTCGGCGTGCCGCTCACGCCCGAGCGCTCGATCGCCATCGACCCGCGCGTGATCCCGCTCGGCGCGCCGGTCTATCTCGCGACCACGCGGCCCAACACGCGACACGCCGCTCGAGCGCCTCATGGTCGCGCAGGACACGGGCGGGGCCATCAACGGAGCGGTGCGCGCGGACTTCTACTGGGGTTTCGGGGACGCGGCCGGCGCCGAGGCGGGCAAGATGCGCCAGGACGGGCGCATGTGGGTGCTGCTGCCCAAGGGCATGGCGCCCCCGGCGCCGACCAACTAGGGCCGGAAACGACGAGGACACAGAGGAGCACAGAGGAAACCCTGGCGTGGGATTCGGGCTGCGTTGATCACCAAGGTCGAACTCACCCTGAATGCTTTTCTCTGTGCTCTCAGTGCTCCTCTGTGTCCTCTGTGTTTACCGGCTTTAGGAGGTTACTTCGCGGGAGCCGCGGCCTTCGCTTCCGCGAATCGCTTCTCGAGGTCCGCCATCGAGATCGCGCCCGGGATGCGCTCGCCGTTCTCGAAGATCATCGTCGGCGTGCCGCGGATGTGCTTCGACTGGCCGAACGCGAGGTTCTTCTCGAGCGGGCTGGTGCAGCGTACCCGCGGTCGATCGGCAGCTTGTCGCGCGTCATCGCGTCGATCCAGGCCTTGCCGCGGATCGGCCGAGCACCAGATGGCCTTGGACTTGTCGAACGAGTCGGCGCGCGAGGATCGGGTAGAGGAACACGTAGGCGGTGATGTCGCTCACGCCCTGGAAGTCGCGCTCGAAGCGCTTGCAGTAGCCGCAGTTCGGGTCCTCGAAGAGCGCGATCTTGCGCGAGCCGTTGCCGCGCACGATCTTGATCGCCGAGTCGAGCGGCAGCGTCGCTGAACTTCACCTGGTTCACCTGGCGCAGGCGCGCCTCGGTGAGGTTCTCCTTGGTCTTCACGTCGATGATCGGGCCCAGCGAGAGGAATGTGGCCTTCTCGTTCGTGTAGAAGATCTCGCCGCCGGCGACGACCTCGTAGAGGTCGTTGTACGGCGTCTTGCGCACGCTCTCGACGGCCGGCGCCTCGGGCATCTGCTTCTTGATCTCGGCCTTGATGAACTCCGGTGGTCCGGAGTTGCGCGCGTACAGCGGGAAGCGCCGGCGAACGCGGCGAGCGCGGCTGGGGCGAGGAAGGCTGGCGATCTTCATGGGGCGATCCCGAGATGTACCCGATTGGCGATCGCGTGCGAGGCGCGGGCTCCCGCGGGGCGAACCGTAGCAATTATCGCATTGCGCGGGCCGCCAGTGCGGCCCGGGCCCACGGCTGGGATTGCACCAGCCCGAGACCGAGGTTACGCACCGTGAACGCGCCCGGACGGCCGGTGGCGAAGAGCCGGTCCAGCCCGTCGGTCACGAACTGCATGGCGGTCACGTCCTCGCGCCGCTCGCGCGCGTAGCGGCGCAGCACGCGCAGATCGCCCGCGCCCTCGAGGGCGGAGCGCGCCGCGAGAGCCTCGGCGAGCGCGCGCGCATCCTGGAATCCGAGGTTGATGCCCTGGCCCGCGAGCGGATGCACCGCGTGCGCGGCGTCCCCGATCGAGCGCCACGCCCGGCGCCACGGCTGCCGGGACGCGATCACCTGCCGCAGGGGGAAGCGCGCTACGGCTGTAATGAGGCGCAAGTCGCCCAGCGACGGCGTTGCCGGCCTCGCGCACGCGCCGCTCGACGGCGCGCGCATCGAGCCGCGCGAGCTCGTCCGCGTGCGCCCGCGGCGTCGACCAGACGATGGAGATGCGCTGTGCCCGGCAGCGGCAGCCAGGCGAGCACGCCGTCGGCGCGAAACCATTGGCGCGCGACGTCGCCGTGCTCGTGCTCGGTCTCGAAGTTCGCGACGATCGCCGCCTCGCCGTACGGGCGCTCCTCGAAGGCGATGCCGAGGCGCGCCGCACGCCGGAATCGGGACCGTCGGCGCCCACGAGCAGGTCGCCCTCGATGCGCTCGCCGCCCTCGAGCTCGGCCCACGCCGTGCGCGCCGTCGCACGCCGAAATCGACCGCCTTCGCGCCGTGCGTGACGGTGACGTGGGGCAGCGAGGCGGCGTGGGCTCTCGAGGGCGTGCGCGAGGCGCCCGGCCTCGAGCATCCACGCGAGCGCACGCGCCCGGCCGCGCCGAGAACGCGAGGCGCACGCCGCCGTCGCCGAAGATCTCCATGCGCCGCACCGCTGCCACGCGCGCCACGTCGAGCCCATCCCATGCACCCAGGTCGCGCAGGAATGCGCGCGTGCCGGGGCTCACCGCGAGCACGCGCAGCGTCGTACGCCTCGCCGCCGGGCGCGGGCCGCCGCGGCGCCGCCTCGAGCACGCGCACCTCGCAGCCGGTGCATCGCGCAGGCGAACGCCATGCCGACCGGCCCGCCGCCCGCGACGAGGACGCGCGCCGGTCACGGCGCGGCCCCGTAGATCATGCGATCGGCGATCGCGCGCCGCGCCGCCGGGAACGAGGTCGAGCGCCGCGAGCGCCAGCCCGCGGCCCCAGGTCGGGAATGCGGCGCGCGTCGGCGAACGCGCCGACCAGGAAATCGGTGAACAGCGACGCCGCGCGTGGCATCGCGCCGCCGCGCCTCGCGATAGCGCCGCGAGCATCTCGCGCTCGCCGACCGCCTCGCGCGGTGTCGCGCGCAGCAGGCCGGCCAGCGCCGCCGCGTCGCGCAGCCCGAGGTTCAGGCCCTGGCCCGCGATCGGATGCAGCGCCTGCGCGGCGTTGCCGACGATCACGGTGCGCAGCGCGACGGGCGTGTTCATGGTGCGCAGCTTGAGCGGGAATGCGGACGCGCTTCTCGATCGCCACGAAGCGCCCGGCGCGATCGCCGAACGCCTCCTGCAGCGCCGCGAGGAACGGCGCCGTCGTCGAGCGCGAGGAGGCGCTCCGCGGCCTCGGCGGGGTGCGCGGTCCAGACCAGCGCGTAGTGGTCGGCGACGGGCAGCAGCGCCAGCGGCCCCTGCGGCGTGAAGCGCTCGTAGGCGCGGCCGCCGTGGGGCGGTCGGTGCGCACCGTGCCCACGATCGCCTGCTGCCCGTAGTCCTTCTCGGTGAACGCGATGCCGGGAATGCGCGCCGCGTTGGCGCCCGCCGTCGGCGATCACGAGCAGGCGCGCGGCGCACCTCCTCGCCCGAGGCGAGCGCAGCGTCGCGCCCTCGGGCTCCAGGCGCATCGACTCGCATGCCGCGCCGTAGCGCACGTGCCACGCCCGCCGCGGCGATGCGCGCGTTGAGCGCGCCATCGAGCGCGGCGTAGCGAGAGGGTATAGCCGAGCGCGGGCAGTCCCTGCTCGCCGGCCTCGAGCAGCGTGCGCCCCGGCCCGCCGCTTCTGCGAGATGTGGATCGAGGTGATGGGCGTGGTGCCTTCGGCGGGCCACGCGCCGGCCCCGTCGAGCATCTCGCGGCTGCCGTGCGAGAGGGCGAGGATGCGTCCCTGCGTCGGACGGCGCCCGGACGCGCCTCGAAGCACCGCGATCGGAGAGCCCGTCCGCGCAGGCGGCCAGCGCGGCGACCGTAGCGCCGCACCGGGCCAGCCGCCGACGATGGCGACGTCGACGCGAGCGAAGGTATGCCTAGCGGTCGAGGACCGCCGCCTCCACGTCCTTCACTCGTCTTCGGGCATTCGGCGGTGAGGATGTCGCGGCCCTTCGCCGTCACCAGCACGTCGTCCTCGATGCGCACGCCGATGTTCCAGAACGCCTTGGGCACGTTCTGCGCGGGGCGGATGTAGAGGCCCGGCTCCACGGTGAGCACCATGCCGGGCTTCAACTTGCGCCACTTGCCCTTCTGCATGTAGTCGCCGGCGTCGTGCACGTCCAGGCCCAGCCAGTGGCCGGTGCGGTGCATGTAGAACTGCTTGTACGACTCGTCGTCGAGCACCGCGTCCACGCTGCCCTTGCAGAGCTTGAAGTCGATGAGGCCCTGGGCGAGCACGCGCGTGGCGGCGTCGTGATAGTCGATGAAGTCGGCGCCCGGCTTCACGGCCTTGATCGCCGGCTTCCTGCGAGGCGAGCACCAGCTCGTAGACGTCGCGCTGCACGGCGGAGAAGCGGCCCGCCACGGGAAAGGTGCGCGTGATGTCGGAGGCGTAGCTGTCCAGCTCGCAGCCGGCGTCGATCAGCAGCAGCTCGCCTTTGCGCAGCTCCGCGGAATTCTCGCGGTAGTGCAGCACGCAGGCGTTGGCGCCCGCGGCGACGATGGAGCCGTAGGCGGGCGCGCGCGCGCCTTCGCGGTAGAACTCGTGCAGCAGCTCGGCCTCGACCTGGTACTCGCGCATGCCGGGCGCGGCGGTGCGCATGGCGCGCGCGTGTGCGGCGCTGGAGATGGCGGCCGCGCGGCGCATCACCGCGACCTCGCTCTCGTCCTTCACGAGCGCGCATGTCGCTCACCGCGGCGCGCACGTCGCGGATCTGCGCCGGCGCGGTCACTCCGGTGCGCACCTTGGCGCGCACGGCGTTGAGCCAGCCGGCGACGCGCTGCGTCCCACGCCGCATCGGAGCCCACCGGCGTGTGCACCACGTCGCGGTTGGCGAGGATCTCGGGCATGCGCTGGTCGAGCTCGCCGTAGGGATGCGCCTCGTCGAAGCCGAAGAGCTCGCGCGCCTGCTCGGGACCGTGGCGATAGCCGTCCCAGATCTCGCGCTCGAGGTTCTTCTCGCGGCAGAAGAGGATGGAGCGCGGCCTGGTCGCCCAGCACCATCACCAGCACCGCCTCGGGCTCGCGGAAGCCCGTGAGGTAGTAGAAGCCGCTGTCCCAGCGATAGTCGTAGTGGGTGTCGGCGTTGCGCGTGCGCTCGGGCGCGGTCGGCAGCACCACCACGCCTTCGCCCAGCGCTTTCGCGAGCCGCGCGCGGCGCGCCTTGAAGGGCTTCACCTGCAGGGGATTTTCGAGTCTCATGGCGTGATTTTACTCTTTGGGACGGGGGCATGCTCCCGCATCATCGCGGCCAGCTCGCGCTCGCCGGAGCCCTCCAGGCGTGGCCACCACGCGCGCGATTTCGGCGGGGCGATTCTGGGAGAGCTTGAACTTGCCCTCGATGCGCAGCACCTCGATCTGGAAGCCCACGATCATGCCGAGCATCGAGGACACGTAGGAGGCGGGCTGCTCCGAGAGCCGCCACGGCGGGTCGTTGCCGGCCTCGTACTGCGCCGAGAGCTCGGTCACGATCTCGTGCAGCTCGGCCTCGTCGGTGAGCCGCGCGTTGCCCTGCGCGTGGACCACCGCGTAGTTCCAGGTCGGCACCGAGGGGTGCGTCACGTACCAGGTGGGCGAGACGTAGGCGTGCGGGCCATGGAAGATCGCCGTCACGTGCTGCGCGCCTTCCAGCGCCTCCCATTGGGGATTGGCGCGCGCCACGTGGCCGCGCAGCAACACCTTGTCGCCCGCCACGTCGACCAGGATCGGCACGTGGCTCACGTGCAGGCCCGCTCGCGCCGCTCGAGACCAGCGTGGCGAAGGCGTGCGCGCGCATGAAGGCGACCAGGCCGTCACGGTCGTCGACGCGGAAGTGCGATGGAACGTACAGCGTCATCTCGTCAATCTCCTGTCCAGTGCGGCGAGCTGCTCCACGGTGCCCACGTTGTCCCACGGCCCGCGGTAGTGCTCGCCGGTGACGCGCCCCGCGTCGGCGAACTGGTAGGCCCAGGGAAAGAGCTTGAGCCACGTGCCCGGCTCGATCGCCCGGAAGAGCGCCGGATGGTAGACGCCGATGTTCGCGTAGGTGAGCCGTGGGCCGCCGCGCACGATGCGCCCGTCCGCGAGCCACATGTCGTCGCCGTTCGCGTGCCAGGGCGGATTGTCCACCAGAACCCAGTGCGCCGCATGCCTTGCCCGGATCGCGGGCTATCGATGCCAGCGGCCCATGCAGGCGCGCGTAGTCGAAGTCGGTGTGGATATCGCCGCTCACCACCACGAAGGGCGCATCGTCCATCAGCGTGAGCGCCTTGGCGATGCCGCCGCCGATCTCAAGCGCGGGCGATTCCGCCGAATAGCGGATGCGCGCGCCGAAGCGGGCACCGTCGCCCAGCGCGCCCTCGATCATCGAGCCCAGGTGCGCGTGGTTCACGACGAGATCGGCGAAGCCGGCGCGCACGAGCTTTTCCACCTGCCACTCGATGAGCGCCCGGCCGCCCGCGGGCACCAGCGGCTTGGGGATGCGGTCCGTGAGCGGGCGCAGGCGCTCGCCCCGGCCGGCCGCGAGGATGATCGCGCTCGCCATCAGGACGTGTAGCGTGCTCGGCCGCATGCCCCAGGGCTTCGTCCAGCACGCGCCCGAGCGGAGCCAGCTCGCGGTAGCGGGCCACGGCATGGCGCACGTAGCCGACGAAGCGCGGCGTGTCCTCGAGGTAGCCCTGCTTGCCGTCGCGGTAGCTTGAGGCGCGCGAAGATGCCCAGGACCTTGAGGTGGCGCTGCAGGCCCATCCACTCCACGTCGCGCCAGAAGTCGGCGAAGTCCGCGCGCACCGGCAGCCCCGCGCGGCGCGCCTTCTCCCAGTAGCGGATGGTGCCGTCCAGCACGCGCTCCTCCTCCCACGAGACGAACGCGTCGCGGAAGAGGCACGCGACGTCGTAGGTGACGGGGCCGTGCACCGCGTCCTGGAAATCGAGGATGCCGGGATTCGGATCGGCGACCATGAGGTTCCTCGGCATGTAGTCGCGGTGAACGTACACGCGCGGCTGCGCCGAGGTTGTTGGCGAGGATCGCGGCGAAGAGCGCGTCCAGCGTCGCGCGAAGCGCGGTCGTGATCTCCACGCCCAGGTGGCGCGCGAGGTACCACTCGGGGAAGAGCTCGAGCTCGCGGCGCAGCAGGCGCTCGTCGTACTCGGGCAGCACGCCTGGCTTCGTGGCGGCCTGCCAGCGCACCAGGGCGGTGGTCGCATCACCCAAGAGCCGGTCCACGTCGCGGCCTTCGGTGAGCGCGGCGAGGTAGGAGTCGCTGCCGAGGTCGGTGACCAGCGAGGAATCCTTGCGCGAGATCGTGCGCGAGCACCTCGGGCGCATTCAGGCCCGCTTCGCGGAGCAGCCGCGCCACGTGCACGAAGGCGCGCGAGTCCTCGCGCTCGGGCGGCGCGTCCATGGCGATGCAGCGTGGCGCCTTCGGCCATGAAGAGGCGGAAATAGCGCCGGAAGCTCGCGTCGGCCGAGGCGCGCTCGAGGCGGAATTCGGCGCCGGGCAGCACCGTGCGCAGCCACGCGTCCAACGCGCGAATTCGGTCGTCCATCGGGAGCGGCGGGGCGGGGTTTTGCGTGTATCCTTCGACGATTCATTCTAGCATCGACCCCGTAGCGCACTTGAGGCCGAGAAGCACCCGGACGCTCGCCTTGGTACTCGCCGGGGCCCTGGCTCCCGGGCTTGCCGCCGCGCAGTTGACCGACGACATGCGGCTGAAGCTCGAGCGCAGCTCCACCTCGCGCCCACGCGGCCCGAGCGCGACAGCGCCAAGTTCCTCGAGGCCGACCGCGTCGAGGCCCAGCAGGGCCAGAAGGTCACCGCGAGCGGCAACGTGGTGCTGCGCCAGCGCGGCGCCGTGATCCGCGCCGACCGCGTCGACTACGACGGCGAGGAGCAGATCGCGGTCGCGCGCGGCAACGTCCAGCTCGACCGCTACGGCGACACCGCGAGCGGCCCGCTCCTCACCTACCACCTCGACGACGGCACGGGCGAGATGGCTACGCCGGTCTTCGAGTTCCCCAGGACCCCGGAGCGGCGCAGCGCCGCGCGCGGCGTGGCGGCGCGCGCCGAGCTCGAGCAGGAGCAGAAGAGCAAGCTCTACCAGGCCGAGTACACCTCGTGCCCCGTGCCGCGCGACGACTGGTTCCTGCGCGTGCGGAGCTGGACGTGGACAGCGGGCGCAACATCGGCACCGCGTACAGCTCCACGCTCTACTTCCTGCACGTGCCGATCCTCTACATGCCGTACGCGACCTTCCCGCTCGACAACAAGCGGAAGTCCGGCTTCCTCTGCGCCCACCTTCGGCACGTCGGGCAAGAGCGGCTTCGAGGCATCGCTGCCGTACTACTGGAACATCGCCGAGAACATGGACGCGACACTCACGCCGAAGATCTTCACCAAGCGCGGCGTGCAGCTGGGCGAGGAGTTCCGCTACCTCGAGCCCAGGTTCAGCGGCGAGATGGACGGCGAGTTCCTGCCGCACGACCGCATCGCCCAGGCCAACCGCTGGTTCGCGGGCATCAAGCACCAGCAGCAGCTGCCCTGGCGCGGGCTGGAGCGCGGCGGTGAACGCGCAGGAGGTCTCCGACGACAACTACTTCCGCGACCTGTCCACCAAGATCGCGCTCACCTCGCAGACCAACCTGCCGCACGACGCGGTGGTCGCCTACAACGACGACACGTGGTCCTTCTCCACGCGCGCGCTCAGCTACCAGACGCTGCAGGATCCCACCGGCGCCCCGGTGCCCATCCCGTACCGCATCCTGCCGCAGGTGATGCTCACCGGCGCGCAGCAGAACGTGCACGGCTTCGACTGGCGGTATCGCGCGAGGCCTCCAACTTCGAGCACCCGACGCTCGTGAACGGGCGAGCGCTTCAACTTCTACCCGTCGATCTCGATGCCGCTGCGCCGCAGCTACGGCTACGTGACGCCCAAGGTCGGCTACTACTACACGGCCTACCGCCTGGGCGCGAACGCCGCGGGCGAGGACGACGGGCCGGTCTCGGCTTCCGATCGCGAGCGTGGACGCGGGCCTGTACTTCGACCGCCCGATCACCGCTCGGCCGGCCGCGACCTTCGACCAGACCCTCGAGCCGCACCTCTACTACCTCTACATCCCGTTCCGCGACCAGAGCCGCCTGCCCAACTTCACCACCGCGGAGAAGGACTTCAACTTCACCACCATCTTCACCGAGAACCGCTTCGTGGGCGGCGACCGCGTGGGCGACGCGAACCAGATCACGCTCGGGCTCACCTCGCGCATGATCGAGTCGTCCACCGGGCTCGAGCGCCTCACCGCCTCGCTGGGCCAGGTCTACTACTTCACGCCCGCCCCGGGTCACCCTCTCCGACACGGTGAACGCCAACAAGACCTCGGACATCCTCGCCGCGATCGGCAGCCAGATGTCGCACTCGGTCACGATCGGCACCGGGGTGCAGTACACGCCGAACTCTGAACCGCTCGGAGAAGTTCACCCTCGAGGCCCACTACAACCCGGTGCCCGGCAGCGTGATCAACGCCGCCTACCGCTACGCGCGCGGCACCACGGACCCGCGCGTCGATCCGTCCGTGCAGGCCGGCATCAAGCAGGTCGACCTCTCCACCCAGTGGCCGGTGACGCAGAACATCACGGGGCTTGCGCGCTGGAACTGGAGCGCGCAGGACCGCAAGCTCCTCGAGGGGCTCGTGGGCTTCGAGTACAATGCGGGATGCTGGCAGGTGCGTGCGGTGGCCCACCGGTTCATCACCGCCGCGCAGACAGTATTCGACCTCATTCCAGATCCAGCTCGAGCTGACCGGCCTCTCGAGGATCGGGATCAATCCGCTGGAGACGCTCCGGCAGAACATCGCCGGGTACCGCCGTTCGGACGAGATTCTTCCATGATCCACGCATCGCCCCTTCGCTTCATCGCCGCCGCGCTGCTCGCCGCAGCCCTTCCCGCCTTCGCGCAGTCGCCCAGCCCGCCGCCGGTGGGACGCATGGACACGAGCCTCGCCTCGACGCCGTCGCGCATCGTGCCGGTGGACCGCATCGTGGCGGTGGTGAACGACGACGTGATCACGCAGAACGACCTGAACGAGCGCGTGGGCCTGGTGGTGCGCCAGCTCCAGCGCCAGGGCGGCGAGCTGCCGCCGTCGGACGCGCTCGCGCGCCAGATCCTCGAGCGCATGATCAACGACCGAGTGCAGCTGCAGCTCGCCAAGGACAACGGCGTGAAGGTCGACGAGCCCACGCTCGACAAGACGATCGAGCGCATCGCCCAGGAAAACGGCCTCTCGTCCGCGGACTTCCGCGCCGCCCTCGAGCGCGACGGCATCAAGTACCCGCGCTTCCGCGACGACATCCGCAACGAGATAACCATCGCGCGGCTGCGCGAGCACGACGTGGACAACTCCGTCGTGGTGACCGACGCGGAGGTGGAGACCGAGCTCGCCCGCGAGGCGCGCGAGGCGAGCGGCGACACCGAATACCACTTGAACCACATCCTCGTGACCGTGCCCGCGCAGGCCACGCCCGAGCAGATCGACGTGCGCCGCCGCCGCGCCGTGGAGGCGCTCACGCAGCTGCGCGGGGGTGCCAACTTCGCCAAGGTCGCCGCGCAGTACTCGGACGCGCCCGACGCGCTGCAGGGCGGCGACCTCGGCTGGCGGGCCTCGGGCCGGCTGCCCAGCATCTTCCTCGATGTGCTGAAGCGCATGCAGCCCGGCGACGTGAGCGACCTCATGCGGAGCCCGAACGGCTTCCACATCGTGCGCATGGCGGAGAAGCGCGCGAAGGCCGCCTCCACCGGCGTGCAGCAGACGCACGTGCGCCACATCCTGCTGCGCGCCCGCGAAGGCCTCTCGGAATCGGAAGCGCGCGACAAGCTCGCGAAGATGCGCGAGCGCATCGAGGGCGGCGCCGACTTCGCCGACCTCGCCAAGCAGAACTCGGAGGACTCGAGCGCTTCCAAGGGCGGCGACCTGGGCTGGGTCGCGCCCGGCGACACGGTGCCCGAGTTCGAGAAGGTGATGGACGCCCTCAAGCCCGGCGAGGTGAGCCAGCCGTTCCAGACGCCCTTCGGCTGGCACCTGGTGCAAGTGGTCGAGCGCCGCTCCGAGGAGATGTCGGAGGACCGCAAGAAGATCGCGGCGCGCCAGTCGATCCGCGCGCGCAAGGCCGACGAGGCCTACCAGGACTGGTTGCGCCAGCAGCGCGACCGCGCGTTCGTCGAGAACCGCTACGACGAGCGCTGAACCGGCGCCAAGCGCGAGCGCGGCCGTGCCCCATCCCACGCCCCTCGTTGCGCTCACCGCGGGCGAGCCCGCCGGAATCGGGCCCGACCTGTGCGCCATGGTGGCGGGGCGCGAGTTCGCTGGCCACCTCGTGATCGTGGGCGACCGCGCGGTCATAGCCGAGCGCGCCCGGGCCCGCGGCCTCGCCTTCGACGTTCCCGACTACCGCAACCGCGCCTCCGCGCCCCCCGTCTCGCTGCTCTCGATCGCCGCCGGCGCCCCCGTCACCGCGGGGCGGCTCGATGCCGCCAACGCCCGCCACGTCCTCGACCTCCTCGACCGCGCGCTCGCCGGCTGCATGTCCGGGGAGTTCGACGCGATGGTCACCGCGCCGGTGCAGAAGAGCGTCCTGAACGACGCCGGCATCCCGTTCACCGGCCACACCGAGTACCTCGCCGAGCGCACGCGCACGCCCCAGGTCGTGATGCTGCTCGTGGGCGCCGGGTTGCGCGTGGCGCTCGCCACCACCCACCTGCCGCTCTCCGCGGTGCCCGGCGCCATCACCGCACCGCTGCTGCTCTCGGTGATGCGCATCCTCGACGGCGACCTCAAGCGGCGCTTCGGCATCGCGAGCCCCCGCATCCTCGTGGCGGGCCTGAACCCCCACGCGGGCGAGGCGGGCTACCTGGGCCGCGAGGAGATCGAGGTGATCGCCCCCGCCATCGAGGCCGCGCGGCGCGAGGGCCTGGGCGTCTCGGGGCCCTGGCCCGCCGACACCCTCTTCACCCCGCGCATGCTGGACGGCGCCGACGCGGCGCTCGCGATGTTCCACGACCAGGGCCTGCCCGTTCTGAAGCACGCGGCGTTCGGCGCCGCCGTCAACGTGACGCTGGGGCTGCCCATCATCCGCACTTCCGTCGACCACGGCACGGCGCTCGACCTCGCGGGCCACGGCGCGGTCGACGCGGGCAGCCTCGAGCAGGCGATCGCCCTCGCCTTCGAGATGGCGGCCCGCGGCCGCTAGGCACCCCCGTGCTTCCCCGCGCGCGCAAGCGCTTCGGCCAGCATTTCCTCACCGACCGGCACTACCTCGGCCGCATCGTCGCGGCCATCGACCCGCAGCCCGCCGACGCCATGGTCGAGATCGGCCCGGGCACGGGGCTGCTCACGGAAGCGCTGGTCCGCCACGTCGAGCGGCTGCACGTGGTGGAGATCGACCGCGACCTCGCGGCGGGACTGCGCGTGCGCTTTCCCGCCGATCGCGTCGTGGTCCATGAGGGCGACGCCCTCGAGCTCGACTTCGCCGTGTTCCCCACGGCGCTGCGCGTGGTCGGCAACCTGCCCTACAACGTCTCCTCGCCGATCCTGTTCCGCATGGCCGGGATCGCCGATCGCCTCGCCGATTGCGTCTTCCTGCTGCAGAGGGAAGTCGTCGACCGCATGGTGGCCGCGCCCGGCACCGCCGACTACGGCCGCCTCTCGGTGATGCTGCAGTACCGCTTTCTCATGGCCAAGGCGCTCGACGTGCCGCCGGGCGCCTTCACGCCGCCGCCGAAAGTCGACTCGGCGCTCGTGCGCATGCGCCCGCTCGGCGCCGATCGCCCGCGCGCCGGCGACGAGGCGCTCTTCGCGGCGATCGTGGGGGCGGCGTTCTCGCAACGGCGCAAGACGCTGCGCAACGCCGCCCGCGCCCAGGTGCCCGAGGCGGCCTATGCGCAAACCGGCATCGACGCCGGGCGGCGCGGCGAGACGCTGTCGGTGGCCGAGTTCATCGCGCTCGCCGATGCCGCACGGTCCGCCGAATGAACTCGCCATCAAGCCCTCGTCTCCCGGCCAACTAGCCGGTACAATCCATCGCTTCCACCCAGCGCCACGCAGATGAAGAACGCCAAACCCTTCCCGGTCCCGGTCCGCAATTACTACCGCTGCGACAAGTGCCCCGCCTTTTGCTGCACGTACGCCGAGATCGAGGTGACCGCGCGCGACATCGAGCGGCTCGCCAAGCGTTTCGAGCTTTCCTACGCCGTGGCCGAGGAGCGCTTCACCAAGCCCGACGCCAAGGGCAAGGTGCGGATGCTCCGCCACCGCAAGGACAAGATCTTCGACACGGCGTGCATGTTCCTGGACCAGGAAAAGCGCCGCTGCACCGTCTACGAGGCGCGCCCCGGGGTGTGCCGCAAGTATCCCGACAGCAGCAAGTGCGGGTACTACGAGTTCCTCAAGTTCGAGCGCGAGCAGCAGGGCGACGAGGAGCTGGTCGCGCTCACCTGAGCGTCCACCCGGGATCCTGATCCCGTTCGCGGGATCCCGCCGCCTCCGGGCGATGTAGCACCAAGGTCCAACTTCCGCCGCGCGGGCGCAGCCCCGATCATCCGGGCGATGACCCCGATCCCGCGCATTCCATCCCGCAAGCTCGCCCGCGCGCTGCCGGCCGCCCTGGCGATCGCGATGGCCGCCTGCGACTCCACGCCGCCGCCGCCGAAATCCGTGGTCGCAGCGGGCGAATGGCGCGAGTTCGAGGGCTCGTGGAACGCGGCAGGCAGCCGCCACTCCATCCCGCTGGGCCCCGGCCGCCAGGGCTCGATCATCGAGCTGCGCGGGACCATGCTCCTCGCGGGACCGGAGCGTCCCGGCGTGGGGTTCCAGGCGGACGCCATCGCCCTCGTCGACAGCGCGACCGGCCTCGCGGGCCGCAGCGTCTGGACCGACGAGCGCGGCGACCAGGTGTTCAGCGAGATCAAGGGCGAGGGCACCGCGGCGCGCAACCACATCTCCGGAACCATCTTCGGAGGCACCGGGCGCTACGCGGGCGCCACCGGGACCTACGAGTTTTCCTGGCAGTTCGTGATCGAGGCCGAAGACGGCTCGATCCAGGGACGCGCCGTGGGCCTCAAGGGGCGCGTGCGCCCGGGGTCGAGCGCCGGAGGCGCGCCGAAGTGATCAACTTCACCTTCAGGCGCGCTGCGCCGTTCGCCATCGCGATAGCCATCTGGTTCGCGCCCGTCCCGGCCGGCCTCACGGCCCACGCGTGGCACCTCTTCGCGGTGTTCGTCGCGGCCATCGCCTCGGTGCTCCTGGGCTCGTTCCCGCTCCTCACCGCCGCCATGATCGCGGTGGGAACCGTCGTCATCTCCGGCACGATCACTCCCGCGCAGGCCTTCTCGGGCTTCGCCAACACCAGCGTGCTCCTCGTGGTGATCGCCTTCATCGTCGCGCAGGCGGTGGTGAAGTCGGGGCTCGGACAGCGCATCAGCCTCTTCATGGTGAGCCTCTTCGGCGGCTCGTCGATCGGCCTCGCCTACAGCATCGTCCTCACCGACGCGGTGATCGCGCCGGCGTTTCCCAGCAACACCGCGCGCGGCGGAGTGCTCTTCCCGATCGTGCTGTCGGTGGCCAAGGGCGCGGGCTCGAATCCCGACGGCACCGAAGGCCGGCGGCTCGGCGGCTACCTCATGTTCTGCGGCATGGCGAGCCTGGCGCTGTCCTCGGCGCTCTGGCTCACGGCGACATCCGGAAATCCCATCGCCGTGCAGATCGCGGAGAAGTCCGGCGTCGACATCGGCTTCGGCTCGTGGATCATCGCCTCGTGCGTGCCGGCGCTCACCGCGATCCTCCTGTTGCCGCTGCTGGTGTTCAAGCTCTTCCCGCCGCGCGTCGGGGCGACGCCGGAGGCCCCGAAGGCCGCACGCGCGGAGCTCGCCACCATGGGCTCGATGTCGCGCGACGAGCTCATCACGGCGGTCGTGTTCACGCTGATGGTGGCCGGCTGGATCTTCGCCGACACGCTCAAGATGAACGTGACGAGCGTGGCGTTCATGGGCTTCGGGGTGCTGCTGGTGACGGGCGTGCTGACCCTGGCCGACATCTCGGCGATGGGCGACACCCTCGCGACCTTCCTCTGGCTCGCCGTGCTCTTCGCGCTGAGCGGACAACTGAACGAGCTGGGCTTCATGAGCTATGCCGGCGAGCGGCTCGCCGCGGGCCTGCACGGGCTCTCATGGCCGGCCATGTACGTGACGCTCGTCGCCCTGTACGTGGTCATCCACTACCTCTTCGTGAGCCAGTCGTCGCAGATCCTCGCGCTCTTCGGCGTCTTCCTCGACGTGGGCGTGCGCGGCGGGGTGCCCGCGCCCCTGATGGCCTTCGCCCTGCTCTTCGCGAGCAGCTACTTCTCGGTGATCACGCCCCAGGGCGGAAGCCAGAACATCATCTTCGCCGCGAGCGGCTACCTCACCCAGCGCGAGCTCTACCAGCTCGGCTTCTTCGTGACGCTCGCGTTCATGGCGATCTTCCTCCTGATCGGCACCCCCTGGGTGATGTTCATCACGCGCTGAGCCCGCGCGGGTTCGTGCTATTTTTCCGCTCCGGGTTTTCGCAACCCCCTCCGAACGGGACCCACGCGCATGCGCATCCTCCACACCATGATCCGTACCGGCGACCTCGACCGCTCCATCGAGTTCTACACCCAGGTGCTCGGCATGAAGCTCATCCGGCGCAGGGACTACCCCGAGGGCAAGTTCACGCTCGCCTTCATCGGCTACGGGGCCGAGAGCGACGAAGCCGTCATCGAGCTCACTCATAACTACGACGTCGGGTCGTACGACCTGGGCACGGGCTTCGGGCACATCGCGATCGAGGTCGAAGATGCGCAGCGCGCCGTAGAGGAAGTGCGGCGAAAGGGCGGCAAAGTGGTCCGGGAGGCGGGCCCGATGAAGCACGGGACCACCGTGATCGCCTTTGTGTCCGATCCCGACGGATACAAGATCGAGCTGATCGAAAAGAGGCGCTAGAACGCCCGGTAGAGATGGTCGGTGGCGAAGAGCTCGGCGCGCAGCCGCCGGTAGTCGGGGCACTGGCGCTCGACCTCGGCCCAGAACGCGGCCGAGTGGTTCATCTGGCGCAGGTGCGCGAGCTCGTGGCAGATCACGTAGTCGACGAGCGCTGGCGGGGCCTTCATGAGCCGCCAGGCCAGGCGCACCTCGCGCTGGGCGTTGCAGCTGCCCCAGCGCGCGGCCGCCGAGGAGAGCATGAAGCGCGGCGGGACGAGGCGCGCGGCGTGGGCGAGGTGCAGCAGGCGCTCCGCGAGGTAAGCGCGCGCCGCGCGCTTGTACCACGCCACCACCGCGCGGCGGATCGCCAGCTCGTCGAGCGTGCGCACGCGCACGTGCAGCTCTTCGCCGCGCCGCTCCACGCGGGTGGCGCCGCCCTCGGCCAGCCGCAGGGTGACGTCGGCGCCCAGGAAGGGCAGCGCCGCGCCGTCGCGCCACGAGACCACGGGCACGCGCCTCGACTTCCACTCGGCGATCTTCCTCACCACCCAGCGCTCGCTCTCGCGCACCAGCGCCTCCACACGCGCGTGGGACATGGTGATCGGGGCGCTCACCGTGAGGCCGTGCTCGTCCACCTTGAGCCCCACGCCGCGACGCCCGCGACGGCGCACCAGCACGTAGTCGACGCGCTCCCCGCCCAGCGCCAGGGCGTGCGCGTCGCGCGAGACGAGCTCACGCGTCGGCATGGCGTTCCGGCGAGATGATCCGCATCTGCCCCTCGATCCAGTCCTCGACCTCGTTCTTCACCGACAGCACGTCGCGCCCGGTGGTCTCGATGAGCGGGCCGATCACGACCTGCACCACGCCCGGGTGCTTGCGGAACGCGTAGCGCGGCCACAGCTCGCCGGCGTTGTGCGCGATGGGCAGGATCGGAGCACCCGTGCGCGTGCCGAGGAGGGCGCCGCCGATGCCGTAGCGGCCGCGCTGGCCGGGCGCAACGCGCGTGCCCTCGGGGAAGATCGTGACCCAGATGCCGTCCTTCAGCCGCTGGGCGCCCTGCTGCACGATCTGCTCGCGCGCCGCCGAGCCGCTCGAGCGGTCGATCGCGATGCAGCGGATCGCCATCAACCCCCAGCCCACGAACGGCAGCCAGAGCAGCTCCTTCTTCACGATCCAGCACTGGTTCGGAAACTTGGTCTCGAGGAAGAGCGTCTCCCAGGCCGACTGGTGCTTGGACATGATGATCGCGGGGACGGCGGGCACGTGCTCCCAGCCGCGCACCTCGTAGCGGATGCCAAGGCTCAATTCGGCCCACTTCAGCATGACCCGCGTGTAGGTGCGGGCGAGCACGAAGGGCACCTTGATGCCGAAGACGCGGCCGAGCGGCACCGCCACGCCGAAGGGCGGCGTGACCACCAGGGCTCCCAGCAGGAACAGCAGCGAGCGGACCGTGGTCATGCGTGCGCGATGATGTGGCGCGCGGCCTCGGCGAGGTCCTCGAAGACGAGCGTGCGGCGCGGCAGCCCGCCTTCCCCGCGCGTGCGCTCGCCCTTGCCGGTGAGCACGAGGATGGGCTGCGCGCCCACGGCGTCGGCGGCCTGCGCGTCCTTGAGGCTGTCGCCCACGAACGGCACGCCCTTCAGGTCCACGTGGAAGCGCGCGGCGATCTCCTCGAGCATGCCGGTCCGGGGCTTGCGGCAATTGCACTCCTCGATCGCGGTGTGCGGGCAGAAGAAGAGCGCGTCGATGCGCCCGCCGTGGCGGAACACCATCTCCATCATCTTGTCGTTGATGGCGTTGAGCGTTGCCATGTCGAAGAGCCCGCGCCCGATGCCCGACTGGTTGGTTGCCACCACCACGTGGAAGCCGTTCTGGTTCAGCCGCGCGATGGCGTCGATCGCCCCCGGGATCGGCCGCCACTCGGCCGGCGACTTGATGTAGAAGTCGCTGTCGTGGTTGATGACGCCGTCGCGGTCGAGGATCGCGAGCTTCACGTGGCGAGCTTGGCGATGTCGGCCACGCGATTCATCTCGCGCTGCAGGTCGGCGAGCAGCGCGAGCCGGCTGCGGCGCAGGGCGGGGTCGTCGGCCATGACCATGATCGAGTCGAAGAACGCATCCACCGGCGCCTTCAGCACCGCGAAGCTCTTGAGGTAGCCCTCGTAGTCGCCCTGCTCGAACAGGGGCTGCGCGGATTTCGACACGCTCGCGAGCTGCTCGAACAACGCGATTTCCGCGGGCTCGCGCAGCTCCTCGCGGGTGACGCCGTCGAACGATTCGCCCTTGGCGGCCGCCTGGCGCAGGATGTTGGCCACGCGCTTGTTCGCGGCGGCGAGGCTCGCCGATTCCGGCAGCTCCGCGAAAGCCCGCACGGCGCGCAGCTGGCGGGGGATGAGGTGCAGGACACCGGGATTCGCGGCGATCGCCGCCTCGATTTCGTTGGCGGTGAAGCCCTTGTCGCGCAGGTACGCCCTCAGCCGGTCGCGAATGAATTCCTCGAGCTCCAGGTGCGCGTCGCCCACCATGCCCTTGGGGAAGACAGCGAACGCGCTGTTCACCAGGTCGTGCAGCGAGAGGTTGAAGCCGCCCTCGACCAGGATTCGAACGACGCCGAGCGCGTTGCGGCGCAGCGCGAACGGATCCTTGTCGCCCGTGGGCTGCTGCCCGATGCCGAACAGGCCCGCGAGCGTGATGAGCTTGTCGGCGAGGGCCACCGCGACACTCACGTCGCCCACCGGGATCAGGTCGCCGGCGAAGCGCGGCCAGTAGTGCTGCTCGATGGCCCGGCTTACCGACTTCTCCTCCCCGTCGGCTTCGGCGTAGTAGCGGCCCATGACGCCCTGCAGCTCGGGAAACTCGCCGACCATCAGCGTTCCCAGGTCCGCCTTCGCGAGGTAGGCGGCGCGAACCGCCCATTCCACCCCGGCGGCGCCGCGCGGCAAGGACTCCTGGATCTTCATCGCCAGCGTGACCAGCCGGTCCACGCGATCGACGCTGGCTTCCCAGCTTGTTGTGGTAGACGATCGCGGCGAGCTGCGGCACGCGCTCGGCGAGCTTCACCTTCTTGTCGGTCTCGAAGAAGAAGCGCGCGTCGGCAAGGCGCGGGCGGACCACGCGCTCGTTGCCGCCGCACGATGTTCGACGGATCCGCCGGATTCATGTTGCTCACGATGAGGAAGCGGTTGGTGAGCTTGCCGGCGGCGTCGAACAGCGGGAAATACTTCTGGTTCTGGCGCATCGTGAGCACGAGGCACTCGGCGGGCACCGCGAGGAACTCGCCCTCGAAGGCGCCGGCGAAGACCGTCGGCATTTCCACCAGCGCCGTCACCTCGTCCAGCAGCGCGGAGATCGCCGCCTCCTCGCCCAGCGTGGCTCCCGCCTTCGCCGCCGCGGCGTCGAGCTGGCGGCGGATCTCGGCCCTGCGCGCCTCGAAGTCGGCGATCACCTTGCCGTCGGGCGCGCAGCTGCTCCTCGTACTCCTTCGCGTTCGCGAGCGGGATGTCGCGCTCGCCCTGGAAGCGATGGCCGTGCGTCACGCGCCCCGCGTCGAGCCCGAGCGCGTGCACGGCAACGATGTCGCCGCCATGCAGGGCGACCAGGCCGTGCGCCGGCCGCACGAACTGCACGGTGGTGCGGCCGTCGGCGAGCTGGTAGCTCATCACCTTCGGGATGGGCAGCGCCGCGATCGCCTCTTCGATCGATGCCTGCAAGGCCTGCTCGAGCGGCACCGACGGCGTCCTGCCGTCGAGGAAAAGCATCTCGGACTTGCCGTCCATGCGCTTCTTGAAGGTCGCGGGATCGGCATCGGCGCGCCCGATGGCGGCGAGCTTCTTGGCGAGCGCGGGCGTCACTTTTCCGGCGGCATCGAGCCCCACGGAGACCGGCATCAGCTTCACCTCGATCGCGCGCGGCTCCGATGCGTCCTTCACGTCGGCAACCAGCACCGCCAGGCGGCGCGGCGTGGCGAACCACCGGAAGCTCGCGCCATCTCGCGCCAATTCGCGCTTCGGCGAGCCCGTTGACGACGCCCTGCGGCGAATGCGCTCCCCGAGGGCCTTCAGCGCCTTGGGCGGAAGCTCCTCGGTGAAGAGCTCCACCAGCAGGGGCGCGCTCATGACAGCGCCTTCTCGCCGCCGGCGAGCATCGGGAAGCCCAGCCGCTCGCGCGACTCGTGGTAGCTCTGCGCCACGGCCTTGGCGATGGCGCGAATGCGCCCGATGTAGCGCGGCACGCTCGGTCACCGAGATCGCGCCGCGCGCATCGAGCAGGTTGAACGTGTGCGCGGCCTTCAGCACCTGCTCGTAGGCGGGCAGCGCCAGCTGCGCTTCCATCAGCCGCTTGGCGCCCGCCTCGTAATCGCCGAAATGCCGGAAGAGCGTCGCGGCGTCGGAGTGCTCGAAGTTGTAGGTGCTACTGCTCCACCTCGTTCTGGTGGTACACGTCGCCGTAGGTGAGGCGGCGCTTCACGCCGTTGCTCCTCCCACTCGGTCCACACCAGGTCG
Organism: uncultured beta proteobacterium; assembly: GCA_963827425.1. GTDB lineage: Bacteria > Pseudomonadota > Gammaproteobacteria > Burkholderiales > Usitatibacteraceae > Usitatibacter. Next base: position 603,453 of record CAWHAQ010000002.1, on the reverse strand, counting down.
AAGACGTTCTCCACGCCCTGCAGGTACATCGCGAGGCGCTCGAGGCCGTAGGTGATCTCGCCGGTGATCGGCTTGCAGTCGAGGCCGCCCACCTGCTGGAAGTAGGTGAACTGCGTGATCTCCATGCCGTTCATCCACACTTCCCAGCCCAGGCCCCAGGCGCCCAGCGTCGGGTTCTCCCAGTCGTCCTCGACGAAGCGCACGTCGTTGGCGGTGAGGTCGAAGCCCGCCGCCTCGAGCGAGCCGAGGTAGAGCTCGAGGATGTCGGGCGGCGAGGGCTTGAGGACTACCTGGAACTGGTAGTAGTGCTGCAGGCGGTTCGGGTTCTCGCCGTAGCGCCCGTCCTTGGGGCGGCGCGAGGGCTGCACGTAGGCGGCGCGCCACGGCTCGGGGCCGAGCGCGCGCAGGAAGGTGGCGGTGTGGGACGTCCCGGCGCCGACCTCCATGTCGTAGGGCTGCAGGATCGCGCAGCCCTTCCGGTCCCAATAGCCCTGGAGCTGCAGGACCAGTTGCTGGAAGGTGAGCATCGGAAACCGCGGATCTTAGCAAAGCGCCAATTATAGGCGAGCTGTCGCGCCGCACGCCGACCGCGGCGAGCAGCGCCGCGACGATCGCGAGCACGGCGAGGTTGCCCATGCGCGCATAGGGCGTCATGCCGGTCGCGCGGGACGACGTCGGCGTAGAGCGTGCCGCTCTCGAACACCGGCAGGCGCGAGACGACCTCGCCCGCGCTCGTCGATCGCCGCGGTGACGCCCGTGTTGGTGGCGCGCACCATCCAGCGCCCCGTCTCCAGCGCGCGCGCCTGCGAGCCCTGCAGGTGCTGCTCCTCGGCGAGCGAGCGGCCGAACCAGGCGTCGTTGCTGACGTTCACCAGCGCCTGCGCCGCCGGCAGCTGCTCGATCACTTCCTCGCCGAACATGTCCTCGTAGCAGATGGCGACGCCGAAGCGTACGCCGCCCGCCTCGATGGGCGGCTGGTCGGGCGCGCCGCGCGAGAAGTCGCTCATCGGGATGTGCAGGATCGCGCAGCACCCACTAGAATCCCGGCGGGATGAACTCGCCGAACGGCACCAGGTGGCGCTTGCGGTACGCGGCGAGCGTGCGGGCCGGTGATGCGCACGACGCTGTTGTAGTAGTCGTACTCGCGCCCGTGCCGCTCGCGCTCGACGGTGCCGAGCAGGATGTCCTTGCCGTGCGCGCGTGCTTCCTCGCGCAGGCTCTCCATGTAGTCGGCCGGAAGCTGGTCGAGGAACGCGGGCAGCGCCGTCTCCGGCACGACCACCACGCGCGCGTCGGCCGCGAAGATCATCCTGCGATAGTCGAGGAGCGTGCGCGTGCGCACCTCCTCGCGCCACTTGATCTCCTGCGGCGACGTTGCCCTGCAGGAGCGCCATGCGCACCGGCGCGCCGGCGGGCGCCGTCCAATCCACCTGCGTGCGAGCGTGCAGCCACCGCGAAGATCGCCACGAAGCGCACCGAGGAGCGCGATCCTCGCGCGCGCGCCGTGCACCGGATCGTGACGCAGGCGCGGCGGCGAGCGCGGCGCATCCCGCCACCGCGAGCGACACGCCGTAGACGCCCAGCGTACCGGCGCATAGCCCGCGAGCGGGCTCGCCGGGCACCTGCGACACGCCGATGGTGAGCCACGGGAACCCGGTGAAGAGCCAGCCGCGCAGCCATTCGAGGCCGACGTAGCCAGCGGCCGCGACGACCAGGCGCCGCGCGCGCGAGGCGCCGCCCGCAGCGCACGGCGAGCCCAGCCGGCGAAGCGCGGGAAAGAGCGCGAGGTAGGCGCAGAAGAGCGAAGATCGCGATCGCCGCGAGCGACCGCCGGCATGCCGCCGAAATCGTGCAGGCTCACGTACATCCACGACACGCCGGCGAGGAAGAAGCCGAGGCCGAACGCATAGCCCGAGAGCCACGCCTGGCGCGGCGAGCCGCTCGCCGCGAGCACGGCGAAGAGCACCGCGAGCGCGGCGATCGCGAGCGGCCAGAGGCGGAACGGCGCGAAGGCGAGCACGCACGCCGCGCCCGCCGCGAGCGGCAGCAGGAGACCGGCAGCAGAACGCGTGCCGCCGACGCCTCGGCGGCGCGTCCGCGGCCACGGTCACTGCGGCTCCCGGGGCTTCGGCTGGTCGACCAGCAGCGAGTGGACCTTGCGGCTGTCCGCGCGCAGCACCTGGAAGGCGTAGCCCTCGATGCTGATGCTCTCGCCGCGCTTGGGCAGGCGCCCGAAGCGCCCGACCACCAGGCCGCCCACGGTGTCGTAGTCCTCGTCCGAGAATTGCGTGCCGAACTTCGTCGTTGAAGTCGGCGATCTCGGTCACCGCCTTCACGCGGTAGCGGCCGCTGCGGTCGACGAGGATGTTGTCCTCGGTCTCGTCGAAGTCGTACTCGTCCTCGATGTCGCCGACGATCTGCTCGATCACGTCCTCGATGGTGACCAGCCCCGAGACGCCGCCGTACTCGTCGACCACGATGGCGATGTGGTTGCGGTTGGCGCGGAACTCCTTCAGCAGCACGTTCAGGCGCTTGGACTCGGGCACGAACACCGCCGGGCGCAGCATCTCGCGCACGTTGAACTCCTCCTCGGCGTAGAAGCGCAGCAGGTCCTTCGCGAGCAGGATGCCGATCACGTTGTCGCGGTTGTCCTCGAACACCGGGAAGCGCGAGTGCGCCTTCTCGATCACGAACGGGATGAACTTCTCCGGGCTCTCGGCCACGTCGATCATGTCCATCTGCGAGCGCGGGATCATCACGTCGCGCACCTGCGTCTCGGAGACCTGCAGCACGCCCTCGATCATCGAGAGCGCCTCGGCGTCCAGGAGGTTGCGCTCGAACGCCGAGTGCAGGAGCTCGATCAGCTGCTCGCGGTCCTCGGGCTCGCGCAGCAGCAGCGACGAGAGGCGCTCGAGCAGGCTCGGCTTGGCGGTTTCGTTCATCGGGGAAGGAGCATGGCGGCCGGATACTTTAGCAAGACAGCCCGAACCCTGCACGACGCCTGTCCCCACGCGCGTGCGCGAAGGAGGATAAAGTGCCCCATGACGATCCTTCGACGGCTCGCCCTCGCCGCTGTCCTCCTCGCCGCCGCGTGCAGCCAGCCGGTGCCGCCGGAGAAGGTGGCCTATGTCGGCGCCTGGAAGGCCGAGCGCGTGCAGCTCGTCATCACCGCCGACGGCTACGTGCGCTACGAGCGCCGGAGCGGCAACGCGCGCACGTCGATCAACGCGCCCATCCAGCGCTTCGACGGCGACAACTTCGTGGTGGGCGTCGGGCTCCTGCGTACCACCTTCGTGGTCTCGCGCCCGCCGCACCACGAGGGCAGCCGCTGGAAGATGACCGTGGACGGCGTGGAGCTGGTTCGCGCGTCGGGGCCGGCCGACGATTTCGCCTCGCTCGCCGCTTAGGGCCGGCTACGCAATCGCGGCGTACGGATCGGCGAATCCCGAGCTCGCGAGCATGCGCCGCTCGCGGCTCTCCATGCGTTCCGCGCCTCGCCTTCACGCTCGTGGTCCATGCCCTGCAGGTGCAGCAGTCCGTGCACGAGGAGGTGCGCGTGGTGCGCCGCCACGGCCTTGCGCTGCGCCTTCGCCTCGCGCGCCACCACCGGCGCGCAGATCACGATGTCGCCCTCGAGCGGCTTCGCCGAATAGATGAACGTGAGCACGTTGGTCGCGTAGTCCTTGCCGCGGAACTCGCGGTTGAGTCGGCGCCCTCGGCCTCGGCCACGTAGCGCACGGTCACCGCGGGCTTCGCGCGCCAGGGCGGCGCGCGCCCACCTGCGCAGCAACGCGTCGGACGGGATGTGCGACGCGCGCGAGGCGCGCTGGATGCATCACTTCTTCGCGTCGGCGCGTCGTAGGCGTCGACGATCGCCTGCACGAGCGGGTGGCGCACCACGTCTTCGGACTGGAACGCGGTGACCGCGATGCCGCGCACGCCGTCCAGCACCTGCGGGCGTCGATGAGCCCGAGGCCTGGCCCTTGGCGAGGTCGATCTGCGTCGACGTCGCCGGTGACGACCGCCTTGGAGCCGAAGCCGATGCGCGTGAGGAACATCTTCATCTGCTCGGGCGTGGTGTTCTGCGCCTCGTCGAGGATCACGAAGGCGTGGTTCAGCGTGCGCCCGCGCATGAAGGCGAGCGGCGCGATCTCGATGGCGCCGCGCTCGAAGCTGCGCGTCACCTGGTCGTAGCCCATGAGGTCGTAGAGCGCGTCGTAGAGGGGCGCAGGTAGGGATCGACCTTCTGCGCGAGGTCGCCGGGCAGGAAGCCCAGCTTCTCGCCCGCCTCCACCGCGGGGCGCGTGAGCACGATGCGCTTCACGGCATCGCGCTCGAGCGCGTCCACCGCCGCCGCCACCGCGAGGAAGGTCTTGCCGGTGCCCGCCGGGCCCACGCAGAAGGTGATGTCGAACTTGCGCATCTGGCTGAGGTACTGCGCCTGGCGCGGCGTGCGCGCGGTGAGCTCGGCTGGCGCGGGATCATGAGCGCCGGCGTTTCCTCGTCGCGCGCGGGGCGCGGGTGGGCGATCTCGACCAGGCCCGAGCTGGATGTCCTCGACGGTGAGGTCGCGCCCGGCCTGGTCGTAGAAACGCCGCAGCGCCTGCGCGGCCTGCGCCGCCTTCTCGCGCGGGCCGGAGACCGCGAAGCGCTCGCCGCGCCGGGAGATGCTCACGTCGAGCGCGGTCTCGATCTGGCGCAGGTTCGCGTCCAGCGGGCCGCAAAGCGCCGCAAGCCGGGCGTTGTCGACGGGCTTGAAGACGACTTCCTCGGCGGGCTTGCGGCGTGTCACCACGCGGTCATTCTGCCCGAAGGCGGGCGAGGCTGCCGCACCAAGGGGCCATTGCGCAGCGCCGGTGCCTGCGGCAAAGTCGCGGCCGGAGCGCAACGGGGAGGCCACCATGAAAAAGATGTTCGTCACGTGTGCCGCGGCGGCGTTCGCGGCCGGGTTCGCGGTGGCCGCCGAGGCGCCGCATTTCAAGTACAGCGGGGAGCACGGCCCGTCCCACTGGGGCGAGCTGGACCAGGCTTTCGCGACCTGCAAGACCGGCAAGGCGCAGTCGCCCATCGACATCCGCGGGACGGCGAAGGCACCGCTGCCGCCGATCGGGTTCCACTACGCCACCGGTCCGGCCGAGTGACCAACAACGGCCACTCGATCCAGGTGAACCTCGCCGCGGGCGGCACCATCGACCTCGCCTCCGGGACCTACCAGGTCGTGCAGTTCCACTTCCATGCGCCGAGCGAGGAGAAGATCGACGGCCACGCTTACGCCATGGTCGCGCACCTCGTCACAGCGACGACGCGGGCAAGCTCGCGTGGTCGCCGTGCTCTTCAAGGAAGGCAAGGCGAATCCCACGCTCGCGAAGGTGTTCGCGGCGATGCCCGCGGAGGAGGCGGCAAGGCCGCGCTCGAAGGCGGCGTGAACCCCGCGGACCTGCTTCCCGCGCGCCATGACTACTACGCCTACGTGGGATCCCTCACGACACCGCCCTGCTCGGAAGGCGTGCAATGGCAGGTGCTGAAGCAGCCCGTGGAGATCTCCAAGCAACAGCTCCCGGCGTTCCGCAGCTCTACCCGATGCATGCGCGCCCGGTGCAGCCGCTCAACGGGCGGAAGGTCGAGCTGGGCGTCACTGAGATTCAAGCGCCGGTGCGCACATGGGCGCCTTCAACGCCTCCTCGAGCGTGTTGAAGCTGTCCGCGAGGTGCGCGCGCGTCTCCCGGAGTAGGACAGCCTGGCCTTCGCCTTGCGCAGCTCGTGGCGAGCGACGGCGCGTTCTCGCGCATCAGGCTCGCGGCATCCGCCGGCGTGTTGGCCGCTGGGCGCAGCAGCATCGCCATCATGCGCCTCACGTGCTCGCGCTGCAGGTTGCGGCGCATGAGCGTGATGTCGCCGCCGGTCTTCAGCTCGCTCCAGATCGCGCCCTGCAGCTTGTCGTAGAGATCCGAGAGCGAGAACGCCTCCTTGGGTCGCCGACCAGGCCCGAATCGAGCAGGCGCGCGGCCACCGCGTCGCTCATCACCTGGTCCAGCACCTGGCGCTGCATCGAGAGCACCGTCGCGGGCAGGCGATCATCGGCCGAGGTGACGTTGGCGCCCTCGGAGACCGCGTCGAGTATCGAGGCGGCGTAGGGCGAGGCGCGCGAGGAACTCGGGCTTGAACCGGAAGCTGTTCGCCGGGAACATGCCCTCGGTGACGATCTTCAGCGCCTCGCGCTGCTCGGAGGCCGCCACCGGCGTGTACGGCAGCCGGCCGGAGCCCGCACGGTCGCGCACGTACACGATGCCGCCCATGTACTTGGTGGCGGGCACCAGGCCGCGCCGCAGCTGGTTGAAGCCCGAGAGCAAGTTGCGCGTAAGCCGTCGGGGTTTCCCCGGGTGCCGAGCTGCTTGGATTCGAGCCGTCCCACAGCTCGCGCGAGAGCTGCAGGCGCTTGCGGTAGAAGGCGAGCGGGCGCTGCACAGGTCCCGCAGGTTCACCGTGGGATCCATGCCCTGGGGCGCGCCGCCGACCATCGACTCCTCGTCGGTGGCGTAGGCGAGCCACGGCTCGCTTCGAGCCGCGCGCGGCGATCTGCGCGAGCTCCTCCTTCTCGTGCGCGCCGTCGAGCGGCTTGTAGCGCGTACTCGATCGCCCAGTAGTCGTAGGGGCCGAGCGTGCTCATCACGTAGTCGCCCTGCTTGTCCTTTCGACGCGATGTTCCACGGCGTGTAGTCCATCACCGAGCCGGCGATGCCGTTCTGCGCGGTGAAGGCCGGGTCCGCCAGCTCCTTCTCGGTGTAGACCGTCGAGGCGCGGAAGTTGTGGCGCAGGCCCAGCGTGTGGCCCACCTCGTGCGCGATCACGTGCCGGATCGTAGTCTTCGACGAATTTCTCGGCCTGGGGCTCGCGGGATCCAGCTCGCCGCGCGCCTCGAGCACGCCGACGCGAAGTCCGCCTCCTCGCAGCGCCTCGCGCGCGAACGAGCACTACTCGCCGTTGGCCATCGAGATGCCGGGCAGCGCCGCGCTGCCGGAGGCGTTCTTCGGCAGGTCCTCGCACCACGAAGCGCCGGCAGCTGCGCGAGAACACGTCGGTGAAGAGCCGATGTCCGCGTCGAGGATCTCGCCGGTGCGCGGGTCGACCTGCGCGAGGGGCCGATGGCGAGCGCGCCGTCGCTGGTGTCAGGTACCAGCGCACCGACGCGTGGCTCAGGTCCGCGGTGTCGAACGTCCGCGTCGTCGGGCTGCACCTTCACCTGGATCGCGTCCTTGAAGCCGATGCGCTCGAACGCCTTGTTCCACTCGAGGATGCCGGCTTGATCGGTCGCGGTACTCGACGGGGATGTTGCGGTCGAGCCAGAAGACGATCGGCTTCATGGGCTCGGAGAGCTCCGCGTTCGGGTCCTTCTTCTCGAGGCGCCAGCGGTTCACGAAGTGGCGTTCGGGTTCGGGTTCAGGTCGTCGGAGAATTCCGTGTAGCGCTGGTGAAGTGGCCCACGCGCGCGTCGGCCACGCGCGGGTGCATCGGCGCGGGCAGCTTGGCGAAGTTGTAGTGGTAGCCGAGGAAGAGCGAGCGGGGATCGGGCGTGTCGAGCGGCGGGCGCACGCCGTTGTCGCGGCCGCCCGGCATCTTGGGCACCGAGAAGTGCAGCGACACGTCGAAGCCCACCGACTTCTCTTCTCCGTCGGTGTGCACGAGGCTCGAGTTGCGGCCGTCGAGCGCGTAGGGAATGTGGAATGCGTTCTCGAGCGTGGTCGCCGCGCCCGGGATGTCGTTCAGCAGCAGCGCGTTCACCTCGACCAGGATGCCCTCGTCCTTGCCGGGCTGGCTCGCGATCGGCGCCGAGGCGAGCAGGCTGTCGGAGAAGCTCTCGTGCACCGCGTGCTCGGTGGGCGTGCCGGCGCGGGCGCGGAAGCGCGTGTTGCGCGCGATGAGCTGGACGTGCCCGTTCACTTTCTTGAAGTAGACGATGTGGCGCTCGCCCATCAGCCCGGCGATCACTCCGCGCTCGCCCACGCCCTTGGTGCGCACCGTCGTGAAGAAGAACGGCTTGTTCAGCTGCTCGGGGCGGATCTCGATCCAGGCGCGGTCGTCGTTGCGCCACACGTTGAAGAAGCCCTTGGTCTCCTTCGCATCCTTCACGACGTCGCCGAACGGGCGCGCGGCCGGTCCCGGTGCGGGGGCCGAGGCGGGCGCGCCGGGCGTGGTGGCCGACGGGGCGGGCGTGAGCGGCGCGGCCTGCGCGGGCTCCTCGGGCGCGGCGGGAACCGGGGCGGTGGGCGCGCGGGCGAATGCGGCAACGCTCAGGCCCGCGCAGGCCACCAGGGCGAGGCGGCGGATGTTCGAGGTGGAGGAAACGGGTTTCATGAGGCTCCTTCTCGTTGCACGTGCAGAAAAATGTGTCCCCGGCGTAGCACGGGGTCCGATCATTGGGTTTCGGCCCGGGTCGGGATGACCGCGGCGCCGCGCAGGCTGTGGGGCAGCGCTTCGGTGATCTCGAGCTCGACGTACCGGCCGGCGAGCCGCGCATGGCCTGCGAAATTCACCACGCGGTTGTTCTCGGTGCGCGCGCAGAGCTCGCTCGGGTCCTTGCGCGAAGGACCCTCGACCAGCACGCGCTGGCGCGTTCCCACCATGGCGCGGGAGTATTCGGTGCTGAGCTCGTGCAGGCGCGCCTGCAGGCGCTGCAGCCGCGCGAGCTTCGCGGCATGGGGCGTGTCGTCGCGCAGGTTCGCCGCCGGCGTGCCGGGGCGCGGGCTGTAGATGAAGCTGAAAGCGCCGTCGAAGCGCACGTCTTCCACGAGCTTCATCGTCTGCTCGAAGTCCGCGTCGGTCTCGCCGGGGAAGCCGACGATGAAATCCGTGGAGAGCGAGATGGCGGGCCGCGCCACGCGCAGCCGGCGCACGATGGAGCGGTATTCCATCGCCGTGTAGTTGCGCTTCATCGCGGCGAGGATGCGGTCGGAGCCCGACTGCACGGGAAGATGCAGCTGCGAGACGAGCTTGGGAAGCCTCGCGTACGCGTCGATCAGGCGCTGCGTGAACTCGAGCGGATGCGAGGTGGTGTAGCGGATGCGCTCGATGCCTTCGAGCTTCGCGACGTGGCCGAGCAGCAGCGCGAAATCCGCGCTCTCGCCATCCACCTCGCCGCGGTAGGCGTTCACGTTCTGGCCGAGGAGCGTCACCTCGCGCACGCCGGATGCGGCGAGGTGGCGGACCTCGGCGAGCACGTCGGCCAGCGGGCGCGAGACTTCCTCGCCGCGCGTGTAGGGCACGACGCAGAAGGTGCAGTACTTGCTGCAGCCTTCCATGATGGAGACGAAGGCCGAGGCGCCTTCCACGCGCGCGGGCGGAAGGTGGTCGAACTTCTCGATCTCGGGAAAGGAGATGTCGACCTGCGGCTTGCCGCTCGCGCGGCGCCCCGCCATGAGCTCGGGCAGGCGATGCAGCGTCTGCGGGCCGAACACGAGGTCCACGTACGGCGCGCGGCGCACGATCTCCTCGCCCTCCTGGCTCGCCACGCAGCCGCCCACGCCGATCATCACGTGGGGACGGGCCTGCTTCAGCGCGCGCACGCGCCCGAGGTCGGCGAATACCTTCTCCTGCGCCTTCTCGCGCACGGAGCAGGTGTTGAACAGGATGAGGTCCGCTTCGGCCGGATCCGAGGTCTTCTCGAAGCCCTCGGCGGCGGCGAGCACGTCGGCCATCTTCTCCGAGTCGTACTCGTTCATCTGGCACCCGAAGGTGCGTATGAAAACTTTCTTCGTCATGGTGTCCTGGGTGCGGAGCTGAATCCGGGCAGGAATCTACGGAGGCGACGGATAAATCCTACAGCAACCGACTACAAGGTTGTCGGATCCGCGTACTCCATTTGTAGGGAAAGGCGCCAAAAATGGTCCGAGCGGAGCATGCGCCATGACGCATCGGGGCCGGGTGGAGCAGATGCGGCAACCCGTCCCGCGGATGGGTGCCACACCGCATCAGCGCCCTGAAACCCACCCAGGAGGCAATAACGATGGATCGCAATACATTGAAGATGAGTCTTCTCGCCGCCACCCTGCTCGCCGCGTTCGGCATCGCGCGCGCGGACCCCGTGGACCCAAGCTCGTCCGCGGCCTCGACCTCGGCGACGACGACCACCGACACCACCGTCACCGTGACGCCGCCCGCCACGGACGTGCAGGCCGTGCCGGCTCCCGATGCGTCGAGCGCGGCAGTGCCCGACCTCGCTTCGCCGCCCAGCACGAGCCCGTCGTCGATCGGCAACATCCAGGAAGCGCCCACGGGCTCGCTGGATCAATCGAGCCCGCTCGGCAACGACACGTCGTCCCCGATGTCCAACCCCAACACGCCGGCTAGCCCCCAGCGACATGCCGGCACCCCAACCCGACGCCGCCTCCAGCAGCACGCAGCAGCAGTAGCAAGCAGTGGCAACACCAGGCAGCACGCAGTTGCAGTAGCAGCACCGGAGACGGTTCAGCGGGCAGCGGGCTCCTCACGGGGCCCGCTTTTTTTTTCGGCTTCCGACCCAACTCCGTCGTATTCCCGCCGGACGCAGAAATAAAGATTTGGGAAAATCTTCCCAAATTACCGGCCTTGTCCTAGAGTGCCCTCTGGCGCTGCGGCGCCAGTGACCGTTACTCCAAGACCCAAAAACTCGATAGCGCGGCATTCGGAAAGGACGTGTCATGTTTTCCCATCAACGCATCGCGGTCGCGGCGGCGACCTTGGCGCTCGCGGCCATTACCGCAGCGTCTCTCACGCAAGCGCAGGTCCCGGCGGTTCAGCGCGCCGGCTTCAATCTCCCCGTCGGCCAGGTGCCGGCGCCCAACACGCCGGGCGGTGCCGTGGTCATCGGCAACCGTTTCTATGCGAGCGACCAGGTCAATGGCTTCCGCCGCTACCTGCCGGCGGATCCCACCAACCCGGATCCGATCAACACCGGGCTGCTCGTGTTCGACACGAACCAGGAGGAGAGCATCGGGGGAACCGAGCTGTGCGTCCTCTTCTGCTCGGTGGGCCAGATCGCGTACGACGGCAACGCGACGGTGTACGTGGCCTCGTACGATCATCCGAAGGGCCAGCCCTTCTCGCTCACCGTTCCAGGCATCTGGCGCCTGGCGATCGACCCGATCTTCCAGAACATCCAGCCCGTCAACCAGCTCGCGCCCAACGCGGGGCTCCCGGGCAACCAGCCCACGTCCATCGCGCTCGGGCCCGACGGCAACCTCTACGTCGGCTTCCTCAAGAACGGCAACGTGGTGCGCATCGTGAATCCCACCGCGGAGCTGCAGGATCCGGTGCAGGCCAAGACGCAGATCGTGCAGTCGGTGGGCACGGCGCCCGATGGCCGCCCGGTACGCGCGATGGCATTCGTGGGGCCGGACCTCTACCTCGCGACCACGGACAGCCTCGCGGTCATCCGCAACGCCGTGGCGCCGACGTGCCTCGGCGGCTGCAACGGCGTGCGGCTCGACGACGGCTTCACCCGCGCATCGCACGGCGGCATCACCACCGACGGCATCAACCGCCTCTACGAAGCGGTGGGCGCGGCGGTGTGGCGCTACACCATCTCCACCGGCCACATGGACCTGGTCTCCACGGGCGGGACCGATCCGAACACCGGCGCGGCGCTCACGTTCGCGTTCGTGGGCGGCCACACCAACCTGCTGCAGCTCGACCGGCTGGGCAACCTGTGGATCGGCGACGACGTCGGCCGATGGCCGCCTCAACTTCGACGGCCGCATCTGGTATATCTCCGCAGGAGCGCTGGCGACGATTCCCTGACGCCGTCGGCGCAAGTGCTTGGGCGGGCCGCGTGCCCGCCCTTTTTCTTCCCGCTACTATTCACCTTTCGCTGACCCGCCATGACCTCCGGAAAGCCACGCAACGACGACGATTGGGACCGGCGCATCGCCGCGCTGTGGGCGGAGCTCGACCGCCACAAACCCTCCGCCTTCCTCGTGAAGGTGCAGGCGCTGGTGGGCGAGCTGCCCGCGGACGATGCGCGCGCGCTCTTCGAGCTCGCCTGCGCGTACGACTCGACGGGCCAGCCGGTGAACGCCGCGCCGCTCTACCGCCAGGCGCTCGCCGCGGGGCTCGGCGGCACGCGGCGCCGGCGTGCGGTGATCCAGCTCGCGAGCACGCTGCGCAACCTCGGGCGCGTAAGGGAGAGCATCGCCCTGCTTACCAACGAGTGCGGAGCCGGGCCCGACGAGCTGGACGATGCCGTGACGGCATTCCTCGCGCTTGCGCTCTCCGACCTCGGGCGCGACAAGGAGGCGTTGTCCCTCGCACTCGGCGCGCTGGCGCGCCATCTGCCACGCTACAACCGCTCGCTCGCCAACTACGCGCGGGCATTGGTCGAGGAGAAAACGCCGACATGAGCAACACGCCGCAGGACATCGCCGCGCGCCGCCGCGCGTTCCGCAAGCTGCACGAATCCGGCTGCTTCGTGATCCCGAATCCCTGGGACGTGGGCAGCGCGCGCTACCTGGAGTCGCTCGGCTTCAAGGCGCTCGCGACCACCAGCTCGGGAGCGGCGTGGGCGCACGGGCACGCCGACGGCGCCGCGGGGCTCGAGGAGGTGCTCGCGCATTTCCGCGCGCTCGTCGGGGCCACGGACCTTCCGGTGAACGCGGACTTCGAGGCGGGCTATGCGAGCGATCCCGACAACGTGGCGCGCAACGTGCGGGCCGCGATCGACACGGGCGTCGCCGGAATCTCCATCGAGGATTCGACGGGTAACGAGTCGAACCCACTGCGCGACATCGCCGATGCCGTTGCGCGCATGCGTGCGGCCCGCGCGGCGATCGACGCGAGCGGCGGCGAGACCCTGCTCATCGGCCGCGCCGAGAACTTCTTCCTCGGCCGGCCCGACCTCGACGACGTCATCCGCCGCCTCAAGGCCTATTCGGAAGCGGGCGCCGATGTCCTCTACGCACCCGGCATCAAGACGCCCGAACAGATCCGCGCCGTGGTGACTGCGTGCGCGCCGAAGCCCGTGAACCTGCTGGTCGGATCGACGAGCGAGCTCACCATGAAGGAGATCGCGGCGCTCGGAGTGCGGCGCGTGAGCGTGGGCGGCGCATTGGCGCGCGCGGCGTGGGGCGGCTTCATGCGCGCGGCGAAGACGCTCGCGGAGGAAGGCCGCTTCGACGGATTCGGGGGCGCGGCTTCCGGCGCGGAGCTGAACAAGCTGTTCCGCTCGTAGGCGCCGCGGACGCGCGCCGGTAGGCGTCCTCCGATTCTCTCCTGAGGGGCGCAACCCGCTCCCGAATGCCCCTGTCCCATCCCGACCTACCATGGACAGGAGGATTCAGTGAACCATTTTCCTATCGCCTTCGGCACGATCGTCGTGGTTGCGATTGGCGGCGCGCTGGTGCTCGACCATGTCTGGTCCACTCCTGGCACGGCGACCCGGCCGGCGCGAGCGGCCGTGAGCAAGGCCGTGGAACCGGCCGCCGCGCCGCCCGCACCCGTCGCGCAGACGAGCTCCGCGCAGGACACCAAAATCGCAAAGGCGGACGAAGCAGTCCCCGCGAGCACGCCCCAGCCGCAGGAAACGATCGCTCCCAAGGCAAAGACTTCGTCAAAGCATGTTGCGAGCACGAAGTCCTCCCGCAGCCCCGCATCGACCACGACCTCTTCAAGCGACAGCTCCCCGAGCGTTCGCAGGCGTCGGTGAGCGAATCGCGGTCGAGCATCGCGAGCACCGCCGGCACCAACGCGACTGCGAACGGCAACTCGTCGCCGAGCCCCGCGCCCGCCGATCAGTCCTTGAGCGCTCCTGCGGAGGTCACCACGCCGTCCGTGTCCTCGAGCACGCCTGCGGAGCCCACCCCGCCGGCATGTCCTCGAGCGCGCCTGCGGATGCCACTCCGCCGGCCGTGTCCTCGAGCGTCCCTGCGGACGCCACCCCCTCGAGCAGCATGGGCAACCCTGCAGGCGACTCGGGTTCCGTTCAGCAGGCCCCGTCGGAGTCCGGCAGCAACACGAACTGAGGTAGCGAGCAGAAAAAAACGGGCCCGCGAAGGGCCCGTTTTCATTTTAACTTGGTGGGAACTCAACGATTGGAACTTGCGACTGTTGATCGCGATCGACTTGCGCAAATCACCGAGGTGTTGCCTAGCGGCCGAGCTAGCGCTACACCGTTGCGTGATATTACACATCAGACTCGCGCAAGAGCTTTTCGAGTTCGCGCCCGACATGGCGAGCACCCACGAATTCCCGGCGGTTGATGTCAAAGCGCAAAACCAAGACCCCGGCAAATTCTGTGGGAAAGGAAACCTCCACCGGCACAACGAGCACAGGCACGACCGCGCGGATCGATTTCCGCTCACGCAGATAACGACGGTAATGCCGCGCAATGGTATTCAGGCCGGATGCGGCGCTATGGACCATCGATGGACGTCGCACATACTTCACTTCTACTATGAAATCAGCGTCGAGATGTCTCGATACGTCCGTCGATCAGTTTGTCGCCGTCGGGGGTAGACAGCCGAAGCGCTAGCGTTAGCACTCCGCGCGGTAAAGGGCTCTTACTGCTGTCTAGCGCGAACAAGACCTCTCGCTCGAAGGTTGTCGCTGCGCTGATGCGATTGCCGACAGCCCGTTCAATCTTCTCTTCCTCTCCTGGTATACCGGTCGCGCCGCTGGCCGGAGCTTGCTGTGCTTGCGCCTCATCATGCGCGAGCACCTGCATCATGCGCGGCAACGTCCAAATGTTGCACCGCCTCCGGAGCAGGCCCACCTTCCGCGCCTGGCGCAGGAAAAATAGCAAACTCCTCATTCCGCGCAGGCGGCTGCGATTCATCGGCAAGAGCATCTACAGCATCGCGCCGAGCCTTTTCCTCCAACTCCTGGCGAGAGGCCTGCTTGAGTCGATAGTCCCAATACTTGTCACGATTCCAAAAAAGCGCGGCCAGCTTCTCAAGAAAGTCGAGATCGGTGACAAGGGTCGCCACTATAAAAATCGCTAGGCCATAGACAGCCGCGTCATTGGCAGCGAAAGACAATGCCAACACCATCAAGCTGCCCAGTAGCTTGGTGGACGTGGTATGCGAGGCCGGCCAGAAGATCCGAATCGAAGCGATAACCAAGGCGACCGCCCCGAAGATAGCGGTCGCTAATGCGGCGACCTTCCTAATATCGGCGAGAAGAGTGGCGATATCCATGATGCTCATTTAACTCCTGCCGGTTCATAGCCCCGATTCACCTGCCCGTCGCTGTCTTTCCCTCGGCGAGCATCTTATCCTGCTTGGCCAGCATAGGCCGCGCGAACTTTTCGCAGTAAACGACCAGACGGCGTAGTCGTTCATGGTCAACGACGCGCGTGCCTGGGCCGTTCGTCTGCGTCCCAAGGGATAACACCGAGATGGGATGATCTCCTTTCGCGGATCCGACCATCAACTTCGGTAGCGGAGCGAGCGCTTTCGGATCGAGCGTGCCGTTCAATACGCGCTTCACGGACGTGGTTAGGACGTCCACCATCTGAAGGCCGAGACTGCTCTTTGACGACGGGAACGAGAAGCCCTTCATCATCTCAGTAACGTCGTTGAAGTCCGTCGGGCGCCGATCGCCGAGGCCGGGTAGAAGATGTGATGGGGTCTCCCGCGCACGAGTCTCGAATTTGTTGAAGTGTGAATAGTCGGCGCCCTCGAGCATGATCATCGGCTCTTCCATTGAGGCGGACTGCAACCACGGCTTCACTATTGCCCAGAAGAGACGGTCGTAGCCTCCGAATTTGCGCTTCGATGGTCTGTCCGTCTTCGGGTCCATTTCCCAAACGAATTGGCCGAGCTCGCTCGGGTCACGCTGCACGTGGTAGAGGCATGCCTTGTTCACCGTACGTAGCATCAACTTTGTCGCAAGTGTTGCCTGAACGAACAGCTGGTCCGGCAATCCTTCCATTTCTGAGCGCAAATCGTGAAAATCGGAGCGGAGGTTCGGATGGAATTCTTCTGTCAGATGTCTGGTAATACCTTCGGCGGCACCAGCGCGGTGGGCCTGGAGTTCACTGGGGCTTTGCGCCCACGAGTCGAAGACCACGACTTCATACACAACGTTTAGTGGCGCCAGCATCTTAATCAAGCCGCTAACCTGACCCTCTGATAGGCGGTGGCCCTTCAATTCCTCGGCGCCGAGGCCAATTACAGTACTTGAAGGTCCTTGCGATCCTCATGGTCTCTTCGAGCCGCTGGCTGGGAATGACCAAGGCACCCACGCAGGAGAAGCGTGCTTTCTTTGCCGGCATAATGAACGCGCCAGCCTCGTCAACGAAAATATGCATCGCACGTCTCCAAAACAAGGCGCACGCCGCTATCTCTCCGCCGTACTGGCCTCCTTCGCAGCGGCATGGCGCTCCGGCGTCTAGCGTCGAAGCGCATGGGCCGCTTGGAGTCACGCTTATACCCGTGATGATCGCCTCGTTGTGCGGCACATTGGTGTGGCACATCGAGGCCGAGGCCGGGCTGGGCGCGCCGTTAACCCTGCGAGATCAACGGCGTGCTGCAAACAAATAGGTGGCGAATCAGGGACTCGCCCTTTCCCTGTTCCAGCTCAGATGACCCTAGAAGTTGCCGCGCGGCGTGCGGCACCGTGGTGTAGCGGCATCTTTACGGCCCAACGACCCGCTTGCCTTCTCTACTAAACAGGCACAAATAGGGTCCTTTCGGAAATCTTCGACTGGAGCGCTTTAAGGATGATCTCCAGTTCCACGCGCGCTTCCATCTGCAGCCCCAAGCACGTTGCGATACCTGCGGCATCGGTGCTCAAGCGAGATTGCAGGATCAGCTTGAACGATCCATCTTCTTGCTTCGCCATCTCATAGGCGTGAAAATGCATTGAGTCCGTCACAACGGCCGGATTCTTCAAGTGGCCAAAATTGAACTGCTTCGTCATGTATGCGAGAAGGCGATCTTGAACGACGAGCACCATCCTCCTATTCAAGTGTTCGAACGTCTGGATTTTGTGATGCATTTGAACAAGGATCGTCTTGGCAGTCATCTTCCAGTTCATGCCGTAAGACTTGTCTGATTCCTCTGCATCATCGTTTCGCGGGACGCCGAGTTCCTTCAAGAGGCGCTGCCTTTCTGGCCACACCGTCCCCGTGCTGTCGAGGGTTTGGAGTTCGATGCCAACGAAATCTCGGATTGTGTTGCCTTTGACCGACGCGAGAACGTAGTCGAGCTTTCCTCCGGGAATCGAAATCTCAGAAAGGATGTGCAGTTCGTTTCCGGGGGCATGATTTGTGAGCAGATGAAGACAGTCGGCGAAGATCTGTCGCCTGCCGGTCAAGCGCGCCGGACAGATCACAATCGGCTCACCCCCGTAGAGGACGGTGCATGATCCGATGGCAGTTTCAGGGTCGCTCTTGCGAACCTTGTAGCATCGCTTGCCGAGAAAAGGACACTGCTGCTCGGCGACGATCTTTTGCCAGTTCTGCTTTTCTTCGGCCGAGTGACCGAAGAGTTCGACTACCAGGCTCACAGCAAACCGAAGCACCGGTCCCGCGCTTGCGCGAGATAGGTGCTGGACAAGTCGATTCCGATGGACTGACGACCGAGTGCCTGAGCCGCGACGAGTGTCGTTCCCGTTCCACAGAAAGGGTCGAGGACGACCCCCGATGGAGGGCACGTGGCCAGGATTGGAATTCTGCAAAGATCCACTGGATATGGCGCGAAGTGATGCTGACGATTCTGCGTGTCTTCAGGAATAATGTCCCACACGTCGGTAGGCTTACTTCCGTTGGGGTGATAACGAAGGAAGAAAAAGCCCTTGTCACGCAACTCCTTCGCGCGACCTGACAATCTTTCGCTGTCGGAGTGGGTCGCACGTTGTTGGCCACGGATGATCATCCGAAAGTCGGACACCCGACCATTTGCCACTTCCGTGAGCATCACCGTGAGAGCGTCAGTCGCCGCTCTCTTTTCCGAGTCGGAGAGTGCGGTCGACAGCTCGATCTGTCTCTTGTAGCGCACGCCCGATACCCCTGTTGCGGACACGACAGCGCCATTCACGATCTTCGCTTCGCGCGGCTTTGTGCGGATCGAGTCCGCATCGTAGTAATACTTATTTTGCTTGACGAAGTGAAAGACGTTCTCGTGGACACTTCCCAAGCGGTCCTTCGTGTTGTCCATTCCGCTCTTGACCTTGTTCCAGATAACGCTGTTCCTGAGAATCCAACCTTGTCCATCTACAAGCTCGAAAGCAACTCGCCACGGGACGCCGACGAGCCCCTTATTGCTATAGCTGTCACCGATGTTCAACCAGAAAGACCCGTCGTTTTTCAGCACTCGTTTCAGTTCGGCAAAAATGTCGACCAGGTTCCTTACGAAGTCTCTGTAGTTGTCCTCCAAGCCAATTCCGCCGTTGGCGTATTCGCGCTTCCCCCAGTAGGGGGGCGAGGTCATCGCGAAGTCAACGGAACCGTCGGCTAACTGACCGAGCACGCGCTTTGCGTCTCCAAGCAGCAGAAGGGGTTCAAGCGAGCCGCCAGTGCGATACCGCTCGAAATGCGGACCGAAGTCGGCCTCACAAATTTCACTTGATGCGGTATCCGACAAGCGGGAAGTCGGTCCTCGATCTTGAGGACGTTTACGAAGTAGTGTCTGCATTCTGGTGGTAGGCCTTCTGACCGTTCAGGGGAGTATAAGGGTCCGGGGCACGGGCGTGGGTGTCCATCAGATATCGCCTTGCTAAGGCCCCCAGCCCTCCCAGTCGTCGGGCACCAACCCGACAACGCAATCTCCGTGCGTGACCACGGCGCCGCCAAGTCTGATCGCGGCTTCTTTGATGAACTCTACCGCCGCCACATGGGAATCAAGCGTCTTCGTCTCTATCGAGGTCCCCGGGATGACCAATTCGGCCGGCACGGCCGATACAGTGGCACAGAATTCCTGGGGTCCGATTTTCTCGACCCTCCCCAAGATCACGTAATCGGCCATGGTCGCTTGTGAATCATGTAGTAGTGAAGTTGTCGGAATACCATCGGGATACCGGGCTCCGACCATTAGAAGGGTTCTCTCGTAACAGAATGAACGCGTTTTCCATGAAGATGGTGGACAGGATCGGATCAGCGTGCCCTGTGCTGCCTAGCCATGGCCCAACTCAAGACGTTGCACCAACCACGATTCTGTTGATGGTGCTGACACTCAGTATCGTTCGGTCGGCGATCGTCGCGACGGTGAAGCCTGCTTCCGCATGGCTACCACGGCGGCACTCGGCGCCGGAAGTGAAACACGGTGCCATGCCGCGACCGGTGGATGAAGTTGCCCGCCATGTTGTTCCTGCCGAGGTGTTGCACCTCGGTGTGGCCCCCTGCGGGCTTAGGGCCTTTTTCCCGGCCGCCGATCCTACGGGATCAACGGCTTGCTGAAATCGGGGTGGCGAGTCAGGGATTTGAACCCCGGACCAACGGATTATGATTCCGCTGCTCTAACCACTGAGCTAACTCGCCGGAAAGCCGCATATTTTCGCACAAAACGCGCGCCTGCCGCAAAGTCCGGAAGGCCTAGCGAAGCGGCAACGGCTCGTCGATCGAGCGGGTGGCGGCGTCGACCCAGGTCTCCTTGCGCTCGGCGTCGATGTCGAGCGCCCTGGCAACCTTCGCCACGTAGTCGTCGGTGAACTCGCGCGGACCCGCGGGGAAGAGCGTGAACCAGATGCTGAGCACCGTGAGGTCGCCCCCTACGGACGAGGCGTTGTCGCGCCCCGAGTAGAGCGGGGCCCGGCGGTCCTTCGAGAGCACGCGCAGCCACGCCTCGCCGGCCGGGATCAGCACGGCGTCCGCGGCCTGGGCGGCGGCCCGGTACGAGGCGAGCGTGAGCGTGAACTCGCGCTGCCGGTCGGAAGCGGGCCACGTCATCAGCAGCGCGGGCTTCGAGCCTGCCGCGCGCACCGCACCGGCGAGCCGCTTCGCGGACTCGAGCAGCTCCTGGCGCTCGAGCGGCAGCCCGGACGGCCCCTGCTGCAGCACGACGTAGTCCCACTTCCTCTTCAGCGCCTCCTGCGTGCGCGGGTCGCTCCAGTGGTCGGAGAGCGTATGCCCCTCGAAGGCCAGCGCCTCGACCTGCACGTCGCGTCCCATCGCCTTCGCGAGCCGGCCGAGGCGCGCGGGGATCTCGGGACGGTCGATGAGCTCGTTGCCGATGAAGAGGATGCGCGTGGGCTCGGCCCGCGCGGGCAGAGCCGCGAGCAGGAAGGCGGCGAGGAAGGCGGAAAGCAGCCGGACCATGGCGTGAGTCTAGCGACACCACCCACGACCGGTGTTACGGGTTGTTCAGGCCTCAGTACCGCTCGGGCACGACCAGTCCGGCGGGCACGGGGCGGCGCGCGTAGTCCTCGTGGCGCACGCGCGCGGGCAGCTTCACCTCGGGATGCGGGACCTCGGTGTAGTCCATGAGCCCCAGCAGGTGGCGGATGCAGTTGAGGCGCGCGCGCTTCTTGTCCACGGCGTTCACCAGCCACCACGGCGCCTCGGGGATGTGGGTGCGCTCGAGCATGACCTCCTTGGCGCGCGTGTAGTCCTCCCAGCGCCGGCGCGCCTCGAGGTCCATGGGCGAGAGCTTCCACTGCTTCAGCGGGTCGTGGATGCGCGCGAGGAAGCGCAGCTCCTGCTCCTCGTCGGTGATCGAGAACCAGTACTTCACGAGCTGGATGCCGGAGCGGACCAGCATGCGCTCGAACTCCGGCACCGAGCGGAAGAACTCCTCGTACTCCTCGGGCGTGCAGAAGCCCATCACGCGCTCCACGCCGGCGCGGTTGTACCAGCTGCGGTCGAAGAGGACGATCTCGCCCGCGGCGGGCAGGTGCGCGGCGTAGCGCTGGAAGTACCACTGGGTGCGCTCGCGGTCGCTGGGCGCCGGCAGCGCCACCACCCGCGCCACCCGCGGGTTCAGCCGCTGCGTGATGCGCTTGATGATGCCGCCCTTGCCCGCGGCGTCGCGCCCCTCGAACACCACCACCACCTTGCGCCGAGTCGCCGCGACCCAGTCCTGCAGCTTCACCAGCTCGCCCTGCAGGCGGAAGAGCTCCTTGAAATACGCGAGGCGCTCGAGCCGGGCGTGCGGGTCGATCTCGCGCGCTCTGCCCGCGAGCACCTCCTGGGCCGTGCGGTCCTCGACCTCGAGCTCCAGCTCCTCGTCGTAGCCGTCGATCAGCTCGCGCTCGATGCGCTTCAGCACCTCTTCGTGGTCGGGCGGTTCGATCATCGCGGGGCTCTCCCGGAAACGAGGGAGTCGATGATCCGGCGCGAACAAGACGATTGCGTGACAGGCGTGCGAATGTCCAGCGAACGTCAGAACGACACGGCCACCGTCGCGATGACGACCTGCTGCGAGGATCCGGGCGAGAGCCAGTAGCCGCCGAAGGTGAGCTTGCCGTGCGTGAGCTCGAGGAAAGGCCCGTGCTGCACCTCGCGATCGCCGCCGTAGATGCGCGTGCGCTGCGTCACGAGGCCGAAGTGCGCCCAGTGCTCGGCCTCGAGGCGATAGCCGAGCTGGCTCCACGCATACGTGTAGCTCTGCGTGCTGTCGCTGCGGTCCCACACGTGCTCGGCCTCGAGATACCAGTCGAAGGCGCCGGCGGTGACCGTGGCCTCGAGCCCCGCGATCGGCCCGCGCAGCGCGCCGCCCACCGCGCCCACCATCGGCGTGGCGTCGAGCTTCACCTTGTCGCCGAGCGAGAAGGTCCCGCCGACGAATGCCGACTGGGCGTGGATCGCTTCGTAGTTCGCGCGCGCCTCCAGGTGCAGGGCGCCATGGTTCGCGGTCGCGATGCCCGTGGCGAAGTCGTCGCCGGAGCGCGGCATGGTCCACTGCAGCGTCGCCGCGCCTTCCCAGGCATCCTCGGCGCGTGCGAGCCCCGCGGCGGCGAGTACCAGCGCTGCGAGGGCCGCGCGATATCGCATCGCCGTACCGTCAGCCGCCCAGCGCGATGACCGCGACGGTGAGTGCCACGCCGAGCGCGAGCAGCGCGAGCCCGGACTTCCATCCCCCGTACTGCGCGTGGCGGCCGAGGGCCACGCCGCCTGCGAAGAGCATGGCGAGCGTGAGCACGCGGGAGATGAGGAGCGCCTTGGGCAGGTCGGAGATCAGCACGAACGGCAGCGCCACCGGGAAGGTGGCGAGCACGACGATCGCGAAGATGCCGGCCGCGCCGCGCAGGTCGCGCAGGTGAAGCCGCGGGCGCTCGGGAAGCGCGGCGCGCGCGAGCCGGGCATGGACTGCCTCGAGCTCCGCGTCGCTGAGCAGCCACCGCTCCACGGGCGGAAGCGCAGCGCGCAAGACCTGCGCGCCGGCCGCACCGTCGGGGGCGTCGCGCACCGCCTGCGCGATCGCAAGTCGCCGGCCGCGGCTCGTGATCGTGCGCACCAGGTACATCACCGCATCGACGAGCCCCCACGCGAGGTTGCAGCCCAGCGCCGCGGCGAGCATGGTGCGCCCCGGCGTCGGGGCCGGAGCTCGCCGCCGACACGGCGCCCACGAAGGTGAGCGCCATGAAGAGGCCGAAGCACATCTCGGAGACGCGCTCGATGGGATCGAGGATGGGCTCGCCGTCCTGGGTCTCGATCGCGTCCATGACCGTTGCGCTCATCGCTCGCCTCCCTTCGCGCGGGCCGGGACAGCGGCCCGGTGGCGCTCTAGACGTTGAAGCGGAAGTGCATCACGTCGCCGTCCTTCACGACGTAGTCCTTGCCCTCGAGGCGCATCTTGCCCGCTTCCTTGGCGCCCTGCTCGCCGTCCAGGTGGATGTAGTCGTCGTAGGCGATCACCTCGGCGCGGATGAAGCCCTTCTCGAAATCGGTGTGGATCACGCCCGCCGCCTGCGGCGCCGTGGCGCCCTTCCGCACGGTCCAGGCGCGCACTTCCTTCGGACCGGCGGTGAAGTAGGTCTGCAGCCCGAGCAGGCCGTAGGTCGCGCGCACCAGGCGGTTCAACCCCGGCTCGGCGAGGCCCATGTCCTCGAGGAACACCTGCTTCTCGTCGCCCGAGAGGTCGGCGATCTCCGCCTCGAGCTTGGCGCAGATCGCGACCACCGGCGCGCCCTCCTTCTTCGCGTACTCCTTCACGCGATCGAGGAGCGGGTTGTTCTCGAAGCCCTTCTCGTCGACGTTGGCCACGTAGAGCGCGGGCTTGGCGGTGAGGAGCTGCAGCGGTTGCAGCAGCGCCATCTCGTCGGCCGTGAGCCCCAGCGCGCGCACCGGATGCAGGCCGTCCAGCGCCTTCTGGATGCGCTCGAGCAGCGCCACGAGCTTGATCGCATCCTTTTCGCCCGCGCGCACGTTCCTGCCCGTAGCGCTGCAGCGCCTTGTCGACGGATTGCATGTCGGCGAGCGCCAGCTCGGTGTGGATCACCTCGATGTCGGAAATCGGGTCGACCTTGCCCGCGACGTGGATCACGTTGTCGTCGGAGAAGCAGCGCACCACGTTGGCGATGGCGGCGGTCTCGCGGATGTTGGCGAGGAACTGGTTGCCCAGGCCCTCGCCCTTGGAGGCGCCCGCCACCAGGCCCGCGATGTCGACGAACTCCACGACCGCGGGGAGCACCTTCTCGGGCCTGGCGATCGCGGCGAGCTTGTCCAGGCGCGCATCGGGCACCTCCACGATGCCCACGTTCGGCTCGATGGTGCAAAACGGATAGTTCTCCGCGGCGATGCCCGCCTTGGTGAGCGCGTTGAAGAGGGTCGACTTGCCGACGTTGGGCAGGCCGACGATGCCGCATTGGAGTGTCATTTCTTCGCTTCCGGTAATTGGGCCCCGTTCTGCAGCGGGGGGCTATCGGGCTTTGGTGCCGTGTGCAGCCACGTCATCGCGTCCACCAGCCGGCCCGTGGCGAGGCGCGGCAGGAGCTCGAGGCTGCGCTCGAAGCGCGGGATCGATCGCATCCTGCTCGATGCGGCGCGCGCGATCGAGCACGTAGTCGGCGACCAGATCCTTGTGGCCCGGGATGTCCGATGCCGATGCGCAGGCGCCAGAAGTCCTTCGTGTCGAGCGCCTCGGCGATGTCCGTGAGGCCGTTGTGCCCGCCGGTGCCGCCGCCCTTCTTGAGACTGCACGGTGCCGGGCGGGAGGTCCAGCTCGTCGTGCACCACCAGCATCTGCGCCGGCTCGATGCGATAGAAGCGCAGCAGCGCCGAGACGCTGCGGCCGCTCTCGTTCATGTACGTGGCGGGCTTGAGCAGCCAGAAATCGTGGCCGCCCTCCTCGATGCGCGTGGTCCAGCCCGAGAACTTCGTCTCGCGCTTCCACGCGCGCGCGCTTCGCCTCCGCGATCGCGTCCACCCACCAGTAGCCGGCGTTGTGGCGCGTGCGCTCGTACTCCTTGCCCGGGTTGCCGAGGCCGACGATGACAGCGATATGTTCCAACGGATTCCGCTTCCGAAACAAAACGCCCGCCGGGGGGCCGGCGGGCGCCTCTTGCCGGATGCGCCGAAATTACTTCTTGTCTTTTTCCTTCTTCTCTTCCTTTCCGCCCGCGGGCTTGGCTTCCTTGCCGCCAGCCGCCGCGGGAGCCCCCTCCTCCTCCTTCGCCTTCTGCGCCGTGGTCGGCACGTCCGCCGCCGACACCGTGGCCGTGGCCGCCGCTTCCGCCGCTTCCTCGTCCGCCGTCATCACGCTCGGGATCACGACCGTGGCGACCGTCGGGATCCTCGCCCTTCGGCACGATGGCCTCGACGCCCGCGGGAAGCTGCAGCGACGAGAGGTGCAGCGAGTGGCCGGCCTGCAGGTTCGCGAGGTCCACCGTGATGAATTCCGGCAGGTCCTTCGGCAGGCAGCGCGACCTCGAGCTCGTTCATCACGTGCTGCACGAGGCCGCCCGCGACCTTCACGCCCGGCGAGACTTCCGCGTTGATGAAGTGCAGCGGCACCTTCATGTGGATCTTCTTGTCCGCGGCCACGCGCTGGAAATCGACGTGCAGCACGCGCTGCTGGAACGGATGCATCTGGTAGTCGCGCAGCAGCACCTGCGACTTCTCGGCGCCCACCTCCATGTCCAGGATCGACGCGTGGAAGGCCTCCTGCTTCAGCTTGAAGCAGAGGTCCTTGTGGTCGAGCTCGATGGGCGTGGCGTCCTTGCCCCCGCCGTAGAGGATGCCGGGCACCTTGTCGTGCGGCGCAGGCGGCGGCTCGCACCCGTTCCCTGCAGCTTGCGCGGTTCGGCTTTGATTGCGATCTTCATGTTCCTCCGGTTACGCGATGGCCCGCGACCAGGACACCGCTGTGTCGAGGGGAAAGGCCCCCTCGCGCCGCTGTCATGGCCGGAAGGCCAGACTCCAATAAAAGCACTTCATTCCACGAACAGGGAGCTCACCGAGCTCTCCTCACAGATCCTGCGCATCGTCTCGGCGAGCAGCTCCGCCACGCTGATCTGGCGGATCTTCTTGCACGCCTCGGCCTCGGGCTTCAGCGGGATGGTGTCGGTCACCACCAGCTCGTCGATCACCGAGGCCTCGATGCGGCCCACCGCGGGGCCCGAGAGCACCGGGTGCGTGCAATACGCCACCACGCGCACCGCGCCCTGCTCCTTCAACGCACGCGCCGCCTCGCAGAGCGTGTTGGCGGTATCCACCATGTCGTCCATGATCACGCACGTGCGCCCGTTCACGTCGCCGATGATGTTCATCACCGTCGCGACGTTGGGCCGCGGGCGCCGCTTGTCGATGATCGCGAGGTCGCTCTCCAGCCGCTTGGCGATCGCCCGCGCCCGCACCACGCCGCCCACGTCCGGCGACACCACCACCTGGTTCTTGTAGCCGTGCTTCCACAGGTCGCCCAGCAGGATCGGCGTTGCGTAGACGTTGTCCACCGGGATGTCGAAGAACCCCTGGATCTGGTCCGCGTGCAGGTCCATCGTGAGGAGGCGATTCACGCCCGCCACCACCAGCATGTTCGCGACGACCTTGGCCGAGATCGCCACCCGCGCGCTCCTCGGCCGGCGATCCTGGCGCGCATAGCCGAAGTACGGGATGGCCGCCGTGATGCGGGCGGCGCTCGAGCGGCGCAGCGCGTCCACCATGATGCACATCTCCATCAGGTGGTCGTTGGTCGGCGCGCAGGTCGACTGCAGCACGAACACGTCCTTGCCGCGGACGTTCTCGAGCAGCTCGACCATCACCTCGCCGTCGCTGAACTTCGACACCGTGGCCTTGCCGAGCTGGATGTTCAATTGCTTCGCCACCTTCTGCGCGAGCTTGGGGTTGGCGTTGCCCGTGAACACCATCAGGTTGTCGAAGGCCATCGGACTCGGCGGCTCCCTTGCGCGAGGTGCAAATCAAAAAAATGGCAGGGGAGGAAGGATTCGAACCCTCGAATGCCGGAATCAAAATCCGGTGCCTTAACCAACTTGGCGACTCCCCTACGGCCGCGCCGCAATCCGGCGCGGGTGCTCAATCTGTTGCGTGCGTCGTTCCGCAATCCCTCGCGCCCAATGGATGCCGGGCGAGGCCCTGCGCGATGAATCCCTGCATTCCTTCCGGCAGCTGGTCCAGCAGCGCCTGCGCCTCATCGCGGCTCGCGAACGCCGCGAAGACGCAGCCGCCCGACCCGGTCATGCGCGCTTGCCCGCGTTGCGCGAGCCATTCGAAATGCTCACGCACGGCGGGAAACTGTGCGAGGACCACGGGCGCGAGATCGTTGCGCCACTGTGACGACCAAGGCTCAGCCGAAAAGTCTTCCATTTTAAGGGCTTCCGTGTTCCGGGTCAATTCCGGGGCGGCGAAAACCAGGGGGGTCGGGACCGGCCACGGGGGGCACCAGCACCAGGTACCAGCGCGCTGCCACCTCGACGGGAAAAAGCCGCTCGCCGATGCCCTCGGCCCACGCGGATCGGCCGAAGAGGAAGAAGGGCACGTCGGCCCCGAGCCCCATGCCCAGGCCGCGCAGCGCGTCCGCGCCCGAGGTTCGTGGCCCAGAGGCGGTCCAGCGCCACCAGGACCGTCGCCGCGTCGGAGCTTCCGCCGCCCAGCCCGCCGCCCATCGGGATGCGCTTGTCCACCTCGAGGTCGGCGCCGAGGGGCGTGCCGCTCGCTTCCTTCAGGCGCCGGGCCGCCCGCACCGCGAGATCTTCCTCGGGCGGTACGCCGGGCACGTCGTTCAAGCGCGCGATGACGCCGTCGCTACGCACCCGGATGCGGATGCGGTCGCAATGGTCGATCAGGACGAAGACGCTCTGCAGCAGGTGGTAGCCGTCGGCGCGCCGCCCCACCACGTGCAGGAAGAGGTTGAGCTTGGCCGGCGCGAGGTAATCGGGTCCCGGGAGCTGCACGTCAGTCGGCGAGCGCCTGGTAGGTGTCGACCACGAGCTTCACAGTCGTGCGCCCGTCGGTCACGGTGATGCGCTTGGCGAGCGTGACCGCGCCGGCGGGCTGGGTCTCGTCGATGGTGAAGCGCCAGCCCTCGGGCACGCCGCGCGGCGCCTGGCCGTGCAGCGCCTGCGCGAGCATCGCGGGATCGAGCCCCACGCCGAGCACGCGGTCGGTGAGGTCCTCGAAGCTGTCGGACTGCACGCCGCCGCCGCCCGCTTGGTAGAGCGTGGCGCCCTTCGCCGTGGACTCGATGCGCGCCACCTCGTTGCCGAGCGGCGAGGCGAGCACCCAGGTATCCGCGCCGCCGCGGCGCGTCCAGCGCAGCTGCGCGATCTCGCTCTCCTGGCCGCGGCGCAGCGCGAGCCGGCCGGTCATCTCGAACGATTGCGGAACGCCCGCGAGCTGCGGCGCGGGGACCTCGGGCGGGGCGAACGCCGCGCAGGCGGCGAGCAGGAGGAGTGTTGCGGCGGCCGCGAGGCGTGCAATCATCGCGGCCCCCGGAGGCGGGTTCGGGTCAGTGGTACTTCTGGATCACCGCGAGGAGGGCCTCGTGGTTCGGGTTCTCCGAGAGCGCGGCACGCCAGATCTTCTGCGCCTCGTCGCGCTGCCCGCTCTTCCAGAGCACCTCGCCCAGGTGCGCGGCGATCTCGGGATCGGGCCGCGAGGTGTACGCCATCTGCAGCTGCTTCAACGCTTCCTGCGTGTGGCCGAGCCGGTATTCCACCCATCCCATGCTGTCCATGATGAACGGGTCGTCGGGCAGCAGCTTGTAGGCCTTCTCGATCAGCTCGCGCGCCTCGGCGAGGCGGTTGGTCTTCTCGGCGAGCGTGTAGCCCAGCGCGTTGTACGCATGCGCGTAGTCGGGCTTCATCTCGATCACCTTCTTGAGATCCGCCTCCATCACGTCGAGCTTGTCGATGCGCTCGGCGGACATGGCGCGGTCGTAGAGCAGCTCGTAGGAGTCCGGATACTTGGCGACCGCCTGCGAGAGCATGTCGTAGGTCTCGCGCCACTGCTTGGCATCGCGCAGCAGCTGCGCCTCGACCTGGATGATCTGGATGGTGTCGTCGGAGGACTTGGGCTCGATCTTGCGCAGGTAGTCGCGCCCCGCGGCGAGGCCCTGCTGGCGCGCGATGAGGGTCGCGATCTTCAACTGCGCGCGCACCCAGTCGCCCGAGTCCACGCGCTTGTACCAGTCGATCGCCTCGTCGTAGCGCTTGAGCCCCTCGGCCGCCTGGCCGAGCCCGAGGTAGATCGCGGCGGGCTCGCGGTAGTTGAGCTTGAGCGCGCGCGTGAATTCGGTCTGCGCGTCGCCGTAGTCCTCGAGCTGCAGGGAGAGCAGCCCGATCGCATAGGCCGCCTGCGCGTCGTTGCCCGAGAGCTTGGCGGCCGCGCGGAACTGCTCGCGCGCCTCGGCGAGCTTGCGGTCGGCGGCGAGCTCGCGCCCAAGCTGCATGCGGACCTCGACGGCATCCGGGTGCGCGGCGACGAACGCCTCGTAGAAGGGCACGACGGCATCCGGGCTCGTCTTGCGCAGGATCTGCGCCTTGAGGATCGCGCCGGGCTCCCAGCCGGCCTTCGCCTCGAGCGCCGCATCCGCTTCCTTGGTCGCGAGCTCCGTGTTGCCGGCGAGGAGCGCGGCCACGCCGTTCGCGTAGCGCGCCTCGGGCATCTCACTGTAGGGTTCGGTTACGGCACGCGTGGCCTCCAGCACCGCCGCCTTGTCGCGGAACTTGCCGAAGAGGTGGGCGAGCTGCATCAGGATCGGGCCGCGGTTCTCGGTCTTGGCGAGGATGCCCTCGAGCAGCCCGCGCGCCTTGGCGAGATCGCCGTCATTGGCGAGCAGCGCCGCCATGATCTCGCGCGCGAGGGTGGAATCGGGATCGAGCTCGAGGAGCAGCGTGGCGTTCTCGAGGGCCGGGCCGAACTCGCGGGCGCGGATCGCGGTTTCCACGGCACGCTTGGCGATGGCCGGATCGTGCAGCTCCTTCGCGAGCCGCTCGTAGATGGCGAGTGCGCCGTCCACGTCGCCGCGCTCGGCGGCGAATTCCGCGACCAGGTACTCGAACATCGCATCCTGACCGCTCGGGCCGTCGTCGGCCGAATCGCCCGCCGGTGTGGTCCCCTCGTCATTCGCCCACGCGGGAGCGCCCGCCAGGGCCGCCAACGCGACCGCCGCCGCCCACCACCACTTCCTCGACACCATGTTTCCGGACTCCTGGAAGCGCCGGATGCGCGCCTCGCGACACCTAATCATAGAACGATTCCGCGAGCCCCGACGTTCCCTGTAATCGATTCCGGATGACGCCTGTAGGCGCGGGCGACGCACGTATAATCACGCTCTCGAAAGTCGTTGAATTTCAAGCCCTCGCTACCATGCCCGAGCTCCCGGAAGTCGAGACCACGCGGCGCGGACTCCTGCCCCACGTGGTGGGCCGGCGCATCCGCGGCGTCGTGGTGCGCAATGCGGCGCTCCGCTGGCCCGTGCCTGCCGACCTTGCGCGAATCCTTCAGGGCGAGGAAGTGCTCGACGTGCGCCGGCGCGGCAAGTACCTGCTCTTCGATTGCCGCCGCGGCCACCTGCTGGTCCACCTGGGGATGTCGGGACGCCTCACGCTCGTGCCCGTGGGGGAGCCCGCGCGCCGCCACGATCACGTCGACGTCCGTTTCGAGGGCGAGCGCCTGCTGCGCCTCACCGACCCGCGGCGCTTCGGCGCGATGCTGTGGGTGCGCGGCGATGCCGAGGAGCACGTGCTCCTGCGCGGCCTCGGCCTCGAGCCCTTCGACGACGCCTTCACCGGCGCGGCTCTGCACGAGCGCGCACGCGGCCGGCGCGTGGCGGTGAAGCATTTCCTGATGGATGCGCACGTGGTCACGGGCGTGGGCAACATCTACGCGAGCGAGGCGCTGTTCCATGCCGGCATCCACCCGCTGCGTGCAGCCGGACGCATCTCGCGCGAGCGCTGGGACCGGCTCGCGGACAGCGTGCGCGCCACGCTCGAGCGCGCGCTCGCCGCGGGCGGCACCACGCTGCGCGACTTCGCATCGGCCGAGGGCCATCCCGGGTACTTCCAGAACGAGTGCGCGGTGTACGGGCGCGCGGGCGAGCCCTGCCACGCGTGCGGCACCCCGGTGCGGCAGCTGCGCCAGGGCCAGCGCTCGACCTTCTACTGTCCGCAATGTCAACGCTGAACGCGACCGGAGCATGGCCCGCGGCCGCGCGCTCCTTCGAGCGCGCTCTGGCGGAGCTCAGCCAGTGGCGCGAGGCGATGGTGGCCGAGCTCACGGCCTTTCGCCGCTGGGCCGTGGTCGCGCGCATCCTCGACGAGCATTCGGCGACGCGCCTCGCGCACCTCGAGCGGCGCGTGGCCTCCGAGCGCCTCACGCTCGCATTCGTCGCTGAGTATTCGCGCGGCAAGAGCGAGCTCATCAACGCGCTCTTCTTCGCCGACCTCGGCCACCGGCTGCTGCCCTCGGGTCCCGGCCACACCACGCTCTGCGCGACCGAGATCGCGTGGGACCCGGCGCGCGCGCCCACGCTCCGCCTGCTGCCCATCGGCACGCGCGAGACGCCCAGGGCGCTGCGCGAGTACCTCCAGGACGAGGCCGCCTGGACCGAGGTCGCGCTCGATCCCGCCCACCCCGAGGCGATCGCCGCGGCGCTCGACGCGGTGACCGAATCCATCGAGGTCGACGCCGCGCGCGCTGCCGACCTGGGCTTCCAGGTCGAGGACGCCGGGCTCGTGCGCATCCCGCGCTGGCGTTACGCGCTCGTGAACCTGCCCCACCCGATGCTCGCCGCCGGCCTCGCCATCCTCGACACGCCGGGCCACAACACGCTGGGCACCGAGCCCGAGCTGACGCTGCGCCGCGTGCCCGACGCCGCGGCGATCGTCTTCATGCTCACCGCCGAGACCGGCCTCGCGCAGGGCGACGCTGACCTGTGGTCCGAGCACATCGCGCCCATCGACGGGCTGGACCGCAATTGCTTCGTGGTGCTGAACAAGGTCGACATGCTGCGCGACGCAGGCCGCGGCGAGGCCCAGGTACTGGCCGAGATCGACCGGCAGGTGCGCTCCACCGCCGAGGCGCTCGCCGTCGACCCCACGCGCATCTTCGCCCTGTCGGCGCGCCGGGCGCTCGAGGCGCGCATCTCGGGCGACGGCGACGCCCTCCTCAAGAGTCGCATGTACCGCCTCGAGCAGGCGCTCGCGAAGGGCACGGTGCACGGGCGCCGCCTGGATCAGGCGCGCGCCGTGCAGGCGGAGCTGCGCGGCGTGTTCGCCGAGGCGCGGACGCTCCTCGCGAGCCGCCTCGACTACACGCGCGAGCAGGCCGAGGCGCTCGCGGCGCTGCAGGACAAGAACCAGAAGCTCGTCGAGACGCTCGCGAAGAAGGCGTCCCTCGAGCGCTCGCGCATCGAGCAGGCGCGCGCGATGCTGATGGGGCTCAAGTCGCTGCACGGGCGCTTCGCCGACGAGCTCACGCGGCTGCTCGACCCCGACGACATCCGCAGCGCCGGCGTCGAGGCGCGCCGCGCCGTGGTGGCGAGCGCGTTCTCGAAGGGCATCGGCGAGGCGCTGGACGGCTTCTTCGCGCACTCGCGCAGCCGCATGACCACGGCCGTGCACAGCATCGCCGAGGTGCGCGACTCGCTCGTGGCGCAGAGCCGCAACTTCGCCCGCGACTACCGCATGGCGAGCATCGAGGGCACCGAGTTCACGACCGAGCGCTTCCTGGTCGAGATCGACCGCATCGAGGAGCGCTGCGAGCGCGACTTCGGCAGCACCGCGAGCCTGATCCTGCACCGCAGGAAGACCCTCGCCGCGCTCTTCTTCGACACCGTGGCGCAGCAGATGGTGCGCGTCTTCGAGATCGCCGACCGCGAGACGCGCACCTGGATGAACGCCTTCGTGCGCCCTCTCGAGTCGCAGGTGAACTCCTTCCAGGAGCACGCCAACAGCCGGATCGAGGGCATGGGCCGCATCCAGGACGCCGAGACCAACCTCGTCGAGCGCCGGGCCGAGCTCGAGGCGATCGCGGCGGAGGTGGCCGCGCAGCGCGAGCGCCTGGAGGCCTTCGCGCAGCGCCTGCAAGCGCTGGGCGCGGTGCAGGCGGAGCGCTCGCTCGCCTAGGCTAGGCGGCCTTCTCCCGCTGCAGCCGCTCGTACTTCGCGGCGAGCTCGGCCTCGCTCTCCTCGTGCTCCGGATCGAGGGGGATGCAGTCCACCGGGCACACCTCCTGGCATTGCGGCTTGTCGAAGTGGCCCACGCACTCGGTGCAGCGCGTCCAGTCGATCACGTAGATCTCCGGGCCCATGGAGATCGCCCCGTTCGGGCACTCGGGCTCGCAGACGTCGCAGTTGATGCACTGGTCGGTGATCTTGAGGGCCATCTAGCGCGGATCTTCCCCGCGGCCGATCTTCTCGCGCATGCGCTGCGCCGTGAGCGGGTGCACGAAGGCCGCGATGTCCCCGCCCAGCACCGCGATCTCGCGCACGATGGTCGCGGAGAGGAAGAGGTACTTGTCCGAAGGCGTGAGGAACAGGGTCTCGACGCCGGGGGCGAGGCGGCGGTTCATGCCCGCGAGCTGGAACTCGTACTCGAAGTCGGAGACCGCGCGCAATCCCCGCAGGATCACCGAGGCGCCCTGCTCCTTCACGAATTCCGAGAGCAGGCCGCTGAAGCCGAGCACCGAGACATTCGAGTAGGGAGCCAGCACCTCGCGCGCGAGCGTGACGCGCTCCTCGAGCGAGAAGAACGGCCGCTTCGCCTGGCTGTGGGCCACGCCCACCACGACCTCGTGGAAGAGGCGCGAGGCGCGCTGGATCAAGTCCTCGTGGCCGTTGGTGATCGGGTCGAAGGTGCCGGGGTAGACCGCGCGCGTGATGGTCATCGGTCGATCTCGAAAAGGGCATAGCGTACCGCGCCCGCGCGCGCCTCGCGCAGCCGCTTCCACGGCGCCCCGGCCTCGAGCGGCGCGGCGCTCTCCACGTACACGCGCCCGCCCGGCTTCATGCGCGCGGGGAGCGCCGCGAGCGCTCCGAGCGGCGAGCTCGCTGGCATAGGGCGGGTCGACGAAGACGAGGTCGTAGCTCGCGGTGTCCCGCGCGAGGAAGGCGAGCGCATCGGCCACGCACCACGTCCGCGCCCTTCGCATCCAGCTCGCGCGCGGCCTCGCGCAGCGCCTCGGCCACGCGCCGGTCGCGCTCGACCATCACCACGCGCGCGGCTCCGCGCGAGAGCGCCTCGAAGCCCAGGGCGCCGCTGCCTGCGAAGAGGTCGAGCGCATCCTGGCCGTCGAGGCGCTGGCCCAGCCAGTTGAAAAGGGTCTCGCGCACGCGGTCGGGCGTGGGGCGCAGCTCCGTGGAGGAAGGGAAGCGGACCAGGCGGCTGCGCCAGTCGCCGCCGATGATGCGCACGCGGTTGCGCCCGGCTGGCGCCTTGCGTGCGGCCCCTGGGGCGGTCACGATACGGCGCGCGGGGGTCATCGTCGGGGCATCATAACGTAAAATATCGGCGTTCCCTCTCGCTCACCGGCCCGCCCGGGCCGCTCCCGATGCTTCCGCTGTTCTCCCGCAAGGACAAGGCCGCGCAGCCCGGCGCCACGGACCTCAAGGCGCTGCTGCGCAAGGATCTCGAGCTCACGCGCTCGCGCTGGAAGAAGGCGCTCGGCGTCTTCCGCGCGCGCCCGAAGATCGACGAGGCGCTCTACGAGGAGCTGGAAGCGCAGCTGATCGAGGCGGACGTGGGCGTGGCCGCGAGCGCGGAGCTCATCGCCCGCCTGCGCAAGGCCCAGCGCGACAAGCGCCTGGAGGACGGCGCGGCCCTCGAGGCCGAGCTCAAGACCGCGCTCACCGAGCTGCTCGCACCGCTCGAGAAGCCCGTCGACGCGCGCGGCCACAAGCCCTTCGTGATCCTGCTCGCGGGCGTGAACGGCGCGGGCAAGACCACCACCATCGCCAAGCTCACGCGCCTCTTCCAGTCGCAGGGGCTCTCGGTGCTGCTCGCCGCCGGCGACACGTTCCGCGCGGCCGCGCGCGAGCAGCTCGCCGAATGGGGCGCGCGCCACGGCGTCACGGTGGTCGCGCAGGACAAGGGCGACTCGGCCGCCGTGATCTTCGATGCGATCGCCTCGGCGCGCGCGAAGAAGATCGACGTCGTGCTGGCCGACACGGCGGGGCGGCTGCCCACGCAGCTGAACCTCATGGACGAGATCCGGAAGGTGAAGCGCGTGATGGCCAAGGCCGATGCGGCCGCCCCCCACGAAACATGGCTCGTGATCGACGCCAACACCGGCCAGAACGCCGTGCGCCAGGTGGCGGCGTTCGACGAGGCGCTGGGCCTCACCGGCCTCATCGTCACCAAGCTCGACGGCACGGCCAAGGGCGGCGCCGTGGCCGCCATCGCGCGCGAGCACCCGGTGCCGATCCGCTACATCGGCATCGGCGAGCAGGCCGATGACTTGCGGCCGTTCGCCGCCGCTGAATTCGTCGAAGCTCTCTTCGCGTGATCCGCTTCTCGTCGGTCGCCAAGCGCTACCCCGGCGGCCTCGAGGCGCTGCGTGGCGTGAGCCTCGAGGTGGGCACGGGCGAGATGGTCGCGATCACCGGGCGCTCGGGCGCGGGCAAGTCCACGCTGCTGAAGCTCGCCGCGGGCATCGAGCGCGCCACGAGCGGGACCGTCGTGGTGCAGGGCCAGAACCTGGGCGCGCTGGGCGAATCGGCGCTCGCGGTCCTGCGGCGGCGCATCGGCTTCGTGTTCCAGGACCACAAGCTGCTCTACGACCGCACCGCCTTCGAGAACGTGGCGCTGCCGCTGCGCATCGCGGGCTTCGCGCGCGAGGAGGCGGCGCGGCGCGTGCGCGCGGCGCTGGACAAGGTGGGCCTGCTCGCGCGCGAGAAGGCGATGCCGGTGACGCTCTCGGGCGGCGAGCAGCAGCGCCTGTGCATCGCGCGGGCGATCGTCAACCGCCCGCTGATCCTGGTGGCCGACGAGCCCACGGGCAACCTCGACGCCGACTACGCGCGCGCCATCGTCGAGCTCTTCGCCTCCTTCCACCAGGTGGGCGTCACGGTGCTGCTCGCGACGCACGACGAGGCGAGCCTCGCCCGGCTGGGCTGCCGCCGCGTGACGCTCGCCGCGGGCCTCGTCGCGGGAGCCGGGGCCGCATGATCCGGGGGCTGCGCCGCCACGGCCACGCCCTCGGCGATGCGCTGCGCCGCATGGGCGCCCAGCCCGTGGCGATCGCTTCTCTCGGTGCTCGTGCTCGGCATCGCGATCGCGCTGCCGTGCGTGGCGGCCGTGATCCTGCAGAGCGTGGCGGCGACCACCGCGAGCTTCGACACCGAGCCGCACGTGAACGTCTACCTCACGCTCGACGCGGCCGATGCCGACGCGAAGCGCGTGGGCGACGCGCTGCGGGCCACGCCGGATGTCTCCGCCGTGCGCTTCATCCCGCGCGCCGAGGCGCTGGCCGAGCTCAAGTCCACCACGCACCTGGCCGACCTCCTCGGCAGCCTCGACCGCAATCCCGCTGCCGGACGCGTTCACCGTCCGCATGCGCACCACCGACGCCGCGCGCATCGGCGCCGTGCGCGCGGCCTGGAGCGCGCTGCCCAAGGTGGACCAGGTGGTTGCCGACTTCGAATGGTCCGAGCGCCTCGCGCGCCTGGCCCGCTTCGGCGAGCGCGTGGTGATCGGTATCGGCGTCCTGCTGGGCGGGGCGGTGGCGTTCATCGTGGCCCACCTGATCCGGCTGCAGGTTGTCACCCAGCGCCAGGAGATCGAGGTGAGCCAGCTGATCGGCGCGACCGCCGCCGACGTCCGCCGGCCCGTTCCTCTACCACGGCGCGCTGCAGGGCTTCCTGGCAGGCGCCGCGGCCTGGGGCGCTGGCGGGCGCCGTGGCCGCCTGGCTAGGGGCTGAATTGTTGGTGCTCACTCCGAGTTATGCCACTGAATTGAAGGTAGTTTTCCTGACCCCCATCGAGAGAATCGCACTGGTCGGCGGGGCAGCGCTCCTGGGCCTGCTGGGGGCGTGGACGGCGGTCTCGCGAGAGCTGCGGCGCTTCGCCACGGACCGGTAAGAAAGGGAACCTTCGGGCGGGTTAGCACTCCAAATGGACGAGTGCTAAGATGGACCAACCGAGGAGGATTCCCAGTACCGATGACCACCCTCACCCTGCCGGCAACGTTGCCCCCGGTCTCCAGCCTGGAAGCCTATGTCCAGGCCGCGAACGCCATTCCCATGCTCACGCAGCAGCGCGAGCAGGAGCTGGGGCGTCGCTTGAAGGAACAGAACGACCTCACCGCCGCCAGCGACATGGTGCTCTCGCACCTGCGCCTCGTCGTGTCGGTCGCGCGCAACTACATGGGCTACGGCCTGCCGCAGGCGGACCTCGTGCAGGAAGGCAACATCGGGCTCATGAAGGCCGTGAAGCGCTTCGACCCGGAGCGCGGCGTGCGCCTCGCGTCCTTCGCCATCCACTGGATCAAGGCCGAGATCCACGAATACATCCTGCGCAACTGGCGGATGGTGAAGATCGCCACCACCAAGGCGCAGAGGAAGCTCTTCTTCAACCTGCGCAGCATGAAGCCCACCATGGCCGCGCTCACCCCGCAAGGAGATCCGGCAGGTGGCGCAGACGCTCAACGTGAAGGAGAGCGAGGTGATCGAGATGGAGCAGCGCCTGCAGGGCGGCGACGTCGCCCTCGAGGCGCGGCCCGGACGACTCGGCGACGACAACCTCGTCACGCCGATCACCTACCTCGCCGACACCGGCCGAGGGCCCGGCGGACCTCTTCGAGCGCGAGCAGGCCGAGGGCCTCAAGGCCGAGGGCCTGGTGCAGCGCGCTGGACAGCCTCGACGAGCGCAGCCGCCGCATCATCCGTGCGCGCTGGCTCGCCGAGTCGGACCCGAAGACGCTGCACGAGCTCGCCGACGAGTTCGGCGTCTCGGCCGAGCGCATCCGCCAGATCGAGGCCAAGGCCATGCAGAAGATGAAGAAGGAGCTCGCGGCGCTGCGTCTGACGCCAAGCGTTTTTTGTGAAGATGACGGGGCTTCGGCCCCGTTTTTTTTGCTGCGCCGCTGACCCCCTTCTCGCGCTGGCGCGGATGAAACCCCTTCTTGCCACCCGATAGGGTCTGCCTTCATCGCGCCGGATCGGCGTCATCTGCGCTTCCAAGATCTTGGCCCGCTCACTCGCTGCTCAATTGTCCAGAACACCCGCAGTCCGAGCGATTCGCCGAAGGCGTCCCGGCGTTGATCATCAGGCGCAGCTTGCCGCTGCGGTCGAAGACGAAGACCTGCGAGCTGTGGTCCACGGTGTAGCTGTCGGGCGTGCGGCCGGGGCGGCTGCGACGTAGATCTTGAAGTCCTTCGCCACGCGGTGCGAGCGCGTCGCCCGTCGCCCGCGCAGGCCGATGAAGCGCGGGTCGAAGGCGCCGCACGTACTGGCGCAGCAGCTCGCGGCTTGTCGCGCTTCGGGTCGACCGTCACGAAGAGCACCTGCACCTGCGAGGCGTCCTTGCCCAGCTCCTTCATCGCCTGCGCATGTCGCGCAGCGTCGTCGGG
This sequence comes from uncultured beta proteobacterium, assembly GCA_963827425.1. Classification (GTDB taxonomy): domain Bacteria; phylum Pseudomonadota; class Gammaproteobacteria; order Burkholderiales; family Usitatibacteraceae; genus Usitatibacter. The sequence goes on along the minus strand of CAWHAQ010000002.1, from coordinate 565,586 downwards.
CACACGTCCGGGCACTGCGTGTAGCCGAAGATCACGACCACCACCTTGCTGCGGAACTCGGCGAGCGAGCGTGCCCGGCCGCTGTGTCGGTGAGCTGCAGGCCTCGGGATGTCGAGGCCGGTGACGTCGGTGCCGTGGAACGGGCTCCTCGGCGGCGAGAGCTTGTCGCAGGCGGCGGTGGCGAGGAGCAGCGCGGCGAGCGCCGCGAGGACGAAGGCGCGAATGCGCGCTCACGCGCGCAGAGCGGAAGGTAGTGATCCACCATCAGCGCCGCGAAGAGCATCGCGAGGTAGAAGATCGAGTAGCGCGAAGGTGCGCTTCGCGAGCGCGTCGCTGTAGCGGCGCCAGATGGCGATCGCATAGCCCAGGAACACGGCGTCCAGCATCGCCGCCGCGCCCAGGTAGAACCAGCCCGCCATGTGCGTGGCGAAGGGCAGCAGCGTGGCCGCCACCAGCAGCAGCGTGTAGAGCAGCAGGTGCAGGCGCGTGTACTCCTCGCCGTGCGTGACCGGCAGCATCGGGATGCCCGCCTTCGCATACTCCTTGCGCCGGTAGAGCGCGAGCGCCCAGAAATGCGGCGGCGTCCACGCGAAGATGATGAGGAAGAGCAGCAGCGGCTGGAACGTCACGTCGCCCGTGACCGCCGCCCATCCGAGCACCGGCGGCATGGCGCCCGAGGCGCCGCCGATCACGATGTTCTGCGGCGTGTTGGGCTTGAGCAGCACCGTGTAGACCACGGCGTAGCCCACGAACGTGCCGAGCGTGAGCCACATGGTGAGCGGGTTCACCGCGTGCCAGAGGATCGCGAGGCCCGAGGCCGCCCACGCCGCCCGCGAACATCACGATCTGCGTGGACGAGATGGTGCCCGCCACCGTCGGCCGCGCCGCGCGTGCGCGCCATCACCGCGTCCAGCTTCTGCTCGACCAGGCAGTTGAAGGCCGCCGCGGCCCCCGCCACCAGCGCGATGCCGGCCGTGGCGTAGGCGACGGTGGCGAGCGGCGGCAGCCCGGGTGCGGCGAGCAGCATCCCGATCACCGCGGTGAAGACGATGAGCGAGACCACGCGCGGCTTGGTGAGGCGCCAGAACTGGACGCCGATGCCGGGCTGGTGCGAGGAGACGGTGGCTTGCAGCATGGGAACCCGTAATTATAAGTCAGCCGATCTGCGAGGCGCGCAGCAGCAATTCCAGGTCGCGGATCATGCCCTTCGGCGGCCGCGGCTGGCGTCCCAGCGCATCATCACGTTGCCGTGCGGATCCACCAGGTAGACGTGGCTCCGGTCGCGCAGGATCGGTGCCGGCGCGGCCTCCGGCGGGCGCAGGACGACCTCCGTGCCGGCATAGGGGGCGAGCGCCGCCGCGTCCGGCGCCTTCCCGTCGTCGGCCACGAAGACGCGGGCGATGCGCTCGGCGTTGCGCCCCATCGCGAGCCGCACCTGGCGCACGAGATAGAGCTTGCGCTGGCAGGCCTCGGGCAGGCACCCGAGTCCGCCGCGACCAGCACCCAGCGTCCGCGCAGCTCGCCGAACGAGAACGCGCCGCCGCCCGCGCGCTCGAGCGGCTGCGACGGGAGCCTGGGCCGGCGGCAGCAGCAGCTCGCCGTGGTTCGCGGTCGGCACGGGGTGCGCGAAGCGGTAGGCGAGCAGCGAGGCCGCGATGGGCGCCGCGAAGAGCGCCATCACCAGCACGAGCTTCGCCGCGCGGGCCGACCTTCATCGCGCGCCGGTGCAGGTTGAGCGCGACCCACAGCACCAGCGCCGTGCCCGCGAGCAGGAACCAGGTGGCCTCGTACTGGCGATGCTGCTCCACGCCGGCGTCGGGCTGCTCGCGTCACCGCCGCGAGCCCCGGGCCCGGCTGGTCGGCGAGCACCACGAGCGGCAGCACTCGCAGCCCGCTCCACTGGCGGAAGCGCTCCACGGTGAGGTTCTGGAAGACGTTGCCGGAGATCGCGCCGGGGCCGAGCTCGAGGAAGCGCGCGGGCGGCTCGGTCGCGAGCCCCGTCACCGTGACCTCGCCCGCGCGGCACCTCGACCTTCGGCGGGCGCGGATAGCCGGCGTCGCGCTCGATCCAGCCGCGGTTCACGAGCACGGCTTCATGGCCGCCCGCGATCGCGAGCGGCGTCACGACCTCGAACCCGGCTTTCCCGCCGTGCACCTTGTTGTCGACGAAGACCTGGCGCTCGGCGAGCCAGCGGCCCGCGGCGCGCACGCGGCGGTAGGTGATCGCGGCCGCCGACTCGACGGAGCCGCCGAGCTCGCACCGCGGGCTGCTCCAGGCGCGCGTCGTATTCGGCCTGGCGCTCGAGCTTCTCCTCGGCGCGGTGCGCCTGCCAGCGGCCCAGGTAGACCGTGAGCGCGATGAACGCGGCCGCGGCGAGCGTCGGCACGAGGCGCGGGCGTGAAGGCGTAGCGACCGGCCCTCACGGTCGCGCGCGCGGGAATAGAATGGGGATCGAGCCCCCTCCGCCCCGCCATGCGCATCGTCATCGTCGTCCTGCTCATCGTCGTGCTCGCGAGCCTCTTCTCGGGCCTGTACTTCGTCTACCGCGACAAGGGCCGCACCAACCGCGCGGTGATCGCCCTCACCATCCGCATCTCGGTCTCGCTGGTGGTCTTCGCGTTGCTCATGGCCTCGTACTACTTCGGCTGGATCGGTCCCAACGGCCTCTGAGAAAAAAAGGGGCAGGTTAAATTTTCGTCACGTCCCAGACCGGGGACAAGCGAAAATTTAACCTGACCCCTTTTCCTGCTACAGCCAGTAGACGAAGATGAAGAGCAGCAGCCAGACCACGTCCACGAAGTGCCAGTACCAGGACACGGCCTCGAAGCCGAAGTGATGGTCGGGCGGAAGTGGCCGGCCACGCAGCGGAACAGGATCACGATCAGCATCGTGGCCCCGAGCGTCACGTGGAAGCCGTGGAAGCCGGTGAGCATGAAGAACGTCGAGCCGAATACGCCGGTGGTGAGCTTGAGGTTGAGCTCGTGGTAGGCGTGGAAGTACTCGAAGCCCTGCAGCGAGAGGAACGTGAGGCCGAGGATGATGGTGAGGGCGAGGCCGAAGATCAGGTTGGAGCGGTCGCCCTTCTTGAGCGCCCAGTGCGCCCAGGTCACCGTCACGCCCGAGGAGAGCAGCAGCAGCGTGTTGATGGCGGGGATGCCCCACGCGTGCATCGGCGAGAACTCCGGCGGGCGGAAGGGGCCCGAGGTGGGCCAGTGCGCGGCGAAGTCGGGCCACAGCAGCTTGTTGTCCAGGTCGGCGAGCCACGGCACCGAGTACACGCGCGCGTAGAAGAGCGCGCCGAAGAACGCGGCGAAGAACATCACCTCCGAGAAGATGAACCAGCCCATCGCCCAGCGGAAGGACATGTCCACCTGCGGGTTGAAGAGCCCGCCCTCGCTCTCGCGGATCACGGTGCCGAACCAGCCGAAGAGCATGTACACCAGCGTGAAGAAGCCGATCGCGAACGAGACCCAGCCCACGGGGTAGTCGTTGAAGATCAGCACGCCGCCGAAGGCGAGGAAGAAGAGCGCGATGGATCCCACGACCGGCCACTTGGAAGGCGGCGCGAAGTAGTATCCGGAGGTATGGGTGTTGGCCACTTTGGTATCCCCTTGTTCTCGATTCGTGGTTTCTAGCGCGTGACGAGCTGCACGATGCCGTAGATCGCGAGCACGAAGAGCACGATGCTCGCGATGCCCGCCGCGATCACCTGCCAGACCTTGAGCTGCGTGAAGTCCGCCTGGTAGTGCGCGTGCTTGCGCACGCCGAAGAAGCTCCAGAAGACGGCCTTGAAGGCGTCGAGGAGGCTCATGCCGCTCACGACGCCCCCCCGGGCGCTTCCAGGAATGTGTACGACAGCACGATGGTGCCCAGGTCCTTGGGCGCCTCCGGGCTCACGCGGAAGACGACCGGCATGTCGCGCGACTCTCCCGGGGCGAGCGTCTGGTTCGAGAAGCAGAAGCACTGCTGCTTCTGGATCCAGCGCGCGGCCTGCGCGGGCGCCGTGCTCCACTGCGCGTGCGCGGTGACGGTGCGCCCCAGCGTGTTCACGACGCGGTAGTGCACCATCCGGAACTCGCCCGGGTGCAGCATCACGCTGTGGCCGGGCGCCTCGAACTTCCACGGCAGCCCCGCGGTGCTCGCGAGGAACTGCACCTTCACCTCGCGCGTCACGTCCACCTGCGTGTTGGCGGAGCCCACCGCGCGCGTGCGGTCGATTCCGGTCGCCTTGCAGATCTGCCTGTAGAGCGGGATCATGAGGTAGGCGAACGCCACCATCAGAGCGCAGATCGTGACGAGCTTGCCGACCAGGCGGCGGTTCTCGAGGCGGAGCGACGCTTGCATGTCAGCGCACCGCGATCTGCAGCATCACCGTGACGTAGACCACGACGGCGAACACCGCGAGCAGCGCCGCCGTCACCGCCGCGCGCTTCCTCTGCGCGGGGGTGGCCGGAGCCGGCTTGGTCGTCATGTCATCGCTCGCCGTCATCGCGTCACTTGATGACGGGCGCGGTCTCGAACGTGTGGTACGGCGCCGGCGTCGGCAGGTGCGTCCACTCGAGCGAGTCGGCGCCCTCCCACGGCATCTGCGGGGCGGGCTTGCCGTTGCGGATGGTGGACACGACGTTCCACACCAGCAGGAGCTGCGAGGCGCCGAAGAGCCAGGCGCCGATCGACGACCACATGTTCCATTCGGCGAATTGCAGCGCGTAGTCCGGAATGCGGCGCGGCATGCCCGCGAGCCCGAGGAAGTGCTGCGGGAAGAACGCGACGTTGAAGCCCACCATCGAGAGCCAGAAGTGCCACTTGCCCAGGGTCTCGTTGTACATGCGCCCGCTCCACTTGGGCAGCCAGAAGTACACCGCCGCCATGATCGCGAAGAGCGCGCCCGAGACGAGCACGTAGTGGAAGTGCGCCACCACGTAGTAGGTGTTGTGCAGCGTGATGTCCACCGGGGCGATGGCGAGCACGAGGCCCGAGAAGCCGCCGATGGTGAAGAGGCACAGGAACCCGATCGCGAAGAGCATCGGCGTCTCGAAGGTCATCGAGCCGCGCCACATGGTCGAGATCCAGTTGAAGATCTTCACGCCCGTGGGCACCGAGATGAGGATGGTCGCGTACATGAAGAAGAGGTTGCCGGCCGCGGGCATGCCCACGGTGAACATGTGGTGGCCCCACACGATGAAGGAGAGCAGCGCGATGGAGGCGGTGGCGTACACCATCGAGGCGTAGCCGAAGAGGGGTTTGCGCGCGAACGCCGGGATGATCTGCGAGATGATCCCGAACGCCGGCAGGATCATGATGTACACCTCCGGGTGCCCGAAGAACCAGAAGATGTGCAGGAACATCGTGGGGTCGCCGCCGCCGGCCGCGTTGAAGAAGCTGGTGCCGAAGTGGCGGTCGGTGAGCAGCATCGTGATGCAGCCCGCGAGCACCGGCATCACCGCGATCAGCAGGTACGCCGTGATGAGCCACGTCCACACGAAGAGCGGCATCTTCATGAGCGTCATGCCGGGCGCTCGCATGTTGAGGATGGTGGTGATGATGTTGATCGAGCCCATGATCGACGAGGCGCCCAGCATGTGGATCGCGAGGATCGTCATGTCCATCGCCATGCCCTGCTGCACCGACAGCGGCGGGTAGAGCGTCCAGCCCGAGGCGATGGCGCCGCCCGGGGCGAAGAACGAGCCCAGGAGCAGGGTCCCGGCAGGGATCAGCAGCCAGAAGCTCCAGTTGTTCATGCGCGGGAAGGCCATGTCCGCCGCCCCCACCTGCATCGGCACGAGCCAGTTCGCCAGGCCCACGAACGCCGGCATGATCGCCCCGAAGATCATCACCAGGCCGTGCACCGTGGTGAGCGAGTTGAAGAACTCGGGGTTGAAGAACTGCAGGCCCGGCTTGAAGAGCTCGAGGCGGATCAGCATCGCCATCGTGCCGCCGATGAAGAACATCGCGCACGAGAACACGAGGTACATCGTGCCGATGTCCTTGTGGTTGGTGGTGTAGAGCCACCGGGTGATGCCGCTCGGCGGCCCGTGGTGCGCGTGGTCGTGGTCGTGGCCGTGGGAGTGGTCGTCGTGAGCGGGACTGATCGTGCTCATGGTGGCGTCGCTTTCTCGATCTCGATTCGGGTTTGGCTGGCGGCTACTTGCGGGCGGCAGCGATCTCGGCGGGCTGGATTGCATCGCCGGTCTTGTTGCCCCAGCTGTTGCGCTCGTAGGTGATGACGGAGGCGACTTCCTCGTCGGACAGGTGCGCCCACGAGGCCATCGCGGTGCCCGGGCGGCCCTTGAGGACCGTGGCGATGTGCGCGGCCTTGGGCCCGGTGGCGACCTTGGAGCCGTCGAGCGCCGGGAAGGCCGGCGGCATGCCCTTGCCCGTGGGCTGGTGGCAGGCGGAGCAGTTGGCCATGTAGACCTTCTCGCCCTTCGCCTTCAGCTCGTCTAGCGTCATCTTGGCGCCGGGCTGGGCGGCGGCGACGGTGGCGGCACCCGCGGGCGCGGCCCCGGCTTGCGGCGCGGCGGCTTCGGCGGGCGCGGCGGCCTGCGGGGGCGGCGGCATCTTCGCCTTCTGCTCCTTCACCCACGCGGCGTACTCCTCGGGCGAGCGCGCGTCGACCACGATCGGCATGTACGCGTGCTCCTTGCCGCAGATCTGGCTGCACTGGCCGCGGTAGATGCCGGGCTTCTGGACCTCGATCCAGGCGTCCTTCACGAAGCCCGGGATGCCGTACTGGTTCACGGCGAGCTGCGGCACGTACCAGCCGTGGATCACGTCGTTGGAAGTGATGAGCAGCCGGACCTTCTTGCCCACCGGGACCACCATCGGGTTGTCCACCTCCAGCAAATAGTTGTCGTTCTTGGCCGGGCCGGGGCCGTCGTAGTTCTCGATCTGGTCGCGCGGCGTGGCGAGGTTGGAGACGAACTTCACGCCGTCCTGCTGGTAGTCGTACTCCCAGCGCCACTGGTAGGCGGTGATCTTGATCGCCATGTCCGCGCCCGAGGGGTCCTTCATCTCGATCATGGTGCGCGTGGCGGGATAGGCCATGCCGATCAGCACCACGAACGGCACGATGGTCCACAGGATCTCGATCGCGGTGTTCTCGTGGAACTGCGCGGCGACGGCTCCCCGGCTCTTGCGGTGCTTGAAGATCGACCAGAACATCGTGCCGAACACGATGATGAAGATCGCCACGCACACCCAGAGGATGCCCCAGTGCAGCCGGTACGAGTCGACCGACATGGGCGTGACCGGCGTCATGATGTCCACGTCGTACGCGGCGAACGTCGCGAGGGATACGGGAAGCGATGCCAGGAGCGCGACGAGGGCGCGGAGGTGTTTCAGATGCATGGCCAGGCCTTTGTTTTCCGGAATTCTCTTTAGTTGGCAGTGACGGCGATGCGCCCCCGGAGCTTCCGGGCGAGCGCGCGCCGTCCCTCGTCCGACAACAACCTTCCCAGCGGCTCCGACCTCCCGCGGTACGCGAGCGCGAGCGTGCAATGCCGCCCGTCCTCGCGCACCACCACCCGGGCCCAGTGCCGGTGGGCGACGAAGCGCGTCTCGCAACGCGCCGCGCGCGCCTCCACCCGCACCTCGTGCTCGCCGATCGTGAGCCGCTCGAAGTCCGCGTCGTGCCTCTGCACGAGCCGGAACGCGACCGCGACCAGCAGCACCTCGAGCCCCGCGAAGGGCATCACGGGCCACGCCCCGACCACCGCCATCGCGCACGAGATACCGATCGTGGTCGAGGCGATCATTCCCAGGGCCCAGCGCCGCCCCATGGGGCCGAGCGATCGGTTGGGAACCGAGAAATGGACGTAAGGCGGGGATTCCGCGGAAGAAGCCATCGGAGTTGCCGCTTGGAACCGCGCTATTTTAGCCGACCGGGCGTCGCCACGCAAAAGCCCGCGCGCTCAGCCGCCGGCGGAGCCCTCGTTGCCGTCCCCGGAATCGCCCTCGACAGGTTTGCCCGGCACGCGGTAGCCCTCGGAAGCCCAGGCCCCGAGGTCGCGCGTGCGGCAGCGCTGCGAGCAGAACGGCCGCCACGGGTTGCACGGCTCGAACTCACACTTCTTGCCGCATGCCGGGCAGGCCACCGTGCGGGCGGGGCCCGTGCCGGGGGTCGAGGCGTCGCGGCTCATCGCTCCTAGAGGTTGCAGAAGGCGAGCTCGAAGGAAACGTCCTGGTCGTACACGCGGCTCTTCTGCACGCCCTCGGGCAGCAGGAAGCGCACGTTGAGCGCGTACTTGTTGGCGCTGATCTCGGGCACGCACGGAAGCTCGTCGGCGAGTGTCAGGCGCAGCATCTGCGCGGGCTTCTCGGCCGGCGTCTGCTGGTACACGCCCTGGAACGCCATCAGCGACACGGTGCGCCCGCTCTCGCGCAGCACGCGCAGCACGATGGCGAGCGCGGCGTGGACCGGGAGCAGCGTCTTCAGCCACTCGGCGAGGTCGTCGCGGCGGCGCGGCGCCGGGTGGTGCAGCCAGTGGTGGTAGGAGGGCAGGTCGAACTCGCTCGTGCCGCCGGGGATGCCGGCGCGCTGCTTGATCGCCATCAGCCACTCGTTCTCGCGCAGGCTCTGGCCGGTCTTGCCCGAGGTGGCGTGCAGGTTCGCGAACGCGCTGTCGATCTCGGCCAGCACGGCGTTGAGCTTCTCCTCGGAGATCGCGGGATTGCTGCGCAGCGCGTCGAGGAAGGTGCGCTGGCGGTCGAGCTCCTGCAGCAGGTCGCTTTTCAGGTCCGCGCGGCTCGCCACCTCGATGATCTCGAACATGGCGGTGAGGCACGCGTGGTGGTCGTGCGCGGTGTCCTTCGCGAGGAAATACGCGACGCGCTCGTAGAGGTCCTCGAGGCGCAGGAGTGTCCGCACGCGCTCGTTCAGGGGATATTCGTAGGTGATCACGGAACCCGCCTTCGGTTGGCCGCGATTGTGGAGCAACGGGCGGGCGATGACAATCCGCTCACCGCGATCGGGCCCGCGCCGCGTAGCGCTCGTGCACGCGCGAGCACTGCGCGTCGAGCTCGCTCTCGGAGCCCCCGTTCCAGATCACGTCGTCGGCCGCCTGCAGGCGCCGCCAGCGCGGCCACTGCGCGGCCATGATGGAGCGCACCTGCGCGGGCTCGAGGCCCGAGCGGCGCATGGTGCGCTCGGCCTGCAGCACCTCGGGGCAGTCGACCACCAGCGTGCGGTCGACGCGGTAGACGTAGCCGCGCGTCTCGAAGAGCAGCGGGACGACCACCACCGCGTAGGGCCCGGTGGCGCCGGCGAGCGCGCGATCGGCCTCGGCGCGGATCGCGGGATGCAGGATCGCCTCGAGCCGGCCGCGCGCGAGCGGGTCCTCGAAGGCTAGGGCGCGCATCGCGGCGCGGTCCAGCGCCCCCTCGGCGGTCACGAAGCGCGCGCCGAACGCCTCGCGGAGAGCCGCGATCGCCGCGCCGCTGGCCCCCGTCAGCCCGCGCGCGATGAGGTCCGTGTCCACCACGCTCGCGCCCAGGGCGGCGAGGCGCGTGGACACCGCGGTCTTGCCCGCGCCGATGCCGCCCGTGAGGCCGACGGCGAAGCTCACCCCGGGTACCGTCCCAGCCACCACACGACCACCGCATGTCCCCACGCGAGGCCGACGATGCCGCCCAGCGCGAGGTACGGCCCGAACGGGATGCGCGTGTCGCGGCCCTTGCGCTGCAGCCACAGCGCAAGCGTGCCCAGCACCGCTCCCAGCCCCGCCGAGACCAGGATCGCCACGGGCAACACCTGCCAGCCCGTCCACGCGCCGATCGCCGCGAGCAGCTTGAAGTCGCCGTAGCCCATGCCCTCCTTGCGCGCGACGAGGCGGAAGATCCAGTAGACGCTCCACAGGATGAGGTAGCCGCCCGCCGCGCCCAGCACCGCCGAGTGCAGGTCGGTGAAGACGCCGAACGCGTTGGCGATGAGCCCGGCCCAGAGCAGCGGCAGCGTGATGTCGTCGGGCAGCAGCTGCGTGTCGAAGTCGATGAACGTGAGCGCGAGAAGGGCCCACGCGAAGGCGAGCGCGGGCACCAGCGCCGCGCCATAGCCGAAGCGCCACGCGAAGAGCACCGCGAGGAGTCCCGCCGCGGCCTCGACCATCGGGTAGCGCGCGCTGATGGGCGCCTTGCACGCCGCGCACTTGCCGCCGAGTGCCAGCCAGCTCACCACCGGCACGTTCTGCCAGGCCGTGATCTGCGTGCCGCAAGACGGGCAGCGCGAGCGCGGCACCACGAGGTTGAAGACCTCCGCGGGCGCGGGCTCGCGGCCCTCGAGCGCGGCGCACTCGGCCTTCCACCCCGCTTCCATCATGCGCGGCAGGCGGTGGATCACGACGTTGAGGAACGAGCCCACGCACAGCCCCACGACCCCGGCGACGATGGCGAGCGCCAGCGGCGATTCCTGCATCAGCGCGAAGGCTTCCATCGTGCGCGGCCCTATGAAATGCGGGCGCGGGGATCGCTCCCCGCGCCCGCCCGTGCGTCTCGCCGCGGACCAGCCTAGATCGCCTGGCCCATCTTGAAGATCGGCAGGTACATGGCGACCACGATGCCGCCGATGAGGGCGCCCAGCACCACCATGATCATCGGCTCCATCAGGGAGGAGAGCGAGTCCACCGCGTCGTCCACCTCCTGCTCGAAGAAGTCGGCGACCTTGGAGAGCATCGAGTCGAGCGCGCCCGACTCCTCGCCGATCGCGATCATCTGCAGCACCATGTTCGGGAAGACGCCCGAGTTGGTCATCGCGACCGTGAGGCCGGTACCCGTGGAGACCTCGCTCTGGATGCGCTTGGTGGCCTCGTAGTAGACGTAGTTGCCCGCCGCGCCCGCCACCGAGTCGAGCGACTCGACCAGCGGCACGCCGGCCGCGAACATGGTCGAGAGCGTGCGGCACCAGCGCGCGATGGCCGCCTTCCTGATCACGTCGCCGAATACCGGCAGGCGCAGGACCAGGCGGTCCATGAAGCGCTGCATCGTGACCGAGCGCTTCCAGGAGACCATGAAGAACCAGACGCCGCCGATGAGGCCCGGGAAGATCCACCACCAGTTGCCGACGAAGAAGTCCGAGATCGCCATCACCACCAGCGTGGGAGCCGGCAGGTCCGCGCCGAAGCCCTTGAAGAGGTCCTTGAAGACCGGGATCACGAAGATCATGATCACCGCGGTCACGACGAGCGCCACCACGATCACCGCGATCGGGTAGAAGAGCGCGCCCTTGATCTTGCTCTTGATGGCGAGGATCTTTTCCTTGTACGTGGCCAGCCGCTCGAGCAGGCTGTCCAGGATGCCCGCCTGCTCGCCCGCGCCCACCAGGTTGCAGAAGAGGGCGTCGAAGTACGCGCGGGTACTTGCGGAACGCCTGGGAGAGCGACGAGCCGGTCTCGACGTCGGTCTTGATGTCGAGCAGGAGCTTGCCCACCGAGGGGTTGCCGTGGCCGCGGCCGACGATGTCGAAGGCCTGCAGCAGCGGCACGCCCGCCTTCATCATCACCGCGAGCTGGCGCGTGAAGATCGTGATGTCCTTCTCCGTGATCTTCTTGCCCCCGCGCATGGAGACCTTCTTCACGGAGATGCTCTGCAGGCCCTGCCTGCGCAGCTGGGCGAGCACGATGTGCTCCCCGCCGGCGCGGACCTCGCCGCGCATCGCGCTTGCCGGTCTTGTCCTTGCCGGTCCAGGAGTAGTTGTAGAGCTTGACGTCCTTGGTATCGCGCTTGGCGACGGCTGCCATGGTTATCTCCCGCTACTCGTTGGTCACGGCCTCGATCTCCTCGAGGGAGGTAAGGCCCTTCTTCACCTTGAGCAACCCGGACTGGCGAAGATCGTTCACGCCTTCGCGACGGGCCTGGTCGGCGAGGTCGATCGCCGTCCCGTTCTTCATGATGATCCGCGCCATTTCATCGCTGATGGGCATCACCTGGTAGATGCCGACGCGGCCCTTGTACCCGGTATTCTTGCACAGGTCGCACCCCGCGGGACCGTACGGCTGCCACGTCCCGTCGAGGTCTTCCTCCTTGAATCCCGCGCGCAGCAGCGCCTCCTCCGGGATGTCCTCGGGCTTCTTGCAGGAGCATAGCTTGCGCGCCAGGCGCTGCGCGGTGATGAGGATCACGCTCGAGGCGATGTTGAACGGGGCGATGCCCATGTTCATGAGGCGGGTGAGCGTGGTGGGGGCGTCGTTGGTGTGCAGCGTCGAGAGCACCATGTGGCCGGTCTGCGCGGCCTTGATCGCGATCTCGCCCGTCTCCAGGTCGCGGATCTCGCCCACCATGATGATGTCCGGGTCCTGGCGCAGGAACGCCTTCAGCGCCACCGAGAAGGTGAGCCCGGCCTTGTCGTTCATGTTGCACCTGGTTGATGCCCGCGAGGTTGATCTCCGCGGGGTCCTCCGCCGTCGAGATGTTGATGCCCGGCTTGTTGAGGATGTTGAGGCACGTGTAGAGCGAGACTGTCTTGCCCGAGCCCGTGGGGCCCGTCACCAGCACCATCCCGTAGGGGCGCTGGATGGCGTGCATCAGGAATTCCCTCTGCTCCGCCTCGTAGCCCAGCGCGTCGATGCCCAGCGTGGCGCTCGACGGATCGAGGATCCGCATGCAGATCTTCTCGCCGAAGCAGCGTGGGCAGCGTCGAGACGCGGAAGTCGATCGCGCGCGTCTTCGACAGCGTCATCTTCATGCGCCCGTCCTGCGGCACGCGCTTCTCCGAGATGTCGAGCTTGGAGACCACCTTGATGCGCGAGGCGATCTTCTCCTTGATGGCGAGCGGCGGCTGGGCCACGTCGTAGAGGATGCCGTCGGTGCGGTAGCGGATGCGGTAGAACTTCTCGTAGGGCTCGAAGTGCATGTCCGAGGCCCCGCCGTTGATCGCGTCGAGCAGGATCTTGGTGACGTACTTCACCACCGGAGCGTCGTCGATGTCCTCGGTGACGATGTCGGGCGGCGCCTCGCCGTCGGTGATCTCCATCCCGGAGAGGTCGACGTCCTCGGTGGCCGTCTCGAGCGCCTTGGTCGAGCTAGTCGGTGAGTTTGCGGACGACGACCGAGAGCTTGTCGTCCTCCACCACCACCGGCTCCATCGTCATGCCGGTGGCGAACTTCACCTCCTGCAGCACCTGCTCGTTGGACGGGTCCGACATGCCCACGAACACGCGGTTGCCGCGCTTGCCGAGCGCCACCACGCGGTGGTTCGCGACGATCTTGCTGTCGATCAGGTTGATGCGGGAGCTGGTCGATGTCGACCGCGTTCAGGTCGAGCAGCGGATAGCCGAAGGTCTGCGCGGCGAAGAGCGAGACCTCCTTGGCGGAGAGCTTCTTCGAGGCGACGAGCTGCTGGATGAACGAAACGCCGGCCGCCTTCGCTTCCGTATGGATGACGTTGGCATCGGCCTGCACGAGGCGGCCTTGCTGGACGAGGGCGCGCCCGAGGGCGCTGAAGTGGGCAGGCTGGGCAGCCATACTTAAAGTTATCGTTTCAAATCAGGGTCATAATGCGCCTAGTTCTTTTAGTTTGTAAAGTTCTGGCCAATCATACCTGCAACCCGCCCGACGCGGTCACGGGCCGGTCGCAGGGGGGTCGGCTGATATAATTTTGGGTTCCCATGACCCTCCATGTCCTCGGCATAAGCCACAACAGCGCCCCGCTGGAAATCCGGGAGAAGCTCGCCTTCCCGGCCGAGCGGCAGGGCGCGGCGCTGGGCGATCTGGCCTCCCAGCCCGGGGTGGCCGAAGCGGTGCTGGTGTCCACCTGCAACCGTACCGAGGTCTACTGCCGGGCGGAGGACGCCGCGAGCGTGCGCGGCTGGCTGGAGCGCGAGGCGGCCCGCTCCGGCGTCGAGCTGGCTGCCCACCTCTACTGCCACACGGGAGATGCGGCCGTCCGCCATGCGTTCCGCGTCGCCGCGGGGCTGGATTCCATGGTGGTGGGCGAGCCGCAGATCCTGGGCCAGGTGAAGGAGTCGGTGCGCACCGCCGAGGGCGCCGGGACGGTCGGGCCCACCCTCGGGCGCCTCTTCCAGAACACATTCGCGGTGGCCAAGCAGGTGCGCACCGAGACCGCGATCGGGAGCGCTTCCATCTCGATGGCGGCCGCGGCGTTGAAGCTCGCCCAGAACCTCTTCGGCGACCTGTCGCGCACCACGCTGCTGCTGATCGGCGTGGGCGAGATGGTGGAGCTCGCCGCCACGTACTTCGTCGCGATGCGCCCGCGTTCCGTGGTGGTGGCCAACCGCACGGTGGAGCGCGGCGAGGAGTTCGCGGAGCGCTTCGGCGCCGAGGCGATCGCGCTCCCCGACCTGCCCGCGCGCATCGCCGAGTTCGACATCGTGGTCACCGCCACCGCCTCGACGGTCCCCATCCTGGGCAAGGGGCTGATCGAGAGCGCGCTCAAGGCCCGCCGGCGCCGCCCGATGTTCATCGCCGACCTCGCCGTGCCCCGCGACGTGGAGCCGCAGGTGACGGAGCTGGGCGACGTCTTCCTCTACAGCCTCGACGACCTGGGCAAGATCGTGCAGCAAGGCGCCGAGTCGCGCCATGCGGCGGTGGCCGATGCCGAGGCGATCGTCGAGCGCCAGGTGGCGGCGTTCCGCGAATGGCAGGGGGCGCGCGCCGCGGTGCCCGCCATCGTCGAGCTGCGCCAGCGCGCCGACGCCTACCGCGAGGTCGAGCTCGCGCGCGCGCGCGCCCGGCTCGCGAAGGGCGAGGATCCGGACGCGGTGCTGGAGGCCTTCGCGCGCGGGTTCGCCAACAAGTTCCTCCATCATCCGATGCAGGCCCTGTCGCACGCCGCCGAGGGCGAGCGCGACGGCCTCGCCCGCGCCGTGCGCGCTCTCTTCCCGGAGATCGACGCGAACGGCGAGCCGAAGCCATGAAGGATTCGATCGCGGCCAAGCTCGCGAGCCTCGAGGCGCGCCTGAAGGAGATCGACGCGCGGCTCTCCGATCCCGGCGTGGTCGACGACCTCGACGGCTACCGCAGGCTCACCCAGGAACGCGCGGAGATCCAGCCCGTGGTCGAGGCGTACGGCGCGTGGCGCAAGGCCGGCGAGGACGTCGCCGCGGCCGCCGACATGGCGCGCGACCCGGCGATGCGCGAGTTCGCCGAGGAGGAGATGCGCGCCGGGCGTGGCCGCGCGGCCGCGCTCGAGGACGAGATGCAGCGCATGCTGCTGCCGCGCGATCCCAACGACGAGAAGAACCTGTTCCTCGAGATCCGCGCCGGCGCCGGCGGCGACGAGAGCGCGCTCTTCGCCGGCGACCTCTTCCGCATGTACTCGCGCTACGCCGAGCGCCACCGCTGGGGCGTGGAGGTGGTCTCCGAGAGCCCGGGCGAGGCGGGGGGCTATCAAGGAGATCATCGCGCGCATCGTGGGCGGCGGCGCCTACTCGAAGCTCAAGTTCGAGTCGGGCGGCCACCGCGTGCAGCGCGTGCCCGCCACGGAGACGCAGGGCCGCATCCACACCTCGGCGGCGACGGTGGCGGTGATGCCCGAAGCCGACGACGCGAGCGGCGTGGAGATCAACCCCGCCGACGTGCGCATCGACACGTTCCGGGCGAGCGGCGCGGGCGGCCAGCACGTGAACAAGACCGACTCGGCGGTGCGCCTCACCCACGCGCCCACGGGCATCGTGGTCGAGTGCCAGGACGCGAGGAGCCAGCACAAGAACCGCGAGCAGGCCTGGCGCGTGCTCGCCGCGCGCATCAAGGACAAGCAGATGCGCGAGCAGCAGGCGAAGGAAGCTTCCGAGAGGAAGAGCCTGATCGGCTCGGGCGACCGCTCCGACCGCATCCGCACCTACAACTTCCCCCAGGGCCGCGTCACCGACCACCGCATCAACCTCACGCTGCACAAGATCGACGCGATCATGGACGGCGAGCTGGACGACATCACCAGCGGCACTCGTCCGCCGAGCACCAGGCCGAGCTCCTCGCGAGCCTCGCGCGCGCCGTCTGATGCAGACCGTCAAGTCGGCGCTCGAGGAGCTCACCGCGTCGATGGACCGCATCGACGCGCAGGTGATCATGGCCGAGGTGCTCGGAGTCAACCGCGCCTGGATCGCCGCCAACCCGATGCGCATCCTCACCGAGAGCGAGGACGCGAAGATCGACATGCTCGCCACGCAGCGCGCGCTCGGCGAGCCCATCGCCTACCTGCTGCGTCGCCGCGAGTTCTACGGCCGCGACTTCACGGTGAACGCCGACGTGCTGATCCCGCGCCCCGAGACCGAGACGCTCGTCGAGGCGGCGCTCGCGCGCCTCGCCCCGCGCGACACGGTGCTGGACCTCGGCACCGGCAGCGGCGCCATCGCCGTGACGCTCGCATGCCAGCGGCCCGAAGCGCGCGTGGTGGCCACCGATGCGAGCGAAGCGGCGCTCGCCGTGGCGCGGGCCAACGCGGCGCGGCACGGCTGCGACGGGCGCATCGAGTGGCTGCACGGAAGCTGGTACGAGCCGGTGGGCGAGCGGCGCTTCGACCTTGTGGTCGCGAACCCGCCCTACGTCGCCGCGGGCGACCCGCACCTTTCCCGGGGCGACCTGCGCTTCGAGCCGCGCGCTGCGCCTCACCGACGGCAGCGCCGACGGGCTCGCCTCCATCCGCGCCATCGTGGCCGGCGCGCGCGCGCCACCTCGACCCCGGCGGGTGGCTCATCTTCGAGCACGGCTACGACCAGGCGCAGGCCGCGCGCGCGCTGCTGCTTGAAGCGGGCGCGGCCGACCCCGATCTCCCTTCCCGACCTCGCCGGAATCCCGCGCGTGGCCGGGGGTAAGATTGCATAACCCATCCAGGAGCGAACCATGTCATCCAAGGACACCATCCACGGGCAGGTCACCGGGCACCCGGTCGTGCTCTACATGAAGGGCTCGCCGCAGGCGCCGATGTGCGGCTTCTCGGCCACCGCCACCCAGCTGCTGAAGATGTGCGGCGCCGGGGACATCTTCACCGTCGACGTGCTGCAGGACCAGGAGATCCGCGAGGGCATCAAGCAGTACGCCAACTGGCCCACGATCCCGCAGCTCTACGTGAACGGCGAGTTCGTCGGCGGCTGCGACATCATGCGCGAGATGTACCAGTCGGGCGAGCTGCAGAAGCTGATCGGCGAAGCGAAGAAGTGAAGCGCCACGCGCGCGGCGCGACCAAGCTGCGCGTGATGCTGGGCCCCGAGATCGCCATGGGGCCCGGCAAGGCCGACCTGCTGCGCGCCATCGCCGAGACCGGCTCCATCTCCGCTTCCGCCAAGCGCATGGGCATGTCGTACCGTCGCGCGTGGCTCCTCGTGGACACCATGAACCGCTGCTTCCGCGAGCCGGTCGTCGACTCGGCCACCGGCGGCCCGGGGGGCGGCGGAGCGCGCGTGACGCGCTTCGGGCGCGGCGTGCTCACGCGCTTCGACGCGATGCTCGCGCGCGCGGACCGGGCGATCGCACCCGAGCTCGCGCGCTTCGCTGCCCTCGCTGCGCTAGCCCGCGCGTTATATCCGGCGGTATATTACGGGCTTCCACGTCCGTGGAGCCCCGCCATGCGCCGCCTGGCCGCCCTGCTGTTCTGCCTCGCCGCAGCCCCGTTCGCGTCGGCCGACACCGTCACCGTCTTCGCCGCCGCGAGCCTCAAGGAAGCGCTCGACGCCGTGGTGAAGCCCTACGAAGCGGCCACCGGCAACAAGGTCGCGGTCTCGTATGCCGCGAGCAATGCGCTCGCCAAGCAGATCGAGGCGGGCGCCCCGGCCACGCTCTTCATCAGCGCGGACCTCGACTGGGTGGATTACGTCGAGAAGCGCGGGCTCACCGTTGCCGGCACGCGCAGGAACCTGCTGGGCAACGACCTGGTGCTGATCGCGCCGGCGGCCTCCACCGTCGCGGTGAAGATCGGGCCCGGCTTCGACCTCGACAGCGCGCTCGGCGGCGGCCGGCTCGCCCTCGCCAATCCCGATTCCGTGCCCGCCGGCAAGTATGCGAAGGCGGCGCTCACCAAGCTCGGCGCGTGGCAGGGCGTGGAAGGCCGCATCGCACCGGCCGAGAACGTCCGCGCCGCGCTCGCCTTCGTGTCGCGCAACGAGGCTCCGCTCGGCATCGTGTATCGCACCGACGCCATGGCCGACAAGGGCGTGCGCGTGGTCGATGCCTTCCCCGCGGGGAGCCATCCGGACATCGTCTACCCGATGGTGCAGCTGAAGGGCGCCAATGCCGCGACCGCGCAGCTTGCCGAGCACCTCGCCGCGCCCGCCACGCGCGCCACCTGGGAGCATTACGGTTTCCGCGTGATACCGTGATCGCATGCCGACTCGCGAAGAGCTGGAGGTCGTAGCGCTGAGCCTCAAGGTCGCGTTCTGGGGCGTGGCCACGAGCTTGCCGTTCGCCGTGGCCACCGCGTTCGTGCTCGCGCGCAAGCGCTTTCCCGGCAAGACGCTCTTCGACGCGGTGGTGCACCTGCCGCTCGTGCTGCCGCCGGTGGTCGTCGGCTTCGCCCTGCTCGTGCTCTTCGGCCGCCATGGGCCCATCGGCAGCCTGCTCGAGCCCCTGGGCATCGTGTTCGCGTTCCGGTGGACGGGAGCCGCGCTCGCGGCGGCGATCATGGGCTTCCCGCTCATGGTGCGCGCGATACGGCTCGCCATCGACGCCGTCGACCGCCGCCTGGAGCTCGCGGCGCGCACGCTGGGCGCCAGCCGCACGCGCGTGTTCTTCACGGTGACCCTGCCGCTCGCGTGGTCCGGCCTCGTTACCGGGGCGCTGCTCGCCTTCGCGCGCGCGCTGGGCGAGTTCGGGGCCACCATCACGTTCGTCTCCAACATCCCCGGCGAGACGCGCACGCTGCCGCTCGCGATCTACACCTTCACGCAGTCGCCGGGCCAGGACGCGATGGCGCTGCGCTTCTCGATCCTCTCGGTCGTGCTGTCGCTCGCCGCGCTGGCGCTGTCCGAGTGGCTGGTGCGCCGCGCTGGCCCGCCGGCTACCGATGCTTGACCTCGACGTCACCATCCGCCGCGCCGGCTTCGTGGTCGAGGCCGCGTTCGCCGCCGACGCCCCGATCGTCGCACTCTTCGGCCGCTCGGGCTCGGGCAAGAGCACGCTCGTGAACGCCATCGCGGGCGTGGTGCGGCCCGAGCGCGGGCGCATCGCCGTGGGCGGACGCGCGCTCTTCGATTCCGCGCGCGGCATCGACCTCCCGCCCGAGTCGCGCCGCGTGGGCTACGTGTTCCAGGACGCGCTGCTCTTCCCGCACATGAACGTCGCGGCCAACCTCGCGTACGGCGAGCGCCTCACGCCGGCGGCCGAGCGCTTCGTCGAGCGCGACCGCGTGGTGGCGCTGCTGGACCTCGGCCGCCTCCTCGACCGGCGCCCCGCGAGCCTCTCGGGCGGCGAGCGCCAGCGCGCGGCGATCGGGCGGGCGCTGCTCGCGAGCCCGCGCATCCTGCTCATGGACGAGCCGCTCGCCTCGCTCGACGCGCCGCGCAAGGCCGAGATCCTGGCCTACATCGAGCTGCTGCGCGATGAGCTGCGCCTGCCCATCGTGTACGTGAGCCACGCGCTCGAGGAGGTGACGCGGCTCGCCGACTCCATCGTGCTGCTCGCCGAGGGCCGCGTCGTGGCGCAGGGCGCGCGTGGCCGACGTGCTCGCGCGCCCCGAGATGCAGGCGCACACGCCGCGCTACGAGGCGGGCGCGGTGATCGAGGCGCGCGTGGCGCGGCACGACGAGGGCTCCGGGCTCACTACGCTCGCCTTCGGCGACGGCGAGCTCGTGGTCGCCAACCTCGACGCGCTGCCCGGCGAGCCGGTGCGCGCGCGCATCCGATCGCGCGACGTGGCGCTGGCACTCGAGGCTCCCCGGGATGCGAGCTTCCAGAACGTGCTCGAGGCGACGGTGGAATCCGTGGGCGAGGAGTTCGGCGCCATCGTGGACGTGAGCCTGCGCGTGGGCGCCACGCCTGCTCGTGGCGCGCGTCACGCGCGCCTCGGTGCAGCGCCTTGCGATCGTGCCCGGACGGAAGGTCTACGCGCTGGTGAAGGCCGTCGCGATCGACCGCCGCAGCGTGGGCTACGCCTGATCGTTCCAGGTGACCTCGCCCGCATGCGCGAGGTCGTAGCCGGTGAGCGAGCCGGCGTGGGCGGCGAAGCGGCGCGAGCGCGCGAAGCGCCACAGCGCCTGCAGCGGCGGGTCGAACCAGCGCGGGCGGGACACGGCGAGGTCCAGGCGCTCGACGGCGAGCGGGATGAAGTCGAGGTTGAAGAGGCGCGCGACCGCGCGCGCTCCGAGCCCCGCGTCCGCGCGCCCCGTGACGATGGCCGCGGCGAGGTCGCTCTCCGAGGACGTGGTCTCGGCCATCGCGTGCAGCGCGCTCGGCTTCACGTTCGTGCGCTCGAGCAGGCGCTCCAGCAGCTCGCGGCTGCCGCTGCCCGGCTGGCGCAGCGCCACGCGCACGCCCCGGCGCGCGAGGTGCTCCACGGCGCGCAGCTTCCTGGGATTGCCGCGCGCCACCAGCAGCCCCTGCTCGCGCCGCGCCCATTCCACCAGCACGATGTCGCGTCCGCGCAGGCTCTCGTCGGCGGCCTCGCGGTTGAAATCCGCGAGGTCGGCGTGCGGTAGGTGGAGCAGCGCCGCCGAGGCCTCGCCCGCCAGCAGGCGCTCGACGCCGTCGCGCGAGCCCTGGGTGAGGAGCGCCAGGCCGCAGCGCGACTCCCGCACCGCCCAGTCGAGCAGCGGGTCGTGGCTGCCGGCGACGGTGGCCGGCGCCGTCCGCGCGGGCGAGCCGGTCGCGCGCAGGGCGAGCCAGCGCTCGACCGCGGGCGGGGCGAAGAGGATCTTCGCGCCCACGCGCGTGTGCGGGATCTCGTTGCGGGCGACGAGGTCGTAGACCTTGCGCTCCTTCATGCGCAGCCAGCCCGCCAGCTCGCGCACGTTGAGCAGGCTCCCCACGGCCGGGGCGGAAGCCTCGGCCGGCGCGCCGTCGCCCGATTGCCGGTCCATGGCGCCATTGTAAGGCAGCGGTTTGCGCATTTTCCAGTTTTTTGCAAAAATTCCAGATGACTGAAATATTCGCGAGCTTCGGGCTCGCCCTGCAGCTCATCGCGGGGGCCGACGCCGAGTTCGTGCGCATCGTCGTCCTCTCGATGGGCGTGAGCATCGCCTCGGCGGCGCTCGCCTGCGCGATCGGGCTGCCGCTGGGCGCTGGGGTGGCGGTGGCGAGCTTCCCCGGCCGGCGCGCGGTGATCGTGGTCATGAACGCGCTCCTCGGCCTGCCCTCGGTCGTGGTGGGCCTCGTGGTCTACCTGCTGCTCTCGCGCGCAGGGCCGCTCGGCTCGTGGGGCATCCTCTTCACGCCGGGCGCCATCGTGATCGCGCAGACGCTGCTCGTGATCCCGATGGTGTCCGCCCTCTCGCGCCAGACCGTCGAGGACGCCTGGCACGAGTACCGCGAGCAGCTCACGTCGCTCAACGTTCGCCCGACGCGCGCCGTGGCCACGCTGCTCTGGGACGCGCGGCTCTCGCTCTTCACCGTGGCGCTCGCGGGACTCGGCCGCGCATTTTCGGAAGTAGGCGCGGTGATGATCGTGGGCGGCAACATCGATGGCGTGACCCGCGTGATGACGACCGCGATCGCGCTGAAGACCGCCGAAGGCGAGCTGCCGCTGGCACTCGCGCTCGGCGTCGTGCTGCTCGCGATCGTGCTGGCGCTCAACGCCGGCGCCTATGTGATTCGCGAATGGAGCGCGCTGCGCCATGGCTAGCGGACCCGCCCGCGAGGTGCTTCCCCTGGACGTCACGGACCTGGGCGTACGCTTCGGCGGCCACCAGGTGCTGGAGGGCGTCACCTTCCGCCTCGAAGCCGGCAAGCGCACCGTGATCCTGGGCCCCAACGGCGCGGGCAAGACGTCGCTGCTGCGCGCGCTGCACGGCCTCGTGCCCTCGACCGGCGCCATCACGTGGGGCGGCGGCGGCCGGCAGCGCGACGCGGAAGCCATGGTGTTCCAGCATCCCGTGATGCTGCGGCGCGGGGCTCTCGCCAACGTCGAGTACGCGCTGGCGGTGAACGGCGTGAACGGCGCCGAGCGCCAGCGCCGAGCGCGCACGGCGCTCGAGGAGGCGGGCCTGTGGCTGCTCGCAGATCAGCCCGCGCGCTCGCTCTCCGGCGGCGAGCGCCAGCGCCTCGCCATCGCGCGCGCCTGGGCGCTGCGCCCGCGCATCCTCTACCTCGACGAGCCCACCGCGAGCCTCGACCCCGGCGCCGCAGCCGCCGTCGAGCAGGAGATCGGCCGCATCCACGCGGCCGGCACGCGCCTCGTGATGACCACGCACCGCCTCGGCCTCGCGCGCCGCGTGGCCGACGAGATCCTCTTCCTCGACAGCGGAAAGCTCGTCGAGCAAACCCCCGCCGACCGCTTCTTCGAAGCCCCGCGCTCCGAGCAGGCCCGGCATTTCCTGGACGGAGAATTACCATGAAAAACACAACCTCCCTGGTGAGGCGCGCGCGCGTCGCATTCGGCGCCGCGCTCCTGGCGGCCGCGCCGTTCGCGCTGTCCAACGACTTCATCACCGTGGCCTCGACCACGTCGACCGAGCAGTCGGGTCTCTTCAAGCACCTGTTGCCCGCCTTCACGAAGGACACCGGCATCGACGTGCACGTGGTCGCGGTGGGAACGGGACAGGCGCTCGACATGGGGCGGCGCTGCGACGCCGACGTGGAGTTCGTCCACGACAAGGTCGCCGAGGAGAAATTCCTGGGCGAGGGCTGGGGCGTGAAGCGCAACGACGTCATGTACAACGACTTCGTGCTGATCGGGCCCAAGTCGGACCCGGCGCACGTGAAGGGGCTCGGCATCGACGCGGCCCTGAAGAAGATCGCCGAAGCCAGGCCCGCGTTCGTCTCGCGCGCCGACAAGAGCGGCACGTGGGCGGCCGAGATCCGCGCGTGGAAGCACGCCGGCGTCGACATCGAGAAGACCAAGGGGCCTTGGTACAAGGAGACCGGCTCCGGCATGGGACCCGCGCTCAACACCGCTTCCGGAATGAACGCCTACCTGCTCGCCGACCGCGGCACGTGGCTCTCGTTCAAGAACCGCGGCGACCTCGAGATCCTGGTCGAAGGCGACCCTGAGCTCTTCAACCAGTACGGCGTGATGCTGGTGAACCCGGAGAAGTGCCCGCAGGTGAAGAAGGAGCTGGGCCAGAAGTTCGTCGACTGGCTGCTCGCGCCCGCGGGGCAGGAGACGATCAAGAGCTACCAGATCCAGGGCAAGCAGCTCTTCTTCCCGAACGCGAAGGCGGAGCAATAACCAGGACGGTCTATCCCTGGCCGAGAGCCTCCAGCACGCCCGCCGCAATGCGCCGGGGGCGTTCACCGAGGCCCCGAGGCACCTCGCCCGAGGCGGCGTCGATCTCGACGATCTTCGATCCGATCGAGACGAGCGCGCCGTGATGGGACAGGCCTCGCAGCCACCCGGGGATCGGCGCGACGAATTCGTGTGCGCCCACCCGGCCGATGAATTCGCCCTCCTGCACGCGTTGCCCGATCGACAGACCCGTTTCGAATGTTCCGGCGTATTGCGAATAGACGAACCGCTCGCGGCCATGACCGGCGAGCGGCCGCGCATCCCCGGCCAGCGGAAGCGTCATCCCGTCACGCACGACGGTGCCCAGGTCCTCTCCCCACGCCGTCTCGATGGCGATATCGACGTTCTCCCCCGCCCGGAAGTTCGGGCCCAGGCCTATCAGCATGGCGGCCACTCCTCGCCCGTCACCCGGCTCCGAGCGCTTCTGCATGCGCGCATCCACCACGACTTGCGGCCTGACCGTCGCGATCGCGGAAGCGAAATCGGCGGTCGTCATGGGCACCGCACGATGGCAGGCCATCATCACCGGCAGCTCCTCGAGCCCCCGCGTGCTCTTGGCCAGGAGCCCCTCGAGGACTGCTTTGCCTTCGAACAGCGCATCCGTAAACGCCATCGTTCTGCGCAAATGAGGCGGTCTCTCGACGTCATGCACAACCACGGCAAACCCGGCCGAGTGAAGCACGTGGGCGACTGCCGAGCCGACATCACCGCAGCCCTGGACGAGAACTGTCCTCATGGAGGCCATCTATACCACTGCCATGGCCCGGCTGCCATAATGCCGCGATGATCCGCATCGACATCCGTCCGGTGTGGCGCTTCCGGCGCGAGGGCGAGCGCGAGTTCGATTTCCAGCTCGTGGCGTTGCTCGAGCGAGTCGAGGAGACATCCCGGCTCGCAGCCGGAGCGCAGGGCGCGGGACTCTCGTACCGCCACGCGTGGAACCTGGTCGCGGAATGGGAGCGTTTTTTCGGCGCGCCGCTGGTGGTGAAGTCGCGCGGCCGCGGCACGCGCCTCGCCCCGCTCGGCCAGCGCCTGCTCTGGGCCGCCCGCCGCGCGCAGGCGCGCCTCGCCCCCGAGCTCGAGAATCTCGCGGCCGACTTCGAGCGCTCCATCAACGAATCCCTGCGGGACGCCCCGTCCACCGCCCTGGTGATGCACGCGAGCCACGACTTCGCGGTGGGCGTGCTGCGCGAGATGCACGGGGCGCAGGGCGCGCTCGAGGTGCAGTACAAGGGCAGCTTCGACGCGCTCGCGGCGCTGCGCCGCGGCGAGTGCGACGTCGCCGGCTTCCACGTGCCCGAGGGACGCCTGGGCGAGCTCATGGCGCGCCGCTACGGCGAATGCCTGCCGCTGCCAGCGCACCGCCTGATCGCCTTCGCCACCCGGGTGCAGGGCCTCATCGTGCGCGCCGGCAATCCCAAGGACATCTGCTCGGTGCGCGATTTCGCGCGGAGCGACGTGCGGATGGTCAATCGCCAGCGCGGCTCCGGCACGCGCGCGCTCCTGGAGTTCCTGATTTCCACGGAAGGGCTGGACCGCGCCCGCCTGCAAGGCTACGACGCCGAGGAGATCACCCATGGCGCCGTGGCCGCGCTCATCGCGGGCGGCCAGGCCGACGCCGGCTTCGGGGTGCAGGCGGCGGCCGAAGAGTACCGCCTCGGCTTCGTGCCCGTGTGCAGCGAGCGCTATTACCTCGCCTGCCGCGCGGAAGAGGTCGAATCGCCCGCGATCCGCGCGCTGATCGAGACCCTCAAGGGTCGCGAGTTCAGGCAACGCGTCGCACGGCTTCCCGGTTACGCCGCGCGGCACGCCGGCGTCATCGTCGAAGCGCTGGAAACCGACGCCGTGCCGCGATGAGGTTGCCGCCAGCGCGCTTCGGCCTCGCGCTCGGCGCGGCCGCCGCCGCGCTCCTGGCGCTCGCGGCATGGAGCCTCACCGTAGGGCGTTTCCCGATCGCGGCGGCCGAGGTGTGGCGCGCGCTGTGGTCGGCGCTCGTGCATGGCGGTGCGGCGGCGCGAGCAACGCGGATGCGGTGGTGCTCCAGGTGCGTGCGCCGCGCGTGCTGGCTGCCCTCGCCGTGGGCGCCGCGCTCTCCGGCGCCGGCGCGGCCTTCCAGGGCCTCTTTCGCAATCCGCTCGTCTCGCCCGACATCCTCGGCGTCTCCTCGGGCTGCGCGCTGGGCGCGGGCGTGGCGGTGCTCTTCGCGCTGCCCGCCGCGGCGACGCAGGCGCTGCGCGTTCGCCGGCGGCATCGCGGCCGTGGCGCTGGTGGTCTCGATCGCGAGCCGCGTGGGCGAGCGCGATCCGCTCCTCACGCTGATCCTCGCGGGCGTCGTCGTGGGCACGCTCTTCGGCGCCGGCATCGCGCTGGTGAAGATCGTGGCCGATCCGTACAACCAGTTGCCCGCGATCACGTTCTGGCTGCTCGGCAGCTTCGCCGCCGTGGCGCCCGGCGACCTCGCGGTGGCCGCCGTTCCGCTGCTGTCGGGCTGATCCCGCTCTACCTGCTGCGCTCGCGCATCGACCTGCTCGCGCTCTCCGAGGACGAGGCGCGCTCGCTCGGCGCCCACGTGGGACGGCTGCGGATCGCCGTGATCGTCGCCTCCACGCTCGTCACCGCCGCGGCGGTCGCGATCGCCGGCACCATCGGCTGGATCGGGCTCCTCGTGCCGCACGCCGCGCGCATGCTCGCCGGCGCGCCCTTCGCGCGGGTCTTCCCGCTGGCACTCGTGCTGGGCGCGGGTTTCATGCTCGTGGTGGACACGCTCTGCCGCAGCCTCTTCGCCTCCGAGATCCCGCCGGGCATCGTCACCGCGCTCGTGGGCGCGCCGGTCTTCATCGCGCTGCTGGCCGCCGACGTTCCGCCGCGCGCCATGATGCTCGCCGCGCGCGCCCTCGCCTACGGCTTCCGCGACCGCACCGTCGGGCGCGGGGTCGACCTCGCCATCGCCTCGGGCGAGATCGTGTGCCTGCTGGGTCCCAACGGCAGCGGCAAGAGCACCCTCGCGCGCACGCTGCTGGGCTTGCTCGCGCCGCTCGCCGGCGAGGTGCTGCTCGACAACCAGGCGCTCGCGACCTGGCCAGCGCGCGCGCGCGCCATGCGCCTCGCCTACGTGCCGCAGGACACCGCCACCGATTTCGACTTCACGCTGCTCGAGATGGTGGAGATGGGGCGCGCCGCCCACCGCGGGGCATTCGCGCATCCGGGTGCGCGCGACCGCACGGCAGCGCTCGCCGCGCTGGAGCGCCTCGGCATCGGCGCCCTCGCCCATCGCCCGTTCCACCGCGTGAGCGGCGGCGAGCGCCGCCTCGCCCTCATCGCCCGCGCGCTCGCCACCGAAGCCGCGTGCGTGGTGATGGACGAGCCGGCCGCCAACCTCGACTTCGGCAACCAGTCGCTCATCCTGGACGAGATCGCGCGCCTTCGCGTGGAGGGCAAGAGCGTGCTCTTTTCCACCCATCACCCCGAGCACGCGCTGCGCATCGCCGGGCGCGTGGTGCTCCTCAAGGACGGCGCGGTCACGGCCTCCGGCCCGACCGCGTCGGTGGTCACCGGCGCCGCGTTGACCGCCCTCTATGGCCGCCCGATCGAGGTGCTCGCCCTGCCGACCCCCGCCGGGGAGCGCCGGATATGCGTATCCGCTTGAAAGCCCGGCCCGGAATTCCTACCATCTCCCAGGGCGACGGAGGCGCCGAAACCTCCTCCCGATAACGCGGATAAATTTCCCCTGCCGGGGTTGCCCGCGGGCTAATCTCGGAGCCGAAACGAGCCATGTCCAACCTCACCAGCAGACGTGCCGCACGCCGCGCCGACCTCGGGCTCAACCAGGCCGAGTACGCCGCCCTGCGCCGGCTCTCGTCCCCGGAGAAGGTCCAGGCGTTCATCAACGCGATTCCCATCAACCACGAGATCGGCGGCGAGACGGTGCTCTCGGTGCGCGAGGTGCTGCGCCAGCGCCGCGCGCACTGCATCGAGGGCGCGATGCTCGCGGCCTGCGCGATGTGGGTCAACGGCGAGCCCCCGCTCGTGATGCACCTCGACTGCCACGAGAGCGACTACCCGCACGTGATCGCGCTCTTCCGCCGCGACGGCGCCTGGGGCGCGATCTCCAAGACCAACGGCGCGCCGCTGCGCTACCGCGACCCCATCTACCGGTCGCTGCGCGAGCTGGCCCTCTCCTACTTCCACGAGTATTCGAACAAGCGCGGCCACAAGACGCTGCGCAGCTATTCGACCTCGTTCGACATGCGCCGCGTCGATCCCGCGGAATGGGTCACGGCGGAGAAGTCGTGCTGGAGCACGCACGACCGCCTGGTGGAGCTGCGCCACTACGCGCTCATCTCCAGGCGCCAGGAGCGCCTGCTCGCCAAGCGCGATGCCTTCGAGCGCAAGGCGGCAAGCTGGTCGAGTACCCGAGACCTACCCCGGCTGCGACCTAGCGGCGTCCCACACCTCGCCGACGGTTCGCGGCGGCCGCGGCGCGGCGGGCAGCTCCGCGAGGCGCTGCTGCCACAGCCCCACGTCGTGCCAGCGCCCGAGCTTGTATCCGACCCCGCGATACACGGCAAGCGGCGTGAAGCCCATCGACTCGTGCAACGCGACGCTCGCGGCGTTGGGAAGCGTGATGCCGGCATAGGCGTTGCAGAAGCCCTGCGCGCGCAGCAGGGCGATCAGCACGCGGTAGAGCGCGCCGCCGATGCCGCGCCGCCGGAAATCGGGATGCACGTAGGCGGTCACGTCCGCCGACCATTGGTACGCGGCCCGCTCGCGATGCCTGCTGCCGTAGACGTAGCCCGCGATACGCCCGCCGTCCTCCCACACCAGCCACGGATGCATCTCGAGCGTGGCCGCGATGCGCGTGGCCATCGCCTCGACATCCGGCACCTCGAGCTCGAAGGAGATCGCGGTGTCGCGCACCACCGGCGCATAGATCGCGTGGATGCCGGGTGCGTCGGCGGGCGTGGCGAGCCGGATGTCATGCCGCGCCGTCACGGGGCCTCGCCGCGTCCCATGGCGTAGAGCTCCTCGTTGGGCCGCAGGCCGATCAGGTTGGCCATGCGGTTGGAGAGCGCGAAGAAGGCGGCGATCGCGCCGATGTCCCACGCGTCCTCCTCGGTGAACCCGTGCGCATGGAGCACGGCGAAGTCGGGCTCGCCGACCACCTCCGATTCGCGCGACACCTTCATCGCGAAGTCGAGCATCGCCTTCTGCCGCGGCGTGACGTCCGCCTTGCGGTAGTTCGGTCGCAACCTGATCGGCGACGAGCCGGTTCTTCGCGCGGATGCGCAGGATCGCGCCATGGGCCACTACGCAGTAGAGGCATTGGTTCGCACCCGACGTCGCGACCACGATCATCTCCCGCTCGGCCTTGGTGAGGCCGCCGGGCTTTTCCATCAGCGCGTCGTGGTAGGCGAAGAAGGCGCGGAACTCGTCGGGCCGGTGCGCGAGCGCCAGGAACACGTTGGGGACGAAGCCGGCCTTCTCCTGCACCTCGAGCACGCGCGCCCGCAAGTCCTCGGGCAGCGCGGCGAGGTCGGGCACCGGATAGCGGCTGATGGGCGCGGGCGCCGCGGCGCGCGTCGGGGTCGTGGTAGCCATGGCTCTTATCCTACGCCGGGCGCGTCAGCCGAACGCGCGCATCGCCAACCAGCCCGAGGATCGCCATCCACGGAACCGCCAGCACGACGACGACGAGCCAGGCGAGGTTGCGCGCGACGCGGCGCGGGGAATCGGGAGCGTCGCGCCTGAGACCCAGCGACCAGAGCGCGCCCGCGCCGCCGACCACCAGCGTGGCGAGGTACGCGAGCATGCCCACCACGCCGGTGAACATCACGTCGGACAAGTCGAACTCGCCCGCGCGCAGCTCGTGCACCGCGTTCACCAGCATCGCGAACCACAGCATCATCGGCACCACGCCCAGGCCCATGAGCGCGCTCGCGACCTTGAGCTTCGTCGAGCGCGTCATGGCAAGCCCGGGCCGAAGATCACTACAGCGGCCTGATCTCCACCTTGCGGAACTTCACCACGCCCCCTGCGTACTGCAGGCCGAAGGGCCCGTTCGTCATCTTGGTGGCGTCCTCGTAGACCGCGGTCTGCTTGCCGTTCATGCGCACCTCGATGCGGCTGCCCTTCACGGTGATGTCGAAGCGGTTCCATTGCCCGCCGGCGCGGTTCAGCTCGTGCACCTTCACGAAGTTGGTGATGGCGCCGGTGCCGTAGGACGGGTCGGGGCGCTCGTCGAAGATGTTGGCCTCGTAGCAGGTGGTGTCGGTGGGCGCGGCGCCGTTGGCGCAGCGCATGTAGATGCCGCTGTTGGCGTCGTGGCTCACCCAGAACTCGGCGCGCAGCTCGAAGTCGCCGTACGACTCCTTCGTCATCAGGAAGGCGCTGGGCTTCGAGTCCTTGTGGTCGGCCACGATGGCGCCGTCCTCGGCCCGCCAGTTGGCGTCGCCCACGCGGTTGAAGTTGTCGAGGCCGCGGGCGCCGTCGACGAGCGTGGTCCAGCCGCCGCTCTCGCCGCCGTGCATCGCGGCGCAGCCCGCGAGGGTGGCCGCCAGCGCCGCCGTTGCGATGATCGAAGTTGCGTGCTTCATAGGGTTCTCCTCCTCCGTTGAAATTCGTCAGGGGCCGGTGAGCTTTTCCTCGAGCGCGAGGATGAGCTGCGGGCCCACGTCCATCGCCCACTCGGTGGCGCGCGGATCCACTTCCGCGCCGTGCACCGCGGCGTTGAGCATCTGCACGAGGTCCGCGAGCACCGCTTCCTCGTCGGTATTGAGCACGCCGATCTTCGCGAGCTCGCGCAGCAGCCGTCCCATGCCCTGCATCGTGGTGCCGACCCCGTGGCGCCGGCAGAGGTCCACGAGGCGTTTCTCCAGCTCGATGCGCAGGCCCGCGAGCGCGAGGTTGGGGTCGCGGTCGGCGACCGACTGGAAGGCGTAGTCGGGCGCGCTCCCGGCCGCGCCGTGGGCCGCGTGCGCCGCGGCGGAGGGCCGCGCGAGCAGCCCCGCGTCGTCGGCCTTGGCGGCGACCTTCTGCAGGTCGCGGAACTCGACTTTCCAGCCGCCGGGCAGCTCGAGGGAGCGGAAGAGGGGCGCCAGCCACGGCACCACGGCAATCACGATCAGCATGAGGACCACCCCGTCGATCGCGATCCACGGGAACACGATGTGCACGAGCGCGAGCAGCAGCGCCGCAAGCGTGACGACGAGCCGGACCTTCGCGGCCTCCATGCTGTCAGGGCCTCACTTCGGCTTCTTCGCCTTCTTGCCGCCAGCGCCCTTCAACGCCTGCTCGGCCGGGATCTCGTTGCCCTGTGTGTCGACGTAGTGCAGGTCGAACGGCGCGTCGGACTGCACGTAGAGCATACATTTCGTGGCGCACGAGAAGCGGTGCTGGTGCCGCGACGGCATCAGCGAGAAGCCGCCGGGCGAGAGCTGCAGGGACTTGCCGTCCTTCATCTGGACGTGCACGGTTCCTGTCACCATCACCAGGCGCTCGTTGGCGGTATGCCAGTGCCACGGGACCGAGCAGCCTGCCGACGCGCGCACCGCGATGCTGAAGGCGCCCTTGGCGGGATCGCCGTCGACGACGGCGCCCACCATGCACGCCGGCATGCCTGCGAAGCTCGCGAACGTCATGTCGGGTGTGTTCTGCACGCCCGCGTGCGGAGCCTGCACCGGCGCCGCGGCGGCGAGCCACGGCGCGGCGAGCGCCGCAACACCCCACCGGCCCAGCTTGACCATGGCCTCTCTCCCGCCCCGGATCATGCACTGAAACGCAAATCGCTCCAACCCGCGCTCCATCCTGGCACCGCGCCGCGCTCAGGCTTTCTTGCGCCCTTCGCTCGTGAGCCAGCGGTCCGCGGCCGCGAGGTCCTTGAAGAAGCGCACGTTCACGCCGCGATTGTTGGCCACGGTCTCGGCGAAGAGCGCGCTCGGGATGTTGGTGGCCGACGGTTCGATGTACGCGATGCGCTTGAGCTTCGCACCGTCGGGCGCGCGGTTGGCGATCACGCGGAACACTGTCGCCATGTCCATCGGCGCACCGGTGAGGCCCATCTCGAGCAGCAGCGCGGCATGGCCCTTGCGCACGCATTCCTCGTAGGCCTCCCTGAGGAAGCGCTGCGCGTTTTCCGGCGTGCGTGCTCCCGTGACGCGCGCGTGGAGGTAGCCGTGCCCCTCCTCCGTCGCGAGGTGGTACGACGCCTTCTCCTCGACCGTTTGACCGCGACTGTCTTTCGAGCTCATGGAAGCCACCTCGCGTGAGGCGGCGCTTGCGCCAGAGGCCGCCGAGCATGCCGCCTATCTTACTCCGCGACGCCTTCCATCAGGCGGTCGACGAAGCGCACCGAGGCGATCCAGCGGCCCTTGCGGCGGTCCAGGCGCGCGCCCACGTCCTCGCGCTCGAACGAGGCCGGCCCGGACCGCACCATCGCACGGTCCACGTTATCGAAGGCCTTCACGTTGACGACCGCGTAGAGGCGGCCAGCGATATCGCTGGTGACGATCGGCACCGCGCCACAGGTGGCGCAGACGTGGAAGTGGGCGGTCTTGGTGCCGAACGCATATTTCGATACCCTGGACGGC
The DNA here is from genome assembly GCA_963827425.1 of uncultured beta proteobacterium. Taxonomy (GTDB): domain Bacteria; phylum Pseudomonadota; class Gammaproteobacteria; order Burkholderiales; family Usitatibacteraceae; genus Usitatibacter. The sequence continues at coordinate 533,680 of CAWHAQ010000002.1, read as the reverse complement.
TCGCGCACCGCGACCTCCAGCACGCCCAGCGGGTTCGAGGTCCACACGCCGCCGTGCTTCACGCAGAACGTGCAGTCGCATGCGCGGGCGGGAATCTCGGCGGGTTCCGGGCTCCAGTCGAGCCGGAACGCGATGTTGCCGCAATGGCAACTGCCACGGATCAGCATGGTCAGACCCTTCTTGTCCTAGCTCACGGCGCTTCGCGCGCGCGCTTCGCCGCTTCCTGCGACGTGAGCACCGGATGGACCTCGAACTCGACGAGGTCCTTCCAGTTGTCCATCCAGCGCTCGAGCAGCGCGCGGTCGCCGGTCTCCATCACCTGCCAGCAGGTCGCGAGCCGCTCGTCGACCCAGCTCGTGACGTAGGCGAGGCCCTCGGGCGCCATGCGGCCCTTCTCGGCGAACCGCCGATAGACGGGAAGCGCGTCGCCGTTACGGTAGCGCTCGATCACCATGTACAGCGCCATATCGCCCCGCGCTAGACCCAGACGTCATTCGGCTGGGTCATGGGCCCGTCCACGTCACCCGTATTCTTCACGCCGCGCGGCTCGATCAGCATCAGGTGGCACTCGTCCATCGCACGCGTGATGTGCTCGACGCCGCGCGGGACGACGAAGAGCTCACCCGCCTTCAGCGTCACGTCGCGATCGCGGAAGCCGACCTGCATCTCGCCCGCGAGCACCAGGAAGACCTCGTCGGTGTCCTTGTGCTCGTGCCACACGAACTCGCCCTGCAGCTTCACGAGCTTGAACTGGTAGTCGTTCATCTCCGCGACGACCCGCGGCCTCCATTGCTCGCCGATTTTCGCGAGCTTCTCCCGGAGGTTGATGGCGCGGGTCTGCATGATGGTTGTCATCGCAGGTCTCCTCGGCGGCGTGGGTCGTCAGGGCGGCGGCGCGAGCCCGGCCTTCGTGATGGCGGGCGCGGCTTCGGCGGATGAGAGGTAGCGCAGCAGCGCCGCGGCGGCCTCGGGCTCGCGCGCCGCCTTCGTGACGACGCCTGCGAACGTGAATCCGGGCTGCAGCTCCGCGGGAATGGCGCCGACGAAATCGACGCCGGGCACGTGGATCAGCTCGCTCAGCTGCTGGAATCCGATCTCGGCGTCGCCGCGCGCGACCACGGCCGCCACCGGCTCGCCCGACGGCGGGCCGCGCACCTTGCGGCTCTTGCCCGCCAACTGCTCCGCGATGCCGAGCTTCGGAAAGAGCGTGCTCGAAAGGTACGTGCCGCTGCCGCTGTCGGAATAGGCGATGGACTTCGCCTCGAGCAGCGTGCGCTTGAATGCATCGACGCTCGCGATGTCGGGCTTCGGTGCGCCGGATCGCACCACCATGCCGACCAGCGAGCGCGCGAGCACGACCTGGGTGCCGGCGCGGGCGAGCCCCTTCTTCACGAGCTCATCCGCCGCCTTTCCGTCGAGTATCACCACGTCCGCCGGCTCGCCGCGCCCGAGCCGCGCCGGGATGGCCTCGGGCGAATCGCCCATCGACGGCCCGCGCGTCGTCACGAGCCGGTTGCCGCTCGCGCGCTCGAACGCGGGGCCGAGCTCCGAGTAGACGCCGTGGAAGCCCGCCGAGATCATCACGTGGATGTCGGCGCCCGCTGCGGTGGCCGCGAGGGAAAGCATGGCGAGCGCACCGAAGCTCCGGCGGCCGATGCCGACCATGTTCATTCCAATCCTCCAGTCACCCGCTCGTAGTGCAGCACGGTCGGAAACGGGTCGTAGAAATGATGCAGCAATTCGCGCCAGCGCTGGTATTGGGGCGAGCGGCGAAACCCCACCTCGTGCGCCTCCACGCTGTCCCAGCGCACGAGCAGCAAATACTGGCCCGCGTGCTCGATGCAGCGCTGCAGCTCGTGGGATTGGTAGCCCGGCATCGAGGCGATGATCGCCTGCGCCTCGCGGAATGCGGCCTCGAAGGCCTCGTGCTGGCCGGGCCTCACGCTGAGGGGTGCCGCCTCGAGGATCATCGCGCATCCCCCCGATCGGCCGCGTTCCATTTTTCCACGTCCACGCCATTCACCAGCAGCCAGAGGCAAAGCGAAGCCTCCCCGATGAATGCGGGCAAGCAACAGGGTGCTGCGAATTCGCCATGTGCGATCTCTCCGGACACGCGATTTCAGCGATTATGCCCGGGCCGCCCGCTCCATGAGGTCTTCGCCGGCTTCCACCTCGAGCTGCGCGTGCCGCTGCGGCGACGCGGGCGAGAAGCCGAGCCGCTCGAGCAGGTGCCGCGAGCGATGGTTGTCCTGCCTGAACACCGCGCTCAGCGTACGCACGCCGTGGGTTTCCGCGAGCTCTTCGGTCATCGCCTTCACCGCCCGGCGCGCGATACCGCGGCCCCACCATGCGCTCGCGAGGACGTAGGCAATCGCCGCGCGCCCATCGGAGTGCACCGTCGCCTGCACGTAGCCCGCGAGCTGCGACGACGGCAGCCGGATCACCCAGTTGAGCCAATGCTCGCGGCCATCGGGCGAGCGCCGCGACTCCAGTTTCCGGAAGCGCTCGCGTAGCCATGGCAGCGAACGGGGCGGCTCGTTCTCGTATTCGTAGATCGCCGGATCGCAAAGGAGCGCGAACATCTCCTCCGCGTGCGCTTCGCGCTGGGGCTCGAGCACGAGCCCGTCGCCATGCACGATGCGCATCGGTCGCGGCCGACCTCAACGCTCCGGCGCAACCGGCGCCGGGTCGAGATCCTTGTGCAGGAAATGCCGGTCGTACTTTCCCGCGAACCCATGCAGCCGCCCGAATTCGCCATAGCCGATCCGCTGGTAGAAACCCGGTGCCTGGAAGCTGAACGTGTCGACGAGGGCGTGCCGGCAGCCCCGCGCGCGGGCTTCCGACTCGGCCGCCGCCATCATCGTCGCCGCGTGCCCCGCGCCGCGGTGCGCCTCATCCACCCACAGGTAGGAGACCTCGAGATATTCCCAGTAGGTCATGCCGGTCAGGCCGCCCACGATCGATCCGTCGGCAGCGCGCGCGAAGACGCAGAGGCTGCGCCCGTCGCGCTGCGTGAAGCGCCGGTTGTAGGCGCGCGTCTGCTCGATCACGAAGGTCTCGTCCTCGGGCCGCGGCGCATCGGTGACTTCGATCTCCACGTTCGGCTCACCTCGCGCGGCTAGCATAGCGAAGTGGCGGGAGTCATGGCGCTTTCTCGAGGCGAGCGGCGAGGCGACGGCGTCCCGCGTCGTTGGCGGCCAGGCCGAAGCGGCGATAGAGCCCCGCTGCGGAGGCATTGTCGACGCCTACTTCGACCTCGACCGCCACGGCGCCCAGCTTGCGGCACTCCGCGAATGCCGCGCCCATCAGCGCGATGCCGACGCCCTGGCGGCGGCGCGTGGGGCGCACGAACAGGTCGTCGATGATGCCCGCGAGGCCGCCGAACTCCATGCTGTGCCGCAGCGTCAGGACCACGTAACCCGCCGGCTCGACGGGCGAGCGCGCGATCCACGCCGCGCCACGAGCGCCCTCATCGAAGAGCCGCCCGAAGCTGGCGGCGGCCCAATCCCGGTCGAGCGGGTAAGCCGATTCCGCGTAGAACTCGTCCATCAACGCCACGAGGACGGGAATGTCCGCGCGCGCGGCCCGCTCGGGCGTCATCCGGCGATCGGCTCGGAATAAATGACGACGCCATACCCTTGCGCGAGCGCGGTCTGGTAGGCGTTCGTGAATTCCGGCGCCATCGCGTTGATCGCTTCGGGCCGCAGCCTCCCGCCGTCGTCGAAGCTCACGTCGAGGAGGCCGTTCTCGTGGGCGCGGCGCGCGGCGAGCGCGAAATCCAGCTCGGACCCGGGTTCCTGGCGGCTGAAGACGATGACGGCGTGACGCGAGCCGGCCTCGTATCCCAGCGTATTGGCCGCGTCGACCGTCGCTTCCCCGCGAAAGGCGTGCACTTCGTACATGGATCGATTCCCTCGCGCTCAGGCGGCGTTTGCACCTTCCGCCCGGACGCGATCGAAGATGTGGACGAACGCGATGGTGCCATAGAGGCCGAAGATCAGGCCGTAGAGGGCGACGCCGTTCGCAAAGTACCACGCCACGTCGTTGTCCGCGGCGAGCCACCAGAGCGGGACGGCCGCCAGGATGGAGAACGCCGCAGCGGCCCACACGAGCAGGAGTGCGCGCGCGAGGGAGCTGCGCCGCGCCGCGCGCATCGTGAGCGCCCTGATCTCGCCCTCGCCGAGGGCGCGCACCATCCACGCGCGGCTGAAGTTCGAAGCGCTCACGAGGAACGAAGGCACCGCCACCATCACTCCCAGCGGGACGTCGAAATACGGCACGGCGCACAGGAGGAAGCCCAGCGCGAACATCGGGATCCTGTAGCGGCGCACGAGCGGGTTGGCCTCGAGCGCCATCGTCGGCGTCAGCAGGTGCGTGCTCCAGACGTCGCCCAGGCGTCCGATGAAGATCAGCAGCGCGAGCCCGTGCTCCATCGGCATGCGCGCTCACCCCCCCGCGTTGGCATGCGTCACGATCTCGTACTTGATGCCGTCCGGGTCCTTGAAGAAGATCTGGATGTGGTCGATGACCGGTTCCATGCGCCGTCACTTCCGCGGGCAGCGGTAGATGATCTCGTAGGCTCTTTCCGCCACCGCGTCGTCCAGCAGGCAGCCGATGGCGTCGATGAGCTTGCGCGGCGCCTTGCGCTCGCGGCAGCGCTCGAGCAGCCGGTGCACCATGCCGCGGCGCGCCTCGTTCGGCTGCGAGAGGAGGATCTCGAGGGTCTCGTTCATCTCCTTGTTCTCGCAGGCCGCGAGGAGCATGTCGATGAACCCATCCACCTCGCCGTACATGCGTGATTTCGTGATCATCACGGATTCCTTCTCCGGCGCACACGCTCGAGCCGGCCGCGCACCGACCGCAGATGCAGGATGGGATACATATTAAGCACGATCTGCACGGCGAGGAATGCGCCGAGGACCACCCATCTTCCCGAGAGCGCGCACCACACGAGGTAAGGCGTCAACAACATCGCCGCCCAGAAGTGGCACGCCTCGGCCGATTCCACCTGTCGAAGGACGAGCAGCGGGTCGCGGTGGTTTCCCGATACGTACACCGTGGTGTTCAGGACGCGAAGCGGTGTATTCCGGAGCAACGCACCGAAGGCGGGAACGCCGACCTTGCGATATACCGCGCCCCGCAACTCCCACGGGCGCAGCTCGCGCACGCTGGCCGGGACCTTGAGCGCGTAGATGGGGTCCGCCACCTTCGCGAGGCCGAGGAAGCAGAAGACCGCCATCAACGCCATCCACGGCGAGGCGAGACCGACGGCGCTTTGCATCATCAGCATGGATACGCCGAAAGCCAGCACGGTAGCGACGAGCAGCGTCACATGCTTCCACATCGAGTGACGGCGGCGTTCGGGGAGGGAAAGCTCGCTCATTTACGCACGGCCCGAGCTCACTTCTATCGCGTCTCGTGGCCGGGGTGATTCCGGCGATGGCGCTCCAGCGCCCACATGGCGGCGAAGCTCGCACCCCAGATCGCGAAGAACGTCACCGCCCAGACGCCCCACAAGACCGGACTGTCGAGGGTGCATGCACCACGCCCGGACAGGCATCGGCCCGCGTACTGCCCGAGCAGGAGCCCGGCCGACACGCCGAGCGCGATCACTACGGACCTCACCTTCAACGAGACTTCCTTCCAGTGCCTGGCCATATGTCGAGCGCCTCCCTCCAGTCCTTCCCATCACGGAAACTAGCAGGTGCCGATGCGACTGACAAACCCGCGAATGCACCCCGCCCGCTAGCTTTCGGATCGGTCCACGCCTGGCCGTTCCATCGCCACACGCGACGGGGAAAAACCCAGCCGTTCATAGAATGCCGCGACCCCTTCCTGTGCTGCCCGAAGCACCCAGGTAATTCGAGGGTCATTGCCCATCGCTGCCTGGACGAGCGCCCGGGCGATGCCCTTGCGCCGATGCCGCTCCGCCACCACGAGCATCGAAATGTACCCGTTCGACATTCCATCCGTGAGGCCGCGGACGAAGCCGACGACTTCGCCGCCGTCGAGAGCAACCAGCGCGATCTGCGAGCGCGAGAGCAGCTGTGGAAACCTCGTCGCGACCGTGTCGCGGCGACCCCAGCCGTTCGCGGTGAGGAGTTGCCGCACCGCCTCCATCTCCGACGCCTCGATTGTGCGGATCTCCATGGGAGCTAACGACCGACCTTTGCGAGCGACTTGCGGCCACCGGCGATCGCAGTCAGCGGCCCGCCCTTGTCCAGCACCCTGGCGATGGCGGTGATGGTGTTCCAGTTGCGCGTGGTGGCCGGGACGCCGAAGAGGCGGTCGAGCGTGCCGAGGTAGCCGATGACCTTCATGTGGCGCCGATAGACACCGACGACGAACCGGTTGTCCCTCGCGAGGATCTTCAGCAGCCACTGGCCGGTGGAAGGAATGTCGATGGGTGTCGGCGGCGCCGCGCGGGGATTTTGGGCGAGGACACTCACGAAGCGGACGATATCGGGTTGCACGGGATAGTCCGCGAAATGATCCCGCGCGATCAGCCCGGCGATCTCCTGGCCCTTGCAGATCATGATCTCGGCGTCGAAGGGAAGCCTGCGCGCCAGCTCGGCGCGCAGCTGCGTTGGCGTGACCGGCCGGCGAACCACGAAGGTGCCCGCCGCGCCGATGTTGACGGCGTCGAGATGCTTCAGCTCCTCGACGAGCGCCGTGGGCCGGAAGATCCTGTGCCCCCCGACGTTGACCCCTCTCAGAAGAACCACGAGCGCCATGTGTCCTCCCGCTGTCGCGGTCGATCAGCTGCAGCAGCCCCGCTCCATCTGCACGGGCGGGCATTTGACGCTTCCGAACGAGCAGAACACGCAGCAATCCCCGGTCTTGGGCCGCAACAGCTCACGGCATTGCGTGCACTCGTAGAAATACAGGCATGCATCGGTTGGCATTTCTTCTTCAGCCGTGCCCCCACACTTGGGGCAGGTGATGACGGAGCGCGATGTCGGTTCCACGGGCGATTCCCAGTGATGTCGACGAACGCTAGAACATCGAATTCCGGTGAGCGGCGGCACCGGCACCACCTGCAGCACGTCCCAGTGCTCCACGATCTTTCCGTTCGCATCCAGCCGGAAGATGTCCATTCCGGCCCAATCGCGCTCCTTGATGGACGGCCACTCCTGATGGCAATGCAGGACCACGTAATCGCCTTCGGCGACCACGCGCTTGAAATGAACCCGCTTGCCCGGATACTCCTTCGCCATCCGCTCGAAGTATGCGATGAACGCTTCCTTCCCGTCGGCGACATCGGGATTGTGCTGGATATAGGCATCGCCGACGTATCGGTCGATCGCTTCACGCGGCTTGTTCTGATTGAACATGAGGTCGTAGAACGCGGTCGCCGTCTGCTTGTTGCGCTCGAGTTGATTCACCGCTACGCCCCCGAATCCTAGCCTTCAACGGATCCAACGAGCACCGTCACGCCACCGGTCGCGAATTTGGCTAGATCGGCCACGGTTGCCTTTCCCTCGGGCGAACCCAGCGTCTGCTCCATCTGCGCCTGATTCGCAAAGAGCACTTCCGCCATTCGGTAGAAGGCCGGCTTCCCGCCATCCGGCGCGGCGACGAACTTGGTGAGCTCGAGGCGAGCAACCCCCTTCATCGTGGCGGCGAGCGGCAAATGAGTCCCCGAATAGTACTTTTCGAATGCCTCGGGATTCGTCGGGTGGCCGTACAACACCGTGACCTTCACCATGGTGCTTCCTCCTCGTCCTGGCAGAACGTAAATACCGGCCTCACTCGCGCCACCATGCCTCGGCGCCGTTGATGTGAATGAGGATCTCATCGGCCGTGTAGCTCGAGTCCGGAGCGCACAAGCGAAGGCCGGGATCGTGCAGCTCGGCGTGAATCGCCTCCCAGTCGTCCCACGCCGCGGAATCGTTGCTCGAGTTTGCCCGAAGCAAGCGCAGCTCCCGCTCGAAGAGGGCCCGGACATCCTCGTATTCGGGCGCCGGATGGAAGGCGCCGCTGTACCACGGGAAATCCCCCTCGCCGTGGTTCACTTCGATTCGGCCGATAACCGTGTCCCCGCGAATCAGGTTCAAGGTGTCTGGAAGCTGCTTGGGCACGCCATGGCTCACGGTCCGCTCCAATTCGCTGGTTAGGGGGAGTGTACTTGACGTGGGTGGGCACGACGGATGGTCGGTGACACGACCTTGTCCGAAACGTGAAAGTCCCACACCGCGCCACCCCCGCCTGCGGCGAACTCCGCGACGAGCTTCGGCAGGTCGGCCAGGTCCTGCACCGTCTTTCCCGACAGCCCGAAGCCGCGCGCAATGCCGGCGAAGTCGCAGTAGCCGAACACCGCCCCGTCCTCGAGCATCCCTTCGGAGCGCAGCTTGTGCACCTCGGAGCCGTACGCGCCATCGTTCATCACCACGATCAGGATCTTCAGCCCGTGACGCTTGATGGTCTCCAGCTCCTGCACATGCATCATCAAGCTGCCATCGCCGTCGAACAGCACCACGGGCCGGTCCGGGCGCGCCGCGGCCACGCCCATGGCGAACGAGATGCCGTTGCCGATCGCGCCGAACTCCCGGATGGTGAGGAACTTCTCCTGCGGGCGCGACGGCATCTGCGCGAAGAACCACGAGCAGTGCCCTCCCGAGTTCACCATCTCCCATTCATGCGGAAGCGCCGCCTCGAGCGCTTCGACCATGCGGCGCGGATCGAGCAGCCCCGGCTCGACCTCGAATTCGTGGCTGTCGGGTTTCGAATCGCGGATGCGGGCGGCCATCCCGTCGCTTCGCCAGCTCTTGCTGCGAGCGGGTAGCGCGGCCGTCAACGCCTCGACGCCCAGGCGCGCGTCGGCCCGGAGGTGATGACGGGCGACCTCCTGGCCCTGGTTGACCGCGATCGGGTCGATGTCGATCTGCAGCATCTTCGCTTTGGGCCACAGCTGCCCGCCGCCGCCCGCGTGGTATGCGAGCGAACAGCCGACCGCGACGACGAAGTCGGCCTCCTTCAGGTATTCGAGGCCCGCCTCCGGCGTGAAGCTGCCCGAGATGCCGATGCAAAAGGGATCGTCGTGGAACAGCCCGCGCGCGGGAAGCGTCGTCGAAAGCAGCCCACCCGTCCTGGCGGCCAACGCGCGGCAAGCGGCGCCCGCCCCGGCTTCCACCGCACCGAGGCCCGCGAGCACCACAACGCGCTCGGCGCTGGTTAGCAGTTTCGCCGCGCTGTCCACATCGGCGGGATGCGGCGGCATCGGCGAAGGCCGCGGCAAGAGCTCGCGCGAGGGCTTCGGAAGATCCGCAGGACCGTCCCACGGCCGTCCCTGCAGATCGAATGGAACGCCGATCACCACAGGCCGGCGTTCGCGGCGCGCCTGCAGGAACGCATCGCGTACGGCCACGGGCATGCGCTCGGGCATGTGCAGCGGGTGATAGGCAGCCCCCGTCGCGGTGATGAGCGGCGCCTGGTCGATTTCCTGGTTGTACCAACCGCTCTTGAGCGGAGCTTCCCCGGCGAACACCACGATCGGCAGGTGAGCGCGCACGGCCGCGGGCAGCGCGGTGATGAGCTGCGTCACGCCGGGCCCGCATGTGACGGTCGCGATCCCCACGTCACCGGTCTTTCGCGCATACGCCATCGCAGCCGCGAGCGCGCAGTGCTCGTGCCTGACATAGATCATCCGGCATCCCTGCTCGGACAACCGCGCCGCCCAATTCATGTTCGCATCCCCGAGGAGCGCGAAGCATGTCCCGACGCCCTCCTGCGTGAAGGCCCTGGCGAGGATGTCGTACACGCGGGGCTTGGCTTCGCTCTTCATCTACCGCGCACGCTCACTGTCCCGCAGGCGGCTGCCAAAGCTCGACCTTGTTGCCCTCGGGATCCATGACCCAACCGAACTTGCCGTATCCGGAGTCATCCGTCTTCTCCAGGACCTTGCATCCTTCGGCCCGAAGCGCCTGAAGCAGGGCGTCCAGGTCTTCGACGCGATAGTTGACGATGAAGGTCGACTTGCTCGGCGCGAAGTGCTCGCCGTTGGCGGCGCCGATGGACCACACCGTGGTGCCCTTTGTCGGATTGCCCGCTGCGTCGGCTCACGTGAACGCCGTGCCGCCCCAATCCTGCACGTCGATTCCCAGGTGCCGCTTGTACCAGGCCCGCAGCGCGACAGGGTCGCTCGCGTTGAAGAAGATTCCTCCGATGCCCGTGACTCTTTTCATTTCAGCCTCCGAAGTGTTCAGGCGCCGCTGCCACGAGCGACATCGCGGTCGGTGATGGCAAAGAGCACTTGATCCAGGACGACGCCGTCTTTCATGGCACTCCTCCGAAGCAGGCCCTCCCGCACGTAACCCGCCTTCTCGAGGACAACCTGTCGGCAACCAGGGTGCGGACCACGATAGTCCACGGTCCGCTCCAACGCGTTGTTAGGCGTCACGACACGCAATGTCACGGCACTCGGCTAAGGGTAAAGTCGCCGAGCACCTCGCCACCGCCGAGGCCAAGCGCGACGTAGGCTCCACGGACGGTCCCGTTTTCAAAGTTGCCACGTAAGTGTAGATAGCCATCACAGACCTCGTTCCTTCCAATGGTCATTTCGGACCTTCCGACCACGTAAGACAGCGAATCAGCCAAGGGGAAGAACTTGTTATCGGTAGCGTTTGCTGATTCAACAATGACGCGCTTCCAATTTCCACCGATGCAAGAGCGAGCGGAATCCTCAGTAAATCTGATCGTGGCCACGGAAACCTCTCGATGCTCCAAGTTGCGAATGCGCAAAGTCCACAGGCCACCAAGACGCTCATCGTTTGGCGCTATGGCACAAGCGCCCAGTACAAGAACGATCGCCAATGCCGAGACGCACTTCATCGTGACGCCTAACGGCTGCGTTGAGCGGCCGGGCACGGTGCCCGTGCCGCGGCCAGACGCGGCTCATCCTGCCTCACGGTCCGCTCCAACGCGTTGTTAGGCAGCAACCTTGACCGATGCACGCAGGAACTCAGGCGCAAAGTCCGCTCCGTTCGGCCATACAACGGTGCCGAGTTCGCGATTGACCTCGAAGCTGCGGAAATACTCGATATCGCGCAATGGCTCAAAAATCTCGCCGTGAATCTCGGCCGAAAGATCAATCTCTCCTTCTGCGCCATCGCTGAAGCGAAGCCAGATGGTGCGGCCGGACATGTAGCGAGCTTCGGTGACTCGAGGGATCATGGTTCACTCCAATGGCTCAATTTTCGGAAGCGGCCGACTGTCGCGTGCGAGCGCCCAAGCCTTCAGTAGCTCCGCGCGATGAAGCTCCAGCCATTCCAGCACGTGAGACTGTGCCCTCTTCGGCAAAGCGCCGTTCACGCGGCCGGACTCGATTTCGACTGTGACCTCGAAATCCCCGTAGATCGCATGAAAGTGCGCCGGCCCATGTTCCCGGTAGTACATCGCGATGACGATTCCGAGAAAGCGGCTGATTTCGGGCATGACGCCAATTTTACGCCGCGCCCTTGTTGCTGCCTAACGACCTAGTTGAGCGGCCCGCCACGATGACCGTGCCGCGGCAAGACGCGGCCCACCACGCCTCACGGTCCGCTCGAACGCGTTGTTAGGCTGCATTGCCCCTTTGCGTATGCGCAAGACGATTGTACAACCACCCAAACAAAGCCCCAGCCACAGCTCCGTCTACAAACGCATAGAGAGTGCCAGTGACCACAGAACCGACGCCTGTACCCGGGTGATAGCCCGGATACACCGAGGCCGCCCAGTTAAGGACGGCAAGACCATAATCAGGCCAGACGAGATTTGCCGAAGCGAGAGCAAGTATTGCGACGCCCCAAAACAAACCACCCGCCAGTGCCACCGCCCTGAGATTGAATTTCATGAGTCGTCCCTCGCCGGAAAAGCCGTCTTAAGACTTTACGCCGACAATTCTATGCAGCCTAACGGCTGCGTTGAGCCGGCCGGCCGCTGGCTGTCTTACCGCGGCGAGACGCGGCCCACAGCTGTTTCCCGGTCGACTCCAACGCGTTGTTAGATGGCAGCATACGTAGACAGCCAACCGATGAGTGCGCCGCCCATGACACCGACCACCAAGATTGGGCCATAGGCGCGCGTCACGATCGCGTCCGGAAGGCTGATGAGCAGGCCGATCAACGCGCCCTTCGCAAAGCCGGCAACAGGAAGCGCGACAAGGGGCACGACAAACCCGATAGCGAATCGGCTGGCAAATGCCGCGGCTAGTGCTGTTCGTTTGTTCGGGAATTGCATGGGAAGCATGAGAAGCACGGCCAACGCTCCGAATGCGATACCGCAGATCACCGCGAAAAGTAGGTTGCGCATCCCCGATGCCCCTTCGCTGCCATCTAACGGCTGCGTTGAGCGGCCGGCCACGATGGCCGTGCCGCGGAAAGACGCGGCCCACGATTTTTCCCGGTCCGCTCCAACGCGTTGTTAGGCAGCATGGTCTTTGAGCAATGCCATGGAGAGAACATTGCGGTACTGCCCATCAACGCGAAACCCATTCCGACGAACGCCCTCGAGTTCGAACCCGAGCCGCTTGTAGAGTGCAATTGCTCGCACATTGTCCTCGCGCACGGTGAGTTCAATCCTCGTGAAATCACGGTCCCAGGCAGCAGTAATCGTGGCTTCCATGAGCTGGCGACCCAGCCCAGCACCTCGGAATGCGGGAAGTAGCGCGATACCAAGCATTCCACAATGCCTCAAAGTGTCGCGCGGAATGCGAATGACATCGCACCAGCCAGCCACGGTTTGTTCCGCGATAGCAACGTATGCGGGGTTGTTATTCTTGAGATTCTCTAGAACGAATTTGCGTGTCTCCTCCAACGGCGGCGCCTCCAAGAACGCCAAATAGCTACGCTCCCGCGCGACATAGTCAAGTGCGGCGTGGAACCCGGTGACGTGCCCCTCGTTAATTGGGACGACGCTGTATCTCATGCTGCCTAACGGCTGCGTTGAGCGGCCGGCCACGATGCGTCTCCGCACTGGCAAGCACGCAGGCCATCGCGCGCACGGTGCGGCCACGATGCATCACGGTCCGCCTCGAACGCGTTGTTAGGCTTCACTGCCCCAGTAGCCTCAGTGTGCAAGCCTCGCGCTCTTCACGTTTCAAAGTGGAGCACTTGACCAACCCATTATGCACGCCCTCGAATGTCGGCGATGGACGATCCTCGTTCTCCGCGCGACAAGTGAAATAGCTGAACGCATAAATTTCCGCGACTGGCACTAGCGGGGTTGCGTACACCCACTCCGTTAGCAGCGGCAGCCTTCGTAAAGTAAAGAAATCGTTCTTGAGAACATCACTTGCGATTCTCGAAATCTCTTCCCTCGACATACCCTTGTCCCTTGCCGTCGCAACATTGGCTGCTGACTGTGCAAACTTCGTACACAAAGGCACACGTTGCATTGGATCCCAGGCCGATTGCACGGTGGAATCAATGTGACGATTTACGCTCGCCGTCGGCAAGTTATAGCCGCGATAACTGCCGCAGGTAGCCTTTAGGACGTCCTCTGTTGAAAGCGACGCCGGATCGGGATGGGCGTACACAAACTCATAGATTTGTTGCGCTAACCCAATGGCTCCTGCCTTCACGTCTTCTCGGACGTTGAGATTCTTGTTCATTAGCGCAGTAACAAGGTCCTTCGCGGTCGAAAGTGGCATGCCCTTTCCGTGCTCGCGCTTCGCGGAGTCAACGTACATTGACATGTTGTCGCAGACGGCCATCGCTTCCCGAAGACGAACATCCGCGCCGGGCTCTGCTGCGCAGGCTCGAAAGGCTGATAGAAGGACCGCTGCGATGCAAAGAGTTCGAGAAGTGACCATTCGTGAAGGCTAACGCCTGAGTTGAGCGGCCGGCTGCGATGCCGCTTGCCGCATGCAGAGCCAGCCAACGACCTGTTGGCAACCAGAGTGCGGCCCACGATAGTCCACGGTCCGCTCCAACGCGTTGTTAGAGGTCACTTTACGAGAGCTCAAGCCTTACTCCGAAGTTTCCCCGATCATTTTGCCCGCGGTCCCACCCGCCACGAATCACAGCCGGACACTCACGGGCGCCAGTACCGCCAGAACCTTCGAGGCGCTGTCGATAGGCCTTTGCAGCGTAACGAGATAGGTAACCAACCGTGACTCCGGCGATGTCGACGCGAACAGCATTCTCGTCGTAAGGGTTCGAGTCCTCGAGCACAAGAACGGCAGTCACGTATTTTTCAGCCCCATTTTCGCTCCGGCCACCGCATATGCGCTCCAACGCCGCTTGGTAGTGCGACTCACCAACGACCTCGACGGTGAATGACCCGTGCTCGGCGCTACGTGGCGCGGCGGGCAAGTCATCTCCACGATACCCCCGCCTAATCTGCGCCCCGAACCAAAGCACCGCGCCTATGATCAGCAACCACGCGATGACTTCCACGGGTGACCTCTAACGGCCGAGTTGAGCTGGCCGGCCACCGACCGTTTTGCCGCGGCCAGACGCGGCCCACCAACGTTCCCCGGTCGGCTCCAACGCGTTGTTAGGTGTCATCGTTGGCAATCCCTATCCTTGAGACTCCTGAGATTTAGCACATGGAGCAGCTTCTTCCCGTTCCATCGATAGTACGAAATTCCCTCGCGCTTTTCATCATCGTCAGGCGCACCGAGAACCACGAGAAGTGAGCTGTCGAGGCGATACCTAAGCGCCCAATGGTCAGGCATTGGTTCGCTTGCCATTTCGCCGACGTGCACTGAACTCACAGCACCAAAAGGTGGAAAGTAGACCGCGCCATTACGCGCATCGACGATCGCAAAGTCTAAGCAAGAAGTGCCGCATCCCCAGCCAACAATCGTGTAGTGGCCCGCAAAGTTCGGCCCGGCTTTCGCCCCGCGACGAAGGACTGTGCGGAATGTCTTAGCTCGAGGATGGCTAGAAAGATCCACGGGCACCGGCTCTTGTCCGAGCTGCGGGGCCGCGGCGTATCGAGCAAATGACGGCGGATTGAATGGCTCTGCGTCGGCTAAGGTGATCGGCCAGCACCCCGAGAACGACTCGTCCTTTGCGTCGGCAATACTCACGGCCATGATTGCGCATGCGATGGCAACTACGCGATGCTGCACTGATGACACCTAACGGCTGCGTTGAGCAGGCGGCCACGGTGCCCGTGCCGCGGCCAGACGCGGCCCACGATTTTCCCCGCTCTGCTCCAACGCGTTGTTAGACGTCATGTTCACTCGTATATCTTGCCGCAGTATAGGAAGTGCGCGAACCACTTCCACGGATTCTCAATTCTTTGAGATGAGCCAGACTTCGACGACGCCTCAGCCCACGCGATTGCCGCTTCCAGGAACGACTCGATGGTTGTGTTCTCCCAACCTCCTGCGTCGGGGACATACGGCGAGCTCGGCGATGCTGTTTCGAGTTTCATGGATTCGAGGCGATTCGCTTCAAGGGCGCGAACAAAGACAAGAAACGTCTCCTCGTTCTCAACTGCATCCAATAGCTCGAACGCGTCCATGACGTCTAACGGCCGAGTTGAGCCGGCCGGCCACCGACCGTCTTGCCGCGGCCAGACGCGGCCCACGAACAGTTCACGGTCGGCTCCAACGCGTTGTTAGCCAGCGATGTGATCATATTCAGCGTGGCTCCCGATCCAGAACCATTGGACGCCGCCCGGAACCTCGTGGCCCAGCGCACGATGATGTTCACCGACGCGCACCGACCAGACCTTGCCGAGACGCTTGAAATGAAGTGACGGATGCTTTGGATCGGACTTGAGGAGTTGGAAGTTCTTGTCGGCAATTGCTCGTACGCGGGCTGGTAGCGCATCGTAGAGCGCCCAGAACCGGACCGATGCCGTGTGCTTCAAAGCGGCCGGGTTTTCTGTGCCCTGTGTTCGGCCATCGATTCTTCGATGAGGCGGTCAAGTTTCCCCGCTGCCGCGTCGGCTTCAATTTGACGATCCCAAAGCTGGGCGTCGAACTCAGCAAACCACTCCCGGAACTGCGCGAGCTCCTGAGCAGTGAGGCTCTTGATGAGTAGTTCGAGTTTCTCGACGGCGCCCATGTTTGGACCTGGATCGGTGCTTCAATAATTGTACGCCGCTCGTTTATCGCTGGCTAACGGCCGCGTTGAGCGGCCGGCCACGCTACCGATGCCGCGGCCAGACGCGGCCCACGATGCCTCACGGTCCGCTCCAACGCGTTGTTAGCCTTCAGCCCTTTGCACATACCGCGACCACCCTACGAGGTATTTCGCATGAATGTATGCGGCCCCGATTCCTATTGCAAGGAACGATGCCACAGCAACCACCAACGCGACGGCCGTACCTGCGACAAGTGCCGCGAAGATGATTGCAAAGAGTCCTACCACCGCCAGTTTGAGCAGGAGCTGCTCCTTCGGATGGACGTTCGTAATCAGCACACCGCCACAATATGGGCAGCGCGCAACCGTGGGCTTACGAAAGAGCCACGGACCATCGGTGCTCGAATAGGCCAGGACTTTCCACGTTAGCGATTTGTGGCAGTACGGGCACGACGCGTCCATTTGCTGAAGGCTAACGATCGCGTTGAGCGGCCGGCCACGCTGCTCGTGCCGCGGCCAGACGCGGCCCACCGTGCCTCACGGTCCGCTCCAACGCATTGTTAGCCATCTTCATTTCCCCTTACGACGCGATCGATTTTGGCCCCGATTGGCAGCTGAAGCGCCTGCTCTTGGATCTTTCCCAGCGCTCGGAAGTGCGACGCCATATCCATGACTCTAAAATTGTCGGGGTCCGAGTTTGCCGCCTAGGGTAAGCGGAACAGTGATGCTGAAACACGATCCCGGGGAAGCTGGCCATGTCGCTGCACAAGGCGCCCAACGAGATTCTGAGCGAAGAGTTCTTCGGACGCCTCACCCTTGTTCTTCAAAGTCTCGAAGTGAGCAAATGAATCCAGGATTTCGGTCAACCCGGCTGCGGCGACGTCCAACAAAAAGACGTGCCCAAGTGCGTTAGATAGGAATGCGTCACCGATAGCTGAAACTGCCCGTACGCTCATGTCCTCAGGCAAGAGCCACCGCCAATCAACTGCGATTTGCTTCGCGACCGCCGGTGAGACGTCCAATGTGGAGCTCTTGCAACGACGTTTCCATGAAGATGGCTAACGGCCGAGTTGAGCCGGCCGGCCACCAGCCGTCTTGCCGCGGCCAGACGCGGCCCACAAGTGTTTCCCGGTCGGCTCCAACGCGTTGTTAGGCGTCATGGCTTACCTTCAATGGCACAACTGGATATAACTTCGTGCTTGGATCGTATGACATAACTAGGTACGCCGCTGTGACTTGTTTGAATGGACCGAACGACGCTGCACGGAGCTCCGTCTTGAACCTGCGGGGGTGTCAGCATAGGCTCATCGGTGAAGAGACAAACCACGGTTTCCGCGAATGGTCCACCGTTGAAACGCTTCGAGTCTTTGTCCGAAAGCCGCGCTGCTACGTGCTCGCGCAACTTGCCAGGTTTCCACACGCGCACTACGTCATGGCCTTGCGCGGTGAGCCGCGCTGCCTCTTCGCAGACCACCTCCGTGACCTCGATCGCGACACTGTTTCCGCGCGCGTCTCGACAAACGCAGTCGGGTGGATCCGGCCGCTGCAACCGTGGCGACGACAGATTAGCCCCGGCGCGGTTCAAGGACTCGAGCAAGTCTTCGACGACGCCGAGTTCCTTTTGCCCCTGATCGAACCACTCGAAGAAGCCCGCATATCGCCTCATGACGCCTAACGGCCGAGTTGAGCCGGCCGGCCACCGACCGTCTCGCCGCGGCCAGACGCGGCCCACAACAGTTTCACGGTCGGCTCCAACGCGTTGTTAGCTGGCATGTTTGCAACGACTACACCTTTCCGCATACGACCCTCTTCGAGCTGCCGATTGCGATGGGCTTGCCCCTTGCGTCAAGTGCCACCCAGGCTCCGCTCGGCTCCTGGCTCGGCGTGTTCTTGGCCGGGAATGTGATGAATAGCTCGTTTGGGCACTCGGCTCGGCCGTCGATGGTGATGGAGCACATTTGACCGTGGGCGCCACAGATGTCCGGAAAGAGCTGAGCCGCCACGCGTACTGCCCCATTGATGGAGATTCGAGGCGACTTCTCGGCCGCTTGCAATGGCGATACAACGCAAATTGCCAGGACGATGGAGAAGGGACCGGTGCGTGTCATTGGATTGCCAGCTAACGGCTGCGTTGAGCGGCCGACCACGCTGCCGCTTGCCGCATGCAGAGCGAGCCAGCAGTTTGCTGGCAACCAGGGTGCGGCCCACAATAGTCCACGGTCCGCTCCAACGCGTTGTTATATGTCTTCACTTGGTGAATCGTAGCTCGAGCTTCAATACGTATTGCTCAGGAGGTTTTGGAAATGTCACAGCCCGTCTGCGCTCCTTGATGCAATTTGCTACGGCGGTCATCGGAGTTATTTCCAGCTGTCCCATGCGGCCGTCTGGCAGAATTTCAACGTAAACGGTGATCGGGTCCGGCAACTTCGGATTGGCAGGAGCACACTCGCCCATGAATGTGGCGCCGTCCCAAAAGGCGTTGTTCGCCTTCTCCTCGTAGGCCCGACCTTCGGGAGTTGTCTAGGCTTTTCGCGGCTCGAGCATCTAATTCTTGAACAGTAGCGCCAAAGGCGGCAGTGGTCACAAAAGCGACAACGCACGCGCTACCCAGGCGTACCAGCTTGGCGAGTGAAGACATATAACGGCTGCGTTGAGCGGCCGGCCACGATGACCGTGCCGCGGCCAGACGCGGCCCACGCTGCCTCACGGTCCGCTCCAACACGTTGTTAGGCATCGGTGCTCCTAGCGAATAGCGCCCTGATCTTTGGGCGTACGAGATACGCGATGAAGAAGCCGCCAATTGGTAGGCCGATGAGCGTGACAGGATCGCTGCGGAGGATGGCGCTTAGCGTATCTCCGACAAGATTGATGGTCAGAACGGCGATGGCGAGTGTGACCTGCCTGGGGATTCTCGGTCCATTCATAACTTGGAAACGGCTCCCGGGTTGATGGAATCGTAGCGCCGCTTGAACTCGGTGGGTGTTAGGTACTTGAGGCTCGAATGCGGACGAACGCGGTTGTAATGACGACGCCAGATCTCGATGACGACGCGAGCCTCTTCGCGGCTGCGGAACCACTCGAGGCTCAGACATTCATCGCGGAACTTGCCGTTGAAGCTCTCGTCGGTGCCGTTCTGCCAAGGCTTGCCCGGGTCGATGTGGGCGGTGTGAATGCCCGATTCGGTCAGCCACTTGAGAATCGCGCGGCTCACGAACTCGGGACCATTGTCCGAGCGCAGCACGGCGGGGGCGCCGTGCAGGCTCACCAGGCGAGAGAGCACTTCAATCACGCGGTTCGAGCGGATGCTGCCGGCTACGTCGATCGCCAGGCACTCCCGCGTGAACTCATCGACCACGGTCAGGCACTTGATCTGCTGGCCATTGGCGCTCGCGTCGAACACGAAGTCGTAGGCCCAGACATGGTTCGGCGCCTGGGGCGGCAGTGGACGCGGACGGCCTGTGGCGACGCGGCGCCGCGGACGACGACGAGGCAACTGCAACCCGGCGGATTTCCAGAGCCGATGAGCTCGCTCAGTCCCCATGTGATGGCCCTCACGCCCCAGGAAGATCCGGATGCGTCGATAGCCGTAGCGCGGGTACTGAGCCGAGAACGAACGCATCGCAGCGATCGCCGGCGCATCCTTGTGCGCGCGAATCGATTGGTAGCCCAGCATCGAACGCGCAACCCCGATCAGCCCGCACGCGCGCCTTGCCGAGTGGCCGCGCTGCGCGACCCACTCAACCTGCTCACGACGCACCTGCGGGCTCACCACTTTCGCCGGTTGAGCTCCTTCATCGTGTCGATCACCATTTCGCGCTCGGCGAGCATGCGCTTCAACTTGCCGTTCTCGGCCTCGAGCGCACGCAGTCGCTTCACATCGGCGGGCTCGAGCTGGCCAAAGCGCTTGCGCCAGCCGTACAACGTCTGGTCGCTCACCTTGTGCTTCTTGGACACCTCCGCGATCGACGTGCGGTCGGCTTCGCGAAGCATGGCAACCATTTGTTCTTCGGTGAATCGGCTCTTCTTCATGGGCTCCTCTGGTGAGTCCAGGAGCCATTCTCTCAAGTTACGATTGGTCCGAACAACCCGGGCAGGTCAAGTGCATAACCCCAGAACCAATGTTTCCACAGGCCCACCGCGGCGGATGCGCACGCGGCGCAGACGACTGCCATGAGAACAATGGCCCACGGCCCCATCTTCCCAAATGCAACGCGCGCCTCGGGATTGACTCGCCACATGGGCTCGAGCGGGCCGCCGGAAAATGCCAGGCTCAGGCACGCTAAACCACTCATCGTGGCTCCGAACACAAAGAAAGCTGCCATTGCTCGAACTCCCCACGGCGTTTGCAGATTCGACACCGATGCCTAACGGCCGAGTTGAGCCGGCCGGCCGACGACCGTTTTGCCGCGGCCAGACGCGGCCCACCGACGTTTCACGGTCGGCTCCAACGCGTTGTTAGACACCAGACCTCCATTTGGTGGCGGCGGTCAGGATAACTCCGGTCAGAAAGATAGCCAGGAACGTGGCGCCGACTGTCACGACCACCGGCACCAGATTCGGCCGGCCTGCGATGAGTGCTAATGGGGCGACTTCAATCAACGCTCCGAAAATGCCAACTGCCAGGCAAATACGTGCAATGACGGGTCGAACTTTTCTCGGCGCGAAGAAGTAGGTCACCGCACTTAACGTCATGCCTCCGACGAAGCCCCAGAGCCCGATACTCGTGAAAACGTTCACGTCTGGTGTCTAACGACCGAGTTGAGCGGCCGGCCACGATGACCGTGCCGTGGGCAGGCGCGGCCCACGGTGGCCACCGGTCCGCTCGAACGCGTTGTTAGGGCGAGGCATCTTTGAACGCTCGAAGAACGGCATTGATGCGAGTTTGATAACCGCTCCCTTGAGCCTTAAACCATTCGAGCACGTCGGCATCCACACGCAGCGATATCGAGGTCTTAGAGCTCACGGGCTTGAGACCTTGGCGGACGATACCTCGAACGATGTGCTTTAGCTCGGCCTCGGGATGCTCAGCCGAGAGCTTGACGTGACGGTCCTTCATGGCACGGACTCTGGGCAAGTCAGTCCTGGAGGTTTTTGAAGAGGACCTTTTCTTCATTTCGCGTCGCCTTTCGAAAAGAGATCACATGAATTCGCGACGGCGTCTCGGTGTGAACGATGGATACGACCATTCCAGCGAGAAAACCCAGTGTCATGAAGCGCTGCTCGTCGTACGCGAAGCGATCATCCTCGAAAGAGAAAGTAGGTCCCTCGAATACCCTAGGTGCATCGACGAAGTCCAAACCATGATCCTTCAGGTTAAGACGACGCTTCCTTTCATCCCAGGAAAACCGCATAGCAGAGTGTATATACACCGCGCCTATGCGTCAATGTCGGCGCCTTCGCCCTAACGGCTGAGTTGAGCAGGCGGCCACGGTGATGGTGCCGCGGCCAGACGCGGCCCACGATGCCTCACGGTCCGCTCCAACGCGTTGTTAGGTTGCTTGCCTCTGCTAACGGGGCTTTCCATGACGGAGATGATGCCCCAAGACGCCATTTCAGGCACCACCTGCGCATGTGGGATATGACCCGCCCCGACGCGAACGTTTGTGTCGATGCTGCCGGCGCTCGCGAAGACGCGCGACCTGGGACCGCCGCGACTGGAGCCACTAACCAAGACTGGCGATGACGCGCGGGCTTGAGGAGAGAACGGCCCCGCTGGTATTCATGCAACCCAACGGCCGAGTTGAGCCGGCCGGCCACTGACCGTTTTGCCGCGGCCAGACGCGGCCCACAACAGTTTCACGGTCGGCTCCAACGCGTTGTTGGGTTGCTTGCCTCTGCTAACGGGGCTTTCCATAACCGAAATGATGCCCCAAGACGCCATTTCAGGCACCACCTGCGCATGTTGGATAGAACCCGCCCCGAACGCGAACCTTCATCTCGACGCTGCTTGCGCTCGCGATGACGCGCGACCCGGGACCGCCGCGCCCGGAGCCACTAACCAAGACTGGCGATGATGCGCGGGCTCGAGGAGAAAACGGCCCCGCTGGTATTCATGCAACCCAACGGCTGCGTTGAGCGGCCGGCCACGCTGCCGCTTGACGCATTGAGCCAGCCAGCAACTGCTGGCAACCACGGTGCGGCCCACGATAGTCCACGGTCCGCTCGAACGCGTTGTTAGATGTACTCCTTCCCATTACTTGCGCACCTCTGCAGTCACCGTGAGCTCTCCCGGCGGAACACCATTGACCCGAAACTCGAGATGGCGGCCGCAGATGCAAGCGGTCAATGGCCCGTTCTCCGGCTGAACCCAAGCCCAGGACAACGCGACACTCTTGGCCGAGATGCGCGCCTCCGGTCGGCCGGCGGATACACCACCACAATACGTGCTCGCGACGACGGATACCACAAGCGAGTCTCCCTCTCGGCGGACCGCCTGAACTTCTGGCGAGTCGGAATGCCGCGCTGCGTCACTGCACCGAGACACTTCGCGAACGGTAACATCGCTTGCGAAGGCGCAAGCGTTCAACGTCGCCAAGATGATTGCAAAGACCCGGGCGGAGTACATCTAACGGCTGCGTTGAGCAGGCGGCCACGGTGCCCGTGCCGCGGCCAGACGCGGCCCACGATTTTCCCCGCTCTGCTCCAACGCGTTGTTAGACGTCATGTTCACTCGTATATCTTGCCGCAGTATAGGAAGTGCGCGAACCACTTCCACGGATTCTAAATTCTTTGAGATGAGCCAGACTTCGACGACGCCTCAGCCCACGCGATTGCCGCTTCCAGGAACGACTCGATGGTTGTGTTCTCCCAACCTCCTGCGTCGGGGACATACGGCGAGCTCGGCGATGCTGTTTCGAGTTTCATGGATTCGAGGCGATTCGCTTCAAGGGCGCGAACAAAGACAAGAAACGTCTCCTCGTTCTCAACTGCATCCAATAGCTCGAACGCGTCCATGACGTCTAACGATCGCGTTGAGCGGCCGGCCACGTTGCCGCTTGACGCACAGAGCCAGCCAGCGATCGCTGGCAACCAGGGTGCGGCCCACGATAGTCCACGGTCCGCTCCAACGCATTGTTAGGCAGCATTCTTGGGCCTACCGCGAATGCGCTTGCACGTGGCGCCGATGACCGCCGCCATGAACAGGACCCAAACGACCGCACCTCCGAAGAACCATGGCGCCCACGGAGCCGAATGCTCGTAGTACACAAAGATAGCCGCGACCACGAGAACCCACGGATCTGAATTGAACAGAGACGTTAGCACCACCGCGCGCAAACGATGCTCTGGCGATTGAGTATGTAGCACTCCGGCAACCGCACTGCCCCAATGCGACAACATGGCGACGAGGATGTTACCCGCCACTACACCGCCAAATGCCCAGAACAGAGATGATGTGTCCATGAATGCTGCCTAACGACCGAGTTGAGCGGCCGGCCACGATGACCGCGCCGCGGGAAGACGCGGCCCACGATAGGCCCCGGACAGCTCCAACGCGTTGTTAGCCATCATGCGCTCACCTACTACCTGACTTCCCGATTCGACCCCGAACGCTCTCACGAATGCGCTCGTTGAGCTGCTCGAATTCGACGAGGAGCTTGTCGCAATTGGGCTTCGTGCTCTCGCACAGCGCAGACATTTCGATGTACACGCCACGGCTATCCTGTTTGATGATTCGCTTTACGACAGAGGGATGGGCGTAGTGCCCCTCAGGAGTAAACGACCACTGAGTATCCTTCTCCGGCTCATTTGCGATGATCCAGCCATCAGGTTTTGTCACCGTGATCTTCGCTCCTGGGGAGGCCTTTAGCGCAGTTAGGGCATCCCTCACCGTCTTGTAGCCGACGCCCGTGTTCGGGGCGCCCTCTTCCGAGCGACAAGGCGTTGCCGCCAAGAAACCGAAGATGCTTACTGCTGCGAGGATATGGTTTTGCATGATGGCTAACGACCTAGTTGAGCGGCCGGCCACGATGACCGTGCCGCGGGAAGACGCGGCCCACGATGTTTCACGGACAGCTCCAACGCGTTGTTAGAGTGCATGGGCTTTCGCATAACTCAGTAGCGGTTCACACGCCTCGGATAGATGCGCCAAATGAAACTCTTCAGCTGCCTCACGCTCGGCGTCCATTCTTGACCGGGCCTCCTCGGACCATCGCGCGCGAACGTCGCCCAGCGGAAATTGGTCAGTCTCGCTCTCAACTGCGACGAAGGCGGTGAAGAGTGGATTCTCAAGCTCATTGAGACTATCGCGAAGGGCGACGACTTTCCTCGACGTTTCTGTAACGCCCAGGCGCCCACTTCGGAAGCCCTCAAGAGTATCGATGAGATTCCTCCATTGCACGGCGACGAATTCCGCGTGATCCATGCACTCTAACGGCTGCGTTGAGCAGGCGGCCACGGTGGTCGTGCCGCGGCAAGACGCGGCTCACGATTTTCCCCGCTCTGCTCCAACGCGTTGTTAGGCATCATTGCGCCCCTCGTACCGGATGAACCGACCGATAGCGGGTGATATACAGCAGCGGCCTCCGAATGCCCTTCCAGTTGATTTGCCGATTGATCTCTTGGCGCGGCAAGGCTGCACGACAATGGGGACAATGATTTGGCGCGTCATGACGGAATCGGCCACCACACTCGCAACTCGGCAGGTGCTCCGCCAGCCTCTCGAAATAACGCTTGGAATACGGATTACCCATTATTCCCAGGAATTGCAGCAACGGTACAACAAAGACGAGCGGTGGTCGCAAGAGCGTGCGATACGGGAAGGCCATGAATTTGTCGCCTGGGCTCACCCAGGCGACCTCGGCACAGGAATCGCACGGCATAGGGGTTTCTGCATCCATGCCCCCGACTGTGTGAATGGGGAAGCGCTCATGACACGAGGGGCAGGTGAATGGATGCTCCACTCAATGATGCCTAACGGCTGCGTTGAGCAGGCGGCCACGGTGATCGTGCCGCGGCAAGACGCGGCCCACGATTTTCCCCGCTCTGCTCCAACGCATTGTTAGGCGTCATGTGCCTTCTCATTTGCACCGATTGGGTGTGAGGCCATTTTCCAAATTAACCATGCGGGTACAGCACCCCCGGCAATTAATGCCCAAGACAACAACTCAATGCGCAAGTCCCACGCGAAACGTTCGAGGATTACGCCGAACAGTGCCACAAGTGCGAGGCCGATGAAAATTACGTTCAAGATGGGCGGCGAGATCTTACGTTTGGGCTTGAGATCAGGTGAGGTTGGTCGCTGGATATCGACGAGCCGCGCAAGAACTGGCTTTCCGCATGACCCACAGACGCTCAATCCCGCATTGTTCCCGCTGCCACAAAACTTGCACCGCCAGTCGTATGTGACGGACATGACGCCTAACGGCCGAGTTGAGCGGCCGGCCACGATGGCTGTGCCGCGGTCAGACGCGGCCCACGATGCTCCACGGTCCGCTCCAACGCGTTGTTAGCTGTCAGATCTGTTCGCACCTGGCCGCTCCATTGCAACTTCAGACCGAACAAAACCCAGCTTCTCGTAGAAGGTCGGAACGCCTTCGGTACGCAGCGCTCGGAGAACCCAGGTCATTTGCGGATTGTCGCCCATCGCCGCGTGCACCAAAGCCCGGCCGATGCCGCGCTTGCGATGTTGTTCGCGAACAACGAGCATTGAAATGTAGCCATTCGACATTCCATCAGTGATTGCGCGAAGAAAGCCAAGCACTTCATCGCCCTCGGCCGCCACAAGCGCGACCTGTGAGCGAGACAGCAGTTCGGGGAAGTTCTCGCGCACTGTATCGCGCTTGCCCCAGCCGTTGGCAAGGAGCAGCTGGCGCACAGACTCAATCTCTGACGGTCGGATAGCGCGGATCTGCATCTGACAGCTAACGCCTGAGTTGAGCGGCCGCACGACGCCGCCATTGCGCACCGGCCCGCGCACCAACTGCAAACGCGCGCACGGTGCGGCCACCATGCCTTACGGACCGCTCCAACGCGTTGTTAGACCGCACCACTCTTCAGACTCCTTCTCTTCGCTAGCGGATCGCCATACGCGAGCACGCCTCCAGCTTCGGACCAAATTTGAGCCTGTGGGGCGACCCACCAACCTTCGCCGACCGCTGTGTAGTTGCGCCTGACCCGAGAGGAGATTGACCGCCACCATGCGTCATAGGCGCGATTCGCGCTCGGCGATTCAAGATGGCCAGTCTTCGCATGAAGCCGCCCACTTACGAGCGAGCCACGTTCACAGATATAGCTGCGACTCCATTCGATACTGGCGCGCCGATAGGTCTCAAACATGTACTGCCCGCGATAGGGCCCCGATTCGACGCGCGTCGGTGGTTTTCCGTGTTCTATTCCACGGTGCACCAAAGTGACGAGGCTTTGTGAGATATCCGGATAGTCGCCAGCGAGCGATGGGAGGGAGGTGAGCGGAATTGGGTCGTGATCAAAGAAGAAGCGACCCAAAAGCAAATCTGTGTCGCTTCGCTCGCAAAGCGCTGCAAGGAAGACTCGCTCATCTGCCTCGGTCATAAAAAATTGGAGCTGGCTCATTGGTGCGGTCTAACGATCTAGTTGAGCGGCCTGGCACAGCGCCCATTTCGCGCCGCCGAGCACGCAATCTATCGCAAGGACGGCGCGGCCACGGTGAACGACGGTCCGCTCCAATGCATTGTTAGAACGCATGTAACTGCACCTCTTTAAGAATCTGTAAGACGGTCCCCGGATCTCGCTGCGCGTGGTAATTGAAGTGCAGACGATATGCCCCGTGTCTCTTTGCGAGGTCGGACTTGGCTGGATCTGGCCACGGTATGAGTTTCGGAGCTGGCCATTGTTGTGCAACGACGGCGATGGGCACTCCGGACACAACAGACCAGGTTGCCTCGCCTCCCATGATTTGGGCCAGGTAGCGGGATGACACGATGTGCTCGACGACTTGCAACGGCGAGAGATTGTCGGGTACGGAAAATGTCTTCGCATGCGGCGCGTCAACGTCATCACCTGCAGCCACGCTGTCCCGCGTTACAAGGATTTTCATGCGTTCTAACGGCTGCGTTGAGCGACCGACCACGGTGACCGTGCCGCGGCCAGACGCGGCCCACCATGCCCCACGGTCCGCTCCAACGCGTTGTTATACCGCATGAGCTTCCGCTACTGAGAACCCGCTGAACGCAGCCTCGGACGTGACCTCGCGTGTGACGAAATGCGGTGGTCGATAAGCCTTCGCCGACGCTTCGTCATCAAATTCGACTTCGAATATCGCAAGCCCCGAACGCGGCTGGTGATAGATATCGAGCGCCCCGCCTGCCACGGCGTAGCGACGCTTCAAAGTCTTGACGCCCGGTAAGGCAGCGAGTTGCCGGTGCTCCGCTTCCGAAAGATAGAGATTGGTGACAGCCTCAGAGGCGGGCGACCGTTTTCCGTATTTCTTCCCGAACTTGAGGATGACGCCGCCACTTGGATCGGTCACCTTTCGCAGGCGCAACCGTGAGCCAGAGACGTAGAGGTCTTCAATTTCGCGGAATGTGGCCGAGGACAAGTCCCCAACCGCGGCGAGGTCGACCAACCACCGACGCTCGATCTCGATGGCCGAATACTTTGGAGCGTCACTCATGGCACGTTCCTCATGCGGTATAACGACCGAGTTGAGCGGCCCGCCACGATGACGGTGCCGCGGAAAGACGTGGCCCACGATGCCTCACGGTCCGCTCCAACGCGTTGTTAGCCTTCAGCCCTTTGCACATACCCCGACCACCCTACGAGGTATTTCGCATGAATGTATGCGGCCCCGATTCCTATTGCAAGGAACGATGCCACAGCAACCACCAACGCGACGGCCGTACCTGCGACAAGTGCCGCGAAGATGATTGCAAAGAGCCCAACGACCGTCAATTTGAGCAGGAGCTGCTCCTTCGGATGGACGTTCGTGATTAAGACGCCGCCACAATATGGACAGCGCGCAACCGTGGGCTTACGAAAGAGCCATGGACCCTCGGTGCTCGAATAGGCCAGGACTTTCCACCTCAGCGATTTGTGGCAGTACGGGCACGACGCGTCCATTTGCTGAAGGCTAACGGCTGCGTTGAGCAGGCGGCCACGGTGATCGTGCCGCGGCAAGACGCGGCCCACGATTTTCCCCGCTCTGCTCCAACGCGTTGTTAGACATCATTGCTTCACGCCATTTAGAGATGCTTGCCGACTCTCGCATGAAGCAAGGATACGAGTTTCGGGTCCATATATTCAAATTCGTCCGGTATGTCTAAGCAGACGACTCGTTTGCTGCCTAGGGACTGTTTGAACTTTGCGCTGAGTTTGTTGCGGTGGGCCTTCTCCATTACGAAGATGATGTCCGCCCACTCGACGAGCTCCAATGACGCCGGAATATCCGCGTCGTGATTCAACCCGCAGGACGCAACCTCCACGCCCTCCCATTTCGAGAACACCGCCTCCGCAGTCGGGCTGCGCAATTTGTTCTGGCTGCATACAAAGAGGAGGTGCTTCAATGACGTCTAACGGCCGAGTTGAGCCGGCCGGCCACTGACCGTATTGCCGCGGCCAGACGCGGCCCACAACAATTTCACGGTCGGCTCCAACGCGTTGTTAGGCGTCATGCTTCACCGCTCTCACCGCGCACAAGAACCGCAAGAAGGCATGACGATGGCCACAATTTGCACAGAACAAGTCCTCACCTTGGCACTGCACCTGAGCCTTCTCGATCAGCTCAAGAGGATATCCGTTTGGATAGTCACCGGGAACGCTTCCGGGGAGCCCCAGATAGTTGGGATAGTACGAGCCAAAGTCCGCATCGCAGAAGTCGCACAGCACAACTGGCTGCCCAAATAGGCTGAATCGGTGGTATTCGTGTTGTCCCCGCTCGCACTCGCCTATTTCGCGCGGATTGTGGCCGCAGCTGTAACAGGGGGCGACGGCTATTTGCAGCATCGGCTGCGCACAGACGGGGCACGCTCCTTCCATGACGCCTAACGATCGAGTTGAGCGGCCGCGCACGATGCCGACTCGCAGAAACACAGTGCGCCACGGTGGTTCACGGTCCGCTCCAACGCGTTGTTAGGCATCACCCTCACCTACGGTCGACGTACCTGATGTGAAGATTTTTTAGTCCCAACGTGTCGCCGCTGATGATCTTGTTCCAGGTGCCGGATGACGGACAACCCGCTAGGAGGTCAGATGAATAGTGAATATGGGCGCCATGCTTCCAGTGATTATTGTGACGCGCGGTATCCCGTTGGTCGAAGTAGAAGAGCTGCCAGTACTTGTGCGACGGCGAATAGAATAAATGGGCAGAGAACAGGCGGCGGACCTCAAACATTTGGTCCATTTTCCGGGAAAACTTCAAGGCCGCACCTTCCAGGCGCCCCACTCCGGAACGGCCAAACGCTTCGAATTCACGAGGCGTCGGTTCGACATCGCTCGGGCACCTTTCATCGAAGTGACAAGCATATCGGTAGTCAGCCACGCCACCCATGCGTCCCGCTAGAACTAGGCAGGCGAGATCCGACGAATCAATTACCAGACTACGGCACCACCTCCGCACATCGCCTCTCTCTCGAAAATTGAACAACGCGACGAGCTCAGAAAACTTCTCGGTGATCTTTAGCACTCGACGTGATGCCTAACGACCGAGTTGAGCGGCCGGCCACGGTGCCGTGCCGCGGCCAGACGCGGCCCACGATGGCCCACGGTCCGCTCCAACGCGTTGTTGGGTTGCTTGCCTCTGCTAACGGGACTCTGCATGACGGAGATGATGCCCCAAGACGCCATTTCAGGCACCACCTGCGCATGTGGGATATGACTCGCCCCGACGCGAACCCTTGTGTCAATGCTGCCGGCGCTCGCGAAGGCGCGCGACCTGGGACCGCCGCGACTGGAGCCACTAACCAAGACTGGCGATGATGCACGGGCTCGAGGAGAGAACGGCCCCGCTGGTATTCATGCAACCCAACGGCCGAGTTGAGCCGGCCGGCCACTGACCGTATTGCCGCGGCCAGACGCGGCCCACAACAATTTCACGGTCGGCTCCAACGCGTTGTTAGGCGTCATGCTTCACCGCTCTCACCGCGCACAAGAACCGCAAGAAGGCATGACGATGGCCACAATTTGCACAGAACAAGTCCTCACCTTGGCACTGCACCTGAGCCTTCTCGATCAGCTCAAGAGGATATCCGTTTGGATAGTCACCGGGAACGCTTCCGGGGAGCCCCAGATAGTTGGGATAGTACGAGCCAAAGTCCGCATCGCAGAAGTCGCACAGCACAACTGGCTGCCCAAATAGGCTGAATCGGTGGTATTCGTGTTGTCCCCGCTCGCACTCGCCTATTTCGCGCGGATTGTGGCCGCAGCTGTAACAGGGGGCGACGGCTATTTGCAGCATCGGCTGCGCACAGACGGGGCACGCTCCTTCCATGACGCCTAACGGCTGAGTTGAGCGGCCGGCCACGATGACCGTGCCGCGGCCAGACGCGGCCCACCATGCCTCACGGTCCGCTCCAACGCGTTGTTGGGTTGCTTGCCTCTGCTAACGGGACTTTCCATGACGGAGATGATGCCCCAAGACGCCATTTCAGGCACCACCTATGCATGTGGGATATGACTCGCCCCGAACGCAACCCTCACGTCGATACTGCTGGAGCTCGCGAAGGTGCGCGACCTGGGACCGCCGCGACCGGAGCCACTAACCAAGACTGGCGGTGATGCGCGGGCTCGAGGATAGAACGGCCCCGCTGGTATTCATGCAACCTAACGGCTGCGTTGAGCGGCCGGCCACGCTGCCGCTTGCCGCACTGAGCCAGCCAGCGATCGCTGGCAACCAGGGTGCGGCCCACGATAGTCCACGGTCCGCTCCAACGCGTTGTTAGCCCGCATGGCGGCCTCTTGTGCCGCTGCTGAATACCACGCTTTAGCCCCTCACGATGGCGACTGTAATGGCAATTGCGGCTGCCGTGACAAGGACGTACACCCACCCCGAACCCAAGAATGTCCGCCATCACAAGTGCACGGCTTTCCGTCTTCGCACCGTGCGCGCACTCTCTCGCGATACGCCGAGATAATAAGAAACGCCGGCCGAATAGCCCCTCTATGCAGTAGCCGATGAACTCGACGATGCCACTTAGTGCCGCGAAGATCTCCATGCGGGCTAACGGCTGCGTTGAGCGGCCGGCCACGATGGCCGTGCCGCGGCCAGACGCGGCCCACGATTTTTCCCGCGTCCGCTCCAACGCGTTGTTAGGCAGCATGGGTCTTTGAGCCATTTTATGGCCACATCGCGAAAGTACCCACGACACACCTGCTCATTCGCAGGATGCTGAGGTCGACATAGACGCCGCCCGCAACAAGGTCGAAGCACTTGGGATGTACGGCCCAGCCGAGTAGACGGAAGCTTCCATTAACTGCCGACCGCATAATCTAGGCGATAGAGCATTCCACATGCTCAAGTGTCGACGAACTTCGTCGTCTCCTCGGCGGCGATCGAAGCGTCTGCGCGCGGCCTTGCGACCGTAGTCATCGGCCAATTCAGCCAGTGCCATTGGCGCTTCGATCATCATGTGCCTCTAACGGCCGAGTTGAGCCGGCCGGCCACCGACCGTCTTGCCGCGGCCAGACGCGGCCCACAACGTTTCACGGTCGGCTCCAACGCGTTGTTAGCCCGCATGCGGCCAATTCACTACCTCCGTAACCGCAAACACAGTCAAAGCTACCGCCATTAATCCGAGCAACGCCTACGGTGAGCCCGTTCTCGGACAGCTTAGCGCGATTCACGCGGCGTTGAATGAAATATCCGATGACGAAGCCCGGGATTGTCGATAGCGCCGCGCCCATCCAAAAACTAACGAATGGTGACCGATATGAGAAGAGCAAGACACCGATCGCGCCAAAGGTGAGCTGGAGAGTTAGAAAGGTGCCGCTAAGCCACCGAACCGCCCAAAGCTGTGACGCATGCTCAGCGGATCGCGATATCCCTTCATGCGGGCTAACGGCTGCGTTGAGCGGCCGGCCACGTTGCCGCTTGACGCACTGAGCTAGCCAGCAACCGCTGGCAACCAGGGTGCGGCCCACGATAGTCCACGGTCCGCTCCAACGCGTTGTTAGGCATCATGCCTCCGTAAGCCACGAGCGGCCCAAACTGCCGCCCCCACGGAGCCCAATTTACCAAGTTCACGAGCAAAGGCACAACGCCCGAGCCCGCGACGTGGTTGGGACCGAGACTACGGCCGCCAACGAAACCACAAGCGGTTGCCGGGCTTGCACGGGCGTGTGAGACGTGTTGATTTGCGCGGGATTCGCGATGACGTACGTTCGTGGATTCCCGGCATGCGAGCTGGAGGTGGTGCTCTAAGCCGCTAGCGCACTCGATTGATGCCTAACGGCCGAGTTGAGCCGGCCGGCCACCATGACCGTGCCGCGGCCAGACGCGGCCCACGATGCCCACGGTCCGCTCCAACGCGTTGTTGGGTTGCTTGCCTCTGCTAACGGGACTTTCCATGACGGAGATGATGCCCCAAGACGCCATTTCAGGCACCACCTATGCATGTGGGATATGACTCGCCCCGAACGCAACCCTCACGTCGATACTGCTGGAGCTCGCGAAGGTGCGCGACCTGGGACCGCCGCGACCGGAGCCACTAACCAAGACTGGCGGTGATGCGCGGGCTCGAGGAGAGAACGGCCCCGCTGGTATTCATGCAACCCAACGGCCGCGTTGAGCCGGCCGGCCACGGTGGTCGTGCCGCGGCCAGACGCGGCCCACGATTCTTCCCGGTCCGCTCCAACGCGTTGTTGGGTTGCTTGCCTCTGCTAACGGGGCTTTCCATGACGGAGATGATGCCCCAAGACGCCATTTCAGGCACCCCCTGCGCATGTGGGATATGACCCGCGCCGAACGCAACCCTCACGTCGATGCTGCTGGAGCTCGCGAAGGTGCGCGACCTGAGACCGCCGCGACCGGAGCCACTAACCAAGGCTGGCGGTGATGCGCGGGCTCGAGGAGAGAACGGCCCCGCTGGTATTCATGCAACCCAACGGCTGCGTTGAGCGGCCGGCCACGCTGCCGCTTGACGCACTGAGCCAGCCAGCAACTCGCTGGCAACCAGGGTGCGGCCCACGATAGTCCACGGTCCGCTCGAACGCGTTGTTAGATGTACATCCTTCCCATTACTTGCGCACCTCTGCAGTCACCGTGAGCTCTCCCGGCGGAACACCATTGACCCGAAACTCGAGATGGCGGCCGCAGATGCAAGCGGTCAATGGCCCGTTCTCCGGCTGAACCCAAGCCCAGGACAACGCGACACTCTTGGCCGAGATGCGCGCCTCCGGTCGGCCGGCGGATACACCACCCACAATACGTGCTCGCGACGACGGATACCACAAGCGAGTCTCCCTCTCGGCCGGACCGCCTGAACTTCTGGCGAGTCGGAATGCCGCGCTGCGTCACTGCACCGAGACACTTCGCGAACGGTAACATCGCTTGCGAAGGCGCAAGCGTTCAACGTCGCCAAGATGATTGCAAAGACCCGGGCGGAGTACATCTAACGACCTAGTTGAGCGGCCGGCCACGATGACCATGCCGCGGCCAGACGCGGCCCACCATGCCTCACGGTCCGCTCCAACGCGTTGTTGGGTTGCTTGCCTCTGCTAACGGGACTTTCCATGACGGAGATGATGCCCCAAGACGCCATTTCAGGCACCACCTATGCATGTGGGATATGACTCGCCCCGAACGCAACCCTCACGTCGATACTGCTGGAGCTCGCGAAGGTGCGCGACCTGGGACCGCCGCGACCGGAGCCACTAACCAAGACTGGCGGTGATGCGCGGGCTCGAGGAGAGAACGGCCCCGCTGGTATTCATGCAACCCAACGGCTGCGTTGAGCCGGCCGGCCGCTGGCTGCTCTTACCGCGGCGAGACGCGGCCCACAGCTGTTTCCCGGTCGACTCCAACGCGTTGTTAGATGGCAGCATACGTAGACAGCCAACCGATGAGTGCGCCGCCCACGACACCGACCACCAAGATTGGGCCATAGGCGCGCGTCACGATCGCGTCCGGAAGGCTGATGAGCAGGCCGATCAACGCGCCCTTCGCAAAGCCGGCAACAGGAAGCGCGACAAGGGGCACGACAAACCCGATAGCGAATCGGCTGGCAAATGCCGCGGCTAGTGCTGTTCGTTTGTTCGGGAATTGCATGGGAAGCATGAGAAGCACGGCCAACGCTCCGAATGCGATACCGCAGATCACCGCGAAAAGTAGGTTGTTCATCCCCGATGCCCCTTCGCTGCCATCTAACGGCCGAGTTGAGCGGCCGGCCACGACTGCCGCTTGCCGCATGCAGAGCCAGCCAACAACCTGTTGGCAACCAGGGTGCGGCCCACGATAGTCCACGGTCCGCTCCAACGCGTTGTTAGACCTCACGACGCTAAACACGATGCGTGACAAGAAAGTCTCTCCACGTTGTGACGGCGTCATTCGCCAGTTGAAGCACCTCGTGACGGTATCCATCGCTCGTCACGGCCTTCAACTTTGGGCCGGTTGTGTACAACTGAACATTTTTTTGACTGACCGCTAGGTAGGTCACCGGGCCCGGCTGTGCCGAGACCAGGACTTCGCGCGTGTCGGGTGTGTAGCGAAGGGTGCGGTGCTTTGACCCATTGGAAATATCGCGAAAGACCTCTAACGCCTGCACCTTCGCAGTTGCGTCTACGTCGGCGACCGAAAAGGATGCAGATGGATGTGCGCGAAGCCAGTCTCGGACGCTCGATACTGCTACCGCAAAATCGAACAGTGCGCCTCCCACCTCCTCATCTTCGACGATCTTCATCGCTTCTCGGAGGCGATCGAGGTCTCGCTCGGCCTTTGCCAGGACATCCCAAGGAGAGGAGAAGCCAAAATGTATCGACATCGTGAGGTCTAATGACCGAGTTGAGCGGCCGACCACGCTGCTGCTTGCCGCATGCAGAGCCAGCCAACCGCCGGTTGGCACCCAGGGTGCGGCCCACGATAGTCCACGGTCCGCTCCAACGCGTTGTTAGCTAGCTCGCCCCATGTCATTGAAAACTCGCTCGTAGATTGATCTCGGCCCATGCGCGATCAGCTGCCGCCCGGGCATGGCAGTTTGCAGGAAATTGACGCCGACCAAGACGATATCGCGACTAGGGGCATTGATCCAGAACTTGCCTTGTTCGGGTGAAACTTGATATTTCGCTCGCCACAAACCCCCGCCGCTGACCCCACCGAAGTCAACGGGGATATCAGGGTTCGCTTCAATGTTCAGATTCACGAAGATGTAGTCCCAGCCATCGTGTGCGATGGCATGACTAGCATTGGTGTCGTAAAGAAAGGAGGGAATCTTCGCCTGCGCGAAATCAAGCTTTTCGTACGGGCTGCCGGTCACGACAAGAAATCCGTAATCGCTGTACAGCTCCTCGGGAGGAAACTGCTGGCGTTTCTCAATAGAGTAGAAGGCGCGGCCACGTGCTTCAATGGTCGCCTGGTGGCTCGGAGAAAGATAGATGAGAGCGATGTCCGGTACATCGGCCAAAGATTCAGGAAGCTTGCCCGCTATCGGTGGGACGTAGGCATTTAGGTCAGACACTTGAATGCGGAGAACGCGGTCATTTAGAGCGATGCCCAACACGGCGCGTTGCTTCGCAAACTCCCACACGTGCCTCGCTGTCAGGAGGTATGGCCGGTCGCCGAATTTCACCAGCGTCCCAGCGCTGGTGCCGGCGTTCCGGTCATCGTCCTGATCGGTTACCAGAAGCGAAACAGAGCGAGCGCGGATCTCGGAGTGAATCTGCTGGGTCAGATCCTTCGGCAGCTTGCTTATGGGTATGTGCGCAAACCCAGGCTGCGCCCCGTCCCTCGCGTCATCCACAGTGGACATTCGAGCTAGCTAACTTGTATTGGTGGGTTTGTGATATGGACGGACTGTCCTTTATAGAATTCTCCCGCCCCGGAGCCCCAAGGTCAACGCTCCGCCGCCGCGCTCGTTCTTTAGGTCAACAAACCGAGCGCGCCCGTGTACCGTCCCGCACCCCCTCCCCCGGCACCCCGCCTGCTGGACCAGATCCGCGAGAGCATCCGCTTCCGCCACTACAGCCTGCGCACGGAGCGCACCTACTGCCACTGGGTCCGGCGCTTCATTCTCTTCCACGGCAAGCGTCACCCGCGGGAGCTGGGCGCGGCGCATGTGACGGCGTTCCTCTCTGCGCTGGCCAACAACGGCAGGGTGGCTGCCGCCACGCAGAATCAGGCCCTCGCCGCGATCGCTGTTCCTGTATCGCGAAGTCCTCGGCGTCAGCTGCCGTGGATGGACGATATCGTGCGCGCCCGGCGTCCCAAGCGCCTGCCCACCGTGCTCACCGCGGAGGAGGCGAAGGGCCTGCTCGGCTGCATGGAGGACACGCACGCCCTCATGGCGCGCCTCATGTACGGCACGGGCATGCGCGTGACTGAATGCCTTTCGCTGAGGGTAAAGGATCTCGACCTCGACCAGCGGCAGATCGTCGTGAGGCACGGCAAGGGCGGCAAGGATCGCGTCACGATGGTGCCCGGCTCGCTGCTGGACGCGTTGCGCGACCAGCTCGGCGTCTCGTTGGCCGTGTACCGGTGTGACCGGCGGCGCAACGTCGCGGGCGTCGAGCTTCCCTTCGCCTACGATCGCAAGAACCCCTCCGCCGGGCGCAGCTGGGGTTGGCACTGGGTCTTTCCGCAGGACCATCTTTCGATACGATCCGCGCACCGGCATCAAGCGCCGGCACCACGCGTACGACCAGACGCTGCAGCGCGCCATCAAGCGCGCCGCGCAGAAAGCGGGCATAGCCAAGCCGGTGACGACCCACACCCTGCGCCACTCCTTCGCCACGCACCTCATGGAAGCGGGCTACGACATCCGCACGGTGCAGGAGCTGCTCGGCCACAAGGACGTGAGCACCACCATGATCTACACCCACGTGCTCAATCGCGGCGGGCGCGGCGTGGTGAGCCCGCTGGACCGCTAGGGCATTTCCGTTCCGCCGCTTCTGCGGCTATTTTCGTGACCGCGCGCCGTCCAGCAGCGCCTGTGCGGCCTGCTCCCAGTTCTGTCCGTCGAACGGGACGATCTTCAGCGCGCCGAAGTCCACCTCATCCACGCAGCGCAGGTTCACCACCCACTTGTCGGGCGCGATCCGGGGATTGCTGAACGTGCTCACTCCGCAATTGCCGCAAAAGAAGTGCTTCGCCGTCTTCGTCCCGAATTGGTAGAGCCCGAGCGATTCCTCGCCGGAGACGATCCGGAAGCTCCGGGTGTCCACGGCCTGCCAGATCGCGCCTTTGCGTCTGCAGATCGAGCAGTTGCACTCGACCGCCGGAAAGCCCAGCGCTTCGTATTCGAACGCGACCTTTCCGCAGTGACAGGAACCGCGTTGCATCGTCATGCGTGCATTGGGGAAGGCCGGTACCACCAGGCGACCACGATGCCCAGCAGCACCATGAGCGCACCATCGAACACGATCTGCTTCACGACCAGCGCCTCGGGCATGGGCTGCACGACGTAGTAGATGATGTACGTCGGCACGACCGTCAGGAACGCGACCGCCACTCCGAAGCGCACCCCCTGGCCGAGCCACGACTTCCCGGCCTCCCGCCCGCGCGAATAGATCCACACCAACGCGCCCGAGAGCAGCACGTGGGCGACGATCATCAGCGGGAAGTGGGCCTGCGAATCCGCGGGCGTGCGGAAGAGCTTGTCCTGGAGCGCCGCGTAGTCGGCGTGCAGCAGCAGGCCGTGCACGACGAAGCTGCCTGCGAACCAGCATACGAACAGGATCAACCAGCCGATGAAGAACTTGCGGTCCATGTGGCCTCCCCTATTGAAGAGCAACGATCAACTTATCTCCGCGAGCAACCTCCCGATCGCCTCGACCGCTTGCGCGACGTACGCGCCCGCGAACAGGTTCGCGTGGTTGAGCACGTGATACAGGTTATAGAGATCGCGCCGCACGCGATAGCCGTCGTCCAGCGGCGCGGCCGCGCGATACGCCGCCTGGAAATCCGCGGGAAAGCCCCCGAAGAGCTCGGTCATCGCGAGGTCGGCTTCGCGGTCGCCGCAATACACCGCGGGATCGAAGACCACCGGCGTGCCATCGGAAAGCGCGGAAGCGTTCCCGCCCCAGAAGTCGCCGTGCAGGAGCGAAGGCGTGGGCCGGTGATTGCGGAAGAACGCCTCGAGGTCCGTCGCGAGCCGCTCGCCGCGGTCGATCATGCGCGAGGGCAGCCGGTTGTGCGCCGGCGAGGCGTAGCTGCGGCACCAGCCGGCGGTCGCGCCAGAACGGCATCCACTCGTCCGCCCAGCCGTTCACCTGGGGCGTGGCGCCGATGTAGTTGTCGCGCGCCCACCCGAATCGCTGCTGCGGCACGCGCGTGCAGGTTCGCGAGCGCCGTGCCGAGGCGCGCGCCGCTCGCGGGTCGAGAGCGGCGCGAGCTCGAGCCATTCGAGCACCAGCCATGCGCGCTCGCCGTCCTCGCCCCGCGCGATGACGCGTGGCACGCGCAGCGCGCCCGCATCCGCCAGCGCCGCGAGCCCGTCGGCCTCGGCCTCGAACATCGCGGCGCGCTCCGCCTCGTTCGTCTTCACGAAGAACGAGAGCGCGCCCGCAGAGGTCTCGCCGCGCAATCGCAACGCCGTGTGGATGCAGCCACCGCCCACGGGCTCCACCGCCGCGGGCTCGAAATGCACCTCCGTCGCATCCGAGATGGCGAGCGCCACCGCCTGCGCGCCCGCGTCCGGCTTCACGCGTCCTTCATCCGCTCGAAGCCGCGCTCGAGGTCGGCGATGAGGTCCGCGGGCTCCTCGAGGCCGATATGCAGGCGGACGAGCGGACCACCCGGTCCACGGCCTCACGCTGCGCGCGCCCGCGAGCTTCGCCGGCACGATGAGGCTCTCGTAGCCGCCCCAGCTGTAGCCCAGCGCGAAGAATTCGAGATGGTCGATGAAGCGCGGCGAGCTGCGCGCGCGAGCACGGCTCGAGCTCCACGCCGAAGAGCCCCGACGATCCCAGGAAGTCCCGCCGCCAGAGCGCGTGCCCCGGATCCGCGGGCAGCGCCGGGTGCAGCACGCGCGCCACGCCGGGATGCGCCGCGAGCCACTGCGCCACCTGCAGCGCGTTCCGCCTCGTGCTGGCGCAGGCGCACGTCGAGGGTGCGCATGCCGCGGATCGCGAGAAACAAATCATCCGGGCTCGCGGTCTGCCCGAGGTCGCGCGCCGCGTCGCGCAGGCGCGGCCACCACGCCTCGCTCGCGACCACCGCGCCCACCAGCACGTCCGAATGTCCCCCGGGATACTTGGTGGCGGCCTGCACCACGAGGTCGGCGCCGTGGTCGAACGACCGGAAGAAGATGCCCGTGGCCCACGTGTTGTCGTGGATCACCGCGGCACCCCGCTCGCGCGCCACCGCCGCGATCGCCGGGAAGTCCTGCACCTCGAACGTGAGCGAGCCGGGGTTCTCGAGGTAGACCACGCGCGTGTTGGGGCGCATCAGCTGCGCGATGCCGTCGCCCACGCACGGGTCGTAGAACGTGGTCTCGACGCCGAAGCGCGCGAGGGTCTGCACGCAGAGCCGGCGCGTGGGGCTGTAGACGCTGTCGGCGATCGAGCACGTGGTCGCCCGCCTTCACCGCCGCCATGATCGCCACCGCCACCGCGGCGAGCCCCGAGGGCAGCGTCACCGCGCGGTGCCCGCCCTCGATCTCCACCATCAGCTCCTCGAACGCCGTGCGCAGCGGCATGTTGACGATGCCGTAGGTGGGCGCGGGCTGGTCGGCGTCGAAGCGCTTCTGCACCGCCTCCATCTCGGCCATCGAGGCGAACGTCACCGTCGAGGCGCGCACCACCGGGAGATTGACGGTGGTCGGCTGCGACCTCGCCTTGCGGCCCTTCTGCGCGAGCCGCGTGCGCAGCTTCATTGCGCGAGCGGACGCACGACCGCCTGGGCCTCGACGGTGGTCCTGTGCCCCGCGGCGTCCTGGACGACGAAGGAAAGCGGCACCGTCTCGCCCACCTTCATCGGCCGCGCGAGGCCGATCAGCATCACGTGGTATTCCCCCCCGGGCACCAGCCGCACGGTCTTGCCCGCCGGCAGCGCCACCGCATCCACGGCGCTCATGTGCATCACGCCGTTCTTGGTCGACGAGCTGTGGATCTCGACCACCTTCGCCACGGGGCTCTTCACCGCCAAGAGCTTCGCGGCCTCGGTGCTCTTCACCGTCGCGAAGGCGCCCGTGGTCTTCTGCGCCGGCACCGTTTCCCTCACCCACGCGTCTTCTATCGTCACTTTCGCTTGCGCGATGCCCGGGAATGCAAAGAGGGAACCACAGATGAACACAGATGAACACAGATGATTTGCGCGAAACATAGGCTTGGCACTCGTGATTGGTGATGGGGCTCGACTCGTCGTTGATGCTCGAACACTCTCCAGCCTATCTGTGTTCATCTGTGTTCATCTGTGGTTTCACCCCGCTTTTCCCTTGCGTCAGTCGCGGTGCCGAACATCCGCTCCATCTCCCGCCGCACCTTCACCGCCTCGGAATTCGCGTCGTACTCGACATCATCCCAGCTCACCGTCCGCCCCTCGGGAATGTCGCGCTTGAGCCGGACTTTGTGCGCGAGCCCGATGGGCAGCGCGCGCTTGGCGGCGGAGTCGGAAGCGCCCATGAGCCTGCCCCACACCGTGTAGCCGCCCTCGCCATCGAGCACCTCGCCCGACTTCAACGCACGCTTGGCGGTGGCCACGCAATCGCCGCGCCAGCCGGTGGGCGCGCCGGTGGGCTCCTGGCGCAGCGCCGCGCGAGGCCACGCTGATGCCCAGCTCGAGGCCGATCAAATGGCTCGGCTTGTACATCGCCGCGTACTCGCCCGACGGGTCCGTCACGATGCCGTACTCCCGGAAGCAGCGGCGCACGTACTCGCTCTCCGCCGCGAACACCACGTACACGCCCCAGCGCAGGTCGCGGAACACGGGCCGGCCGTCGCGCTCCACCGACGAGACGACTTCCACCTGGCCGGCGTGGTGCAGGCTTCCTCCATTCGCGGCGGGGCGCAGCACGCGCGGCAGGTCGTCCACGCCGCAGGGCGGGAATGCGAGCCCGGCGGGCGCGGGCGTGAGGCCCGTCGCGTTCGCCACCGCCGCCATCTCGATGCCGCTCTTGGTGCCGTCGAGGAACGAGTTGAACATCTGCGCGTTGAAGTCGCCCTGCGCGACCATCTCGTCGGTGAAGCCGTAGTGGCCCCACACGGTCTCGGGCGTGGAGGCGTGGTATGCGGGCAGGTACTTGGTGCCCTTGCCGGCCGCCACCACGGTGAAGCCCGCGGCGCGCGCCCAATCCACCTGCTCGCAGATCAACGCGGGCTGGTCGCCGTACGCGAGCGAGTAGACGATGCCCGCTTCGCCAGCGCGGCGCGCGAGCAGCGGCCCGGCGAGCGCATCGGCCTCCACGTTCACCATCACGATGTGCTTGCCCGCGCGGCAGCACGCGAGCGCATGCGCGATGCCCGCCGCGGGATGCCCGGTGGCGTCGATCACCACTTCGGTCGCGGCGTGGGATATGGCGCCCAGCGCGTCGTCGGTGACGCAGGTCGTGCGGGATTTCGCCGCCTCGTCGAGGGTCCGGGCGGAGTAGCGATCGGCTTCCCAACCGGTGCGGGACAAGGCGGCGCGCGCACGGTCGGGCGCCAGGTCCGCCACGGCAAGAATCTGCAATGCCGGGCGTGCGGCGCGCCTGGGACAGGTACATGGAGCCGAACTTGCCGGCCCCGACCAGGACGGCGCGCACGGGCTTGCCCTGGGCGGCGCGGGCCTGCAGGAGGCGATGGAGGTTCATACGGGGGTCGGGCGCCCGGGC
This sequence comes from uncultured beta proteobacterium, assembly GCA_963827425.1. Classification (GTDB taxonomy): domain Bacteria; phylum Pseudomonadota; class Gammaproteobacteria; order Burkholderiales; family Usitatibacteraceae; genus Usitatibacter. Next base: position 491,793 of record CAWHAQ010000002.1, on the reverse strand, counting down.
GGCGGGTAATGGCGGACGGACGGCATAGCAGTTTACAGTTCCCAAGGCGGAAAATGCACTTGCGACCCATGACCAGCCCCCCCGCGGCCATGAACGACCGCTCGGCCAACCCGGGCGTCGCCGAGGCGCGGCTCGCCGCCCTCAAGACCGGACTCGACCTGCTCGGGCTGCCGGCGTGCATCCTCGACCACGATCTGCGCTACCTCTACGTGAACCCGGCCTACGGGCGCCAGGCCGGCCGCGACCCGGCCATCATCACGGGCCGCACCGCCGAGGTCGTGTTTGGCCTGCGCCCCGACGACGGGCGCCGCGACTACCTCCGGCGCGCCCTCGCGGGCGAAACCGTCGCCTTCAACCGCCGCACGCTCGAGGGCCCGCACCAGGGCGAATGGTTCCGCGCCCACTACTTTCCGCTGCGCGAGGACGCGGGCGCCGTGTGGGGCGTGCTGGTCGTGCTGGTCGACATCCAGCAGCTGAAGCAGACCGAGGCGGCGCTGGGCGAGCGCGAGCGCCAGCTCTCCCTCATCACCGACTCGGTGGGCTTCCCCATCACCTACCTCGACCGCCAGCGCGTCGTGCGCTTCGTGAACCGTCCCTCGGCGGAGTGGGCGGGCTTCGCGCCCGAGTCGATGATCGGCGTGCGCGCCGAGGAGCTGATGCCGCGCGAGGTCGCCGCCGCGGCGCTGCCCTACATGGACCGCGCGCTCGCCGGGCACGCCGTCACCTACGAGCGCGAGGCGCTCTGGCCGGGCCGCGACCGGCGCCACGTCCGCGGCCACATGATCCCGGACCGCGACGAGGCGGGCGAGGTGCGCGGCATCCTCATCGTGCTGCTCGACATCGAGGAGGACTGGCGCCTGCGCCGCGCGCTGGACGACCAGAGGAAGCGCCTGCAGCTCGTGGTCGACAACATCGGCGTGCCGATGAGCTACGTCGACCGCGACCTGCGCCTGCAGTTCGCCAACCGCGTGGGCGTGGACTGGCGCGCGCCGGCCGTCGAGGACGCCATCGGCAAGCACGTCTCCGAGGTGTTCGCGCCCGAGGCGGTGGCGCGCTTCACGCCCGAGCTGCAGGCGGCGATGCGCGGCGAGAAGCGCGTGTACGAGCGCCAGGCGTTGTTCACCTCGGGCGAGCGGCGCTGGATCCGCGCGCACCTGGTCCCCGACGCCGGCGCCGACGGCCAGGTGCGCGGCGTCTACACGCTGGTGATCGACGTCGACCACGACCATCGGCTGCGCGAGGCGCTGGAGCGCCAGGAAGCGCAGCTGCGCTACCTCGCCGAGAACATCCCCGGCCCGATCGCGGTGGTGGACCGCGACTTCCGCTACGTCTTCGCGAACAAGGTCTTCCAGCGCCAGCGCGGCGTGAAGCTCGAGGAGATCGTGGGCCGCCACGTGCGCGAGGTGCTGGGCCCCGAGGGAGCCGCGAAGTACTTCGATCCCTTCCTCGAGCGCCTGAACCGCGGCGAGCCGTGCTCCTTCGAGCGCAAGGTCGGTCCCGCCGGGCGGCGAGGAGCGCTGGCACCTGGTGAACCTCGCGCCGATCCTGGACGCGAAGGGCGCCTTCAACGGCTGCTACATCGTCGCCTCCGACATCCACGACATCAAGATGGGCGAGGAGCGGCTGCGCGCGCAGCAGGCGCAGCTGAAGCTCTTCACCGACAACATCCCCGACGCCGTCGCCTACCTCGGCCGCGACCGCCGCATCCTCTTCGCCAACCGCAAGTTCGCGCTGCTGCGCGGCGTGGGCGCCGAGGACATCGTCGGCAAGACCACCGCCGAGGCGATGGGCCCGGAGATCGCGGCGTGGATCGCGCAGCGCACGCAGAAGGTGCTCGACCGCGGCGAGGCCGCCACCTACGAGCGCCTCACCCAGATGCCCGACGGCAGCAAGCGCTGGTTCCACGTGAACGCGGTGCCGCACTTCGGCGAGGCGGGCGAAGTGCTCGGCATGTACGTGGTCGCGCACGACATCCACGAGGTGAAGGAGGCGCAGGCCCAGCTCGCCGCGCGCGAGGAGGAGCTGCGCTTCTTCGCCGAGAACATCCCCGAGGCCATCTGCTACGTGGACCTCGAGCGCGGCTGCACCTTCGTGAACAACCTGTTCCTCGCCACCCGCGGCTTCACGCGCGAGATGGCGATCGGCCGCTTCCCCGAGGACGTGTACCCGCCCGAGGTGTACGCGGAGGTGCGCCCGCACGTCGAGCGCGCGCTGCTGGGCAAGGAATCCTACTTCGAGCGCGTGATGCGCATGCCCTCCGGCGAGGAGCGCTGGGTGCGCGTGCGCATCTCGCCGCGCCGGGATGCGGACAGGCGTCGTGCGCGGCTACTACGCCGTCTCCACGGACATCCACGAGATCCACGTCGCGCAGGCCGAGATCGAGGACAAGGAACGGCAGCTGCGCCAGGTGATCGACTCCGTGCCCACGCCGATGTGCTACGTGGACGCGGATCTGCGCTACCGCTACGTGAACAACGCGTTCCTCGACTACATCGGGCTGCGCGCCCAGGACATCGTCGGCCGGCAGGTGGTCGAGGTGCTGGGCGAGGAGCGCTTCCGCCTGCTGCACCCGCACCTGGACCGGCTGAAGAACGGCGAGGCGCTCGCGGTGGAGCGGCTGGTGCGCTACGCCGACGGCAGGGCCCGCTGGATGGTGGTGCGCCTCACCCCGCGCATCTCGAACGGCGAGTACCTCGGCTACTACGCCACCACCAGCGACATCCACGAGCAGAAGATGGTCGAGGAGGAGCTGCGCCGCGCCAACTCCATCCTCTCGGCGCACTTCGACAACACGCCGCTCGCGGTGATCGAGTGGGACCCGGAGCTGCGGATCGTGCGCTGGTCCGGCCAGGCGGAGCCCGTGTTCGGCTGGAAGCCCGCCGAGGCCCTGGGCCGCTCCATGGACAGCTGGCGCCTCGTCTACGAGGACGACGAGCCCGCGGTGGGCGCGACCATCCGCGAGCTGGTGCGAGGGCCCCGGGCGCCACGCAACGCTCCTCAACCGCAACTATCGCAAGGACGGCTCGGTGATCTGGGTCGAGTGGCACTACTCGGCGCTGCGCGACGAGCGCGGCAACCTGGTGTCCATCCTCTCGCTCGCGCAGGACGTGTCCTCGCGCATCCAGGCCGAGGAGCGCCTGCAGTACATGGCCACGCACGACGGGCTCACGGGCCTGCCCAACAGCGTGCTGCTCAACGACCGCCTCGATGCGGCGCTGGCGCGCGCGCGCCGTTCCGGCGGCCGCGTGGGCGTGATGTTCCTCGACCTCGACCATTTCAAGGACGTGAACGACACGCTCGGCCACCGCGTCGGCGACCTGCTGCTGAAGGAGCTCGCGCGGCGCATCCGCGGGACGCTGCGCCAGAGCGACGTGCTCGCGCGCGTCTCGGGCGACGAGTTCGTGGTCGTGCTGGAGGACTTCCCCGACGATAGCGCCCCCGAGCTGCGTGGCCCGCAAGGTGCTGGACGAGGTGCGCCGCCCGTTCCACCTCGAAAGCCACGAGCTGCACGTGAGCGGCAGCCTGGGCCTGGCACTCCATCCCGAGGACGGCGGCGACGCGGAGACGCTGCTGAAGAACGCCGATGCCGCGATGTACCACGCCAAGGAGCTGGGAAGGAACGGCTTCCGGCTCTTCTCCGCCGAGCTCGCCGCGCGCCGCTCGCAGCGCCTGCAGGTGGAGACCGCGCTACGCCGGGCGCTGCGCGGCAACGAGCTGGCGCTCTACTACCAGCCGATCATCGACATCGCGAGCGGCGCCGTGCATCGCGCCGAGGCGCTGCTGCGCTGGCAGGACCCGGAGCGCGGCCTGGTGCTGCCGCAGAGCTTCATCCCGCTCGCCGAGGAAAGCGGCCTCGGGCCACGCCGTCGGGCATTGGGTGATCGAGCACGCGTGCCGCCAGGCGCGCGCGTGGCGCGACGCGGGGCTGGGCGACATCAACGTGTGCGTGAACCTCTCCGCGAGCCAGCTGCGCGACTCGGCCACCATCACGGATCTCAAGAGCACCCTCGCCGCGACCGGCTGCGAGCCGGGCTGGCTGCAGTTCGAGATCACCGAGACCAGCATGGTGCGCGACGTCGAGGGCGCCTCGGTGGTGCTCGCCAAGCTGCGCGCGCTGGGCGTGCGCATCGCCATCGACGACTTCGGCACCGGCTTCTCGAGCCTGTCGCACCTGCGCCACCTGCCGGTGGACGCGCTGAAGATCGACAAGGCCTTCGTCGCCGACATCACGGCGCCCGTCAACGGCGGCCGCTCGCGCCCGTCGCGCCGCTCCGACGCCGCCGGCGGCGCCGCCATCGTCTCCGCGGTGATCGGCCTCGCCCGCGGCCTCGGCCTCGACGTGGTCGCCGAGGGCGTGGAGAAGAAATCCCAGCTCCACTTCCTCACCCGCGAGGGCTGCAACGCCTGCCAGGGCTACCTCCTCTGCCCGCCCCTCGCCGCGCCCGAATTCGAGGCCTGGCTTCGCAACCGCACCAAGCTCGACGCGAAGAAGAAAGCCAAGGCTCGCGCGCGGTAGCTCTCGTTAAAGCCGTAACCAAAGCCGGAAACACAGAGGACACAGAGATCCACAGAGAACACAGAGAGAAGCCTTTGGTGTTGGTTCGGGACATTGGCGATCGCACCCCAAGCGCACACCGCGAAGGATTTTCTCTGTGCCCTCTGCTTTTCCTCTGTGTCCTCTGTGTTCCCGGCCGTAGTCACCAGCGGAGCGAAACGCGCGCGCCGCCGAGGGGCGAGTCGGAGATGAAGGCCTGCCCGCCGTGCCATTCGGCCACGCTCTTCACGATGGCGAGGCCCAGGCCCACGCCGCCGGTGTCGCGGCCGCGGCTGCCCTCGACGCGCGTGAAGGGCTCGAAGAGGCGGTCGCGCTGGCCGGGCGGCACGCCGGGGCCGTCGTCGTCGACGCTGATCACCGTGTTGCCCGCCGCGCGCTCCACGGTGACCGCGACCTTGGAGTGGGCGTAGCGCACGGCGTTGCGCAGGATGTTGGCGAGCGCGCGGGCGAGCGACTTCGCATCGCAGGTGATGCTCTCGGGGAGGTTGCGCGGCGGCTCGATCACCACCGCGCGGCCGGCCGCGCGCATCTCTTCGTGGGCGCGCTTGAGCACGTCGTCGATCAGCGCGCGCGCCGGCACCTCGCGCGGCGTGTAGGGCGGCGCCTCGCGCAGCCGCGCGAGCAGCAGCAGCTCGCTCACCAGGTCGTCCAGGTCCGTCACGTCGCGCTCCATCGCGGCGAAGCGCTCGGCGCGATCGGCCTCGGCGCCGGTGCGCGCGAGCTCCAGGTCGAAGCGCAGCTGCGAGAGCGGCGTGCGCAGCTCGTGCGCCACACCCTGCGCGAGGTCGCGATGCGAGCGCAGCAGGCCCTGCACGCGCGCGGCCATGCCGTTGAACGCATCGGCGATCGGGGCGAGCAGCGACGAGCTTGCGCACCTCCGCGCGCACCGCGAAATCGCCCTCGCCCACGCGCGCGGTGGCGTGGATCAGCCGGTCGAAGTCGCGCCACAGCGGCCGCGTCCACCACCAGAGGATCGCGCAGAGCGCCGAGGGTCACCAGCGCGACGATGATGGTGTAGTAGAGCATCAGGTATTCGTAGCTGCCCACCCACTCGATGCGCAGCGCCCGGTCCGAGTCGCGGATGCGCCTCAGGTACACGTTGCCGCCGCCGGGGCGGTCGCGCCATGCGATGTCGCCGCTCTTCAGGCGCTCGCGCTCCGCCGACGACATGAAGAAGTCGTCCTGCGCCTTCTCCATCGGCACGATCTCGTGCTCCACGCGGAAGGTCTTCTCGATCTCGCGCAGCCGCCCCTGCCAGTCGGGCACGCGCGTGTCGGTGATGATGCGCTCGGCGCGGTCGAACGCCACGCCGGCGCGCGCGCGCTGCTCCTCGGCGTGCATCTGCGCCATCACCTGGTCCGTCACGTACATGAAGAGGACGAACGCCGCCGTGGCCGGCAGCATCAGGAAGAGGTAGAGCTTCAGGAAGAGGCGGAGCACGCCTCAGTTGTCGCCGGCGAAGAGGTAGCCGCGCAGGCGAACGGTCTTGATCATGGATTCGGCGCCGCCCGCGTCCTCGAGCTTCCTGCGCAGGCGGCAGATGCGCGCATCGATCGAGCGGTCGAGCCCGTCGTAGTCGATGCCGCGCACCACGCGCAGGATCTCGTCGCGCGTGACCACGGAGCCCGCGCGCGAGGCGAGCAGCCACAGGATGTCGAAGTCGCCGGTGGTGAGCTCGACCGTGTGCCCGTCGATGGTGGCGGCGCGCCGTGCGCCGTCGATGGCGAGGCGCCCCGCGGTGAGCTTGGCCTCGCGCGGCTCCGGCGGGGCGCTGCGGGCGCGGCGCAGCAGGGCTTCCACGCGCGCGAGCAGCACGCGCGGCTCCACGGGCTTCACCACGTAGTCGTCGGCGCCCATCTCGAGCCCCACCACCTGGTCGATGCTGTCGCCCTTGGCGGTGAGCATGAGGATGGGCGTGCGCCCTCCTGCGCGCAGCTCCCGGCAGATGGCGAGGCCGTCCTTGCCGGGCAGCATCAGGTCCAGGATCACGACTTCGGGCTTCAGGCGCTCGAAGCGCTCGCCCACGGCGAGACCGTCACCCTCGATGAACACCTCGAAGCCGTGGCGCTCCAGGTACTCGCGGATGGAGGCGGCGAGCCGCGCGCTGTCCTCGACCAGCAGCACGCGCGAGCGCGACGCCCCGTTGGCGGCGGGCCGGTCGCGTGCGAGGCCGGTGTCGGCGCTGGCTTGCATGCTGGGAAGGATACTCCGCACGCCCCTCTTTGCCGAGTGACGCTTCCTTCCCAACCTTGCCGGTTTGTTACACCGGCTTCTTGGTCACCAGGAGGTTGTGGACTTCCGTCACGCCCTTCACGCCCTGGGCGATGCGCTCGGCGCGGGTGCGGGCGCCGTCGTTGTCGGCGAGGCCCTGCAGCGTCACCACGCCCTGCTTGGTGTCGACGTCGATCTTCAGCACCGAGAGGTCGGGGTCCTTCAGGAAATCGGTCTTGATGGACGCGGTGATCGCCGCGTCTCCCATGACGCCACGGGTGTCGCGGGAGGTGTCGGCGGTCGCGACGTGGGTGGTCGTAGTGGTCGTGTCGGCGTGGCTCGCCGTGTCGTGGACCGCGGCGTCCGTCCTGGCGCCGGCGTTGGATACCGCCTGGCTGGTCTTCTGGCCCGCCTGGTCGAGCTTCTCCTTGGCGACGTGGCCCGCTTCCTTGAGCTTCTCCTCGGTGACGGCGAGGGCGTGGTTGGCCTTCTGGGCGATCTCGGTGCCTTCGCGGTCGGCCTTGTCCTGGGTGGTCCGGTCGCAAGCGGCGAGGGTGAGGGCGGCGAGGGCGGCGGCGGCCGTCGCGGCGAGTGCTTTGGTTGTCATGGCTGCCTCCGTGGCATTTGTCGGGGAACGTAGCGGCATCGTATTACCGGCCGCCCGGCGCCACCGTCGGCGCGGCTCTCAAACGCGTGTCGGCACGGACCGACGCGGCGCTGTCGGATGAATCCCACGTACGAATAGGTACTTGCCTTGTCGCGCGCCGCGCGCCGTTCCGACAGAGCCATCCGGACCGTCTGCCTAATCTGGCGCTATGGGTCCGCGTGCCCCCGGCGCGCGTGCCCGTGTCCGCCAATCGCCCGAGGGATCGAGGGATGGAAATGCATCGCAGGTTCGCCGTCCTGCTGTTCGGCGCGCTGCTCGCCACCGGCTGCTCGCACCTCGCAGCCGACTGGCGCGTGGGCAGCGACACGACCGGCGATGCGGCCCTCGTCACCAAGGTGAAGGCGCGGCTGCTGGACGATCCGGCCACCGCTGCGATGGACGTGCGCGTGGCGGCCACGGAGGGGACGGTGCGCCTCACGGGCAATGCCGGCCGCGAGCAAGCCGACCGCGCCGTGCGGATCGCCAGGTCGGTACCCGGGGTAAAGCAGGTCGACAACGACATCCAGACACCACCGAACAGCTAGATCACAAAGGAGAAAGCCATGCGCAGCCCGAGCACCCCGAATCCCGTCGCCCGCGACATCCAGAACGTCGTCACCGACGCCCAGGACCTGCTGAAGACCGTCCAGAACGAAGGCGAAGGCAAGCTGAACGAGATGCGCGGCAAGGTGCAGGCGCAGATCGACGCCGCGCGCCAGACGCTCACCGAGCTGCAGGCCACCGTCACCGACGGCGCGAAGGTCGCCATGAACACCACCGACGAGTACGTGCGCGCGAACCCGTGGCGCGCCGTCGGCATCAGCGCCGGCATCGGCGCGCTGATCGGCTTCCTCATCGCGCGCCGGTAACCGCCATGGGCGTGATCCGCGAAGCGACCGGAATCGTCGGCGACGTGAGGGGACTCGCGTCGACGGGAGTCCGCGCCGTGCGAACGCGCCTGGAGCTGCTCGCCATCGAGCTCGCGGAGGAGAAGGCCTGGCTGGTGCGCTACGTCGTGGTCGCCGTGGCGGCACTCTACCTGCTCACGTTCGGGCTGCTGCTCGCGGTCTTCGCGCTCGTCCTCTGGGCGAACGTGGAGGACCGCCCGCTGATCCTCGCCGTGTGCGCGGCCGTCTTCCTCCTCGCCGGCATCGGCGGAGCGGCATACATCTACCTCGCCTCGCGCAAGCGCCACCCGATCCTCGAGGACACGATCGCGGTGCTGAAGGGCGACGAGCAGGCCTTGCAGCGCGGGCTGCAGGGGGCGGGCGATGACTGAGATCGACATCCTGCACCGGCGCCGCGAGCTGGTGCTCCTTTCCGCCGGGCTGCAGCGCGCCGCCATCGCGCGGCGGCTCGCGCGGATCGAGGTGAACCCCGCGCGCGTGGCCCTGGGCTACGCCGCGAAGGCAGTGAGCCGCCCGATGCTGCTCAAGGCGGGATCGGCCGCGGTGGCTTTTGCAGTGCGTGCGTACCGCCGGCGCTCCGCTCGCAAGAGCGTCGCCGTTTCCAAGAACGTTTCCAAGACAACCTAGCAACCTCTAACGCGAAGGAGATCCACCATGCTTTACTGGGCTGCAGTTTTCTTCATCGTCGCTCTGATCGCCGCGGTCCTGGGCTTCGGTGGCATCGCCGCCGGCGCCGCCTCGATCGCGAAGATCCTGTTCTTCATCTTCCTCGTCGCTTTCGTCGTTTCGCTCCTGATGGGAGTGTTCCGGCGTGGCGTTTAAGGAGGCCTTCGCCATGGTGAAGACCTTGATCGGCATCGCGGCGGTCGCGGTATCGACCGTCGCGTGGGCCGCCGCGCCCGGGGAGCCGCCTACGCCGTCGGCTCCGGTTATCTCCAGCCGGTGGCGGAGCATGGCGACTCGGCGCGCGTGGTGAACATCGACGTCGTGAAGAACGCATCGCGCCTCCGGCGGCGGCGCTCTGCTGGGCGGCATCGCCGGCGGCGTGCTCGGCCACCAGATCGGCAGCGGGCGCGGCAACACCGCCGCGACCGTGGCCGGCGCGGTGGGCGGTGCGGTGGTCGGCAACGAGGTCGAGAAGCGCCACGGCGGCAACGACTACTACCGCATCACCGTCCGCTACCGCGACGGCCGCGAGGAGTCGTTCGACCGTGACGACGCCAACGATCTGCACGTGGGCGACCGCGTGCGCGTGGACAATGGCAGGCTGTATCGCGAGTAGAACCGCGCGCGGCAGGGGGTGCGCCGTGGGGTAACATCACCCCATGGCCACTTCCGGCACGCGCGTGGATGAACGCGAGGACCTCGCCGAAAGGCTCGGCGAGCTCTCCTCGCTTTCTTCGTTCCTCCAGCGCAACGGCGAGCGCGAGAAGGCGAGCCTCGCGCGCGAGCTGCACGACGAGCTGGGAGGAATTCTTACCTCGCTCAAGATGGACCTCGCGTGGCTGCGCGGCCGCGTCGGCGACGATCCGCAATACACGCAACGCTTCGCGCGCCTGGATGGACTGGTCGACCAGGCCATCGACCTCAAGCGCCGCGTGATCGAGAACCTGCGCCCGTCGCTGCTGGACCACCTCGGCCTCGCCGCGGCGCTGCAGTGGTACGTGGACGAGGCGTGCCGCAAGGCGGGCATCGAGCCGCACCTCGCCGTCGACCGCAGCCTCGAGCGCCTCGCGCCCGACCTCGAGATCGCCTGCTTCAGACTGGTGGAGGAAGCCGTGGCCAACGTGGTGAAGCACGCGCGCGCCGCGCACCTCGACCTCACGGTTGAGCGCGCTTCCGCCGGCATGCACATCTGCGTCTCCGACGATGGCGTGGGCATCGCGGACCTGGGCGCCGCGCGCCGCTCCCACGGCATCGCGGGCATGATGCACCGCGTGCACACGCTGGGCGGCACGCTGGACGTGCACCGGATAGACCCGCGGGGAACGCGCCTCGAGGTGTTCATCCCCCTCGAAGCGGGATCCCGGGCGCGCTAGCGCTTCAGTTCTCGCGTCCCGAGAGCAGCTCGCCGATGAGGCGCGGGATGGTCGCGAAATCCTTGCTCTTGTCGAGGAAGTAGTCCGCTCCCGCCTCGAATGCGGCGACCTTGAGCGCCGGCACCGCGTGGTTGGTGAGCACGACGATGCACGCGGGGTTGGCGCCGGTTGCCGCACGCAGCCGCCGGATGACGCCGAACCCGGTGCCCTGCGCGAGCTGCAGGTCCACGATCGCGAGGCTGATGGTGTAGCGGTCGCACGCGGCGAGCGCCTCGTCCTCGGTCGCGGCGGTGGCCACGACCTCGACGCGGTTGGGCACCGACACGAGCTCCACCAGCCGCTCGGCGATCTGGGGCGAGTCCTCGACGACGAGCGCGTTCATGAGCTCCTCGCCGCGCGCACGCGCATCCAGCTCGCCGGGGCGCAGCCTGCGCTCCGGTGCCGCGCCGCTATCGTGGGGCGCTGGGTTGTGCAGATGGACGGCGTAGCGTCCGGTGCTGATCACGGGGTCGTTGGCCGGCATGTGAACTCTTACGCGATGAGCTGGTTCTTCACCGCATAGTAGGTAATGTCGGCGTTCGACTTGAAGCTCATTTTTTCGAGGATGCGCGAGCGGTACGTGCTCACCGTCTTCACGCTGAGGAAGAGCTCCTTGGCGATCTCCGACACGCTCTGACCAGCCGCGAGCTTGCAGAAGATCTGGAACTCCCTTTCAGACAGCTGGGTGTGCGAGGGCTGGTCGGCCGCCGGCCCCGCCAGTCCCTGTGCCAGCTTGTCCGCGATGCGCGGACTCACATAACGTCGTCCCTGCGCCGCGGCGACCACCGCCGAGACCAGGTTCTCGCTCGGCGCGTCCTTCGCGACGAAGCCCGAGGCGCCCGCCTTGAGCAGGTTGATCGCGTACTGGTCCTCGGGATAGCCGCTCACGATGAGCACCGCCATCTCGGGACGGATCGCCTTGCTGCGGTTCAGCACGTCGACGCCGGACATGTCGGAGAGCGACAGGTCCACGAGCGCGACATCGTAGGGAGTCGAGCGGACTTGCGCGATGGCCTCTTCGCCCGTGCGCGCCTCGCCAGCTACTTCCATGTCGACGCGGCCGGAGAATACCTGCTTCAGACCCATGCGCACGACATCGTGGTCATCGACGATCAGCAGACGGATCATGGCTTGCATTCCTACGCTTGAGTTCTTGGAGCCCATTACACCATGTCGCCCGGACTGGGGGGGCGTCGGTAATCTCGGATTCGCTTGTAGGACAAATCCTACACGGCCCCTATTAAAAGGAGTAGCGGAAGACGACTCGGTCGCGCTTGACGGAAATATTTTCACGTTTTAGTCCCGGGATATCCGGCATCAGCTCACGCGCCGGTTTGTACACGATGTGCCCGTTGGTGGGGTCGTAGCAGAGATCGTGCTCGCCATTGCAGGCTGACGGGCTGCCGCGCCGGGATTCCGGATGCGGCAGCAGGTCCACCACGGGCTCGAGATCCGCATCGGGCAGGAATGGCGCATGCACGTTGCTCGGGGGTGGTGCGGATGGCGACGACATCGCGCTCGCGGTTGCGATCGCTTCCTTGGATGAAAGCCGCAGCGCCTTCTCGGCGCACGCGGCCAGTCGCGGCAGGAACGCGGCGACTCCAAGGGCCATTGCCAACATCACCAGCTTCATTTCCACTTCTCCCCCGACACGCGCTATGCGCCGATTGGCGCAAGGCTTTTGCGTGGAACTGATGCTGCGCCCCGTCCGGCGCCCGGTATGCCAGCCGGATGCGCCAATCGGTGTCCCCATAACGCAGACGTCGGACGTAAGACTTTACCGACGCGCCGCAGGCTCCGGCCGACCGCATGGCGCGGCGTCCTCTCATTTCCGCGTGGACGCGGCTTGCATATCGTGGTTCCACCGGACCGCACCGGCGGTCGCACCGCATTGGAGGACACCATGAAGCCCATCGCTTTTCTCGCCGCCGCCGCCCTCGCTGTGGCGCTACCCGCCGCCGCCGAGGAGCACGTGGGACACGACGCGGAGCGCGGCGATCCGGCGCGCTGGTACGAGCCGATCACGACGCCGAAGCAGCGCTACGACAACGAGATGAAGGAGGCGCGCAACGCGCTCGCCGAAGCGCTGAAGGAGTGCCGGCACGAGGCGCGCGAGGAGCGCGCACGCTGCGAGCGCGAGGCGCGCGACGAGAACCGCCGCGAGGTCGAGCAGGCGCGCGCCGATTCCGGCTATGGCGCGGACAAGCGCCGATGAAGCGCGCGCTCGCGGTTAGCGCCGCCGCGGCATTCGTCGCGATCGCCGCCGCGCCGCTCGCGGCCCTCGCCGCCACGGTCTCCCCCACGCCGGTCGTGCCCGGGTACGGCCAGAGCGTGAACGTGGACGTGAACAACACGCCGTGGCCGTTCTACGTGCGCGCCACGCGCTACCAGCGCAGTGGCTCCACGATCACCATCGAGTACGAATACATCCAGGACGGCTTCGGCCCGATCAGTCCCGACTTCGGCTATCCGCAGGTCGACCTGGGCGAGCTCGCGCCCGGCAACTACGTGGTCACCGCGCGCATGATCGACATCGACAACCCGAACGCGGCGCCGCAGATCGCGCAGGCGACGTTGCCGGTGGCGCCGCCCACCGGCTACGGCGTGTACCCGGTGCCTTCCGCGCCGCGCGCCAACGACGTGGTGCAGGTGCTCGTGAGGAGCGCCGCGTTCTTCGACCCGCGCACGCTGCGCGCTACGGTCACCGGCAACACGATCCGCGTGGACTTCCTCTACCACGCGACCGCACCGGGCGCTGCCGACGGCCCGGCGGGCATGACCACGTTCGCCGCGGTGAAGGTGGGGCGCCTCGCCCCCGGCGGCTACCACGTCGAGGGCTGGGCCGCGCCGGACACGGGCGGGGCCTCGGCGCTCTTCTTCACGCGCGACTTCGCGGTCGACCGCACCTCCAATGTCGTCGAGTACTACCAGGAGGACCTGGACCACTACTTCGTGAGCGCCGGGCCGTCCGAGATCGACCTCCTCGATGCCGGCGGCCAGGGCGGCTGGAAGCGCACCGCACAGGGCTTCCACGCATGGCTCGCGCAGGAGGACGCGCCGGGCAATGCGAAGCCCGTGTGCCGCTTCTATGCCGCGGGCCCCAACTCGCACTTCTACACGGGCGATCCGTCGGAGTGCTCGTCGCTGAAGGCGCTCGAGCAGCAGCAGCGCGCCGACGCCGCCGCGCAAGGCCAGAAGTTCCTCGGCTGGGGCTACGAGGGCATCGCGTTCTACGCGCTGGTGCCGGTGAACGGCCAGTGCCCGTCGGGCACCTCACCCGTCTGGCGCGCGTACAACAACCGCGCCGCGCAGGACGACTCGAACCATCGCTTCACGGTCGACCCGGGGCAACGCGCGGCGATGGCGATGGGCTGGCTCGACGAAGGCGCGGTGTTCTGCTCGCCTCCGTGAGCGCGCGCTGCCGGAGGATCGCGAGCAACGCCGCTTCCTCCGCGCGCAAGCCGCGGGGCGCGCGTGCGTTGCGCGGCTCGCGGCGCTGCCACGTGGCCGGATCGAGCACGCGCGGATGCACGTAGCTCTTGCGGCACACCGCCGGCGTGTTGCCGAGCAGCCGCGCGGCCTCGCGCACCGCCGCCGCCATGTCGGTGAGGCGCACCGGCGGCTCGCCCGCGGCGAGCACCGCGGCCACGAACACGCTGCCCGCCCAGGTACGGAAATCCTTCGAGGTGAACTCGCGCCCCGCGATCTCCTGCAGGTACGCGTTCACGTCCGAGGAGCCGATCGACTGCGGCTCGCCCGCCTCGTCCCGGTATTCGAACAGGTCCTGCCCCGGCAGCTCGCGGCAGTGGCGCACGACGCGCGCGAGGCGCGGATCCTCCACGCCGATGCGGTGGAACTTGCCGCTCTTGCCGCGGAACTGGAACTCGATGCGATCGCCGCTCACCTTCACGTGCCGGTTCTGCATCGTGGTGAGGCCGAAGGAGTCGTTCTCCTCGGCGTAGCGCTCGTTGCCGATGCGGATGCAGGTGCGCTCGAGCAGCCGCACGATGGCGGCGAGCACCTTGGCGCGCGGCAACCCGGCGAGCGCGAGGTCGGCGGCGGTGCGGCGGCGGATCGCCGGCAGCGCGCGCGCGAAGTCGGCGAGGCGGTCGAACTTGTCCAGGTCGCGCTGCTCGCGCCAGCGCGCGTGGTAGCGATACTGCTTGCGGCCGCGCGCGTCGCGTCCCGTGGCCTGCAGGTGGCCACGCTCGTCCGCGCAGATCCATACGTCGCTCCACGCCGGCGGAATCGCGAGCACGCGGATGCGCTCGAGGGCATGGGGATCGGCGAGGCGCCTGCCCGTGGGGGCCTCGTAGGCGAAACCCTTGCCCGCGGCCACGCGCTTCAATCCGGGCTCGCGATCGCTCGAATAACGCAGCCCGCCGGCAGGCGCGGGACGCCGATGCTTGCTGGTTCGTTCGGCGGGCATGTAGGAATTTCCTTCCGTGCTGCAAAACCTTCCGGCAAGGAAAGGGGCGCGATCACGCGCCCCTATCGGTCCGATGAGCGGCCGCGAAGGGCCGCCTGCGCGATCAACGCTTGGTGGATTCCTCGTCGTCCTTGGAGCCGCCCTGCTGGCCCTGCTGGCGCTGCCCTTGCTGCTGTTGCTGCTGCTGGCCGGAGTCGCGCTGGCCCTGCTGGTTCTGCTGGCCGGAGTCGCGGTCGCCCTGCTGGTTCTGCTGCTGGCCCGGCTGTTTCTGGCCCTGCTGGTTCTGCTGGTTCTGCTGGCCCGGTTGCCCTTGTTGCGACTGCTGGCGTTGGCCCTGCTGCCCCTGTTGGGACTGCTGGTCCTGGTTCTGGTTGGAATCGCGCTGGTTGCTCATGGTCTCGGCTCCGATGCATGGAAAGGAAGTGGCCGCGCGGCGCGCGGCCGCAGCCCTACCCGCAACATTCGTGCCGCGGGTCGACCGAGAAACCGGAGAAGGGAATTGGTGGAGTGGAAGGGGATCGAACCCTCGACCTTCGCATTGCGAACGCGACGCTCTCCCAGCTGAGCTACCACCCCACGCGACGACCGCGATTATAACCCAGGGCGACGCCCCGGCCGCCCCCGGGACGCCCGCGCTACAAGGAGAAAACGAATGCGCAACTGGCCCCTCACGGTGATCGCGGTGATCGCGGTGATCCTGCTCCTCAACTACGGGGCGCCCTTCTTCATTCCGCTCTTCGTGGCGCTGCTGATCTCCTACGCGCTCTCGCCGCTGGTCGACCAGCTCACCCGCCTGGTGCGCGCTGCGCTGGCTCGCCGCGGGCGTGGTCGTCGTGGGCATGGTGGCGCTGCTCGGCGTGGGCGCGTGGAGCTGGGGCGACGACGCGCAGGCGATCTGGGCGAAGGTGCCCGATGCGGTGAAGAGCATCTCGCAAACCATGCAGCGCATCGCGCGCAAGCCCGGGGGCCAGATTCACCGAGGTGAAGAAGGCCGCGGCCGACATCGAGAGCGTGGCGCAGACCGGCAAGCCCGCGGCGCCCGACGCGGGCACCGCCAAGCCCGCGCCGTCGGCGGATTCCGCCGCGCAAGTCTACGATCTGGCAGCTGCTGTGGGTGGGGCGGACGGGCGTCACCATCGCCCTCGCGCAGCTACGGTGGTGCTGTTCCTGGTGTTCTTCATGCTCGCCTCCGGCACTTCTTCAAGAAGAAGATCGTCTCGATCTCCGGCGAGCGCAACGAGCAGCGCAATTCACCACCAGGTGATCGACGGATCGACGCGCAGATCCGCAGCTACCTGTGGTGATGCTGATCGCCAACACGCTCGTGGGAGCCGGCGTGGGCGCTGTTCTCGGGCTTCGGGCTGCAATACTCGGGCCTGTGGGGCTTCATGGCGGCGATCCTGCACACCGTGCCTTACTTCGGCCCCGCGCTGATCGCCGCCGGCAGCCTCGTCGTCGCGCTTGTGCAGTTCGGCGACTGGAGACGCGCGTTCGCTCGTCGCGGGCGCCTCCTCGGTGGCGGTCGCCACGATCGTGGGCAACGGTCTTCACCACCTGGCTCGCGAGCCGGCAGACGCGCATGAACACGACCGCGACCTTCGTGGGTCTGCTCTTCTTCGGCTGGATCTGGGGCCTGTGGGGACTGCTGCTCGGCATCCCCATACTCGGGATGGTCAAGGCCATCTGCGATCATAACGAGGACTGGAAACCTGTCGCCGAGCTCCTGGGCCGGTAACCGGTACGGTGAACGTTCGTTCCGGTTGGCGGGTCTTTTCCTCTGCGGGGCGCGCGGCGCAACCGGCGCGTGCCCCTCGAACCCCAAGGAGATCAAGGTAATCAAGAAGATGAAACTGATGACCGGCCTCGCGGCCCTCGGCCTCGCGGCTTGCGCCTCCACCGCTTTCGCCCAGACGGACAACTATTCGACTCCATGGCAGGGCGATTTCTGGAACATCCTCGGCGTGGGCGTCGGCCAGTCGAAGTTCCACAGCGACTGCGCGCGCCGGCTTCACGTGCGACAACCGCGACACCGCATGGAAGCTCTACGCGGGCGGCAGGTTCAACCGCTATTTCGGCATGGAGTTCGGCTACAACGACTTCGGCAAGGTGGACCGGTCGGGCGGGCGCGCCAAGGCCTTGGCGGCGAACATCACGTTCACCGCCGGCATTCCCATCGGCGACCGCTTCGGCATCTTCGCGAAGGGCGGCGGCGCCTATGGGCGCACCGACGTCTCGGTGGGCCGTCGACGGGCTCGACTCCGGCACACAAGTACGGGCTTCGAGGGCACCTACGGCGTCGGCGCCTGGCACTGCGTTCACGCCCACTGTCAACTTCGCGTCGACTGGGACCGCTACAACCTCGACTTCGTGGGCCAGGGCAAGCAGACGTGGACATGGCACGGCGGGCCTGCAATACGTTCTAAACCGCACCAGATCGAGGAGACGACATGGCACCATCATCGCCGGTGGTTTCGACGTCTTGACCGATGCGGACGCGGCGGTCGACCGCCTCGAGCGCGCGGGCGTGGACATGGACGACATGTGCACGTTCGGCATCATGCCGCAGGCGAGCACGACGCCTGCCCGCCGGCGGCGATCGTGCGGCTTCGCCGGGCGCGAAAGGCGCGGGCAAGGGCGCGGGCAACGGGTGCGGCGATCGGCGCCGCCGTCGGGCGTCGCGGCGGGCGCGACGACGCCATTCCGCTGCTGGGGCCCGCGGGCCTCGCGGTGGGCGCGGCCGCCGGCGCGTACGCGGGGTCGCTCGGTCGGTGGCTTAAGCGCATGGACCGCGAGCCGCAGCCCGGGCACGAGTCGTGCGCCCCGCGGAAACGCTGATCGCGGTGAATGCGCGATCGCACGGGCCCGTCGCACGCGACGACGTCGCGCGCATCTTCGAGGAATGCGGCGCGCGGCAGGTCGAGCGCACCGCGGGCCGGTGGGTGACGGCGAGTGGGCGGACTTCGATCCGGCTGACCCGCCGCACCTCGTCGGCGGCCGCGACGCGCGCGCGGCGGGCGCCAGCGCCGCCGCCGCCGACGCTAGCAAGCTTCGGTCACATCGGCGGGCGCATGCGATAATGCGCGCATGCGCCCTCCTCGCCTTTCCGTCGCCTCCGCTTCGCGCTCGTCCGGACACGCGCAGGAAGCCGACGCCTCGCCGCGCGCCGCTCCGTCGAAGCGGTGCAGAAGCTCCTCGAGCAGCGGCCCGCCGATCCCACGCTCTGTTTCTTCCTCGCGCGCGCCAGGGCGCGAGCGGGCGATGTGCGCGCCTGCGTCGGCTGCGCTCGAGCGCGCGGCGGAGCTGGGCGACGGCTTCCTGCCGCGCGCGACCTCTTCGCGAAGCTCTGGGACGACCCGGGCTTCCAGGCGGTGCGCGCGCGCCTCGAGACGAAGCTGCCGCGCCTGGACTTCGCGCCCATCGCCTTCGAGCTCGAGGACCTCGGCATGCTGCCCGAAGGCATCGCGCTCGACGTGAACTCGCAGAACTTCTACGTGGGCAGCACCGCCGAGCACCGATCATGCGCGTGAGCCCCGACGCATTCGGTGACCGAGTTCGCGGGCGCTGCGGCGGCGCTCGACTCCGTGCTCGGCCTCGCGATGGACGGGCCGCGGCGCACGCTCTACGCGGTGAGCACGTCGGCGATCACCGAGCCCGCAGGACAAGAAACCGCGTAACGCCATCGTCGCGTTCGACGTCGACACGGGCCGGCTGGTGCGCCGCGTGGACGTGCCCGATGCGGTGCAGCTGAACGACGTCACCGTGGCGCCGGGCGGTGCCGCGATCTACACCACCGATTCCGGCGGCGGCGCGGTGTTCGAGATCCCGGCGGCCGGCCCGGTGCGCGCGCTGGTGCCGCGAAAGCGGGCGCTGCGCGGCAGCAACGGGCTCGCGGTGTCGCCGGACGGCAAGCGGCTATACGTCGCGCATTCGACCGGCCTCGCGGTGGTGGAGCTCGCGAGCGGGGACATCAAGCGTGTCGCGCATCCCGCCGCGCGAGACCGTCGCCGCCATCGACGGGCTCTACGAATGGCAGGACGGGCTCATCGGCGTGCAGAACGTCACCAACCCGGGGCGCGTGATCTGGATGCCCCTGTCGCACGACGGCCTCACCGTCACGGGCGTGCGCACGCTCCTGTCCCACCATCACCCGTCGCTCGACGAGCCCACCACCGGCGCCGTGGGGCCCGACGGCTTCTTCCTCCTCGCCGCGACCGGTGTCTCCCACCTGCAGCCCGACGGCCGCATCGACCACCCGGAAGCGATCCGCAAGCCCACCGTCCTGCGCCTCCTGCTGCCCCGCTAGATAACGGGGTCAGAGTCGGGAGTCAGAGTCATGACTCCGACCCTCGACTCTGACTCCATTTCTTCGGTAGGCCCAGGCCATCATGACGACGCCGGCCGCGATCATGGGCAGCGAGAGCCATTGGCCCATGGACATGCCGAGGGCGAGCAGGCCGAGGAAGTCGTCGGGCTGGCGCGTGAACTCCACCAGGAAGCGGAACGTGCCGTAGCCGATGAGGAAGAGGCCCGAAACGGCGCCGGTGGGACGGGGCTTGCGCGCATACCACCACAGGATCACGAAGAGCGCCACGCCCTCCAGCCCGACCTCGTAGAGCTGCGAGGGATGGCGCGCGATGCGCTCCTTGTCGCCTGCGGAAACCACATGCCCCACGGCACGTCGGTGGGCCGCCCGGGCAGCTCGCCGTTGATGAAGTTGCCGATGCGCCCGGTGCCGAGCCCGATCGGGCACATCGGCGCCACGAAATCCATCGTCGCGAGCCAGCTCTTGTGGCGCACCGCGCAGAAGAGCGCCACGCCGAGCAGCACGCCGAGGAAGCCGCCGTGGAAGCTCATCCCGCCGGTCCAGATCTTGATGATCTCGGCCGGATGCGCGAAATAGAACTCCGGCTTGTAGAACAGCACGTAGCCCAGGCGCCCGCCGAGGATCATGCCGAACACGCCGTACACCAGCATGTCGTCGACGTCTTTCTCGCTGACGCCGCTGGCGAGCCCGTGGCGGATGCGCCACTTGCCCAGCACGATGACGGCGACGAAGCCGAGCACGTACATGAGCCCGTACCAGCGGATGGCGAGCGGGCCGAGGGAGAGCGCGATCGGGTTGAAGTCGGGATGGACGAGCAAGGCAGTTTCCTTCGGGTGATCCTGCGAGTCAGGCGAACCGGTACAGCCGAGCTGGATTATCCCAGAGCACGGCGCGCGCCACTTCGCGGCGCGACCCAGCGATCGACAGAGGCCGCGAGCTCGCCATAGTTCCGTCCGGCCTCGTGGCGCGTCCACGGCCAATCGCTGCCCCAGACCAGGCGGTCGGGCCCGAGCAGCGCGAGCCATTGCGCCGCGAGCCGCGCGGGATCCGATCCTTGCGCCAGGCGATAGGGCGCGGAGAGCTTGCACCATACGGCGCGCGTGCATGCGAGGCGCGCCGCGGCATCGAAGGTGGCTTCGGCGCGCGCGCCCGCCCCGGGATTGCCGAAGTGGTCGAGCGCGACCGCGATGGGCGTGCCCTCGAACACGGGGACCAGCTCCGGCAGGCGCCCCGCGTCGACGAACACCTCCGCGTGCCAGCCGAGCGCGGCGGCGCGCGCGTAGAGCGAACGCCACGCCGCATCGCCATACGGCGCGTAATCCGCGACGCCGCTCAGGTTGAGGCGCAGGGCCCGCACGCCGCCCGCGTCCAGCGCCTGCAGCGCCGCATCGTCGAAGCCCGGATCGACGCCCGCCACGCCGCGCAGGCACGCCGGGGCGCGCGCGATCGCCGCCAGCAGCTCGCGGTTGTCGGTGCCGAGGAAGCTCACCTGGGTGAGCACCCCGTGCGTGACGCCGCCCGTGGGCCAGAGCGCGCGCCAGCCCTCGAGCGTGGCGGCGTAGGCCGGGCGGTAACGCGCTCCCGCCACCGACGGTGCGTCGGCGGAAAAGACGTGCGCGTGGGTGTCGACGCCGGGGGAGGGACTTGCGGATGCCATGCGAGCCGCTATTCTACGGCGATGAAGAAGACCCTCCTCGTCCTCGCCGCCGCCGCCGCGCTGCTCGCGGTCCCCTTCACCTGCGCCGCGCAGTCCTTCCCCACCCGGCCCATCCGCCTGATCGTGACCTACCCGCCGGGCGGCGGCGCCGACCTCATGGCGCGCCTGCTCGCGCCGAAGATGGGCGAGGTTCTGGGCCAGACCGTGGTGGTGGAGAACAAGCCGGGGGCGAGCGGCCAGATCGCCGCCATGGAGGTGCTGCACGCCGCGCCCGACGGCCACACGCTGCTCTTCGACGCCTCGTCCTTCGCGGTGAACCCGAGCCTCTACGCGAGCCTGCCGTACGACCCGATGAAGCAGTTCAAGCCCATCACGGTGATCGCGCTCTTCCCCAACATGCTGGTGGTGAATCCGTCCTTCCCGGCGAAGAGCGTGAAGGAGCTGATCGCGCTGGCGAAGCAGAAGCCGGGCACGCTCGCGTTCGCCTCCTCGGGCAACGGCTCCGCGCAGCACCTCGCGGGCGAGCTCTTCAAGCAGAAGGCAGGCGTGGACATGACCCACGTTCCCTACAAGGGCGGCGGGCCGGCGCTGAACGACGTGATGGGCGGCCAGATTCCGATGTACTTCGCGAACATGGCCTCGGGCCTGCCCCACGTGAAAGCGGGGAAGCTGCGCGCCCTCGCCATCACGGGATCGAAGCGCTCGCCGGCCCTTCCCGAGGTGCCGACCATCGCCGAGACGGGGCTCGCCGGCTACGAGGTCTACGAATGGAATGCGATCTTCGCGCCCGCGGGAACCCCGGCGCCCGTGATCGCGAAGATCTCCGACGCGGTGCAGAAGGCGATGCAGGCGCCCCAGTTCAAGGAGCGCCTCGCGCTGCTGGGCGGCGAGCCCGCGGGCTACAGCCCCGAGGAGGCCGCCCGCTTCGTCCACGACCAGGCCACGCTATGGGGCAAGGTCGTGCGCGAAGCGCATATCACCGCTCAATAGTCAGGCCAGCTCGCGCAGGTCGTGCCGCGGTCCCGGCGGCGGTACCATCGGCCGGCGAGCGATGAAGCCGATCGCCAGGCCGATCACGGCGAGCACCGCGTGCAGCACGTTGTCCGCCGTGTTCATCTCGATGCCGACCGACGCGCCGCTCACGTGCATGAAGCCGAGGATGGCGATCAGCGCGTAGACGACGCCGAAGATGCGGAAGAACGTGCGCCCCTTCGCCTCGCCGCCGAGGCCGAGCAGCAGGCCCAGCATGCCGGTGGCGATGTAGACGATGCCCTGGATCTCGTTCACGGTGAGTACACCGAACAGCAGGCCGCCCGGGCAGAGCGCGGGAACGAAGCCGGCTGCGCCGAGCAGGATGAACAGGATGCCGGCGATGATGGCCGCGGCTTTCATGGAAGTCTCCGGTCGATTAGGTGAATGAGGGTTCGACCGGCGCAACGCCCGTGCCGTGCGCTTATTCCATGGCCCGGTCGGACCATGGGCGCGCTCGGCTAGAATGGACGACTCCCCAAGCAATACCGGAACACCCGCCATGGCCGAGAAGCTGCGCTCCTTCACCATCACCCACGGCGTGCCGCGCTCGCCCAACCGCTCGATGCTGCGCGCCATCGGCTACCAGGACGCCGATTTCGACAAGCCCATCGTCGGCATCGCCAACGGCCACTCGACGATGAATCCCTGCAACGCGGGCATCCAGCCGCTCGCCGATGCCGCCGACGCCGCCGCGCGCGCCGCCGGCGCCATGCCGCAGATGTTCGGCACCATCACCGTGACCGACGGCATCTCCATGGGCACCGAGGGCATGAAGTACTCGCTCGTCTCGCGCGAGGTGATCGCCGACGCCATCGAGACCGCGGCCCAGAGCCAGTTCATGGACGGCGTGCTCGCCATCGGCGGCTGCGACAAGAACATGCCCGGCGCGATGATCGGCCTCATGCGCATGAACGTGCCCGCGATCTGCGTCTACGGCGGCACCATCAAGCCCGGGCGCTACAAGGGCCAGGACCTGCAGATCGTCTCGGTGTTCGAGGCGGTGGGCTCGTTCAGCGCCGGGAAGATGTCGAAGGAAGACTTCGAGTGCATCGAGAGGAAGGCGCTGCCCGGCGTGGGTGCCTGCGGCGGGATGTACACCGCGAACACCATGTCTTCGTCGGTCGAGGCGGTGGGCATGTCGCTGCCGTTTTCCTCGACCATGGCCGCCGAGGACGACGAGAAGCGCGAGAGCGCGGCCGAGAGCATGCGCGTGCTCGTGGAGGCCGTGAGGAAGAACCTGCGCCCCCGCGACATCGTGACGCGCAAGTCGATCGAGAACGCCATCGCCGTCATCATGGCCACGGGCGGCTCCACCAACGGGGTGCTGCACTGGCTCGCCATCGCCCATGCGGCGGGCGTGCGCTGGACGCTCGACGATTTCGAGCGCGTGCGCCGCAAGGTGCCGGTGCTGTGCGACATGAAGCCCTCGGGCCGCTACGTCGCGGTGGACCTGCATCGCGCGGGCGGCATCCCGCAGGTGATGAAGATCCTGCTCGAGCACGGCGTGCTGCACGGCGAGTGCATGACCATCACCGGCAAGACGATCGCCGAGAACCTGAAGGACGTGCCCGCCGAGCCGAGAAGCCGACCAGGACGTGATCCGCCCGTGGTCCAACCCGATGTATGCGCAGGGCCACCTCGCGATTCTCAAGGGCAACCTCGCCCCCGGCGGCTGCGTGGCGAAGATCACCGGCCTGAAGAACCCCGCGATCACCGGCCGCGCGCGCGTGTTCGACTCCGAGCCCAAGGCGATGGACGCGATCCTCGCCGACAAGATCAAGCCCGGCGACGTGCTCGTGATCCGCTACGAAGGGCCCAAGGGCGGCCCCGGCATGCGCGAGATGCTGGCGCCCACGTCGGCGTTGATCGGCAAGGGCCTGGGCGATTCCGTCGGCCTCATCACCGACGGGCGCTTCTCCGGCGGCACCTGGGGCATGGTCGTGGGCCACGTCACGCCCGAGGCCTTCGAGGGCGGGGTCATCGCGCTCGTGAAGGAAGGCGACTCCATCACCATCGACGCGAAGAAGCGCCTGGTGCAGCTCGACGTGAGCAAGGCGGAGATCGCGCGGCGCAAGGCGAAGTGGAAGCAGCCCAAGCCGCGCTACACCGGCGGCGTGCTGGGCAAGTACGCGAAGCTGGTGAGCCCGGCCGACCGCGGCGCCGTCACCGACTGAAAGCACCCCTCTCCCCTTAATTCGTTCCGGCCGGAAGCCCAGCCCCGGCAAGTCTCAGGCCGGAGGCCGGGACGACGGAATCGATTCTTCGCCATCACCTCGGGCGTGAGCTTCGGGATCACCGCCGCCGCACCCATGTTCTCCTTCACCTGCGACACGCGCGAGGCGCCGGTGATGACGGTCGAGACATGCGGGTTCGCCGCGCACCACGCGATGGCGAGCTGCGCCACCGAGCAGCCCAGCTCCTTCGCCACGCCCTCCAGCCGCGCCACCTTCGCGTTCTTCGCCTTGTCGGTGAGGTCGTCCACCAGGAACTTCATGCGCGGGATGGCGCCGCGGCTGTCGGCCGGCACGCCCGCGCGGTACTTGCCGGTGAGCAGTCCCGAGGCGAGCGGGCTCCACGTGGTGAGGCCGAGGCCGATCGCGTCGTAGAGCGGCGCGAACTCGCGCTCCACCTTCTCGCGGTGGAAAAGGTTGTACTCGGGCTGCTCCATCACGGGCTTGTGCAGATGATGGCGCTCGGCCACGTCCCACGCGGCCTTGATGGCCTCCGCGCCCCACTCCGACGTGCCCCAGTAGAGCGCCTTGCCGCGCGCGATCATGTCGTGCATCGCCCACACGGTCTCCTCGATGGGCGTGTTGGGATCCGGCCGGTGGCAATAGACGAGGTCCACGTAGTCGAGCTGCAGGCGCTTCAACGATTCGTCGATGCCGTGCAGCAGGTACTTGCGGTTGAGCGTGGCCTTCTCGTTGGGTCCCTCGGTGATGCCCCAGAAGAACTTCGTGGAGACGACGTACTTCAGGCGCGGCCAGGCGAGCTTCTTCAGCGCCTCGCCCATGATCTCCTCGCTCTTGCCCGCCGCGTACACCTCGGCGTTGTCGAAGAAGTTCACGCCGGCATCCCAGGCCGCCGCCATGCACTCGCGCGCGGCACCCGTGTCGAGCTGGTTGCCGTACGTCACCCACGAGCCGAACGAAAGCTCGCTCACCTTGAGGCCGGAACGGCCGAGTCGCCTGTAGTTCATCTGGGAATTGACCTGAAGGAAGGAGGGGAAACGCGAATCGCGGCCGCATATGATAATCCGGCCATGGAAAGCCAGAAGTCCAACGTCGGGCTGCTCGCCGGCTGCCAGGCGCTGCTCTTCACCAACAACGTGACGCTCGCGGCGATCGGGCCCCTCGCGGGCTATGCGCTCGCCGCGGACAAGCGCCTCGCCACGCTGCCCACGGCGGCGTACGTGCTGGGCGGGCTCGTCTCCACGCTGCCGGCCTCGATGTGGATGCGGCGCGTGGGGCGGCGCAACGGCTTCCTCACCGGAGCGCTCTTCGCGCTCGCGGGATCGACGGTGGCCACCGCGGCGATGGTCTCCTCCAGCCTGGCGCTGCTCTGCCTCGGCACGCTGCTCTTCGGCGTGTACAACGCGTTCAGCGGCTACTACCGCTTCGCAGCCGCCGACGTCGCGGCGCCGGACTTCAAGGCGCGCGCCATCTCGTACGTGCTCGCGGGCGGGCTCGTCGGCGGCATCGTGGGCCCCGAAGCGAGCAAGTTCACGCGCGACTGGGTGGCGCCGCCCTTCACCGCGACCTACGCATCGCTCTTCGTCGTCACCCTGCTCGCGATGGCGATCATCGCGCAGCTGCGCATCCCGACCGCGCACGACAGTGTGTCGCACCAGCCCGCGCGGCCCCTCGCCGAGATCGTGGCCCAGCCGGTGTTCATGGTCGCCGCCGCGGTGGCCGCGCTCTCGTTCGGCACCATGAACCTGCTGATGACGGCAACCCCGCTCGCGATGGGCTTCTGCGGCCTGCCCTACGACTCGGCGGCAACGGTGATGTCGTCGCACGTGATCGCGATGTTCGCGCCGTCGTTCTTCACCGGCTCGCTCATCAAGCGCTTCGGCGTGCTGCAGGTGATGCTGGCGGGCGTTGGGTCGATGCTGGGCTGTGTCGCCATCGCGCTCTCGGGGCAGCTCTTCGCGCACTTCTGGCTGGCACTCGTGATGCTGGGCATCGGATGGAACTTCATGTACATCGGCGGCACGACGCTGCTCACCGAGGCGTACCGGCCCGCGGAGAAGGCCAAGGCGCAGGGCGTGAACGAGTTCACCGTGTTTGCCGTGCAAGCGATATCGGCATTCTCCTCGGGCGTGCTGGTGAACACGCGGGGCTGGCACACGTTGCAGCTCGTGGCACTGCCGATGGTGGCCACCGCGGGCCTGGCGATCCTCTGGCTCTGGTGGGGGCCGGGAATTCCACGTCCGAAAACGGCGAGCGGCGCGGGCTGAAGGGCGGATAATGGCGGCATGCTCCTCGATGCCGACCAGTGCTACAAGGCCCTCACCGCCCACGACGCGCGTTTCGACGGCCGCTTCTTCGTGGGTGTCGCGAGCACGCGCATCTACTGCCGGCCGGTGTGCACGGTGCGCACACCCCTGCGCCGCAACTGCCATTTCTACCCGAGCGCCGCGGCGGCCGAGGCGGAAGGCTACCGGCCGTGCCTGCGCTGCCGGCCCGAGCTCGCCCCGGGGCACGCCGCGGTCGATGCCAACCGCCGCCTCGCGCAGGCCGCCGCCGGCCTGATCGACGACGGCCGCCTCGCGCCCGAGGCGCGCCTGCCGGAGCTCGCGCGCGCGCTGGGCGTCACGGACCGCCACCTGCGCCGCGTCTTCGGCGACGAGTTCGGCGTCTCGCCGGTCGAATACGCGCAAACGCAGCGCCTGCTGCTCGCGAAGCGGCTCCTCACCGACACCGACATGCCGGTGATCGACGTGGCGATGGCGAGCGGGTTCGCGAGCCTGCGCCGTTTCAACCATCTCTTCCGCACGCGCTACCGCATGACGCCGGGAGCGCTGCGCCGCACCGCGCCCGCCAGCGCGCGCGATGTGCTCACGTTCGACCTCGCCTACCGCCCGCCCTACGACTGGGACGCGATGGGCGATTTCCTCGCGCGCCGCGCCGTCACCGGCGCGGAATCGGTCGAGGGCCGCAGGTACCTGCGTACCGTGCGCCTCGAGCGCGGCGGCAAGACGGTCACGGGCTGGATCGCGGTGGCGCCGTCGCGCAAGCCGCGCGCCCTCGCGGTGACGGTGAGCGCCTCGCTCGCGGGCGTGCTGCCCGCCGTGCTCGCGCGGGTGAAGCACCTCTTCGACCTCGCCTGCCATCCCGACGATGTCGCCGCGTGCCTCGGCCCGCTCGCCGCCGCGCACCCCGGCATGCGCCTGCCCGGAGCGTTCGACGGCTTCGAGATCGCGGTGCGCGCGATCCTCGGCCAGCAGGTGACGGTGAAGGCCGCCACGGTCATCGCGGGCCGCTTCGTCGCGAAGCTCGGCGAGCCGATCGAGACGCCGCACGCCGCGCTCACGCACCTCTTTCCGGCGCCCGCGCGCATCGCCGCGCTCGATCCGTCGGAGGTCGCCGCCACCGGCATCATCGCGGCGCGCGCGAAGGCGATCGTGGCGTTGGCGCGGGAGCTCGCCACGGGCCGCCTGCGGCTCGACCCCAGCTCCGATATCGAACTTACGCTGGCGGCGCTCGAGCGGCTGCCGGGCATCGGCCCGTGGACGGCCCATTACATCGCCATGCGCGCGCTCGCGTGGCCCGATGCATTCCCCCATCCCGACGTCGCCGTGCTGAAGGCGATGAAGGAAACCGACGCACGTGCCGCCGCACGCCACGCGGAAAACTGGCGGCCGTGGCGCGCCTACGCCGTGCTGCACCTGTGGAAATCCCTGGAGACCCGATCATGACCCGCTACCTCAATTTCGACACGCCCCTGGGCCCGATGTACGCCGTCGCGAACGGCGATGCGCTCGCCGGCCTCTACTTCGAAGGCGCGCGCTGGGCGCCTCCCATCGCCAGCGACTGGACCGAGGATCACGGCCACCCCGCGCTCGCCGCATGCGCCGCGCAGGTGAAGGAATACTTCGCCGGTGAGCGCGAGGCATTCGATCTCACCTGGGCGCTCGAGGGCACGCCGTTCCAGCGCCGCGTGTGGGACGCCATCGCGCGCATCCCGTACGGCGAGACGTTGAGCTACACCGAGCTCGCCGCGCAGGCCGGCGCGCCCGGCGCCTCGCGCGCCGCGGGTGCTGCCACCGGGCGCAACCCGCTCACCCTCGTGATCCCGTGCCACCGCGTCGTCGGCTCCCACGGCGACCTCACCGGCTACGCGGGCGGCATGGAGCGCAAGACGCGGCTCCTCGTCCTCGAGGGCGTGCTGCAGGAGTCCCTTCTTTGAGGCCACAGGACCTGGCGCGCCTCGTCGCCCTCGCGGCGATGTGGGGCGCCTCGTACCTGTTCATGCGCTACGCGGTTGCCTCCATGGGGGCGGTGCTGCTGATCGAGCTGCGGGTGGCCTTCGCGGGCGCCGCGCTCTGCGCGTTCGTGCTCGCGAGCGGCGGCGCGGTGGGATGGAGGCGCTTCTGGAGGCGCTACCTGTTCGTGGGCGCGGTGGGGCTCGCACTCCCCTTCACGCTCATCGCCCAGGCCGTGACCGTGATCGACGCCTCCACCGCGGCCATCCTCAACGCGCTCTCGCCGCTCTTCGCGTCCGTGGTCGCCGCGCTCTGGATCCGCGAGCCGATCACGCCCGCCAAGGCCGCGGGCATCGCGCTCTGCCTCGCGGGCACCGCGGTGCTGGTGGGCTGGGTGCCGGTCGCGATGACGCCGCGCGAGCTCTTCGCCGCTTCGCTCTCCGTGGCGGCCACCGCGCTCTACGGTTACACCATCGTGTACACGAAGGTGAAGCTCGCCGACGCGAAGCCGATCGCCACCTCCGCGGGCACGCTGCTCATGGCGGCCGCGGCGATGCTGCCCTTCACGCCGGTGACGCGCGACTTCTCCGCCATCCCGCCGGGCGCGTGGCTCGCGGCCCTCGGCCTCGCCGTCTTCTCCACCACCTTCGCGTTCATCCTGTACTACCGCCTCATCGCCGACGTGGGCCCGGTGAAGGCGATCACCGTCACGTTGCTGGTGCCCATCTTCGGCATGATCTGGGGCATCGCCTTCCTCGGCGAACCGCTCACGCCCGGGCGCGTGGCCGGGTGCGCGATCATCCTCGCCGGCTGCTCGTTGATTCTCGGGCTGGTGCGCCTTCCCATCCGCCGTCCGGCGGGTTAAGGCGGGAAGCGCCGATGAACGCAGATCCAACGCCGATGAACGCCGATAAAGCAGAGACTGTCAGAGCAACAGTCGAGCACCTCGGCAATTCTCGGCAAACCTGCACGTCCATTACCCTAGCTGATCGGCGGCCATCGGTGTTGGATCGGT
Source organism: uncultured beta proteobacterium (assembly GCA_963827425.1). Classification (GTDB taxonomy): domain Bacteria; phylum Pseudomonadota; class Gammaproteobacteria; order Burkholderiales; family Usitatibacteraceae; genus Usitatibacter. The sequence goes on along the minus strand of CAWHAQ010000002.1, from coordinate 462,511 downwards.
GGTTCCATCGGCGCTTTCAAAGAATTTCGATCTGCATCACTCCCCACATGAACCGCCTCGCCAAGGAAACCAGCCCGTACCTGAGGCAGCACGCGGACAATCCCGTCGACTGGTACCCGTGGGGCGAGGAAGCGCTCGCGCGAGGCGAAGCGCACCGGCAAGCCCATCTTGCTGTCGGTGGGCTATTCGGCGTGCCACTGGTGCCACGTGATGGCGCACGAGTCGTTCGAGGACCCGGCGATCGCGAAGGTGATGAACGAGCTCTTCGTGAACGTGAAGGTCGATCGCGAGGAGCGCCCGGACATCGACCAGATCTACCAGACCGCGCAGGCGATGCTCACGCAGCGCACCGGCGGCTGGCCGCTCACGATGTTCCTCACGCCGGAGCAGATGCCGTTCTTCGGCGGCACGTACTTTCCCAACGCGCCGCGCTACGGCATGCCGGCGTTCGGCGACCTGCTGAAGCGCGTGCGCGAGTACTACGACAAGAATCCCGAGGACATCAAGCTCGGCTCCGCGCAGCTCTCCGCCGCGTTCGCGCGCACGCAGCCGCGCGCCGCGCCGGGTGAAGCCGCGCTCACGCGCGCCCCGCTCGACCTCGCCGCGCGCGAGCTCGCCGAGTCGTTCGACGCGGTGAACGGCGGATTCGGCGGCGCGCCCAAGTTCCCGCATCCCGGCAGCGTCGAGATCCTGCTGCGCCGCTACGCTGGCGACGCCGACGCGCCGGACGCCGCGAAGTCCCTCGAGATGGCCACGCTCACCCTCACGCGCATGGCCGAGGGCGGCATCTACGACCACGTGGGCGGCGGCTTCGCGCGCTACAGCGTCGATGCGCAGTGGGCCATCCCGCACTTCGAGAAGATGCTCTACGACAACGCGTGGCTGCTGCGCGCTGTACGCCGACGCGTGGGCCGTCACCGCGAACCCGCTCTTCGCCCGCGTGTGCGCCGAGACCGCGGGCTGGGTCATGCGCGAGATGCAGGCGCCCGGCGGCGGCTACTACTCCTCGCTCGACGCCGACTCGGAAGGCGAGGAAGGCAAGTACTACGTGTGGAGCGTGGACGAGATCGGGGCACTGCTCTCGAAGGAGGAATTCGAGGTCGCGTCGTTCGTGTACGGCCTCGACCGAGCGCCCAACTTCGAGAACCACGCGTGGCACCTCATGATCGCGCATTCGCCCGCGGAGCTCGGGCGCAGCATGAGCCTGAACGAAGCGCAGGCGCAGGTGCTGCTCGATTCGGCGCGGCGCAAGCTCCGCGCCGCGCGCGAGAAGCGCGTGCGCCCCGGGCTCGACGACAAGGTGCTCACGTCGTGGAATGCGCTGATGATCGCGGCCCTGGCGCGCGCCGCGCGCGTGTTCGGCGAGCCGGAATGGCTCGCGTCGGCGCGCCGCGCGCTCGACCACATCCGCGCCACGCTCTGGCGCGACGGGCGCCTCCTCGCCACCGCGAAGGACGGCCGCGCGCACCTCGACGCGTACCTCGACGACTATGCCTTCCTGCTCGCCGCGCTCGTCGAGCTCATGCAGGCGCGCTACGAGCCGGCCGACCTGGCGTGGGCCGTCGAGCTGGGCGATGCGCTCATGGACCGCTTCCACGACGCGGACGAAGGCGGCTTCTTCTTCACGGCGCACGACCACGAGACGCTCATCCACCGTCCCAAGCCGGGCGCGGACTACGCCACGCCCTCGGGCAACGGCATGGCCGCGTGGGCGCTCGGGCGCCTCGCGGTGATCACCGGCACGGCGCGCTACCAGGAAGCGGCGCGCCGCACGCTGGGGCTCTTCTGGCCGCAGCTCGAGCGCATGCCCTCGCCTTTCGGCACGCTGCTCGCCGCGCTCGAGGAGCAGCTCGCCGCGCCGCGGAGCGTGATCGTCACCGGCCCGCGCGAAACGCTGGCGCCGTGGCGCGAAGTCCTCGACGCCGCCTACCTCCCGACCACGCTGGTGCTCTTCACGCCGTCCGGGACGCCGGGGCCGCCGCCGGCCATCGCGAAGCCGCCCACCATCGCGCCCAGCGCGTGGGTGTGCGAGGGCGCAACGTGCCTGCCGCCGATCGAGGCGACCGACCGATTGCGCGACGCGCTCGCGTTGCCCAAAATGCGCGCTTCCACGCCATCGACCATCCCCCACAGGAGCCTCACATGAAGATCCTCTATCCCGCCCTCGCCACGGCCGCGCTCGCAACGCTCGCCATCCCCGCCCTCGGCGCCGACGAGAGCGCGCTCGCCGGCAAGAGCGGCTGCCTCGCCTGCCACGCGGTCGACAAGAAGATCGTCGGCCCGGCCTACACGGAGGTCGCCGCCAAGTACCACGGCGACGCGGGCGCCGAGGCGAAGCTCATCGAGAAGGTGAAGAAAGGCGGCCAGGGCGTGTGGGGCGACATCCCGATGCCGCCCAACAGCCCCATGGTGAAGGATGCCGACATCAAGAAGCTGGTGGACTGGATCCTGGCGCTGGACCGCGCCAAGGCGCCCGCGAAGTAGTCCCGCCGTCCCCGCGAGAAAGCCGGCCCCGGGCCGGCTTTTTTCATGGGCGACACAAATTGACTTCCCGCTCGGCCCATCCCCATAATGCGCCCCTCTCTGGCGCCCTCGCGCGCCCGCCCCGAGCCAAAAACCCAACAGGAGAGTCACGATGAATCGCAAGCAATCGCTGGGCCTTGCCGTCGCGGTCGTGGCTGCGCTGGGCCTGGCCGCGTGCGGGAAGAAGGATGAGCCCGCCAAGACCGCCGAGCCGGCCGTCCCCGCCGGCCTCACCGTCACCATCGCCCACGCCGGCCCCCTCACCGGCTCCATCGCCCACCTCGGCAAGGACGACGAGAACGGCGTGCACCTCGCCATCGACCAGGCCAACGCCAAGGGCATCACCATCGGCGGCAAGCCGGTTAAGTTCGTGATGCAGAGCGAGGACGACCAGGCCGACCCGAAGGTCGGCACCACCGTGGCGCAGAAGCTGGTGGACGCGAAGGTCGCCGCCGTGATCGGCCACCTCAACTCCGGCGTCTCGATTCCCGCCTCGGACATCTACGCCAAGGCCGGCATCCCGATGATCTCGGGCTCGGCCACCAACCCGCAGCTCACCGAGCGGGGACTGAAGACCGTGTTCCGCACCGTCGGCCGCGACGACCAGCAGGGCCCCGCCATCGCCTCGTACATCGCGCACGAGCTGAAGGCGAAGAAGGTCGCCCTCGCCGACGACAAGACCGCCTACGGCGAAGGCCTCGCCAACGAGGTCGAGAAGACCCTGAAGGGCGACAAGATCACCATCGTCGGGCGCGAGCGCACCACCGACAAGGAAACCGACTTCAAGGCCATCCTCACCAAGATCAAGGCCAAGAACCCCGACGTCGTCTTCTACGGCGGCATGGACGCCACCGGCGGGCCGCTGCTCAAGCAGGCGCGCGAGCTGGGCATCAAGGCGGTCTTCGCGTTCGGCGACGGCGCCTGCACCGACGAGATGGGCAAGCTCGCGGGCCAGGCGGCCGAGGGCATGGTGTGCTCGCAGGCGGGCCTGCCGCGCGAGGCCGCCAGCAAGGAATTCGTCGACGCCTTCACCAAGCAGTACGGCGACATCAAGCAGTACGCGCCGTACTTCTACGACGCAACGCTTGCCGTGATCGAGGCGATGAAGAAGGCCGACTCGGTCGACCCGGCCAAGTTCGCCCCCGAGATGTTCAAGGACGACTTCACGGGCGCCACCGGCAAGGTGCAGTTCGACGACAAGGGCGACCGCAAGGACGCCGAGATGACGATCTTCAAGCTGCAGGGCGGCAAGGTGGTCCCGATCGCGATCGTGAAGAACGGCGAGACCAAGCCGTTCAGCGCGGCCGCTCCGGCCCCTGACAGCGCCCCGGCAGCCGCACCCGCAGCACCGGCAGAAGAGAAAAAGGGAGACGCCAAGCCCGCCGATACGAAGAAATAACAACTAGAACAAAAAAGAACAACAAGGCAGTCAGCGGGCCCGGCCCGCTGGATAAGACGGCGCCTCCGGGTGCCGTTTTTTTTGGCGGGCCTTACAATCCGGCCGTGGACACCTTCCTGCAGCAGGTGGTGAACGGCCTCACGCTGGGCTGCGTCTACGCCGTCGTGGCGCTGGGCTACACCATGGTCTACGGCATCATCCAGCTCATCAACTTCGCGCACGGCGAGGTGGTGATGATCGGCTGCATGGTCGCCTTCACCGTGATCGTCGCCGCGGCGGGCCACGGCCTGCCGCCGCTCGTGGTCGTGGGCCTGGGCACGCTCGCCGCCGTGCCGGTGTGCATGGCGGTGGGCTACGCCGTCGAGCGCATCGCGTACCGGCCGCTGCGCAATGCCCCGCGCCTGGCGCCGCTCATCACCGCCATCGGCATGTCCATCGTGCTGCAGCACCTGGCGCTCCTGGTCTGGAGCCGCAACATCATCGCGTTCCCGCAGATCATCGAGCTGAAGCTCTATCACTTCGGCACCAGCGACACCGCCGCGGCGATCTCCAACGTGCAGCTCTTCATCATCGGCATGTCGATCCTGGTGATGGCCGGGCTGCTGGCGCTCGTGTACCGCACCAAGATCGGCATCGCGATGCGCGCCACCTCGCAGAACGCGCAGATCGCGGGCCTCATGGGCATCGACGTGAACCGAGTGATCTCATTCACCTTCGTGGTCGGCGCGGCGCTGGGCGCGGTGGCGGGCGTGATGGTCGGCACCTACTACGGCATCGCGCACTACCAGATGGGCTTCCTGCTGGGACTCAAGGCGTTCTCGGCGGCGGTGCTGGGCGGCATCGGCAACCTCCCCGGCGCGGTGCTGGGCGGCGTGCTGATGGGCCTCATCGAGGCGCTCGGCGCGGGCTACGTGGGCGACTGGACCAACGTCTGCTTCCTCAACCAGTACCTGCCGGGCTTCGCGGATGTCTGCGCGCAGAGCCCGGAAGGCAGCCTCTTCGGCAGCAACTACAAGGACGTTTACGCGTTCATCGTGCTGATCCTGGTGCTCGTCTTCCGCCCCTCCGGGCTGCTGGGCGAACGCGTCGGCGACCGGGCCTGATCGTGCGTTATCGAGTTATGCACGCAAAGGCTTGGGAACCACAGATGAACACAGATGGACACAGATGATCGGGAGGAATTGAACCGCTTGTCTTCGAAGGTGATAGGGGCGGCACAGCGGGTAAGTACGATCCTCGGTTGTGGATTCCTGGAGAAGGTCTATGAGAATGCCTTGGCGGTCGAGCTTCGCAAAGGCGGTGTTCCGTTCGTCCAGCAGGGCGGGATCTCGATACGATATGCGACGGAAATCGTGGGTGAATACTTCGCGGATCTCGTCGTGGCCAATCGCCTGATCGTCGAATTGAAGACGGTGCGCGCCATCGATCCTGTTCACGAAGCCCAATGCATCAACTACCTGCGCGCGAGCGGCTTGCCCCTGTGCCTGCTGATGAACTTCGCACGCCCTCGCCTCGACGTTCGCAGGATCATCAACGGCTGAACATGCACGGGCCATCTGTGTTCATCTGTGTTCATCTGTGGTTCCAACGCCCTTCCCCGGCATGAACCCGCTGCTGAAACTTCGCGACCACCCCGCCGCCAAGTGGATCGGCGTCGCATTGATCGCCATTTCCCTCCTCGCGCTGCCCTTCGCCCTCGCGCAGGTCGGAACAGCATGGGTGCGCATCACCAACTTCGCGATCCTCTACATCCTCCTTGCGCTGGGCCTGAACATCGTGGTGGGGTTCGCGGGACTGCTGGACCTGGGCTACATCGCGTTCTATGCGGTGGGCGCGTACGTCTACGCGCTGCTCGCCTCGCCGCACTTCGGGCTGCACCTGCCATGGTGGACCATCCTGCCGATCGGCGCGGCGGTCGCGTGCCTCTTCGGCGTGCTGCTCGGCACGCCCACGCTCAAGCTGCGCGGCGACTACCTCGCCATCGTCACCCTGGGCTTCGGCGAGATCATCCGCATCTTCCTGAACAACCTGTCGGACCCTTTCAACCTCACCAACGGGCCCAAGGGCATCGCGTCGATCGATCCCATCCGCGTCATGGGCATCGATTTCGGCAACCTCACGACGCTGGGCCCGCTCCTCGTCTCCGGCACCATCAAGTACTACTACTTCCTGCTCGCGGTGCTGATGGTGGTCATCGCGGTGAACCTGCGCCTGCAGGATTCGCGCATCGGCCGCGCGTGGGAAGCGATCCGCGAGGACGAGCTCGCCGCGCGCTCCATGGGCATCAACACGCGCAACATGAAGCTGCTCGCCTTCGCCATGGGCGCCTCGTTCGGCGGCGTGGCTGGCGGCATGTTCTCGGCGATCCAGGGCTTCATCAGCCCCGAGAGCTTCGTGCTCACCGAGAGCGTGATGGTGCTGTCGATGGTCGTGCTGGGCGGCATGGGCAACATCTGGGGCGTGATCCTGGGCGCCATCCTCCTCACCTTCGTGCCGGAGGTGCTGCGCTACACGGTCGATCCCCTGCAGCGCTGGCTCTTCGGCCGGTCGCTCATCGACCCCGAGGTGATCCGCATGCTGCTCTTCGGCCTCGCGATGGTGCTGATGATGCTCTTCCGCCCCGCGGGCCTGCTGCCCTCGGCGGTGCGCAAGCGCGAGCTGGCGGTGGCCGGCAACGATGGCGACTGAGGCGCGCGCCGCGGCCGAGGCAACGGGCGAGCGCATGCTCGAGGTCGAGCGCGTCACCAAGCGCTTCGGCGGGCTCGTGGCACTCTCCGAGGCGAGCTTCTCCATCGCGCGCGGCGAGATCTACGGCCTCATCGGCCCCAACGGCGCCGGCAAGACCACGCTCTTCAACGTCCTCACCGGCATCTACCGCCAGGACGAAGGGACCATCCGCTTCGAGGGCGCGCCGCTCGCCGATCCCACGCCGGATCGCATCGCCAAGCTCGGCATCGCGCGCACCTTCCAGAACATCCGCCTCTTCGCCAACCTGTCGGCTCTGGAGAACGTGATGATCGGGCGCCACGTGCGCACCAAGGCGGGCGTGGTGGGCGCGGTCCTGCGCGATGCCCGCACGCGCGCCGAGGAATCCGCCATCGAGCGCCGCGCGCACGAGCTGCTTGGCTACGTCGGCATCGCACATCGCGGCAACGAGCTTGCCAAGCACCTCTCCTACGGCGACCAGCGCCGCCTGGAGATCGCCCGCGCGCTCGCCACGGAGCCGCGCCTGCTCGCGCTGGACGAGCCCGCGGCCGGCATGAACGCCACCGAGAAGCTCGAATTGAGGAAGCTCCTGGAGGCGATCCGCAAGGACGGCACCACGCTGCTGCTCATCGAGCACGACGTGCGCCTCGTGATGGGCCTTTGCGACCGCGTCCTGGTGCTCGACTACGGGCGCAACATCGCCGAGGGCCTGCCGCGCGACATCCAGAAGGACCCGCGCGTGATCGAGGCCTACCTCGGCCGGCCGCGCGAGAAGGACAGGCGCATGAGCCTGCTCGCGCTGGAGAAGCTCGAGGTGGCCTACGGCGGCATCCGCGCCGTGAAGGGCATCGACCTGGAGGTCGCCGCGGGCGAGATGGTGTGCCTGATCGGGGCCAACGGCGCGGGCAAGAGCACCACGCTACGCGCCATCACCGGCCTCACGCGCGCCGCCGCCGGGCGCATCCGCTACGACGGGCAGGACATCGGGAGCCTGCGCGTGCACGAGATCGCGCGCCGCGGCCTCGCCATGGTGCCCGAGGGCCGCGGCGTCTTCCCCCAGCTCACCATCGAGGAGAACCTGGGCATGGGCGCCTACGCGCGCCGCGACCGCGCCGTCGTGAAGGCGGACCAGGAGCACGCCTACCATCTCTTCCCGCGCCTGCACGAGCGCCGCACGCAAACGGCGGGAACGCTCTCCGGGGGCGAGCAGCAGATGCTCGCCATCGCCCGGGCGCTCATGAGCCGGCCCCGGCTGCTGCTGCTGGACGAGCCCAGCATGGGCCTGGCACCCCTCATGGTCGAGCGCATCTTCGAGGTGATCCGCACCATCGCCGCCGAGGGGGTCACCGTGCTGCTGGTGGAGCAGAATGCGCGCCTCGCGCTCGAGGTGAGCCATCGCGGCTACGTGCTGGACGGGGGCCTCGTCACCATCTCCGGCCCGGCCCCGTCGCTGCTGGGCGACGCCCGCATCCGCGAGGCCTACCTCGGCGAGTAGCAAATAACGCACCCGCGGGTCGCTTACAGGTGCAAGATGGGGAAGTGACGCACCTCACAGAATCGTGGGGTGCGAATTCGCACAATCCCCATGTCGCTCGCCACAAGCGAGACAACCCGGTTTCCAGCGGCCCCATGACCGACCGCCGCATCTCCGCGCTCCTCTTCCCCTCGCTCGTCGCGGGCGCGCTGCTGGGTATCCTCGTCTTCCTTTTCGTGCGCTCCGAGCCCCTCGGGGTCGCCACCGACGCCCAGGCGCTCACCATCCTGCGCGACATGCGCAACCTCGACGCGCGCCTCGACGGTGCGGCCCTGGCACGCGCCAACGACCTCGCGCAGGACGCGAATGGCGCACGCCAAGCCGCGGCCCCGGCCACCCAGCGCGCGGCGCTCTTCGAATCCCCGCTGCGCCAGATCATGGACGAGGCGCCGCACGCCACCGTGGTGCGCGAGGTCCCGCAACTGCGCGCCGCGCTCGCCGACAAGCAGCGCGCCTACGCCGAGCTCGAGGCGGCGCACCGGCGCTCGCGCCTCGCCCTCGAGGAGTTCGAGCGCACCATGCCTGGCGGCACCGCCGCCGGTGGCGCGGGGGGCATGCGCGATAGCTACTCCCTGCTGCTGGGACATCTCGACGACGCGTTCCGCCGCTCGGACGTGCGCGATTTCGCCAAGGTCGCCCCGGGCCTCGAAGCGCTCGCCGCCGGCGCTCGAGCCGGCCGCCGCGGGGGCGCGCCCCGCCGTGCGCGAGATCGCCGCGCGTTCGCGCTCCGCCGCGCAGTCGTTCATCGCAGCGCGCGTAGCGGAATCGGCCGCCTGGCAGCGCTACGGTTTCGCCACCGCCGGCGAGAGGATCGCGCTGGTCTCCCGCACGCTGGCACGCGACATCGCCGCCACGCTCGCCGACGAGGAGCGCTGGCGCCTCTATCTCTACGTGTATGCCGTGGCGCTGCTGCTCGCGCTGGCCTACGCGGGCCTGCGTTCCGCGACGGCCCGCCGCGCAGCGACCCTGGAATGCGACGTGCTGCAGCGCCGCCTCTCCGAGCGCTCCAGCGAGGCCGATGCGGCCACCGCGCGGCTCGAGTCCGTCGAGACGCGCCTCATCGACGCGCAGAAGATGTCCGCCCTCGGCCGCATGGTCGCGGGCGTGGCGCACGAGATCGACGCGCCGCTCGCGCGCGCCAAGGGCAGCCTGGACGAGGCGCGTCGGCGCCTGCCCGACGTGCGCGAGGCGTGCGAACGGGCCGAGCGCCTGGTCGAGCTGCTGGCCGAGCCCGTGCCCGATGCCGCCGCCATCCAATCCGCACGCATCGAGCTCGCCCGCCGCCTCGAAGAGCTGCGCGATTTCCGCGCGCTGGACCGGCTTCACGCCATGGCCTGGGACGGCTCCGCGGGCATCGAGGAGGCGCTCGTCCTCGCCTCGCACCTGCGCAGCTTCTCGCGCTCCGATGCGAGCCGCGTCGCCGGCTTCAACGTGAACGACGGCGTGGCGGCCACCCTCCTCATCGCGCGCCCGCTGCTGCGGCGCGTGGACGTGGACAAGGCGCTGGGGCCGGTACCGCCCATCACGTGCTCGCCCGCGCAGGTGAGCCAGGTGCTGCTCGCGATGGTCACCAACGCGCTGGAGGCGATCGACAAGCCGCGCGGGCGCCTCACCATCGCCACCCGGCCCGCGGGCCCGGGGAGTGTGGCGATCGACATCGCCGACAACGGCCGCGGCATCGCGCCCGAGCAGCTGCCGCGCATCTTCGATCCGCGCTACACCACCAAGGAGTCGCGGCGCGAAGGCGGCCTGGGGCTTTCCACCGCGCACACCATCGTGCAGCGCCACGGCGGGCGCATCGACGTGAAGAGCGAGCCCTCGGTTGGCACCACGTTCACCATCACCCTGCCCGTGGAGCCCCCCGAGGGCTTCGAGCGCCAGGCCGCCATCGCCTAGCGGCGCGGGCGCCTGCAGCGGGGAACGTCGGTCGCCCGGCGTTGCCTGTACGTCATGGCCCAAGATCCCATCCAGGTGCTGACCGGCCTCACCCGCGAGGAGCGCACGGAGCTCAAGCGCGCGAAGGACCTTCTCGAGAACCCCGGCATCGCCGCGAAGCTCACGGCGCTCGCCGGCGCGCCCGTGGAACGCGGCATGAAAATGCTGCCGTCGAGCTGGCAGTCGGCGGTGCACAAGGCCACCCAGGCCGCGCTCATGAAGGCGCTCGACGTCGCCGTGAAGTCCCTCGGCACGCGGCGCACCACCACGGCGAGCAACCGCATCCACAGCTTCGCCGTCGCGGCCTCAGGCGCGGCGGGCGGCGCCTTCGGCCTGCCGGCGCTCACCCTCGAGCTGCCCGTGTCCACCACGGTGATGCTGCGCTCGATCGCCGACATCGCCGCGGCCCACGGCGAGGACCCGCGCGAGCCCGGCACCAAGCTCGCGTGCCTCTCGGTCTTCGCGCTCGGCAGCACGCGCAACACGAGCGACGACGCCGCGGAATCGGGCTATTTCGCGGTGCGCTCCGCGCTCGCCACCGCGGTGACCGAGGCTGCCAAGCACATCACGCAGAAGGGCCTCGCCAAGGAAGGCGCGCCGGCGCTGGTGCGGCTGGTCGCGCTCATCGGCGCGCGTTTCGGCGTGGTGGTCTCGGAGAAGGCGGCCGCGCAGGCGATCCCGATCCTGGGCGCGGCGGGCGGCGCGCTCATCAACACCATCTTCATCGGCCACTACCAGGACATGGCGCGCGGGCACTTCACCGTGCGGCGCCTGGAGCGGCTGCACGGCGAGCTCGCCGTGCGGGAAGCCTACGACCAGCTCTGAGCAGGGCCTACGGATACCGCACGGCGCCCGGTCCGTTGTCAGGCAGCGGGATGAGCTCCGTCTCGCCGGGCACCGTGGCGAAGCGGCCGGCACGCCAATCCTCCGCCGCCTGGCGGATGCGATCTGCGCTGCTCGAGACGAAGTTCCACCACACGTGGCGCGGGCCGTCGAGCGGCGCGCCGCCGAAGGCCACGAAACGCGCGCCCGCCGGGCTTTCCGCGACCACCTCCGCGCCCGCCTCGAACACGCGCATCTCGCCCGCGCGCTGGGTGTAGCCGTCTACTTCGATGGCACCCTCGACCAGGTAGATCGCGCGCTCGTCGGGCCCCGAGGGCAGCACGAAGCGGCGCGCGGCCGCGAGGGATACGTCGGCGTAGAAAGTCGGCGAGAGCGTGGCCACGGGCGATGCGAGGCCCAGCAGGTCGCCCAGGATCAGGCGCACGGTGACGCCGTTGTCCTCCAGCACCGGCAGCTCGGCATGGTGCGCGAACGAGGGCTCGGTCTCCTCGTGGGCGCGCGGCAGGCCGAGCCATGTCTGCAGGCCGTGCACGCGATGGCCCCGCGCGCGCAATTCCGGCCCCGTGCGCTCCGAATGCACGATGCCGCGCCCGGCCGTCATCCAGTTCACCGCGCCGGGACGGATCGCCTGCACGCTGCCCAGGCTGTCGCGGTGGACGATCTCGCCCTCGAAGAGGTACGTGACGGTGGCGAGGCCGATGTGCGGATGCGGGCGCACGTCCAGCCCGCGGCCCGGGGCGAGATCCACCGGCCCGATGTGGTCGAAGAACACGAACGGCCCGACGCTGCGGCGCTCGGGGCTCGGCAATGCGCGGCGGACGTGGAAACCGTCACCCAGGTCGTGGATGCGGGGAACGATGAGGGCGCTCATTTGCTACGATCGCGGATCCGGTGAACGGAACGAGAAAGGAACGGAGATGGCGGCGTACGTGCTGGCGGAGATCGAGATCACCAATCAGGAAGGCTACAAGGAATATACGGCCAACGTTCCCGCTACGATCGCGAAGTACGGCGGTCGGTTCCTCGTGCGCGGGGGCGCGGCCACGGCGCTGGAGGGCAACTGGCCGCAGCAGCGCCGCGTGCTGCTCGAGTTCCCCAGCGTGGAGGCGGCCAGGCGCTGGTACGACTCCCCCGAATACGAGAAGCCCAAGGCGATGCGCATCGCCAACAGCAAGGGACGCCTGCTGCTCCTGGAGGGTGTGAGCTCCTAGGTCCTGGGGTCCTTGTCGGAGTCGGCGATGTGCAGCTTGTGGAAGATGCGGTGCACGATCGGCGCGAAGACGATCGCGGCGATTCCCAGCACGGCGAAGCCCGAGAAGATCGCATAGAGCCCCGCGAAGATCTTGCCCCCGGCACTATCGGGATTGTGGACCGGGCCCATGCCGGACAGGATCATCGCGGCGTTGAGAAAGGCGTCGAGGAAGCCCAGCTTCTCGAAGAACGCGTAGCCCGCCATGCCGACCCCGAGCGAGATGGCGACGAGCACGAGGCCCACCTTCCCGGCGGTGAGGATGCGCCGTCGATGGGCTTCGTGGGAAGCGAGCGGGATGTGGCCCCGGTTGTAGGTCATGGCGTTTCGTTCGCCCAGTCGCGCGGCGGCATGAGGACTTCGGTTAGTCGCGCTTCGGGTGAGCCGGGTTCCGGCGACCAGTCGTATCGCCAGCGCACGATCGGCGGCAGCGACATGAGGATGGACTCCGCGCGCCCGCCCGACTGCAGCCCGAAGAGCGTGCCGCGGTCCCACACCAGGTTGAACTCGACGTAGCGGCCGCGCCGGTAGGCCTGGAAATCGCGCTCGCGCGTCGCCGTAGGGCGCGGCGCGGCGGCGCTCGACGATCGGCACGTAGGCGGGCAGGAATGCATCGCCCACGCAGCGCATCACGCTCGAAAGCCTGCTCGAAGCCGCCCTCGGTGAAGTCGTCGAAGAACGTGCCGCCGATGCCGCGCGGCTCGTTGCGGTGCTTGAGGAAGAAATACGTCGTCGCAGGCCCGCTTGAATCGCTCGTACAGCCCGGGGAAAGCCTCGAGCGCAAAGCGGTTCACGCGGTGGAAGTGCACGCAGTCCTCCTCGACCGGATAGTACGGCGTGAGGTCCATGCCGCCGCCGAACCACCATACCGGATTCTCTCCAGCCGTCGCGAAGAACCGCACGTTCATGTGCACCGTCGGCACGTGCGGATTGCGCGGATGCAGCACGAGCGAGACGCCCATCGCCTCCCACGCGCGCCCGGCGAGCTCCGGCCGCGACGCCGTGGCCGAGGGCGGCAGCTTCGTCCCGGTGACGTGCGAGAAGCCCACGCCGGCGCGCTCGAAAAGCGCGCCATCCTCGATGATCCGCGAGACGCCCCCGCCGCCCTCGGGGCGCTTCCATTCGTCCGCGCAGGAACGCCCTGCCGTCGATATCCTCGAGTCGCGCGACGATGCGCTGCTGCAGGTCGAGGAGGTAGTCGCGGACGGCGGTGGTGTCCATGGACGCTCAACGGCGCCCGAACGCGCGGTGGCCGATGTCCTTGCGGAACTGCATGCCGTCGAAGCGGATGCGCTCGGCGACCTCGTAGGCGCGCTCGGCGGCGATCTTCACCTTGTCGCCGAGCGCGGTCACGCACAGCACGCGCCCGCCGCTGGTGACGACCTTGCCATCCTGCAGGCGGTGCCCGCATGGAAGACGTGGAAGTCCTCCTCGTCGCGTCGGCAGGCCGTGGATCTCGTCGCCCTTGCGCGGCGTGTCGGGATAGCCCGCGGCGGCCATCACGACGCCGAGGGCCGCGCGCCGGTCCCACTGCGCCTCGACGCGGTCCAGCGTGCCGTCGATGGCGTGCTCCACCAGCTCGAGGAGATCGCTCTTCAGGCGCATGAGGATGGGCTGCGTCTCCGGGATCCCCCAGGCGGCAATTGAACTCGATCACGCGCGGGGCGCCCGCGGCGTCGATCATCAGGCCGGCATAGAGGAAGCCCTGTGTACGGAATGCCGTCGTCCGCCATGCCGTTCACGGTCGGCGCGATGACCTCGCGCATCACGCGATGCGTGCACCTCGGGCGTCACCACCGGCGCCGGCGAGTACGCGCCCATGCCGCCGGTGTTGGGGCCGCGGTCGCCGTCGAAGATGCGCTTGTGGTCCTGGCTCGAGGCGAGCGGCAGCACGTTCTTGCCGTCCACCATCACGATGAAGCTCGCCTCCTCGCCTTCCAGGAATTCCTCGATCACGACGCGATGGCCGGCCTCGCCCAGCTTGTTGCCCGCCAGCATCATGTCGATGGCGTCGTGCGCCTCCTCGCGGTCGTCGGCCACCACCACGCCCTTGCCGGCGGCGAGCCCGTCGGCCTTCACCACGATCGGCGCGCGCTGCGCATCGATGTAGTCGTGCGCGCTCTCCGCGTCGGTGAACGTCGCGTGGCCCGCGGTGGGAATGCCGTGGCGCGCCATGAAGCGCTTGGCGAAATCCTTGGACGACTCGAGCTGCGCCGCGGCCTGGGTCGGCCCGAAGATGCGCAGGCCGCGTCGCGGAATGCATCGACGACGCCCGCGGCGAGCGGCGCCTTCGGGGCCCACCACCGTCGCGTGCACGCCCTCCTTCGCGGCGAAGCGCACCAGCTCGGGGATGGCGTTGATGTCCACGTTGTAGAGGCCGTCCTCGCGCGCCGTGCCGGCGTTGCCGGGCGCCACGTAGACGCGCGAGACGCGCGGGGAGCTGCGCGAGCCGCCATGCGAGCGCATGCTCGCGGCCGCCGGAACCGATGACGAGGAGCTTCATGGGATGGTCAGTGGCGGAAATGCCGCATGCCGGTGAACACCATCGCGATGCCGTGCTCGTCGGCCGCGGCGATCACCTCCTTGTCGCGCACGCTGCCGCCGGGCTGGATCACCGCGGTCGCGCCGGCGTTGGCGACCACGTCGAGGCCGTCGCGGAACGGGAAGAAGGCGTCCGAGGCGACGACCGAGCCGCGCAGCGTGAGCCCCGCGTTCTTCGCCTTGATCGCGGCGATGCGGGTCGAGTCCACGCGGCTCATCTGCCCCGCGCCCACGCCCAGCGTCGTGCCGTCCTTGCAGAACACGATCGGCGTTGGACTTCACGAACTTGGCCACGCGGAAGGCGAACACCAGGTCGTTCATCTCGGCGGGCGTGGGATCACGCCTGGTGACGATGCGCAGCTCGGCGACGTCGAAGCTGTCCGACGGTCTGCACCAGCAGCCCGCCGCCCACGCGCTTCAGGTCGAGCCGGTCCGCGCCGCATTGCGGCCGCGATCTCCAGCAGGCGCACGTTCTGCTTGGCCGCGAACACGGCGCGCGCGGCCGGCGTCGTAGCCGGGCGCGATCACGACTTCGACGAACTGCTTCGCCACCGCCTCGCGCGGTCGCTCGCATCCACCGGCCGGTTGAAGGCGATGATGCCGCCGAAGGCCGAAGTGGGGTCGGTGAGGAAGGCGTTGCGATAGGCCGCCAGCGGCGTTTGCGCCACCGCCACGCCGCACGGGTTGGCGTGCTTGACGATGACGCAGGCCGGCACGTCGAACGTGCGGCAGCACTCCCAGGCCGCGTCGGCATCGGCGATGTTGTTGTACGAGAGCTCCTTGCCCTGCAGCTGGCGGAACGTGGCGAGCGTGCCCGGCGGCGGATCGCGCTCCACGTAGAACGCCGCCGACTGGTGCGGGTTCTCGCCGTAGCGCAGCGCCTGGGCGAGGCGGAACTGGAGGTTGAGGCGATCGGGGAACTCGCGCGCGCGGCCCTCGGCGTCGCGCGCGGTGAGCCAGTTGGAGATCATGCCGTCGTACTCGGCGGTGTGGCTGAACGCCTTGGCGGCCAGGGCGTAGCGGTCCTCGGGCGCGAGGCCGCCGCCGTTCACCTTCATCTTCGCCGTGATCGGTGCGTAGTCGGCGGGATCCGTCACCACCGCGACGAAGGCGTGGTTCTTGGCCGCCGCGCGCACCATCGCCGGGCCGCCGATGTCGATGTTCTCGATCGCATCTTCCATCGAGACGCCGGGCTTCGCCACGGTGCGGGCGAACGGATAGAGGTTCACGACCACCATGTCGATGGGCGCGATGCCGTGCTCTTCCATGGCGCGCACGTGGTCCGGCTGGTCGCGCCGCGCGAGGATGCCGCCGTGCACCTTGGGATGCAGCGTCTTCACGCGGCCTTCCATCATCTCGGGAAACCCGGTGTAGTCGGCGACCTCGGTCACCACCACGCCGTTCAGCTTCAGGAGCTGCGCCGTGCCGCCCGTGGAGAGGATCTCGACGCCGTGGACCAGCAGCGCCTTGGCCAGCTCGACGATGCCGGTCTTGTCGGAGACGCTGAGGAGGGCGCGGCGGATTTTTATCGGGGCCATCGGAGCCGTCGCCCCGTCGAAGGACGGGGCCCAATCTGCTGGCAATACATGGGGCCCCGTCCTTCGACGGGGCGACAAATCAGTCCAGCCCGTGCTGCTGCAATTTCTTGCGCAGGGTGTTGCGGTTGAGCCCCAGCAGCTCGGCGGCGCGGGTCTGGTTGCCCTGGGCCTGCAGCATGACGACCTCGAGCATGGGCCGCTCGACCGCGCACACCACCATCTCGTAGATGCCGGTGCACTTTTCCCCGTCGAGGTCCTTGAAGTACTGGCGCATCACCTTGCGCACGGTCGAGGACAGCTCGTTGTCGCGCGCGGCGGCGTCCGCCTTGGCGATGTATTTTTGTCTACGCTGCAAGGGCGACCTCATCGTCGTATTCGAGGCTCGCCGAGCGCACGGCGAGCTCGCCGAAGAACTGCTCCACGGCGGCGAGCTGCGCCTCGGCGTTGTCGAGGGTGTTCATGCGGGCACGGAACACGGCGGAGTTCTTGAGCCCCTTCGTGTACCAGCCGATGTGCTTGCGTCGCCACGCGCACGCCCCGCTCGCAGCCGTAGAAGGCGTAGAGGTCGTGCAGGTGGCCCACCAGGACCTCGCGGATCTCGGCGACCTCGGGCGGCGGCAGCTACGTTGCCCGTGGCGAGGAAGTGCTCGATCTCGCGGAATATCCACGGGCGCCCCTGGGCGGCGCGCCCGATCATGACCGCGTCCGCGCCCGTGTACTCGAGCACGAACTTCGCCTTCTGCGGCGTGGTGATGTCGCCGTTGGCGATGACCGGGATGCGCACCGACCGCTTCACGTCCCGGATGGTGTCGTACTCCGCATCTCCGGTGTACATGCAGGCGCGCGTGCGCCCGTGCATGGCAAGCGACTGGATGCCGTGATCTTCGGCGATCTTCGCGATGCGCAGGGCATTGCGGTTGAGCGTGTTCCAGCCGGTGCGGATCTTGAGCGTAACCGGAACATCGACGGCTTTCACCACCGCATCGACGATCTTCGCGACCAGCGGCTCGTCCTGCAGCAGCGCGCTGCCGGCGTAGACGTTGCAGATCTTCTTGGCCGGGCAGCCCATGTTGATGTCGATGATGCTGGCGCCGTTGTCCACGTTGTAGCGCGCGGCCTCCGCCATCATCGCCGGATCCGCCCCGGCGATCTGGATCACCTTCGGCTCCACCTCGCCCTCGTGGTTGCCGCGCCGGATGGTCTTCTCGGAACCCCACAGCAGCGAGTTGGAGGCGACCATCTCGGATACGGCCATGCCCGCGCCCAGGCGTTTGCAGAGGCTGCGGAACGGCCGATCGGTCACGCCCGCCATGGGCGCGACGATCAGGTTGTTCTTCAAATGGACGGGGCCGATCTTCAAGTTCGGTGCTTGCGCCTGGCTGGGGATTTCCCGGTCGAGCGAGCGGGAAGGGTGCTCATTTTATACGCACGCGAAACGCGCGAGGAAGATAATTTTCGCACACGCAAATGCGGCGTTCGCGACAGCGCCGCGGTTGTCAACCGGGCCTTCGCGAAGGCTCGCGCGGCGGCAACGCGATGCGTCATCCCGATTCGCATGCTCGCATCGTCTCCGTGCATCGCATCGACATGCCGACTTGACGCGCGAACATCGGCGCGCTTGCGCCGGCGCCTCCATCCGGATTCGCGGCGCCCCCATCGCTGCCGCAATTGTATCGCAGGATGGAATAATATGCCGTTTCCCGTACCGACTTGTGTCTCATTGATTAGTGCATGCGCGGGGTGCAGCATCTTTTGCTCCACCTGCGGCAGAAAAGAAACGGCTCGACCGGCGTCGAGGAGAGAGAGCGCCGGCAGAGCCCTCACAACGAAGCAGCTCTCGAAGGGAAGGCGCACAAGATGAGAAGGATCACAGGTCACGTTTCGGCGTGGGCGATCGCGTTCGCACTGCTGGTCGTGCCGGCAGCGCTCGCCGACACGTTCTGCTGGAAGAACTCCAACGGCCGCGGCGTCGGCACCATCCCCACCAACTGCGGCGCCAAGGAGAACGACGCGGGCCTGTGCTATACCAAGTGCCCCGCCAACTACAAGGGCGTGGGCCCGGTGTGCTGGCAGGTCTGCCCGAGCGGCTACAGCGACTTCGGCGTGGGCTGCTCGAAGCCGGCCTCGTACGGCCGCGGCGCGGGCTATCCGTGGAAGTTCGGCGACGGCCTCAACGACAACGGCATGTTCAAGCGCTGCCGGGCCGCCAATTCCCAGGGCTGCGAGAAGAACGGCGCGATCGTCTATCCGAAGTGCAAACCCGGCTTCCACCAGGTGGGCTGCTGCGTCTGCTCGCCCGACTGCCCGGCGGGCCTCATCGATTCCGGCGTGTCGTGCACCAAGAAGTCCCAGGGGCGCGGCGCGGGCACCATCCCCGTGGCGTGCGACGGCGGCAAGCAATACGACGCCGGCCTTTGCTACTCCCAGTGCGCGTCGGGCTACTACGGCATCGGCCCCGTGTGCTGGCAGAACTGCCCGCCGAGCTTCCCGGCTGCGTGCGGCGCGGGCTGCGCGACCAGCAAGGAAGCGTGCTCGAACGAGGTGCGCGGGCAGGTGATGTCGGTGCTCGAGGTCGCGGCCAACGTGGCGACCACGGTGAGCACCTTCGGTGCCGGCACCGCGGCCAAGGCGGCGGCGGAAACCGCGGGCAAGGCGGCGATCAAGGCGGCGGTGAAGAAGAGCACCGTGCAGATCACGAAGGAAGCCGCCAAGAAGGTGATCACGAGCTCGGTGGTGAAGAGCGGGGCTGCGACAGTGGCCATGAACCAGGCCGACCAGCTGGCCGCGGTCGCCTCGGGCGCGGACACCTACGAGCTGAGCTCGCTGGATCCCACCGGGATCATGGCGGTGGTCAACTCGTACAACCACAGCATGTGCCCGAGCCAGTGATGTCCTAGCCGCCCGGCGGCCCGTAGCCTCCGCCGCCGGGCGACTCGACCACGAACACGTCGCCCTCGCCGACCTCGGTCTCGTCGGCATACGAAAGCTCCGTGCGCGAGCCGTCGGCGCGCTCCACCCAATTGCGTCCCACGTCGCCCGGCATTCCGCCCGCCATGCCGTAGGGCGGGATGCGGCGGTGGCCGGCGAGGATGGCGGCGGTCATCGGCTGCAGGAAGCGCACGCGCCGCGTGGCGCCGTCGCCGCCGTGCCACCGCCCCGCCCCGCCGCTGCCGTGCGCGGATCGAGTGCCCCTCGATGCGCACCGGGAAACGCCACTCGAGGACCTCGGGGTCGGTGAGCCGCGAGTTGGTCATGTGCGCCTGTACCGTGTCGGTGCCGTCGAAGCCGGGGCCCGCGCCGGTGCCGCCCGAGATCGTCTCGTAGTACTGGTAGCTTCTCGTTGCCGAAGGTGAAGTTGTTCATGGTGCCGCACGCCGCACCCATGAGGCCCAGCGCGCCGTAGAGCGCGTCGGTGAGGCACTGCGAGGTCTCGACGTTGCCCGCCACGGTGGCCGCGGGCGGGCGCGGGTTCAGCATCGAGCCCTCGGGGACGATCACCTCCAGGGGCTTGAGGCACCCGGCATTGAGCGGGATGTCGTCGTCCACCAGCGTGCGGAAGACGTAGAGCACCGCGGCGTACACGACGGCCGAGGGCGCGTTGTAGTTGCTCTCGAGCTGGCTGCTCGTGCCGGTGAAGTCGATGGTGGCGCTGCGGCGGTCGGCGCCGATCGTGATCTTCACGCGGATCACCGCGCCGTTGTCCATCTCGTAGGCGAACTCGCCGTCCTTCAGCACGCCGATCACGCGGCGCACGCACTCCTCGGCGTTGTCCTGCACGTGGCGCATGTAGGCGCTGCACGACGTCCAGGCCGAAGTGCGCGACCATGCGCTTCAGCTCCTGCACGCCCTTCTCGTTGGCCGCCACCTGGGCGCGCAGGTCGGCGATGTTCTGGTCGGGATTGCGCGCCGGATAGCGCGCCGCCGCGAGCAGCGCGCGCATGCCGTCCTCGAGCATGCGGCCGCCCTCGACCAGCTTCACGTTGTCGATGAGCACGCCTTCCTCTTCCACGTTCCTCGAGAAGGGCGGCATGGAGCCGGGGGTGATGCCGCCGATGTCGGCGTGGTGGCCGCGCGAGCCGACGTAGAACAAGGAGTGGGGACGATCCGTGTCTCCGCCTGGAGCCGGGCCGTCCCGATCCGTTGCCTTCCAGAACACCGGCGTGATCACCGTCACGTCCGGCAGGTGCGTGCCGCCGTTGTACGGGTCGTTCAGCACGTACACGTCGCCGGGCTTCATCCGGCCGGCGTTCTCGCGCGATGACGGTCTTGATGCTCTCGCCCATCGAGCCCAGGTGCACCGGCATGTGGGGCGCGTTGGCGATGAGATTGCCGTCCGCGTCGAAGAGCGCGCACGAGAAGTCGAGGCGCTCCTTGATGTTCACCGAGTAGGCGGTCTGCGCGAGGCGCACGCCCATCTGCTCGGCGATCGACATGAAGAGGTTGTTGAACACCTCGAGCATCACCGGGATCGGCGCCGGTGCCCACGGCGTAGCGCACCTCGCGCGGGACGACGCGCTCGAGCACCAGGTGCTCCGGGCCCCGTCACGCGCGCCTCCCAGCCGGGCTCGACCACGGTGGTGGCGTTGCGCTCGGCGATGATCGCGGGGCCGGCGATGCGCGCGCCGGGCGCCAGCTCCTCGCGCACGTACACACTGCGTGTCGTGGCGCGCGCCGCCGCTCACCATCTCGACGCGATCGACGGGCTTCGCGATGCTGGGCGCCGGGGCGTCGCGGCGCTGTCGTCGCGGCGGGCCGCGCCGCGCTCGCCGAGGCGCCACCCCCGATCGCCTCCACCGAGACCGCCTCGACCACCAGCGCGCGCTCGCGGCATGAGGAAGCTGAAGCGCTGCGCGTAGAGGCGCTCGAACTCGCCGCGCATCTGCATCGATCGATCCCAGCGGCACCACGAGCGCGGTGTCGGTGCCCTCGTACTTGAGGTGCGCGCGCTTCTCCAGCCGCCCGAGGACCGCGCCCTGCCGCTCGAGCTCGTCGCACCGCCTGCTCGCCCAGGCGCACCGCACTTCTCCACGACGTCGTCCAGCGCCCCCTCGAGCGCGCGCTCGACCGCCTCCTCGCGCAGCGCCGCGAACTTCGGCGAGACCCATCCCGTACGCGGAGAGCACGCCCGCGAAGCGGATGGATGTACACGCGCGTCATGCCGAGCTCGTCGGCGACCAGGCACGCGTGCTGGCCGCCCGCGCCGCCGAAGCAGGCGAGCGTGTACCCGGTGACGTCGTGGCCGCGCTGCACGGAGATGAACTTGATGGCGTTGGCCATGTTGGCCACCGCGATGCGCAGGAACCCTTCCGCCACGGCGTGCGCCGTCCTGCGGCGAGCCGGTGGCGCGGCCGATCTCGAGGGCGAGCTCGGCGAACTTGCGCGCGCACCAGCGCGCGCGTCGAGCGCCTCGTTGCCGCGCGGGCCGAACACGCTGCGGGAAGTAGCCGGGCTGGATCTTGCCCAGCATCACGTTGCAATCGGTGACCGTGAGCGGGCCGCCGCGCCGGTAGCACGCGGGACCCGGGCTCGCGCCCGCGGAGTCCGGCCCCACGCGCTGGCGCTGGCCGTCGAAATGCAGGATCGAGCCGCCGCCCGCCGCGATGGTGTGGATCGACATCATCGGCGCGCGCATGCGCACGCCCGCCACGAGCGTTTCGAACTCGCGCTCGAGCTCGCCCGCGTAGTGCGAGACGTCGGTGGAGGTTCCGCCCATGTCGAAGCCGATCACCTTGTCGAAGCCCGCGGCGACCGACGTCGCGACCATGCCGACGATGCCGCCCGCGGGTCCCGAGAGGATCGAGTCCTTGCCCTGGAAGCGCAGCGCGTCGGTGAGACCGCCGTTGGACTGCATGAACATGAGCCGCGCGCCGGGCAGCTCCGCGGCGACCTGGTTCGACGTAGCGGCGCAGGATCGGCGAGAGATACGCGTCGACCACCGTCGTGTCCCCGCGCGAGACCACCTTCATGAGCGGGCTCACGACGTGCGAGACCGAGACCTGCGTCGAAGCCCGCCTCGCGCGCGAGCTCGGCCGACGCGCGCCTCGTGGGCCGGGTAGCGGTAGCCGTGCATGAAGACGATCGCGACCGACGCGGTAGCCCTCGGCGCGCGCCGCCGCGAGCGCCTCCCACGCCGCGCCCTCGTCGAGCGGGCGCACCACCTCGCCGCGCGCGCCGATGCGCTCGTCCACCTCGACCACCTTGCGATAGAGCAGCTCCGGCAGGCGGATGTGGCGGTCGAAGATGCGCGGGCGGTTCTGGTAGGCGATGCGCAGCTGGTCGCCGAAGCCCCGCGTGATGAAGAGCACGGTGGGCTCGCCCTTGCGCTCGAGCAGCGCGTTGGTCGCGACCGTGGTGCCCATCTTCACGGCGTCGATCTGATCGACGGGGATGGCCGCCTCCTCCGCCACGCCCAGCAGGTGGCGGATGCCGGCGATGGCGGCGTCGCGGTAGCGCCCGGGATTCTCGGAGAGCAGCTTGTGGGTGACCAGCGCGCCGTCGGGCCGGCGCGCCACGATGTCCGTGAACGTGCCGCCGCGGTCGATCCAGAACTCCCAGCCTTCCTTATCGTTCATCGGCGCTTCCAGCATCTTCGCCCGCATCACTCCTCAGACCGTCCATTTTGACACCGTGTCAGAATGGCCACTCGCGACCCCCCACCGGAGGCCCGGATGGACGCCGACAAGACCGTCAGGAACGCCTTTCTGGACACCGTCGTGAACCAGATCGAGACTGGGGATCCGCCCGAGGCCAAGGCCACCTACGATCGCCTGATCGCCGCCGGCCAGACGCGCAGCCAGGCGCTGCTGCACATCGCCGCGGCGCTGCGCGAGGAGATGAACCGCATGCTGGCCGAGTCCACGCCCTTCGACCATCGCCGCTACGCCGCCCTGCTGGGCAAGATCCCCGCCGAGGGCTGACCCGTTGTGCCTGATCGTCGTCGCGTGGCGCTGCCGCGCCGACCTGCCTCTCGTCGTCGCCGCCAACCGCGACGAATGGCGCGACCGGCCCGCGGAGCCCGCGCACTGGTGGCCCGACCATCCTGACCTCCTCGCCGGCCGCGACCTCAAGGCGGGCGGCACCTGGTTGGGCGTGACGCGATCCGGGCGCTTCGCCGCGGTCACCAACTTTCGCGATCCCGCGGACCGCCGTTCCACGGCGCGATCGCGCGGCGGGCTGGTGACCGAATTCCTGGCCGGCGACGAATCCGCGCCCGCCTACCTCACGCGCATCGGCGCCGCCGCCGGCGAGTA
The DNA here is from genome assembly GCA_963827425.1 of uncultured beta proteobacterium. GTDB lineage: Bacteria > Pseudomonadota > Gammaproteobacteria > Burkholderiales > Usitatibacteraceae > Usitatibacter. The sequence continues at coordinate 438,993 of CAWHAQ010000002.1, read as the reverse complement.
CAACGCCTTCAACCTCATCGTGGGAGACGCGGCGAGCCTCTGGTACTGCGGCAGCCGCGAAGGTGGCGCGCGGCCCATCGCGCCCGGGGTGCACGGCCTGTCCAACCACGTGCTGGACGAGCCCTGGCCCAAGGTGATCCGTGGGCGCGAAGCCATGGAGCGGGCGCTGCACGAGGTCGACCCGACCACCGCCCTGTTCGACCTGCTGGGCGACGCCGCTCCCGCGCCCGACGCTGGCCTGCCCGATACCGGGGTCGGAGTCGAGTGGGAGCGCCGCCTCTCGGCCGCCCTCATCACCGGCGCCGACTACGGCACCCGCGCTTCGACGGTCCTGCTGGCCCGCGCCGACGGGCAAGTAGCCTTCGAGGAGCGCACCCGGGCGGCGGACGGCGCCGAGGCGAATCGAGCGCGACATGAGTTTGGTCAATTTTCCGGGCCGGCCCCGGCGCGTAGAATCGCGCGACAATCACAGCCCTAGTCACCGAGGAGGAGCACAAACATGATTCGTCGCATCGCCGTGGCCATCCTGCTGGCCGCCCTACCGCTCGCGGACGCCCTGGCGCAGGCGCCCATCGTCATCAAGTTCAGCCACGTGGTGGCGACCAACACGCCCAAGGGCAAGGGAGCCGAGTACTTCAAGAAGATCGCCGAGGAGCGCACCCACGGCAAGGTGAAGATCGAGGTCTATCCCAACAGCACGCTCTACAAGGACGCCGAGGAAGTCGACGCGCTGCAGCTGGGCGCCGTGCAGATGCTCGCCCCGTCGCTCGCCAAGTTCGGCCCGCTGGGCCTGCGCGACTTCGAGGCGTTCGACCTGCCCTACCTCTTCGACAACTACGACGAGCTGCACAAGGTCACCTACGGCAAGATCGGCGCGGACCTGTTCAAGAAGCTCGAGCCCAAGGGCATCATCGGCCTCGCCTACTGGGACAACGGCTTCATGGACATGAGCGCCAACAAGCCACTGCGCAAGCCCGAGGACTTCCGCGGCCTCAAGATGCGCATCCAGTCGTCCAAGGTGCTGGACAGCCAGATGCGGGCGCTGGGCGCGATCCCGCAGGTGATGGCGTTCTCCGAGGTCTACCAGGCGCTGCAGACCGGCGTTGTGGACGGCACCGAGAACCCGCCCTCCAACATCTACACCCAGAAGATGAACGAGGTGCAGAAGTACATCACGCTCTCGAACCATCACTACCTGGGCTACGCGGTGATCGTGAACAAGAAGTTCTGGGACGGCCTGCCGCCCGACATCCGCAAGACGCTCGAGGAGCGCATGCGCGATTCCACCAAATACGTGAACGAGATCGCCCAGAAGGAGAACGACGAGGCGCTCGAGCAGATCCGCAAGGCGGGCAAGACCGAGATCATCACGCTCACGCCCGAGGAGAAGCGCGCGTGGAAGAAGGCGCTCATCAAGGTCCACAAGGAGAACGAGTCGCGCATCGGCCGCGACCTGATCGAGTCCATCTACAAGGAAACCGGCTTCGATCCCAGCAAGCTGTAGGCCGGGCCCGGTGCTGAAGCTGCTCGACCGCCTGGAGGAGTGGCTCATCGCGACGCTGATCGCGGGGGCCACCCTCCTCATTTTCGTGGCCGTGCTGCACCGCTACGCGCTCGACCTGAGCGCCAAGTTCCATTTCGACCGGATCTACGACACGCTCTTCCAGATCAACCTGTCCTGGGCGCAGGAGCTCTGCATCTACATGTTCGTGTGGATGGCGAAGTTCGGCGCGGCCTACGGCGTGCGCACCGGCATGCACGTGGGCGTGGACGTGCTGGTGAACCACCTGCCGCCGCGCGGGCGCTTCACCTCGATCCTGGTCGGCCTCGGCGCCGGCGCGCTCTTCACCTTCATCGTCGGGTACCTTCGGCGCCGAGTTCGTCTGGCAGCTCGCGCACACCGACCAGAGCTCGCCGGACCTCGAGGCGCCGATGTGGATCGTGTACCTCGCGATCCCGCTGGGCTCCTACCTGATGTGCTTCCGCTTCCTGCAGGTCGCCTGGCGCTTCGCCCATAGCGGCGAGCTGCCCCACCACGACGCGGCGCACGTGGAGGGCGTGGACCCGTCGATCGCGCCCGACCTCACGCCCCAGCCGCAGCCCCTGGGGGCTCGATGAACGCCGCCCTCGCCCGCCCGGCGCACATGAGCACGCGCGCGGCCACCGTCACGCTCGCCGCGATCCTCGCCGTCCTGATCGGCATCGCGCTCACGAGCAACGCCGGCATCATCTTCGCGCTGCTGGTGGCGCTGATGTTGACCGGCATGCCGATCTCCATCGCGCTCGGCCTCACGGTCCTCACGTTCATCTTCACGATGACCACGGTGCCGATCCAGTCGGTGGGCCTGAAGCTCTTCACCGGCATCGAGAAGTTCGAGATCATGGCGGTGCCGTTCTTCATCCTCGCCGGCAACTTCCTCACCCACGGCGGGGTGGCGCGGCGCATGATCGACTTCGCGAGCTCCCTGGTGGGCCACCTGCACGGCGGGCTCGCGCTCGCGGGCATCGTCGCCTGCGCCATGTTCGCGCTGGTGTGCGGCTCGAGCGTGGCCACCGTGGTCGCGATCGGCTCCATCGTGCTGCCCGAGATGGTGCGCAAGGGCTACCCGATGCGCTTCGGCGCGGGCGTCATCACCGTCGCGGGCTCGCTCGGCATCCTCATGCTGCCGTCGATCCCGAAGGTGATCTACGCGGTGGCCACCAACACCTCGATCGGCGCGCTCTTCGTGGCGGGCGTGCTGCCCGGCATCCTCCTCACCTTCATGCTCTGCACGGTGACGTGGTGGATCGCGCGCAAGAACAACTACGCGCGCCTCGAGCGCAAGAGCTGGCTCGAGCGCTGGCGAGCCTTCCGCGCGCAGCGTCTGGGGCCTGATGCTGGTGGTGATCATCATCGGCGGCATCTACTCGGGCATCTTCACCGCCACCGAGGCCGCGGCCATGGCGGCGATGTACGCGTTCTTCGTCTCGGTCTTCGTCTACAAGGACCTCAAGTTCCGCGACGTGCCGAAGGTGCTGCTCAACTCGGCCAACACCTCGGCGATGCTGCTCTACATCATCACCAACGCCGTGCTCTTCTCGTTCATCCTCACCAACGAGAACATCCCGAACGCGCTGGCCGACTGGTTCCTCGGCAAGAACCTCAACTGGGTGGAGTTCCTGCTGATCGCCAACGTGCTGCTGCTGCTCGCGGGCAACTTCATGGAGCCCTCGTCCTGCATCCTGATCATGGCGCCGATCCTCTATCCGGCCGCCGTGAGCCTGGGCATCAACCCGGTGCACCTGGGCATCCTGATCGACGTGAACATGGAGGTGGGCCTCTGCCACCCGCCGGTGGGCCTGAACCTCTACGTCGCGTCGGGCATCTCGCGACTGGGCATCACCGAGCTCACCAAGGCGGTGCTGCCATGGCTCGTCACCATGCTCGTGTTCCTGGTCATCGTGACCTATTGGCCGGAGCTATCCCTCTTCGTGCCGCGCGCGATGCACATGATGTGAGCGGCCGCGGGAACTAGCTCGCGGGCAGCTTCCCGGCCGCCTTCGCCTTCGCCACCTCGTCGGCCAGTTCCTTGCCGCTCTTGTAGTGCGGCACGCGGAAGACGAGGCGCCGGGCGCGCTGCCAGAACGCGTTGGAGCCGCTCACTTCCGTGTCCCAGTAGTGGTGCGCGAGCTTGAGGTTGCCGGGCACGTCGAGCAGGAACGCGTCGCGCGAGCCCTTGCCGCCGAAGATGTAGAGCTTGCCGTCGTAGATCTCCCACACGTCGCTGTCGCCGCCCCAGGGGATCGCGTACACGAGGCCGTTGGTGCAGAAGCCGCCGAACTGCGGGATGTACTTCTCGGGCGCGGCGTCGAACTCCGCCTTGTGCTCCGCGCTCGCGAAGCGGAAGGTGACGTCCTTGTAGACGGACTTGATCGCCGGGTCGCCCGGCTCGTCGCGCTTGTCGGTGAAGTACGCGACGACGTCGTGCCCGAAGAGCATCAGGTGCTTGTCTTCGCCCTGGGACACCGCGTTCACGGGACTCAGCCCCTCGCCGGGGCTCTCGGTGACGAGGGGCGCGCAGCCGGCCGCGAAGAGCGCGGCGGCGGTGATGAGCAATGTGGCGCGTTGCATGGTTCGCCTTTCAGGATCCGGGTTCAGGGAGCGGGATCGATCCGCCAGATTTTGCCATTGCCGAGGTCGCACAAGTAGAGCTCGCCACGGTCGTCCTCGCCGAAGCTCGAGACCGCCTTGACGGCCGGGGACGGCGGCAGCAGCACCTCGCTCTTCCACTTTCCATCCTCGCGCCACGCGGACCACATGCGCTTCGTGGCGTAATCGCCGTAGACGTAGCGGCCGCGGAGCTGGGCGATGCGCTCGCCGCGATAGACGTAGCCGCCGACGATGGCCTGCCCGCCGTCGCGCTTGTGGTCGTAGGTGAGCGCGGGGCGCACGGCGTTCGCGAGCCTGGTGCAGGCGCCCGGGGTGCCGAAGTGCTTGTCGTCGAAGCACGCATTCCCCTCGAACACTCCCCAGCCGAAGTTCATTCCGGCGGGCGCGTCATGGGCAAGGAAATCGACCTCCTCCCAGTTGTCCTCGCCGACGTCGCCGATGTAGAGGTCGCCGGTCGCGCGGTCGAAGCTGAAGCGCCACGGGTTGCGCAGGCCGTAGTGCAGCACCTCGGGACAACGTCCCTTGGCGCATGCATCCTTCGCGAACGGGTTACCCGCGGGGATCGAATAGCCGGCGCCGCCGTCCACCTGGATGCGCAGCAGCTTGCCGAGGAGCGACCCGGTGTCCTGCGCGTGGCGCAGCTTGTCGGCGTTGCCGCCGCCGTCGCCGGTGCTGATGTAGAGCAGCCCGTCGCGCCCGAAGACGAGGCGGCCGCCATTGTCGCTCGCGTACTCGGCATGGGGGATGGACAGCAGCACCGCGCGGCTGGCCGGATCGGCGCGCTCGGGGTGCGCCTTGTCGCGCAGGAAACGCGCGATGGTGACCGCCCCGGTATGCGCGGCGGTGTAGTAAACGTAGAACGCCCCGTTCTTCGCGTAATCAGGATGGAAGGCGAGGCCGAGCAGCCCGCGCTCGAGGTTGTCGGTGGCCACGAGGTCGCCCACGTCGAGGAACGGCGTGGGCTGGACCTTGCCGTCGTCCACGATGCGAATGCGGCCGCGTTGCTCGACCACGTAGAGGCGAGCCGATCCATCGTGGGCGCTCGCGATCTCGACCGGAAGCTCGAGGCCGCTCGCGAATTCCGTGAGCACGACGTGCGGGGCCGCGCACACCACGGCGGAGAAAAGCATTATCGCGGCGAGGAACAGCGGTCGAAGCAGCGTTGGCGTCATGGCTCGTCGTCCGATGAGGCGCCGGCCGCCGCGCGCGCCAGCCGGTCGTTCACCGCCTCCCAGGCCGCGAGCGGCGGGGGCGCTTCCACGAGGATGCGGCGCGCCCCGCTGCGGTCGAGCGTGCGCAGGCTGGCGTAGAGGTCGTGGCCGTAGCGCATCGGATCGGAGGGCGCGGCGATCCATGCGGCGACCTTCGCTCCGGCGGGCCGGGCGCGCAACGCGAGCACGGCGATGCCCGTATCGGACGCCTGCGTTGCGATCGCCGCCGCATCGGCGAGCGACAAGACAGCGCGGGGCGCGTAATGTGCCTCGAGCGTGCCCGAGGCGCGGGGTGCATCCGCGTCGCGGGGCGCGGGCGCGATGCCCAGCACAGCCTCGATGTCGCGCCGCGTGATCGCCCCCGGGCGCAGCAGCACGGGTGCGCCGCGTGAGAGGTCCACGATGGTCGACTCGAGCCCGACCTCGCACGCGCCACCGTCCAGCACCATGAGGTCGCCGCCGAACTCCTCGCGCACGTGCTGCGCGGTGGTCGGGCTCACGTGGCCGAAGCGGTTCGCGGAAGGTGCGGCCACCGCGCCGCTGCCCACGCGCGCGAACTCGCGCAACAGGTCGAGCGCCATCGGGTGCGAAGGACAGCGCAATCCCACTGTGTCCTGGCCGCCGGTGACCGCGCCCGGCACACGCTCCGATTTGCGCAGGATGATGGTGAGCGGCCCGGGCCAGAAACGCGCGGCGAGCGTCATCGCGGCGGGCGGCACCTCGCGCGCCCACTGCGCCACCGCGAGCGGATCGGCGAAGTGCACGATGAGCGGATGGTCGGCGGGCCGGCCCTTCAGCGCGAAGATCTTCGCGACGGCTTCGGTGTTCGCCGCATCGGCGCCGAGGCCGTAGACCGTCTCGGTAGGAAACGCGACGACCTCGCCGCCGGCAAGCCTCTGCGCGGCTTCGTAGACGTTCATCGCGAGGAATGCTTTCGAAGCCCGCAGCGGAAATGCAGCGGCAGCGTGACGACGCGCCTGCCTTCCCCCCATGCGGGCGCAAGCTCGCGCGCAGCGTTCGCGAGGAAATCCGGCGCGTCCGCAACGTAGCGCTGCGTCGCCGACCACGTCCCCGCGTAGGCGAGCATCTCCGCCAGCGACCAATGCATCTGCATCACGAACGCCGGCGCCTGGATGGGCTCGAAGGGAAACGGCACGTCGCGATAGCCCGACCACAGCTTCGCGCTCTGGGCGGGCCAGTGTGGCCGCAGCGGCTCGAGAAAGACCTTGTCGAAGGCGCGATCGACCTCGGGGGCGACGGACTGCTTCGAGTATCCCCAGGCCGCGAAGACGCCGTCCGGTTTCAGGACCCGTTGCACTTCGGGATAGAACCGTTCGAGGTCGAACCAATGCAGCGCCGAGGCGACGGTAACCGCGTCGAATGCGCCCGCGGGGAAATCGACCTGCTCCGCGACCTGGACCGAGTAGCGCACGCGCGGGCTCGCGATGGCGTGCGCGATCTGCTCGCGGCTGCCATCGGTCGCGTCCACCTGCGCGAAATGGCGCGCGAGCCCCTGCGCGGCCTGCCCGCTGCCCGTCGCGCAATCCCACGCGCGGCCGCGGCCGGGAGCGTGCGATGCGATGAAATCGAAGAGCGCATCCGGATAAGTCGGGCGCGCGCGCGCGTAGACCTCGGAGCTCTTCGAGAAATGGTCGATGAACGCCAAGGTCAGTGCGCCCTCTCCCAGTTCTCGCCCACCCCGGCTTCCACCACCAGCGGCACGTCGAGCTTCGCGACGCCCATCATCAGCTTCTCGACGCCGGGCTTGACGCGATCGAGCTCCGCATCCGGCACCTCGAGGACCAGCTCGTCGTGCACCTGCATGATGAGCTTGGTGGCGAGCTTCTCGCGCTCGAGCCAGCCCTGCACGGCGATCATCGCGAGCTTGATGAAATCGGCCGCGGTGCCCTGCATCGGCGCGTTGATCGCCTGGCGCTCGGCGCCCTGGCGGCGCGCATGTTCGAGGAGCGGATGTCGGGCAGCCACAGGCGCCGGCCGAGCACGGTCTCGACGTAACCCCTGCTCGCGCGCCTCCTGCCGCGTGCGCTCCATGTAGGCCGCCACGCCCGGATAGCGCGCGAAGTACTTGTCCATGTAGCTCTGCGCAGCCGCGCGCTCGATCGAGAGGTTCTGCGCGAGGCCGAACGCGCTCATGCCGTAGATCAGGCCGAAGTTGATCACCTTCGCCACGCGGCGCTGGTCCGGTGTTACTTCCGGGTGCGGCGTGTCGAAGACTTCCGCGGCGGTGTGGCGGTGCACGTCCTCGCCGCGGGAGAAGGCCTCGACCAGGCTCCTGTCGCCCGAGAGGTGCGCCATGATGCGCAGCTCGATCTGCGAGTAGTCCGCGGAGACGATCTTCGCGCCGGGCGGTGCGATGAACGCCTCGCGGATGCGCCGTCCCTCGCCCGTGCGCACCGGGATGTTCTGCAGGTTGGGGTCCGTCGACGAGAGGCGTCCCGTCACCGCCACGGTCTGCGCGTAGTTCGTGTGCACGCGGCCGGTCTTCGGGTTCACCATGCGCGGCAGCTTGTCGGTGTAGGTGCTCTTCAGCTTCGAGAGCCCGCGGTGCTCGAGCAGCGCCCTGCAGATGGGATGGTCCTCCGCGAGCTTCTCCAGCACCTCCTCGTCGGTGGACGGCGCGCCCGACGGCGTCTTCTTCACCACCTTGAGCTTGAGCCGGTCGAAGAGCACCTCGCAGAGCTGCTTGGGCGAGCCGAGGTTGAACGGGCCGCCCCCGAGCTCGTAGGCCTTCTGCTCGAGCTCGAGCATCTTCTGCCCCAGCTCCTGGCCCTGGCGCGAGAGCTGCTGGCCGTCGATCAGCACGCCGTTCCTCTCCATCGCGAGCAGCACGCCCGCCACGGGGACCTCGATCCCGGCGTAGATGCGCTCGAGCTTTTCGTCCTTCGCGAGGCGCGGGTAGAGCGCTCCGTGCAGCTGGAGCGTGACGTCGGCGTCCTCGGCGGAATACGCGGTCGCGCGCTGGATATCGACCTGGTCGAACGGGATCTGGCCGGCGCCCTTGCCGGCGACGTCCACGTATTGGAGCAGGCCGCTCGTGCCGAGGTAGCGCGTGGCGAGCGCATCCATGTCGTGGCGCTGGTTGCTCTCCAGCACGTAGGACTCGAGCAATGTGTCGTGCGCCATGCCCCGCAGGTCCACGCCGTGGTTGGCGAACACGTGGCGGTCGTACTTGGCGTTCTGGCCGACCTTGAGGCGTTTCTCGTCCTCGCAGCCACGGCCTCAGGCGCTCGAGGACCTTCTTCGTGTCGAGCTGCGCGGGCGCGCCGGCGTAGCGGTGGGTGAGCGGAATGTAGACGGCCTCGCCCGCCTCGGCGGCCGCGGAGATGCCGACCAGCTGCGCGGACATGGGATCGAGGCTCGTGGTCTCGGTGTCGATGCACGTGAGCGCCGCCGACTCGAGCTTCACCGCCCAGCGCTCGAGCGCGGCCTCGTCCAGCACGGTCTCGTACTTGCGCGTGGCGACGAAGGGCGTGGCGTCGGCCTTGGGCTCGAGCGTGGCGGTGAGGAGAGCCGAAGTTGCGCCCGCCGCCCTTCGCTCCCGGCGCCTTGGGCAGTGGCGCATCGCCGCCCTCGGGCGCGTCCTCGCGCTTGAGGATGGCGTCGCGCAGCGTGCGGAAGCCGAAGCGTCCGTAGAGCTCGGCGAGCTTCGCGTCGTCGGAGCCCTTGAAGAGCAGCGACTCCATCTCGAAGGGCAACTCGACGTCGGTCTTCACCGTGAGGAGCCAGCGGCCGGTGGGAAGCCAGTCCGCCACGCGGCGCAGGTTCTCGCCCACCACGCCCTTCACCTCGGCCGCGTGCTCGATCACGCCTTCGAGCGAGCCGAACTGCTCGATCAGCTTGCACGCGGTCTTGGGGCCCACCTTGTCGACGCCCGGCACGTTGTCCACCGCATCGCCCATCAGCGCGAGGTAGTCGATGATGAGGTGCGGCGGCACGCCGAACTTGGCCTTCACGCCCGCGGGATCGAGCTTCTCGTAGGGCGTGGCCATGGTGTTGACCCAGAGCACCTTGTCGGTGACGAGCTGCGTGAGGTCCTTGTCGCCGGTGGAGATCACCGACTCCATGCCGTGCTGCTCCGCGGCGTGCTTCACGAGGGTGCCGATGACGTCGTCGGCTTCCACGCCATCGACGATCACCACCGGCCAGCCGAGCGCCGCGACGGTTTCCAGCAGCGGCTCGATCTGCGCGGCGAGCGGCTCGGGCATCGCCTGGCGCGTGGCCTTGTATTCGGGATAGATGTCGTCGCGGAAGGTCTTGCCCTTGGGGTCGAAGACAGCGGCGATATAATCGGATGGAAAGTCCTGGCGCAGCTTGCGCAGCATGTTCACCACGCCGAGGATCGCGCCCGTGGGCTCGCCCGCGGGGCTGCGGAACTCGGGCAGCGCGTGGAAGGCGCGGTAGAGATAGCTCGACGCGTCGACGAGCAGCAGGCGTTTCGTGTTTTCCGTCATGCCGATCTGGAGCACCCCATGACCACCACCTCACCCAAGGTCCCCAAACCCTCGGATCCGCAGCTCGTCCGCCGCTCCCAGAGCTCGGCGCGCGAGGCGTGGCGGATGTTCGAGATTATCGCAGAGTTCGTCACCGCGACCGAGCGCCTGCAGGCCATACAGCCCGCGGTCGCCATCTTCGGCAGCGCGCGCATGACGCCCGATCATGCGTACTACAAGGTCGCGGAGGACATCGCGCGCCGGCTCTCGGACGCGGGCTTCGCGGTCATCTCCGGCGGCGGCCCCGGCATCATGGAGGCGGCCAACAAGGGTGCCTACGCCGGCACGAGCCCGAGCGTGGGCCTGAACATCCAGCTGCCCTACGAGCAGTCGCGGGAACGCGTTCCAGGACGTCGGCCACACCTTCCAGCACTTCTTCGCGCGCAAGGTGATGTTCGTGAAGCTCTCGTGCGCGTTCGTGATGATGCCCGGCGGCTTCGGCACCATGGACGAGCTGATGGAGGTGCTCACACTCGTGCAGACCGGCAAGATCCGCAAGGTGCCGGTGATCCTCGTGAACTCCGCGTTCTGGGGCGGGCTGCTCGACTGGGTGAAGGGGAGGCTCCGCGACGACGGCATGATCGGCGTCGACGACCCGGACCTGATGCAGGTGATCGACGAGCCGCAGGCGGTGGTGGAGGCGATCTTCAACCACTACCAGTCGCGCGGCTTCGAGCCCAGCCCGTCCGAACGCGAGGCGGAACTCGCGCTCTAACTGGTACACTTCGCGTCCCGATCGAGGCCCCCATGCAAGCGATCCATTTCGACCGGCGTTCCGCCGCCGTGCTCGTCACCGCCCTCGCCGCTGCCGCGGCATTGCCCGCCTTCGCGCAGTCCACCGAGCGGGCGAAGCCGCCCGGGACGATGCCGTTGGAGGAAGTCCCGCCCCCGCCGCCGATGACCGGCCTCGAGCCGGACAACGAGCCCGCGCCGCAGGTCTCCACGCGCACCGAGGGCGACGAGACCATCCAGGAGTACCGCGTGAACGGCAAGCTCTACATGATGCGCGTGACGCCGAAGCACGGGCACCCCTACGTCCTCATGGACCGCAAGGGCGACGGCACCTTCGTGCGCCAGGACAATCCTCTCGACAGCGGCCTGCGCGTGCCGCAGTGGGTCCTGCTGGAATTCTAGCGAGAGGCCCGCCCGCGAGATGTCGGTTTTCACGCCGGTTTCCGGGGACGAGGCCCGCGCCCTGCTCGAGCACTACGCGCTCGGCGAGCTGGAGCGGCTGGAAGGCATCGCCCAGGGCGTGGAGAACACCAACTATTTCCTCACCACCACGACGGGCGAATACGTCCTCACGCTCTTCGAGCACATCCCACGCGCCGACCTGCCGTTCTACGTGGGGCTGATGGACCACCTCGCGCACCAGGGCGTCACCTGCCCGCAGCCGATGCGGCGCGAGAACGGCGACATGCTCTTGGAGGTGAACGGCAAGCCCGCGTGCATCGTGACGCGGCTTCCCGGAGCCCCGCGCGTGAATCCGGACGCGCACGCGTGCCGCGAGGCCGGCGCGATCCTCGGCCGCCTGCACGCCGCCGCGGTGGAGTACGACGCGGGCCTCGCCAACTGGCGCGGGCGCGAATGGCGCGAGCGCTTCGCTGCCGAGGTGGCCCCCAAGCTCCCGCGCGACGAGAACGAGCTCATCGCCTCCGAGAACCGCTACCAGTCGATCCACGACGACTCCGTGCTGCCCCAGGGCGTGATCCACGGCGACTACTTCCACGACAACGTGCTGTGGGACGACGAGGGCCGCGGCGGCGTGATCGACTTCTACTTCGCCTGCGACGACGTGCTGCTCTACGACGTGGCGATCGCGGTGAACGACTGGTGCGCAACACCCGCGGCCGAGCTCGACGCCGCGCGGGCATCCGCGTTCGTCGCGGGCTACGAGAGTGAGCGGCCGCTCGAGGACCTGGAGCGCACGCTGTGGCCGGTGATGCTGCGCAGGGCGGCGCTTCGCACCTGGCTCGGCCGGCTCGGCTACAACCATTTCCCGCGCCCCTCGCAGATGACCATTCCCAAGGACCACGCGTTCTCGCGCCGCCTGCTCGAGCACCACATCGCGCACGCGCGGCCGCTCGCCTGATGGACGAGAGCATGCGCGTGGCGGAGCTGCCCGCGGGGCGCGCGGCGGGCTGGCTCGCCGCGTCGTTCGGCATGTTCCGGGCGCGCCCGCTGCAGTGGATCGGCCTCACCGCGGGATGGGTGTCGATCACCTTCGCGCTGGTCCTGATCCCGTTCCTGGGCGGCGTCATCGCGAACTTCCTGCAGCCGGCGTTCTTCGCGAGCTTCGCCATCGCTGCGTACAAGCAGCAGGCGCGGCGAACGCATCGTGATGGCCGACCTCTTCTCGGGCTTCCGCCGCAACATGCGCTCGCTGGTGAACCTGGGCGCGCTGCTGCTGCTGGCCGAGATCGCCATCTTCGCGATCATGGCCGTGCTCGGCTTCCCGATCGCCGCCGAGGGCGACCAGCCGCTCACCGTGAGCGACTACGTGGAGCTCACGCAGGGCAAGGAGTGGATCCTCGCGGTGGGCTTCGTGCTCACGCTCGCGGTGAAGGGGGCGCTGTGGTTCGCGCCGCCGCTCATCGCCTTCCACGGCCTTTCCACGAGTCACGCGATGCGCTGGAGCATGTATGCGGCGCTCGCCAACCTCGGTGCGATGCTGGTCTACGGCATGGTGCTGATGGTGCTCTTCTTCCTGGCGCTGCTGCCCTGGGGGCTGGGCCTCATCGTGTTCATGCCCGTGATGGCGATCAGCACCTACGTGGGCTACCGCGAGGTGTTCGAGACTACGCCGGCGTGAGCTTGGCGTACTGGAGCGCCAGCCACTTCGTCCCCTCGCCCGCGAAGCGCACCTGCACGCGCGCATCCAGCCCGCGCCCCTCGAGGTTGATCACGACGCCCTCGCCGAACTTCGCGTGGCGCACGTTCTGCCCGATGGCGAACGGGTGCTCGTCGGGACGCTTGGTCTCGAAGCCCGCGCGCTGGGGCCGCGACGGGTAGCGGTTCGCGTCGGGCTGCGGCGCGCGGCCGCCGCCGGAACCCCACGAGCGCGCGTCGAGGAATGACGATTGCGCCCCGCGCATGTCGAACTGCTTCTCCGGCAGCACGATCCATTTGCAGAGCGCCGGCCGGGATCTCCTCCACGAAGCGCGAGACGATGCCGTAGCGCGGCTGGCCGTGCAGCATGCGGCTGCCGGCGTACGAGAGGTAGAGGCGCTTCCGCGCGCGCGTGAGGGCCACGTACATGAGGCGGCGCTCCTCCTCGATGCCGCCGTCCTCGAGCATGCTGTTCTCGTGGGGGAAGAGGCCCTCCTCGAGGCCGGAGATGAACACCGCCGAGAACTCGAGGCCCTTCGCGGAGTGCACCGTCATGAGCTGCAGCGCGTCCTGGCCCGCGGCCGCCTCGCGCTCGCCCGCCTCGAGGCTCGCGTGGGAGAGGAACGCGGCGAGGATCTGCTGCTCGGGCGTGCCCGCGGCGGCGACATCCTCCTGCGATTCTCCCGCGGGCTCCAGGCCGTGCTCGAAGTCCTCGGCGAAGAGCGCGGCGGCGTTGTAGAGCTCCTGCAGGTTCTCGACGCGGTCCTGGCCCTCCCTCTCCGCGGCGTAGTGATCCTTCAGGCGGCTCACCTCGATGGCCTCCTCGATCAGCTCGGGCAGGGTGAGGGTCTCGGCAGACTTGCGCAGGTTGTCGACGAGCGTGACGAATTGCGCCAGCGCCGTGCCGCTGCGCCCCGCGACGATGCCCGTGCGCGCGGCGTGCATGAGGCTGCCCATGCCGCGCTCGGCCGCCTCCTGCAGCTGCTCGATGGAGCGCGCGCCGATGCCGCGCGGCGGGAAGTTCACCACGCGCGTGAACGCGGTGTCGTCGTCGGGATTGGCGGCGAGCCGCAGGTAGGCGAGCGCGTGCTTCACTTCCTGGCGCTCGAAGAAGCGCAGCCCCCCGTAGACCTTGTACGCCACGTTCGGCGCGGAAGAGCGAGTGCTCGAGCACGCGCGACTGGGCGTTGGAGCGGTAGAGCAGCGCCATGTCCGAGAGGTTGATGCCCTCGCGGTGCAGCTGCTTCACCTCGTCGACGATGAAGCGCGCCTCCTGCTCGTCGTTGGCCGCGGCGTAGATCCTGAGCGGCTCGCCCTTGCCTTCCGCGGTCCACAGGTTCTTGCCGAGGCGCGCCTTGTTGCGCGCGATGATGGCGTTGGCCGCGTCGAGGATGTTGCCCTGCGAGCGGTAGTTCTGCTCGAGCTTCACGACGTCCTTCACGCGCGAAGTCGCGCACGAACTCGTTCATGTTGCCGACTTCCGCTCCGCGAAACCTGTATATCGACTGGTCGTCATCGCCCACTGCGAATACGCATCCGTTCGATCCGGCGAGCAGCTTGATCCACTTGTACTGCAGCTTGTTGGTGTCCTGGAACTCGTCGACCAGGATGTAGCGGAAGCGCGCCTGGTAGTGCTGCAGGAGATCGAGGTTCCTGCCCGAGCATCTCGAAGGTGCGCAGCAGCAGCTCGGCGAAATCCACCACGCCCTCGCGGTTGCACTGCGCGTCGTAGTCCGCGTAGAAGGCGACCATCCGGCGCGTGAAGTCGTCGCCCGCCTCCACGGCGTTGGCGCGCAGGCCCGCTTCCTTGCAGTTGTTGATGAAATTCTGCAGCTGGCGCGGCGGGTACTTTTCCTCGTCCATCGCCTGCGCCTTGGCGAGGCGCTTGACGAGCGACTGCTGGTCGGCGGAATCGAGGATCTGGAAGAGCTGCGGCAGCTCCGCGTCGCGATGGTGCGTGCGCAAGAGCCGGTTGCAGAGGCCGTGGAAGGTGCCCACCCACATGCCGCGCGTGTTGATCGGCAGCATCGCCGAGAGGCGCGTGAGCATCTCGCGCGCCGCCTTGTTGGTGAAGGTGACCGCGAGCAGGCCGTTGGGCGTGACCTCGTCCGGACTGGATGAGGTGGGCGATGCGCGTGGTGAGCACGCGCGTCTTGCCGCTGCCGGCGCCGGCGAGGATCAGCGCGGATTCACGGGGAAGCGTGACGGCCCGGTGCTGCTCGGGATTGAGGTTTGCGAGGAGATCGGGCATTGCGGACGACGCGGGAAGGCTGCATCGATTATACCGGCCGCGATGCGCCGCGCGCGGACCCGAATCGCCCGAATCTCGCCGGGAAAAACCCCCCACCGTCAACGCCGTCGGAACCCCCAGCGTGATCGGGTTCGTGATGACGGTCGGAAGGGGGGACTCGCTGTTATATGCGATGGTGGCCCCCGCGCCCGCCATCGTGATTGCCTGCCCGCTGAGATTCCAGATCGCGGCGCTGCTAAACGAGCCCAAAGTCATCTGGTTGATGGTCCAGGGCATATCCACCACGGGCGACATGCGCGTCGCAAACTCGGAAAAGGTCACGGAGGTCGTGCTGCTGCTGGCCGGCGCGACTCCGCCCGACCAGTTGGCTCCCGTGCTCCAGTTGTTGTCCGGCCCGCTGCCGAACCAGGTCTGTGCGGTCGCATCACACGCGACCGACGCGGCCAGGAACAGCGAAGCGACCCATGCGCCCCGGTGAAAAGTACGCGGCATGCTGCCCTCGCTTTCTTGTTGGCTCAGGAGAGTGTATCTCCTGCGTAAACCCCCATCGCGAGCACCCTCGTGGCAAGGGGCAGGAGCGCGCTAGCGCCTGCGCACGGATACGCGCATGCCGAGCGCGAGCACGAGGCCGGCGAGAAGGACCAGCGCCCATTGCGAGAGCGTCGGCGCCTGGGGGAATGGCCCCGGCCCGCCGTTCGGACCGACCGCCGTGAGCGTGACGTCGTTTCCCGTGCCGCCGACATAGGAAATGCGCAGGTCGATCCCGTTCAAAGGGATGGTCGCGCCTTCCGGCAGCCCGTCGAAGGCGCCGATGACGGGATCGGTCCCGTCGTTCGCGATGATGGTGAAGACATCGCCGAGGGCGGGAACCAGGGTGGACAGGTTCGAGATCAGCAAGCGGGCGCCGGCCACATTCACGGCGCCGGTCACGTCGATTCCCGAGTACTCCGTGCCACGCGACGTCCCCTGGATCTGGATGGACAGCTCGCCGCTGACCGTGAGGTCGCCGGTTGCGAACACACCTTCCGGCTGGACGGATACGATGCCTCCGGACACGACCGTGAGCGGCCCCGAGATCGTGCCGCTGGCTATGAACAACGACGTGGTCGCGCCACCGACGGTCACGGGGCCGGTCACCGAGGCGTTGAACATTTGGAGGCCGCCGCCCGATACGTTCACGGGGCCGATCACCGAGCCGCTGAACGATACGAAAGTGGCAAGGGAAGAGCCTGCGACATTGAGGCCTCCGGAAACGGTGTTCGCGCGGAAATTGACATCGCCCGATACCGTGATGGGGCCGGACCCGCTGACGGGACCGTCGAAACGGACAAGAGGGCCGTTGCCGGGGGTCGAGACAACGAGTCCCGCGCCGAAGACGATCGGGTTTTCGATTTGCATGAGAGCGGCCGCGCCGTTGATCGCGGGTGCCGCGCCGGCGAAGGTGATCGCCTCGCCGGTGAAAAGGTAGAAGCCAGCGCCGGCGCCGACGTCGATACGGTTGACCGTCCAGGGCAGGTCGACGTTCGTCGGACTGACGCCGGAAGACACGGATGGAAACGTCACGAACGTGGTGGCGCTGCTGGCCGGGGCGACGCCGCTGGACCAATTTCCGCCCGTGCTCCAGTTGTCGTCACCGCCAAGTCCGGTCCACGACTGCGCCGATGCTTCGCCTGCGAACGCCGTCGCTATCGACAGCGAACCCAGCAGGATGACCCGCGCGATGCTCCGGGGAATGCCCTCCATCCTCGCCCCCTGTTTTTATCGTGTAGCGAGGCATTCTAGCGCTGTGCCCATCACTGGCAGAAAAAAAGGGCGCCGGATGAGCGGCGCCCTCAACTGTCTGCCCCAACTGCCATGTCTCGCGCAAAGGCGGGACACACGAATGACAGCCGCCGCGCGCCGGAAGTTCCGCCAGCGCGGCTTCTCGTCCCCGGAATGGATCGACGGGATGGTGACGCCCGGGATGCCGCGCAAGTTGGCCATCAATGTGCGCGCCTCCTCCTCGCCGGCGATGCCGCGGTATCTCCGTGGCGTAAGATGGTGGCCGACTCGTCGCGCACGCGCGCCGGGTAGCCGCGGGCGCGCAGCTCGCGGGCGAGCGCGAGCGCGCTGTCGCGCTTCTCGAAGCGGCTCGCCACCACGCGCCAGTTGCCGCCGACGCGCGCCGCCCCCGCGCCCGGCTCGATCTCGGTCTCGTGCGACCAGATGTCGATCTGCTTCTGGTCCACGCGCGCCACCTTCGGCTCGCCGCCGAGCGGCTGCTGGTAGAAATCGAGCGGCTTGTCGAGCGTCACCTCGGGGTTGCCCTCGGACTTCACCTGCACGCTGCCTTCGAGCAGGCACACGAGGTCGCGGTCGTCGAACGCCTTGCCCCACACGTCGGTGCCGCGGATGCCGGCGGTGATGTTGCGCACCTTGATGGTGATGTCGCGGTGCTGGCGCTTGGCGAGCGCCTCCGTCGTGAAGCGGAACGCCCCCGCCAGCACCTGCAGCGCGGCGCGCAGCACGCCCTTCTGCTCGACGTTCTCGATCTCGAAGCGCGCGTTCTCGCCCAGCTTCACGGTGCTGCCCTCGGAGAGGCGCAGCAGCACGCGCGCATTCCCGCCCGTGCGCAGCAGGTCCTTCGATTGCAGCGGCGTGCCGGGCGTGAGCGGCGCGGACTTGCCGTCGCGCTCGAGCCACGCCGGGTACTGCACGGCTTCCACTTTCACGGACTGTGCATGGGCGGCCCCGGCCAGCATGAGCACCAGCGCGGCGACGCCCCAGTCGATTCGTTTCATCGGACGCACCTCCCTCACGCGCAAAATGCCCGAGACTGCGCGGCAAATCAAGGGTTTGGCGATCCCGCTGCTATAATTTCCATTTGCCCGCGCGCCCCGCGCCCGCCCCTCTGCCGATGGATCCGCAATACCACCCGAAGGCGATCGAGCCCGCCGTGCAGGCCGAATGGGCGAAGGCCCGCGCCTTCGAGGCGCCCGACGCGTCCCCCAAGCCCAAGTACTACTGCGTCTCGATGCTCCCGTACCCCTCGGGCAAGCTGCACATGGGGCACGTGCGCAACTACACCATCAACGACGCGCTCTACCACTTCATGCGCATGAAGGGCCACAACGTCCTCATGCCCATGGGCTGGGACGCGTTCGGGCTGCCCGCGGAGAACGCCGCCATGGCCGCCGGGGTCGCGCCGGCGAAGTGGACGCGCGAGAACATCGACTACATGCGCAAGCAGTGCAAGTCGATGGGCTGGGCGTTCGACTGGTCGCGCGAGCTCGCCACCTGCGATCCCGCCTACTACCGCTGGAACCAATGGTTCTTCCTGCGCCTGCGGGAGAAGGGCGTCATCTACAAGAAGTCCGGGCTGGTGAACTGGGACCCGGTGGACATGACCGTGCTCGCCAACGAGCAGGTGATCGACGGGCGCGGCTGGCGCACCGGCGCGCTGGTCGAGAAGCGCGAGATCCCGATGTGGTACATGCGCATCACCGAGTACGCCGACGAGCTGCTGGATTCCCTCGACGGCCTCGGCTGGCCCGAGCAGGTGAAGCAGATGCAGCGCAACTGGATCGGGCGCAGCTACGGCGTGGAGTTCGTGCTGCCCTACGCGCCCGAGACCGCCAGGCGCATGAACGACGGCAAGCAAGGCCTGAAGGTCTTCACCACCCGCGCCGACACGATCATGGGCATCACCTTCGCCGCGGTGGCGGCGGAGCACCCCGTGGCCGTCGAGGCCGCGAAGGGCAACCCGGCGCCTCGCGGCTTTCATCGAGGAGTGCAAGCGCGGCGGCGTGCAGGAAGCCGAGCTCGCGACGATGGAGAAGAAGGGCATGGCCACGGGCCTCTTCGTGCTCCATCCGATCACCGGCGAGAAGGTCGAGGTGTGGGTCGGCAACTACGTGCTCATGTCCTACGGCGAAGGCGCCGTGATGGCGGTGCCGGGCCACGACGAGCGCGACTTCGCGTTCGCGAAGAAGTACGGCCTCGCGATCGCGCAGGTGATCGACGTCGATGGCAAGCCCTACTCCACCGACGCGTGGCAGCCGTGGTATTCCGACTACGGGCGCAACGTGAATTCCGGCGCGCGCTTCGCCGAGCTCGACGGCAAGGGCTACGACGCGGCGATCGACGCGGTGGTGGCCAAGCTCGGCGCGCTCGGAGTTCCCGCCGCCAAGCGCGTGCAGTACCGCTTGCGCGACTGGGGCATCTCGCGCCAGCGCTACTGGGGCACGCCGATCCCCATCGTCGAGTGCCCCAGGTGCGGCGACGTCGCGGTGCCGGACGACGAGCTTCCCGTGGTGCTGCCCGAGGACCTGGTGCCCGACGGCACCGGCAGCCCGCTCGCGAAGACGCCGTCGTTCTACGAGACGAAGTGCCCGAAGTGCGGCGGCGCCGCGAAACGCGACACGGACACGATGGACACGTTCGTCGACTCGTCGTGGTACTACATGCGCTACGCATCCCCGGGTGCGAAGACCATGGTCGACGAGCGCGCGCAGTACTGGATGCCGATGGACCAGTACATCGGCGGCATCGAGCACGCGATCCTGCACCTGCTCTACGCACGCTTCTGGACCAAGGCGATGCGCGACCTGGGCCTGATCCGCATCGACGAGCCGTTCACCAACCTGCTCACCCAGGGCATGGTGCTGAACCACATCTTCTCGCGGCGCGGGGGGAAGGGCGGCATCGAGTACTTCGCGCCCGACGAGGTCGACACCACCACCGACGCCGAGGGCCGCATCACCGGCGCGCGCGCGAAGTCCGACGGCAGCGCCGTGGACTACGAAGGCATCGGCACCATGTCCAAGTCCAAGCGCAACGGCGTGGATCCGCACGGACATGATCGAGCGCTACGGCGCGGACACCGCGCGGCTCTACGTGATGGAAGCGAGCCCGCCCACGGATACCGTGCTCTGGTCGGATAGCGCCGTGCAGGGCGCCGGGCGGTTCCTGAACCGGCTGTGGAAGCTCGTGCACGACCACGTCGCGGCCGGCGTCGTGGACCCTATCGCGAGGGCGAGCTCACGAAGGAGCTGCGCGAGCTGCGCCTGAAGCTCCACCGCACCATCGAGAAGGTGGCCGACGACTACGGCCGGCGCATGCAGTTCAACACGCCGGTCGCCGCCGTGCGCGAGATGCTGAACCTGTACGACGACCTCAGGGACGGCGAGCCCGGTCGCGCGCGCCGTCGCGCAGGAAGTGCTCGAGAACGCCGTCCTCCTGCTCTCGCCCATCGTGCCGCACATCACCACGGCGCTCTGGAAGGAGCTGCGGCCCGGCACGCGCCTCATCGACCAGCCCTGGCCCGCCGTCGATGCCGCCGCGCTGGTGCAGGATTCGATCCAGCTCGTGGTGCAGGTGAACGGGAAGCTGCGCGGCCACATCGAGGTGCCCGCCAACGCGAGCCGCGAGCAGATCGAGGCCGGCGGCGCTGCGCCACGAGGCGGTGGTGAAGTTCATCGGAGGGCAGAAGGCGAAGAAGGTGATCGTCGTGCCCGGCCGGCTGGTGAACGTCGTTGTCTAGGGCTCCTCGTCGCGCTCTGCCTGCTGCTCGCCGCCTGCGGCTTCGAGCTGCGCGGCGAGCCCAGCGTGGGCCTGCACGCGCTCTTCCTTTCCGCCTCCGTCCCCTCCACCGTGATCGGCGAGGTGAAGCGCATCCTGCTCTCCGGTGCCACGCGGGTGGTGGCCAATGAGAAGGACGCCGAGGCGAGCCTGAAGATCACCACCGAATCGCGCGAGAAGACGGTGTTCACGGTGACCGGCACGGGCCGCGTGTACGAGTACCAGCTGCGCCTCGCGGCCACGTACGAGCTCACGGTGGCCGGGCGCGAGGAGCCGGTGATCGCGCCCACCGAGGTGGTCGCCACGCGCCTCATCACGTACAACGAGTCGGCGCCGACCGCGAAGGACGCCGAGGAGCAGCTGCTCTACAAGGACATGCAGGCCGACGTCGCGAGCCGCATCCTGCGCCAGGTCGCGGTGGCGCGGCGCGCATCGCCGGCCGCGTTCGCCACGCCGCGATGAAGATCCGCGCGAAGCAGCTCGAGGCGAACCTGAGGCGCGGCCTCGCGAAGCTCTATGTCGTCCACGGTCCCGACGCGCTGCTCGGCCTCGAAGCCGCCGACCGCATCCGCGAGGCGGCGCGCAAGGCCGGCTGCACCGAGCGCGACATCTTCTTCGCCGAGCCCGGCGCCGATTGGGGGCGCCTGGGCGCCGCGGCCGCCAACCTCTCGCTCTTCGCCTCGAAGCGCCTGCTGGAGCTGCGCATCCCCACCGGCAAGCCGGGCGTGGAAGGCGCGCGCGCCATCGAGGCCTGGGCGGCGCGCCTCGGCGACGACACGGTCGCGCTGGTGACGCTGCCCGAGCTCGACTGGCAGCAGCAGAAGTCGCGCTGGGTCGAGGCGCTGGACCAGGCGGGCGTGATGGTGGAGGCAGAGCCCGTGGCACGCGACGAGCTGCCCGAATGGCTCGCCGAGCGCCTTGCGCGCAACGCCCAGAGCGCGTCCGTGGAGACCCTCGAATGGCTCGCCGACCGCGTCGAGGGCAACCTCCTCGCGGCCAAGCAGGAGGTCGACAAGCTGGCACTGCTGCTGCCCAAGGGCGAGATCTCGCTCGCCGCGATCCGCGAGGCGGTCACCGACGTCTCGCGCTTCGACCGCGACAACCTGCTGGAGGCGATCCACGCCGGCGACGGCTCGCGCATGGCGCGCATCGTCGAGTCCCTCGAGGCCGAGGGCGAGCCGCTGCCGCTGCTGCTGTGGACGCTCGCCGAGGAGCTGCGCATGATGATGGCGATCGCGGCCGGAAGCCGGCCGCGGCGCCCGCTGCCGCCCGAGCGCCTGCAGGCGCTCACGCAGACCGCCCGCCGACACGGCGCCGCTTCCTTCGACCGGGAGCTCTTGCGAGCCCACCGGATCGACCGCATGATTAAAGGCGTCGAGAGCGGGGATCCGTGGGACAGCGTCGTGGAGCTCGCGCTGGGACTGGCAGGCAAACCGGTGCTCGAATATGCCTAACGACCTCACTTCCACCAACCTGCACGCGGTCATGGTCGCGATGGGCGAGGCTGCCCGGAGCGCGAGCCGTGCGCTCGCGCGCGCCGGCACCGGCGCAAAGAACCGCGCGCTCGCGGCCGCCGCGGGCGCGCTGGTCGATCGCGAACGCACCATCCTCGCCGCCAATGCCGAGGACGTGAAGGCCGCGCGCGCCGAGGGCCGCGACGACGCGTTCATCGACCGCCTGCAGCTCACCGCGAAGGCGATCGAGGAGATGGCCGAAGGCCTGCGCCAGGTGGCCGCGCTCGCCGACCCGGTGGGCGAGATCACCGGCCTCGCAGAGCGCCCGTCGGGCATCCGGGTCGGGCGCATGCGCGTGCCGCTCGGCGTGATCGGCATCATCTACGAGTCGCGCCCCGACGTGACGGCGGATGCGGGCGCGCTCTGCCTCAAGTCGGGCAACGCGTGCATCCTGCGCGGCGGCTCCGAGTCGCTGCATTCGAACCAGGCCATCGCCGCGTGCCTCGCGGTGGGCCTCAAGCACGCTGCCCTTCCCGAGACCGCGATCCAGCTCGTGACGACCGCGGACCGCGCCGCGGTGGGCGAGATGGTCGCCATGGACCGCTACATCGACGCCATCGTGCCGCGCGGCGGCAAGGGCTTGATCGAGCGCGTCGCCGCCGAGGCGAAGGTGCCGGTGATCAAGCACCTCGACGGCATCTGCCACGTCTACGTGGACGAGCGCGCGGACGTCGCGAAGGCCGTGGCCATCGCCGACAACGCCAAGACGCAGCGCTACGGCACCTGCAACACCATGGAAACGCTGCTCGTGGCGCGCTCGGTCGCGGCGAAGGTGCTGCCGAAGGTGGCGCGCATCTACGCGAAGAAGGGCGTGGAGATGCGCTGCGACGCGGAGTCGAAGGCGATCATCCAGAAAGCCGGCATCGAGGAGGGCGTGAAGGACGCCACGCCCGCGGACTTCGCGACCGAGTACCTGGCGCCCATCGTCTCCATCGCCACCGTCGCCGGGCTGGACGCCGCGATGGAGCACATCGCGCGCTACGGCTCGCAGCACACCGACGCCATCGTCACGGAGGACTGGTCCGCGGCGCAGCGCTTCCTGCGCGAAGTCGACTCGAGCTCGGTGATGGTGAACGCTTCCACGCGCTTCGCCGACGGCTTCGAGTACGGGCTCGGCGCCGAGATCGGCATCTCCACCAACAAGCTGCACGCACGCGGCCCCGTGGGGCTCGAGGGCCTCACCTCGCAGAAGTGGATCGTGCTGGGCGACGGGCAGGTGCGCGGCTGACTTGGCGGCGATCGGCCTCTTCGGCGGCACCTTCGACCCGGTCCACTTCGGGCACCTGCGCCTTGCCACCGAGCTCGCGGAGGCCTTCCGCCTCGAGCGCGTCGTCTTCATTCCCGCGGGGCTGCCCTACCACCGCGGCCGCGACGCCCACGCCACGAACGAAGAGCGCCTCACCATGCTCAAGCTCGCCACGGCGCGCGACCCGCGCTTCGACGTGGACGACCGGGAGCTGCGCCGCCAGGGACCGACCTACACCTACGACACGCTGGTCGAGCTGCGCCGCGAGCGCGGCCCCGACGCCACGCTGGTCTTCCTCGCCGGCAGCGACGCGTTCGCGAAGATCGACACCTGGCATCGCTGGACCGAGCTCTTCGACCTCGCGCACTTCGCGGTGGCGGTGCGCGGCGACGACCCCGCCTGGGCGAAGCAGGGCCCCGGCTGCTTCCCGCGCGACGTCTGGCCGCGCATCACCCTCAACCTGCGCGAGATGCTGTCGGCGCCGTCCGGCAAGGTCATGACCTTCGGGATGACACCGCTCGCCATTTCCTCCTCGGCCCTGCGCGAGCTGGCGGCCGGGAACGCCTCCATCCGGTACCTCACCCCCGAGCCGGTGGTGGAATTCGTACGCTCCCGGCGCATCTACTCCATAGGCCGCGAGCCGATCGCGGCCACGTCCGACCCGAAACGATGAAGAAACTCACGACACTCGCCAGGAAGAAGCTCGTCATCTCCGCCCTCGAGGACATCAAGGCGCGCGACATCCAGGCCATCGACGTGCGCAAGGTGACCTCGATCTTCGACTGGATCATCGTCGCCTCGGCGGAGTCGGCGCGCCAGACCAAGGCGCTCGCCCGCCACGTGCGCGACCGGCTCAGGGAATCGGGCGCCTCCATCATCGGCACCGAGGGCGAGGAGGGCGGCGAGTGGATCCTGGTGGACGCCGGAGATGTCGTGGCGCACGTGATGCAGCCGGCGGTGCGCGAGTACTACAACCTGGAGGAGCTGTGGGGCGAGGGCCGCTTCGACAAGGTCGTCAACAGCTCGGCGCCGGTGGCGCACGTGCGCCGGCGCCCAGGCCCGCGGCGCGCGGCTGCGCACCCGCGCAAGGCCGCGCACCCGCGCAAGGCCGCTTGAGGCCCGCGCTTGCGCGTGACGGTCCTGTCGGTGGGGCACCGGATGCCGGCGTGGATCCAGGAAGGCTTCCATGAATACGCGCGGCGCATGCCGCCGGAGGTGAAAGTGGAGCTGGTGGAGTTGAAGCCCGAGGAGCGCGGCGCAGGCCGCGACACGGAGCGCGCGAAGGCGCTGGAGGGCGAGCGGCTGCTCGCCGCCGTGCCCGCGGGCGGCACGCTGCTGGCACTCGACGAGCGCGGCCGCGCCGTCACCACGCATGGCCTCGCCACCCTGCTCTCCGAATGGATGCGCGACGCCGCGCACCCGGTGTTCGCCATCGGCGGCGCCGACGGCCTCTCCGGCGCCGTGAAGGAGCGCGCCGCGAAGCTCGTCTCGCTCTCGGCGCTCACCCTGCCCCATGGCCTGGTGCGCGTCGTGCTCGCCGAGCAGCTCTACCGCGCGTGGTCCATCCTCTCCCATCACCCGTACCATCGCGAATGACCGCCGCCGCCCCCGAGATCCTGTTCCTGCCCGGCTTCGACGGCGCGGCGCAGCTGCGCGAGCCGTTCGTGGCGGCGCTGCGTACCCACAACCCGGCGCGCGCCATCGGCTACCCGAACCGCACGCTGGGCTCGCTCAACGGCTACTGCCGCTTCGCCGCGGCGCAGGCCTCGCAGCATGCCCCGCACATCCTGGTGGCCGAGTCGTTCGGCGGCCTCGTCGCGGCGCGCTGGGCCTCCATGGACCCGCACGTCGAGGCGATCGTGCTGTGCGGCTCGTTCGCGCGCAATCCCGTGCGCTGGCTCGCCTACGTCGGCGCGGCCCTGCCCGAGGTGGTGCGCTTCGGCGCGCGCCTGCTGAAGGCCGTGCCGCCGATGACCCGCGATCCCCTGCACCTGCGCTGGTCCAAGGACTTCAACGACACCCTGCTCGCCCTCGACGACGACGTGATCGCGGAGCGCCTGCGCGTCATCGCCGACGCCGACGTGAGCCGGGAGCTCGCGGCGCTGCGCATCCCCATCGTGCTGGTCCAGTTCGAGCGCGACGAGGTGGTGGGCGCCCACGCCCGCAACGAACTCGAGTCCGTCTGTCACAATGCGCACATCGTCCGGTTTCCCGGCCCCCACTTCGCGCTCGAGATCCGCCCGCGCGAATGCGCCGAGGCGATCGGCGGCAAGATACGCACCATCTTCGAGGCAGCCGACAACAGCGCCAGAACGACGACATGATCTACCTCGCCTCGCGCAGCCCGCGCCGCCGCGAGCTGCTCGCGCAGATCGGCGTGAAGTTCGAGCCCCTGCTGTTCCGCGAGGGGCCGCGGCAGGACTCCGACACGGACGAGGCGGTGCGCCCGGGCGAGCAGCCCGACGACTACGTGCGGCGCGTGAGCCGGCTCAAGTGCGAGGCGGCCTGGCAGCGGATCGTGATGCGCCGGGGCCTGCGCCGCATGCCGGTGCTCTCGGCCGACACCACCGTGGCGCTCGCCAACGAGATCCTCGGCAAGCCCGCCGACCGCGCCGACGCCGAGCGGATCCTTCGAAGCTGCTGTCCGGCACGCGCCACCGCGTGCTCACCGCCGTGGCGGTGGGATTCGAGCAGCGCTTCGAGATGGTGGTGAGCGAGTCGCTGGTCACCTTCGGCACGCTACGACGATCGCGCATCCAGACCTACATCCAGTCCGGCGAGCCGTTCGACAAGGCCGGCGCCTACGGCATCCAGGGCCGCGCCGGCGCGCTTCGTGGAGCGCATCGAGGGCAGCTATTCGGGGATCATGGGACTGCCGCTTTACGAGACCGCCGGGCTCCTGCGACTATTCGGGGTAATCGTCCCTTGAATCCGGGCTTAAACAAGGAAACCACAGATGAACACAGATGAACACAGATGAGCGGGGGAAGAGCTAGCGACTAGTTATTGATCGATCGCCGGAACTCTCGGGATGCATCCGCGCGCCCGGGCTCATCGGCGTTCATCTGTGTTCATCGGTGGTCCCTCTCAACCACGAGATGAACGAGCAGATCCTCATTAACGTCACCCCGCAGGAGACGCGGGTGGCGGTCACCGAGCAGGGCGCGGTGCAGGAGCTGCACGTCGAGCGCAACTCGAGCCGCGGCCTGGTGGGCAACATCTACCTCGGGCGCGTGTGCCGCGTGCTGCCGGGCATGCAGTCGGCGTTCGTCGAGATCGGGCTGCCGCGCGCGGCCTTCCTGCACGTGGCCGACATCTGGCGCGGCACGCAACGGCACCGGCGAGCAGCGGCCGATCGAGAAGATCCTGAACGAGGGCCAGTCGCTGCTGATCCAGGTCGTGAAGGACCCCATCGGCAGCAAGGGCGCGCGCCTCTCGACGCAGGTGTCCATCGCCGGCCGCCTGCTGGTGTACCTGCCGCAGGACCCGCACATCGGCATCTCGCAGCGCATCGAGGACGAGACCGAGCGCGAGCACCTGCGCGAAAAGGTCCATTCCCTGATACCGCCAGGCGAGACCGGCGGCTTCATCGTGCGCACCGTCGCCGAGACCGCGACCGAGGCCGAGCTCGCGCGCCGACATCGAGTACCTCGTCACGCTCTGGAAGCAGATCCGCGAGGCCGCGCACCCGCGCCGCGCCCCAGGAGCTGCTCTACCAGGACCTCTCGCTCGCCCCGCGCGTGCTGCGCGACCTCGTCACCGACTCCACCGAGCGCATCATCGTCGACTCGCGCGAGACGTACGCGAGCGTGCAGCGAATTCGCGCGAGCGCTACACGCGCCAGGCGCTGCCCATCCTCGAGCACTACAACGGCGAGCGCCCGCTCTTCGACCTCTTCGCGGTCGAGGACGAGATCGAGCAAGCGCGCTCGCGCGCCGCGTGGACCTGAAGAGCGGCGGCTACCTGATCATCGACCAGACCGAGGCGCTCACCACCATCGACGTGAACACCGGCGGCTTCGTCTCGCGGGCGCTCGTTCGACGACACCGATCTACAAGACCAACCTCGAGGCGGCGCACGCGATCGCGCGCCAGCTGCGGCTGCGCAACCTCGGCGGCATCATCATCGTCGACTTCATCGACATGGACTCCCAGGAGCACCGCGACGCGGTGCTCGCCGAGTTCCGCAAGGCGCTCGCGCGCGACCGCACGCGCGTGACCGTGAACGGCTTCTCGCAGCTGGGCCTGGTGGAGATGACGCGCAAGCGCACGCGCGAGTCGCTCGCGCACGTGCTGTGCGAGGCCTGCCCGGTGTGCGAGGGCCGCGGCGAGCTGAAGACCGCGCGCACGATCTGCTACGAGATCCTGCGCGAGATCCTGCGCGCCGACCGCCAGTTCAACGCCAAGGAGTACCGCATCCTCGCCGTCGCAGAAGGTGATCGACCTCTTCCTCGACGAGGAAGCCGCCAGCCTCACGCAGCTGGGCGACTTCATCGGCAAGCCCATCTCGATGCAGGTCGAGACCGCCTACACCCAGGAACAGTACGACGTGATCCTGGTGTAAGGCGCCTAGTCCTGCTTCTCGCGGATGCCCTTCAAGATGCGCTTGGCTTCCTGCAGCTTCCAGATCGAGTCGTCGAGCGGCTGCGTGGCCTCGGGATCCGGCCCCGAGGGCTTCGCCGCATCGAGGGGCTGCGTGGCGTTGGGCTTGTAGGCGGGGTCCAGCGCGGCGATCTTCATGGTCTTGTCGCCGTCCCCGGCGCGCGCGCTCGCGCGGGCGGCCTCGATGCGCTGGGTGCGCTCCGCATCCAGGCGCTGGGTGCGCTCGGCATCCGGGAGCGTGGCGGGATCGATGCGCTGCGTGCGCTCGCTCTCCGCCACCAGCTTCTGGGTCTTCAACGGATCGAACGCGGGTGGCTGCGTGGGCTTGGCCGCCCCGAGCTGCGCGAACATGTCGTCGGACACCATCGGCTCGGCCGCGGGCGCCGGGGACGGCGCAGGGCGCGGCGGCGCGGGCTTGGGCGCGGACTTCGCGGGTACTACCGCCTGCATCCGGGTGGTGCGGAAGAACTCCACCGGCTCGGTGAGCTCGGGGCGCGCCACCGGCGGCGGCAGCTCGGGCGCCAGGGTGGCGCGCGCCTCGTGGTGCGAGACGCGCACGATGAGCCCGTCGATCATCTCGCGCTGCTTCCTGAGCTCGGCCTCGGCCGCGCGCAGCAGCGCCATCTGCTCGTTGATGGTGGTGGTCTTCTCGTTGATCTTGGCGAGGTTGTCGAGGCGCGACTGCAGCTGCGCCTTGTGGTCCTTGATCTGCACCTCGAGCGGCAGGGTCACCGCCTGGATCCAGCGCTCGGTCTGGCTCTTGGCGTCGCCGAACGTCGAGCGCGCCTGCTTCACGAGCGTGGTGTAGAACTTCTTCACCAGCGGACCCTTGTAGTGCGCGACGTTCACGGGGTCGCGCGCGAAGGCGTCGGTCTCGTGCACGAGGAGCTTGAGTTTCGTGCGGTGCGGGTCCAGGTCCAGCGCCGGCAGCGTCATCCTCTGGAACGCGAACTTCTCGATGAAGGTGTCGTAGACGCCCTGCATCATGACCTTGATGTCCTCGCTCGCCGCGAACACCTCCTCGAAGTTCTCGCTCATGAGGCGCGTGAGCTCCCGCATGCCGCGCTGCAGGCCCACCGTGGTCCACGAGTCCTCCATGGCCTGGGCGGCCTTGGCGAGCATGGTGTCCAGCTTCTGCGGGTTCAGCATGTCCATGATCGCCGCGCGCTTCGCGCCGAACGCCGCGTTGTTCACCTTGTACTCGGCGAGCGCGGCGTTGTAGGCGTTCTTCTCGCTGGTGATCTTGGCCCAGATCTTGGTCACCACGTCGCGGCTCTTGCCCTGCAGCCCGGCGAGCTCGGCGACCTCGGCCTCGTTGGCGGCCTGCTTCTTGGCGATGGAGGCGCGCGTGGAGGCCATCATGCCGCCGATCTCGCTCACCACGGCCTTGCAGAGGATCTGGCGCTTCATCGGCACGACCTGCTCGGCGAGGAAGCTCTCCAGGCGCCCGATGCCGCTGCGCGCGACGAGCTCCGCGTCCTCGCGCACCTTGGCGAGCAGCGCCTTCTGCGCGGACAGCGCGAAGATGCGCTCGCGCGGCAGCTGCAGGTGCTGCGCGGTGGTGTCGATCAT
Source organism: uncultured beta proteobacterium (assembly GCA_963827425.1). Taxonomy (GTDB): domain Bacteria; phylum Pseudomonadota; class Gammaproteobacteria; order Burkholderiales; family Usitatibacteraceae; genus Usitatibacter. The sequence continues at coordinate 409,549 of CAWHAQ010000002.1, read as the reverse complement.
GCGGGTGATGGCCTGCTGGACCTCGGCGTCGGTCTTGAGCTCGTCCCACATGAGGTCGATCTTGTTCAGCACCGCGATCTTCTGCGGCAGGCCCGGGCGCACGTAGCGGTCCCAGATCTCCAGGTCGCTCTTGGTGACGCCGGTGTCGATCGAAAGCAGGAAGAGGATGGCGTGCGCGTTGGGCACCGTGCTCACCGTGAGCTCGGGCTCCATGCCCAGGGCGTTCAGGCCGGGCGTATCGAGGATGGACAAGCCGTTGGTGAGCAGCGGGTGCGGATAGTTGACCATGGCGTAGCGCCAGGCCGGCACCTCGACCAGCTCCTCCTCGCCCGGGAGCTCCCCCTCGTCGTTCAGCATGGGCGACAGGCCCAGCATGCGCGCCTCGAGGGCGTAGACCTTCTTGGTGTCGGCGAGCGCCTTCAGCGCGTTCTTCATGTCCGCCGCCGACCCGGTGTTAAGCCGGATCTTGCTCCACTCCACCGGCATGTTCTTCAGCTGCGAGATCGACTCGTCGCGGTAGCGCGTCTCCACCGACAGGAGCTTCAGGTACGGCTCCTCGGAGGGGTCGTGGAAGATCTCGGTGGGGCACATCGTGGTGCGCCCCACGTCCGAGGGCAGCAGGCGCTCCTTGAAGCTCGAGAAGAAGAGCGCGTTGATGAGCTCGGACTTGCCGCGCGAGAACTCGGCCAGGAAGGCGAGCATGAGCCGCCCCTTGTTGAGGTTCTCGAGCAGGTCGTAGAAACGGATCGACTGCTGGACGTCGAGCTGGCCGTTGGACTCCAGCCAGTCGTGGTAGACGTGGACCGACTGCGTGAGCTCCGCGCGCCACGTGTTGTAGCGCGCGATCTCGGCTTCGAAGCGGCTCGACGAGTCGGGGGAATCCATGGTTCGGCTCGGGCCCGGTAGGCGGGCTGGGAGTCCCAGTCTATCCGAATTTCGCCAAATCTTAGAGTGACTTGGCGCACAGCCCGCAAACAAAAAAAGCCGGGAAATTCCCGGCCTCAAACCACCAGGGGGGATTCTTCAGGTTCGGGAGGCGACAGGTCCGAAGCGCCGGGCCGCGCCGGCGCCAGCCAGGGCCGGCCGGATGCGCACCGCACCGTGCGGCCGCGGCAGCGTTGCCGCGGACTCGGCCTGGCGCGCGATGGCGACGAAGCGCGTGCGCCACCAGGAGCCGGTATCGGATGCGTTGCGAGTATTCATGGTTGCAAGGTACTTCCCGGTGGCCCGCGCCGCGATGCACTGTTCCGCCGCATTCATGCCGAGGATCCGACAGGGCGAAGTGCGCGTGGCCACAGGCGCTCTTTCAGGACGCGGCGCGCAGGCCGGCGATGTTGAGCCCGACGGTGAGCATCATCGGCACGAAGAAGGCGAGGCTCACGAGGATGGCGAAGGCGTTCATTGCGGTTCTCCCGGGTGCTGCGTTGACGATGGGTGAACTCTAGGCGGCGGGCCGGGCGGGCCTCCAGCGGAAGGCGACGAAGCGCGGAAATCGGGGGGCGAAGGCCCGGTTTTGGCGCCGTTTCGGCACCCCGGGCGGCGCTGGAACGGGCTAGATCAGGCCGAAAGCCAGGCGCGGGAGCGACCGGCAGCGCGCCGTGGGCGCGAAGTGGCCGCGGGGTGCACGCCGGATGGCCCCCATGGCCGCGGCGCCCAGGCGGCGCGGAGCCGCCGGGCCGGCCCGGCCGGTGGCCAGGCGCGAGCCATGGCGCCAGGCGGGGTTGCGGAGGATGGGCAGCGTGTCCATGGAAAACCACCCTACGCGCCGGGCAAGGCCCGGTCTGTCGAGCGCTGCGCCGCGCCGCAGCCGAATCCTCATCGGCTGCGGGGTGCCTTTTCGCACAAGCGGCAGGTGCGGTTTCACACAGTCTCTCAGGCGGCCTGCCGCAGCTCGGCGAAGGCGCCGCGCGGGCCGACCTCGCCGGGAGCCGGCATGGCGTCCGGCGAGGGTGCGACCGGAACGGGAAGGGCCAGCAATCCGCTCGCCGCGAGCGGACCCTGGCGATCGGTGGCCAGGTCCAGTCCCATCATCAGGGTCGTCGGGGCGAAGAAGGCGGCGAACACCAGCAAGTCGAATGCGCCAGTCATGGTCTTGTCTCGGTTGTCGTGTGATGAATGCGAGGTGGCCGGGTGGCGCGTCCCCGGCACCGCTCGCTCCTACTCGTGCAGCATGTCGCGATAGATCTGCTCGCGCAGCTCGTCGAGATCCTTCTGCTGCTTGTCCTTCGCTTCCTGCGATTCGGTGGCGGGATCCGGCGCCGACGCGGAGGCGTCGTAGAGCGTGAAGAACACTTCACCGGATTCTTCCGCGCCGACGAAGGCGTGGGCGACCGAGGACGTGAGGGCCGCGGCAACCAGCGTCGCGGTGATGAGGGCGGCACGTTTCATGGCAGATGCTCCTTGGGGGTCGTGGGGTTGGCGCCCCCGGGCATCGAATGCCGCGGGGTACGCACAGCCACGTTAAGGGCATGCCCCCCTTGCGGTCCCACGAATCCGCAACCCTCGCGTGCCGCCCAAAGCGTCGCGCGCGGTGCGGAATTTTCGGTGCCTAGAGCAGGGCGCGCTGGACCATGTGGGCGGCTTCCTGCTCGAGCCAGGCCACCGGCAGCATGAGGAGCAGCTGGAAGAAGATGAAGACGAAGAGCGGGGAGATGTCCACGCCGCCGATGAGCGGGATGGCGCGCTGCAGCGGGCGCAGGAACGGGCGCGTGAGCGCGTCGAAGAACGGCGCCACCGGATGGTGGGGTGCGACCCACGAGAGCGCCGCCTGGATGATGACCGCGCCCATGAAGACGTAGATGGAGAGGCGCACGAGCAGCACGAAGGCCTGGAACACCAGCACCGGGAAGACGGCCGGATAGTCGAAGGGCGAGGCGCCCAGCACCAGCGCGAGCAGCAGCGCCTGCAGGATGAACTCGAGGATCCACGCCACGAGGAGCGAGGCCAAGTCGAGCCGGAAGAGGCCCGGCACCACCCGGCGCAGCGGCTTCACCGCGAAATCGGTGAGCGCCATCGAGAACTGCGCGATGGGATTGCGCGCGGGCGCGCGGAACGCCTGCATCCAGAAGCGCACCAGCGCGGCGAGGATCACCAGGTCGAAGACCGCGGAGAGCACCAGGGCGACGGCCTGCGCGATCACGTCTCCTCCCCGCCCAGGGAGCGGCCCAGCTCGCGCGAACGCTCGCACGCCGCCTTCACCGCCTCCACGAAGCGCTCCTGCACGCCCGCGGCCTCGAGCACCTCGAGCGCGCGCTCGGTGGTGCCGCCCCGGGAGGTGACCTGCGCGCGCAGCACCGCGGGCTTCTCGCCACGCTCGATGGCGAGCTTGGTGGCGCCCACGAAGGTCCAGAGCGCGAGCGAGCTCGAGGCGCCCTCGGCGAGCCCCAGCTCGCGCGCGGCGCGCTCCAGCGCCTCGATGGCATAGAAGACGTAGGCGGGGCCGCTGCCGGAGACCGCCGTGACGGCGTCGAGGTCCTCCTCGCGCTCGAACCAGAGTGTGGCGCCCACCGTGGCGAGCAGGTCCTCGGCGGCCTGGCGGTCGTCGGGGCCCACGCCTGCGGGCGCGTAGAGGCCGGTGATGCCCGCGTGCACCAGCGCCGGCGTATTGGGCATGGCGCGCACGAGCCGCGCGGCCCCGCCCAGCCAGCGCGCGAGGTCGGCCACGCGGATGCCGGCCGCGATGGTGACCACGAGCGGATCGGCGAGGTGCGGGGCCAGCGCCTGCGCCGCCGCGCGCATCTGCTGCGGCTTCACCGCCATCACCACGATGCCCGCGGCGGCGAGCTGCGGGCCCGGTTTCTCGACGCTCGCCACGCCGAAATCGCCGGCGAGCTTCAGGCGCGCCGCACCGTCGATCTCCACCACGGTGATGTCGGATGCCCGGATGCCCTTGGCCACCAGGCCGCCGATGATCGCGCGCGCCATGTTGCCGCCGCCGACGAATGCGATCTTCATGACGGCCGCTCGCCGAAGATCGCGGTGCCCACGCGCACCATCGTCGAGCCCTCCGCGATGGCGCTCTCGAAATCGTCGCTCATGCCCATGGAAAGCGTGTCGAGCGCGATGCCCGCCGCGCCGATCGCCTGCCTGCGTGCGCGCGAGCAGCGCGAACTGCGCCCGCTGCGCGGAGCGCTCGTGCGGTGGCGCTCGCCATGCCCATCAGCCCGCGCAGGCGCAGCCGCGGCAGCCCGTGCACCTCGCGCGCGAGCGCCAGCGCCTCCCCGGGCGCCACGCCGCCCTTGCTCGCCTCGGCGCTGATGTTCACCTGGATGCACACGTCGAGCGGCGGGAGCGACTCGGGGCGCGCCTTCGAGAGCGCCGCGGCAAGGCGCGTGCGGTCGACGGCGTGCACCCAGTGGAAGCGCTCCGCCACGTCGCGCGCCTTGTTGGTCTGCAGCCGGCCGATGAAATGCCAGGTCGCTTCGAGGTCGCCGAGCTCTTCCATCTTCGCTGTGACTTCCTGCACATAACTTTCGCCGAAATGACGGCAGCCGGCGGTATACGCTTCACGGATGCTGGAAGGCGGCTGGCCCTTGGCTACCGCCGACCAGCGTCACCTCGCGTGTATCCCCTTGTAACGCCTCGAAAATGCGCCGTCTTACGGCTTGCAGGTTGGCGGCGATTGGGGACATAATCGAATGCGACTTTTCGGGGAATTCTACCCTATGGATATCGCTGAGCTTCTCGCGTTTTCGGTCAAGAACAAGGCTTCGGACCTGCATTTGTCCGCGGGCCTGCCGCCGATGATCCGCGTGCACGGGGACGTGCGCCGCATCAACGTGCCGCCGCTCGAGCACAAGGACGTGCACGGGATGGTGTACGACATCATGAACGACTCGCAGCGCAAGATCTACGAGGAGACGCTCGAGTGCGACTTCTCGTTCGAGATCCCCAACCTCGCGCGCTTCCGCGTCAACGCGTTCAACCAGAACCGCGGCGCGGGCGCCGTGTTCCGGACCATTCCCTCGAAGGTGCTCACCCTCGAGGACCTGAACGCGCCCAAGATCTTCAAGGAGATCGCCAACCAGCCGCGCGGCCTCGTGCTGGTGACCGGCCCCACCGGCTCGGGCAAGTCCACCACGCTCGCCGCGATGGTCAACCACGTGAACGAGAACGAGTACGGCCACATCCTCACCGTCGAGGACCCGATCGAGTTCGTGCACGAGTCGAAGAAGTGCCTGATCAACCAGCGCGAGGTGGGCCCGCACACGCTGTCGTTCTCGAACGCGCTGAGGAGCGCGCTGCGCGAGGACCCGGACATCATCCTGGTGGGCGAGATGCGCGACCTGGAGACGATCCGCCTCGCGATGACCGCCGCGGAGACGGGCCACCTGGTGTTCGGCACGCTGCACACGTCCTCGGCCGCCAAGACCGTGGACCGCATCATCGACGTGTTCCCGGCCGCGGAGAAGGAGATGATCCGCGCGATGCTCTCCGAGTCCCTGCGCGCGGTGATCTCGCAGACGCTCTGCAAGACCAAGGACGGCAGCGGGCCGCGTCGCCGCGCACGAGATCATGATCGGCACGCCCGCCATCCGCAACCTGATCCGCGAGGCGAAGGTCGCGCAGATGTACTCGTCGATCCAGACCGGCCAGGCCCTGGGCATGCAGACCCTGGACCAGAACCTCAGGACCTCGTGAAGCGCAACCTCATCTCGACCCCCGAAGCGCGCAACAAGGCGGCCAACAAGGACGCCTTCATCGGCGGCTAGGCGGGAGCCACACGGAGGAATTTCCCGAGATGGAACGCGAACAGTCACTCAAATTCATGCACGACCTGCTGCGCGCCCTCGTCGCGCGCAGGGGCTCCGACCTCTTCATCACCGCGGGCTTCCCGCCGGCGATGAAGGTCGACGGCAAGGTCACCCCCGTGTCGCAGCAGAGCCTCTCGCCGATCCACACGCAGGAGCTCGCGCGCTCGATCATGACCGACAAGCAGGCCGCCGAGTTCGAGGCGACCAACGAGTGCAACTTCGCCATCTCGCCCGTCGGGCATCGGGCGCTTCCGCGTGAACGCCTTCGTGCAGCAGGGCCGCGTGGGCCTGGTGCTGCGCACCATCACCACCGACCATCCCGAAGTTCGACGACCTGGGCCTGCCCCACGTGCTGAAGGACGTGGCGATGACCAAGCGCGGGCTGGTGATCTTCGTGGGCGGCACGGGCTCGGGCAAGTCGACCTCGCTCGCCGCGATGATCGGCCACAGGAACGAGAACAGCTACGGCCACATCATCACGATCGAGGACCCGGTCGAGTACGTGCACGAGCACAAGAACTGCATCATCACGCAGCGCGAGGTGGGCGTGGATACCGACAACTGGTTCAGCGGCGCTGAAGAACACGCTGCGCCAGGCGCCCGACGTGATCCTGATCGGCGAGATCCGCGAGCGCGAGACGATGGAGTACGGCATCGCCTTCGCCGAGACCGGCCACCTGTGCATGTCCACGCTGCACGCGAACTCGACCAACCAGGCGCTCGACCGCATCATCAACTTCTTCCCCGAGGAGCGCCGGGCCCAGCTGCTGATGGACCTCTCGCTCAACCTCAAGGCGATCATCTCGCAGCGCCTCATCCCGCGAAAGGCAGCCAAGGGGCGCGCCGCGGCCATCGAGATCATGCTCAACTCGCCGCTCATGCAGGACCTCATCTTCAAGGGCGAGGTGCACGAGATGAAGGCGCTCATCGCGCCGCTCGCGCGAGCTCGGCATGCAGACCTTCGACCAGGCGCTCTTCGACCTCTTCGAGGCCGACATGATCACCTACGAGGACGCGCTGCGCAACGCCGACTCGGTGAACGACCTGCGCCTGAAGATCAAGCTCGAGAGCAAGAACGCCAAGAACCGCGACCTGGGCTCGGGCCTCGAGCACCTGGAGATCGTGAAGTAACGAAATTCCCCGGCGCGCGCCGGAATAAAAACGCAAAGGCCCGCTCAGGCGGGCCTTTTGCTTTCTGCAAACCCGTGCCAGCCTTCCGATGTAGGAGGCTACCTACAAGAACATCAGCCGATTCCTAAGCGGGATCGTCCTCTGTCCGACTTCGGCGCCCGGGTCGGGTACTCAATATGGACGGACGACCAAGGGAGACGGCCATGAAGAAACTCCTCGCGATAGGCCTCGCCACCTGCCTGCCACTCGGGCTCGCGGCGGAAGATCCATCCGACGGCTCGGACATCTTCGGGACGGTGAACGTTCTGGTGATCGAGGATTCGCTGCCCGCCGCAGGCGACGTCGCGTGCGCGCGCGCTGCCATCGGCGACGGCACCGACTGCGCCGCCGTGCACCGCGCCGTGCTCGACCGCCCGCATCCAGAAGGCTTCCGCGCTGCACGAGCGCGGGCGCTGGCTTTGATTCCATCCCGGAGACGACGACCATGAACAGCGACCAGTTCCACGGCCACATGCGCGAAGTGAAGGGCTGGGCCCTCGAAAGCTGGGGCCGCGTCACGCACGATCCGTGGCTGCGCATCGCCGGCCGGCGCGAGCGCCTGCTGGGGCGCCTCGAGGCATCCCTCGCGGAGTCGCGCAGCATCGCCGAGTCGAGCTTCCCCGTGCGCCACGCGGCGGCGGACGGAGCGCGCCGCGCCGCCTCGCGCTGATCAGCCCTGGTTGGGAGTCGACGAGCTGCCGAGCAGGTCGGCCAGGTCGTCGGCGTGCTCTTCCTCGACGGCGAGGATCTCTTCCAGCATGCGGCGCGTCGTGGGATCGCTGTCGCCCACGTACTGCACCATCTCGCGGTAGCTGTCGATCGCGATGCGCTCGGCGACCAGGTTCTCGCTGATCGCTTCCTGGACGGTGCGCGCCGGTGCGGTATTCGGAGTGGCTGCGCGCGGCGAGCTGGCTCGGGTCCATCTTCGGCTCGCCGCCCAGCTGCACGATGCGCTCGGCGATGCGGTCGGCGTGCCCCAGCTCCTGCGTCGCGTGCTCGCATGAACTCGTCGCCGCGCGGCCCTGGGAGTCGATGCCGCGCGCCATGAAGTGGTCGTGGCGGTAGCGCAGCACGCAGACCAGCTCGGTGGCGAGCGCCTCGTTCAGCATCTCGAGGACCTTCTCGCGATCGGCCGCGTAGTGCCCGGTGACCGCGCCCTCCTCGATGTGGCGGCGCGCGTTCTCGCGCAGCGTGCGCACGTCGGTAAGCGCGGGCTTCTTCCCCTGCGGCTGGGACATCGGGGTATCCATGGCATCTCCTGGAGGTTGTTTCGGCGCCCCGTTGCGGGGCCGCGACCTCCATTGAAGCGCGTAATGCCTACGTCCGCTGTCGGCGGCGACCTAAAGGCCTGTCGGCGCGCGCCGACGATGCGCCGTCAGCCCGCGAAGGCGAGGCCGCGCGAGTTGCCCGCGCCGCGCAGCACGTCGGCCAGCCGGTCGAGCGCCGAGCGCTCGTCGGCGACGTCCGGGTCGGGCGCGCAGAGATGGAAGCCCTGCAGGAAATCGGCGCCGGCGTCGACCGCCACGCGCGCCTCGGTCGCGCTCTCGATGCCGCCCACCACCACGCGGGCGCGGGCGTCGTGCAGCAACTCGATCATGCCGGCCAGCATGCGCCGCGCGCGTCCCCAGCCGAGCAGCGCGTCGGCGAAGAGCGCACGGTCGACCTTCACCACGTCGGGGCCGAGGTCGAGCACGCGGTCGAAATTGGAGCGGGCGCGGCCGAAGTCGTCGATCGCGATGCCGAGGCCCAGGCCGCGGTAGACCGCCACCGCGTCGCGCAGCAGCCGCTCGTCGCCGCACTCGCCGGCGAGGATCTCCACGCACACGCGCTTGGGCTGCAGGCCGTAGTAGCGCACCAGGTCGCCCAGCTCGCGCGCCCAGCCCGCGTCGTGCACCGCGTCCTGCGGGTGCACGTTGAGGAAGAGGGTGCGCTCGTCGGGATCGAACTTGGCGTAGTTGCGCAGGTGCAGCGCGCGGCACGCCCAGTCGAGCGTGGGACGCTCGGCCGTCGCCGAGCGCGCGAAGATCGAGCTGCAATCGATGCGGCGCCCCTCGGCGTCGGTGGCCGAGAGCAGCGCCTCGTAGCCGTGGCAGCCGGGCTCGCGCACCGCGAAGATGGGCTGGAAATGGGATGCGAGGCTCGCGCCCTGCCAGTCGAGGGCTCCGCCCGAACCGGTCCGCACCAGGCGCTCGGCCGCGTGGGCGCGGGAGGCCCGCTCCCCGCCGCCTCCATGGGCGGCCACGATGGCGGAAATCTCCTGCTCGAAGCCTGCGTGCATGCGCCCCTCCGACAATGTTCTTTTGATCGGGGGCCGACACGGCCGACCCATGGGCGCACGATGCGCCTGATGGGTTACGGTGCGGTTACGGCCCTCGGGGGCGCGGTTGCAACTGTAAGGCGGCGGCCTCAGGGCGCGGCGAAGAAGGCCGCCAGCGCCTCGGCTATGTCGCTCATTCGATAGGGTTTCTTGAGCACCCGGTTCACCCCCGCCGAGAGTGCGCGGGTCTCGAACCCCGCCCCGCCGTAGCCGCTCGCGATGACGATCGGCAGGGTGGGATTGAGCTTGCGCAGCTCCAGGGCGAGCTGGGTGCCGGTGAGCTGGGACATCACCTCGTCGCTCACCACGGCGTCGAAGCGGCGCGGGTTGGCGCGCGCGGCGGCGAGCGCCTCGCGGCTGTCGCTGAACCCCACCGGCTCGTAGCCGAGCTGGGCCAGCATCTCCTCCAGCGCGTGCAGCACCTCCACCTCGTCGTCGACGGCGAGGATGGTCTGGCCCTGGCCGCGCGGCACCGTATCGGTGGCCTCGGGCACGCCCTCCTCCACCACCACTTGCGGCATCCAGACCTCGAAAGTAGTGCCGGCGCCCAGCTCGCTCGTCACCTCGAGGAAGCCCTTGTGCTCCATCACCACGGCGTGCACGAGGGCGAGGCCCAGTCCGGTGCCACGCCCGGCGGGCTTGGTGGTGAAGAACGGCTCGAAGATGCGGTCGATCACCTCGGGCGCGATGCCGTGGCCGCTGTCGCGCACGGTGAGGTTCACGTATTCGCCCGCCGGCATCTCGCCGGTGCGCACCTTGCGCGCCGCGGGCACCTGCTGCGAGGCGACCTTGATCTCGAGGAGGCCGCCCTCGCCCATCGCCTGGACGGCGTTGGTGCAAAGGTTCATGAGCAGCTGGTGCAGGCGCGTGGGGTCTCCCAGCACGGCGGCGTCGTTCGCGTCGCTCTCGAAGCGCGTCTCGATCGTGGGCGGCGACGAGCCGCGGATCAGGTCGCAGACCTCCTGCGCGATGGGCGCGACGATCACCGGCATGCGCTCGGCGCCCTCGGCGCGGCTGTACGAGAGGATCTGCGCCACCAGCGCCTTGGCGCGGTTGCCGGCGCTCATGATGGTGTCGAGGTAGCGGCGCATCTCGCCCTCGGCCTTCATCTGCGCGAGCTCGCCGTAGCCCAGGATCGCGCCCAGGATGTTGTTGAAATCGTGCGCGATGCCGCCCGCGAGGTGGCCCACCGCCTGCATCTTCTCGGCCTGGCGCAGCTGCGCGGCGAGCTTCTGCCGCTCCTCCTCGGCGCGCACCTTCTCCGAGACGTCCTTCACGAACCCGATCACGCGCCCCGGCGCCCCGGGGACGCTCGACTCGATGCGGTACGCATTCACGCCCACCGTGGTGTACACGCCGTCGTCGCGCCGGAAGCGGTACTCGAGGGCGATGTGCGCGAGGTCGCCGGAGATGAGCAGCTTGCGCAGGCCCTTCAGCCGCATGCGGTCGTCCGGGTGCACGCGCTCGAGCCACTTCTGGATGGTGGCGATGCTCTCGCGGCGCGTGCCCAGCACCCCCACGGTGTCGCCGTCCCACAACACGTCGCCCTGGGTGGGGTCGAACTCGTAGAGCAGGTTGCCGCTGGCGCGGATCACGGCCTCGTGGCGGTTGCGCCACGCTTCGGTCTCGCGCGCCGCCTCCTGCCGCTCGACCAGCAGCGCCGCGGCAAAGAGGGTGGTCACCACGAGGGTGGCAAGGTAGCCCTGCAGGTGCAGGAGCGAGCGCAGGTCGGCCACCCCGTCGATGGAGAGCGGCCCGAAGCCCTGGCCGGTGTGCCAGTAGACGATGAGGCCGAAGATGGCGAGCCCGAGGGTGGCGGCGCGCAGCCCGAACGACAGCGCCGCCCAGATCAGGAACGGCGCGCACAGGTAGGCCAGGGGCGGAATGAAGCCGATGCCCTGGGTGCGCGAGCCGAAGACATAGTTCGCGCTCACGATGAGGCCCACGTAGAGCGCCAGCAGCTCGGGCCAGCGCTCCCGGGCCACCGCCATCATCTCGGCCGCTCGCGTGCGGTTCCACGCCAGGATGAGCGGCGCGGTGAGCAGCATTCCCAGCATGGTCGAGATGAAGGTCACCGACCACTGCGTGCGGAAGGTGGCCTGCAGGTCCGAGAAGGCATGGTAGGCGCCCACGATCGACATCACCGCCACCAGCGGCAGCATGCCGACCAGGAACGACGAGACGCCCTTCACCGTGTCGATGCGCACGCGCGGGCCGGCGAGGCGCTGCAGGCCGGCCGCCACGAAGAGCGGCTGGCCGACGTTGAGGGCCCCGTTGGCGAGGATGAGGGTCCAGCCGTCACTGCGGTCCAGCCCGACCGCCACCGTGGCCGCGAAGACCAGGGCGAGGTAGCCCGGCCAGCGCCGTCCCGGGGACACCAGGAGGGCGGCCAGGGCCACGCCGTGGGCCGGCCAGATGAACATGGGGAGCCGGGCGTGGAACGGGAGGCTGGCGGCGTAGGCGGCCAGGAGGTAGTAAACCGCCCCGAACGCCACGTAGGCCAGGGTCTGCCGCACGGTGGGGGACGGCCCCGGGGAGGCGGCCGCCGCCGGCCGGGCGCCCCGGGTCGGGAAGGGCTCGGTGGACATCTCGTAGGATTCTACGGGCTCCCGCGCTAAAATGCCCCAAACAACGATGACGAGTGACCCCTTGGAAGCCCATATCCTCGTAGTCGACGACGATCCCGCGATCCGCGACCTGATCAACGAATACCTCACGGAGAACGACTTCCAGGTCTCCGTGGCGGAGACCGGCGCGGACATGGACAAGGTCCTCTCGGTCGAGATCGTGGATCTCGTGATCCTCGACCTCAAGCTTCCGGACGAGGATGGCCTCGCCATCGCGCGCCGGCTGCGCGAGTCCCTCGACCTGCCCATCATCATCCTCACCGGGCGCAAGGAGGAGGCCGACCGCATCATGGGCCTCGAGCTGGGGGCCGACGACTACGTCACCAAGCCGTTCAGCAATCGCGAGCTGCTCGCCCGCGTGCGCGCGGTGCTGCGCCGCACCGAGACCAAGCGCGCCACGCGCCGCGGCGAGACCGTGCGCGCGTTCAAGTTCTCGGGCTGGGAGCTCAACACCGGAACCCGCAAGCTGAGGGGCCCGGAAGGGCGCAACGTCGAGCTCACCAACAGCGAGTACGCGCTGCTGGTGGCGTTCCTGCGGGCGCCGCAGCGCATCCTCACGCGCGACCAGCTGCTCGAGTCCAGCCGCCTGCACGACGACATCTACGACCGCTCGATCGACGTGCAGATCCTGCGCCTGCGCAGGAAGATCGAGGACAGCCCCAACCAGCCGTCGCTGATCCGCACCGAGCGCGGCGCCGGCTACTACCTCAACTCGACGGTCGAAACGCTCTAGTTGTCCGCGCTGCCGCGCCTCAGCTTCGCGTTCCGTCCGCGTCTCTGGACGAGCCTGGCCGGCTACCGGCGATCCGACTTCGCCGCCGATGTCGCCGCGGGCGTCACGGTGGCGCTGGTGGCGTTGCCGCTCGCCATGGCCTTCGCTATCGCCTCGGGCGTGCGGCCGGACCAGGGCATCGTCACCGCGGTTGTAGGCGGGCTCGCGGTCTCGCTGCTGGGCGGCTCGCGCGTGCAGATCGCGGGACCCGCCGGGGCTTTCGTGGCGCTGCTCTACTCGATCGCCGACCGCTACGGCGTGGCCAACCTCCTCATCGCCACGATGATGGCGGGCGTGCTGCTCTTCGCCATGGGGGCGCTGCGCCTGGGCACGCTGATCCGCTTCATCCCGGTGGCGATCGTGACCGGCTTCACGGCGGGCATCGCGGTCATCATCGCGCTCTCGCAGGTGCGCGACCTGCTCGGGCTGCGCATCGCGAAGATGCCCGCGGAGTTCTTCGCCCAGCTCGCCGCGCTCAGCCGGGCGCTGCCGTCGGTGAGCTGGATCGCCCTCGCGCTCGGGCTTGCCTGCGTGCTGCTGATGGTCCTGTGGCCCTCGCCGCGCAACGCGCATCCGGGCAACTGGCGCTTCGTCACCGCGAAGCTGCCGGGGACGGTCGCGGTGCTCGTGCTCTCGGCGCTCGCGGCGTGGGGCCTGGGGCTGCCGGTGGAGACGATCGGCACGCGCTTCGGGGAGCTCCCCCGCGGCATCCCCGCCCCGGCGCTGCCCGCCTTCCAATGGGCGGCGGCGCGGGAGCTGCTGGGGCCGGCGGTGGCGATCGCGTTGCTGGGCGCAATCGAGTCGCTGCTCTGCGCGCGCGTGGCCGACGGCCTCATCGGCGACCGCCACGATCCCAACCAGGAGCTGATGGCGCAGGGCATCGGCAACTTCGCCGCGCCGTTTTTCGGCGGCATCGCGGTGACGGGTACCATCGCGCGCACCATGACCAACGTGAAGAGCGGCGCGCGCACGCCGGTGGCCGGCCTCGTGCACTCCGCTGCGCTGCTCGCCGTGCTCGTCGCGATGGCACCGCTCGCCTCCTACATCCCGCTCGCCGCGCTCGCCGCGGTGCTGCTCTGGGTCGCGTTCAACATGGTGCCGTGGCAAGAGCTGCGCGAGCTTCGCCACTTCTCGCCCTTCTATCGCACGATCGTGCTCGCGACTTTCGTGCTCACGGTGGTGTTCGGGCTCACGGTCGCGGTGCAGGCGGGGCTCGTGCTCTCGAGCCTCTTCTTCATCTACCGCATCTCGTCGCTCACGCGCGTGGAGCGTATCGACATCGCGGCCGGCGCGGCGCGGCTTCCCGATGGGCGCCGCGTCGAGGCGTGGGAGCTCTTCGGCTCGATCTTCTTCGGCTCGGTGACCAAGCTCGAGACGCTGATGGACCCCGCGGCGACACCGTCCGACGTGGTGATCCTCGAGATGGGCAAGGCGATCAACGTCGACACCACGGGGCTCGACGCGCTGGAGAGCCTGCGCGAATCCCTCGCGCGGCGCGGGGCGCGCCTGATCGTGGCCGACCTCAACGTCCAGCCGCGCTCGCTCCTCGAGCGCTCGGGGTTTCTCGCCGCGCTCGGTCCCGGCGGCGTGTGCGCGAGCCTCGAGGATGCGCTCGCCGAGAGCGCGGCGCCGAGCGCGCGCTAGCGGCCGTCAGATCAGCCCGCGCGAGGCGAGCTCGTCCTTGAGGTAGGCGTAGTAGATCGGTGCCGCGACCAGGCCCGCCATGCCGAACGCCGCCTCCATCACCAGCATCGCCATGAGCAGCTCCCAGGCGCGCGCGTGGATCCGGCCGCCCACGATGCGCGCGTTGAGGAAGTACTCGAGCTTGTGCACCACCACCAGGAACACGAGCGAGGCGATCGCGAGCTGCGGCGAGACCGACAGGCTGATCACCACGATCACCGTGTTGGCGATGAGGTTGCCGACGATGGGGATCAGCCCGCCCACGAAGGTGATGGCCACCATGGTCTTGCCGAACGGCAGGTGGATGCCCAGCAAGGGGAGGATCGCGACCAGGTAGATGGCGGTGAAGAGCGCGTTGAGGGCCGCGATGCGCACCTGCGCGAACACCACGCGCCGGAACGCGTCGCCCACGCGCCGCGCGCGCTCGGCGAGGCAGCGCGCGAGCGGGCCGCCGTCACCAGCCCCGTGCACCTCGCCCAGCGCCACCATCGCCCCGATGATGAGGCCGATGAGGATGTGCACCATCACGCGTCCGGCCTCGCCGCCGGCGTGGCGGAGCTCCACGGCGTGCTCGCGGAGCCAGCCGATCACCGTGTCCTTCATGTCGCCGGTGTCGGCGGGGATGGCGGAGACGATCCAATCCGGGAGCCGTGTACGCGACTCGTCGAGGATCTCGGCCATGCGCTGCAGCAGCCCCGCGAGATGGCTGTGGCGCAGCAGCATGAACGCGCCGAAGACCGCCGCGGCGAGCAGCACCACCACGAGCACCACCAGGATGCCCACCGCGGCGATCTTGCCGGATCCGCCGCGTCCGAGCGGCAGGCGCGGCGCGATCAGGTGCACCAGCTCGTAGACCAGCAGCCCGGCGAGCAGCGCCGGCAGCAGCCCCAGCACGAGCGTAGCGACGAGCATGACCCCCGCGATCACCCACGCGGCGATGTCATAGCGCAGCGCCGCGGCGGCAGGCTTCGCCATCGCTAGCGCGCGGCGCGCTCGGCGCCGTAGCGCGCGAGCGTGGCCGAGGCGCGCCGGTCGAGCTCGCCCCAGAGCTGCTCGGGCTTCACGTCGAAGAGCGAGTGCGCGTCCACGGGCAGCTTGCGCCAGTCACCGCGATCGATCTCGTCCTCGAGCTGGCCCGGCCCCCACCCCGCGAGGCCCGCGAACACGCGCAGCCCCTCGGTGGGCTTGGCGCGCTTCATGAGCTCGCCCATCAGGTCCTCGCTGGAGCTCGCCCACGCGCCCTCCGCGACCTTGAGCGCGCCCGCCCTGCCCTCCGGCGCGCGGAACACGAAGCTCATCACCTGCGGCACCACCGGCCCGCCGAAGAAGAGCCGGTCGTCCGGGCCGAGGCGCTCCTCCGCTTCGGGAAGCGCCCGCGCGAGCGGCACCTCGGTGCGCTTGTTCACGATCACGCCCACCGCGCCGGTCGGCCCGTGGCGCGTGAGCAGCACCACGCTGTCGTGGAAGTTGGGATCGCCCATGTCGGGCCGGGAGACGAGGAAAACGGGCTTCGAGAGGCCCGTGTCCGCGCCCCAGGCGAGGCCCGCGAGCGCGAGAAGCGCGATCGGGACGAGGAAGCGGATCATGGCGGCCTCCTAGCTCTCCAGCAGCGCCACGGCCCCGAGCCCGCCGTCGGCGCAGATCGACACCACGGCGCGCTTGCCCGGGCCCAGGCCGCAAAGCTCCTTCACGGCCTGCGACAGGATGCGCGCGCCGGTCGCGCCGAACGGGTGGCCCACGGAGATGCTGCCGCCGTTCGGGTTGAAGCGGTCCCACGGGAAGCGTCCGAGGCGCGCCTCGACGCGCGCCTTGCCGCGCACGAAATCCTCGCTCTCCAGCGCCGCGACGTTGGCGAGCACCTGCGCGGCGAACGCCTCGTGGATCTCCCAGAGGTCGATGGCATCGAGCGTGAGCCCCTGGCGCGCGAGCAGGCGCGGGATCGCGTACGCCGGCGCCATCAGCAGCCCCTCGTGGAAGATGTCCACGGCGGCGAGCTCCCAGTCGACCAGGCGCGCGCGTGGGCGTGCGGCGGGCAGGCGTGCGAGGCCTTCGTCGTCCGCGACCCACACGCCGGCGGCGCCGTCGGTGAGCGGCGAGGCGTTGCCCGCGGTGATGGTGCCGCGCCCGCTCGCGCGGTCGAACGCGGGCTTGAGCGACGCGAGCTTGACAGCGGAGGTGTCGGCGCGCGGGATGCCGTCCTTCGCCACGCCGCCGGCCTCCGGCGCGCCGGGGCGGGATTCGACCGGGATCACGAGGTCGTCGAAGAAGCCGCGCGCCATCGCCGCCACCGCGCGCTGGTGCGATTGCAGCGCGACGCGGTCCTGCTCGGAGCGCGCGATGTTCCACTGCTGGGCCATCTCCTCGCAGTGCTCGCCCATGCTCTTGCCGGTCGCGCGGTTGGCAACACTCGGCACGTGCAGCCGGATGTCCTTCGCGCGAAGCTCGCCCAGCCGGTCCAGCGCGCTCGCCGAACGAGCGCGCCTGGCCCATGCGCCGGATCCAGTCCGAGAGGCCCTGCGTGAGCGCGATCTGCACCCGGCTCATGCTCTCGACGCCGCCGCAGAGCGCCAGGTGGCGATCCGCTCCGAGCATTCCCGCCGCCTCGAACGCCGCGACCATGCTCGTCGCGCACGCGAGCACGGTGGAGAACGCGGGCGTGGCGGGATCGAGCTGCGCGTCCACAACGACCTCGCGCGCGATGTTGCTCCAGCCGAGGTTGGGCGCCACCGTGCCCCAGATGACGAAGTCGGGCCGGTCGCCCGCGGCGAGCTGCGCGGCCATGGCGCGTGCGACGGGCAGCGAGAGCGCGACGGCGTCGAGGCCGCGCAGCGCCCCGTCCACGCGCGCGAACGGCGTGCGCAGGCCCGCGACGATCCAGCGGTTGGCGCTCATGACTCGCTCGGCCGGGCGCTCACGGCTTGCCTCGCAGCGGATCGTCGGGCTCGCCGGGCACGCCCAGCGCCGCCTGGCTGTAACCCTCGCGCGCGCGCCAGCCGGGGTACTTGAAGACGAGGTTGTCGAGGAGCCCGCCGGTGTCGTAGGTGATCTGCTGCCCGGGGTGCTTCGCGAGCCACTCGTCGCGCAGGCTCCGCCCCGTGCGGTACCACGGCACGCGCGCGATCCAGCCCTCGAGGGTCGCGGCGCGCCAGCCCTGGTCGCGGATCCCGGGCCACACCTCATCGGCGTGCGCGATGTTCACCTTCTCGTCCAGCAGCCAGAACTCCCGGCCGAGCACGTCGCCGAAGATGAAGAGGCGCCCGTCGCGGATCTCGAACTGGGTGGGATCGCTGCCCAGCTTCACGCGGTAGGCCGCGCCGTCGGAGCAGAAGCCGCCGTACTGCGGCTCGTACTTCGTGGGCGCGGCGACGAAGGCGCGGCGGTGATCGTCGCTCGCGAAATAGTACGTGCGCCCGCCGGTGGTGGCGGCGAGGGTGTGCCTGCCGCGCACCGGCTTGCCGTCGGTGAAGTAGCCGACCGGGTCGTAGCCCAGCAGCATGAGCTGCTCGCCGCGGCTGGTCTCGATGGTGGCGTGCGTGGTGCCGCAGCCGGCCAGCAGGACCGCGGCCGCCAGGGCCAGCGAGATCCACAGGCGCTGCGCAATACGCTTTCCGTTCATCGCGTCCCCATTCAATTGCACGATTGCGACAATCCCTCGGGCGCCGCCCCTGCGCCGTGCCCGCGCCGCGCCGCCCATTGCGTCCAGCGGATCAGGTCCTCCGGGTAGCCCGCGGCGTTGCGTGGCCATTCGTCGCCCGGCTGCTTGCGGCGCAGGCCGTGGTCCGCGCCCTGATAGATGCAGACCGTCGGACCGGGCCGATGGTTGCGTTCGAGCGCTCCGCGGATCGCGCGCACGCTGGGCTCCACGGGCGTGCGCTCGTCCGCGCTCCCGTACACCAGCAGCACCGGCACCTGCACGCGCTTCCAATGCGCGACTGGATCGTACGCCGCGGTGCGCCGCGCGAACGCCCAGTACGGGTCGGCTGGCACGGGCGGCTGCATGAA
Source organism: uncultured beta proteobacterium (assembly GCA_963827425.1). Taxonomy (GTDB): domain Bacteria; phylum Pseudomonadota; class Gammaproteobacteria; order Burkholderiales; family Usitatibacteraceae; genus Usitatibacter. Next base: position 391,225 of record CAWHAQ010000002.1, on the reverse strand, counting down.
CCATGTTTTTCCCTTGGCAGAGCGCGCGATGTCGTCCAGGTTTGCGCGCGATTCGCCCCGGTACGCAACGCCGACCAGCGCATCGACGTAACGGCCGGCAAGCGCGGCGTCGTCGCGCGGCAGGCTCGCCACGCCGAGCGCGTTGCGCAGGCTGTAGCGCTCGAGGTCGTCCATCGCCACCCCCGAGGCGGCCGAGGCGATCACGAACGCCACGCCGGGGGTCTCCTGCACCGCGAGCGGCGCGTAGGTCGCGCCCTGGCTGTTGCCGTAGAGGCCCACGGCATCGGCGCGGATGTCGGGGCGCGCGCGCAGGAGCGCCACGGCCGCCGCGGCGTCGTGCGCGAGGTCGTCGAAGGATGCCGTGTGCCAATCGCCCGTCGACTCGCCCACGCCGCGCTTGTCGTACACGAGCACCGCGATGCCGGCCCGCGCGAGCTTCCTGGCGAGGAACAGATTGGCCCAGCGGCCCTCGGCGCCCGAGCCGTGCATCATGACGAGCGCCGGGTAGGGCGGTGCAGTCTCGGGCAGGACCAGCGTGCCGGCGAAACGCACCGCCCCGTCGGCGAAGGTGACGGCCTCGGCGCGCTGCGCGGGCCGCGGATCGCGCACGCGACGCAGCTCGAACGTACCCGCCGCGTGGCCGTCCTCGGCGAAGATCCCGCGCAGTAGGCCGCCCTGGATCGACCCCGAGAAGTGCGTGCTGGTCTCGTCGCCGCGCAGCTCCATGTGGATGCCGCAGCAGCCGTCGTGGCGCGCCGAGGCGAACGGGATGCCGGCCACGCGCAGCCGCTCCGACGAGAACGAGGCGCGGTAGCGATTCGCGGCTTCGGCGGGATGGATCTCGAGCACGACGTCGAGGAAATCCCCGCCGCGGGTCCAGCGCCCTTCCCAGGTGCCGACCACGGGATCCTTCGCAGCGACCGCGCCGAGCGCCGCGAAGAGCGCGACGAGGCCGGGCGCTGCGCGCCGTGCCGCGATGCCGATCGCACGCCTCATCACCATCCCTTGCCTCCGTGCTCGCGCTCGAAGAGCTCGCGGTCGCGGGCGAACTGGCGCTCCAGCTCCTCGCGCCCCTGGCGCGCCATCGACATGCGCCGCGCCTCGTCCTGGTAGATACGGCAGCGTTGCGTCCACGCTCGCGATATTGTGCCGCCGGAACGCTTCGGCCAGCTCGCGCGCCCGGTACGGCTCGATACCCAGGCGCTCGAGCGACGCGCGCCCCAGGCGCAGCGCCGCCTCGAAGGTCTCGCGCTCGGCGACCGCCACGCCGCGCAGCCGCATCTCGAAATAATGGCTCACGTTGCGTGCGCGGGTCACTATCTGCAGGTCGGGAAAGTTCTCGCGCACGCGGTCGACCAGCGCGATGCTCTGCCTCGACGTCGTCGATGGCGTTCACCAGCAGCCGGGCGTTGCGCGCGCCGGCGGCTTCCAGCAGGTCGAGCCGAGTGGCGTCGCCGTAGAACACGCGATACCCGAACTTGCGCAGCGAATCGACCTGGTCGGCATCGTGGTCCAGCACCACCGAGCGGATGCCGCTCGCGAGCAGCAGACGGCCCACGATCTGCCCGAAGCGGCCGAAGCCCGCGATGATCACCGGCCCCTCGGCCGATACCGTGTCGCTCGGCCGCTCGGCGCGCGCGCGGCTCGCGAGGCGCCGGTCGTAGAGCACGAGCAGCAGCGGCGTGGTCGCCATCGAGAGCGCCACCGTGATCGTGAGGAGCGCCTCCCATTCGGGCGTGAATATGCGCGCCGCGCGCGCCGCGCTGAACACCACGAAGGCGAACTCGCCGCCCTGCGAGAGCAGGAACGCGAAGAGCCAGCGCTCGCGGCAGATGTCGATGGTGCGGCCGATCGCCCAGAGCGAGGCGATCTTGAGGGTGAGGAAGCCCAGGAGGAGCAGCGCCACCGTGCCGGGGCGGCTCGCGAGCAGGCCGAAGTCCACCGTCATCCCCACCGAGATGAAGAAGAGCCCCAGCAGCAGCCCCTTGAACGGCTCCATGTCGCCTTCGAGCGCGTGGCGGAACTCCGAGCTCGCGAGCAGCAACCCCGCGAGGAACGCGCCCAGCGCCGGCGGAGAGCCCGGCGAGCTGCATGAGCTGCGCGATGCCGATCACGAGCAGCAGCGCGAACGCGGTGAAGACCTCGCGCAGGTTGGCCTTGGCGATGAGGCGCAGCGCCGGGCGCGTGAGGTAGCGCCCGATCACCACCACGCCCGCCACCGCCGCCACCGCGAGGCCGATGCGCATCCACAGCGGGTTCGCGTCCGGTCTCGCCGCCGTCGCCGAGGAAGGGCACCAGCGCGATGAGCGGGATCGCCGCGATGTCCTGGAAGAGCAGGATGCCGAACGCCGCACGGCCCGTCGGCGTGTCGGCCTCGTTCCTCTCGGCGAGCGCCTGCATCGCGATGGCGGTGGAGGAGAGCGCCAGCGCGAGCCCTCCGACCAGCGCGCCGCGCCAGCCGAGCCCGAGGAAGCCGAGCGCGGTACCGAGCACGGCCCCGCTCGCCACGAGCTGGATCACGCCGCCGCGCAGGACCGCCGCGCGCATGGCGAGGAAGCGGCGCGGGTCGAGCTCGAGGCCGATCACGAAGAGCATCAGCACCACGCCCAGCTCGGCGAGGTTCTGGGTGGCCGCGACGTCGCCCACGAAATTGAGGCCCCAGGGACCGATCGCGGCGCCCGCGATGAGGTAGCCCAGGACGGAGCCCAGGCCCAGGCGCGCCGCGATCGGCACGCAGACCACCGCGGCGGCGAGGAAGACGAGGGCCTCGATCACGGCGCTGGCCTCGCCGGCTGCGGCGCCGGCGCGTAGGCCGCGACCCGGCGGCGCAGCTCCTCGCACGCGGCGGCGAGCGCCGCGTCGTCCACGATGTGCGCGCCGTGCACCACGAAGGGCTCGAGCCAGTTCATGCCGCAGAAGCGCGCGGTCTGCTCCATCACCGGCACGAAGGCCTCGAACGGGTGCGCGTGGGCGCCGGTGGGCGTGTACGTCGCTACGTCGCCCCCGGTGGTGGTGATCCACAGGCAGTCCTTGCCCGCGAGCGCCGTGCCGCCGGCGCCGTACGCCCAGCCCTTCGTGAGCACGCGCTCGAACCAGAGCTGCATCAGGGCGGGCGCGTGGTACCAGTAGAAGCGGATGCAGCCACGCCACCAGCCGCGCATCCTGCAGCGCCGCGCGCTCGGCCTCGGCGTCGATGTCGAAATCGGGATAGCGGTCGTAGAGCGAGCGGACCTCGACGCCCTCGAGGCTCGCCGATGGCGGCGGCAGCGCCGCGCAGGCGCGCGAATGGCGCGGATACGGATGCGCGTAGACCACGACGATCATCGCGTGAACCCAGCGCGCGAGCGACGCCAGCGGAACGTGTCGGCGAAGATGCCCGCGAACACCGCGAGGCCGATCCAGTTGTTGTGGCGGAACGCCGCGCAAGCAACCCTCGCGCGTGCGGCCGCGGATGAGCGGGTAGTGGTAGAGCGCGAGCGCCGCGGCGGCCAGCACGCCCGCGTAGTAGAAGACGCCGTAGCCCTGCCAGGCGCCGATGCCCGCGAGGATCGCGACGAAGAGGCGCGTAGCACGCCATCACCGCGGCGACGTCGTGGCGCCCGAACAGGATCGCCGAGGTGCGCAGTGCCCAGCCTCAGGTCGTCGTCGCGGTCGACCATCGCATACTCGGTATCGTAGGCGATGGTCCAGAAGATGTTCGCGGCGAGCAGCGCCCAGGCGAGCGGCGGAACGGCATTGGTGAGCGCCGCGAACGCCATCGGGATGCCGAACCCGAACGCGATGCCGAGCCACGCCTGCGGCATCCAGAAGAAGCGCTTGGGAAGGGTAGACCACCGCGATCGCGAGCGCGGCGAACGAGAGCCAGATGGTGAGCGCGTTCAGGCGCAGCACCAGCGACGAACGCGCACCCCACGCAGCACCGCCGCCACCGCGAGCGCCTCCCAGGGCGCGATCTCGCCCCGCGGCGAGCGGCCGCTCGCGCGTGCGCTGCACGTGGGCGTCGAAATCGCGGTCGGCCCAGTCGTTGATCGCGCAGCCCGCCGAGCGCATGAGCGCGGTGCCGAGCACGAAGATCCACGAGCACCGCGAGCGGCGGCAATGCCGTGGCGCGCGAGCCACAGCGCCCAGAGCGTCGGCCAGAGGAGCAGCAGGATGCCGATCGGGCGGTCGAGGCGCACCAGGCGCTCGTAGGCGTCGAGGCGCTGGGAGAGCTTGGCGAGTTTCGGGTTCATGCCTTGAGGTAGAACTGGCGCGTGCCGAGCCAGCGGTCGAGGTGGCGGGTGGCGGCGGGCGCGCGCGCGGCGAGGAGCTCGTCGGCCACGTGTGCGCGCCTGCTCGAGCAGGTCCACGTCGCGCTCGAGGTCGGCGAAGCGCAGCAGCGGCGCGCCGCTCTGGCGCGCGCCGAGGAACTCGCCCGGGCCGCGCAGCGCGAGGTCCTGGCGCGCGATCTCGAAGCCGTCGCTGTTCTCGTAGATCACCTTGAGCCGCTGGCGCGCGAGCTCCGAGAGCGGCTGGTAGTAGAGCAGGATCGCGAGGCTCTGCTGCGTGCCGCGCCCCACGCGCCCGCGCAGCTGGTGCAGTTGTGCGAGGCCCATGCGCTCGGCGTGCTCGATCACCATGAGCGTCGCGTTGGGCACGTCCACGCCGACCTCGATCACCGTGGTCGCCACCAGGAGCTGGATCTTCTTCGCCTTGAAGTCGGCCATCACCTGCGCCTTCTCGGCGGGCTTCAGGCGCCCGTGCACCAGGCCCACGGCGAGATCCGGGAACGTGGTCTTGATGGTCTCGAAGGTCTCGAGCGCGGTCTTCAACTGCAGCTGCTCGCTCTCCTCGATCAGCGGGCACACCCAGTAGGCCTGCGCGCCGTCGCGGCAGCTTCGCGCACGCGCTGGATCACCTCGTCGCGCCGCTCCTCCGACACGAGCTTGGTCACCACCGGCGTGCGCCCGGGCGGCAGCTCGTCGATCACGGTCACGTCGAGGTCGGCGAAGTAGCTCATGGAGAGCGTGCGGGGGATCGGTGTTGCGCTCATCATGAGCTGGTGCGGCTCGAGGCCCGCCGCCTTGCGAGGCGAGCGCGAGGCGCTGCTCCACGCCGAAGCGGTGCTGCTCGTCGACGATGGCGAGGCCGAGCCGCGCGAACGCCACGTCTGTCCTGGAAGAGCGCGTGGGTGCCGATGGCGAGCTGCGTCTCGCCCGAGGCGATCGCGTCCAGCGCCGCCTGCCGCGCGCGCGCCTTGAGGCCGCCCGCGAGCCACGCGATCTTCACCCCGAGCGGCTCGAGCCAGTGGGCGAGCTTGAGGTAATGCTGCTCGGCGAGGATCTCGGTGGGCGCCATGAGCGCCGCCTGCCAGCCGTTCTCGATCGCCTGCAGCGCGGCGAGCGCGGCCACCAGCGTCTTGCCGCTGCCCACGTCGCCCTGCAGCAGCCGGCGCATGGGGTGCGGCTGGGCGAGGTCCTTCGAGATCGCCTGCTGGGCGTGGCGCTGGGCGCGCGTGAGCGGGAATGGCAGCGACTTCACGAGCGCGTTGGTGAGCGTGTGCGCGTCGGGCAGCACCGGGGCCGAGCGCGCGCGGCGCTCGCGGTAGGCGATGCGCATGGCGAGCTGCTGCGCGAGGAGCTCGTCGAACTTGAGGCGCCGCCACGCGGGATGGGTGCGCTCCTCGAGGCTCTGCGCGTCCACGTCGGGCGGCGGGCGGTGCAGCAGCAGCACGCTCTCGCGGAAGGGACCCGAGCCCGAGCTTCTTCACGCGCTCGGCGGGCAGCGTGTCTTCCAGCGCGAGCGAGTCCAGCGCCTGGCCGATCTTCTCGCGCAGCGCCGCTTGCGACAGTCCCGCCGTGGTCGGGTACACCGGCGTGAGCGACTGCGGCGAGCGGCGTGTCCTTCGCGACCATGCGGTACTTGCGGGTGCACCATCTCGTCGCCGAAGAAGCCGGGGCGGATCTCGCCGAAGAGGCGCACGCGCCGCCCGGGCTGGAACTGCTTCGCCTGGCTCGGATAGAAATGCAGGAAGCGCACCCAGAGCTCGTGCCCGCCGTCGGCGAGCTTCACCACGAGCGTGCGCCGCCCGCGGTACTCGACCTTCGACTCGACCACCTCGGCCTCCACGAGCACCGGCTCGCCCGCGCGCGCATCGGCGAACGCCGTGAGCTTGGTCTCGTCCTCGTAGCGCAGCGGCAGGTGCAGGACGAGGTCCCACTTCGAGCGGATGCCGAGCTTCCCGAGCCGCGCGGCGAGGCCCGAGCCGGACGTCGTCGCGGCGGCGACCACCGCGGCTCAGGTCCCCAGGTGCATCACGGCGTCGATCTCGACCAGCGCGCCGCGCGGCAGCGAGGCCACGCCGATCGCCGCGCGCGCCGGGTATGGCTCGTGGAAATACGTCGCCATCACCTCGTTCACCTTGGCGAAGTTCGCGAGGTCGGTGAGGTAGACCGTGACCCGCACCACGCGGTCGAAATCGCCGCCCGCGGCCCGGCACACGGCGCGCAGGTTCTCGAACACGCGCTTCACCTGGTTCTCGAAGCCCTCGACGAGCTGCATGGTCTTCGGGTCGAGCGGGATCTGGCCGGAGAGGTACACGGTGTCGCCCGCGCGCACGGCCTGGGAATAGGTGCCGATTGCTGCGGGGGCGTCTGGCGTGGAGATGGGTTTCATTCGATGTCATCCCGGCGCAGGCCGGAAATCCGATTGGGCCCCGGCCTACGCCGGGAGCACAAGACTTTACTGCTTCTTTTTCAGTCGCGATATCCGCACCACCTCCGGGATCCGCCGCAGCTGCCGGAACACGTGCGCGAGGTGCAGGCGGTTCTTCACCTGGATCGTGAACACCACCGTGGTGTAGGCGGGGCTCGCGCGCTGCTCGGTCTCGATGTGGTCGATGTTGGAATCGGCCTCCGAGACCTCGGCGGCGAGGCGCGCGAGGACGCCGCGGTGGTTCTGGGCCACCAGGCGCACGTTCACGTCGAAGAGGCGGTCGGCGGACGGGTCCCACTGCACGTCGACCCATTTCTCGGGGTCGAAATGGAACGGGTGGATCGCCGGGCAGTCGTGGGTGTGCACCACGAGGCCCTGGCCCTTCTTGACCTGCGCGATGATCGGGTCGCCGGGAATCGGCCGGCAGCACTGCGCGAACTGCACCGCCAGGCCCTCGGTGCCGCGGATGGTGATGGCGTCCAGCCGGTGCTCGCCCTCGGGCGACGGATCCCCGATGGAGAGCAGCTTCTTCGCCACCACCACGGCGAGGCGCTTGCCCAGGCCGATGTCGGCCAGCACCTCCTCGCGCGACTTCGCGGCGTCGCCCTTGAAGAAGCGCGTCCAGTGCGCCTCTCCGACGTCGTCGGGGTTGGCCTTGAGCGAGCGCAGCGCCTGCACCAGCAGCAGCTCGCCCACCTCGGCCGATTCCTGCAGCTGCATGGTCTTCAGGTAATGGCGGATGTGCGAGCGCGCCTTGCCGGTGGCCACGTAGGAGAGCCACACCGGGTTCGGGCGCGCGTGCAGGTCGGTGATGATCTCGACGCGGTTGCCGTTGCGCAGGATGGTGCCGAGCGGCACCGGAGCGCCGTCTACCTTGGCCGCCACGCAGTGGTTGCCCACCTCCGTGTGCACCGCGTAGGCGAAGTCGATCGGCGTGGCGCCCTTGGGCAGCGCGAAGATCTTGCCCTTGGGCGAGAAGACGTACACCTCGTCGGGGAAGAGGTCGACCTTGATGTGCTCGAGGAACTCCAGCGCATCGCCCGCTCTCGCTCTGGATCTCGAGCAGCGACTGCAGCCACTGGTGGGTCTTCAGCTGCACCTCGTTCGCGTCGCCCTCGGCGCTCTTGTAGATCCAGTGCGAGGCCACGCCCGCCTCGGCCACCTTGTGCATGTCCCAGGTGCGGATCTGGATCTCGACCGGCATGCCGAACGGGCCGAAGAGCGTGGTGTGCAGCGACTGGTAGCCGTTCGCCTTCGGGATCGCGATGTAGTCCTTGAACTTGCCCGGGATCGGCTTGTAGAGCGTGTGCAGCGCGCCCATCGCGAGGTAGCAGCTCGGGACGTCGGGCACGATGATGCGGAAGCCGTAGATGTCGAACACCTCGCGAGAACGAGATGTTCTTCTCCTGCATCTTCTTGTAGATCGAGGAGATGTGCTTCTCGCGCCCGGTGACCTGCGCCTCGACCTTGAATTCCTTGAGCCGCGCCTGGATCGCCTCCTGGATCTTGCCCACCGCGTCGCGCCGGTTGCCGCGCGCCTTCTTGAGCGCCTTCTCGAGCACGCGGAAGCGCGTGGGATGCAGGTAATGGAAGCCCAGGTCCTCCAGCTCGTAGTAGAGGGAGATCGAGGCCCAGGCGGTTGGCGATGGGCGCGTAGATGTCGAGCGTCTCGCGCGCGATGCGCTCCTGCTTCTCGGGCGGCACCGCGTCCAGCGTGCGCATGTTGTGCAGGCGGTCGGCGAGCTTGATGAGGATGACCCGCACGTCGCGCGCCATCGCGAGCAGCATCTTGCGGAAGTTCTCGGCCTGCGCGTGCTGCAGGGTGGCGAACTCGATGCGGTCGATCTTGGAGACGCCGTCGACCAGCTCCGCCACCGGCTTGCCGAAGGTCTTGGCGATCTCGCTCTTGGTGGTGGGCGTGTCCTCCACCACGTCGTGCAGGAGTGCCGCCATGAGCGCCTGCGCATCCAGGTGCCATTCGGCGAGGATCTTCGCCACCGCGAGCGGGTGGGTGATGTACGGCTCGCCGCTGTGGCGGTACTGCCCGGAGTGCGCGGCGCGCGCCACCCCGTAGGCCTGCTCGATCTGCTCGATGTCCTTGGGCTTGAGGTAGCCCAGGACCGCCGTCAGCTCCTCGGGGCCCGGTCCCGGCAATGACACGCCGTGGGACTTGGCGGTCCCGATGCCGGTGTGCAGGCCGAGCGCGGGCATTCGTGAGAAATGGGGACAGGTTCGAAAATTAACCCGACCCCGTTTCTTAGAGCACCGGCGGGGTCGGCGCCGGCGGGTTGAGCAGCTCCTTGCCGACCTTGCCGCCCGCGATCTCGCGCAGCGCGATCACGGTGGGCTTGTCCTTGTTGGGCTCGACGAGCGGGGTCGCCCCGAGCGCGATCTGGCGCGCGCGGTTGGTGGCCGCGAGGGTGAGCTCGAAGCGGTTGGGAAAGTGCTTGATGCAGTCGTCTACGGTGATGCGGGCCATGGCGCGGTCTCCGGTTACTTGAATTCGGCGAGCAGAGAAACGAGGCGAACAGCCTGCCGTGCCCGCGACAAACGCGCCGCGCGCACTACCGCCTGCAGGTCCAGGAGCGCCGCCTCGAACTCCTCATTTACAATTATATATTCAAATTCAAGAACATGCGAGACCTCGTCGCGAGCGCTCGCCATGCGGGTCGCGATCGCCTCCGGAGTGTCCTTGCCGCGCGCCGAAAGCCGCCGGTGGAGCTCCGAAATCGAGGGCGGAAGAATGAAGATTCCCGCCATGCCGGGGAAGAGGCCGCGGACCTGGCGCGCCCCCTGCCAGTCGATCTCCAGCAGCACGTCCTCGCCGGCCGCGAGCTGTTCCTCGATCCAGCGCTTGCTCGTGCCGTAGTAGTTACCGTACACGTTCGCGTGCTCGAGGAAATCCCCCGAAGCGATCATGCGCTCGAACTCGGCGCGCGCGACGAAGTGGTATTCGCGCCCGTGCGCCTCGCCCTCGCGCGGCTTCCTCGTGGTGTAGGAAATCGACAGGCGCAGGTGGGGCTCGCGGCGCAGGAGCTCGGTGACGAGGCTCGTCTTGCCGGTGCCCGAAGGCGCGACCACGACGAAGAGGTTGCCGCTCATCGATTCCGCAATGATCGGAAGGGGAGCGCGCATTGTATAGGGAAGCCGCGACCATGGCCGCCGCGTTCCTGCTGGCCTTCCGCTGCTCGCCGTCGCCCGCCGTCCCGGGGCGACACACGCGGACGCTCTGCGCCAGTCGGAGACGGCCTCGACCGCCACCAGTGCCGGGCACCGTCATCGTCAGGATCGGCTGCGAATCGCCGGACAGCTCGATTTGCCGGAAGGCGTCCGCCCGTGATCTCGACGCCTCTGGATTTCTCCGTGATTTCAGGCGCGCTCGTTCAAGCGGCCGCGCCGAATAGGCAGTGCCTTCGTGCGCCACGCCCCTTCGTGTTTCGGGTTCGGATGGCGTTCCCATCCAGCTTGACCGTCCTGGGCATTTCCTCGTCGGACCGCTTGAATGACAGGCCGTCGCCCCGTAGGGCTGGATCTGCCGCTCGATCCCCGCCTTCACCTTCGCATCTCGCTGTCACACGTCGCCCCAGAAAGCGCGGCCGCAGTTCCCCGCGGTCCTCCCGCTACGAATAGGGCAGGATTACAATTCGAACCGTTGGGCAAATGTTGCGAGAACAACGTCGAGCGTCGGGCAAATATTGCGGAAAGGCGTTCCGTCGAGCGTCTTGCCGTCTTCGGACCGCGTCCAATGCGCGCCCATGAGGAGCGTGCGGCCACTTCGATCTTCGGCTGGTGTCCCAGCTCGGTCCCTTTCACCGTATGGACAGGTGCGCCCCGCCCAGGGCCGGCCGGTCGCCGCCATCTGCTCACGACGGTGTCCGTTTCGCCGGGACCGAAGGGGAGCGCGTATCTGTTCGCTACCGCGGCCCGCGACCGGTCATCTCGCTCGTAGAGCTTCGCTCGGGAGCGGGCTCACCTTCCATTTCGCCTACGAAGGGGTTGTCGGCCGCCCACAGCGGGCCGGCCGACCAGGCAACCGGCCATGCAGAAACGGGAGCGGCACGATTTGACATGTTGGCGCTCGGGGATCCGGTAATGCGCGTGCGGCCCACCGGGCTGCGCGGCGCTATTCGATGTTCTGCACCTGCTCGCGCATCTGCTCGATCAGCACCTTGAGCTCCACCGAGATGCGCGTCATCTCGCTCGCCACGGACTTGGAGCCCAGCGTGTTGGCCTCGCGGTTCAATTCCTGGCAGAGGAAGTCGAGGCGCTTGCCACAGGCCCCGCCCTTGTCCATCACGCGCTTGAATTCGGTGATGTGGGTGCCGAGACGCGCGAGCTCCTCGTCCACGTCGATGCGCGAGGCGTAGAGCACGATCTCCTGGTGCACGCGCTCGTCCGAGGGTGACGCGGCGGCCTCGGCGATCTTGGCGGCGAGCTTCTCCTGGTAGGCCTTGACCGCGGCGGGCATGAGCGGCCCGGCCTCGGCCACCAGCTCGGACATGCGCGCGAGGCGCTCGCGCAGCACCGCTTCCAGCTTCGCGCCCTCGCGCTGGCGTGTCTGGTCGAGCTCCGTGAGGGCCCGCGCGATGAGGGCCATCACCTCGCCCTTCGCGTCGTCGGCCGAGAGCGACGCGTCGGCGAGCACGCCGGGCCAATGCAGGATCTCGGCGACCGACAGGGCGCGCGCGGCGGGGAAGCGCTCCAGCACGCGCTCGGAGGCGCTTTCCAGCGCGGCGAGCGCGGCCGGGTCGGGAACCGGCGAGCGTTGCGCGGCGGAGGCGGGCGTGAAGGTGATGCGGCAATCCACCTTGCCCCGCGTGAGGCGCCCCGCCACGGCCTCGCGCATCGCCGGCTCCAGGGCGCGCAGGTCCTCCGGAATCCGCGTCTGGAACTCGAGGTAGCGGTGGTTGACGGTCTTCAGCTCGACCGCGAGGCTGCCCCAGGCGTTCTCGCGTGCCGCGGCGGCGAAGCCGGTCATGGAAGCGATCATGTTTTCCCCGCAAAAGGCATCGGATTCCGGCTTCGCGACTCGATGACCGATGCAACGCGGCCGGTGTGAAATGCTGCCTTTACAAGGCGCTAGCGAGTGCCGACAATGACTGGAATTATATCGGAACCCCCGAAGCTCCCCATGCCCCAGCAGGCCAACCAGCCGCTGCCCGCCGGCTACGTGCTGAACGGCTATCGCATCGAGAAGCCCCTCTCGTCCGGCGGTTTCAGCATCGTCTACCTCGCGCGCGACGAGACCGGCACGCCCTTCGCGATCAAGGAATACCTGCCCTCGTCGCTGCAGTTGCGCTCCGAGGGCGTGGAGGTGCAGCTCACCGACGAGTCCAACCTCGCCGTCTTCCGCCACGGCCTCAAGTGCTTCTTCGAGGAAGGCCGCGCGCTCGCGATGATCTCGCACCCGAACGTGGTGCGCGTGGAGAACTTCTTCCGCGCCAACGAGACCTGCTACATGGTGATGCAGTACGTGCGCGGCCGCACGCTGCAATTCCACATCCAGCGCCACCGCCACGAGTTCACCGAGGCCTTCATCCGGCGCATCTTCATCCATCTGATGAACGGGCTGCGCGAGGTGCACTCGAGCAAGCTGCTGCACCTGGACATCAAGCCCGCCAACATCTTCATCGCGATGGAGGGCCGCCCGGTGCTGCTCGACTTCGGCGCGGCGCGCATCACGCTCTCGGAAGAGGCGATGAAGCTCAAGCCCATGTACACCGCCGGCTTCGCCGCACCCGAGCACTACCGCTTCAAGCCCGAGGAGCTGGGGCCGTGGAGCGACATCTACTCGGTGGGCGCCACCATCTACACCTGCATCGCGGGCACGCCGCCGCAGGCCGGCGACCAGCGCGAGGAGAAGGACCGCATCATCCCGCTGCGCACCCTGGCGCGCCAGGAATACTCCGATGACCTCTACCAGATCGTCGACGACTGCCTGAGCCTCGAGTTCATCAAGCGCCCGCAGACCGCCTACGAGCTGCAGCGCCGCCTGATGATCGAGCCGGGAAGCGAGAAGCGCAGCTTCCTCGAGACCATCAACCGGCCGCTGTCGAAGCTCTTCTCGCGCTAGCGCGGAGCCGGTTGCGATGCGCTTCACCATCTTCCAGGACAGCCGCCTCGGCGACCGCAAGGGCAACGAGGACCGCGTCGGCTACTCGTACAGCCGCGACGTGCTGCTGATGGTGATCGCCGACGGCATGGGCGGGCACGAGCTGGGCGAGGTCGCCGCCGAGATCGCGGTGACCGAGATCACGCGCCGTTTCCAGCAGGAGGCGAGGAACCGCCTGCGCCGCCCGTTCGAGTTCCTGGTCTCGGCGATCCAGTCCGCGCACCGCGCCATCGTCTCGCACGCCGTCGAGCACAACCTGCTCGAGTGCCCGCGCACGACGTGCGTGGCGTGCATCGTGCAGAACGGGCGCGCGTTCTGGGCGCACGCCGGCGACTCGCGCCTCTACATCCTCAGGCGCGGCGCGCTCATCGCGTCCACCAACGACCACTCGAAGGTGCAGCAGATGATCGACGCGGGCGAGATCACGCCCGAGGCCGCCGCGCGCCACCCGGACCGCAACAAGATCTTCAGCTGCCTGGGCGGCGTCGTGCCCCCGGTGATCGACACCGGCCTGGACGTGGCGCTCGAGGTGGGCGACACGGTGATGCTGTCCACCGACGGCTTCTGGGCGCAGATCCCGCCCACCATCCTCGGCAACATGCTGCGCAAGCAGTCGGTCGTGGACCTGCTGCCGGGCTTGCTCACCGAGGCGCAGCGCCGCGCGCAGGGCGAGTCCGACAACCTCTCGCTGGTCGCGATGACCTGGGAGAACCAGGACGACCCGCGCGTGGCCGACACGCAGAGCATGGAAGACACCGAGTTCGCCACGCTCGACCAACACCACCGAGCAGCTGGACTCGAAGGGAACGCCGGTGGTCGAGGACGTGACCGACGAGGACATCGAGCGCGCCATCGCCGAGATCCAGAGCGCCATCAAGAAGGTCCCCCGCTAGCTTCGCCTTTCCGGTAAGGAGTCCCATGCCGCGCCACCTCGATCGTCCCGCGGGCGAACTTCGCCCCGTCCGCTTCACGCGCAGCTACACGCGCCACGCCGAAGGCTCGGTGCTGGTGGAGATGGGCGAGACGCGCGTGCTGTGCACCGCGAGCGTGGAGGAGAAGGTGCCGCCCTTCCTCAAGGGCAAGGGCAGCGGCTGGGTGACCGCGGAGTACGGCATGCTGCCGCGCGCCACCCACACGCGCGGCACGCGCGAGGCCGCCTCGGGCCGGCAGTCGGGGCGCACGCACGAGATCCAGCGCCTCATCGGCCGCAGCCTGCGCGCCGTGACCGACCTCGCCGTGCTGGGCGAGCGGCAAGTCACCATCGATTGCGACGTGCTCCAGGCCGACGGCGGCACGCGCTGCGCCTCGATCACCGGCGCCATGGTGGCGCTCGCCGACGCGTTCGCCGGATTGCGCGCGAAAGGCCTGCTCGCGCGCGATCCCCTGCGCGACTTCGTGGCCGCGGTCTCCGTGGGCATCGTCGGCGGCCGGGCGCTGCTCGACCTCGACTACTCCGAGGACAGCGCGTGCGAGACCGACATGAACGTCGTGATGACCGGCGCTGGCCGCTTCGTCGAGGTGCAGGGCACCGCCGAGGGCGCGCCTTTCACCCGCGCGGAGGTCGACGAGCTGCTGGCGCTCGCCTCGGGCGGGATCGCCCAGCTCATCTCGCTACAGACACAAACCGCTGAACCAAAATGAACGCCGATGACGCAGATGGCTGGAGAGCACTTGGATCCCATTGTGGCCATGCGGCGGCTCGATTCTGATTCACGAACCATCTGTGTCTATCCGTGTTCATCTGTGGTTCCAGCCTTGTTTCGTGAATAGAGTCGTCATCGCTTCAAACAACCCCGGCAAGCTCCGCGAGCTGGGGGCGCTGCTGGAGGCGACGGGGATACAGGCAAGCCCGCAGTCGGAGTTCCACGTGACGGAAGCGGAGGAACCGCACGACACGTTCCTCGAGAACGCGCTCGCCAAGGCGCGCAACGCGAGCCGCGCGACGGGGCTCGCGGCGCTCGCGGACGACTCGGGGCTGTGCGTGCCCGCGCTGGGCGGCGATCCGGGCGTGCACTCGGCGCACTACGCGGGCAAGGGCGGCGCGCGCGAGGAGCGCGATGCGCGCAACAACGCGAAGCTCGTGGCGACACTCGCTGTCCGGCCCGACCGCGCCGCGTTCTACTACTGCGTGCTGGTGCTGGTGCGCGGGCCCAACGATCCCACGCCGATCGTGGCGGACGGCGCATGGCACGGCCGCATCGTGCTCGAGCCGCGCGGCGCCTGCGGCTTCGGCTACGACCCCTACTTCGAGGTGCGCCCCGGGCGTTACCGCCGCGGAGCTACCAGCCGCCGACAAGAACCGCGTGAGCCACCGCGCGCAGGCGCTCGCCGCGCTCGCCGCGCGCCTCAGGACGACGAGCGCTTCGTGATGTTCTGCTCGTAGAGCTTGGACCACTGCTCGTCGTTGTCGATGGCCTCGGCGGGGTCGATGAAGTGGATGTCCATGTTGTCGAAGGGCGAGGCGACCTTGCGGCTCGCGGCGACGAAGTCGCGCGCGGCGAGGATCGGCTGGCCCTCGGACAGGAAGAAGTCGTGCAGCAGCTCGGCGGAAGCGGGATGCGGGGCGTCCTTGTGCACCGCCACGCCGTGCATCTGCGCGATCACCGGCGACATCACGAACCAGTCGATGTTGCCGCCCTTGGCCTTCAGTTGCGGGGGCTTGTAGTTGTAGACGGTGAGTGCCAGCGGCACCTCGCCCGAGGCGACCAGTTGCGCGAGCAGCGTGTGCCCCTTGCGCACCGAGATGCCGTTGGCCGAGACGATGTCGTGGAAGAGCTTGAGGCCGTTCTCGCGCCCGAGCGCGCCGAGCAGCGTGCCGAACCACGCCTGGTCCTCGGCCTCCACGCCGAGGCGACCCTTCCAGCGCGGGTCGAGCAGGTCCTGGTAGCTCCTGGGCAGCTCCTCGCGCTTCACCTTCTGCGTGTTGTACGCCTGCACGAACACGTCCATGGTCGACACGGCGTACTCGTGGTGCGGCGGGGCCATCTTCGCGCGCAGGTCTTCGTACACGGGCGACTCGATGCGCTTCAGTAGCTTCTCGCGCCGCAGGGCCTCGAGCTCGGGCAGGTTGTTCTCGATCAGGTCCACCTCGTGGCGCCCCGCCCCGCTCTCGCGGATCACGCGCTGGATCACGTTCTCGGAGCTCGAGCGCCACTCGCGCACCTTGACGCCGTACTTCTTCGTGAAGGCGTCGAAGACCGGGCGCAGGTCCTCGGTCTGCGTCGAGTGGTAGACCATCACCTCGCCTTCCTTGCGCGCAGCCTCGGCGAGGCGCTGCATGCGCGCGTCGGGCGCCTGGCCCCACGCGGCCGCGCTCGCCAGCGCGGCGGCGGCGAATGCCAACCAGGTTCTCATGGCCGATCCCCTCCCTGGGATGCGATCACGCCGCCAATGATGCGCGAAATCGCCGCCGTGCGCGTGGGATAATCGGGGACCATGCGGCTCGCACAGCTACCGCCCCTCTCGCTCTACGTGCACATCCCGTGGTGCCTTCGCAAGTGCCCGTACTGCGACTTCAATTCCCACGAGAAGCGCGGCGAGCTGCCCGAGGCCGAGTACGTCGAGGCCCTCGTCGCGGACCTCGAGGCCAGCCTGCCGAAAGTCTGGGGACGGCGCGTGCACACCATCTTCATCGGCGGCGGCACGCCGAGCCTCTTCACGCCCGAGGCCATCGAGAGGCTCCTCACCGGCATCCGCACGCGCATCCCCGTCGACCCCGAGGCCGAGATCACCCTGGAGGCCAACCCGGGCACGTTCGAGGCGGCGCGATTCCGCGGCTATCGCGCGGCCGGCGTGAACCGCCTCTCGGTGGGCGTGCAGAGCTTCTCGGATGCGCGGCTCGCCGCCATCGGCCGCGTGCACGGTGCCGACGAGGCGCGGCGCGCGCTGGAAGCGGCACTCGCCATATTCCCGACGGTGAACGCCGACCTCATGTACGCGCTGCCCGGCCAATCGCTGGAAGAGGCGCTCGCGGACGTGCGCGAGGCCGTGGCGATCGGCGCGCCGCACGTGTCGGCCTACCACCTCACGCTCGAGCCCGACACGCATTTCCACCGCTACCCGCCCGCACTGCCCGACGACGACACCGCGGCCGACATGCAGCAGGCGATCGAGGCGCTCGCTCGCGGCATCGGGCCACGAGCACTACGAGACCTCGGCCTTCGCGCGTCCGGACAATCGCGCGCGCCACAACCTCAACTACTGGACGTTCGGCGACTACCTGGGGCTGGGCGCGGGCGCCCACGGCAAGCTCTCGTTCCAGGACCGCATCACGCGCGAGATGCGCATCCGCAAGCCCGCGGGCTACCTCAGGGCGGCGCTCGCGGGCGATGCGATGGACGCCGCGCACACGGTGGACGAATCCGAGCTGCCGTTCGAGTTCATGCTGAACGCGCTGCGCCTCGTGGAGGGTTTCCCGGTGGCGCTCTTCGCGGAGCGCACCGGGCTTCCCATCACCGCGATCGCCGCCGAGCTCGACCGCGTGGAGGCGGCGGGATTGCTCGTGCGCGACCACCAGCACATCCGCCCGACGTTGAAGGGCCAGCGCTTCCTGAACGACCTGCTCGAGCCCTTCCTGCCGGGCCACGCCGTGGCACGGCCCGCGCGCACGATCAGTATTTCCCCGCGGGATACTGCGCGCCCGACTTGACGAACGGCGGCTCGCGGCCCACCAGCGCCTCGAGCATGACGAGCTCGGCGTCGGTGTGGTTCTTGAAGCCGCCCGGCCTCGACTGCATCGCCCCGCCCGATTCGGTGAGCTGCAGCGGCGACTCGTGGTGCGTGGTCTTCACCACCTGCGCGGCCATCTTCGGCCCGTCCACCGTGGCCTCGCCGTAGCAGAGGCAGAAGTAGACGCCGGCGCCGTCCACCTCCAGGTAGCAGCCGGTGCCGCGGATGCCGATGGTGGCGTTCGCGGCCCTGATGTTGAGCGGCTTCTTCGAGAACACCGAGAGCACCTTGCCGGTGGACACCAGCAGGTTGGCGAGCACGCCCTCGTGCACCGTGGTCTCGATCACGGTGTTCGAGCGCATCAGGAACGCGTCCTTGTCGAGCACGATCACCGCCTGGCTGTCGGCGCCGGTCGCGACGCGGTCGCCAAACCTGACCGCGGTGCCCTCGCGCGCGGGTTGTCCCGCGACCGTCGCCGTGCCCTGCAGCCGCACCAGGCCCTGTTTGCCGCCGAGGTCGCCCGCGGCGAGCGCGCGCGCCACCACCCCGATCAGCCCGGCGCCGCCCAGGGCGCCGCTCGCCGCCATTCGCAACAACCACTCACGCCGCGCCGCATCGTCCATGGCATCACTCCCTGATGAACACGAGGTCCCACACGCCATGCCCCAGCCCGCGCCCGCGCTTCTCGAACTTGGTCTCCGGGCGCCACGGCGGCCGCGGCGCGAAGTCGGCCGCGCTGTTGCGCATTCCGGAAACACCGGACAGCACCTCGAGCATGTGCTCGGCATACTCCTGCCAATCGGTGGCCGCATGCAAGCGGCCGCCGGGTACCAGGCGCGAGGCGGCCAGCGCCGCGAAATCGGGCTGCACCAGGCGGCGCTTGTGGTGGCGCTTCTTGGGCCACGGGTCGGGGAAGAACACGTGGATGGCGGCGAGCGACGCGGCGGGCACCATGTCGCGCAGCACCTCCACCGCGTCGTGCTGGATCACGCGCACGTTCGCGAGCCCCGCCTCCTCCACGCGGCGCAGCAGCGCGCCCACGCCCGGCGCATGCACTTCGACCGCGATGTAGTCGATTTCGGGATGCTCGGCGGCGATGCGCACGGTGGTCTCGCCCATGCCCGAGCCAATCTCGACCACCGCCGGGGCGGCGCGCCCGAACACGGCCGCGAAATCCAGCGGCCCGGCCCGATAGGGCACGCCGTAGCGCGGCATCAGCTCGGCATAGGCTTTCTGCTGGGCCGGCGAGAAGCGGCCCTGGCGCAACACGTAGCTGCGAATGGGGGGATGGGTCACGATATCTTGTGGTCGGCGACGCGCGCCGATTATAGGCGCCCGCGTTCGGTTGACGCTCCGCGCCGGTGCGCCTAAATTGCGGTTCAAGGATCGGGGAATGACAATGACACGCAGCGCACGGATCCTCCCCCTCGCATTCATCGGCCTGCCCATCGCGGCGCTTGCCGGCGATTACGTGGGCACGCTCAAGCTGCCCAAGGCGCCCGTCGCGGGCGAGGTCTACTCCTTCTCCTCGTTGCCCGTGCCCGGCGCTTCCGGCACGCCCGCCCCCGACAATCCCTACCAGCTCAAGCTCGGCTACCAGTATTCGCGCTGGCTCGCAGTGGAAGGCGAGCTTTCAGATTTCGCGCGCATGCCCTCCGACATGTTCTCGAGCCCGGCATCGAGCCTCGGCTCGCCCTTCCGCGCCGCGGGCTACGCCGTGGACACCGTGGCCACGCTGCCGTTCTGGCGCTTCTCGTTCTACGGGCGCATGGGCGCCTACCACGGCGATGCGCGCTACCCGTTCGGGATGTACTCGACCTCGCTGCTGGGAGACGCCGGCGGCCACAACCACCTGCGCTACGGGCTCGGCGTGCGCTATGCCATCACCGGCTCGGTCGGCGTGCGCGCGCAGGTCGAGCACTATTCGCCGCTCGGCTCGCCGCTCGCCGGCGAGACCGACGGTGATCTCTTCTCTGTGGGCTTGAGCTGGCGCTTCTGAGCTAGGCGGTCTTCTTGCGCGTGCCGGAAGCCGCGATGAGCCCGCCCTCGGGCGAGCTCGCCTGCGCCTCGTAGGGCTTCTTCGCCATGCGCCCGGCGCGGAACGCCTCGCGTCCCGCCTCCACCGCGAGCTTCATCGCGTTCGCCATGCGCACCGGATCCTTCGCCTTGGCGATGGCGGTGTTCATCAGCACGCCGTCGCAGCCCAGCTCCATCGCGATGGCCGCGTCGGAGGCCGTGCCGATGCCCGCGTCGACCAGCACCGGCACCTTCACGCGGTCGATGATGATCTGCAGGTTCCAGGGATTGAGGATGCCCATGCCCGAGCCGATGAGGGAAGCGAGCGGCATCACCGCCACGCAGCCCAGCTCCTCGAGCTGCTTCGCCATGATGGGGTCGTCGCTGCAGTACGCCATCACCTGGAAGCCGTCGGCCACCAGCGTCTTCGCCGCGGCGAGCGTCTCGGGCATGTTGGGATAGAGCGACTGCGCGTCGCCCAGCACCTCGAGCTTCACGAGCGCGTGGCCGTCGAGCAGCTCGCGCGCGAGGCGCAGCGTGCGTACCGCATCCTCGGCCGTGTAGCAGCCCGCCGTGTTGGGCAGGATGGTGAAGCGTCGACGGCGGCAGCACTCCAGCAGGTTGGGCTCGCCCGCGTTCTGGCCGATGTTGGTGCGGCGGATCGCGACGGTCACGATCTCGCGCGCCGGAGGCCTCGATCGCCCGCGCGCGTCTCGTCGAAATCGCGGTACTTGCCGGTGCCGACCAGCAGGCGCGAGCGATAGGCCTTGCCCGCGACCTCGAGCGAGTCCTGCGCGCCGATGCGCTCGGGCGCGTTCATCAGCCGCCGCCCACGGCCATCACGACCTCGATGCGGTCGCCGTCGGCCATGCGCGCGTCGGCGAAGCGGCTGCGCGGCACGATCTCGCCGTTGCGCTCGACCGCGAGCCGGCGCCCGGCGAGGGCGAGCTCGTCGATCAATTGGGTGAACGTGAGCGGGGCGGGAAATTCCCGCGGCGCGCCGTTCAGGGTGACGCGGATGGGCGCGGACATGGGGGAATTATAGATTGGATCCCGGTCAGCGCCGGGATGACTGCGATCAAGTCGCCCTGGCCTAGGCCGGGGCCCAATCACATCTGCCTGAAGCGTCTGCGCGTACGCCCGGCTCACCGCGAGCTCGGTCCTGCCGTCGCGCAGCTTCACGAACACCCGCCCGCCCAGGTCGCGGCGCGTGCTCGCCACCTCGTTCATGTTCACCACGGTGCCGCGGTGGATCTGCCAGAACACCTCGGCGTCGAGCTGCTGGGCGAGCTCCATCAGCGGCGTGCGGATGAGGGACTCGCCGGCGCGCGTGATGACGCAGGTGTACTTGTCCGAGGCGCGGAAGAAGAGCACTTCGTCGACGGGAATCTGGCGCACCTCGTCGCCCACCAGCGCACGGATCCAGCGCAGCTTGCCGCCCGCGGCGCCGGGCAGCGCGCGCGCGAGCTGGGCGAGCACCGCATCCAGCGCGGGCGGGCGCTCGTCCACGGCGAGCTTGCGCTTGAGGCGCGCCACGCAGGCCGCCAGCCGCTCGTCGGTCACGGGCTTCAGGACATAGTCCACCGCCTCGCGCTCGAAGGCCTCGACCGCGTACTGGTCGAACGCCGTCACGAACACCACGTGGGTATGCGCCTCGGCGCGCCGCCGCGACCTCGAGCCCGGTGAGGCCCGGCATGCGGATGTCGAGGAAAGCCACCTCGGGATTGTCGTCGTCGAGCGCGCGCAGCGCCTCGAGGCCGTTGGCCGCGATGGGCAGGATCTCGAGCTCGGGCCACTCGACGCCGAGGCGCGCGGCGAGATGCTGCGCGAGGTTCGCCTCGTCGTCGGCGATGAGCGCGCGCACGCTCATGCCGGCAGCCGCAGCGTGACCACGGTGCCCGCGGGGGCGTTGTCGCCGATCGCGAGCGCGGCGCGCTCGCCGTAGAGGCCGCGCAGGCGCTCGCGCAGGTTGGTGAGGCCCACGCCGCCGCGCGTCGTGGCGCCGAAGCCCACGCCGGTGTCGCGCACCTCGACCACGATGTCGTCCCCCTCGCGCCGCGCCGCGAGCCTCAGCTCGCCGCCCTCGACCTTGGGCTCGAGCCCGTGGCGGATCGCGTTCTCCACCACCGGCTGCAGCAGCATGGGCGCAAGCTGCCGCTCCGCGAGCTCGGGCGGCACGTCGATGGCATAGCGCAGGCGATGCCCCATGCGCACCTCGAGCACGTCGAGGTAGGCCGCGATCAGCCGGGCCTCGTCGCCCAGCGTGGTCGACTCCCCGCGCGTGGCCGCGAGCGAGGCGCGCAGGAACCGGTTGAAGCTCTCCAGCATGTGCTTGGCGCGCGCGGGATCCGCATCGACGAGGCTCGCGACGTTGGCGAGCGTGTTGAAGAGGAAGTGCGGCTCGATCTGCGCCTGGAGCGCGCGCAGGTTGGCGGCGAGCGCCCCGCGCTCGATGCGCTCGATGCGCACCTGTTCCGCGGCGAACGCGGCCTGCGCCAGCGCCTCACGGTCGCGCCAATAAAACGCGATGGAGATCAGGATCGAGACCAGCACGCTCGTCGTGACCGCGGAGGTCATCCAGCCCGACCCCAGGATGAGCCTTACGGGCGTCGGATCGAAGATCACGATGTAGAGCCCGAAGCCCATGGGCACGCCCAGGATCGGAATGCCGGCGAAGTAGGCGGACTTCGCGACGTACCCCGCGCGGATCGCGAGCGCCTGGATGCCCGAGCGCTCGCCGATGAAGAAGAACGCGTGGATCGAATAGCCGATGAGGTTGGAGATCAGGAGGTAGGTCCAGATCGCCCCCGCCGACGGCAGCCTGCCGCTCATGGCGCTGGCGATGGCCAGGAACCCGACGCCGATGCCGCAGCTCCAGATGAAGGTGTACACGAGGTCGCGGCCCAGCCCGCACGGCCAGCGCCGGAACCATGGGAATCAGCTCCAGCGGATGGGTGAGGGGCCGTGGCGCTGCGGGCTGCGCCATCGTGGCGGGTCGGTTCATGGCGGCAATGCTACGGGCCGCGGGCCCGGCCGGGCAATGCGTGCGACGAGCGGCGCCCGGACGGCGCGAATGGCTTACCGGCGCGCGCAGGCGGCGGCCGGGCCTATCCAGTAAAATGCCGGCTGACGGCCGCGGGTGTAGCTCAATGGCAGAGCAGAAGCTTCCCAAGCTTACGACGAGGGTTCGATTCCCTTCACCCGCTCCAGCTCCTCGCGCACCGCGTCCAGCACCGATGGCCAGTCACGCGGCAGCGGGCTGTCGCCACAACCGCGCGATCGGATACCACGGCGAATCGTCGCGATCCAGCAACCAGCGCCAGTCGGGATGGTGTGGAAGCAGGACCCACAACGGGCGCCCGAGCGCGCCCGTCAGGTGCGCCACGCTCGTGTCGACCGAGATCGACGAGGTCGAGTGCGCTCACGAGGGCGGCCGTATCCGCGAAGTCCTTCAGCTCCTCGCCGAAGCGCGCGAGCCCGCCCACCCCTCGTAGGCGGCCGGTCGGCGCGCCGCACCTCGGGCTGCAGGCTCACGAATTGCACGCCTTCGGCGGCCACGTGCGGTTGACCTCGAGCGGGATCGAACGGTTGCGGTCGTTCGGGTGCGAGGCGTTGCCTGACCACACGACTCCCACGCGCGGCGTCCCCCCGAGCCGGCGCAGGCGCTCGCGCCACGCTTGCACGCGGTCAGGAGCCGCCTCGAGGTAGGGCACGCTCGAAGGAATCGTCTCGAGCGTCGTGCCGAGCGCGTTGGGCAGGCTCATGACCGGGCACTGGAAGTCCGTGCTCGGTGCCGGCTCCGCCTCCGAGACCCAGCGGCAATGCGCCGGCAGCGCGTGCAGGAGCGGCCTGATGGCGTCCGGAAGACGCAGCAGCACGAGGCTCGCGCGCTCGGCCACGAGCGGAAGGTAGCGCAACATCTGGATCGAGTCGCCCAGGCCCTGCTCCGCGAACAGCAGGATCGATTTTCCCGCGAGGCTCTCGCGACCGGTCCAGCGCGGCCGGCCGAAAACTCGGCGCGGGCTTCCTCCAGCCGACGGCGTCGCAAAGGAAGCGATGCTCGTAGGCGGCGAATCCCTCGAGCAGCTCGCCACGCTGCAGGTGGCCTATGGCGAGGTTCCAGCCCAGGTCCGCGTCGTCCGGATAACGAGCGCTCGCGCGCTTGAGGATCACCATCGCCTCGTCCGTGCGCAGCATCTCGAGGAGAACGGCGGCCAGGTTGTATGCTTCGTCGCGCCCGTCGGGATCGAGCAGCAGCGCGCGGCGCGCGAGGAGTGCGGCGTCGTCGAAGCGCCCGAGACGATGCATTGCCACGGCGACATTCGACAGGCGTGTTGCCGACTCGCCCTGGAGCTCCAGCACCGCTCGAAGGCCGTGAGCGCCTCGGCGGGACGATCGACGCGTAACAGCATGACCCCGCGGCCCTCGATGGCAGCGGCGAGGCCGGGCTCGCGCACGAGCAGCGCGTCGAGGAGTTGCACCGCCTCGGCGGGGCGGTCGAGCTTGTCCAGGGCCTGGGCAACGACGAGCTCCATCTGCGGATTGGGCCGAGCGGCCATGGCGCGCCGCGCCCAATCCAGTGCCTCGCCGTAGCGCTCGAGATCCAGCAGCACCTGCGCGCCGATTCCATGGGCTCGGCGAAATCTGGCCGCGCGGCAACGGCGGCCTGGAAATCGGCGAATGCCTTCGCCCGGCGCCGTTCTCCTGCTGCGCACGGCCGCGCAGGTAGTAGGCATCGGGAAGGAAATCGCGCCGGCTTCGCGAGCGCGATCGCGCGCGCGAGGCACTCCTGCGCCTCGGCCCATTGGCCGGTTTCCATGTTCACGAAGCCCATGCTCAACCACGGCAGCGGATCCTTCGGGTCCGCGCCCGCTGCCTGGCGGTAGAGCTGGCGTGCCTCGTCCAGGCTGCCCTGCGCGAGCGCAGCGTTGCCGCGGGCGCGCAGCTCCGCTGCCGTCATCGCGCTAGAGGCGCACGGTGAGCCACCGCGTGAGCTCGTCGGCGTAGTCGTGCGGGCACTCGGCCTCCTTGAGGCCCCAGAGGAACGCGTTGGCGAGCTTGGACTTCTTGTAGAAGTTGAGCGCCGCGCCCTTCTTGAACTCGTCGACCTTGCGCGCGGCCTTCACCATCACCTTCGCGGCCTTGTCGACGAATTTCTTGTCGCGGTTATGCACCGATCTCGAGAGCTCCTTCATGATGAAGGCGGCCAGCTCCCGCCGAAAGCTTCGGCGGCCTTTGCGTCGAGCATTTTGAGGACCATGGCGCACATTATCCACGAATCGCCGCGGCCATCGTCCGTCCGGGAGCCGTGCTCGCGTCGAGGCGTGACCGATCAGGCATCATGGACGGGTTCGATTCTCTTCACGCTCAGACACAGGAGCTCCAGATGGCCAACGTGCTCGTCCTGTACTACTCGTCCTACGGCCACATCGAGCGCATGGCGCAGGAAGTCGCCGCGGGCGTGCGCGATGCGGGCTCGAAGGCGACCATCCTGCGCGTGCCGGAAACGGTGCCCGAGGACGTCGCCCGCAAATCCGGCTTCAGGCTCGAGCAGCAGGCGCCGGTCGCGAAGATCGACGACCTCGCCGGCTACGACGCCATCATCTTCGGAACGCCCACCCGCTTCGGCAACATGGCGGGGCAGATGAAGAGCTTCCTCGACCAGGCCGGCGGCTTGTGGCTCAAGGGGAGCCTGGTGGGCAAGGTGGCCGGCGTCTTCACGTCATCGGCAACCCAGCACGGCGGGCAGGAGTCCACCATCCTCACGTTCGTTCCCGTGCTGATGCACCTGGGGTTCGTGATCGTGGGCCTGCCGTACGCCTTCCAGGGACAGATGGGCCATGCGGAGGTCATGGGCAACTCGCCCTACGGTGCTTCGACGGTCGCGGGCGGGGACGGCAGCCGCCAGCCCACGCCGGTTGAGCTCGCGGGGGCCCGGTTCCAGGGCAAGCACATCGCGGAAATCGCCGCGCGGCTCGCCGTCTGACGGACCGCATCCCCGCGACCCCTTCCGAAGCGACTAGGCTCCCGAACCCCGGCTTCCCGCGCGCGGTCTGACCGCGAAGACCCCGCGGAGAGACCCCATGGAAACCACCCAATACCGGCCGCGCGACGCGGGTTCCGGCGGCTCGGCCCTCGCCCTGCTGCTGGGCCTCGGCGCCGGCGTCGCACTGATGTTCTTCCTCGATCCCGACAGCGGGCGGCGCCGCCGCACCGTCGTGCAGGACCGATCGCTGCAGTATGGCGCGCCAGGCCGCGCACCAGCGCGACGTGCTCGCGCGCCGCGTGCTGGGCCACATCCGCGGCGCCATCGCGTCGATCCGCCACCAGGTGGAACCCGCCGAGCCCGTCGAGGACGCGATCCTCCTCGAGCGCGTGCGCGCCGCCATGGGCCACGTGGTGCCGGACCCGCACGGCGTCGACATCCGCGTGCGCTGCGGCACCGTGATCCTGAAGGGCCCCGCGAGCGCCGGGCAGATCGAGGAGCTGGTGGCCTGCGCGCAGCACGTGCGCGGCGTGCTCGACGTGGAGAATCGCCTCTCGCCCAGCGACTGAGCCCGCGGCGGGCCCGCGCGGCGCCTCCAACCCGGGGATCGTCCCTACGGGGTGGTGAACGCGAGCGGCACCAGCATGTGCAGCACGATGTCGGCCGCGAAGTGCCCGGCCATCGCGTGCTCGAGGCCGCGCTTCCAGTAGAGCCAGCCGAAGACGAAGCCGGCGGGAAAGTTGAGCGCCAGCGTGCGCGTGACGACGACCGGATCCGCGCCCAGATACCTTGATCGCGGTGGGCAGGTGCCCGGCGGCGAATAGCAGCGCCGCGGCGAGGATCGCGGCCCAGTAGATCCATGCCGGCAGGCCGGGGGCGCGCGCACGCTTCACCGCGGCGAGCACCCATGCGATGCCCGTCATCAGGAAGAGTCGCGTCAGGACTTCCTCGCTGATGCCGCCGTAGAACGAGGCGAGGAATCCCTGCCAGGCAGGGGGGCCGTGGCTCACGCCGATTGGTGGGGCATGCGCGGCGCGAACCCGAGGTCGAGGCCGACGATCAGCGCGGCGACCGCGAGCCCCAAGCCGACCGCGAGGCGGAAATCCCGCGTGCGCGGATCGGCGGGTGGTGGCGACCGATAGACCCAGGCGCGCAGCAGCGGCGCATCCAGGCCCACGCGCTGCCCGGCAGCGAGCCCGAGCCACGCGAGGAGCCACAGGATCACGGCGGATTGCGCGAGCTGCAGGCCGATGATGACCGGCACCGGGATCGGCGAGCGGGCGCGCAAATGCTCCAGCGCTTCGGGCATCATGGCGAGCTGGTAGGGAATGGCGCACGCCGCGCCAACCGTAGCCGCGATGCCGAGCACGATGGCCAGCCGCAAGTTGCGCGTTTCCGAATCCAGGGGAAGCCTCCCTTCCTTCGCCGCGCGCGTCGTGCGCTGGCAGCGCGCCCATGGCCGCCACGGCCTGCCGTGGCAGGGCACGCGCGACGCCTACCGCATCTGGCTCTCCGAAGTGATGCTGCAGCAGACCCAGGTCGCCACCGTCATCCCCTACTACGAGCGCTTCCTCGCGCGCTTTCCGACGGTATCCGGGCTGGCCGCCGCAAGCCAGGACGAGGTGCTCGCACTCTGGAGCGGATTGGGCTACTACGCAAGGGCGCGCAACCTGCATCGCGCGGCGTGCACGGTGGTCGAGCGCCACGGCGGCATCTTTCCCACCGGCTTCGCGGATCTCGTCGAATTGCCCGGCGTCGGGCGCTCGACGGCGGGCGCGATCGCGGCGTTCGCGGCCGGCGAGCGCCGCGCGATCCTCGACGGCAACGTGCGCCGCGTGCTCGCGCGCCACGCGGGCATCGGCGGCGATCCGTCGAGCGCGCCCGTCCTCGCCGCGCTGTGGAGCGAGGCCGAGGCGCGCCTGCCCGCGCGCGGCATCGAGGCGTACACGCAGGGCATGATGGACCTGGGCGCCGACGTATGCCTCGCGCGCGAGCCGCATTGCCTGCTCTGCCCCGTTGCCGCCGATTGCGTCGCGCGTCGCGAGGAGCGCATCGCCGAGCTGCCGGGCCGCAAGCCGCCGAGCCGAGCGCCCGCGCCGCCGGCATCGCGATGCTGGTGGTGCTCTCGCGCGGCGAGGTGCTGCTCGAGAAGCGGCCGTCAACGGGCATCTGGGGCGGAATGTGGTCGCTGCCGGAGGCCGATGCCGCCGCGCCGCCCGCCGAGGCGCTCGCGCGCGACTGGGGCATCGAGGCGGCCGAGCGTCGAGCCGCTCGCGCCCTTCGAGCATGCATTCACGCATTTCACGCTGGAGGTGACGCCGTGGCGCATGCGCGCGCGCGGCGCGCAGCGCCTCGCGGAAGGCAGGCCCGCAGCGTGGCTCGCCCTCTCCGACCTTGAGGGCGCCGCGCTGCCTTCGCCGGTGCGCCGGCTGCTCGCCTCGCTCGGCGGGCGCTGAGCCGGCTCGCGAGAAGTCTGCGCTGCGCGGCTGTCAGGCGCGCTTGCGCAGGAAGAAGTGCATCGCCCGCTCGCCGGCGACCGTGTCCGCGACCTCGTAGCCCAGCGCGCGCGCGTCGATCCCCTCGAACAGCTTCTCGCCCTCGCCCAGCAGCACGGGCCGCTGCACGAGGTGCAGCTCGTCGATCAGCCGCGCCTGGAGGTACTGGCGCACCGTCGCCGCGCCGCCGCCGATGCGCACGTCCTTCGCCGCCGGCGCTCGCCTTCGCCTGCGCCAGCGCGGACTCGATGCCTGCGGTGACGAAATGGAACGTGGTGCCGCCCTTCATCGCAAGCGGCTTGCGCGCATGGTGCGTGAGCACGTAGGTCGGCACGTGGTACGGCGGCTCCTCGCCCCACCAGCCGCGCCAGCTCTCGTCGGGCCAAGGGCCGCGCACGGGGCCGAACATGTTGCGCCCGAGGATCCACGCGCCGACGTCCTTGAAGCCCAGCTCGGCCATGCGATTGTCCGTGCCGGTCTCTCCGCCATCCTGGCCTTGCTTCGAGCGCCACACGCGCGTCGGGAAGAACCACTCCATGATCTCGGGCCCGCGCACGCCGAGCGGGTTCTGCAGGTCCTGCCGCGGGCCGGCCGCGTAGCCGTCGAGCGAGACTCCGAAGCTGCGCACGACCACTTTCGTCATCGGATTTCCTTTCCGGCGCAAAGCGCTTCGTTCATTTCTGTCCGACCAGCCCCTGCTGCCTCAGGAACTTGTCCAGCACGGCGAGGCGCAGCGTCGCGTCCGTGAGCTCGAGCAGCTTCTGCTTCACGTCGTTGCGCAACGGCAGGATCTCCGCCAGCCGGAAGCCCACCCACGTCGCGTCGTCGAAGCGGAACGGCTCGCGGAAGCGCTCGGGGCCGATGCCCATGATCGCCTTGCGCAGGAACTCGGCGCAGTCGGCGAGGCCCGGCGCGTCGATGGCATCGGCCTCGGCCGCGAGCGGCTCCACCTCGCCCACGATGAGTCCCTGCTTGGTGACTTCCGAGGAGACTACGCGGAAGCGCTCGGTGCCCTCGGCGCGCGCCTTGAGAACTCCCAGCTCCTCCATGTCGGCGTCGGCGAGCCGTGCGAGGCAGCCCACGCGCTCGTGCGCCGCGGGCGTGCCCACCTCCTCGCCCTCGACGATGAGGCACACGCCGAACGGGCTCGAGCGCTTGAGGCACTCCTTGGCCATGTCCATGTAGCGCACCTCGAAGATGCGCAGCGGCAGGAGAGCGCCCGGGTAGAGCACCGCGTTCAACGGGAAGATCGGCACGCTCTGCGAGCGCCGGCCCGCGAGGATGTTCAGGATCGACAAGTCAGTCCCTCAGGTCGCGGTGGCGCAGCACCACGGGATAGTCGGAGGCGAAGCGCTCGGCGAGCTGGTCGGCGATGTACACCGAGCGATGGCGCCCGCCCGTGCAGCCGATGGCGACGGTGAGCGAGGCGCGCTGGTCGAGCACGAAGCGCGGCAGCCACCGCTGCAGGAAGCGCTGGATGTCCTCGATGAAGATGCCCGCCTGCGTCTCGCGCTCGAGGAACTCGACCACCTCGGCGTCGTGGCCGGTGAGCGGGCGCAGCCGCGGATCGTAGTGCGGGTTCGGCAGGATGCAGCGCGCGTCGAACACGAAGTCGGCGTCGAGCGGCGGGCCGCCCTTGTAGCCGAAGGACTCGAAGGTGAGCGCGCGTGCGCCCGCGGTCCGTCACCACGAGGTCCTGGATCCAGCCGCGCAGCTGGGAGGGCGTGAGGATGCTGGTGTCGATGCGCTGGCCGATCTCGGCGAGCCACGCGAGCACGCCGCGCTCCTCGGCGATGGCCTCGGCGAGGGTGCGCCCGTCGCCCGCGAGCGGGTGCGGCCGGCGCGTCTCGGAGAAGCGGCGCACCAGGCTCTCGTCGTTGGCGTCGAGGAAGATCACGCGCACGTCGTTGCCGCGGGCGCGCTCCTTGGCGACGATGTCCGGGAGGCGCCCGAGGCTCTCGCGGCTCCGCGCATCGGCGCTGATCGCCACCCGCGGCTCGCCGCGCGCCATCGCGTAGTCGGCGAGCGCGCCGATGAGGTCGGCGGGCAGGTTGTCGACGCAGAAGAAGCCCGCGTCCTCGAGCGCCTTCAGCGCCACGCTCTTGCCCGAGCCCGACACCCCGGAGAGGAGCACGAGCTGCATCAGTCGGCGGCCTCGTCGAGGCCCGCGCCCTCGCGGCTCATGGCCGCCTCCTGGCGCGCGATGAACTCGCGCGTGGAGTCGATGCCGCGCGTGAGCAGGATGTGGTTGCGCACCGCGGCCTCCACCAGCACCGCGAGGTTGCGGCCCGGCAGCACCGCGAGGGTCACCGAGGGGATCTCCACGCCCAGGATGTCCAGGGTGCCCGAGCGCGTGGCGAGGCGGTTCCTCGGCTCGTGCGCGTTCTCGGGCGCGTCGAGGTTCACGACCAGGCGCAGCACCTTGCGCGGGCGCACCGCGGTCTCGCCGAAGATGGAGCGGATGTTGAGCACGCCGAGGCCGCGGACCTCGAGGAAATCGCGCAGCATCGGCGGGCAGCGGCCCTGGATCGTCTCGGGCCCGATCTGCTGCAGCTCCACCACGTCGTCGGCGACCAGCCCGTGGCCGCGCGAGATGAGCTCGAGCGCCAGCTCGCTCTTGCCGATCGACGAGTCGCCGGTGATCAGCACGCCGATCTCGAGCACGTCGAGCATCACGCCGTGCAGCGTCGTGACCTCGCCCAGCTCCTGCTGCATGTAGGGGCGCAGCACGTTGATCACGTGCTGGCTCGCCTCCGGGGAGGTGAGGAGCGGCGGTGCCGGTGCGCTCGGCCGTCTCCAGCAGCACCGCGGGCGGCTTCGCGCCGTCGGCCACGATCACGCACACGGTGTCCGCGGAGCAGATGCGCTCGACGGTGGGCCGCTGCACGGGCGGCTCGAGGCTCGCGATGTAGTCGACCTCGCGCGGCCCCAGCACCTGGGCGAGCAGCGGGTGTATGAGGTTCAGGTGCCCGATGAGGCCGACACCGGGACGGTGCAGCATCTCGCCGGTGAACTCGCGCGCGCCGCCCGCCAGGCCCGCGGCCCACGCGAGGCCGAGGCGCTCGCGGCGCCGGTCAAAGAGCTGCTGTACGCTGAGCCGGGGCATAGGGCGACCAATCGGTGATCAACCGGTGGGCCGCCGCGGCATCGGGCGCGGCCGCGAGCGCCTCGCGCAGGCCTGCGTCGCTGAACATCTGCGCGAGCTCGGAGAGCAGCTCCAGGTGGGCCTCGGTGGCGTGTTCCGGCACCAGCATCGCGAACACCAGGCTCACGGGCTGGCCGTCGGGCGCCTCGAACGGGATCGGGGTCGCGGTGCGCACGAACGCGCACACCGGCTCCTTCAGCGTCCTGATGCGCCCGTGGGGAATGGCGACCCCGTAGCCCAGCGCGGTCGAGCCGAGCTTCTCGCGGTCGAAGAGGCTGTCGAAGACGCGCGCGCGCGGGATCTGGCGCGAGTTCTCGAACAGCAGGCCGATCTGCTCGAAGAGCCGCTTCTTGCTCGTCGCATCGAGCCCGAGCACGACGTGCTCGGCGGGCAGCATCCGGGAGACGAGGTTCATGGCGCGTTCGGGGCGTGCGCGCGGCGCGGCGGGCGTCCTAGGCCTGCGGGATGCGCTTGATCCCCTGGGCGTGGCGGGCCTGGAAGCGCTCCTTGTGGCGGATCACCTGGCGGTCGAGCTTGTCGATCAAGCTGGTCGATGGCGGCGTACATGTCGCCATGGTTGCTGTGCACGTGGATGTCCTTGCCCGAGAGGTGCACGTTGGCCTCGATGGTCTGGTCGAGCTTCTGCACGGTGAGGATCACGTTGACGTCGATCACGTGGTCGAAATGGCGCGTCGATTCGCTCGAGCTTGGCGACGACATAGTCGTGGATGGCGGGGGTGATCTCGACATGGTGACCGCTCAGGTGCAGGTTCATCGAGGGCTCCTTTCCTAGATCGACTTGCTCAGGTTGGCCGGCTGGATGTGCAGCGCCTCCCGGTACTTCGCCACGGTCCGCCGCGCCACCTGGATGCCCTGCTGGGCGAGGATATCCGAGATGCGGTGGTCGGACAGGGGCTTGCGGCCGTCCTCGGCCGCGACGAGCTGCTTGATCAGAGCACGGATCGCGGTGGCCGAACAGGCCCCGCCCGTGTCGGTTGAAACATGGCTGCCGAAGAAATACTTCAGCTCGAATATGCCGCGCGGGGTGAGCATGTACTTCTGCGTGGTCACGCGCGAGATGGTCGATTCGTGCAGGCCCACGGACTCGGCGATCTCGCGCAGCACCAGCGGGCGCATCGCCACCTCGCCGTGCTCGAAGAAGTTCTTCTGCCGGTCGACGATGGCCTGGGTCACGCGCAGGATGGTGTCGAAGCGCTGCTGCACGTTCTTGATGAGCCAGCGCGCCTCCTGCAGCTGCCCGGCGAGGTGCTTGCCGCCGTTCTCGCGCGAGGCCTGCAGGATGTCGGCGTACATCTTGTTGATGCGAAGGCGCGGCATGGCATCGCGATTGAGCGATGCGGTCCAGCGCCCGGCGGTCTTCCTCACCACGACGTCGGGCACGACGTAGCGCACGTCGCCCTGGCCGAAGGCGCGGCCGGGCTTGGGATCGAGCGTGAGCACCAGCGCGCGGATGTCGCGCAGCTCGTCTTCGGTCACCGCGAGCAGGCGCTTCAGGCGGTTGAAGTCGCGCGCGGCGAGCACGTCCAGGTGGCGCGTGACGAGCTCGATCGCCTTGTCGCGGTGGGGCGTGCATTCCGGCAGGGCCGTCGAGCTGCAGCTCGAGGCATTCGCCGGCATCGCGCGCGCCCACGCCCGTGGGCTCGAGGTTCTGCACGTGGCGCAGCGCGATCTGCAGCTCCTCGATCTCCACGTCGGACATGGCGGCGAGCGCCGACTCGCGCAGCTCCTCCAGCTCCGGCTTGAGGTAGCCGTCCTCGTCCAGGTGGCCGACGATGAACGCCGCGATGAGCTTGTCGCGCGGCGTGAGTCCCGTGAGCGAGAGCTGCTGCAGCAGGTGCTCGTGCAGCGTGGGCTCCGCGGCGGCGAACTGGGTGAAGTCGTCGCGATCGTCGTCATCGCGGCGCGATGAGCTGCCGGTGGCGGAGTGCTCGTCGCCGAAGCCGTGGTCCTCGGCGAGGCTGGAAGGCTCCTCGCGGCGCTCGTCGCCCGAGGCGCAGCGGTCTCGGCCTCGGGCTGCGTCGCGGCGCCGTTCGGCGGCGGCGGCGCTGTCCGCGGCCGCCGTCTTGCGCGCCGGGCACGTCCTCGCGCTCGAGCAGCGGGTTCTCGGCCAGGTAGCGCTCGAGCTCCTGGTTCAGCTCCACCGTCGACAGCTGCAGCAGCCGGATGGACTGCTGCAGCTGCGGCGTCAGCGTGAGGTGCTGCGATAGCTTGAGCTGGAGGCTGTGCTTCATGTCGAAGGTTCCCGGAGGAACTGACTGTCCGCTAGAGGCGGAAGTTCTCCCCGAGATACACCTTTCTGACCGCTTCATTATAGACGATATCCTGCGGCTTCCCGAAGGCGAGGACCGCGCCCTGGTTGATGATGTAGGCGTGGTCGCAGATGCCCAGCGTCTCGCGCACGTTGTGGTCCGTGATGAGCACGCCGATGCCGCGTTCCTTGAGGAACCGGATGATCTGCTGGATGTCGAGCACCGCGATCGGATCCACCCCGGCGAAGGGCTCGTCCAGCAGGATGAAGCGCGGGTTGGTGGCGAGCGCGCGCGCGATCTCCACGCGCCGCCGCTCGCCGCCCGAGAGCGAGAGCGCCGGGCTCGCGCGCAGGTGGCCGATGTGCAGGTCGTCCAGCAGCGATTCCAGGCGCGCGTCGACCTCCTCGTCCTCCACGCCCTGCAGCTCCAGCACCGCCTGGATGTTCTGCGCGACGGTGAGCTTGCGGAAGATCGACGCCTCCTGCGGCAGGTAGGACAGGCCCAGGCGCGAGCGCCGGAAGATCGGCAGGTGCGTGAGGTCGTCGCCGTCGAGCGTCACGCTGCCGCGGTCGATCGGCACCAGGCCCAGGATCATGTAGAAGCACGTGGTCTTGCCCGCGCCGTTGGGGCCGAGCAGTCCCACCACCTCGCCGCTTTCCACGGTGAGCGAGACGTCCGAGACCACGGTGCGCTTGCGGTAGCGCTTCATGAGGCCCTCGGCGCGCAGCACCGAGGAGCTGCGGCTCGGGCGCACCAGCGTGAGGTGCTGCGTGGTGGAATCCCGCGGCCGTGACCACTAGCCCTCGCCCTCGTCGGGCTTGAGCGCCAGCACGGGCGGCGGCCCTTCGCTTGGCCGGCGGCGCTCCTTCTTCGGCGGCGGCTGGATCACCGCCTTCACGCGCCCGCCGGTTGGTGCGGCGGCGTGTCCCGGCGTGGCGCCCGGTGACCTCGGCCAGCTCCCTGCGCATGTCGTAGGGGATGTAGTCGCCGGTGATCTCGTTCTTGTTGCGCAGCACCTTCGCGTTGTCGTAGAGGCGTCAGCACGTCGTTCAGGTCGTCGAACTCGGCGCGCTGCGCGTAGCCCTCGATCCATTCCTCGGACGTTGTCGAGCTTCTGGCGGAAGGTGACCGGGCTGCCGTTGGCGACGTAGTACTTGTGGTGCTCGGGTCCTCGCGCACCGTGACCTTCGCGGCGGTCATGCGCATGGTGCCCTGCGTCACCACCACGTTGCCCTCGAAGGCGCTGGTCTTCTTCGCGTCGTCGGCCACCAGGCGGTCCGCGTTCACGACGATCTCCTTCTCGCGGTCCGCCTTCTCGGCGCTGCCGCGCCGAAGGCGAGCGGCAGGAGGATGCACGGCACGATGGAGGCAATCTTGCGCATCAGCGCTTCTTCGCGGATTCGAGGTTGGCCACCACGTGCTCGAGCGTGATGGTGCGGGCCTTGTTGTCGAGCTCCAGTCCCTGGGCCACGGCGTGGCTCGAGGGGCTGGTGATGCGTCACCTCGGTGTTGGTGCGCGCGATGCCCGCATCGGGCAGCACCAGCAGCTTGTCCGTGGTGACGCGCGCGGGCTCGGTCTTCGCGTCGCCCTCGCGCACCAGCACCACGTTGCCTTCGATCCACACCCGGTCGCCCGCCTGCTCGAGCCTTCCATGGTCGGCGGTGACGGTCATCTTGGGCTGGCGCGGCTCGAACGCTTCGAGGGTGAGCGACTCCAGCAGCGCGGAATCGTCGTCGGGGTAATGTACCATCTTCTTCGCGGCCAGGGTGTAGAGCACCCGGCCGTCCTCGCCGAGCTTGCGGGCGTCGAACTTCTCCACGATGGCGTCGGGATCGTGGCGCAGCGACCCGTCGGCGCGCGCCACCGGCGGCTGCACCAGCGTGGTTGAGCCAGAGCGTGAGCCCGACCAGCAGGCCCAGCACCGCGAGGGGAAGCCACGAAGTGGGTCGCATCATCGGCCCGCTCCCGGACGCGCTCGAGGCGTCCCTGCGCGCGCAGCACGAGCTCGCAGAACTCGCGCACCGCGCCGCCGCCGCCGCGCGCGCGCGTCACGTAGTGCGCCGCCGCCTTCACCGCCCTCCACCGCGTTGCCGGGCGCGGCGCGCGAGGCCGCAGAGGCGCATCACGCCGCAGGTCGGGCAGGTCGTCGCCCATGAAGGCGCACGCCGCGCGCTCGAGCTCCGAGCTCGCCGCGCAGCCGCTCGAATGCCGCCACCTTGTCCTGCGCGCCCTGCACCACGTGCTCGACCGCGAGCTCGCGCGCCGCGCCACGCCACCGCTTCCGAAGCGCGCCCGGAGAGGATTGCGGTCGCGATCCCCGCGGCCTGCAGCATCTTGAGACCGTGCCCGTCGAGGGTGTTGAATGCCTTGAACTCCTCGCCCAGGCGTGCCGATGTAGAGCGTGCCGTCGGTCATCACGCCGTCCACGTCGAAGATCGCGAGGCGCACCGCGCGCGCGCGCTCTCCCACCTCCTCGGGGCTAGACGACACCGGCGGCGAGGAGATCGTGGAAGGTGAGCGCGCCCGCGAGCGTGCCGTCGGGCGCCACCACCACGAGGCGGCCGCCCAGGCTCTTCTGCTCGAGGACCTGCGCGGCCTCGGCGGCGAGCTTCTCGGGGGCGATGGTGACCGGGTCGCGCTTCATCACGTCGCCCACGCGCACGCCCTTGATGGAGTCGTGGTGCTCGAGGTAGCGGCGCAGGTCGCCGTCGGTGAAGATGCCGAGCAGGCGGTCGCGCTCGTCGACCACGATGGTCATGCCGATGCCCTTGCGCGACATCTCGTCGAGCGCCGTGGGCAGCAGCGCATCGCCCGCGCGGCTCCTCG
Source organism: uncultured beta proteobacterium (assembly GCA_963827425.1). Lineage (GTDB taxonomy): Bacteria > Pseudomonadota > Gammaproteobacteria > Burkholderiales > Usitatibacteraceae > Usitatibacter. Next base: position 355,013 of record CAWHAQ010000002.1, on the reverse strand, counting down.
GCAGCTGCTCGCCCTTGCGCATGATGTCGGAGACGTGCACCAGCAGCCGCCGCCCGAGCGCGCCGCCGGGATGGTGCAGCGCGAACTGCTCGCTGCCGAAGCCGCGCGCGTCGAGGAGCGCAAGTGCGAGCGCGTCGCCGAGCGCCAGCGTGGCGGTGGTGCTCGCCGTGGGCGCGAGGTTCAGCGGGCAGGCTTCCTTCTCGACCGCGGCGTCGAGGTGCACGTCGGCCTCGCGTGGCGAGCGTGGAATCCGCCCGGCCGGTGATCGCGATCACCCGCGCGCCGCGGCGCTTGATGAACGGCAGAACCTTGAGGATCTCGTCGGACTCGCCCGAGTAGGAGATGCGCGATCACCACGTCGTGCGGCGTGATCATGCCGAGGTCGCCGTGGCTCGCCTCGCCGGGATGCATGAAGAACGCGGGCGTGCCGGTGGAGGCGAGCGTCGAGGCGATCTTGCGCCCGACGTGGCCCGACTTGCCCATGCCGGTGACGACCACGCGGCCCTTCGTCTGCAGCATGAGGCGGTGCGCGCGCAGGAAAGCTTCGCCCAGGCGGGCCTTCAGCGCGCGCACCGCGTCGGCCTCGATGTCCAGCACCTCGCGCGCGAGGGCGAGGAAGCGCTCGGAGTCGGCGATGGCGTGGGCTTGCAGGAGCTCGGTCATTGACCCAAAGTATAAATCCATTGCACCCGAGACGCCGCCCGCGCCCGTGCCGCACGACGCCCTTCCCGTCGCGCTGATCCTCCTCGCCTCGGCCGTGGTCGTGGTGGTGCTGTTCCGCCAGCTTTCCATGCCGGCGATCCTGGGCTACCTCATCGTGGGCGCCCTCGTCGGACCGCATGCGCTCGCATTCGTGCCGAGCACGGAGTCGCAGAGCTACCTCGCGGAATTCGGCGTCGTGTTCCTCATGTTCTCGGTGGGGCTCGAGTTCAGCCTGCCGCAGCTGACGGCGATGCGCCGCATCGTGTTCGGGTTCGGCGGCGCGCAGGTCGCGGTGATGATGGCGCTGGGCGTGGCGCTGGCGCTCTTCGCCGGCATGGGCTGGCGCGCGGGCCTCGTGGTGGGCGGCGTGGCGGCGATGTCGTCGACCGCCATCGTCTCCAAGACGCTCGCCGACCGCGCCCAGCTGCACAGCGAGTTCGGCCGCCAGGCGATGGGCGTGCTGCTGTTCCAGGACCTCGCGGTGATCCCGCTGCTGGTGCTGATCCCGGCGCTGTCGCTGTCGTCCGGCGCGATCGCGGCGGCGATCGGCGTCGGCGCTCGTGAAGGCCGGCGTCGTGCTCGCCATCGTGCTCTACCTCGGCCAGCGCCTGATGCGCCCGCTCTTCGACCTGGTGGCGCGCCAGAAGTCGAGCGAGCTCTTCGTGCTCTTCGTGCTGCTCGCCACGCTCGGCCTCGCGTGGGTGACCGAGCAGGCGGGGCTCTCGCTGGCACTCGGCGCCTTCCTCGCCGGCATGCTGATCTCGGAGACCGAGTACCGCTACCAGGTCGAGGACTACATCAAGCCGTTCCGCGACGTGCTGCTCGGGCTCTTCTTCGTGACCATCGGCATGCTGCTCGACTGGCGCGAGCTCGCCGCGCACTTCGTCGCCGTCGCCGCGGTGTTCGCGCTGATGCTGGCGGCGAAGTTCGCGGTGATCTTCGCGCTCGGGCGCGCCTTCGGCAACGCGCGGCCCACGGCGCTGCGCACGGCGCTGGCGCTGGCACCCGCGGGCGAGTTCGGCTTCGTGCTGCTGGCGCTCGTGCTGCGCTCGGGCGCTCCGGGCCTGGAGCTGCTGCAAGTGGTCCTCGCCGCGGCGCTGCTCTCGATGCTCATCGCGCCCGCTGATCCTCGCCGCGCATGGAGCGCATCGTCCTCTACTTCGTCGAGAGCGAATGGACCTCGCGCGCGGTGGCGCTGCACGAGCTCGCGGTGAAGTCGATGGCGACGAAGGGCCACGTGATCGTGTGCGGCTACGGGCGCAGCGGCCAGGCGCTGGCGGCCTTCCTCGAGAGCGAGAAGATCCCGGTCATCGCGCTCGACTCGGACCCCGAGCGCGTGCGCGAGGCGGCGGCGGCGGGCGAGTCGGTGGTGTTCGGCGATGCGGCGCGGCGCGAGGTGCTGGTGGCCGCGGCGCTCTCGCGCGCGGTGGCGGTGGTGGTGAGCTTCGCCGACACGCCCAAGGCGCTCGGCATCCTCGCCCACGTCCGCGAGCTGAGGCCCGCGCTGCCGGTGGTGGTGCGCACGCTCGACGACAGCGACGTGGAGGCGCTGAAGGCCGCGGGCGCCGCGGAGATCGTGGCCGAGGTGGTCGAAGGCTCGCTCATGCTCGCCACGCAGACCATGATGCAGCTCGGCATTCCGTTGAACCGCGTGCTGCGGCGGCTGCGCGACGTGCGCGAGCAGCGCTATCGCTTCACCAGCGCGCTTCTTCCATGGCGTGACCGACACCGACGCCGACGACGGCGCGCAGCCGCGCCTGCGCACGCTGATGGTCGCCGCGGGCGCGAACGGCGTGGGCAAGACGCTCGGCGCGCCTCAACCTCGCCGCGCTCGGCGTCACCGTCACCGCCGTGCGCCGCAAGGGCTCGCGCGACGTCGATCCCGGCCCCGACACGCGCGTGCAGGAAGGCGACGTGCTGGTGATGCTCGGCACCCAGGAGCAGCTCGCCCGCGCCGAGATGCGGGTGCTGCAGGGCTAGGAAAGAAACGGCCCGCGCGATGGCGGGCCGTCGTCGTGCGGAGCCGCCTGGATTCAGAAGGCCCATGCAGACCGTGTAGTTCGTGCCGTCGCGATCGCGGGGTCGCAACCGCGGTCGCAGCACGCGGCGATCTGGCCGATCCGGCCGGCACCACGCGCATCGAGCCCGTATCGGTGTTGCCGTCGTCCATCTGGATGTCGAGCTGCTTGGCGAACTTGCCCAGGATGCCGCTCGAGCAGACGATGTAGGTGCCCGGATGCCGCCGACGGTCTGCGGCCGGTCGTCGCGCTCGTGACGCCGATGCGTCCGCCCACGGCGTTCATGGGCGCGTAGCCAGCGATCGCCGCGTCGTCGGGCCGGCGGCGAGGTTCGCGAGACGCGACGTGCTGCCAGAAGAGGAACGACTCGTCGGTCAGTGGTCGCGCGAATTCCAGATTGCCCTCGATCACGCCGTTGCCAGTTGCCGGCGTGTGCCGGCCGTGGCGCCGTAATGTGCGTGATCGCCGCGGCATCGTCGCCCGGCAGGGCCCGGAACTTGTCCTGGTAGGCGTAGATGTAGGTGGGAATCACGCGGAAGTCGTTCGCGAGGTTCTTCACCCGCGCGCTGTTGATGAGCTCCTGGCCCTTCAGGATGCCGCCGAGCAGCAGGCCGATGATCACCAGCACGATGGCGATCTCGACCAGCGTGAAGCCCGATTGCTGCGATTTCATGGTTTCCCCTTTGACGATAGATTCGATCTTGGCACTGCCTGAGCAACAGGCATGCCACTATCATAAATCATTGTTTAATCATGATATTACATTGAAATTGCGACCGTGTCCGCCCTCGGCTTCGGCGGTCACTTGTCCGCCCGCCGACACGTCCTGTCGGAATGCCGACACTCCGCCCGCATGGCGCGCCCGCGCGCTTTTCTTTATTCTCGCCGCGACCTCCCCGCGATTCGACCTTGCCGCCGTCCCCTCCTCCCTCGCTCGCGCAGCGCCTGACCGGGCAGCTCACCGGAGACCCGCGCTGGGTCGTGCTCGCGATGCTGCTCGCGCTGCACGCCGCGCTCTTCTCGCAACCCGCGGAAAGATTTCCAGAGAATCTGGTTGCTCGTGCATTTCGGGCTGTTCCTGCTCTGGCAGCCGTTCTTCGCGGCCGAGCGCGAGCTGGAGCCGCTCGCCGTGGTGCTGCTCGTGGCGATCACCGTCGCGGTGCTCTACTTCCTCGCCGGCTGGATGATCATGATGTGGCTGCTGCTGCTGCTGGGCATCCTGGGCGGGCGCGTATTCACGGTGCAGGCGACGCGCCGCAACCGCCTCTACCTGCGTGGCCTTCGCCTACGTGCTCATCGTGCTGCTGCTGTGGGCGGTGCCGGTGATGGTGCTGGGCGACGTGCGCGTGCCCGAGCCGCTCGCCGACTTCATGCGCGCGGTGCTGCCGTTCATCCTGATCGCGCTCGCCTTCGTGCCGCTCGGCCCCTCGGTGCCGGCCGCGGGCGTGGTCTTCGATTTCTTCTACGCGGTGCTGGTGTTCCAGCTCGGCGTGGTGCTGGTGCTGGGCGCCATGGCGCTGATGCGCTTCACCGACGGCAACTATTTCGCCTCCGTGGTGCTCGCGGTCTTCGGATTCAGCGTGGCGCTCTTCGTGCTCGCCGTGCTGTGGAATCCGCTGCGCGGCTTCGGCGGGCTGCGCACGTATTTCTCGCGCTACCTGCTCTCCGTCGGCATGCCCTTCGAGCTCTGGATGCGGCGCATCGCGGAGCTCTCCGAGAGCGAGCTCGATTCCGTGCGCTTCCTGGAGCAGGCGTTCACCGAGATCTCGCAGCTGCCGTGGGTGCGCGGCGGCGAATGGCGCTCGCCCGAGGGCCACGGCGGCTTCGGCGAGGCGGTGGGGCACCCGGCGCGCTTCCTGGTGCACGACCTCGAGGTCGTGTTCCACACCCAGATCGCGCTCTCGCCCGCGCTCTTCCTGCACATGCGCCTGCTATCCCAGGTGGTCGGCGAGTTCTACGAGGGCAAGCGGCGCGAGACGGTGCTGCGCCGCAACGCCTACCTGCAGGCCGTGCACGAGACCGGCGCGCGCCTCACCCACGACGTGAAGAACCTGCTGCAGTCGATCTACGCGCTCACCTCCATGGCCCCGCGCGACTCGAGCGACGGCTACGCGGGCCTGCTCCAGCGCCAGCTGCCGCAGCTCTCGCACCGCCTGCAGGCCACGCTCGACAAGCTGCGCGCTCCCGAGGTGCCCACCGCCGACCTCACCCTCACCGTGTGGGGCTGGTGGTACGAGCTCGGACGCCGCCTCGAGGGCACGGACGTGGATCTCTCGGCGCGCATCACCGCCGAGGCGCGCGTGCCCGCGCCGGTGTTCGACAGCTTCGTCGAGAACACGCTCGAGAACGCGCGCGCCAAGGCCGTGCGCGAGCCGGGCATCCGCACCGCCATCGAGCTCACCTGCGATGCCTCGGGCGTGGTGCTTGCGGTGTGCGACACCGGCAGCGCGGTGCCCGAGCGCGTCGTGCAGCGCCTGTTCCGCGAGCCCACCGAGCGCGCGGGCGGCCTCGGCATCGGCCTCTTCCACGCCGCGGCCCTTGCGCGCCAGGCCGGCTATCGGATGGAGCTGGGGACCAACGTGGACGGCGAGGTGTGCTTCCGCCTCGTGAGCGGCGAGGCGCGCTAGCGCCCGGAGGCGGCCAGGCGCCTAGCGCGGCGCGGGAAGCGCGGCGATGGCCTCGGCGAGGCCGGTGCGCCAGTCGGCGAGCGCGATGCCGAACGCGGCCTGCAGGCGTGCGTTCGACAGCACCGAATTGGCGGGGCGGCGCGCCGGTGTCGGATAGTCGCGCGTGGCGATCGGCACGAGGCGCGGCACCTTGAAGGAAGGCCCGGCGCGCTTCGACCACGCGGCGAAGATCGCCTGCGCGAAGCCGAACCAGGTCGTCTCGCCCGCGGCCGTGGCATGGTAGAGGCCGCCCCGCGCTGCGGCACGCGCGAAGTCCTCGGCCACCAGCGTACGCGCGGAGTCCCCAGCCGCCGCCGTGCGCGCAGCGTCGCGGCCGCCGCCCACCAGCGCCAGCGTGGCGCGCGCGAGCTCGCGGCTCGTGGTGGGCGCGCCGCGCTGGTCGTCCACCACGCCGAGCTCTTCGCGCTCGGCGCCGAGGCGCAGCATCGTGAGCAGGAAGTTGCGCCCGCGCGGCGCGTAGACCCAGGTCGTGCGCAGGATCAGGTGATCGCAGCCGCTCGCGGCCACCGCGCGCTCGCCTTCGAGCTTGGTCGCCCCATAGGTGCTGAGCGGGGCGACGGGATCGTCCTCGACGTACGGGCCGGCTTTCGTGCCGTCGAACACGTAATCCGTCGAGTAATGCACGAGGAGCGCGCCGGAGCGCTTCGCCTCGGCGGCGAGAATCTCCGGAGCCCGCGCGTTCACGGCGCGCGCGCGGTCGGCTTCCGATTCCGCGCGGTCGACCGCGGTGTAGGCGCCGGCGTTCACGATCAGCGCGGGGCGCGCCGCGCGCACCCGCTCGACGATCGCCGCGGGGTCGGCGAGGTCCAGCGCCGCGCGGTCGCACGCGATCACCTCGGCGCGGCCGGCGAGAAGCTCCACGACATCGGCGCCCACCTGCCCGTGCGCGCCGGTCACCAGCACGCGCATCACGGGAACGTTTCCGCCTGTGCGAGCGGCGTGCCGGCCGCGTCCTTGGGCTTGAGCAGCGGCGGGCCGTCGAGCGGCCAGTCGATGCCGAGCGCGGGGTCGTTCCAGAGGAGCGAGCGCTCGTGCTCGGGGGCGTAGTAGTCGGTGGTCTTGTAGAGGAACTCGGCGCGCTCGGAGAGCACGAGGAAGCCGTGCGCGAAGCCGGGCGGCACCCACAGCATGCGGCGGTTCTCGGCCGAGAGGCGCTCGCCCACCCACTTGCCGAACGTGGGCGAGGAGCGGCGCAGGTCCACCACCACGTCGTACACCTCGCCCGCGGCCACGCGCACGAGCTTGCCCTGCGCCTGGCGCAGCTGGTAGTGCAGGCCGCGCAGCACGTTGCGCTCCGAGGGCGAGTGGTTGTCCTGCACGAACTCGACGTCGCGCCCCACCGCCTCGGCGAAGGCCCGGCGGTTCCAGCTCTCGAAGAAGAAGCCGCGTGCGTCGCCGAAGACGCGCGGCTCGATCACCATCACGCCGGGCAGCGCCGTGGGGATGGCCTTCACGTCAGAACACCCGGTCGCGCAGCACCTCGAGCAGGTACTGGCCGTACGCGTTCTTCTTCATCGGCTGCGCCAGGCGCTCGACCTGCGCCGCATCGATGTAGCCCATGCGGTAGGCGATCTCCTCGGGGCAGGCGACCTTGAGGCCCTGGCGCTTCTCGATGGTCTGGATGAAGTGCGCGGCCTCGAGCAGGCGAGTCGTGCGTGCCGGTGTCGAGCCAGGCGATGCCGCGGCCCAGCACCTCGACGCTTGAGCTCGCCGCGCTCCAGGTACCAGCGGTTGACGTCGGTGATCTCGAGCTCGCCGCGCGGGCGAGGCTTGAGCGAGTGCGGCGATGTCGACGACCTGCTCGTCGTAGAAATAGAGGCCGGTGACGGCGTAGCGCGACTTGGGCTGCTGGCGGCTTTTCTTCGATGCGAGATCGCACGGCCCTCGGCGTCGAACTCGACCACGCCGTAGCGCTCGGGGTCGGTGACGGGGTAGGCGAAGACGGTGGCGCCTCGGCGTTGCTGCGCGGCGCGCTGCAGCGACTGTGGCGAAGTCGTGGCCGTAGAAGATGTTGTCGCCGAGGACGAGGCAGCAGCGCGTTCGCCGCCGACGAAATCGCGCCCGATGAGGAAGGCCTGGGCGAGGCCGTCGGGCGTCGGCTGCACGGCGTAGGTGAGCTCGAGGCCCCACTGCGCGCCGTCGCCGAGCAGCTGCTCGGAAGCGCGGCGTGTCGTGCGGCGTGGAGATGACGAGGATCTCGCGGATGCCGGCGAGCATCAGCGTCGACGAGCGGGTAGTAGATCATCGGCTTGTCGTAGACGGGCAGCAGCTGCTTGGAGACCACGCTGCGTGACCGGATAGAGCCGCGTGCCCGAGCCGCCCGCGAGGATGATGCCCTTCATCGCTTCATGCCGCGCTCCGGCGCCGCGTAGTTCTAGCTCGAGCCACTGGCGGTATGCGCCGCTGGTGACCTGCGTCGACCCACGCCGCGTTGTCGAGATACCACTGCGACGGTCTTGCGCGAGGCCGGTCTCGAAGGTCTCGCTGCGGCTGCCAGCCGAGTTCGCGCTGGATCTTGCGCGCGTCGATGGCGTAGCGGCGGTCGTGGCCGGGGCGGTCGGTCACGAACTGGATGAGGCTCGCGTGTAGCGCGACGGCGCGCGGGCGCAGCTCGTCGAGCAGCGTCGCAGAGCGTGTGCACGACGTCGAGGTTGCGGCGCTCGTTGTTGCCGCCGATGTTGTAGGTCTCGCCGAGCCGGCCGCGCTCGAGCACGGTGCGGATGGCCGCGGCAGTGGTCGCCCACGTAGAGCCAGTCGCGGACCTGCTGGCCGTCGCCGTAGACCGGGAGCGGCTTGCCGTCGAGCGCGTTGGCGATCATGAGCGGGATCAGCTTTCGGGGAACTGGTAGGGGCCGTAGTTGTTGGAGCAGTTGGTGGTGAGCGTCGGGCAGGCCGTAGGTGTGGTGCCAGGCGCGCACCAGGTGGTCGCGAGGCGGCCTTGGAGGCGGCGTAGGGGCTGTTGGGCGCGTAGGGCGTCGCCTCGTGGAAGGCGGGATCGCTCGGGCGCGAGCGAGCCGTAGACCTCGTCGGTGGAGACGTGGAGGAAGCGGAAGCGCGCGCGCTCGTCGCCGCTGAGGCAGCTCGCGCCAGTAGGCGCGCGCGGCCTCGAGCAGGTCGAAGGTGCCGTCGATGTTGGTGCTGGACGAAGGCCTCGGGGCCGTGGATGGAGCGGTCGACGTGGCTCTCGGCGGCGAAGTGCACGATGGCGCGCGGGCGGTGCTCGGCGAGGAGGCGCGCGACGAGCTGCGCGCGTCGCAGATGTCGCCGTGGACGAAGATGTAGCGCGGGTCGCCGGCGAGCGTGGCGAGGTTGCCGAGGTTGCCCGCGTAGGTGAGCTTGTCGAGGTTGACGACCGGCTCGCCGACCGCGGCGATCCAGTCGAGCACGAAATTGGAGCCGATGAAGCCCGCGCCGCCGGTCACCAGGATCAAGCCTCGCCTCCCTTCATGCCGCGTTCCAGCTCGATGAGCTTCAGGTACTTGTGGAACGTGTTGTTGCAGCCGATCGCGATGTGCGCGAAGCCGGGGCCGCCGTCGAGGAAGCCAAGCCTCAGGATATAGAACTTCACGAAGCGCATGAGCGGGCTCGCCGCGAGCCGCCAGTAGCCCGCGCGCACGCCCTGCCGGAAGAGCGCCTCGGCATGGAGCGTCGAGTAGCGGTGCTGCTTCGCCATGTAGCTCGCCACGTCCTCGGCGGAGTCGTGCAGCAGGTCGCCCTTTAGCCGGCCCACCTCGGTCGTGGTGAGCACCGATTCGTGCACCTCGTCGTTCGACCAGCCGGCGTGCGCGCGGTGGAAGAGGCGCAGCGTCCAGTCCGGATAGCCCTCGCCGTGCGCGAGCCAGCGGCCGAGGAAGCGGTTGCGGCGCGCGAGGCGCCATGCGTGGTAGCGGCCGCCCGCGAGCGCGGCGCGGATCGAGCGCTCGAGCTCGGGTGTGACGCGCTCGTCGGCATCCAGGCACAGCACCCAGTCGTTGCGCGCCGCGGCCACCGCGTGCTGCTTCTGGTGCCCGAAGCCCATCCAGTCGCGCTGCTCGCACGCGCGCGCCGCGGCCGCGCGCGAGCTCCTGCGTGCCGTCGGTGCTGCCCGAGTCGATCACAACGACCTCGTCGGCGAACGCCACGCTCGCCAGGCACGCGCCGAGCTGCCCGGCGGCATTGAGGGTGATGATCGCGACGGAGAGCGGGATTTTGGCGTCTGCGGCCTGCGCCACGGGTCCTGAAGGCTGCGGAAGGGAGGCGACATTCTACCCTCCGGCGGGAGATTAGAATGCGCCATGCCCGGTCCACGCATCCTGCTCGTGAAGCTGTCCTCGCTGGGCGACGTGATCCACCTCATGCCGGCGGTGAGCGACCTGCGGCAGCGCCTTCCGGGCGCGCACGTCGCATGGGCCGTCGAGGCGCCCTATGCGGAGCTGGTGCGGCTGCATCCCGGCGTCGACGAGGCGATCCCCGTGGCGCTGCGCGCGCTGCGCCGCGCGCCGCTCGCGGCCCACGCATGGCGTGACCTCCGCGCCGCGCGTGGCGCCCTCCGGCGCGGCGAGTGGGATTATGTGGTCGATGCGCAAGGGCTCATCAAGAGCGCCGTGGTGGCGCGATGGGCGCGCGCGCCGCTCTTCGGCCTCGACCGCAAGAGCGCGCGCGAGCCGCTCGCCGCGCGCTTCTACGACGTGCCGCATCGCCGTGCCGCGCACGCTGCATGCCGTGGTGCGCACCCGCCGCCTGGTGGGCGAGGTGTTCGGCTACGGCGTGCGGCGCCGCGCCGCATTACGGGCTGCGCGCCCCGCTCGGCGCTGCCGTCTTGGGCGCCCGCCCATCCCTACGCCGTGCTCCTGCACGCCGCGAGCCGCGGGGCCAAGCGCTGGCCCGCGGAGCGCTGGATCGCCCTCGGGCGCGCGCTCGCCGCGAACGGATACGCGCCGGTGTTTCCCGGCGGTAGCGCTGGCGAGCGGGCGGAAGCCGAGCGGCTCGCCGTCGGGTGTGGGCGACGGCGCCATCGCCGCGCCCGCCATGGCGCTCGCCGAGGCCGCCGCGCTGATCGGCCACGCCGCCGGCGTGGTGGGCGTCGACACCGGCCTCACGCACCTCGCGGTGGCACTCGGCGTGCCCACCGTCGGCATCTATTGCGCGACCTCGCCGGAGCTCACGGGGCTGCATGGCCCGAAGCGCGGTGAACCTCGGCGGCCGGGGCGCGCCGCCGACGTGGCGAGCGTGCTCGCGGCCACGCTCGGCCCGCGCGAGACGGCCGCGGCGGGCGCCAACGCCGCATGATGCGGCTCGCGTACGCACTCGCGTGGCTGGTGGCCGCGCCGCTGGTACTCGTGCGCCTCGCATGGCGCTCGCGCCGCCAGCCCGGCTATCTCGCGCACCTGGCGGAGCGCTTCGGCGGCGGCCCGCCGGCGCCCGATGTGCCGCGCATCTGGGTGCACGCGGTCTCCGTGGGCGAGACGCGCGCCGCCGCCCCGCTGGTCGCCGCGCTGGCGCGCCGCCATCCCCGCCACCGCATCCTGGTCACGCACATGACGCCAACGGGACGCGCGGCCGGCGGCGAGCTCTTCGGCGACACCGTCGAGCGCGCGTGGCTGCCCTACGACCTCGGCTTCGCCATCCGCCGCTTCCTCGCGCGCTACCGCCCCGAGTTCGGCATCCTGCTGGAGACCGAGATCTGGCCGCGCCTGCTGGAGGAATGCGCGCGCGCCGGCATCCCGGTGGCGCTCGCCAACGCGCGGCTCTCGGAGCGCTCGGCGCGCCGCTACGCGCGCGTTGCCGTCGCTCACCGGCTGGGCGCTCGGCGAACCTCGCGGGCGTTGCCGCGCAGACCGAGGCCGACGCGCGCGCGCTTCGCGGCGCTGGGCGCGCGCGAGGTCGACCGTCACCGGCAACGTGAAGTTCGACCTCGAGGTGCCCGACGCGATGGTCGAGCGCGGCGCGCGATTTCCGCGCGCGCTTCGGCATCGACCGCTCGGTGTGGGTGGCGGGCAGCACGCGCGAGGGCGAGGAGGCGCTGCTGCTGGACGCGTTCGCCGGGCTGGATGCGCCCGAGGCGCTGCTCGTGATCGTGCCGCGCCATCCGCAGCGCTTCGACGAGGTCGCCGAGCTCGCCGCCGCGCGCGGCTTCGAGGTCGCGCGGCGCAGCAGCCGAGCAGGCCGTGCCGGCGTCGGTGCGCGTCGTGGTGGGCGATTCCATGGGCGAGATGCTCGCCTACTACGCGGCCGCCGACGTGGTGGTGATGGGCGGAAGCCTGCTCGCGTTCGGCGGCCAGAACCTGATCGAGGCCTGCGCCCTGGGCCGCCCGGTGATCGTGGGGCCGCACACCTACAATTTCGAGGAGGCGAGCGAGAGCGCGATCGCGGCGGGCGCGGCGCTCGGGTGGGCGATGCGGCCGAGGCCCTGCGCCTGGCCGCGGCCTCGTCGCAGGCGATGCCACGCGGCGCAGCGCCATGGGCGAGCGGGGGCGTGCGTTCGTTGCGGCGCACCGCGGCGCCGTGGAGCGCCTCGTGGCCTGGCTCGAGCCGCGCGTGGCGGCCCGCGCGACGCGCTAGCGCTGCAACGCGCGGTTCACTTCCTCGACGTCGCTCTCGGCGAGCTGTGCCCGCCGCGGCCTTCAGGCGCAGCGTGTTGAGCAGGTAGTTGTAGCGCGCCTGCTGCAGGTCGCGGCGCGTCTGGAAGACCTGCTGCTGGGCGTTCAGCACGTCCACGCTGGTGCGCACGCCCACGTCGCGCCCGAGGATCGTGGAGTCGAGCTGGCTCTGCGTCGAGGTGAGCGCCTGCTCGAGCGCGCTGCACCTGCGCGATGCCCGAGGTCACGTTGAGGAAGTTCGGCGCACGGCCTGCGCGGTGGTGCGCTGCGCGTTCTCGAGGTCCTGCTCGGCGCGGGTCGGGTTGGCGACCGCCTCGCGGATGCGCGACTGGGTGAGCCCGCCGGTGAAGAACGGCATCGAGAGCGTGATGCCGACCGTCGAGGTGGTGGTGTTGGGCCCCACCGCGCCGTTGATCTGGTTGGTCGGGTCGTAGCCCTTGCGCCCAGCTCGCCGGTCGCGTCGACGGTGGGCAGGCGCGCGGCCCGCTGGCGGCCCACCTCCTCGTGCGCGATCTCCTGGTTGGCCTTGGCCGACACCACGGTGAGCTCGAATCCGACGCGACCTTGACCCATGCCTCGATGTCGTCGGGCTTGGGAGGCGCCAGGCCAGCGGGTCGCTTGAGCGGCGCCAGCATATCGGGCACCTTGTCCAGCAGCTGCTGCAGGGCTCGGCGCTTCACCTCGAGGTCGTTCTTGTTGGAGATCAGCAGCGCGTTGGTCTGGTCGTAGCGCGCCTGCGCATCCAGCGTGTCGACGATGGTGGCGGTGCCGACCTCGAAGTTGCGCTTGGCCTGCGCGAGCTGCTCGGAGATCGCGCTCTTCTGCGAATCCGAGAGCGCCACGTTGTCCTGCGCGAGCAGCACGTCGAAGTACGCCTGCGCCACGCGCAGCACGAGGTCCTGCCCCGCGGAGGCGAGGTTCGCCTCGGCCTGCAGCACCTGCTGGTGCGCCTGGTCGATGGCGATCCAGTTCTGCACGCGGAAGATCGGCTGCGACAGCGTCACCGCGTAGGTGTTGTTGTTGAAGGTGATGTTGGAGGCGATGTCGTTGCTCACGCGGTTGCGGAACGCGGACGCCGTGCCGGAGAGCAGCGGCAGGTAGCCCGCGCGCGCCTGCGGCAGCTTCTCGATGCCGGCTTCGTACTGGGCGCGTGCCGATTGGAACGTGGGTCGCTCGTGAGGGCGTCGTGGTAGACGCCGACGAGGTCTTCGGCGTGCGCGGCGGGAAGCGCCGCGGCGACAGCGAGCGCGATGAGGAAGCGTGACGGTTTCATTGAGGGCCTTGGTCGGTCGTGCCGGCCGCGGGGCCGGGTCCAGGTCGTATGACGGCGCGGATCGGGGCGGCGGATTCGCTCAGAAGCGGAAGCGCGCGGGCTGGGGCGCGTTCACCAGGGGCTTCACCAGCGTCTCGAAAAGCTCGGTGTGCTGGAAGGAGCCGGCGACGGGCTGGCGCACCAGCACCGCCTTCATCACGGGCAGGTCGCCCACCACCGCGAAGAGCCGTCCGCCGGGCTTCAGCCGGTCGAGGAAGGCCTGCGCGATCACGGGCGTGGATCCGGAGAGCACGATCACGTCGAACGGCAGCTCCGAGAGCGGGACCCGCGCGCTGTCGCCTTCCAGCAGCGTGACGTTGGCGATGCCCGCCGCAGCGAGGCTCGCGCGCGAGCGCGCCGTGAAGTCGCCGTGGATCTCCGCGCTCGTGACGTGGCGCGCACGCTTCGCGAGCAGCGCCGTGAGGTAGCCCGATCCGGTGCCCACCTCGTACACCGCCTCGTGCGGCTGGACGGCGAGCTCCTGCACGATGCGCGCCTCCACCTTGGGCTGCATCATCGCCTCGCCGTGCCCGAGCGGCAGGTCGAGGTCGGCGAAGGCGAGCGTGCGGTGCTCGGGCGGGACGAAATTCTCGCGCTTCACCTCGAAGAGCAGCTCCAGCACGGCGGGGTCGAGGACCTCCCAGGTGCGGATCTGCTGCTCGATCATGTTGAAGCGCGCTTGCTCGATGTTCATGGCGGCGGGGGCGTGGGGCGGGTGCGATGCGCGGAAGGGCGGGAAACCGTGGAATTGTAGCAAAGCCGCCTCCCCGCGCCCTAGTCGAGGGTGCGCTGGTAGCGCAGGAGGGCCGCCACCGAAACCACGGCGAGGATCAGCGCGAGCGGCCAGACGCTCGCCGCGACATCGGGGAAATTCGCGCCCTTCAGCATGATGCCGCGCACCACGCGCAGGAAGTGCGTGAGCGGGAACACCTCGCCCAGCGCCTGCGCCCAGCCGGGCATGCCGCGGAACGGGAACATGAAGCCCGAGAGCAGGATCGAGGGCAGGAAGAAGAACATCGTCATCTGCATCGCCTGCATCTGGCTCCTGGCGAGGGTCGAGAACGTGAAGCCGATGGCGAGGTTGGCGGCGATGAAGAGGATCAGCACGCCCGACAGCAGCGCGAGGCTTCCCAGCATCGGCACGCCGAACAGGAATTTCGCGGCGACGAGGAGCACGACCACCTGGACGTAGCCCACCACGATGTAGGGCACGATCTTGCCCAGCATCACCTCGAGCGGGCGCGCCGGCGTGGCGAGCAGGTTCTCCATGGTGCCGCGCTCGCGCTCGCGCGTCATGGCGATGGAGGTCATCATGACCATCGTCATGGTGAGCACCACGCCCATGAGGCCGGGCACGATGTTGTACTGCGTGATGCCCTCGGGGTTGTAGCGGCGGTGCACGCGGATCTCGAACGGCGCGGGTCCCGCCTTGCGCGCGGCGAGCGGCCCGGTGAGGTCGTGGTCGAGCCCTGTCGTGGCCACCTGCTGCAGGGCCGCCAGCGCGTTGCTCGTCGCGGCGGGATCGGTCGCGTCGGCCTCCACCAGCACCATGGCCGCCTCGCCGCGCTGCACGCGCCGGGAGAAGTCCTCGGGGATCTGCAGCACGAACTGCACCTTGCCCAGCGCCAGCAGATGGTCGGCCTCGCCCACGGTGGCGGGGGTGGCGACCATGCGGAAGTAGCCGGTGTTCTCGAGGGCGCGCGTGAGCGAGCGCGAGAAGACGCCGGGGTCGGCGGTGACCACGGCCGCGGGGAGGTCCTTGGGGTCCGTGTTGATCGCGTAGCCGAAGAGCACGAGCTGCATCACCGGCACGCCGATCATCATGGCGAAGGTGAGCCGGTCGCGCCGCATCTGGATGAATTCCTTCATGAGCACGGCGAGGAAACGGTGCAGGGCGAACACCGCGGCCGCCTCAGTGGGCCTGCGCGCGCGGGTTGGCCGACTCGCCCAGCCCGGCATGAGGTGGATGAACACGTCCTCGAGGGTGGGATCGACCTGGCGCACCGTGATGCCCTCGCGCCGGACGCCCTTCACCGCGGCGGCGAGCGCGCCGGCATCGGTCCCGCTCACGTGGAGCGAGTTGCCGAACGGCGCCACCATCTCCACGCCGGGCTTGCCGCGCAGCTCCGCCGCCACGTCCATCACCGTGTCGCCCTCGACTTCCCAGGTGGAGAGCTGCGCCTGGTCGATGACCTCGCGAATGGTGCCGTGGGCGAGCAGCTTGCCGTAGGCGATGTAGGCGAGCGCGTGGCAGCGCTCGGCCTCGTCCATGTAGTGCGTGCTGACGAGGACCGTGATGCCGCGCTGCGCGAGGTCGTGGATGTGGTCCCAGAACTCGCGCCGCGCCGCGGGATCGACGCCCGCGGTGGGCTCGTCCAGGAGCAGGAGCTTGGGCTCGTGGATCAGGCACGCCGCGAGCGCCAGGCGCTGCTTCCAGCCGCCCGAGAGCGTGCCGGCGAGCTGCTTCGCGCGCGAGGCGAGCCCCAGGCGCTCGAGCGCCTCGCGCACGCGCCGGGCGCGCCCGTCCACCTCGTACATGCGCGCGACGAAGTCGAGGTTCTCGCGCGATCGAGAGGTCCTCGTAGAGGCTGAACCTCTGCGTCATGTAGCCGACCTCGCGCTTGATGAGCTCGGCCTCGCGCACGATGTCGTGGCCGAGGCACGTGCCGCTGCCCGCATCGGGCGTGAGCAGGCCGCAGAGCATGCGGATGGTGGTGGTCTTGCCGCTGCCGTTGGGCCCGAGGAAGCCGTAGATCTGCCCGCGCGGAACGGTCATGCTGAACCGGTCGACCACGGTCTTGTCGCCGAAGCGCTTGGTGAGGCCCTCGACCTGGATCGCCACGTCATCCTCCCTCCCCCTTGGCGCAGGGGTGGGGAGAGGGTTCGGGTCGCCGCTCACAGCGTCACGTCCACGGGCTGGCCGGGATGCAGCTTCACCGCATCGGCCACGGACGACGGGCGCGCCTCGACCATGAAGACCAGCTTCGCGCGGCTGTCCTTGCTGTAGATCACGGGCGGGGTGAACTCGGCCTGCGGCGCGATGAACGACACGCGCGCCTCGATCGGCGCGCCGCAGCCGTCGCACGCGAGCTTCACGGGTTGCCCGACCTTCACGGCCCCGAGCTTCGTCTCGGGCACGAAGAAGCGCGCCTTCACGTTGGCGGGCGGCAATAGCGATACCACCGGAGCGCCCGCGGGCACCCATTCGCCGCGCGCGAAGAGCGTGTCGGTGACGACGCCCGCGACCGTCGAGGCGACGCTCTTCTGGCGCAGCTTCCAGTCGGCCTGCGCGAGGGATTCCTTCGCCGCGGCGGCCTCGGCTTCGGCGGCGCGAATCTCGTCGGGGCGCGCGCCCGCCTCGACGGTCGCGAGTGCGTTCTTCATCTCCACGACGTGGTCGCGGTCTCGGTCGCGCGTGGTCCTGGCCTGGTCGGCCGCGCTCTGGCTCACGAAGCCCTTCTTCACGAGGTCGAGCTGGCGCTGCAACTCCTTCTCGGAGAACGACGCGGCCACCTCGGCCTGCGAGAGCTGCGCCTTCGACTGGTCGATCTCGCTCGGGCGCTTGCCGCGACGCAGGTCCTCGAGCTGCGCGCCGGCCTTGCGCAAGCGTTCCTCGGCCTCGCGCTTCGCGGCGTCCTCGTTCTCGGCTTCCAGCGCGAAGAGCGGTGTTCCGGCCTCCACCTGGCGGCCGCGCTCGGTCTGCAGCTCGACCAGCGTGCCCGCGAAGGGTGCGGCGACGCGCACATATTCGCCCTCGACATAACCCTGCAGCGCCGGGGGCTCGGAGGCGCTGCAGGCGACGAGGAACCATGCGGCCGCGGCGAGCGGCAGCGCGTGTCTCATGGCTTGCCTCGCGGTTTCGTCGTCCGCTTCGCGCGCCGGGGCGCGGCGGCCGGGGGTTGGCTGATGGCGCTCAACGCGAGCTCGATGCGCTGGTCGAGCGCGGCGTCGGAAAGCAGCGTGGCCTCGATCATGCGGATCGCGGCGGGGTCGAGCATGCCGCTATCGATCATGGCGCCGCCCACCAGGATGGGCATCGCCATCGCCCCGGCGCACACACCCATCGCCTGCGGCAGCGGGACCGGCACGAAGACGCCCTCCTCCTGCCCCTGGGCCACGATGTTGCGCATCACGTCGAGGTGGCGCGGGAGGTTGTCGCGCAGGAACTCGCGCGCGCACGCCTCGCCGGAGAGCGCATCGGCCATGAGGCGGGCGAGGAAACGGCGGTTGTCGCGCCCGAAGCGGGAGATGGCGCGAATCGCGTGGCGCAGGCGCGTGGCGGTATCGGCGGGACGCGCGACCTCGAGGCGGAGTGACGCGAACATCGCCTCGTAGTCCGCCTGCATCACCGCGCGCAGGAACGCCTCGCGCGACTTGAAGTGGTAGTGGAACATGCCGAGGTTCACGCCCGCCCGGTCGGCGACTTCGCGCACCGACATGCCGGCGCAGCCGCGCTCGGGGAAGAGCTCCCGGCCGGCGGCGAGCAGGGCCTGGTCGAGATTGCGCGAAGGGCGTGGCGGCATGGTCGCGTAACTATACGATCGTATAATTACGTTTGTCAAGACTGCCTGCCACGCGGGTTCGTAGAATGCGGCCCATGGCATCCGACCCGTCCGCGACCGCGCGCCGTCAAGCCGAGCAGGACCTCGCGCGCGGGGAGGCCGCGCGAGCGCTCGAGCGCCTTGCCGGGATCGACCTCGGATCCGACGACGAGGCCGATTTCCTCGCCGCGCGTGCCGAGGCCGCGCTGGGACGCCTCGACGCATCGCGCGCGCGCCTCATCGCCCTGCGCGCGCGCCTTGCCGTGCCCTCGGTCATGCTCGAGCTGCACCTGGCCGACGTCGAGAACCGGCGCGGCGACGTGGAGGCGGCTATCGCGGCCCTGCGCGCGGCGATCGTCCTCGACCCCGCGGTTCCCATCGCGTACAGCAACCTCGCGAGCCTGCTCGCGGCGACCGGGCGTGTCGCCGAAGCCCGCGACGCGCTGGTGCGCGCGGCCGCCCTCGCCCCGGCCGACGCCGCGCTGCAGCTCTGGCTCGCACGCCTGCATGCGAGCCTCGGCGACGGCGAGCGGGCGCTCGCGGCCGCCGCGGCCGCCGAGAGCGCGGGGCCCGCGACGGCTCCCGAGTGGCGCGAGATCGGCCTGCTGCGCGCGGAATACTGGAAGTGGGACGACGCCGACCGTGCGCTCGCCGAGGCGTCGCGGCGCGATCCGGGCAACTCCGACACCGAGACCCTGCGCGCGGTCGTGCGCCAGGAGCTGGGAGATGCGCCGGGCGCGCTCGACGCGCTGGCGCTCGCCACGGCGCGCGATCCAGCCGACCTCGGCGCGGCGCTCTCGGCGCGGCTCATGCTCCCGCAGGTGTACGCCGACGCGGCCGATCTCGCGAGCTGGCGGGCGCGCTACGCGGAGGGCCTCGCGCGGAGCGCGGCCGAGGCGGCGCGCTGGCGCCCCCGCGACGCGCTGCGCCTCACGCGCACCAATTTCCTGCTCGCCTACCAGGGCGAGGACGATCGCGAGCCGCAGCGCGCGTACTCGGCGCTCCTCGCGGACCTCGCGGGCAAGGTGCATCCCGAGTGGCGCGAGCGGCGCGCGGGCGCCTTCGACGGCGGCCGGCGGCTGCGCGTGGGCTTCGTCGGCGCGATCTTCCGCGACTGCACCGCGGGCCGCTACTTCGAGCGCTGGATCACGGGACTGGATCCGCGCCGCTTCGAGCGCTTCGTCTACCACACTGCACCGCTCACCGACGAGTTCACCGCGCGCATCGCGGCGGTCGCCGAGCATTTCACGACGCTGCGCTCCGGCGTGGAGGAGATCGCCCAGCGCATCGCCGCCGATACGCTCGACGTCATCGTGCACCCGGAAGTCGGGATGACGCCGCACAGCTATCTCCTCGCGGCGCTGCGCCTGGCGCCTGTACAGCTCGCCGGGTGGGGTCATCCGGTCACCACGGGCAGCGACGCCATCGACGGCTACCTCACCTGCGCGATGATGGAGCCCGAGGACGCGGCGCGCCACTACGTCGAGCCGCTGGTGCCGCTGCCCGGCCTGGGCGTCGACTACGCGATGGCGCCCGCGCCGCCGCCCACCGAGCGCACCACGTTCGGCCTGCCCGCGGCGGGCCGCATGTACCTCTGCGCCCAGTCGCTTTTCAAGGTGCACCCGGACATGGACGCGATGCTGGCTTCGATCCTCGAGGCCGATCCCGAGGCGGTGCTGGTGTTCTTCCAGGCCACGGCGCGCGCCGTGACCGAGCAGTTCGCGCGCCGGCTGCAGGGCGTGCTCGCCGGGCGCGGCATCCCGGCACGCGGGCAGCTCAAGTTCCTGCCGCGCATGAACGGCTCCGGGTTCCGCCGCGCCCTCGCCGCGGCCGACATCGTGCTCGACACGGTCCACTGGTCGGGCGGCAACACGAGCCTCGACGCGTTCGCCGCGGCTACACCCGTCGTGGCGTTGCCGGGCCGCTTCATGCGCGGGCGGCAGAGCGCCGCGATGCTGCATGCGATGGGGCTCGCCGAGCTGGTGGCGCGCGATGCGGCCCACTACGTGCGCATCGCGGTCGACGCGGCGCGCGACCGCGAGCGCAACGCCGGACTGCGCGCGGCGATCGTGCGCGAGCGCGGCGCGCTCTTCGACCGCCCCGAGCCCGTCGCGGCCCTGCAATCGGCCCTGCTGGAGCTCGCCGCGAAATCTTGACCTGCGTCGTCGCCGGCGCCCGCACGGGCGTTGCTATACTGGACATTCGAGCGCAGGGGTCTGGGAGGCATCCGCCTTCCAGTGAGAGAGTCCCTTGGAACCTGATCCGGGTCATTCCGGCGTAGGGAGCGTGCGAGGTCCCGCCATCGCTCCTTCCGCCGCCCCCGCGCGATGCCCTGAAGGAGCCGCCATGAACGCCCATCCCGAAATTCCTCGCCGCGTCGGCCCACGTCGACGACGCCGCCGTCCAGCCGCTGCCGCGCTCGCGCAAGGTTTACCTGCCGGCTCGCGCCCCGACCTGCGCGTGCCCGTGCGCGAGATCACGCAGACCGACACGCCCGCCGCGTTCGGCGCCGAGGCCAATCCGCCGCGTCTACGTGTACGACACCAGCGGGCCGTACACGGACCCGGCGGCGCAGCATCGACATCCGCAAGGGCCTGGCGCCCCTGCGCGCGGCGTGGATCGAGGAGCGCGGCGACACGGTGCTGCTCGAAGGGCCCACCTCGCGCTACGGGCGCGAGCGCCTCGCCGACGCGAAGCTCGCCGAGCTGCGCTTCGAGCTCGAAGCGCGCCCCGCGCCGCGCGAAGCCGGGCGCCAACGTCACGCAGATGCACTACGCGCGCCGCGGCATCGTCACGCCGGAGATGGAATTCGTCGCCATCCGCGAGAACCTGCGCCGCCGCGAGTACCTCGAGGAGTTGCGCGCGCACGGGGCCCATGGGCAAGCAGCATGGCGGAGCTCATGGGACGGCAGCATCGCGGCGAATCGTTCGGCGCGGCGATTCCCGCCGAGATCACGCCCGAGTTCGTGCGCGACGAGGTGGCGCGCGGCCGCGCCATCATCCCCGCCAACGTGAACCATCCCGAGAGCGAGCCGATGGTCATCGGGCGCAACTTCCTGGTGAAGATCAACGCCAACATCGGCAACTCCGCGCGTCACCTCCTCGATCGCCGAGGAGGTCGACAAGATGACCTGGGCGATCCGCTGGGGCGGCGACACGGTGATGGACCTCTCCACCGGCAGGCACATCCACGAGACGCGCGAGTGGATCATCCGCAACTCGCCGGTGCCGATCGGCACGGTGCCGATCTACCAGGCGCTGGAGAAGGTCGACGGCAAGGCCGAGGACCTCACCTGGGAGATCTTCCGCGACACGCTGATCGAGCAGGCCGAGCAGGGCGTGGACTACTTCACCATCCACGCCGGCGTGCGGCTGCCGTTCATCCCGCTCACCGCCAAGCGCATGACCGGCATCGTCTCGCGCGGCGGCTCGATCATGGCCAAGTGGTGCCTCGCGCACCACAAGGAATCGTTCCTCTACGCGCGCTTCGAGGAGATCTGCGAGATCATGCGCGCCTACGACGTGTCGTTCTCGCTCGGCGACGGGCTGCGTCCCGGCTCGATCTACGACGCCAACGACGACGCGCAGCTCGCGGAGCTCAAGACGCTGGGCGAGCTCACGACCATCGCGTGGAAGCACGACTGCCAGGTGATGATCGAGGGCCCCGGCCACGTGCCGATGCAGCTCATCAAGGAGAACATGGACCTCGAGCTCGAGCAGTGCCACGAGGCGCCGTTCTACACGCTCGGCCCGCTCACCACCGACATCGCGCCCGGCTACGACCACATCACGAGCGGCATCGGCGCGGCGCAGATCGGCTGGTACGGCACCGCCATGCTCTGCTACGTGACGCCCAAGGAGCACCTGGGGCTACCCGACAAGGACGACGTGAAGGACGGCATCATCACGTACAAGATCGCCGCCCACGCCGCCGACCTCGCCAAGGGACATCCCGGAGCGCAGATCCGCGACAACGCGCTATCCAAGGCGCGATTCGAGTTCCGCTGGGAAGACCAGTTCAACCTGGCGCTCGATCCCGACAAGGCCAAGCAGTTCCACGACGAGACGCTGCCCCAGGAAGGCGCCAAGCTCGCGCACTTCTGCTCCATGTGCGGCCCGCATTTCTGCTCGATGAAGATCACGCAGGACGTGCGCGATTTCGCGGCGAAGCACGGCGTTTCCGACGAGGAGGCGTTGAAGAAGGGGATGGAAGTGAAGGCGGTCGAGTTCGTGCGGCAGGGCGCCGAGATCTACGCGAAGCAATAGCATGATCGACCTTCCGCCGTCGCCGATCGTCATCCTGGGATCGTGGAGGGGCTCACGGAGTTCCTCCCGGTGTCCTCCACCGGGCACCTGATCCTCGTCTCCGACCTGCTCGGCGCCAACGACGAGAAGGGCAAGGTCTTCGACATCGTGATCCAGCTGGGCGCCATCCTCGCCGTCTGCTGGGAGTTCCGCGTGCGCATCGGGCTTGCCTTCGCGGGCCTCGCGAAAGACCCGGTGCAGCAGCGCTTCGCGGTGAACCTCTTCGTGGCCTTCCTGCCCGCTGCGATCGTGGGCCTCGCGTTCCAGAAGTACATCAAGGCCTATCTCTTCAATCCGACGAGTGTCGCGATCGCGCTCATCGTGGGCGGCCTGGTGATCTTCGCGGTGGAGCGCTGGTACCGCGGGCAGAACGCGCCGCGCGTCATGAGCATGTACGACATGACGTGGAAGGACGCGCTCAAGGTCGGCCTCGCGCAGTGCTTCTCGCTGATTCCCGGGCACCTCGCGCTCGGGCGCCACCATCATGGGCGGGATGCTCTTCGGCCTCTCGCGCGAGGTGGCGACGGAATTCTCGTTCTTCCTCGCGATTCCGGTCATGTTCGCGGCCACCGGCTACGAGATGGTGAAGAACCGCGCGCTGCTCTCCGCGGGCGACCTCCAGTCGATCGCGGTGGGCTTCGTGGTGAGCTTCGTGTTCGCGCTCATCGCCGTGAAGGCGTTGATCCGCTACGTGGCGCAGCCACGACTTCCGCGCGTTCGCGTGGTACCGCCTGGCGCTCGCGGTCGCCGTGCTCGCGTACTTCCGGGCCTAGCCGGGCTTCATTTCCCCGTCGGCACCGTCACCGTCGTTCGAGCTGCTCCATCGTGTAGGCCGGCACGTAGCTCACCGTGACCCGGCCGTTGACCGGCCTGGCGTAGAAGGCGTTGGTCGGCCCCCCGATCGCCTGCTGGCACTGTGCGTCGCGCATCGTCAGGGCGACCACCTCGTAGGTAGCGCTCGTCACCGCCTGCACGGTGCGCGATTGCCCGGCGCCGATGCAGACCTTGTCGAGGACGACTGCCGGGGCGCCGGCCCATACGAGGACGGGCAACGGAGTGGTGTTGTTGAAGGTGAACACGACATTGGCGGGCGCGGGGGGCGCGGCCGGGGGGCATCCCGGCGGCATCTTGGTGCCGGCCGCGATCGGCTTCCACCCGACCTGGCCCTTGCCCGCCTCTATGAGCGCCAGCCAGTTGGCGGGCTCCGCCGCATTTTGCGGCGTGAAAGTGCCCTTCGCCTCGGCGATCGTGGGGGCGGCCGCCGGGTTGAGCTTGAGCAACGCGACCGGGATCTTGCTCGGATCCTTGAGCTCGCCGCTCACGTTGAACGTGGTGCAGGGCAGGGTCGGCGGGAGCTGGATGTCGCCGCTCGTGCAGGCCTCCACCATCCCGCCGCCGACGCGGGAAATCCCGCCGGAACCGACGCTGACGGTCACCAGCGCGGGATTGTGAGTCTGGTTGGTCACGTGCAGGACGTGGCACGGGCTCAGCAACCCGGGGAACTGCGCGGACGCGGCGTGCACCGAAAACGCCGCGAGGGCGGCGACGAGGCGCATCGCGAGTCGGTACATGGACAGCGGCGGAGGCATCGCGCATTGGAGCAGCACGGCCCGCGGGGGGTCAATGCGACCTAAGCCTCGGGGGCGCGGGCCTCTCGCGAGGTCCCGCGCGCGCTTTAGGCGAGCGCGGACTCGGAGGTGTAGCGCTTGATCAGCGCGAGCAGCTGCTCTTCCTGGTAGGGCTTGCCCATGTACTCGTTCACGCCGATCTCGAGCGCGTGGTTGCGGTGCTTGTCCGCGGTGCGCGAGGTGATCATGATGATCGGGATCGCCCTTGGTGGCCGCGTCGGCGCGCACGTTGCGCGCGAACTCGAAGCCGTCCATGCGCGGCATCTCCACGTCGAGCAGGATGCAGTCGGGCTTCAGGTCCTGCAGCTGCTGCAGCGCGTCCACGCCGTCCTTGGCGGTCGCGACCTCGTAGCCCTCGCGCGCGAGCATGCGGCTCGTGATCTTGCGCACGGTGAGCGAGTCGTCCACCACCATCACCAGCGGCGCGCCGGACTTCTAGTCGACCACCAGCGCGGCCTCCGCGGGACCGGCGTGGCCGGCGCACGACGTCCACGCCCGCGGGCGCTCTCGCGGTGCACGAGCTGCACGGGGTTCAGGATCAGCACCACCTGCCCGTTGCCGAGCACCGTGGCGCCCGCGATGCCCGCGAGGCGCGCGAGCTGCGGGCCGATGGTCTTCACCACGACCTCGCGGTTGCCGATGATCTCGTCCACGCGGATCGCGGCGCGCTGCAAGCCGCTCTTCAGCAGCAGCACCGGGATCTGGCGCGCCGGCGTGGGCGTGTCGATCTCGCCCAGCAGCGGCAGCAGCGAGCGCAGCGGATAGCGGTTGTCCTTCCAGGCGATCTCGCCCTTGGCGCATGGCTTCCGCGTACGCGGCGCGCCTTGAATTCCTGCACCTGCTCGATCATCACCGAGGGCACGGCGAAGACGCGCTCGCCCGCGCGCAGCATCACCGCCTGCGTCACCGCGAGCGTGAGCGGCAGCGTGATCGTGAAGGTGGCGCCGCGGCCCGGCGGTCGAGGCGATCTCCACGCGGCCGCCGAGCGAGGTGATCTCGTTCTTCACCACGTCCATGCCGACGCCGCGGCCGGCGATCTGGCTCACCTCGGTGGCGGTGGAGAAGCCGGGCATGAAGATGAATTGCGCGAGCTGCGCCTCGGGCAGCTCGACGTCGGGCGCGAGCAGCCCCGCATGCACGGCCTTCTCGCGGATGCGCGCGAAGTTCAGGCCCGCGCCGTCGTCGCGATCGTGAGCACGACCTCGTTGCCGCGCTGCACGGCGTCGATGGCGATCTCGCCGATCTCGGGCTTGCCCGCCGCCACGCGCGTCTTCGGGCTTCTCGATGCCGTGCGCGATGGCGTTGCGCAGCAGGTGCTCGAAGGGCGCGGTGATCTTCTCGAGCACCGAGCGGTCGAGCTCCGTGCGCGTGCCCTTCAGCTCCAGGTTGGCCTTCTTGTCGAGCTCCTTGGCGGTCTGGCGCACGACGCGGTAGAAGCGGTCGGCGAGGTTGCCCAGCGGCACCAGGCGCACGCCCATCAAGCCCTGCTGCAGCTCGCGGTTGAGGCGCGCCTGCGCGTGGATCGCGAGCTCGGTCTCGTCCAGGTTCTTCTGCAGGCCCTGGTGCAGCGTGATCACGTCGCCCAGGCTCTCGGCCAGGAAGCGGGTGAGCTCCTGCATGCGCGAGAAGCGGTCGAACTCGAGGGGGTCGAACTGCTCGCCGTGCTCCTCCTTCAGCTTGATCGTGCTCTGCATCTGCCCTTCGGTGGCGATCTCGATCTCGCGCAGCTGGGTGCGCATGCGGGAGATGTTCTCCGTGAGGTCGGAGAGCGCGCGCTTGAAGTTCGCCATCTCGCCCTCGATCCGCGAGCGCGCGATGGACATCTCGCCCGCCTCGTTCACGAAGCGGTCGATCATGTCGGCGTTCACGCGCAGCAGCGCCTGGCGGCTCTCGCGCATCTCCGGCGGCAGCGCATCGCGCTCCGGCTTCTCCTGCACCGCCGCGGCCATCACCGCGAGCGCGGCCGGCTTGTCCTTCTGGTGCTCGAAGACCGCGGAGACCGGCACTTCGACCGGCTCGGCCTCGAGGATGTCCTCGCCCTTCGCGAGGCGCTCGAGCGACAGCGAGAAGCGGTCGACGCGCTCCTCGAGCCTCGTCGAACTCCTTCGCCGGCGGCGACTCCACCTCGTCCATCGCGGTTGATGCGGCTCCTCCAGCACGTGGGCGAGCTCGCCCAGGCGCATGAGGCCCGTCATGCGCGCGCTGCCCTTCAGCGTATGCAGATGGCGCTGCAGCTCGGCCACCGGCGAGTGGTCCGTGGGCGCGTCCTTCCAGCGCCGCACTCCTTCGCTCAGCGCGGGGATGATCTCCTTCGCCTCGTCGAGGAAGACCGGCAGCAGGTCGCGGTCGACGTCGTCCTTGATCTTGCGCTGGTCCTTGCCGGCCTCGAACTGGCGCGCGGGCTCGGCCGGGGCTTCGGGTGTGCCGGGCGCGAGGTCGATGGACGGCAGCGAGCGCCCCATCGGCGTGTCGACGACGGCGATGACCTCGGACTCCGGCGCGCGGGCGGCCGGCTCGGGAACGGGTTGCTGCGCGGCGGGCGCGGGCAGCTCGACGGCAGGCGCCGGTCGCGCGCGGCGGGCGCGGATTGCTCCGGACGGCACCGGCTGCGGCGCGGCGGCCGGCTCGGCCACGTCGATGGGCAGCATGGCGGCGTCGAGCGCGGCGCGGACCACGCCCGGCATCTTGAGGTGCGTGCCCTCGCCGGTGTGGCGCGCGGCGCGCAGCTCCTCGCGCAGGCTTTCCAGCTCGGCGACCACGTCCTCGCGCGGGTACGGCAGCGCGGTGCCGCGCAGCGACTGCACCATCGCGGTCACGCATCGACGGCGCGGCGCGTGACGTCCAGGCGTTGCGCGTTGAATTCGGGCGGCACCTCGATCGCTTCCGTGAGCCACTTCTCGAGCGCGGGGCGAGCGCGGCCACGCGTCTCGAAGCCGGTGGTGAGCGAGCTGCTGGCGAGCGTGTGCGCGGCGCGCATGAACTCGTCGCCCACCGGATGCATGGGGTCGGCCTCGAGCAGCGTCCATCTGCGCGTTGAGCGTGGCGGCGTGCTGCTCGGCCTCGCCGATGTAGATGTGGAAGAGCGCGCGGGGCACGAGCACCGCGCCGATCAGCATCTCCTCGTCGGCCTCGTCGGCTCGCGGCCCGGCGGCCGGGCGGCGTCAGCGGGCGCGGAGGCGAGCAGCTCGGCCAGGTCCGGCATCGCGGTGGCGGGCGGCTCCGGCGTGGGCTGCGGGGACGGCCGCGGGCTGGGTGTCCAGCCTCGAGGGAATCGAAATCGAGCGAGAAGGCGTCGGTGGGCGCGGGGCCTCGGACTGCGCCGGAGCGGCAGCGGGCGGTTCTGCGGCGGCGGACGCGGGCGCGGCTCGAGCGACAGCGATTCGAACGCGAACGGCGCGGGTGGTCGCGGCAGGCGGCGCTTCGGCCACGGGCGCGGCGGCGGGCGGCTCGGCGTGCGTGGCAACCGGTGGCTGCGCGGGCGCGGCGGCGGGCGCCCCGGCCGGCGCGGACAGCTCCTGGTCGCTCTTCAGCGCCTCGGCCTCGCGGGTGATCTCGGGGCTCGTCGATCGCGGCCTTGCCGTCGTTCGCCTTGAGCTCGTCGACCCAGCCCGTGAACGAGCCGCGCGCGAGCTCGATGAAGGCGAGCAGCTGCGGCGTGGCCGGCTTCTCCTCCTTCAGCCACTTGTTCATCACCTGCTCGACCTGCCACGCCATCTCGCCCAGGTCCGTGAGGCCGACCATGCGGCCGCTGCCCTTGAGCGTGTGGAAGCCGCGCCGGATGGTGGTGAGCGCATCGCGGTCGTGCGGCGCATCGCGGCAGGTGTCGAGGTTGGCGGCGATGGTGCCGATCACTTCGCCGCGCCTCCTCGAGGAAGATGTCGAGCAGCTCCTTGTCGATCTCGGCGCCGGGCGCGTCCACCAGCTGCACCACCTGCTGGCGTCGGCGTTTCGGGCGCCTTCGTGGGCGCAAGGTCCTCCATCGCGCGGAAGACGCCGGTCGCGGAGGGCTGCGATTCCTTCAGCACCTCGAGCGCCTCGGCGCTCTTGCGCGCGATTGCATTGTCCGAGACCACGGCGGCGTCGCGCTGCAGCTCGCCCACGGCGCGCTCGAGCCTCTCGCGCGTCTCCTGCGCGGGCTTCTCCTTCCAGTCCTCGTAGAGCGCGTGCACCTTCTGCTTCTGCACGTCGATGTCGAGCGGGGAGACGGTGCCGGTACGGCGCACTTCCTGCTCGACGCGCGCCTCGGCGAGGCCGAAGCGCTGCAGCGCGGGCTGCAGCACGGCGCGCGGGCTGGCCGCGCCTTCCTGCAACGCGGTGATGAAGAGGCCGAGCGCGGACAGGCCGTCGGCGACCATCTCGGCCGCTTCGCCGGCGCCGTCCACCGAGCCCTCGGCGAACTGCTGCACGCGCGCCATCACGGCGGCGTTGAGCGCGGCGGCCTCCGAGAGCTCGAGGATCATCAGCGCGCCCTGCACCTGCGCGAACTGCGCGGTGAGGTTCTTCAGCTCGCCGCGCTTGCCAGCGTCGCGGAAGTAGCCGTCCAGCACCTGCTCGATGTTCTGCAGGTTCACCTGCACTTCCTGGCCGACCTGGAATATGAGGAGCTTTTCCTGGGCGCGGCGCGTCATCTCGTCGAGCAGGCCCCCCTCGATCGCGTCCATGGGCGGCAGCGACTTCGCCCGCCATGGCGCTCTTCAGGCGCTCGGATGACCGTGTTCGCCTGGCGCGGGAAATCGGCGCCCAGGCGCGCGTAGTTCTCGAGCGCGGACTCGATGAACAGCATCGCGGTAGCCACCTCGAGCGACTGCGACTCGGAGGGCGGGATCGCCTTCGCCTTGAGCACGGGTGCCACTTCGGTGAGGCGCGCGAGCACGAGCGTGGATGTCGCGGTTCGGCAGGCTTCGCCGCGCGCTCGGCGAGCACCGCGGCCTGCTTGCCGAAGGGCTCGAGGGCGGCGCGGTTGCCGGAGGTGTACTTGAGCCACGCGTCCTTCTGCTGCGTGGTGAGCTCGCGCAGCTCGCGCACCAGCGCGCCCAGCGCCTCGTCGTCCGCGGCGTGGCGCATTGCGCTCGGGGACCTCGAGCAGCTGCTCGAGGCGATAGGCTTCCTTCAGCGCCGTGATGCGCTCCGACACCGTGCGCGCGCGGCCCACGGCGAGCAGCAGGTCGCGGAACAGGCGCTCGGCGACCTTGCCCGAGCCGTCGATCATCTGCTTGATCTGCTGGTCGAGCTTGGCGAAGATCGGCTTGGTACCGGGCCCGATGTCCATGCCGCCGAACACCAGCGCGTCGAAGAACGCCGCGGCGGCGGTCCAGAACGGCCGGCTGTCGGTTTCCGCCTGCAGCGACTCGATGGCGGTCACCGCGCCGTGCATCTGGCGCAGCGACTCGGACGGGTCGCCCGCCTTCAGCATCTTGAGCAGCCCCTGCTGGTACTGCGAGCGCTGCAGCGCCAGCGCCTTCGAGAGCACCGTGTCGTCGAGCGGCTTGGCGAGCGGCAGGTCCGGGAGCTCCGCGGAGAGGTTCGGATAGAAGAGGTCGCCCTCGTTCGCGTCACCGGCGCCGCGCGCGCGGTTCAGCTCGAGGTAGGGCGCGAGCAGGCGCATCGGATGATCCGGCTGCCCGCCGATCAGCAGGTCGAGGTATGCGGAGAGCGCCGAGATGCCGCGCTTGGCCGCGGCCACCGCCGCCGGCAGGCGCGCGGCGTCCTCGGTCTCGAGGTAGCCGACCAGCTTCTCCAGCTCCTCGTTGAAGCGCGTGGCCGCGCCCAGCCCCACCATCGCGAGCGCGCCGGTGGCCTGGTGCAGGTGCGTGAGGATGTACTTGGCGGGACCCCGGTCGCCCGGCTTGGCGGCGAGCTTGTCGAGGTTCTCGCGCGCCTGGTTGAGCGAGTGGTCGATCTCGGTCTTGACCCAGCTGAGCGGGCCGAGGTCGAAATCGGTTACAGGATTGGCGGCCATCTGTCTTTACTCGCTCTTTCTCTGCTGGTCTCTGAGGTCTCGGCTCTTACAGCTTGAATCCGGAAACCGAGCTCTTGAGCTCCTGCGCCACGGCGGCCAGGTCGCGGATCGAGCCCGCCGCCTGCTGCGTGCCGCGCGTGGTCTGGCGCGTGATCTCGAGGATGTCCTGCATGTTCTGGGCGACCTTGTTGGTGGCGCCCGCCTGCGCGTGCGTGGCCTGCGAGATGGTCTGGATCAGCGTGGCGAGGTTCTTGGTCACGAAGTCGATCTCGGAGAGCGCCTGGCCCGCGGCATCGGAGAGCTTCGCGCCCTCCACCACGCCCATGGTCGACTTCTCCATGGCCGCCACGGCGTCCTGCGTGTCCGCCTGAATGGTCTTCACGATCGCGCCGATCTGCTTGGTCGCTTCACCCGACCGTTCCGCAAGTCGCTGCACCTCTTCGGCAACCACCGAGAAGCCGCGCCCCGCCTCACCGGCCGACGCGGCCTGGATGGCGGCGTTCAACGCCAGCACGTTCGTCTGTTCCGTAATGTCGGAAATCAGCTCCACGATCTCGCCGATCTCCTGCGACGATTCGCCCAGGCGCTTGATCCGCTTCGACGTCTCCTGGATCTGCTCGCGGATGTCGTTCATGCCCGAGATCGAGCTCTGCACCGCGAGGCGCCCCTTGTCGGCGGCCGCGAGCGAGCGCTGCGCCACGCGCGCGCCCTCGTCGGCGGTGGAGGACACCTCGGAGATCGAGCGCGAGACCTGCAGCACCTGCGCGGTCGTGTCCTCGATCTCCTTCGACTGGCGCTCGGCGGCGCCGAGCAGCTCCGCCGAGATCGACTGCGCGTGCGCGGTCTTCTGCGTCACCTGCGTGGCGGCGTTCGAGACGCCCGCCACCAGGGTGCGCAGCTCGTCGATCGTGTAGTTCATCGAGTCCGCGATGGCGCCCGTGATGTCCTCGGTCACCTGGGCCCGGATGGTGAGGTCGCCGTCGGCGAGGTCTCCCATCTCGTTCAGCAGCCGCAGAATGGCCTCCTGGTTGCGCTTGTTCTCGGCCTCCGCCTCGGCGGCGCGGCTGCGGGTGTCGGCGAGGAACGCGACCGCCATCAGCAGCAGCACGAGCACGAGGAGGACGGCGAGCACCGCGATCGCGAACGCCGAGGCGATCGGCTTCTCGTCCTGCATGGAATCCTGCAGCCGGCCGACGGAGGACTGCAGCTGCTCGCTGCCGGCCACCAGCTGCGCCGAGGCCTGGCGCGCCGACACGAGCTTCTGCAGCTCGCGCAGGATCGGGCTCACGTTCTTCTCGAACTGCGCGAACTGCTTCTTGAGGTCGCCCAGCATCGCGCGGGCGTCGTTGTCGCGCACCGGCGTGATGCCCATGGGTTCGTTGCCGGACTCGAGCGCGCGGATCAGCTCGCGCAGGTCGTTGGTGTCCTTGCCGATGAGGAACGGCACCTCGGGGTCGATCGTCTCGGAGCCGAGGATCTCGGCCGAGCCGCGGCCCAGGCGCTCGGCGAGGAAGGTGAGGCGGTTGGCCTTCACGACCTGGACCGGCGGCGTGCCCGATTGCGCCATGAGGCCGGTGAGCTCCTGGGAGGTGGTCGCCATGTCCGAGGCGCCGACGCGGATCTGCGCGATGTTGCGCGAGAGCGTGACCAGGTCGTTCTTCGCGCTCAGGATCTGGGTGGCCGCCGCGGCGCTGTCCGGCCAGCGCTTGGCGAGGTCGTCCAGGCGCGAGCGGGTGAGTGGTGTCGGTGCCCGCGGGGGGCAGCGTCACGTCGAAGGCGGTGCCGCCGTTCTGCAGCGTGGCGAGGTAGCTCGCGAACTCGTCGCGGCTGCCCTGCAGCTGCGGGAACGCGATCGTCCTGGCCGCGCGCCGCGAGGCCGGCGGCCTTGGCGAGGCGCTGCGTGTGGTACTGCATCTGCGACACGATCGTGAGGTAGGTCGCGTGGCGCGTGCGCAGCGTCACGTCCTGATAGACCATGAAGCCCAGGCCGCCCAGGAGCAGGAGGGCGACCAGGCCGAGGATCTGCAGCTGCGCCGTGACGGCGCGGTTGCCGATGAACGGCACGCGGAAGCTCGCGAGCGACCAGCCCGATCCGGATCGCCGCCTTCACGGGCTTGCGCACTGCGGCCGGCGCGGGCCGGGTCGGCGCGCCCG
This sequence comes from uncultured beta proteobacterium, assembly GCA_963827425.1. GTDB lineage: Bacteria > Pseudomonadota > Gammaproteobacteria > Burkholderiales > Usitatibacteraceae > Usitatibacter. Next base: position 323,129 of record CAWHAQ010000002.1, on the reverse strand, counting down.
CGCCTCCGGTCTTGGTGATCGGTCCCGCGGTGATGTTGGTCACCGTCGAGCTCGACACGCCTGCGGGACGCGTTCCCGGCTTGGCCTTGGGCTTGCGCCGGAACCAGTCGCCGATGGAGGATTTGGGTTTGACCGCCGCTTGTGCTTTCGCCATTTCTCTTTCTCCCTACGCGCCAACTTCCAGGAACCGCGGCTCACGCACGAGCGCGGGCAAGTCCAGCTCCATCCAGCGGGTACCGCCCGCGTCGGTGTAGACGCCGCCCACCCAGGGGCGCGCGTCGGCGGGCGCGCTCGGCCGGCGTGAACTGCTCCGGATTGCGCAGGCCCAGCATGCGCGAGACGAGCAGGCCCGAGCCGGCCACGAGCCGTTCCGCGACCAGGATCACGCGCCGCTCCATCCCGGGGCTGATGGTGTCCGCGCCCTGGAATGCCGAGAAATCGATCACGCTGTACAGGTTGCCGCGCACGTTCGAGACGCCGCGGAACCACGAATGGGTGAGCGGCACCGTGACCGTGGCGGGCACGGGAATCACCTCGCTCACCTGGTGCAGCGCCACGAACCAGTTGTCGCCGCCCACCTGGAAGCCCAGCTTGGACGACAGCGCCGTGCGGCTGCCGGCCGTGCGCAGCCGCTCGGCGACCGAGAGCTGGAATTCGCGCAGTCCGGTTCGTCGCGCCATCGCCGCCTAGCTCAACGCCTTGATCTTCTCGAGCAGGTCGCTCTCGGACAGGGGCTTGGTGATGTAGTCCTTCGCGCCCTGGCGCAGGCCCCAGATCTTGTCGGTCTCCTGGTCCTTGGTGGTGCAGATGATCACCGGGATGTGCTTGGTCTTCTCCTCGCGCGTGATGGCGCGCGTGGCCTGGAAGCCGTTCAGCCCCGGCATCACGACGTCCATGAGGATCAGGTCGGGCTGGTCGGTCTTGGCGCGCTCGATCGCCACCTCGCCGCTGTCGACCACCAGCACCTCGTAGCCGCGCTTCTTCAGCAGCCCCTCCATGAACGCGCGCTCGGTCGGGGAATCGTCCACCACCATGATTTTCCGGATGGCCATCAGGTGCACCTCTTCATCGTTTTCATCGTTGTCATCGGGATCGGTTGATCACGCCGGACTGCGCTGGGCGAGATGCAGCTCGACCGCCTTCAGCAGGCTCTCCTTTGTGAAGGGCTTGGTGAGGTACTCGTCGCTTCCGACCATGCGCCCGCGCGCGCGGTCGAACAAGCTGTCCTTCGAGGAAAGCATGATGACCGGGGTCTTCTGGTGCTTTCCGCTCTTCTTGATGAGCGCGCAGGTCTGGTAGCCGTCGAGGCGGGGCATCATGATGTCCACGAAGATCAGGTCGGGCTGGTGGTCGGCGATCTTGGCGAGCGCGTCGAACCCGTTCTCGGCGAGGATGACCTGGCAGCCAGCCTGCATGAGGAAGATCTCCGCGCTGCGCCGGATGGTGTTGCTGTCATCGATCACCATCACGCGTACGCCCGTGAGGTTCTTTGGGTCCGCCACTCGTACCTCGGATTCTCTTCGGGCTGCTCCCGGACCGGCAGCCCGAAAAGGACGGCGGATGGGCCCGGTCGCGGCTCGGCCGGTTATCGCTCCGGCATGCCGCGCAGCCTCACTAAATTGATCCCCAGATTATCCTTTTTATCGAGACAAAACAAGCGTTAATCTATTACTCTTGAAGCCGTTTCGGAAGTAAGCCAAGCGGCCTACGGCGAGCCTTTCCTCAGAGCTCCACCATCTCGAAATCTTCCTTGCGGGCACCGCACTCCGGACAGCACCAACCGGCCGGAATGTCCTCCCATCGCGTCCCCGGCAGGATGCCGTCCTCAGGCCATCCGGCGGCCTCGTGGTAGATGTAGCCGCAGGCGAGGCAGCGCCAGGTCTTGTACGGCGCGGGGGCGGCCGACGTGGCGGAGGAATTCATAGGCGAACGCGTGTGGGGTTGAGTAGAATGCGAAAGACGCGCGCGCACCCTCGAGCCCGAGAATCGTAGCGACCCCCGGTTGGCGCGCGCAACGCAAGCCGGGTTTCAAGTGTAACCCCGCGCACTCGCCTGGCATGAACGTACCCGCCCCCTCGCTTCCCGCAGTCCTCACGTTCGCCGCAACCGATCCCACCAGCGGCGCCGGGCTGCAGGCCGACATCCTCGCCCTCGCGAGCATGGGCTGCTATCCCCTCTCCGTCGTCACCGCGCTCACCGTCCAGGACACCGCGGGCGTCGAATCCTTCCTTGCGATCGACCCGGACTGGGTCGCGGACCAGGCCCGCTGCATCCTCGAGGACATGCCGGTGGCCGCCTTCAAGATGGGCATGCTTGGTTCTACCGAAATAGTCACCGTCGTGGCAGAGGTCGTATCGGACTATCCCGATGTCCCACTGGTCCTGGACCCGGTGCTCGCCTCGGGACGCGGCGACGAGTTCGCGAGCGAGGACATGATCGCGGCGATCCGCGAGCTGCTGGTGCCGCAGAGCACCGTGGTCACGCCCAACATCCCGGAGCTGCGCCGCCTCGCGGGCGAGGACGACGGCGACGCCTCGCTCGCCGACTGCGCGCAGATCCTGCTCGACAGCGGCTGCGAGTACGTGCTGGTCACGGGCACCCACGACAACACGCCCGAGGTGGTGAACACGCTCTATCACCGCGGCGGCGTGCTGCGCACGGATACCTGGCCGCGCCTGCCCGGCAGCTACCACGGCTCGGGCTGCACGCTCGCCGCCGCGCTCGCCGCCAACCTCGCGCGCGGCCTCGAGATCGGAGATGCGGTGTACGAGGCGCAGGACTACACCTGGCAGGCGCTCTCCCATGCGCTGCGCCCCGGGATGGGCCAGTTCCTGCCGGACCGCCTGTTCTGGGCGCGCGAGTCCGAAGGCGGCGATGACAAGGAGTGAGCGGGGCCTGCGCGGCCTCTACGCGGTCACGCCCGAGACGGCGGACACGCGCGCACTCGAGCGCGCGGCGCGCGCGGCGCTCGCGGGCGGCGCGGCGCTGCTGCAGTACCGCGCCAAGCGCCTCGCCCCCGCTGCCATGCTCGAGCAGGCACGCCTCCTCGCCGCCGCGTGCCGCGAGCACGGCGCGCTCTTCGTCGTGAACGACGCGCTCGAGCTGGCACTCGCCTGCGGCGCCGACGGCGTGCACCTCGGCCGCGACGACATGGACGTCGCCGCGGCGCGCGCGCGCTGGCCCGGCGGCGTGATCGGGGTCTCCTGCTACGCCGCGCCCGAGGGCGCCCGCGCGGCACGCACGGCGGGTGCCAGCTACGTTGCGATCGGCAGCGTGTTCGCGTCGGCGACCAAGCCCGCGGCGGTTCGCGCACCGCTGGAAGCCATCGGCATCGCGCGCCGCGCCGGCGGGCTGCCGGTGTGCGCGATCGGCGGCATCACGCCCGCGAACGCGCCTTCCGCCGTGGCGGCCGGAGCGGACATGGTCGCGGTCATCTCCGCGCTCTTCGGTGCCGGCGACGTGTGCGCGGCGGCGCGCGAATTCTCCCGGCTCTTCGCGACGAACGAGGCTTCCTGCGATGCACGAGCGCAGCCGCGCGCTGTTTGAGCGTTCCCTGGAGCTGATCCCGGGCGGCGTCAATTCCCCGGTGCGCGCGTTCGGCGCCGTCGGCGGCACGCCGCCCTTCCTGCGCGAGGGCCGCGGCGCCTACGTGGTCGACGAGGACGGGCGCGAGTACGTCGACTACGTGGCCTCGTGGGGCCCGCTCATCCTGGGCCACGCGCATCCCGAGGTGCTGGAAGCGGTGCAGCGCGCCGCCGCGCGCGGGCTCTCGTTCGGCGCGCCCACCGCGCTCGAGCTCGAGATGGCGGAGCTGCTCACCTCGAGCCTGCCGTCGGTCGAGCAGGTGCGCCTCGTGAGCTCGGGCACCGAGGCGGTGATGAGCGCGCTGCGCCTGGCGCGCGGCTACACCGGGCGCACGCTGGTGGTGAAGTTCGAGGGCTGCTACCACGGCCACAGCGACTTCCTGCTGGTGAAGGCGGGCTCGGGCGCGCTCACCTTCGGCAATCCGACGTCGGCCGGCGTGCCCGCGGAGCTCACCAGCCACACGCTGGTGCTCGACTACAACGACGCGCAGCAGGTCGACGATGCGTTCGCGCGCTTCGGCGAGCGCATCGCCGCGGTGGTGCTGGAGCCCGTGGCCGGCAACATGAACTTCGTGCGGCCCTCGGCCGAGTTCCTGCAGGGGCTGCGCGCGGCGTGCACGAAGCACGGCGCGCTGCTCGTGTTCGACGAGGTGATGACGGGCTTCCGCGTGGGCCCGCAAGGCGCCCAGGGCCTGTTCGGCATCCGTCCCGACCTCACCACCCTCGGCAAGGTGATCGGCGGCGGGATGCCGGTGGGCGCCTTCGGCGGGCGGCGCGACGTGATGCAGAAGCTCGCGCCCGTGGGTCCCGTCTACCAGGCGGGCACGCTGTCGGGCAACCCGGTCGCGGTGAGCGCGGGCCTCGCGACGCTGCGCGCGGTGCTGAAGCCCGGCTTCTTCGAGCGGCTGGGCGCGCACCACGCAGGCGCTGGTCGAAGGGCTGGGACGCGAGGCGCGGGCCGCGGGCGTGCCGTTCAGCGCCGCGAGCCTGGGCGGCATGTTCGGGTTCTTCTTCAACGCGCGCCTGCCCGACACTTTCCGCGCGGTGATGGAGTCGGACCGCGACGCCTTCGGGCGCTTCTTCCACGCCATGCTCGAGCATGGGGTCTACCTCGCGCCCTCCGCGTACGAGGCGGGCTTCGTGTCGGCGGCGCACGGCGAGCGCGAGCTGGCGGCGACGTTTGCCGCGGCGCGTGCGGCCTTCGCCGCCGTGCGCACCGGCTGATGGCGTCGCTGCCCTCGGCCGAGCGGCTCGCGGCCATCGGGCTCGCCATCGCGGGCCTCTCGATCTTCGGCCTCGCCTTCCTGGTCGTCTCCGACCTCACGCGCGAGGATGAGCTGCATCGCGAGGTGATCGCAGTGCAGCAGGAGCAGGACAGCCTCGAAGTGCTGCGCGTGCGGCTGAACGAGGTGGTCGCCTCGGCGCGGCTCGCCATCGGCCACCGGCGACGCCGCGACTTTCCGCAACATCGACTTGCAGGCCACCTCCATCGAGGAGCGCCTGGATGCGCTGCGCAGCCAGGAAGACGCCCCGCCCGTGCCCGGCCTCGACGTGCTGCGTGAGCCAGGCGCGCCTGCTGCTCGTGCACGTGCGCTCCGTGGAGCCGGCCCGGGAGCGCGGGGGCGCGGACGCCGCGGCGGCGGCGCTCACCGAGACCGAGCGCGTCGCAGCCGACGCCTCGACGGTGCTCGAGCGCGCCATCGTGGCGCTCACCGACCAGGTGAACGAGCGCAGCTCGGCGCGCATCCGCGTGGGCGTGCGGCTGCGGCGCTACGTGGGCTGGTTCGTCGCCGGCTCCGTCGTCGTGCTGACGCTGCTCTTCATCGCCTTTCGCCGCGCCCAAGCGCGCGAGCGCGCGGCCCTGAAGCGCATCGAGTGGCTCGCGCACTTCGATTCGGTCACGGCGCTGCCCAACCGCGCGTTGCTCTCCGATCGCCTCGCGCAGGAAGTGGCGCGCGCGCGGCGCGCCGAGCAACCGTTCGCCGTGCTGCTCTTCGACCTCGACGGCTTCAAGGACGTGAACGACACCTGGGGCCACGCGGCGGGCGACCGCGTGCTCACCCTGGTCGCGGAGCGCGCGCGCAAGTGCATGCGCGCCTCGGACACGCTGGGGCGCCTGGGCGGCGACGAGTTCCTCGCGATCCTCCCGGAAACGGGCGTCGAGGGCGCGGTGGCGGTGGCGGAGAAGCTGCGCGTGGCGCTCTCGGATCCCTACGACCTCGACGGCGCGCGAGCGCGCGTGGGCGTGAGCGTGGGCGTGAGCCTCTTCCCGGCGAACGGCGACGGCTCCGACACGATGCTGCGCGCGGCCGACGCGGCGCTCTACCGCGCCAAGCGCGAAGGCAAGGACCGCGTGCGGGTGGCGACGGAGGCCGCGCGGCGCGAGCACGCGGGGGCGGAGCGCGCCGCCGAGTGAGGCCTCAGCGCAGGCCGGAGATGTACTCGGCCACCGCCTTCATGTCGTTCTCGGAGAGCTTCGCGGCGACCTGGCCCATGACCGGGTTGGGACGCGCGCCGGTGGCGAACGCCTTGAGCCAGCCCAACGAGAGGTCCGGGAACTGGCCCGCAAGCCGCGGGTACTGCGACGCAATGCCGAGGCCGGTGGCGCCATGGCAGCCCGCGCACGCCGGCACGTTGGTCGCAGGCACGCCCATGCGCCAGATCTGCTCGCCGCGCTGCGCGAGCGCCTTGTCGTGCGCGAAGCGCGGCGCCTGCTGCTGCGACTCGAACCAGGCGCCGACGTTGCGCATGTCCTCGGGCGACAGGCCCGCCGCCATGCCCTGCATGATGGGGCTCGGCCGCGCGCCGGACTTGAACGCGGCGAGCTGCGTGGCGATGTATTCGGCGTGCTGGCCGGCGAGCACCGGGTTCGCGGGCACCACGCTGTTGCCGTCGGCGCCGTGGCAGGCCACGCACACCGAGGAGGCGATCTGCTTGCCGCGCGCGAGGTCGGGCTTCGGCAGCGGCTCGGCGCTCGCGAGGCTTGCGTAGACTACGAGCATGAACCCGGCCAAACCCGCGGCAAAACCAGCGAAGAAACGCATCAGGAAATCCTCTGAAATTGGCGGGCGCGAAGCGAGCCCGAAAACCCGCGATTTTACCGCAGCGCGCGGTGGGGCCGCCAGCGCAGCCGCGCGCGCCGCGCCGCTCGCCCTCGCGAAGGCGACCTACGTGCTGTCCGCGCACGATCCGCACGAGCTGCCGCCGCCCGGCAGGCCCGAGCTCGCGTTCGCAGGCCGCTCGAACGCGGGCAAGTCGAGCGCCATCAACGCGCTCGCGGGCCGCCGGCGCCTCGCGTTCGTGAGCAAGACGCCGGGGCGCACGCAGCTCATCAACTTCTTCTCGCTGGGCGAGCGCGCCTACCTGGTGGACCTGCCGGGCTATGGCTATGCGGGCGTGCCGGGCGAGGTGCGCGAGCATTGGCAGATGCTGGTGGGCGGCTACATCGCCGAGCGGACCTCGCTCGCCGCGGTGGTGGTCGTCATGGACATCCGCCATCCGTTGACGCCGCTCGACCGCACGCTGCTCGAATGGCTGCGTGCCGCGCGAGCGCGCCGTGCACGTGCTGCTCACCAAGGCCGACAAGCTCTCCGCGCAGGCCGCACGGCAACACGCTCGACCGCGTGCGCCGCGACCTCGCCGCGCTCTGTCCCGCCGCGACGGTGCAGCTCTTCTCCAGCCTCAAGCGCCAGGGGATCGACGAGGCCGGCCAGGCACTCGCGCGCCTGGCCGGCGGAAAAAAAAAAGCCCCGGCTAAAGGGGAGTAAAGCCGGGGCCAAAAATGCCTTAATTGGGATTAAGGCGCCCGCTCAGGGAGGAGAAGCGGGGAAGGAGTGACCCTTCACAGGATAGGAGGGGGATCCGCGTGCTAAAGTTCCCCGCCTCCGCGAAGATCCGCCCATGACCTTTTCCCTCGGCAGTTACCCCGCGCGACGCATGCGCCGCGCTCGCCGCGACGACTTCACGCGCCGCCTGGTGCGCGAGGCGCGGCTCGCTCCGGAAGACCTGATCCTTCCCGTGTTCGTGCGCGAAGGCGCGAACATCGCCGAACCGGTGGCCACCATGCCGGGCGTGACGCGGGTCAGCGTCGACCGGTTGTTTCCGATTGTCGAGCAAGCGCTCACTCTGGGCATTCCCGCCGTCGCGTTGTTCCCCGCCGTGGACAGCGCGCTCAAGACCGCCGGGGCCGAGGAGGCATTCAACCCCAAGGGGCTCGTGCCGCGTTGCGTGCGGGAGCTGAAGCAACGCTTTCCCGAGATGGGCGTGATCACGGACATCGCGCTGGATCCCTACACGATCCACGGCCAGGACGGGCTGGTGGACGAAGCGAGCGGCTACGTCGTGAACGACGAGACCCTCGTGGTGCTCGCGAAGCAGGCGCTCACCCACGCGGAAGCGGGAGTGGACATCGTGGCGCCCTCCGACATGATGGATGGCCGCGTCGGCGCCATCCGCGCGGCCCTGGACGGACAGCGCCACATCCACGTGCGCATCCTCGCCTATGCCGCGAAATATGCGTCGTCCTTCTACGGCCCATTCCGTGACGCCGTGGGCTCGGGTACCAGCCTCGGCAAGGGCGACAAGAAGACCTACCAGATCGATCCGGGCAACGCGAGCGAGGCTCTGAACGAGGTCGCGCTCGACCTCGAGGAAGGCGCCGATTTCGTGATGGTGAAGCCGGGCCTGCCCTACCTCGACATCGTGCGGCGCGTGAAGGAGCGCTTCGGCGTGCCCACCTTCGTCTACCAGGTGAGCGGCGAGTACGCGATGCTCAAGGCGGCGGGCGCGCAGGGCTGGATCGACGGTGACGCGTGCATGATGGAGGCGCTCCTGTGCATGCGCCGCGCCGGCGCCGACGCGATCCTCACCTATTTCGCCCTGGACGCGGCGCAGAAGCTGCGCGAGAAGCGCTAGGCCTCAGGGCCCCGCGCCCTCGGCGCGCGCGAGCAGCGCCTCGACTTCCGCCAGCCGCGCACGAAGCGGCGCCTCGGCCGGCCCCCGCGCGGTGAACACACGCTCGTCGTCGCGGTCCAGCACGGTGAGCGTCACGGGCACGCCTTCGACCTCGATCAGGATGCGCGGCACGTCCTCGGTACGCTCGCCGCGCCGCACGCGCTTGCTGCCTTCCTCGAACCGGTAGTGGCGGTTCAGCAGGAAGAGCGTGAGCGCCTTGGAGTCGTCGGTGAAGAGTTGCAGGTTCACGTCCGAGTGCTGGCTCGCGGTGCCCGAGAGCACCGAGCCCACCAGCGCGGGGCGGAAGTCGGCGAAGTCGCGCATCACCTTCACCGCCACTTCGCGCAGGCGCCGCAACTGCGCGGGCTGGTCGTCCTTCTGGTAGAGGCCCTGGTACTCGCGCAGCGCCGCCTCGATCTCGTGGTTGTCGGGCAGCAGGTTCGCGTCCTCGAGCCCGGCCTGGCGCGCCGCCTTCCATTTCGCCGTCGCGTAGTCCGCCACGCCGTCGACCGCCATCATGCGCGCCGCGATCGTAGGCGAGGCGCAGGCGCAGGTTGGTGTCGCGTCGCGAGCGGTTGCGGGGCATGCCGTCCTCAGAAGATCTGGTTCTTCACTTCCTCCGGCGGGCGGCCGTCGTGCGCGAGGTTGGAGTCGTCGGCGAGCGGCGGCTGCGACTCCTGGTAGAACCAGTCGAGGACGTGGCTGTGGCCGTCGGGCTCGCGCAGCCCCGTGGCGGGGTCGATGTTCACCGTCACCACGCCGCTGGGCTGCGCCAGGTCGCCCTCGGGCACGCCCTTCAGCACCTTGCCCATGTATTCCATCCAGATCGGCAACGCCGCCTCGCTGCCGGTCTCGTTGGCGCCGAGGCTCGCGGGCGTGTCGAAGCCGATCCACGCCACCGCGACGAGGCCGGGCTGGAAGCCGCAGAACCAGGCGTCGACGTGGTCGTTGGTGGTGCCGGTCTTGCCGGCGAGGTCGTTGCGGCCGAGCGCCATGGCGCGCGCCGCGGTGCCGCCCCGCACGACGTCACGCATCATGGTGGTCATGATGAAGGCGTTGCGCTGGTCGATGACGCGTTCGGCGTCCACGCCCGCCGTCTCCGGCTTGGCGACATAGAGCGTCTGGCCGCGCACGTCGTCCACGCGCGCGATGAACCACGGCTTCACGCGAGAGCCGCCGTTGGCGAACACCGAGTACGCGGTCGCCATCTGCAGCGGCGTGGCCGAGCCCGCGCCCAGCGCCATGGTGAGATAGGCCGGGTGCATCTTGGGATCGAATCCGAAGCGCTGTATGTAGTCCTGGGCATAGCCGGTGCCGATGGCCTGCAGCAGGCGGATCGACACCATGTTCTTGGACTTCATGAGCGCGGTGCGCAGCCGCATCGGCCCCTCGTACTTGTTCTCGTAGTTGTGCGGCTCCCAGAGCTGCCCGCCGGTCTTGGAGGCGTCGATCACGAACGGCGCGTCGTTCAGCACCGTGGCGGGCGTGAAGCCCTTCTCCAGCGCCGCCGAATATATGAAGGGCTTGAAGCTCGAGCCCGGCTGGCGCCATGCCTGCGTCACGTGGTTGAACTTGTTGCTCGGGTAGTCGAAGCCGCCGGCGAGCGCGAGGATGGCGCCGTTGGCGGGGTCCATGGACACCAGCGCGGCCTCGGCACGCGGCACCTGGGCGATGCTCCAGCCGCCCTTGCCGTTGTCCTGCACCCGAATGACGGCACCCGGGTGGATGGCGCGGTCGGGATTCTTGTCGGTGAGCGCCTTGGCGGCGAACTTGAGGCCGTCGCCGGTGACGGTCACCACGTCGCCGCGCCGCACCACGGCCTTCACCTCGCGCGGCGAGGCCTCGATCACCACGCCGGGGAGCAGGTCGTTCACGGCCTCGCGCTCCTGCAACGCCTCGTCGATGGCCTCGTCGCGGTCGGTGCCGGCGGGCGGGCAGGTCGATCAGCGCCTCGGGCCCCCGGTAGCCGTGGCGCCGGTCGTACTCGAGCACGCCCTGGCGCATCGCGGCGTCGGCCGCTTCCTGGTCGCGGCGGCGGATGGTGGTGTAGACGCGCAGCCCGCTCACGTACGCGGGCTCGCCGTACTGCTCGTAGATCGCGGCGCGCGCCATCTCGGCCACGTAGTCGGCCTTGAGGGGATAGGCCTCGCGGTCGCCGGCATTGTTCAGGTGCAGCGCCTCGGCGAGCGCGGACTTGTACTGCTCGTCGGAGAGCCAGCCTACGTCGTGCATTCGGCGCAGCACGTACTGCTGGCGCTCCTTGGCGCGCTTCACGTTCACGAACGGGTTCTGGCGCGACGGCGCCTGGGGCAGGCCCGCCAGCATGGCGGCCTCCGCCGGGCGTGAGGTCCTTCAGCGTCCTTGCCGAAGTAGACGTTGGCGGCCGAGGCGAAGCCGTAGGCGCGCTGGCCGAGGAAGATCTGGTTGATGTAGAGCTCGAGGATCTGGTCCTTGGTGAGGTTGGCCTCGATCTTGAAGGCCAGCAGCACCTCCGAGAGCTTGCGCGCGAAGGTCTTCTCGCGGGTGAGGAAGAAGGTGCGCGCCACCTGCATGGTGATGGTGGACGCCCCCTCCTTGCGGCCGCGCAGGTTGGCCATGGCGGCGCGCACCACGCCGCTGAAGTCCACGCCCCCGTGCTGGTAGAAGCGGTCGTCCTCGGCGGCCAGGATGGCGGCCTTCATCATGCGGGGCACGTCCTTGATCTTCACCACGGCGCGCTTTTCCTCGCCGAACTCGCCGATCAGGTCGCCTTCGGCGCTGTAGACGCGCATCGGCACCTTGGGCCGGTAGTCGGTAAGGACGTCCAGGCTCGGCAGGTTGGGCCACAGGAGCACGACGGTGAGCGCAGCGACCCCTGCCGCGACGACCATCAGGGAGGCGGCGATCAGGGCCGGGTAGAACCACCAGCGGGAGGTCATCGGTACGGGAGTTGCGCGGCGGGGCCGGAGCGGAAGCGCCGGGTCGCGGGCCGGATCAGGGAATGGAGGTCATTATAGTCGCGCCACCGTGCCCGGGGACCGTGCCTACAATTTGCTTTACAGGCCTAGGACTTGTTGCTAGCATCTAAAGTAGATTCTCTGTTTGGGTGCTAACCTACCACCATGCTTAAAGAAAAATTAGCCGCCCAGTTCGACTTCCTGAAAGCGAAAGCGCCGCCCCTCGTGGGCTGCGATATCAGCTCGTCCTCGGTCAAGATGGTGGAGATCGCCGAGGCGGGACGAAACGTTTACCGCGTCGAGCGGTATGCGATCGAGCCGCTGCCCAAGGACACGGTAGTCGACGGCAACATTGCCAATATCGAGGCCGCCGGCGACGCGATCAAGCGGGCGCACAAGGCGCTCGGTTCTCGTATCCGGAACATCGCCCTGGCGCTTCCCGCCGCGGCGGTGATCACCAAGAAGGTCATCCTCCCCGGCAACCAGCGCGAGGAGGACATGGAGGTCCAGGTCCAGGGGGAGGCCAACCAGTACATCCCTTTCTCGCTGGATGAGGTGAACCTCGACTTCCAGGTGCTGGGCCCGTCCTCCTCGGGCGAGGACGAGGTGGAGGTGCTGATCGCCGCCTCGCGCAAGGAGAAGATCGAGGACCGCGTGGCCGCCGCCGAGGCCGCGGGGCTGAAGACCGTCGTGATGGACGTCGAGTCCTACGCCGCCCAGACCGCCTTCGAGCTGATCTGCGGCGGCAACAGCGGCATCTCCGAGAGCGACGTCACCGCGATCATCGACATCGGCGCCACGGTCACCCGCGTGACGGTGGTGCACAACGGCCAGACCGTCTACACCCGCGAGCAGCAGATCGGCGGCCAGACGCTCACCCAGGACATCGCCCGCCAGTTCGACATGCCCCCCGAGGAGGCCGAGGCCGCCAAGCGGGTCGGCAACCTGCCGGAGAACTTCGGGCCGGACGTGCTGCAGCCCTTCAACGAGAAGATCGTGCTGGAGATCCAGCGCGCCCTGCAGTTCTTCTTCACCTCGACCCAGTTCAACAAGGTCGACCACATCCTGCTCACCGGCGGCAGCGCGATGCTGGACGGGCTGGAGGAGATGGTCGCCCAGCGCACGCAGGTCCACACCGTCGTCGCCAACCCGTTCGCGAACATGGCGCTCTCCTCCAAGATCAAGCCGCGGCAGCTCACCGTCGACGCCCCCTCGCTGATGGTGGCGTGCGGCCTGGCGATGCGCAGGTTCGACCCGTCATGATCCGCATCAACCTACTCCCGCACCGCGAGGAAAAGCGCAAGCGGCGCCAGCAGCAATTCGGCGTCCTCGCCGGCTTCGCGGCGATCCTCGGCGCCGCCGTGGTCGGCGTGGTCTATCTCTACCTCGACAGCCAGGTCTCGGAGCAGAAGGCGAACGTCGCCTACATGAAGAGCGAGATCGACAAGCTCGACAAGCAGATCGAGGAGATCCGCAAGATCCGCGAGGAGACCGCCTCGCTCCTCGCCAAGAAGCGCGTGGTCGAGGGCCTGCAGGCCAACCGCTCCGAGCCGGTCCAGCTCCTCGACCAGCTCCTGCGCCAGCTTCCCGAGGGCGTGTACCTGCGCTCGATCCGCCAGCAGGGTGCCAAGGTCAACCTGACCGGGTATGCCCAGTCGAACGCGCGCGTCTCGACCCTGATGCGCAACCTCGGCGCCTCGCCCTACCTCGAGAATCCCGAGCTGGTCGAGATCAAGGCCGTGCCCGCGCCGGACAAGTCGGGTAACCGCGTGAACGAGTTCAACATGAACATCTCGATCAAGCGCGCCCAGGCCGAGGACGCCGGAGCCGGCGCCGGCGCCAACAAAGCGGCGGTGAAGAAATGAGCATGATGGACGATCTTCGCCAGCTCGACCCGAAGCAGCCGGGCAACTGGCCGTGGCCGATCAAGGCCGGCGCCTTCATCCTGATCTTCGTGGCGATCCAGGCGCTCGGCTACCTCTTCCTGTGGCAGTCGCAGACCGAGCAGATCGAGAAGGGCCGCCAGGACGTCGACAAGCAGAAGGACGCCTTCCTCGAGAAGAAGAAGCTCGCGGTGAACCTCGAGGCCTACAAGCAGCAGCGCGTGGAGATCGAGCAGGCCTTCGGCGCGCTGCTGAAGCAGCTGCCGAACAAGAGCGAGATGGACGCCCTGCTGATCGACATCAACCAGGCGGGCCTCGGTCGCGGCCTCGCCTTCGACCTCTTCAAGCCGGCGGAGAAGGAGAACTTCACCGAGTTCTACGCCGAGCTGCCCGTCAACATCAAGGTCACCGGCAACTACCACGACCTGGGCGCCTTCGCGAGCGACGTGGCGAAGATGCCGCGCATCGTGCTGCTCACCGACCTCAAGATCGACCCGCCGAAGGATGGCGCTGCTCAGCATGGAGGCGGTGGCCAAGACCTACCGCTACCTCGACGCCGAGGAAATCGCCAAGCAGCGCCAGGCGACCAAGCCCAAGCCGGGGGCCAAAAAATGAGACGCCTGATCGTGCCCGCCGCCCTGCTCCTGCTCGGCGGCTGCAGCTCCGACCTGGACGACCTGAAGAAGTTCGTGCGCGAGTCCGACAAGCGCCTGCCGCCCAAGATCGACTCGCTGCCCGCGGTGAAGCCGTTCGAGCCCTTCACGTACCAGGGATTCGACCTGCCCGATCCGTTCAAGCCCCGCAAGCTCGCCGCGCCGAAGGAAGGCGGCGGCGGCATCGCGCCCGACCTCAACCGGCGCAAGGAGCCGCTGGAAGCCTTCCCGCTCGAGCAGCTGAAGATGGTGGGGACGTTGTCGCAGGGCCCCGACACCTACGCCCTGGTGCGCGCCGACAAGACGCTCTACCGGGTGAAGAAGGGCAACTACATGGGCCAGAACTTCGGCTTGATCACCGACGTGACGGACAGCGAGATCAAGCTCAAGGAAATCGTTCAAGACAGCGCCGGTGATTGGGCGGAACGGCAGAGCGTGCTCCCGCTTCTCGAAGAAACCGGCAAAGGGGACAAAAAGTGACGACGACGCTCCGAATTCCCATCACCGGCAGGATCATGGGCGCGCTCGCAGCGTCGCCATGGCCCTCGCCGCGCCCCTCGCCTGGGGCCAGGGCGCCGCGAAGAACGCGGTCGAATCCATCGACTTCGCCTCGGTGCAGGGCGGCAGGATCATCGTGAAGGTGAGCCTGCGCCAGGCGCTGGCGGCCGTGCCCCAGAGCTTCACGGTGACCAACCCGCCGCGCATCGCGATCGACCTGCCCGAGACCGTCAACGCCCTGAGCCGCAACCAGGTCGAGGCGGGCGAGGGCGACCTGCGCAGCGTCTCCGTGGTGCAGACCGCCAACCGCACGCGCCTGGTGCTCAACCTCACGCGCAACATGACCTACACGCAGGCTCTCGACGGCAAGACGCTGGTGGTGACCATCGACGGCGGCCAGCTCACCGCGTCGAGCGGCCCGGCGGTGACGGCGCCGTCCACGGGTCCCACGGTGTTCGCCGAGGCCGCCCCGGCAACACCACGCGCTACGGCGTGCGCGACGTCGACTTCCGCCGCGGCAACATGGGCGAGGGCCGCATCGTGGTGGACCTCTCCTCGGCCAACGTCGGCATCGACATCCGCCAGCAGGGCCGCCAGGTGCTGATCGACTTCCTGAACACGGACGTTCCGACCAACCTCGTGCGCCGCCTCGACGTGGGCGACTTCGGCACCCCGGTGCGCTTCGTCGACACCTTCGAGCAGGCCGGCAACGCGCGCATGGTGATCGAGCCGCGCGGCATCTGGGAGTACTCGGCGTACCAGACCGACACCCAGTTCATCCTCGAGGTGAAGCCGGTCAAGGAAGACCCGAACCGCCTCGTGCAGAGCTCCACGCCGGGCTACTCGGGCGAGAAGCTCTCGCTCAACTTCCAGAACGTGGAAGTGCGCGCGGTGCTGCAGGTGATCGCCGACTTCACGGGCCTGAACATCATCACCAGCGACACCGTGGGCGGCAACCTCACGCTCGGCTGAAGGACGTGCCGTGGGACCAGGCGCTCGACATCATCCTGCAGGCCAAGGGCCTGTCGAAGCGCAAGAACGGCAACGTGGTGCTGATCGCGCCCACCGACGAGCTCGCCGCCAAGGAAAAGCTCGCCCTCGAGGCGCAGGCCGCGGTCTCCGACCTGGAGCCGGTGCGCACCGAGTCCTTCGCGCTCTCGTACGCCAAGGCCGAGGACCTGCAGAAGCTCCTGTCCAACAAGGACCAGAAGATCCTCTCCAAGCGCGGCAGCGCCACCGTCGACGAGCGCACCAATACGCTCTTCGTGCAGGACAGCGGCGGCCGGCTCGAGGAGGCGCGCCGCCTGATCCAGCAGCTCGACGTGCCGGTGCGCCAGGTGCTGATCGAGGCGCGCATCGTGATCGCCGACGACAAGTGGGGCCGCCAGCTCGGCGTGCGCTTCGGCACCCAGTCGGCGTTCAACACGAACAACTACAACGTGGGCGTCTCGGGCTCGCTCAACGACACCGTGGCCCCGCTCGGCAACAACCCGGTGTCGCGCGGCTCCTCGTCGCTCACCTACCAGGGCACGGCGCCCAACCGCGGGCTTCGCCGTCCGGCACCGTCGCCACCGGCACCATCCCGATCGGCGCGCAGCCCGAGCAGCTCAACGTGAACCTGCCGGTGGTCGGCGCGGCCGGCCAGCTGGCGCTCTCGATCCTTAACCTCGGCAGCGGCAACCTCGTGAACGTGGAGCTCTCGGCGCTCGAGGCCGACGACCGCGGCAAGGTCGTCTCCAGCCCGCGCGTGATCACCGCCGACAAGAAGAAGGCGGTCATCTCGCAGGGCACGGAGATCCCGTACCTCACCGCGGCCGCGAGCGGCGCCACGACGGTGGCCTTCAAGCCCGCCGTGCTCGAGCTCTCGGTCACGCCGCGCATCACGCCCGACGACCGCATCATCATGGACCTCGAGGTCAAGAAGGACTCGGTGGGCCAGATCTTCTCCGGCATCCCGTCGGTGGACACCAAGCAGGTGAACACCCAGGTGCTGGTCGACAACGGCGACACCATCGTGCTGGGCGGCATCTTCGAGCAGACCACCCGCACCACGGTGAACAAGGTCCCCTTCCTGGGCGACATCCCCTTCGTCGGCTACATGTTCAAGAACACCGTGAAGCAGGACGACAAGACGGAGCTCCTGATCTTCGTCACGCCCAAGATCGTGAAGGACACGCTGACCGTGCGCTAGAGCAGCGTCGTCCGCATCCCCAGGCCCCGGTCATCCGGGGCTTTTTTTTCGGCTATCCTCGAAGGCGAAAAGGCGATGGAAGGTCGCGCATGGGCGACAACGTGTTTCTCGTGGGCATGATGGGCGCCGGCAAGACCACGCTCGGGAAGGCGCTCGCGCGCCGCCGGGGCCAGGAGTTCGTCGACACCGACCGGCTGCTGGTCGAGCGCACCGGCGTGCCCGTCACCACCATCTTCGAGTTCGAGGGCGAGGAAGGCTTCCGCAAGCGCGAGACGGCGCTGCTCTGCGAGGTGGCAACCCGCCGGGCTGCGTCGTGGCCACCGGCGGCGGCGCGGTGCTCGCCGCGGAGAACCGCCGCGCGATGCGCGAGGCGGGCACCGTGGTCTACCTGCGCGCGCGCCTGGAAAGCCTGTGGGAGCGCCTGCGCCACGACTCCACGCGCCCGCTCCTCGCCACCGCGGACCCGCGCGCCACGCTCGCCGCGATCCTCGAGCAGCGCGACCCGCTCTACCGCGAAGCGGCGCACCTGGTGGTCGACACCGGCGCGCAAGCCGCCTCGACGCTGGTGAACCGCGTGGTGGGGCGCTCCGCCGGCACGAGGAAACCGTGGGGCGCGCGTCGTGAAAGGGCGCGTCGAGGTCGCGCTGGGCGAGCGCAGCTACGCGATCCGCATCGGCGCGGGGCTGCTCGACGATGCCGCGATCTTCGCGCCGCACGTGGGCGGGCGCCTCGCGGCCATCGTCACCAACGCGACGGTGGCCCCGCTCTACGCCGCGCGCCTCGCCGCCACGCTCGGGCGCGCCGGGCGCGCGGGTGCTCGCCATCGAGCTGCCCGACGGCGAGGCGCACAAGGACTGGCGCACGCTGGACCTGATCTTCGACGCGCTGCTGCGAGCGAACGCCGACCGCCGCACGGTGCTGGTCGCGCTGGGCGGGGGCGTGGTGGGCGACATGGCGGGTTTCGCCGCGGCCACCTACCAGCGCGGCATCGCGCACCTGCAGGTGCCGACCACGCTGCTCGCGCAGGTCGACTCCTCGGTGGGCGGCAAGACCGCGATCAACCATCCGCTCGGCAAGAACATGGTCGGCGCATTCCACCAGCCGGTGGCGGTCGTCGCCGACACGGCCACGCTCGCCACGCTTCCCGCGCGCGAGCTGGGAGCGGGCCTCGCCGAAGTGGTGAAGTACGGCGCGATCCACGACCTCGCGTTCCTCGGCTGGATCGAGGGCAACGCCGCGGCCCTCGGGGCGCGCGAGCCTGCCGCGCTCGCCTACGCCATCGAGCGCTCGTGCGAGATCAAGGCGGCCATGGTGGCGCGCGACGAGCGCGAATCCGGCGCGCGCGCGCTGCTCAACTTCGGCCACACGTTCGGCCACGCCATCGAGTCGGCGACGGGTTACGGCACGTGGCTGCACGGCGAGGCGGTGGCGATCGGGCATGGCGCTCGCGGCGCGCTTCTCGGCGCGGCTGGGCCGCATCACGCAGGCCGACGCCGACCGCCTGGTGGCGCTGATCGAGCGCCTGGGCCTTCCGGTGCGCCCGCCGGCGATCGCGCGCGATGCATGGCTCGAGTACATGGGGCGCGACAAGAAGAACGAGGCGGGCCGCATCACGCTCGTGCTGCTCGACCGATTGGGCGCGGCGGCGGTGGTGAAGGACGCGCCCGGCGCCGAGCTCGAGGCGTTCCTCGCCGCTGTCTAGGGTGCTTCCGGCGGCGCCGTGCGCTCGAGGCGCTTGAGGAACACCGCCATCTCGCGCGCCGCCTGCTTGTCGCCCTTCTTCTGGCGGCCGCGATGCCGCTGCGCCAGGCCGCCATCGCCGCGTCCGCATCGCCCGTGGCCTCGAGCGCCTTGCCGAGCAGCTTCCAGGCCGCCGAGTAGTCCGGATCCTGCAGGACTGCGCTCCCGAGGTGCGCGGCGGCGCGCGCCGCCTCGCCCGCCGCAAGGTACTGCATGCCCGAGCCCGAAGCGCAGCAGGGCGCTGTCCTTTCCCGAGGCGAGCAGCGCTTCGAAGCGCTGCGACCGGATCCATGTCATTCACGGTATCATGGCCCGGCTCGCGCCTCGAATGCGGCCGGCACCGCGGTCCAATCACTCATCCAGGAGGGAATTCCGATGTTGCGCATGTTCCGCATCGCCGCGGTATTCGCTTTTTGCATCGCTCGCCGCGCTGGGGCGCGCTCGGCAGCGACCGCGAAATCGTCCATCGGCCTGCAGGCGCCGGTCACCTCGATCGACCCGCACTACCACAACCTGTCGCCCAACAACGGGCTGCTGCTGCACATCTTCGAGCCGCTCATCCGGCGCGATCCGGACAGAAGCTCGTGCCGGCCTCGCCACCTCGTGGAAGGCGCTGGACGACCTCACGTGGGAATTCAAGCTGCGCCGCAACGTGAAGCTTCCACGACGGCTCGCCGTTCACGGCCGAGGACGTCGCGTCCACGTTCAAGCGCGTGCCCAACGTCCCCAACAGCCCGTCCTCGATCGCGACCTTCATCAAGCCCATCGTCGAGATGAAGATCGTCGATCCGTACACGCATCATCTTCAAGACCGCCGCGCCGCACGTGCTGCTGCCGAGCGACCTGCCTCGGTCTACATCGTCCCGAAGAAGATCGGCGAGAACGCCGCCACCGAGGACTTCAACTCGGGCAAGGCCGCCATCGGCACCGGGCCCTACAAGTTCGCGGAGTACGTGCCCAACTCGCGCGATCGTGCTCAACGCCAACTACGGCTACTGGGGCGGCGAGGAGCCGTGGGACAAGGTCACCTTCAAGATCCTCTCCAACCCGGCCGCGCGCGTGGCCGCACTGCTCTCGGGCGACGTGCAGATGATCGAGACCGTGCCCACCTCCGACATCGCGCAGCTCTCAACGCGACAAGCGACTTCCAGCTCTCGGACAAGGTCTCCAACCGCGTGATCTACGTCGCACCTCTGCAGTGAAAGCGACAAGTGCCGCGCCCGTACGTCACCGACAAGTACGGCAACGCGCTCCGCACGAACCCGTTCATGGACCCGCGCGTGAGGAAGGCCCTCTCGATCGCCATCAACCGCGACGCCATCGCCAAGCGCATCATGGAGAAGCAAGGCGGTGCCGGCTGGCCAGCTGCTGCCCGACTTCTTCTTCGGCACCAGCAAGAAGATCGAAGCCGCCGAAATACGATCCCGCAGCTCGCGAAGAAGCTGCTCGCCGAGGCGGGCTATCCCAACGGCTTCGCGCTCACCATCTTCGGGCACCAACGGCCGCTACATCAACGACGACAAGATCGCGCAGACCATCGCGCAGTTCTACTCGCGCATCGGCATCGACGCCAAGGTGCGAGACGCTGCCGTCCAGCGTGTATTTCACGCGTGCGAGCAAGGGCGAGTTCGGCTACATGCTGCTGGGCTGGGGAACGGAGTCCGGCGAGCAGGGCTCGAGCCTGCGCTCGCTGCTCGCGACCCACGATGCGGCCAAGGGCATGGGCGTGACCAACCGCGCGCGCTACTCGAACCCGGCCCTGGACAAGCTGATCGACCGAGGCGATCGAGCACGATGGACGACCGCAAGCGCGAGGCCCTCATCCAGCAGGCGCGCGGAGACTCGCGATGGAAGACACGGCGCTGATCCCGATCCACTACGAGGTGAGCACCTGGGCGCACGGCCGAAGGGCTACCGCTACACGCCGCGCACCGACCAGTACACGCTCGCGATGGACCTGCAAGCCCGCGCGCTGAGCGCGCGGCGGCCCGCGCATGCTCGGTCTACGCTTTCCGCCGCCTGGGACAGAGCCTCCTCGTGCTGGCGGCGATGTCGCTCGCTGGTGTTCGTGGGCGTGTACGCGATCGGCAACCCGATCGAGCTGCTGGTCAACCCCGCAGGCCGACGACACCGAGCGCGCGCGCGCGACCGCCGCGCTCGGCCTCGACAAGCCGCTCTGCGATCGCAGTACGCCACGTTCCTCGCGCGCGCGGCTCCACGGCGACCTGGGCCACTCGTTCGTCTACAACATCCCCGCCATCCAGCTCATCATGGAGCGCCTGCCGGCGACGCTCGAGCTGGCGCTCGCCGCCACGCTGATCGCGATCGCTGCTGGGCATCCCGCTGGGGCTCCTGGCGGGCCTCAAGCCCGCATTCCTGGATCGGCCGCGCGCATCATGGCCGGCTCGATCCTCGGCTTCAGCCTGCCGACGTTCTGGGTGGGCCTGGTGCTCATCATGGTGTTCTCGGTGCAGCTCGGGTGGCTTCCCCCCAACGGCCGCGGCGAGACCGTGTCGCTCCTGGGCGTGCCGGTGAGCTTCCTCACCTGGGACGGGTTGAAGCACCTCGCGATGCCGGCGGTGAACCTCGCGCTCTTCAAGCTCTCGCTCTGATCCGCCTCACGCGCGGCGGCACGCGCGAGGCCATGCTGCAGGACTACGTGAAGTTCGCGCGCGCCAAGGGCCTTCCGAGCGCCGCGTGATCGGCGTGCACGTGCTGAAGAACATCCTCATCCCCATCGTCACGGTGATCGGCCTCGAGCTGGGCTCGCGTGATCGCCTTCGCCATCGTGACCGAGTCGATCTTCGCGTGGCCGGGCAGCGGCAAGCTGCTGATCGACTCCATCAACCAGCTCGACCGCCCGTGATCGTCGCCTACCTGCTGGTGATCGTGACGATCTTCGTCGCGATCAACTTCGTGGTCGACGTGCTCTACTCGCTGCTCGACCCGCGCGTGCGCCTGGCCAGCGCCCCCGCGGCGAGCGCACTGAGGCGCATGCGCACGCTCGCCGACGAGCCGTTGTCCGCGCCCGCCGGCGCCGCGCGAGCAGTCGCCGTGGCGGCGCTTCGCCGCGGAATTCGCCGAGAGCCGCCTCGCGCTCGCTGGGCCTCGCGATGCTCGCGGCCATCGTCGCTCGTCGCGATCGCCGCGCCGTCGATCTCGCCGCAGAACCCCTACGACCTCGCGCAGCTGGACGTGCTGGACTCGAAGCTCGCCGCCCGGCGAGCATTCGACCGCCGGCAAGCCCTACTGGCTGGGCACCGACGACCAGGGACGCGACATGCTCTCGGCGATCCTCTACGGCTTGCGCATCTCGCTGCTGGTGGGCGTGTCGAGCACCGTCGCATCGCACTCGCGCTGGGCCTCGCCCTGGGCCTCGCCGCGGCCTATTTCGGCGGCTGGGTGGACGCGCTCGTCATGCGCATCGCCGACATCCAGCTCTCGTTCCCCGCGATCCTCATCGCGCTGATCCTGCTCGCGCGCTGGGGCAGGGCGTGGGCAAGATCATCGTCGCGCTGGTCACCGTGCAGTGGGCGTACTACGCGCGCACGGTGCGCTCGGCGGCGCTGGTCGAGCGGCAGAAGGAGTACATCGAGGCGGCGCGGGTGCTGGCGCTCTCGCAGCCGCGCATCGTGCTGCGCCACCTGCTGCCCAACTGCCTGCCGCCGCTCATCGTCGTGGCCACCGTGCAGGTGGCCCATGCGATCTCGCTCGAGGCCACGCTCTCGTTCCTCGGGCCTGGGACTGCCGATCACCGAGCCCTCGCTGGGCCTGCTGATCGCCAACGGCTTCCAGTACCTGCTCTCGGGCAAGTACTGGATCAGCTTCTATCCCGGCCTGGCGCTGCTCATCACGATCGTCTCGATCAACCTCGTCGCCGACCAGCTGCGCGACGTGCTCAACCCGCGGCTCAAGCGATGAGCCGCCGCTCCTCGAAGTCGATGGCCTGCGCACGCATTTCCTCACGCGCGAGGGCGTGGTGAAGGCGGTGGACGACGTGAGCTTCGCGCGTCGAGCGCGGCCGCGTCCTGGGGCTCGTGGGCGAATCGGGATCGGGCAAGTCGATGACCGGCTACTCGATCCTGGGCCTGGTCGATCCGCCGGGCCGCATCGTCGCGGGCCGCATCGCGCTGGAGGGCCGCGAGCTCACCACGCTCGAGCCAGAGGCGTGGCGCGCGGCTGCGCGGCGACCGCGTCGCGATGATCTTCCAGGACCCGATGATGACGCTGAACCCGGTGCTGCGCATCGACACGCAGATGGTCGAAGCGGTGCGGGCGCACCGCGACTCTCGCGCGCGAGCGCGCTCGCAGCGCTGCCGCGAGGCGCTCGCGCGCGTGGGCATCGCCTCGCCCGACGAGCGCCTGCGCGCCTACCCGCACCAGTTCTCCGGCGGCATGCGCCAGCGCGTGGCGATCGCGATCGCGCTCCTCAACGAGCCGGCGCTCATCATCGCCGACGAGCCCACCACGGCGCTCGACGTCACCATCCAGGGCCAGATCCTGGCCGAGATGCAGACGCTCTGCCGCGAAACGGGCACGGGCCTCGTCTGGATCACCCACGACCTCTCGGTGGTCGCCGGGCTCGCCGACGACGTGTGCGTGATGTACGCGGGGCGCATCGTCGAGTCCGGGCCGCGTGGACGAGATCCTCGACCGCCCGATGCATCCCTACACCCGCGGCCTGCTGGATTCGGTCCCGAGCCGCAACGACGCCCGGGCGGCCGCTCGCGCAGATCCGCGGCATGACGCCCTCGCTCTGCGCGCTCGCCGCCGGGCTGCGCCTTCCGCGAGCGCTGCGCGCGCGCCCGTCGAGGCTTGCCGCGCGGCGCCGGCGGTGAGCCGCCCCATGGCGGGCCGGGGCGCTGCGCTGCGTGAATCCCGCTCGCAATGAGCGCCCGGCCGCCGCCCCTGCTCGAGCTGCGCGGCGTCTCCAAGCGCTTCAGCGGCGCGCCGACGCCGCCCAACGCCTCGCGCGCCTCTTCGGCGCGCGCGTGCCCGACGCCGAGGTGCGCGCCGTGGACGACGTGAGCCTCGCGGTGCGCGAGCGCGAGGTCGTGGGCCTGGTGGGCGAATCGGGCTGCGGCAAGTCCACGCTGGGCCGCATCGTGGCGCGCATCCTCGAGCCCACCGCGGCGAGCGCCTCTGGAACGGACGCCCGTACCGCGAGCTACGAGGCGTCGCGGCGCACCGCGCACGAGCGCCTCGCCGTGCAGATGATCTTCCAGGACCCGTACGCCTCGCTCAATCCGCGCATGCGCGTCGCCGACATCGTGGGCGAAGCTCCGGTGGTGCACGGCCTCGTCCCGCGCGGCGAGCGCGACAGGCTACGTCGCCGGCGATCCTCGAGCGCGTGGGCCTCGACGCCGCGGCGCATGCGCCGCTTCCCGCACCAGTTCTCCGGCGGCCAGCGAAGCCGCATCGGCATCGCGCGGGCGCTCGCGGTGCAGCCGCGCTTCCTGGTCTGCGACGAGGCGGTGGCCGCGCTCGACGTCTCGATCCAGGCGCAGGTGCTGAACCTCTTCATCCGGCTGCGCGAAGAGCTGGGCGCTCACGTACCTCTTCATCAGCCACGACCTGGGCGTGATCCGCCACCTCTCCGACCGGGTGGTGGTGATGTACCTCGGGCGCATCGTCGAGTGCGGCGCCGGCGGACGACTCTACGCGGCGCCCGAACCATCCGTACACCGCAGGCGCTCATCGCCGAGGTGCCGCGCATCGACGCGCGCCATCGCGCGCTACGTGCCGATCCGCGGCGAGATCCCGTCGCCGCTCGCCCCGCCCCCGGGCTGCCATTTCCACCCCCGCTGCCCCCATGCGTTCGCGCGCTGCCGCGACGAAGTCCCCGGCGCTTCGCGAGATCGCGCCGGGCCACCTTTCCGCCTGCCACCTGAACGATCCGATGACCGCCATGACCACCCGCTTTCCGCATCACCCGACCCGGGCGGCGCGCGCGTGCCGCTGGTGCTCGATTCGCCGCACAGCGGCACCGAGTATCCCGAGCGACTTCGGCGCCGCCGTGCCGCTCGAGCAGCTGCGCGCCTCCGAGGACAGCTACGTGGACGAGCTCTACGCCGCCGGCCCGCCGCTCGGCGCCACGCTCATCGCCGCGCAGCTTCCCGCGCAGCTACATCGATCCCAACCGCTCGCTCCTCGACATCGACGCCTCGCTCCTCGCCGCGCCCTGGCCCGGACCCGCGGTCCCAGCCGCAAGACCGAGCTGGGCGTGGGCCTCATCTGGCGCGTGCTCGACTCGGGCGAGCCGATCTACGCGCGCAAGCTCTCCGTGGACGAGGTGAAGCAGCGCATCGTGCGCTACCACCAGCCCTACCAGCGCGCGGTGAAGGACGCGCTCGACGACGCCCACGAGCACTTCGGCGCGGTCTGGCACATCAACTGCCACTCGATGCCGGCGGTAAGCGGGCAGCATCTCCGAGGAAGGCCCCGGCAAGCCGCGCGCCGATTTCGTCCTCGGCGACCGCGACGGCACGACGTGCGCGCCCGAGTTCACCCGGCGTGGTGGCCAAGACGCTGCGCGGCATGGGCTACGACGGTGAAGGTCAACGACCCGTACAAGGGCGTGGAGCTGGTGCGCGCGTTCTCCGATCCCGAAGGCGAGCCGCCACAGCCTGCAGATCGAGGTGAACCGCAGCTCTACATGGACGAGCGCACGCGCGAGAAGAGCGCGGGCTTCGCGAAGCTGCAAGCGCGACATCGACGCGCCTGCTGGACGCCGTGGCGGCGCTATGCGCAGGAGCGCCCCCACGACCGCGACCGATCACGGCCACCACCACCATCACCACGATCACGATCACGGCCACGGTCACGGCCACGATCACGATCACGACCACGATCATGGCCACGACCACGGCCATCACGACCACGACCACGCCCACAAGCACTGACCTAACCATGACCCCCATGCCGTCGAGCTGAAGGCCCCCGACATCGAGCCGCACCGCCAGTCCAACACCGGCGTCGACTGCGTCCACACCTTCGACAGCGGCAAGCCCGGCCCGCACGTCATGGTGCAGGCGCTCACCCACGGCAACGAGATCTGCGGCGCGATCGTCGTCGACCGGCTGCTGCGCGAGGGCGTGCGCCCGACGCGCGGCAAGCTCACGCTCGCCTTCGCCAACGTCGCGGCGTTCCAGCGCTTCGATACCGCCAACCCGTTCGCGTCGCGCTTCGTCGACGAGGACTTCAACCGCGTCTGGACGCGCGCGATGCTGGACGGCCCGCGCGAGAGCGTGGAGTTGAGGCGCGCGCGGGAGCTGCGCCCGTTCGTCGAGGCGGCCGACTTCCTGCTGGACATCCACTCGATGCTCGAGCCCAGCCCCGCCGGTGATGATCTGCGGCCCGCTCGAGAAGGGCATCCGCTTCGCCTTCGAGGTGGGCGTGCCCGAGCACATCGTGAGCGACACGGGACATGCCAACGGCACGCGCATGCGCGACTACGGCGGCTTCGGCGACCCCGCGAGCCCGAAGAACGCGCTGCTGGTCGAGTGCGGCCAGCACTGGGAGCGCAACTCCGAGCGCGTGGCGTGGCAGACGTCGTGGCGGTTCCTGCGCCAGGCTGGGCGTGGCCGACCGCGAGCGCGCCGAGCGCGAGATCGAGCGCGACGTGGCAGCGCAGAAGCTGATTCGCGTGACCGACGCCGTGATCGCCAACTCGCCTGCGTTCCGGTTCGCCAGGAGCTTCACGGGCCTGGAGGTGGTCCCGCGGCAGGGCGACGTGATCGCGTGGGACGGCGAGGAGCCGGTGCGCGCGCCCTACGACAACTGCGTGCTGATCATGCCGGTGCCCAACAACATCAAGACCGGGCTCACGGCGGTGCGGCTGGGGCGCGTGGTGGCGCGCTAGCTGCGAGGCGTCCTCGCTCTTGCCCGACGGGCGGATGCCGAGCTGCTTCAGCTTGCGGTAGAGGTGCGTGCGCTCGAGGCCGACGCGGTCGGCCACGCGCGACATGTTGCCTTCCTCGCGCCGGATGTGGTGCAGGAAGTACTGCTTCTCGAACTGCTCGCGCGCATCGCGCAGCGGCAGGTCGAGCGAGACGCCGACCTCGGTGGTCGCCTGCTCGCGCGGGCCCAGGTTGAACTCGCGCGCCACGCGGTTCACCTCCTCGCCGGTGAGCTCGTTGGCGAGCGCGGTGAGCGCCAGCGTCTTCACGACGTTCTGCAGCACCGGCAGGTTGCCCGGCCAGTCGAGGTTGCGCATCACGTTGAGCGCGCCCACCGTGAGCGTGCGCAGCGGCACCTCGTTGGCGTCGATGAGCTGGGTCAGCATCGTCGTGGCGATGTCGGGGATGTCCTCGGGGTGGTCGGCGAGCGAGGGCACGCGGATGGTGAGCCCCGACAGCAAGTGATAGAGGTCGGCGTCGAAGTGGCCGTCCTCGACCATCGCGGGCAGCGGGCCCGGTGGCCGCGCAGACGAGCCGCACATTGAACTTCTCCAGCTTGCCGAGCAGCTGGGCCAAGCCCTTCTGCTCGGCCTTGCCGAGGCTCCGAGATCTCCGGCGAGGAACAGCATCCCGTCGCGCGCCTCGTTGAGCGGCTCGAAGGGATTGTCGGCGAGCCACGCCGTTTCCTCGGGCGCGACGTAGGGCGTGTTGGGCAGGTGCAGGTGGCGCGCGCAGACCTCGAAGCCGCAGCCCGGCTCGCCGATCAGGAGCACGGGCGTGCGCAGCCGGCCCACCTGCTCCAGGCGCTGGCGCAGCTCCTGGATCACGCGCGCCCGGCCCAGGTTCACGAGCGAGAGCCCGGTCTTGGGCAGCACGCGCCCGCCGGCCAGCGCCTTGCCCACCGTGGCGAGCAGCTTGGGCAGGCTGATGGGCTTCTCGAGGAAGTCGAAGGCGCCGATGCGGGTGGCTTCCACCGCCGAGTCGATGGTGCCGTGGCCCGACATCATCACCACCGGCATGGTGAGCAGGCCGCTCCCGGCCCACTCCTTCAGCAGCGTGATGCCGTCGGTGTCGGGCATCCAGATGTCGAGCAGCACGAGGTCGGGGCGCATCTCCTTGCGCGCCGAGCGGGCGGTCTGGGCGTTCTCGGCGAGCCGCACGCCGTAGCCCTCGTCACGGAGGATCTCGAACAGCAGCTCGCGGATGCCCACTTCATCGTCGACGACGAGGATCTGGTTCGTGGACATGCTCTGGTCTTCAGGTCAGGCAGCGGCTTTGGAGGGCAGCACGATGCTCACGTTGGCGCCGTGGGGCTTGACGTTCTCCACGAGGATACGCCCATGGTGCTCGTCCACGATCTTCTTCACGATGGCGAGCCCGAGGCCGGTGCCCTTCGGCTTGGTGGTGACGTAGGGCTCGAAGATGCGGCCCATCACGTTCTCCGCGATGCCGGTGCCGTTGTCGCGCACCGTGAGCAGCACGCCGCCGGTGCCCATGGTGGTGGTGACCAGGATGCGCGGCGATTCCACGCCGGAGAGGGCGTCGATGGCGTTCTGGAACAGGTTGTGCAGCACCTGGCGGAGCATCGCCGGGGTCCGCGTGGATCTGCGGGAGGTTCTCGGCGAGGCGCGGATCGATCGACACACCCATCGACTCGTAGAGCACCAGGACCTCGCGCACCAGGTCGTTCAGCGTGACCGCGCGCGCGTTCATGCGCGAGGAATGCGCGTACTGGGTGAAGTCGTCCACCATGCCCTTCAGCGCCCCGACGTGGGTCACGATGGTGCCCGTGGCGCGCTTGAGGATGTCGGCCTCGTGCTCCGGGCAGCTTGTCCTTGAGCTTGGCCTGCAGGCGCTCGGCGGAGAGCTGGATCGGCGTGAGCGGGTTCTTGATCTCGTGCGCGAGGCGGCGCGCGACCTCGCCCCAGGCCGCGTCGCGCTGCGCCTGGATCAGGTGCGTGATGTCGTCGAACACCAGCACGTAGCCTTCCTCGCCGCGCGCGCCCAGGCGCGTGCCGCGGATGAGGAGCGTGCGCTGGCCGTCGGTGCGGCGGTACTCCGCCTGCTCTTCCCACACGCTCATGCCGGAGGAGGCGAACTGGCGCATCGCGATCTCCGCGAACGGCGCCACCGCGCTCACGTGCTTCGGCCAGTCGGAGAGCTTGAGGCCGTGGAACGCGCCGCCGGGCACCGCGAGGATGGCGTTGGCCGCCGCGTTCATGGTCTTCACGTAGAGGCGCTCGTCGAAGGTGAGCACGCCCGAGGTGAGGTTCGAGAGGATGCTCTCGAGGTAGGTCTTGGAGTTCTCGAGCTGCTGCTGGTTGCGCTCCATCGCCTCGGTGGCGTCGGCGATCTGGCGCGTCATGGTGTTGAACGACTGCGTGAGCACGCCGAACTCGTCGCGGCTCTTCACCGGGTTCAGCTTCGAGTAGTCGCCCTTGGCGATGGCGCGCGTGGCCTCGGCGAGCGCGGAAAGCGGCGCCGAGAGCCGCTCGGAGAGCACGAACGCGAGTGCCAGCGACGAGAAGAGCGTCAGCAGCATCGCGAGGGTGAGCGTGAGCCCGAAGATGCGCTTCAACCCCACGCGCGCGAGCTGCAGCTCCTGGTAGTCCTTGTAGCCCTTCTCGACGATCTCGGCGTCCTGCGCGATGGCCTTGGGCACGTGCTGCAGCACCTGCAGGATGCGGATGTCGTCGGCGATGGTGAGCACGTTCACCGGCACGATCACGCGCAGGTAGAGGCCGCGGTCCGGGATCGACTCGATGCGAGGGGATCGGCTGCTGCAGGCGCACCTGGCGCAGCATGTTGGCGCTGGGCAGGTCGGGCAGCAGCGCGATGGGCTCCGCACCCGACTGCGCGATCACCCGCCCGCGCGAGGTCATGAGGGTCGCCTCCTCCACCGAGTACTGCTCGCGGAGGCGATTGAGCGAGGCCGCCTCCACCGCCTGCGAGGTGGCGAGCGAGTGCGCCATCGCCTCGCCCTTCTGCGTGAGGTCCTTCAGCGAGTTCTCGAGGGCGCTTCGCGCGAGGTTGATGCCGCCCTTCAGCGAGTCGTCCACCTTCACGTCGAACCAGGACTCGATCGAGCGCTGCAGGAACTGGAACGAGATCGCGTACACCAGGCCGCCCGGGATCAGCGCCATCAGCGTGAACACGGCCATGAGGCGCAGCGTGAGCTTGGAGCCGAACACGCGCTCGCGCAGCTTCTTTCGAAGCAGCAGGAGCTGGTAGACGATGAGCGCCATGAGGCCCAGGGCGAGGCCGCCGCCGAGGCCGAGGAGCATCGGGTAGTTCTGCGCGAAGAGCGCGGTGTTGGACGACGCTTCCGACATGAGGTACACCAGCGCCGCGCCGGTGACCACGCACAGGAAGATCAGGGCCTTCATGGAACGATGGTCCAGCGATGCCAATCCGAAGCCAGCGTCCAGTCGCGCGAGGCGATGGCGTTCAGCTGGAACGGTTTAGGCAGCTGGCCCGTATCCAGGCGCATGCGCAGCTCCGCCTGGTAGGTGCCTTCCTTTTTTATTGCCCCGCGGTCCGCGACATGCCATCCGCGCAGTCTTGAGAGCACGCGCGTTACTTCCTCGAAGCGCGTGAAGTTCTGGTAGACGTTGCCCACCGACAGCCGGTATTGGCGCAGCAACGGCGTGTAGCTGATCTTGTAGGTCTGCGAGACCTGCACCGGCTTCTCGTCGAACCAGTACCAGCGCGGCCGGGCGAGCTCGAACTCCACCACGAAGTAGAGCGGCACGCCGCGGTTCACCGCCTCCTCGAGCCGCGGGCTGAACTGGATGTCGAACGTGGCATCGAGCTGATAGCCGTCGTCGGTGGGCTGGATCGTCGCCGTCCTCACGTCGATGCCGTCTGCGTATGCCGGCGCCATCACCGCCAGCGCGAGCGCGGCCGCACGCGGAGCCGCACGACGCAGCGCGCCGGCGAGCCTCCCGGCAAGGAGCAGGATGAGTTTGGCAGGGTTCATCGAATCAGACGGTGGCGGCCGGCTCCCCATCTGCGCTTCAGCGGCGCAGAGCATTTCCACAACACTTGTGGCAACAACGAGACACTGGTTGTCAATTTACCACCAATTTCCCGGACTTGCCAGTGTTAACCGCACACGCGCACCCATCTTTCACCCTTTGAAATCAAGAGCTTGGGTCAGGCAGCGGGCTTGGCGGGCGCCGCCTGGGATGTTTCGCCCAGCGTCCGGCCCGCCTCAGGGGTGTGCCGAGCAGGAACGGGCCCGCCGCGAGGCGCCTGGCGCCTGCGCGCTGGACCTCGAGCAGGCGCAGGGCCCCCTGTCCGCACGCCACCAGGATGCCACCGGGCGTGGCCTCCAGCACCTCGCCGGGCGCACCGCTGCGCTCCGTCGGGCTCGGCCTTCCAGACCTTGAGCGCCTCGCCGTCGATGCGCGTTTCCGCGCCGGGGGCGGGATCGAACGCGCGGACCTGCCGGTCGATGACTGCGGCCGGGCCGCGACCAGTCGATGCGCGCCTCGGCCTTTTCTATCTTCGCCGCGTACGTGGCGCGCGCCGCGTCCTGGGGCTGCGGCATGAGGCTATCGAGGCGGTCCAGCGCTTCCACGATTGCAGCCGCCCCGAGCGCCGCGAGCGCCTCGGTGAGCGTGCCCGAGCTCTCGCGCGCCCCGATCGGATGCGGCCGCGCGAGGAGGGCAGGCCCGGTATCGAGGCCCGCATCCATGCGCATGATGGTGATGCCGGTGGTTCGCGTCGCCGGCGAGGATGGCGCGCTGGATGGGCGCCGCCCCCCGCCAGCGGGGCAGGAGCGATGCGTGGATGTTGATGCAGCCCAGGCGCGGGATCGCGAGCGCGGCGGCGGGCAGGATCAGCCCGAATGCGGCGACCACCATCACGTCGGCGGATTGCGCCGCGAGGCACGCCTGCGCTTCGGGATCGCGTAGCGACTCGGGCTTGAAGAGGGGTATGCCGTAGGCCTCGGCGGCCTGCGCGACGGCGCTCGCGGCGAGGCGCATGCCGCGCCCGGCGCGGCGGTCGGGTTGCGTGACGACGAGGGGAACGCTGTGGCCCGCGGCGAGGATCGCTTCGAGGGCGCGCGCCGCGAAAGGCGGCGTGCCGGCGAAGACGACGCGCAGGGGCGCGGCCAGCGTCAGGCCGCCTTGCGCTGGCGTTTCTTGATCTTCGCGCGCACCCGGTTCTGCTTGAGCTCGGACAGGTACTCCACGAAGACCTTGCCCTCGAGATGATCCATCTCGTGCTGGATGCAGGTGGCGAGCATGCCCGATGCGTTGAGCGTGAAGCGGGAGCCGTTGCGGTCGAGGGCGGTGACGGTAACGCTTTCCGCCCGCTCGACGTTGTCATAGACGCCCGGAACCGAGAGGCAGCCTTCCTGGCTCACCGCCACGCCCTTCCCGGCGCGTGATCTCGGGATTGATGAAAACGCGCAGGTCGGTGTGGTCTTCGCTCACGTCGATGAGCACGATCTGCTTGCGCACGTCCACCTGGGTGGCCGCAAGGCCCACGCCGGGGGCCGCATACATGGTTTCGGCCATGTCTTCGATCAGCTTGCGGGTGGCGGCGTCGATCTTTTCGACCCGCTCGGCCGGGCCGTTGAGGCGGGGATCGGGGTACTGGAGGATCTCGAGAATGGCCATAAATGCTTGCTAATTGAATAAATTATGTGCAGAATTTATCGCACTACATTGAAAAAGGGGGCGTAACCCTTTTTCTGAATATGGGTCCCGAGCGCCATATCCACAAGTGAGTGCCGCCATGCGAAAGACAATTATATCTTTAGTCGCGGCCCTGGCCAGTTTGGTTCCGACCTGCATCCTGGCCGACGGCATGCCCACCCAAGGTGGAAACGGGGCCTCCGGACCCCCCGGAGCTTCCACTTCAGCTAACGCGGACCACGTCACCCAGGCTGACCTGGCGGCCAATGCCCCGGACGAGTACACCGTCGTCAAGGGCGACACGCTCTGGGGTATTTCCGGGCGGTTCCTGAAAGATCCCTGGAAATGGCCGCAGATCTGGCAGATGAACCGGGACGAGATCAAGAATCCCCACTGGATCTACCCCGGCGACGTCATCCACCTCGACCGTAGCGGCGCCTACCCGTCGCTGTCCCTGGGCGCAAGCGGCGGTCCGCGCGGACCGACCGATGCCGCGGCCGCCGAGCGCAACGTGGTGAAGCTCGAGCCGCGCGTGCGCACCGAGTCCCTCACCACGGCCGTGCCCACCATTCCGGCCAACGTGATCGGGCCCTTCCTTACCCAGCCGCTGGTGGTCGAAGCCGGCGCCCTGGACGCCGCCCCCAGCATCATCGCGACCGAGGAAGGCCGCCTGGTGGTGAGCGAGGGCGAGACCGCCTATGCCGACCGCATCGGCACCGATGACGGGGTGAACTGGCAGGTGTTCCGCCCCGGCGAGGCGCTGCACGACCCGGATACCGGCGAGGTGCTGGGCTACGAGGCCAAGTACATCGGCGACGCGCGGGTGCGCCGCTTCGGCTTCCCCGCCACGCTCACGGTCACCAAGGCGGTCCAGGAGATCAACCGCGGCGACCGCCTGGCGCGCGCCCGCGAGACCAGCTTCCCCAACTTCGTGCCCCACGCGCCCGACCACCTGATCGCCGGCTCCATCATGTCGGTGGAAGGCGGCGTGGCGGAGATCGGCCAGTTCCAGGTGATCACCATCAACCGCGGCTCGCGCGACGGCGTCCAGGTGGGCCACGTGCTGGCGAGCTACCACCGCGGCGCCGTCATCAGCGCCAACGGCCACGACGAGCACGCGGACATCATGCCGGAGGCGGGCCTCTTCGGCTCCTGGTTCGGCCACGTGGAGGTCGAGCCGGTGCACGTGGTTCCGGACGTGCCCAACACGGAGCCCGTCGACGAGAAGAAGGGACACGCCGCCACCAGCGCCAGGATCAAGCTGCCCGACGAGCGCAACGGCCTGATCTTCGTCTTCCGCGTGTTCGACAAGATGTCGTACGCGATCGTGATGAAGGCGACGCGGCCGATCTACATCGGCGACATCGTGCGCACGCCCTGAAGCTTTCCCACATCCCGCCTGCGAAAGGGGGCTCGCGCCCCTTTTTGCTGCGCCTGCCGGTCAGCGCGCGACCCACGCGCTTCGTTTATCGTGCATCCCTTTTCCGCCCCCGCCCCCCGTGGACTGGACCCATTGCAACCCTGACGACGCGGCCGCGTGGCTGCGCGTATCGCTCGTCCCCGGTGTGGCGCCGCGCGCGCTGAGGAAGCTCCTCGCCGTCCTCGGCAGCCCGCAGCAAGTGCTCGCAACGCCGGAGCGCGAGATCGGGGCGATCGCGGGTGAGGATGCGGCGCGCGCCCTCGCGGCGGGCGCGAGCCCCACGGCCGTGGAGGCGAGCCTGCGCTGGCTCGAGGCGGAGGGCCACCACCTGCTCGCGCTGCACGATCCGCGCTATCCCCCGCGCCTGCTGGAGATCGCGAGTCCGCCGCCGGTAATCTATGCCGTGGGGCGGCCCGAGCTCCTTTGCGCGCCGTCGCTCGCCATCGTGGGCAGCCGCAACGCCACCGCGCGCGGCCGGATGGACGCGGAAAGCTTCGCGCGCACGCTCTCCGACGCGGGGCTCGCCATCGTGAGCGGCCTGGCACTCGGCATCGACGCGGCGGCGCATCGCGGCGGCCTCGCGGGGCCGAGCTCCAGCATCGCGGTGCTGGGCAACGGCGTGGACGTCCGCTATCCGCGCGCCAATCACGCGCTCGCCGAGGCGCTCGAGGGCGGCGGCTGCGTCATCTCGGAATTCCCCCTCGGCACGGCGCCCGCCGAGGACAACTTCCCGCGCCGCAACCGCATCATCAGTGGCCTCGCGCGCGGTGTTCTCGTGGTGGAGGCGGCGCTGAAGAGCGGCTCGCTCATCACCGCGCGCTGCGCGCTCGAGCAGAACCGCGAAGTGTTCGCCATTCCCGGCTCCATCCACTCGCCGCTCTCGCGCGGCTGCCACCGGATGATCAAGGAAGGCGCGAAGCTCGTGGAAAGCGCCGAGGACGTTCTCACGGAGCTGGGTTGGAAACGGGCGCCGTCGTCCCCATGTCGAAAGGCCGAACGCGATCCCCTGCTGCGGGCGATGGGCCACGGCCCCGTCTCGCTCGACGATCTCGCGCAGGCCACCGGCGTCGAGGTTGCCCGGCTGTCGGCCCGCATCACGCACCTCGAGCTCGCGGGCCGCGTCGCCGCCGTCGCCGGCGGGCGTTTCCAGCGGCTCGACCGCAACGAAAGCGTCACGCCCGGACGGGACGATGCAAAGCGCGTTATAGAATAAAAAGGACCCCCAAGGATCCCATGGCATCGAACCTGCTCATCGTCGAGTCCCCCTCGAAGGCGAAGACGCTCAAGAAATACCTCGGCAAGGACTACGAAATCCTCGCCTCGTACGGCCACGTGCGCGACCTGGTTCCGAAGACCGGCGCCGTCGATCCGGACGACAACTTCCGGATGAAGTACGAGCTGATCGAGCGCAACTCCAAGCACGTGGACGCCATCGCCAGGGCGGTGAAGGACGCGGACACCGTGCTGCTCGCCACGGACCCGGACCGCGAAGGCGAGGCCATCGCGTGGCACCTCTCGGAAATCCTCAAGTCGAGGAAGGCGCTCAAGGACAAGAAGGTGAAGCGCGTGGTCTTCTACGAGATCACCGAAGGCGCCGTGAAGGAAGCCGTCAGGAATCCGCGCAACATCTCCATGGACCTGGTGAACGCCCAGCAGGCGCGCCGCGCGCTGGACTACCTGGTGGGCTTCAACCTCTCGCCGCTGCTCTGGAAGAAGATCCGCCGCGGGCTCTCGGCCGGGCGCGTGCAGAGCCCGGCGCTGCGCCTCATCGTCGAGCGCGAGCTGGAGATCGAGAAGTTCCGCACCCAGGAATACTGGACGCTGCACTTCGACAGCACCAAGGACAAGGTCGCCTTCACCGCCCGGCTCACGCACCTGAAGGGCGAGAAGCTCGACCAGTTCGCCATCGGGAGCGCCGAGCGCGACGCGCAGATCCGCAAGCTCCTCGAGGCCGAGGGCAAGGGCAGCGGCGAAAGTGAAGGAGGTCGAGAAGAAGCGCAAGCTCCGCTCGCCCGCCGCGCCCTTCACCACATCGACCCTGCAGCAGGAAGCGGTGCGCAAGCTCGGCTTCTCCACGGACCGGGCGATGAAGGTCGCGCAGAGCCTCTACGAGGGCGTGAGCATCGGGCGCACCGTCACCGGCCTCATCACCTACATGCGCACGGACTCGGTCACGCTCTCCAAGGAAGCGCTCACCGAGATGCGCGGCTACATCACCAAGAACTACGGCCCGGACTACCTGCCGAAGGCGCCCGTGCAGTACCGCGCCAGCTCCAAGAACGCGCAGGAGGCCCACGAGGCCATCCGCCCCACGTCCATCGCGCGCACGCCGGAATCGGTCGCCGCGTTCCTCAACGACGAGCAGCGCAAGCTCTACGAGATGATCTGGAAGCGCGCCATCGCCTCGCAGATGACGCCGGCGCAGTTCGACACCGTGGCCGTGGACTTCACCGTCGGCGCGCCCGGCAACGTGTTCCGCGCCACCGGCCAGACCATGGTGTTCCCCGGCTTCTTCGCGGTGTACCACGAAGACCAGGACGATACCGTCGAGGAAGAGGACAAGCGCCTGCCCGCCTTCGACATCGGCAACACGGTGGCGATCGAGCGCCTCTACGGCGAGCAGCACTTCACGCAGCCGCCCCCGCGCTACTCGGAAGCGAGCCTGGTGAAGGCGCTCGAGCAGTACGGCATCGGGCGCCCGTCCACCTACGCCTCCATCATCTCCACGCTCGTGAACCGCGAGTACGTCACGCTCGACAAGAAGCGCTTCCAGCCCACGGACGTCGGGCGCGTCGTGAACAAGTTCCTGACCGAGCATTTCGCCCACTGGGTGGACTACGAGTTCACCGCCAAGCTCGAGGACGAGCTCGACGACATCTCCAACGGCAAGGAGGAATGGCTGCCGGTGCTGGCGAAGTTCTGGAAGGACTTCTCGGCGCAGATCGACGAGAAGGAATCGGTGTCGCGCAAGGACGTGACGCAGGAGCAGATGGACGAGATGTGCCCGAAGTGCGGCAAGCACCAGCTCACCATCCGGCTCGGGCGGCGCGGGCGCTTCATCGGCTGCGCGGGATATCCGGAGTGCGACTACACGCGCAACCTCGACGGCGTGGAAGGCGGCGAGTCGGCCAAGCGCGAGATCGGCACCGACCCCAAGACCCAGAAGCTGATCCAGCTGCTGCAGGGACCGTTCGGCCCCTACATCCAGCTGGGCGAGATGGAGGGCGACAAGAAACCCAAGCGCGTGTCGGTGCCCAAGAACGTGCCGCCCGATAGCGTCGACCTCGCGGTCGCGCTGAAGCTGCTGGCGCTTCCGCGCGACCTCGGAGCGCATCCCGAAGGCGGCAAGAAGGTCGTGGCCGCCATCGGCCGCTTCGGCCCCTACGTGAGCCACGACGGCCAGTTCAAGTCCATCCCCAAGGACGAGAGCGTGTTCGACATCGGCCTCGAGCGCGCGGTGGCGCTGCTGAAGGAGCCCAAGCAGTTCGGGGCACGCGGCGCGCTGAAGGTCCTCGGCAAGCACCCCGCCGATGGCCAGGCGGTCGCGCTTTACGCGGGCCGCTACGGGCCTTACGTGAAGCACGGCAAGGTGAACGCCACGCTGCCGAGCGAAGGGATGATCAACACCGTCACGCTGGATGAAGCGGTGGAGCTCCTCGCCGCCAAGGCCGGCAAGGGCGGCAAGGGCGCGCGCAAGCCCCCCGCGAAGGCGTCATCGAAGGCGTCATCGAAGACCAAAGTGAAAAAAGCCGCCTGAGGGCGGCTTTTTTTGCGAGATGAGCGAGGCGCGCCGCGCACACCGCGCGTCAGGAAACGCCGCTGCGCCAGGGCAGCAACATCCCCACCTGCCGGCGATAGTGCCGGTAGCGGTCGCCGAACTGCGCGACCAGGTCGCGCTCCTCGAACCAGATGCCGACAAGGATGTATCCGGTGCACGTCGCCGAAAACAGCAGGTGGCCGACGGTCATCACCGGTGCGGCCCAGAACGCAAGCAGGAAACCCAGGTAGAGCGGATGGCGCACGTAGCGATAGAGGAGCGGCGTGCGGAACTTCGGCTCCGGGATCGGGCTGTCCGTGATCCGTGCATACACCTGACGCAGCCCGAAGAGCTCGAAATGGTTGATGAGGAACGTGCTGAGCAGCAGCACGCCCCAGCCGATCCAGAAGACCGCCTGCAGCGCCGTGACCGCCGCGGGCTCGCGCGCTTCCCACACGATCGTGGGCAGCGCTCGCCATTGCCACAGCATGAGCGCCAGCGCCGCGCTCGCGAAGAGGACGAACGTGCTGCGCTCGACCGCTGTCGGCACGATGCGCGTCCACCAGCGCTTGAATCCGGCGCGCGCCATCACGCTGTGCTGGACCGCGAAGATGCCGAGCAGCGCCATGTCGATTGCGACCGCCGCGGCGGCCGGCGTGTCGGGGCCGCCGGCGTCGATGGTCTTCGGCACCGCGAAGCTGCCGAGGAACCCGACCATGTAGAGGAACGTCCCGAGGAAAAACACGTACGCCGCCAGCGCGTACGCCACCGATAGCACTGCGCTCATGATCTTGGGCTCCAGTTAGGCGGCCCACTGTGCCGGGCCGTGCGCGGAACGTGCTGCCCACGCGTCTGCAAAGCCTGCCCGATCGTCCGTCGCGCGCGCGAGTCACAGATGCACGGCTCGCCTCCCGGTACATGGCGTCGCGCCGCGTCGCGGCTATTTCATGACGCTCGTCTCCGGCGCACGATAGTCGGCTGCGCGTGCTCCGGCAACCTGGGCGTATTCCCGGATGGTGAGGCGCGGGCGGGCGCCCTCGAAGTGCAGGCGCAATCCGCGATGGCGCACGAGATACGAGATGCCGAGCAACGCCGCGAGGAAACCCGAGGATGCCCCGAGCGCCAGCGACCAGCGCGGCCCGTACGTGTCGGCCACCCACCCCACGAGCGGCGCGCCGAGCGGCGTGCACCCCATCGCGATCGCCATGTAGATCGCCATCACCCGCCCGCGCATCACGGGCTCCGTGAAGAGCTGCACGGTGCTGTTGGCGGTGGTGTTGAAGGTCTGCGCCGACCAGCCCACGAGCATCAGCACGAGGCCGAAGAGGATGTAGGTGGGCATCAGCGCCGCGACCGCGAGGCCGAAGCCGAAGATCGCCGCGCCGGCGAGCAGGAGCGTGACGCGCGGCTTCTCGCGCCGCGCGGCGAACAGGCGCCCGTCACCGATCCGATCGCGAGCATCGACGAGAGCAGCCCGAACTCGCCCGAGCCCGCGTGGAATACGTGACCGCCATCGTCGAGATGAACACCGGGAAATTGATCCCGAACGTCATGATGAGGAAGAGCATGCCCAGCACCGTGAGGAGGTCCGGGCGGCCGGCACGTAGCGGAAGCCCTCGAGGAAGCTGCCGGGCTTGCGCGCCGCGCGCTCGTTGCGGTGAGCTCGCCCACGCGCAGGCAGGCGAGCGCGGCGATCACCGCCACGAACGACGCCGAGTTGATGAGGAACACCCAGCCCGTGCCGATGCCGGCGATCAGCAGGCCCGCGATGGCCGGCCCGATCATGCGCGCGGCGTTGAACGACGTGGAATTGAGCGCCACGGCGTTGGAGAGCAGGCGGTCGGAGACCAGCTCGGCGACGAAGGTCTGGCGCGCCGGCGCATCGAACGCCGTCACGCACCCCAGCAGGAATGCGAAGACGTACACGTGCCAGAGCTGCACCACGCCGGTCACCGTGAGCAGGCCCAGCCCGAGCGCCAGCACCGCCTGGGCGGACTGCGTGACGAGCAGGAGCTTGCGCCGGTCGAAATGGTCGGCGGCGAA
This sequence comes from uncultured beta proteobacterium, assembly GCA_963827425.1. Lineage (GTDB taxonomy): Bacteria > Pseudomonadota > Gammaproteobacteria > Burkholderiales > Usitatibacteraceae > Usitatibacter. The sequence continues at coordinate 283,925 of CAWHAQ010000002.1, read as the reverse complement.
GCCGGTGAACGGCAAGAGACAGCATCGCCGGCCCGAACTGCAGCGCCATCACGATGCCCACCGCGGTCGCGCTGTGCGGCGTGAGCTCCGCCAGCACGATCCAGTCCTGGGCCGTGCGCTGCATCCAGGTGCCGACGTTGGAGACGAGCGCGCCGCCCGCCCAGAGGCGATAGTTGCGGCTGCGAGGGAGCGGAAGGTGCCGGTCAGCAGCGGGGCGGGAATCGGCAGGTCACACCGGTTCGTGCCCGGATCAGACGTCGAGGTTCGTCACCCCGAGCGCGTTGGTCTCGATGAACTGGCGGCGCGGCTCGACCTCGTCGCCCATGAGCGTGGAGAAGATCTCGCCGGCGCTGATGGCGTCCTCGATCTGCACCTTGAGCAGGATGCGCTTCTCGGGTCCATGGTCGTCTCCCAGAGCTGCTCGGGGTTCATCTCGCCCAGGCCCTTGTAGCGCTGGATCGCCATGGAGCCTTTGGCTTCCGCGAGGAGCCAGTCGAGGCCTTCCTTGAACGAGCTGGATGGAACGTACCGTCTCGCCGCGGCGCACCTGCGCATCCTCGCGGATCAATCCCGCGAGCATCTCGGCCGTCCTCACGATCTGCGCGTAGTCGCCGCTTTCCAGGAACGCGTGGTCGATCACCGTCTCGACCTTGTTGCCGTGCACGATCTTCTCCAGGCGCAGGCGCCAGCCGTCGGAGGTGGGATCGCGCTCGATGTGGGTCTTGGGCGGATTGGATGCGAGCGCGGTCGTGGAACGCCTTGGCCGCCTGCGTGGCGCCCTCCTTGTCCGCAAGCGAGATGCGCATCATGCCCAGCATCGCGCGCAGCACCGACGGATCCATGGCGATCGACAGGCGTTCGATCACGGCGTCGGTCGTGAGGTATTCGGAGGCGATCTTCTCCAGCGCCTCGCCGGAAAGCTGGGCCGCGCCGCCGCCGGGGATGAGCGCCGCGCCATGCAGCGCCCGGCGAAGCTGGTGCTGCTTCAGCTCCAGCTCGTCCTTGAGGTAGCGCTCTTCCTTGCCGCTCTTCACCTTGTAGAGCGGCGGCTGCGCCACGTAGATGTGGCCGCGCTCGATCAGCGCCGGCATCTGGCGATAGAAGAACGTGAGCAGCAGCGTGCGGATGTGCGCGCCGTCCACGTCCGCGTCCGTCATGATGATGATGCGGTGGTAGCGCAGCTTGTCGAGGTTGAATTCCTCGCCGATGCCCGCGCCCAGCGCCGTGATGAGCGTGGCGACTTCCTGCGACGTGATGATCTTGTCGATGCGCGCGCGCTCGACGTTGAGGATCTTGCCCTTCAGCGGCAGGATCGCCTGGTACTTGCGGTCGCGCCCCTGCTTGGCCGAGCCGCCGGCCGAATCGCCCTCGACGAGGTAGAGCTCGCACAGCGACGGGTCGCGCTCCTGGCAGTCGGCGAGCTTGCCGGGGAGGCCGCTGCCGTCCAGCACGCCCTTGCGCGCGTCAGCTCGCGCGCCTTGCGCGCCGCCTCGCGGGCGCGCGCCGCTTCCACGATCTTGGTGCAGATGATCTTCGCGTCCGCGGGCTTCTCCATCAGGAACTCGGCGAGCTTCTGGCCGACCATTTCCGCACCACCGGCTGCACCTCGGAGGAAACGAGCCGGTCCTTGGTCTGCGAGGAGAACTTGGGCTCGGGCACCTTCACCGAGAGCACGCAGGTGAGGCCCTCGCGCATGTCGTCGCCGCGTGGTCTCGACCTTCGCCTTCTTGGCGATCTCTTCCTTCTCGATGTAGTTGTTGATGGTGCGCGTCATGGCGCTGCGCAGGCCCGTGAGGTGCGTGCCGCCGTCGCGCTGCGGGATGTTGTTGGTGAAGACCTGCACCGACTCGCCGTAGGAGTCGTTCCACTGCATCGCCACCTCGACGGTGATGCCTTCCTTCTCGCCGATCGCGTAGAAGATGTTGTTGTGCAGGACGGTCTTCGAGCGGTTCATGTACTCGACGAATCCCTGCACGCCGCCGGCGTGGGCGAAGTTTTCGCTCTTGCCGGTGCGCTGGTCGATGAGCTCGATCTTGCAGCCGTTGTTGAGGAAGGAGAGCTCGCGAAGCCGCTTGGCGAGGATGTCGTAGTGGAACTCGACGTTGTTGAAGGTTTCCTTCGAGGCGAGGAAGTGCACTTCGGTCCCGCGCTTGTCGGTATCGCCCGTGACCTCGAGCGGCTTTACCGCCACGCCATCGTGGAACTCCATGAAGTGCGCTTTGCCGTCACGCCAGATGCGAAGCTTCAGCCACTCGGAGAGCGCGTTCACCACGGAGACACCCACGCCGTGCAGGCCACCCGAGACCTTGTACGAGTTCTGGTCGAACTTGCCGCCGGCGTGCAGCTCCGTCATGACGATCTCCGCGGCCGAGCGCTTGAGGTCGTCGTCTTCCTTGATGTCCGTCGGGATGCCGCGGCCGTTGTCCACCACCGAGATCGAGTTGTCGGTGTGGATCACGACCTTGATGTCGTCGCAGTGGCCGGCGAGCGCCTCGTCGATGGCGTTGTCCACCACCTCGAAGACCATGTGGTGCAGGCCGGTGCCATCGGACGTGTCACCGATGTACATGCCGGGGCGCTTGCGCACGGCATCGAGACCCTTGAGGATCTTGATGCTCGAGGAATCGTATTCGGCCGCGGCCGCGGCCGTTGGGGTGGTGAGCTCGGGAAGCGTTGCCATTCAGTTCCTTGTGATTCGCACTTTGCTCTAGATGCGCATCGGCATCACGACGTACTTGAAGTCCTCGCGGCCGGGCATCTGCACGAGCGCGCTCGAGTTCGAATCGCCCATGGTGAACGTGACGGTCTGGGCGACTCGACGTGGTTCAGCACGTCGAGGAGGTAGGAGATGTTGAAGCCGATGTCGAGCGGATCGCCGTCGTACTCGATCGCCACGCCTTCCTCGGCCTCCTCCTGCTCGTTGTTGGTGCAGATGATCGAGAGCGCGTCCTTGGTGAACACCAGGCGCACGCCGCGGATCTTCTCGTTGGAGAGGATCGCCGCGCGGTTGAGCGACTGGGCGAGCGTGGCGCGGTCGAGCGACACGCGGTTCTTGTGCGTGGCCGGGATCACCTTCTGGTAGTCGGGGAACTTGCCCTCGACGATCTTGGAGACGATCTCGATGCCGCCGAAGGAGAAGCGCGCCTGGTTCGAGCCGATGGCGAGCGACACGGGCTCGTCGGTATCGCCCAGGAGCTTGATCAGCTCGAGCACGGTCTTGCGCGGCAGGATCGCCTCCACCGAGCCGTGGTCGCTGCCCAGCGCGCTGGCTCGCGTACGAGAGCCGGTGGCCGTCCGTGGCCACCACGCGCAGCGTGTCCTTGTCCACCGAGAAGAGCACGCCGTTCAGGTAGTAGCGGATGTCCTGCACCGCCATGGCGAACTGCACCAGGCGCAGCGCATCCTTCAGCGCCTTCTGCGGCAGGGTGAGCGTCTTGGAGGCATCCTTCGGCCTCGACCATCTTCGGGAAATCCGCCGCGGCGAGCGTCTGCAGGTTGAAGCGGCTCTTGCCCGCGCTAACCGTCATGCGGTTTTCCTTCGGCCTCGAGCGACACTTCCGCGTCCTCCGGGAGCGAGCGCAGGATGTCGTAGAGCTTGCGCGCGCCGGCCGTCACCGAGCCTTCGGCGAGCTGTCGAGCTCCGCGCGCGAGGTGATCTGCACCTCCAGGTCCGTGGCCAGGAACTCGACGCTGGCGATCCCGACGCCGTGATGAGCACGTTCGAGAGGATCGGCAGCGTATGGCGGCGCTCGACGATACCCGTGACCTGCTGCAGCGGCCCGAGCAGTTTGTCGTTGGTGGTCTTTATCTTCAGCATTGATCTTTATGCTTTAAAGATCAGTTGACAGCTAATAGGAGACGCCGCGAGAGCGGGATAACTCTGGAATGCCGTCTTGCGATCAAGGGGTTGACACCCCTTCAAGATGGGGACGAAAACGCTGGTTAGCAACGTCGAGCCTGTGCGCAAAACCCGGGTTCGCGCCGGCGGCCGATTTCATCCACAGGTTCTTCATGGGTTCCGGGCGTTTCATCCCAGGAGTATCTGCTGGAGCTGCGCGTAGTCGCGCGCGAACTCCTGGTCGGTCTCGCGAAGCTCCGCGGTCTTGCGGCAAGCGTGCAGCACCGTGGTGTGGTCGCGTCCGCCGAAGGCCTCGCCGATTTCCGGCAGGCTCTGCTGTGTGAGCTCCTTGGCGAGCGCCATGGCCACCTGGCGCGGGCGCGCCACCGAGCGGAAGCGCTTCTTCGAGTACATCTCCGAGACCTTGATCTTGAAGTAGTCGGCGACGGTCTTCTGGATGTTCTCGATGGAGACCTGGCGATTCAGGACCGCGAGGAGGTCCTTCAGTGCCTCGCGGGCGGTGGCGACGCTCACCTGCCTGGTTGTTGAAGCGTGGCGTAGGCGAGCACGCGCTTCAGCGCACCTTCCAGCTCGCGCACGTTGGAGCGGATGTGCTTGGCGATGAAGAAGGCGACGTTCTCGTCAAGTCGCACGCCGTCGTTCTCGGCCTTCTTCAGCAGGATCGCCACGCGCATCTCGAGCTCGGGCGGCTCGACCGCCACCGTGAGGCCCCAGCCGAAGCGGGAGATCAGCCGGTCCTCGATGCCCGTCATCTCGCGCGGGAAGCAGTCGCTGGTGATCGCCACCTGCTTGTGGGCCTCGAAGAGCGCGTTGAACGTATAGAAGAACTCCTCCTGGGAGCGCGACTTGCCGACGAAGAACTGCACGTCGTCGATGAGGAAGAGGTCGAGCGAGCGGTAGTAGCGCTTGAGCGAATCGAAGCTCTTGTGCTGGTAGGCGCGCACCACGTCGGCCACGAACTGCTCGGCGTGGATGTAGCGCACCTTCGCCTTCGGGTTGCGCTTGAGCACCTCGGTGCCGATCGCCTGCAGCAGGTGGGTCTTGCCCAGGCCCGTGCCGCCATAGATGAAGAGCGGGTTGTAGGCCGTGCCCGGGTTCTCGGCGACCTGGATCGCCGCGGCGCGGGCGATCTGGTTCGCCTTGCCGTTCACGAAATTGGTGAAGGTGAAGCCGGGATTGAGGCGATGCTCTTCGCGTCGGGGCCCGATCGGCCGGCGGTGCGACCGGCACGGGCTCGGGCACGCACGATCTCGGGCTCGGCGGGACGTTCGTCCAGCACGAGGTTCACCGAGAGGCGGCACGCCCGCCGCGCGCTCGATGCGCGATTCGATCTTGGCGAGCAGGTTCGTCCGCACCCACTTGAGCACGTGGTGGTTCGGCGCCACGAGGACGAGCTGGTCGTCCTGGCGCTCGGCTCGCAGCGGCTTGATCCAGGTGTCGTACTGCTGCGCCGGAAGCTCCTTCGGAGCTCAGCTGCGAGCGACGGCCAAAGCGAATCCATGTGTGGAATCTGGGGAGGAAAAGGTGCGGGGAGGAGTGCGGCTAGCGATCGTAAATTTTATCTTGAATGTGCACGGTTATCCACAGGCCGTTGCAGTTCCGCATCACGTGCCGGTTGGAATGCAGGACGCGCAAATCGCGCTATAATTTCGGGCTTTTCCCGCAAAGCTCCTTTGGGGGCTATCCGATTGATCCAGAGGATCGACAATGAAACGCACTTTCCAGCCGTCCACGGCCCACCGGAAGAAGACGCACGGGTTTCGGGTGCGCATGAAAACGGCCAGCGGCCGCGCCATCATCAATGCGCGCCGCGCCAAGGGCCGCAAGCGCGTCGCCGTCTGAACCGGCGCATGCCGCGGAGCGCCCCGCGCGCATGGTTTTCCGCGGCGCCACCGCTTCGACGGCGCGCGGCTCCTTCGGCCCGGTGCTGCGCAGCCCGCGAAAAGTGCGCGGCGATCTTGCCTGTCGTCCATGCTGCCTGGCCGCCCGGGCGCGGCTTCCCGGCTGGGCATCGCGCTCACCCGCCGCCTCGTGCCCTCTCGCGACCGAGCGCAACCACGTGAAGCGCGCCCGTGCGCGAAGCCTTCCGCCGCCATCCCGCTGAAGGGCGCGGGCCTCGATTGCGTGGTCACGCTGCGCGCGCGGTTCGAGCGCGGGCAGCTCGCGGGCGCTGCGCGCGGAGATCCGGGCCGCTCTTCGACCAGCTGCACGCCGGGCCCCATGATGGCGCGGCTGCTGGTGGCCTCATCAGCGCCTATCGCTACCTGCTGAGCCCGTGGTGGGGCACCCATGCCGCTTTTCGCCGACCTGCTCCGAGTACGCCGAGGAGGCCATCGGCCGCCACGGCGCCGGAGCGGGACGTGGCTCGCCGTCGCCGCGTGGGGCGCTGCCATCCCTGGCACGCGGGCGGCTTCGACCCGGTCCCCTAGACCGGCTGAAACCCATGATGGATACCCAAAGACTCGTCGCCCTCATCGTCTTCTCGTTCTCGGCCCTGTTGCTTTGGGAGGCGTGGCAGAAGCACAACGCGCCGCCGCAAGCGCCGGTCGCGCTCCGACCACGCCTTCGTCCTCGCCCTCGAGACGTTCCGCCCGCTCCCGCGGTTCCGGGCAGCGGCCGCTCCACGGCGCCAGGAACCGCCGCGGCGCCGGCCCCGCCGACTGGCGGCGCCCGCGCCAGCGCCGGCCCGCCCGTGCACGTGGCCACCGACCTTTTCGAGCGTCGAGATCGATCCGGTGGGCGGCGACATCCGGCGCCTCACGCTGCGCAAGGAGTTCTCCGCGCAGGACCGCACCCGGCCGCTCACGCTGATGGAGCCGGATCCGAAGCATTACTTCGTCACCCAGTCGGGCCTGCTGGGCGAGGGGCTGCCCAACCACAAGACCGTCTACGAGGCCGAGCAGCGCTCCTATGCGATGCCCGAGGCAAGGACAGCCTCGAGGTGCGCCTGCACGCGCAGGGCGGCGGCGGCGCGAGGTGGTGAAGCGCTACGTGTTCCACCGCGGCCACTACACCATCGACGTCGACTACGACGTCACCAACAAGGGCGACAAGCCGATCGCGCCGTTCGCCTACTACCAGTTCCTGCGCGACTCGAACGCGCCCAGCCAGCAGGCGGCGCAGACCTCGTCCTTCGGTGGCGTGACCACGTTCACCGGCCCGGCGCTCTACACGGAGGAGTCGCAAGTTCGAGAAGGTGGCCTTCAAGGACATCGACAAGGGCAAGCCCCTGCAGCCCGCGAAGGCGAAAGACGGCTGGATCGCCATCGTCCAGCACTACTTCGTGTCGGCGTGGCTGCCGAAGCAGGGCACGGAGCGCGAGTACTACGCGCGCAAGGTCGCCGACAACCTCTATACCGCAGGCGTCGTGGTGCCCGTGGGAACCATCGCACCGGGCGCGACCGCCACCGTCGAGGTGCCGGTGTACGTCGGCCCGCAGGAGAAGGACCGCCTCGCCGCCACCGCGCCGGGCCTGAACCTCGTGGTCGACTACGGCTGGCTGTACGTGATCGCCGCGCCGCTCTTCCTGCTGCTGAAGACGATCCACGGCTACGTGGGCAACTGGGGATGGGCGATCATCCTCATGACCATCCTCATCAAGCTCGCCTTCTACCCGCTCAACGCGAAGGCGGGGCGCTCCATGGCGCAGATGAAGGTGCTGCAGCCGAAGATGGAGAAGCTGAAGGAGCTCTACGGCGAGGATCGCCAGAAGCTGAACCAGGCGATGATGGAGCTCTACCGCACCGAGAAGATCAACCCGCTCGGCGGCTGCCTGCCGATCGTGGTGCAGATCCCGGTGTTCATCGCGCTCTACTGGGTGCTGCTCGCCTCCATCGAGCTGCGCCACGCGCCGTGGCTGGGATGGATCCACGACCTCTCGGCGCCCGATCCCGTACTTCGTGCTGCCGGTGATCTACGCGGTCTCGATGCTGTCCAGACGCGCATCAACCCGCAGCCCGCCGACCCGGTGCAGGCCAAGGTGATGCTGATCATGCCGATCGCATTCAGCATCTTCTTCCTGTTCTTCCCCGTCCGGCCTGGTGCTCTACTGGGTCGTGCAGAACATGCTGTCGATCGTGCAGCAGTGGCACATCAACCGCACGCTGGCGGCCGAGGCGAAGGCGAAAGCCAGGCGCTGAGCGGCGAGACCATCGCCGCGGTCGCCACGCCCGCGGGGCGCGGCGGTATCGGCGTGGTGCGGGTGTCCGGGCCGCGTGCGCGCGAGGTGGCGCGCAGCGTGGCGGGGCGGCTGCCCGAAGCGCGGCGCGCCGAGCTCGCGGATTTCCGCGCCGCGGGCGGCGCGCTCATCGACCGCGGCATCGCGCTCTTCTTTCCCGCGCCCTATTCGTACACCGGCGAGGACGTCCTCGAGCTGCAGGCGCACGGCGGCCCGCTCGTGATGCAGCAGCTCCTCGCGCGCTGCCTCGAGGCCGGCGCGCGCATGGCGCAGCCCGGCGAGTTCACGCAGCGCGCGTTCCTGAACGACCGCCTCGACCTCGCGCAGGCCGAGAGCGTGGCGGACTTGATCGATGCCTCGAGCGTCGAGGCGGCGCGAAGCGCGGCGCGCTCGCTCGCGGGCGAGTTCTCGCGGCGTGTGGAGGCGATCGCGGCCGCGATGCTCGAGCTGCGCATGCACGTCGAGGCGTGCATCGATTTTCCCGAGGAGGAGATCGATCCCGCCGATCGCGAGCAGCAGGAAGCGACAGCGCCGCGCGCTGCTCGCCGAGGTCGAGGGCGTGCTCGCCGAGGCGCGCCAGGGCGCGGTGCTGCGCGAAGGCCTCACCGTCGTGCTCGCGGGCCGTCCCAACGTCGGCAAGTCGAGCCTGCTCAACCGCCTCGCCGGCGACGAGGTCGCGATCGTGACGCCGGTCGCCGGCACCACGCGCGACTACGTGCGCGCCACCATCGTCATCGAGGGCGTGCCGATCCACCTCGTCGACACGGCGGGCCTGCGCGCCACCGAGCGACGAGGTCGAGCGCATCGGCATCGAACGCACCTGGCGCGCCATCGAATCGGCGGGCGCGGTGCTCGCCATCGAGTCGGCGACGGAGCCGCGGGCGGGCGACGAATTCCTCGCGCGCATGCCGGCGGAGGTGCCGCGCGCGCGGGTCGTGAACAAGGTCGACCTCCTGCCGCAGCCGCGCGCCTTGCCGCAGGCGGAGCCGCGGGAGACCGTGCTCGCCGTATCGGCCAGGACCGGGGAGGGAATGGAGGCGCTGCGCGCGTGGCTGCTCGCCACGGCGGGCTGGAAGCCGCACGGGGAGGGCATCTTCATGGCCCGGCAACGCCACCTGCAGGCGCTGGAAGCGGCGCGCGCGCACCTCGCCAACGCGGGTGCTCACAGGCAAGCCTTTGATTTGCAAGCTGAAGAGCTTCGGCTCGCCCATCGAGAGCTGGGCCGCATCACAGGGGCGGTGAGCGCCGACGACCTCCTGGGGGAGATCTTCGGCCGGTTCTGCATCGGCAAGTGATGTTCCACGTGGAACGTGGGGCGCGCCCCGGGTTGTTCCACGTGGAACCGGTGCGGCGAAAACCCGCTTTCGCGTAGAATTCCGGTTTGACTCGCCGCAGCGTATTTCCGATGGATTTCCCCGATCGTTTCGACGTCCTCGTCGTGGGTGGCGGCCATGCCGGCACCGAGGCGGCGCTGGCTGCCGCGCGCTCCGGCGCGCGCACGCTGCTGCTCACCCACTCGGTCGAAACCCTCGGCCAGATGTCCTGCAACCCGTCCATCGGCGGGATCGGCAAAGGCCACCTGGTGAAGGAGGTCGACGCGCTGGGCGGCGCCATGGCGGCCGCCACGGACGAGGCCGGCATCCAGTTCCGCACGCTCAATGGCAGCAAGGGGCCCGCGGTCCGGGCCACGCGCGCCCAGGCCGACCGCGTCCTCTATCGGGCCGCCATCCGGCGTCGCCTCGAGGCGCAGCCCAACCTGCGCATCTTCCAGGCCGCGGTCGATGACCTGATCGTCGAGGGCGAGCGGGTCGCGGGCGCCGTCACGGCCATCGGCCTGCGCTTCCACGCGGCGACCGTGGTGCTCACCGCCGGGACATTCCTCGGTGGGCTGGTCCACGTCGGCCTCGCGCGCTACCAGGCCGGCCGCGCGGGCGATCCGCCTTCGCTCTCGCTGGCGGCGCGCCTGCGCGAGCTCAGGCTCCCGGCCGGGCGCCTCAAGACCGGAACGCCGCCGCGCATCGACGGCCGCACCATCGATTTCTCGAAGCTCACGGAGCAGCCGGGCGACCGTCCCGAGCCGGTGTTCTCGTTCCTCGGCCGCGCGCGAGCAGCACCCGCGCCAGGTCGCGTGCTGGATCACCCACACCAACGAGCGCACCCACGACATCATCCGCGGCGGCCTCGACCGCTCGCCGATGTTCACCGGCGTGATCGAGGGGGTCGGGCCGCGCTATTGCCCCTCCATCGAGGACAAGATCCACCGCTTCGCCGGCAAGGCCTCGCACCAGATCTTCCTCGAGCCCGAGGGCCTGGAGACCCACGAGGTCTACCCGAACGGCATCTCGACCAGCCTGCCGTTCGACGTGCAGGCCGACCTGGTGCGCTCCATCGCGGGCCTGGAGAACGCCCACATCCTGCGCCCCGGCTATGCCATCGAGTACGACTATTTCGACCCGCGCGGCCTCAAGGCCACGCTCGAGACCAAGGCCATCGCCGGACTTTTCTTCGCCGGCCAGATCAACGGCACCACGGGCTATGAGGAGGCCGCCGCGCAGGGCTTGCTCGCCGGCCTCAACGCGGCCCTCGCGGCGCGCGGCGAGGCGGGCTGGTGCCCGCGCCGCGACGAGGCCTACCTGGGCGTCCTCGTCGACGACCTCGTGACGCGCGGCGTGAGCGAGCCCTACCGCATGTTCACCAGCCGCGCCGAGTACCGCCTGCAGCTGCGCGAGGACAACGCCGACCTGCGCCTCACCGAGACCGGGCGGCGCCTGGGCCTCGTCGACGATACGCGCTGGGATGCCTTCGCCCGCAAGCGTGACGCCATCGAGCGCGAGACCGCTCGCCTGAAGGCTACTTGGGCGCGGCCTATGAAAATTCCCCTGCAAGAACAAGAGCTTGTCCTCGGCGCACCGCTTGAACGTGAGCACTCACTTCTCGATCTCCTGCGACGCCCGGACGTACGCTACGAAGCGCTGGCCCGCTGGACCGAGGACGCAACCCCGGTTGCGGAGGCCGATGTCGCCCAGCAGGTGGAGATCGCCGCCAAGTACGCCGGCTACATCGATCGCCAGGCCGCCGAGATCGAGCGCCAGCTCTCCCAGGAGCGCGTCGCTTTGCCCATGGACCTCGACTACGCCGCCATTCGCGGGCTTTCGAAGGAAGTCGGCCAGAAGCTCGCGCAGCACCGACCCGAAACCGTCGGGCAGGCCGCGCGCATCCAGGGCGTGACCCCGGCCGCCATCTCCCTCCTGCTGGTCCACCTCAAGCGGCGCGCGCTCGCCGCGTCCACGGTGCGCGAGGGCACGGCATGACGCTCGCGGAGCAGGTTCGCGCGGGAGCGGCGGCGATGGAGCTCGCGCTGCCCGAGGCCGCCCTCGACAAGTTCGCGCAGCACATAGAGCTCATCGCGAAGTGGAATCGCGTGCACAACCTCACCGCGGTGCGCGAGACCGACCAGATGGTGGTGCTGCACCTCCTCGACAGCCTCTCGGTGTTGCCGCACCTCGCGCAGGCGAAGACCGTGATCGACGTCGGCACCGGCCCTGGGCTGCCGGGCGTGCCGGTTGCGATCGCGCGCCCCGACCTCGCCGTCACGCTGCTCGACGCGAGCCACAAGAAGTGCACGTTCCTGCGCCAGGCGAAGACCGAGCTCGCGCTCGGCAACGTCGAGATCGTGTGCGAGCGCGTCGATGGCTGGAAGCCCGCGCAGCGCTTCGACGCCGTGATCTCGCGCGCTTTCTCGGAGCTCGCCGATTTCGTCGCCCAGGCGCAGCACCTGGTGGCTCCCGGCGGCGTGATGCTCGCGATGAAAGGTGTCTATCCGTTCGAGGAGATCGCGCGCGTGCCGGCCACCCATCGCGTGGCGAAGGTGCTCGAGCTCAAGGTGCCGAGCCTCGACGCCAAGCGCCACCTCGTGTTCGTCGAGGCCGCGTGATGGGGCGCGTGTTCGTCATCGCCAACCAGAAGGGCGGCGTCGGCAAGACGTCCATTGCGGTGAACCTCTCCGCGAGCCTTGCGCACTACGGGCGGCGCGTGCTGCTGGTGGACCTCGATCCGCAGGGCAACGCCACCACCGGCAGCGGCGTCGACAAGACCGCCTGCGAGCGCACGGTGTACGGCATGCTGCTGGGCGAGCATCCCCTGGCCGAGGCGGTGCGCCAGTGCGAGGGCGGCTACGACATCGTGCCGTCGAACCGCGAGCTCGCCGGCGCCGAGGTGGAGCTGATCGGCATCGAGCGGCGCGAGTATCGCCTGCGCGACGCCCTCGGAAGCGCGCCCGCGGGCTACGACTTCGTCATCATCGACTGCCCGCCCGCGCTCAACATGCTCACCGTGAACGGCTTCGCCGCGGCCGACGCGGTGATCATCCCCATGCAGTGCGAGTACTACGCGCTGGAAGGCCTCTCCGACCTCGTGGGGACGTTGCGCAAGGTGAAGCAGAACCTGAATCCCCGGATCGAGATCGAGGCGCTGGTGCGCACCATGTACGACCCACGCAGCACGCTCACGCTCCAGGTCTCCGACGAGCTGAAACGCCACTACGGCGACAAGGTCTTCGACACGGTCATCCCGCGCAACGTGCGCATCGCCGAGGCGCCGTCGTTCGGTAAACCGGTGCTGCTGTACGACCCGGCCTCGCGCGGTGCCATCGCGCACCTGCAGTTCGCGCGCGAGCTGCTCGAGCGCAACGGCTTCGCCGTCGCGGAAGCCGCCTGATGGCGCGCCACAAGGGCCTCGGCCGCGGCCTCGACGCGCTGCTGGGCGGCGCGCTCCCCGAAGCGCGCGGCGAGGACGACCGCCTCGCGCAGCTCGCGGTCACTTTGCTGCGCCCGGGCAAGTACCAGCCGCGCACGCGCATGGACGAGGCCTCGCTCGCGGAGCTCGCCGAATCCATCAAGGCGCGCGGCGTGATCCAGCCGGTGGTCGTGCGCTCGGTGGGCGAAGGGCGCTACGAGATCCTCGCCGGCGAGCGCCGCTGGCGCGCCGCGAAGCTCGCGGGCCTGGAGCACATTCCCGCGGTCGTGCGCGAGGTGCCCGACGAGGCCGCGCTCGGCATCGGCCTCATCGAGAACATCCAGCGCGAGGACCTGAACCCCATCGAGGAGGCCTCGGGCCTGAAGCGCCTGATCGACGAGTTCCACCTCACCCACGAGGAGGTCGCGCGCGCCATCGGCCGCTCGCGCGCCGGCGTCACCAACCTGCTGCGCCTGCTGGAGCTGGCACCCGCGGTGCAGGAGTTCGTGCAGGACGGCCGCATCGACATGGGACACGCGCGCGCGCTGCTCGCGGTCTCGCGTGCCGCGCCAGGTGGAGCTCGCGCACCAGATCGCGGAAAAGGGGCTCTCGGTGCGCGAGGCCGAGCGCCTGGTGCAGGAGAAATCCGCGGCGCCGCGGGCAACGGCGGGCCGCGGAGTGAAACTCGACGCCGACGCGCGCCGCCTCGAGGAAGAGCTCGCCGAGACGCTCGGTGCCTCCGTGCACTTCAAGCCCCGCCGCGGCGGGCGCGGCAGCGTCGTGATCGACTACGGCAGCCTGGACGAGCTGGACGGCCTGCTCGAGCGCCTGCGCCGCCGCTGAGCGGCCGCGCCATCCGCCGGCGGGTGCGGGGGTTTTGACGCACAGCAGCATGGGCCGCTATAATCGAATGGTTTTGCTTCGCGGGCCCGAGACAGCTCGGAACGTCACGATGAGGCCCTTCCGTACCGTGCTGCTGTGGCAGTTGATCGCCATAGGGGCACTCGCGCTTCTCGCGGCGATTCCCTGGGGCAAGGACGGCGCCTTGTCGGCCGCGCTCGGGGGGACGGTCAACGCGGTGGCGGGCTGGGCGTACGGCTGGATGGTCTCGCGGCGCAAGACAGGTACGGCCGGGGAAGCGCTGCGCACGCTCTTCAGGGCGGAGGCGGTGAAGGTAACCGTCATCGTGCTGTTGCTGTGGTCGGCGCTGACGTTTTACCGAGCCATCGTGCCCGCAGCATTCTTCGGAAGCTTCGTGGTGACGGTGTTGATTTTCGCGGCTGCGATTGCCGTGCGCGACAAAGACGACTATAAGACATCCCGCGCGAGCGGGGAACAGTGACCGGAACGAACGATGGCCACAGAGCAACTCACCCCCTCTGAATACATCAGGCACCACCTCTCGTTCTTCGAGGGCGGCCACCGACGATACTTTTTGGGCCGTCAACCTCGACACGCTGATCGTCTCGGCGATCCTCGGCATCGTGGGCCTGGGCTTCTTCTGGTGGATCGTGAAGGACGCCACCACCGGCGTGCCGGGCAAGAAGCAGGCATTCGCGGAGATCACCCTCGACTTCATCGACGGCCAGGTGAAGGACATCTTCCACGGCGACCGCCACACGTTCGTGGCCCCGCTCGCCTTCACGGTGGGCCTCTGGGTGCTGCTCATGAACTGCATGGATTTCCTGCCCGTCGACTGGGTCTCCATGGTCCTGCCCGAGCACGGCTTCCGGATCGTCCCGAGCGCCGACGTGAACGCCACGTTCGCGCTGGCACTTTCGGTGTGGGCGATGATGATCGGCTTCTCGGTCAAGGAAAAAGGGCTCGGCGGTTTTTTCCATGAGCTCTTCTGCGCTCCGTTCGGCTCGCACCCGGCCCTCTGGGCCCTCAACTTCCTCTTCAACCTCGTCGAGTACATCTCGAAGCCGCTTTCGCACTCGCTGCGGCTCTTCGGCAACATGTACGCCGGCGAGATCCTGTTCCTGCTGCTCTGGATGCTCGCATCCGTCGCCTGGTGGGGCGTGATCGGGGGCGTCGTCGGCGGAATCGCCTGGGCGATCTTCCACATCCTGATCGTCCGCCTGCAGGCCTACATCTTCATGATGCTAACCGTCGTGTACATCCAGATGGCGCACGAGAGCCACTGACCCACATCTTCACCTCAAAGACGTCACCGAAAGGAAAACCAAAATGGACAAGCTTCAAATGATCGCCATGATCCAGGCCTACACCGGCATCGGGATCGGCCTCATGATCGGCCTCGGCGCGCTCGGCGCCTGCGTGGGCGTGGGCATCATGTGCAGCCGCTTCCTCGAAGGCGCGGCGCGCCAACCCGAGCTCATGCCGCAGCTGCAGGCGAAGGTCTTCCTGCTCCTCGGCCTCATCGACGCGTCGTTCATCATCGGCCTGGGCATCGCGATGTTCTTCGCGTTCGCCAATCCGCTGATCAACCGCTTCATCTAACGCCGGGAATCCCCGAAAGGGACGCTTCATGAATTTCAATCTCACGCTCATCGCCGAAGCGCTCGAGTTCCTCATCTTCATCTGGTTCTGCAAGCGCTTCATCTGGCCGTGGCTCATGGGCAAGATCGCGGAGCGCCAGAAGCTGATCGCCGACGGGCTCGCGGAAGCCGAGCGCGGCCGCTCCTCGCTCGCCGACGCCCAGAAGCAGACCGAGTCGCTGCTGAAGGACGCCCGCGACCGCGCCCACGACATCGTGACGCAGGCCGAGCGTGCCGCGGGCCAGCGGGTCGAGGAGTCGAAGGCGCAGGCCAAGGCCGAGGGCGAGCGCATCGTCGCCGCCGCCAAGGCGCAGATCGACCAGGAAGTGCAGTCCGCGCGCCAGCAGCTGCGCGACCAGGTGGCGGCCCTCGCCATCGCAGGCGCGGAGAAGATCCTGCGCCGCGAGGTCGACGCGAAGGCCCACGCGCAGATGCTCGACCAGCTGAAGGCGCAGATCTAGCCCATGGCCGAGCTCGCCACCGTCGCGCGGCCGTACGCCGAGGCCGCATTCAAGTCGGCGCTCGAGAAGGGCACGCTCGCGAAGACCGCCGACGGCCTCGAGTTGCTCGCGGCCATCGCCGCCGACGCGCGCATGCGCTCGGTGCTGTCGGACCCGCGCGTCTCCGCCCGCCAGAAGAAGGACCTCTTCGCCGCCGTCGCGGGCGAGCACGAGGACGAGGTGTCGACGAACCTGCTCTCCCTGCTGCTCGACAACCACAGGGACGAGCTGATCGGCTCCATCGCGGAGCAGTTCGACGCGCTCAAGCGCGAGCACGAGCGGGTGGTGAAGGCGCGCATCACCAGCGCCCGGCCGCTCGACGAGGCGCAGCGGGGAGCCATCGTGGCCGCACTCGAGAAACGCTACGGCAAGAAGGTCGAGGCCGAGCTGGACGTGGACCCCGAGCTGTTGGGCGGGGCGCGCGTGCAGGTCGGCGACCAAGTCATCCACGCTTCCGTTCGCGACGCGCTGGGCCAGATGGCCGCGGCACTCGCCCGGTAAGCGATCCAGGAGCAAGCAATGCAGATCAACCCCTCCGAAATCAGCGAACTCATCAAGTCGAAGATCCAGAACCTCCAGGTGGCCGCCGAGAAGCGCACCGAGGGGACCGTGATCTCCGTCACCGACGGCATCTGCCGCGTCCACGGCCTCACCGACGTGATGCAGGGCGAGATGCTGGAATTCCCCGGCAACACCTTCGGCCTCGCGCTGAACCTCGAGCGCGACTCGGTCGGCTCGGTGGTGCTCGGCGCCTACGAGCACATCTCCGAGGGCGACACGGTGAAATCCACCAGCCGCATCCTCGAGGTGCCGGTGGGCCCCGAGCTCATCGGGCGCGTGGTGAACTCGCTGGGACAACCGATCGACGGCAAGGGCCCGGTCAACGCCAAGAAGACCGACCCCATCGAGAAGGTCGCCCCGGGCGTGATCTGGCGCAAATCCGTGTCGCAGCCGGTGCAGACGGGCCTCAAGTCCATCGACGCGATGGTGCCCGTGGGCCGCGGCCAGCGCGAGCTGATCATCGGCGACCGCCAGACCGGCAAGACCGCGGTCGCGGTGGACACGATCATCAACCAGAAGGGCAAGGACTTGATCTGCGTGTACGTCGCCGTGGGCCAGAAGGCCTCGACGATCGCCAACGTGGTGCGCAAGCTCGAGGAATTCGGCGCGATGGCCTACACCATCGTGGTCGCCGCCTCGGCTTCCGACCCCGCGGCCATGCAGTACATCGCGCCGTACTCGGGCTGCACCATGGGCGAGTACTTCCGCGACCGCGGCCAGGACGCCCTCATCATCTACGACGACCTCACCAAGCAGGCGTGGGCGTACCGCCAGATCTCGCTCCTGCTGCGCCGCCCGCCGGGCCGCGAGGCGTACCCGGGCGACGTGTTCTACCTGCACAGCCGCCTCCTCGAGCGCGCCGCGCGCGTGAACGAGGAATACGTGGAGAAGTTCACCAACGGCGAGGTCAAGGGCAAGACCGGCTCGCTCACCGCGCTGCCCGTGATCGAGACGCAGGCGGGCGACGTGTCCGCGTTCGTGCCGACCAACGTGATCTCGATTACCGACGGCCAGATCTTCCTCGAGACCGACCTCTTCAACGCCGGCGTGCGGCCCGCCATCAACGCGGGCATCTCGGTGTCGCGCGTGGGCGGCGCGGCGCAGACCAAGATCATCAAGAAGCTGGGCGGCGGCGTGCGCCTGGCGCTCGCGCAGTACCGCGAGCTCGCGGCCTTCGCGCAGTTCGCCTCCGACCTGGACGAGGCCACCCGGAAGCAGCTCGAGCGCGGCCGCATGGTGACCGAGCTCATGAAGCAGCCCCAGTACCAGCCGCTGCAGGTGTGGGAGATGGCGCTGGTGCTCTTCGCGGTGAACAACGGCTACTACGACGACATCGAAGTGAAGGACGCGCTCGCCGCCGAGCGCGCGATGCGCGAGTTCATGAAGACCAAGTACGGCGAGATGGTGGACCGCATCGAGCAGACCAAGGACCTCTCGAAGGAAGACGAGGCGAAGCTGCACGAGGCCATCAAAGACTTCAAGAAGAACGGCTCGTACTCGAGGAACGGCGATGGCAGGCAGCAAAGAAATCCGCACCAAGATCAAGAGCGTGCAGAACACGCGCAAGATCACCAAGGCCATGGAGATGGTCGCGGCCTCCAAGATGAGGAAGGCCCAGGAACGCATGCGCCATGCGCGCCCGTACGGCGACAAGATGCGCGTGATCGCCGCGCACCTCGCGCACGCCAACACCGAGTACCGGCACCCGTTCCTCGCGCGCCGCGAGGCCGTGAAGGACGTGGGCCTCGTCATGGTGACCTCGGACAAGGGCCTGTGCGGCGGCCTCAACACCAATTCGCTCCGCCTCGCGGTCACCAAGGTCAAGGAATGGCAGGGCGAGGGCCGCGGCGTGCAGTTGACCGCGATCGGCAACAAGGGCTTCAGCTTCCTGCAGCGCGTCGGCGGCAACATGGTTTCGCATCTGGTGGGCGTGGGCGACGCGCCGCACATGGAGCGGCTGATCGGGCCCGTGAAGGTGCAGATCGACGCCTACGCCGAGGGCCGCATCGGCGCGCTCTACATCGTGTACACGCGCTTCATCAACACCATGAAGCAGGAGCCGGTGATCGAGCAGGTGCTGCCGCTGCCGGCCGACCGCCTCAAGGAAGATTCCCCGGCGGGGCGTCCCAACTGGGACTACCTCTACGAGCCCGACGCGCGCGTGGTGCTGGACCAGCTGCTCACGCGCTATGTCGAGCAGATCATCTACCAGGCCGTGGCCGAGAACATCGCGAGCGAGCAGTCGGCGCGCATGGTGGCCATGAAGGCCGCGAGCGACAACGCCTCTTCGGTGATCGACGACCTCACGCTGGTCTACAACAAGACGCGCCAGGCGGCGATCACCAAGGAATTGTCGGAAATCGTGGGCGGCGCCGCCGCCGTCTGACGCTACAGCTATCCAAGGACGAGACATGAGTGCAGCTACCATCACCGAAGGCAGGATCGTGCAGTGCATCGGCGCGGTCATCGACATCCAGTTCGACCGCCAAGCCATGCCGCGCGTATACGACGCGCTGACGCTGGTGGAGGAGGGCAACTCCTTCGCCGAGAAGGGCCTCACGTTCGAGGTCGAGCAGCAGCTGGGCGACGGCATCGTGCGCACCATCGCGATGGGCTCCAGCGACGGCCTGCGCCGCGGCATGAAGGTGAAGAACACCGGCGCGCCGATCTCGGTGCCCGTCGGCCCCGCCACCCTCGGCCGCGTGATGGACGTGCTGGGCCGCCCAATCGACGAGCGCGGCCCGGTGAATAGCAAGGAGCTGCGCTCGATCCACCAGCCGGCGCCCCGGTTCGACGAGCTCTCGCCCTCGGTGGAGCTGCTCGAGACCGGCATCAAGGTGGTCGACCTCATCTGCCCGTTCGCCAAGGGCGGCAAGATCGGCCTCTTCGGCGGCGCGGGCGTGGGCAAGACCGTGACGATGCTCGAGCTCATCAACAACATCGCGACCCAGCACTCGGGCCTGTCGGTGTTCGCCGGCGTGGGCGAGCGCACCCGCGAGGGCAACGACTTCTACCACGAGATGAGCGACGCGAAGGTCATCGTCCAGGAGGACCTCTCGCAATCCAAGGTCGCGATGGTGTTCGGCCAGATGAACGAGCCGCCGGGCAACCGCCTGCGCGTGGCGTTGACCGGCCTCACCATGGCCGAGAGCTTCCGCGACGAGGGCCGCGACATCCTGCTCTTCATCGACAACATCTACCGCTTCACGCTCGCGGGCACGGAAGTCTCGGCGCTCCTGGGCCGCATGCCCTCCGCGGTGGGCTACCAGCCGACGCTCGCCGAGGAGATGGGGCGCCTGCAGGAGCGCATCACCTCGACCAAGAAGGGCTCGATCACGTCCATCCAGGCGGTGTACGTGCCCGCGGACGACCTCACGGACCCCAGCCCGGCCACCACCTTCGGCCACCTGGACGCCACGGTCGTGCTTTCGCGCGATATCGCGGCGCTCGGCATCTACCCGTCGGTGGACCCGCTCGACTCGACCTCGCGCCAGGTGGACCCGAACGTCGTGGGCGAGGACCACTACAACACCACGCGCGCCGTGCAGCAGGTCCTGCAGCGCTACAAGGAGTTGCGCGACATCATCGCGATCCTGGGCATGGACGAGCTCTCGCCCGAGGACAAGCTCGCCGTGGGCCGCGCGCGCAGCATCCAGCGCTTCCTCTCGCAGCCGTTCCACGTGGCCGAGGTGTTCACCGGCTCGCCGGGCAAGTACGTGACGCTCAAGGACACGATCAAGGGCTTCAAGATGATCGTGGCCGGCGAGTGCGACAACCTTCCCGAGCAGGCCTTCTACATGGTGGGCACCATCGAGGAAGCCTTCGAGAAGGCCAAGACGCTCCAGTAACGTCCTCCCTCTCCCTTGGGAGAGGGCGGGGTGAGGGTAAAGAATGGCAAAGACACTCCAGGTCGACATCGTGAGCGCCGAGCAGTCGATCTTCTCGGGCCCCGCGGACATGGTCATCGCCCCCGGCGAGGGCGGCGAGCTCGGCATCCTGCCCGAGCACATCCCGCTGCTCACCCGCATCAAGCCGGGGACCGTGCGCATCCGGCCCGCCGGCGGCGGCGAGGAAGAGGTGATCTACGTCTCCGGCGGCATGATGGAGGTACAGCCGGACCGGGTCACGGTCCTCGCCGACACCTCGGTCCGCGCCCACGACCTCGACGAGGCCAAGGCGATGGAGGCCGAGCGGCTGGCGAAGGAGGCGCTTACCAACCGAACCGGCGCCATGGAAGTGGCCACGGCCCAGGCGGAGCTCGCCGAGGCCGCCGCCCAGCTCCAGGCGATCCGCAAGCTGCGCCAGAAACGCTGACGTGCTAGAATGGTTACGTAGTACAAGGGGATCACGAAACTCCTTTACATAGAGGCGCAACACATGCGGGCAGGGGTCACTCCCCTGCCCTTTTTGTTTGCGCGACCGTAAAACCCGCCATGCCCGCCTCCGCCGCCCCGCTCCAGGTCGTGATCCTCGCCGCCGGCCAGGGCAAGCGCATGCGCTCGGAGCTGCCCAAGGTCCTGCACCCGCTGGCCGGCCGCCCGCTCCTGGAGCACGTCCTCGCCACCGCGCGCTCGCTTTCGCCCGCGCCGGCTCTGCGTGGTGGTGGGGCATGGCGGGGCCCGCGTTCGCGAAGGCATCGCGGCGCCCGATGTCGCCTGGGTCGAGCAGTCGCCCCAGCTCGGCACGGGCCATGCGGTCATGCAGGCACTCCCCCAGCTCGGCACCGACGGCACGGTGCTCGTGCTGTACGGCGACGTGCCCCTCATCGGCGCTGGCACCCTGCGCGGCGCTGGCCGAGGCCGCGGCGGGCGGGCGCCTTGCGCTCCTCACCCAGCACCTCGACGATCCCAAGGGCTACGGGCGCATCGTGCGCGACGCGCGCGGCGCGGTGGCCGCGATCGTCGAGGAGAAGGACGCGACCCCGGAGCAGCGCGCGATCCGCGAGGTGAACACCGGCATCCTCGCCGCGCCGCGCGAGCGGCTGCGGCGCTGGCTCGCGGGGCTCACCGACGACAACGCGCAGCGCGAGTATTATCTGACCGACATCGTGGCCGCCGCCGTGGCCGATGGCGTCGCCATCGAGGTACGCCAGCCGTCGGCGGCCCTGGAGTGCCTCGGCGTGAACAGCAAGCGCGAGCTGGCGCTGCTCGAGCGCCGCTACCAGATGAGCCAGGCCGACAAGCTCCTCGAATCCGGCGTGACGCTGGCCGACCCGGCGCGCATCGACGTGCGCGGCGAGCTCGAGTGCGGGCGCGATGTCTTCATCGACGTGAACTGCGTGTTCGAGGGCCGCGTGAAGCTCGGCGACGGCGTGCGCGTGGGGCCGTGCTGCGTGCTGCGGGATTCGGACATCGGCGCCGGCACCGAGGTGAAGCCCTTCTCGCTCATCGAGGAGGCCACCATCGGCGCCAACGCGCGCATCGGGCCGTACGCGCGCATCCGCCCCGGCACCGAGCTCGCCGACGACGTGCACATCGGCAACTTCGTCGAGGTGAAGGCGAGCCGCGTGGGGCGCGGGAGCAAGGCCAACCACCTCGCCTACCTGGGCGACTCCACCGTGGGCGCCGACGTGAACATCGGCGCGGGCACCATCACCTGCAACTACGACGGCGCCGCCAAGCACCGCACCGTGATCGAGGACGACGTGCACATCGGCTCCGACGTGCAGCTCATCGCGCCCGTCACCGTGGGCAAGGGCGCGACCATCGCGGCGGGGGCCACCATCACCGACGACGTGCCGCCCGGCGGGCTCACGCTCACCCAGAAAAAGCAGGTCACCAAGCCCGACTGGCAGCGGCCGCGCAAGAAGAAGTAGCGCGGCGCGGCGGTTGGCGTCAGGGCGCCGGCGTGGCGGCGAGCGCCGAGACCACGGCGTGGGGAATGTCTTCCGGCGTCATCGAATAGCTCACCACCACGCCGATCATCACCGCGAGGCCCGCCAGGACCAGCGCGCGGGCCGCGCCCGCCACCGGGTCGAAATCCAGCCAGGAGCGCTCCTCGTCGGTCGGCCGCGGGTCGTGGGTCTTCCTGAGATCGTCCAGCATCGCCATAACCTTTCGGCCCTTGTGATCGGGCGAGGAAAGCTTAGGGCGGCGGATCCCCGGGGACCCAGGGACGAATGCGGGGCCGCGAATGCGGAAGATTCCGCGAAGCTACCAGCGGGCCGGCGGGCGCTTGTTGATGGTGATGATGCGGTTCTCGACCTTGATGTAGCCGCCCGCCGTGAGGTCGCGGAAGATACGGCTCACCATGTCGCGCGAGGCGCCGACGCGCTCGGCGATCTCCTGCTGCGTGATCTTGTCGGGGATCTGCAGCTTGCCGTCGACATCCTGCGCCATGTTGAGCAGCAGGCGGGCGACGCGGCCGTAGACGTCGAGCAGCGCCAGGTCCTTCACGCTGTTGGTGGCGATGCGCGCGCGGTCGATGATGCGCGAGATCATGTCGAGCGCGAAGTCGGGGTTGTGCCGGATCGCCTCGCGCACCGGGTCGCGCCCGATGACCGAGAACGTGGTGGGCTCGAGCGTCATCACCGAGGCCGAGCGCGGCTTGCCGTCGAGCGCCATCTCGCCCACGTACTCGCCCGGTCCCTGGGTGTCGAGGATCATCTCGTGGCCCTCGCTGTCGGAGATGAACACCTTCACGCGCCCGGCGAGGATCACGAAGACCGAGTCGCTCGAGTCGCCCTCGGTGATGAAGACGGTGTTCTTCGGATAGGTGCGCAGCCGCCCGAGGGCGGCCAGTGCCCTCACGAACGAGTCGGAGATTCCCTGAAGCTGCGCGGCGCTCGGCGTTTCCCCTGTCATTTTCTTCTCGGGAGCGCGGGAGAAGTGCGCAGTCTAGCACCGGCCACCGCCCACGTTAAGATGGGCCGATGAACCACCCCGAGGAAGGCGCCGGAACCGGGTTGGCCGCGCTCCTGTCCGTCGTGCTCGCCCTGGCCGGCCTCGCCTTCTCGTTCACGCCGCCCGCCGAGCGGCTCGACGCCTGGCTCCTCGACCGCGAGTGGTCCGTGCTCCGCGCCCTGGCCCCCCGGGCGGCCCCCGACGAGGTCGTGATCGTGGGCATCGACGAGGCGAGCGTGGCGGCCATTCCCCAGCCCGTGGGGGTCTGGAACGAGCCGCTGGGTGAGGTCGCTGGTGCGTATCGCCTCGGCGCGGCCGCGCGCCATCGCGCTCGCCGTGGAGCTGCCCGACCGCTCGCTCGACGCGCTGCATCCGGGGCTCGACCGGGCGCTGCTGGTGGGCCTCGCCGCCGCGCGCCGGAGCGCGCCGCTGGTCGCGGCGCTCGCCATCGACGCCCACACCCGTACGCCGCGCCCCATCTACGCGCCCTACCTCGCCGTGCTGGGGGCCGACGGCCTCGGCATCGACCTCCTGCCGCGCGAAGTCGACGGCATGACGCGCCGCTTCTCGCTCGCGATCCCCACCGAGGACGGGGGGCTTCCCGACCTTCGCGGGCCGCATCTGCGCGCGGGTGGCCCAGCACTGCAGCGACGGGCTGCTCGACTTCAGCCTCGGCGCGCCGTTCCGGTACGTGCCGTTCCACCAGGTGCTGGAGATGCGCGATGCCGACCGGGTGCGCGAGCTGTTCGCGGACCGCATCGTGCTGCTGGGCGTCACCCAGCGCTATGCGGAGCGCATCGCGGTGCCGTTCGCGCTGGCGGCCTGGGAGCCGGGCGGGCGCGACGTGCCGGGCATCGTGGCGCACGCCCAGGCGCTGCGCACGGCGCTCGCCGGCACCGGCCCCCAGGAGGTATCCCGGGCGCTGCCGGCCTTCCTGGTGATGCTGGCGGCACTGCTGGCGCTGACGCGCCGGGCCCGCCTCGCGCTCGCGGGGATGATCGCCGGGCTCCTGATCCTGGCCGCCCTCGCCGTGACGGCATTGCATGGCGCCAGGTTCATCCCGGTCGGCGCGGCGATGGTCACCCTGCTCGCCGCGGCGGCCGTGAGCGCCCTGCGGGCCCGGCGTTCCGGCCGCTGACCCGAAGTTGGGCGGGCGGTGCGCCGCCGCACGTTCCCTTGTCCGATTTTCCGCATCCCCCGTGCGACTTACGGCGCTGCTCCGCGCGCTGGCGAGCGGCAACATGGTGCTCAGGTTCGCGGGTCTCCTCCTCTCCCGCGCTCCGGCTGGGCGACGTGAGGCCAACGCCATATCGCCTACGCTTCGCTCTCCCCGGTCCAGGCCGGGGAGAGTTCTTGTTTTCCGCCCGCACCCCCGCGCGTGAGAAAATGGCGGCCCAGAGCCATCCCCGTCCGTCCCACGCCATGTGCGGAATCGTTGGTGCCATCGCGGGGCGCGACGTCGTCCCCATCCTCACCGAGGGGCTGAAGCGCCTCGAATACCGCGGCTACGACTCGGCCGGCATCGCCGTGCTGGACAACGGCATCCGCCGCGTGCGGCGCGTGGGCCGCGTGGCCGAGATGGAGCGCGCCGCGCAGGCCGAGCACCTGAAGGGCATCGTCGGCATCGGGCACACGCGCTGGGCCACGCACGGCGGGGTGACCGAGCCCAACGCGCATCCCCACGTCTCGGGCGACGAGATCGCGGTGGTGCACAACGGCATCATCGAGAACCACGAGGAGCAGCGCGCGCGCCTGAAGGCGCTCGGCTACGCCTTCGAGTCGCAGACGGACACCGAGGTCGTCGCGCACCTCATCCACCACTACTTCAAGGGCTCGCGCGATCTCTTCGACGCCACGCGCCGCGCGGTGGCCGACCTGCACGGCGCCTACGCGCTGGGCGTGGTCGCGCTCGCCGATCCGGACACCATCACCGGCGCGCGCATGGGCTGCCCGCTGGTGGTCGGCCTGGGCGACGGCGAGAACTTCCTCGCCTCCGACGTCTCCGCGGTGGTGGCCGAGACGCGCCGCGTGATCTACCTCGAGGACGGTGACGTGGCGGCGCTCAAGCGCTCCGGCGTGCGGGTCGTCGACCGCGGCGGGCATGCCGTGGAGCGCCCGGTGCACGAGAGCGACATCGACGCGGGCGCCGTGGACCTCGGTCCCTACACGCACTACATGCAGAAGGAGATCCACGAGCAGCCGCGCGCCGTGGCCGACACGCTCGAGGCGATGATGGACGCGGGCGTGGACATCGACGGCCTCTTCGGCGCCGGGGCGCGCGATGCGTTCCGCGCCGCCGACTCGGTGCTGGTGCTCGCCTCGGGCACCAGCTACTACGCGGGCCTGGTGGCCCGCTACTGGATCGAGGCCGCCGCGGCGATTCCGTGCAACGTCGAGCTGGGCCACGAATACCGTTACCGCGACTCCATCCCCAACCCGCGCCAGCTCGTGGTCACGATCTCGCAGTCGGGCGAGACGCTGGACACGCTGGAAGCGCTCAAGCGCGCGCGGGAGCTGGGCCATGAGAGCACGCTCTCCATCTGCAACGTGCGCGAGAGCGCCATCCCGCGCGCCTCGCGCTTCGTGCTCTACACGCGCGCGGGCGTGGAGATCGGCGTCGCCTCGACCAAGGCCTTCACGACGCAGCTCGCGGCGCTCTACACGCTCGCCCTCGCGCTCGCCAAGGCGCGCGGGCGGCTGGATGCGCGCGCGGAGGCGGCCGCCATCGAGCAGCTGCGCTTCGTCCCCGGCAGCATCCAGCACGCGCTGAACCTCGAGCCCCAGATCCAGGCCTGGGCGGAGCGCTTCGCCGAACGCGAGCACGCGCTCTTCCTCGGCCGCGGCATCCACTATCCCGTGGCGCTCGAGGGCGCGCTGAAGCTCAAGGAGATCTCGTACATCCACGCCGAGGCGTATCCCGCGGGCGAGTTGAAGCACGGGCCGCTGGCACTTGTGGACGCCGCGATGCCCGTGGTGGTGATCGCGCCCAACGACCTGCTGCTGGAGAAGGTGAAGTCCAACATGCAGGAGGTGCGCGCGCGCGGCGGCGAGCTCTACGTGTTCGCGGACCTGGACAGCCATTTCGTGGAAGCCGAAGGCGTGCACGTGATCCGCACGCCGCGCCACGCCGGAGCGCTCTCGCCGATGATCCACGCGATCCCCGTGCAGCTCCTCGCCTACCACGCGGCGTTGAAGCGCGGCACCGACGTCGACAAGCCGCGCAACCTCGCGAAGTCCGTCACCGTCGAGTAGGTCCCGCGCGACGGCTCGTTGCGGCGATCGCCGGGCGGCGCGGGCTCAGAACGAGCGCGGCAACCCCAGGACGTGCTCGCCCACGTAGGCGAGGATGAGGTTGGTCGAGATCGGCGCCACCTGGTAGAGACGCGTCTCGCGGAATTTGCGCTCGACGTCGTAGTCGGCCGCGAAGCCGAACCCACCGTGGAACTGCAGGCAGGCGTTCGCGGCTTCCCACGACGCCTTGGCGGCGAGGTGCTTGGCCATGTTCGCCTCGGCGCCGCAGGGCCGTCCCGCGTCGAAGAGGCCGCACGCCTCGAAGCGCATGAGGTTCGCCGCCTCGAGCTCGATGTGGGCCTCGGCGATCGGGAACTGCACGCCCTGGTTCTGGCCGATGGGGCGGCCGAACACCACGCGCTCGCCCGCGTACTTCGTCACCTTGTCGATGAACCAGTAGCCGTCGCCGATGCACTCCGCGGCGATGATGGCGCGCTCGGCGTTGAGGCCGTCCAGGATGTAGCGGAAGCCGAGCCCCTCCGTGCCGATCAGGTTTTCCGCCGGGATCTCGAGGTTGTCGAAGAAGAGCTCGTTGGTCTCGTGGTTCACCATGTTGGCGATGGGGCGCACGGCGAGGCCATGGCCGACCGCCTCGCGCAGGTCCACGAGGAAGATCGACAGGCCCTCGGAGCGCTTGCCTTCGGCCGCCGGAGCCGTGCGCGCGAGCAGGATCATGAGGTCAGAGTGCTGCACGCGCGAGATCCAGACCTTCTGGCCGTTCACCACGTAGCGGTCACCCTTGCGCACGGCGGTGGTGCGGATGGCCGTGGTGTCGGTGCCGGCCGTGGGCTCGGTCACGCCCATCGACTGCAGGCGCAGCTCGCCGCGCGCGATCTTCGGCAGGTAACGCGCCTTCTGCTCCGCCGAGCCGTGGCGCAGCAGCGTGCCCATGTTGTACATCTGGCCGTGGCAGGCGCCCGCATTGCCGCCCGCGCGGTTGATCTCCTCCATGATCACCGAGGCCTCGGTCACGCCCAGGCCCGAGCCACCGTACTCGGTTGGGATCAGGGCGGCGAGCCAGCCGGCGCGCGTGAGGGCCTCGACGAACGCCTCGGGATACGCACGCCGCGCATCCACGTCGCGAAAATACTCGGGCGGGAAATCGGCGCACAGCGCACGCACGCCGGCGCGGATCTCCGCGTGCTCGCCGTCGCGGCCGCGCTTCACGGCGTCCCTTCCCGCGCTGCCTCGATGCGGCGCGTCTCCCCGATCTTCATCACGTCGAAGTCTCGCACGGCGAGCCCGGCGGCGTCGCGCTCGGCGGCGAGGATCCGCGGCGGCTCGTCGAGCGGCTCGTCGGTCAGGTGCTCGAATGTGCCCCAGTGCATGCCGACGGCACGGGCGGCGCGCAGGTCCGCGCGCACCCGCACCGCCTCGGGCACGTCGACATGCATCACCTTCATGAACCAGCGCGGGGCGTAGGCGCCGATCGGGATGAACGCGAGGTCGAACGGCCCGAGCCGCTCGCCCACGTCGCGCGCGTCCTTCGAGTAGCCCATGTCGCCGGTATGCAGCAGCTTGAGCCCCGCGCCCTCGATCGCCCAGCCGCCCCAGAGCGTGCGGTTGGTGTCGGCGAGCCCGCGCCG
Organism: uncultured beta proteobacterium; assembly: GCA_963827425.1. Classification (GTDB taxonomy): domain Bacteria; phylum Pseudomonadota; class Gammaproteobacteria; order Burkholderiales; family Usitatibacteraceae; genus Usitatibacter. Next base: position 255,874 of record CAWHAQ010000002.1, on the reverse strand, counting down.
GCTCCAGTGCTGGACGGGGACCAGCGTGAGGCGCAGGGCGCCCACGGTTCGCACGTCCCACCAGTCGAGCTCGTCGACGCTCGCGATGCCCTTGGCGCGGAACCAGGCCGCGAGGCCGAGGGGCGCCAGGAAGAGCGGCGGGCCGCCCGCCTGGCGCGCGAGCTGGCGCACGGTCGCCGTGTCGAGATGGTCGTAGTGGTTGTGCGAGGTGAGGACGAGGTCGATGTGCGGCAGCTCGGCCGGCTCGATCGGCAAGGGCACCACGCGGCGCGGGCCGCCCAGGGCCAAGGGCGAGGCATTCGCGGAGAATTGCGGATCCACTAGCAGGTTCGTGCCGCCCAGCTGCACCAGGAACGAGGCGTGACCGATCCACGTCGCGAGGGACTCCTGCGCGGGGTTGCGCAGGCGCACCGGGTCGCACTGCATCGCCGGGATGTTCCATCCGCCCGGCGGCGGCTCGGGCATGCCGCCACGCCAGCGCTCCCACTGCCAGGCGAGGAAGCTCGCGGGCGGATCGTGCGGGTAGTTGTTATGGAAGCGGCCGGAGCCGCGCGCGGCGTGCGCGGCTTCCGCGTAGAAGCCGTCGAAGGGGCGCCACGATGCGCAGGCCATGGTGCGCCCGATGCTACCGCAGCGCCGGCCCGCGCGCGCGGCCTCAGCCGGTGGTGGCGCGCTTGTAGAAGTAGTAGTCGGCGGTGAAGTCGACCCGCGCCTCGTTGCCGACGTGGGTCTCGTCGCAGCCGCCCGCGGGCGCCGCGCCGCCGCGCGTGTTCACGCGCTGGATGCTGGTCACGCCCGCGAACATGCCGCTCTCGCCGACCGGAACGCCGCGCATCAGCGCCCACGGCATGTTGCCCGCGCCGCCCGCCTGCAGCCGCATGGGGATGCCCGAGACGCTGCTGCGGTCGTCGAGCGATTCCCAGTGGTCCACGGTCGCGAGCCGGGCCACGCCGCGCGTGCCGTCGTAGAGCGTCGCGTCGGGCGCGGTCGACACCCAGCCGTAGGCGTTGTCCTGGGTGGGCGAGGGCGTGCACGTGTAGAGCTGTGCGCCCGTCGCGGTGAGCATCATCGCGGGCGCTTCGCCTGCGCTCGCGCGCAGGGCCGCGGAAATGCCGGCCGGCTCGGCGACGGCGGCGGCGGCCGGGAGCGCGAGACAACACGCCGCGAGCGCGCAGGTGCGGATCATGGGGCCTCCTCCGGATGGACGGGTGTACGCGGAAGACAGGGGCGCGCGCCGCGGGGTTCCGCTCCACTCGGCCCACGCGCGCTTCACGCGCGGGGTAAAATCCGCCTGCTATGCGCCTCTACATCAACGACGTGGCCGTGCGCGACGGCTTCCAGATCGAGAAGCGCTTCGTCCCGACCGCGACGAAGGTGGAGCTGGTGAACCAGCTCGCGCGCACCGGGCTGCACAAGATCGAGGCGACTTCCTTCGTGTCGCCCAAGGCGGTGCCCGCCCTCGCCGACGCGAACGACGTGCTGGCCGGCATCGACCGCGTGCCCGGCGTGATCTACGTGGCCCTGGTGCCCAACCTGCGCGGGGTGCAGAACGCCGCCGCCGCGCCGCGCAAGCCCGACGAGGTGAACGGCGTGCTGTCGGCCTCGGAGACGCACAACCGCGCCAACATCAACCGCACCCACGAGCAGTCGATCGCCGAGCTGCCCGGCATGGTGCGGGCGGCCCACGCGGCGGGCATGAAGATCACGATGAGCCTGTCGACCACGTTCGGCTGCCCGTTCGAGGGCCACGTGCACGAGGACGTCGTGCTCGATTTCGTCGCCCGCTTCCGCGCGCTGGGCTTCGACGGCATCTCGCTCGCGGACACCACCGGCATGGCGAATCCGCGCCAGGTTCGCGAGCTTGCGGAAAAAGTCCTCGAGCGCTTCCCGCCGCCCGACGAGACCTACTACACGCTGCACTTCCACAACACGCGCGGCATGGGCCTCGCCAACGTGGTCGCGGGCATCGAGGCGGGCGTGCGCTCCTTCGACGGCTCGGTGTCGGGGCTGGGCGGCTGCCCGTTCGCGCCCGGGGCCACCGGCAACATCTGCACCGAGGACATGGTGAACATGCTCGAGGACATGGGCCACGACACGCGCGTGGACCTGGCCAAGCTGCTCGCGGTGGCGCGGCGCATTCCCGCCGTGGTCGGGCACGAGGTGCCGGGCCAGGTGATGAAGGCGGGCCAGACGCTCGAGCTGCACGACCCACCCGAATTCCTGCGGACCTGACCGACAAACCAAGAGGGGGAGATTCCATGAAGCGGTTCATCCAGGCGCTGGGCGCGCTCGTGCTCGGCGCAGCACTCGCCACGGGCGCCTTTGCGCAAAAGCCCGAGAAGACGAAGATCATCATCGCGGTGGGCGGCAAGAACCTGTTCTACTACCTGCCGCTCTCGGTGGCCGAGCGCCAGGGCTACTTCAAGGACGAGGGGCTGGACGTCGAGATCGCCGACTTCGCGGGCGGCGCCAAGGCGCTGCAGGCGCTGGTGGGCGGCAGCGCCGACTTCGTCTCCGGCGCCTACGAGCACACCATCAACATGGCCGCGAAGAAGCAGCCCATCAAGGCGGTGGTGCTGCAGGCCAAGTTCAGCGCGATGGCGCTCGCGATGTCGAAGGAGCGCGCGGCGAAATACCATGGCGCGCAGGACCTGAAAGGATGGAAGATCGGCGTGACCGCGCCGGGCTCGTCGACCAACATGTACGTGAACAACCTGCTCGCGAAGGCCGGGCTCAAGCCCACCGACGTGTCGATCGTCGGCGTCGGCACGAGCACGGGCGCCTTCGCCGCCCTGGACAAGGGCGAGATCGACGGCCTCGTGAACCTCGATCCGGTGTTGACGCAGCTCGAATCCACCGGCCGATTCGTCACGGTCTCCGACACGCGCACCGAGAAGGGCATGAAGGACGTCTACGGCGGCGACTACATGGCTTCGGTGATCTACGTGAACGACGAGTACATCAGGAAATATCCCAACACCGTCCAGGCGGTGGTCAACGCCATGGTGCGCGCCGACCGCTGGATCGCGAAGGCCACGCCGCAGCAGATCGTCGACCTCATGCCCGCCGAGTACAAGGCGGGCAACCCGTCGCTCTACAAGGAGGGGCTGCTGAAGAACATGATCGGCTACTCCGAGGACGGGATGATGTCGCTCAAGGCCGCCGAGAACGTCTACAAGGTGCTGAACGCAGTTCGAGCCCTCGGTGATGAAGGCGGGCAAGATGGACCTGAACCAGACGTTCGACAATTCCTTCGTGAAGAAGGCCGACGCGAAGTATCAGCTAGCGGCGCCATGCCCGCCGCGGTCGCCCTCGAGAGCGTCACCTGCACGTTCGCGGCGCGCGGGGCCGCGGCGTCGTACACGGCCGTGCAGCGACGTGACGCTCGCCGTCGGCGAGGGCGAGTTCGTCTCGGTGGTGGGCCCCACGGGCTGCGGCAAGTCGACGCTGCTCAACGTCGCCGCGGGCCTGCTCAGGCCCTCGGCGGGAACGGTGCGCGTCCGTCGGCGAGCCGCTCGCGGGCATCAACCGGCGCGCGGGCTACATGTTCCAGACCGATGCGCTGATGCCGTGGCGCAGCGCCCTCGGCAACGTCACCGCGGGCCTGGAGTTCGCGGCGTGGCGCGCGCCGAGGCGCGGCACCGCGGCGGTGAATGGCTCGCGCGGGTCGGCCTCGCGGGCTTCGAGGACCGCTATCCGCACCAGCTCTCGGGCGGCATGAGGAAGCGCGTGGCGCTCGCGCAGATGCTGATCCTCGATCCGCCCATCCTGCTGATGGACGAGCCGTTCTCCGCCCTCGACATCCAGACCCGCCAGCTCATGGAGAACGAGCTGCTCGAGCTCTGGAGCACCAACCGCAAGAGCGTGATCTTCATCACCCACGACCTCGAGGAGGCGATCTCGCTCTCCGACCGCGTCGTGGTGCTGTCCGCCGGGCCGGCCACGCGCCCCATCGGCGACTTCGCGATCGACCTGCCGCGCCCGCGCGACGTGGCCGAGATCCGCCTCACGCCGCGCTTCATCGCGCTGCACGACCGCATCTGGCACTCGATGAAGGAAGAGGTGCTGAAGGGCTACCAGCAGACGCGCAACCGCGTGCGTCGGGTGAGGAAATGAGCCGCTGGAAGCTGCGCGCCGTCCAGGTGCTGCTGCTGGTCACGATATTCGCCGTATGGCAGGTGCTCACGCAGCCGGGGCTGGTGCCGCCGTTCGTGTGGGACAACCCGGACCGCGCGGCCTTCTTCTTCGGCGAGCCGGTGAAGATGTTCCAGGCGATCTGGACCTGGTTCGCCGAAGGCTCGATCTACAAGCACCTGTGGGTCGACGCTCGAGGAGACGGTGCTCGCGTTCGTGATCGGCTCGGTGCTGGGGCTCGCGGTGGGGCTCTGGCTCGGGCTCTCGGCGACGCGCCTCGGCGCTGTTCGATCCCTACATCACCGCGCTGAACGCGATGCCGCGCGTGGTGCTGGCGCCCATCTTCATGGTGTGGTTCGGCCTCGGCATCTGGTCCAAGGTGGCGCTCGGCGTGACGCTGGTGTTCTTCATCGTGTTCTTCAACGTCTACCAGGGCGTGAAGGAAGTAAGCCCCGTGGTGCTCAACAACACCGTGATGCTGGGCGCCAACCGCCGCCAGCAGCTGCGCTACGTGTACCTGCCGTCGGCCACGTCGTGGGTGTTCTCGAGCCTGCACACCTCGGTGGGCATGGCGTTCGTGGGCGCGGTGGTGGGCGAATACCTGGGATCGGCCCGGGGCGTGGGCTACCTCATCCAGCAGGCCGAGGGCGCGTTCGACATCAACACCGTGTTCGCGGGCATCCTGGTGCTCACGGTGTTCGCGCTGGTCCTCGATTTCGCGGTCACCCGGGCCGAGCGGCGCCTGCTGCTGTGGCGTCCCGGCCAGAGCGAGACGGAGCAACTCTGATGACGCACGAGCACGAAGATCCGGCGGACTGGAAGCACCACGGCGTGCGCGTGGTGCACGGCAGCGACCTCGACCCCAACGTGCCGCAGACCAAGGGCATGTCGCGCGCCGCGGCGATCAACTTCGCGCGCGTGGGCGCCGAGAAGATCTGGGCCGGCACGGTGAGCATCCTGCCGGACGCGAAGACCGGCGCGCACCACCACGGGCCGGTGGAGAGCGTGATCTACGTGGTGAGCGGAAGGGCGCGCATGCGCTGGGGCGAGCGCCTCGAGTTCACGGCGGAAGCGGGGCCGGGCGACTTCATCTGGGTGCCGCCCTTCGTGCCCCACCAGGAGATGAACGCGAGCGCCACGGAGAAGCTCGAGTGCGTGCTGCTGAGGAGCGGCCAGGAGCCGGTGGTGGTGAACCTCGACATCGCCTCCGCGGAGAATCCTGAGACCGTGTACTGGGTGGACAACATCCACCCGCATCCCGAGAAGGGCTGCTGAGCTAGCCGCGGCGGGGCTTCCTGCCCGCGCGCCGGGCGAGGCGGTCGAAGAGCACGTTCGGAAGGACGGCGAGCAGGCGCGCCACGATCGCCATCTGCCAGGGGATGACCGCGTAGCCGCGGCCCGCGTCGATCGCGCGCGCGATGCGGCGCGCGGCCTCGTCCGTCCCGATGATGAAGGGCATGCGGTACGGATTGTCGGCGGTCATCGCCGAGACGACGTAGCCCGGGCAGATGGTGCTCACGCCCACGCCCGAGCCGTGCAGCTCCACGCGCAGCGCCTCGAGGTAGCGGACCGCGGCGGCCTTGGACGCGCTGTAGGCGCCCACGCCGGGCAGCCCGCGCACGCCCGCGACCGAGGCGATGCCGACCAGCCGGCCGGCCCGGTTGGCGCGCATCGGTGCGACGAAGGGATGGAAGGCGTGCACCATGCCGAGCACGTTCACGTCCATGATGTCGCGGAAGACGCTCGCGTCCTCTTCGATCTCGGTATAGGTGCCGTGCGAGATGCCGGCGTCCGCGATCACGAGGTCCGGCACGCCGCGCGCGGCCATGAAGGCGAGCGCGGCGGCCTTCACCGCGGCGAGGTCGCGCACGTCGCAGGGATAGACCTCGCAGGGCGCGCCGGTGGCCTGCGCCACCTCGCGCAGCGCTGTCTCGCGGCGGGCGAGCAATCCGAGGGTGGCGCCGAGCGCGCCGTAGTGCCGCGCCAGCGCGGCGCCGATGCCGCTCGAGGCCCCGGTGATGAACACCCTCATGATGCGGGCGGCCGCTCCCCGGGGATTCGTGCACCTACTTGTTGCTGGTCCTGTTGCTGGTCTTGACCGCTGTCTTGCCGCCCTGCTCCTCGCGGACCTTGGCGATCATCAGGTTCACGGCGGGGAAGATCTTGTCCGCGCCGCCGGCGAGCTCGCCGCTGGTGTAGTACTTGCCCCCGACCACGAAGCGCGGCACGCCGTCGACCTTGTAGTTCATGGTCATCTGCTTGTCGCGCTGCATGTCGGTGGCGACCTTGAACGACTTGGAGAATTCCTCGTACTTGACGGGGTCGATGCCGTTCTTCGCGAGCCACTTGTCGCGGACGTCCTGCTTCACGAGGTTGACGTTGTCCTTGTGGATCGCGTCGAAGACCTTGCCGTGGTATTGCGGCAGGAGATTCATCGCCTCGAGCGTGTAGAAGACGCGCGCGAGCTCGCCCCAGGACTCGCTGGGGTAGGCGGGCACGCGCTTGAACACCACGTCGGGCGGCAGCGACTTGGCGAAGGCGGCCACCTCGGGCTCGATGTGGTAGCAGTGCGGGCAGCCGTACCAGAAGAACTCGATCACCTCGACCTTGCCGTCGTCGCTCGTGGGCTGCGGCGGCGAAAGGGTGGCGTACGGGGGGTTCTGGGCCCAGGCGGTGCCGCCCACGGCGGCAGCGGCGAGCATGGCGACGATCATCAGCGCTTTACGCAGGTACATGTTCACTTCCTTCCATCTATGGACTCTTCGATTCCGGAATGATGGCCGCGCTGACGCCGTTCTGGGACAGCGTGGCCTTGATGCGGTTCGCGTCGTCGAGGCTCTGGTACGGCCCCAGGCGCACGCGATAGAGCTTGCCCTTGTCGGCGGTTGCCACCGAGTGCACCGAGGCCTCCAGCCCTGTTAACGCAATCTTCGCCCTTAGGTTGTCAGCTTCCTTCTCTTCCGAGAACGCGCCGGCCTGCAGCCAGTAGCTGTCGCCCGAGTGGGGCTTGGGCGTGGCGGGCGAAGAGCCGGGCCGCGGCGCGGCCTCGGCGGCGGGCGGCGGGGGGGCCTTGGGCGCTGCCTTGGCCTGGCGCTCGGGCGAAGCGTCCTTTTCTCCCGGCAGGATCTGGTAGAACTCGAAGCGCGGCCGGTCGGAGGGCTTGGCGGCGGCGGCGGCCTTGTCGGGCGCCACGCCCTTGGCGTTCTTCTCCGCGGCCTTGGCCGCCTCGGGCGGCGGGGGCGGCTGCGCGGGCGCCCATCTTCGGCAGCGGCTCGACGGGCTTGTTCTTCTCGACGAACGGATTCGAGAGGCGGTTCAGCCACAGCGCCACGGCGAGCGAGATCACGATGCCCAGCAGCAGCCCGATGATCACGCCGAGCAGCAGGGGGTGGTTCAGGCGGCTGTCGCCGCGCGGTGCCGGAGAGTCCTTGTAGTCCTTGGGCATCACATTCTCTCGGGGGCGCTCACGCCCAGCACGGCGAGTCCGTTGCCGAGGACCTGCCGCGTGGCGGCGACGAGCGCGAGGCGCGCCTTCTGCAGGGCCGCGTCCTCGACCAGGAAACGTTCGGCATTGTAGTAGGTGTGCAGTCGCGCCGCCACGTCGTCGTGCAGGTAATGGCACACGAGGTGCGGCGCGAACTCCGCGGCGGCGCGCGCGAGGAGCGCGGGAAATTCGGCGAGTGTCGGCGGCGAGCGCGGCCTCGTGCGGCGAGACGAGCAGGCCCAGGTCGGCGTCGGCGCAGCGCGGCGATCTCACCGCCCCATTCGCGCAGCACGCTCGACAGGCGCGCGTGGGCGTACTGCACGTAGTACACCGGGTTGTCCTCGCTCTGGCTCTTGGCGAGATCCACGTCGAAGACGAGGTGGGAATCCACGCGCCGCATGATGAAGAAGTAGCGCACGGCGTCGCGCCCCACCTCGTCGATCAGGTCGCGCACCGTCACGTAGGAGCCGGCGCGCTTGGAGATCTTCACCTCCTCGCCCCGGCGCATCACGGTGACCATCTGGTGCAGGACGTAGTCGGGATAGCCCGCGGGGATCTCGAGCTCGAGCGCGCTGCAGCCCCGCGCGCACGCGCGTCACCGTCGAGTGGTGGTCGGCGCCCTGCACGTTCACCGCGTGCGCGTAAGCCGCGGCGGAACTTGTCGAGGTGGTAGGCGACGTCGGGCACGAAATACGTGAACGTGCCGTCGGACTTGCGCATCACGCGGTCCTTGTCGTCGCCGAAATCCGTGGTGCGCAGCCACAGCGCCCCCTCCGACTCGTAGCAGTGGCCCGCGTCGCGCAGCAGCGTCACCGCCTCCAGCGACCTTGCCGTTGGTGTAGAGCGAGCTTTCCAGGAAGTAGGAATCGAACTTCACGCCGAAGGCTCGCAGGTCCACGTCCTGCTCGTCGCGCAGGTAGCCCACCGCGAACTCGCGGACCTGCTCCAGGTCGTCGCCGTGGGCATCGCCGAAGTGCGCGGCCACGTACTCGCGCGCGATGTCGCGGATGTAGTCGCCGAGATAGCCGTCCTTGGGCATCTCGACCGCCGCGCCGCGCGCCTCGCGGATGCGCGCCTGCACGGAGAGCGCGAGGCTCATGATCTGGTTGCCGGCGTCGTTGTAGTAGAACTCGCGCGCCACGCGATGTCCCTGCCATTCGAGGAGCGTGGAGATGGCGTCGCCCAGCGCCGCCTGCCGGCCGTGGCCCACGTGCAGCGGCCCGGTGGGATTGGCGGACACGAACTCCACCAGGACCTTCCCGCCGCTTCCCGCCTCGTTGCGCCCGAATGCCGCGCCGCGCGCGAGCACGTCCTTCACGACCGCGAAGCGCGCGCCGCCCGCCAGGGTGAAGTTGATGAAGCCGGGGCCCGCGACGTCCGCCCGCGCCACCACGTCGTTGGCGCCCAGCGCGGCCACGATCGCCTCGGCCACGTCGCGGGGCTTCAACCCGGCGCGCTTGGCGAGCTGCAGCGCGGCGTTGGTCGCGAAGTCGCCGTGGGCGGCGTTCTTCGGGCGCTCGAGCTCGACGGTGACGGCCTCCACGCCCGGAAGCACCGTGCGCACGGCGGCGTGGACCAGCTCGGCCAGGCGGCTTTTCGGATCGGGGGAAGACACGGGAAAGGGTGAATCCAAACCATCCATTATACGGGCGGCGCGCTAGACCTCCTGCGGATCCACGTCGAGCGACCAGCGCACGCTGCGCCCCGCGCGCGCGGCGAGGCGCTCGCGCCATTCGCGCAGGAACGGCTGCAGCACGGAGCGCGAGCCAGCGCGCACCAGGAGCTGGGCGCGCTCGAAGCCCGCCTTGCGCTCCAGGGGTGCCGCCACCGGGTCGAACACCTCCACCCGGGTCTTGAGCGCCGCGCGCGATGCGCGCCGCCTCGCGCAGGAACGTGAGCGGCTCGCCGGCCTTCTTCGCCTCGGCACGCAGCAGCGCCAGGTGCGCGAAGGGCGGGAAGCCCGCGATGCGCCGCTCCTCCAGCGCGCCGGCCGCGAAGGCCGCGTAGTCGTGGCGCGCGACGGCGGCGTAGAGCGGGTGCGCGGGAAAATCGGTCTGGATCAGCACCTCGCCTGGCTGCTCGCCGCGTCCGGCGCGCCCGGCCACCTGTACCAGCTGGGCGATGCAGCCGCTCGGCGGCGCGGAAATCGGCGCTGAAGAGGGCGCTGTCGCTGTCCAGCACGCCCACCAGCGTGAGGCGCGGGTAATCGTGGCCCTTGGCGAGCATCTGGGTGCCCACCAGGACGTCGACCTCGCCCGCGCGGAACTCGTCGAGCACGCCGGCGAGCGCGCCCTTGCGCGCGGTGGAGTCGCGATCGACGCGCGCGATGCGCGCCTGCGGCAGCGCTGCGCGCAGCGCCTCCTCGACGCGCTGCGTGCCCTGCCCCACCGGCGCCAGATCCGCCCCGCCGCACGACGGGCACGTAGCCGGGACGCGCTCGCGGTGCCCGCAGTGGTGGCAGCGCAGCTCGCGGGCCCGCGCGTGCAGCACCAGGTTCGCGCTGCAGCGGCTGCAGGTGGAGTGCCAGGCGCATGCGCGGCAGAAGAGCACCGGCGAGAACCCGCGCCGGTTCACGAACACCAGCGATTGCTCGCCGCGCGCCAGGCGCTCGCGCAGGGCCCGCACCAGCGCCGAGGAGAGCCCTTCCTGGGGGCGGTCGGCGCGGGTGTCGATGGTGCGCACCGCGGGCATCGCGGAGCCCGTGACCGCGCGCTCGGGCGAGCTCGGCGAGCGTGTAGCGGCCGTCGCGCGCGTTGACATAGCTCTCGAGCGAAGGGGTGGCCGAGCCCAGCACCACCGGGATGCCGAGGCGCTGTGCCGCGACGCACCGCCACGTCGCGCGCGGAGTAGCGCAGGCCCTCCTGCTGCTTGTACGAGGGATCGTGCTCCTCGTCCACGATCACGAGCCCCAGGTCGCGGAACGGCGTGAGGACCGCGAGCCGGGTGCCCATCACCACGCGCGCCGCCCCGGACTGCGCGGCGAGCCACGCCTGCGCCCGCTCGCCCGCGCCGACGTGGCTGTGGGCGCTCGCCACCTGCGCGCCGGGAAAGCGGCCGCGCACCTGCAGCTCGAGCTGCGGCGTGAGCCCGATCTCGGGCACCAGGAAAAGCGCCTGGCGCCCGCGCTCGAGCGTCTCGGCGATGAGGCGCAGGTAGACCTCGGTCTTGCCGCTGCCGGTGACGCCGTGCAGCAGCACCGGGTGGAAGTGGTCGGGGACAGCGCGGCAGGCCTCGAGGGCACGCTCCTGGCGGCGGTGAGGGTCGGCAAGGCCGGTGGCGCGCATTCGGTGGCGGCGGCTGCCCGGCAGGGCGATCGGGCGCCGGTTGGCCTGGCGCAGGCGCGGCGGCAGGCTCGCGGCGATCACCTCGCCCAGCGGGCGCTGGTAGTACGACGCGCAGAACCCGAACAGGTCCAGGTCGCGGGCCGAAAGCGGCGGCACGTCGTCCACCACCCGCTCGATGGCCTTCAGCCGCTCCGCCGGCACCGAGCTGCGCGCCGCCCGCCCGACCACGACCCCCACCTTCCGCTGCCGTCCGAAGGGCACCACGACGAGGCTGCCGACGGCGGGTTCAGCGCCTTCAGGCACGCCGAAATCGAACGCCTCGTCGATGGGCAAATCGAGCGCGACGCGGGCGATCTTCAAGGGGCGTAGAGGCCCATTTTCGGGGCGGGAAATCCTTGTGGATAAGTCTGTGAATACGTCGCGCCGGCGCGCCGCTGCGCTCGCCCATTCGGGCGATTGCACTTGTTATGCCGCGCTGCATCACGCCGCAAGCGCTTGATCCTCAAGGAAGATGGCAAATCGGTGAACCCCCCGCCGGCGCGGCCCCGAAATGTTTCCGAGAACGAACCGTTTGTGAATAAGCAATCACATCGACGCAAATAAACTTCTTGACACCACCTATGGGGCGTGCGGCCGCGACGAGCGCGCGTGGACGGCCTCCACGAGCGCCTGGACGCTCTCCGGAGGCGTGTGCTGGGAGATGCCGTGGCCGAGGTTGAAAACGTGGCCGGGGCCGGGTCCGAAGCCCTCCAGGATGCGCCCGCGCTTCGCGCTCGATGGCGGCTGCCGGGCCGAAAAGCGTCATGGGATCCATGTTGCCCTGGAGGGCGACCCGGCTCGCCCACCCGGCGCCGGGCCTCGGCGATCGAGGTCTGCCAGTCCACGCCCAGGGCATCGGCGCCGGAATCGGCCATCGCCTCCAGCCAGCCCCCCCCGCCCTTGGTGAAGAGGATGCGCGGCACGGTGCGCCCCTCGGCGCTGCGCTTGAGGCCCGCCAGCACGCGCTTCGAGTAGGCGAGCGAGAACTCCAGGTAGGCCGCGTCCGAGAGCGCGCCGCCCCACGTGTCGAAGAGCATCAGCGCCTGGGCGCCCGCGTCGACCTGCGCGTTGAGGTATGCGGTCACGGCCTCGGCATTCACGGCGAGGATGCGGTGCAGCAGCTCGGGGCGCGCATAGAGCAGGCTCTTCACGCGCCGGAAGTCGTCGCTGCCGCCGCCCTCGACCATGTAGCAGGCGAGCGTGAAGGGGCTGCCGGCGAAGCCGATCAGCGGCACGCGCCCGGCGAGCGACTTGCGCGTGAGCGCGATGGCGTCGAACACGTAGCGCAGCTTCGCGAGGTCGGGCACGGCGAGGCGCGCGATCGTCGGCCTCGTCCCGCACCGGCCGCTCGAATTTCGGCCCCTCGCCCTCGACGAACTTGAGGCCCAGGCCCATGGCGTCGGGCACGGTGAGGATGTCGGAGAAGATGATCGCGGCGTCGAGCGCGAAGCGGTCGAGCGGCTGCAGCGTGACCTCGCACGCGAGCTCGGGCGTCTGCGCGAGCGCGAGGAAGCTGCCGGCGCGCTTGCGCGTGGCGTTGTACTCCGGGCAGGTAGCGCCCGGCCTGGCGCATCACCCAGACCGGCGTGTAGGGCGTGGGCTCGCGCAGCAGCGCCCGGAGCAACGTGTCGTTCTGCATGGCGTGGATTTTCTCACGCCGCGGCGCCGGGCCGTGGCGCGCTAGAGGCAGCGATCGAGGAACGCCCGGATGGCGTCGTCGTAACGCGGGTTCATGTGGATGTCGTTGTGGCCGAATCCGGGATACGCCACCAGCTCCACGGGCCCGCCCCAGGCGGCGGCGAGGCGGCGCGAATGGGCCGGCGGGATCAGCGTGTCGGCCTCGCCCACCAGCATCAGCGCCGGCACCTTCACCAGCGGAGCGCGTGCCGAGCGAGTCGAACGGATGGCGCATGAGCAGGCCCACCGGCAGCCAGCGGTAGATGGCGGCGGCGACGTCGCGCGCGCTGTCGAAGGGCGTGGTGAGCACCACGCAGCGCGCCGGCCGCGCCGCGGCCACCTGCACCGCCACGCCGCTGCCGAGGCTGCGGCCGTGCAGCGCGATGCGCGTGCCGTCGAGGTCGGTGCGGCGCGCCGCCCAGTCGTACACGGCCAGCGCGTCGGCGACGATGGCCGCCTCGGCTCGGCCGCCCGCCGCTCGCCCCGTAGCCGCGATAGTTCACCGTGAGCACCGCGCGCCGTCCGTAAACGCGCTCCGCGTCCGGCGCGCCGCCCGTGGCCTCCTCGGCGTTGCCGCCGAAGTAGATCACCAGGGGTGCGCGCGGGCCGGGCGGCAGGAGCAGCACGCCCGCCAGCACGACGCCCTCGCCGCGGTCGAGATGCACCTCCTCGAGCGTCCACCCCGCGGGCGGCGCGGGCCGCGGCAGGGCCGCCGGCGGATAGAAGAGCAGCCGCTCCTGCATGAGCCACACCAGCGCGGCCACGAGGGCGTAGCCCGCGACGAGCGCGACGAGGAGGGTCTTCAGCGCGGCCAGGATCGGGTCAGCGCGGCAAGTCCGACGCGCCCATCAGGAACGCGTCGACCGCGCGCGCCGCACTGGCGGCCCTCGCGGATGGCCCACACCACGAGCGACTGGCCGCGGCGCATGTCGCCGGCGGCGAAGACGCTGCGGGATCGAGGTCGCGTAGCTGCCCGCTCCGTCGGTGGCCGCTTGCACGTTGCCGCGCGCATCGTGCGCCACGCCGAGCTGCTCGAGCATCCCCTTCGTGCACCGGATGCACATAGCCCATCGCGAGCAGCACGAGCTCGGCGGGGATGTCGAACTCGGTGCCCGGCGACCTCCTCGCATCGCCGAGCGCGCCCTTCGCGTCCTTCTCCCATTCGACGCGGCACGGCGTGGAGGCTCTCCACCTTGCCGTCCTTGCCCTGAGAAGCGCTTGGTGGCGACGGCGAAGTCGCGCTCGCGCGCCCTCCTCGTGCGAGCGCGAGGTGCGCAGCTTCATCGGCCAGTACGGCCAGGTGAGCGGCTTGTCCTCGTGCGTCGGGGGGCTGCGGCATGAGCTCGAAGTTCGTGACCGACGCCGCGCCCTGGCGGATCGAGGTGCCGATGCAGTCGCAGCCGGTGTCGCCGCCGCCGATCACCACCACGTGCTTGCCGGTGGCGAGGATCTGGCCCGGCGACCTCGTCGCCCGCGACGCGCTTGTTCTGCTGCGGCAGGAACTCCATCGCGAAGTGGATGCCGTCGAGCTCGCGCCCGGGCACCGGCGAGCTCGCGCGGCTGCTCGGAGCCGCCGGCGAGCACCACCGCGTCGAACTCGTCGAGCAGCTGCTGCGCACCGGGAGCGCACGCCGACGTGGACGCCGGTCCGGAACGTCACGCCCTCGGCGCGCATCTGCTCCATGCGCCGGTCGATGTGGTGCTTCTCCATCTTGAAATCGGGGATGCCGTAGCGGAGCAGGCCGCCGATGCGGTCGTTCTTCTCGAAGAGCGCCACGTCGTGGCCGGCGCGCGCGAGCTGCTGCGCGCAGGCGAGCCCCGCGGGGCCCGAGCCCACCACGGCGACGCGCTTGCCCGGTCTTGCGGTGCGGCAGGCTGCGGGCACGATCCAGCCCTCGCCCCAGCCCTTGTCGACGATGGCGTGCTCGATCGACTTGATGGTCACCGGGTCGTCGTTGATGTTGAGCGTGCAGGCCGCCTCGCAGGGCGCCGGGCAGACGCGGCCGGTGAACTCGGGGAAGTTGTTGGTCGAGTGCAGCACGTCGAGCGCCTCGCGCCAGTTGTTGCGGTACACGAGGTCGTTCCAGTCCGGGATGATGTTGTTGACCGGGCAGCCGCGTCTGGCAGAACGGGATGCCGCAATCCATGCAGCGCGCGCCCTGGCGGCTCATCGTCGTCGTCGGCCAGCGGGCGGATGAACTCCTTGTAGAGCTGGATGCGCTCGGCCACCGGGCAGGTGGCCGGCTCCTCGCGGCGCGATCTCCATGAAGCCGGTGATCTTACCCATGGAGTCACCGCCCTCTGCCGGATCGGCGCGTCGTTCGCGCCGTTGCGCCCGGGCGCGCGGCCTGCTTCGCGCTTGCCATCTCGGCGAGCGCGCGGCGGTACTCGTGCGGGCATCACCTTCACGAAGCTGCGGCAGGTACGCGGCCCAGTTCTCGAGGATCGCGCGGGCGCGCTCGCTGCCGGTGTAGAGCAGGTGGCGCTCGATGAGGCCCTTCAGCGTCGCGTCGTCGTTGCCGGCGACGTGGTCGATGTGCACCTTGCCGTGCGCCTCCAGCTCGCCCGCGCCCTCGGCCGCCGCGGCGTGCTCCTCCTCGGGGACGGGCTCCAGCTCGACCATCGCGAGGTTGCAGCGCTGGCGTGAAGTCGCCTTCCTCGTCGAGCACGTAGGCGACGCCGCCGCTCATGCCCGCGGCGAAGTTGCGGCCCGCCTTGCCGAGCACGACCACGGTGCCGCCGGTCATGTACTCGCAGCCGTGGTCGCCGCACGCCCTCGACCACCGCCGTGGCGCCGGAGTTGCGCACGGCGAAGCGCTCGCCGGCCACGCCGCGGAAGTACACCTCGCCGCTGATGGCGCCGTACAGCACGGTGTTGCCGACGATGATGTTCTCCTCGGGCACGATGGGGACTCGCCGTGGGCGGATAGACCATGATGCGCCCGCCGGAGAGGCCCTTGCCGACGTAGTCGTTGGCGTCGCCTTCGAGCTCGAAGGTGACGCCGCGCGCGAGCAACGCGCCGAAGCTCTGGCCCGCGGTGCCCTTGAACTTGACACGTGGATGGTGTCGTCGGGCAGGCCCGCGTGGCCGTAGCGCCGCGCGACTTCGCCCGAGAGCATGGCGCCGACGGTGCGGTTGCGTGTTGCGGATCGGGCTCTCGATGACTGCACCGGCCGCCTGGTGGCCGAGCGCCGGCGCGCGCCTCGGCGATGAGCTCGTGGTCGAGGGCCTTGCTCGAGGCCGTGGTCCTGCGTCTCGCACTGGTGGATGGCGACCTCGTCGGCCGACGCTGCGGGCCGGTAGAAGAGGCGCGAGAAGTCGAGGCCGCTGCGCCTTCCAGTGCTCGATGCCCGCGGCGCATATCGAGCATGTCGGAGCGGCCGACCATCTCGGCGAAGGTGCGGAAGCCCATCTTCGCCATGTACTCGCGCACTTCCTCGGCGACGAAGAAGAAGTAGTTGATGACGTGCTCGGGCTTGCCCGTCGAATCTTCTTGATGAGCTCCGGATCCTGCGTGGCGATGCCGACCGGGCAGGTGTTGAGGTGGCACTTGCGCATCATGATGCAGCCCTGCGACCACGAGCGGCGCCGTGGCGAAGCCCAACTCGTCGGCGCCCAGCAGCGCGCCGATGACCACGTCGCGGCCGGTCTTCATCTGGCCGTCGGCCTGCACCGCGATGCGGCCGCGCAGGCGGTTCAGCACCAGCGTCTGCTGCGTTTCCGCGAGGCCGATCTCCCACGGGCTGCCGGCGTACTTGATCGACGAGAGCGGCGAGGCGCCGGTGCCGCCGTCGTGGCCGGAGATGGTCACGTGGTCGCGCTTGGCCTTGGCGACGCCCGCGGCGACGGTGCCCACGCCGATCTCGCTCACCAGCTTCACCGCTGATGCGCGCGCGCGGGGTTCACGTTCTTGAGATCGTGGATGAGCTGCGCCAGATCCTCGATGGAGTAGATGTCGTGGTGCGGCGGCGGCGAGATGAGGCCCACGCCCGGCACCGTGTGGCGCATCTTGGCGATGTACTTCGAGACCTTGTGGCCGGGGAGCTGGCCGCCCTCGCCGGGCTTGGCGCCCTGCGCCATCTTGATCTGCAGGTCGTCGGCGTTGACCAGGTACTCGGTGGTCACGCCGAAGCGCCCCGCCGCCACCTGCTTGATCGCCGAGCGCATCGAGTCGCCGTTGGCGAGCGGGACGTAGCGGATCGGGTCCTCGCCGCCCTCGCCGGTGTTGGACTTGCCGCCGATGCGGTTCATCGCGATGGCGAGCGTGGAGTGCGCCTCGTGGGAGATGGAGCCCAGCGACATGGCGCCGGTGGCGAAGCGCTTGCACGATCTCCTTGGCGGGCTCGACCTCCTCGATCGGCACCGGGTGCGCCGCCTCCTTGATGCGCGAAGAGGCCGCGCAGCGTCAGCAGCCGCTCGCTCTGCTCGTTGATGAGCCCGGCGTACTCCTTGTAGGTGGCGTAGCTGCCCGAGCGCGTCGGCGTGCTGGAGCTTGGCGATGGAGTCCGGCGTCCACATGTGCGCCTCGCCGCGGATGCGGTAGGCGTAGTCGCCGCCGGCGTCGAGCGCGTCGCGGTAGAGCGGCGCGTCGCGAGTAGGCGAGGCGGTGCAGGCGCACGGCCTCCTCGGCGACCTCCTCGAGGCCGACGCCTTCGACCGCGCTGCGGCGTGCCGGTGAAGTACTTGTCGACGAACGCCGTCGGCGAGGCCCACCGCCTCGAAGATCTGCGCGCCGCAGTACGACTGGTAGGTGGAGATGCCCATCTTGGACATCACCTTGAGCAGGCCCTTGCCGATCGCCTTGATGTAGCGCTTGCACGACCTCCTTCTCGTCGACCTTCGTGCGGCAGCACGTCGCCAGTCGAGCGAGCGTGGCGAAGGCGAGGTTCGGGTGGATCGCCTCGGCGCCGTAGCCGGCGAGGCAGCGCGAAGTGGTGCACCTCGCGCGCGATCCCGGTCTCGACCACCAGGCCCGCGCGCGTGCGCAGCCCGGCGCGCACCAGGTGCTGGTGCACGGCGCTGGTGGCGAGCAGCGCGGGGATGGCGATGACGTCGCGGCCCGACCTCGCGGTCGGTGAGGATGATGATGTTGACGCCGCCGCCTGCGCACCACGTCCTCGGCGTCGGCGCAGAGCTTGGCGAGCGCGGCCTCCATGCCCGTCCGCGCCCCACGCGGCCGGGTAGCACATCGAGAGGACCGTCGCGCGGAAGTGGCCCTGCGTGAGCTCCTCGGCGCGGCGCAGCTTCTCCATGTCCTCGAAGGTGAGGATGGGCTGGATGACCTCGAGGCGCATCATCCGGCCCGCTCTCGTCGAGGCCGAGAGCATGTTGGGGCGCGGGCCGATGAACGACACCAGCGACATCACGTGCTGCTTCGCGGATCGGGTCGATCGGCGGGTTGGTCACCTGCGCGAAGAGCTGGCGGAAGTAGGCGTAGAGCGGCCTCGGCGCGGTTCGAGAGCACCGCGAGCGGCGTGTCGTCGCCCATGGAGCCGATGGCCTCCTCGCCCGGCGGCGGCCATCGGCGTCATGAGCAGCTTCAGGTCTTCCTGCGTGTAGCCGAAGGCCTGCTGGCGATCGAGGAGCTTGTCGCTGTCCGGGCGCGGGCACGTCCTCACGGCGTGGGGATGTCCTTGAGGCGGAGCTGCGTGCGGTCGAGCCACTCCTGGTACGGGCGCTGCGCCGCGAGCTCGTCCTTCAGCTCGTCGGTCGTAGACGATGCGGCCGTGCTCGATGTCGACCAGCAGCATCTTGCCCGGCTGCAGGCGCCACTTCTTGACGATCTTGCTCCTGCGGGATGTCGAGCACGCCCATCTCGGAGGACGATGATCGACGAGGTCGTCGTCGGTGATGAAGTAGCGCGCGGGGCGGAGGCCGTTGCGGTCGAGCGTCGCGCCGATGAACTTGCCGTCGGTGAACGCCATGGCCGCGGGGCCGTCCCACGGCTCCATCAGCGCGGCGTGGTACTCGTAGAAGGCGCGGCGCTTGGCGTCCATCAGCGGGTTGTCGGCCCACGCCTCGGGGATCATCAGCATCATGGCGTGGGCGAGCGAGTAGCCGCCGCATCACGAGCAGCTCGAGCGCGTTGTCGAAGGAGGCCGAGTCCGACTGGCCGTCGTAGATGAGCGGCCAGATCTTGTCGAGGCCCTCGCCCAGGAGCTTGGAGTGGATGTTCTGCTGCCTGGCGCGACGGATCCAGTTGAGGTTGCCGCGCAGCGTGTTGATCTCGCCGTTGTGCGCGATGAGGCGGAACGGGTGCGCGAGGTCCCACGTGGGGAAGGTGTTGGTCGAGAAGCGCTGGTGCGCGAGGCAGAGCGCCGAGGTGAAGCGCTTGTCCTGGAGGTCCGTGTAGAACTCGCCCGACCTGCTGGGCGAGGAGCATTCCCTTGTAGACGATGGTGCGGTGCGAGAACGACGGCACGTAGAACTCGCCGGCGTTGCGCGAGGCCGAGGGCGCGGATGGCGTGGCCCGAGGCTCTTGCGGATGATGTAGAGCTTGCGCTCGAAGGCGTCGACGTCGAGCGTAGCCGCGGCCCGCGCCCACGAACACCTGGCGGATCACCGGCTCGGTGCGCCTGCGCGGTCTCGCCGAGGCAGCGGTCGTCCACCGGCACGTCGCGCCAGCCGAGCAGCGTCCTGGCCCTCGTCGGCGATGGCGCGCTCGATCTCGCGCGTGCACGCCGCGCGCGCCGCCGGGTTGCGCGGCAGGAACACCATGCCCACGCCGTACTCGCCGGCCTCGGGCAGCTTCGACGCCGCGCTTGCGCGCATCTCCTCGCGGAAGAAGGCGTCGCGGGATCTGGACCAGCAGGCCCGCGCCGTCGCCGTGCAGCGGATCCGCGCCCGTCGCCCCGCGGTGGCGCAGGTTCTTGAGGATCGTGAGCCCCTGCGTCGACGATGTCGTGGGTCTTCTTGCCCTTGATGTGCGCGATGAAGCCCGACGCCGCACGCGTCGTGCTCGTTGCGCGGGTCGTAGAGGCCCTGTCTCGGCGGGCGGCCGTGCGAATCCATGCGAGGCACCTGTGTCGTTTCCCAGTCCCCGGAAATGCGCGGGGAATTCACCACAATAGTAGTCGCGATTTCCCCGTCCCCGGGCAAATCGGGCATGCGATGTTCGGGCTTTTGGCGCCGTGCCGCGGCATCCCCGGCGCGGCTCGTGGCCTCCGCGCTTCCCGGTGGGGGCGGCGCAGTGCGGAAATCGGGCGAAACCGGGCAATCGTAGCGCAGGCTTCGCTGCACTGCAATATAAATGCCACGCGAACCAATTCACTGCGCCCGGCAAGGCGCTTTGAGTAGAATCGGGCAACAGCGCGCGAACCACGCGCGGCCAGAACGGAACAGGGAGTCAGAACGTGATCCGCATCATTCCCGGCGCGTGGCGCCGACTCGCGAGCCTCTCGCTCGTGGCATTCGCCTGCGCGCTCATCGCGGGTTGCGGCGGGTCCGTCGGCGGCGCGCCGTCCACGCCCACCAGCGCCGGTCCGCTCGCCATCAGCCCCGACACCGCAACACTCTTCGCGGACCTGCCGACCACGTTCTTCATCAGCGGCGGCAGCGGCGTGTACACGGTCATCTCGAGCAACCAGGCCATCGTGCCCATCGCCGGCACGCTCACGGGCAGCGCCTTCACGGTGGCGCCCAACGACGTGGCCGCCGACACGCAGGTGACGCTCACGGTGCGCGACAACGCGGGCTCGCTCCCCGCCACGGCCACGCTCACGGTGAAGCCGCGCACGATCAACAACTCCGTCACCGTCACGCCCAGCTCGAGCCAGGCGGCCTCCTGCGGCACCGCGGTGTGCTCGGGCGGCGACGCCCAGGTCGCGGCGGTCCTGAGCCAGGCCGGCGTGCCGCTCACCAACCGCTCGGTGCGCTTCGACGTGGTGTCGGGCGACATCGGCATCATCACCTCGGCGGCGGGCGATCCGGAGGCGACCGCGCTCACCGCCACGACGACCACCGATTCCACGGGCACGGCGCGCGTGCGCATCCGCGTTTCGGCCACCGCCGCGTCGCAGACAGCGCTGCTGCGCATAACGGACCTGTCGTCGGGCTTCACGCAGACGACCTCGGTCACCATCGCGCCGTCCACCAACGCCGCGCTCAACGCGCAGCCCGACACGGTGCGCTTCACCGGACCGAACTCCACCACTTGCTCGAACGGCGCCAGCGCCGACGTGATCGTGTTCGGCGGCCTGCCGCCCTACCAGCTCACGACGGCGGCGGGCTTCACCGTCAACCCGACCACGCTCGCGGGCAGCGGGCAGCACTTCACCATCCAGACGACGGGTGCGTGCTCGCAGACCCAGGTCACGGGACGACCACGACGCCGATCGGCTCGCCCATCGCCATCGTGGATGCTGCAGGCGCCACCAAGACGGTGACCGTGTTCAACACGCCCGCGCCGGCGACGCCCGCCAGCAACACGCCTGTGTCTGCTAGTCCCGGGGACCGTCGCGCTTGGACTCTTGCTTGGCGCCAGCGAGCGTGACGGTGATTGGCGGCTCGGGGAACTACTTCGCGGCCTTCCCGAATTCACTCGATCGTGACGTCCTTCGGGTAGTAACAGCTTCACCATCCAGCGGCAGCGAGTGCCGGGAAGCGATCCCACTGCGCCCGCGCCGCTGACGACCCCTATCTCCGTGGCCTTCTCGGACGGCTCGACCTCCGCGACGGTCAGCGTGGCTTTGACGGGCAGGCTCTTCAGGACAGCTGCCCCCCTTAATTTGCTGCGGTGCAGCAAAACGCCGGGAGCCCCAAAGGCAAGAATTTCCCGCTTGCGCCCAACTGAAAGTTGCGCTTTAATAACGCGCGATAACCCGCTAATTTTTCAGAAGATGCAACTGCGGGTCCCACAACAGAAGGGGAAGCCAACGTGAAATTCCACTCGCCTAACACCCTCTTAGCGGGTCTTCTCGCCCTCCTGGCGTCCGTGTCCCTCGTGTCTTGCGGGGGTGGCGGTGCGCAGGGCAATCCCAACGTGACGGGTGCGGTGACGATCCAGCCGGGCGCGGGCACTGTCTATGCGGGTGTCCCGTTCACGTTCACGATCCAGGGCGGGCGGACGCCTTACGTCCTCACATCGAGCGAGCCGAGCCTGATGCCCGTGCCTGGTTCGATCGACGGCCACAGCTTCACGGTCGTGGCGGCCAACCCGGGCGTGATCGATACCGGCCTGGACGCCGGCGCGTTGCCCGTGCGCTCCGTTACGATCACCGCGCGTTCGGGCGACGGCATCACGACCTCGACCAGCGGCATCAAGGTCGGCCAGAACTTCCTCACCGGCTACGGCATCACGTTCGCGCCCCTCACCTGCCCCATCACGCCCCCCCCGGCGACGGTGCAGCTCTGCGCGGGCGGCGAGAGCGCGGTGCAGATGAGCGCAACGTTCAACGGCAACCTCGCCGGCGATCGCCAGTTCCAGTTCCAGGTCCTCAAGGGCCACTTCCAGTTCGTCTTTCCGCAGACCGGCGTGCTGGGCAGCACCGTGACGACGGTGAGCGATCACAGCGGCAACGTGACCGTGGTCCTGCAGGCCAACGCCGGAATCGGCACGGAGATCGGCGTGTTGCGCGTGATCGACGTGGCGTCGGGCGTCTACGACGACCATGCCTTCGTCATCAGCGGCGTCGGCGGCACTGGCACCTTGACGCGTGATCCCGGAAGCGGTGACCTTCACGGGCAACCTCACCACGGATTGCGGCGGGGGCACCGCGAGCGTCGCGGCCTTCGACGGCCTGCCGCCGTTCTCCGCGTTCGCCTCCGCCCCGCAGATCCACCTCGCCAACACGACCTCCGCCACGAACCCCGGACTCTTCACGTTCTCGGTCAATACGAGCGCGCCCCCGTGCCCGACCGGCACGATCGTCGATTACCGACTCCTCCGGCTCGCGCGGCACCGTTGACGTCACGTCCGCGCCGGGCGCCGGGACCCCGCCGACGCCTGCCGCGTTCACGGTCGCCCCGACTACCATCACCCTCGGCTGCGGGCAAGCGGGCTCTGTATCGGTCGTGGGCGGCAGCGGCTCCTTCTCGACCGTGTCGAGCAGCCCGAACGTGACTTCGACGGTGAGCGGCAGCACCGTCACCATTACCCGGGCCAACTCGGGGACGAACGCGGCGAATGACAGCACCGTGAGCGTCACCGATGGGACGAATATCGGCACGGTCACGGTGACCTCGCCGCTCACCTGTCCGTAACCCTGCCGCAGTCCTGCAAACGGGCATCTCACGCAGATGCCCGTTTGCTTTCCGGACGCATGGAAACGCTCGACCGCGCCGTCGTAACGGGCGCCACGGGCCTCGTGGGCCGGGCCCTCGCGGCGCGGCTCGCGCGGCCGCTTGCGACCCTGTCGTTCGGCGCGAGTGACTGGCGCGAGCGCCTCGCCCGCGCCGACCTGCGCGGCGCCACGGTCTTCCATCTCGCTGCGCGCGTGCATCGCCCATACGACGCGGACGAGCAGGCCTACGAGCGCGACAACGTCGGGAAAGACGAATGTGCTCGCCGAGGCCGCCGCCGCCGCGGGCGCCCGCCGCCTCGTGTTCCTGAGCAGCGTGAAGGTGCACGGCGAGGAGTCCGGCGCGCGTCCATTCCGTGCCGACGACCCGCCGGCCCCGCGGGACGCGTACGCGCGCTCGAAGTGGGCCGCGGAGCGCGAGCTCGCGCGCATCGCCGCGCGCACCGGCCTCGAAGTCACCGTCGTGCGCGCGCCGCTGGTTTTCGGGGCGGGCGCCGCCGGCAACCTGCGCGCCCTGCTGCGGCTTGCCGATACGCCGTGGCCGCTGCCGTTCGCGGCACTGCACAACCGCCGCAGCTTCGTGCACGTCGAGGACCTCGCGCGCCTCCTCGTGGCGTGCGCGATGTCGCCGGCCGCCGTCGGGCGCGACCTTCCTCGCCGCGCACCGCGCTGCCTTCTCGACCGCGCAGCTCATGGACTGCTGCGCGCAACGCTCGCACGCCCGTCACGCCTCTTCCCATGTCCCGCCGCGCGCGCTCGAGGCCGCCGCCGCGCTGGCGGGACGCGCCGCGGCGGCGCGCCGGCTCACGCGCTCGCTCGAAGTGGAAACGGTCGCCGACCGAAGACGCCCTCGGCTGGTCGGCCCAGGTGTCGATCGAGGACGCGGCGCGCGAGGTCGGCAGTGCCTACCGTGCGGCAATTCGCGCATGAACGCTGCCCTGCTCGCCGCGGCAATCGTCCCGGCGGTCATCGCATGGCTCGTGATCCGCGTGGCGCTCGCCACCCGGTATGCCGCGCACGCCGTCGATCATCCCAACGAGCGCTCGCTGCACGACACGCCGCGCCCGCGCGTGGGCGGCATGGGCGTGATGGTCGCCGCACTTCCGTGGGCAGCGTGGCATGCGTCCGGATCGCTGCAGGTAATCCTTGCCTGCGCAGCGGGACTGGCGCTCGTCTCGGCGCTCGACGACATGCGCAGCCTTCCCATCGCGGCGCGCCTCGCCGCTCACCTCGGGGCGGCGGCACTCGCCGTGTTCGTGCTCGCCCCTGCGTCGCATTGGCCGCTCGCCGTCTCGATCGTGGTGGCGCTCGCCATCGCGTGGATGACGAACCTCTACAACTTCATGGACGGCTCCGACGGGCTGGCGGGCGGTATGGCGGTGATCGGCTTCGGCGCGTGCGCGCTCGCGGCGGCGCAGTCCGGCGCGCTCCAGCTCGCCGTCGCGTGCGCGGCACTCGCCTCGGCGTCGGCCGGCTTTCTCGCCTGGAATTTTCCGCCGGCGCGTGTGTTTCTCGGGGACGCCGGCTCGATCCCGCTGGGCTTCCTCGCCGGCGCGCTCGGCTTGTCGGGATTTCTTGCCGGCGCATGGCCGTCCTGGTTCCCGGTGCTCGTCTTCTCGCCCTTCATCGTCGATGCCACGCTCACATTCATCCGCCGCCTCCTGCACCGCGAGCCGGTGTGGCGCGCCCATCGCAGCCACTGCTACCAGCGCCTCGTGCTCGCGGGCTGGCCGCAGCGCCGCGTGGCGCTCGCCGCGTACGCGCTCATGCTCGCCGCCGCCGCGAGCGCGCTCCTCGCCCGCCCGGCAGGCGGTCTTGTGCAATGCGGTATCATGGCGGTCTGGTTGGTGGCTTTTACGGCGCTTGCCTGGACGATCGAACGCAACCTGCGGCGCGTGGGCTAAGGAGGAGATGCGGTGAGCCCCCGGCGGTCGATCGATTAGAACAAGAAAAGGGACGGAAACGGCGCAACCGCGTTTCACAACACCTCTCGGAGCCGCGATGCAAGCCACCCAATTCGACGCACGGGCACTCGCCGCAGCGCTGCACGACGGCGCCGCGCTCGTGGTGGCGTGCACCGCCGCGACGCTGCTGCTCGACGTGAGCGGAGCCGACCGCGACCTCGTGACGGTGTTCATCGCCGCGGTGCCGATCCAGATCGCCACCAACTTCCTGTTCGGGGTCTACCAGGGCATCTGGCGCTACACGAGCCTGCCCGACATACAGCGCATCGTGTTCTCGGTGTTCACCGGCACGGTGTGCATCTCCATAGCGCTGCGCGCAATGGCGCTGGACACCGCGTTCAGCTACCGCGAATACGTGCTCTACCCGCTCTTCCTGGTCGCGCTCATGTCGATGAGCCGCATGGCGTACCGCTCCTTCAAGGAGTGGGCGCTCTACGGCCGCGGCGAGCAGGGCGCGCCGGTGATCGTGATGGGCGCGGGAGACGCCGCCGTGGGCCTGGTGAAGGACCTGTCGCGCAGCCACGAGTGGCGCGTGGTGGGCTTCCTGGACGACGACGAGAAGAAACGCGGCCGCCTGCTGCACGGCGTGCGCGTGCTGGGCCCGCTCGAGGACCTCACCCGCTACTCGCAGCGCCTGAAGCTGCGCCACGCCATCATCGCCATGCCGTCGGTGGCCTACAAGACCCGCCGGCGCGTGGTCGAGATCTGCAAGCGCGCCAAGGTCGCGGTGATGACCGTGCCGACGCTGAACGACCCGGGCGGCAAGCCGCCGCGCATCCGCAAGGTCGCGGTGGAAGACCTGATGAAGCGCGAGTCGGTGACGCTCGACGACGCGGGCCTGCACGATCTCCTCACCGGCCAGGTGGTGCTGGTGACCGGCGCCGGCGGCTCCATCGGCTCCGAGCTCTGCCGCCAGATCGCCGCCTTCCAGCCCGCCATGCTCGTGCTCTACGAGGTGAGCGAGTACGCGATGTACAAGGTCGACGAGCAGCTGCGCGAGGCCTTCCCCGACATGCTGGTGCAGAGCGTCGTGGGCGACATCAAGAACGTCCGGCGCGTGAACCAGGTGATGCACCAGTTCTCGCCCTCGCTCGTGTTCCACGCCGCGGCCTACAAGCACGTGCCGCTCATGGAAGAGGACAACGCGTGGGAGGCGGTGCAGAACAACGTGTGGGGCACCTACGTCGTGGCGCGCGCCGCGATCGAGCACGGCGTGAAGAAGTTCGTGTTCGTGTCCACCGACAAGGCGGTCAATCCCACCAACGTGATGGGTGCGACCAAGCGCCTGGCCGAGATGGTGTGCCAGGCGCTGCAGGCCAACAGCTCCACCCGCTTCGAGATGGTGCGCTTCGGCAACGTGCTGGGCAGCGCCGGCAGCGTGATCCCCAAGTTCCAGGAGCAGATCGACCGCGGCGGGCCGGTGACCATCACGCACCCGGAGATGGTGCGCTACTTCATGTCCATTCCCGAGGCCGCGCAGCTCGTGCTGCAGGCCGGCTGCATGGGCCTGGGCGGCGAAGTCTTCGTGATGGACATGGGAGAGCCGGTGCGCATCGTCGACCTGGCGCGCGACATGATCCGCCTCTCCGAGCTCTCGGAGAGCGACATCCGCATCGTCTACACGGGCCTGCGTCCGGGCGAGAAGCTCTTCGAGGAGCTGCTCGCCGACGACGAGCACACGCGCGCCACGCCGCACCCGAAGCTGCGCATCGCCAAGGCGCGCGAGGTGGACCCGGACTGGCTCGCGGGACTCCTCGCGTGGCTGGGCCAGGATCGCATCCCCGGCGACTCGGAAGTGCGGCGCGACCTCAAGCGCTGGGTGCCCGAGTACCACTCGCAGGTGCGCCCGCGGCTCGCCGCCGTGCCCGCACCGCGCAGTGCCGCTGCCGAATAGGGGCGGATTTCTGCGCGGAGCGGCTACGACGACTTGAAGAGGTGGGCGTAGCCGCGGCTCACCTCGAGCTTCTCCGCCCGCCCCTTGAGGGTGATCTCCTTGCGGCCCGTGTCGTCGGAGGCCACGCTCGCCACCGCGCGCACGTTGACGATGGTGCCGCGATGCACCTGCCAGAAATGGCGCGGGTCCAGCTCCCCCGCGAGCTCGCGCAGCGCCTTCTTCACCAGCGCCTCGCCATCCCGTGTCACCACGCGCGTGTACTTGGTGTCGGAGCGGAAGTAGAGCACGTCGTCGACGTGGATCATCTTCAGCGTGTTGCCGAGCGAGGCCTGGAGCCATTGCAGGCTCTGCGCGGCGGGCGCGATGCGGCGTGCGAGCTCGTCCACCAACGCATCCATCTCATCCCTGCGCGCGGGCGGCGCGGCGAGGCGGGCGCGCAGCCGCGCCACCGTCTGCGCGATGCGCTCGGCGGCCACGGGCTTCAGCACGTAGTCCACGGCGCCGCGCTCGAAGGCCTCGACCGCGTACCGGTCGTAGGCGGTCACGAACACGACGTGCGCCGCTTCGCCGATGGCGCGCGCGGCCTCGAGGCCGTTCATGAGCGGCATCTCGATGTCGAGGAACGCGAGCTCGGGCCGGTGCTCGTGCACCGCGTTCACCGCCTCCACGCCGTTGGCCGCCTCCGCCACCACCTCCAGCGCGGGCCACGCCTCGGTGAGCGCCGCGCGCAGCCCCGCGCGCAGCAGCGGCTCGTCGTCGGCGATCACCGCGCGCACCGGGGTCTCCCCGCCGCTCATCGCGCGATCTCGATCACGGCGCGCAGGCCCGCGGGCTCGCGCTGCTCGAGGTCCAGCCGCGCGCGCTCGCCGTAGACCGCGCGCAGCCGCTCGCGCACGTTGGCGAGCCCCACGCCGCGCCCCGGCGGCCGCGTGAGCCCGGGCCCGTCGTCATCCACCTCCACGCGCATGCCCTTCGCGTCGCGCGCGCGCCGCGGATTGCGATGCGCCCGCCGCCGCGCGGCGCAATGCCGTGCTTCACCGCGTTCTCGACCAGCGTCATCAGCATGAGGGAGGGCATCTCGGCGTCCGCGGCGCCGGGTGCCATCTCGATCGAGAACGCGAGCGCGCCGCCCATGCGGATGCGCATGATCTCGAGGTATGCGCGCGCCAGCTCCAGCTCGCGTGCCACCGTCGAGCCGGGCATGCGGATATTCGGGAGCGCCGTGCGCAGGTACTGAACGAGGTGGTCCAGCATCGCGAGCGCCTCGGGCGAGCCCGTCTGCACGAGGTGGCGCAGGTTGGCGAGCGTGTTGAAGAGGAAGTGCGGCTCGATCTGCGCCTGCAGCAGCTTCAGCTCCGCCTGCGCCGTCGCGGCCTGCTGGCGCAGGTCGCGCCGCGCCTCCTCGGCCATGCCGACGAACATCGCCACGGTCGCAACACCGAGCACCAGCAGCGCGAGCATGAGCCCGTTCATGGTTTTCGGCACCAGGCCGGTGATCGATCCCGCCTGCATCCACGTGCTGCCGTACGCATAGGCCAGCGCGCAGAACATGAGGACCATGAACCCGTAGAAGCAGCGACGTGCGCGGGGCGTGCGGTACTTCTGCCGCCCGTAGGCCAGGGCCACCGGCATCGGAAGCAGCAACAGGACGACGACGTTCGCGGCCAGGAACGCCTGCAGCAGGTCGTACTGGGCAACGCTCGCGGCGATGCCCCAGGTTCCGAGCGCGATGACCGCGGCGTAAGCGGCGAGCCAGCGGCGCCAATAGGTGCGGAAGACTGTCATGGGCGAGAGCCTACCCCGGAAGGGGTGGCTCGCAACGGGGCGCCGACGAGCCGTCTCCGGCGGTGACGAGCCGCGGCCGGCGGCGACGAGCGTCAGCGCCCGGGACGGGGGGTGGCGCCACGCACGTCCGACGGCGTGAGGCCGTAGCGGCGCCTGAACGCGCGATTGAAGTACGACAAGTCGCCAAAACCCGCGTCGAACGCGATCGACGCGATGCTGCGGGTCGCCCAGCCGCTATCCATGAGCATGCGATGTGCGAGATCGAGCCGGCGGCCAAGGACGAACTGCGAGAACGACGTTCCGTCGCCCTCGAACAGTTTGCGGATGTAGCTGTCCGATATCCGCTGCCGCCGGGCGACCGCGCCAGGAGAAAGATCGCCGTTCGTGATGTGCGCTTCGATGTCGCATTTGATCGCACGCAGCCGGGCCGCGCGTACGCCGCGCCCTTCGGCAACCGCGGCCGCGTCGCGCGTCGCGCCGAGCGTGACGGCGACGAGATCGCAGAGCTGCGCGGCGACGAGTTGCCGCATCTGCGGGATGGCGAGCGCAGGATCGTCGAACACGGCATCGACGTAGCTTCCCAGCAGCGCCAACATGCCGGTGCCGCGCGGGATGCGGCAAAGCACGGCATTGTCGATATCGCGCACCAGCGGGCGCAGCGCGGCGCGCGGCAGGCGGATCACGCGATGATCCACGACGTCCGGTCGCCTGATGGTGCGCGCGGCCGAATAGCTGAGCAGGATCGCGTCGCCGTTGCCCAGCGTCGTCTCGCCGCGCTGCCCCGCAACGAGGCTGAGTCCGCTCAGATTCAGGTGAAAGCTGAAATCGTCGTCGCCGTCGCCACTGTCGCGGCGCGCGTGTTCGTGCCGGACACCCCGAGCCGTCCCGGAAAGGAGGCCCACCTCGGGAAACTTGCGGAGCGCGAAGTCGATGCCGCAGGCGAGATCCGGCATCGGCTGGAACGACACCCAGGTCACGCCACGCTCGTGCAGCGACTCCACTTCGCTGCCCTGCGCCTTCACATGCACGGCATCCGCGGCACGCGTGCTCATCGGGCCACCATCGCGCTCGCGACCCCGCGGGTCGCCCCGATCAAGCTTGCGCCCGGCGCGCAGTCCCGTCCAGTCCGTGCCGCAATCCCGCGGCGTCCGAGCCAGGAGCGGCACGTTCGTCGATGCTGCGGGACAAATGTGGAGGATGCCATGACCCTCACCCGGCGCGATTTCCTGCAACTCGTCGCAAGCTCGGCCGCGATCGCTTTCCGTCCGGCCGCAGCGCTGGATACCGCGCGGCGGGTCCGCGTGGCGACCGGCCTGCTCGCGACCTGGCAAAGCACCGCATGGCTCGGCGCCGAGGCGGGTGTCTTCAGCAAGCACGGGGTCGACCTCAGCCTGCCGGCCATCGCGGTCGGCGGGCCCCAGGCGGCTGCGGACGTCATCCGGGGCGACTGCGAATTTGCCCACACCGGCGCCCTGCCCGTCGCCGAGGAGGTTCTGAAGGGCCATGACATCGTGATCCTCGCGACGCCGACAGTGGAGTTTCCCAATTCGTTCGTGATGACCCGCAAGGACATCACGCAGCTCGCGCAGTTGAGCGGCAAGAAGGTCGGAATCCTCACGGAGACCGGCCAGACCAGCGTGGCGGCGCGGATCACGGTCGAGAAGGCGGGCGCCTCCGCGACCTACGTGCCCCTCGTCAAGTTCGATCGCGTCTATGCGGCGCTCGCCGCGGGCGAAATCGATGCCGGCGCGCTGCCGATCGACCTGCGCTTTGCAGGCGAGACCCGCTATGGCTGGAACGCCTTCCCCATCCATGAGTTCGGTACGCCGTCGATCTTCGCCACCACGCGCAAGCTGATCGCATCCGACCGTGCGCTGGTGTTGGACGTCATGCGCGGCTTCGTCGAGACGATCCACCTGTTCAAGACGCGTCCGGACGTCGTCGTGCCCCTGCTGCAGCGCTATCTGCACATCGATGATCGCAAGGCAGCCGAGGACCTGTACGCGTTCCACGTGCCGGTGTTCCAGAAGATTCCACGGCCGTCGTTTCCCGGGATGTCGAAGTTGCGGGAGGTGCTCGTCGCAAGATATCCCGCGGCGACCGCGCTGAGGGAATCCGACATCGCGGATTCATCGTTCATCGACGAGCTGGAACGCGATGGGTTCATCGACGGCCTGTACGCAGGTGGCGCCAGGTAGGCGCAACGACGGCCGTTGAGAAAAATGCGGCCAGGCGGGAATGCCTAGCCGCTTGTATTCGTTGGCGCGCCCGACACGATTCGAACGTGCGACCCCTGCCTTCGGAGGGCAGTACTCTATCCAGCTGAGCTACGGGCGCTTCGGGGGTGAATTATAATCTCGGATTCCCCCGCGCCGTCTCCCAGAGGAAGAAAATGCCCGAGCACCACCACCACGCCGATCCCATCGAGGAAAACATCGACACGCACCCGGTGAAGCTCGCCATCGGCGTGCTGATCGGGGCGGCGGCGCTCATCGTCGGCATCATCCTGCTCGCGCAGCTCGCCATCGCCGCCTACGGCTCGCGCCCCGCGAAGGAAGATGCCACGATGCGCCCCGAGCTCGTCGCCGCGCGTATCGCCCCGGAGGCGAAGGTCGCGATCGACCCCAACGCGCCCGCGGCCCCGCCCGCCACCACCGCCCCGGCGAACGTCGCCGCGGTGACGCCGGCGGCCATTCCCCCGCCCGCCGCGGCCGCGCCCGGGGCCGGCGCCGCCGACGCGGGCAAGAAGACCTTCGACACCGTCTGCACCGCGTGCCACACCGCCGGCATCGCGGGCGCTCCCAAGTTCGGCGACAAGGCCGCCTGGGCGCCGCGCATCAAGACCGGCAAGGACGCGCTCTACAACGCGGCGCTGCACGGCCTCAACGCGATGCCCGCGAAGGGCGGCAACCCGTCCCTCTCCGACGCCGACGTGAAAGCCGCGGTCGACTACATGGTCGCCGCCGCGAAATAGCAAAACGGGGTCAGGTTACTTTTCCGACCTGTCCCCTTTTTCATCGTGGCGACCTACGCGGTAGGCGACCTGCAGGGCTGCTTCGAGCCGCTCGAGCGCCTGCTCGCCTCCATCGCCTTCGACCGCGCGCACGACCGCCTGTGGTTCGTGGGCGACCTCGTCAACCGCGGCCCCGACTCCCTCGCCTGCCTGCGCTTCGTGCGCTCGCTGGGCGATGCGGCGATCACGGTGATCGGCAACCACGATTTCCACCTGCTCTGCGTGGCCGAGGGCGTGGAGCGCGCGAAGAAACGCGACACCCTGGACGAAGTGCTCGCGGCGCCCGATCGCGCCGAGCTGCTCGATTGGCTGCGCACGCGTCCGCTCATGCACGTCGAGGACGGCTTCGCGCTCGTGCACGCGGGCCTGCTGCCGCAATGGACGGTGGCCAGGGCGCGTTCCCTCGCGGCCGAGGTCGAGGCCGAGCTGCGCGGCGCCGGCTACCGCGGATTCCTCGCGCGCCTCTACGGCGACGAGCCGGACCGCTGGAGCGAGGAGCTCGTGGGCATCGACCGGCTGCGGGTGATCGTGAACGCGATGACGCGGCTGCGCGTGTGCGACGCGAGCGGCGCCATGGTGCTCAAGTTCAAGGGCGAGCCCGGCGAGGCGACCGAGGACGGCTGGACACCCTGGTTCGACATGCCCGGGCGCCGGAACGCTGGCCACGCCATCGTGTGCGGCCACTGGTCCGCATTGGGCGTCTGCACGCGCCCGGACCTCCTCAGCCTCGACAGCGGTTGCGTGTGGGGCCGCGGGCTTACGGCGGTGCGCCTGGAGGACCGTGCCCTGTTCCAGGTGCACTGCCGGGGGATTGCAGGCCCAGCAGGCTAGCCACGCGCTCGTGCGCGAGGCGCGCGACGCCGCGCCGGTCGTGGCCGGCGGCGGGAACGGGCGGTGCGAACGCGAGGTGCGCCACCACGCCGCGCTGCCGGATGATGAGTCCCAGCGATTGCATGAACGAGATCTCGCCCACGTACGCCATCGCGCGGCAGGCACTGCCGTCGGCGTGCGCATAGCGGATGGCGGCCGGATAGACGTCGGCGCCGTTCGCCACCGCCGGCTCGAAGAGCGAGGAATGGAAGCGCAGCAGGCGATCTCCTTCCGTGGTCATGCCCTCGGGAAAGAGGCCTACGCACGAGCCCTCGGCAAGCGCCGCCTGCACCTGCTGGTTGATGCGTCCGGTGTCGTGGCGGCTCGCCCGCCGGATGAAGAGCGTGCCGGCGCGCTCCACGATCCAGCCGGCGACGGGCCAGTCGCGGATCTCGCTCTTCGCGATGAAGCGCGCCGGCTGCACGCTCATCACCACGAAGATGTCGAGCCACGAGATGTGGTTGGCGGCGATCATCGCCGCGCTGCCGGAACGCGGTGCCGCGCCCGTGACGCGCACTTCCACGCCGAGGATGCGCACCAGCCGCGCCGACCACCAGCCCACGAACCGCCGCCGCCGCTCGGTGCCGACGCGCGGGAAGGCGAAACGCAGGATGAGCGCCGCGCAGCCCGCGTGGGCCACCATGCGCAGCCAGCGCGTGAGCCGCCGCAAGCGGCCGGCGCGTGGGGCGCCCAGGCTAGTGCGTTACGCGGGTGTGGCCGTGGCCGCCGCCGACGACGCGCACACGGTCGCCGGGACGGAACGCTTCGTCCGCCGCCTGCACGATGGCGACGTACTGGCCCGAATCCAGCAGCACGGTGATCTCGACG
This sequence comes from uncultured beta proteobacterium, assembly GCA_963827425.1. GTDB lineage: Bacteria > Pseudomonadota > Gammaproteobacteria > Burkholderiales > Usitatibacteraceae > Usitatibacter. The sequence continues at coordinate 222,663 of CAWHAQ010000002.1, read as the reverse complement.
CCGCCGTGCGTGTTGGCGTCGTGCTCGATGTTGGAGCCGATGAGGCCGCCCAGCAGCGCGCCGCCGACCGCACCCGCGACCTGCCCGGTGCCGCCGCCCACCGTGCTGCCCGCAAGGCCGCCCAGCACGGCGCCGGTAGCTGTGCCGACACCGGTGTCGCCCGGGTTGATGCGCACGGGGCGCACCGAGTCCACCACGCCGAAGCGCACCGACTGCTCGCCCATGGCTTGATAGCCGTAGTAGTCGCCCGAGCCCGGCGGGTGGTTGTACGCGCAGCCCGCGAGGAGGAGGGCGCTGGCGAGCGCCGCGAGGTATGTCCTGGTCGAAAGCATGTGTTCTTCTCCTAGAGTTTCTCTCCGAATGCGTGCGCGAGGCGCTGCGCGATGGCCTCGTGTCCGGGACGGTGGTTCTGCCCGCCGCGATGCGCGATCTTGATGGATCCCATCACCGCGGCCAGGCGGGCCGAGCGCTGCCAATTCCAATCCCTTGCCATGCCGTAGAGCAACCCGGCGCGGAACGCATCGCCGCACCCGGTGGGGTCCACCAGGGCCTCGGCGGGGACCGCCGGCACATGCTGCTCGCCGCTGCCCGCGGAGAGAATGGTGCAACCTTCCGCGCCTTTCGTCACTACCACGGCCTCCGTTAAACGCGCGATGTCATCCAGGCGTTTACCGGTCTTCTGTTCGACGACACGCGCTTCGTAATCGTTCACGGTGAGCGCCGCGGCGCGCCCGATCATCTCCAGCAGCTCGGGACCCGAGAACATCGGCAGGCCCTGGCCCGGATCGAACACGTGCCGGATGCCGGCCGCGCCCAGGTCGCGCGAATGCTCGAGCATGCCCTCGCGCCCGTCGGGGGAGACGATGGCGAGCGTGGTGCCGGGCGCGTCGGCGATGCGGTTCAGGTGCGCGAAAGACATCGCCCCGGGGTGGAACGCGGTGATCTGGTTGTCGTCGGCGTCGGTGGTGATGAATGCCTGTGCCGTGAACTGGTCGGGCAGCCGCCGCACGTGGCGCGTCGTGAGTCCCAAGCCCTCCAGGCGCTCGCGGTAGGGCCCGAAATCGTGCCCCACGGTGGCCATGATCGCGGGATCCTCGCCCAGCAGCTTGAGGTTGTACGCGATGTTGCCCGCTGTCCCCCCGTATTCGCGGCGCAGGTCGGGAACCAGAAAGGATACGTTCAGGATGTGGATCTGCTCGGGCAGGATATGGTTCTTGAACCGGTCCTTGAACACCATGATGGTGTCGAAGGCGAGGGATCCGCAGGCGAGGATGGTCATAGGGGGGCAAGTATAAACGCGAGGAAGCGCTCACCCTTGGCCTGAACCGACAGGCGTGAAACGGTGTTTCGGGGACGCCCGGCCGGAAACCGCCGACAAGCGGCATTGACGCCCCCAGCCCCGCGAGGGATAGTCGCACGCGTTACATCCGTAATCCGGTCGGCACAGGCCGGTACAGCACGGCCCCCGCGGCAGCACAGGCGGCGCACGCATTCTGCAACAGGGCAAACCCATCGAAAGGTGGGGACGCAAAGTCTCCGGTCTAAGGGGCCCTCTCAAAGGCCCTACGACAGCGGGATCGCCAGAGTCGCTCGCGAGCGGGGAGTCGCCCCGCCCGCGCCCAACGCCTCTGTCCACTGCGTTCCACCCTTCCTGGTATCGCCCGGAGAGGTGGTGGACCATGGCGCAATCCGCAAACGGCAACGTCGTACCGCTCGGCGAGCACCCGCGCGCAAAGGCACGCCTCACGCCGCGCGAATCGGCCGACGTGCTCACCGGCTGCCGCGAGCTGGCGCTCACGCGCATGACACGCGCGCTCTCGGGAATGCTCGACCGCCTCGAGGACGACCTCTTCGAGCTCGCCGAGAAGTCGGGCGACCGGGATGTCCAGAACACCTACCTCGATGCGCGCACGCAAGCGCGCGAGAAGCGCCCCGAGATCGAGGGCGCCTTCCGCAGGCACTTCGTCGAGTTCTTCAACCGCAAGGTGGAAGGCAAGTCGAAAGCGGCGGCCGATTCGGCCCCGTCCGGCGAGCTCACGCTGGTGGAGGACGACGACCTCGAGGAGCGCATCGCCGTGCGCGACATGTCGCGCAAGCTCGAGGCCGCGTGCGAGGTCGAGCTCTTCCCGCTCTCGCAGCGCATGGGCTTCCTGCTCGAGCGCCCCGACCTCGACGACGAGGCCAACCCCCTCGCGCCCGCCACCGTGTGCGCCGCGCTGAAGGACGCCTGCGACCAGATCAACGCCTCGTTCAAGGTGCGCCTCGCCCTCCTGCGCCAGCTCGAGCATTACGCCGAGGCCGAGCTGCAGGGCCTCTACCACGACGTGAACGTGCACCTGGTCGAGCGCCGCATCCTGCCCGAGGTGCGCCACGGCATGCGTCGCTCGGTGCCGTTCGCGCCCCGGGTGACGCCGCCCACGGCCTCGCCGCTCCCCACGGCGCCCGCGCCGGCAGCCCTGCCCCAGGATATCTTCGGCACGCTGGCCCAGCTCCTCGGAGCCGCGATGCCCGGCGGTGTCGCGCAGCCCGGAGGGGCCGGCGTGCCGGGGATGCCCGCGGGGGCGATGGCGAGCCTCGCCGCCGGGTCCAGGGCGGGGATGGCGCGATGGCGACCGTGCCGGCGTCGTTCCTGACCGAGCTCACGCGCATGCAGGAAGGCCCGGTCGCAGCCGCCGCGGCGCCGGGCACGCTGCCGGTCAACGTGGTGAAGGGCCTGCGCGCCTCCCCGCAGAGCGCCTCGCTGCCCACGCTCGACGCGATGACCATCGACATCGTGTCGATGCTCTTCGACTTCATCTTCGAGGACCGCCACATCCCGACCACGGTGAAGGCGTGGCTCGGGCGCCTGCAGATTCCCACGCTCAAGGTGGCGCTGCTCGACAAGAACTTCTTCTCCTCGAAGGCGCATCCCGCGCGCCGGCTGATCGACCGCCTCGCCGAGTGCGCGATCGGCCTGGACGAAGGCGATGCCGACGGGGCGGGCTGCATCGCGCTGGTGGAAAGCGTGGTGCAGCGCGTCCTCGCCGAGTTCGACACCGACCTCGCGCTCTTCGAGTCGCAGCTGGTACGCGTCGAGGAGTTCATCGAGGAGCGCAAGCGCGCGGAAGAGCAGATCGTCGAGCGCTCGGCGCGCCTGGTGGAGGAGCGCGAGCACATCGAGATCGCGCGCGCGTTCGCCGAGGACGAGGTCGAGCGCCGCCTCGCGGTGAGCCCCTGGGTGCCCGCCGTGGTGCGCGACATGCTCGGCACCGCGTGGGTGCAGGTGCTCGCCACCGCGCGTGGCGAGGGTGAGGCCTCGCCCGCGTGGCAGGCGCACGTGAAGACGATGGAGGACCTGGTCTGGAGCGTCGAGCCCAAGGTGCAGGCCGACGACCGCAAGCGGCTGGTGGCGATGCTGCCCGCGCTCATCAAGAGCGTGGTGGAGGGCCTGCGCCGCGCGCAGATGGATGACGCCGGGCGCGACGCGTTCCTGGGCGGGCTGGTCGACTGCCACGCCGCCGCGGTGAAGTCCGGGCTGCGCGGCATGGCGGCGCTGCCGGCGGTGCCGGCGGTGCCGATGCGTTCCGCCGATCCCGCGATCGCGCGCGAGACCGTGCCCGCGGGCGACATCCACGTCCAGGAGATCCGGCTGCGCACGCCGCGCGGTTCCGCCGCGGTACGCAACGTCTTCACGCGCACCGGCATCTGGACCAACCTGCAGCGCGGCACGTGGGTCGAGTTCGGCGGCCGGGACGCAGCCTCGCAGCGCGCGCGCCTCACGTGGATCAGCCCCAACAAGGGCGTCTACCTCTTCACCAACCCGCTCGCGACCAAGGGCGCGGTGTCGATCTCGCCCGAGGCGCTCGCCGAGCAGATGCGGCTGGGCGAGGCACGCGTGCTCGACGACGCGCCGCTCATGGACCGCGCGGTGGGCTCGATGCTCGAGAACCTGCGCAGCGGCGCCGAGGCGCGCGTGCATTGAACGCGCGCCGGGACCGCGCCGACGCTCAGGGATAGAACAGCAGCAGCTCGTACCCCGTCGGCTTGATGCCCGGGGTGGCGAGCGTCAGCTGGATCGAAAGCTGCGCGCCCGCGCCCAGCACCTCGTCGCGCGCCGCCGCATGGCCGAGATAATCGGCGGGACGCAGCACGCGGCGCGCGGCGAGCTGTCCCGTGGCGTCGGTGAGCGAGAGCTCGAGGGTCGGGAGCTCCTGCGCCGCGGGCGCGAGGTTGCGGATGCGCGCGGCGAGCGCGATCTGCTCCGGATGCCCCGGGACTTCGAGCAGCTCCGATTCCTCGAGCTTCAGCAGGCGCTCGTCGTGCGGCCAGGCAACCGTGCACCCGGCGCGTGCGCAGGCCGATTCCAGCCAGGGCCGCAGCGTCGGGTAGCCAAGGGCCAGCGGCGCGCGGAACGCGTAGGCGAGCTCGCAGCCCAGCACCAGGACCAGCAGCACGACGCCGAACGCCCAGGCACGCGACGGGCGCGGCGGCGGCTCCGGTTCCTCCAGGGCATCGAGGTCGAGGTCGAGGTCGAGCGGCTGCGTGGACGGCCCCCGCATCGAGCGCGCGCGGTCCGCGGCGTGTTCGTCGACCGGCGCGGGCGGCATGGTCGGCGCGTCGATCGCCTCCAGCTCGGGAAGGTCCTCGGAGGACTCGCCGAGGTCGCTTGCTTGCGCCTGCGGGCGCGCCCGGTCTGCGGTGCGTGCCGTCCGGGCCGCGGCCTGCGCGTCGGACGCCTCGCGCGCGGCGAGCAGCCGCGAGCCGGTGTCGTCGTCGGGCACGCGCTCCAGCGCCTCGAAGCCGCTGAACACCTTGCCGCATTGCCCGCAGCGCACCTGGCCGTTGCGCGCGTTGAGCTGCTGCGGCGAGACGCGGAAGCGCGCGACGCAGTGCGTGCAGGTCGTGATCAGCATGGCGCGCGCTCGCCCGCGAGGAGGACCCAGTCGCCCTCGATCGCCACGACGCCGAGCGCGGCCCAGGGCGCGTAGGCGCGCGCGACCTCCGCGGCCTGCGTCGGCGAGGATGCCCGACAGCGCGATGGAGCCGCCGGGTAGCGTGTGCGAGGCGATGACGGGAGCCAGCATGCGCAGCGGATTGGCGAGGATGTTGGCGACGGTGACGCGCGCGCGGCCCTCGAACGGGCGCTCGGCGTCGATTACCTCGACGTCGACATGGTTACGCGAGGCATTGTAGCGTGCCGCCTCGAGCGCCTGCGGGTCGATGTCCACGGCGCGCGCGCGGCCCGCACCGAGCTTCATGGCGGCGATCGCGAGGATGCCGGAGCCGCAGCCGTAGTCGAGCACGCTGTCGCCGGGGCGCACGGTGCGCTCGAGCCACGCGAGGCAGAGGCGGGTCGTGGGATGGCTGCCGGTCCCGAACGCCGCGCCCGGGTCGAGCACCACGTTCACCGCGCCGGGGTCGGGCGCCGCGTGCCACGTCGGCACGATCCAGAGCCGCTCGCCGGCGTGGATCGGCTCGAACTGGCGCTGCGTGAGCGCGACCCAGTCGGCGTCCTCGACGCGGTCCACCGAGGCCGCGGCGAGCCCCGCGAGGCCGCACGCGGCGAGCGCCAGGTCCAGCGCGCGCGCTGGATCGTCCGTGCCGGGGAAGAGCGCGCTCACGCGGCAGCGCGGCCAGCCGGCGGCCTCGGCGCCGGGCTCGCCGAAGACCGCGCGCTCGGCTCGGTGCCCGCATCGGCGTCGGAGAGGTCGATCGAGATGGCGCCGGCTTCCTCGAGCGCCGCGGCGAGCGCATCGGCGCGATCCCCGGCCACCACGAGATCCACGCGCTGCCACGCCATGGCGCCCCCCTAGGCCTCGGCGATGGACTTGAGCGCGGCGATCTTTTCCTCGAGGTAGTGGATGTTCACGCCGCCGCGGATGAAGGCCGCGTCGTTCATGAGCTCCTGGTGCAGCGGGATGTTGGTCTGGATGCCCTCGATCACCATCTCCGAGAGCGCCACCCGCATGCGCGCTATGGCCTGCTCGCGCGTGTCGCCGTAGGCGATGAGCTTGCCTATGAGCGAGTCGTAGTGCGGCGGCACGTAGTAGTTGGCGTAGACGTGCGAGTCGTAGCGGATGCCGGGGCCGCCCGCCACGTGGTACTGCGTGATGCGCCCCGGCGAGGGCACGAACGTGTACGCGTTCTCCGCGTTGATGCGGCACTCGATCGCGTGGCCCTTCTTCACGATGTCCTTCTGGCGGTACTTGAGCTTCATGCCCGCGGCCACGCGGATCTGCTCCTGCACGATGTCCACGCCCGTGATGAGCTCGGTCACCGGGTGCTCCACCTGCACGCGCGTGTTCATCTCGATGAAGTAGAACTCGTCGTTCTCGTACAGGAACTCGAAGGTGCCGGCGCCGCGGTAGCCCAACTTGCGGCAGGCCTCCGCGCACTTCTCGCCGATGCGCTCGATCAGCCTCGGCTTCACCAGCGGCGCGGGGCCCTCCTCGATGATCTTCTGGTGGCGCCGCTGCATCGAGCAGTCGCGCTCGCCCAGGTAGATCGCCTGCTTGTGCTCGTCGGCGAGCACCTGGATCTCGATGTGGCGCGGGTTCTCGAGGTACTTCTCGAGGTAGACGGTGGGGTTGTTGAACGCGTTCTGCGCCTCGGTGCGGGTCATCGTGACCGCGTTCACCAGCGCCGCCTCGGTGTGCACGACGCGCATGCCGCGGCCGCCGCCCCCGCCCGCGGCCTTGATGATCACCGGGTAGCCGATCGCAGCGGCGAGCCGCCGGATCTCCTTCGGGTCCTCGGGCAGCGGGCCTTCCGAGCCCGGCACGCACGGGATGCCGGCCTTCTTCATCGCCGCCTTGGCCGAGATCTTGTCGCCCATGATGCGGATCGACTCGGCGCGCGGGCCGATGAAGACGAAGCCCGAGTTCTCGACCCGCTCGGCGAAGTCGGCGTTCTCGGAGAGGAACCCGTAGCCGGGATGGATCGCCTGCGCGTCGGTGACCTCGGCGGCGCTGATGATCGCGGGGATGTTGAGGTAGCTGTCGCGCGAGGGCGCCGGGCCGATGCACACCGACTCGTCGGCGAGCATCACGTACTTCGCGTCGGCGTCGGCCTCCGAGTGGATCGCGACCGTCTTGATGCCCATCTCGCGGCAGGCGCGCTGGATCCTGAGCGCGATCTCGCCCCGGTTGGCGATCAGGATCTTCTCAAACATCGATTACGAACAGGGCCTGCCCGTACTCCACCGGCTGCCCGTTCTCGACCAGGACCGCCTTGACGGTCCCCGAGGCGTCCGACTCGATCTCGTTCAGCAGCTTCATCGCCTCGATGATGCAGAGCGTCTGTCCCTTGGTCACCGCCTGGCCCACCTCGACGAACGAGGGCGCGCCGGGCGACGGGGCGCGGTAGAAGGTCCCCACCATCGGCGACTTGAGCTGGTGGCCGGCCGGCTCGGCGGGCTTGCCGGCCTCCCCGCCCGCGGGCGCTCCGGTGGCGCTCGTCCCGGTCCCGGGCCCGGACACCTGCTGCAGGGCGGGCGCGGCCATGATCAGCGGCTGGGCGCTCACGCCCTGGCGGCTGATGCGCACCTTCTCCTCGCCCTCGGTGATCTCGATCTCCCCGATGCCCGATTCCTGGACGAGGTCGATCAGCTTCTTCAGCTTGCGCAGGTCCATGGCAAGGTCCTCAGCTCGCGGCGTTCGCGCTTGTGGCGCGCAGTGCCGCTTCCAATGCGAGTTCGTAGCCCAGGGGTCCCAGCCCGACGATCACGCCGGCGGCCAGGTCGGAGAAGTACGAGTGCTGGCGGAACGGCTCCCGCGCGTGCACGTTGGACAGATGCACCTCGATGAACGGGATGTGGACCGCGGCGAGGGCATCGCGCAGCGCCACGCTGGTATGCGTGAAAGCCGCCGGATTGATGATGATGTACGCAGTTTCGTCGCTTTTCGCTGCATGAATGCGTTCGATGATGGGGGCCTCGGCATTGCTCTGGAAGGAGGTCAGGGTGGCCCCCCGACGCCCGGCCTGGTCGGCGAGGCGCTGGTCGATGGTGGCAAGGGTGTCCGTCCCGTAGTGCTGGGTCTCGCGGGTCCCCAGCAGGTTCAGGTTCGGGCCGTGGATGACGAGAATCTTGGGCATGACCATCGAGTTTGCCGCAGATCGCCACCGAATGTCCAGTTATGCCAGACGTTCAAAGAAGACACAGGTGTTGTTTTTCCGACAGCGAGTCCTGAACAGGCACGCTTTGAGCTTTGGCGATGATTTCGCGGCACAGCGCCTGGCGATCGGCGCAGATCGGCGAAGTTAGCGGCTTTATGTGCCGGGCGCCGAGGCCAAGGGCTCCAGCCGAGCGGCCAATTCCGCCTCCGAGTAAGCGCCCACCTTCTGCGCGACGACGTTCCCCGTGCGATCGATTATCACCGTAAACGGCAGCACCCCCTGCTTCTCGCCCAGGCGCCGCGCGAGCTCGTCCACCTCGGCCCCGCCGAGCCAGAGCGGATAGGCGATGCCCAGGTCGCTCGCGAAGCGCGTGACCTTCGCCGGGTCGTCATTGGCGAGGCCCACGAACTGGACGCCGCGGCCGCCGAAGCGCGCCTGCAGGCGCTGGAACGCCGGCATCTCCTCGCGGCACGGCGCGCACCAGGTCGCCCAGAAATTGAGCACCACGATCCGGCCCTGGTAGCGCCCCAGGGATTGCGGGCTGCCCGCCGGGATCGTGGAAGGTGGCGGCATAGAGCGCGGCCGGCGCGAGGTCCGCGGATCCCGTGGGCGCTGGCGGCTCGTTGCCGAGCCAGAGCGCGATGCCGGCCAGGAGCGCCAGCAGCCCCACGCCGGCAAAGAGCCAGCGCGTGCTCACCGCGTTTCGTCCTCGACCCAGCGCAGGTACTCGGGGAGCCCCGCGCTCGATGGGCCAGGCCACGATCTCGGGCACGCGAATAGGGATGGCGCGCGCGGATCGCCGCCTCCACCTCGGGGTAGCGCTCGCGCGTCGTCTTGATCAGCACCGGATGCTCGGTGGCTTCCTCGAGCCTGCCTTCCCAGCGGTAGACCGAGGTCGCGGGCGCCAGAACGTTTGCGCAGGCGGCGAGTCTGAGCGAGACCAATTCGCGGGCCAGATTGAAAGCGGCGCCGGAGTCGGGTAGGTTGGTGAGTACGAGGATCGCGGACACGGCCGAAAGCGCCCACGCTCCGCGGGCAGGTTCGACGAACGAGATGGCGTTTCGCATGCGGCTGCTACTGATCGCGATTCTACTGGGTTTCCCGCTCCTCGAAGCCGTGGTGCTGCTGCGCCTCGCCCATACCATGGGCTGGTGGGTGCTCGCGTGGGTCGTGCTCTCGGCCTTCGCCGGCATGGCGCTGCTGAAGAACGCGCGCTACACGCTGGTCACCCAGCTCGCGGCGGGGCTTGCCAACGGCGAGTTCTCCATCACGGCGCTGAGCTACAGCGCGCGCACCGTGGTGGCGGGCCTGCTGCTGATCTTCCCCGGCGTGGTCTCGGACCTCATCGCCATCACGCTCCTGCTGCTTCCCGGCCCGCGTGTGGCCGAGCAGCGCGCGCCGCGCCGCATGGGCACGCTGATCGAGGGCGAGTTCCGCCGCAGCCGCTGAGGCCAGCGCAGCCGTCGCCATGGGTTAGAATTCCGGCTCGCCCCGCGGCGAAGCGCACGCGCGAACGCGCTCCACGTACGCATTCCCCAAGACCGGACACCCGAATTGCCCGCATCCCCACCGCCCGGCCGTGAAGTCCGGCTCGAGCCCAGCGGCCACACCTTCACCGTCGCGCCCGGGGAGACCATCCTCGAGGCGGCGCTGCGCCAGGGCATCGGCCTGCCCTACGGCTGCCGCAACGGGGCCTGCGGCGCGTGCAAGGGCGTGCTCCGCTCGGGCGAGCTGGAGTACGGCGATTACCAGGAGCGCGCGCTGCACCCGAGCGAGCGCGCCGCGGGCAAGGCGCTCACCTGCTGCACGCGGCCGCTCACCGACATCGTGTTCGAGGTGCGCGAGCTCTCCGGCGCCAAGGACCTCGCGATCCGCACCATGCCCTGCCGCGTGGAGAAGGTGGAGAAGCCCGCCGAGGACGTGGCCATCCTCTCGCTCAAGCTGCCCGCGGGCGAGCGGCTGCAGTTCCTCGCTGGCCAGTACATCGACATCCTGCTGAAGGAAGGCAAGCGCCGGAGCTTCTCGCTCGCCAACCCGCCGCACGACGACCGGTACCTGCAGCTGCACGTGCGCAAGTCGCCCAACGGCGCCTTCTCCGGCTATGTCTTCGAGCAGATGAAGGAGCGCGCGATCCTGCGCTTCGAGGGGCCGCTCGGCACGTTCTACCTGCGCGAGGATTCCGACAAGCCGATGCTCTTCATGGCGGGCGGCACGGGCTTCGCGCCCATCAAGGCGCAGGTCGAGCACTGCCTGCATTCCGGCATCGACCGGCAGATGGTGCTCTATTGGGGCGTGCGCTCGCTGCGCGACCTCTACATGCGCGAGCTGCCCGGGCGCTGGCAGCAGGAGCACCCGAACTTCACCTTCATCCCCGTGATTTCCGATCCGCTCCCGGAGGACCAGTGGAGCGGGCGCACCGGCCTCGTGCACCAGGCCGTGCTGGACGACTTCCCCGACCTCTCGGGCTGGCAGGTGTACGCGTGCGGCGCGCCGGGCATGACCGACATCGCCCGCAAGACCTTCGTCGAGCAGCGCGCGCTGCCCGAGGACGAGTTCTACTGCGACGCCTTCACGCCTTCGGTGGATCCGAGGAAATAGCGCGCTGCGCCTCGCGCTCGCGCAGCACGCGGCGCTGCACCTTGCCCGTGGTGGTCATCGGCAGCTCGGCGACGAACTCGATCTCGCGCGGCTGCTGGTAGGGCGCGAGGTGCTGCTTCACGTGGGCGCGGATCGCCTCCTTCAGCTCCTCGGAGGGCGCGTGACCGGGCGCGAGCGCGCACGAACGCCTTGACCAGCGCGCCGCGCACCGGGTCGGGCGTGGGCACCACGGCGGCGTTGGCGACCGCGGGATGCTTCACCAGGCAGTTCTCGATCTCCGCGGGGCCGATGCGATAGCCCGCGCTCTTGAACACGTCGTCCGAGCGGCCGTGGTACCAGAGGTAGCCGTCCTCGTCCATGGACGCCTCGTCGCCGGTGCGGCACCACTCGCCGCTGTATTTCTTCGCGGTGGCTTCGGGGTTGTCCCAGTAGCCGAGGAAGAACACCGGGTCGGGCGTGCCGTCGATCCAGGTGCGGGCGAGCGCCACGTCGCCCACGGTGCCGCGCGGGCACCTCGCGGCCGTCCTCGTCGATGCACCGCGATGCGATGGCCCGGATAGGGCCGCCCCATGGAGCCCGGCTTCACCGGCCAGTGCTCGTGCGAATTGCCGACGATGTAGTTCATCTCCGTCTGGCCGAAGATCTCGTTGGGCGTGACGCCCAGCTCCGCGCGCGCCCAGTGGTACACCGCCTGCCCCATCGCCTCGCCGCCGCTCATGAGCGAGCGCAGCCGCAGGTCGTAGCGCGACCGCGGGCGACGGCACCGCCTTCATCATCATCTTGAGCGCGGTGGGAACGAGGAACGTGTTGCGGATGCCGTACTTCGCGAGCAGGTGGAACGCGCGCTCGGGGTCGAAGCGCCCGCGAAAGCCGAGGATGGGACGCCCGTGGTACAGCGTGGGCATGAGCGCGTCCCACAGGCCGCCGGTCCACGCCCAGTCGGCCGGGGTCCAGAACACGTCGCCCGCGCGCGGGAAGCCGTCGTGGGAATGCTCGAAGCCGGGCAGGTTGCCGATGCAGCGCGCGATGCGGCAGCAGCGCGCCCTTGGGCGGCCCGGTGGTGCCGCTCGTGTAGATGATCGCGGCGGGATCGTCGGGCGCCGGTGTCCACGGGCGTGAACGACGAAGCGGAGCGCGCGAGCGTGGCGTCCCAGTCGAGCGTGCCCGCGCCGCGTCGCGCCCGCCACGCCGATCACGTGCTCGCAGGCGCGGCAGGCGGTGGCGCACCGGCTCCAGGTTGGCGAGGGTCAGGCAATCGGCGATGGCGACCCGCGCCGCGCTGTTGGCGAGCCGGTACTCGAGCGCCTCGGGGCCGAACAGGAACGAGAGCGGCACCGCGATCGCGCCCATCTGGAAGCAGGCGAGGTACGCGAGCGACCATCTCGGTGCGCTGCGGCAGCATGAGGGCCACGCGGTCGCCGCGCGCCACACCCAGGCCGGTGAGGGCGTTGGCGAGCCGGTCGGATTCGCCCTGCAGCTCGCGGAAGGTGCGCGTGCGCGTCTCGCCCGTCTCGTCCTCCCAGTGCAGCGCCACGCGCGCCGGGTCCGCCGCCCAGCGCCGGCACGTCGACGTGGGCGATGTTGAAGTCCTGCCGGAACCTGCCAGCGGAACGATTCGTAGCGCTCGCGGTAACGGTCGCCTTCCATGCGCTAGCGCGCGAGCGCGGCCTCGATGTCCGCGAAGGTCTCGCGACCTCGAAAGTCGTGAGCTCCATGCCGAGCTGGCGCGCCACCTGCGAGGCCGAGAAGAGGCCGCGGATGCGGTTGCCGCCGTCCTCGGCCACGGTGAGGTGGCGCCGGTTCACGGCCTTGAGGGTGGCGACGATGTGGCCGACGCGCATCTGCGCCACGTCGAGCATCGAGAGCGCCTGCAGGCATCGGCGCGGGCGTCATGATGTCGCTCACCTGGACTTCGGAGTGGGAGACGCCGCGCGCCTTGCATGAAGCGCATCGGCTTCTCGCCCAGCAGGTCGGTGGCGGTGATGACGCCGGCCACCGCGCCCTGTCGGTCCCCAGCACGAAGAGCAGCCGCACCGCGCGCCGGATCATGATGGCGTGGGCGGAGTCGATGGATTCCTCGGGCATCGTGGTGGCGGCGGAGACTCTCGCGCAGGTCCGTCATGACCGCGAACGCCGGGTCGTCGAGCGTCACGCGGCCGGGCGCTCGGCTCGCTCGACGCGCGCGCCCGGGGCGAGCTGCGAAGGGTGAGCGGGGCGAATATTCGCGCATGGTGCGCCTCCTGGCTTTCAGCCGGCGAGCTCGGCGCTGCGCCGGAAATGCTGGACGGCTTCCTGGTGCTTGCCGATGCGCTCCATCAACGCGGCGAGCGTCATGTGGCCGTCGTGCGTGGGTTCGAGCGCGAGGCTTGCCTCGATGTAGCTCTGCGCCTTGCCCCAGAGCTCCTGGCGCATGCAGAGCTTGCCGAGCGCCAGCAGCAGCGCCGGGATCGCGCGCATGCTCGCGCAGCCACTTCTCGGCCCGCTCGATCTGCGGCAGCGCGTCGCCTCCCGGCGGCTTCCCCGTAGAGCGCGACGAGGCTCGGGTTCCACTCGCGCTCGAGTGCCTGCTCGATGATCGCCTGCGCCTCGGCGTTGCCGCCGAGCGCGAGGTGGTAGCGCGCGGCGGTCGCGGCCACGGCGGGATCGACGCGCATGCTCGGCCGGCAGCTGCTTCCAGTATCGCGGCGAGCGCGGCCGCGTCCGTGCGCCTTGCGGTTGAGGTTGCCCAGGTGCGCCGCGCGCCGCGCCGCCGGCCGCCTCCGCCGGACCGAGGCCGCCCAGCTTCACGAGCGCGGCCACGGTCGTCGAGCACTTCGTCCCAGTTGCGCGGGCCTGCTCGGCCTGGAGCTTCAGGCGCAGCAGGCGCAGGTTGCGCGAGTCGCGCGCCGAAAGGTCGTTCAGCACCGCGAGCGCTTCCTCGTAGCGTTCCTGGGAGACCAGCAGGTCGGCGAGCGTGGTGAGCCGCGCCTGGTCCACGCTCGGGCACGTCGCCCTTGGCCTGGTCGAGGAACTGCTCGCGCTCGTTGAAGCGCCCCAGCTCGTGGGCGCTGCGCGCCGCGATGATCGCCGCGACCCCCTTGGTCTCCTCGCCGGTGAGCGCAGCCGCGGCGCTCTTCTCCGCCGAGGCGTAGCGCCCCTGGAAAAAGGCGAGCAGCGCCTCGTTGAGCGACTGGCGCAGCTTCTTGCGTGCGCGCTCGCGCGCGATAGGCGCGCACGCGCGCCGGGGATGCCGATGAGCGTGGTCACGAGGCGCGCGAGGGTATAGAACGCGAAGTAGCCCGCCACGACCAGGAAGACGAGGAGGTTCAGCGACAGCTCGATGCGCTAGGGCGCGGACACGATCACCACGTAGCCCGTCGAGTGGCGCGGCGAAGAGCGCGATGCCCACCGCCACGGCGGCGAGCACGAGGGACCAGAGCGCGAAGCGCATGGCTCCAGCGCTTCTCCCGCGCGGTGCGCGCGGTGCGCACCGCCGCGAGGCTCGCGTTGATGTCGGGCACGGCGATGGACACGGGGCTCTCGGCGACCTGCTTGAGCGCCGCGAGCGCCGCTGCCGTGGGCTTGGCGCGGGGGTCGAAGTACTTCGTACCCAGCCTGCGTGGCCTTGCAGGTCCTCGCGGAACGAGGGCTCGTCGCGCGCGAGCAGCGCCACCCGCGCCGAGAGCAGGCGCAGCTTGAGGTTCTCGCGCAGGAAGTAGCTCTGCGCGGGGGCGAGCAGCGCCGCGTCGGCGCGGCTCCATGTCGCGGATGCGCACGAGCCCCTTCATCTCGTCCCAGAAATCGCGCGCCGCGCGCGTGATGCCCGTCGCTCGTCGGCGTAGCGCGCGCGAGGCCGCGCGCGGGACGGGCGGCGTCTCCGCGATCGTGCAGCGGCAGCGTGTCGGCTCTGCGCGATGAGCCCGTCGAGCTTCACCGCGATGCCCGACCGTGTCCACCTGCGGCACGGCCTTCAGGCGGTCCATGTCCTGCGCGATGGCGCGGCGCAGCGGCGTCGCGGCGAGCTTGTCGGCGCGCGCGAGGCGCTGGTCGGCCGCCTGCAGCGCCGCGAGAGCGCCGCGCACGTTGCCCGCGAGCTGCAGCTGCTGGCTCGCGAGCACCAGCATCTGCTCGACCTCGGAGAGCACGCGGTCGTCGGCGCTGCGCGCAAGCTCGCGATACATCTCCTCGAGCGCCACGCGCTGCTCCTGCGTGTCGGCCACGCGCGCCTTCGAGCTCCGTGATGCGGCGCCTGCGCATCCTTGCAGCGCGGCCTGCGCCTGTGCAGCGACGGCGCGCGACTGCGCGGCCGCGGCGCCCAGCTCGGCGAGGCGCCCGCCCGCGCTGGACTGCATGCGTTCACCGCCTGGCGCGCGTCCCACGGCGAGCCAGCCCGACCGCCACGGCGGCCACGAGCGCCACGCCAGCGAGCAGCGCGCGCATGCGGTCGCCGCGCGGCATCGGAGGCGGGCCGCGGGACGGGTGATGGGAACGAGGATCGGTCATGTGGTGACTCGCAAGTCTGGCAAGCGCTTCGACGAGTCCTTCGGCGCCCGTGTGCGGCGACCACCGCGCGCGCGAAGCGGCGCGCCTCCGCGATGCGCGGCCACCGCGGCATGGGGCACGACGAGAGTCACGCGTCGCGGGCGAGCGCCGCCGTCGCCCGACCATCGCGACGAAATTCTCCAGTGTCTCGCCCGAAAGCGCGCTCACCGCGTGGATCTCGCCGCGCGCCCAGGGCCGCGACGAGCGGCGCCGGATCGGCGCGCGGGCGCGAGCGCCGGTAGCACTCGGCGTACATCGACCTTCGGCCCCACGCGCCTCGAGCACCTCGCGCAGGTGCTCCCGGCCGCCTTCGCCGCGGAACACGATGATACTTTCCCCCTGGACCGCGCGCAATTCGGCGAGCGCGAGCAACGCCTCGCTGTCGTGGCGCTCCGTCGGTGAGATCACGGCGCTCGAAGCCGGAGTTCCGCAGCGCCTGCGGCCGTGGCCTCGCCGATGGCCGCGCCATGCGCGTGCGCTCGGGCCATGGCGCCGGCGCGAGCCGGCCAGGGCGAGCCCGCGCTCCACGGCGTTGGCGCTGACGAAGATCGCGAGGTCGAAATCGGCCAGGCGCGCGAGGGAGTCCTGCGAGCGCGGCGTGGGCTCGATGGCCTCGATCGCGAGCGCCGGGAACAGCGCAAGGCGCGCGCGCCTTCGCGCTCGAGCGCGGCGGCGAGCGGCTCGGCGGCGCTCTTCGGGCGCGTGATCACGACACCCAGGCCCTCCAGGCGGCCCGCGCTCATGCCGGCATCCTCGCGAGGAAGTCGAGGATCTCGCGGCCGCCGGCGGCGAGCAGCTGCTCGCCGAGCGCGCGCGCCGAGCGCGATTCGCGCGTCGCCGCGCCGCGCCCTCGACGGTGGTCGCGCACCATGCGCGTGCCGTCGGGCAGCCCGATGAAGCCGTCGATACGCAACCGGTCGCCCTTGAGCGCGCGCGAGGCCGCCCACCGGAACGTCGCAGCTGCCCTCGACCACGAGGCCCAGCGCGCGCTCGGCGCGCGCCGCGATGCCGCGGCGGCGTCCTCGAACGGCGCGAGCAGCGCGGCGATGTCGAGCGCGCGCGGCGAGTACTCGACGGCGAGGATGCCCTGGCCGATCGCGGGAATCGCAGCTCGCTGCGGCAGCGTGGCGCGCATGCGTCGCCGAACCCCAGGCGCTTCAGCCCCGCGCACGGCGAGGATGATGGCGTCGTACTCGCCCGCGTCGAGCTTCGCGAGGCGCGTGTTGACGTTGCCGCGCAGCGGCGCGGAACGCAGCTTCGGATAGCGTGCGCGCAGCTGGCTCTCGCGCCGCAGGCTCGAGGTGCCGACCACGCGCCCTCGGCAGGCATCGCCCGGGCGCGGCGTGGCGCGGCGAGCAGAAGGCATCGCAGCGGATCTTCGCGCGGCGCCGAACGTGGCGAGCGCGAACTGCGGCGCGATCACCATCGGCACGTCCTTCATCGAGTGCACCGCGAGGTCGGCGCGGCCCTCGTCGATCGCCACCTCGAGCTCCTTCACGAAGAGCCCCTTGCCGCCCACCTCGGCGAGCGGGCGGTCGAGCACGCGGTCGCCCTTGCGTGGTCATGCCGACGGTCTCGACGTCGAGGCCCGGATGGCGCGCGGCGAGCGCGGCGGCGACGAGCTCGGTCTGGCGGAGCGCAAGGCGGCTCTCGCGCGTGGCGATGCGGATGCGTGCTGGAAGATTCGCCCATGGAACCGGCAAGCGTACTACAGACGCCGGGCCATGTTGCAGTGCGGTAATATTCGAATGTTTCCGCGCTGCGTGCCTCGCGGGATCGAACGAACATGACCGCGCGCCTTCGGGAAATCCCGTACAACTACACGTCGTTCTCCGACCGCGAGATCGCCATCGCGGCTGCTGGGCGAGGCGGGCTGGAGCGCGCTGGAGGAGCTGCGCGCGCAGCGGCGTCACCGGGCGCTCGGCGCGCATGCTCTACGAGGTGCTGGGCGACATCTGGGTCGTGCGCCGCAATCCCGTACCTGCAGGACGACCTGCTGGACAGCCCGCGGCGGCTCGCCTGCTGGTGGGCGCGATGCGCCATCGCCTGCGCGAGATCGAGCAGGCGGCGCAGCCCCGGCGACGCCGAGTCCGAGCGCGACCGCAAGGTGGGCCAGCTGATGCGAGCTCGCGGCGAGCGCGGTCGACACCTTCGAGCGCGAGTTCGCCGAGACGCGCGAGCTGCGCCGGAAGGTGGTGCGCCGCCTCGCCGCCATCACGCGCCGCGACAACGTCGCCTTCGACGGCATCGCGCGCGTCTCGCACGTGACCGACGCCACGGACTGGCGCGTCGAGTATCCCTTCGTCGTGGTTTATCCCGATACCGAGGAGGAGTGCGCTCCGCTGGTGCGGGCGCTGGTGGAGCTCGGCCTCACCATCATCCCGCGCGGCGGCGGCACCGGCTACACGGGCGGGGCGATCCCGCTGGACCGCCTCTCCGCGGTGGTGAACACCGAGAAGCTCGAGACCGCTGGAGGCCATCGAGCGAGCGCGTGCTGCCGGGACTCGCCGAGGAAGTGCCGGTGATCCGCTGCGGCGCGGGCGTCGTCACCAAGCGCGTGATGGAGGCGGCCGAATCCGCGGGCCTCGTGTTCGCGGTGCGATCCCACGTCCGCGGACGCCTCGTGCATCGGCGGCAACGTCGCGATGAACGCGGGCGGCAAGAAGGCCGTGCTGTGGGGCACGGCGCTGGACAACCTCGCTTCCTGGCGCATGGTCACGCCCGACGGCGAGTGGCTCGACGTGGAGCGCCTCGAGCACAACCGCGGCCGCATCCACGACGCCCCTCTCGCGCGCTTCCGCCTCACGCGCTACGCAGCGGACGGCGTGACGCCGAAGGGCGAGGAGATGCTCGAGGTCGAGGGCAAGCGCCTGCGCAAGGAGGGCCTCGGCAAGGACGTGACCGACAAGTTCCTCGCGGGGCTCCCCGGCGTGCAGAAGGAAGGCTGCGACGGCCTCATCACCTCGGCCACCTTCATCCTGCACCGCATGCCGAAGCACGTGCGCACGGTGTGCCTCGAGTTCTTCGGCGACGTGAAGACGGGCGGTGCCCTCCATCGTCGAGATCAAGCGCTACATCGAAGCGCACCCGAAGGCGATCCTCGCCGGCCTCGAGCACCTGGACGAGCGCTACGTGAAAGCCGTGGGCTACGCCACCAAGGCGAAGAGCCGCGGGACGCCCGCGCATGATCCTCCTCGCCGACATCGTGAGCGACGACGAGGACGCCGCGGCCGAGGCCGCCTCGCACGTGGTGCGCATCGCCAACGCGCGCGACGGCGAGGGCTTCGTCGCCGTGACGCCGGAGCAGCGCAAGCGCTTCTGGCTCGACCGCGCGCGCACCGCCGCCATCTCCAGGCACACCAACGCCTTCAAGATCAACGAGGACGTGGTGATCCCGCTCGAGCGCCTGGGCGACTACACCGACGGCATCGAGCGCATCAACATCGAGTTCTCGATCGGCAACAAGCTCGAGCTCTGCCGCCGCCTCGAGGCGTTCTTCGCGGGCGACATGCCGGTGTGGGGCGCGGAGGAGGCGCGCGACCGCGCGCGGCGCACCGACCTGCTGGGCGACCGTCCGGCCCGCGCGCTGGAGCTCGCGCGCGAGGTCGCCGCGCGCTGGCAGCTCCACCCTCGATCGCCTGGACGATCCCGCCGTGTTCGAGGCCGTGCAGCTGCACCGCACGCGCATCTCGTGGAAGGCGGAGCTGCGCGAGCCGCTGCGCGACATCTTCTCCGGGCGCGACTTCGAGCCGGTGATGAAGGCGATCGAGGCGATCCACGCCGAGGTGCTGCGCGGGCGCGTCTTCGTGGCGCTGCACATGCACGCCGGCGACGGCAACGTGCACACCAACATCCCGGTGAACTCCGACGACTACGAGATGCTGCGCCAGGCCAACGCGGCGGTGGCGCGCATCATGAAGTTCGCGCGCGCCCTCGGCGGGGTGATCTCCGGGCGAGCACGGCATCGGCATCACGAAGCTCGAGTTCCTGGAGCCCGCCGAGATCGAGGCGTTCGTCGACGTACAAGAAGCGCGTCGATCCCGAGGGCCGCTTCAACCGCGGCAAGCTCCTGCCGGGCGCGGACCTGCGCAACGCCTACACGCCTTCCTTCGCGCTGATCGGCCACGAGTCGCTGATCCTCGAGCAGAACGACATCGGCGCCATCGCCGACATGTTCAAGGACTGCCTGCGCTGCGGCAAGTGCAAGCCGGTGTGCACCACGCACGTGCCGCGCGCCAACCTGCTCTACAGCCCGCGCAACAAGATCCTCGCCACCTCGCTCCTCACCGAGGCGTTCCTCTACGAGGAGCAGACGCGCCGCGGCGTCTCGATCCGCCACTTCGACGAGTACGGCGACGTGGCCGACCACTGCACGGTGTGCCACAAGTGCCTGGCGCCCTGCCCGGTGGACATCGACTTCGGCGACGTGTCGATCGCGATGAGGAACCTGCTCGCGAAGCTGCGCAAGCGCCGCTTCAACCTCGGCACCTGGGCGTCGCTGCAGTTCCTCAACGCGCAGGACCCGGCGCGCATCAAGGCGATCAAGGCGGTGATGATCGACGTGGGCTACCGCGTGCAGCGCGCCGCCAACAAGCTCTGGGGGCGCACGCCCTTCGTGCAGCGCCAGACGCGCAAGCCGCCCGAGACGGTCGGCCGGCCGGCGTTGACGAGCCAGGTGATCCACTTCATCAACAAGCCGATGCCGGGGGGCTGCCGAAGAAGACCGCGCGCGCGCTCCTCGACGTGGAGGACCCGGCCATGGTGCCGATCATCCGCGATCCCGCGAAGGTGAGCGAGGAATCGGACGCGGTGTTCTACTTCCCCGGCTGCGGCTCGGAGCGGCTCTTCGGCCAGGTGGGCCTCGCCACGCAGGCGCTGCTCTACCACGTGGGCAGCCTCTGCGTGCTGCCGCCGGGCTACCTCTGCTGCGGCTACCCGCAGACCTCCGCCGGGCGCGCCGACCAGGGCGAGCGCATCACGGTGCAGAACCGCGTGCTCTTCCACCGCGTGGCCAACACGCTCAACTACCTCGACATCAAGACCGTGGTGGTCTCCTGCGGGACGTGCATGGACCAGCTCCTGAAGTACGAGTTCGACCGCATCTTCCCGGGCTCGCGGCTGCTGGACATCCACGAGTACCTGATGGAGAAGGGCGTGAAGGTGGAAGGTGTGCAGGGCGTGCGCTACATGTACCACGACCCCTGCCACACGCCGATCAAGACCCACGACGCGAAGAAGGTCGTCAACACGCTGATGGGGCGCAGCGACATCGAGATCAACGACCGCTGCTGCGGCGAGTCGGGCACCTTCGCCGCCACGCGCCCCGACGTCGCGACCCAGGTGCGCTTCCGCAAGGAAGAGGAGATGCGCAAGGGCGCGGCGCGCGTGCGCGCGGACGGCTTCGACGGCCCCGTGAAGGTGCTCACCTCGTGCCCGTCCTGCCTGCAGGGGCTGCAGCGCTTCAACCCGGACTCGGACACCAGCGCGGACTACATCGTGGTGGAGATGGCGCGCCACCTGCTTGGCGAAAGCTGGATGCAAGATTTCGTCGAGCGCGCCCGCCACGGCGGCATCGAGCGGGTGCTACTCTAAACGGATGTCTCCGGATTGCGACTTCTGCAACGGTCCCGGCGGCGCGATCCTCTGGCAGAATGACCTCTGCCGCGTGGTGCGGGTCGAAGACGCCGACTACCCGGGCTTCTGCCGCGTGATCCTCGGGCGCCACGTGCGCGAGATGACGGAGCTCCCGGAGGCGGATCGCGCGCGGCTCATGGCGGTGGTGTTCGCGGTGGAGGAAGTCATGCGCGCGACGATGCGGCCGGACAAGGTGAACCTCGCGAGCCTCGGGAACATGACGCCCCACGTGCACTGGCACGTGATTCCACGTTATCGCGAAGACCGCCATTTCCCCGGCCCGGTGTGGGCGGCGCAGCAGCGCGATGCCGTCGTGCCGCCCGAGCGCCGCGCGCGCGCCGCGGCGCTCGCGGCCGCGCTCGCCGCGCGCCTAGGCCCGTCCTCGGGCACTCCGCCCGCGAGCGCCGCCCCATGAGCAGCACGCCCGGCGCCCGGCGCGGCCGCGCTCGCCTTCGACGACGCGCGCGGCTGCAAGGACTGGCTCGCGGTCCTGCCGCTCACCAACATTCCCCAGGCGCAGAACCTGGTGCTGGAGGCGCTGCGTGCGTTGAACGCCGCGGACGTGGCACCCCTCGAGCGCCTCAAGTGCATGGAGCTGCTGCGCGACAAGATCGCCTTCCTGCAGGGCGAGCAGCGCGTCGCGCTATTTCGGCAAGACGCTGCCGCTCTCGCCCAACGACAGCACCGCTTGGGCCACCGGCGCGCAGCTCCTCGCCGAGATGGAGCAGGGCTACCGCAAGTGCCTCGCGGAGGCCGACACCGACGCCGCCGTGGCGGAGCTGCGCGCGCTGGTCGCGCAGCGCGTCGTGCGCTCCATCGGCGCGCTGATGCTGTTCCACGCCATCGCCTACCGCCGCTTCGACCTCGCGGTATGGGCGCGCCTGCACGCGCTCTACGCCGCGGCCGAGTCGCACGGCGTCGCCGCCGAGCGCGTCAAGGACTCCCTCGACGGCGACGCCGAGGGCGCCTCGAGCGTGGACGAGGCCTACATCCAGGTCGTGCTCCTGCAGGCGGCATACCTCTCGGAGATGACCGCGCCGCAGATCGATTTCGCCGAGGCGCTGGTGAAGCTCTGGCTCGGCAAGGTGCGCATCGTGAAGGCGGCCCGAGGCGCGAGCGCTCGCCTCCCGATCCGCTGGTGGCGGACCTGGCATCCTCCATCGGCGCGCGTCCGTTGCCGCGCACGCCGAGCTCAAGTCCACGCACCGCGTGTTCGACGTCGATGCGCTCGCCAAGAGCCTGCGCCGGCGCATCCACGGCGCTGCAGTCCGACGAGGATCCTGCGCGCCTCGGCCTGCCGCCCCAGGCCGCGGGGCTCGACCTCGAGCGGGCAGTTGAAGCGCCTGCACAAGCTGTGGTGCGAGGGCGCGCCGCCGCGCCCGCCCGCCAAGGCCTCCGAGCTCAAGGCCGCGGGCATCGTGTTCTCGCTTGCCGACGTCGCACTTCTTCGTGACCGGCGGCAAGGCGTTCGAGCAGCCCGGCCGGCAGCGCGACCTCACGTCGCAGGAGAAGCAGGACATCGAGGTGTTCGGCCGCATCACCGAGCGCACCCAGAACCGCATGATGACCGAGCACAACTACACGATGGAGTCGTGGACGGTGGTCGACGAGATGCCGGGCACCTGGCGGCTGCAGCGCCCGCAGTCGGCCTCGCAAGGGCGTGGCCATCGGGCGCGTGGCCGGCCGTGCGCCTGGGCGACGGCACGCCGTTCTACCTCGGGGTGATCCGCGCGCTGGTGCAGGAGACCGACGGGCGCATCGTCGTCACCGCTGGCGCTCTTTCCCGGCAGGCCCGAGGCGATCGCGGTGCGCTCGGGCGACGTGCGCCACCGCGCCAGCACCAACTGGGCGCAGGGCTTCCGGCTGCCCGGCGATCGAGGCGATGAAGGTGCCCAGCACGCTCGTGGTGCCGAGCCTCGATGGCGCTGCGCGGGCGCGCGATCGAGACGTGGGAGGGCGAGCTCGCGAAGGAAGCGTCCGTGCAGGAGGTCGTCGAGCACGGCGCGGACTTCGACCGCGTCACGACCACGTAGCGCTCGTTTCGCGTGCCCCTCAGGCGCCCAGCGCGTCCATCAGCACGCGCGAGGCGTCTTCCCCGGTCTGCTCGGCGATCTCGACGATGCAGGTGGGGCTGGTGACGTTCACCTCGGTGAGCCAGTCGCCGATCACGTCCAGCCCCGCGAACACGATGCCCGCCTTCGCGAGCTCCGCGCCCACCTTCCCGGCGATCTCGCGGTCGCGCTCCGTGATCGGGCGCGCCACGCCGGTGCCGCCCGCGGCGAGGTTGCCGCGCGTCTCGCCCGCCTTGGGGATGCGCGCGAGGCAGTAGGGAAAGGGCTTGCCGGCGATCACGAGCACGCGCTTGTCGCCCTGGGTGATCTCGGGCACGTAGCGCTGGGCCATCACCGTGCGCTCTCCCATGTCGGTGATCGCCTCGACGATGGCGTTGCGGTTGGGGTCTGCCGCGGTCACGCGGAAGATCATGGTGCCGCCCATGCCGTCCAGCTTCTTCAGGATCACGTCCTGGTGCTGCGCGATGAACGCCTGCACGCGCTCCATGTCGCTCGCCACGAGTGTCGCGGGCGCGAAGTCGGGGAAGCGCAGGATGGCGAGCTTCTCGTTCCAGTCGCGCAGCGCGCGCGGATCGTTCACCACGCGCGTGCCGGCCGCCTGCACGCGCTCGAGGAGCAGCGTGGCGTAGTAGTACTCCTGGTCGAACGGCGGGTCCTTGCGCATCAGCACGCAGTCGAAGCGCTCCAGGGCGAGGTCGCGCTCCTCCTCGACGCGGTACCACGCGGCGTCGTCGGGGAAGACCGCGAGGCGCGCCACGGGGGCCATCACCGCGCCGCCGTCCACGTACATCGACCCGGCCTGCAGCGCGTGCACCTCGTGGCCGCGCCGGGCGGCCTCGCGCATCATCGCGATGGAGGAATCCTTGTACGCCTTGAGGCGTGCGAGCGGATCGACGACGAACGCGAGCTTCATTCGTTCGCCGCCCGCACCTCCGGAGCGCTGGCGGCCGCCACCAGCTCCTGCACCTCGATGGCGGCGGCGAGTGCCGCCAGCCGCGCGACCACGCCGTAGGTGTAGAAGCGGTTGGGCGGGTCGCCGGGCTTGCCCGCGCAATCGGGCGTGTGGCAGTTGGTCTCGAAGTCGAGGCGCGCGTACTGGGCGCCGGGCGAGTTGAGGTTCTCGTCGACGCCGCGCCCGGTGTGCACGCGGTAGAAGCCGCCCACCACGAACTGGTCCATCATGTAGACGACCGGCTCGGCCACGCCGCCGTCCACGCTCTCGAAGGTGTACACGCCTTCCTGGATGATCACCTCGTGCACCGGCTGGCCTTCCTTGATGACCGCCATCTTGTTGCGCGTCTTGCGGTTCAGGTTCCTCACGTCCTCGACGCTCTTCACGGTCATGATCCCCATGCCGTAGGTGCCGGCGTCGGCCTTCACGATGCAGAACGGCGGCTCGGTGATGCCGTAGCGCTGGTACTTCTCGCGGATCTCGCCCAGCACGAACTCGACGTTGGCCGCGAGGCAGTCCTCGCCTTCCTTCTCGGTGAAGTTGACCTTGCCGCACTGGCTGAACACCGGGATTCACCACCCACGGGTCGATGCCCACCAGCTTCGCGAAGTCCTCGGCCACGCGGTCGTAGACGTGGAAGTGGTGCGACTTGCGGCGCGTCGACCATCCGGCCACCACCGGCGGCACCACCGGCTGCTCGATGCCGCGCAGGATCGCCGGGATGCCCGCCGAGAGGTCGTTGTTGAGCAGCACCGCGCAGGGATCGAAGCCCTCGATGCCGATGCGGTTGCCGCGCCGCTCCACGGGCTCCAGCAGCAGCCGCTCGCCGAGCCGCCGTCTCCACCTCCATCGCCTTGCCCAGCTCGGGGATGAGGCTGCCGATGCGCACCGTGTACCCCGCGCCCTCCATGATGCGGCGCAGGACCGCCACGTTCTGCAGGTAGTTGAGGTTGCGCGTGTGGTTCTCGGGGATGATCAGCATGCCGCGCGCGTCGGGGCAGACACGCTGCGCGGCCGACATCGCCGCGTGCACGCAAAGCGGCAGGAACTCCGGATTGAGGTTGTTGAAGCCGCCGGGAAAGAGGTTGGTGTCGACGGGTGCCAGCTTGAAGCCGCTGTTGCGCAGGTCCACCGACGAGTAGAACGGCGGAGCGTGCTGCGCCCAGCGCTTGCGGAACCACCCCTCGATTTCGGGGCGCTGGTCCAGCACTACGCGCTCGAGCTCCTGGAGCGGACCGGTGAGATGGGTGGTGAGGTGGGGAACCATGTCGTCGTGGGGATGCTCGGGGGGCGGGGTTTCCCGGGGACGAGCCTCTGCCGGCGGGAGGATCAGTTTACACGCTCGCGCCATGGCGGGCTCCACTGGTAAAATTGCAGGTTCTTCCGGGCGCGGGATTCGCGCGGAGCTTCCCGATGACCGCGTTACAGACGTTCGCCGCCACCATTACGCTGCTGGCGGCCTCCAATATCTTCATGACCTTCGCCTGGTACGGGCACCTGCGCCACCTCGGGACCACCCCGTGGTATCTCGCCGCCGTCGTGAGCTGGGGCATCGCGTTCTTCGAGTACATGCTGCAGGTGCCGGCCAACCGCATCGGCTTCGAGGGCGGCATCACGCTCGCGCAGCTGAAGATCGTGCAGGAGGTCATCACGCTCACTGTATTCGTTCCGTTCGCCATGCTGTACATGGACCAGCCCATCCGTTGGAACTACGCCTGGGCGGCGCTCTGCATGGTGGGCGCCGTATATTTCATTTTCAAGGGTTGACCAGGTCCCGGCCCGCGCCGGGGAAGACACCGATGCACCTCCACATCCTCGGTATCGCCGGCACCTTCATGGGCGGGCTCGCCAAGATCGCCCGCGAGCGCGGCCACCGCGTGACCGGCTGCGACGCTCAGGTCTATCCGCCCATGAGCGAGCAGCTGCGCGCCCTCGGCATCGAGCTGCACGAGGGCTACGACGCCGGGCAGCTCGAGCGCTACGCCGCCGACCTCTACGTGGTGGGCAACGCGATGACGCGCGGCAAGCCCGTGGTGGAGGCCATCCTCGACCGCGGCCTGCCCTACGCCTCGGGACCGCAATGGCTCGCCGAGAACGTGCTGGTGGACAAATGGGTGCTCGCGGTGGCGGGCACGCACGGCAAGAGCACCACCAGCTCGATGCTCGCGTGGATCCTCGAGGACAACGGGCTCGAGCCCGGCTTCCTGATCGGCGGCATCCCGGTGAACTTCGGCATCTCGGCGCGCGACGGGGCCGCGCGCTTCTTCGTGATCGAGGCGGACGAGTACGACACGGCGTTCTTCGACAAGCGCTCCAAGTTCGTGTGGTACCGGCCGCGCACCGCGGTGCTGGGCAACCTCGAGTACGACCACGCCGACATCTTTCCCGACCTCGCCGCCATCGAAACGCAGTTCCACCACCTGGTGCGCATCGTGCCCGCGCAGGGGCTCGTGGTCTCGAACGGCCAGTCC
The DNA here is from genome assembly GCA_963827425.1 of uncultured beta proteobacterium. Taxonomy (GTDB): domain Bacteria; phylum Pseudomonadota; class Gammaproteobacteria; order Burkholderiales; family Usitatibacteraceae; genus Usitatibacter. The sequence continues at coordinate 196,321 of CAWHAQ010000002.1, read as the reverse complement.
TCGGCGCTCGAGCGCGTGCTCGCGCGCGGGACGTGGACGCCGGTGGAGCGCTTCGGCGCGGGCGAGGCGTGGAGCGTGGGCGAGGTGCACGCCGACGGCTTCGACGTGATGCTCGGCGGCGTGAAGCAGGGCACGGTGAGCTGGGGGCTGCTGGGCGAGCACAACCGCCAGAACGCGCTCGCGGCACTCGCCGCCGCGCGCCACGCGGGCGTGCCCGTCGCGCACGGCATCGCGGCGCTCGGCCGCTTCCAGGGCGTGAAGCGGCGCATGGAGCTGCGCGGCACGGTGAACGGCATCGCGGTGTACGACGATTTCGCCCACCATCCGACGGCGTTCGACACCACCATCGCGGGGCTGCGCGCAAGCGTGGGCGCGGCGCGCATCGTCGCGGTCTTCGAGCCGCGCTCCAACACCATGAAGCTCGGCACCATGCAGGACCAGCTCGCCAGGAGCCTCGCCGCCGCCGACCTCGTGCATTGCTACGCCGGCGAGCTGGGCTGGGATCCCGCCCACGCGCTCGCCCCGCTCGGCGCGCGCGCCACGATCCACCGCGACATCGACGCGATGGTCGAGGCGCTCGCCCGCCAGCTGCGGCCCGGCGACCACGTGCTCGTGATGTCCAACGGCGGCTTCGGCGGCGTGCACGCGCGGCTCCTCGAGCGGCTCGCGCGCCGTCCCGCCTCGGCCGCGGCGGATTGACGCCATGAAGAGCCTACGCCTACCGCATCCTCAACGTCTTCGCCCGCGAGGGCCGCCTCACCGGCAACCCGCTCTGCGTCTTCGAGGACGCGCGCGGCATCGACGACGCGGCGATGCAGGCCCTCGCGCGCCAGTTCAACCTGTCCGAGACCACGTTCATCCTGCCTTCCGAGAAAGCCACCGCGCGCGTGCGCATCTTCACGCCCAGCTACGAGATGCCGTTCGCCGGCCATCCCACGCTCGGCACCGCCCACGTCGTGCGCGCGCTGAAGGGCGGCGACAAGGTCACGCTCGACATGCAGGCGGGCGTCATCCCCGTCGAGGCGCAGGGCGACACGTGGACGCTCGGCGCCAACCCGCCGCGCTGGCGCGAGGTGGACGAAACGCGCGCCGAGCTGGCGCGGATCCTGGGCCTCGAGCCTGGCGACATCGCCGAGCGCCCGCTCTGGGTCGCCGCGGGACGCGAGCAGCTCATCGTGCCGCTCGGAAGCGCCGCGGCAGTGCGCCGCGCGCGCCCGGCGGCCGACGCCTTCTCGCGCCTGAAGAGCGAGGACGGCGCGAGCATGGCCTACGTGTTCGCCGATGCGGGCGACGCCAGCGGCACGGTCGAGAGCCGCTTCTTCTTCCCGAGCGGCCCCGCCATCCTCGAGGACCCGGCGACCGGCAGCGCGTGCGCCAACCTCGGCGGCTGGTTCTGCGCGCTGCGGCCCGGCACCGACGTCGAGCGCGTCGTGTCGCAGGGCGAGGCGGTGAAGCGCCCGTCGACGCTGCGGCTCACGCGTGCGCGGCGGCGCGATCTTCGTGGGCGGCCGCGTGATCGAGCTGGGACGCGGCAGCGTCGAGCTCTGATCCCGCCGCATCCCGCTCCCATGACCGCCCCGCGCACCGGCCGCAAGGCCATCGTCTACCTGCACGGCTTCGTGAGCGCCCCGCAATCGCGCAAGGCCACGATGCTGGGCGACTACGTGCGCAACTGCGTGGCGGGCCTGGACTACGTGGTGCCCGCGCTGCATCACCGGCCTGCGCAGGCGATGCGGCAGGTGGAGGAAGCCTGCGCGCCCTACGCGCCCGAAGACCTCACGCTGGTGGGCAGCTCCCTGGGCGGCTTCTACGCCACCGTGGGCGCCGAGCGCCTCGGCTGCCGCGCGGCGCTGCTCAACCCGGCGGTGCACCCGCATCGCCACTTCGCGCGCTACCTCGGGGCGCAGAGGAACCTCTACACCGGCGAGGCGTTCGAGCTCACCGTCCTGCACGTGGGCGAGCTGAAGGCGCTCGACGTGCCGGCGATCACGAATCCGGCGCGCTACTGGCTCTTCGTCGAGACCGGCGACGAGGTGCTCGACTACCGTGAAGCCGTCGCGTTCTACGCCGGCGCCTGCCAGACGGTTGTGCGCGGCGGCGACCACGCGCTCACCTCCTTTCCCGAGCACGTGCCCGAGCTGGTGGACTGGGCGCTGGGCGAGGCGCGCGAGGCCGCTTCGTGAAGCAGGTGCTCTTCGAGGAGGACGGAGCCTTCCGCGTGGGCACCATCCTCGCCGAGGCGGGCGCGTCCTTCCAGGTCGAGGCGGCCCACGGCAAGCGCTCGAAGGTGAAGTCGAGCTCCGTGCTGCTGCGCTTCGACGGCCAGCCGCTCGCGGGCTTCATGCCCGAGGCGCAGAAGCTCGCCGAGCCCATCGACCCCGGCTTCCTGTGGGAGGTGTGCGGGCCCGAGGAGTTCGCCTTCGACGCGCTCGCCCGCGACTACTTCGGCCGCGCCCCCACGCCGCAGGAGGCCGCCGCGGTGGCCCTCGCGCTGCACGCGCACCCGATGTACTTCTACCGCCGCGGCCGCGGGCGCTACCAGGCCGCGCCCGAGCAGAACCTCAAGGCCGCCCTCGCGGGCCAGGAGAAGAAGCGCCAGCAGCAGGAGCGCGTCGACACGTGGGCGGAAGCGCTCGCGGCGGGGAGCTTGCCGGCCGAGATCGGCGCGCGCGCGGACACGCTCCTCTTCAAGCCCGACAAGACGACGCTCGAGTGGCGCGCGCTGGACCAGGCGGCGCACGCGCGCGGCACTACGCCGCAGCGCGTGCTGGCAGCCGCCGGTGCGCTCGCCGGGCCCGAGGACTACTTCCTGCGCCGCTTCGCGTTCGAGCATTTCCCCGCGGGCATCGGCTTTCCCGAGGTGCCGCCGCTCGCCGCGCCAGCAGAGCTTCCCCACGGCCCGGACGCCGCGTTCTCGATCGACGACGCGGAGACCACCGAGATCGACGACGCCTTCTCCGTCGAGCGGCTGGCGAGCGGCGAGGTGCGCATCGGCGTGCACATCGCCGCGCCCACGCTCTTCTTCGGCCGTGGCGAGCCGCTCGAGGCCCTCGCGCGCGAGCGCATGTCCACGGTGTACTTCCCGGGCGGCAAGATCACCATGCTCCCCGGCGGCGCCATCGCCGGCGCCACGCTCGGCCAGGGGCGGCGCGTGCCCGCGCTCTCGCTCTACCTCGTGGTGGATCCCGAAAGCCTCGCGATCCGCACCACCGAATCGCGCGTCGAGGCGGTCGGCATCGCTGCCAACCTGCACCTGGGCGAGCTGGAGCAGCGGCTCAACGACACGACGGTGGCCGCGGGGCGGATCGATGGCCCCCACGGCGACGACCTCTACCTCCTGTGGCGGCTCGCCCGCAGCCTGCGCGCGCTGCGCGGAGCCGGCGAGGAGAAGGCCGACCGCCTCGACTACACCTTCCGCGTGCAGGACGGGCGCGTCGCGATCGAGCCCCGGGTGCGCGGCTCCCCGGTCGACATGCTGGTGGCCGAGCTCATGATCCACACCAACGCGACGTGGGGAAAGCTCCTCGCCGAGCGCGGCTACGCGGCGATCTACCGCAACCAGCGCGGCGGCAAGACGCGCATGGAGGTGCAGCCGGGCGCGCACGAGTGGCTGGGCGTCTCGCACTACGCGTGGACCACCTCGCCGTTGCGCAGGTATGCCGACCTCGCCAACCAGCGCCAGCTCGCCGCGGCCATCGCGCGGCGCCGAGCCGGCCTACGAGAGCGCCGAGCTGGAGGCGGCCGCGCGCGATTTCGAGACCGCCTACGACGCCTACAACGAGCACCAGCGCTTCCTCGAGCGCTACTGGTGCCTGCGCTACCTGCAGCAGGAGGGCATCGATTCCGCCCACGCCGCCGTGATCCGCGACGAGCTGGTGCGCATCGAGAACCTGCCGCTCGTCTGCCGCACCCTGGGGCTGCCGGCCGGAACGGTAGCCGGGGAGCGGGTGCGCGTGGCGTTCGGCGAGCCCGACCTGTGGGAGGGTGTGCGTGCCCTGCCACTACGCCGGCAAATAGCCTAAAATTGCCGCTCATGACGCGCCGTCCACCCCGCACCTCGTAGCGCTGTCGATGCAGCTCCGGCAGCCACCGCCCGACGCGCTCGTCTCCTTCTCCGATTTCCTGCTCGAACGCTTCGGCCTCGTGGCGTCGATGCAGGTGGCGGTCGTGGCGTCGATCGCGATCCACGCGTTCCTCATCATCGGCCTGGGGTTCAAGCTCCCGGGCTTTCCGCGCTGGGACGAGCCGCACAACGTGATGGACGTGGTGCTGGTGAACGCCAAGAGCGCCAAGCGCCCCGAGAAGGCCGACGCGCTCGCGCAGGCCAACCTCGACGGCGGCGGCAACACCGACCAGAAGCTCCGCGCGAAGAGCCCGCTGCCCGCCCTCGAGCAGCGCGAGACCACGCGCGAGCTGCACGCCGCCGAGGGCCGCGTGCGCCAGCTCGAGTCCGAGGCGAAGGAGCTCATGGTGCGCATGAAGTCCGATGCGCAGGTGGAAAAGCCCGAGGTGCAGCCGCCGGGCGCCGCCCAGGCCGACAAGAACGCGCGCGACCTGGTGGAGAAGAGCCTCGAGATCCAGCGCCTGGAGGCGCAGATCCGGCGCGAGTTCCAGGCCTACCAGGAGCGGCCCAAGCGCAAATTCGTGGGCGCGCGTGCCACCGAATACCGCTTCGCGCGCTACGTGGACGACTGGCGCCAGAAGATCGAGCGCATCGGCAACCTCAACTACCCCGAGGAGGCGAAGGCCAAGCGCATCTACGGCTCGCTGCAGCTCACGGTGGCGATCCGCGCCGACGGCGAGGTGGAGTCGGTGGAGATCAACCGCTCCTCGGGCCACCAGGTGCTCGACCAGGCCGCGGTGCGCATCGTGCGCCTCGCCGCGCCCTTCGCGCGCTTCCCCGACAACATCCGCGTCGACACCGACATCCTGCACATCACGCGCACCTGGACCTTCACGCGCAGCGACCAGGTCGTCTCGGAATAGCCCGGGAAAGGGGTCCGGCGGCGATTTTCGCGCCACGGAACCATCGCCCCGGCGATTGAGCCAAACCTCGCCAGGGATTAGAATGCGAGACCGGTGGCCAATGCAGACGATCAACCTTACCAGCCACTTCCTCATCGCCATGCCGGCGATGGCGGACCCGAATTTTTCCCGCACCCTCACCTTCATCTGCGAGCACAACGAGCGCGGGGCGCTCGGCATCGTGGTGAACCGCCCGATCGAGGTCACGCTCGACGCGCTCTTCCGCCAGGTGGAGATCCCGCTCGACGACGCGATCCTCGCAGGGCAGCCGGTGTTCTTCGGCGGGCCGGTGCAGTTCGACCACGGCTTCGTGCTCCATCGCCCGCTCGGCGCCTGGAAGTCGACGCTGCCGGTGGGCGAGATCGGGCTTACCACCTCGCGCGACATCCTCGAGGCGATGGCGGCGGGCGCCGGCCCGCGCGAGCAGCTCGTGGCACTCGGCTACGCGGGCTGGGCGCCGGGCCAGCTCGAGGACGAGATCCAGCGCAACGGCTGGCTCACGGTGCGCGGGTCCACCGACCTCATCTTCCGCACCCCGCCCGAGGCGCGCTACGAGGCGGCCATGCAGGCCCTGGGCATCAGCGCGGCCAACCTGTCCGAAGAGGCGGGGCACGCATGACGGTGCTCGGCTTCGACTTCGGCGAGAAGCGCATCGGAGTCGCGGTGGGCGAGACCGCCACGGGCATCGCCAACCCGCTGGGCGCCATCGCCGAGAGCGCCAACGACGCGCGCTTTCGCGCCATCGAAAAGCTGGTCGACGAGTGGCAGCCCGGCACCTTCGTGGTCGGCCGCCCGAAGCACGCCGACGCCTCCGAGCACGCGATCGCGAAGCTCGCCGAGAAGTTCGGCCGCCGGCTCGCCGCGCGCCACAAGCTGCCCGTCGTCTTCGTGGACGAGACGCTCACCTCCGCCGACGCCGAGGCGAGCCTGCGCGGCACGCGCACGCGCGCGCCGCGCGAAGGCGACGTGGACGCGCTCGCCGCCGCGCTCATCCTGCAAAGCTACCTCGACGATCCCGAAGCCCATGCCCACCTCGCTGCCTGATCCCGAGGCCCTGGTCGGCCAGCTCGCCCAGCAGATGCGCGGCAAGCTCGCGCCCGACGCCGCGCTGGTGGGCATCTACACCGGCGGCGTGTGGGTCGCCGAGCGGCTGCACCGCGCGCTCGGGCTGGTGCCCGCGCTGGGCACGCTCGCGGTCACGCTGCACCGCGACGACTTCGGGCGCATCGGCCTGCACCGCGAAGCGCGCCGCAGCCAGATCCCGTTCCCCGTCGACGGCCGCGAGGTCGTGCTGGTCGACGACGTGCTCTACACCGGGCGCACCATCCGCGCCGCGCTGAACGAGCTCTTCGACTTCGGCCGCCCGCGCAGCGTGCGCCTCGCGATCCTCGCCGACCGCGGCGGGCGCGAGCTGCCGGTGGCGCCCGATTTCCTCGGCGCCCGGGTGGACCTCGGCCCCGGCGAGGACCTGGTGCTGTCCAACGATTCGAGCAAGCTCCGGCTCGCCGCCGTGCGCAGGCCCGCATGAGCCCCGGGCTCCTCCAGGGCTCCGGGCCCGCCGCGTTGAGCAACGCAGCGCTGCAGGTGGACAAGGACGGGCGCCTGCGCCACCTGCTCACCACCGAGGGACTGCCCGCGGCCACCATCCGCCGCATCCTCGACACCGCCGACCAGTTCGTCTCGGTCTCCGAGCGCGAGGTGAAGAAGGTCCCGGTGCTGCGCGGCAAGTCGATCTTCAACGTGTTCTTCGAGAGCTCCACGCGCACGCGCACCACGTTCGAGATCGCCGCCAAGCGCCTGTCGGCCGACGTGATCAACCTCAACGTCAACGTGTCGTCCACCTCCAAGGGCGAGACGCTGCTCGACACCGTGTACAACCTGCAGGCGATGGACGCGGACATGTTCGTGGTCCGCCACGCGCAGTCGGGCGCCGCGCACCTCATCGCGCGCCATGTGCGCCCGGGCGTGGCGGTGATCAACGCCGGCGACGGGCGCCACCAGCATCCGACGCAGGGCCTGCTCGACATGTACACCATCCGCCACTACAAGAAGGACTTCTCGGCGCTCTCGGTGGCGATCGTGGGCGACGTGCTGCACTCGCGGGTGGCGCGCTCGCAGATCCACGCGCTGAAGACGCTCGGCGTCCCGGACCTGCGCGTGGTCGGGCCCGCGACGCTGCTGCCCGCCGCGGTCGAGCGCCTCGGCACGCGCGTCTTCCACGACATGGCCGAGGGCATCCGCGGCTGCGACGTGGTGATCATGCTGCGGCTGCAGAACGAGCGCATGAACGGCGCGCTGCTGCCGTCGGCGGGCGAGTTCTTCAAGTGCTACGGGCTCACCGCCGAGAAGCTCGCCCATCGCGAAGCGCGACGCGATCGTGATGCACCCGGGCCCCATGAACCGCGGCGTGGAGATCGATTCGCCGGTGGCCGACGGCCCGCAGAGCGTGATCATGCCGCAGGTCACCTTCGGCATCGCGGTGCGCATGGCGGTGATGTCGATGCTGGGGTCGATCCGCATGAAGACCGAGATCCGCGGCGCGCGCGTGGTGGACCCGGCCGCCAACCGGGACGAGGCCGCGTCGATCTTCGTGGCCGACGGCCGCATCGCCGGCGTGGGCCGCGCGCCCGACGGCTGGCGCGCCGACGAGACGATCGAAGCCGCGGGCCTCGTCGCGTGCCCGGGCCTGGTCGACCTCTCCGCGCGCCTGCGCGAGCCGGGCTTCGAGTACAAGGCCACGCTGGAATCCGAGATGGCCGCCGCGGTCGCGGGCGGCGTCACCACGCTCGCCTGCCCGCCGGACACCGATCCGCCGCTCGACGAGCCGGGCCTGGTCGAGATGCTCACGCGCCGCGCCGCGGGCCTGCACGGCGCGCGCGTGCATCCGCTGGGCGCGCTCACCACGGGCCTCAAGGGCCAGCGCCTGGCCGAGATGGCCGAGCTCGCCGAAGCGGGCTGCGTGGGCTTCTTCCAGGGCAACGCGCCCTTGCCCGACAACGCGACACTCCTGCAGGCGATGCGCTACGCCGCGACGTTCGGCTACACCGTGTGGCTGCGCCCGCAGGACCCGGCGCTCGCGGCGGGCGGCGTCGCGCACGAGGGCGAGGTCGCCACGCGCCTGGGGCTGCCGCCGATCCCGGTGATCGCGGAGACCGTCGCGCGTGCGCACCATCCTCGAGCTGATGCAGGCCACGGGCGCGCGCGTGCACCTGGCGCGTCTCTCGGCGCGGCGCGGCGGTGGAGCTGGTCGCGCAGGCGAAGGCGCGCGGCGCGCCGCTCACCTGCGACGTCTCCGTGCATCATCTGCATCTCTGCGACCGCGACATCGGCGACTTCGATTCCAACGCCAACCTGGCGCCGCCGCTGCGCGACCCGTCGGATCGCGAGCGCTTGCGCCGCGCGCTCGCCGAGGGCACCATCGACGCGGCCTGCTCGGACCACACGCCGGTCGACGACGACGCCAAGCTGGTGCCGTTCGGCGAGGCCGAGCCCGGCGCCACCGCGCTCGAGCTCCTGCTGCCCCTGGTGCTCCAATGGGGACGGGAATGCGGGCTGGCGCTGCCCGCCACGCTCGCCGCCGTGACGCTGCACCCGGCCCGCGTGCTGGGCGTGGCCGCGGGCTCCCTAGCCGTGGGCGTGGCGGCCGACATCTGCCTCTTCGACCCGAAGCGCCCCTGGATCGTGAAGCCCGCCGCGCTCGCGAGCCAGGGCAAGAACACGCCGTTCATGGGCCTCGAGCTCACCGGGCGCGTGGTGCGCACGCTGGTCGCCGGCCGTACCGTGCACGCCATCCGCGAGCCCGCGCACGAGAAGGTCGCGCCATGACCAATCCGCTCCTCGACTTCTCGCACCTGCCGCGCTTCGCCGCGATCCGCCCGGAGCACGTGGCGCCCGCGGTCGACGCGCTGGTCGCCGAGGGGCGCGCCACCATCGAGCGCATCGCCGCTTCCGACGCCGCGCCGACGTGGGAGAGCTTCGTGCAGCCGCTGGACGACGCCAACGAGCGCTTGTCGCGCGCGTGGTCGCAGGTGAGCCACCTCAACGCGGTGGTGAACACGCCCGGAGCTGCGCGCCGCCTACAACGCCGCGCTGCCGCTCGTCACCCAGTTCTTCGCCGAGCAGGGGCAGGACCAGCGCCTGCACGCGGGCTTCAAGGCGCTGCACGCCGCGAGCGCTTTCGTCGCATCTCACGCCCGCCCGCCAGCGCCGCCTCGAGAACCAGCTGCGCGACTTCCGCCTGGGCGGCGCGGAGCTTGCGCCGCCGCAGAAGGCGCGCTTCCTCGCGATCCAGGAGGAGCTCGCGCAGCTCGCGGCCGCGCTTCCAGGACAACCTGCTGGACGCCACCAATGCCTTCGCACTGTACGTGACCGATGAGCGCGAGCTCTCGGGCATCCCCGCCGACGTGGTGCAGGCCGCGCGCGACGCGGCGCTGCGCGAGGCGCGAGCGGGCGCGAAGCTCACGCTGCACATGCCGTGCTACCTCCCGGTGATGCAGTACGCGGACCACCAGGGCCTGCGCGAGCGCATGTACCGCGCCTTCGTCACCCGCGCCTCCGAGCTCGGCCAGCCGGACTGGGACAACGGCGTCAACATCGCGCGCATCCTGGGGCTGCGCGCCGAGCTGTCGCGCCTGCTCGGCTACCGCTGCTTCGCCGAGGTCTCGCTCGCCACCAAGATGGCCGGCTCGCCCGCCGAGGTGCTCGCCTTCCTCGACGACCTCGCCCGCCGCGCGCGCCCGTTCGCCGAGCGCGACATGGCCGAGCTCGCCGAATTCGCGCGCACCCGGCTCGACCTGGCCGATGTGCGCGCCTGGGACGTGGCCTACGTGGGCGAGAAGCTGCGCCAGGCGCGCTACGCATTCTCCGACCAGGAGGTGAAGCAGTACTTCCCGGAGAACGAGGTGCTGGCCGGGATGTTCCGCCTCGTCGAGACGCTCTACGGCGTGCGCATCCGCCGCGGCCGAGGCCGAGACGTGGCATCCCGACGTGCGCTTCTTCGAGATCGTCGACGCGGGGGCGAGCCGCATCGGCCAGTTCTACCTCGACCTCTACGCGCGCGAGGGCAAGCGCGGCGGCGCCTGGATGGACGACGCGGTGAACCGCCGGCGCATCGGCAGCCGCGTGCAGACGCCGGTCGCCTTCCTCACCTGCAACTTCTCCGCGCCCGTGGGCGGCAAGCCCGCGCTCTTCACGCCACGCCGAGGTGAGCACGCTGTTCCACGAGTTCGGCCACGGGCTGCACCAGCTCCTCACCCAGGTCGAGGAGCTGGGCGTGAGCGGCATCAACGGCGTCGAGTGGGACGCGGTGGAGCTGCCCAGCCAGTTCATGGAGAACTTCTGCTGGGAATGGGACGTGGTGGCGCCGATGACGCGCCACGTCGAGACCGGGGAGCGCATCCCGCGCGAGCTCTTCGAGAAGATGCGCGCCGCGAAGAACTTCGAGAGCGGCATGCAGTTCGTGCGCCAGCTCGAGTTCGCGCTCTTCGACATGCGCCTCTACGACCGAGCGGTGCCGGCATCGGCCGCCGCCGTCATGGAGGTGCTGGAGCAGGTGCGCGCGCGGGTGGCCGTCTACCCCGTGCCGGACTACAACCGCTTCCCGCACCAGTTCTCCCACGTCTTCGCGGGCGGCTACGCCGCGGGCTACTACAGCTACAAGTGGGCCGAGGTGCTCTCGTCGGACGCCTACGGCGCGTTCGAGGAGGAGGGGGTGCTCAATCCCGAGGTGGGGGCGCGCTTCCGCCGCGAGGTGCTGGCCGCGGGCGGCAGCCGGCCGGCGCTCGAATCGTTCGTCGCATTCCGCGGCCGCAAGCCCCAGATCGAGGCACTCCTGCGGCATAATGGAATGACGGAGGCGGCATAGAACCGCCCCGCCCGTTCAACGGCGCCACGCGACCAGGGAGGTCATCCATGCATTCGCGCCTCATCGCCGGCGCCATCGTCCTCGCGGCCCTCGCCGCCGCCTGCGCGGCCACGGCGCAGACCAACGTCTATCGCTGGGTCGACAAGGACGGCAAGGTCCACTTTTCCGATACGCCCCCGCCCGAGGATGCGAAGAGCGTGAGCCAGAAGCGCCTGGGCGGCGGCTACGTCGAGGAATCGCAGCTGCCGTACGCGACGCAAATGGCTGTGAAGCGCAACCCCGTCACGCTCTACACGGCGAGCGGCTGCGGCGACGCCGTGCGACCGCGGCCGCGATCTGCTGTCCAACCGCGGCGTGCCGTTTTCCGAGCGCAACGCGCGGCGGCAGCAACGCCGAGCGCGAGGCGCTGATGAAGCTCGCCGGCAGCGCGGAGGTGCCGCTGCTCATGGTCGGGCGAGAACAAGGTGCGCGGCTTCGACGAGGACCAGTGGAACTCGGCCCTCGATGGCGCCGGGTACCTGCGCACCCGCCTGCCCAGCCAGGCGCCGACGCGCCCGCAGCAGGCCGCGGCGTCGCCCGGGGCCGCTGTCGAGCCCGCGCCGCCGTCCGGGCCGGCACCGGCCCAGTAAGCGCCGGTGCCCGTGAAGATAGCCACCTGGAACGTCAATTCGCTCCGGGTGCGCCTCCCCCATCTCCTGCCGTGGCTCGCGGCGCAGGCGCCCGACGTGATGTGCCTGCAGGAGACCAAGTGCGAGGATGAGACGTTTCCCGCCGCGGAGCTGGAGGCGGCCGGCTACTGCGCCCTGCACCACGGGCAGCGTACCTACAACGGCGTGGCGATCCTGTCGCGCATCGCCGGCGCGGCCGCGTGCCGCGGCATCCCGGCCTTCGAGGACCCGCAGAGCCGCGTGATCGCCGCCGACTTCGACGGCGTGCGCGTGGTGAGCGTGTACGTGCCCAACGGCCAGAGCGTCGGATCCGACAAGTACGCGTACAAGCTGCGCTGGCTCGAGGCCCTGAAGGCCTGGCTGCGCGCCGAGCTCGCGGCGCACCCGAAGCTCGCCGTGCTGGGCGACTTCAACGTGGCGCCCGAGGATCGCGACGTGCACGACCCGAAGGCGTGGGAGGGCCAGGTGCTCGCGAGCGCGCCCGAACGCGCGGCGCTGCGCAGCCTGGTCGACCTCGGGCTCGCCGATGCGTTCCGCCTCTTCGAGCAGCCCGAAAAGTCGTACACGTGGTGGGACTACCGCATGGGCGCTTTCCGCCGCAACCTGGGCCTGCGCATCGACCACGTGCTGCTCTCGGAGGCGCTCGCGCGCGCGTGTTCCGCATGCCGCATCGACGTTGCGCCGCGCAAGCTCGAGCGGCCGAGCGACCATGCGCCGGTGATGTGCGAGGTGGCGGCATGAGCGCGCTCGCCTCCTCCGGCGCCAGCGCGCCCGGGCGCGTGGCGCGCCTGCGCGAGCTGGGGGTGCTCGAGGCCGCGGCGCCGCTCGCCGCGTTCGCCGACCTGGTGCGCCGAGCGCAGGACGTGGCGCACTTTCCCATCGCGTGGATCTCATTCCTGGATGCCGCGCGCGAACGCCTGCACACGGCGCGCGGCGTGGCGCTGCGCGAGCTGGCGATGCACGAGTCGCTCGCCTTCGCGCTGCAGGACCCCGCGCAGCCGCTCTTCGTGGAGGATGCGCTGCGCTCGCCGTGGCGCGCGCACCGGCTGGTCGCGGGCGCGCCCCACGCGCGCTTCATCGCCGTGCTGCCGCTCGCCTGCGCCGACGGAATGGTGGTGGGCACGCTCACCGTGCTCGACCGCAAGCCGCGGGCGCTGGCGCCGGCGCAGCAGACCGCGCTCGCCAACCTCGCGGCGCTCGCGATGGCGCGCCTGGAAGCGCGGCGCGACGGCGCCCCGCCCGTGGGGCAACCCATTCCGGCGACGCGTCCGGCCGCGCCGTTGGCCGGTGTGCCGTCCTCGCCGTTGCCGCCCGGCGTGCCGTCGTCGCTCATCGTGGATCCGCACCAGCTCTCCGAGCGCCTCGAGGCCGAGAAGCTGCGCTGCCGCGCCGCCGAGGAGGAGCTGGAGCGCGAGAAGGGCCTGCTGGAGGCGGTGCTGGACAGCCTCGCCTCCGCGTTCTTCCTGGTGTCCTCCGACGGCGCGATGCTGCGCTGGAACGCGAGCCTCGCCGCCGCGCTGGGCTACAGCGACGCCGAGATCGCGCGCATGCACCCGGCGGATTTCGTCTCGCAGCACGACCGGGCGTCGGTGGAGGCGGCGCTGCGCGAGGTGATCGAGGAGGGCCGCGAGATCGCGCTCGAGGCCGAGATCGTCGACCGCGCGGGCAACGTGCGCCCCTACGCGTTCACCGGCCGCCCGCTCACCCTCGGCAGCGCGCGCTACATGATCGGCGTGGCCGGCGACATCACGCTGCGCAAGCGCACCGAGCGCCAGATGGCGCGCGCCAAGGAGCGCCTCGACCTGGCGCTTTCGGGCTCGCGCCTCGCCCTGTGGGACTGGGACCTGCGCAACGACAAGGTCTACTTCAACGAGAGCTGGGCGGCGCTCCTGGGCGAGGACCCGCGCGAGGTCACCTGCAGCGGCGGCGAGGTGGCGAGCTGGAACCACGCCGAGGACCGCGAGAAGTTCGCCGCCGCGGTGGGCAACGCGACCAAGGGCGTGAGCGACGGCTTCGACTGCGAGTACCGCGTGGCCAACGCCGCGGGCGACTGGATCTGGATCCACTCGCGCGGCAAGGTCACGCAGCGCGCCGAGTCGGGACGGGCGCTGCGCATGACGGGCACCTCCACCGACATCACCCACCGCAAGCGCGCGGAGGAGCGCGCCGAGTGGCTCGCGACGCGCGACGCGCTCACGGACCTCCCCAACCGCGTGCTGCTGCACGACCGCCTCGAGCAGGCGGTGTACAACGCGGCGCGCAACCACTCCGGGTTCGCCTTCATGTTCATCGACCTGGACCGCTTCAAGACCATCAACGACTCGCTCGGCCACGCGGTGGGCGACCAGCTCCTGAAGGCGGTGGCCGCGCGCCTCACCGCCTGCGTGCGCGCCAACGACACCGTCGCGCGCCTGGGCGGCGACGAGTTCGCGGTGATCCTCGAGAACCTGCGCGACGACCACGACGAGGGCGCGCAGCAGGTGGCCGAGAAGACCATCGCCGCCATGGGCTCGCCGATGATCGTCGAGGGCCAGCCGCTCAACACCTCGTGCTCCATCGGCATCAGCCTCTACCCCGCCGACGGGCGCGACGGCGCAACACTCATGAAGAACGCCGACGTGGCGATGTACTACGCCAAGGAGAAGGGCCGCAACAACTACCAGTTCTTCTCGCCCGGACATGAACGCGCGGGCGCAGGAGCGGCTCTCGGTGGAGAACTTCCTGCGCCTGGCATTGAAGCGCGGCGAGCTCGTCATGCACTACCAGCCGCGCATGCGCATCGAGGGCGGAGCGCTGGTCGGCGGTGGAGGCGCTGATGCGCTGGCAGCATCCGCGCCGCGGGCTCCTCGAGCCGGCGGAGTTCATCGACGTGGCCGAGGACTCGGGCCTCATCGTGCCGATCGGCGAGTGGGCGCTCGGGGAGGCGTGCGCGCAGCTCGCCGCGTGGCAGAAGACCGTGAAGCCGGACCTGCGCATGGCGGTGAACATCTCGGTCGGCCAGGTGCGCGACGGCGATCGCCTCTACGCGGCGGTGGAGCAATCCATCGCGCGCTCGGGGATCGATCCGCGCACGCTCGAGCTGGAGTTGACCGAAAGCCACCTGATGCAGAACATCCCCGAGAACGCGGCGCTGCTGAACCGCCTCGGAGCGCTCGGCGTGGGCATCTCGATCGACGATTTCGGCACCGGCTACTCGTCGCTCTCGTACCTGAAGCAGCTCCCGGTGGACTCGATCAAGATCGACAGCTCGTTCGTGCGCGACATGGAGGAGGACCCCAACGACGAGGCGATCATCCAGGCGATCCTCGCGATGGCGCACTCGCTGGGGCTGTCGGTCGTCGCGGAGGGCGTGGAGACCGATGCGCAGCTCGAGGCGCTGCGCGCCCTCGGCTGCGACGAGTACCAGGGATTCCGCGAGAGCGCGGCGCTGGCCGCCGCCGAGCTGGAGAAGCGCTACCGCCGCTAGTCCGCGCCGGTCTCGCCGTGGCCGGGTGCCTCGATGCCCAGCTCCTGCACCTTGCGCGTGAGCGTGTTGCGCCCGATGCCGAGCAGCCCCGCGGCCTCGATGCGCCGCCCGCCGGTGTGGCGCAGCGCCCTGGCGATCAGCACGCTCTCGAAGTCGCGCACCAGCGCGTCCGCGATGCCGGTCTCGCCGCGCGTGAGGCGCGCGGCCACCTCGCGCTCCAGCGCGCGCCGCCAGTCACCCTCGCCGCCGGCGCCGTCGGGCACCGTGCCGCGCACCTCGGGCGGCAGGTCGCCCACGTCGACCACCTGGCCGGGCGCCATCACCGTGAGCCAGTGGCAGACGTTCTCGATCTGGCGCACGTTGCCCGGCCAGTCGCGCGCCGCGAGGTACTGCAGCGCGGCCTCGGTGAGCCGCTTGCCGTCCACGCCCAGGTCGCGCGCGCTCCGGGCGAGGAAATGGCGCGCGAGCATCGGGATGTCCTCGCGCCGCTCGCGCAGCGCCGGCAGTCGCAGGCGGATCACGTTGAGGCGATGGTAGAGGTCCTCGCGGAACAGGCGCTCGGCGACGCGCGCCTCGAGGTCCTGGTGCGTGGCCGCGATCACGCGCACGTTGGCCGCGAGCGGCGTGTGGCCGCCCACGCGATAGAAATGGCCGTCGGAGAGCACGCGCAGCAGCCGCGTCTGCAGGTCCGACGGCATGTCGCCGATCTCGTCCAGGAAGAGCGTTCCGCCCTCGGCCTGCTCGAAGCGGCCGCGCCGCATCGCCTGGGCGCCGGTGAAGGCCCCGCGCTCGTGGCCGAAGAGCTCGCTTTCGAGCAGGTCCTTGGGGATCGCCGCGGTGTTGATGGCGATGAACGCCTTCGCGGCGCGCGGGCTGTGGCGATGCAGCGCGCGCGCGACCAGCTCCTTGCCGGTGCCCGATTCGCCGGTGATGAGCACCGTCGCCTGCGACTGCGCGAGGCGGCCGATGGCGCGGAAGACCTCCTGCATCGCGGGAGCCTGGCCGAGGATCTCCGGGGCTTCCTCGTCGCCCTGCTCGGCGGCCGTCGGGCGGCGGCTCTCGTCGATGGCGCGGCGCACCAGCTCCACCGCGTGGTCGACGTCGAACGGCTTGGGCAGGTACTCGAAGGCGCCGCCGCGGAACGCGGATACCGCGCTCTCCAGGTCCGAGTACGCGGTCATGATGATCACGGGCGTCGTGGGAAGGCGGCTGCGCAGCTGGCTCATGAGGTCCAGCCCCGACATCCCCGGCATGCGGATGTCGCTCACCACCACCTGCGGCGTCTCCTCGCCGAGCCGCTCGAGCGCCTCCTGCGCCGCGCCGAACGTGCGGTGCGCGATGCCCTCGCGCGCGAGCGCCTTCTCGAACACCCAGCGTATCGAGCGGTCGTCGTCGATGATCCAGACGGGGTTGGTCATGCGGCCATCCTTTCGCGCACCGGAAGCAGGATCGTGAAGCGCGTGTCGCCCGGCACGCTCTCGAACTCGATGGAGCCCAGGTGCTGGGAGACGAAGCTCTGCGCGAGGGAGAGCCCGAGGCCCGTGCCGCCCTCGCGCCCGCTCACCAGGGGATAGAAGATGCGTTCGGCGAGCTCGGCGGGCACGCCGGGTCCGTTGTCCTCGACGCCCACGGCGATCGCGTGGCGGTGGCGCAGCCGCGCGATGGTCACCTGGCGCGCGATGCGGGTGGTGAGCCGGATCTCGCCGCGTCCCGCCGTCGCCTGCGCGGCGTTGCGCGCGACGTTGAGGATCGCCTGGATCAGCTGCTCCTTGTCGCCCATCAGGTCCGGCAGGCTGGTGTCGTAGTCGCGCCGGATCGCGAGGCCCGCGGGAAACTCGGCGAGCAGCAGCGTCCGCACGCGCTCCACCACCTCGTGGATGTTGAGGGGCTCCACGCGCGGCAGCCGGTTCGGCGTGAGGAGCCGGTTCATGAGCGACTGCAGCCGGTCGGTCTCCTTCACGATCACCTGCGTGAACTCGCGCTGCTCGGGGTCCTGCAGCTCGCGCTCGAGGAGCTGCGCCGCGCCGCGGATGCCGCCCAGCGGGTTCTTGATCTCGTGCGCGAGGTTGCGGATCAGCTCGCGGTTGGCTTCCTGCTGCTCGAGGATCTTCTCCTCGCGCGCGATCTTGAGCTGCTGCTCGAGCTCGCGGAACTCCAGCACCAGGCGCGACTCGCCGGCCTCCACCGGGCTGATCACGCAGTGCAGGTGCAGCGCGCGTCCCTCGACCTCGAGCGTGAGCTCGTTCTCGTTGAAGCCCGCCTCCGCCGCCATGGACTGGCGCAGGCGCTGCAGGAACGCGTCGTTGCCGGCGAGCGCGCGGTCGAGGCACGTGCCGATCAGGTGCTTGCGCCCGTGGGCGAGCAGCGTCTCTGCGGCCGGGTTGGCGTAGGTCACGCGCAGCTCGCCGTCCAGCATCAGCACCGCGGTGGTGATCAGCTCCAGGCCCGCGCCGGATCGATCCTGGACAGCGCCCGCGAAGGACGCGCTCACGCGGCGCTCCTATGGCGCGCGGGCAATACAGCGCCTGCCCGGAGGGCGGGCGCTTCGGCGCAAGGGGATTGCCGGAAGGCTGGGGAACTGCGCGAGGCTAGGGCTTGAGGCCGCCGAGCTCTTTCTTCAGCGCCTCGACGTTCTTCTCGTGCTCGGCGACGGTGGACTGCAACCCGCGGATGCGCCCCGAGGCCTTGTCGATGTCCTCGCGGAACGCCACCATCTGGGCGGGCGTGGGATTCTCCGCCTGCTGCGCCGCGCGCACCGCCGCGACGAGCTGCGGATTGGTCTGTTCCGTGGCGAGCGCGCCGCGGGCCTCCTCCAGCGACTGCTCTTCCTTCGAGAGCTCGTCCTCGAGGATGCGGCGGCGACCGTCGTCGCGGCGCCTCTGCGTCTGGATGTCGATCGAGGCGAGCGAGGTGCCGAGCGGCGTGACGGAGGCCACCGCGGGCTTGTCGGCCGGCGCTGTCTTGTCCGCATGCAGCGCCGCGGGCGCGGGCATCGCGAGCTTGGTCGCGATCACCGTGGGCGGCGTCGGAATGATGGTGATGGGATCCAGATCCATCACCGTCGCGCCCTTCATGGGCTTGTTCGAATAGGTGACGCGTCCGCTGTCGTCGATCAGCTTGTAGATCGTAGGCTCCGCGACCGCGGTCGCCGACATCGCGACCGCGAGGCTCGCGATCAACACGGTCTTCATGCCGCGCTCCCTTGGCTACTCCCGGACGTTCAGGATAGGCAGCGGTCATGAAAAATGCAATGAGATCAAGGGGATGGACCTGAAATTGCCCCATAGCTTGTGGTCGGGACCGGTGCCGGACACAAGCCGGGCATCCGCCGGCCGCGCGGCGTGCCTTCCCCCGCGCGGCCGGGGCGCCGCATCAGGACGAGTAGTACATGTCGAACTCCACCGGGTGCGTGGTCATGCGGAAGCGCTGCACCTCCTCGTACTTGAGGGCGATGTAGGCGTCGAGCATGTCGTTGGTGAAGACGCCGCCGCGCGTGAGGAAGTCGCGGTCACTGTCGAGGTGCTCGAGCGCCTCGTCGAGCGACGAGCACGGATGCGGCACCTTCTCGGCTTCCTCGGCAGGAAGGTCGTAGAGGTTCTTGTCGAGCGGGTCGCCGGGGTGGATCTTGTTCTGCACGCCGTCGAGCCCCGCCATCAGCAGCGCGGCGAAGCACAGGTACGGGTTCGCGGTCGGATCGGGGAAGCGCACCTCGACGCGCCGGCCCTTCGGGCTCGCCACGTGCGGGATGCGGCACGAGGCCGAGCGGTTGCGCGCCGAGTACGCGAGGTTGATCGGCGCCTCGAAGTGCGGCACCAGGCGCTTGTACGAGTTGGTGCCGGGGTTGGTGATGGCGTTCAACGCCTTCGCGTGCTTGATCACGCCGCCGATGTAGTAGAGCGCGAAGTCCGAGAGCCCCGCGTAGCCGTCGCCCGCGAAGAGGTTCTGGCCGCCCTTCCACACCGACTGGTGCACGTGCATGCCGCTGCCGTTGTCGCCGACCACCGGCTTGGGCATGAAGGTCGCGGTCTTGCCGTAGGAGCGCGCGACGTTCCAGCACGGTGTACTTGAGGATCTGCAGCCAGTCGGCCCGCTTCACCAGCGTGTTGAACTTGGTGCCGATCTCGTTCTGCCCGGGCGCGGCGACCTCGTGGTGGTGCACCTCGACTTCCACGCCCTGCTCCTCGAGCGCCAGGCACATCGCCGAGCGGATGTCCTGCTGCGAATCGACCGGCGGCACCGGGAAGTAGCCGCCCTTCACCGGCGGGCGATGGCCGAGGTTGCCGCCCTCGATCTTCGCGTCGCTGGACCACGGAGCCTCCTCCGACGTGATCTTCACGTAGCTGCCCGACATGTCCACCTTCCACTCGACCGCGTCGAAGATGAAGAACTCGGGCTCGGGACCGAAGTACGCGGTGTCGCCCAGGCCGGTGCTCTTGAGATAAGCCTCGGCGCGCTTGGCGATGGTGCGCGGGTCGCGCTCGTAGCCCTTGCCCGTCGACGGCTCGATCACGTCGCAGGTGAGCACGATGGTGGGCTCGTCGAAGAACGGGTCCATGCGCGCGGAATCCGGATCGGGCATGAGCAGCATGTCGGAAGCCTCGATGCCCTTCCACCCGGCGATCGAGGAGCCGTCGAACGCGTGTCCGTCCTTGAACTTGTCCTCGCCGAACGCCTTCGCCGGCACCGTGACGTGCTGCTCCTTGCCCTTGGTGTCGGTAAAGCGCAGGTCCACGAAGCGGACCTCGTTCTCCTTGATGGTCTTGAACACGTCGGCGGCTGGCATTGAGTCTCTCCTGATCGATGGGGTTGGTTTTTGGCCGGGGTGGCGGAGGCACGCCCGGGAGGCATGATTCGAGCGCTTGGCACAGCATGTTGCATGCCACGGCACGGTGCGTCGCAACCCCATGATTTCTAAAGACGGGGTTATCGAGCATTCCCGTAATCGCACTATTGCGGTGCGGATATTACCTCAATGCACCACAATGGCGCGAGAGCCCGGGCTGGGCTGTAGCATCCGCCATACTATTAAATTGGCGGCTCGCGCGCCGGCGCCGTTATCATGGCGGGCCTCGCACGCACGCGCCGCTTTCGCTTCACGATCCCCTCCCGATGGACCGCTACGTCGTCGTCGGCAACCCCGTCGCGCACAGCCTCTCGCCTCGCATCCATGCGCGCTTCGCCGCGCAGTTGGGCGAGCGCATCGAGTACGCGACGCTCGAAGCGCCGCTCGGCGGATTTCGCGGGGCGGCGCTCGCATTCTTCGCGAGCGGCGGGCTGGGGGCCAACGTCACGTTGCCATTCAAGGTCGAGGCCTTCGAGCTTGCGGAGCATGCGAGCGATCGCGCGCGCGCGGCGGGCGCGGCGAACTTCCTCGCCCAGCGCGACGCGCGCATCGAGGCCGACAACACCGACGGCGCGGGACTGGTGGCGGACCTGCGCGACAACCTGCGCGTGCCGCTCGCCGGGGCCCGCATCCTGCTCGTGGGCGCCGGCGGGGCGGCGCGCGGCGTGGTGGCGCCGCTCCTCGCCGAGCGCCCGGGCGCGCTCGTGATCGCCAACCGCGACGTGGAGCGCGCGAAGGGGCTGGCGCAGCGTTTCTCCGCCGCGGGCCCCACGAGCGCGCTGGCGCTCGCCGCCGCGGCGAGCGGCGATTACGACGTGGTGGTCAACGCGACATCCGCATCCACGCTCGGCGAGCCGCTCGCGATCTCCGACGCGGTCTTTCGCGCTGGCGCATTCGCCTACGACATGGCCTACGGGCCGGCCGCCGCGGGATTCGTCGCGCGTGCGCGGGCGCGCGGGGCACGCGCATCCGACGGGCTCGGCATGCTGGTGGAGCAGGCCGCCGAATCGTTTTTCCTCTGGCGCGGGCGGCGCCCGGCGACCGCGGCGGTGATCGCCGAGCTGCGCAGCAGCCCCGCGTGAAGCGCCTCGCCCGCTACGCCGCGTGGTTTGCGGTCGCAGCCGCCGCCGCGTTCCTCGCGCTGCAGCTTTCCTACCTCGCGCGGCTGTGGTGGTGGCGCGACCACGATCCCGGCCCCACGAGCTTCATGAAGGAGCACATGGCGGAGCTGCGCAAGCACGATCCGGGCGCGAGGCTGCGCCAGGTCTGGCTGCCCTACGAGCGCATCTCGGCGAGCCTCAAGCGCGCGGTGGTGGTGGCGGAGGACTCGCGCTTCGTCGATCATGAGGGCTTCGACTGGGACGCGATCGAGAAGGCGCGCGAGAAGAACCAGCAGCGCGGCCGCGTGGTGGCGGGCGGCTCGACCATCTCGCAGCAACTCGCGAAGAACCTGTTCCTGTCGGGCGAGCGCACGCCCTGGCGCAAGGGCCAGGAGGCGCTCATCACGGTGATGATCGAGCATGTGATGGACAAGCGGCGGATCCTGGAGATCTACCTCAACGTGATCGAGTGGGGAGACGGCGTCTTCGGCGCCGAGGCCGCCGCGCGCCACTACTTCGGCGTGGGCGCGGGCGCGCTCGGCCCGGAGGCTGCCGCGCGCCTTGCGGGCATGATCCCCAACCCGCGCTACTACGACCACCACCGCAGCACGCGCTGGCTCGAGCGCAAGACGCAGATGATCCTCGCGCGCATGCCCCAGGCGGAGCTGCCGTGAGGGCGGGCGCGCGCGCCGAGGAGCCCGAAAACGTCTCGCCGCAGGCGCTGCTCGAGGCGATCGAGCGCCTTGCCGAGCGACGGCGCGGGGCCGGTGGGCTCGCCGACGAGGCGAGTCTCGCGCGCCGAGTCGCCGCGCTGCTCGCCGACGCCCACCCGGCCGACGTCGCCTACGTGCTCGAGGGATTGCCATTCGCCGACCGGCGCTGGGTGTGGGGGCGCGTGCGCAGCGAGAGCGACGGCGAGATCCTGCTCGAGGTCTCCGATGCCGTGCGCGACACGCTGCTCGAGGACATGGACAGCGCGGAGATCGTGGCCGCCGCCCAGAACCTCGACGCCGACGAGATCGCGGACCTTGCACCCGACCTGCCGCGCGACGTGGTGCAGGACATCATCGAGGCGCAGGAGCCGGGGGACCGCGCCGACCTCCAGTCGGCCCTCTCCTATCCCGAGGGCACGGTCGGGGCCCTCATGGACTTCGAGGTGGTGAGCATCCGCGACGACGTCACCTGCGAGGTGGCGCTGCGCTACCTGCGCCGCTTCGACGAGCTGCCCGCGCAGACCGACGCGCTGTTCGTGGTCGACCGCGACGACCACCTGGAGGGCGCGCTCCCGCTCACGCGGCTCCTGGTGACCGATCCCGAGGTCGAGGTGGCCGGCCTCTACGAGCGCGAGGTGACGTCGTTCGCACCCGAGAGCGATGCCGACGAGGCCGCCGAGGCGTTCGACCGCTACGACCTGGTGTGCGCGCCCGTGGTCGATGCCACCGGCAAGGTCGTCGGGCGCATCACGGTCGACGCCGTGCTCGAGTATGTGCGCGACCGCCAGGAGGCCCAGGAGCTCGCCAAGGCGGGCCTGCGCGAGGAGGAGGACGTGTTCGCGAGCGTGTGGGCGAGCGCCAGGAACCGCGGCCCCTGGCTCGCGTTGAACCTCTGCACGGCATTCGTCGCCTCGCGCGTGGTCGGCCTCTTCGAGGGCTCGATCGCGCAGCTCGCCGCACTCGCGGCGCTGATGCCCATCGTCGCGGGAATCGGCGGCAACTCGGGCAACCAGACCACCACGCTCATCGTGCGCGCGCTCGCGCTGGGGCAGGTGAGCCCCGCCAACGCGCGCCGGCTCCTCGTGAAGGAGCTCGGCATCAGCTCGCTCAACGGCGCGGTGTGGGGCAGCGTGCTGGGCGTGGTCGCGGGCATGCTGTACCACAACGTCGCGCTGGGCGGCGTGATGGCGCTCGCGATGCTCCTCAACCTCGTGGTCGCGGCGCTGGCCGGCATCTTCATCCCGCTCGCGATGGAGCGCTTCGGGCGCGATCCGGCGGTGGGCTCGAGCGTCTTCCTCACCTTCGTGACCGACAGCATGGGCTTCTTCATCTTCCTCGGGCTCGCCACGCTGTTCCTGCTCTAGCGATGGCGCGGCTCTTCTTCGCGCTCTGGCCCGACGCGGGCGCCCGCGCGCGGCTCGCTCAGCTCGCCGCCGGGCTCGCCGATGCGGCCTCGGGCAAGCCCGTGCCGATCGAAAAGGTGCACCTCACGCTCGCGTTCCTGGGCGAGGTCGATGCGGAGCGCATCGCCGCGGCGGTGGATGCCGCGCGGGGCGTGCGCCTGGCGCCCTTCGCGTTCGCGCTCGACCGCGTGGGCTCCTTCCGCGGCGCGCGCGTGGCCTGGGCCGGATGCGCCGCGGTTCCCGCACCGCTCGCCGCGCTTGCCGCGGGCCTCGCCGCGCGCCTCGTTGCCGCGGGCTTCACGCTCGAAGACCGGCCCTACGCTCCGCATGCCACGCTCGCGCGCCGCATCGCGCGCAACGTCGCGACGGCGCCGGTCGAGCCGATCCCGTGGCCGGTCGGCGGCTTCAGCCTGGTGCGTTCGGAGGCGGGAACGGGGCGATACGCCGTGCTGGAGGCGTTCGCGCAGGACTAGGGGAGGGATTCAGCCCGCTTGCGAGGCGCTACCCGGCCGTTCTGCGGGCCGCTTGCGCGGCACCGGTCGGGTCGCGCCTCGTATTCGGGTCCAGCCGATTCACCTTGGGTGCCGTGAGGCGCCCGCTCAGCTCATCGGCTTGATCAGCGGCGTGATGACCGGGGTGACCGCCGGGGCCATGGGCCTCATCGGTGCCGCGGCCATCGCTGGCCTGCGCTTCGCCGCCCGCTTCTTGGCGGGCTTGCGCTTCGCAGCCTTCTTCTTGGCGGGTTTCTTCTTTGCCGATTTCTTCTTGCCCGCCTTCTTCTTCGCCGCTTTCTTCTTCGACGACTTCTTCTTCGAAGATTTCTTCTTCGCTACGCGCTTCTTCGAGGACTTCTTTTTCGCGGTTTTTTTCTTGGAGGACTTCTTCTTCGCGGCTTTTTTCTTGGCAGCCATGGTTCGACTCCTTTCAATGTTGACCGATTGTTCGTCGTGCGGGAGGCCCGACGGGCTTCACTTCGCACTACCAAGCGTTCGGATTCGCATGGAACGGGGTTGGTGACGCGATTCTATGCGCAACCCGCGCAATCCACGCATGTCAAGCCTGACTATTTGGCGAGACTCGCACCGATTCGGTGTCGTCTCGACACCAACATGGCGTACTTCGACGTGTTTGCACGCACGCGCCCGCGCGGGGCGCTACGGCAGCCGCTTCTCGAGCGCGTAGAGCGATTCCACCGCCTCGCGCGCGCGCACTTCCAGCGCCGCGCCGCGATGCACCAGCACCTCGCTCGGGCGCGGGCGCGAGTTGTAGTTGGAGGCCATCGCCATGCCGTAGGCGCCGGCGGCGAGGATCGCCACCAGGTCGCCGGGCGCCAGCGCGAGCGCGCGGTCGAGGCCGAGGATGTCGGACGATTCGCACACCGGGCCCACCACGTCGTAGCGCGCGACCGGGCGCTCGCCCGCATCTCCCACCGGCACGATGTCGTGCCACGACTCGTAGAGCGCGGGGCGGATCAGCTCGCTCATGGACGCGTCCACCACCGCGAAGCGCTTGGCCTTGTCGAGCTTCAGGTACTCGACGCGCGCCACCAGCACGCCGGCCTCGCCCACGATCGCGCGCCCCGGCTCGAGCAGGACCTGCATGCCGCGGCTGGCGAGGCGCGCGGCGAGACGCTCGGAGTAGGCGCGCACGTCGATCGGCCGCTCGTCGCGGTAGCGGATGCCGAAGCCGCCGCCCAGGTCGAGGTGGTCGAGCTCCACGCCCTGGCGCGCCAGCGCGTCGACCAGCTCCAGCACGCGCTCGAGCGCCTCGTCGAGCGGCGCGGCGTCGAGGATCTGCGAGCCGATGTGGCAGCCGATGCCGGTGATGCGCAGGTTCGGGAGCTGGAGCGCGTGCCGGTAGGCGGCGAGCGCGTTGGCGTGCGGGATGCCGAACTTGTTGCCGGCCATCCCCGTGGATATGTAGGGATGGGTGCGCGCGTCCACGTCCGGATTGATGCGCAGCGCCACCGGCGCCTTCACCCCCGCCGCTCGCGCGAGGGCGTCGAGCCGGTCGAGCTCGGGCTCGCTCTCGACGTTGAAGCACTTGATCCCGGCGGCGAGCGCGGCGCGAATCTCCGCCTCCGACTTGCCCACGCCGGAGAAGATCACGCGCTCGGCCTTGCCGCCGGCGGCGAGCACCCGCGCGAGCTCGCCGCCCGAGACGATGTCGAAGCCGGCGCCGGCGCGCGCGAGCAGGTCGAGGATCGCGAGGTTGGAGTTCGCCTTCACCGCGTAGCAGACGAGGTGGTCCACGCCGGCGAGCCCTTCGTCGAAGGCGCGGAACGCCTCCTCGATCGCGGAGCGCGAGTACACGTAGCAGGGCGTGCCGAAGCGGCGCGCGACCTCGGCCAGGGCGACGCCGTCCAGGCGGAGCTCTCCGCCCTCGCGCTCGAGGTATTTCATGGCGAGGAAGGTGTGGTCGGCGCGGGCGTGGCGGGCACCGCGGGCGCGGGCGAGCCCGGAGGAAGCTTGAGCGGGCCCTTCTGGCCGCACGCGGCGAGCAGGACCGCGAGGGCGAGGGCCGCGAGCGCGCGTATCATGGGCGGCATTATGACGGAATCGGATTTCCACCGGGCCGTCGACGCGGCGCTCGCGCGCATCGAGGCGTCGGTCGAGGCGCAAGGCGAGCTCGATACGGACCTCGAGGGCGGCGTGCTCACCATCACCTGCCCCGACGCGAGCCGCATCATCGTCAACCGCCAGACGCCGAACCGCGAGATCTGGGTCGCGGCGCGCTCGGGCGGCTTCCACTTCGCCACCCGCGAGGGCGCCTGGCGCGACACGCGCTCCGGCGAGGAGCTCTACGCGTCGCTCGCGCGGCTGATCGAGGAGCAAGCCTCGGTTCGAGTGCGCTGGAGTTGATCGGCGGCGTCGCAAAGCGACGAAAACCGGCACTGCGGGCTCCTTCCGGGCTGTTGGTTTCGACCCGACACTAAAAATCGGCGCGTCAAATCCTTGACATTTCCGTATCGAGCCGATACTAATGCCGGAAGCGGACGGATTCCGCGGCGGAGGCGCGACTGGACAAGAACCCGATCGTCCTTCTCGAGTTGGTCGAGCGGCTCGGCAACCTCATGCGCACGGAGCTGCGCCGCACCGGCTCCGACGAGGCCCTCCAGCCCGTCCACCTGCAGTCGCTGATCTACCTCAGCAAGGCCAACCGCTACTCCAACACGCCCCAGTCGCTCGCCGAATACCTCGGCCTCACCAAGGGCACCGTCTCCCAGACCCTCCTCCTCCTCGACCGCCGCGGGCTGATCGAGCGCTTCGAGGACGACGTCGACCGGCGGGTCGTCCGCCTGCGGCTCTCCTCCGCCGGCGAGCGTCTGCTCTACGAGTCGCAGCCCGCCCTCGCGTGGCAGAACGCCACCCGCAACATCAGCCCCAACCGCATCCGCAACGCCGTCTCGGCGCTGCGCGAAGCGCTTACCCAGCTGCAGGAGGACAACGAAGGGGCTGCCTTCGGCGTCTGCCACAACTGCACCTGGTGCCAGAAGCTCTCGCAGCGCATCTACCGCTGCGGGCGCATGGGCGACCGGCTCTCGGGCCCGGAGACGCGCCGCATCTGCCGCATCTTCGAGGCCAAGAAGACCGAGGAAGCGGCCTAGGACAGCCTCACAGGCGCTTGCGCGCCCGCTCGATGGCCGCGCGCACCGCTTCCGGCGCCGTGCCGCCCACGTGCTTGCGGGCGGCGACCGATCCTTCCGGCGTGAGCACGGTGAGCGCATCGGCGCCGATCAACGGCGAGAAGCGCGCGAGCTCGGCGGGGGAGAGCTCGGCCAGGTCCTTGCCCGCCACCTCCGCCTCGCGCACCGCGCGCGCCACCACCTCGTGGGCGTCGCGGAACGCCATGCCCTTGCGCACCAGGTAGTCGGCGAGGTCGGTGGCGGTCGCGTAGCCCTCGGCAAGCGCCGCGCGCATGCGCTCCGGCCGGGCAGCGATGCCGGGCAGCAGCTCGGCCAGGATGGCGAGCACGTCGCGCAGCGTGTCCACGGCGTCGAAGAGCGGCTCCTTGTCCTCCTGGTTGTCCTTGTTGTAGGCGAGCGGCTGGCCCTTGATCACCGTGAGCAGCGCCACCAGCGCGCCGTAGACGCGCCCGGTCTTGCCGCGCATGAGCTCGGGCACGTCCGGGTTCTTCTTCTGCGGCATGATCGAGGAGCCGGTGCAGAAGCGGTCGGCGATCGCCACGAAGCCGAAGCGCGGGTTGCTCCAGATCACCAGCTCCTCCGCCAGGCGCGAGACGTGCGCCATGGCGAGCGCCGCGGCGGCGAGGAATTCGACCGCGAAGTCGCGGTCCGAGACCGCGTCCAGGGAGTTCTCGCAGACGCCGTCGAAGCCCAGCTCCTTCGCCACCGACTCGCGGTCGATGGGGTAGCTGGTGCCGGCGAGCGCCGCGGCGCCGAGCGGCAGGCGGTTCATGCGACGGCGCGCGTCGGCCAGGCGCTCGGCATCGCGCGTGAACATCTCGAAGTAGGCCATGAGGTGGTGGCCGAAAGTCACCGGCTGGGCCACCTGCATGTGGGTGAAGCCCGGCATCAGGGTGACAGCGTAGCGCTCCGCCTGGTCCAGGAGGCGCTCGCGCACGCGCGTGAGCAGGTGGGCGAGGCCGTCGATCTCGCTCCTCAGCCAGAGGCGCATGTCGGTGGCCACCTGGTCGTTGCGCGAGCGGGCGGTGTGCAGGCGCTTGCCGGCCTCGCCCACCAGCTCGGTCAGGCGATGCTCGATGTTGAAGTGGACGTCCTCGCGCTCGATCGACCAGGCGAAGCGGTCCGCGCGCACCTCCTCCAGGATCTGCGCCATGCCGCGCTCGATGTCGGCCAGGTCCTGCGCGGAGACGATCTTGCAGCGCGCCAGCATGCGCGCGTGGGCGAGCGAGCCCTGGATGTCGAATTCCGCGAGCCGCCGGTCGAATCCGACCGAGGCGTTGAAGCGCTGGGTGAGGTCGTCGATGGGCTCGGCGAAGCGGCCCGACCATGCCTTGCCGGCGCTCGCCTTCCCGGCCGGCTTGTCGTCTTGTTGCATGGAAACGGCGGCGATGGCCAAATGGGGAACGTGGCGAGTATAAATCAGACGGGTACGGGGATCCGCCTACCCAATTTCTGCAACCTGGGCGTGATGCTGCGGTCCCTCGTCGTCGTGAACCTCCTGATCGCGGCCGGCGCCGTGGTGCGGGTCCCGGACCTGCGCGCGGCGGCCTACGAGTTCATGTTCATGGCGACCTTCGGCGAGCCGATCCTCATCGCGAGCCTGGTGGCGCTGTGCGCCGCGCGCCGCTGGCTGCACGCGACTGGGCTATGCGGGCTCGATCGCGGTGCTCGCTCGCCTTCGAGCTGGTGCTCGCCTGGGTGCTGGTGAGCTCCGTGGGCGACGTCTTCGCCGACCGCGGCGATGAGCTTCGGGCGCCTGGCCGTGCTGGTGCTGGTGGTCACCGGCATCACGCTGGTGCTATTTCGACCTCCGGGCGCGCGCGCTCGCCCCCGCCATCGCCGAGGCGCGCATCCAGGCGCTGCAGGCGCGCATCCGCCCGCACTTCCTCTACAACAGCATCAACGCCGTGCTCTCGCTCATGCGCTCCGAGCCGCGCCGGGCCGAGCGCGCGCTGGAGGACCTGGCCGACCTGTTTCGGGTGCTGATGTCGGAAAACCGCACGCTCGCTCCCATCGCCGAAGAGGTCGAGCTCGCGCGCCAGTACCTCGCCATCGAGACGCTGCGCCTGGGCGAGGAGCGCCTGCGCGTGGCGTGGAGCATCGAGGCGATGCCCGGCGATGCGCTGGTGCCCCCGCTCATGCTCCAGCCCCTGGTGGAGAACGCCGTCTACCACGGCATCGAGCCCTCGCCCGACGGCGGCGAGGTGACCATCGACGTGCGCCGCGACGGGCGCCAGCTCGTGATGACGCTCGCCAACCCGCTGCCGGCCGAGAGCCGCCAGACCGTCGGCAACCGCATGGCGATCGCCAACATCCGCGAGCGCCTGCAGCTGCATTTCGACGCCGAGGCGAGCATGCGCTCCGAGGTGTCGGACGGGCGCTACCGCGTGACGATCCGCATGCCCTACCTCACGGCGGCCGCATGATGCTCGCCCAGGACGAGGTGCCGCGCATCCTCATCGCCGACGACGAGGCGCCGGCGCGCCAGCGCCTGCGCGACCTCCTGGACGAGTTCCGCGAGCGCTTCCCGCTCGCGATCGTCGACGAGGCGCGCAACGGGCGCGAGGCGCTCGAGGTGCTGAACCGCGAGAAGGTCGACATCGTGCTGCTCGACATCCGCATGCCCGAGATCGACGGCATGGAGGCCGCGCGCCACATCGCCGGCATGGCGCAGCCGCCCGCGATCATCTTCACCACCGCGTTCGACAACTACGCCATCAAGGCCTTCGAAGTGAACGCGATCGACTACCTGCTGAAGCCGATCCGCCTGGAGCGCCTGCTCGCCGCGCTGAGCAAGGCGCGCGCCGCGGCCCCGGTGTCGCGCGAGGCGCTGGATGCCGCCGCCAACCAGCCGCGCCGCCACCTCTCGGTCCACGAGCGCGGCAAGATCCACCTGGTCTCCGTGGCCGAGATCCTCTACCTGCGCGCCGAGCTGAAGTACGTGACGGTGCGCACCGTCGAGCGCGAGTACCTGGTCGAGGAATCCCTCACGCACCTGGAGGAGGAGTTCGCCGAGGGCTTCGTGCGCGTGCACCGCAACTGCCTGGTCGCGCGCCACGCGATCGCCGGCTTCGCGCGCAATGCCGAGGAAAGCGAGTCCGGCTGGGCGGTGGTGATCAAGGGCACGGGCGAGAAGCTGCCGGTCTCGCCGCCGCCAGCACCATGTCGTGAAGCAATTTCGCTGAGAGGCAATCTACTCCCAGTAGGGCGGATCCCCGAACTTCCTCCTCAGGAACTCGATGAAGAACTTCACCTTCGCCGGCAGCAGCCGCCGCTCGGCATAGACCGCGTAGACGTTGTTGCCGGGCATGGCGTACTCGTCGAGCACGGTGATGAGGCGCCCGCGCTTCACTTCCTCGCTCACCTCCCAGGCGCTGCGCCACGCCAGGCCCTCGCCCGAGATCGCCCAGCGCGTGAGCACCTCGCCGTCGTTGCACTGCAGGTTGCCGCCGACCTTCATCGCCACGGGCTTGCCCTTCTCCTGGAAGGTCCACGAGTCGGCCGCACCGTCCTCGGTGCTGGTGACGAGGCAGTTGTGGCGCGCGAGGTCGGCCAGCACCCGCGGCTTGCCGGCGCGCTTGAAGTAGGCGGGCGAGCCGCACACCACGCGGTGGTTGCGCGCGAGCTTGGCGGCGATCAGGTCCGCGCTCTTCAGGTCGGCGATGCGGATCGCGAGGTCGAAGCGCTCGTTCTTGAGGTCCACGAGGCGCTCGGAGAGGTGCAGCGTGATGGCGAGGTTGGGATGCTCGGCGATGAAGGCGGCGAGGTGCGGGGCGATGTGGCTGCCGTCCGAACGCGGTGGGCGCGGTGACGATGAGGCGGCCCGAGGCGCTCTTCGCGCCGACGGTGAGCGCATCCTCGGCTCCGC
Organism: uncultured beta proteobacterium; assembly: GCA_963827425.1. Taxonomy (GTDB): domain Bacteria; phylum Pseudomonadota; class Gammaproteobacteria; order Burkholderiales; family Usitatibacteraceae; genus Usitatibacter. The sequence goes on along the minus strand of CAWHAQ010000002.1, from coordinate 165,726 downwards.
GCAGCTCCTCCAGCACGCGATGGCAGTCCTCGTAGAAGGTCGTGCCCTCGGGCGTGAGCGTCACCTTGCGCGTCGAGCGCTTGAAGAGCTTCACGCCGAGCCGCTCCTCGAGCTGGTCGATGCGCCGTCCCGACCATCGCGGGCGTGATGCCCTCCTCGCGCGCCGCGGCCGAGAGGCTGCCGCGCTGGGCGACCTCGACGAAGGTGGTGAGCTCCTTGAACTTGTCCATCCGCGAAGCGAAGTAAAAGGCGCCCTGAGCGCCGGGGGCATTAATGCTATGCGAGTTGGGTAATGGACCGCAAGCTTCAGGAAGGAAACACGGTTCCGCGGAGCGTGCCGCGGCGGCGCCGCTAGCCGCGCCGGTCGAGCGGATTCACCCGCGGGCGCAGGTTTCTCGGATTGTTGGGGCGCTGGTGGGAGCGCTGGAAGAGCGGCGCGCCGCCCCAGTAGAGCGGGTAGCCCTCGTCGGCCGCGGCGGGGATGGGCTGCTCGGGCGGCTGCATCGCGCGGGTCACCGCTTCGCGCGAGTCGCGCTCGCGCTGCGCCTCGAGCCGGCGATCGAGCTCCGCCTCGCGCGCGAAGAGCCGGTCGCGCGCCGTGTTGTCCACCTGGGGGTACTGGGCCGGCACGTCGAGCGTGCGCGCGCGGTCCGCCTGGGGACACTCGAACTCCTGGTAGCTCACCGCTCCGTCGGCCGCGGTGCAGCGGAAGATGGCCGCGCCCGCCGGCAACGCGACACACGCGGCGGCGACGATCACTGCACGGAAAACGTCATGGGAAAGCGGCGACGTCATGGCGCCATTATCCCCCGCGACGACCGCTTGTCGAGTAGGGCTTCAGGCGTATCCGGCTTCGCTCGCCTGTCGATCCGCGTGGTAGCTCGAGCGCACCATCGGCCCGCACGCCGCGTTCACGAAGCCCATGCGCGTGGCCTCTTCCTCGAGCATGCGGAACTCGTCCGGGTGCGCGAAGCGCGCCACCGGCAGGTGGTGCTTCGAGGGCTGCAGGTACTGGCCGACGGTGAGCATGTCGACGCCGTGCGCGCGCAGATCGCGCATCACCGCGAGGATCTCGTCGTTGGTCTCGCCCAGTCCCACCATGAGGCCCGACTTGGTCGGGATGTGCGGGTGCGCGGCCTTGAAGTCGCGCAGCAGGGCCAGCGAGTGCGCGTAATCCGAGCCGGGACGCGCCTGGCGATAGAGCCGCGGCACCGTCTCGAGGTTGTGGTTCATCACGTCGGGCGGCGCCCCGGCCAGGATCTCCAGCGCGCGCGCGAGCCGGCCGCGGAAGTCCGGCGTGAGGATCTCGATCTTCGTGCCGGGGGAGAGGCTGCGCACCGCGCTGGATGCAGGCGACGAAGTGCCCCGCGCCGCCGTCGCGCAGGTCGTCGCGGTCCACGCTCGTGATCACCACGTAGGCGAGCTTCATCGTCGCGATGGTCTCGCCCAGGTGGCGCGGCTCGTCGGCATCGAGCGGCTGCGGGCGGCCGTGGGCCACGTCGCAGAACGGGCAGCGGCGCGTGCAGAGATCTCCCATGATCATGAACGTCGCCGTGCCGTGGCCGAAGCACTCGCCGATGTTGGGGCACGAGGCCTCCTCGCACACCGTGTGCAGCTTCGCCTCGCGCAGGATGCGCTTGATCTCGGTGAAGCGCTCGCCGCCGCCGGCGCGCACGCGGATCCATTCGGGCTTGCGCAACGCCGCCTCCGGCTGCGCCACCTTGATCGGGATGCGCGCGGTCTTGAGGGAGCGCTTCTGCTGGAGCTTCTCGAGGTCGTCGGCCATGAAGGCGTCTACGCGGCGAGCTGCCGGGCGATCGCCTCGCCCAGCGCATGTTGCACTGCATCAATGCTATCACGGCCCCCGTGGTCGGCGAGCCGCGTGCAGGCGAGGCCCGGATAGCCGCACGGGTCGATGCGCGCGAAGGGCTCGAGGTCGAGGCCGGCGTTGAGCGCGATGCCGTGGTAGCTGCAGCCGCGCGCGACGCGCAGCCCGATCGCGGCGATCTTCGCGCCGTCCACGTACACGCCGGGCATGCCCGGCTTGCGGCCGCCCTCGATGCCGCGCGCGGCGAGGAGCTCGATCGCGGCCTGCTCGAGGCGGCGCACCAGCTCCCTCACGCCCAGGGCGTTGCGGCGCAGGTCGAGCAGCACGTACGCGATCGCCTGGCCCGGCCCGTGGTAGGTCACCTGGCCGCCGCGATCGGTCGCGACCACCGGAATGCCGCCCGGGGCGAGCACGTGCTCGCGGCGCCCGGCGAGGCCCAGCGTGTAGACCGGCGGGTGCTCGAGGAGCCAGAGCTCGTCCGGCGTGGACGGCGCGCGCGTGCGCGTGAATTCCTGCATCGCGCGCCACGTGGGCTCGTAGGCCACGCGGCCGAGCGCGCGCGTCCTCACAGCACCATCATCACCATCGGATGCTTCGAGAGCTCCGAGTAGAGCGCGTCGAGCTGCTCGCGGGAGCGCGCATTGATGGTGACCGTGAGCGAGAGGTAGCGCCCGTTCTTCGAGGAGCGCATCTCGATGGTGCTGGGGTGGAAGTCGTCGGCGTGCCGGAGCACGACCTCGGAGACGGCCTGGGCGAAGCCGTCCTCGCGCCGCCCCATCACCTTCATCGGGAAGACGCAGGGGAACGTCAGCAGCGAGGGTTGCGGATCGTCGGGAAGGTCCATGGTGGGCGTGTGCATGCCCTTCATGTGGGGGCGGGCGGCGGGCGTGTCAAGCGGCCACGGCGCGGCCCGCCTTGAGCTTCGCCTTGTGGTCCTGGTAGAGCGCGTGGATGCGGCGGAAGAGCGGGCCGGGCTTGCCCGATCCCACCGGCTTGCCGTCCAGCCGGGTCACGGCGAGCACCTCCTTGGACGAGGACGAGAGCCAGATCTCGTCGGCCGCGCGCAGCTCGGCTTCCGAGATCCTCCGCACCTCGAGGTCGAGCGCGCCGTCCCCGGCGAGGCCCTGCAGCAGCTCGTAGGTGATGCCCATCAATATGAGGTTGTCGCGCGGCGGGGCGGCCACCTTGCCGTCCTTCACCACGAAGACATTCGATGCCGACGCCTCGGTGAGCTGCCCGTCGCGCAGGAGGATGGTCTCCACCGCGCCCGCCTCGACCGAGAGCTGGCGCGCGAGCACGTTGCCGAGCAGCGACGTCGACTTGATGTGGCATTTCTCCCAGCGGAAATCCGGCGCCGTGATGCAGGCCGCGCCGCTTTCCACCTGCTCGCGCGAGGGGGTGACCAGGGGCTGGCACATCATGAACACCGTGGGCGCGAGCCCCTTCGGGATGACGTGGTCGCGCTTGGGTGGCACGCCGCGCGTGACCTGGATGTACACGCCCTGGTCGCCCGGGTGGTGCGCGAGGAGCTGCATCGTGAGCGCGATCCACTCGTCGACCGTGTGGGGGTTGGCGAGCGCGATCTCGTCCATGGAGCGCTGCAGCCGCTCGAAGTGCTCGCGCGCTCGCAGCGCCACGCCGTCGTACACGGGGATCACCTCGTAGACGCCGTCGCCGAAGATGAAGCCGCGGTCGAGGGGGGAGATGTGGATGCGGTCGAGCGGCAGGAGCTCGCCGTTGAAGTGGGCGATGTTGGCGGTCATTTGGGTGGTTGGACGAGGAGCCTGAGGCTGTCCCAGCCGCGCGACAGGAATCCGGCGACGGGCACGTCCTCGAGGGCGACGACGGGAAATTCTGCCACCGGCGCGTTGTCGCGCATGAGCTTCATTATCCCCGCTTTCTCCCCCGCGGCAAGCGGGGCGACGAAGGGCTTGCGCGTCGCGAGCACCGCGCGGATGCCGGTGAAATGGTCGCGCGGCAGGGTGAGCCAGATGTCGCGCTGGAAGCCCACCGGCACGGTAGAGCGGGTGCCCTTGTAGATCTCCGGCTCGGCGACCGGCGCTCCCCGGGCAAAGACGCGCCGCGTCTCGTAGACCTGGAAGCCCCAATTCAGGAGCTTCTGGGTCTCCGTGGTGCGCAGGTTCTCGGAGCGCGCGCCGAGCACCACGGCGACCAGGCGGCGCTCGCCGCGCCGTGCCGAGGCGATGAGGCAGTAGCCCGCGGCCTCGGTGAAGCCGGTCTTCACGCCGTCCACCGTGGGATCGGTCCACAGCAGGCGGTTGCGGTTGGTCTGCGCGATGCGGTTGTACGTGTATTCCTTCTGCGCGAAGAGCGGGTAGCGGTCGGGGAAGTCACGGATGAGGTCGAGCGTCAGCACCGCGAGGTCGCGGGCGGTCGAATAGTTGTCGCGCGCCGTCGCGCCGCTCGCGTCGGCGAAGTGCGAGCCGGCGAGTCCCAGGCGCGCGGCCTCGCGGTTCATGAGCGCCACGAATGCCTCCTCGCTCCCGGACAGCGACTCGGCGAGCGCCACCGCCGCATCGTTGCCCGACTGCACGATGAGCCCCTGCAGCAGCTCGTGCACCGTCGCTGTCTTGCCCGCCACGATGAACATGCGCGAGCCGGCCTGCTGCGCCGCCTTCTCCGACACGGGCACGGATTGCGCCTCGTCGATGCGGTGCTCGCGCAGCGCGGCGAACACCACGTACGCGGTCATGAGCTTGGTGAGCGAGGCGGGCTCGAAGCGGTCGTCGGCGGATTCGGCGGCGAGCGTCTGGCCACTCAGGGCGTCGACCAGGACGAAGGCGCGCGCGGCCACCGGCGGCGGCGGGACGGGCTGGGCGGCGGCGCCGAAGGCAGCGCACGCCAGGCATGCGGCGATGAGTCTCTTCATGCGGATCGTTCTAGTGCGTGACGACGGCCGGTGCGTAGCCGAGCGACTGGCGGACCTTCCCGGCGATGGCATCGGCCTCCGCGCGGTTGCGGTAGGGCCCGAGGCGCACGCGGTTGAGCCCGCCCTGTTGGACAACGGCGATCGGCTCGAGGATCCACGGCATCTCGCGCACGGCCCGCTCGCGGAAGCTGTCGGCCGCCTCGGCGCTCGCGAAGGCGCCGAGCTGCAGCCAGATGCCCTCGGCGTCCTGCGAGACCACCGGCGTCTCGATCTCGGCGATGCGCACCGCCGAGGCGAGCGGCGTGGCGATGCTCGCCGCGGGCGGCGGCGGGGACGTGGTGGCGGCCGCCGCTGGCTCGAACACGCGCTCCACCTCCACCATGCCGCTGCCGCGCGCCGCGATCCCGATACGCGCCGCGGCCGCGTAGGAGAGGTCGATCACGCGGTTGGAGTGGAATGGCCCGCGGTCGTTGATGCGCACCACGACCGACTTGCCGTTCGCCACGTTGGTCACCCGCGCGTAGCTCGGGATCGGCAGCGTCTTGTGCGCCGCCGTCATCTTGAACATGTCGTACGGCTCGCCCGAGGCGGTCTTCTGGCCCTGGAACTTGCGCCCGTACCACGAGGCCACGCCGCGCTGCTTGAACGGCTCCTTGTTCACCACCGGCGTGTAGGTCTCGCCGAACACCGTGTAGGGGCGATTGGCGAACTTGTTGAACGCCTCGTCGCGCGGGACCGCCTCGGGCACGGTCTCGAGGCCCTCGGGCACCTTCTCGGGCGGGCCGTCGTCGGCGTAGTACTTGCCCCCGCCCGCCGCGGCCTCGGGCTTCTTCGGCGCCGTGCCGCAGCCCGCGAGGAGCAGGGCCAGCAACAGGGCCGCGACGGCGCTCGCCCGGGCGGCGCGGATCAACTCGACACCAGCTGCTTGTGGGTCGAGATCGACATCAGGATCCCGAAGCCCGCGAGCACGGAGAGCAGCGCCGTGCCGCCGTAGCTCACCATCGGCAGCGGCACGCCCACCACCGGCAGGATGCCGCTCACCATGCCCATGTTCACGAACGCGTAGGTGAAGAACGTGAGGGTGATGGCGCCCGCGGTGAGGCGCGAGAAGACCGTGGACGCGTTGGCCGTGATCATCATCCCGCGCGCGATGATGAGCATGTAGAGCACGATCAGCACCACGTTGCCGGCGAGCCCGAACTCCTCGCCGAACACCGCGAGGATGAAGTCGGTGGAGCGCTCGGGCACGAAGTCGAGCTGCGCCTGGGTGCCGTTGAGCCAGCCCTTGCCGAGGATGCCGCCGGAGCCGATCGCGATGGTCGACTGGATGATGTGGTAGCCCGCCCCCAGCGGATCCTCCATGGGATCGAGCAGCGTGAGGATCCGCTGGCGCTGGTAGTCGTGCAGCATCGGCCAGACGAACGGGATCGCGGCCGCGCCCGCGGTGACCATCGAGACCAGCACCTTCCACGAGAGCCCGGCGAGGAAGATCACGAAGAAGCCCGAGGCGAACACCAGCAGCGCCGTGCCCAGGTCCGGCTGGCGCGCGATGAGGCCCACGGGCACCGCGAGCATCACGCCCGCGAACGCGAAGTCGCGCAGCCTCAGGCCCTCCTCGTGGCGGTGGAAGTACCACGCGAGCACCAGCGGCACGGCGATCTTCATGATCTCCGAGGGCTGCAGCGTGGTGACGCCGAGGTTGAGCCAGCGGCGGGCGCCGTTGCGCACCTCGCCGAAGAGCGCCACGCCCACCAGCAGGCCCAGGCCCGCGACGTAGGCCGGGAGCGCCAGGCGCATCAGCGTCTGCGGGTGGATCTGCGCGAAGAGCCACAGCGCGCACACCGCGAGGGCAAGGTTGCGGCCCTGGCTCGCCACGCGGTCGAACGAGGTGCCGCCGGAGGCGGAATAGACCACGGTGAGGCCGAGTGCCACGGTGAGCGCCAGCGCGGCCATGAGCGGGCCGTCGATGCGCCGCGCGAGGAAGTCGAAGAGGCGGCTAATCATGCTCTTCCTCTGCGGCGGGCGCCTCCGTCTCGGGCGGCGGGGGCGGCAGCGACTTCACCACCGGACGCTTGCCGAGCAGGTAGTAGTCGAACACCGCGCGCGCGATGGGGCCCGCGGTCGATCCGCCGTGCTGGCCGTTCTCCACCAGGATCGCCATGGCGAGCTTGGGGTCGTCGGCGGGCGCGAAGGCGACGAAGAGCGCGTGGTCCCAGTGCTCGTGCTTCATGCGCTTCTCGTCGTACTTCTCGTTCTGCTTCATGCCGACCACCTGCGCGGTGCCGGTCTTGGCGGCGATCGAGTAGGGAGCGCCCGCGCCGACCGCGGCCGCGGTGCCGCCGGGCTTGGTGACGTCGGCCATGGCGGCGCGCACGATCGCGAGGTTCTCGGCCTTCACGATCGGCGTTCCGCCGGCGGTGGGAACGGCGTAGGGATGCACCTCCTGCGTCTTCGCGTCGCGCACGGCCTTCAGCAGGTGCGGGTGCACCGGCACGCCGCCGTTGGCGAGGGTAGCCACCGCGGTGGCGAGCTGCAGCGGGGTGGAGAGCATGTAGCCCTGCCCGATGCCCACGCTCACCGTGTCGCCCGCGTACCACTTCTGGTGGAAGCGCTGCTGCTTCCAGTCCTGCGAGGGCGCGAGGCCCGCGAGCTCGCCGTCGATGTCGATGCCGGTGCGGGCGCCGAAGCCGAAGCGGGCGAGGAAGTTGTGGATCGAGTCGATCCCCATCTCGTTGGCGAGGCCGTAGAAGTAGGTGTCGCACGACTGCACGATGGCGCGGTGCATGTCGACCATGCCGTGGCCGCCCTTCTTCCAGTCGCGGTAGCGGTGCGCCACGCCCGCGAGCGTGTAGTAGCCGGGGTCGGAGATGGTGAAGCTCGGCGCGCGCTTCTTGTACTCGAGGGCGGCGAGCGCCATGAACGGCTTGATGGTCGAGCCGGGCGGGTACTGGCCGCGCAGGGCCCGGTTGTTGAGCGGCTTGTCGGGCGAGTTGTTGAGCGCGTCCCAGTTCACCGGGTCGATGCCGTCGACGAAGAGGTTGGGGTCGAAGCCCGGGCGCGAGACGAGCGCCAGGATCTCGCCGGTCTTGGGGTCGATGGCCACCAGCGCGCCCTTGTACTCGCCGAACGCCGTCTCGGCGATCTTCTGCAGCTCGAGGTCGAGGGTCACCACGAGGTTGTTGCCCGATTGCGGCTCGGTGCGCGCGAGCGAGCGGATGGCGCGCCCGCCGGCGTCGATCTCCACCTGCTCGCTGCCCGTGGTGCCGTGCAGCTCCTTCTCGTAGGCGCCTTCGAGGCCGAGCTTGCCGATGTGGTCGGTGCCCTTGTAGTTGGTGGCGAGCCCGTCGGCGTCGATGTGCTTCAGGTCCGCGTCGTTGATGCGCCCGATGTAGCCGATGGCGTGCGAGGCCACCTCGCCCTGCGGATAGGAGCGGAAGAGGCGCGCCTTGATCTCGAAGCCGGGGAAGCGGTAGCGGTTCACGGCGAAGCGCGCCACCTCCTCCTCGGTCAACCGCGTGCGGATCGGCAGGCTCTCGAAGTTCTTGCTCTCTTCCTGGAGCTTCCTGAAGCGGCGTCGGTCGCGCGGCGAGACCTCGATCACGGCTGCGAGCGCGTCGATGGCGCGCTCGACGTTGTCCACCTTGCTGGGCGTGATCTCGAGCGTGTAGGCCGAGTAGTTGGCCGCGAGCACCGCGCCGTTGCGGTCGAGGATGAGGCCGCGGTTGGGCACCACCGGCACCACCGAGATGCGGTTCGCCTCGGCGAGCGTGTGGTAGTACTCGCGCTGCACGACCTGCAGCCACGCGAAGCGCGCGAGCAGCACGCCGAAGGCGATGACGATGAGGAGCCCCGCCACCATCATGCGGTTGCGGAAGACGGTGAGCTCGCGGCGCGGGTCGCGCAGCGCCTGGCCGACGATCACGAGCCGGCCTCGCGGCGGCGGCGGCGCACGATGCCCGAGTAGAGCACCCAGTTCACGGGCGCCCAGGCGAGCGCGGTGAGCAGCGGGGAAAGGAAGTAGGCGAAACCGGGGAAATCCGCGCCGAGGAGCAGGTTCAGCATCAGCATCACGCAGCTCGCCATCACCGTGAGCCCCAGCACGTGCAGCGTCTGCTCCGGCAAATGGAACGAGAGGATGCGCACGCGCAGCACCTGCGCGCCGTACACCGCGACCACGTAGGCGAACGCGTGCTGGCCGAGCAGCATCGAGTCGCTCACGTCCATCATCAGCCCGACCGCGAACGCGATGCCCTGGCCGACGGAGCGCGGCTCGTTCAGCGTCCAGAAGATGAGCACCACCAGCACGAAGTCGGGGCGCGCGAGCAGCCATGCGCCCGGCCCACGGCAGCACCGAGATGAGGTAGGCGGCCGCGAGCGACAGGAACATGAGCCCCACGCTCGCGGGCAGCTTCAGGACATCGCGCGCGACGGGGGTGAGGTCAGCGGGGCGCACCGGTGCCTCCCTCGCGGCGGGCCTTGGGTACAGTCGCCTTGCCGGGCTTGCGCGCTTCCTCGTCGCGCGTCTCCGGCCGCGGCGGCGCGGGGGCGAGCGGCAGCAGCATCACGTAGCGGTAGTTGTCGACGGCGGCGGCGGGGCGCGCGACGATCCGCGCGAACATGTAGGCGGCGTTCTTCTCGACGCTCGTCACCTTCGCCACCACCAGGCCGGGCGGATAGGTGCCGTCGATGCCCGAGCTCACGAAGAGGTCGCCGTCCTGCACGTCGGCCGACACCGGCATGAACGGCACGTCGATGGCGCCGTCCTTGCCCGAGCCCACCGCGATGGCGCGCAGCCCGTTGCGCACCAGCATCACCGGCACCGACTGGCCCTTCTCGGTGAGCAGCGTCACCTCGCTCGTGAAGGTGCCCACGGCGGTGACCTGGCCCACGACGCCGGTGCCGTCGATCGCCGGCATGCCCGCCTTGATGCCCTGCGTGAGGCCCATGTTCACCACGATCTTGCGCGTGAACGGGTTGCGCGCCGTGTAGAGCACCTCGGCGACGATGCCGTTGTCGGCATAGCGGCTCTGGCCGCGGCCCATGGCGAGGAGGTGCTCCTGCTCGGCGCGCAGCAGCTTCGCCTCCTGGGCGGTGGCGGCCTGCTCCAGCACCTTGACCTGGAGCGCGCGGTTCTCGCGCAGCAGGCGGTCCTGGCTCGTGAAGTAGTCGAGGAAGCGCGTCGATCGCCGCCGAGGGAAATGCCGCGACCTCCTGCACCGGGTGCGCCAGCACCGAGAGCGACAGGCGCACCGTCTCGAGGGCGTGGAAGCGGTGGTCGGCGATCATCACGGCGATGGCCGCGAGCGTGAAGAACGTGAGTCTCGCGAGGGGCGATGGCCCCCGGTGGAAGAACGGAGGGGGTTCGCGGATCATCGGGGACAGGCGTTACGACTCTCGCCAGGATCGTCTGGAAGCGGGCCTGTCCCCGATGATCCGCACATGGCCTGAAGGCCAGACTCCAAGAAAGGCAACTCAGTCGTTGGTGAAAACCGTCCCAAGCTTGTCCATTTCCTCGAGGGCGCGGCCGGAGCCGCGGACAACGCAGGTGAGGGGATCGTCCGCGACGATGACGGGCAGGCCCGTCTCCTCCATCAGCAGGCGGTCGAGCTCGCGCAGCAGCGCTCCGCCGCCGGTGAGCACCATGCCCTTCTCGGCGATGTCGGCGCCCAGCTCGGGCGGCGTCTGCTCGAGCGCGCTCTTCACGGCCGAGACGATGGAGTTGAGCGGCTCGGTGAGCGCCTCGAGGATCTCGTTGGACGAGATCGTGAACGAGCGCGGGATGCCCTCGGCGAGGTTGCGGCCCTTCACTTCCATCTCGCGCACCTCGCTGCCGGGGAAGGCGCTGCCGATCTGCTTCTTGATCTGCTCGGCGGTGGATTCACCGATCAGCATGCCGTAGTTGCGGCGGATGTAGTTGATGATCGCCTCGTCGAACTTGTCGCCGCCCACGCGCACGCTCGCGGAGTAGACGATGCCGCCGAGGGAGATGACGCCCACCTCCGTGGTGCCGCCGCCGATGTCCACGACCATCGAGCCGGTGGCGTCCGCGATCGGAAGGTCCGCGCCGATGGCCGCGGCCATGGGCTCCTCGATCAGGAACACCTGCGAGGCGCCCGCGCCCACCGCGCTCTCGCGGATCGCGCGCCGCTCCACCTGCGTCGATCCGTACGGCACGCAGATCACGATGCGCGGGCTCGGGCGGAACCACTGGTTGTCGTGGATCTTCTTGATGAAGTACTTGAGCATCTGCTCGGTGATCGTGAAGTCCGCGATCACGCCGTCCTTCATCGGACGGATCGCCGTGATGTTGCCCGGCGTCCTTCCCAGCATCTGCTTGGCCGCGAGGCCGACCGCCTGGATGGTCTTCTTGCCGTTCGGGCCGCCTTCCTGGCGGATCGCGACCACCGAGGGCTCGTCCAGCACGATGCCCTTGCCGCGCACGTAGATCAGCGTGTTGGCGGTGCCGAGGTCGATCGCCAGGTCGGTGGAAAAGTACTTGGAAACAAAAGAGAACATCTTGATCCGTAAAGAGTTTCGCGGCTCCGCGCACCGGGCCGGCGAGGTGGCATCTATAATAGCCCGGAATCGCTTCGAATTTGCGCGGAATTAGAGCCTTAGGACCACTTTCTGATGCTTTCCCGAGACCAGGTGCTGAAGATCGCGCGGCTCGCGCGGATCGAGGTCGCGCCGGACGAGGCCGCACACCTCGAGCGCGAGCTGAACGGCATCCTCGCCATGGTCGAGCGCATGAGCCGCGTGGATACCCGCGGCGTGGAGCCCATGGCCCATCCGGGGGAGATGAGCCAGCCCCTGCGCGAGGACCGCGTCACCGAGGCCGACCGCCGCGCGGACTACCAGGCGGCGGCGCCGCAGGTCGAGGACGGCCTGTACCTCGTCCCGAAAGTGATCGAGTAGGAGCCGCGATGGCGCGAGCGACCCTGGCCGAGCTCGCGCGCGAGCTCGCCGCGAAGCGGCTTTCCAGCGTGGAGCTCACGCGCGCGTGCCTCGCGCGGATCGAGCGCCACAACGCGCGCCTCAACGCCTTCATCACCGTCGACCCCGACAAGAGCCTCGCCGAGGCGCGCGCGGCCGACGCGCGGCGCGCGGCCGGCAACGCCCATCCGCTCACCGGGATCCCGGTCGCGCACAAGGACCTCTTCTGCGCCGCGGGCTGGCGCACCACGTGCGGCTCGCGCATGCTCGCCGACTTCATCGCCCCCTACGACGCGCACGTGATCGAGCGCTTCCGCGCCGCGGGCGCGGTGCTGCTCGGCAAGACCAACATGGACGAGTTCGCCATGGGCTCGTCGAACGAGACCTCGCACTTCGGCCCGGTGCGCAACCCCTGGGACGAGGGCGCGGTTCCCGGCGGCAGCTCGGGCGGCTCGGCCGCGGCGGTGGCCGCCGGGCTCGCGCCCGCCGCCACCGGCACCGACACCGGCGGCTCGATCCGCCAGCCCGCGTCGTTCACGGGCGTGTGCGGCCTGCGCCCGACCTACGGGCGCGTCTCGCGCTACGGCATGGTCGCCTTCGCCTCGTCGCTCGACCAGGGCGGGGCGCTCGCGACCACCGCCGAGGACCTCGCGCTGATGCTGGGCGTGATGGGCGGCCACGATCCGCGCGATTCCACCAGCGCCGAGCGCGCGCAGGACGACTACATCGGCGCGCTCGGGCGCGGCGTGCAGGGACTCAGGATCGGCAAGCCGCGCGCAGTGGTTCTCGAAGGACCTCGACAGCGAGGTCGCGCGGCCCATCGAGGCGGCCATCGAGCGCCTCGAGGAGCTGGGCGCCGAAGTGGTCGAGGTGGACCTGCCCAACCAGGACCTCGCCGTGCCGGCGTACTACGTGATCGCGCCCGCCGAGGCCTCGTCCAACCTCTCGCGCTACGACGGCGTGCGCTACGGGCACCGCGCGAAGGACTACGCCGACCTGCAGGACATGTACGCGAAGACGCGCGCCGAGGGCTTCGGCGCCGAGGTGAAGCGCCGCGTGATGATCGGCACCTACGTGCTCTCCCACGGCTACTACGACGCGTACTACCTCCAGGCGCAGCGCATCCGCCGCCTCATCGCGCGCGACTTCACCGAGGCCTTCGCGCAGTGCGACCTCATCATGGGACCGGCAGCGCCTTCGGTCGCCTTCGACCTGGGCGCGAAGAAGGACGACCCGGTGCAGATGTACCTCGACGACCTCTACACCATCCCCATCAACCTCGCGGGCCTGCCCGGCATGTCCATCCCGTGCGGCTTCGCCGCGAACGGGCGGCCGGTGGGGCTGCAGATCGTGGGCAACTACTGGGACGAGGCGCGCATGCTCTCCGCCGCGCATGCCTTCCAGCAGGCGACGGACTGGCACACCCGGATCCCTCCGGGGTTTGACTAAAGCCGGAAACCACAGAGGACACAGAGAGCCACAGATGGACACAGAGTGAACAGCGCGAAAAATGGATGCTGGTCGTACATGTCGGGGTTGCGAGCATGCCTACGAATGGCCTCGCCATGCTTTCGCCTTTCTCTGCGCTCTCTGTGACCCTCTGTGTTCATCTGTGTTTCCGTCTGTAGTGAAGTGATGCGTCGTCGCAATGACCTGGGAAATCGTCATCGGCCTGGAGACCCACGCGCAGCTCACCACCGCGTCGAAGATCTTTTCGGGCGCGTCCACGGCCTTCGGCGCGCCGCCCAACACGCAGGCCTCGGCGGTGGACCTCGCGCTGCCCGGGACGCTGCCGGTACTGAACCGCGGCGCGGTGGAGCGCGCGATCCGCTTCGGCCTCGCGGTGGGCGGCACCATCGCGCCCGCCAGCGTCTTCGCGCGCAAGAACTACTTCTACCCCGACCTTCCGAAGGGCTACCAGATCAGCCAGTACGAGCAGCCGGTGGTCGCCGGCGGGTCGCTCGCGTTCGTCGCGGGCGAGCGCGAGATGCGCGTGCGCCTCACCCGCGCGCACCTCGAGGAGGATGCGGGCAAGTCGCTGCACGAGGAGTTGCACGGGCTCACCGGCATCGACCTCAACCGCGCCGGCACGCCGCTGCTCGAGATCGTCTCCGAGCCCGACATGCGCTCGGCGGCGGAGGCTGTCGCCTATGCCCGCGCCCTGCACGCGCTGGTGCGCTGGATCGGCATCTGCGACGGCAACATGCAGGAGGGATCGTTCCGCTGCGACGCCAACGTCTCGGTGCGCCGCGCCGGCGAGCCGCTCGGCACGCGCTGCGAGATCAAGAACCTCAACTCGTTCCGCTTCATGGAGAAGGCGATCGAGTTCGAGGCGCGCCGCCAGGTCGAGCTGATCGAGGACGGCGGCGCGGTGGTGCAGGAGACGCGGCTCTTCGATCCCGAGCGCGGCGAGACGCGCCCGATGCGCTCCAAGGAAGACGCCCATGACTACCGCTACTTCCCCGATCCCGACCTGCTGCCGCTCGCGATCTCCGCGCGCTGGATCGAGGAGGTGCGCTGCGCGCTGCCCGAGCTGCCAGGGGCCCTGCGCGAACGCTACGAGCGCGAGCACGGCCTTTCCCCCTACGACGCAGCGCTGCTCACCGAGAGCCGGGAGAAGGCCGATTTCTTCGCGCAGGTGCTCGCCGCCGCGCCCGGGGTCCCGGCGAAGCTCGCGGCCCACTGGGTGAACGGGGAGATGACGGCGCTGGTGAACGAGCGCGAAGCCGATTTCGCACGCGCCCCGCTCGCCGCCCGCGGCGCTCGCGCGCCTGCTCGCCCTCGTAGCCGACGGCACGGTCTCCGCCAAGGCGGGCAAGGCGGTGCTGCACGCGATGGCGGCCGGGGAAGGCGATGCCGACGCGATCATCGAGCGACGCGGGCTGCGCCAGATCTCCGATGCTGTCGCCCTCGAGGCGGCGGTCGATGCAGTGCTCGCCGGCCAGGCGCAAGCTGGTCGCCGACTACCGCGCGGGCAGGCAGAAGGCGTTCAACGCGCTGGTGGGACAGGTGATGAAGGCCACCGGCGGCCAGGCCAATCCGGCGCAGGCGGGGGCGATCCTGCGCCGCAGGCTCGACGCGGGCTAGTAGCCCTTCGAGGCCTTCTTGGCCGGGTCCGCCGCCGCGCCGTCCTGGGCCTCGAGCGTGCCCTTGGAGGCCTTGAGCGTGATCCAGCGCTGCTTGTCGCCTTCGTACTTCGCGCGCAGCTCCTCGATCTGCTTGCGGTAGCGCGCGATGCCGGTGACGAGGTTGGCGCGCTCCTTGTGCACGCGGTCGAGGTTCGCCGCGAGCCAGGCCGGGGGCTCGAATTCCTCGTCGCCCTTCTTGGCCTTCCCGTTTCCTTCATGGAGGCGATCTGCTCGGTGATCTCCGCCTCGCGCGTGTCGAGCTCCTTCGATGCGCTCCTGGGCGCTCGCGATGCGCCCGGTCACCGGCTCGATGTTGCGGTCGCGCGCGACGTCGAACTCCTCCGCGTTGCTGTAGCTGTTGAGCAGCGCCATGTCCTTGCGCTTCTGCTCGGCGGCGGCGATCGCGGCCTGCTTCGCGCGCGCCTCCTCGGCGGCGCGCTCCTTCACCTGCTCGGGCGTGGGCGTGGGATCGATCTTGCGCAGCACGCGCCCGCCGGGCCCGATCTCGTAGATCGGGACGTTGCCGCATCCCGCGGGCGGCGTGTCGCCGAAGAGCGTGAGGCCCTTCTCGTCCGTGCACTTGTACACCGCCGAGGCCGCCGGCACGTAGAGCGCCAGCAACAGCCCCAGGATTCTTTTCATTTTCGTCGTCTCCGCTGTGCGCCTCGCCCCTACCGCGCGATGCCGTACTGCGCGCGGTAGTCCTCGATCCGCTCCACGTTCGCGCGCTCGCCCGGCAGGCTGCGCAGCGTCGCGAGGATGTCCTCGAGAGTGGCGATGGCGGCCACGGGCACGCCGAGGTCCCGGGTGACCTCCTGGGTGGCCGAAAGCTCGCCCTGCCCGCGCTCCTGACGATCAAGAGCAATTAGCACGCCAGCCGGCACGGCCCCGGCGGCGCGGATGATCGCGATCGCCTCGCGCTTGGCCGCCCCGTCCGTGATCACGTCGTCCACCACGAGCGCCCGGCCCTGCGAGCGGGGCGCCCACGATGCTGCCGCCCTCGCCGTGGTCCTTGGCTTCCTTGCGGTTGAAGCAGAACGGCACATTGTGACCGAGCGCGGCCAGCGCCACCGCCGTGGCCGACGGCGAGGGTGATGCCCTTGTACGCGGGGCCGAACAGCACGTCGAAGGCGATGCCCGAGGCGAGCGCCGCCTGGGCGTAATAGCGGCCGAGCTCGCCCAGCCGCGCGCCGTCGCAGAACAGGCCCGCGTTGAAGAAGTACGGGGAGAGGCGCCCGGCCTTGGTCTTGAACTCGCCGAAGCGCAGCACCCCCGCGCGGATGGCGAATTCGACGAACTCGCGGCGGAAGCCCGCGCGATCGGAGCCGGGGAGGGGGGCGGCGGCCGCGTTCATCGGTGTCATTCGGAGGTTACGATACGGCCTATTTTCCCGCAATTGGTCCCCTCTTGACCTCTGCATGTCCATCTTGTTATCCGCTTTATTCCAGCGGAGCGTAACGGATCCCGTGCTGAGGATCAGCGACGTCACCCTGCGCCGCGGCGCGCGCGTGCTGTTCGAGGGCGCCTCGATGAACGTCCACCCGGGCCAGAAGGTGGGCCTGGTCGGCGCCAACGGCAGCGGCAAGTCGAGCCTGCTCGCGCTGGTGCGCGGCGAGCTGCATGCCGACGCGGGCGATGTCGCCCTGCCGCCGCGCTGGGTGCTCGCGCACGTCGCCCAGGAGACGCCCGCGCTCGAGCTCGCCGGCGCTCGAGTTCGCGATCGACGGCGACCGCGAGCTGCGCGCGCTCGAGGCGGCGATCGCCGCGGCCGAGGCGGCGCACGCCGCGGGCGAGGCGCTGGCGGAGCTGCACGCGCGCTACGGCGAGATCGGCGGCTACCAGGCGCGCTCGCGCGCCCAGGCCATGCTCGCGGGCCTCGGCTTCGGCGAAGCCGAGCAGGCGCGCCCGGTCGCGACCTTCTCGGGCGGCTGGCGCATGCGCCTCAACCTCGCGCAGGCGCTCATGTGCCGCTCCGACCTGCTGCTGCTGGACGAGCCCACCAACCACCTCGACCTCGACGCGGTGCTGTGGCTCGAGGACTGGCTGCGCGCATTCCCGGGCGCGGTGGTCCTGGTCACCCACGATCGCGAGTTCCTCGACGCGGTGGCGGGCGCCATCGTCCACGTCGACGCGCGCTCAGCTCGAGGCGTACGCGGGCAACTACAGCGCCTTCGAGGTGCAGCGCGCCGCGCGCCTCGCCCAGCAGCAGGCGGCGTTCGACAAGCAGCGCCGCGCCGTCGCGCACCTCGAGGCGTTCATCACGCGCTTCCGCGCCAAGGCCACCAAGGCGCGCCAGGCGCAGAGCCGCATCAAGGCGCTGGAGAAGCTCGAGCGCATCGCCGCCGCCCACGTCGACTCGCCGTTCGGCTTCCGCTTCCGCACGCCGGCCGAGGAGCCGCGCCAGCTCTTCCGGCTCGAGGACGCAAGCGTCGGGCTACGGCGGGAACGCGGTGCTCTCCGGGGTCGAATGGAGCGTGCTGCCGGGCGATGCGATCGGGCTCCTCGGCCCCAACGGCGCGGGCAAGTCCACGCTGCTCAAGTCGATCGCGGGCGAGCTGCCGCTCATCGCCGGGCGCCTGCACCGCGCGCAGCAGCTTCGCATCGGCTACTTCGCGCAGCACCAGGTGGACCAGCTGCGCGCGCACGACAGCGCGCTCGCGCACCTGGGCCGCCTCGCGCCCGGCGAGCGCGAGCAGGTGCTGCGCGATTTCCTCGGCGGCTTCGACTTCCGCGGCGACCAGGTGATGCAGCCGGCGGCGAGCCTGTCGGGCGGCGAGAAGGCGCGCCTCGCGCTCGCCCTCATCGTGTGGCAGCGGCCCAACCTGCTGCTGCTGGACGAGCCCACGAACCATCTCGACATCGACATGCGCGAGGCGCTCGCCGAGGCGCTGGTGGACTTCGAGGGCGCGCTGGTGGTCGTCGCGCACGACCGCCACCTGCTCTCCGCGGCGACCGACCAATGGCTGCTGGTGGCCGACGGCCGCGTCGAGCCCTTCGACGGCGACCTCGACGACTATCGGGAGTGGGCGCGCCAGTACCACGCGCGCGGCACGCGCGGCGGCGAGGCGTCCCCGGGCGCCATGCCCACCCGGCGCGAGGAACGGCGCGCCGAGGCCGAGCGCCGCCAGCAGGAGTCGAAGACGCGCAAGCCGTTCGAGGAGCGCCTCGCCGCGATCGACGCGGAGCTGGCCGTCCTGGGACGCGAAGCGACGGACACCGAGGCGTGGCTCGCCGGGGCCGAGGCCTACGAGAGCGCGCAGCGCGAGCGGCTGCAGGAAGCGCTCAAGCGCCGCGCGGCGCTCGCCGAGCGCATCGCGCGCCTCGAGGACGACTGGCTCTGGGCCCACGCGCGCATGGACGAGGAGCTCGTGCGCCTGCGCGGCGGCTAGGCCAGGAGCACGGCCACCGGAGCAGCCTCGAGGATCTCGGAGAGCGCCAGTGCGCCGCTCGCGAGCCGCCGCTCGCGCCCCGTGATCGTGTCGCGCAGGGTTGCCTCCGGCGCGAGGAAGGGCAGCTCCACGCGCGTGTCGCCCCATATCCCGGCGCCGCACGGCAGCGTCCCCACCCCGGCGCCCAGTGTCGCGACGAGGCGCGGGACGACGGTGATCGAGGCTTCGCGGCCGTGGCGCCGCGCGAAGGCGACGACGTGGCGCGCCTTCTCGCCCACCACGCGCAGGGCCGCGTAGGCGCCGGTCCTGAAGAGCTCCTCGCGCGCTCGGCGCAGCTGCAGCAGCCGCCAGGTGACGTAGAGCTTGCCGCGGCCCACGCGCGCGTCGCCGAAGGCCTCGCGGAGCATCGCATCGTCGGGCCGCTCGGGCAGCGCGGCGAGCTCGTCCAGCAGGCGCAGGCGCAGCGCATAGTCGACCGGGCGCCGGTTGTCGGGATCCACCAGCGACAGGTCGATCAGCTCGTTGCCCTGGTAGCAGTCGGGCACGCCCGGAGAGGTGTACTTCACCGCGACCATGGACAGGCTGTTGAGATGGCCAGCCCACGCGATGGGCTCCGCCGCCGCGCGGAAGTCCTCCAGGAACGCGTTGCCGGGCCGCGGGTCGAGCAGCGCCTCGACGAACGCCGCGGTCGCCGCCTCGTAGGGCTCGTTCACGCGCGCCCAGCTGGTGCGCGCCTTCGCCTCGCGGCAGGCTTTCTGCATGTACGCGACGATGCGCGCGCGGTATGCGGCGAGCGCTTCCTCGTCGAGCGGCCCCAGGGGAAAGCTTCCCAGCATCACCTGGTAGAGCAGGTATTCGTCGTTGCGCGAGGGCGCTGGCGCATCCTCGATCGCCTGCTTGCGCCCGGCGTTCATGCGGTGCCAGCGCCTGAGGTGCAGCCGCCAGCCCGCCCCCAGCTCGGAGAGCGTGTCGATGCGGCAGCGCACGTCCTCGCTCCTCTTGTTGTCGTGGGTCGAGGTGGCGAGCATGGTGTGCGGCCAGTGCTTGGCGCGGTGCGCGCTCGCGCGGTGGAACTTGGCGGGCGGGAAGCCGAACTCGGTGGGATCTCCGCCCACGTCGTTCAGCGACACGAGGCGGTTGTAGAGGTAGAACGCGGTGTCCTCGACGCCCTTGGCCATGACCGGCGCCGAGAGCTGCTGGAACTTGCGCGCGAAGTGGCGCACCGCCGCGGCGAGCGCCGGCGAGCGCGTCGGCAGCTCGCAGGTGAGCGCCTCGCGGATGAATTCGAAGACGTCCGCGTCGGGCGCTCGGCTCTCGGCGCGCGCACGCGCACACGCCCAGTCGATGTAGCGCCGGTCGTCGGGGTGCACCTGGTCGTCGATGTAGGTGCGGTAGACCGGGAACTGCGCGAGCACCTCGGCCAGGCCCTCGCGCAGCGTGTTGAAGGTGAAGTCGCGCGTGTTGCGGTCGGCGCGGGCGATGCGCGCGAGGCGGCTGGTGAGCACGGTGAGCTCGCTCGCAAGCGCGGTGCGCAGCACGAGGCGGCGCGCGCGCCGCGCCACCTCGTGGTATGGCGTCTCGTCGCCGATGAACTGGTGGTAGGTGCGCGTGAGGCGCGTCTCGCCCGCGGAATCGACGAAGAGGCCGTTCACCACGTTCGCGAAGCGGTAACCGGTGGTGCCGTGCACCGCCCAGCTCTCGCGCATGTTCTCGAAGGGCGCCACGATCTTCTCGATCACCAGGTAGGGCGCGCGCTTGCAGCTCTCGAAGAGCCGCGCGAAGTACGCCTTGGGATCGAAGAGCCCGTCGGGATGGTCCACGCGCAGCGCCTCCACCGTGCCGTCGTTCACGAGCTTCAGGATCAGCTGGTGCGTGGCGGCGAACACCGCGCCGTGCTCCTGGCGCAGCGCCGCGAGGTCGTTGATGTCGAAGAAGCGCCGGTAGTTGATCTCGTCGGCGGCCACGCGCCAGTAGGCCACGCGGAACGCCTGCGCCTCGAGCAGCTCGTGCAGCGCGTCGAAGCTCGCGGGATCGTCGGCGCGGCCGTTGAGACCCTCGATCGCGGCCGCGATGGCGCCCGCCACGCCAGTGCTCGAGCGGGCGAGCGAGGCGAGCCGCCCCTTGAGGATCTCCTTCTGCAGGTTGCGCTCGTCGATCTGGCCGCGGCGGCGCTCGTCGCGGCGCGGCAGCTTCGCGAGCGCTCCGGTGATCGAGGCGAGCGCCTGCGCCTGGTGCTCGTGCTCGCCGCCCGCCCTGAGGCGAGCCGGGGCAAGCCGCGGCCTGCAGCTCGCGCAGCGCGAGCGCGAGGATGCGCGGGTACTCGCGCGGGTCGAGGGGCAGGCGGTGCTCGTGGTAGTGCACGGCGAAGGCGCCGGTGCCGGAGTCGAAGCCCAGCACCAGGCGGCCGGCGGCGAGCTCCACGCCGTAGTGGTCGCCCAGGATCGGCAGCAGCACGCGGTTGGCGAGGTGCTCCGCGGGCGGGCGCCAGTCGATGTCGAAGAAGTCCGCGAGCGTGGAGGCGGGGCCGTTCTCCAGCACGTCCTGCCACCATGCGTTGTCGGCGGCGAGCACGCCCATGTGGTTGGGCACGATGTCCATCACGATCGCCATGCCGTGCTCGCGCAGCTGCGCCACGAAGTCGGCGAGCTCGGCCTGCGTGCCGATCTCGGGGTTGAGCGTCTCGTGGTCGACGATGTCGTAGCCGTGCGTGCTGCCGGGGCGCGCGCGCAGGAAAGGCGAGCAGTAGACGTGGCTCACGCCGAGGCGCGCGAGGTAGGGCACGAGCGCGGTCGCGTCGCGGAAGGTGAACTTGCCGTGCAGCTGCAGGCGGTAGGTGGCGAGCGGGATGCGCGCCTTCTCGAGGCCCGCCGTGCGCTCGCGCCGGGCGCGCGTCTTGCCGCGGATGGCCGCGAGCGCGCGCGTCATGCGGCGCAGGCGCGCATCGCGCGGCCATGCGTCCACCTCGAGGGGAAGCTTGCGGCGCCAGTTGGGATGCTGGTCGACGGTGCCCGGCAGGTTGGCCTGCTCCGCCACGCCCAGCACGTCCTCCATCTGCACCACCATCACCGCCGCGGGCGAGCGCGCGGCGTGCGCCTGCACCGCGACCGCGAGCTCCTCGGTGAGCGGTGCCGCGGGATCGGTGGACCCGGGGACCAGTCCCTCGGCGCGCAGGGCGTCCACCAGCGCCGCGCGCTCGCCCGATCGCTCGGCCCGCGCGCGCTCGAGCTGGCCCGCGTCGAGCAGCCCCAGGGCATTGCGCGTGGCGAGGTCGGCGCCGTTCCACCAGCCGGCGAACGTCGGCAGGTCGTGCGTGGACCACGCCACCAGCGCGCGCCGCGGATAGGCCGAAGGCGGCTTGAATGCGACGCCGTCGCGCTCGAAGAGCAGCAGGCGGTAGGAGAGGATCTCGTGCGCCTCGAGCTCGCGGCGCAGCTCCTCGGCGACGGTGCCCAGGTCCTCGCCGATCACGAGGCAGCGCTCGCGGTGGCTCTCGAGCGCCACGATGCCGAGCAGGTCGGCGAGCGGGTAGCGCACGTACGCGCCCTCGCTCGCCTCGCACCCGGCCGGAACCCACCACAGGCGCGCGAGCCCCATCACGTGGTCGATGCGCAGCGCTCCCGCGCGCAGCATGTTGGAGCGCAGCGTCGCGACGAGCGGCGCGTAGGCGGCCTCGCGCAGACGCCACGGATCGTAGCGGCGGCAGGCCCCAGTCCTGGCCGCGCGAGTTGAACGCGTCGGGCGGCGCGCCCACGGAGGCGCCGAGCGCGTAGAGGTGCTGGTTGGCCCACGCCTCGGAGCCGTCGGGGCCGATGGAGATCGCGAGGTCGGCGTAGAGGCCCGACCGCCATGCCGAGGTCGCCGCAGCGCTCCTGAGCGCGGGCGAGCTGCAGGTCGGCCTGCCATTGCAGGTATTCGTGCAGCCCCACCGCGAGTGCGTTCTCGCGCGCATGGCGGCGCACCGCGTCGCTCGAAGGATCGCGGTGTTCCTCGGGCCACTGGCGCCACGGCGCGCCGTGCAGCTCGGAGAGCGCCTCGTGCAGCGCGTGGTGGCGCAGCGCGTGGCCGCGCGCGGCGCGGAACTGCGCATAGAGGCGGGCTCGCGTGCTGCCCGCCTCGAGGTGGCGGCGGCAGAAATGCGCGTAGAGCGTCTCGAGGATCGTGCGCTTGGCGGCGGCGACCGCGGCGTAGTCGACGCTGTCGGGCGCGCGCAGGCGCTCGCATTGGGCGCGCCAGCGCGTGGTGAACCCCGGGTCGGACGCGGCGATCTCGGCGAAATCGTCGATCGCCTCGACGTCGAGGTAGATCGGGTTCAGGAACAGCCGCGACGACGGGCTGTACGGGCTCGCGTGGCCGGGATCGCGCAGCGACAGCGCGTGCAGCGGGTTGGTGCCGACGATGGCCGCGCCCCGCTCGCCCCACACCTCGGCGCAATGGCGCAGGTCGGTGAAGTCGCCGATGCCGGCGTTGCGCGACGAGCGCACGCCGTAGAGCTGCACGGTGGTGCCCCACACGCGTGCGCCGTCGGCAATGGCGGGCGGCAGGTAGCAGCGCGGCGGCGCCACCGCGAGCTGGCCCTCGCCCAGCACCGTCGGCCCCGCGACGATCGCGATGCGGTGATAGCCGTCGGGAAGGTCGGCGGGCAGCGGCAGGCGGAACGCGGTGGCGCGGAAATCGCCCGACGCGTGGTCCTCGATGCGCACGAGCGCCAGCGCGTCGAAGCGCTCCTCGCGCACCTCGCCGCTTTCCTCGGCGATGCGCCACGAGAGGGCGCGCGCGAAGGCGCTCTCGGGAAGCTGCACGCGCATGCCGCGGTCGAGGCCCGCGCGGCGCAGCACTGTGATCGCGGGCACCACGCGCTCCCAGCGCGCGCGCTCGGCCGCCGCGAGCGCCGCCGCGACGGACGCTTCGTCGTCGACCTCGACCCCGAGTGCTGCGAGCAGCCGGCGCTGCGTGCCCTCGGGCGTGGCGCGCCATTCGCCCCAGATGTCGTGATAGCCGGGCTCGATGCCGTACAGGCCCGCCAGCCGCGCGAGGGACGATTCCATCACGCCGTCTCGAGGCTCCAGGTGCCGCTCCACGGGGCACGGCCCGCGTCGCGCTCCGCGCCTTCCGCGTGCACGAGGGCGCCCGGCGCCGCGGTCATTCCCGCGCACGGCTGCCCGGAGAAGTTCGCGCGCAGGTGCAGGCGCGCGCCGTCTCCCAGCGTCCAGTCGACCGCGAGGCCGCCCGCGCCGATGACCTGGAAGCGCGCGGCGAAGCGCTCGCCCTCGAGATGGGGGACCACGTGCCGCGCGCGCGCCGCGAGGAGCTCGGGCGTAGAACGCGAGGTACTCGGCGTGCACACCGCGCTCACGCTCCTCCCACTTGAGCTTCGAGGCGGCGAAGGTCTCCTCCGCGCCGGGATCCGGGATGCGCTCGCGCGCGGCCGGGTCGCGGAAGCGCGCGAAGGCGGAGAACTCGCGCCGGCGCCCCTCGCGCACCGCGTCGGCGAGCTCGCCCGCGAAGTCGCAGAAATAGAGGAACGGCGTGCTCGCGGCGAACTCCTCGCCCATGAAGAGCAGCGGCACCGAGGGCGACAGCAGCAACGTGGCGGTGACGAGGCGCAACGCCGCGGGATCGGCGAGGCTCGCGATGCGCTCGCCCAGCGCGCGGTTGCCGACCTGGTCGTGGTTCTGCAGGAACGGCACGAAGGCGGCCGGCGGAAGGTCCGCCGACGGCTCGCCGCGCACTTCGCCCTTGCGGTGCGGCGACGGCTCGCCCTGCCAGGCGAAGCCTTCGGCGAGCGCGCGGGCGAGGTGCGTCACGGGCCGCGCCGCATAGTCGGCGTAGTAGCCGTCGGTCTCGCCGGGTGGCGATCACGTGCGCGGCGTGGTGCCAGTCGTCGTTCCACTGCGCGGTGGCGCGCCGCTGGTCCCGTTCGAGCAGCCGCGCCTCGTTGCGGTCGTTCTCGAGCACGATGTGCACGGAGCGCTCGCGCCCCGGCCCGTCGGCGCACCGCGCGCGCGATCTCGGTCACGACGTGGGTGGGCGAATCGTCGGCGATGGCGTGGATCGCGTCCATGCGCAGGCCGTCGAGGTGGAATTCCTCGATCCAGTAGAGCGCGTTGTGCACGAAGAACTCGCGCACGATGCGCCGACTGCTCGCCGTCGAAGTTGATCGCCGCGCCCCACGGCGTCTGGTGCGCGGGGTTGAAGAACTGCGGGGCGTAGCGCGCGAGGTAGTTGCCCTCGGGGCCGAAGTGGTTGTAGACCACGTCGAGCAGCACCATGAGCCCGTGCCCGTGCGCGGCCGCGACGAAGCGCTTGAGGTCCTCGGGCGTGCCGTACGCCGCGTCGGGGGCGAACGGCAGCACGCCGTCGTAGCCCCAGTTGCGCCGGCCCGCGAAGTCGGCGAGCGGCATCAGCTCGATCGCGGTGACGCCGAGCTTGGCCAGGTCCGCGAGGCGCGGCTGCGCCGCCGCGTACGTGCCCTCGGGGGTGAAGGCGCCGACGTGCATCTCGTAGATGACCGCTTCCCGCCACGGACGCCCGCGCCACGCGTCGTCGCTCCATTCGAAGGCGCACGGATCGACCACCGCGCTCGGGCCGTTCACGTCCCAGGGCTGGAAGCGCGACGCGGGATCGGGCACCGCGGCCGCCGGTGTCGATGCGGAACGCGTAGGGCGTGCCTGCCGCCACGTCGTCGATCGCCGCCTCGTGCCAGCCGCCGGCGAGCGCGCGCATCGCGACGTCGCGCCGCTCGCGCTTCTCGCCCAGCAGCAGGCTCACCTCCTCGATCGCGGGCGCCCAGAGCCGGAAACGCGCTCGTGCCTCGGCGAGCTCGGCGCCGAACGGCATTGCATGGGCACGCCTCACGCCGACCCCGGGTTGTCCTGGCGCAGCAGGACCAGCGAGCGCCCTTGCAGCGGATAGGTGCCCTGCGGCGACGCGTGCTCGGGAGGAACCTCGCCCGTGTCGGTGGAGGTGTCGACCTCACCGCGCCAGCCGCTGTCAGCCTCGGGGAGCTTGAACTCGATCACGTCGTGGTGCGCGTTGAAGAGCACGAGGAAGCTCGCGTCCTGCAGCGGCGCGGCCGCGCTCGTCGGTCTCCGGCAGCCGCTCGCCGTTCAGCCACATGCCGAGGCAGCGCGCGAAATCCTTGTCCCACTCCTCGGGTGTCATCTCGTGGCCGTCGGGCATCAGCCACGCCGACGTCCTTGCGCCCCTGGTCGCCCACCGCCACGCCCTTGAAGAAGTCGCGGCGCCTGAGGATCGGGTGCTCGCGCCGCAGCGCGATCATGCGCTTGGTGAAGTTGAGCAGGCGCCAGCGGGCGTCGTCCCAGTTCCAGTCGAGCCAGTTGATCTCGTTGTCCTGGCAGTACGAGTTGTTGTTGCCCTGCTGCGTGCGGCTCACCTCGTCGCCGGCGAGCAGCATCGGCACGCCCTGGGACAGGAACAGGGTGGCCAGCATGTTGCGCTTCTGCTGCTCGCGCAGCTTCACGATCGCCGCGTCGTCGGTCGGGCCCTCGGCGCCGCCGTTCCACGAGATGTTGTTGTCGTTGCCGTCGCGGTTCTCCTCGCCGTTGGCCTCGTTGTGCTTCTCGTTGTACGACACCAGGTCGTTCAGCGTGAAGCCGTCGTGGGCGGTGATGAAGTTCACGCTCGCGATCGGGCCGCGGTCGTTCGCCGAGTAGAGGTCCGAGGATCCGGTGAGGCGGCGCGCGAAGTTGCCGATGAGGCCGTCGTCGCCCTTCCAGTAGCGCGCGCATCGTGTCGCGGTACTGGTCGTTCCATTCGCCCCAGCCGGCGGGGAAGTTGCCGACCTGGTAGCCGCCGTCGCCCAGGTCCCACGGCTCGGCGATCAGCAGGCGCGGCGAGAGCACCGGGTCCTGGCGCAGCACGGCGAAGAAGTTGGAGAGCTGGTCGAAGGCGGGGCTGTCCCGCGCGAGCGTGGTCGCGAGGTCGAAGCGGAAGCCGTCGACGTGCATCTCGCTCACCCAGTAGCGCAGCGAATCGAGCACGAGCTGCAGCACGCGCGGGTTGCGCAGGTCGAGCGAGTTGCCGCAGCCGGTGAAGTCGGCGCAGTAGCGCTTGTCCTCGCCCAGCCGGTAGTAGGCGTGGTTGTCGATGCCGCGCCAGGAGAGCGTCGGGCCGCGCTCGTTGCCCTCGCCGGTGTGGTTGTAGACCACGTCGAGGATCACCTCGAGGCCGGCCGAGTGCAGCGTCTTCACCATCGCCTTGAACTCGTTCACCGGGTTGGTCGACGCCGTAGCGCGGCTCGGGCGCGAAGTAGCCGAGCGTGTTGTAGCCCCAGTAGTTGACGAGGTCCCGCTGCGACCAGCGGGCGGTCGTCGAGGAACGCCTGCACCGGCAAGAGCTCGATGGTGGTGACGCCGAGCGATTTCAGATGATCGATCACCTGGCGCGTGGTGAGTCCCGCGAACTTGCCGCGCAGGGCGTCCTGGACGTCCGGATGGCGGTGGGTATAGCCGCCGACGTGCATCTCGTAGACCATGCGCTCGTTGGCGGGGATGTGCGGGTGGCGGTCCTCGCCCCAGCTGAACGCGTTGTCGATCACCTGGCCCTTGGGCGTGCCGGCGGTGTCCTCGCGCCGGTCGAACGACAGGTCCTCCTTCTTGGCTCCGATGGTGTAGCCGAAGAGCGCGTCGCTCCAGCGCAGCGCCCCCACGATGCTGCGCGCGTAGGGATCGAGCAGCAGCTTGTGCGGGTTGAAGCGGTGGCCCTCCTCGGGCTTGTAGGGCCCGTGCACGCGGTAGCCGTAGAGCAGGCCCGGGCGCGCCTGCGGGAGGTAGCCGTGCCAGACGAAGTCGGTGCGCTCGCGCAGCGCGATGCGGTGCGTCTCGCGCTTGCCGCTCTCGTCGAAGAGGCACAGCTCCACCTTCTCGGCGTGGCGCGAGTAGAGCGCGAAGTTGACGCCCTCGCCGTCCCAGGTGGCGCCGAGGGGATGCGGCGAGCCCTGCCACAGCTCGGTGAGCGACGGTGCGTTTTTTGTCATTGTCCGGATAGCTCCAGGAGTCCGTGCAGCGGTATCGCGACCCAGTCGGGCCGCTGGGCGAGCTCGTAGCGCAGCTCGTAGAGCGCCTTCTCGATGAGGAAGAGGTCGAGGGCGGCCTGGAACGCGGCCGCATCGGCGGGCACCGACTCGAGGCCCGCGGTGGCCTTGAGGTAACCCTCGCGGAAATGGTGCGTGGCGCCGCGCTGCCATTCGGCGACGGTGGCGAGCGCGGCCGCGGTGGGCGCGGCGCCCGGCTCGCACTTGATGCGCGCCGCGTGCGCCGCGTAGCCGAACGAGCGCAGCATTCCGGCCACGTCGCGCAGCACGCTCGACTTCGCGCGCCGCTCCGCCACCGGCCGCGCCGGCTCGCCCTCGAAGTCCACGATCACGAAGTCGTCCTGCGCCACCAGCACCTGGCCCAAGTGCAGGTCGCCGTGGAAGCGCGTCTTCGCCATGCCCTCGGGCAACGCGGCGTGGCGAATGCGCTCGCGCAGCCGCTTGCGCTGCCCGGCGAGGCGCTCGGCGTCGTCGCGCGCGGCACCCTCGAGCGTCGCAGCCGCGGCCTCCAGGGCCTTGAGGCTCGCGTCCAGTTCCTTCTCGATGGAAGCCTTCCACGCCTTGATGTCGCGCGCGGTGATGGGCTCGGGGTCGAACGCGGGGTTTCCCGTGCGCGCGGCGAGCGCACGGTGCAGCTCGCCCACGCGGCGACCGAGGAGCGCCATGCGCCCGAGGTGGAAATCCGTCGCCGCGGCCTCGGCGGCATCCGTGGCGCTGTCGCCCTGCGCGGCCTTGGGCTGCGGCAGCACCAGCATGCGTCCCAGGTGCTGGAGCGTGAGCTCCCACAGGTCGCCCTGGTTGGCGACGAACTTCTGCAGCACCGCGAGCGTCACCGGCTCGTCGTCGCCCTCGAGGTACTCCACCGCGCCCAGCACCGGCGCGATGTGCGGGAAGGGCGACACCTCGGTCAAGAAGCGGCCCAGCTCGAGCTCGGGGTTCACGCCCTCGCGCATGCGCCGGTAGCCCTTGAGGAAGAGCTTGTTGCCGAAGAAGACCGCGGTGTTGCTCTGGTCCACGGCGGGCACGCGCACGTCTTCCTCCGCGATCGCCGCCGCGTTGGCCGCGTAGAGCGAGGTCGAGGAGAAGCGCAGCTTGCCGGGCCCGAGCGCCACCTCGGAATTGGTGCCCATGGCGCGTGCGAGCCCGCGCGTGAACTCGGGGTCGGCGAACGCGGCATAGAAGACGCCCACTCGGTCGCGATGGCGCACGCGCGCGACGACCGAGGCCCCGTACTTCTCGAGCGGGTCGTGGGAGCGTGTCTCCCAGTCGAGCGCCAGGGGGACGAAGTAGCGCTGGCAGCTGCCGTCGGCGAGGTCGGCGCGCATGAAGGTGACGCTCCACGTGGCGGGGCCGGTCTTCCACGGCGCGATCATCGTCACGCGCACGTCGGCGAGCGGCTCGTTGCGGGCGGCGAACCAGCGGCGCGCGCGCAGGTAGGGAACCAGGATCTCGTCGCGCAGCTTCTCGTGGGTAGCGTGCAGGAGCACCTCGCCGGGCTTCGGCGCCTCGCCGCTGCCGCGCTCGAGCGCCTGCTGCCAGCCGGGAGCCAACACCAGGATGGGCAGCCGGCGCTGCGGCAGCCGCTGCTCGTGCCAGCCCGGCGGCTTCGCGTCGGTCGCGAGCTTGAGCGCCATGTAGCCGTGGCCCGCGAGCGTGAAGAGGTAGGGGAGCTTGCCGATCGGCGGGAACGGCTCCTGGCCCAGCACCTCCACGGGCACGCGGCCGGCGAAGCGCGCGAGGTCCAGCTCGACCGGCCTGCGGCACGCGCGAGAGGTTGGCCACGCACAGCATGCGCCTCGCCGTCGTACTCGCGCAGGTACGCCAGCACCTTGCGGTTGCCGGGCTCGAGGAAGGAGAGGGTGCCGCGGCCGAACGCCTTGTAGCGGCGGCGCGTGGCGAGCAGGCGCCGCGTCCAGTTGCAGCAGCGACGAGGGATCGCGCAGCTGCGCCTCGACGTTCACCGCCTCGTAGCCGTACATCGGGTCCATGATCGGCGGCAGGTACAGGCGCTGCGGGTCGGCGCGCGAGAAGCCGGCGTTGCGGTCCGGGCTCCACTGCATCGGAGTGCGCACGCCGTTGCGGTCGCCGAGGTAGATGTTGTCGCCCATGCCGATCTCGTCGCCGTAGTAGAGGATCGGCGAGCCCGGCATGGTCAGCAGCAGGAAGTTCATGAGCTTGATCTTCGGCCGGCTCGTTCTCCATCAGCGGCGCCAGGCGCCGGCGGATGCCCAGGTTCACGCGCATGCGCGGGTCGGCGGCGAAGATGTGGTACATGTAGTCGCGCTCGCGGTCGGTCACCATCTCGAGCGTGAGCTCGTCGTGGTTGCGCAGGAAGATCGCCCACTGGCAGTTGTCGGGGATCGCCGGCGTCTGCGCGATGATCTCGACGATCGGATAGCGGTCCTCCTGCGCGATCGCCATGTACATCCGCGGCATCATCGGGAAGTGGTACGCCATGTGGCATTCGTCGCCGTCGCCGAAGTACTCGCGCACGTCCTCGGGCCACATGTTGGCCTCGGCGAGCAGCAGCTTGCCGCTGTAGCTGGCGTCGAGGTCGGCGCGGATCTGCTTGCACGACCGCGTGCGTCTCGGGCAGGTTCTCGTTGCTGCGTGCCCTCGCGCTCGACGAGGTAGGGAATCGCGTCCAGCCGGAAGCCGTCCACGCCCATGTCGAGCCAGAAGCGCATGGTGCGCAGCACCGCGCGCAGCACGTGCGGGTTGTCGAAGTTGAGGTCGGGCTGGTGGCTGAAGAAGCGGTGCCAGTAGTGCTGCTGCGCCACCGGGTCCCACGCCCAGTTCGAGGACTCGGTGTCGGTGAAGATGATGCGCGTGCCGGCGTACTTGTTCGGGTCGTCGCTCCACACGTAGTAGTCGCGCTTGGTCGAGCCGCGGGGCGCGCGCCGCGCCGCCTGGAACCAGGGATGCTGGTCCGAGGTGTGGTTCACGATGAGCTCGGTGATCACGCGCAGCCCCCGCTCGTGCGCCTCGCGCACGAAGCGCTTGAAGTCGCGGCGCGTGCCGTAGGGCGGGTGGACGTTGTGGTAGTCGGCGACGTCGTAGCCGTCGTCCAGCAGCGGGCAGGGGTAGAACGGCATCACCCAGATGGTGTTGACGCCCAGGTCGCGGATGTAGTCGAGCTTCTCGGTGAGGCCCTGGAAATCGCCGATGCCGTCGCCGTTGGAATCGAAGAACGCCTTGACGTGCAGCTGGTAGATGATGGCGTCCATGTACCACAGCGGATCGTCCGGCAGCACGGCGGACGGCACGCTCCCGCGCGCGGGTCCGCGTGTCCATCACGGGTGCCCGCGGGTGACGGCGAAGACGTGGGCAGGGGCGCGGCGCGGGTCGAGCATCACGAAGTTGCGCGCGCCGCGCCAGGGGTAGCGCTCGCCCGTGAGCAGGTCGTGCACGGTGATCTCCTGCGCGCCTTCGAGGTCGAGCCCGGCGAGGTCGAGCGTGACCCAGCCGCTCTGCACATTGGCCGGGTCGAGGTTCGCGGCCACCAGGATGCGGTCCTCGCCCGCGCGCTTCGACGTAGCACATCAGCTTCTCGTTGTCGGTGCCGTGGAAGGCGAGGCTCCAGTCCGATTGCAGCGCCGGGTGCTCGTGGCGGATGGCGTTCACGCGCGTGATGAGCGGTACCAGGCTCGCGGGCGCGTCCACGTCCCAGCGCTTGCAGCTCGTACTTCTCGCTCGCGAGGTACTCCTCGCTCGCGTCGTCGCGCGGCCGGTTCTCGACCAGCTCGTAGGCCGGCCCGTAGATGCCGTAGCTCGCGGCGAGCGTGGCGGCGAGCACGTAGCGGACCGCGAAGGCCTCGAGCGGCGCATCGCGCAGGTGGTGCGGCAGGATGTCCGGCGTGTTGGGCCAGCAGTTCGGGCGGAAGTACTCGCGCGAGGTGGAAAGTGCCAGCTCGGTGAAGTATTCGGTGAGCTCGGCCTTGGTCTTGCGCCAGGTGAAGTAGGTGTACGACTGGGAGAAGCCGAGCTTGGCGAGGCGGTGCATCACGCGCGGCCGCGTGAACGCCTCGGCGAGGAAGATCACGCGCGGGTGCTCGCGGCGCACTGCGGCGATCAGCCACTCCCAGAACGCGAAGGGCTTGGTGTGCGGGTTGTCGACGCGGAAGATCTCCACGCCTTCGCCGATCCAGTGCTCGATCACCTCGCGCAGCGCCTGCCAGAGCGCTCTCCAGTCGCGCGTCTCGAAGTCGATCGGGTAGATGTCCTCGTACTTCTTGGGCGGGTTCTCCGCGTACTGCACGCTGCCGTCGGGGCGGCGCCGGAACCACTCGGGATGCTGCGTGACCCACGGATGGTCGGGCGCGCACTGGAATGCGATGTCGAGCGCGATCTCCATGTCGCGCGCGCGTGCCGCCCCGATGAGGCGCCGGAAATCCTCGGCTGTGCCCAGCTCGGGGTGGATGGCGGTGTGCCCGCCCTCGCGCGCGCCGATGCGCCCAGGGGCTGCCGACGTCGCCCGCCTCCGAGACGGTGGCGTTGTTGCGGCCCTTGCGGCGCGTGCGGCCGATGGGGTGGATGGGCGGCAGGTAGAGCACGTCGAAGCCCATGCCGCGCGATGCGCTCGAGGTTGCGCTCGAGGTCGGCGAAGGTGCCGTGCGTTCCGGGCACCGCGGCCATGGAGCGCGGGAACGCCTCGTACCACGCCCCGCAGCGCGCGCGCTCGCGGTCGACCCACGCCGGAAAGCTCACGGTCTGCGAGGCGCCGGCACGCGGGGCGTGCTGCTGAGCGAGCTCGAGCAGCGCGTCGTCCATCGCGAGCCCGCGCAGGCGTTGCGGATCCTGCTCGTCGCGCAGTTGCCGCGCCCAGCCGACCAGCTGCTCGCGCGCGGGACCGTCGGCATTGGCGACACTCTCGGCGGCGAGCTCCGCGCCGGCGAGCGCCGAGACGCGGATGTCGTCGGCCTCCACGCGGCGCAGGAACGCCTCGCGCCAGGTGGCGAGGTGGTCCACCCAGCAGACGATGCCGTACTGCCAGGCGCCGATGCGGTCGACCGTGAAGCGCGCGCTCCAGCGATCGTTGCCGAGCGCCTGCATCGCGACGCGCGCCCATTGCGTATCGCCGGGGCCGCGGTAGCGCACCTCGCAGGCGACGCGCTCGTGGCCGTGCGCGAAGCAGTCGGCGCTGACCACGATCTCCTCGCCCGCCGTGCGCTTCACCGCGAAGCGGCCGCCGTCGACTTGCGGGGCGACGTTCTCGATCGCGGTGGTGGGCGCGAAGGTCTCGCGCACCGGGGCGCGCGTGAATTCGTTCATCCGTGCGCCTCGGGCACGAAGACCGCGATGGCGAGCGGCGGCAGGCGCAGCACGAGGGAGTGCGGCCGGCCGTGGCAGCCTTCGTCCTGCGCATCCGCGCCGCCGAGGTTGCCCTGGCCGCTGCCGCCATAGAACGGCGCGTCGCTGTTGAGGATCTCGCGCCAGCGCCCGCCCATGCGGCACGCCGACGCGGTACGCCTCGCGCACGATGGGGGTGAAGTTGCACACCACCAGGGCGGGCGAGCCGTCGGCGGCGATGCGCAGGAACGTGACCACGCTGTCGTCGCTGTCGTGCATGTCGACCCACTGGAAGCCCGCGGGCGTGAAGTCCACGCTCGTGCAGCGCCGGGATTTCGCGGTAGGCGCGGTTGAGATCCCGCATCCAGTGCTGCACGCCGGCGTGGTCGGGGGCTTGCGGTGAGCTCCCAGTCGAGCTGGCGCTCGTGGTCCACTCGCGCCACTGGCCGAACTCGCCGCCCATGAAGAGCAGCTTCTTGCCCGGGTGCGCCCACATGTAGCCCAGCAGCAGGCGCAGGTTGGCGAACTTCTGCCAGCGATCGCCCGGCATCTTGTCGATCAGCGATCCCTTGCCGTACACCACCTCGTCGTGGGAGAGCGGCAGCACGAAGTTCTCGGTGAACGCGTACCAGAGCGAGAAGGTGAGCTCGCCGTGGTGGTAGCGGCGGTGGATGGGGTCGTGCGCGAAGTAGTCGAGCGTGTCGTGCATCCAGCCCATGTTCCACTTCATCGACGAAGCCGAGGCCGCCGGTGAACACCGGGCGCGAGACCTGCGGCCACGCGGTGGATTCCTCGGCGATGGTGCGCGTGTCGGGGAAGTCGCGGCCCACGCCCACGTTCAACTGCTTCAGGAACTCGATCGCCTCGAGGTTCTCCTTGCCGCCGTACGCGTTGGGGATCCACTCGCCGTGCTTGCGCCCGTAGTCGAGGTAGAGCATCGAGGCGACCGCGTCCACGCGCAGCCCGTCGATGTGGTACTTCTCGAGCCAGAAGTGCGCGCTGGAGGAGAGGAATGCGCGCACCTCGTGGCGGCCGTAGTTGAAGATCGCGCTCTTCCACTCGGGATGGAAGCCCAGGCGCGGGTCGGCGTGCTCGTAGAGGTGCGTGCCGTCGAAGCGCGCGAGCCCGTGCGGGTCGTCGGGGAAGTGCGAGGGCACCCAGTCGAGGATCACGCCGATGCCCGCGCTGGTGCAGCGTGTCGACCAGGAACATGAAGTCCTGCGGCGTGCCGTAGCGCGAGGTGGGCGCGAAGTAGCCCGTGGTCTGGTAGCCCCACGAGCCGTAGAACGGGTGCTCGGTGATGGGCATCAGCTCCACGTGGGTGAAGCCCAGCCATGCCACGTACTCGGCGAGCGGCGCGGCGATGTCGCGGTAAGTCGGCAGGTCGCCGTTCGCGTTGCGGCGCCACGAGCCCAGGTGCAGCTCGTAGACGGTGCACGGCGCATCGAGCGCGTTCTTCTTCGCGCGCTCCGCCATCCACGCGCTGTCGTCCCACGCGTAGTCGAGTGCCCACGCGCGCGAGGCGCTGCGCGGCGCCACCTCGGCGAAGAAGGCCATCGGGTCGGCGCGGTCCTCGCGGCTGCCGTGCACGGTGGTGATCGCGTACTTGTAGGCGTGGCCCGGCTGCACCGCCGCGACGTCGACTTCCCAGATGCCCGAATGGTCCCAGCGCGGGCTCAGCACGTCGGCGCCGGGACGCCAGCCGTTCCAGTCGCCGATCACCGAGACCGCCTTCGCGTTCGGCGCCCACACCGCGAAGTGCGCGCCGCCGCCGGGCGCCAGGTGGCAGCCCAGCTTGCGGTAGAGCTTCGCGTGGGTGCCCTCGCGGAAGAGGTAGATGTCGTGCTCGGTGAGCATCCCCGCGCGGGTGTCGTGCTCGGTCAGCGTCGCCATGGCGCGGGATTCCGGCTGCGTCAGTGGAGATGGTGCGGGCGCTGGCCGAGCATCCCGGAGGTGATCAGCGTCACTCCCTTGTCCGTCACGTGGAAGCGCTTGCGGTCCTCCTCGGGGTCGATGCCCGCCGACAGTCCCGGCGGAATGCGCGTGCCCTGGTCGACGACCACGCGCTTCAGGATCGCGCCGCGCCCCACCTCGACGTCGGGCAGCAGCACGGCCTCGTCGATGGTGCAGTAGCTGTGGATGCGCACGCTCGAGAAGAGCAGGGAATTGCGCAGCGTCGAGCCGCTCACGATGCAGCCGCCGGAGACCATGGAGTCGATGGCGGCGCCGCGCCGGCCCTCGAGGTCGAAGACGAACTTGGCGGGCGGAAGCTGCTCCTGGAAGGTCCAGATCGGCCACGACTGGTCGTAGAGGTTCAACGCCGGTGTGACGCGCGTGAGCTCGATGTTGGCTTCCCAGAACGCGTCCACGGTGCCCACGTCGCGCCAGTAGGGCTCGCTGTCGGTCAATTGCGCGCAGCTGTCGCGCAGCCGGTGCGCGTAGACTTTCGCCTCGCGCGCGATGAGGCGCGGGATGAGGTCGTGGCCGAAGTCGTGGCCCGACTCCTCGACGAGCGCGTCTTCCACCAGCTCGTCGTAGAGGAAGTCCGCGTCGAAGACGTAGATGCCCATGCTCCCCAGCGCGGTGCCGGTCCGCCCCGGGATGGTGCGCGGGGACTGCGGCTTTTCCTGGAAGCCGATCACGCGGAACTCCTCGTCCACTTCCATCACGCCGAGCTGGCCCGCCGCCTCATCCACCGGCACCTCGACGCAGCCCACCGTCATGTGGGCGCCGCGGTCGGCATGCTCGTACAGCATGCGCGTGTAGTCCATCTTGTAGACGTGGTCGCCCGCGAGCACCAGCACCAGGCGCGGGTCGTGGCGGCGCAGCACGTCGATGTTCTGGTAGACGGCGTCCGCGGTGCCCTTGTACCAGTCCGTGTTGGCGCCCTGCTGCGCGGGCAGGAGCTCGATGAACTCGTTGAAGCGCCCGTCGAGGAACGACCAGCCCTTCTGCACGTGGTTGATGAGCCCGTGGGAGTGGTATTGCGTGGCGATCTCGATGCGCCGGATGCCCGAGTTGATGCAGTTGGAGAGCGCGAAGTCGATGATGCGGAACTTGCCGCCGAACGGCACGGCGGGCTTGGCGCGCCCCTCGGTGAGCGGTCCCAGCCGCGAGCCGCGCCCGCCGGCCAGCACCACCGCGACGGTCTGGCGCGCGAGCTGGGCCATGGTGGAGCGGTCCGGCAGGACGCGTGGCAGCGCGTGGCGGCTCGCGAGCAGCGAGGGCAGTTCGTGGCTGGTGCCAGCCATGGGATTCTCCGGTCTCCCGACGCTGCGGGAATGCTCGTTGTGTGGTTTGGAATTCGACCGGCGGCCGTGCGCAAGA
This sequence comes from uncultured beta proteobacterium, assembly GCA_963827425.1. Taxonomy (GTDB): domain Bacteria; phylum Pseudomonadota; class Gammaproteobacteria; order Burkholderiales; family Usitatibacteraceae; genus Usitatibacter. The sequence continues at coordinate 129,890 of CAWHAQ010000002.1, read as the reverse complement.
TTCAGGGCCGGGCCTCGCGCCGATTCAAGCAAATTCAAGCAAGAAATGATCTCAGTATTGCGTCATGCGCGCCGTAGGAGGCGTCCTACGTCGGACCTTTCGCGGTCCTTCGCCCGGTCGATGGCGGGCAGCTCCACGAGCGTCGGCGCCGTGCCCGAGCGGCGCGACCAGGCGAGCGCCTCGCCGTTACGCGGGTCGCGCAGCGCCTCGGCCGGTGGCGAAACGTCCATGGCGCGCGCGGCGGCCTCCATCTCCGTGCCCGCGCCCTCGCCCGTGGCGAGCACCGCGGTGGCCGCGGTGAGGATGGCGGCCGGGAGCCGCGCCGCATCCGCCGAGACGTGGATCATGTTACAGGTAAGGGCCCGCGCCGCTCCGTCCTTCCGCGCCGCGCTGTCGTATGCCTCGATGGCGTCGTCCACCACGATCCAGTGCGGCCGCCCGGTCTTCTCCTGCAACGCGGCGAGCCCACGCAGCAGCTCGGCGATGAAGGCGGCGCGCGCCGCCGGCGCCAGCGCCCCGAGCGCCACCACGGTGTTGATCTCCGGCTTCTCGAGCGCGGTGAGCACTTCCATCGCCTCGGGCGGATGGTCGCCGCCGCCCAGAACCACGGCGGGCGTGAGCTCGAGGTAGCGGCCGCGGGTGTCGATCACGCAGAACTGGTAGCCGAGCGCACAGATGCGCGCGACGATCGCGGCCACGACTTCCGCCTTGCCCGTGGCGTTTCGCCCCGTGACCACGAGCGACACGCCGGAGGCCGGCAGCGCGAATGGCTCGCCGCGTGCGTCGCGGCCGAGCGAGAGCGAGCGGCGCTCGCGTTTCGGCGGCGTGCGCGCAAGGTCGGATTCGATCAGGTCGGCCACCACCTCGAGCACGCCGTCGCCATGGGTCTCGCGCGTGACGCGGTCGGCCTTCTCGCGCAGCGTCGGGATGGCGTTGGCGGTGGCGACCGAGTACTCGGCCGATTCCAGCAGCGCGTGGTCGTTCTCGCCGTCGCCCGCCGCCACGAGGTTCCGCGGCGAGAGCGCCAGCTCTTTCAGCGCGGCCGCGAGCCCGCTTGCCTTGTTCACGCCCGCGGGCAGGATCATCACCGCGCCCTTGTTGAAGATCACCTGCCGTTCCAGCCCCAGCTCCTTGATCGCCGCGAGCACCACCGTTTCGTGCGGCTCGACCGTGGCGACGATGGAGTGCCCGACCGAGATCGGCACGCCGCGCGCCTTCAGCATCTGCACCAGTGCCGCGGGCGGCGGCTCGCCCAGCTCCTCGCGCTCGCCGCTTTGCGGGCGGTAGAGCAGCGCGCCGTTCTCGGCCACCACGCGGTCGAAGAGCGTGATGCCGGGAAATATCGCGAGCAGTTCCTCCAGCTCGCGCCCGGTGACGAGCAGGAGCTTGCGCCCCGTGTCGCGCAGGCGCGCCAGGCCGTCCAGCACGTAGGGCGGCACCACGCCGTCGTGCGCGATGGTCCCGTCGAAGTCGACTGCCAGGGCGGTGTAGCGCATGGAACGTTGGCCTCCGGGGCGGGTCTGTCGGCTGGCACATCATGGGAGCCACGGCTTGGCGAAGGACAAGGAGCGCAAGCGGAAGCGGGCGATCCTCGGCATCGACATCGGCGGCACGAAGAGCCTCTACACGCTCTTCGATGAGTCGTTCGAGGTCCTCGCGGAGGAAAAGTTGCGGACCCACCCCGAGAAGGGCGGCTCGAAGACGTTCGCGCGCACGATGAGGAAGACCGTGGAGGGCCTGATGCGCGAGGCGAAGCGGCGCGGGCTCGAGCTGCGCGTCGTGGGCGTCGGATGCGCGGGCGACATCGACATGCGCCACGGCGTGGTGCGCTCGTCACCCAACCTCGCGTTCCTGGACGACTATCCGATGGCCCAGCGCCTGGCGAAGCTCACCGGCGCCAAAGTGTTCGTCGGCAACGACGTGCACGCGGGGCTCTACGGCGAGATGCAGCTCGGCGCCGCGCGCGGCTGCGAGCACGTGATCGGCGTCTTCCTCGGCACCGGCGTGGGCGGCGCGCTCGCGGTGAATGGCCGGCTCTTCCTGGGGGCCTCGGGGCTCGCGGGCGACATCGGCAATTACCTCCTGCACGCGGTGGACGCCACGCAGGAGAAGGCACGCAAGGACGTGCTCGACAACGTCGCGAGCCGCACCGCGATCGCGGGCGATGCCGCGGCGCTCGCCGCCAAGCGCTGGGCGCCGAAGCTGCGCGCCACCACGGGCACCGACGTGAACGAGATCGGCGCGGGCGACATCGCGGCGGCCATCCGCGCCGGCGACAAGGCGGTGGAGAAGCTGATGAGGAGCCGCGCCGCGGTGGTGGGCGCGGCCATCTCCAACTTCGTCGACTTCCTCAATCCCGACATGGTGGTGCTGGGCGGCGGGCTCACCGAGGCGATGCCGCAGCTCATGCGGCGCGAGGTGAAGAAGGCGGTGAAGGCGCATGCCGCGCCCAAGGCGGCGAAGGCCGCGCGCATCGTGACCGCGCACCTGCACGACCGCGCGGTGAGCGCGGGCGCAGCCAAGCTCGCGCTGGACATGTTCTATTCGAGCAACGAGCCGCCCATTCGCCTGCGCTAGCGCGCGTCAACCACGCCGCTGCGCGGGGACGTTCTTGCGATGCCCCATCAACAAACCATCGCAGGGAGATCCCATGCAACTCGATGCCGCATTGCCCATCGTTCGCGCGCTCGCCGATGGCGTGAACCCCGTCACCGGCGAGGCCTATCCCGAATCCAGCCCCTACGCGGAGCCGCGCACGCTGCGCGCGCTGTTCTCGGCGGTGGACCTCATGGCGAAGGAAGTGGAGCGCGAAAAGCGCAAGCTGAGGCTGCCCGCCAACTTCGGCAAGCCCTGGACCGAGGGCGAGGACCGCGCGCTCGCCGCCGAATTCGATGCGGGCAGCACCATGCCCGAGCTGGCTCGCAAGCACCTGCGCACGCAAAGCTCCATCCGGCTGCGGTTGGAAAAGCTGGGAAGATCGAGCCGACGGTCACCCGGCGTAGGCGGGGCCGATGTCGCGACAACCATGGGCCGGGCCTAGCCGGGGCGACTCAGTCCTTCTTAGCTTCAGCGCACCGAATTCATGCAATAGCGCAGCCCCGTCGGCCGGGGCCCGTCGTTGAACACGTGGCCGAGGTGCGCGTCGCAGCGCGAGCAGAGCACCTCGGTGCGCTTCATGAACCAGCTGCGGTCGTGCCTCTCGGCCACCGCCTCGTTCGACACGGGCTCCCAAAAGGAAGGCCAGCCGGTGCCGGAGTCGAACTTCGTGTCGGAGCGGAACAGGTCCTGCCCGCAGCATACGCACTGGTAGGTGCCGGAATCCTTGGTCGCGTGGTACTCGCCCGTGAATGCGGGCTCGGTGCCGTGCTTGCGCGTCACGTGGTACTGCAGGTTGCTCAACTGCCGCTGCCACTCCGCGTCGGTCTTCGTCACCTTGTCCACGGCATTTCCTCGTCGCTCCCCCGGTCGTCACCCCGGCGCACGCCGGGCCCCAATTTCCCTCTCTCATTCTAATCATCCCGCCGCCCTGCGTTATCCTGTGGCCACCTTGAACGCGCCCCACGACTACCGGGCGATCCTGCGCGATCGCAACCTCGCGGTCATCCTGCTGCTGGGATTCTCGTCGGGACTGCCGCTCGCCCTCACCGGCCAGACGCTGCAGGCGTGGATGACGGTGGACGGCGTGGACCTCTCCACCATCGGCGTCTTCACGCTGGTGGGCATCCCGTACACCTGGAAATTCCTGTGGGCGCCGGCCATGGACCGCTTCGTGCCGCCGTTCCTCGGGCGCCGGCGCGGCTGGTTGCTGGTCACGCAGGCGGCGCTGGCGCTCGGCCTCACGGCGATGGCGACGCTAACGCCGCGTGCCGACCTCGCGGCGCTCGGCGCGCTGGCACTCTTCGTTGCGTTCGCCTCCGCGTCGCAGGACATCGTGGTCGACGCCTACAAGGTCGACGTGTCGCCGCCGGCCGAGCGCGGGCTCGCGGGCGCCATGGGTGTCGTGGGCTATCGCATCGCGATGCTGGTCTCGGGCGCCCTCGCGTTGGTGCTGGTCGCGGGATCGGGATGGATTCCCGCCCTGGGCTGGCACCGCACGTACCTCGCGATGGCCGCGCTGATGGGCGTGGGCGTCATCGGCACGGTCTGGGGGCACGAGCCGGATCTGTCGCATGCCGCGCCGCGCTCGCTGCGCGCCGCGGTGGTGGATCCGTTCCGCGAGTTCTTCACGCGCCCGGGCGCGCTCTGGCTCCTCGCGCTCATCGTCCTCTACAAGCTGGGCGACGCGTTCGCGGGCTCGCTCACCACGGCATTCCTGCTGCGCGGCCCCGGCTTCTCGCTCGCCGAAGTCGGCGCGGTCTACAAAGTGGTGGGCCTCACGACCACGATCGTGGGCGTGGTCCTGGGCGGCGTGCTCATGGTGCGGCTCGGCCTCTACCGCTCGCTGATGGCGTTCGGCATCCTGCAGGCCGTGGGAACCCTCGCGTACATGTGGCTGGCACTCGCCGGCAAGAGCTACCCGATCCTCGTGCTCGCCGTGGGCATCGAGAACGTCACCACGGGCATGGGCACCGCCGCCTTCGTGGCCCTGCTGATGGCGCTCTGCGACCATCGCTATACCGCGACCCAATATGCCCTGCTCTCCGCGCTCGCCACCATCGGCCGCGTGTACGTCGGGCCGGCCGCCGGCTACGCCACGGATCCGCGCTACCTCGGCCTGCCGTGGCCGACCTTCTTCTTCTGCACGTTCGTGATCGGCCTGCCGGGCCTGCTCCTGCTCGCCTGGAAACGTCCTACAATCGAGGCGCTCGACCGGAGGTAGGATATATGGCCGCCATGCCCAAGACACGTCTCACGTTCAACGCAGCCTTCGAGCCGCTCGAAAGCGGCCTGCCCGAGGATTACGCATCGGCCATCGGCGTCACCGTCGCCCGGCACGCGTACCTCGACTGGTCCCTCGGCCAGGTGATGTACGACCTGCTCGAGATCTCCATCAAGCAGGGGCGCGTCATCATGAAGCTGCCGCGCCCGCGCGTCTTCATCGCCGCGGTGAAGGACCTCTTCGAGTTCCACGGCCTCGTGGCGAAGTACGACTTCGACGCCCTCGCCTCCAAGCTCGAAGCGGCCGACTGCGCGGTGCGCGAGCTCACGCGCTCGACCTACATGCGCGACACGGCCGCGAAGAAGCTCTCCATCCACCTCGTGCGCAGCCCCTGGGACCCCGGGCCCGGCGGCGACATCCAGCCCGAGGCCCAGCGCCTCGACGCGAAGTTCCTCGCCGCCAAGCGCAAGGAAGTGGACGACGCGGTGGCCGCGGCGGAAAAGCTGCGCGCCATCACGGACAAGCTGTTGCGCGAGTCGCACGTCCGCCGCTCGAAGCCCACCTTCGACCGCCGCCGGCGCTAGCTATTTCCTGCGGAAGCGGAAGACCCCGAGGCTGCCGAGCAGGTTGGGCAGCACGCGCACCGTGCGGCCGCCGTGGATCACGCGCTCGTCGAGGATCTCGGCGCCGACCTTGCGGCACAGGTCCTCGAAGTCCTTCACCGTGCAGAGGTGGATGTTGGGGGTGTTCCACCACGCGTGGGGCAGGGATTTCGACACCGGCATGTGCCCGCCCAGGATGTCGAGGCGGTGGCGCCAGTAGCCGAAGTTGGGGAAGGTGACGATGCCCTCGCGCCCCACGCGCAGCATCTCGGTCAGCACGCTCTCGGCGTTGCGCATCGCCTGCAGCGTCTGCGACAGGATCACGAAGTCGAAGGTGTTGTCGCCGAACTGCGCGAGCCCCTCCTCGAGGTCGCTCTGGATCACGTTCACGCCGTTGGCCACGCTCGCGAGCACGTTGTCCGCGGCGATCTCGATGCCGTAGCCGCGCGCGCCGCGAGTCGCGGCGAGCCCCGCGAGCAGCACGCCGTCGCCGCAGCCCAGGTCCAGCACCCGCGAGCGCTCGGGGATCCACGACGAGATGAGCTCGAAGTCGTAGCGTTGCATCACGAGCCCTCGCGCTGGCCCGCGTAGCCGCGCATCTCCTCGAGCTCGGTCGCGGCGAGTGTGAGCGGCGTGCGCCGCTTGCCCGCGGCCACGTGCTCGGCCACGTTGTCCATGTACGCCGCCACAAGCCGGTGGTAGTGCGCGTTGTCGAGGAGGAAGGCGTCGTGGCCGTGCGGCGCGTCGATCTCGGCGTAGGTGACGTCCTTGTTCGAGGCCATCAGCGCGCGCACGAGCTCGCGCGAGCGCAGCGGCGGGAAGCGCCAGTCGCTCGCGAACGAGGCCACGAAGAAGCCGGCCTTCGCCGCCGCGAGCGCGCGCGCGAGGTCGCCGCCCGTCTCCTTCGCGGGATCGAAGTAGTCGAGCGCCTTGGTCATCAGCAGGTAGGTGTTGGCGTCGAACACCTGCGCGAACTTGTCGCCCTGGTAGCGCAGGTACGACTCGATCTCGAACTCGACGTCGTAGTTGAAGCCGTACTCGGTGCGCTTGAGCTCGCGGCCGAATTTCTCCGTGAGCAGGTCGTCGGAGAGATAGGTGATGTGGCCCAGCATGCGCGCGAGCTTGAGACCGCGCGCCGGTATCGCCTTGTGCGCGTAGAAGTTGCCGCCGTGGAAGTCGGGGTCGGAGACGATCGCCTGGCGCGCCACGTCGTTGAACGCGATGTTCTGCGTGGACAGCCGCGAGGCCGCGGCGATCACCAGCGCGTGCGCGATGCGGTCCGGGAAGGAGAGCGTCCACTGCAGCGCCTGCATGCCGCCCAGCGAGCCGCCGATCGCCGCGGCGAGCCGCGCGATGCCGAGGCGGTCCATGAGCCGCGCCTGGGAGACCACCCAGTCCTCCACCGTCACCACCGGGAAGCTCGCTCCGTAGGGCTGCCCCGTCGCGCGGTCGACAGAGCCCGGACCCGTGGAGCCGTGGCAGCCGCCGATGTTGTTCACGCCGATCACGAAGAAGCGCTCGGTGTCGATCGGCTTGCCGGGACCGATGAGGTTGTCCCACCAGCCGGTCTTCCGCGGCTCGTCGGCATAGAAGCCCGCGACGTGGTGGTTGCCCGAGAGCGCGTGGCAGACCAGCACCGCGTTGGAGCGCTCGGCGTTGAGCGTGCCGTAGGTCTCGTAGACGAGCTCGTACGAGGCGAGCGTCTTGCCCGCCTTGAGGATGAGCGGCTCGAGGAAGCCGGCGCGCTGCGGCACGACGGCCCCGACGGAACGGGGATCGATGTTGCCCATGTCCAGGATGAAAAAACCCGACGGACCAAAGGTCGTGTCGGGTTGTCTGGACGCCGCCACTCGCTTTAGCCGTATTTATTGAGCGCCCGCAAGCTGAGGTCAAATCGGCGCCTGAACCTGGATCTTACGCCGCGAGCGTCCCCGGGTGCAAGGCGATGGCCCCACGGGGTTGCGCGGCCATTTCCTCCCTGCGCGGGTGGGGCGGGCGCAGGATCGGCGCGGCTAGAATGGCTCTCGGCGCGAAAAAGGGGAAATCATGCGGGCGATCCTGGTGGTGCTGGCGTTGCTGGCAGCGATGGGTGCGGAGGCGGCGGAGCGCGCCTACGCGGTGATGTCCCTGGTGGGCGACAGCCTGCTCGTCGTGAATTTCCGCTCCAAGACCGGCTCGTCGCTCGCGGCCCGCCAGCGCCAGCCGATCCCGATGACCGACCCGGTGTTCGACCGCGCGGCGCTGCTCGCGGCCGAGGCGGCGGTGAAGGCGGCGGAGCCTCGCGCCGAGGTGATCCTGCTGGGCGGGCGCGACGCGGGGCTGCTCCAGGTGCAGGAGAAGAGCCTGGGCGCTGTCGGCGGCGCACAGGCGATCGCCGACGCCCTCGTCCCACGCCTGCCGAAGACCGCCGCCACGCACCTGATCCTCGTGAGCAAGCTGCAGAGCGCCTCGATGCTGCGCGTGGACCAGAGCGTGGTCGACAGCGGGCCGCTCGAGGGCCTCGGCTTCTACGTCGACCCGAGCCTGCTCACGCGCCCGCCCGAAGGCAGCGGCGCCGAGGGCAGCCGGGGGCTCCTCGCGCCGTTCGCCTACTTCGACGTCGCCCTGGTCGAGCTCGCGAGCGGCCGCGTCGTCGCCGAGCACCCGGTGTATGCCTCCTACGCGTACGTCGAGAGCCAGACCGGCAGCCTCACGCCGTGGGAGTCGCTCTCGTCGCAGGAGAAGGTGCGCATCCTCTCCAAGCTGGTGGGCGACGAGGTGGCGAAGGCGGTGCCGGCGCTGCTCGGGCCGCGCTAGCCGTTCAGCTTCTCGATCAGCGCCTGCATCTTCTCCGGCTCGTCGGCCTGCAGGATGCGCGCGACCACCGGTGCGATTTCGGCGAGGCTGGTGGTGAGCACGCGCTGCTTCACCTCGAGCAGGTGCGCCGGGTGCATCGAGAAGTGGCGCAGCCCGAAGCCCAGCAGCATGCGCGTGAGCTCCACATCGCCCGCCATCTCGCCGCACACCGCCACCGGCTTGTCGTGCTGCTGCGCGGTGCGGATCACGCCGGCCAGCAGGGCCAGCACCGCGGGGTGCAGCGGATCGTAGAGGTGCGCCACGCGGTCGTCGGCGCGGTCGATGGCGAGCGTGTACTGGATCAGGTCGTTGGTGCCGATCGAGAGGAAGTCGAGCTTGCGGATGAACATCGGCAGCGCGATGGCCGCCGCGGGCACCTCGATCATGCCGCCGATCGGCACGTGGTCGTCGAACTTCACGCCCTCGGCCCGCAGCTGCGCGCGCGCCCGGTCCACGGCGATGAGCGTCTGGTTCAGCTCGTGCCAGGTCGTGAGCATCGGGATCAGCATCAGCACCTTGCCGTGGCGCGAGGCGCGCAGGATCGCGCGCAGCTGCGTGTTGAACACGTCCGGCTCGGCGAGGCAGTAGCGGATGGCGCGCAGCCCCAGCGCGGGGTTCACCGCCACGTAGTCGTCGTCGCCGTCCATCGCCTTGTCGGCGCCGATGTCGAGGGTGCGGATGGTGACCGGCATGCCCTTCATGCCCTCGACCACCTCGCGGTACGCCTCGTACTGCTCGTCCTCGCCGGGCAGGTCACGGCGGTTCATGAACAGGAACTCGCTGCGGAAGAGGCCGATGCCCGTGGCGCCGCTCGCCTTCACGGTCTCGATGTCCGAGGGCAGCTCGATGTTGGCCCAGAGCTGCACCGCGGTGCCGTCGAGGGTCGCGGCGGGGGCGCTGCGGATGCGCTTCAGCTTGTCGCGCTCGAGCCGCGCCTGGTTCTGCTTCAACCGGTACTCGGCGAGCACCGCGCGGTCCGGGTTCACGATCACCACGCCCTGCGTGCCGTCCACGATGATGAGCTCGTCCTCGTGGATCAGCGAGCGCGCGCCGTGCAGCGCCACGATCGCCGGGATGTTCATCGAGCGTGCGACGATGGCGGTGTGCGAGGTGGCCCCGCCCAGGTCGGTGATGAAGCTCGCGAACGGGTGCTCGCGGAAGAGCAGCACGTCGGCGGGCGAGAGGTCGCGCGCGACGAGGATCGCGGCGTCCTCGCGCACCGGCTTCGTCGCGATGCGCCGCTTGCTGCCGGCGAGCGCGGAGAGCACGCGGTCGGCCACCTGGCGCACGTCGGCCGCGCGCTCGCGCAGGTACGGATCGGCGATGTCGGTGAACTGGGCGAGCAGCTCGTCTAACTGCACGCGCAGCGCCCACTCGGCGTTGCAGCGCTGCTCGTGGATGATCTCGCGCGGCGCGGTGGCGAAGGCGTCGTCGTCGAGCAGCATCATGTGCACGCGCACCAGCGGCGCCAGCTCCGCCGCGGCGCTGTGGCGTACGCTCTCGGCGAGCCCCTCCAGCTCCTCGCGCGTCTCGCGCACCGCGCGGTCGTACCTGCGCTGCTCGCGGGCCACGTCGCCGGCCGCGACCGCGTAGTGGTTCACCTCCGCCGACATGCCGGCGAAGAGGTGCGCGTGGCCCACCGCGATGCCGCCCGAGACCCCGATGCCGTGCATCGTGAAGCAGACGGTGGAGGCAGCGCGCGCGCCCTCGGCGGTCATGGGGCCTACTCGGCCTCGCCGAACTTGTCGGCGAAGAGCGCCTCCACGGCCGCGAGCGCCGCTTCCTCGTCCGGGCCGTCGGTCTCCACCTCGACCGTCGCGCCCAGGCCCGCGGCGAGCATCATGACGCCCATGATGCTCTTGGCGTTCACGCGCCGGCCCGCGCGCGTGATCCACACGCCGCTCTTGAACTGGGAAGCGGTCTGGGTGAGCCGCGCCGAGGCGCGCGCGTGCAGCCCGAGCTTGTTGACGATGGTGATGGTGCGCTTGGTCATGCGTCGTTCGAGCAGGCGTGCGACATGCGGATGACGCCCTCGGCGCCGCCCGCCAGCGCTTTCTCCACCACGTCGCCGAGCGGCTCGTCGCGGTAGGTGAGGGCGCGGATCAGCATGGGCAGGTTCACGCCCGCCACGCCCTCGACGCGCCCGGGCCGCAGCAGCCGCGCGGCGATGTTGGACGGCGTCGCGCCGTAGATGTCGGTGAGGACCAGCACGCCGTCGCCCTGGTCGAGGAAGCGGATCAGGTCCTCGGCCTGGGGCTGGACCGCCTCGGGCTCGTCGTGCACGGTGATCCCGAGCTGGCGCAGGTACAGCGGGCGCTTGCCGAGCACGTGGCTCGCCGAATGGATGAGGGCCTCGCCGAAAGCGCCGTGGGAGACGATGAGGATGCCGATCATGGCCGCCATCTTAAGGCACGGCGTAAACTTGGCGCTCATCCCCTATCGCTCCCCACCCGCATCCCATGATCCGCACGCTCCTCGCCGCCGTCCCCACCGCGGTGCGCGCCGGCCACGGCAAGGCCCGGTGATGGACCGCCGCACGCCGCGCCCCACCGACCTCACGCTGCACCAGCAGTCGGGCGTGCTCGAGGCCTCGTTCGACGACGGCGCGCGCTTCGAGCTGTCGTGCGAGTACCTGCGCGTGTACTCGCCCTCGGCGGAGGTGCGCGGCCACGGACCGGGGCAGGAGGTGCTGCAGGCGGGCAAGCGCAACGTCGGCATCCGCGCCGTGGAGCCCGTCGGCATGTACGCGGTGAAGCTGGTGTTCACCGACGGGCACGACACCGGCATCTACTCGTGGGATTACCTCTACGATCTGGGCGTGAAGCGGGAATCGAACTGGAAGACCTACCTCGCGCGCCTGGCGCAAGCGGGCAAGAGCCGCGAGCCGTGACGGACAAGACCCACTTCGGCTACCAGCAGGTCGACGAGGACGACAAGGCCCGGCGCGTGGGCGAGGTGTTCCGCTCGGTCGCGCCCAGCTACGACCTCATGAACGACCTGATGTCGCTGGGGATGCACCGGCTGTGGAAGCGCTTCGCAATCGAGCTCTCGGGCGTGCGCGCCGGCTCGCGCGTGCTGGACGTGGCCTCGGGCAGCGGGGACCTCGCGCGCGCCTTCGCCCGGCGCGCCGGCCCCACCGGGCAGGTGGTGATGACCGACATCAACGCGGCGATGCTCGCGGTCGGCCGTGACCGGCTGGTGGACGACGGCGTCATCGCGCCCGCCGCGCTCTGCGACGCCGAGAAGCTGCCGTTTCCCGACGACACCTTCGACTGCGTCTCGGTCGCCTTCGGCCTGCGCAACATGACGCACAAGGACCGCGCGCTCTCCGAGATGCGGCGCGTCGCACGCCCCGGCGGCCGCGTCCTGGTGCTCGAATTCTCCCGGCCCTGGAAGCCGCTCGCCAAGGCCTACGACGCGTACTCGTTCTCGGTGCTGCCCGTGCTCGGCAAGTACGTCGCGAAGGACGAAGCCGCGTACCGCTACCTCGCCGAGTCGATCCGCATGCACCCCGACCAGGAGACGTTGAAGGCCATGATGCAGGCGGCGGGCCTCGCGCGGGTCGAGTACTTCAACCTCGCCGCCGGCGTGGTGGCGCTGCACCGCGGGTGGAAGGCATGAGCCGCATCTTCCCGCATCCCGGCGAGCGCGCCGTGAACCATGTGCTGCGCGGTGCCCCGCGCGCGATGGACCGCTTGCGCCCCCATGCCGGGCGCACCGTCGCAATCCACGTGGGCCCGCTCGCCATGGCGCTCACCGTCCAGACCACCGGCGAGGTGGTCGCGGCCGGCGAAGGCGCGGCGCCCGATCTCGAGGTGCGCATCTCGCCGTTCCTCGTGCCGCGCCTGGCCGCGGGCGAGGAGGCCGCCTTCGAGGCGATCGAGATGCAGGGCGATGCGGCGCTGGCCGCCGACGTCGCGTTCCTCGCGCGCCACCTGCGCTGGGACTACGAGGAGGACCTGGCGAACGTCGTGGGCGACATCGCCGCGCATCGCATCGCCGCCTCGGCGCGCGGGCTGGGACGCTGGAGCCGCGAGGCGACGCTGCGCATGGCGCAGGGCGCGGCCGAATACTGGACCGAGGAGTCGCCGCTCATCGCATCGCGCGCCCGGGTGGAGTCCTTCGCGCACGATGTCGCCCAGCTCACCGCGGCCCTTGATCGCCTAGAGCAGCGCATCGAGCGGTTGAGTTCGCAGGGTTAGGCGCGCGCGGAACTGTCACCGCCCCGGACGGTCTGCGTGGAAACACCATAATTCGCGGGCAACCGCCTCCCTGTCCGAGTCGACTCGAGAACCGAAGTGAGGCTTGCCGCCCCCGTCCTCTTCGCCGCGTGCCTCGGGATCGCTGTCCCGGTGAGGGCGCAACCCGCCACCACGCCCGACACGCCGGCCCAGCCGGTCGCGCCCAAGCCGCCCGAGAAGGAGCCCGGCGCGCCGGCGCCCGGCAAGCAGGAAGCCCCGTCCGCCGAAACCGCCGAGCCCGAGACGCCCGCGGCCGCCGAGGCGGCGGAGCGCCAGCCGCTCAAGGTGACCTGGGAAGTGCCGAAGCCGCTGAAGGACCTCTACGAGAAATACCTGCCGCCGCCCGGCAACCCGGCCGCGGGCGAGCGGCGCGGCGCGCTGATCCGCGCCTGGGTGCGCGACGTGCGCAAGCGCGTGCCGCAGATGGCCGCCTCCGAGGGCTACTTCTCGCCCACGCTCGACATCCGGTTCGACGACGAGCGGCGCGAGCACGTCACCGTCACCGTGACGCCCGGGCCGCGCACGACGGTGGATAAGGTGGACATCGAGTTCGCGGGCGACCTCGCAGGCGACACGCCCGACCGCGCGAAGCGGCGCGAGGCATTGCGCGCGTCATGGGCGCTCAAGCCGGGCGCCCCGTTTCGCAGCCCGGACTGGGAGGGCGCGAAGACGCGCCTGCAGGAGAGCCTCACCGACGAGGATTACGCCGCCGGCACGGTCGCGCAGAGCGAGGCGCGCGTGGACGCCGATTCGGCCCGGGCCGCGCTCACCCTCACGCTGGACAGCGGGCCGCGCTTCACCCTGGGCGACGTGTACATCGAGGGGCTCAAGAACTATCCCGAGGCGGTGATCCGGCGCCTCATCGACCTGCACCACGACGAGCGCTACAGCCGCACGCGCTTGACGGACCTGCAGCGCGTGATCCAGACCGGGCCGTGGTTCTCGAGCGTGATCGTGGACATCGACCGCGATCCCGCCAAGGCCGTGCGCGCGCCGGTGCGCCTCGCGGTGGTCGAGCGCGTGCGCCACGACGTGGGCCTCGCGCTGGGCTACGGCACCGACGACGGCGCGCGTATCGAAACCACCTACCGCGACCGCAACCTGTTCGACCGCGGCTTCGACCTGCAAAGCTCGATCCGCGCCGCGCAGCAGGACCAGTTCGGCTACATCGACATCTACCTGCCGCCCGGCCTCTTCGGCAGCCGCCACGACCGCGGCATCCCGTTCACCGACAGCTTCGGCGTGCTGGCCGAGCACAGCACCATCCAGAAGCTGACACTCTCGCGCTTCGCGGTCGCCGGCTACCGCGACTTCAAGCTCGACGACATCGAGATCCGCCCCGGCCTCTCCTACCAGATCGAGCGCGACTACCCGCAAGGCTCGGTGCCGACCGTGAGCCGCGCGCTGGCCCCGCTCATCTCGATGACCTGGCGCCACGTCGACAACCTCTACGACCCTCATCGCGGCGGCGTGCTCAACGTGCAGTTCGCCACCGGCGCCAAGGACCTCGCCTCGGGCGAGAACTTCTTCAAGGCCTACACGCAGTACCAGCACTGGATCCCGCTCGGCAAGAGCGACCAGCTCCTGCTGCGCGGCGAGGTCGGGCGCACCTTCACGCCGAGCCGGGACGGGCTGCCGGAAGATTTCCTGTTTCGCGCCGGCGGCTCGCGCTCGAACCGCGGCTACGCCTACCAGGGCCTGGGCGTGCAGGAAGGCGACGCGATCGTGGGCGGGCGCTACATCGCCACCGCCACCGCCGAGTACGTGCACTGGTTGAACGACCAGTGGGGCGCGGCGGTCTTTACCGACGTCGGCGATGCGGACGATTCCGTGCATGCCCTCGATGCGAATCCCAGCTACGGCGTGGGCGCGCGCTTCAAGACGCCCGCGGGCCCGCTCGGCCTGGACCTCGCCTATGCCCAGAATCCCCGCAAGTTCCGCGTCTCGTTCTCCGTGACCGTCGCGTTCTAGCCATGAGCGCCGCCGCCCCCGCCGCCGTTCCGCCCTCCGCGCCCCCGCCGCGACGCCGCCGCAGCCGCTGGACGCGCGCGCTCGTGGCGCTCGCCGTCATCGTCGCCGTGCTGGTGGTGGCGATCGCGGCGGTGGCGTACTGGATGCTCGCCACGCCCGGCGGCGCGCAGTTCGTGTTCAACCACGTCACCGGAGCGCTCGGCCACGGCGCGCGCATCGAGGGCGTCGAGGGCGCCATCGGCGGGCCGCTCAGGATCCGGCTCGTGGAGATCGACCGTCCCGACCTCTACGTGCGCGTGGACGAAGTCGACATGGATACCGCCCTCGCCGCCATCGGCACGCGCCTGGACGTGCGCCGGCTGCACGCGAAGAGCATCGAGGTGCGCACGTTCTCGACCGGCACGGCCGCCACGCTGCCCGTCTCGCTCAGGCCGCCGTATCCCATTCGCCTCGAGGACGGCCGCATCGCCACGTTCCGCGAGGGCGTGATCTCCGCCGAGGAGAAGGCGGCGGCGGACCCGGCGCGCAAGCGCGAGCTGCGGGAGGCGTCACGCGCGAAGGACCTCGTGCTGCACGACATCGCCGTGCAGGGCGAGGGCGACCGGCGCCGCTGGACCGTGACGCAGGCCGGTGTCGTCACCGAGTACGGCACCGCGCACCTGAAGGGCTCGATCGGCAACTCCGCGCCGTTCGAGGTGGACGTGGCGGGCGATTTCGCGGGCAAGCTCCAGGAACTCGCGCTTAACGTCACGGCGAAGGCGAAGGGCACGCTGAAGAGCCTGGAGGCGAGCGTGGACGGCGACCTCGCCGGTACGCGCGCGACGGCCCGCGCCACGGTCGAGCCGTTCGCCGATTCGCCTCTCAAGTCCCTGGCGCTCGTGGCGCGCGCCCTGGACCTCGCGCAGGTGCAGGACAGCCTGCCCACGACGAAGCTCGACGTCGAGGCGCGGCTGGCACCTTCCGGCAAGTCGTTCGCGGGACCGGTGCGCATCGCCAACGCCGCGCCCGCGCCGTGGGACCGCAAGGGCCTGCCCTTCACCACGGCCTCGGCCCACGTGCTGGTGGATCCGCAGGGCCGGGCCGAGATTTCCGCGTTGCAGCTCGCCCTGCTCGGCGGCGGATCGGCCGCGGGCAGCGCCGCCATCGCGAAGCAGGGGATGAAGGCCGACCTCACGCTCGCCGACGTGGACCTCGCCGCGCTGCACGGGGCGCTGCAGAAGACGAAGGTGAGCGGGACCCTCGGCGTGGCGGGGGATTCGGGCGCGCAGCGCTTCACCGTCGCGCTCAGGGACCCGCGCTTCCAGGTGGACGGCAAGGCCGCGCTCGCGGCACAGCGGCTCGAGGTCGAGACCGTCACCGTGCGCACCGGCGGCGGCGCGGTCACCGCGAAGGGCAGCATGGCGCTCGCGGGCCGCAAGGAGTTCCGCTTCGAGGGCCGCGCCGAGCACTTCGATCCGTCCGCGTTCGTGAAGACCACCGCGGGCGACCTCAACTTCACATTCGTCGCGAGCGGCGACATGGCCAACGGGCCGCAGGGCGAGGCGAAGGTGGACATCGCGCCCAGCAAGTACGCGGGCCTGGCGGCGTCGGGCCACGTCGCGGTGGCGGGCAACAAGGACCGCATCGCGCGAAGCGACGTCGACCTCGCGCTCGGCGACGCGCGCATCACCGCGCGCGGCAGCTTCGGCCGCACGGGCGACGCGCTGGATGTCACGCTGCACGCGCCCAATCTCGCGGCGCTCGCGAAACCGTTCGGCGTCGCGGCCGGCGGCAGCGTCGATGCGCAGGCGCGGCTCACCGGCACGTTCCAGGCCCCCGCGGGCCGCGTCGCGCTCACCGCCGCGAACCTGGCGCTCCCGTCCAACCTGTACGTGAAGGACGCGACGCTGCGCGCCGAGGCGGGCTCCGCGCCCGACAGCCCCGTGGACCTCGTGCTCGCCGCCCACGGCGTGGCGCTCGGCAAGGAGCAGCCGCCCACGCCGCTGGCCGAATCCCTCGACGTGGCGCTGAAAGGCACGCGCGCGCAGCACCGCCTCACGCTCGCGGCGAAGATGACCGAGGAGGCCACGCTCACCACGGCGCTCGCGGGCGGCATCGACGAGCGCGGCAAGACGCTCGGATGGAACGGCCGTGTCGAATCGCTCGCCCTCACCGGGCGCGGCGCCTTCACGCTCGCATCGCCCGCGACACTCGCAGCTTCCGCCGAGCGTGTCGAGCTGGGCGATGCGATGCTGCGCGGCACCTGGGGCTCGGCGCACTTCGAGCAGACGCGCTGGACGCCGAAGACGCTGGACGTGAAGGGATCCAGTCCCGGCATCGAGATCCAGAACCTCGCCCGGTCGCTCAAGCTCGGCAACGCGCCGCGCTCGACGCTCGTGGTGGCGGGCGAATGGAACGTGCACGCGGCGGAATCCTTCGACGGTTCAGTGGATTTCCATCGCCTCTCGGGCGACGTGCGCGTGGGCGACCCGCCGCTCGCCCTCGGCCTCACCGACCTCGTGGTGCGCGCCGACGTCGTGAAGGGACGCGCGCGGGCCGCGGTGCAGGTCGCCGGCAGCCGCATCGGCCGCATGCAGGGCGAGGGCACGGCGCTCATCCAGCGCGGCACGACGGGCTGGGAGCTCGCGCGCGATGCGCCCCTCGAAGCGCACCTCACCGCGAGCGTGCCGGACCTCGCCACCTTCGCCGCGTGGGTCGGCCCGGACGCGAAGGCCGGCGGCAAGCTCGACGCGAACGTCACGGTATCGGGAACCGGCGCCGATCCGCGTTTCGCCGGCACCGTGCGCGCTGGCGACCTCATGGTGCGCGAACCGGTGACCGGCTTCGAGCTCGAGCATGGCGAGATCGGCCTGAAGCTCGACGGGCACTCGCTCGCCATCGAGCGCCTCGCCGCGCAGACGCCGTGGCATCCGTCTCCCGCCGCGGCGGAAAAGGTGCGCGGGGCGAAGGACCATGCGCCCGGCACCATCGAGGCGCAGGGCTCGCTCGACCTCAGCGCGCACACGGGCGGGATCCGCATCAAGCTCGCCGCGGTTCCGGTGACGCAGCTGCCGAGCCGCTTCGTGGCGCTGTCGGGCGATGCGCGGCTCGAGGCGACGAAGGACGGCATAGTCGCCGCGGGCAACCTCAAGGCCGACGGCGGTTGGGTGGGCGCGCTCGAGACACCGCCGCCATCGCCTTCGGAGGACGTGGTCGTGGTGCGCGCCGAGCAGCCCGTGCAGCCCGAGGCCAAGAGCGGCGAGCACATCACCATCGACGCGAAGTTCGACCTCGGCGACCGACTCTACTTCCAGGGCCGCGGCCTCGACACGCGCCTCACCGGAAGCCTCGCGGTGAGCGGCGAGCCCGCGGCGCTGCGGGCCGTGGGCACGGTACGCACCATCGGCGGCACGTACAAGGGCTACGGGCAGAAGCTCGACATCGAGCGCGGCATCCTGCACTTCGAGGGACCCATCGACAACCCGCAGCTCAACGTGCGCGCGGTGCGCAAGGGCCTGCCGGTGGAAGCGGGCGTCGAGGTGCTGGGCAGCGCCTCGTACCTGCGCGTGCGCCTGGTCTCCACGCCCGACGTGCCCGAGCCCGAGAAGCTCTCGTGGCTGGTGCTCGGCCGCGGGCCTTCCGAGCTCACGCCGGGCGACGCGTCGGTGCTGGTCGCCGCGGCGAGCTCGATGCTCGGCAAGGACCCCGGGGAGGATTTCGGCAAGAAGATCGGGCTGGACGAGGTGAAGATCGGTCGCGCCGACAACACCGCGCTGGGCGTGCTGCCGCAGAGCACGGTCGCCGGCCGCACCGGCACCGCCTCAGCCGCCGAGGTGGTGACCGTGGGCAAGGCCATCACGCGCAAGGTGCACGTGAGCTACGAGCAGGGCCTGTCGGACGCCGAGGGCACGCTCAAGGTGGCGTGGAAGATCACGCAGCGCTTCTCCGTCCTCGCTCGCGCCGGATACCTGCCCGGCCTCGACGGTGTCTGGCGCTGGGCATTCGAGTAAACATACGGACTGCCTGCAACGGGGCTGCGTTTGGGTCAAAATCGTTGAAAGCGCCGATGCCCGCCGATCCAACGCCGATGGCCGCAGATAAGGCAATGAGAGTGAAAGGCCATACGTCGAATCGCGTTTGACACGACGAGCTACTCATTTCATCGGCGGCCATGGGCGTTGGATCGGCGTGAATCGGCGCATCCAGGACTTTGCGCTTCCAAGACTTTTCCCACCGCGAGCCACAATGACCGATATTCGCGACGGTTTCACAGGAACCATCGGCAACACGCCGCTCATCCGCCTCTCGAAGCTCTCGGAGGAGACGGGCTGCGAGATCCTCGGCAAGGCGGAGTTCCTGAATCCCGGCGGCTCGGTGAAGGACCGCGCGGCGCTCTTCATCGTGCGCGACGCCGAGCGGCGCGGCACCCTCAAGCCCGGCGGCACGGTGGTCGAGGGCACCGCGGGCAACACC
This sequence comes from uncultured beta proteobacterium, assembly GCA_963827425.1. Lineage (GTDB taxonomy): Bacteria > Pseudomonadota > Gammaproteobacteria > Burkholderiales > Usitatibacteraceae > Usitatibacter. The sequence continues at coordinate 110,970 of CAWHAQ010000002.1, read as the reverse complement.
GGCATCGGGCTCGCGCACATCTGCGCGGCGCGCGGCTACAAGTGCGTGATCGTGATCCCCGACAACCAGTCGCAGGAGAAGATGGACCTGCTGCGCGTGCTGGGCGCGGAGGTGCGCCCGGTGCCACCGAAGCCCTACAAGGATTCCGACAACTACCAGAAGATCGCGGGCCGGCTCGCCGACGAGCTGCCCAACGCGGTCTGGGCGCAGCAGTTCGACAACGTGGTGAATCGCCAGGCGCACTACGAGACCACCGGCCCCGAGATCTGGCGCGACACGGCGGGCAAGGTCGACGCGTTCGTGAGCGCCGTGGGCACCGGCGGCACGCTCGCGGGCACCGCGCGCTACCTCAAGGAGAAGAACCCCAAGGTGCGCATCGTGCTCGCCGATCCGCACGGCAGCGCGCTCTATGCGTGGAAGAAGACCGGCAAGCTCGAGGCCGAAGGCAGCTCGATCACGGAGGGCATCGGCACCACGCGCATCACCGCGAACTTCGAGGGCACGCCGGTGGACGACGCCGAGCGCGTCTCCGACCAGGAGGCGGTCGACATCGTTTACCGGCTGCTGCGCGAGGAAGGCCTCTACGTCGGCGGCTCCACCGGCATCAACGTGGCGGCGGCCGTGGCCACCGCGAAGAAGCTCGGGCCCGGCCACACCATCGTGACGCTGCTCTGTGACCGTGGCTCGCTGTATTTCCAGCGCCTGTTCAATCCCGAATGGCTCGCGACGAAGGGATTGCGCGCGGGTTGAGCGCGCCTCAGCGCTCGTACTGCCAGTAGAGTTTCTTGCCTTCCGCGGTTTGCGCGACGGTCTTCGCGATGCGCTCCGCGCGCGTCGCTTCGCGCTTCGCCTCCTCGATCCATTTCACGTACTCCTTGCGGCAGGAGTAGCTGAAAGCCTCGAAGGCCGCGCGCGCGTTGCGGTTCTTCGCGAGGGCGGCCGCGAGGTCGTCCGGGATCGTGAGCGCGCGATCGGGCTTTGGTTTCGGGCGCGGCGGCACCTTCACATCCTCGTCCACGAGCTTCACGGCCCTGGCTGCGAGGCGCGCGAACTCCTTTTCGGGCAGCAGGCCGTCCAGCGATTGGATGTGGCCGAACTCGAGCATCCCCTCGAGGGACTTGTCGTGCTCGCGCATGAGGGGATGCCAGAAGCCGAAGTTGCAGTGCGCCTTGAACGCGGACATTCCGCAGAGGAGCTTGCCGCCGTACTGGAAAAACGGGCAGTTCCAGCGAATGGTTTCCTCGGCCTCGGGCACCGCCGCGTGGACGCGGCGGCGCAGCTCCTTCAGGATCGGGCGCGCGAACGGGGGTGCGGCCGTGATGTAGGCGTCGACGCGGGGGTCCTTCTTCGCCATGCGGGATTTCCCTAGTCCGATCGGCACGGGCGCATTGTATTCGTAACGCGCTGTCCCTTCCCGTGCGCCTACAGGGGCGTAAAATTGTCGCTACAACGCGAGGAGTTGCCCGATGTACGAATGTCCCTGGTGCGAGCGCAAGAGCTTTTCCTTCTGGCAGAAGCAGAGCCTCGGGCCCAACCGCACGCTGCGCTGCGTCAACTGCACGCGGCAGGTGAGCGTGCCCTGGGGCCGGGCGCATCTCGCGGCCATTCCCGTGTTCGTCTGCGCCATCCTCTGCATGTGGTTCATCGGCGACGCGTTCAACTCGAAGCTGGTCGCGCTGGCGGGTGCCTTCGTGGGCGTGGCGATGGGCATGGCCTTCACCATGCCGCTCTACCACGCGTTCGTGCCGCTGGTTAAGCCCGAAGCGTATCACGGCCAAGTCGGGTCCCGAGGCCGACTGTCTTGGGTATGCGGAGAAAGCTCTTGCATCCCTGGTCATGCGGTGCTTGTCGCGGCGGCTAGCGGTTTGAGGTCCTTGTCCTCACTCGTTACAACGATCCTGACTGGGTATTCCCAAAGCGCCCCCGAATAGTCAGGAGATTGACGGGACCTGGACAGTTTTCGCAGTCTCCTAGGCGAGTCGTAGGTTTCTTCTGGCATCGACATGGTGTGCGAACGCCGCAGGGTCATCAGGTCACCGCAGTTCTAGCGGCGTAGGAGTGCACGAAGCCGAGCTTCTACAGGGTGGAATATTATGACCTGGAAATCCTTCCACGGACAAGACAGTCTCATGGGCTGCGGAGAAGGTCTACGCGCCTGTCCTCTCACATCTTTGAGCGCGTGGCGCCAAGGCGAGATTCACCTCGAGACATCGAGATCGAGGTCGTTGTCGCGAAATCCTCATGTGAACGCATGCGGCCGAACGACTTGCCGCAAGAGATTCGCGACAAGGGCGATCCTGAGGGCCGGCGTGGTACGTCTCAGTGAGAAGACATTCATGCCTGAAGTAATCACGCCGTCGGTGAACGACATGAGGCTGTGCGGCGGCTCTTGTGAGCTGATCATGAAGGCGGTGACGGCTGGTGTGGGGCGGTGGAACTCGTGCGATCGAGTGGGTGGCCTCAGACCGGAACGGATCGCCCCCGCTTGGCTGAAGCCATACGAAACCGCGACGATGCAAGCCCGCTGCGGAAGCCAGGTACCACAGAGCGTGGACGATCGGTTCACCCGATTTTACGGCGGCGGCCAGGGCGGCGAGTGGCGCCGCCGAGAATGCCGCCGCCGCCCACGCCAACGACTTGCCGGGGTCGGAATCCCGCATCGTTGAATACCCAGAGGCGCGTCACCTTTTCGCGCGCGACGATTCGCTGGAAAGCGATCGTGATCGGGAACCCCGAGGAAAATGTACGTATTCGGGTCCATCGAAAAGGTCCAGCCGCATGCCATCCATGCGAGGACCACCGCGCCGACAATGCAACTGCGGCGAGCAAGCTCGCGCCCTCGATGTTGCGTCGCCTGTGGATCCAGCCCGGCCACCCGCTGAATGCTTTTCCGCGTCACAGACCTCAACCGGTCAGCCGCAAACCCCCACCCACCCGCACGCGCTGCAGAAGTCGCAGCCGTCCTTGCGGATGACGGTGTAGTTGCCGCACTCCCCGCAGCGCGCGCCCTTCATCACCGCTGGCTCCTCCTCGGTGCGCGGGCGACTCCAGCACGCCCATCTCGCGCGTGGGATAGCCGCGCTCGTCGAGCACGCCCAGCATGGCGTAGCGGTGGATCACCAGGCGCGCGAGGTAGGCGACGGTCGAGGGCCAGTTCTGCTGGCGGCGCTCGCCGGGCACGAAGGCCATGAAATCGCCGAGCGGCTCGGAGTAGTCGAGGAGCTTGCGCAGCTTCATGCCGATCCACGCCGGGTCCACCACGCGCATGTCGAGCGAGAGGATGCGCGTGAGGCCGTCCAGCGCGCGCGGGTAGTGGCCCGAGAGCCAGATCGAGTACGGGCGCGTCGTGCCGTCCGGAAGCTGGATCTCCTTCAAGCCCAGCACGAACTCGTCGCCCGACGCGGGGTTGGCGACGTCCACCGTCCACGAAAGCGTGCCGTCGGCCCCGGTGCGCGGCTCGTCGCGGCTGAAGAGGTGGTCGAGCACCGGCGTGCGCGAGGCGCCTTCGAAAGCGCGCAGCTGCTCGCAGCGCCAGCGCACCACCTGCGCCATCGCCGCCACCACGCCCGGCACGCGCTTCATCTCGCCGTGCGGCGGGAAGCGCATGTCGAACGCGTCGTCGCCCACCGTCGAGGCGAGCGTGTCGAGCTTCATGGCGAGCCACGCGCGGTCGTCGGCGCGCATGTCCATGGAGAGCGTCTTCGCGACGGCGCCCAGCCCGCGCGGCTGCTCGGCGCCGTTCACCCACACCTCGAACGGGAACATGCGGCCGGCTTCCTCGACCTGCGCCCACGAAGAGCGCGAAACGTCGCCGATGGCGAGTCGATCATGTACGTCCATGCGAGGTTGCCTTCGGGCAGCTCCGGGCGGCCCGGCCAGCGCAGGCTCGCGAGCACGGGCTGCGGGAGGATCTTGATCGCGATGCGGCGGTTGGCGCCGTCCGCGCCCGTTTCCGCGAGCGCTTGCGGCTTGCCCGGCGCGGCGTCGGGCGTGAGCACGGCGCCCAGCACGGCGTTCGGGCGATAGGTCGCGAGGCCCTTCAGCCCCGACTTCCACGCCTTGAGATAGAGGCCCTCGAACTCCGCGTACGGGTAGTCCTCGGGCACGTTCACCGTCTTCGAGATGCTGGTGTCGATGAACGGCGCCACGGCCGCCACCATCGCCTGGTGCGCGTCGGCGGAGATCTCCAGCGCGGTGACGAAATATCCGGGTAGCTTCGCGTCGGTCGCCGTACATGTGCCGGTACAGGCGCCAGGCGTGGTCCTCGACGCGGAACTCCTTGTGCGTGCCGTCGGGCATGCGCTTCTTGCGCGTGTAGCTCCACGAGAACGGCGGCTCGATGCCGTTGGAGGCGTTGTCGGCGAAGGCGAGGCTGATGGTGCCGGTGGGCGCGATCGACAGCAGATGCGAATTGCGGATGCCGTGCTTGCGGATGGCTTCCTTCAGCTCGTTGGGCAGGCGCGAGGCGAAGTTGCCGCCCGAAAGGTAAAGGTCCTTGTTGAACATCGGGAACGCGCCACGCTCCTTCGCAAGCTCGACCGACGCCGCGTAGGCGCGGTCGCGCATGATATTCGGCGATCTTCGCCGCCATCGTCGCGCGCGGGCGTCGGTGTCGTAGCGCAGGTCCGAGCATGACCAGCGCGTCACCCAGCCCCGTGAAGCCGAGTCCCGACGCGACGCTTCGCTTTCGCCTCCGCATTCTGGGCTGCGCAAGCGGCCATGGCGTGACGTCGAGCACGTTGTCGAGCATGCGCACCGCGACGCGTCGACCACGCGGCCGAACGATTCGAAATCGAAGCGGCGCCGTTCCTCGAACGGCTCGCGGCACGAAATGCGTGAGATCGATCGATCCGAGGCAGCAGCAACCATAGGCGGGAAGCGGCTGCTCGCCGCAGGGATTCGTGGACTCGATCGTCTCGCAATAATAGAGGTTGTTGTCCCGGTTCATGCGATCGAGAAACACGCACGCCCGGCTCCGCATGGTCGTAAGTCGAGCGCATCACCTGGTCCCACAGATCCCGTGCGCGCACCTTGCGATAGACCCACTGCCCGTCGCCGCGCTGGTAGGCGCCGCGCCGCGATCACGTCCGCCGGAAGGCTCGGCCTTGTGCACGAGCTCGAACTCCCGGTCCGCCTCCACCGCTTCCATGAACGCATCCGTCACGCCCACGGAGATGTTGAAGTTGGTGAGCTCGCCCGCGTCCTTGGCATGGATGAAGCGCTCGATGTCCGGATGGTCGCAGCGCAGCACCCCCATCTGCGCGCCGCGGCGGGCGCCGGCCGATTCCACCGTCTCGCACGACTGGTCGAAGACGCGCATGTACGACACCGGCCCGCTCGCGCGCGAGGCGGTGCCGCGCACCAGCGCGCCCTCGGGGCGGATCGAGGAGAAGTCGTAGCCCACGCCGCCGCCGCGGCGCATGGTCTCGGCGGCCTCGGCGAGCGCGGTGTAGATGCCGGGCTTGCCGTCGATCACCTCGGTGATGGAGTCGCCCACCGGCTGCACGAAGCAGTTGATGAGGGTGGCGGTGAGCGAGGTGCCGGCCGCGGAGTTGATGCGGCCCGCGGGAATGAAGCCGCGCTCCTGCGCCTCGAGGAAGCGCGCTTCCCACTGCGCGCGCCGGGCCTCGGGCTCGGCGGAGCGCCAGCGCGCGCGCCACGCGGGCGCGCACCTCGGAGCGCGAGCCCTCGCCGCCCTTGGCGTACTTTTCCAGCAGCACGTCGCGCGCGATCTCCTGGTCGGGGAGGGTCGCGGCGCTGGGCGGTGCGCGGTCGGGCCGTACGGTTTGTGCCATGATCACCTTGCCATGTGGGGGTTGGGGAATCATCTCCAAACCCCCATGTGCATATTCTGATCCTGATCAATCGACACGGCCATCCCGGGGAAAATCCCATGACCACCGAAATCGCCACCCTGGCCGGCGGATGCTTCTGGTGCCTCGAGGCGGTGTTCGACCGGCTGCAGGGCGTGCAGTCCGTCGAATCCGGCTACATGGGCGGCAAGCCCGGCAAGACGACCTACGAGGAAGTCTGCGGCGGCAAGACCGGGCACGCGGAAGCGGTGCGCGTGACCTTCGACCCCGCCGTCATCGCCTACGCCGACCTGCTCGAGGTCTTCTTCGCGATCCACGATCCCACCACCCCAATCGCCAGGGCAACGACGTGGGCACGCAATACCGCTCCGCCATCTTCTTCCACTCGCCCGAGCAGGAGCGCATCGCGCGGGAGACGGTGGACAAGCTCGGCAAGGGCGTCTTCACGAGGAAGATCGTGACGGAGGTCGTGCCGGCAGCCGAGTTCCACGCCGCCGAGGAGCACCACCAGGAGTATTACGACCGCGTGGGAGGCTCGAATCCCTACTGCACGTTCGTGATCGACCCGAAGGTGGCGAAGCTGCGGCAGAAGTTCGCCGCCCGCCTCAAGGGCGCGGCGTAGGCCTCACTGCGCGGAGGATGCGGCGGCGCCTTCCTTCGGCACCACCAGCTCCGCGTAGTTGAACATCGGCAGCGGCGGCGGTTTCTTCAGCTGCTCGGCCACGTCCATGCGCACCTGCAGCGTGAAGCGGGTGAGGGTCTCGATCGGGATGCGCGAGGGCGGCACCTTGTTCACCAGGATCTGCTCGGCCTTGTACGCCGTGAACTGGCCGATGGCGTAGTAGTGGCTGATGAGCCCGGTGAGCGCCCCGGCTTCCATCAGCTGCTCGGTCGAGGCGAAGGTGGGGATGCCTTCGGCCGTCGCGGCCGGGATGATGACCTTCTGCGCCTGCGTGCCGAGGTAGGAGTCGGGCGGGAGGTAGAGCCAGTCGACCTTCTCGTTCTTCATCTCGCGGATCATCTCCGGCGCGCCCTCGACGATCGGCTGGCCCTGGGCGTTCAGCCTGAAGGGCTTCACGTTCACGGTGAAGCCGAGGCGCCGGGAGACCTCGCGCACTTCCTTCACCACCACCACGGAGTTCTGCTCGGTGGGCGTGTAGAGGATGCCGATCGACTTGAACGGGCGGTACGAAGCCATCGCGCGGATCTGCGCCTCGGTCGGCGCCACGTGGAAGACGCCGGTCACGTTGCGCCGCGAGGACTTGAGGTCGGGGACGATCTTCGCGAGCACGGGGGCCGCCACCAGCGTGAACACGACGGGGATGTCGGTGATCTGCGTCGCGCGGGTCGTAGCCGTCGTAGGTGCCGACCACGCCGAGGGTCACCGAGGTGCCCCAGGTGTACACCAGGTCCGGGCGCGTGCGCTTGATCTCGTCGAGGAAGCCCGCCATGCGCGCGTTGTCGCGGTTCAAGTCCCGGAAGGTGATCTGCACCGGGATGCGGCGCGCGGCGAAGTAGTCCTGGAAGCCGCGCTCCACGTCGGTCATGCCGCGGAAGGTGATGGCGTAGATGCGCAGCGGCCGCCCGCCCGCCTGCGCGGAGGCGTCGTGGTCGCCGCCGAGGAGTGCGGCCGCCAGCAATGCGACGAGGAAGAAGGCCGCGCGCGATCATGTCTGCACCGCCCCGACCTGCCACTCCTCGCCGCGCGTGAGGATGGTGAAGGCGACGCCGCAGAAGAGCACCAGCGCCGAGAGCGAGACGAAGGCGCCCTGGTAGCCCCAGAACACCACGAGCAGGCTCGCCATCAGCGGGCCCAGGGCGTTGCCGAGGCGCTCGAGCAGCCGGTAGACGCCGTACACCGCGTCGTTGCCGTAGATGCGGATCTCCTCCTGGCAGTGCTCGGCCACCAGCGCGCTCTGCGCGGCGATGGACAGCGCCTGGCCGAGCCCCAGCAGGAACACCACGCCGAAGAGCACGAGGATGCTGTCGGACAGCAGCAGCAGCAGGCCCGACAGGCCCGAGATGATGAGGCCCACCGAGACGTAGCGGTCGCGGCGCAGGCTCGCATCCGATAGCCGCGCCGAGAGCGGCACGATGAGCACCATCATCACCGCGTACACCATCAGCATGCGGCCGGCCATCGCGGAGGTGTTGCCGAGGGACACGATGTACAGCGGCACGAGGTAGAAGCACACCCCGGTGAGGATGATCTTCGCGGGCATCGCCGCGAGGCCCGTGAGCGTCATGAAGCGCCGGTTCACGACGAGCGCCATCACCTCGCGCAGCCGCGGGCCGCGCGTGGGCCGCGCCTGGGGCGGGCGGGCTTCCATCGCGGGCAGGCGCAGGATGGCGAGGATCGACAGGAAGGACATGACCGCCGAGACGCCGAACGCGGCACGGAAGCCGATGTTGTCGGCAAGGATGCCGCCGATCGAGGGGCCGCACACCGTCGCCACCATGATCGCGCCGATGAAGAGCGCGAAGCCCTGCGCCCGGTTGGTCTGGCCGGTGCGGTCGAGCACGTAGCCCTGCGCGGCGACGAAGACCATCGCGTAGCCCAGCGCGCAGAGCGAGCGCCACACCAGGAGGTCGTAGAGGTTGTAGGCGAGGGCGGTGGCGACGAAGCCCACGGTCGCGATGCCCGCGCCGACCAGCATCGCGCGCCGCCGCCCGATGCGCTCGCTCCAGCTGCCGAGGTACGGCTGGCCGAGGGCCACGATCAGCATGAAGAGCATGATCGGCAGCCCGATCACCACCTGGGGCGACACGCCGGGCACGTTCACCAGCAGCTGGTTCACGTAGGTGGGAAGGTAGGAGCGCGTGAGCTCCTCGGCGATGATGAACGCGAAGAGCGGGGCACGGATGCGGTTCAGGTTCATCTCGTCGTTGTCGGCGCCCTTCGGCCCCGAGCCGAACTTGAAGCGCTTGGCGATGGACTCGAGGGCCATCGCCGCCGGGCGCAGCGCCTCGCGCCGTGCCGCGCTCGCGTTGCGCAGCTTGTCCTGCAGCTCGCCGGCGAGGAACTCGTAGCGCACGTTGAGATGGTCCACCGCCGCGTCGATGCGCCGGAGCAGCCGCCCGATCTCGTCGTTGGTGCGCATGCGCGCGGTGGCGGTGAAGTCGCCCATGCGCATGCGCTCGACCTGCTGGCCGAACTCGCCCAGGCCCGAGGCGAGGCGCGCGCCGGCCATGAAGTTCAGGAGCTCCAGCGTGAAGAAGAGCGACACCACCAGCACCACGAGCACGTCCAGCATCACCTCGAGCAGCACGTGGTCGACGAACACGGACTCGATGCCGATGTGCAGCACGCCGAGGGGCTTGCCGCCCGCGGCGATGATGGGCATGGAGACCACGTACTGCGTGCCCACCAGCGCGACCTGCCAGGGCACCGTGGTGTCGCGCATCGCGGCGAGCAGCGCCGGGCTGTGGAAGTGCACGAGCGCGCCCTGCGGCTCCTTGCCGTACTGGTAGAGCAGCGTGCCTTCGGTGTTGGTGATGCCCGCGTACGAGAACTCGGGGTTCTCCGAGAACACCTCCTCGAAGGTCTTGTCGACGCCGTAGAGCTGGTCGAACGGAATCCCGTAGCCCGTGGCCTTGAGAACCAGCGCGCGCATCGAGGCGCCCTCGGTGGCGGCCTTCTTCTCCGTCTCGGGCACCAGCTCGTGGTCGAACACGCGGTGCGAGAAGTACGAGACGGCGGCGAGCGCGATCACCACGCACACCATGATCACGCCGGCGAGCTGCCAGTAGATCCGCCAGAGGTAATTCTTCTCGAGCATCTAGGCGGCGGAGTCGAGCTTGGCGCGCAGGTCGTCCAACGCGACGTTGGCGTCGCGCAGCGATGCGCGCAGGTGGTCGATGATGGTGTCGAACGCGCTGCCGGTGAGCGCCGGCTGGGCGCCGCGGTCCTCGAGGTGGCTCGCGGCGGTCTCGAGCGTCTGCAGGTCGCGCTCGAAGCGGCGGATCACCACGATCAGCGCGAGGGGAGCAATGAACGCGATGCCGAGGAAGGCGCCGAGCGCGGCGAAGGTGATCTGGCGCGCGGCGGCGGTGGCCTCGCGGTCGACGTAGTCGCGCGAGTAGCGCAGCGCGAGGTAGCCCACCGTGAGGTCGAAGTTGTTCTTGAGCGAGATGCCGGCCACGTATTCCTCGGGCGCCTCGCCCGTCCACTCGGTGGTCTTCGAGCGCGCGGCCGCCTCGGTCCACGAGCGCTGCACGCGCTGGCCCACGCGCGCGCTGTCCGTGCTGTAGATGATCTGGCCGGTGTCGTCGAAGACGTCGATGCCCTGGATCAGCTTGTCGGAGGCCTTCTCGCGCTCGAGCTGCGAGGTGAGCGTGGCGAGCTCGGTGAACTGCAGGCCGAGTGCCAGCGACGCCTGGATGCTGTTCTCGATGCCGCGACCCACCACGAGAACGCGCGACTTCACCACGCCGCCGATCGTGCTCTTGTACTTGAAGTAGTTCAGGAACGCCGCCATGCCGACGGCAAAGAAGCTGACGACAAGCGCAACCGTGATGAATCGGACGCGAATCGTCCCCATTCCTGAGCCCCCGCTCCCCCTTTATTCCTCTTTCGGCATGGTAGCACGACCCTAGCACAATAGTTAAAATTACCGTTGTAAGTGACTGTCCCTCCGTGACTTTTCGGGTTTTTCGGGGTGGATGTGGTAGCGTAGTCCACCAGCCTGGCGTGGGAGCGCCGGCAGCGAGGGAGCGCATGGGGGAAACCGTCAACACGGCATCTGCCGGGCAGTTCGAGGCCACGCGGCCGCTCGCGGCGAACGAGCCGCGCCGGCCCGGCCCGCCGCGTGGCGCCGCGGCGAGCGTCGCGCTGCCCAACGGCTATCGCCTGATGGAATACCGCCTCGACGCCGTGCTGGGCCAGGGCGGCTTCGGCATCGTCTATGCGGCCACCGACACCAACCTCGATGCGAAGGTGGTGATCAAGGAGTACCTCCCCGAGGAATTCGCATACCGCGCGGCCGACGACACGGTGAGCGCGCGCGACGACAAGGACCAGGATTTCTATCACACCGGCCTCGACCGCTTCCTCGTCGAGGCGCGCACGCTCGCCACCTTCCGCCACCCCAACATCGTGCGCGTGGCGCGCTTCTTCGAGGCGAACCGCACCGCGTACATGGTGCTGAGTACGAGCGCGGGCAATCGCTCAAGGCCTGGCGCCGCCGCTACGAGGAGCTCACCGAGGAGGCCATCGTCGCCCTCGTGGCGCCGCTGCTCGACGGGCTCGCGGCCGTGCACCGCGCGGGCTACCTGCACCGCGACATCAAGCCCGACAACATCTACGTGCGCGACGAGGACGGCAGCCTCGTGCTGCTCGACTTCGGCGCCGCGCGCCAGGCCGCCTACGACAGCGTGGAGACGGGGGCCGTCGTCACGCCCGGCTACGGCGCCGCTCGAGCTCTACGCGGGCGGCGGCCGCCAGGGGCCGTGGACCGACATCTACTCGATGGGCGCCACGCTCTACTGGCTCATCGCCGGCAGGAAGCCCGCTCGAGGCCCCCGGCCGCGTGGGCGAGCGCGACCCGCTGCCGTCCGCGCCGAGACCTGGGGCGCGACCGCTACTCCGTCGCGTTCCTCGAGGCGATCGACTGGGCGTTACGTTTGCAACCTGGCGAGCGGCCCGCCGACGTCGAGCAGTGGCGCGCCATGCTCTTCTCCGCGCACCCCGCGGCGCTGGGCCTGCAGGCCGCGCTCGCCGCCGGGGACCCCGACGCATACCGCAAGAACGAAAGCTGGTACCGGTCGCTGCACTCGCCGCGCGCGTTGAAGGCGCGCATCGGGCGCGCCTGGGACGTGCTGCGCCGGCCCGCGTCGTGGCCGCTCTCGATCAAGATGACCATCGCCATGGTCGGCACGGCGCTGGCGCCCATGATCATCACCGCCCAGTACAACCTGCAGGTCGCGGCCGACAACGTGCGCGACGTGGAGCTGCGCAACCTCGAGCACCTCGCGCAGAGCACCGCCGGGCGCGTCTCGCAGCTGCTGGACGACAGCCGCAACCTCGCCAACTACCTCGGCACCGACGACGACTTCGTGGCCTACCTCGCGCATCCCACGCCCGCGGGCACGGAGGCGATCGTCTCGAAGCTGAACGGCCTAGTGAAGGCCGACCCGACGTGCAGCTCGCGATGGTGATGGACACCGCCGGCAAGGCGGTCGCGGCGAGCGACCCCGACGTGATGAACAAGAACTTCAGGTTCCGCGACTACTTCAAGCAGGCGATGGAAGGCCGCGGGCACATGACCGGCATCACCGTGGGCGCGGTGGCGGGCAAGGCCGGCGTGTTCTATTCGCGCCCGGTGCTCGCCGGCGACGGGCACACCGTTATCGGCGCCGTCGTGCTGCGCATCCTCGCCGACCCCATCGGGCGCATCCTCGCGGGCGCGCAGGGCAGCGGCCAGCGCACCCCGTTCCTGATCGACGCCGACGGGGTGGTGGTGTGGCATCCCGACGCGAAGCTCATGTACCACAGCCTCGTGCCGCTGCGCACCGAGGTGGTCGAGGAGATCGCCGCCGACCAGCGTTTCCGGCGCGCGCGCATCGACTCGCTCAACCAGCCGCGGCTCGCCGCCGCCATGGTGGGCACGCGCGAGCGCGGCAACGTGATGTACTACTCGTCGATCACGCACCGCGAGGAGATCGCGGGCTACGCTCCGGTGCCAGGGCACGACTGGGTGGTGGGCGTGTCGGAGTCGCTCGACTACTTCACCAAGCCGCTCGACGATCTCTTCGAGCGCGTGCTCTGGAGCGTGGCGCTCGCCGGCGGCGTGTTCGTGCTGGCGGGGATGTTCTTCGCCCGCTCCATCGTGCGGCCGGTGGGAAGCCTCACCTCGGCGGCCAATGCGTTGAAGCGCGGCGAGTACGCGAACGTGCCGGTGCGCGCCTCCGACGAGATCGGGGCGCTCGCGCGCACCTTCAACGTGATGATCGACGTGCTGCGCCAGCGCGAGCGCGAGCGGCGCGGCCGCTCCGGCGCGAGCGTGAAGCGCACCGGCGGGGAAGACTAGCCCGGCTTCAGCCGGCGAGAGCCGCGGCCACGCGCCGCTCCTCGGCGAGCTCCTCTTCCTCCTCGCGCAGCGTGCGCGTGCAGCACCGTCCACTCGCCGTCCTGGCGGCCCGTCGAGCCACTCGTGGATGAACCAGTTCTGGTTGCGGTCCGAGAGCACCGGCGTGTGGCCGGTGTCGGGCACGTGCATGAGGGCGACCTGGTGCTTCCTGCGCATGCGCTCGATGGTGCGCGGCAGCAGCGCGTCCGAGACCATGCCGTGGATCACGAGCGTGGGGCAATGCACGCGCTTCCACAGGTCCCACTGGTCGAGGCTGTGCTTCGCGTCGACGCGGAATGCCTGCAGCGCGCGCACGTCGTGGCGGTAGACGCGCCCGCTTTCCTCGTCGGACCAGCGCGTCTGGTGGAAGGTGACGTTGAAGCGGATGTCGTCGCTCACCGGGCCGTCGTTCTTCTGCGAGGCGCCGATGCGGCGCAGCAGGTCGGCGGGGTCGCGGAAGACGTAGTGGCGGGCGAGCGTCTGCGAGCGGCGCGCGCGGCGCGACTGCGGGATGTAGGGGCCGATGTCGTTCAGCACCAGGCGCTCGACCAGGTGCGGATGGCGCGCGGCGAGCTCGATCGCGGCGCTGCCTCCCATCGAGGAGCCGAGCAGCACCACGGGGCCGCCGCCCAGGTGCCCGATCATCTGGCGCAGCTGCTCGACGTAGGTGGCGAGCGAGTAGTCGCGCTCGTCGGCCATCCAGCCCGACAATCCGCGCCCCACCCAGTCCACGCACACCACGTGGAAGTGGCTCGCGAGGTCCGAGGCGAGGTAGTTGAAGCGCATCGCGGTGTTGGCCACGCCGCCGCAGCAGAGCACGGTGGTGTTGCGCGGGTCTCCCCACTCGGTGTAGGCGACCTTCACGGCGTAGGGCTTGCGGAAGCGCGCGAGGCTCTTCTGCAGGCGCACCGGGTGCATGTAGTCGAAGTGCCGCAGCTCGAACTGGTGGTCGAAGCGATCGATGATGCGCTTGGCGAGCGCCATGTACTCGTCCCAGTTGTGCAGGACGCGGCGCCGGCCCGGGATCGGCGGCTCCCAGTCGGGCTCGAAGCGCGTGGGGTGCAGCGGATGCGCGGGGTGCTCGCTCTTGCCCATCTTCGGCCCCGCGCGGCCGCTAGGCCTGGTGCGGGCGGCTCACGCGCAGGTCCGCATGGCCAGCGCCCGGCGCCACCGCGAACTCGACGATCTCGCCGTTGCCCACCTGCATGCGCTCCTCGCCGCCGAGCAGGCGGTGGATCACGCGGCCCACGCCCTTGCTGCTCACGAGCAGCGGGCGGCGCTCGAGATAGGGGCGCACGCGCTCGAGGGCCTCGGCCACGCGAACGCTGAATTCGTCCTCGGACTCGCCGCCCGGCGGCGTCACCTTGCGCGCGAGCTGCTCCTCGGTGTCGGCGATGGGGCGGTTGTTCCACTCGCCCAGGCGCCGCTCGTTCAGCAGCGGCTCGATGATGAGCGGCACGTCGCCCAGCACGCCGCCGATGATGGAAGCGGTCTGGCGCGTGCGCAGCAGCGACCCGGCGACGATCACGCCGATGTGCAGGTTCATCTTGTCGATCTGCTTGGCGAGCAGGTAGGCCTGGTCGCACCCGATGTCCATCATCGGGATGTCCAGGTCGCCGCCGCAGCGGAAGCCGCGGAAATTCGGCTCCGTGATGCCGTGGCGCACGAAGTAAAGCGTGAATGCCCGATCCGCCTGATAAGTCACCAGGATGCTCCTGTCGCGTTTTTTTCGTGGGTCCGGAGCCAAGCCCCGAGGCGCGGTCAGATTAGCACCGGCCTCGAGGCGGCCGGAAGGGTTGCGCCGCTACAGCCGTAATGCGCCGGGGGGAATACGTATCGCCTTGTCCGGAAAGGTAGAATCGCCCTTCCATGCGAGCCCCGCGAATCACGCGCATCGTCCACACCATCGGCCGCTACGGCCTGGACGAATTCCTTCCCGAGCGCGGCCTGCGGCCCCTGCGCTGGCTTTTCGCCGCCGCGTTCTTCTGGCGCGACCGCTCGCGCCCCCGCGCCGAGCGCCTGCGCCTCGCGCTGGAGTCGCTGGGGCCCATCTTTGTGAAGTTCGGGCAGCTGCTCTCGGTGCGCCCCGACCTCATCCCCGAGGACGTCGTCGAGGAGCTCGCGAAGCTGCAGGACAACGTGCCGCCCTTCGCCTGGGAGGAGGTCGCGGCGACCCTCGAGCGCGCGTACGGCCGCCCGCACACCGAGGTGTTCGCGACCTTCGACACGGTGCCGATCGCGAGCGCCTCGGTGGCGCAGGTGCATTTCGCAACGCTGCCCGACGGGCGCGAGGTCGCCGTGAAGATCCTGCGCCCCGGCATCCGCTCGGTCATCGGCGCGGACGTGGCGCTGCTGCACACGCTCGCGGGCCTGGCCGAGCGCTTGCTGCCCGAGGGCCGGCGCCTGCGCCCGCGCGAGGTGGTCACGGAGTTCGAGCACACCGTCGCCGACGAGCTGGACCTGCTGCGCGAGGCGGCCAACGCGAGCCAGTTGAGGCGCAACTTCGCCGACGGGCGGCTGCTGATCGTCCCCGAGGTGTACTGGGACTGGTGCAACCGGGAAGTGATGGTCATGCAGCGCGTCGACGGCATCCCGGTCAACGCGACCGAGCGGCTGCGCGCGGCCGGCCTCGACATCCCCCGCCTCGCGCGGGACGGCGTGGAGATCTTCTTCACGCAGGTGTTCCGCGACGGCTTCTTCCACGCCGACATGCACCCCGGCAACATCTTCGTGGCGCGCGACGGGCGCTACTGCGGCGTGGACTTCGGCATCATGGGCACGCTCTGCGACGCGGACAAGAGCTACCTCGCCACCAACTTCATGGCCTTCTTCCACCGCGACTACCACCGCGTGGCCGTCGCGCACCTCGACGCCGGGTGGGTGCCGCGCGACACGCGGGTGGACGAGTTCGAGGGGGCGATCCGCTCGGTGTGCGAGCCGATCTTCGACCGTCCGCTGAAGGAGATCTACTTCGGCAAGCTGCTGCTGCGCCTCTTCGAGGTGTCGCGGCGCTTCCGCATGCAGGTGCAGCCGCAGCTCGTGCTGTTGCAGAAGACGCTTCTCCAGGTGGAAGGGCTGGGCCGCCAGCTCGACCCCGACCTCGACCTGCGCCGCACCGCGCAGCCGATCCTCGAGCGCTGGATGAAGGAGCAGGTGGGCCCGCGCGCGCTGCTGCGCCAGCTGCGCGAGGAGGCGCCGCTCTGGGCGCGCACGCTGCCGCAGCTGCCGCGCCTCGTGCATCGCGCGCTCGCCGAGGACAGCACGCGCCGCCTCGAGGCCGCCCTCGAGCGCGTCGCGGACACCCAGGCGCGCCAGACCCGCGTGCTCGGGGCGCTGGTATTCGTGCTCGCCGTGCTCGCGCTGCTGTACGTGTTTCGCTAACGCCTGTTAGCGGCAGGAGTGCCGAATATTCGGCATTGACGCGCGGTGGCCGTGCCCGCAGACTCCGGCACCCTTGATCCGACCCCGGAGAACAACCCTTGAAACGGCACCCGCTCGGAATCTCCAGCCTCCTCGCCGCATTCGCCGTGCTCTTCATGGCGCCCGCCTCGGCGACCTACGTCTTCAACACCATCAACTATCCCGGCTCGACCTTCACCGACGTGCGGGGGATCAACAACTCCGGTCACGTCGTGGGCTACACCAGCCTCGACGGCGTGACCAATTTCAGCTTCCTCTACTCCGCGGGCGGGTTCGCGCCCCTCGCGCCCTCGCCGCTGCAGCCTTCCGCGCTCGGCATCAACGACAGCGACGTCGTGGTGGGCGGCACCAACACCACGCCCGAGCAGGCCTTCATCTATTCGGGCGGCACGTACACCTTCTTCTCGCGGCCGGGCTGGACCAACACCGAGGCGCGCGCGGTCGGCAACTCGGGCCTGGTGGTCGGCTGGTCGTACGAGACCGACGCGCTGGGCGGCTTCACCTCGAGCTCGGGCTTCATCTACAATCCGGCCACCTCGACCTACGTCGACATCCCGATCGCGGGCTCGCCGTTCGTGATCGCGCAGGGCATCAACGGCGCGGGCCAGGTGGTGGGCAGCGCGCAGTTCCCGGGCATGCCGCAGCAGGGGTGGCTCCGCCAGCCGGGCGGTGCGATCGCGTTCTTCCAGGTGGCGGGCGAGTCGACCCACGCGCGCGGCATCAACGACGTGGGCGTGCTCACCGGCTTCGTGAGCGGCGCGGCGAATTCCGCGTTCGTCGGGACCTCGTCGGGCTTCGAGCTGCTGGACGTCCCGGGTGCGGCGACCACCGTGGGCGAGAGCATCAACAACGCGGGGCAGGTCGCGGGCCTCTGGTTCGACGCCTCGAGCGTGACCCACGGCTTCATGGCCACGCCGGCCACGATGCCCACGGGCACCACGGCCGGCGGCGCGTTCACCTTCTCGATCGCCGTCGTGCCGGACGTGCCGATCTTCATCGATCCGAAGCTCGCGGTGGGCTACGAATACCAGACCGGCAAGAAGGACCCGAACATCGCCGCGGTGCAGTTCCCGATCGGCATCGGCGACAGCCTCTACCTGCTCAAGGTGGACGGGAAGAAGTTCGTCGTCGCGGGCGGCGACTGGTTCGACTTCCGCGCGCACGGCTTCCGCAAGGGCGTCGACAACTTCCGCGTCGGTTGCATCGAGGTCGCGGCGGCGCTCGACCCGGCCGATCCGCAGGCCTTCCCGACGGGCTTGAAGTTCGTCGCCGCGGGCCACTTCACCGGCACGCAGAAGCCGCTCAAGGGCAACGCGAACGGCAAGGATCCGAAGCGCTGCGACCAGGCGATCGACGATGACGACGACGGCGACGACTGAGGGGCCGCGCTCCTAGCGCTTGCGCGCGAGCGTGAGGCCGTCGCCCACGGTGAGCAGGGCCACGTCCACGCGCTCGTCGCGCTGCACGGCTTCGTTGAATGCGCGGATCGCCACCGTGTCGGCGCTGCGGTCGGCCGCGTCCAGCACCGCGCCGCTCCAGAGCGTGTTGTCCACCGCGATGAGGCCGCCCGGGCGCAGCAGCGTGAGGCAGCGCTCGTAATAGCCCGGATAGTTCTTCTTGTCCGCGTCGATGAAGGCGAAGTCGAAGCGGCCCGTTTCGCCGTCGGCGACGAGCCGGTCCAGCGTCTCCAGGGCCGGGGCGAGCCGGAGCTCGATCTTGCCCGCCACGCCGGCCTTCTCCCAGTAGCGCCGCGCCATCGCCGTCCACTCCTCACTTACGTCGCAGGCGATGATGCGGCCGTCCGGCGGCAGCGCGAGCGCCACGGCGAGCGCGCTGTAGCCGGTGAAGACGCCGATCTCGAGGGTGCGGCGCGCGCCGGTGAGCTTCACCAGCAGCGCCATGAGCGCTCCCTGGTCGGGGCCGATCTGCATCATCGCGTGCTTCATGCCCGCGGTGGCGGCGCGCAGCTCCGCCTGCACGGGGTGCTCGCGTGCGCCGTGCTGGTCCACGTACGCCTGGAGCTTGTCGGAGAGCGGGAGCGAGCGGCCTGGCATGTGTGCCTCGTTTCGGCTTCGGGTGTAGGATTATCTTCGATTGCCATCGGGACCGCAGGCTCCCGGTGTTCCAAGACGGTGTCCCGTCCAAGCGCTGCACTGGCCGAACCTTTCGAACCAGGAGGACGCGTGGACACCGCTCGCAAACCCGTCGATCGCCCCACCCCGGCTCGCTGGCGCTGTCCTTTCCCCTTGCTGTGCTCACTTCTGGGAGCGATCGCCATGAACGCAACCGCATTGCAGGACCGCACCATCGGATTCGACGACGCCGAGCCCGGCACGCTGCCCGCCGAGTGGAGCGCGGGCATCACCGGGCGCGGCATGTCGCACTGGGCCGTCGCACGCGACGACACGGCGCCCAGCGCGCCCCACGTGCTCGAGCAGGACGAGACCGGCGCCTTCCCGTGGTGCGTGCTGCCCGCCGTCTCGCAGGCCGACGGATATGTCGAGGTGAAGATGAAGCCCGTCGCCGGCCGCGAGGACCAGGCGGGCGGCGTGGTGTGGCGCTTCAAGGACGGCGAGCGCTACTACGTGGCGCGCGCCAACGCGATGGAGGACAACGTCTCGCTCTACTACACCGAAGGCGGCGTGCGCAAAACGCTCAAGTACGTGGACGCGCCGGTCAAGCGCGGCGCCTGGCACACGCTGCGCGTCGAGTACAAGGGAACGCACATCCGCGTGATCCTCGACGGCGTGGCGCGCATCGAGATGGACGACGGGCACATCGCGGGGCCGGGCGCGGTGGGTCTCTGGACCAAGGCCGACAGCCGCACGCGCTTCGACGACTTCCGCTACGGAGGGACGCCGTGACGGCTTCACCCGCGGTGCGCCGTCTCCTCGCCGCCAAGGCGCTGCGCGGCTTCGCCGACGGCTACGTCGCGCTGCTGCTGCCGGCGTGGCTGCTCGACCGCGGCTTCACGCCGCTGCAGGTGGGCGTCATCGCCACCACGACGCTCGCGGGCTCGGGCCTCGCCACGCTCGGCGTGGGCTGGATCGCGCACCGCTACCACTACCGCGCGCTGCTGCTCGCGGCGAGCATCCTCATGGCGGCGACCGGCCTCGGCTTCGCGTCGGTGAGCGACTACGCGCCGCTGCTGCTGGTGGCCTTCGTCGGCACGCTGAACCCCTCGTCGGGCGACGTGAGCGTGTTCCTGCCGCTCGAGCACGCGTTCATGTCGCGCGTGGTGAGCGACCGCGATCGCACCGCGGCCTTCGCGCGCTACAGCCTGGTGGGCGCGCTCGCCGGGGCCGCCGGCTCGCTCGCCGCGGGGCTGCCCACGCTCCTCGAGCGCCTGCCCGGCCTCGATGCGCACGCGGCGCTGCGGACGATGTTCGTGCTGTACGCGCTGATCGCCGGCGCGGCCGGCCTCATCTACCGCGGGCTGCCGCGCTCGGAGGGCGGCACGTCGTCTAGCTGCCGCGCGCCCCGCGCTCGGGCCGTCGAAGTCGCGCGGTGTACACGCTCGCCGCGCTCTTCAGCGTGGATGCGTTCGCGGGCGGGCTCGTGGTGCAGTCGATGCTGGCGCTCTGGCTCTACCAGCGCCACGGGCTCTCGCCGATTGCCGCCGGCACGATCTTCTTCTGGACCGGACTGCTGTCGGCCGCCTCGTTCATGGCGGCGGTGCCGGTGGCGCGGCGCATCGGGCTCGTGAACACGATGGTCTTCACGCACATCCCGGCCGGCATCTGCCTGGTGCTACTGCCGTTCGCCTCCCAGCCTCAGCGCCGTGGTGGTCCTCCTGCTCGTGCGTGCCGCGCTGTCGCAGATCGACGTGCCGACGCGCAGCTCCTACGTGATGGCCATCGTCTCGCCCGAGGAGCGGCCGGCCGCGGCCTCGGCCACGTCGGTGCCGCGCAGCCTCGCCGCCGCCGCGAGCCCGTTCCTCGCCGGATGGATGCTGGGCATCTCGCCGTTCGGCTGGCCGCTGGTGGCGGCGGGCGCGCTCAAGATCGCCTACGACCTGGCGCTCCTCGTCACCTTCCGCGACGTGCGCCCGCCCGAGGAGGAGGTCAGTGGTCGTCCAGCTCGATGAGCAGCGGCTGGTGATCGGAATCCTGGGTGGCGGAATTCACCTCGACCGAACGCACGCGCGGCGCCAGCGGGCCGCTCACGAACGCGAAGTCGCAGCAGTACGGCGTCTTCGCGTAGGCCTGCGAGTGCACGCAGAAGGTGGGCGCGTGGGGATGATGGCCGTGCACCAGGGGCCACGCGTCGCGGTAGCCGGGTGAGCCATCGCCCAGCGGCTGCTGGATCGCGGTGTACGCGGGGTGCTCGGGCGGGAAGTTGAAGTCGCCCACGAGGATCGCGCGCGCGGCCCCGGGCGTGGAGTCGAACGGCCCGCCCTCGTGGGTTGGCGGCTGCGGGCGCGCCGCGCGTGCGCAGGCCTCGCCGTGCAGCTCGGCGAGCCGCATCGCCTGCGCCATGCGCTGGACCTCCGAGTAGTACTCGAGGTGCGTGGTGGTCACGCGCAGCGCCCCCAGCGGCGCCTGCAGCGTGGCCTCGACGGCGACGCGCGGCATCGTCTGGTACTTCGGGTCCGCGGGCCAGGGCAGCGCGTGCTGCCGCGCGGAGAGCACGCCGTAGCGGCTGAAGATGGCGTTGCCGAAGCGCCGCCGCCGCCCCGCTTCGCCCTCGACATCGACGCCGTATCCGGCCACCGGCCGGTGGTCCGGCAAAAGGTGCGCGAGCTCCGCGAACTGGTCGCGCGCGTCGTTGCCCGCGAGGCCGGGAAAGTTGTCCGCGACCTCCTGCACGCAAAGCACGTCGAAGTCGGCCATCGCGCGGGCGGTGCGCACGATGCGCGCGAGGTCCACGCGGCCGTCGATGCCGCGGCCCCACTGGATGTTCCAGGTGATCAGGCGCACGCCACGTGCGTCCCGGCGCGGAAAGTGAAGCGCGCCTCCACGCCGCGCCGCGCGAGCTCGGCGGCGAGGTCGCCCGCGAGGAAGCGCGCGGCCGCTTCGTCGCCGCGTAGTGTCGCATCGAAATGGGCGAGCGCGAGGCCGCGCGTGAAAAGATGCGATTGATCGGCCGTCGAGAGCTCCGCGTACGGCCGTGTCGCGGCGAGCCAGGCAAGATCGCCCGACCACTCCTGGTTGCGGATGCCTTCGTGGATCACGGCCACGTCGTCCATGAAGTGGTAGTGATCGGCGCGGCGCAGGATCGCGAGCTGCCTGGGCCCCGGAGTGCGCTCGTAGATCTCGAAGATGCCGTCGAGCGGCGTCGAGAGGTCGTCCTCGGCGGCGAGGTAGAGGACGGGCACGTCGTGGCGCGCGAACGCCAGCGTGAGCGGCAGGATACCGGGCCTCGGATTGGACGCGCCGCCGGGCGCCATCGCGGCCACCGAGGCGATGCGCCGGTCCGAGTCCGCGGCAGCGAGCGCGGTCCAGCCGCCGAGACTGTGGCCGGCGATGCCGATGCGTGCGGCGTCGATGCGCGGCTCGAGGTCCGTGCGGGCGAGCACCTGGTCGAGGAGGAAGCGCACATCGGGCACGCGGCTCGCGATGATCGCTTCGATGCGCACGCTGCGCTCGGCCGCCGTCTCGCCTTCGCGGCGCGCGAGCTCCGCCGCCACGCGTTCGGAATGGTCGAGGGCGGCCACCACGTAGCCGTGGCTTGCGAGATGCTCGCAGAGGTACGTCGCGGCGCGCCGGTGATTCGCGCTCGGATGCGAGTACACGACGAGCGGGGTCGGCTCGCGCGCATCGGACGGGGACCAGACCTCGCAGGCGAAGGTGCGCGAGCGGATCGCATCGTGCGAATCGAAGGCGCGCGCGCCGATCGGGTGAGGACCCGGTGCGAAGGGATCGTAGCCGGCTGCTGCGGGGAGGGCATCGCAATTGATCCTTCGTGCGCCACGATTTTGCCAGATTCGCGCGCGAGGATCGGTCCATCACGATCGCGAAGGATCACGCCCATGGACCGCCTTGCAACGCCCCTGCTGCTCCTTTTCGCGAGCCTCTCGGCGAGCGCCGCCGACGTGGTCGACACGCCGCAGTGGCTGCGCCATTTCCAGGCCAAGGGCATCACGGCCGGTACCTTCGTGCTCTACGAGCCCGGCGCCGACCGCTACCGCGTGGCGGACGAGGCGCGCGCCCGCAAGCGCTTCATCCCCGCTTCCACGTTCAAGATCCCCAACGCGCTGATCGGCCTCGAGGTGGGCTCGATCGCCGACGAGAACGAGGTGTTCCGCTGGGACGGCAAGCCCAAGCCCTTCCCCGAGTGGGAGCACGACCAGACGTTGAACAGCGGCATGAAATACAGCTGCGTCTGGATGTTCCAGGAGGTGGCGCGGCGCACCGGCAAGGCGCGCATGCGCGAGTGGCTCGAGCGGCTCGAGTACGGCAACCGGGACATCTCCGGCGGCATCGACCAGTTCTGGCTGCGCGGCGGGATACGAATCAGCGCGATGGAGCAGGTGGCGTTCCTGCACCGCCTCGCCGAGGGCCGGCTGCCCGCCACGCAGCGCGCGCAGCGCCTGGTGCGCCAGGCGCTGGTGCTCGAGAAGACGCGCGACTACACGCTCTACGGCAAGACCGGCACCACCACCGGCGACGACGCCATCAACTGGTGGGTCGGCTGGATCGAGAGGAAGGGCCGTCCAGAGGCCTACTTCGCGATGAATTTCGTGCCGGGGCCGAAGACCGTGTACACCGACCGCCTGGAGATCGGGCGCGCCATCCTCGACAGCGCGGGCGTGCTGCCGAAAGGACCCCGCCCGTCCTGACCCGCGCGGGCTAGAATGGCGCCGTTTTCCACGAACGGCGCCCGCCGCCCCCGCCCATGCTCTTCTGGTTCGTCATCATCTACTGGGTCATCTCGGTGGCCATCGGCCTCTTCGCCGCGCGCTGGGTGCACAGCACGAAGGACTACGCGGTGGCCGGCCGGCGGCTGCCGATGTATATCGTCACCGCAACCGTGTTCGCGACCTGGTTCGGCAGCGAGACCGTGCTGGGCATCCCGGCGACCTTCATCAAGGAAGGCTTCTCGGGCATCGTCGCGGACCCGTTCGGCTCGTCGCTCTGCCTGGTGCTGGTGGGCCTCTTCTTCGCCCGCCCGCTCTACCGCATGAACCTGCTCACCATCGGCGACTACTACCGCAAGCGCTTCGGCCGCTCGGTGGAGATGCTCACCACGCTCTGCATCGTGATCTCGTACCTGGGCTGGGTGGGCGCGCAGATCAAGGCCCTGGGGCTGGTCTTCAACGTGGTGTCCGACGGCTCGATCTCGCAGTCCGCGGGCATGATCATCGGCGCCTCGACGGTGCTGGTCTACACCATGCTGGGCGGGATGTTCTCGGTGGCCATCACCGACTTCATCCAGATGATCATCATCGTGGTGGGCATGCTCTACATCGGCTGGGAGGTGAGCGGGCTCGCCGGCGGCGTCTCCGGCGTGGTGTCGCACGCGGCTGCGCACGGCAAGTTCCACCTCCTGCCGCCGCCGACCTTCCGCGACATCCTCGGGTTCATCACCGCGTGGATCACGATGATGCTGGGGTCGATCCCGCAGCAGGACGTGTTCCAGCGCGTGCAGTCGGGCAAGGACGAGAACACGGCGGCCAACTCGTCGATCCTGGGCGGCGTGCTGTATTTCTGCTTCGCCTTCATCCCGATGTTCCTCGCCTACTCGGCGAGCCTCATCGACCCGAAGATGGTCGCGGACAACCTCGAGTCGAACAGCCAGCACATCCTGCCGAACCTGATCCTGTCGCCCATCGTGCCGCTCTTCGCGCAGATCATGTTCTTCGGCGCGCTGCTCTCCGCCATCAAGAGCTGCGCGTCGGCAACACTCCTCGCGCCCTCGGTGAGCTTCACCGAGAACATCCTGAAGCCGTTCTTCCCCCACATCAACGACCGCCACCTCCTGCGGATGAACCGGGTCGTGCTCTTCGGGTTCACGTGCCTGGTGACGGCCTTCGCGCTCAACTCCGAGTCGGACATCTATCACATGGTGGAAAACGCGTACAAGGTGACGCTCGTGGGCGCCTTCGTGCCGCTCACCCTCGGCCTCTACTGGAAGCGCGCCACGGACCTGGGCGGCATGCTCTCGGTCGTGGTGGGCCTCATCGTGTGGATCGGCTGCGAGAAGTTCTACCCCGAGGCCGTCATCCCGCCGCAGCTGGCGGGCCTCCTCGCGAGCTTCGCGGGGATGATCGGCGGCTCGCTCGCCGGCGGGACGGTGCCGCGCGAGGCCCACGCGGGGCCCCAGCACCCCTAGCGGGGCCTTCCCACCCCATGGCGGCGCCCGGGGAAGGCCCGGTTCCCGCCGTTTCGATCCGTATTTTCCGCATTTCGTCGCTTTCTCCTTCCGGCGGCCGGCCCGGCTGCCTAATGTCACGCCCATGCCGAGCCGCAACCGGGCCCGGCACCGACAAAGGAGAAGAGCAATGTCACGCCTCAACTACAGTTTCCTGCACGGGGAATCGACCGTCGCGGCCGTCGTCACGACGGTGGTCTGCGCCTGGTTCCTGATGGCCGCCGGCGCGATCCTCACGGACCCCGTCTCGCCCTACACCACCCGGACGGTGCACGCCGCCCCGGCGCAGACCCAGGTAGCCATCGCCCCCGAAGCCCGCCTGACCATCACCGTGGAAGCGCATCGCGGGTAGCCCAAAGCGCGTTTCGTCGCGCAGCCTTTGCAACGGAAGGGTCATATTGGGTACCGTGGGGGGCGTGAACGGCTACGCCCCCCTCCTCGAAGGCCTCACCATCCGCCGCGTCCTCGGCGTGACGGCCCTCTGCGCCGCCGCCGCCCTGGCGGTGGTCTGGCTCTTCTTCAACACCTACTGGGACCTGCTGGTGAGCGCCCTGTGCGTGGGCTACACCAGCATGCTGCTCTTCACCATCGCCGGGAACATCCGGCAGCGGGCCATGCCGCGCGAGGCGATGCAGGTGCTCGCCATCGTCATCGGCTCGTTCGTGGGCACCCTGCTCGCCGGCCTCATCAAGGGCCGGAACCTCGGATCGATGTTCAACGAGCGCCTGGCCGGCGTGACCATCACGATGGGCCTGGGCATCGGCGTGGGCTGCGTGGTGGTGGCCGCCGTGCTGCTGCGCGAGCGCCACGCCCGCGACGCGGCGCGCATCCTCAAGGCCGAGGCGGAGCGCCACCAGCTCGAGAAGAACGTGCTCGAGGCGCGCCTGGCAGCTCATGCAGGCGCAGGTCGAGCCGCACTTCCTCTTCAACACGCTCGCCAACGTCCAGCACCTGGTGGAGACGGACCCGCCCGCCGCCGCACGGGTGCTGGCGAGCCTCATCAAGTACCTGCGCGCGGCGCTCCCCCAGATGCGCGAGGCCTCGACCAACCTCGGGCGCGAGGTGGACATGGCGCGCGCCTTCCTCGAGATCCAGCAGGTGCGCATGGGCGCCCGGCTGGACTTCGCGATCGACGTGCCGGACCCGCTCAAGGTCCGCGCCTTCCCGCCCATGATGCTGATCTCGCTGGTCGAGAACGCCATCAAGCACGGCGTGGACCCGTGCTGCGAGTGCAGCTCGATCGTGATTCGCGCGCGCGAGGGCGAGGGCCGGCTGCGCGTCTCGGTGGAGGACACCGGCGAGGGCATCGTGCCCAAGAAGGGCGGCGGCGTCGGCCTCGCCAACATCCGCGAGCGGCTGAAGGCGCTCTACGGGCCGGCGGCGCGGCTGGTGCTCGAGGAGAACGCGCCCCACGGCGTGGTGGCCTCGATCGAGGTGCCCGCGTGACCGGGCGCGCGGCCGCGGTCATCGCCGATCGTGGTCGCGTAAGCGCCGTCATTGCGGACGATGAACCGCTCCTGCGCGCCCAGCTGCGCGCGCGGCTCGCGCGCCTCTGGCCCGAGCTCGCGGTCGTGCACGAGATGGAGAACGGCCGCGACGTGGAGCAGGTGCTCGCGCAGCACGCGCCCGCGCTCTTCTTCCTCGACATCCACATGCCCGGCGTGAACGGCCTGGAGGCCGCGCGCATCATCGGCTCGCGCGCCCGCGTGGTGTTCGTGACCGCCTACGACGAGTACGCCGTCGAGGCCTTCGAGCGCGGCGCCGTCGACTATGTGCTGAAGCCGTTCGACGAGTCGCGCCTCGAGATCACCGTGGACCGCCTCAAGGAGCGGCTGGGTGCCCAGCCGCCGCAGATCGACCAGCTCGTGGAGTCGCTCGCCGAGCGCCTGGCGCCGCGCTCGGCGCAGCACCTGCGCTGGATCAAGGCCTCGGTAGGCCCCCACGTGCGCCTGATCCCGGTGGAGGAGGTGCTCTTCTTCCAGTCGGACGAGAAGTACACGCGGGTGGTCACCGCCGAGGCCGAGTCGCTCATTCGCAAGCCCATCCGCGAGCTGCTGGCCGAGCTCGACCCGGACAAGTTCTGGCAGGTCCATCGCGCGACGATCGTGAACGTGGACTACATCGCCTCGGTGCGCCGGGGCCTCAAGGACCAGGCCGAGATCACCTTGCGCGACCACCCTTCCACCATCCTCGTCTCGCGGGCCTTCACGCACCTCTTCAAGCAGATGTGAGGCCGGGGCCCGGTTTGCCCGCACAGATCGCTGCCGGCCATCGGTCACAGCCTCGTTTCGGTCCCGCTTTTCTGCATTTCGGCCCATTTCCGGTACCGGTGGGCCCCCGGGCGCCCTAGATTTGCCCCTGCCGGGCCGGCATTCCGGCCAGCTCCAGAAGAGGCAAAGCCCATGACACTCCTCGCTCCGTTCGGCGGTTCCCTCGCCACCGTGCTGTTGCTGCTCGGCGTGCTCGTCGTGTCCCTGGCCACCGCGGTCGTGGCGCTGCTCGCCGATTACTGAATAATGCTCGTTGGATGAAGCCGTTCAGCAACCTCCTTCACCGCGTTCCCTGGTGGGCCCTCCTCGGCGGGGGCCTCGCGCTGTTCATGGCGCTCGCGGTGTTCGTCACGCCGTTCCGCGTGCTGCGCCTGGAGCACAGCGGCGCCACGCCCGAGGAGAACCGCGCGATCAAGCGCGAGATCGACTTGAGCTTCTCCGAGGGGGCGATCGACATCGGGCGCAGCCTCGTCCGGGAGATGCGCAACCGCACGAACGACCCGGCGCGGCGCGAGGAGCTCGACCGCGCGCTGGAGGAGATCGACACGGCGCGCGAGACCATGCGCGAGGCGGGCGCGGAGGCGATGCAAGCCAAGCGAGATGCGGCCGAAGGCGCTGCCGCCGCGCTGAAGGAGGCCGCGCGCAGCATCGAGCAGGCTCGGGAGCAGGCCGGGCAGGCGCTGAAGGACGCGGGCGTCGAGGCGCAGGTGCAGGAGCAGCTCGACAAGTCGCTCGCCGCTGCGCAGAAGGCGCAGGAGGACGCGCTCAAGGCGGAACGGGGCGCTCCGCCGGCGCCGGGCGCTCCGGTGCCGCCGCCTCCCGTGGCCCCCGCCGCTTCGCCCGAGGCGCCCGGCGCCGTCGCACCCGGGGTGCCCGGCGCGGTCCCGCCCGTGCCGCCCGCGAGGAAGCGCCACTTCACGCTCAAGCGCCACGGCAAGGACAAGGGCGCCATCGACATCGAGATCGACGGCCTCGACGATGTCGACAAGTTGGCCCACCCGGGCATGGCCATCCCGCCGCTCCCGCCGTTGCCGCCCGAGGTGCGCCAGAACATTCGCGACAAGGTGCACGGCGACATGTATCGCATCGGCGTGGGCGCGGCGCTGATCCTGCTCTTCATCCCGCTCTTCATCCTCGCCATCGTCTCGAAGTTCTTCATCGACCGCTCGCGCGCCTCGCAGAAGATGGCCGAGCAGAAGCGGCGCGAGGCCGAGTACCACCGCATGAGCCAGCAGGTGACCGAGGCCAAGCTCTCCGCGCTGCAGGCCCAGGTCGAGCCGCACTTCCTCTACAACACGCTCGCCTCCGTGCAGGCGCTGACCGAGGTCGACCCGCAGCGGGCCAACGCGATGACGGGCCACCTCATCCAGTACCTGCGCAACGCGCTGCCCAAGATGCGCGAGTCGGTCTCCACCGTGGGCCAGGAGATCGAGCTGGTGCGCGCGTACCTGAACATCCTGCAGATGCGCATGGGCAAGCGCCTCGCCTTCGACATCGACGTGCCGGCGGAGCTGATGGACGCGCCGTTCCCGCCGCTCATGCTGCCGTCGCTGGTCGAGAACGCCATCAAGCATGGCCTCGAGCCGCAGCGCGAGGGCGGCCGGGTCGACATCACCGCCGAGTGCGTCGACGATCGCCTGCGCCTGGTGGTCACCGATACCGGCCGCGGCTTCTCCGAGGCGCCGGGGCAGCGGCGTGGGCCTCGCCAACATCCGCGAGCGCCTTGCCGCGCTCTACGGCGACGCGGCGAAGCTCACGCTCGAGGCCAACGAGCCGCAGGGCGTGCGCGCGACCATCGAGGTGCCGCGCGGCGGCACGCGCCAGCCCGCGGCGGGGCCGGCCGCGGCCGCCTGGGCGGGCACCACCGGAGCGCCGATGCCGCCCGCGATGCCGGCGCGTCCCGCGACCGCGGCGGCGCGCACGCTCGCGGCCATGGGCACCGCCGAGCGCGCGTGGCGCAAGGGCCTCTCCTTCGCCTTCGTCGTGCTGGTGGTCGTCGCCGCCGTGCTCGCGGGCCTGGGCATCGTCGCCGTGACCACGGGCATCCTCCCGGTGAACACCGGCGACGACGCAGATGGACTGGGCGACGGGCGCGCTGGTCGGCACGGCGGGCATCGCCATCGCGTTCTGCGTCGTCGTGCTCGCGATCGCGATCGTGCTGGCGGTGGTCTACGGCCTGGGCTTCCTGTTCGTGGGCCTCGCCCTCTTCATCCCGCTGGTGATCCTGGTCTCGCTCTTCCCGGTGCTGGCGCCCTTCATCCTGTTCGGGCTCATCGTCTGGTGGGCCGTGCGCCGCAGCAAGCGCGGTGCGCCGTCCCCGGCCCCGCTGGCCGCCGCAGAGCCCGCGCCGCCGCCGCCCGCAGCACCGTAGAATCGCGCCATGCCCACCGCCATCGTCGCCGAGGACGAAGCGATCCTGCGCACGCAGCTCGCGGCCAAGCTCGCGAAGCTCTGGCCCGAGCTGGAGATCATGGCTCCGGTCGAGGACGGCGCCGCCGCGCTCGAGGCGCTCGAGGACCGCGTGCCCGACTTCATGTTCCTCGACATCCGCATGCCCGAGATGACCGGCGTGGAGGTGGCGCGGCCGGTCGGCGGGCGCAGCCACGTGGTGTTCGTGACCGCCTACGACCAGTACGCGATCCAGGCGTTCGAGACCGGCGCCGTCGACTACATCCTCAAGCCCGCCACCGACGACCGGCTGGCGCTCACCGTGGAACGGCTGAAGGCGAAGCTCGCCACGCAGCCCGAGGACCTCAACGCGGTCCTCGCGCGCATCGCGCGGGCAGCTCGGGCGCGAAGAAGCCCGCGGCTGCAGTGGATCAAGGCGACGGTGGGCCAGAACCTGCGCCTGATCCCGGTGGCCGAGGTGCTCTTCTTCCAGTCCGACGAGAAGTACACGCGCGTGGTGACCGCCGAGAGCGAGGCGCTCATCAAGACGCCGATCCGCGAGCTGATGGACGGCCTCGATCCCGACCTGTTCTGGCAGATCCACCGCTCGACGCTGGTGAACGTCAACGCCATCGCCGCCGTCACGCGCGACTTCCGCGGCCAGGCCCACGTGAAGGTGAAGGGCAACGACGATACCCTCGTGGTGTCGCGCATATACTCCCACCTGTTCAAGCAGATGTAGCGGAGGGCGGGGTGATCTACCAGCTGGGCGAGCGCAAGCCCGTGTTCCGGGGCGAGTACTTCGTCGCGCACAACGCCGCGGTGATCGGCTCGGTGGTGCTGGAGGCCAACGCGAGCGTGTGGTGGAACGTCACCATCCGCGGCGACAACGACGTGATCACGCTGGGCGAGAACGTCAACGTGCAGGACGGCAGCGTCATCCACACCGACGGCGGCGTTCCCGTGACGCTCGCGAAGAACGTGAGCGTGGGCCACCTCGTGATGCTGCACGGCTGCACCATCGGCGAGAACTCGCTGATCGGCATCGGCGCCATCATCCTCAACCGCGCGGTGGTCGGGAAGAACTGCCTCATCGGCGCCGGCGCCATGGTGACCGAGGGCAAGGCCATCCCCGACGGCTCGCTGGTGCTCGGCTCGCCGGGCAAGGTGGTGCGCATGCTCACGCCCGAGGAGATCGCGACCAACACCTGGATCGCCGAGCACTACGTCGAGCGCTCGGGCATCTACCGGCGGGAGCTCGTAGCCCCTCGGATGAGCGCGAGCCGCTTCCGCGGGTCGCTCGCGGTCTGGGTGCTGCTCATCCTCTACGCGAGCCTCTACCCGTTCTGGCCCCTGCGCGCCCCTGCCGACGAGGCGCTCGCCGCGATGTTCGGGCGGCCGCGCTACCTGGTCGCCTTCGACGTGGGCCTCAACATCGTGGCCTACGTGCCGCTCGGCATGCTCGCCGCGCTGCACTTCGTGGCCTCCGGCAAGCCGCGGCCGCTGCTGCGCTCGGTGGCGTTCGGCGTGGCGTTGAGCTTCGCGATGGAGTGCTGCCAGCTCTTCATCCCGGGCCGCGTGGCCTCGCTCTACGACGTGCTCGCCAACGCGACCGGCACCGCCCTCGGCGTGATCACGTTCGCCGATCCGATCTACTCGGTGGCCACGCGTGCCGCTGGTGGAGTGGCGCGACCGGGTGCTGGCACCAGGCGCCTGGGGCGACGCGGGCCTGGTGCTCGTGGCGCTGTGGCTCATCGCGCAGCTGAATCCCGCGCTGCCGTTCTTCGGCGCCGGCAACATCCCGGCGGTGGGCGAGGAGCTGCGCGCAGCGGCCCCGCTCGAATGGGGCGCGGTGGCGCTCGGCGTGTGCGGCTTCGGCCTCTTCATCTCCGCGCTGCTGCGCGGCGAGCAGGGCAGCCTGCGCGTGACGCTGGTGCTGCTGTCGGTGGCGCTGTGGCTCAAGTTCGTCGGCGCGAGCTTCCTGCTGCAGCCGCAGAACACGGGCGAGTGGGTGACCTCGGGGCGCTTCCTCGGCCTCGGGGTGGGGCTCGCGGCGCTCTACCCGCTGCGGCGGCTGCCGCGCGCCGCGCGCACCTATGTCGCGATCCTCGTCATCCTCGCCGGAGCGCTGCTCGCCAAGATCTTCGGCGCCTACAGCCCGCTGGACGAGCTGCTGCGCGTGTTCCGCTGGCCCTACGGCCAGCTCGCCAACTTCGCCACGCTCACGCGCTATCTGCACGAACTCTGGCCGTTCGCGCGCGCTCATATTCATGATCGCGCTCTTCCTGCGGGAACGCCGCGCCGCCATGTCACAATTGCAGAGTTAAAGGCGATTGCGTCGATCAGCGGGAACGGCGTTGAGCGGCCCTTGCTCGTCCGCTCGAGCCGCCGAGCAGGAATCAATAAACGACTCCGTCCCCACTATTTCCGTCCATGCCCTTCTATCAATATCACGTCTTTTTCTGCCACAACCGCCGCGCGGCGCCCGAGGCGTGCTGCGCCTGCCACAACTCGGAGGCGATGCGCGACTACGCCAAGAAGCGCGTGAAGGAGCTGAAGCTCAGCGGGCCGGGCAAGGTGCGCATCAACACGGCGGGCTGCCTGGACCGCTGCGAGGAAGGCCCCGTGGTCGTGGTGTACCCCGAGGAGGTCTGGTACACCTACGTCGACCGCGAGGACATCGACGAGATCATCGAGGAGCACCTGGTGCACGGCCGCGTGGTCGAGCGCCTGCGCATCTGATGGCCACGGAGGAGCGCGCGCTCATCGCGGGCGCGGCGGGCGCCATCGAGGTCGCGGCCGTGGCCCCGGAGTCACCGCGCATGGTCGCGGTGGTCGCGCATCCGCACCCGCTCTACGGCGGCACCATGGACAACAAGGTGATCACCACGCTCGCGCGCGCGTTCGTCGAGGCGGGCGTGGCCACGGTGCGCTTCAACTTCCGCGGCGTGGGCGCCTCCGAGGGCGCGCACGACGAGGGGCGCGGCGAGACCGACGACATGGTGCGCGTGATCGAGCACGCCCGCGCGCAGTTCGGTGCGCTCCCGCTGGTCATCGCGGGCTTCTCCTTCGGTGGCGCGGTGGCGGTGCGCGCGAGCGGCCGCGTGGATTTCGCGCAACTCGTGCTCGTCGCTCCCGGCTTTCGCCGCATCACCGGGCAGGGCATGGGCGCCGCGCCCGACCCGGACGATCCCCACCTCGGAGCGCCCGGGCGCCATACGCAGGCCAACACGGTGGTGGTGCATGGCGACCGCGACGAGACCGTGCCGCTCGCCGATTCCATTGCGTGGGCCACGCCGCGCGAGGTGCCGGTGGTGGTGGTGCCGGGCGGCGAGCACTTCTTCCACCGCAAGCTGCACGTGCTGCGCGAGATAGCGACCCGCTGGGTGCGCTGACGCGCCGTCAACAGCCCGCGAGCCGCGGCGATTGCTTTCGGCTGCGGAGCGAAATCAGCGCTGCGTGACGGTGGTGGTGGCGAGCGGCACCTGCTCGAGCGCCGCGAGGACGATCGAGGGCGTGAGCACTTCGGGCAGCAGGCGCGGCGAGCTCTCGCCCGGGATATGGAGCGCGTAGACCGGCACGGCGTTGCGGCCGAGTGCCGCGAGCGCCTCGGTGATGCGCGGATCCTGGCGCGTCCAGTCCGCCTGCAGCGTGACCACGCCGCGCGCCGCGAAGGCCTTCATCACCGCCGCGTCGTGCAGGGCCACGCGCTTGTTCACCTGGCAGGTGACGCACCACGCCGCCGTGAAGTCCACGAACACCGGGCGGCCCTGCGCGAGGAGCGCCTGCACCTTCTCGGGCGACCAGGCTTCCTCGCGCGCGGCAAGCGCCGCCGCCTCGTGCGCGGCGCCGCCCGCGGGCGGCCACGCGACCGCGAGCCCGGCGACCGCGAAGAGCGCGCCCAGCGCCGGCTGCCAGCGCGCGCCGGCGTGCGCCCAGCGTCCGTACATCCAGCCGCCCAGGCCGATCAGCACGAGTCCCATGGTGAGCGCCAGCACGGCGTCGTTGCCGGCCTGCGCGCCCAGCACCCACGCGAGCCACGCGACGGTGGCGAAGAGCGGGAAGGCGAGCACCTGCCTGAAGGTCTCCATCCACGCGCCGGGCCTCGGAAGGCGCTTCAGCAGGCTGGGGAAGAACGCGAGCAGGAACACCGGCAGCGCCATGCCCACGCCCAGCATGACGAACACCGCGAGCGCCAAGCCCGCGCCCTGCGTCATCGTGAAGCCGACCGCCGCGCCCATGAACGGCGCGGTGCAGGGCGTGGCGACCACGGTGGCGAGCACTCCGGAGAGGAACGCGTCGGCATAACGGCCGCGCGCGCCGAGGTTGGACGTCATCGACTGCGCGAAGGCGCCCCACTCGAAGACGCCGGCGAGGTTCAGCGCGAGCACGAAGAAGAGGCACGCGAGGAGTGCGACCACGACCGGAGACTGGAGCTGGAAGCCCCACCCGAGCTGCGCGCCGCCCGCCCGCAGCACGAGCATGGTGCCGGCGAGGACGGCGAACGAGAGCAGCACGCCCGCGGCGAACGCCGCGCCCTGCATGCGCATCGCGCGCGGCTCGCCGTGCGCGTGCTCGACGAAGCCCATGACCTTGATGCCGAGGACCGGGAACACGCACGGCATGAGGTTCAGGATGAGCCCGCCCACGAAGGCGAAGGCGAGCGCGGCCGCGAGGCTGCCGCCGATGCCGCCGTCGAAGCCCGCGCCGCCGATCGACCCCGCCGCCGCGGCGGGCAGCGACGCCACCATGGGCGCCGCCACTTCGATGGCCTTGCGGCCGTCGGTGCCCGGCCATCCGGCGGATGCCACCGCCACGCCCGCGACCGAGGCGAGGCCCTGGGGCGGCGGGTCGGCGAGCTGCATCGTGATGGTGACCGCTTGCCCGTCGCGCGCCACCTTCTCCGGCGCCGCGGGCACGATCAGCTCCTCGCGCTCGGGGAAGAACGTGAGCGTGGCGGGCGGTGCGGAGCCCGCGGGGGCCGTGATGCGCACGACGAGGGACTTGCCGGCGATGGCCGCCGCGCTGGTCCACCCCGCGGGCTGCACCGGCAGCATGTCCTGCGCGCGCTCGATATGGGCGATGAAGCGCGGGTCCTTCTCGGGCGGCGACGCCGACAGCGGCAGCGCGAGATCCAGCTCGCCCTTCTCGGGCACGCAGATGTCCTTGCACACCAGCCACTCGGCCTTCGCCTTGATGTCCGCCGTGCCGGGCTGCGCATCGGCGGGCGGCGTGAGCGTCGGTGAGGAGGACGATGTCGTCCTCATAGCCGTAGTTCATCAGCGGGCCGACCGGCAGCAGCTTCGGATAGGGCCAGCGGATCTCGCCCGCCTTCCAGCCCGGCGGCAGCTGCCAGTGGATGCGCGTGGGCAGCCCCGAATCGCCCGGGTTCTTCCAGTACGTGTGCCACTGGTCCGCCATGCGAAGCTTGAGGCCCACCAGCACTGGCTTGCCGGGCTGCGCGGACTTCACGTCGCTCACGAGCTGCGCCTCGACGTGCTCGGTCGTCACGACCGGCGCCGGATGGGCGGCCAGGGGCAGCAGGAGGGCCGCCAGGAGCGCGGCGGAAGAGGAAAAACGCATCACGTAGGATAATAAGCCCATGCTGTGGTTGAAGGCCTTGCACATCATCTTCGTCGTCGCCTGGTTCGCGGGCCTATTCTACTTGCCGCGGCTCTTCGTCTATCACGCGCAGTCCGCCGATGCGGTGTCGAACGAGCGCTTCAAGGTGATGGAGCGCAAGCTCTATCGCGGCATCATGACGCCGGCCATGGTGCTCGTCGTCGCCTCCGGGCTGGGCCTCTGGCTGGGCTTCGGCATCCACGGGGGGTGGCTGCACGCCAAGCTGGTACTGGTGGCGCTGCTCGTCGCCTATCACTTCTGGCTGGCGCGGCTGATGCGCGATTTCGCGCGCGACGCCAACCGCCGCTCCCACGTGTACTACCGCTGGGTGAACGAGCTGCCGACGCTTCTCCTGGCGGCGATCGTGGTCCTCGTGGTGGTGAAGCCCTTCTAGCTAGACCCGCAAGGCTGCCCCGACCTTTCATCCATGAACACCCCGACGCGAAAAATATTGCGCAAACCGGCGCCCGCGCCCGAGACTTTTTTCGCGCCGTGCCCGCGCGGGCTCGCTCCCGCGCTCGCCGAGGAGCTCACCGCCCTGGGCGCGCTGCACGCCGAGCCCGCGGATGCGGGTGTCGCCTTCCGCGGGCCGTTCGAGCTCGTGTACGCCGCGAACCTGCGCTCGCGCATCGCGAGCCGCGTCCTGTGGCGCGTGGCGCAGTATCCCTACGCGAACGAGAACGACGTCTACGAGGGGGCGAAAGGCGTGCGCTGGCGCGAGCTCTTCTCCGCCGAGCGCACCTTCAAGGTCGAGACCAACGCGCACCGCAGCCCCGTGAAGAGCCTCGACTTCGTGACGCTGCGCGTGAAGGACGCCATCGCCGACCATTTCCGCGAGGCGCTCGGACGGCGCCCGTCGGTCGCCCCGCGCGACCCGGACCTGCGCGTGCACGCCTTCCTCGACGAAAAGGCCTGCACGCTCTACCTCGACACCAGCGGCGAGCCGCTCTTCAAGCGCGGGCGGCGCGAGCACGTGGGCGACGCGCCGCTCAAGAAGAACCTCGCGGCGGGCATCCTGCGCATCGCGGGATGGCGGCCCGGCATGGCGCTGCTCGACCCGATGTGCGGCGCCGGCACCTTCCTCTCCGAGGCGGCGGACATGGCGCTCGGCCGCGCGCCGGGACGCGACCGGGCGTTCGGCTTCCAGAAGCTCGCGCGCTACAACGCAGCCACCTGGGAGCGCCAGCTCGCCGCGGCGCTGCGCGAGGAGAAGCCGGCGGCGGCGTTGCCGATCTATGGCTCCGACCTGTACGGACGCTCGGTCGAGCACGCCCGCATGAACCTGCGCGACGCCGACCTCGAGCGCGCGGTGACGCTGAAGCAGGTGAACCTGCTCGAGCTCTCGGCGCCGTCCTCCCACGGCATGCTCGTCACCAACCCGCCGTACGGCGTGCGGCTGGGCGAGAAGGAGCGGCTGGCGGCGTTCTACCCGCAGCTCGGGGACGCGCTCAAGAAACGCTTCGCGGGCTGGACCGCTTATATCCTCTCGGGCGATCCCGACCTCGCGAAGCTGATCCGCCTGCACGCCTCGCGCAAGACCGTGCTCTTCAACGGCGCCCTCGAGTGCCGCCTCTACGAGTACCACATGGTGGCCGGCGGCAACCGCCCGCAGCGCGGCCCCGCCCCCTCCCGCCCGCGCGCGCGCTGAGCCAGGCGCCGGTCGCGTAGGACTCAGCCGACAGCCGCACGCCCCGCCGCCGACATCCGCCAGCGCCCTCGCCTGATTTGCCCCGCGCGGCCGCTCGGTCACGATGGGGTTGCGTTTTTAGGCGGGATGCCGAGAAGGTCCATCCCACATTCAACCTGTTTGTCCCGGTGACGGGACTGGAGAAGACCATGAAAGCCATCATCGCGATGATCCTCGGCGCGTTCCTCCTGACCGCCTGCGGCACCATGGAAGGTTTCGGCCAGGACGTGCAGTCCGGCGGCAAGAAGATCTCGAACGAAGCGGCCGAGCATCGCTAGAGCGACATGCCGATGACGGCGATGCCCGATTCGGCACCCGGGCCGGCGCTGGAGGCTTCCGGCGCCTCGCCCGACGATATTCGCGAGCACCTGCGCACGGACCACGAGCGCACGCTCGCCGACGCGGACCGGTTGCGCGCCGAGCAGGATGGCGAACGCTCGCTCTTCCTGCTGCGCCGGCTGCGCCGCGCCTGGGTGATCCACGCCCTCGCCGAGGAAACGGTGATCTACCGCGCGCTCGAGGCCGTCGAGGGCCGCGCGGAGCCGAATTCGGACGAGCGCTTCGTGGAGCACGAGCTGGTCGAGGGGCTGTTCGAGAAGCTCGCGCGGCTGCGCCCCGGCACGCACGAGTGGCGCGCACGCCTGAACGTCGCCCGCGACCTCATCGCACGCCACATCGAGAACGAGCACTGCGACCTTTTCGCGCGCCTCGCGCGGCGTTTCGACGCCGAAGAGCTCGCCGAGATGGGGCGCTGCTTCGCCCTCGCCCGCGAGAAGCTCTCCCTGCTCGAGGAAGCGAAGGCGGCTTAGCCCGCGTGATTGGACCCCGGCCTACGCCGGGCAGGCGCGCGCGACGAGCGCCGCGGCGTCGATTCCCTTTCCCAGCATCCCGAAGGCATGGCCCGGCGCATCGATGCGCGCGGCCCCGAACGCTTCTGCCGCCGCGTCGGTGGAGTGGCGCCGCATGAGCGCGGCCTGCACCGCGAGCGCCAGGGCTTCGACGACGCGGCGCGCCTGCGCTTCGGCGTGCTCACCCTCGCCGAGGAGCTTCACCGCGCGCTCGAAGGCGCGCGTGGCGCGCGCGTCCCCCGCCCGCGCGACCTCGGTGCCCAGCGCCTCGAGGGCGTCGGGCGAGCGCTCGATCGCGCGGAGCGCGTCCAGGCAGATCACGTTGGCGCTGCCTTCCCAGATGCCGTTGAGCGGCGCCTCGCGATAGAGGCGGGCGAGCGCGCTTTCCTCCACGTAGCCGTTGCCGCCCAGGCATTCCATCGCCTCCACGGCCACCGGCGTCATCCGCCGGCAGAGCCAGTACTTGGCGACCGGCGTGAGGATGCGCTGCAGCGCGCGCTCCGTAGGGCTCGAGGCCGCCGCGTCGAAAGACTGCGCGAGGCGGAACGCGACCAGCAGCGCGGCCTCGGTTTCGAGCGCGAGGTCCGCGAGCACGTTCGCCATCAGCGCGTGCTCGGCGAGCCGCTTGCCGAAGGCCGCACGATGGCGCGCGTGGTGCACGGCCTCGTCGAGCGCCGCGCGCATCATGCCGGCCACGCCCACCACGATGTCGAAGCGCGTGTGGTGCGCCATCTCGATCAGCGTGGCGATCCCGCGGCCCGGCTCGCCGATGAGCCGCGCGCGGGTGCCGCGGTACTCGATCTCGGAGGAGGCGTTGGAGCGGTTGCCCACCTTGTCCTTGAGCCGCTGGATCTCGAAGTCGTTGCGCGTGCCGTCGGCAAGCGAGCGCGGCACGAGGAAGCAGGTGACGCCCTCGGCGGCGCGCGCGAGCGTGAAGAATGCGTCGCTCATCGGCGCCGAGCAGAACCACTTGTGGCCGGTGAGGCGCCACGCCGCGCCGTCGCGCACGGCCGTGGTCGCCACCGCGCGCAGGTCCGAGCCGCCCTGCTTCTCGGTCATCGCCATGCCGATGGTGGCACCGCGCTTCGAGGCGATCGGCAACGGGCGCGGGTCGTACGCATCGGCGAGCACGCGCTCCCGCCACTCGGCCGCCAGCTCCGGCGCGTGCCCGAACACCGGGATCGACGCGAACGTCATCGTCATCGGGCACGCCGTGCCCTGCTCGAGCTGGTTCCAGAGATAGAAGAGCGCGGCGCGCGCGCTGAAGCCGCCGCTCGCGCGTTTCCACGCAAGCGAATGCACGCCCGCGCCGATCGCGCGCCCCATCAGCAGCGTGGTAGGAAGGGTGGTACTCGACTTCGTCCACGCGGTGCCCGTAGCGGTCGTGGGTGCGCAGGAGCGGCGGGTTGCGGTTGGCGAGCCGCGCGTGCTCGCGCGCCTCGGCGCTGCCGACGAAGCGCCCGAGCTCGCCAGCGCGCTCGGGCGAGGTCCGTCACTCCCGCGCGTCCGACCGCCGTGCGCAGCAACGCGTCGCGCGACCAGGCGTCGTAGTCGCCGGGCGGGGGCGGCTGGTTCGTGACCTCGTGCGTGGGATCGCTCATCGCGGCGCCTCGGCACGCGGCGCGCCCTGGCCGCTCACCCATTCGAGCAGCGCATCGAGCGCCGGCTGCGCCGCGTTGGCGTTGGGTGGTTCAGGATCATCACCACGATCCAGCGCCGTCCCGCGCGGTCGAGCGCGTAGCCCGCCATGGCCTGCACGCCGGTGAGCGTGCCGCCCTTCACGTGGGCGCGGCCCGCGGCGGCGTAGGCGGGGTGCATCCCGAAGGTGCCGTCGACCGCGAAGATCGGCAGCGACGCCGCGAGCTCGGGCATCACGCCGCTCGCCCAGGCGCTCTTCAGCAGCGCGGCGAAGGTGGAAGCGCTCGCCCGCTCGCCGCGCGAGAGCCCCGAGCCGTTCTCCAGCACCAGCCCCGGCGCGGCGATGCCCTTGGCCGCGAGCCAGTCGCGCACGATCGCCGCGCTCGCCGCCGCCGTCCCGCCGCCGCCCGAGTGCTCGGCGGAAAGCGCGAGGAACACGTGGCGCGCCATCACGTTGTTGGAGAACTTGTTCATGTCGCGCAGCAGGTCCGCGAGCGGAGCGGACTCGTGGCGGTAGAAGAGGCGCGCGCCGTCCGGCGTGGCCGCCTCGCGCATCTTGCCGGTGAAGCGGCCGCCCGCCTCGCTCCACAGCCAGCGCCACAGCGACTCGCGCATGCGCGCGCCGTCGAAGACCGCGAGCGGCCACGCCTTCTCGCCGCATTCGGCCGGGTAGGTGCCCGAGAACGACAGCGTCGCGATGAGTCCCTCCTGCACGACGTCGTACTTGAGGCCGCGCCGCCACGCGCCGCACGGGCCGGGCGCCGCATGGATGCGGCTCGTGACCTCGACGTTGGGCAGGTCGGGCTCGGCCACCACGCGCACGCCGTCCCCGGCGGGCACGAAGGTGAAGTCGATGGCGCCGAAGTTCACGAGCAGCGCGTCGGGCGGCACGTTGTAGGCGCGCCGCGGCTCGTTGTCGAAGGCGGCGGTGTCGTAGGCGGCCGGGGCGAAGTAGCGCCGGTCCGACGATCACGTCGCCGCGGATCTCGCGCAGCCCCCGCGCGCGCAGCTGGTGCGCGAGCTGCCACAGCCGCTCGTAGGTGAGCCCGGGGTCGCCGCCGCCGCGCAGCACGAGGTCGCCCTCGAGCACGCCGTTGTCGAGCTTGCCGGCGACGAGCACGTCGGTGCGGAAGGTGAAGGCCGGGCCCAGCAGGTCGAGCGCGGCGTAGCTCGTGACGAGCTTCATCACCGAGGCGGGATTCATGGGAACGTCGGCGCGCTGCTCGATCACCGGCGCGCCGCCGTCGGCCGGCTCGACCACGGCACCGACGGCGTCCATGGGCACGTGCGCGGCGGCGAGCGCGTCGCGCACCGGTGCGCGGCAGCTCGCGCGCGCCGGCCGGCCCCGCCAGCGCCACGAGCGCGGCCGCGAGGAACGCGAGCCACGCCTTCATCGCGCGCCGCCCAGCTGGTCCGCGATCGCCGTGGCGGCCTCCACGAGGAGGGCGAATTCCGCGTCGCCGACCACGTAGGGCGGCATGAAGTACACCGTGCGCCCGATCGGACGCAGCAGCACGCCGCGCTCGAGCGCGAGCTCGAAGGCGCGCGCCGCGAAGTCGGGATGCGCGCTCTCGATCTCGAACGCCCAGATCATCCCCAGGTGCCGGAAGTCGCGCACGTGGCGGTGGTGCGCGAGGTGCGCGGCGTCGCGGAAGAAGCGCGCGGCCTTGCGTTTCGTTGGCGGCGAGCACGTCCTCGTCGCGGAAGAGGTCCAGCACCGCGCACGCGGCGCGGCACGCGAGCGGGTTGCCGGTGTACGAATGCGAGTGCAGGAACCCGCGCGCGACCTCGTCGTCGTAGAACGCGCCGTACACCTCGTCGGTCGCGAGCACGCACGAGAGCGGCAGGTAGCCGCCCGTGATGCCTTTCGACAGGCACATCAGGTCCGGTGCGATGTCGGCCTGCTCGCACGCGAACATCGTCCCGGTGCGCCCGAAGCCGGTCATGATCTCGTCGGCGATGAGCAGCACCTCGTGCTGGTCGCAGAGCTCGCGCGCCCGCCGCAGGTATTCGGGGTGGCAGAAGCGCATGCCCGAGGCGCCCTGCACCAGCGGCTCGACCACCAGCGCGGCGATCTCCGCGTGGCGCTCGGCGAGGATCTTCTTGAGCGCGTCGGCCGCGTCGATCGCGCCGCGGATGCCGCCGAAGCGGTGGTCGTCGGCATGGCGGGCGGGAAACGGCGCGACGATGGACTCGCGCACCAGCGGCGCGTAGGCGTCGCGGAAGATCGCGACGTCGGTCACGCCCAGCGCGCCCGCGGTCTCGCCGTGGTAGCCGCCCTGCAGCGACACGAAGCGGCTCTTGCCCGGACGACCCCGGTTCGACCAGTAGTGGAACGCCATCTTCAACGCGATCTCGGTGGCCGACGCGCCGTCGGAGGCGAAGAAGGCGTGGCCCAGGCCGCCGGGTGCGAGCGCCTTCAGCCGCTCCGCGAGCTCGACCGCCGGCGCGTGGGTGAAGCCCGCGAGCATGGCGTGCTCGAGCGTGTCCAGCTGCTCGCGCAGCGCCGCGTTGATCTTCGGGTGCGCGTGCCCGAACAGGTTCACCCACCACGAGCTCACGCCGTCGAGGTAGCGCCTGCCCTCGAAATCGACGAGCCACGCACCCTCGCCGCGCGCCACCGGCACCAGCGGGAAGCGCTCGTGCATC
This sequence comes from uncultured beta proteobacterium, assembly GCA_963827425.1. Classification (GTDB taxonomy): domain Bacteria; phylum Pseudomonadota; class Gammaproteobacteria; order Burkholderiales; family Usitatibacteraceae; genus Usitatibacter. Next base: position 69,255 of record CAWHAQ010000002.1, on the reverse strand, counting down.
TTCATCTGCGTGCAAGGGTGCCAGACCGCCGCGAGGCTGCGCGCCACCATCTCGCGGTTGGTCATCGGGCGGCGATGCGATTGACTTGCGCCGCGACCGCGCTGGTGGCTTCCTGGGCGAGGGACGCGAGGGCGTCGCGCGGGATGGCGAGCGTGCCGCCGGTCACGTAGCAGAGCGCGGTGAAGAGCGAGCGAACCTCGATGGCGGCGAGCGGGTCGTGGGTCTCGCCCATGTCGAGCGTGATGCCGGCGCCGTTCACCACCAGCGCGCAGGCCCTCGACGAGCAGCGCGCTCGACCCCTGGGCGTCGTAGCGCTCCGTGAACCGCTCGAGGATCAGCTTCTCGAGCTCGGCCTTCTCCGCGTTCCCCAAGAGCGGCATGCCCTTCCCCCGGATATGACGCGCCCATTCTAGCGGCTCGACGCGAATGCGGCGTTGCGCGTCATGGGGCGCGGGGGCCCGCCGTGTCGGCGGACTGGCAGCGCTCCGGTAGGAGTGCCAGCAACACGCTCGCCGAATTTCATGCGAAAAGCGATTTCGTGCACGTTGATTGCTTCCCCCGGGGGAGTGACCGGAACTCCGCGAGGGGAATCATCTTCTGACATCGGAGGACGAACGCATGCAACTGCTCGACCGCATCGAGACGCAGCTCATCGCCAACCGCCTGCCGCTCGTGGGCATCACGGTGGCCGCGGTGCCGTACGCGAACACCCCCGTGGTGCTCACGCTGCACTGGCACGGCTTCGTCGAAACGCGGCTTGCGGAGGTGACGGACGCCAACGTCGTCGCCTACCAGGCCGTTCCCTCCTCGGCGCTGCAACTGAACGAGCGCTGGGACCGCCTCGACGAGCTGGAGAACGCCGTGATGGATGTCGCATGGGAGCTGGGCTCATGGGACCTCGCGCGCACCGAGGCGCTGCCCTTCGTGCGCCCGGGCGCGGAACGGCGCGAGTCGGTGGAGTGCATGGGCGCCTTCGGCTCGCTTCCCGTCGTGCTGGATGGCCAGCCGCCGGTGGTCGCGGAGGTGCCGGATGCCGAAGACCTCATCGCGGCGGCCTCGCGCGCGGGTTACCTTTCGTGGCTGTTTCGGCCCGTGCGCGGCGGCGTGTGGGCCGATGTGACGGAGGACGTCACACTCGAAGAGGGTGGCTACCGCAACCCGCCGTGCCCGTTGCTCGCATCCCCCACGCGCGGCTCGCGCGCCCCGCGCCGCTCGCGTCGCGTGGTCTACCAGTTCGGGCGCGCGGCCCGGCTCGCGCGCTAGGCGCTGGACCGAGCGCCCTCGTCCCGATGACGCATGCGACGAGGGCCGCGGTCCGCGCGGCAGCCTGGATGCTGCTCGCGGGTCTCGCCGCGTGCGCCACGGTGCCGCCCATCGACCGCTACCTGCTGCAGACCGAGCCCACGCCGGTCCAGATGAAGGGTGCGCACGGCGTGCTCTCCCATGACGAGAGCGCGCGCATCCTCGCGCAGCTGAAGGCGCGCTCGCCCGATACCGCCATCTTCGATCGCCACGTCGCGATCGAGCAGACGCTCGCGGGCACGCCGCTTTCGGTCGGCAACCGCGCCACGTTGCTCGAGGACGGCCCCGCCACCTATGCCGCGACGCTCGCCGCCATCCGCGGCGCGCGCTCCTCGATCCACATGGAGATGTACATCTTCGAGGGCGGCGACGTGGGGCGGCAATTCGGCGAAGCGCTCGTCGCGCGCCACAAGGCCGGCGTGAAGGTGCGCGTCATCTACGACAGCGTGGGCTCGATCGACACGCCGAAGGAATTCTTCGAGGACCTGAAGCGCGCGGGCATCGAGGTCGCGGAGTTCAACCCGGTGTCGGCGGCGGCGGTCGTGAAGAAGGGCATCGAGCTCGACCACCGCGACCACCGCAAGCTCGTGGTCGTGGACGGGCGCGTGGCCTTCCTCGGCGGCATCAACATCAGCAAGGTCTATGGGCCGCTCAAGCGCGGGCCCGCGGGTTCGGCGCCTTCGGGCGGGAGCAGCGGCGGTAGCGGCGGCACCGGCGGCTCGGCGGGAGCGAGCGGCGCGCAGGCGAGCGCCGATCCGCCCATCAAGGACCGCCCGTGGCGCGACACGCAGGTGAAGCTCGAGGGCCCGGTGGTGGCCGAGCTGCAGCGCGCCTTCCTCGAGCAGTGGGCCAAGGTGCACAAGGAGCCAGCGCTCGAGGATGCCGCGCTCTACCCGCAGCTCGCGAGCGTGGGCCACGACGTGGTGCGCGCCATGCCCGGCTCGCCCGACGACGGCATCGATCCTTCGTATATCGCGCTGATCTCCGCCATCGAGAGCGCGGAGACCGAGGTGCGCATCACCAACGCGTACTTCGTCCCCGCGCGCGAGCTGCTGGAGGCGCTGGAGCGCGCCGCGAAACGCGGTGTCGACGTGCAGCTCATCCTTCCCAGCCGCTCGGACAACTGGCTCGTGTTGCAGGCCGGACACTCGTATTACGAGGACCTGCTCGAGGCCGGCGTGAAGATCTACGAGCGCAGAAACCGCCTGCTGCATGCGAAGACCGCCACCATCGACGGCGTGTGGTCCACCGTCGGGTCCACGAACCTCGACTGGCGCAGCCTCCAGCACAACGACGAGCTCAACGCCGTGGTCCTCGGTCCCGACTTCGCCACGAGCATGAACGCGGTGTTCGACCGCGACCGCGGCCTTTCCACGCAGATCACGCGCGAGTCGTGGGCGGCGCGCCCGCTCGCCGAGCGCGTGAAGGAGCAGGCCGCGCGATGCTGGGCGCTATTTCTGTAACCTAGGTTAACTGCCGTTGTAATCGGGCCAGCCCGCGCTTTGTGCGATGGCACACAGCCTGAAGCGGCCCCACGGCCGAGGATGGGAGCAGTCGAAAAAGGGGAGACCCCCATGACGCTTTCCAAGTACCTCGCGCTACCGGCCGAGATCACGCCTTTCGAGCGCCGCTACCTCACGCGTCTGAACAAGGTCGCGCTGATCTTCTTCTACCTGCACATCCCCGCGCTCATGGTGATCGCCTGGGTGGCCGGCACGCGCCCGTTCTTCGCGCTCGCGCTCACCTCGTTCGTGATGGTCGGCCCCACGATCGCCTACCGCACGGTGCAGAACCCGCGCCACCTGTCGGTGGTGTACGGCATCACGGCGATGCTGATGGGCGGGCTCCTCGTGCACTTCGGCCAGGGGCCGGTGCAGATCGAGATGCACTTCTATTTCTTCGCGCTGCTCGCGATGCTCTGCATGTTCGCCAACCCGATGGTGAACATCGTCGCCGCGGTGACGGTGGCGCTGCACCACCTGATCGTCTGGTGGCTCGTGCCCGAGAGCGTGTTCAACTACGACGCGGCGTGGTGGGTGGTGCTCGTGCACGCGGCTTTCGTCGTGCTGGAGACCATCGCCACCTGCTTCATCTCGCGCGAGTTCTTCGACAACGTGATCGGCCTGGAGAAGATCGTCGAGGCGCGCACCGCCACGCATCCGCGAGAAGCAGCGCGACATGCGCCTGATCCTGGACAACGTGGAGAGCGGCCTCGTTACGGTCGACCTGCAGGGACGCCTCTCGAGCGAGTGCTCGCAGCGTGGTGATCGATGGTTCGGCGCGCCCGTCGACGGACAACCCATCGGCGACGTGGCTGGGGTGCGCGACGCCTCCTTCGCCGAGTGGCTCGACGCTCGCCATCGAAGGCGTGGGCGACGGCATGCTGCCGCGCCGAGGTGGCGCTCGCGCAGCTGCCGCGCCAGTCTGAAGGACGGCGCCGACACCTACTCGGTGCAGTACCAGGCGATCCGCGAGGCCGACGAGTCGGTCGAGCAAGGTCCTCGTGATCTTCACCGACATCACCGAACGGCTGCGCAGCGAGATGCGCCGCACCGCCACCAGTCGGACCTGCTGCAGCTCTTCCAGCACATCACGCGCGACAAGCACGGCTTCATCGAATTCCTCGCCGAGGCCGAGGAGATCATGCGCCACTGCGCTCGAACGAGCGTCGCACACCGACTCGACCACGTGAAGCGCCTGTCCACACGCTGAAAGGCAACGCCGGCATCTTCGGCATGCGCCGCTCTCCGAGATCTGCCACGAGCTCGAGAGCCGCATCGCCGAGGAGCGACGGAGATGCCCGCGGAATCCGACCTGGCGGCCCTGCGCGAGGCGTGGGAGCAGATCCGCGCCGATACTGGCCAAGCTGATGGGCGAGCACCACGACCGCTCGATCGAGATCGACGACGCGACTACGAGGCCATCGTCCAGGCGGTGCTGAACGGCGTCGACCCGAAGGAGGTCGCTGCGCATGATCGAGTCCTGGCGCCTGGAGCCCGCGAGCAAGCGGCTCGCCCGCGTCGAGCAGCAGATCCGCGCGCTCTGCCAGCGCATGGGCAAGAGTCGACGTGCAGGTGCACATCGAGCCGCACGATCTGCGCTTCAGCAGCGAGCGCTATGCGCCGTTCTGGTCAGCTTTCATCCACGTGCTGCGCAACGCCGTCGACCACGGCATCGACGATCACGAGCAGCGCGAGCCAGCGCGGCAAGCCGCGCCAGGCGCACATCCGGGTCCACGACCCGTCATCCCGACGGCAACTTCGTGGTCATGGTGGAGGACGACGGGCCGGGCGTGGATTGGGAGGCGCTGCGCGCCGAGGCCGGGAGCCCTCTGGCGATCGACCCGGCGGCGATCGACGCGCGGAGACGTCATCTTTCTGCCCGGCGTCAGCACCGAAGTCGGTGGTGACCGAGCTTTCGGGACGCGGCGTCGGTATGGTCGCGGTGCGCGACGCGTGCGAGGCGCTGGGCGGGCGGTCGAGTGTTGAATCACGAAACGGGCCGCGGCACGCGCGTGAGCTTCGTCTTCCCGAAGGACGACACGCGATCTACGAAGGACACGACTCGGTCCTGCGCGCGGCCGGCATTCGTGCGCGGGGGAACGTAATGCCGGCTCTCACTCCCCGCCCCTCCCACTCCCAAACGCGACGGCAGTCGAAGCATGACGAAAACGGTATTGGTCGTGGACGATTCCGGCACGGTACGCCAGCAGGTGTCGCTCGCGCTGAAGCAGGCGGGCTTCGATCATCCTCGAGGCGCCGACGGCGCGGAGGGCTCGCGCCATGAGCGGCAACCGCGCATCGCCATGGTGGTCTGCGACGTGAACATGCCGAACATGAACGGCCTCGAGATGGTCGAGCGCCTGAAGAGCAGGCCCGAGCACAAGGGCCTTCCCATCCTGATGCTGACCACCGAGGGCAGCCCTCGATGGTCAAGCGCGCCAAGCAGGCGGGCGCGGTGGGCTGGATCGTGAAGCCTTTCGACGCGAACCAGCTGGTCGCCGACGACGAAGCACCTCACGCGCGGCTGAGATGATGGGAGCCCTCGCCGCCTGGTGGCGGCCGCGCGAGCGCGTGTCCGCCGCGCCGGCCAGCGTCCCCGTGCAAGCCGCGTCACCGGCTGCGCGCGGAGATCGCCCGCGGCCGCCGGCAGGTCGGCTCGCGCGTCGAGTCGCTGCGCAAGCTCACCGAGCGCGAGATCCTCGCGTGCGGCCGGGTGCTCTCCTCGATCGTGGAGACGGCGCGCACGGTCATCGCCGACACCGACGCCGCGCTCGCCGCGGCGGTGACCCGCTCCGACGAGACCACCACGCGCTTCATCGGCGAGATGCAGCGCGACATCGAGGCCCAGGGGGCGGCGGTGGCGCAGGTGCTTTCGCTCGCCGACGCGATGCAGGAAGCGATCTCCGCCATCGACAGCCTCTCGGAATACTCGGACCTTCCTGTCCATCAACGCGCGCATCGAGGCGGCGCGCATCGGGGAGGCTGGCGCGGGCTTCGCGGTGATCGCCGAGCAGATGCGCCAGCTCTCCGGCACCATCCGCGGCGCCGCGGTGCGCGTGGGCACGGCGATCGGCGCCGTGCGCGCGGGCATGCCGCCGGTGCGCGAGCGCGCCACCGCCATGCAGGAGCGCGCGCGCGCCTTCATCGAGGTCGTGGCGCAGGAGATGAAGGGCGGCTTGCGCGAAGGCGCAGAGGACAGCGCCGGCGGGCACCGCCTCGAGGCCGTGATGCGGCTATCCAACGAAGCACTATCCCACCTGCAGTTCCAGGACCCGCTGGTCCAGGAGCTCAACGCAATCAACAGCGACTTCGCCGTGCTGGCGGAGCGCGTGGCCCGTGTGCTCGCGGGCGAGGCCGTCCTCGAGCCGGCCGCACCGGCCTGGCGCGTGGACCACGCCACGCCGCGGTCCGGAAAAGTCACCTTGTTCCAGGAGGATTGAAGGCGATGAACCCCATCGAAGTTTCTCCCTGTGCGGTCGTGATCGACCTGCACGCCAAGTCGTGCGCCGAGCTCTTCACGGTCTACGGCCTCACGGCCCACGTGCGCCGCGACACGTCCCGCAAGCAGCCTTCCAGCCGCCCGAGCTACGCCTCGGTGCTCGATGCGGCGGGCGAGGGGCTGCGGCTCTCCTCGACGGTGAGCATGGATCGCGAGCTCCTCGCGCTCACGCACCCGTCGGGCGCCGCCGCGGTGCGCGACCGCGACCTCGAGGACTGGTGCCGCGAGCTCAACAACCAGCTCATGGGCCGCGTGAAGAACAAGCTGCTGCGCCTCGGCTGCGAGGTGAGCACGGGCCTTCCGGTGCTGCTGTCCGGGAACGGCGTCTCGGTGGTGGTGCCGCCCGACGTCGACAGCCGGCAGTACTTCTTCACGTCGGAGCACGGCAGCATGACTTTCACGCTGGCCATGCTCTTCACGCCCAGCTTCGCGATCTCCTCCGCGCCCGTCGCGGACGAGGATGTGAAGCGCGAGGGCGAGCTCTCACTCTTCTGAAGGAGGCGGACATGAAGCGCAGATTCCTCATCGCAGCGGCGCTGGGCGCGGCCCTCGGCGGCATTCCCGCCGCGTGGGCGCATCCCGGCCATTCGGACAGCGCGCCGGCGAGCCTCGAGATGCTCACGCGCACCATGGTGCCGATCGAGAACGCGGCCCCGCTCGACGCTGGCACGCTGGTGGCCACCGACGGCAAGCCCGCCTCCGCGCAGCTCTTGCGCGGCCACTGGAGCCTGCTCTACTTCGGCTACACCTCCTGCCAGGACGTGTGCCCGACCACGCTGCACACGCTCGCGAAGGTGGCGCACGATCCGGCGAGCGGCGTGGCCGAAGGCCGCACCGGCATCGTCTTCGTTTCCATCGACCCGGCGCACGACACGCCCGAGCGGCTGCGCGGCTACCTCGGGGCGTTCGACAGGCGCATCGTGGGCCTCGGCGGCGAGGGCGGCGCGATACGCCGCTTCACCTCCGCGGCCGGCGCCGGCTTCGCGGCGAGCGATTCGGGCTCCGACCACTCGACCTCCGTCTTCGTGCTCGACGAATCCGGGCGCCCGGTGGCCGTGCTGCTGCGCCCCTCCGACCCGAAGCGCATCGTGGCCGACCTCGCGGCGCTGCGCGCTTCCCATGACCCCACGCTTGCGCAGCGCCGTTGAGGCGGTGCGCGGCGTTGGCGGCCGCGTGCTGATCGGCGCGTGGCTGGCACTCGCGCTGCTCGGCATCGCCTCGCTCGGCGTGAGCCACACGGCGCCGATGCCCAATCCCACTCCGCAGGAGCGCCTCACGCACGCGCTGCTCGACCTGCGCACGCGGTCCGACTCGATGCTGCTCGTGCACGTGATCTACGCCAACTGCTCGTGCACCGAGCGGCTCTTCAAGCACCTGGTCGAGCGCCGCGCGATGCGGGGGGTGGACGAGACCATCCTCTTCGTGGGCGACGACGCCGCGAAGAAGGCGCGCGCCCGCGGCGCCGGCTATCGCTTCGCCACCGTCACGCCGGCCGAGCTCGGCACGCGCTTCGGCCTGGAGGTGGCACCCGTGATGTTCGCCTTCACGCGCGAGGGCAGGCTCGCGTATGCGGGCGGCTATTTCGACCGCCCCGCCGCCGTGGTCGCCCTGGACGAGCGCATCGTCTCCGAGGTGGAGCATGGCGCGACTGCGGAGCCGCTGCCGGTGTACGGATGCGCGGTGAGCGCCGAGCTGCAGAAGTCCGTGGATCCGCTCGGGATCGTCTACCGCAACTGATCGGCCGCGCGCCGCGCCTTCACTCCGTGCCCCCGGGTCCCGCGTAGTCGAGGAACCGCTCGGGGCTCACGCGTATCGCCGCCCCCGTCGGGCAGGCGCGCACGCACGCCGCGCCCCCGGCGAGGTCCTTGCACATGTCGCACTTCACCGCCTTCTTCGCCACGTCCTTGCCGGTGAAGGGCGGCTCCTCCCCGGGCTCGGATCCCACCCCCAGCAGCAGCCAGGACCACAGGCTCGGGCGCTGGCGACCCGGGTCGGCGGCGGCGAGCTGGATCACGCCGTACGGGCAGTTGCGCTCGCAGTTGCCGCAGCCGATGCACGCCTCGCTCACGAAGACCTCGCCCTCGGCCGAGCGGTGGATGGCGTCGGGCGGGCAGTCCTTCATGCAGTGCGGATGCTCGCAGTGGCGGCAGGAGGTCGGCACGTGGATCTGCGCGAAGGTGGGGCCCGCCTCGCGATTCAGGCGCGAGGTGCCGTCGTGCGTGTCGGCGCACGCCTTCTCGCAGTTGTCGCAGCGGATGCAGAGCGCCTCGTCGATGAGCAGGACGTCGGTGGCCTCTCCGATGCCCTGGTGCATGAGGAACGAGATGATGTTGCCGGGGTCGGGCTGCGCCTCCATCGCCGCGTTGACGCGCATGCGGTCGCGGAACCGCCGTTCCATCTCCTCGCGCCATTTCGGGTTGCGGGCGAGCACGCGCTGGAATGCTCCGGCGTCGAGGATCAGGGCTTCGGTCGCGTTGGCCGCGCGCACCGTCGCCGTGCGCGGCGACTCCGAGATCAGCGCCATCTCGCCCACGTAGTTGCCGGCGGCGACGTAGGAGAGCACCACGTCGTGGCCGCCGATGCGCCGCGAGACGGTGACCGAGCCGCTGCGGATGAGGTAGAGGCCGTCGGGCGCGTCGTTCTCGCGGAAGAGCGCCTCGCCGCCCTCGTAGGTCCTGGTCCGCACGCCCGCGGCGAGGAGCTCGGCCAGCTCCGCCTCGGGCAGCATCGGCGCGAGGTAGGTGCGCACCGCGCGCTTGAGGAAGGCCTCGTCGACCTGGCGGCGGATCGATTCCACCGACGCGATGAGCTTCAGCATCGCGCGCCGCGGCGCCTCGACCAGCACGCAGTCGGGGCCGGCGCGCACGGTGCTCGAGCGGCGCCGCCCGGAGATGAGGCCCAGCTCGCCGAAGAACTCGCCCGGGCCGAGGGGGAACCACTCCGGCTCCGGCGGCCCGCGCGATCTCCACGTGCACCTCGCCGCCCACCACCATGAAGAACGAGTTGGTGTAGTCGTTGCGGCGGAAGAGGATCTCGCCCTCGTCGGGCGTGCGCAGCTCGCTTTCCAGCAGGAATTCGCGCAGCTGCTGGCGGTTGATCCCGGCGAGCAGCGGCACGTTGGCCTGGATCACGTCGAGCACCTGCGGCACGGTCTTGCGCCGCGAGAAGCGCGCGAACTTCCCGGCGAGGAGCGGCTCGTCGGCGGGCGCGATCGCGCGGCCCAGCGCGAACTCCACCGCCTCGTAGCCCTGGTTCATCGCCTGCTTGATGAGCGGATATCCGCCCAGCGCGCCGATCACGTAGAGGCCCGGCACGTTGGATTCGTACTTGTCGGAAAGCTCGGGCACGCAGTTCGGGTCCGCGTTCGGGAACGCGACGCCGAAGCTTTCCACCAGCCGCCGCGGCGGTACGGCGCCCAGGCGTGCGATCACGCGGTGGCATTGGATCACCTCTATCCCCGCCGACGATTTCGCGTGGAAGGCGAGCGGAAGCCCGTCGCCGACACCCGCGTCCACGCGCAGCGCCGATGTTCCGTAGCGGCATTCGATGCGCCCCTCGCGGATCGCGACCATCGCCGCGCCGAGGTTGACGTCCTTGCAGCGCGTGAATTCCGCGTTGCGATTGACGAGGATCACGCGGTTGCGCTCGGCCAGCGCGAGCGCGTTCTCGATCGCCGCGTCGCCCGCGCCCACCACGACGATCGTCTCGTCGCGGTACTCGTCGGGATCGTCCAGCTGGTACTGCACGCCCTCGAGGTCGTCGCCCGGCACCCCGAGCGCGCGCAGGTTGCCCTGCAGCCCGATGGCGAGGATCACCTTGCGGCAGAAGAACGTCTCGCCCGCGCGGGTGCCCAGCTCGAACATGCCGTCGCGCCCGGCCACGCGATCGACCTCGCAGCCGTAGCGGATGTCGACGCCCAGCTTCGCGATGCCGCGCTTCCAGCGCCTCCAGCACCGCCTCGCGCGGGGCGGCCGCGAACGCGAGGGGGCTGCGCAGCGGCAGCACCTGCGGCTCCGCCATCACGTGCTTGCCCTTCTGGTACTTGTGGATCGTGTTGCACGCGTGGCCCGCCGCCTCCAGGAGCACGTGCGAGACGCCGAGCTCGCGCCGCGTGCGCGGCCGCGGAAAGCCCCGCGGGACCCGAGCCGATGATGCCCACGTCCAGCCACTGGAACGCGGTCCTCTGGTCGAACGCTGCTGTCATGGGGCGAGGGCCTTGCGCAGGTCGGCGAGCGCCGCGCGGTAGCGCTCCGGCTGGTAGCGCTGGTCGTCCTTCACGGCGTCGTACACGCGGTCCAGCGCCGCGTTGGCGCCGCGCAGGTCGGCGAGCGCCCGGTGCTTGGCAAGATAGTCCATCACGCCCGCCATGGCCATGGTCGCCTGCTCGGCGCCGGCGTAGTCGCGGTAGCGCCCGTCGAGGCCGTCGTCGACCAGCCCGGCCAGGATCGCGCGCACGTCCGCGTCGGTGAAGGAACGCGCGGCCAGCCGCCGCACGACCCCGTCCAGGCCCGTGCGCAGCGCCTGCGCTGCCTGCAGCGGGTCGCCGCCGTCGCCGGCCACGGCAACGCGCAGCCCGGCAATGCTGCTTCGCGAGCGCGGTGGATTCGTCCTCCGGCAGCGCGCGGCGCGCGATCGCGGCCACCATGAGCAGGCTCGAATCGTTCAGCCGGATGTGCCCGGGGCTCACGCCCGTGCGCGGCGTCCAGCGCAGCTCGCGTCATGGGATGGTGGCACGCGTGGCAGTCGAACACGACCAGCTCGGGGAAGAGCCCGTCGCGGCTGCGGCGCGGATCGAGCAGCACGTCGAGCAGCTCCGCGGCCGCGAGCGCCTGGCCCACCGCCCAGACGCGCACGCCGTCCCACTCGCCCTTGCGCGCCTTCCAGTCGGCGTCGACCACGAAGTGCGCGGGCTCGGTGACGGAGAAGGTGTCCAGCTCGAAGCTCATGCGCGGATGTCCCGCGCCCATCATGCGGTGCGTCACGAACTTGTCGCGGTTGCCGAAGTGGCAGGAAAGGCAGAGCTTCGCCTGCGCCACCGGCTCGTCGAGCGGATACAGCCCGTGCGCCACGTTGTCGGCGTGCGTCGCGCCGGGGGCGGCGTGGCGCGCGATCCAGTCGCCCGCGGGTCCGTGGCACGCCTCGCACTGCACGCCGTCGGTCACCTTGAAGCGCTCGCCGCGCTGCGCTGGCGGCGGGACGTCGCCATGGCAGTCGAGGCAGACCTTCGCGCGCTCGGGCAGGCTCCTTCAGGCCCAGGTTGGCCGCGATGCGGCGCGAGCGCTCGGTCAAGCAGCGCCTGGTACGCGCGGGTCGCGTGCTTGTCGACGCGCGACCAGGTGACGTACTCGTTCTGCAGGACGTTGGAGCCCTTCCATGGCGACACCGCGCCGTGGCAGAGGTCGCTCGCGCAGCTCACCACGCCCAGGCTCGTGGCGCGCGACTGGTACGGCAGCGGCTGGGTGCCAGCGCCGGGGGCGGGCGCCAGGCCCGCGGCGATGACGAGCGCGACAGCGGCGAGGAGGCGGGAGCGCGGCGCGGTCATGGCGCGTCCTTCACCGTCCACACGTTCCCGTCGGGATCGAGGTAGAGGCTGCGCTGCTCCTCGAGCGTGAAGGGCCGCGAGCCCAGCCGGCCGAAGACCGCGATCTGGCCGCCGGTCTCGTCGACCGCGCGGTCGCGGTCCAGGCCCTTCGCGAGCGCCGTCGCGGGCGAGCGCGTCTCGCGCCACGCGATCAGCTGCGGCCTGGGCTCGGGGCTGAAGCCGTAGAAGCGCGGCTGCGTGTCGGGTGCCGTGAGCTGGATCACCTTCGAGGCCGCTCGCGGCCGTCGGCGACATAGGCGAACAGCGAGGCGTTGGTGGAGCCCACGATCACGTCGCGCGCATCGGCGATGCGGCCCTCGGCCGTGAATTTCGCCTGCAGAGCGCGGGGCCTCGGGCCGCTCGACGTCCACGATCGCCAGGCCCTCGGCTTCCGGCCGCCACATAGGCGTAGGTGCGGGCGACGTAGACGCGGCGCGCGTCGGCGAGCGGCACGCGGGCGCCCGCGACGACATGGGCATTGCGCGGCAACGTCACGTCGACCACCTCGAGGCCCGCCGCGGTCGGCGACGAAGAGATAGCGGAACTGCAGCGCGGAGGCGCGCGCGCCCGCGAGCGGCACCCGCGCGGCGAGCTTCGGCTGCAAGCGGATCGTCCAGGTCGACCACCACGATGCCCGCGTCGGCGGCGATGTACGCGTAGTCGCCGCCGAGCGTGACGTGGCGCGCGCCGTTCAGGATGCCGTCCGGGTTCCACGTGAGCGGCGCGCTTCAGGAAGTTGTTGCGCGGCTCGCCGTCGGCGAGCGTGTCGACGTTCACCGAGGATCAGGCCCTCCTCGGCGTCGGTCACCACCGCATAGTGGTAGATCGGATGGAACGCCTGCTCCTGGTTCACCTTGCGCATCAGCTCGCCGCGGTTGCGCGGCGGGCTGATCGGCTGGTTGGTGGGCAGCGCGACGCAGGTGGCGTCGCGCGAGGCGACGTGCGTGTCGTCGCCCGAGCGGCGAGAAGGGCGCGGTGACGATCCGCTGCGAGATGCCCTTGTTGGCGATGGAGGCGACGTCGTAGACGCGGAGCCCCCCGGCGCCCTCGGCGGCGTAGAGGTACTCGCCGCGCAGCGGCCACGCAGCCCACCGGGCCGCCGCTCGCGTGGTCGTGCGCCTCGTCGAGGCGCTGGCCGCGCTTCTCGTGCGCGGCGTACCAGTCGGGATAGGCGTGGCGCTGCAGGTAGCTGCCGATCACCGCCTGCGGCTCGTCCCATTCGGTGACGCGCACCGCCTCCACCGCGCGCTCCTCGCCCAGCCACGCGTCGAGGCCGACGAAGTTCACGAAGTTGGTCCCCAGCAGCAGCAGCTGCGCCATGATCGCGTTGTTGTCGTTGGCCTGCGCGAGACGTGGCAGTCGCTGCAGGTCTTGGTCTCGGTCTTGCGCACGGTGTGCGGATAGTGCGGCGCGAACGCCTGGGAGGAGAAGCCGCTCGCCGAGATCGGCGGCTGCTGCACGTAGATGTGCTCGCGGTTGATGTTGGTCGACGACAGCACCAGCGCCGAGGACGAGCGCACCGGCGCGATCCGGTCGCCCTTCGCCGTCGCGTGGCGCCCGAGCTGGAACATGTCGTCGCGCGCCACCTGCGGGTTGTAGGTCGCGTAGTTGCGCGTCTCGCCGCCCTCGTAGTGGTGGCGCTCGGTCTTCCAGTTCGCCTCGATCGGCAGGTGGCAGCCCGCGCAGCTCGTGGTCCACGACATGTGGCAGGCGTAGCAGGCCATCTTGTCGTTCGAGTGCGCGTAGCTCGGCGCCGCCCGCGCCCCACTGCCGGCGCGGCCCCGAGGCGCTCGGCGTGCATCAGCTTGGCGCGCGCCGCCTTGGCGTTGTAGTCGCGGGTTGCCCGGCGTCGACCGTGTCCTTCACCAGCGTCACCTCCCATTCGCGGTCGGGTCGACGCCGAGCGCTGGTAGAGCTTGCCGCTCGCGCCACTCGAAGCGCCGCCGGCCGTCCTGGGTGCGCAGGAGGGTCATGTCCGTGCCCGCCGGGCCGCGCGGCCGGGCCCGAGGTGCGCAGCGTCGGATAGCGCGTCCGCGGTGCCGTGGCAGTCGGCGCAGCCGATCTCGATCGCCGCCGCGACCTCGCCGTAGATGATGGCCGTTGCCGTGCGTGTCCTGGGCGAAGTGGCAGTCGACGCACTGGATGCCCATGTCGAGGTGGATCCATCATGTGCACCGCCTTCTCGAAGCGCTGTCGGGATCGGTCGTCGGGCACCACGTGGCCCGTCGCTGTCCAGCAGGTGCCCTTGCGGTCGCGCTTGAACACCGCGCGGAAATTCCAGCCGTGGCCGTGGTAGTCGGCGAACTGGGTGTCCTTCAGCTTGGGGTTGAGGTCGACGACGTTGTCGCAGGAACTCCAGGTCGCCCCAGTTGCCGCGCGTCGCCGCCGCCTCGGGGTTGCGGTCCAGGATGGCGCGCGCCTGCTCGTCGGTCGGGTACTTCTGCTGCTTCGGCCACATGGCCGGCGCGTCGGCCTCGTAGTCCCACATGATCGTGCCGTAGAAGCTGTTCACGAACATGTTGGGCTGGTGCATGTGGCAGACCATGCACTGCGAGGACGGAATGGCGCGCGTGAACTCGTGGCGGATCGGATGCCCGCTCTCGGCCTTCGCAATGGTGGGGTCGACGGTCGCGGTCTGGCCCGTCATGCCCGTAGCTCGCGTAGACGGCGGAATGCGCCGGGTCGCGGTCGTTGGCGTAGATCACGTGGCAGGCGCTGCAGCCCGACGAGCGGTAGTCGCCGGGCTGGTCGTTGGTGCCCAGGAACCAGAGGTGCGGATCGTTGAGGCGCGTCTTCGCGAGGTTCAGCACCGGCACCGCGATGCGCATGCCGGTGCCCGGTCCGCGGTTGGACTGCGCGGATGTCGGGGCGGCCCGGCTCGTCCAGCTTCTGCAGCTGCGCCGGTCGCGTTCGGCAGGCCGATCTCGGGGAATTGCGAGGAGATCATGCGCCCGCCGCGCTCGAACACGCGGAAGATGTCGGCGGGCGAATCACTCTCCCACGCGGGCAGCGCCGTGACCGACGGCAGGATGCCCTTGGAGGCGAGGAACACGTCCGGCTTCACCGGGTTCACGAGCGACGCGGCCTCGCCCTCGCGCGTGTAGGCCTCGCCCAGGATCGAATGCTTGTACGGCAGGATGCCGTTGTTGTACGCGGCCGCGCCCCAGAACATCGCCGAGGTGGCCATGAGGCTCCGCTCCGAGGCCTGCACGATCCCGAGGTGGCACGCGCCGCACGCCTCGCGCGCCACGCGCAAGTCGCCGGGATTCATGAAGCGCACGAACTCGGGGCTCTCGCGGTTGAGCAGCGTGTAGCTGCGCGGCGGGCTCGCGCTCGCGGGCCAGCGCCACGCGCGCTCGTCGCGCGGCAGCACGTGGGCGGCGCGCATCGCGGCGAGGTAGGCGGGATCGCCCGCGCCGCGCGCCGTCGGACCGCACACGCGCGTCGCCGCCATGGCAGTCGGCGCATCCGAGGACCACGCCGGGGTTCTGGTGCATCGTCGCGCGGTCGGTCGCGGTGTGGCAGCTCATGCAACCCGACGACTTGCGCTCGGCTTCGGCGGCCGTCTGCGCGGCGGGCGCGGGCGGGAACGCGGCGAGCGCGCGTGCCGTCGCGAGGAGCAGCAGCACGGTGGTTGCGAGCAGGCGCATTCCGTTCGCCATGGTCAGAAGGTCGCCACGAGGTTCACGAGGATCGAATACTGCGGGCCGCGCTGTCCCTCGTCGTAGAGCTCCTTCAGTCCGCGCCCCGGCAGCAGCACCGCGGCCGACGCGTTGAGCACGACGTTCTGGCTCATGAACGGCCGCCAGTGCAGCGCCGCGGAGACGTCCCAGCCGATCTCGCGCGCGGGCGGCGCCTGGTTGCGCAGCACGCCCAGCACCGTCGTGTCGCCGAAGCGCAGGTAGGAGACGTTCGCGTCGAGGCGCAGCTCCGGCAGCAGGTCCGCGTCGGCGCCCGCGCCGGCGAGCAGCAGCCCCGGGTTCACGAAGTTCGACTGCCCCTGGTCCTTCGACGAGCGCAGGCTCGCGAGCACGCCGTTGCGCCCGGAGAGCGCCACGCCGCCGCCGCCGATGAGCGGCACCGCCTGGCGGATCCAGAAGCTCGTGCCGGCGCCCGCGAACTGCGGGTTCTCGAGGATCGCGTCGAAGCCGGTGGCCTTGCCGTCGAACGGATCGTGGTCGGCGCTCTGCAGCAGCAGGTTGGCGCGCACGCGCAGCCAGTCGAAGTCGCGCGAGAGCTCCGCGGCGGCGAGCCCGGCGCGGATCGATTGCGCTCGCTCGGCGATCGGGTTGTGCGTCGTCGCGGCCGAGCGCGGCATAGAGCGAGGCCGTGAGGTTCCAGCGCCCGAAGTGGCCGTCGCCGCTGTAGCCGAGATAAGCCACGCGATAGTCGTGCGGCCGCGCGTCGCCCGCCACCGCCGGGCGCACCTGGAAGCCGTTCGTGTCGTAGAAAGCGCCCGTGGCCCTCGCGGTCGTCGTCGACGACCACGGTGCACTGCGAGGTGAAGCCGGGCACGGGGAAATCCTGGCGATAGAGGTTGGCGACGAACACGTCGTCGTGCCGCAGCGCCTTGCCCAGGTCGTTCAACCCCGAGTTGGTGTCCTTCTCCAGGCGGCGGAACCACGCGAGGTTGTATTGCCAGCGGTTGTTGTCGCGCGTGCCGAAGAGCCGCACGCCGAGCGGCACGTCGTTGGAAGAGGAAGCCGCGGAAGTCGGACTGGAACGGCTGGATGCCCACGCGCATGGAGTCGAAGTCGTAGCGCGGCGACACGTCGCGCAGGTGCACCTCGGCGAACGCTTCCTGCAGCGCGGCATGGCTGTCGTCGCGCGTTGAGGCCGCGGCGGGGATCGACGTCGAGCGCGCGCACCTCCTCGGACGCGCGAGCGGTTCCAGTTGAAGGCCGGCGTGAGGCGCAACTCCAGGTCGGGCGGACGGAACGTGGTGTCGCCCTTGATCAGCGCGAGCGGTGCGACGAGGGTCTCGGTGAAGGTGGACTGCGCGCCGCGTCCGAAGACGTCGTAGCTGCCGGGGCGCTGCGCCGCCTGCGGAGCGACCGCCGTCGGCAGCCGCCGGAATTCGGCCAGCGTGTCCGAGACCAGCCCCACGCTCAGGAACCACGACGCGTCCAGCGCGCGCGCGAGCCCCGGCAACCGATCGCGCACCCACGGCTCCTCGGCGAGCGGCAGGTCGCCCTTCAGCACGTTCTGGTGGTAGGGATCGAACCACGGCGTCTTGAAGCCGAGCGATTGCATGATGCGCCAGCGATCCGGCACCGGGATCGATTCGCGCGGCAGGGCCGCGGCGGGCGCGGGCACCTGCGAGGCATCGATGACCGGAGGCACGTAGCGCTCGGGCTCGCCGGGCCCGGCGCGGCGGCGCGCGACCTCCTCGTCGGGGCGCGGATCGCGCGGCAGCTTCTCATCGGCGAGCGCGGCGGCGCACGCGGCGAGGCCCACCGCGGCGAGGGCGAGGCGACAGCGCGCCTCAGAGGCCCGCGCAGGCATTCTGGTCCGTGGAGCCGTTGAACGGAGACTGCGGGCATTGCACATAACGCAGGCGCGCGTCGTGGGGCGCGAGCGTGTCGGCGCGCACCGCCGCGGGCGCGTTGGCGATCGCCCCGCCCAGGGCCGCCCGGCATTCGCGAGCCCGAGGAACGCGATCATGTCGTCCTGGTCCACGCCGTCGCCCGAGACGCCGATCGCGCCCACGAGCCGCGTGCCGCGGTAGATGGGCACGCCGCCGGGGAAGACCTGCACGCCGTTGCGCAGCGGCGTTATTCTCGCTGTCCTGCGGCGCGTGCGCCCGCGGGCACCCGGCTCGCGCATCCCTGCGAGGTGTCGCCAAGGATGCCCTTCACGAACTGGTTGTAGACGAGGTCGAGCTGGAAGCCCACGTTGAACGGGCTCCAGCGCTCGATGGGCGTGGAGAACGGGCCGTTCGGCGCGCCGTCGATGCCGTCGGGATAGAGCGGGCGGTGCAGGTTGCCGATGGCGCGCACGCTCCAGGCGGTGGCGCCGGTGAACGCGGCGGGATCGCCGAGGAAGGCGCGCGCGTCGTCGAGGTAGCGCGCGACCGGAACGTCCGGTGCATCCACCAGCGGATGGGCGGGAATGAAGCCGCTCATCGCGTCCGCCGCGCCGGGGCTGCGAGAAGAACATCGCGGTGCGCGCCTTCTGCACCGCGACGTCGATGCCGAAGAGCGGCCCGTCCTCGGTTCGCACCACGCCGAGGACTTCGCCCGCGAGGTCCACCACCGCGATGGAAACCTGCGCGGTCGAGCCGAGCGGGCTGGCGGATCTGGCCGCGCGCGCGCTGCGCGATGGCGAGCGCCTGCGACATCAGCGTGCGCACCTCGCCGCTGCCGAGATCGCCGCCTCCCGCACTCGCCGCGCGCGGGGGGAAGCGGTTTGCGTCGGCCGCATCGGTGACGATCCAGCCGCCGGCGGAGGCGAAGCTCGCGTCGTCGGGGCGCACGCCGGAGCCCGCGCCACCGTATGGGATTCCCGCGTGCACCGTGGCGTCGACGTAGCCGTCGACCGCGACGAACGCGCCTTCCAGCGCGCCGGGATCGGGCGCGGTGGCCGGATCCGTGCGCGTCGCCTCGGAATCCACGTAGCGCAGCGCGCGGCCGTCGGCGGTGATGCGGTCCGCGCGGATGGCGGCCGGGGCCGCGAAACCGTTGGCGCCCGCGACGGCGGTGAGCTCCTCGTCGTTCGCGTCGACGTCGTCGATGTCGCGATCGAACGAGTAGCGCCCGTCGGCCTCGATGCCGATCCCGCCCACGAGCACCCCGCCCTTGTATACGGGAAGGCCGCCGGGATCGGCGGCGAGCCCGAGCGGCGAGCGCTGCGGCCCCGCGCGGCCCTGCGCCGCGTTGCGTCACGATGTCGGAGCACGAGAGCTGCGAGAACTGCACGCCGTAGAGCGGCCCCGCCGGCTGGCCCCGCTCGCCCGGATTGAAGTGCTCCTGGATGATCTGGCCGGCGGTGCGCGTCGTGAACGCGTTGCCCTGTGACGAGAGATATGCGCCGGTGAGCGCCTTGGCGATCGCGGCGAGCGTCGCGGGGACCGTGCCCTGCGCGATCCCGTCCAGCCCGCCGGTGACGCCGAGTCCGCTGGTTATGGCGACGGTCGCCGGGCGCACCCGGCATCGAAAACACGCCGAGCACGTTGCCCACGCGATCGACGACGGCAACGTGCGCATGCACGCCGCGCGCCCGGGCTTCGAACACCGCCTGCCCGACCATGCGGCGCACGTCGGCCTGCGTGAGCGCGGCCGTCGCGGGGCCCGGACATGCGCTCGTACAGGCCGGGGTGGCCGCAGTGCCCGAGCCGTTGCCCGATCCCGAGCAGCCGCACAGGCCCGCGACCAGGGCCGCGACGGCGAGCGCGCGCATCGCGTCAGCGGCGCACGGGCGAGCCTCGGCGCGGCGGCCGGCTGCCAGGGATGGGCCGCGTCGTGGAAGGCGTGGCACAGCATGCAGTTCGAGGTGACCTTGCGCGCCTGGGGTGCGGACCCGGCGTGGCACAGGCGGCACGTCGCGATGGTGGGCATCGCCACGTCGCGCGCATCCTTCGATCGCGCGACGTCGTGGCAGTCGGCGCATTTCGAGCGCTGCGTGCGCGCGATGGTCGAACTGCGCATGGGGCATCCAGCGCCTCGTGCCGTCCACCGGGGCGATGCGCCAGCCGCGGCGCGGCCGACGGATCGCGGCTTACCGCGTGGCAGGTGTTGCACACGCGAACCTCGAAGAGCTCGCGCGCCACCCTGGCCGCCTTGACGCCCGCCATGCGCAGCGCATCCTCGCGCTCGGCGTCACCCGCGCCGCCCGCGCGCCGCACCAGGCCCTCGCCCGGGACGCCGAATGCCTTGCGGAAGCTGTCGGGCGTGCCCTTGAGCGCGAGGTTGGCGTAGAACTCCTCGATCACCGTCGCCGCGTCGGCGGGCTTGCCGTGCGGCACCTCGCGCGTGGTCACGGCGGGCTCGAAGCGCAGGCGGTGGCATGCCTGGCAATCGCGCGCCATGGCGATCGGCTCGAAGCCGCGCCGCGACGCATCGGGGTGGTGGCAGCCCGAGCAATCGAGCACGACGCGCCCGCGATCCGGCGAGCGCACGCCCTTCGGATCGAGGTGCGTGGCGTGCGGGAAACGCAGGTTGGTCGATTGCTTCATGGGCGTGCCGGCCTGCTGGCGGACGCGCACGGCCTCGGGTGCGGCGCCGAGCGAAATGCGGAACGCGGGGTGCGCGGTGCCGAAATCGGAGGCGTCCCCGGCGCCGGTGCCCGGCACGCGCGCGTGCAAGCTGGCGTGGCACTCGATGCAGAGCCGGTCGTCGTCGCGGAACACGGCGCGCACGCCCTTGTGGTCGCGATGGCACGTCGCGCAACGCGCGGTGTCGAGCGCCACGGCTTTCTGCAGGTCCGCTCCGACGTGCTGGCCCGTCGTACGGTGGCATTCGAGGCACGCGCCGTCGCGGACGCGCTGGAACGCGGCCTGGTGGCAGGCGGCGCAGCGTTGCTCGATCGGTTGGTGCGCGAGCATCAGCGGCCCCGGGTTCCACATGCGATCGCCGGCCGGCGTCTCCGCCGCCACCTGCCGCCACGGCAAGTGCAGCACGCGCCCGGCCGGGATCGCGAGGCAGAGCGCAAGCACGATGATGGCGAGCGTCCATGCCATGGCGCGCTTCGACGGCAGGTGCGAGGCGAGCGTCACGCGCGTCGTGCGCGCGCGCAAGTCGGCGACCTCGTCCAGCGGGCGCAGCAGCTCCACCGCGATCGCGGCGTCGAATCCGGGCGGAGGGGCGCGTCCTTCGACCCGGTAGGGACCGATCTCGATCGGCTTGCCGGGCGCGAGCCGCACCGCGCGCACGCTCTGGCTCGTGATGTCGCGGGCGCCTGCCTTGCCCTCCAGGTACACCAGCCCGCCGCGATCGGCGATGAGCCCCTGCGCGAGCGCCACGCGCGGGTCCGGCAGGTGCAGCTCGCAGTTCGAGTTGCGCCCGACGCGCAGCCACTCCGCGTTCACCACCTTGCGGCTCACCGCCGGGCGTCCTCCCGGTCCCGTCGCCCGCGTCTCGATCAGGACTTTCACGGTGCGCTACCAGTAAATGAACACCGAGACCACGTGCGCGATCAGCGCGGCGAGCAGTGCGAAGGCGAGCGGCACGTGCGCGTAGAGCCAGAGGTCCAGCAGCGCCTGGTACCGCAGGTGGCGGCGCGCGCGCGCGAGCAGCTCTTGCTTGCGCAGCATCAGCGCGAAGACTTCCTTGTCGAGCTTCGCCACGTCGCCGGTGAGCCTGCGGGCGCGCGCCGGCCATTCGCGCACCGCCGCGACCGTGGGGCAGGCGCGATCCGTCCCCGCCACGAGATGGCGCGCGCCGGCGCCCAGGCGGGTGTGCGTGATCGAGCGCTCCACCAGCGAGTAGATGTCGTCGGGCAGCGAGATGGCGTTGCCGTGCATCTCGCGGTCGATGTCGGCGATGCGCAGCACGAGCGATTCGAAGGTGTCCTCGCCGAGGTTCGTCGTGATCGCTTCGGGCACGTGCAGGTACAGCCACACGCCGCAGAACCCGCTGCCGACGACCAGCAGCACCAGCACGAAGGCGAGCGTGTGGATGTTCCACCCCACCTGGAAGCCGGTGTGCAGCGTCACCACCGCGACCAGCGCGGTGCCGAGGTAGACGTGGGCCGAGAGCCATCCCTCCACCGTGCCCGTGGTCGAGCGGTAGCTGCGCTTGCGCACGCCGTACCAGAGAAGCCAGAGGATCAGGATGCCGCCGAGCGTGCCCAGCCCGTAACCCAGCCAGGTGCCGCCGTAGGGGCGCACCTCGGGCTGGTGCCACAAGTAGAGGAGTGAGGCGGCCGCCGCCAGAGCGAGCCCGGCTTTCAACCAGCGAAATCGCCCATACTCGAGGATCGAGTAGTGCCTCACCTGGCGCCCGTTCCCGTCTGTGGGGAAATCGAGCGCGCATTCTAGCGAGAATCCGTGGCGCCCCGCTGCCGAGGATTCTGTCGCCTCCGCGATCTGGGGAAGCCCTCGCCCGTGGAGTGATTACTCACTTAGCGCGATGGGACTTGAAAATGAAGCACCTCGCGCCTATTATTAGCACTCGCCGGGGATGAGTGCCAAACCCCGGACCGAATCCAGCAACCGGTCCCCGGCCGGCCCTTTCGCGAGCCAGCCTTCGCGAAAGCGCCGCAGGCGACCCCATCGAAGACCATCAGGAGCCAAAACATGAAACTGCGTCCGCTGCATGACCGCGTGATCGTCAAGCGTCTGGAAGAAGAGCGTAAGACCGCCTCCGGCATCGTCATCCCCGATACCGCCGCCGAGAAACCCGACCAGGGCGAAGTCCTCGCCGTCGGTCCCGGCAAGAAGAACGAGGATGGCAAGGTCACCGCCGTCGACGTCAAGGTCGGCGACAAGGTCCTCTTCGGCAAGTACTCGGGCTCCACCGTGCGCGTCGACGGCGACGAGCTGCTCGTGATGCGCGAAGAAGACATCATGGCCGTCGTGAACTGACCGCCGCACACCATCGAATCGAGAGGAACATCACCATGGCAGCCAAAGACGTCAAATTCAAAGAGAACGCGCGCGCTCGCATGATCGCGGGCGTGAACATCCTGGCCGACGCGGTCAAGGTCACGCTGGGCCCGAAGGGCCGCAACGTCGTCCTCGAGCGCAGCTTCGGCGCACCCACCGTCACCAAGGACGGTGTCTCGGTCGCGAAGGAGATCGAGCTCAAGGACAAGTTCGAGAACATGGGCGCGCAGCTCGTGAAGGAAGTCGCCTCCAAGACTTCCGACGTGGCCGGTGACGGCACCACGACCGCGACCGTGCTCGCGCAATCCATCGTCGCCGAGGGCATGAAGTTCGTGGCCGCCGGCATGAACCCGATGGACATCAAGCGCGGCATCGACAAGGCGGTCATCGCCGCCGTCGAGGAGCTGAAGAAGATCAGCAAGCCCTGCACCACCTCCAAGGAGATCGCCCAGGTCGGCGCCATCTCCGCCAACGCGGATCCGGAGATCGGCAAGACGATCGCCGAGGCGATGGACAAGGTCGGCAAGGAAGGCGTCATCACCGTCGAGGACGGCAAGGGCCTCGAGAACGAGCTGGAGCTGGTCGAGGGCATGCAGTTCGACCGCGGCTACATCTCGCCGTACTTCATCAACAACCCGGACAAGCAGATCGCGATCCTCGAGGATCCGTTCATCCTGCTGCACGACAAGAAGGTCTCCAACATCCGCGACCTGCTGCCGGTGCTGGAGCAAGTCGCCAAGGCCGGCCGCCCGCTGCTGATCGTGGCCGAGGACGTGGATGGTGAAGCGCTCGCCACCCTGGTCGTGAACAACCTGCGCGGCATCCTCAAGACCACCGCCGTCAAGGCGCCGGGCTTCGGCGACCGCCGCAAGGCCATGCTGGAAGACATCGCCATCCTCACCGGCGGCACCGTGATCGCCGAGGAGCTGGGCCTGAAGCTCGAGAACGCGCAGCTGAAGGACCTGGGCCGCGCCAAGCGCGTCGAGATCGGCAAGGAAAACACCACCATCATCGACGGCGCCGGCAAGGAAGAGAACATCAAGGCGCGCGTGGAATCCATCCGCAAGCAAGTGGAGGAAGCCACCAGCGACTACGACAAGGAAAAGCTCCAGGAGCGCGTGGCGAAGCTCGCCGGCGGCGTGGCGGTGATCAAGGTCGGCGCCGCGACGGAAGTCGAGATGAAGGAGAAGAAGGCCCGTGTCGAGGACGCGCTGCACGCGACCCGCGCCGCGGTGGAAGAAGGCATCGTGCCGGGCGGCGGCGTGGCCCTGCTGCGCGCGCGCGACGCGATCGCCAAGATCAAGACCGAGAACGAAGACCAGGCCGCCGGCGTGAAGATCGTGCTGCGCGCGCTGGAGCAGCCGCTGCGCGAGATCGCCCGCAACGCCGGTGAAGAGCCGAGCGTCGTGATCAACAAGGTGGTCGAGGGCAAGGGCAACTTCGGCTTCAACGCCCAGACCGGCGAGTA
Source organism: uncultured beta proteobacterium (assembly GCA_963827425.1). GTDB lineage: Bacteria > Pseudomonadota > Gammaproteobacteria > Burkholderiales > Usitatibacteraceae > Usitatibacter. The sequence continues at coordinate 45,360 of CAWHAQ010000002.1, read as the reverse complement.
CGGCGACATGGTGGCGATGGGCGTGCTGGACCCCACGAAGGTCACGCGCACCGCGCTGCAGAACGCCGCGTCCGTCTCCTCGCTGATCCTCACGACCGATGCGATGGTCGCGGAGCTGCCGAAGGACGACAAGTCCCCGGCCGGCATGCCCGGCGGCATGGGCGGCATGGGTGATATGGATATGTAAGAAGCCCCCCTCTCCCCTCGGAGAGGGCCGGGGCGAGGGTCATCGACTTGCCCCCGCTGTACCGAAAGCCCCGCTCCGGCGGGGCTTTTCCTTTTTCCCGAGGCCCGCCAAACGACCCTTTAGGCCAATAGCGCCCCGTGGGGCGATTCCACAGAATGACCCCGCAAGGGGGCTCCATGGCGCGTTGGCTGCTGGCAAGCGCGATCGGCGTTGCCTGCGCCATCGGCGCACCGGCGAGCGCACGGGTGTTCGAGGAGCGCGGCGGCGACGTGCAGATCGAGCGCAGCGTGCCGCTCGCCGCTCTCGTCCCGGAAGCGAAGATCGCCGGCGCCAGCCCCGACGCGGCCTATTCCAACCTCGCCACGTTCCGCAACCAGTCGTTCGCCGCGGGCGGATCCACGCAGCAGGTCTTGAACACCATCACGCGCATGGCGGCCGACGACTTGAACCTGGTCGGCACGCCGCCCTTTTCGGTCAGCGGCTTCCGCTTCACCGTGACGAACCAGAACACCGTCGACATATCGGCGCGCATGCTGGTGCGCTTCTGGCTTCCCGACGGTCCGGGCGGCGGGCCGGGCACGCTCATCAAGGCGTCCACCTTCAATCCCATCGTGTTCACGGCCGGCCGCGTGGGCACCATCAAGACGAGCACCAAGTTCGTCCTGCCGAGCGCGTCGATCTGGGCCGGCATCGGGTTCGACAACAACAGCGGCACGACGGGTGCCACGGCCGCGCAGCTCGACAACCTCGCGCAGGGCGTCTTCTCGCCGCCCGCACTCGGCACCAGTGCCGACCAGTATTTCGTCACGACCGCGGCCGGCTCGTTCGCTTCGGACAACCCCGCCGGCACGATCGCCAATTTCGGCGGGACGCCGCCGGCGGATTTCGGCTGGGAGATCCTCACCGCGCAGGATGTCGATCTCTCGATCACCGTGTCGGATGGTGTCGCGACCGCCTTCCCCGGCGACAACGTCGTCTACACCATCACGGCGAGCAACGCGGGGCCCGACGCATATCAATCTGGGAATCCACCGAAGCAATTCGGTATGAGGGCGCTAAAACCACTGATTGATTCCGGCGAAATCAATGGGACAGTCGCGAGGAAATAGGGCGAACCAATATCATCGGACCGCATCAGCTTCATGAGTGTGCCGACAGGGAATCTCGGTATAATTCCGACGACCATTTTTACGGGTGGCGTCACTTCGTTTGACAGCAGCGCCAGCGTTTCAGCGTCGGGTTCCGTCATCTTTTCGCGAAGCGTATCAAGCAGCGGAAATCTGGAGTAATCCCTGCGAGCACGCTCAACGTTTTTGCGAAACCAGTCGGGCAATTCGAGCACTGCCGTTGCTTTTGTTTTTCGTGCTGTTTGTCGCGTAACTGTACGGCAAGCGGAAACTCCTGATCGGCAACCGCCGCCTCCTTGGCTAGCTGCAAAGCCTCGATTTGGCCAAGCAGCTCAACGGCGCTTTGATACGCCATCAAGCTGGCCGACGGGAGTCGCCGTAGCCTAGTCACCATAATATGACCTCTGACGAGTCAACGGTACGCTTATCCTGCCGATTGCGCTGGAAACTGGCCTGAATCTGGGTTCGCACTTGCTCCAACCGCACGCCAAGATTCATCAGCACTTGCGCAGCAAGGCTCTCCGTATCGCGGACTCGCAGTAACCCCAACAGTATATGTTCGGAGCCGACATACTGGTGGCCGAGAGCTCTCGCTTCTTCCATCGCGTATTCAATGGCCTTCTTGGCTCGTGGCGTTTGGGGGAGCCTGTGTGCGCCGCTCTCCTCTGGCGGCAGCTCGATGCACTTTTCGATCTCAAGCCGAATGGCGTGAAGTTCCACGCCAAGACTTACGAGGATATGCGCGGCAATTCCGGTCCCTTCCTCGACAATTCCAAGAAGGATATGTTCGGTGCCGATGTACTCGTGATTGAAGCGCTGCGCTTCCTGATTAGCCAGTTGCATAATCTTTCGAGCGCGGTCTGTAAATCGTTCGTACATTTTGTTCACCCGTGTGGCAACTGCCGATACGCATCAACTACCGCCTCCCACAATTGCGGCGAAACGTCGTGCGGCCGGCACGCCGCGATCTCTTTCAACTTCTCTTCGGGGCTGCCGCCTAGCACGATCGACAGCGCAGCCGCTGCAACGGCCGGCGCGGCTCATGCCCGCGCTGCAATGAACGAGTGTCGGAATCTGTTTCCTCAATAAGGAGACAACGGTTTGTATCGCCAGATCGAGAACGCTTCCATCGTCTTGCTCACCATCCATAATCGGCAGACGGCAATAGATCATGTTGCGCGGCAGCGACGGCGACGGCTCTTCCGCCGCCAGGTTGACCACCGCCGCAATACCGGTCCGCAGCAGCCGCGCCGCATCGCGACCATCGCCCGCATTGCCGATCCAGAGTTGGTTGGGGAGGATTTCATGCATGATCGCTTATGGCATACACTCTAGCACCGTCGGCCGATGAGCGTCAAGCATTCGCGAAATGAGCGTTCAAAGCCGCGGAGCGACGGAAGAGAGTTATCAGGGGCCAAACCCTCGTTGTTGCACACAAGTCACGCTCGACACCATCCGCCTCGTGCCGATGGTGATGGAAACCGCATCAACCGCACCCGCGATGGAAATCATCGAGTTGAACAGCCTGGGGCAAGTCGTGCGGCTCTTCGCGAAAGGGCAGATCGTGCAGCACACCCTGTCCTCCTCCGATCTGTTGGGCGAATCTTTCGCCGCGAAGGGCTACGACCGCAGAGTGTTGCTGAGCCTTGCCGAGGTAACATTCGTTGACTCGACCGGCCTGGGCTGGCTGCTCAAGTGCAACAAGCTTTTCCGGGATGCCGGCGGGACTTTGATGATTCACTCCATCCCGCCCGTAGTCCTCGATGTAATCGACGTGCGCTGCGAGGTGCTCTTGAACGTCGCTGAAGGAATGGTGAGTATCGAGGAGGTGATGCGGGCCATCCCCATCGAGTACTTGCTTCCGGAGCAGGAGCAATAATGCCGCAATAGCCAAAACTGCGGGCTCGATGCCCTCGGCCGGTGGTGGTTGGCGGCTTTAGCACAAAAATTGCCGCCATGATACAAGAGATTTCGGCTAATCCGTTATATGCTGGATAGTGTCGAGGGACGCCTGCCTGGGCAAGGCACGGAACTTTTCTTGAAACTGGGAGTGTTTGTTATTTCGGTGAGCGGGGGTCGCACGTCTTTTGCCGTTTTCGGAGGGTGTGTGCCTATTCCATCGAACAGTCATTTTTGAGAACCCTGCGCTGACCGCGAGGAGGAACACGACTGATCGGCTTTCCCGAGCTTGGAAACTACGGAAAATGCCCATTCAAAAAAACTAGCACAAAAAAACTGCCTTATCTTAGGAGCGTATTGATGTCTACGTGGACGAAACTCTTTGCGATTATCGCGTTAGCCCTCGGACTGCTGGCCGCGCAGCGCCGCCCCTGCGGCCATTACCATTTCGGACACTTCTTCCGTAGTACCGTGGTTGGTCACCAGCGGTAGCCCCACAGTTGCCACAGATTTCGCGTTGACGGAAACAGAATCGTTCTCGATTACCTCTGTCCCCGGGAACACCGTACTGGTAGTGAATTACACCGATTTGGCGCAAGGCAGCACCGGCCTCGTCCTCACGCCGAGCATGTCGTGGAACGGCGTGCCGCTCACGCCGGCCATTGTCAAGTCAAGCAGTACGAGCAGTTTCGTTATCTCCGACGTCTTCTATCTTTTCAATCCGTCCCCCGCCGTCAACGGCAGCTTGGTGATCTCCGGCTCGGGACGCGATGCTTTAATCGGCGCCTATACGCTATCCGGCGTAAACACAGCCGTCGCCCCGGCCGGCGTTGCGGCCACGTCTGCCGGTACGCTTGTTTCCGTGAATTTGCCCAACACGACCCCTGCTGGTGGATTCGCGGCCATCACCACCGCATACCGCTACAACACCGGTACCCTCTTCTCCTATACCGTGTCATCCGGCCCCGCTGTAGCTCTACAGTGGTCCGGGACAGATCTGTCCAGTTCGCCGACCCTCCCCAACATGGTTAGCGCCCTCGTCCTATATTTCCAATCTTACCGCCGGCTCGATCACGATCACGCAGTCGAACAACTCGACGAGTCGAGACAACCTTGCAGTCGCCGTCTTTACGCCCGGGAACGCTACTGCCCCCGGTTCGATATGGAGTACTTCGGGGTGGCGGAAGTTGGAGTTCCACAAGCAGTTGGGGCGGCACAGTCCCCAGCGGCACGGGTGCGGTGGCCCTGTTCAACGGCAGCAACCCGACGACTGCCTCGGCAGTCTCGCTGGACGCGCCGATTACCCTGAACGTGCTGGTGCTCGCTAACAGCAATCAAATCTCGATCGGTCCCGGCAGTGGCGGCAGCCTGACCTTGGCCTCCAGCGGCAACAATGCCCCGATCGTTTCCGTCACCTCGGGCTCGCACATCATTTCGGCCCCAGTTAGCATGAACACCACCACGATTTTCGGCATAAGTAGCGGCCAATCGCTTGCCTTAAACGGCGGTCTTGCCGACGGCACGGCTTCTTCCGGCGTAGGTCTGGCCGGCGGCGGCACACTCATCCTTGGCGGCAGCAACAGCTACACCGGCAAGACGACCGTGACGGGCGGGACGCTGAATGTAACCACCAGCCTCGGCAACACGCCGCTCACCGTCACGGGCGGGGCGGTGACTGTCAGCGGCAGCGTGGGGAATGGGTCCGTTGTCGTCTCGGGCGGAGCGGTGACTGTCAGCGGCAGCGTGGGCGGCGGACCGATCGTCGTCTCCGCCGGTACCGTGAATGTCGGCGGCGGCGTGGGGAACGGGCCGGTCAGCTCACGGGCGGGGCCGTGAATGTCGGCGGCAACGTGGGGAACGGGGCAATCACCGTCTCGGCCGGCTCAGTGACTGTGGCCGGCACCCTACAGGGGAGCGGGTCGGTCTCCGTAACAGGCGGCTCATTGTCTATAGCCGGCGCACTGGTGGGGAGCAACTCGATCACCGTGTCGGGCGGCGTCGCGAATTTGAACGTCAACGGAAACAGTCCGGTCACTCTGTCGGGTGGCGCATTGAATCTGAGCGGCAGCCTCGGGAACTCGCCGCCAATCTCCGTCACCGGCGGCTCGCTCAGTTTGCTAAGCTCCAACGAAATCGCCCAGAACCTGTTGGCGATTAGCGGCGGCACCGCCGTCGGCACGCTTCTTACCGAGGCAGCCAACAATGCGATCACCGGTTCGACCTCGTTGAGCGTCAGCGGAAACGCGGTGGCGGTCCTCAACCAGGCCAACAACTACACCGGCACGACCACGGTCACCAGCGGCGGATTCCTGCAGTTCGGCATGCCCAGCTCGCTATACGGCGGAAACACTGCCAGTTGGACGCCGGCGAACATCAGCGTAACCAATAGCGCCACGCTGGCGGTGAATGTCGGCGGCCCGACTGATTTCACCAGGCGCAAGCCGCCTTGTTGCTTGCTAATCTATCCGCCTCCACAAGCTCAAGCGGGCTGGCGGCGGGCGCCGTTTTCGGCCTCGATACGACCAACGCCACTTCGCCCGTCACTTACAGCGGGCAAATCACGGACACTACGGCCGGCCCCTTGGGTTTCACCAAGCGGGGCTCGGGGACTTTGGTGCTTACCAACACCAATAGCTACAGTGGTCCCACCGCGCTCACCAACGGCGAGCTGATCATGACCGGGGCGAACACTGCAGGCACGGTGGGAACGCTAAGTGCCGTGAACAGCACTCCCGTCGGGCCTTTCTGTGCTGTCGATTCGGAACGTCAATGCACTGGGGTCCGGCACGGCGAATTCCGCCAACTGGCCCCCATCAGCATGAACGCCACGGGAGGCAATCTTGGCTCTAATATTCTCGACACGGTGATTCTCGAGATCGGCGCCAAGATCGGCACCGATCCCGGCGGCAACAACGCGGACTTCTCCTACCAGGTCGTCGCGCCTGGGAACGGTGCTGCCACGAACGCCCCCACCAATGTCGTGGCCGGTCCCGGACAAATCAATCTCGGCTTTCTCGGAGACAACGACGACGGCACGGGTTTCGCCGCGTACAACGCCAATTCGCTCTCCACGCCGCGGATCGTCGCACTCTATGGCACGGGGTCGAACAGCACGACCTTGGCGACTTTGATGGAAAAGTCCCAGTTCGGTCAGGGCAACGGCGACCACTTGACTATGGGATCTCCAACAGCCAACAACACGCTGCAACTGCTGAATCCCATTGACCTGTTCGGCGGCGGCGGCGTCAGCTCGGCGCTGGGCTTCGATTCGTGGCGTCGGCATCGTGCCCGAGGGCGAGTACGTCGGTTCCATTATCAGTTCCGCTGGCGGCACGGGAGTGAACATCAATTTCGACGGCAATGGCGGGTTGATTTTCGACAGCGCTGCCACCTCGTACATTGCCGTCCAGATCCAGATCAACGGGGGCGCGGTCTATGTTGCCGCCAGCGACCCGGCCCAGCCCGGCCAGACCGGCGCGCTGGGCGAAGGAAACGCCACCATCCAAGTCGGCACCAGCCTCACGATCAATCCGGCCGGCGGGAGCGTTCCCACAACCGCCGGGGCCAATGTCGCCTTCATGACTTACGGACCGAACGCCGGCGTCGGAAGCGTTGGAGTAACCACGAACCGGAACATCAACGTTGGCGGGAGCGACGTCACCTATGCCAGCGCGACCTTGGGCGGCATGACCGACGACTGGACCCAGATGAACGGCGCCATCTCCTTGAACGAGCCGCCCACGATCCCGACCACTTTTACGGCCCGCAACGGCGGCCGCGTCGATTTCGGCGGCACCATCAGCGGCAGCGGCTCGGTGGTAGTGGGCAATTCCATCGTCGAAGGCGACGCCAGCACACCCGGAATCGCCGTGAACAACAACGGCACCATCGTCTTCGGCGGCCAAACCTTTTACACCGGCTCGACGACGGTTTCCGCCGGCAAGTTGTACGTCAACGGCGCGATCTTTTCCTCGAGCTTGGTCACAGTCGGAGCAGGGGCGACCCTGGGAGGAACCGGATCGATCAGTAGTCCGGTAAATATCTTGTCGGGCGGCATTCTGGAAGCTGGCCAGTCGGGTTCCGGCGCACTCACGCTCAGCAGCAGTGTGACCTTCAACGGGCCAGCCTCGGTTTATTTTGGCGGCACGCCGCCAGCCGCCGGCAGCCCGGCGCTGGTGGTCAACGGTATTGACACGCTGAATACCAACGGCAACCCGGTGACAATCAATATCGCTTCGATTACGGGGACCGGCGACTATGCCTTGATCGGCTACAGCGGAGTGCAGACCGCCGCCTCGAACACGTTCACGCTCGGCGAACTTCCCAACCGCGCAGGGCACACTTGTGGCGGTCGGCAACGAGTTGGACCTGGACGTGACCTCGTTGGCCGCGTTCATTCGTTGGACCGGGACCGCGAACACGAGTTGGGACACGACCAGCATCAACTGGCTGATCCCAGGAGGCAGCAGCACACATTATATTGACAGCCCCGGCGATGCCGTCCTCTTCGATGACTCGGCCGCACCGCACACCAACGTGACCATCAACGGCGCGGACGTGCATCCCAGCTCCGTGACTTTCAACAACAACAACTCGACCTATACGATTTCCGGGACAAATGCCATCGCCGGCAGCACCGGCTTGCAATTGACGGGAACCGGCACGGTCGTTCTCTTGAACACGAACACGTACACGGGCGCCACGTCGATCGGCGCGGGGGCCACGCTGCAATTGGGCAACGGTGCGGCCGGCAACGACGGCTCCATTTCCCATACGAGCGGCATTACCGATAACGGGACCCTGGCCTACAACCTTGCCGGAGCGCAATCGTACGGCGGCGCCATCAGTGGAGCAGGATCCTTGGCGCTCGAAAGCGGAGCATTGACGCTGACCGGCTCAAACACCTATAGCGGCGCCACCACGGTCAACAGCGGCACGCTCCAATTGGGCTCGGGAGCGGTTAATCAAGACGGTTCGCTCGCCGGCAACATCACCAACAATGGCGTTTTGGTGTTCAACTATTTTGGAGCTCAAACCGACGCCGGCACGATAAGCGGTTCCGGCGCGGTGACCAAGAGCGGCTTGGGCATGCTTACGCTCGCCGTGGACAATACCTTTACCGGGGCGACCCAACTCAACGGCGGCAGCCTGCAATTGGGCAGCCCCGGCGCGCTCCAAAACAGCAAGGTCACGATCGGACCGTTCGCCTCGCTGGCTTTCGCCGGCGGAGTCGACAATGTCAACATCGCCGGTTTGGCCGGCAGTGGAGGCATCTCCCTCACGGACTCTTTTTCGACTGGGGTGGCGCTTACCGTGACCAACAGCGGGCCGAACACCACGTTCTCCGGGGTCATTTCGGGACTTGGTTCGTTCACGCAGGCCGGCCCCAACTCGTTGACGCTCTCCGGCACGAACAGCTACATCGGCGGCACGACGATCAGCGGCGGCACTTTGGCGATCACCAACGCCAATAGCCTGGGGGCCGTCGGCGGAGCAGCTTTCGATCGGCCCCCGCGGGCCGCCACGCTGGAAGTTGCCGGCAATATCACGTCGGGACGAAGCATCAGTTTCAACGATCCGGCTGCGACGATCCAGGTCGATGCCGGGCAAAGCTACAATAACACGGGATCTCTGTCCGGCGGCGGTACGCTGACGAAGACCGGCGCCGGGTCTGCTGGTCCTTGCCGGCACGACCAACAATTCGTTCCCGGCCACCGTCAGCGGCGGCACGCTGCTGGCCAACGGCGCCGTTCATCTCGTTGGGCCCGGTTCACGTGTCGCGGCCAGCAGCGTTTTCGGCGGCAATGGCAGCGCGGGTGACGTTACGGTCCTCAACCACGGCGCGATTGGACGTTTCCGCCAACAACGCCAACAACGGCAGCACGCTTTCCTGGCGAGGCCTGACTCTTGGGTCAGAGCTCGACCGATACTTCGACGCTGAACTTCAGTGCCGGAAATCCGGCGATTCCCGAGCTCGCGATAGGCGGAGACGGTCTGACCGCCAATGGCGGGAACAATTCGGTTACGGTTAATGTCAGCGGCAACTCGGCCTCTGACCGGGACCTACACGCTGGCCACGTACAGCAGCCTCAGCGGGACTGGATCTTCCGCCTTCGTCTTGGGTATCGCAGACCGACTTGACCACTCCGCGACGCAGGGAGTCGCTAGCTCGTTACCGGCACCGCGATCGACTATGTGATTTCGGGCTATTATCCGGTCTGGCAGGGGACTCAGGGCAGCGGATGGACCACCGCCAACAATTGGGCGCGGAGCGATACCGGCTCCACAGACCACCTTCTTGCCGGGCGACACCGTCGTCTTCGACGATTCGGCCGGCACCACCGCCGGCGGCACGACCAACGTGACGATCAGCGGCACGGGCAACGTCAGCCCGGGCGCGGTGACCTTCAATAACAATGCCTACAATTACACCATCTCCGGCCCCTATGGCATCGCCGGCGGCGGGGCCTTTGACCCTGAACGGCACGGGCAGCGTGACCATCAGCACGTCGAACGCGTATAGCGGCGGCACATTCGTCAACGCCGGCACGCTGATTGCCAGCAATTCAAGCGGCCTCGCGACGGGTACCGGCCCCGTGAATATCAACGGCGGCTTGCTGATAGCCAACAATTCCGGCGGCACCGCGACAAGCAGCCCGATCAACATCAATAGCGGCGGAACGCTGCAAATCGGCAACGGCAACGCCAGAGGCACGTTGGGCGGCGTGCCGATTGACAATGGCGTCCTGGCCTTCAGCCGCAGCGATAGCGTGACTTACGCCGGCGTGATCAGCGGCAGCGGCTCCGTAGTGCAACGAGGCCCCGGCTTGCTTGCGCTCACCGCCACAACGTCCACCTACACTGGCGGCACCGTCGTGAACGGCGGCACGCTCGCCATCAGCACGGACGCAAACCTTGGTGCCCTGCCAAGCTTCACCGATCCGGCAAACATCACCCTCAACGGCGGCGTCCTGCGGTTCAACGCCGGCAGTGGAACGCCCACGATCGGCACGCCCGCGACCTACACGATCAACTCCAATCGCGGCATTACGCTTGGACCGGCGGGCGGGAACTCTGAATGTCGGCTTCGTGAACACCGTCCAGACCATCAATAACGAGACTGGGGTCTGGTATGGCGGGGTGATTACCGGAAGCGGCGGCCTGACCGTTACCGGCAGCGGAGGCTGGAACGTGGCCAATCAGTCGATACTTAATCTCACCGGCAATAACACTTACGCCGGAGGCACTACGGTCAATAATGCCGTGCTCGGTATCGAGGACACCGGCGGACCGTTTACTAATATCCTCCCCGCCACGACGGTCTTGAACCTTGTGAATAGCGGCGTATTTAATATGGACACCACCAATTTCGTCCAGACTGTTGCGGGCCTGACGGGCGATCCAACCGGACTGGTGGGAACCTGCAACCAGTCCGGCGCCGCCGGATTGATCATCGACTCCACTGGCAACTATACGTACAACGGAGCAATCTCCGCCTTCACGTACGCCGGCAAGCTCGGCACCAACGCCAGGATCAGCGTGACGATGTCGGGTTCAGGCAGCCAGACACTGACGGGCTCAAGTGCCTATGCCGGCGGCACGACGGTCAGCAGCGGCACCCTTGTACTTGGCAATAACGCCGCCTTGGGCACGGGCGGCTTGACGGCCAACGGCGGAGTTACCGACCTCCACGGCTTTAACCCCACGGTGTCGTCGCTCAGCGGCTTGGCCGGTCTGATCACCAATAACGGCGCTAGCAATTCGTTGCTCACGGTCAATCAAGGCGCGACGACCACGTTCGGCGGAACGATCAGCGACGGGCCGACGAACAAAGTCGCGCTGATTAAGTCGGGCGCCGGCGCCTCTCTGCTCGGCGGCAGCAATGCCTACTCGGGAACGACCGCGGTGAACGGCGGGATGCTGCAATTCGCCATGCCCAACTCGCTCTATGCCGGGAACATGGCAAACTGGACGCCGGCCAACATCAGCGTGGCCGGCAGCGCCACGCTGGCAGTGAACATCGGCGGCCCGACTGATTTTACTCCGGCCCAGGCCGCCACCTTGCTCACGAATCTATCCGCTTCCACAAGCTCCAGTGGGCTGGAGGCAAACGCCGCTTTCGGCTTCGACGTGACCAACGCCACCGGGACCGTGACTTACAGCGGACAAATCACGGACTCGACGGCCGGCCCGTTGCGTATCGCCGAATTCGGCACCGGAACCTTGATGCTGACCGGCACGAACACCTATACTGGCGGTACGTTCGTGAACTCAGGCACAATGATCGTAACGAACCCCGCGGGGATTGAAGACGGAACGAACTTGACCGTCGGCAACGCCTCGGCGTTCCCGGCCGCGGCCCCCATTGTGCCGGCGCCGGTGGCTGGCTTGGCCGCCGCGGCAGTTCCTGAACCGGGCACGTTGGCCCTCGTTGCCGCCGCTGCCTTGTCCATCGGCATTTTGCGGAGGAAACGCGGTCGCGGAAGTTACGCTAAGCGACCGAGTACCGGTTGCTGAGCACGCCGATACCACAATCAGCGAGGCGATCGCCGGCGGGTCGAGCTTGACCGCCGGTGACGCGCCGTGGCCTTTCTGCGGATCCCCTTGCGGAGCCGTAACGGCTTGTTCCCCGGCGCATGAAGACTCTATAATCGGGCAGACGCGGGTCGTGTCGCCGCCGCGCCTCGCATTCAGCTTGGCCGCCATCCTTGCCCGAATTCCCGCCATGAAACCGCCATCGCCCTTTACACGGCTTGCAGCCATCGCCAGCCTGATTCTTTTCTTCTCTGCGCTTATCACAAAGGCCCCCGCCGCCGACCCGCCGCGGCCGCCGAACATCATCTTCATCCTGGCGGACGACATCGGCTACGGCGATTTCGGCTGCTATGGCGCGACCAAGGTCAAGACGCCGCACCTCGATCAGCTCGCCCGCGAAGGCATCCGCCTGACCGACGCCCACGCCACGGCCTCGGTCTGCACGCCGACCCGCTATTCATTCATCACCGGGCAGTACGCCTTCCGCAACCCCGAGGGCGACCATATCCTCAGCGGCGTGGCCCCGCTCTCCATCGACGCGGAAGCCGACCGTCGCCTCGCTTTTGAAAAACGCCGGCTACGCGACCGGGCTCGTCGGCAAGTGGCATCTGGGCCTCGGCCGCGGCAAGCTCGATTACAATACGGCGATCAAGCCCGGCCCGCTCGAACTCGGTTTCGATACTCCTTCTTCCCGGCGACCGGCGATCGCGTGCCGTGCGTCTTCGTGCAGGACCACAAGGTCGTGGGTCTCGATCCGGCCGACCCGATCCAGGTCAGCTACAGCCGCCAAGTGGGCGACGAGCCGACCGGCCGCGAGCATCCGGAACTGCTCATGAAACCGAATCCCAAGCAGGGGCACGCCGACACGATCGTCAATGGCATCAGCCGCATCGGCTTCATGGCCGGCGGCCGTTCCGCCCGATGGACCGATACCGAAATGGCCAATACGCTCAACCGCGAGGCGGTGAAGTTCATCGAGGCGAACAAGGACCGGCCGTTCTTCCTCTACTTCGCCACGCACGACATCCACGTGCCGCACGTGCCGAATGCAACTTACAAGGCGAAGAGCCAATGCGGCGTCCGCGGCGACGTGATCGAGGAGTTCGATGGCTCGGTGGCACGGGTCCTGGAAACGCTCGATCGCCTGAAGCTGGCCGACGACACGCTTGTGATCGTCACCAGCGATAACGGCGGCATCATGGAAGACGGCTACCTGGACGGCAGCATCGCCAATGCCAACGGGCATCGCTGCAACGGGGCCTTGCGGGGCTACAAGGGCAGCTTGTGGGAAGGCGGACACCGCGAGCCGTTCATCGCCCGCTGGCCCGGCAAGATCAAGCCCGGCACGACCTCCGACGAGCTGATCGGCCTGGTTGACATGCTGGCCACGTTCGCGGCCGTGGCCGGCGTCGAACTGCCCGCCGACGCCGGCCCCGACAGTTTTAATGTTTTGCCGGTGCTGCTGGGACTGCCGCATAAGCCGGTGCGCGATTGCCTCGTGCTGCAGAACTTCAACGGCCGGAACCTGGCCTTGCGGCAACGGCAGTGGAAGTTCATCCCGGCGCAAGGACCGCAGGCCCGCGGCCCGCTGCTCTTTGATCTCAAGGACGACCTGGGCGAGTCGAAGAACCTGGCCGCGACGAAGCCGGAGATCGTCGCTCAGATGCAAGAGCGGCTACGCGCGGTGCAAAAGGCGGAGAAATCGCGGCCGTAGGCCCTTTGGAGTGCGAAGGCTTGCCTTCGCTTTTCAAAACGGATTGAGGCGCTCGCTTCGGCAAGATCCTGTCAAGAGCTTGCTTGAACGGTGGACATCCCACAAGCTGAGGACGAACCTTCTTTAATCGCTGAGCGTTATGAAAAGCGGCGGCAAGCCGCCGCACTCCAAAGTTCCACTTTAATGCGGAATCTTCGTCGGATCGACGACTTCGTGGCCGTTCCGCGTCGACATTTCTGCGTGGATCGTTGGGTCGATGCCCCAACCGACAAGCTGCGCATTGCCGCCCGCGAAGGCCACCTGCCAGCCGGCCGAGTGCGCGCTGCCGAAGCCCTGCGGGCTGCTGAAACCAAGACGGTCTTGAGCGGGCGATAAAGGTGGAGTTGGCCGCCCAGTTGCCCGGCGGCGAAGTATTTTGGCAGTTGCCGCATGACCAGCGGATGGTGCTTAAACTGTCGCCCGACATGGCGCTGCACAAGTCGCCCGGATCGTTACCCGTAATGTAATTTTCCGGCGACAGATATTTTTCGCCAACGAGATAGGTCGTGTCCTTGTTATCGGGAACGCCGGCCGATGTGACTTCGCTATGGACGGCGACGATGCCGTTGAAGGAGGTGAGGCTGGGAAAAGAAGCAGCGGTCGCGGAGGTCGGGCCGGCACCCGCTGCGATGAAGACGCCACCGCCGTTGGCCGCGTAATCGGTGCGGCCGGCGACCGGACCCGTGCTGGGCGAGAAGGTGGTATAGAGTGGAGTGTTGGTTAGCGGATAGGCCTTACCGCTGCGCCGCGTGGGACAGTAGAGCCCAGGCAGGGGCGTCGCTACGCGCTTGCCGCCAAGCGTGCCGGAACTGGTTGCAAGTCCCTTGTCCAAATCGTGCAGTGCCCCCTGATCCAAGTAGGGGAGGATTTGATAGATCCATCCACCCGGCTGATTGGCGCCGTAGCCCTGGTCGGCGACGCCCACCCAGTTGCTGCCCCAGCCGCCGCTAGGATAGATGCCGAGCTTGTCTACATGCTGTTGGCAAGCAAGCTGGAGCTGATGTAGATTGTTTTTGCAGGTGGCCAATCGGCCTTGCTCGCGGGCGGCGTTGACCGCCGGCAGGAGCAACGCGACCAACGTGCCGATAATGGCAATCACCACCAAGAGTTCGACCAGTGTGAATCCACGCCGACGAGTCATCTCGCGCACCTCAGTTATCGATTCCAGAACCCTGCCCCGCTCTAGTGCCATGCTATCCCATTATATCGTGCCGAGCAAGCGGTTTCCGAGAAAGCGTAGGGTGGGACCAGCGAGTAAAACGAGCCGCAGGCCCACCATGTTCGAGCCTGCTGCTGCAATGGTGGGCCGGCGCTCGCGGGACTCGCTTGTCCCACCCTACCGCCGCCCCTGGCTCATCCTCCGGGCAATGGCAAACGCCATTTCCAGGGCCTGTTCGTAGTTCAGCCGCGGATCGACCTCGCTGGAATAGGCCCTGCCGAGGTCGGCCTCGCTCAGGCCGCTGGCGCCGCCGACGCACTCGGTCACGTCTTCGCCGGTCAGTTCGATATGCACCCCCCCGAAGTGCGAACCAAGCTCGTTGTGGACGTCGAACGTCAGGAGGAGTTCCTCCAATATATCGTCGTAGCGGCGGGTCTTGACTCCCGACGGGGTCGCGACCGTGTTGCCGTGCATCGGGTCGCAGCACCAGGTGACTTTCCGGCCGTGGCGCATGCACCGCCTCGATCAGCGGCGGCAGGCATTGCCGCAGCCGCTTCGAGCCGAAGCGATGGATCAACGTCAAGCGGCCCGGCTCGCCGTCGGGATCGAGCACGTCGATCAGTTCCAGCAGTTGGTCGGGCGTCATTGAAGGGCCGACCTTCACGCCGATCGGATTGGCGATGCCGCGGAAGTATTCCACGTGCGCGCCGTCGAGTTGCCGCGGTGCGGTCGCCGATCCAAGGGAAATGGGTGCAGAGGTTGTACCACTTGCCGGGCCGCCGCGGGACTTGCCGCGTCTGGGCCTGTTCGTAATCCAGGTGCAAGCCCTCGTGGCTGGTGTAGAAATCGACGCGGGTCAAATCCTCCAACGGATGGCCCGCCGCGGCCTCCATGAAACGGATCGCCCCGCCGATCGAATCGACCATCTTGAAGTAGTCGTCGGCCGCCTCGGCATGGCGGACGAAATCGACATTCCAAAACTCGGGATGGTGCAAGTCGGCGAAACCGCCGCCGACCAGCGCGCGGATGAAATTGATCGTCAGCGCCGCGCGGTGATAGCCGTCCAGCAAATAGGCCGGCCGCGGCGTGCGCTCTTCCGCGGTAGAACCCGGGCCGATTGATAAGCGGGCCGCGATAGCTGGGCAGTGTGAGGCCGCCGCGGGTTTCCGTGGGCGACGATCGCGGCTTGGCGTATTGCCCGGCAATGCGGCCCACGCGGACCACGCGCTTGCGGCAGCCGTAGATGAGCACCAGACTCATCTTCAGCATCACCTTGAGATTGCTGGCGATGATCGCCGGACGGCAGTCGTCGAAACTTTCCGAGCAGTCGCCGCCCTGGAGCAGGAACCGCTCTCCGCGCGCGGCGGAGGCAAGCTGCTCCTTGAGGGCCTCGACCTCCCAGCTCGTCACCAGCGGCGGCAGTTCGGCGAGCTCCGCGAGCACACCGCGCAGGGCGGCGTCGTCGGGATAGTCGATCCGCTGCGCGATCGGTTTCGCGCCAGGAGTCGGGAGACCAGGAAAGCATGGATTATTATGGTTTCCTCGGTCTTCGTCCGGCTTCCATCTCGTCGATGTAGCGCCGCAGACGTTCCAGTTCGTCCTTCACGTGGCGCAGATTCGAGCAGAACTTCGACGTGTTTGAGAAAATCCAACTTATTGATCGGCTTGCTAAGAAAGCCGTTACAGCCGGCAGCTACGGCCCGCTCGATGTCGCCCGCTTCGCCGAGCGCGGTGACCATGAGAATCATGATGTGCTTCGTGGCTTCATCGCTTTTTAGCATCCGGCAGACCTCGAAGCCGCTGAGTTTGGGCATCATGATATCCAAGAGGATCAAGTCGGGCTTGAACTGCGTGACTTTTTCCAGCGTCTCGTGGCCGTCGTAGGCTGCGGCGATTTTGCAATCGACTTCGGCCAAATAGGCCTCCAGCAACTCGACGTTGGGCTGGTTGTCGTCGGCAATGAGGATTTTGCTTGAGGGCATGATTTCGCGGGAAGGGTGAGTTCATCCCAACCCGACGCGTAAGCGAGGGAAGTATCGAGTCCATCGCTAACGCTTCGGGTTGTGACGGGGTTTGCTATTCTCTATCCGCCGGTACGGAGAACTGCTTGCACAAATCGCGGACATTGCCGCGGATGCGGTCCAGCACGGCCGGCTGGTCGTGGCCGCGGAGGGCTTCGAGGATCCAACCGCCGATCGAACGCATCTCGCCGCAGCCCAGGCCGCGGCTGGTGATGGCCGGCGTGCCGATGCGGATGCCCGAGGGGTCCATCGGCTTGCGCTCGTCGAAGGGAATCATGTTCTTGTTGACGGTGATGCCGCATGGTCGAGCGCCTCTTCGGCCTGTCTTGCCGGCCAGGCCCAGCGGCGTGACGTCCACCAGCATCAGGTGGTTGTCGGTGCCGCCGCTGACCAGCCGCACGCCGCCGGCGGTGAGCACCTCGGCCAGCGCCTTGGCGTTGTCGATGACTTGCCGCATGTACGTCTTGAAAGCCGGCGCAAGGCTTCGCCAAAGCAAACGGCCTTGCCGGCGATGACGTGCATCAGCGGGCCCCCCTGGATGCCAGGGAAAACGTTGCGGTCGATGTCTTTGGCGTATTCCTCCTTGCACATGGATCATGCCGCCGCGCGGGCCGCGGAGCGTCTTGTGCGTGGTGGTGGTCACGAAATCGGCGACCGGCACCGGGTTGTCGTGCAGGCCCGCCGCCACCAGCCCGGCATAATGGGCCATGTCGACCATCAGCTTCGCGCCGACGGACGCGGGCGATCTCGGCAAACTTGCCGTGCGGAATCTCGCGCGGATAGGCGCTCGCGCCGGCGACGATCAGCTTCGGCTTGTGCTCCTTGGCCAAGGCGGCCACCTGGTCGAAGTCGATGCGGTGCGTGTCGCGCCGCACGCCGTAGCTATGAAAGTGATAGAGCTTGCCCGAGATATTGAGCTTCATGCCGTGCGTCAGATGGCCGCCGTGGGCCAGGTCCAGCCCCAGCACCGTGTCGCCCGGACTGAGCATGGCGAAGTAGACGGCCATATTGGCCTGGGCCCCGGAATGCGGCTGCACGTTGACGTGCTCGGCGCCGAAAAGCTGCTTGGCCCGATCGCGGGCCAGGTCTTCGACGACATCGACGAACTCGCAGCCGCCGTAGTAGCGCCGGCCGGGATATCCCTCGGCATATTTATTGGTCAGCACGCTGCCCATGCACTGCATGACGGCGCGGGCTGGTGTAGTTTTCGCTGGCGATCATTTCCAGGCCGTCGCGTTGGCGCTCGATTTCGCCGGCGATGGCCGCCCAGACTTCCGGGTCATGCTTTTCGATCGAGTTCATGGGGAGTTTTCCGAATGGGGCGAGTCGGTGGACCTTTTATTGTCCGGTTTGCGGCGGGGTTCGTCAATGACCTTCACTTGCTATGGCATGTGGCTGCCGGCGCCCGATTGGTTCCAAAACTCTTCCGCCAATTCAGAGTCCCGTTTCCCGATCCAAGCGTGGACCTGAGACAGTAAACGTGCGATTCCCTTGAGCGGCACGTTCGCTGACTCCCACGCCGCGATTTGGCGGCGCATTGCGGAATCAAAAGGCGTCTCGGCCGTAATGTTGAGCTTGCCGCAAACGCCGGCAAACTTCGCATCGTCGGTACAGATCGTCGCCGCACCGTGGCTCCGGCAAGTCTCCAAGAGAACAGCATCTCCCAAATCGATCCCCAACGCGTTGGCGCAGTCCATTGCGGAGATCGCCAAACTGGCGTCAACAACCGGAAGAACGATCGGACCATTGGCGAATTGCGCCAGTTTTGCGCGGCGAGTTCAGGAGCCACTCCATAAACTTTTCGCAATACGGCGTCGACTTCCAGCAATGTGACTGGCGTGGTGAGCCAGCCCGAATGACCGCGAATGTGACTCTCGCAGACAGCCGACGCGGGATGTCCATCGAGAAGGCTGTAGATGATCGGGCCGGCGTCAAGGCCCCACCGAGCAGAACTAGAAGAGGTAGTCATCGCCGCTCACCTCGGAGAGGTCTCGTTCCGCACCGCTTGACTTAATCGTCAATTTGTCGGCGAACACTTCCTCCCATGTCAGATCGGGACAACGTCGCACGATGATTCCTTCCGCGGCCTTTTCCAGGGCGATGAATCCGTGCAAACCAAACTCCTCGACCCACTCATGCGGCAATCGGACCTTGTCATCGGATTCAATCGCAGTGACTTTCACCATGGCATTTCTCGCAGATTTACGACCTGTCCTACCGTCCCCTTGGCGACACCGCATTTCATTCTACACCGGAATTCACGACCAACCAACAGTAGGTTGCCTATTCCGGCAAGCGGGGCGCATCCGCTACCTTCCCTACCATCGGCATCCCTGCCACCTCTTCCGGCGCTATCCGCCTTCCCGCCCCCGCTCCGCGCATCTTTTGGGCTATCTTTACTCAGACAACAAAGTCCCACCAGACCACGCAAGCGACCCGGCACCTGGCATCCATGCCTTGCTGCCGGGTGCCCGGCAAGGAAAGTCGCACGACATGCCTCCACCTCGTATGCCCCTGCGGCAAAGCGGCGAAAGCAAGGAATCCACGCTGGAAGAACTCAAACAGCGGATCCACGGCAAGCTCGTCGACAAGCTCGACCTGACGCAAGTCGGCGAGCTCGAAGGCGACGTGCTCCGCCGCGAAATCCGCCTGGTCGTCGAACATCTGTGCGACACCGAAGACACGCTGCTCAACCGCGCCGAGCGCGAGCGGCTGGTCGAGGAAGTGCTCGACGAAACGTTCGGCCTCGGCCCGCTGGAATTGCTGCTGAAAGACGCCGACGATCAGCGATATCCTGATCAACGGCCCGAAGAACATCTACGTCGAACGCCGCGGCAAGATGGAAAAGACGCACCGTCGTCATTCCGCGACAACGACCACTTGATGCAGATCATCGACCGCATCGTGTCGAAGGTCGGCCGCCGCGTGGACGAAGTCTGCCCGATGGTCGACGCCCGCTTGCCGGACGGCTCGCGTGTCAACGCGATCATTCCGCCGCTGGCCCTGGACGGGGCCTGCGTTTCCATTCGCCGTTTCGGCGCCAACCCGCTCAAGCTGGAAGACCTGCTTGAACTACAAGGCCTTCACGCCGGAAATGGTCATGCTGCTGGAAGGCGCGATCAAGGCCCGCTTGAACATCATCATCTCCGGCGGTACCGGCTCCGGCAAAACGACGCTGCTTGAACACGCTGTCGAGCTTCATTTCCAACACGGACCGCATCGTGACGATCGAAGACGCGGCCGAATTGCAGCTGCAGCAAGACCACGTCGTGCGGCTGGAAACGCGGCCGCCCAACATCGAAGGCAAGGGCGCGATCACGGCCACCGACCTGGTGAAGAACGCCCTGCGTATGCGGCCCGAACGAATCATCATCGGCGAATGCCGCGGCGGCGAAACGCTCGACATGCTCCAGGCCATGAACACCGGCCACGAAGGCTCGATGACCACGATCCACGCCAATACGCCGCGCGACGCCTGGCTCGTTTCGAAACGCATGATCATGATGGCCGGCTTCGATCTGCCGCTGAAGGCCATGCGGCACGCAGATCGCCAGCGCCGTGGACCTGATCGTGCAGGCCAACCGCTTGCAAGGCGGCCCGCGAAAAATCACGCACATCACCGAAATCTGCGGCATGGAGCAAGACACGATCGTGATGCAAGACATCTACCACTACGTGCAGGACGGCATCGACGAATCGGGCCGGGCGCTACGGCCGCTTCGTCTCCACCGGCATCCGGCCGACGTTCATGGACCGCCTCGAATCGGCCGGCGTCCGCCTGCCCGCCAGCGCCTTCCGCGAACGCGTCATGTTGGAGGATTAAGCCGTGAGCCCTTTGATAATGGCTGTCATGGCATTCGTCGGCGTCGCCACGCTCGTGGGCGGCGCGGCGATGCTCTTCGCCAAGCCTCCGGCGTCAAAGCTGGAGGACCGGCTCGATGTGCTGACCAGCGCCGGCACGGCCGCGGCGGCAAGGACAACCTGCTCAAGGACAACAGCGTGCTCTCGCGGCCGCTGGACGACGCGCCGCACATGCTGGCGACGTGGTTCGCGCGCTTCGGCAACCTCGAATTGATCTTCGAGCAGGCCGATACGACGCTGACGATCAGCAAGCTGGCGATGGTTTCGCTGGTGCTGGGCTTGGCCGGCGGAGCGGTGACGATCGTCATGAAAGCCCCGGCGGCCATGGTGCCACTGGCGGCAATTTGCGCCGGGTCGCTGCCGATGTTCTGGCTCTTGATGCGGCGCAAGCGGCGGTTCAATACTTTCAACAAGCAATTGCCCGACGCCCTGGAAATGATGGCTCGCGCGCTCTGCGCCGGGCAGAGCCTCTCCTTCGGATTCAATTCGGTGGCGAACGAAATGTCCGCGCCGATCGGCAAGGAGTTCGGCCGCATTTTCGACGAGCAGAACCTGGGCGTGGCGATGGACGACAGCCTGCGGCGATGTGCGAGCGGGTGCCCAACCTCGATCTGCGGTTCTTCGTCACGGCCGTCATTTTGCAGCGTCAAACGGGCGGCGATCTCTCCGAAATCCTCGACAAGATCGGCACATTGATCCGCAACCGCTTCAAAATCCTCGGCCAGGTCAAGGCCCTGACGGGCGAAGGCCGGCTGTCGGGCATCGTGCTCATGGCCTTGCCGCTGGTGCTGTTCGTGATCGTATACAACTTGAATCCGGCCTACGTCTCGCAGCTCTTTACCGACAGAGCTGGCCGGAAGATGCTGGCCGTCGCCATTGTCATGCAAATCCTTGGCGCGATTGTGATCAAGAAGATTGTCGAGATCAAGGTGTAAGGAATTGGAAAAAGAGTACGGAGCCGTCCACCTCCCGCCGACCCCGCGTCGGTGGAACGATGACTGAAAAGCTATGTTTGCCGAAACTGTCCCGCCGCTGTTCACCATAAGCCAGTTCGTCCCGCTGGCGATCTTCGGCGCGTTTGCCGCGTTCGCCTGGGTCGCCTTGGAATACATGGCCAAAGGCAAGCCGCGCGCCTTGGAGCGGCTCGACGAAATCAAAAATCCGCAGAAGCGCCGCCGCCCAGGCGGAGGCGATCCTCAAGAAGCCCGACACGGTTTCTTCGGTCATTCAAAAGACATCGGAGTTGACCAAGTCGTTCGTCCCCAAGAGCGAGGCCGACGGCGAACAAACTGAAGAACACCCTGTCCAGCGCCGGCTTCCGCATGGAAGGCCTGGTGCCGATTTTCTACGGCCTGAAGTTCGTCCTCTTGCTCCTGGGATTTTGCCTCGGCGGCGGAACGCTGTTGTATGTGAAAGGCGTCAGCCAGAATACGTTCATCTGGGTGGCGGGCGTGACGGCGATTTGCTTCTGGTCGCCCGACATCGTGCTAGGCTACCTGGCGCGCAAGCGGCAGCAGGCGATCTTCCTCGCCTTGCCCGACGTGCTGGACATGATGGTCGTGTGCGTCGAAGCCGGCCTGGGACTCGACCAGGCGATGCGCAAAGTGAGCGAGGAAATGAAGAATGCCTACCCGGTGCTCTCCGCCGAGTTCAACATGACGAACTTCCATTTGCAGATGGGCCGCAGCCGAGCGGAAGCACTTCATGACCTGGGCGTGCGGACCGGCGTGGCCGACCTCCGCGGGCTGGCCGCCGTGCTGATTCAGGCCGACAAGTTCGGCTCGAGCGTCGCACAAGCCCTGCGCGTGCAGAGCGAATCGATGCGCACCCGCCGCTCGCAGATGGCCGAAGAGAAGGCCGCCAAGACGGCGGTCAAACTGCTCTTCCCGCTGGTGGTCTTCATTTTCCCCGGCATTTTCGTTGTGCTCGTCGGCCCCGCCGCCATCACGATGGTGCGGCAGATGTTCCCGAAGATGCATTAGTCGTGCGAAGCCCGAAGTGCCGGCCAAAGATCTATCGTGTGCGCTCGCGAGGTGCCTGTCGGAATCGGCTCGTTGGGAGCATATCGCGTAAACTGTCAGTGGCAACTCCGGCAGCCTCGAGCGCACGCACAGCAATGTCATTTCGATCGTGCAGCAAGCCAATCAGCAGGTGTTCGCTGCCTGCGGAATCATGGTTTAGGGATCGAGCAACGTCCAGCATATGTGATACCACCGAGATCATTCGTGGCTCCCCGCGCGAGGTGTCATCCTCCATTGCCAAGAGACGGATTACTTCGACGCGAACTCGCTGCGACTGGGCGCTGAACGAGATTAAAAACTTGGCTACGGGACCTGAATCAGCGTCGAGGACGCGAGCAAGAGATGACCGCTGCTAATGTACTTGCTTTGAGTATTGATCGCTTCTTCATTGGCGATTTGGATTAGCCGCCTGCATTGCGTGTTGATTTGATTATATTGCGACATTTTGCAAACTCCCAACAACGTCGAATCGCTTCATGGATTAAAATCGCCTTCCTCTAACAACGAAGCTCGAACCGCGACACGATCCGCGCGGTTGATTCTCAGGACCGCAATGGTTACGCGTCCGATCGCCGTAAGCGCAGTGAGTTCTGCGCCGTTCCATCGAAAGTGCTCCTTCCAACGATCTCGCCTCGGATCAAAGAGTCGAACAATCTCGTTTGTTTCCTTATCCCGGCCGGCAAGATTTGGACCTTTGAACGAGTTGCAATGGAGGCACGTATAAGCGGTATTCTCCATCGTCGTTTCGCCTTCATGTTTCTCGGCGATAACGTGATCGATTTGGAAGGGCAGCGACGTCAATTTTGCCGGCAACTGGCAGTATTCACAACCGTATCCGGACCGACCTGCAATGGCATCGCGAGCGCCTTTTCCTTTGCCGTTTGGCTCATGCCGTCTGCTTCTTCAGCGACAAGCGTGCTTTTGAATGCATGAGATCGACGAGAGAACCTACGAATAGGTACGCGTTCAGCAGAGATTCTTCCTGCAAGTCAAGGTTACCCTGTCGCGCCTTAGTGGCCAGCACATTCATTCTCTCGTTGTCGCTCTCAGTAAAGCCAAGTTTAAGAATCGACCGAGCAGCCTCAACCGAAAAGCTGGGGTTGTCAGGCGAGATCACTCGCGAAAGGATTTCCGATTCTTGGCTAATGGTGGCTGAGATCATGCTTATATATTAGCAAATCCCGCCATGCGAAAAAAGCGCGGGCGAGCGACTACCATGCCAGATCCACTATGCTTTTAGTAAACATTGCAACAGAGCAGTAAATGTCCGCTCCAGAAGTGGGGTGTCTTTCGTTGACAACCCACCGTAAGTCATTTAGACTTAGACAGTTGTCGATATTCTTTGAGGCTATTTCTCGCCAATTGAGGTCCGATTTGTCGCAAAAGGCGTGGGGTGGAGTTTTTTCTGAGGCGACCGATCGCCGCGTCGAGCAGTTCACCGAAAGTGTGAGCTTCGATCGCCGCTTGTTTGCGCACGACATCGCCGGATCGACCGCCCATGCGCAAATGCTCGCCAAGGCTGGTCTGCTGACAACCGACGAATGCCGCCAGATTGAACAAACTTTGGGCGAGATCCGCAAGGAAATCGAGCAAGACCGCTTCCCGTTCCGCACGGAACTGGAAGACATCCACATGCATGTCGAGAAGGCCCTCACCGATCGCATCGGCGACGTAGGCCGCAAGCTGCACACCGCCCGAAGCCGCAATGATCAGGTCTCGACCGATCTACGACTCTGGGTCCGCGAGGCGATTGACATAATTGGCGCGCGGCTCTTGGATGTGCAACGGGCACTCGTCGGCCGCTGCGATGCCGACGTCGACGTGATCCTGCCGGGCTATACCCACATGCAGCGTGCCCAGCCGGTGCTGGCGCCGCACTATTGGCTGGCCTACTGCGAGAAGTTCGAGCGCGATCGGCAGCGGTTGGCCGACTGCCGGCGGCGGACAAATACGTTGACGCTCGGGGCGGCCGCGTTGGCCGGCACGAGCTTGCCCATTGATCGCGCGGATGTTGCCCAGCGGCTAGGCTTCGACTGACATTGCCGCCAACAGCATCGACGCCGTCAGCGATCGCGACTTTGTGATCGAGTTCGTCTTCTGCCTGACGATGATTGCCGAGCACCTTAGCACTTGGGCCGAAGAGTGGATCCTTTGGTCTACGATCGAGTTCAATTTCCTCAAGCTGCCGCAAGCCTTCTGCACCGGTTCGTCGATCATGCCGCAGAAGGTCAACCCGGACGTGCTGGAGTTGATCCGCGGCAAGACGGCCCGAGTGGTCGGCAGCCTGCAAACGCTGCTGGTCTTGGTCAAGGGTCTGCCGCTGGCCTACAATCGCGATTTGCAGGAAGACAAGCCGCCGCTGTTCGACGCCTTCGACACGGTTCAGGCGTCGCTCGAACTGGCCGCGCCGCTGATGGCCGGGGCCGCGCTCAACCGCGCGGCGATCGCCGCGCGGCTCGATCGCGGCCATCTCGATGCGACGACATTCATGGAATACCTGATCCGCCGCGGCGTTCCGCAGCGGACCGCTCACGAGATGGTCGGGCAACTCGTCCGCAAGGCGCTGGATCGCGACGTGCGGCTCAGCGACCTTCCGCTGGACGACTTCCGCGCGGCGTTGCCGGAGTTGGACGAATCGGTGTATGAAGTTCTCGGCGTCGAGCATGCGGTGGCCGCCATGCAGAGCTACGGCTCGACCGCGCCGGAGCAAGTGAAGAAACAGATTGAGATTTGGAAGAAAAGAGTAGAGGAATGATATCGAGTACGCGGCGCATTGGAATCGGCACCAAGTACGCAGTGCTCAGTACAGCGGGAAAGCAGGATTAGCACGTTGTACGCGTCACCTGATGCTTTGTACTCGGCACTCCGTACTGTGTACTGAGCACTTCGTACTGCATTTCACACGGCGATCCAACACGAACTATTATGTCTTTCTCACGCCTCAAACTGCTTTGCACGGCTGCGCCTTTACTGGCAGGGATTTGCCTTGGCTGGAATACCGCCGCCCGCGGCCAAGACGACGCGGCCGCACCGAAAGCGAAAGCGAAGCCCGCGGCGGCCAAGGCCCCGGCGGAAGCCAAGGTGCCCGCCGCGCGCGGTCCGGCTGCCGCGACCGCCGATCTGGCTCCGCCGGAAGATCCGGTGGTTGCCGCATTGCTCGCATCCAACCCCAAGACGCCCTCGGAAATATTCCATACGGCCCAGTTGCTCTTGGACGCCAGCCGGCCGGAGCTGGCCAAAAAGTACTTGCGGAAGCTGCTTGACGCCAAGCTGGACGATGAGCAGTGGGTAGCACTCGTTGACGAATACCATAGCTCGGCCTTCACCGATCTGGCCGCACGAACGGAGTTGCGCCCCGAAAACGAGTTGCTGGTCCAAGCCGCCTTGGGTGCGGCCGATCGACGCTTGCGCGATCCGGCCCGGCTGGCCGAGGAGATCAAGCAATTGCAGGATCCCTCGCCCGACGTCCGCGCACGGGCGGTCATCAAGTTGAAACAGGCCCACGGCACGGCTGTCGATGCCCTCATCCGGGTGCTGGCCGATCCGCAGCGAGCGGGAGAACATGCGGCCGTCCGCGCCGCGCTCGCCGCCATGCGCGGCGACGCGATCGACCCGCTGGCGGAAATCATCGAACGCGCCGATCCCGAGTTCATGGTCGAAGCGATCCGGACGTTGGCCGAGATGCGGGCCGCGCAGGCGATCGTTTATCTTTACGTGCCGGCGCTGGCCGAAGAAAGCGACCTCCGCGTCCGCGAGCCGGCCCGCGCGGCCATCAGGCAACTGCAAGGCAGTTTGCCGACCGCCGCCCAGGCGGCCCAGCGATTATACGACCTGGCAAAGAGTTATTACGCCGGCAAGCAGCCTATTAGCGTCGATAGCCGCGGCCGAGTGACGCTCTTCTCTTGGGACCCGGTTGCCAAGAAGTGCCTCGCGCGAAGTTGCCCGCCGGATGACGCCGCGCGGGCGTTCGCGGCGCGGCTGGCGCGGGCGGCGTGCCAGCTTTCTCCCCAGAATCAAGCGGCACAAACTCTCGCCGCCGCAACGGTGCTGGAGCAGATGGTATACGACCGCGGCCTCGACAAGCGGCTTGATTTCAACGATCCGGAAGTAAAACGCTTGGCTGCGACCGATCCCAAATTGATCGAGGGCGTGTTGACGTACAGCCTGAATGAGCATCATCCGGCGGCCGCTCGCGCGGCGGCTGAGATCCTGGGCGGGGCACCCGCGCAGCAGGGTAGTGGCAAGCGCAAGACATTCTCCAAGGCGGTCCGTCGCCCTCTCCACTGGTCCGCGCGGTTCGCAGCCCGGACGCCCGGCTCCGCGTGGCGGCATTGGAAGCAATCGCCAATTTGCAGCCCAAATCGCCCTTCCCCGGATCGAGCTTCGTCCTGGAAGCGCTTGCCTTCCAGGCCGCATCGACGGGCGGACGCCGCGCCTTACGGTCAGCCCGAACACGCGCACTTTGGAAGAGTGGATTGGCGTGCTAAAGTTCCGCAACATCGAGTGCGACGCGGCAACCAGCGGCGGCGAGGCGGTGCGGATGGCCTGGCGAAGCCCCGATTACGAGCTGGCGGTCATCGACATGGCCACGCAGAGCCCGCCCGCGGAGGAAATCGTGCAGCAACTGCACAATGACTATCGCACGGCCGGACTGCGGATCGCGCTGGTCGCCCGGTCGGGGTTCCTCACTCGCGCACAGCGAATTGCCGAGAGCGATCCCTTGGTGATTGCTTTTTCCAAGCCGATCGACGCGGCCGCTGCCCGCTGGCAACTCGGCCAGCTTAACGCTCTCGTGCCGCGAGAGTTTGTCGGCTTTTCCGAGCGGCAGGGGCTCGCCGTCCGGTGCGCTAAACTGCCTGGCCAAGTTGAGTCAGACGCCGGGCCAGCTTTTTGATCTCCAGAAGGCGGAAGACGCCGTCGTGGCCGGGCTGCTCGTGCCGCGACTGAGCGGCCACGCGATCGTCGTGCTCTCCAATCTGGGCACGCGCGTCAGCCAGCAGCGCTTGTCGAAGTGGCGAGCCGCCCCGCCAATCCCCTGCCGCTGCGCAAGGCGGCCGCTGTGGCGTTCGATCTCAATGTCCAGCAGTTCGGCCTGCTGTTGAGCCAGGATTCGATCCGCCAGCAGTATATCCGCTACCGGCAGAGCGATTCGCAGGACGCGGCCGCGCAGCAAGTCCTGGCGGATGTGCTCAGCACGATCGAATCGCGGGCAACGCATTCGGTGCTGGAAGCGGCCCGCAAGGCAAGCCGTCCGGTCAAGGCCGTCCCGCCGCGGATGGCTGTTCCCACGATGGAAAAGTGACGGAGTATTGAAAATTGAAAATTGAAAAATGCAAATTGCAAATTTCTGACGAGTTGGCATCGACGACGAGACATGGCGCATCACTTCGTTCCGGCGTGTGCATGCCTCCAAGACAGTCCGGCCGAGCTCCAATTTTCATTTTTCAATTTGCATTTTTCAATTTGCAATTCCCATCCGCATGACCCGCCTTCCTTCCACATCGCGCAGCGACACCGGCCCGCCGATCCCCGGCCTCATCGGCATCGGGCCGGCCATGCAGCATTGCTACAAGATTGTGCGGCAGGTGGCCCAGTCGAACGCCTCCGTGC
The DNA here is from genome assembly GCA_963827425.1 of uncultured beta proteobacterium. Lineage (GTDB taxonomy): Bacteria > Pseudomonadota > Gammaproteobacteria > Burkholderiales > Usitatibacteraceae > Usitatibacter. The sequence goes on along the minus strand of CAWHAQ010000002.1, from coordinate 17,187 downwards.
TGCTGCTGGGCGAGACGGGCACCGGCAAGGAGCTTATCGCCAAGGCCATTCACCGCCTCAGCCCGCGCGGCAGCGGGCCGTTCATCCGCGTGAACTGCGGGGCGCTGCACGAGAACCTGCTGGAAAGCGAGCTCTTCGGCCACGTCCGCGGGGCCTTCACCGGCGCGGTCGATAACCGCACCGGCCGCTTCGAGGCCGCCCACACCGGCACCGTCTTCCTGGACGAGATCAACTCCACGACCGCCAAGCTGCAAGTCAAACTGCTCCGCGTCTTGCAGGAACACGAGTTCGAGCGCGTCGGCGATACGCAGACCATCCGCGTCGATACGCGGGTGATCGCCGCCAGCAATCGCGACCTGCTGGAAGAGGTCGACGCCGGCCACTTTCGCGAGGACCTTTACTATCGCCTCAACGTAGTGACGATCTACCTTCCCCCGCTCCGCGAGCGGCGTGAGGACATTCCGCTTTTGGTCGGGCATTTCCTGCGGATCTATAACGAGGAGAACCTGCGCCACGTGCCACACGTCGATCCCAAGGCGATGGAAATGCTCTGCCGCTACGAATGGCCCGGCAATGTCCGCGAGTTGCAGAACTACGTCGAGCGGGCCGTCGTGCTCGCGCCGGGCGACGAGCTGACCTGCGATCTCTTGCCCGAGGCCGTCTTGGGTCATGAAGCCGCGGCGGATCGGCCGCGCTCGTCCGGCGAATCTCGATGCCCTCGTCTCGGACCTGATCGAGCAAGGCATTTCGGCCGCCGGTCCCCAGGCCGACAACCTTGCCGCGCAAATCGTCAATCGCGTCGAGAAGGAACTGATCCTCCACGTCCTGGCCGACTGCGACAACGTGCAGACCAAGGCCGCCGACCGGCTGGGCATCAACCGCAATACGCTGCGGAAGAAGCTGGAAGAGTATGGGCTGGAGAGGGTGTAATGGTGGTATGACAGAAAGATAAAGATAGTTGACAGAAATATGGCGACGGCGAGAATTGTAGGATGGGACCAGCGAGCCTTAGCGACGCGCCGGCCCACCAAAGCGGATTCCGGATTAACTATATAACTATGAGATTCCTAGTAACTCTCGACCGGGACGAAGACGGCATGTGGATTGTCGAGTGTCCATCCATTCCGGGTTGCGTGAGCCAAGGGCAAACCCGCGACGAAGCCATTGTGAACGTTCGCGACGCAATCCATGAGTGCCTGATCGTGCGCGGAGCGTGGCATGCCCTTGACGGTCGAAACCCAAGAGGTGGAGGTCGTCGCCTAATGGCGAAGCTTCCAATCCTTAGTGGAGGGCAAGTGGTCGGTGCATTTGCGACGCTCGGTTGGTCGGTGGCGAGGCAGAGAGGCAGTCACGTCATCATGGTCAAAGAAGGCGAAACGGCTACCTTATCGGTTCCCGATCACCGCGAGGTCGCTAGGGGAACACTGCGGAGCTTGATACGCACAGTGCGCATCACCGTCGACGAATTCTTGGCGGCGGTCGACTAGCAGGCGTGACAAACGCCTGTGATTCGACAGCATAAGGGTACGGATGTGTTCAATCGCAAGAACAAGAAGCCCGATCTCGATTTACGGCTGGATATGTTTGTCACACGAGACTTTACGCGTTCAGTCGTGTCAACATGTCGCGAGCGACATCCGAACGAGCTTGTCACGGGAATTCTATTTTTCTACTCGTTGGCGGACGCTTTTTTGCGGGCGCAGTTCTTCAAAAATCCCGATCCGTTCTACAGTGGCACGAACGACTTCTATTCCGACGATTTGCGCTGCCCGCCTGGTCCGAATTCCATGACCGTTGTTTTGAAGATGACGCGACCGTGATGACCCACGATGGAAGGACCGTTAGAACGCAAATTGAATACGGGCCTAGTAAAGTTTTTATACTTTCCGGAACGGACCCGTTGGCGGCTGACGACGATGTTCCCGGATGTCACGGCTTAAGTGACGTCCGAAATGCGATCGGGCAAATGCTGCTTGCGATGGTAAAGCAAGAGCGAGGCCAAGGGCTGTTCGATCCTTTGAGTAAGACGGCCGACTGGAGGATTATGATTGCTGACGACGAGTGCGACTTTGAAGTGCAGTTCTAGTCGTTTATGCGACGGTCCACGAGCGCGGAGCGTCAACATCGCGCTCTACTTCCACGGATTCACCCAATCGCCCCAACTCTCAAGATACTGCTTGATACGCCTCGCACTGCTCGGCCTTTTGCTCAAGCCAGGTCCTCACTTCCGCCACGATCGCTTGCTCGGCCTCCGATCGTTAGCTGCCCGATGAGCACGCGCGATGCGCAGAAAAACGAAATACGTGTCCAGCACGTCGCAGCGGCAATAGTCGTTGATCTCGGCCAGCTTGCCGGCGTCGTAAAGGTCCTGCACCATGTGGCCCTTGCACGTCCATCTTGCCGGGCTTGCCGAGCAAGTTGGCCGCCAGGTTCAAGCCCGCCGTTGAATCGCGTCGAGCCGAAATTGGTGAGCAGCTCCTGCAAGTCGAGATGCGACTCGAGATTGAAGCGGTTGCGGAATTGCTCGAACGACTTGCCGGACGGTTGAACCAGCCCGGCAGGCTTAGCCCGTAGCGAAACGCCGCCAGTTCCAAGAGCGGCAGGTCGAACGTGCGGCCGTTGAAGCTGACGAGCGTCGGCCGGTGATACTTCTCCCAGCCGCGCCAGAAATTCTCGGTGATCACGTGCGGGCGGAACTGCGGCTCGTCGAGCACGGCCACGTCGAGCGAGCCGAAAATCGGCTGCCACCTTGGCCACCGCGACCGAAATCGGCACTTGAAACGTGTAGGGAATGAAGTCGCTGTCGTACCCGCCATCAACTCGGCCCGATAGCGGCGCGACGCCTTCGGCCGGCGTGAGCGACTCGCCCGGATAGCGCAGCTTGGCCACCAGCGGGCCGTCGGCCACGCTTTCGATGTCGAAGACCAGATAGCGGATCGGGGAGGACATAGAGCAGGGAGCAAGGAGCTTGGAGCGGGAAGCCGGACGATCGAAAAAGGAACCTCGGACATACTATGCGATAATGCGCCTGGGGGCTAGTGAGACGCTACTTCCCGCGACTACAATAGTGGCAACATACTCCCTGCTCCTCGCTCCCTGCCGCCAAGCTCTGCCCCACCCATGAACCGCCGCCGCCTGCTGCAACGCTTCCTCCGTTACGTCAAAATCGATACCACGGCCCGCATGGACGCCAAGAACTATCCCAGTTCGCCCGGCCAAATCAAGCTGGGCCGGCAGCTCGTCCGCGAGCTCAAGGCGATGGGCATCGAGGACGCACATCAGGACGAGCACGGCATCGTGATGGCGACAGTTCCCGGCGCTGGAGTCCCGGCTTTAGCCGGTTCCGATTCGCAACATCCGCCTGAAGGCGGTACTGCGCGATCCGCGATCGCCTTCTGCTCGCATTTCGACACCTCGCCCGAAACGACCGGCAAGAACGTCAAGCCGCAAGTCATTCGCAAGTATGGCGGCGGAGACATCGCGCTTGCCGAACAACGACCAAGTCATCCGCGTCAGCGAGTGCCAGGAATTGGACAACGTCATCGGCCACACGCTCGATCACCACCGACGGCACGACGCTGCTCGGCGCCGACGACAAGGCCGGCCTGCCGTCATCATGGAAGCGGCCGCAGTGGCTGATGGAGCATCCTGAGATCGTCGCACGGGCCGGTCCGCCTCTGCTTCACCTGCGACGAGGAGATCGGCCACGGCGTGGATCATATCGATACTCGGCCGCTCGGCGCGGTCGTCTGCTACACGCTCGATGGCCACGGCGTGCGACGAGATCGACATCGAGACCTTCTCGGCGGACCTGGCCGTCGTCACGGTCCCGGCGTGAACATCCATCCCGTCGATCGCCAAGGGACGCATGATCAACGCCCTGCGCATCGCGGCCGATTTTCTCGCCCGCTTGCCGACGCGACGCTGGCGCCGGAGGTCGACCGCCGGCCGCGAGGGTTTTATCCATCCGTATGGCATCGACGGCGGCGTCGCGCGAAGTGAAAATCCGCATCTTGCTCCGCGACTTCGATACCGCCAAGCTCGCCGACCATGCCGCGGTGCTGCGAAAAGTCGCGGCCGACGCGCGCGTGAAGGAGCATCCGCAGGCGCGCATCGACTTGAATGACGCCGCAGTATCGGAACATGGCCGACGGCCTGCACAAGGAGCCGCGGGCCGTCGACGCTAGCCGATAAGGCCCTCGCCCGGCTCGGCCGACGCCGCGGCGCACGATCGTCCGCGGCGGCACCGACGGCTCGCGGCTGACGGAACTCGGCCTGCCCTCCCCTAATATTTCCAGCGGCGCCATTCCATTCATTCACCCAAGGAATGGGCGTCACTGGACGAAATGGTGAGTTCGGTCGAGTGGGTAGTGTCAATCGCCGAGACCTGGGCGGCCGAAGCCGCCGGATCTTCTACGCCGTGAACATGGACGCAAAGCGCCCTTCCGCCGCGTTGCGACGCAAGCGTCGCAACGCGGCGGCTCACGCACGAAGTGGACAAAAGTGGACAAAATCGGGCGTTTTTTCGGCTGTTTATACCACTTATAGCTATATAACATATAGCTATAAGTTCGTTTCTCTCGCGACAACTGCGCATTGCGGCAGCGGCGAGACAACGACAATTCCGCTTCACGGTCCACTTGCCGTTTCTCGTCTTCCTGTCGCAGAACGGCTTCGTCGTCGCTGCCGATCCTGGAGGGCGCGAAGATGTTCGCCCGCCGGACGACTTCCAGCGCGGCCTTCACGTCTCCTTTGCGGACGGCCTGGACGATGCATTCGGCGGCTTCGGTGGCGAGTTGGTCGTGCGGCAAGCGACCGCCTGCCGCATATCGCGGCGGCCGCGGTTCACGGCGGCCCGGAAGCGGTAATCCTTAGCGAGCCACTTGTAAAGCGTGCTCCGGGCAACGCCCGCGACGGCCGCCGCCTCAGTGGCGGTCTTGCCCGACAAAAGCGCATCGAGCGCCGTGATTTGTGCGGGCGGCATTTCCGCCGCCTCGCCGGCGGGGATGGTGGTGATCGTGGTATCGGCCTGAACGATGTCGGTAGACATGGTGGTGCTCCTCATTGCCGTGGAAATTGTCGTAAAAACGGGGTCCGGCACTGCCTTTTCGCGGACGGCGCATGGCACTGCGCTGCGGCGGCAGGGGGACAAAACGGTTCGGTTGCCGAACATCCAGCCATTCGGCCTCGTTCACCATCCGGGCGAGCCGTATGGGGTCCGAGATGTTGTGTAACAACACCCTCCGGGAGAGGGCCGGGGGAAGGGTGCTGGGCAGCGCCAGGAAATTCCGCAAAATGGCGGCGACCGTTTTCGCCCGGCCGCACCAGATACTCCAGATACTCAGCTTTCGGCGGCCGAATTTTTTTTCTGGGTACGCAAGTCTGCGAATTCGGCCTGTTTTCTCGATGTTTTCCTGTCCAGAGGCACATAGAAATGGGATAGAAACGACATAGAAATCACATAGAAACGAGATAGGAATGACATAGGATGACTTAGGAACGACATAGGAATGACTCGCCTTGGTGCAACCATCGGCGGGACGGATCGTGCGCCGCTCCACTTTTTCCTTGCACGTAGTCCCGCGCGTGGGTCAAGCCGCACAGCGCACGAAAGGCACAAAGCTCGGAATAATGAAACCAGCGAAAATCGAAACCAGCGAAATATCCAGCGCTGGCTCGCCTTGGCACGGTTTTTGAGTACTCACGGCACGGCTCCGGGCAAAGGGGAACACTAATCTCCGCTGATCAACGCTGATCCACATTAGTGTTAATAAGTGATAATTAGTGTTCTTCATGGCTGCCGCGCGTTCTTTGCGGCGCGGCGCCGCAGCGCCGCGATGGTCGATCTTAAAAAAACAGGTGCGAATCCGAAAACCATTGAGAAAACGGCATGTGTTTAAGGGCAAAAGCATTTGAAAAACAATTGGGAACGTTTGGGAATCGTTTGAAAATCGTTTGGGAACGTTTGGGGGCGTTTGGGGGTCGCTTGGGAAACATGGGAAACATTTGGGAGTTAGTCTGGGCAAGGCCGCGCGGAGCAACGTGGATAGTGGCTAGTGCATAGTGGATAGCTGTCTCCCCTCTACGGGCACCGTACGAGATGGTCGGGAGGGGGGGCCGGCTGAAACCACGAAACATACGAAAGCCGGACGTAGCAACGGACGAAACCCCGCGGCGCCGAGATTCAATCCGTGGCCTTTAATTCGTGTCATGCGCAGTCATTCGTGGTTCTCTCGTCCGTGCTTGCTGTACGCTCCATGCTCAAATAGCCTATCCCGAAAACCCGTAGGGGTGGTCGAGTCCTACGAAGACCCACCATAGAAGTCCGCAAAGTGGCGGGTCTTTGCTACGCTCGACGCCACCCTGCGACTGGTTTCGGATCGGCTCCGAGCCTTTTCCGCCGCTCAGCATACCACAGATTACAACTGTTGTCAACGATTGTATAGAAACGCTGTACGTTTTGGAGCTAACTCCTTGCCGCATACGGACTTACGTTCTTTACGTTTGTTCGCAGTTTTGGAGCGCGGAATTCTTTTCCCGCCCCGCCGCCCGCCGTAAAGTGTTTGCCGGCAAGGACTTCGGGAATCCGGACGGCTCGGGCGCCGCGGCACGTTAAAATATCACGCTCGGGCATCCCCTCGCCCGCCGAGAAAGGGCAGGGTGAGGGCGGTTCAAGTCTCCCCTCTACCTCGGGGAGAGGGGCCGGGGGTGAGGGCATGCAGCACGGGGCAAGGAGCCCGATACACCGGTCACTACCCACCACCCACTTGCCCACTCGCCACTATTCACTACCCACTGATTCCCGGGCTTATTCCACAAGGGGGGTATTGACGTATGTGCAGTATCATGCTAGCTTTGCCACTTTCGTCCCCTCGCCCGCCGGGAGAGGGTAGGGTGAGGGCAGAGGAGTCGATGCGATGAGCGGCTACAAGCCCGGTTGCTATTACGGCCACAGTGCCAACGACAACGGGGCCGGCGTGCCCGAGTTTCTCAGCGACCATTTGAAGCGGGTCGCGGAGTGTTTGCGGCGGTTTGCCTCCGCGTTCGGTGCGGAAGAACAGGCCCACGCGGCGGGCTTGCTGCATGACTTGGGGAACTTCGGCGGAAAACCCACGCCGGGGGTTGACACGCTCCTAAATCGCGTTATGTTCAAACGTATATATCCTGAGCGTGAGAAGGTGCTGACTATGAGTGGTCTTCCGAAAGTCGCTGACTATTACGCGCGTACGGCCGCAGATGGTGTCCGCAAACAACTCTTGCGCGATCATCTTCGTAACGTCGCGGCTTTGGCTCGCTCCCATGCGGAAGACGCCTCTTATCGCAACAATCTCTTGGCAGAGACGGCGTATCTTTCAGGGCTGCTGCACGATGGGAAAGTACCGGGAAGGATTTTGAAGAATACCTCGACGGGAAGCGTGAGAAGAGCAAAGATACCGCGCATTCGATTTACGGAGCGGCAGCCGCTTGCGTTCGCTTCCAGTCGGTTCCGGCTGCATTCGCGATAGCGGGGCACCACGCGGGCCTGCATAACGAGGAACGATTATGCTTTATGCTCGCTGGAGTTGGGTTCAACGCAGGAGCAATCGGCGGAATTATTGACGCTAGCGGAGAATGCCTCGAACCAGGTGCGATTCAACCTTTGAGTTCGTTGGATTCTCCCCCAGATAACGATGCGGACAACCGCCGTAGCGAGTTCTTCACTCAGTTCTGCGCCTGTCGATGCCGACAGACTCGACTCGGAACGTTTTGAGCAAGAATGCCGACTTGGCCGCTGCTGGGCACGGCCGAAGGTTCCGCTTGAGCCGGAAGTGCTTCTTGAACGGCTAGAAATGGTGCGCCGAAAGAAGGGGACGGATCGCCCGAACAGCGAACTAAACCAACTGCGTAATACGGTTTTTGACGCCTGCGTACAAAAAGGGGCGGACTCCATGCAAGGCTTTTTTAGTCTGACGGTTCCGACCGGGCGAAGACGCTCGCGGCGATGGCGTTCGCACTTGTGCATGCGCGATCGCAAGACCTCAGGCGAATCATCGTCGTAATACCTTATCTGTCGATCATCGAGCAAAACGCTCGCGAATATCGGTCGATTTTCGGTTCCGATCAAGTCCTTGAGCATCATTCGGCAGTCGAAATACCGCGTGAGGTGACGGATTCCGCTTCCGTGACGGGCGAATTTCCAGATACATATCTGGCAGAATTGGCGACTGAGAACTGGGATGTGCCGATCATCGTCACGACAACCGTTCAATTCATCGAGACGCTTTTCGCCGCGTCTCCAAGTCGAGTGAGGCGATTACACAACGTGGCGCGTGGCGTCATCATTTTCGATGAAGCCCAATCATTGCCAACGCATTTGCTAGAGCCAACACTCGATGTGCTCCGAGAACTGAGGACGAACTATGGCGTGAGTTTCGTCTTTTGCTCCGCGACGCAGCCAGGATTCCGAAAGTCTCGCACAAGCCTCCGCCACGGATTCACGCAAGACGAAGTTCAAGTGATCGCTCCGGCACCTGGATGAGCTCTACAGACAGCTTCGGCGCGTTAAATACGGCATTTGCGGCCCCGATGATCCTTGGAGTTGGCCCGCGCTTGGCGCTAAATGATGGCGCGAGAAACAATCGCTTTGCGTACTGAATCTTAGAAGACACGCGTCGGAAGCGTGGGACGCGGTTCGCCAGCGGGCCATCGTGGAATGGCCAACTCTGCAAAGACAGCTACCAGAGGAAGCTCGCGAGGACGAACCGATGAATGCGGTCTTCGACTTGTCATCTGCCATGTGTCCCGCACACCGGCTTGACCTCCTCGGTCTATCAACTGCGCCGCCGGCCAGGACGTCAGGCGCGGCTGGAGTCCGGCAGCCGGCGGGTAGTCTTCCACGCAGCTTATTGAAGCCGGAGTCGACGTTGACTTTCCCGCAGTTTTCAGGGCTGTCGGTCCGCTCGACTCAATAGTGCAATCCGGCGGCCGGTGCAATCGCGAGGGAAACTTAGTCGATAGCGACCTCCGCCCGACGCTGGGCAAGGTCACCATTTTCTACCCGGAAGACGGCGGGCTTCCTCGCGGCATTTACGAAAGGGGCACCAACATCGCGTCTGCATACTGGGCCGACGCCGAAAAGCTGGCGACTGATCCGACGGTTTTCTGCGATTACTTTACCGAACTTTATCAACTTACGCCGACGGATCATTCCAGGAAGGGAGAGCACACCATCCAGGAAGACCTCGCAGCGTTCCAACTTCCGAACAGTTTCAAAACGCGCCCGGCGTATTTGACCAGGACACCGTTTCGGAGATCGTTCCCTATGGACTGTGCGATAAAGCTTGTTGCAAGAATCCGCAAGACTCGGCGTTTCGATCGCAATACGTTACGCCGACTTCAGCGATTCATGGTGAATGTGCGAAAAGGACCGCATTCCGATCTTGAGGAACTGACGCGACTTGGTGCTTTTCTGACCCCTGTTACGACACGTATTCTAAATTCCCGTTATATCCGCCTTGGTGCGACGACGCCCACCGTGGCGTCGTGATCAAGGATCGCGCACCTGTAGGACTATATCGTATGAGCGATTCGAACGGTTTGGTCACAATCCATGTCTGGGGCGACTTCGCGTGCTTTACTTGGCCCGAAATGAAAGTCGAGCGGGTAAGTTATCCGATTATGACCCCCTTGGCCGCACGCGGCGTCCTGGAAGCTGTTTTCTGGGAGCCGGAAATGTGTTACCTCATCGATTCAATCGCCGTCGTCAAGAAAGGTCGTTGGTTCAGTTTCCGGCGGAATGAGGTGAAAGCTGTCATTAACATTTCCGCGGTTAATAGCTGGATGGATGGTGGGGAATCGATAGGATACGTCAGGGCCGGGCGGCGGTAGCCCAGACGCGAACAGCGGAACATGCTTGCTCTGGCCGACGTTAGCTACCTCATCACAGCGGAGATTCGCCTTACGAAGCGTGCCGATCTTTCTCGATGCAATGTTCAGAAATACTACGATAGAATCCGCCGTTGCGCTTCGGCGGGTAAATGCCACCACCGGCCTGCATTAGGGTGCCGCGATTTGCCGCCGATTTCGATTGGGTTGAGAATCCGTCGACAATTAAACTGGCGAGTTGGCCCGGAAGAAGACCTTGGACTGATCCTCTACGACGTTTTTGATCCTGAGTTTACGCGTTGCCGCAACTGACGACAGCCCGCTACGTCGTCCGGCGCCGTTTTTTTCCATCCAACATCAAATGACGAACTGACGCACATTGCATAGCGACCGTGTCGTTCTCATCCGCCCGAGAATTTTGAGGCATTCCCGTGTTCATGAAGGCCCTTTACGATTACGCGGTAAGCCATCGGCTACTGGACGCTTTTCCCGTTGAAAAGCGGGATATCCACCTCTTGATCCTGCTGGGACCTCGCAGGCGAATTGCGATTTCCGTACCTGCTTTACCTTACACACCTCGACGCGAATGGAAAGGAACGGCCAGGTGCGAGTACACGATGCCTCGTTTCGTAGGTTCAAACAGCGGCGGGAAGGCATTTTTCCTCGCTCATGACACAATCAGGGTGCTTGGCAGAAACAAGGACAGCGGCGAGCCTGTTTTTGCGGACCCCGAAGCCGCACCGCGCCCCGGAAAGAATCAGCCCAAGGCATTCCGGCACTTCTGGCAGCAGATCGAGGACGGTGCTTGAAGCACGCAAGACTCGCGTTTCGCAGCGCTGCTCGCGTTTCGCCGTCGATATCTGATTGAGAAGGACGGAAAGATCCAATCCGACCTTCCGTTCTCTGAAAGTCGCGTGAACATTAAAACCGGCAAGCCGGAGTTCGTCGCGCGGATCGGTTCAGATCGACAACAGTGTCAACGCACTTAAAGGTGACTCTTGCGTTTAGCGTTGACGGTCAACCCGTGACGCTCGATCACGAAGATGATCCCGTTCGTCGGTATTGGTTCGAAGCTTACACCAAACTCGCTTTTCGCGAAGATTTGGACGATGGGCCGCCGGCGTCGGAACCGAGCTGCGCCGTGGTCGGTTTGCCTTGTCACGGGCAAGGTGGGGCAGCCGATTGCTCGATCGCATAAGCCGCCGATCAAAGGCGTTCCTCGCCAGGTGCCGTACGCATACCTCGTCTCCTTCGCCCAGGACTCTCCCGCATTTTCGTCGTACGCTTTTACGATGGGCGAGAACGCCCCCGTATCGGAGGTTGCTGCTGCTGCCTATGCACTGTGTATTTGATCCTTGCAGACGAATCGCTACACTATAACCTCGGGCCGTTGGCAGTCTGTTTTTGGGCGAAGGAACACGATGAAGCCGCGACGCGGATAAACTGGCTGCTCAATAAAGCATATCCAGAGCAAGTCAAGGCGTTTTTGCGGCAACCGTTCGAGGGCACTTTTGACCGTGAGGTTCTCAACCGCGAACGGGTCTACACCGTCGGACTCGTCGCGAACAAGGCACGGTTGGTCGTTACGCATTGGCTTTCGCAGCCCTTACATCAAGCCCTCGAAAACATCCTGCGCTTTGGCAAGATGACCTAGAAGTGGCGAGCCTCAGAACGAGTTCGGAAGGCAGGAGTCCACACGCGGGTCAGCAATCGCCCTTCGCTATTCACAGTCTTGCGAAGGTTTCCCTTCGCCGCTCGAAAGGTCAAGACGACGGCAGGCTTATAACGGATCGAATTGTTCGACTTTACCGTGCGGCAATAGAAGCGGCATTCCTGCCCGTTATGATGCTGAAGCCAATTCTAGATGAATTTCAGTCGGCGCTGGTCAAAGACAGCGAGAAGTCTCCAACGTACCCGTTCACTTTGTCTCGTTTCGCCCTCATCAAGCTGATTCTCGTCCGCCTTGAGCGACAACGTCAGAACGCTGTTGCTGCGGCGGTCGACTTTACACGAAAGGAATGTTGCTTTATGCCCACGCCGCAATTGGCCGACACGTCCGACGGGCTTACAATCTCTGGCTGACTTTTGGCTGTTCTCGAAAGCCTGCAAGACAGATACCACAACTATGAAAAGAGGATACGCGGGAATTGTGGAGCGCGATTATGAGCCGCGTCGTCCGCGCCGGCGACAGCGTTTCCCCTTCTCTGTAAGCTTGCTCGCCATCATCTTTCCAAGGTTCGCAAGGACGATGAGCCGGCGGCACGTGGCATTGAGGCGCGGATAACCGAACTCAGGCAGAATCGAGCCCGCGCGTAAAGCTGGTAAGCCACCGTGTTTCCCTCGCAGTGTCTGTTTTCTGGAGCAGCAGGGTCGCTTCGCACTCGGTTTCTATCAGCAGAAGGTGGCGGATGCTCAGGCCATCCGCGACGCCAAGAATCAACGACCCCAGTAATCCCTTCTGACCACGAAAAGGACCCAGCAATGAGTGCACTAGCGAATCGTCACGACATTCTAATTCTGTTTGACGGACCAACGGTAATCCGAACGGCGATCCCGATGCGGGCAACCTCCCGCGTATCGACCCGACGACTAATAAGGGCCTGGTTTCGGACGTTTGCCGCAGCGAAAATACGCAACTACGTTGCTGCCTTCAAGCCCAAGGACATCGACGGACGTGGCTACGACATTATGATCCAGCAGGGAGCCGTGATTAACAACGTGGTCAACGAAGCCGAGCAGCCAGCGGCGAAAAAGGCCAACCCCAAGACCGAGCGTGACCGGTTTGAACTGCGTGGCCGGTCCATCAACCTGTGCAATCGCTTCTACGATCTACGAACCTTTGGCATGGTGCTGTCTACGGGCAACAAGATATTTAAGGGCTCCGCATACGGCCAAGTGCGTGGTCCGGTTCAATTCACTTTTGCACGCTCGCTGGATCCGATCACGCCGTTAGAAATATCAATCACGCGCTGTCGCTGACGAAAGGAGAAGAAGGCTGCGGAGGCAGACGTTCGACTCCGGTACTGGTGGTCACCGCACGATGGGCAACAAACATATTGTCCCGTACGCGCTTTACCTTGCTAAGGCGTTTGTCTCGCCCGTTTTCGCCGACTGGAATCGTGGCACCGGTTTCACCGATGACGATTTGGGACTACTATTCGAGTGCTTGTGCACATGTTCGATCATGATCAGTCGGCAGCTCGTCCGGAAATGGCCGTCCGGGAATCTATGACTTCGAGCATGTGGTAGACCCAGGGGAGCGAGCAACCCGGAACAGAATGGACGGGAGGCGAAGCTCGGCTGCGAACACGCTCACAAGTTGTTTGCGGGCGTGACCATTGAACTCCGCGACTCTAACAAATCGTACCCCGAGTCGTTTGAAGACTATCGTGTTGCGGACGCCTGGCCCGACAAAACAACTGGACAATTGGTGGTTCCGGGCGTGAAACTCCATCGTTACGTCGATCCGCGAAGCGTGGGTGCAAAGGCTCAATAACTCCTGATCACAGCCCCCGCGTCTCGCCATTTCCTCGTTTGCCGCCCGGCCCGGCGAGGCCGGGCCGGGCGGCAAACGAGGAAATGGTCAGGTTTGTTGTAATGGCGCGTTCTAGCTGCACAATCATCGCTCCACCGGGATAAACCCGGCTGCTGCGGTACCGTTGACATCAACCATGTTTACCGAAGACGACCTACTGCCGATCTCCGCCTTGCAGCACTTGCAGTACTGCCGGCGGCGGTGGCGCTGGTGCATATCGAAGGCATGTGGACGGAAAACGCCATGACTGCCGAAGGACGCGTCCTCCATGAACTGCCCATCAGCCGGGAGCGGGCAATAGCGACGGCGTCCGCACCGCCCTAGGGCGGCGGCTCTGCTCCCGCGAGTTAGGCCTGTTCGGCGTGGCGGATATTGTTGAGTTTACCGGGTAGAAATGCCCTCATCCCCGGCCCCTCTCCCGGAAGGAGAGGGGAGCAATGCACCGGGATGCTTGCTGCCAAACCTCACCGGCCGCTGGCGGCCGTTTCCTGTCGAATACAAACGCGGCAAACGCAAGGCGGAAATGGCCTACTTCGTGCAACTCTGCGCAGGCCCTTTGCCTCGAGGAAATGCTCAAGACGGAAGTGCCCAGGGTGCGCTCTATCATGGAAAGAGCCGCCGCCGGCAACCGGTCGCGTTCGACGCGGCACTCCGCCGGAAGACCATCGAACTCGCGCGGCAGCTTCACGAGTTGATCGCGGCGGGCACGGTCCCGCCGCCCGAGTATGGGCCGAAGTGCAAGTTCTGCTCGCTGCGGCCGCAGTGCGTGCCCAAGCTGCCGCGGTCGGCGCTCTGCGCAGGCGTACCTGGAGAAGAGCGTGCGGGAGATATTGGGTGGCACCGGCGAGGCAATTGAAAATACATCCCGGAGGGATTTAAGCGATTAGCCCCGGATCGGCAGCGCATCCGGGGTTATGAGATGACGCGCAGTACCGCCGACCCCGGAGGGGTCGTAGCCGCGCTGCGACCCTTCCAGGGTCGGACAACGATACCGCGCCTATTAACCGGGGGTGCGCTGCGCGACCGCCCGGCTAATGGCTCGGACCCCTCCGGGGTCACGGGCGCAACCGCCCCGCCGACCTCCTCGCTATGCGACACATTCACCATCACGACCGCGTCGGTGGACGAAATGACTGAGTTATGAAAACCCACGACAACACGCTCTACGTCACCACGCAAGGGGCCTATCTGGCCGTCGAGGGGACCAACGTCCTCGTCCGCGTGGAGAAAGAAACCAAGCTACGCTTGCCGCTGCACAACCTGGGCGGCATCGTCTGCTTCGGCAACGTCGGCTGCAGCCCGTTCCTCATGGGCGCCTGCGGCAAGGCGGGCGTTTCGCTCGCCTTCCACAGCAATACGGGCCGCTTCCTGGCCCGGTCGCTGGGGCCGCAGTCGGGCAATGTCCTGCTCCGCCGCGCGCAGCACACGAAGACCACCGATGCGGAGGCGACGGCCGCTTTCGCGCGGAGCATCATTTCGGCCAAGATCGCCAACGGCCGCACGGTGCTACAGCGTGGGGCGCGGGATCATGGCGAGCGGGTCGTTTGCGAGTTGGTGGACGCTTCGGTCAAGTACCTTGCCGATCTGCTGCGGCAGCTTCAGCAGCCGCTGGCGGTGGACGTGGCGCGGGGCAAGGAAGGCGAGGCGGCGCGGAGCTACTTCGTCGCCTTCGACCAGTTGATCGTGCAGCAGAAGGCCGACTTCTTCTTCATCCAGGCTCGCGGCGTCCGCCGCTGGACAACATGAACGCGCCGATGTCGTTTCTCTACTCGCTCTTGACGGGCGACGTGGCCTCGGCCTGCGAGGGAGTGGGGCTCGATCCGCAGATGGGCTTTTTGCACGGCGACCGTTCCGGCCGGGCTTCGCTGGCGTTGGACCTGATGGAGGAGTTTCGGCCCATGATCTCCGACCGGCTGGCGCTTTCGCTCGTGAACCGCCAGCAAGTTGACGGCAAGGGTTTTATCAAGACCGAGACGGGCGGGGTGGAAATGGACGCGGCCACGCGGAAGACCGTCCTGGTGGCGTACCAGAAGCGCAAGGACGAGGAAATCTATCATCCGTTTTTGAAAGAGAAGATCACCTTGGGCCTGCTGCCGTTCGTGCAGCGCGGCTCTTGGCGCGTTGGCTCCGCGGCGAATTGGACGCCTACCCGCCGTTTTTTTGGAAGTGATGCCTATACGTACTCATCACGCTCCGCCGTGATGTTCGTCTTGATCCATCACGGCGGAGCGTGATGAGTACAGCGGAGAAGCCGCCATGCTGGTCCTAGTGACTTACGACGTGAATGTGGAAACTCGCGAAGGCCGGCGGCGGCTGCGGCGGGTGGCGCGGATCTGTGAGGACCACGGCCAGCGGGTGCAGAATTCCGTATTCGAGTGTCTTGTCGATCCGGCGATGTGGGTTTCGTTGAAGTCGAAACTGGAACAGGAGATCGACCCGGCGAAGGACAGTCTTCGTTATTATTTCCTCGGCAGCAACTGGCAGCGGCGGGTCGAGCACATCGGGGCCAAAGAGACGTACGATCCGGAAGGGCCGCTCATCGCGTAAGGGCTTCCGCGAACCCCAAGTGCCGCGGAAATCCCAGGGGTTTCGCGGTCTTCATAAGACGTTTTGGCGTTTGGAGTTACACCGTTGTATTGCGTATTGCCATCGTGCGATTGGCAAATTCTGATTACGTTCGCGGAAGGGCTGGCGTAAGTCGTTGCCTGGATGTAACTTAGGTGGGTGACAGTCGCCCGTCGTGTGCGGGCGTGGATTGAAACGCATCAGTCGCACGGCGATCACGACAGGCAGCGGTCGCCCGTCGTGTGCGGGCGTGGATTGAAACAGCTATCGATGCAGCTGTCGCACGAGGCACGGTGTCGCCCGTCGTGTGCGGGCGTGGATTGAAACGTCTTCGCGGTAGCGAGCTGGGATCGCACGTTGATGTCGCCCGTCGTGTGCGGGCGTGGATTGAAACTTAGCGCAGTGATCAGCCGCGATGCGCCACGATCGTCGCCCGTCGTGTGCGGGCGTGGATTGAAACGACCACGTCGGATCGCGGCCGCGACGGCCATGGACGTCGCCCGTCGTGTGCGGGCGTGGATTGAAACAGCATCCTAGCGTGCTAGCGTAGTCGACGCCGGCAGCGTCGCCCGTCGTGTGCGGGCGTGGATTGAAACTATGCCGCTGAGTTGCCGATCCGCAGTACGCCGACGGTCGCCCGTCGTGTGCGGGCGTGGATTGAAACGATGCGTGCAGCGTGACTCGCTGCCATCAGCTGGTCGCCCGTCGTGTGCGGGCGTGGATTGAAACACGATGCCGGTACGTGATGCCGGCGACGTCGACGCGTCGCCCGTCGTGTGCGGGCGTGGATTGAAACATCGACCGTGCGGCTCGACGTGCCAGATCTTCGGTCGCCCGTCGTGTGCGGGCGTGGATTGAAACTTACGTCAGCGTGATGTCCGAGATCGCCAGCGGCTGTCGCCCGTCGTGTGCGGGCGTGGATTGAAACATACGTGCCGGATGCTGTCGAGCACGTGCCACGGGTCGCCCGTCGTGTGCGGGCGTGGATTGAAACTATCACGTTAACGAGCTAATCCGGCGACGCGCGTCGCCCGTCGTGTGCGGGCGTGGATTGAAACATCCAGATTGGCCGATCGCCAGCTGCGAAGTCGCGTCGCCCGTCGTGTGCGGGCGTGGATTGAAACACTTGGAGCCGACGCGGTCGCACCGATGACGTCGCCCGTCGTGTGCGGGCGTGGATTGAAACCTTTCGGCTGGCAATGTCGGCAATCTCTTCGCCGTCG
>CAWHAQ010000001.1:0-269584 GCA_963827425.1 uncultured beta proteobacterium | reverse complement strand
CGCCGCCCGGCTGCTCCAGACCGCGTGGCCGGATGCGGCGCAGGAGCGCGGATCGACCGCACCGCGACACGGCTGATCGAGGCCATCCGCAGCAACGACGATCCGCTCGGCGGCGTCGAGGACATGCTGCGCGAATTCGCGCTTTCCACCAAGGAGGGCCTCGCGCTGATGGTGCTGGCCGAAGCGCTGCTGCGCGTACCGGACGCCCGCACCGCCGACCGCTTCATCGAGGACAAGCTCGGCGAAGGCGACTTCATCCACCACGAGACCAAATCGAGCGCTTTCCTGGTCAACGCCTCGGCCTGGGCGCTCGGAATGTCGGCGCGGGTCATCCAGCCCGGCGAGACGCCGGACGGCACCATCGGCCGGCTGGTGAAACGGCTCGGGGCCCCGGCGGTGCGCGCCGCCACGCGGCAGGCGATGCGGCTGATGGGAAGCCATTTCGTGCTCGGCGAGACCATCGAGGCCGCGCTGGCGCGCGCGCAATCCGGCGCGTGCGCTGCGTTATTCCTTCGACATGCTCGGCGAAGGCGCGCGCACCGCGGACGATGCGCAGCGCTATTTCAACGCCTATGCGCGCGCGATCGAGGCGATCGGCGCCAGCGCCGGTACGCGTCCCCTGCCCGACCGGCCGGGCATCTCGATCAAGCTCTCGGCGCTGCATCCGCGTTTCGAGGCGGTGAGCCGGCAGCGCGTGCTCAGAGAATTGGTGCCGCGTCTCGTCGATCTGGCGCAACGCGCCAAATCCTATGATCTCAACCTCACCGTCGATGCCGAAGAGGCCGACCGGCTCGAACTCTCGCTGGAAGTGATCGCGGCGGCGTTTGCCGACGCCTCGCTCGCCGGCTGGGACGGCTTTGGCCTTGCCGATCCAGGCCTACCAGAAGCGCGCCAGCGCCGTGATCGACCATAGCCACGAACTCGCGACGGCGCTGAACCGGCGCATGATGGTGCGCCTCGTCAAGGGCGCCTATTGGGACACCGAGATCAAGCGCGCGCAGGAGCGCGGCCTAGATGACTACCCCGTGTTCACGCGCAAGGCGATGACCGACCTCAACTACGTCGCCTGCGCCGAACAGCTCCTGAAACTGCGGCCGCGGCTGTTCCCGCAATTCGCCACCCACAACGCGCTGACGGTTGCGACCGTGCTCGAACGCGCTGGCGACGAAGGCGGCTTTGAACTGCAACGCCTGCATGGCATGGGCGAAGCGCTTTACGCGCGGCTGATCGAGGACCGTCCAACACTCGCCTGCCGCACCTACGCACCGGTCGGCAGCCACCGCGATCTCCTCGCCTATCTGGTGCGGCGCCTGCTTGAGAACGGCGCCAACTCCTCTTTCGTGGCGCTCGCGGCCGACGATCACGTACCGGTCGCAACCTTGCTGCGGCGGCCGGCCGACATCATCGGCAGCGCCGGCCTGCGCCCGTCATCCGAACATTCCGCTGCCGCGTCGATCTCTACCAACCCAAACGGAAAAATTCGCGCGGAATCTGAATTCGGCGACCGCGTGGCGTTGCAGGGATTGCTTGCTTCGGTCGCTGCCGAGACCGCCGCCGTCGCCGCGGCCTCGCTGATCGATGGCAAGGCCGCTATCGGCAAGGCGCGGCAGCTATACAGCCCTCGCCGATCCCGCCATGCTCGTTGGAAGCGTGATCGAGCCGACCATCGACGACGCAAAGGCCGCCATGGCCGCCGCGCGCGCCGGATTTTTCAACTGGAGCCGAACAGCGGCTGCGGTCCGCGCAAGCTATCTCGAACGCGCCGCCGACCTTCTGGAGCAACGCGCCGCGCGCTTCATCGCGCTGATGCAACGCGAGGGCGGCAAGACGCTTGATGATGCGGTCTCGGAAGTCCGCGAGGCCGTCGACTTCTGCCGCTACTACGCCGCGCAGGGCCGCGATCTCTTCGGCGCAAGCGAGGCCATGCCGGGACCGACCGGCGAGAGCAACGCGCTAGGCCTGCGCGGCCGCGGCGTCTTCGTCGCGATCTCGCCGTGGAATTTCCCGCTCGCGATCTTCATGGGCCAGATCACCGCGGCGCTGATGGCCGGCAATACCGTGGTCGCCAAGCCCGCCGAGCAGACGCCCTTGATCGCTTTCGAAGCGGTGCGGCTGCTGCATGAAGCTGGCGTGTCCGTCTTCCGCGCTGCATCTTGCTGCCGGGCGACGGCCGCATCGGCGCGGCGCTGATGGCCCATCCCGATGTCGCCGGCGTCGTCTTCACCGGCTCGACCGAGGTCGCGCGCGCCATCAACCGCGCGCTCGCCGCCAAGGATGGCCCGATCGTGCCGCTGATTGCGGAGACCGGCGGCATCAACGCCATGATCGTGGATGCGACCGCGCTTGCCCGAACAGGTCGCCGATGACGTTCTGACGTCGGCGTTCCGCTCCGCTGGTCAGCGCTGCTCGGCGCTGCGAATTCTGTTCGTGCAGGAGGAAGTCGCCGACCGCATGATCGAAATGATTTCAGGCGCCGCGCGCGAACTGAAGATCGGCGATCCCGGCGACGCCAGCGTTCATATCGGTCCCGTGATCGACACTGAGGCCAAGCAACGGCTGGACGCGCATATCGCGCGGATGAAACGCGAGGCGCGGCTGCATTTTGAGGGTCCAGCGCCCTCAGGCCAATATGTCGCGCCGCATATCTTCGAACTCGCGAACGCCGGACAACTCACCGAAGAAGTGTTCGGTCCGATCCTTCATGTCGTGCGTTACGCGGCCTCCCGGCTCGACGAGGTGCTGGCGTCGATCGAGCGCACTGGCTACGGGCTGACGCTCGGCATCCATTCGCGGATCGACGACGTGGTCGATGCGGTGTCGACCGGCTCGCGATCGGCAATGTCTATGTCAACCGCAACATCATCGGCGCCGTGGTCGGCGTGCAGCCGTTCGGCGGCTCTGGCCTGTCCGGCACCGGCCCCAAGGCCGGAGGCCCGCATTATCTGGCGCGCTTTGCTACCGAACAGACCGTGACCGTCAACACCGCAGCCGCGGGCGGCAACGCCGCGCTATTGTCGGGCGAGGAATAGGCCATTGACGGCGGCGTAACCCGCCGTTGCATCGGTCGCGGTTATCGATCAAAACCATCGGCGACTAGTGTCCCGGTCTGACATTCGTATGATGTCGCGGCAGGTTCGTTTACGAATGTCAGAACCAAAGGGGCACTAGCAATATTTGATCGACACTGACGTTCCTTTGAGGGGGGTGCTGCGAAACTGAAAGGAACGTCAGAGTTGCTTCACTAGCGTGGGATACCCATCACCGCACGGAATAAGATCAACAATACGGCGAGGACGATTCGATCATGGCGGGCGGCATCTTCGAAGGCTTAAAGGTTCTGGATTGCGCGAGCTTCATCGCGGCGCCGGCCGCCGCCACGGTGCTGTCGGATTTCGGCGCCGAAGTGATCAAGATCGAACCGCCGGGGACAGGCGACCCCTATCGGCTGCTGCCGAAGCTGCCGGGTTATCCGATCAGCGAACACAATTTCGCCTGGCTTCTGGAAGCGCGGAACAAACGAAGCCTGGCGCTCGACCTCTCCAAACCGGAGGGGCGCGAGGTGCTGTATCGGCTCGCCGCCGAGGCCGATGTCTTCATCACCAATTTTCCGCCCAGCGTACGCAAACGCCTCGGCATCACCTATGAAGACATCAAGCCAAAAAACCCAGGCTTGATCTATGCCTCCTTCACCGGCTATGGCGAAAAAGGCACTGAAGCCGACAAGCCCGGCTTCGACAGCAACGCCTATTGGGCGCGATCGGGCCTGATGGACCTGGTGCGTGCGGACGAGAACACCACACCGGCGCGCTCGGTGCCCGGCATGGGCGACCACCCTTGTGCCATGGCGCTCTATGGCGCGATCGTCACCGCCCTCTACAAGCGCGAGCGCACCGGCGAAGGCTCGCACGTCTCCTCGAACCTGATGGCAAACGGCCTGTGGGCGGCGGGTGTGCTGGCGCAGGCCAAACTATGCGGCGCGAAATTCGAGGCGCGGCGGCCGCGCGAGCGCGCGCTGAATGCCGTCACCAACCATTATCGCTGCGAGGACGGCCGCTGGCTGATTCTTCGCTGCTCAATGAAGAGCGGCAATGGCCGGCGCTCACCCGCTGCCTGGATCGCGAAGATCTCACCAACGACATCAGGTTTGCCACCAAAGCCGACCGCCACGCCCGCTCGGTCGAACTGATCGCGATCTTCGACCAGGTGTTCGCCACGAGGGACCTGGCCGAGTGGCGCCAGCGTCTCGACGGCAACGGCCTCGTATTCGGCGTGGTCAACATCCTCGACGATATTTCGACTGATGCGCAGATGATCGAAAACGACGTGCTGGTGCCGTTTGCGAACGACACCATGCTGACGATCAACAGCCCGATCTGGGTCGACGGCAGCGACAAGGTGAAACCGCGACGGGCACCCGACGTCGGCGAACACAGCGAGGAAATCCTGCGCGAGGCCGGCTACGACGAGGCCGCGATCGGGAACTTGAAGGCCTCCGGCGCGGTGGCGTAACAACGAAGAGAGGCACACCATGCCGACCTACCGGCTGCACTACTTCCCGGAGTCCGGAAACAGCTACAAGCTCGCGCTGATGCTCACGCTCTGCGGCCAGAGTTTTGAGCCTGTCTGGACCGATTTCGCCGGTGGCGTGACGCGGACGGCGCAGTGGCGGCAGACCGTGAATGAGATGGGCGAAATTCCGGTGCTGGAAAAAGACGGCGTGCGGCTGACCCAGACCGCGCCGATCCTGCTCAAGCTCGCCGAGCAGTATGGCCGCTTCGGTGGCGAAAGCGCTGACGAGAAATTCGAAGTGCTGCGCTGGCTGTTCTGGGACAACCACAAGCTCTCCGGCTACATGGCGACGTACCGTTTCCTGCGCACCTTCACGCCGTCGCCTGATCCGATCGTGCTGAAATTCCTGCGACGCCGCCTCGATGACTTCCTCGGCATCCTGGAGCAGCATGTGGAGGGACGCGCGTTTGTCGCCGGTGACCGGCCGAGCATCGCCGATCTTTCGATGATCGCCTATCTTCACTATCCAAGCGACGAGACCGGATATGATTTTGCGACGAGCCATCCCGCGATCGATCGCTGGCTGCAACGTGTTGCGGCGCTGCCCGGCTGGAGCTCGGCCTATGACCTGCTGCCGGGCAAACGCCTGACGCATTACGCCGGAAAAGACCTCTGAAACGACGCCAGTGCGGCCTACTTGTTGTTGAGGATCACCCAGCCGAACGCGATCAGCCCGATGACCACGGCGACCACAATCGCCCAGACACTGACGCGGATAGAACTGGTCGTTTGCCGCGCGCTTTCATTGGCGGCGATCTCGCGGTTGCGTTCCTTGCTCTCCCCGGTCGGATCGGTCACGGTTCGGCTCCTGCGTCAAACGCCAGCGTTCGCGTTAATCTAACCCAGACTTACGCTCTCGTCACGGCATCGAGCGGCGACGCCAGGTCGTTGGCGCTCTTTCCGCTTCCACCCAATCCGGCCAACCGCCCCAGCGCAAACGCCGCCAGTGCCGCGCACAGCGCAGCAAGCGCCGCCGCCACAAATACTTCCCCCGCCGTCCATTTCAAGCTGAGCAGCACGCCACCAACCAGCGGGCCAACGATCGAGCCGATCCGCCCGACCCCAAGCGCCCAGCCAACGCCGGTCGCCCTGACCGCGGTCGGATAAAATCCGGCGGCGAGTGCGTTGGCGGCGATCTGTCCGCCGACGATGCAAAAGCCGGCGACAAAGATCGCGACCGTGACGAGGGCGACCGAGTGCCCGAGCTGGCCGATCGCACCGACCGCAAATACCGCGATGAAATAGACCAGCGCCAGCGCACGAAACGAGAAGCGGTCGATGATGCTGCCGAGCGCGAAGGTGCCGACCACGCCGCCGACCTGAAACATCGAGCCGATGACGGCGGCCGTTGAAATCGAGGCGCCGAGATCGTTCAGCACCGTCGGCAGCCAGTTCGACAAAAAGTAGATATCGAGCAGGCTCATGAAGAACACCACCCACAGCAATAGGGTGGAAAGCGTTCTTCCGCCCCTGAAAAGATGCTGGACCGGAATGCCTTTCAGCGTGGGTTCGTCGACGACATAACGTGCGCCGTCGGCAAAGTCGGCTTTCGGATTGATGAAAGCCAGCAACTCCGCGACCCGCGCATTGGCGCGACCGGTCAGCGCGAGATACCGCACCGATTCCGGGAGACGCAATATCAGGATCGGCACCAGCACCAGTGGCGCGACGCCGCCGACGATAAAGACCGATCGCCAGCCGAACTGTGGAATCAGGGCGGCGGCCAGGAAGCCGCCAAGCGCAGCGCCAATCGAAAAGCCGACAAACATCACCATCACCATGGTGGCGCGGCGGCGGTGCGGTGAGAATTCGGAGGTGAGCGCCACGGTGTTCGGCATCGCGCCGCCGAGGCCAAGCCCGGTCAGAAACCGGATCGCAAGCAGCGTGCTCACGTCATTAACGAAGAATGTGGTCAACGTGCCGATGCCGAAAGCGAGCGTCGAAAGCACGATGATTTTCTTGCGCCCGATGCGATCGGCCAGTGGACCAAGCAGCAGTGCGCCGATCATCAATCCGAACAGGCCAGCGCTGAACACAGGTCCCAGCGCCTCCTTGCCAATATGCCATTCCTTCGCGAGCGACGGCGCAACATAGCCGATCGCCGTGGTATCGAAGCCGTCGAGAAACAACACTGCCGCGCAGGTCAAAAGCAGTTTGACCTGAAATGCACTGACCGGCTGGGCATCGATGAAGGCGGCGACATCGATCGTCGAGGCGTCCTTTGTCGATGTGCCGCTCACGCGCGCAACGCTTCCTTGGAAAAGCCCGCTATCTGCTTGTAGCTGTCGGACAGCGCGACGAGCTCGTCGTGACTGATGACGTCGTCGATCGCTTTGAACGGCTTGTCATTGGTCCGCTGATAGACTTCGCGCAGAATTGCGTCCGGCGGATTGGTGCGATTGGTCAGCACAATGCGGGTGGTTTTCTCCAGCCGCTCTTTTTCGTAGATCCCAAAGGCCGCGACGGGATCGTCGCTGGCTAGCAGTGCCGACGTCATCGCCCGCGTATCCAGGATGGCTTGTCCGGCGCCGTTCGAGCCACGCGGCACCATCGGGTGCGCGGCATCACCGAGCAGCGTGACCCGGCCAAAACTCCAGCGCGGCAGCGGGTCCTGGTCGACCATCGGAAATTCCAGCGCGCTATCAGCGGCGCGGATCAGAGCGGGGACGTCGAGCCAGTCGAAATGCCAGTCGGCAAAAGCACCGATGAAATCGTCGAGCGAGCCGGCTCTGTTCCAGTCGCGCCGGCGATAGTTCGGCGTTTCGATCTCGGCGACCCAGTTGACGAGTTGCAGACCATCGGCGCCGGCTTCGCGGATCGGATAGATCACCATCTTGCCGTGCGACAGCCAGCCTGCGCGCGTCAGGCTCGCACCCGACAGGATCGGCTTCCACCGCGTAACGCCGCGCCACATGTTGACGCCGGAATAACGCGGCTCGCCTTCATCAGGGAAAAACTGTTTCCGGATCACCGAATTGATACCGTCGCAGGCGATCGCCGCGCGGCCCCGCACGCTTTGACCGGACGCAAAACGCAAGGTGACGCCGGCTTCGTCCTGCTCGACGCCAGTACATTGGTGGTTGGTGAGAATGCGATTTCCGCCGACGCGGCTCTTGAAGGCCTCGAGCAGCACCATCTGAAGGTCGCCGCGATGAATTGAGAATTGCGGGTGGTCGTAACCCGCGGCGCGGCCGAGCGGCTCCTGATAGATCAGCTGGCCGAAGCGGTTGAAGAAGGTCGAATCCTTCGTCGCGATCGCAACGCGCGCGAGATCGGCCTCGAGGCCGAGCGCCGCGAGTTCCTTGGTCGCATGTGGCAGCAGGTTGATGCCGACACCGACCGCGCGGATTTCAGGTGTGGATTCGAAGATGCGGCAGGGAATGTTGGCCGCATGCAGCGAAAGCCCCAGAGTCAGGCCGCCAATGCCGCCACCGACAATCAGGATGTCGTCCATGTTTCCTCCCCCGCGTTTCACTGCGGCTTTTCGCGATGAAACACGATTAGTGAGCCTACTGTCAATCTACGGCGAGAGAAACGCGCCAAAAGCGAAGATTCTACCGGTTGTCAACAAAGCACATGCCCATGCGCGAGGCTTCGCTCATCACCTGACAGGAAAGCCCCTTGGCACAGCCCCAGGACGTGAAGGTCGGATCGTTGTCGGTGGCCTTCTCCCGCGAGCCGTAACAATGGGCGCCCCAGCCATCGTCATATTCGGTACCGGCCAATTCGCGGCTGCCGCGCAGTTGCGGCCGTTCCGAGAATCCACGGGAATAGTCGATCTTCTTGCCGTCGCGGATTTCGGTCAGGATTTCGCGGCGGCGAACCTGGTCGCCGAAGAAATGCGGCGAGGCAGGTACGATCGTGGCGTTATTCGGATTGGTCGCCATCCAGTCGACACCGGGGAAATGAAACCCGCCGATGCCGCGGGTCTGATGGCAACCGGCGCAGGTGATGTCGTTGAGGCGGCGCTGAAAGCCGGCAAGCGAACGGATATTCTGCAAGGTGATCCCGTGCGCCGCAGCCTTTTGCAGTGCCGTGACGACGTCGTCTTTGGAGAAGATCGCACCATCGCCCTCGCCTTGCATGAGACCGAACGCCGGCTGCGAAGGCGATGCCGAGAAGCCGATCGGGGTCGGCGCGACAGCGCCCTTGGCGAGAAATTCCTTGGGGATCAGCGCCGTCCCGCGATCGAATTCGCTCAAATGCGCCGGATCGAGCAACCACGCTTTGAACTGCGCTTTAAGTTTTTCATCCGACAACAGAGTTCACGATCGATCTGATCTTCCAGCGTCGTTTCTTCGAACGCTTTCGTCTGCGGATTGTAGTCGAAGACTTTCAGAAGGTAGTCGGTGCGGAATTCACGGGCCGGCGATTGCGTGACGTGCGCGATCTGAAGGTTGGTTTCGATACGGTCGATATTGTCGGGCCCGATCGAGGCCAGTGGCCCGTCCGGCGACGCCAGCTTTTCCGCAAGCGCCGCGCCCGTGAGCGACCAGTTGGCCGTGTCCAGCCAACGGCGGGCAAGGGTCGCACAGGTGAGCGACGCGGCGCTTCCACCGGCTTTTGCTTTCAGGACCAGGTTGAGCGTCATCGGCAGCCGCGCCGAGGCGCCGTGATCGCCGACCGGCGGCGCATCCGGCTGCGTCAGGCGATAGATCAGGCGGATTTCGCCGCAGCTCTCGGGCGCCACAAAAGCGCGGTCCATGCGGTTGACGATTCCGGCAAGCACAAAGCGCGTCGTCGACGAATAAAGCTGGTCGCGGTCGAACAGCTGGAAATCGAACTGCGGCCCGACGCCGATGGTCTGGTTCGGCAGCTCGCGCTTGTGACGTTGTACGTAGCGCTCGAATTCCTCGTCGAGCGATTTCCGGACCGGCGCCATGGCAGGCAGCGCGAACAGCGCGCTATCGGTGAGCGGTTCGCTCGATGATGCCGACAACATCCGCGAGAGCCCAAAGGCACCGCGATCGAACTCCTTCAAGGCGGATGGATCGGTGACCGCCGTGCCGCGCTCCAGCAAGGGCGTGCTCCGCGCCGGGTTCAGCGACGATAGAACGACAGCGAGGGCGATGAGGAGGGAACGCAAGGAAACCATGTCCTGACAAACACCGCGGAGAGGTCCCCATTCCAGAGGCCTCCACAACAGGTCGTTCAGGAGATAGACAACAAAACGGCGGCTGTCTTGTGACAACCGCCGCTATTTTCACGTCACGGTGAAACGCGTCGCAACCGGACCGAAAGGCTTCTAGCCGGCGCGACGATCAGGCCGCGGCTGGTCACGACGACCCAGCGGCCGTCCTGGCGGCGGATGGCGTCGACCCGGCCAAGACCCGGGACCACATCGCCGGCATAAACGTCGTAGCTGCCGCGGCGGCCTTCGATCAGGGCGCCGCCATAGGCGACCTCGCGCAGCACCCAATCTTCCAGCGTCGGCAGGCGGCCGACTTCGGTCTTCGCGGCTTGGTTTCCGACTTTGGAACCGGTCCCGCCGCGGCTTGTTGCTGCGCGGGGGCGACCCCGAGCCGGTCACTTCCTTCGACGCGGGGCAGCGGCGCGCCGCGCGGCCGCCGCGACAGGCGTCGAGCAGGTGCGGCACGGAGCTTGTCGACGGCTTCGCTGAGCTTGGCGAGTTTGGCGGCCGGTTCGGCCTGGGCACGCTCGAGCTTGTCGAGGCGATCGGTCGTCTTGTTGAACTGGTTCATGCCGAGCTTGGAAGCGTGGTCGAGCCCGGTCTTCAGCGCCTGAATGTCGGCGTCGATCCGCGACAGCGAGGCCTGCGTCGGAGCCGAGCCGTTGTTCGCAGCCACGTCGCTACCGCCATGCATGAAGGTCGCGGTCGCGAATGCGCCGCCCAGCGCGCCCGCTACCGTCGCCAGCGCCGCCACGGCGGCGATCGCTGCGATCCGGCGCTTGCCGGACGGTGCCCTCGCCGGACGCCGCATCGGCCTTCGCACCGGCGCCAACGCGCTCGCCGGGCGACATGATGATCACCTTGCCGGGTGCGCGCGGCGCCTCCGGCTTGACGGCATCGATCTTCGGCGCTTCGACCTTGGGCGCTTCAACCTTGACCGCCTCGACCTCGATCCCCCTCGATCTTGGGGGCGTCGGCCTTGGGCAGGTCTGCCTTGGGCGAAGTCTCTTCCTGTTCAGGCGCGAGCCGCGGGAACTCGGCCTCAGCCGCCGCCGTTACCGGCGCGGACATGTCGGGAGCGCCCGCCCCGGCGCCAATGGTTCCGGTTTCACCGCTGATCGGCTCGGGTTTGAGATCGCTCACGTTGCATTCTCCAGGTTAGATTGACCATTTGGTAACTTTTATTGCTTGCGAAATCGTTACCGGCCGCGGCCTTACCGAAATTTTAGGAAGTCATCCGGGCCGGTTTTGTGGCAGCACAGCGGCGGCCACGCGGCCGGCGGTCTGCGCCCCGTTCCCATGCTGCTCTGCGGCATAGAGGCGCCCGTCCTTCATGTACTCGGTGTCGACGCCCACCGCCGTGGTGTTCTGCTGCTCGTTCTGGTTCAAGCCGTAGGGCCCGGTGATCGACGAGATGAACTCGTGGCGCGCGTAGAGGCGGCTCTTGTTGGGCAGCTCGTACTCGCCGCCCGCCGCGATCACCTTGCGCTGGGCGTCCTGCACGTCCACCTCGGCCTCGCCGTAGACGGTGGCGCCCTTCACGCCCGGCACCGCGCCGGTCACGCGCGCGCGCACCGTCGTCACGCTGTCGGGGAGCGCCTCGGGCGCGGGCTGGCCCGCGATCGGCGGCACCGGCGAGGCCGACGCCCTTCTCCTGGGCGTAGCGCAGGCCGAGCTCGAGCGTGAGGCTCTCGCGCAGCTGGTGCTGGATCGAGAGCGAGGCGCCGGTGCGCACGTCGCCCGTGGTGACGTCCTCGGTGCGCAGCGCCTCGCCCTTCAACGTGGTCTTGGCCGAGAGCTTGTAGTCGAGGCGCGCGCCGGACTCGCTGCGGCCCTGGGAGAGCCACGCGCCCGGGTTGTTGAACTCCTTGTCGGTGCGCGCGGTGTAGACGTCGGCCTTGAAGTCCTTGCCCTCGTGCTTCACCTCGATGCGCCCGGCGTTGCCCTTCTCGTCGTCCAGGCCCGAAACGGTGCGTGCCGCCTCGCTGATGATGTAGGTCCCCTCGCCCACCTTGATGGCGAGGTTGGCGCCGCCGAGGGTGAAGGGCGCGAGGGGGTTCTGGTCCTTCACGAACACGCCGCCCACCTCGACGCGGTCGGTGACCTTCACCTGGCCGTCCACGCCCACCACCCAGAACTCGCCGCCGCCCTGGTCGACCTCGTAGGTGACGCGGATGGAGACCGGATTCAAGTCCTTGTCGACCGAGGGCACCGGCGCCTTGAAGAGGATGCGGCCGGTGAGCGTCTCGATCTCGTAGTCGGTGAAGCGGGTCTCGGCGACGGTGGAGAGGATCAGCGCGGGCTGGTTGCGGTCGCGCGTCAGGATCTCGACCTTCTCGCTGTTCACCAGCGCGCCCTGCGTGGAGAGCTGGAACGGGCCCGAGGTGCCGTTGGCCCGCAGCTCCTCGATCACCTGGCGCGTGGTGTCGCGGCTCGCGAACGCGTTCACCGAGACGCGCGAATTCTCGAAGTGCTCCTTCACGCCGGTGAGCGAGCGGCTGTAGTTGGTGAGCTTGCGCACTTCCGAGGTCGCGTTGGTCGTGAAGTCGCCCCACAGCAGGTAGGAGCGGTTGTGGTCGACGCGCACGTAGAGCTTGCTGGTGGACTGGGCGTCGTAGCCGCGCTGGCCCGAGTCGCCGTACACCGGGTAGAACTCGTCGGGCTGGATGTCGCGGAAGAGCCGCTCCTGCGTGTCCTTGTCGCTGTCGTAGGCGGCGGTGAGGAGGTAGTCGCCCTTGATCTTGCCCTTGAGGTAGAAGGCCGCGCGGGCGCCGGCCTGCGGTCTTGCCGTCGTTCCACTCGCGGGAGAGCTGGCGCAGCTCCTGCTCGAAGCCGTCGGAGGCGCGCGCCGGCTGGATCGCGCCGGCCTTCATGTTGTGCATGTTGACGATGCCCTCGATCACGCCGGTGGCGACGAGGTTGCGCAGCTCCGGGAGGAAGTCCAGGCGCGCCTCGCGCCTTGAGCGTGCCGGTCTTCGCGCTGACCTGGCTCTCGCCCGGCTCGATCGGCGGCATGATCGCGAACTCGCCGCGCCCGCCCTCGACGAACACCTGCGTACCCGGCTCCTGGGGGTCGAGGTCGTCCACCATCCACTTGCCGCGCGAGGCGTCGAGGGTCACCGGGGTGCGCGAGGCCACCGGCACGCCGTGCGCGTCGGAGAGCTTCACGACCACTTTGGTGGGCGTCTTGCCGTCCGCGATACCACCGCCCGCGGGCAGCTCGATGGCGATCTTCGCGAGCTCGCCCGGTGCCACCACATGGATCTTCACGGCGCCGCGCGCGTTGCCGAACTGGTCGACCTGCGCCAGCTCGAGCACGTTGTCGCCGGCCCTGAGGTCGACGCCGATGTACTCCCACGCCTGCACCTGCTTGTCGGCGAGGGTGGCGCGCTTGCCGACGTGCTTCTCGCTCACCTCGGCGCCGTTCACCGTGAGGCGGAACGTGCTGCCCGAAGTGCCTTTCACGCGGAGGGTCGCCTGCGCGTAGGGCAGCGTGTCGCCGTCGGCGACGCCGACGAAGGCGAGCGTGCGGTCGAAATCGGGAACCAGTTTCTCGAGCGGCTCCAGCGCGGCGGCGTGATCGGGAATCGGGAGCTTCGGCGCGGGGCTGGGGCGCGCGGCGGAGAGCGTGGGCGCCAGCTGCGTGAACGGCGTGGAAGACGACGAGGGGGCGGCCTGCGCGCCGGGCACGACGGAGGTGGGCGCACCGGGGAGCCCGTTGGGCGTGGGCGCCGTCACGATGCCGCTCGCCGGCAGCGCCTTCACGTCGGTGATGACGGTGGGAATCGTCGCAAGCTGCGTGCCCGCGAGGGCGGCGAGCTCGCCGTCGTGCGCCGCCGCTTTCGCGCGCGCCTTCACTTCCGCGACCAGCGCCTCGTCGCAGCCGCCGAGGGCGAAGTCGGCGCGCGCCATCTGGCCCGCCTTGAGGTCGACGATGCGGCTGCCGCCGTCGCCCAGGTTGCGGAAGCTGATCGGCACGAGCTTGCCGCCCGCGGGCAGCGTGGTGCGGTCGGCCTTCACTACGTGCGTGCGGTTGTCGAGGCCGTAGAAGCTGAACTGGCCCTGCGCCGTCGGTGATGACGTAGGTGCCGTCCTCGATCAGGATGCGCACGCCCGCCACGCCCATCTCGCCGTGGTCCTGCTCGCCGTTCGCGTTGCAGTCGAGGAAGACCTTGCCGAGGATGAAGCCCTGGTCGCTGAAGACGCCGCCGGTCACCTGCACGCGCGCCGTGGCGACGTTCGAGACGGTGGTGGCGCCGTTGGCGGTATAGGTCGCCTGCGCGCGGTTGGTGCCGTCGCCCTGCATCGAGCCCGGCCCGAGGCGCACGCGGTAGGTGATGGTCACCTGCTGGTCGCGCACCAGGTGGCCGATCGCGAACGCGAGGTGCGGGCCCTTCACCGGCGGATCGGCGAGCGCCTGGCCGTCGCGGCGCGCGGTGCCCGCCACGTAGCCGAAGCCCGCGGGCAGGTCGTCGCCCAGCACCACGTCGGCCGCCGCCAGCACGTTGCCGGTGCCGTTGTGCACCTGGATCGTGTAGTCGATGAACTCGCCCACCTCGGCGGAGGCGCGCGACGCGGCCTTCTGCACGAAGAGACCCGACTGCGCAGCGCTGTCCACCGGCACGTCGACGACGACGAGGCCGCCGACCGCCACCGGGAACGGGTTGCCGTACGAGCCGCCGGAGTTAAGGCCGGTGACGTTGAGGTTGTGGCCCGCGGGCAGGTGCGTCCACGACACCTGCGACGGGAAGTGGTAGCCGTTGGGCGGTTGCACGGCGAGGCAGTAGTTGCCCTGCGCCACCGGCGGGAAGGAGTAGTTGCCCTGCGCGTCGGTCGTGATCGGGTTGCCGGCTATCGCGACCGGCGTCGTGCCGCACTGCCGGCCCGAGGCCTGCACCAGCGTCACGATCGCGCCCGCCACCGGCGCGTTGGTGGCGCTGTCGAACACGACGCTGCCCGGCGCCATCAGCGTCACGACGTTCTCGATGCGGCGCGAGCAGCCGAGGACCTCGATGTCGAACGTGGTGCCGGGGGTGCCCTCCACCGTGCCGTCGCCCGCGACGGCCGGCGGGTTGCGCGCGGCGATGGCGGGCGCCACGAAGATGCCCGTGTTCGGGCCGGTCTCGACCGCGACCACTTCCTCGCGGTCGCCGTTGGGGCCGGTGATGGTGATGGTGTGGCGCTCGACCGCCGCGGGATCGGCGTTGCAGGACGGCGCGTCGGCACGCAGCCAGAGGTTGCCGCCCACCACGCCCCAGATGGTCGGCGTGCCGTAGTTGCCGTCGGTGAAGTTGCGCACCGCGTCGCTCGGCTGCTGCGGCACGTCGCTGTCGTCGAGCAGCGTGGTGTCGCGCGCGGTGAGCGTGCCGGTGCCGCTCGCGGTGATCACGAGCGTGGTGACGTCGGTGTCGACGATCTTCTTCGCGCCGACGGCCGGTGCGGACTTCACCGCGTCCGGCGCGAGCACGTCGACCAGCAGGCGCATGGCCTGGCCGGGCGCGAGTGTCGCGGTCCAGCCGCGCTGGATGCGGACATCGGCGGCATCGACCGCGCCCGGCATGGAACCGTTGACAGCCGTGTCGCCGTCGACGTAGGCCGCCGAGGTCCAGCCCGTCGCCTTGCGGCTGTCGGTGAGATAGTCGAGCGCGGCCTGCACGTTCTCGGTGCAATTGCCGCGGTTGGTGAGGTAGTGCGGGTAGGTCGCGTGCTGGCCGCGGCCGATGAGCGACTGGTTCTCGCGGTCGAGGTCGAGCGCGCACTTGAGCTCGATCGCGTCCACCGCGTCGTCGGCCGAGGCGCTGCGCGCGGGCGACGAGGCGGCGCGTGCGGTCTTGGTGACCTTGTAGGCGCCCGGCGCGGCGGTGGCCGGGATCTGCGCCTTCAGCACGATCGTGAAGCTCGCGCCGGGGGCGAGCGGGCCGCTGTCGACGATGCCGTCGCCGTCCGTGTCGGTGAGCGGCGTCGTGCCGTCCGCCCTGTAGAGCGCGAACGTGGTGCCGGCCGGGAAGGTGCTGCCGCCGAAGGTGATGTCGAAGGTCTCCACCGCGCTGCCGCGGTTGGTGAGCACGTTGGTGAACGACGCGGCGGCGCCCGGCTTGGCGGTCGGGAGGTGGTCGCCGGTGAGCGTGAGGTCCACGGTGCCGGTGACG
Source organism: uncultured beta proteobacterium (assembly GCA_963827425.1). GTDB lineage: Bacteria > Pseudomonadota > Gammaproteobacteria > Burkholderiales > Usitatibacteraceae > Usitatibacter. Next base: position 253,735 of record CAWHAQ010000001.1, on the reverse strand, counting down.
GTGTAGTCGGCGTTGTTGGTGAATTGCTGGCCGAGGTAGGCGCCGTTCGTGTTGTAGAAGACGTAGGCAGCGGTGTTGGAGACCGTGGCGCCGATCGCGAGGCCCGAGTCGATCGCGACGTCGAACTTCACGTACCCGCCGGTCTGCGCCGGGATCGCGAACACCGTCGCGGTCACCGCGCCGTGCGTGGAGACGTCGAAGTCGTAGGCCACCTGCGCGCTGCCGGCGCCCTGGCGGTCGTCGCCGACGACACCATCGGTGAGCGGTGTGGCACCGGTGCCGATCCAGCGTCCGCTTCCCGGCACGTATTTCATGCCCGCCGGCAGGATGTCCGTCATCACGAGCTTCGAGCGGGCGCTGCTGCACGACTGGTACGAAAGCGTGACCGTGACCGGGCCTCCCGGCGAGGGGCCGCTGCTGCGCGAGAGCGTCTTCTCCACGGCGCCGCAATCCGTGTTGCCGAACTCCAGGACCTCGACCGTGTCGCGATTGGCGGCGATCTTCGCACCGCCCGTGCTCGCGGCATTCACGTTCGCGGCGCCGTCCCGGCGCGCCGGCGCGTTGCCCGGCACGACCAGGCGCGCGACGAAGTGAAACGCCTGGCCGGGCGCGAGCGAGATGGGGGCCGCGATCGGAGCCTGGCTGTCGGGCTTGCCGTCGCCATCGGCATCGGCGAAAAGCGCGAGCGACCCCAGCTGAAATTGCAGGCCCGCATCGGCGATCGAGAGCGTGTAGGTGTCGGCCGTGCCACCGGTATTGGTGAGCACGTGGGGAATGTATACGGTGGCGCCAGGCGCGGCATTCACGGCGCGGCTCTGGTCGAGCGTGGCGGTGAAGCTGGTGACGGGCGGCGGATTGGTGGGCGGCAGCGGGTTGCCCACGGTTGCCGCGACAGTGTTCGAGGACGCGCTCTGCGTGGCAGTGCCGACGCGCGCGATGGCGTTCGCCTGGTTCGGGATCAGGGTGCCGGCGGGCGGCGCGGCGTGCGCGGCGGCGAGCCCGAGCGCGAGCGCGCACGCGGCGATCGCGCGCGCGATGCGCCCCGCCCTGCCCGTCCCGCTCACGATGTCACCCGTGTACCGCATCTTTGTGTTTTGCACTCCCTTGTCGATGGCCCCTCGGGGGAAGGTCCATCGAAAAAGGGGAGGCGGCCCTCATGGGTCCGCCCCCTGCGAATCACCCGGACGCCATCAACCCCTTCTGGCAGTCCGGGCGGAGTGACACTGTTGTCACGGATCGATCCTCACGCAGAAGTAGAGGACCGCCGATTGCGTCGACGTGAGCGGACCCACGTTCGCGTTGACCGTACCCACGGCACCGTCGGCCGCGGAGCCGGCCGCGATCGAGCCCACCGTCACCGTCGGCGTCGATGCGCCGTTGCCGCTGCACGAGAACTTCATCTTCGTGTTGGCGGGGACGATGTCGCTGATCACGACGTTGGTGATGGTGCCGGCCGTCGAGTTGGTGCCCGTGATGCGGTAGGCGATGCACTGCCCGGGCGCCGTGGCGGGACCGGCGGGGATCGCCGCGGGGCTGTAGCCCGCATGCGGGCCCGCAACCGCGCAGCTCACCGCGACCTGGTCCTTCGTGAGCACGAGGCCGTCGGTCACCGAGGTGGAGTCCGTGGCATTCGTGGTCGAGGGACCGAAGGTGGCGGTGATCGTCGTCACGTTCGCCGGATCGGCGCCCGTCGCGGAGCCCGGGGCGAACACGCGCACGAACACCGTGCGCGATTCACCCACGTTCAACGGGAGCGTGGTCGAGCCGCACGCGATCAGTGTGTCCGTGCCCACCTCGAGGGTGCCGTTGCCATTCGCGTCGATGTACGCGGTGGACGTCCAGCCCTGCGCCGAGCGGCTGTCGGACATGCATCCGGCGACGAAGCTCGCCGTATCCGGCGCGTTGCCGCTGTTGGTGATGGTGTGCGAGTACGACACCGAGCCGCCCGGGAACGTCTGCTGCGTGTTGTTGGGCGTGATGGTGATGTTGCGTGCCACCGTGATGACCACCCGCACGCGCATCGAATCGGTCACCGCCCCGTTGGTGGCGGAGGTGGACGCGAGGTCGAAGTCGTAGTTGCCCGGGATCGCCTGGCCGCTGGTGGTGGCCGGGACGGTCACCTCGGCGCAGAACTGCTTGTTCGCGCCGGCGGCGAGGGCCCCCGTGTTGGTCACCGTGCCGCCCACCGTGCTGCAGTTGCCGGCGCCGCCGTCGGAGCGGAACACCACCGACCAGCCCGCGGGCAGCGTCGGGGCCGTGACTCCGGCCGCCGTCGTCGCCGCGAACACCTCGGACAGGTTGAAGCTGTCCGAGACGAAGCCGGTGTTGTTCACGACCACCTTGAAGCGCGACGGCGTGGCGCCCGACGTGCTGGGCGCCAGCGTGTTCGTCGACACGATCGTGGTGGTCGTGCTGCCGAAGCCCGTCGTCGCCGCGTTGCCCGCGTTGGCACCCCCCGCAGGCGTGGAATCGCTGCGCGCGTCGTTGGTGACGTCGACCGTATTGGTCGCCACGATGGTGAGCGTGTCGCTCACGTCGTTGGACGCGCCGGTGTTGAACACCGAGACCGCGTGCTTCGTGATGGTGTACGGACCGCCGCTGGCGCTGGAGGGCAGCGTCACGCGGGCCACGACCTTGTAGCCGCAGAACGTGCCGTCGCTCACGAACGGCGCGTTACACGCCTGGCCGCGACCGGGGATCGGACCCGTGTCGGGCGCGGCGGAGCCGGCGCTGTTGATGAGGGACGTGACGCCGTCCTGCTGCAGCAGGGTCACGGTGCTGCCGGCCGGGAAGTTGTTCGCCGTGATGGTGATGTCGAACGTGTCCGTCCCGTTGCCGGTGTTCCAGATGAAGTTGTTGAACGTGAAGGTCGAGCCCGCCGCCGCCGAGGCGATGGTCACCGGCTCGTTGGTGAGGTCCACCGACGAGGTCGCCGAGCCGTTCGCAACCACGCTCGCGGTTTGCAGCACCGTGTACGCCGCCGGGTTGGTGGTGGCCGGCGTGAGCTGTGTTGCGGTCTGGTAGCTCGCGGTGTTGGTGATCGTCTGCGGGGTGAGGCCCGAGGCGATGTTCACGGAGAAGCTCACCGTGCCCGAAACGCCCGCGGCGACCGACGGGATGATCGCCGTCACCTTGCTGCCGTTCCAGCTGTAGTCGATGCCGGGCGGGAACGTGCCGGCCTGCTCGATGCCGTCGGCGGCGTCCGTGAGCGTGGTCGCTCCCGAAACGCTCCAGCGGCCCGAGGTCAGCACGTACGTCATGCCGGCGGGCAGCGTGTCAGTGATCTGCACGTTGGTAGCCGTCGCGGTGCCCGAGTTGGTGTACGACAGGGTCACCGTGATCGGACCGGCCGGAGAGGCGCCGCTCGTCGCCGACAACCCCTTGGTCACGCTGATCACGGAGTTCGCGACCGTCGTGGTGTCGGTGTTGGTGCTGGTGCTCGGCGTCGTGTCGGACACGGAGACCGTGATGTCGGCGGTGTTGCCCGACGCGGCCGCTCCCGGCACCGTGCCCGCCACCACGAAGCGGAAGACACCGCCCGCGGCGATCGGACCCGAGGTCGTGATCGGGTTCGCGTTGTCCGGCACGCCGTCACCGTTCGCGTCGATGTAGTACGCGAGCGAGCCGTGCGGCGCGGCGGCCCCGGCGAAGTTGCTCGAGACCGGCGCGTTCAGCGTGTAGGTGTCGGTGCCGTTACCGTTGTTGGTGATGGTGTGCGGGTAGTAGACCGTCTGGCCCGGCGCTGCGGTGCGCGCACCGTTGGCGGCCAGCAGGAAGGCCTTCACCTGCGAGACCGTGGTGGTAACCAGGTTCGACGTCGCCGTGCGCGGCGAGCCGCCCGCGTCGTTGTACGTCGCGCTGGCCTGGTTGCCGATCACGGTTCCGGCGGCCGGCGCCGCGTGCGCGGTTCCCATGCCGAGCGCATACAGCGCGACGGCAAGGACGACGAGCAGCGCGTAGGTCCCCTGGCGAAGGAACTCGCCAATGGCCCCGGACTGCGTGTTCGTTTTCATTTGGATCTCCCTTTGTTGATTCACTGCCTGCTGGTTGCCTGCGATAAACGACGAATCGGCGCAAGGCCGATTCGGATCTGCGAAAGAGGGGCTCATTTGACGGCGCCCCGCCCGGTTTCGCCGGGTCCGGAATCCGCGATGACGCGCACGCGCGCGCTGAAGCTCACCGACGCGCCCGGCGCGAGCTCGCCCGGGTACCAGCGCAGGTAGCGGTAGTCGCGCAGCGGCACCGCTTCCTCGACCGGCTTGCCGTTGCGCACCACGTGGCGCGTGAGCGGCAGCGCGCCAAACGCGTGGGCATCGACGCTGGCCTTGGCCTGCGGCGGCTGCACGGTGTCGGCGAGGTACTCGGTGCTGGCGGGGATGGGCAGCGTCGCTTCGAGGTTGCGCACCGGCTGCTTGCCCGTGTTGCGGTAGCTCGCCGTGTACTCGATCACGTCGCCGGGGCGCGCGGCCTGGGCATCGCCGAGCGTTTCCTTGCCGTCGGCGGCGCGCTCGACCTTGCGGGCCTCCAGGCGCGTTTCCACGGCGCTCGATTGCGCGAAAGTGGCCTGCATGGCCGTGCAGGCCATGGCGAGCGCGATCGCCCGCAACATCGTCTTCATCGTCGTCACCCCGTTATCGAAAAATCGTTGTTGAACAACTCGTTGTGCTGGGTTCGAGAATATGGTTGCAGGCGCATCCAACCGTATGAACCACATCACCAATCCCCCGTGGGGGCCTTTCAATTGCAATCGGCGGGCCCGTGTACGGGCCGCGCCGTTACCGCGGTCTTTCAATTGCAATGAAGGGACCGCCTAGATGCGATCGGCGGGTCCGGCGAGGCGCGCGCCGCCCTGCTCGCCCTTGGCGGAGAGCAGCGAGCTTTCGGCGGCGAGGAGGAGCGTTTCGACCCGGTCGCCGTCGCGCGGAAAGCGGGCGTATCCCACGGCGCAGCGCACAGCCGCGCCGGACAAATCGAAGGCGAGCGTGGCGTGCAGCTCGCGCGCCAGCACTTCGACCGCGGCCTCGTCGGCCAGGCCCACGGCCAGGACCGCAAACTCGTCTTCGGCGATCCGCGCCACCAGGTGCTGTCCCACGACCGTGGCGATGCGCCGGGCCACTTCCAGCACCGCGCGATCGGCCGCGGCATAGCCCCCTACGACCCGCAACCGGCGGAAGCCGTCGATGTCGGCAAGGATCAGCGGCGTGGAACCGGGCTTGCCGCGCTGGGCGGCGAGGAGTGTTGCGGCCTGCGCGAGGAAACCGGCGCGGTTGGCGAATCCGGTGAGCACATCCCCGGCCGCCGCGACGCGCGCCGCGCCAAGGCTGCCGAAGAGCACCTCGGAAGCGACGCGGCCGATGACCGCGAAGGCGCCGGTCACGAGCAGGAACCCGGCGAACTGCGCCCAGCTCGAGTGGCGCGTCACTTCGCTGTGGGTGTGGCCGGTGATGTCGAGGGTGAATGCGGCGCCCGCGGCCGCCAGCGTGAGCACGGCGATGGCGTAGAAATTGCGCCGCGTGAGCAGGAGTGCGGCCACCATCACGATGCCACCGTAGGCGGTGATGGCGACGTCGCGCACGCCCAGCGGGCTCAGCACCAGGATCAGCGTGACCACGGTGACCAGCACGCAGGACAGCAGCATCATCGCCGCCTCGTGGTGCCCGGCCCGCGCGAATCCCCAGGCGGAGATCCCGAGGGGCGTGGCGAGCGCCAGCAGCACGGCGATGTCACGCCGGTCGAGCAGCGCGTTGAGTGTCGAATCGACGAAGAGCGCGACGGTGACGACGATGATCGCGACCCGCACGATCCGCATCATCGGCGTCGCGGACCAGCCGGAACCGGAGAAAGGCATTGGAACGCGGGGCCTGTTGCCTGGCGGCGCCGCTTGTTATTGGAGTGCCCCGAGGATACGGTCACCAGGCCGGCGGCCGAATGCCGCAAGTCACAACCCCGGCGTTGTCGCTCTTACGGTTGCAACAGTCGCGCTATGGGCAATGGGTGGTCGGGGTATCGAGCGAGGTCACGCAGCTCGACTGGCCGGCGGCGCAGGTGTGGAACTCGGAGAGAAGGAAGAACGTGTTGTTGACGGGATTCGAGACCACGAACCGGTCGAACGTCGCGCTCGGCGTGAACGTGAAGCTGTTGAGGGTGCTCACCGCGGGCGAATGGCATGAAACGGCCGCCAGGGTGTCGACCACGCTGCCGTTTCGAAAGAATTGAATCTGCGCTCCGAAGAAGGAACCGGCATTGTTCAACGTGATACCCAGCTCGGCCGCGGGCGTCTGCAGGTCCACCCGGAGGCTCTCCCCCTTCTGGATCGCGGTCGATCCGCCGCCCGACACGCCGATCCCTTCCACGCCGCCCACGACGTCGAAGGAGACGCTCGAAGACGTGGAAGTGACCTGCGCTCCGGACATATTCAGGGTCGTTGCGAGGCTGCTGCCGTGGGCGGGCGCGGCGCCGAGGGCTTGCGTGAGCGTCGGTGTATCGAACTTGATGGATGCCAGGCCCGACCAGCGCGCCCCACGGCCGCGCGGTCAGGTGGGTCCTCGTGGCGAGGTCGCTTATCGTTCGATACAGGAGAATGTCGTCGAAATGGGCATTGGAGTCCGCCGGCACCTCCGGGGACGAAGCGGCCTCGAGCAGTGTATGGCCCCGTGCCCGCATTGTTCTTCTCGTCCTGGGACTTGGGCTGGTCCTTCTGTATTCCGATCGAGGTATAGGCGCCGAGGCCGGTCGGACCGTGGCTGATCAGAACGTATGCCGCGCCGTTGTAGCCGTCCCAAAATCGGTTACCGCCAGGCCCTTCCCCGTGAGGAACTGGGCCTGCGTGGTCGCGTGGTCCGTGCGACAGAGGCCGTTCAGGTCGACGCCCACCGGCGGGACCGGGTTGGTGTCGTTGTCGGTGTCGCAATTCACCATGCTGGCGCCGCCGGTCGCAGTCGTGGACGCCCCGGCCGTCGTTGGATAGACGAGGCTTCCGCGGTGTTGCCCGTGTAGACCCGATAGGAGATCTTCCAGCCCCACCTGTCGAGGAGTCGTCATGTGAGCAGCCCGATCGTTGTCCAGGGGATCGTGCCCGCCGACCTGGTTCGTCGAAACAGGCATGTCGAGACGCCGTATCTGGCGCTTCGATCCCCGTGTCCAGGCCTGGGTTCCGCCGGGCATGGCAAGCCGTCCCGCTGCGCGCCGCGATATTGCTCGAGGGCAGCGCTCGCAGCGTTCAGGCTCGCCGTGGTCTGCGTGGCCTCATCGACGTTGGTCTTCATGCGCAGAAAGACGCCGAGCGCCAGCACCGCGATCATCACCAGCGAGATGATGATGAGAATGAAGAGGCCGCCAGCACCGCGTTGCGCGCGCATCAGTGCGAGCGCGGGCCCAGAGCCGCCTTGTTGATCACGGTGAGCAAGGCTGGGCGCGAGAGGATGTCGTCGAAATGCGCCGTGCTGGCTCCATCGGCGATGGAGTCATCAACGTAGTAGGAGGTAGCCGGCGGTGTAGCCGCGGTCTGGCGTAATTCTGCTTTTCCTGGGTACCTTCGTCCCATGGTGCTCGTAACAACCGCGCCGGCGCTCGTGTACGCGCCGCCGCCCGGTCGAATCCGGCGCTGATGACCACATAGGCCGCGCCCGTGTATGGCGCGTTCGACGGGTCCATGACCACAGCGCCCCCGACGTTCCTGATCTTGAGACCCTTGCCGTTGAGATATGTCGAGGGTGGCGTGCATTGAGGCAGCGCCGCCGAAGTGCACGCGGTTGCGCCCGTCGTGTTATTGCACACCCCGCCGACTGCGGGGACTAATGGACCGGTACCGGCGGGATCACACCAGGACATGTCGAGCGCGCTCGCCTTGGCGAGCGTGGGATCGATGCGATAGGTCATGCGCCGGTTCCATCCGTCGGTGATGTCGGTCTCGGCGAGGCCGAGCGCGCGCCACGGCACGACGCCGTTCGCCTCGTTGGTCGAGCAGCCGGTGGCGGTGGGCAGCACCTCCAGCCCGGCGCCAGCGTTGCTCGAATCGAGGCTGCCGTCCGCGGGCAAGGCAGCCGCTTCTGCTGCATCACGTACTGCACCATCGCGGTGTCGATGGCGGCGAGCCGGGTGGTGGTGATGGAGAGGCGCTGCGAGGAGGTCAGCGCGTTGGTGATGGCGACCGCCATGGTGATCACGATGCCGAGGATGAACAGCACCACCACGATCTCGACGAGCGTGAAGCCGCGCGCGTGGCGCGGGGTGCGGTGGGCGGGGGCGAAGTGCATGGCGGCGGTAATGATACCGTCCGCACCCCTTCGGGGAGAAAGGGTTGCCGATACGCGGCAGGGAATGGCCGTCGGGCGGCGGGAATTGGGCCCCGGCCTACGCCCGGGTGACGCTTACGCGAGCAGCATCCGCATCACGTCCAGCCCCTCGGCGTAGGGCACGCCGATCATGCGGCCCTGGACGTGGGCGAACTCGCGGTACATCTCGGTATCGAGGCCGCGGCCGCCGAACTGGCTCGCGTGCGCCGTGATGGCGTGCATCTTGGCGTCGATGGTGTCGCTCACGTCCACGTACGCGGTGGGGTGGAAGGCAATCGGCACCGGGCGGCAGTTGGTCGGGTGGTAGGAGAAGAAGTCGAACTGGGCCAGCCGCTGGGTGGGCAGGCACGCGTTGTAGATGAGCAGGTGGTCGTTGTGGAAGTCGGCCTTGCTGTGCGTGAGCACCGCCGCGGGCTTGTATTCGCGGACCACGCCGTCGAGCAGGCCCACCAGATCGCAGGTCTTCACGTCTTCGAGGCGCTGCGGGCCGCCGTCGAGCAGCACCTTCAGCTCGCAGCCGAGGATCTCGGCGCCGCGCTTGGCCTCGAACATGCGCACCTCGTAGTCCTTGGGTATGGAGGCGACCACCATCACCACGTGGGTGCCGGTGCGCCGCAGCTTGGCGAGCGTGCCGCCGATGCCGATCTCGAGATCGTCGGGATGCGCACCGATCGCGACCACGGTCTTGCCGGAGTAGCGGTTGGCGAACGAATCGCGCGCCGGGCGCACCTCGGTCTCGCAGGCCCTCTTCATGGCTTCCTCGCAGGCTCGCCGTTCCAGGACGGCGTCTGGTAAAGGTGCAGCGTGAAATCGTTGGGAAGATAGTTGTGGTCGACGCGCACCGCGGGCGTGAGCTCGAGGGCGGCCTCGAGCGCCTTGCCGGGCTCGACGTAGATGCGGTCGTCCACCTGGCTCGCGTAGCGCGCCGAGAGGAAATTCACCGCGAGGCCGATGCGTGCGACCAGCCGAACATGCGCGCGAGGCTCGGCGGGATGCGCTCGCGCGCTCCCGGCGAGTCGAGGCCGAAGAGGCCGCTCGCCACCACGTAGTCGTACGACTGGTCGACCTCGTGGTCGAGCACGTCGCCGGCGAGGAAGCGCCCGGCGCCGGCCGGAAAACGCTCCTGGCAGCGCTCGATCATCGGCTCGCACACGTCGAGCCCCGTATATAGAGGGTGGATGTCGCGCTCGACCAGGTAGGCGAGGAAGTCGCCGAAGCCGCAGCCCACGTCGAGGATGCGGCGGCCGTGGAAGTCGCCGAGCGCGAGCAGCGCCTCGAAGCGCTTCTCCTGCGAAGAGCGGTTGCGGAAGCCCAGCCCGCGGTGGTCGAAGCCATAGCGCCGGACCTTGTCCTCATACCAGCGCGCGGCGTGCTCAGGCTGCAAGGAGCTCATCGCGCTCCACCTTCGGCTGCCACACGAGCTCGCGGGCCGCCGGGCCGCAGTTGAAGAGCACGTCCAGCGCCGAGAGGCCCTTGATGAACGGCGCCGTGCCGCACTGCGGATACTGTGGATGGTGGAATTCCTGCCACACGACGCCCATGTTCGCGGCGGCGAACGCCTCGTTGTCGAGATACGTGCGCGAGCCGCCCATTCCGCCCAGGAAGGCCGAGCCGCCCACTTGCCGGCAGATGTCGAGCAGCAGCTCCGAGCGCTGGCCCTCGCACCGTCAGCGTGGAGCTGCGGACCATGGGCGTGCGGATCTCGAGCGCGTCGCGGACGAATTCGAGCGTGGCGATGTTCAGGTCGACGAGCTTCTCCCAGCGGGTCTCGAGGATCTCGCGCAGGCGCGGCGCGTAGAGCTCGAAGTGCGGCGCCTTGCGGTAGGCGTAGCGCAGCGTCTGGAAGCTGTTCGGTCCCCACCAGCGCGGGCCGTCGCCTTCGGGATTGTCGACGCGCTTCTCGACGATGCGCTCCTTCTGCGAGAGCTGCACCACCGGCACCGTGAGCCAGCGCGCCTCGTCCTCGAGGCGGATCTGGGCGCGATTCTGGTAGTTGCGGCGCTCGAACTGCACGTGGTCCAGCAGCACGAAGAGGTCGGCATTGACCATGCGGTCGAAATACCCCAACCACGGCAGGAAATTAGGCTGGTGGATCGCGACGAGCATGGGGCGCACTCCGATTGGATTCGATGGGTGCCAGCCTACGTAACCCATTCTTTCGGGCCCGCGCTGCGCCGAGCTAGTCCGGATGGAGCAGGCCTTGGCTTTGCAGCGCCACGGCCGCGTATTCCGCCCGTCCTACAGTGTGGATGGCTCCTACGACCGCGCGTCATCCCATGGCTACTTCCGCAGAATTCCCGCTCCCGCTGCCCCCGCAGCGCGTGCCCGTCGCTGCTGCTGGGCGGCGTCAACCTGGTCCGCACGCCTCGGGCTGGCCGGCATTCCGGCGGTCGTCGCCACGGCCGATCCCGACGAGCCGGCCTTCGCGTCGCGCTATTGCGTCTCGCACATGTGCTTCCCGGCGTCGACCGTCCGCAGGCGGTCGCCGCGAGCTCGCCGCGCATGGGCGAGCGGCTTGCGCGCGGAGCAGCGGAACAGCCCGTGCCGCTGATGTACGGCAGCGACGATGCGCTGGAGCTGATCTACGCCCACCGCGAGCGCCTCGAGGGCCACTTCCGTTCCTGGTGATGCTGACCGACGCCGAGTCGCCGATGCGCTCCTCGAGAAGGACCGCTTCCAGGCGCTGGCCGAGGCGCGCGGCCTGCCGGTGCCGCGTTCGAGCTCGCGTGGGACGGCGATGGCCCCGGCACGCTCGCAGCGCACGCGCGAGGTGCTGGTGAAGCCCTCGGCGTGAAGCGCGACTGGCACGACTCGCCGCTGCAAGAAGCGCGTCTTCGGCGGCGACTCGAAGGCGCTCGTCTATGCGAACCGGCGCCAAGCGGCGCGCGCCGATGCCGGGCGTGGCGCTCTTCGCGACCAGCTCACGATTCCAGGAATACATTCCCGGCGACGACGACGTGCTCTGGTCCTACCACGCGGTTCGCCGACGAGACGGCGCGCCTGCTCGCGTCCTTCATCGGCCGCAAGATCCGCACCGATCCGCCGCCGCACCGGCGAGAGCGCCTTCATCGAGCTCGCGCACGACGACGGGCTCGTCGCGCTGGGCGCGCGCATCGCCGCGCGCTGCCGCTGAAAGGCGTCTTCAAGATGGACTTCAAGCGCGACTCGCGCGACCGGCCGCTGGTACCTGCTCGAGATCAACGCGCGCTACAACCTCTGGCACTACCTGGGCGCGGCAAACGGCGCTGAACCTCCTGGCGGTGGCCTACGCGTGGCTCCTGCTCGGCGACGCCAGCGCCGCATGCCGTCGCGCGTCCACGATACGCGCTGGCTCTCGCTCGAGCACGACGCGCGGGCCTTCCGCGCGCTGCGCGCGCGAGGTTCGCTCTGGCGCCTCGCGGCTGGCTCGCGTCCATCGCTCTTCTCGCGCAACGTCTACAACCTCTTCGCGTGGAGCGACCCCGGCCCGTGGCTTCGCTTCTGGTCGCGGCGCTTGCACGCGGCGCGCGAGTCCGCGGCCCCGGCGCGCTCCTCTCGCAGGGTGCGGCAATGGCGCTCTACGGCATCCTAGGCGACATCCACGGCAACCGTCGAGGCGCTCGCGGCCGCGCTCGAGCGGCTCGAGGCCTCGGCGTCGACGACCTGCTCTGCGTGGGCGACCTCGTGGGCTACAACGCCGACCCGACGAGTGCGTGGCGATGCTGCGCGGGCGCGGAGCGCGCTGCATCGCCGGCAACCACGACCTCATCGGCACCGGGCTCGCTCGGCTTCGAGCGCTGCTCCAACAAGGCGATGCATTCGCTCAAGCGCACGCGGCGCGCGCTCGCCCCCGACACCGCGGCCTACCTCCGGGCACTGCCTTCGCATATCGCGCTCGACGACGTATCTGCTCACCCACGGCGGCGTGCGCGACGTGCAGCAGTACATGACCCAGCCGCGCCACATCGCCCAGAACGCGGGGCTGCTGCGCGCGGACTTTCCCGCCGCGCGCGTCTGCTTCTTCGGCCACACGCACGAGCAGCGCGTCTTCGAGGTCGACGGCGAGCGCGCGTGAGCGAGCTTCCGGCCGGCGGACCCGTGCGCCTGCGCCCCGACCGCATCTACTTCGTCAACCCGGGCTCGGTGGACGCCTCGCGCAAGCGGCGCGTGAAGCGCGCCGAATTCGCGATGTTCGACGAGCGTCGCGCGAGCTCGCCTTCCACCGCGTGGCCTATGACGACGCGGCGACCGAATCGAAGGCGGCCGCCTACGGCTACCGCATCGACCGCTGGCGCGACCGTCTCTACGACGTGCAGCGCCGCGTGATCGGGCCGCGCCACGAGGAAGGCGAAGCCGCCTGATCCGGAAGGATCATGGCGCGCGAAAGTTCAGCGCGCCTCGATGACGGCGGCAACATGACGGCGTCCGCCGCGCACCCCGACCCACGGTCCAACCTGTTCATACATCAAGAACAGGAACCATGGGAACCCGGACCGATATCACGCCCGCACGGCTGTACCTGCTGCTCAATCGCGAGTTCACGCTGAGGCAATCGCAGCGCTGTCCCGCATGCGTCATTCCCATGCCGTTTCGCGTCGACCGCCTCGAGGACGGCGCGGCGAACTGGGAAGTCGCCTTTCCCCCCGACTGCGGCGGCGAATGCGCGAACCTCATGCAGGAGCTGGTCGTCGAGCACCAGGCGCTCTTCGAGCTGGTGCCTGCGACCGAGGACGACGAGCGTGCCTGATTTCCGGAGCAGCAACTCGTGTAGTCCTCTTCCTACAGACCGGAACCTGTCTCCTTTTCGATAATCTAGCTTCACGCTCACGCCCGATCCCCCCGAACCGTGCGGCGAATCCAGACGAAGGGAGATCCCGGCGTGGTCCGTCACCGTTGGCGAACCCACTTGAAGAACGCGGCGAGCGAGGCTGCAGTGATCGAGCTCGTTCGCACGTACCTGGCCGAATGGCCGAGCGGCGAGGTGGCGTCGCTTCCGCTCGATGCGTGGCCCACGAGCATTCGCAGCCGCAGCGACATCATGTCGTGGATGTTCCGCATCGGCGACGCATACAGCAAGTTCAAGGGCGATCCCGCTGTGCTCGCGCGATTGCAGGAGTTGCTGCTTTTCCTCACGCACACCGCGGTACGCGCGACACAGATCGGCACGGGGATGAGCGACCCGCGCGCCGTGAACGACGCTGTCGATTCCCACGAGGCGCAACGCTCGACCGTGAACGGCATCGAGAAGAAGCACGACAAGCCGGTCAGCGGCGAGGAGAGCTGAGGGCGCTACCCGAAACAAAAGCCGGGCCCGTGGTGGGCCCGGCTTTTTTCATTTGGCGGAGAGGGAGGGATTCGAACCCCCGGTACGTTGCCGTACAACAGATTTCGAGTCTGCCGCATTCGACCACTCTGCCACCTCTCCGGCGACGATCGAAAGACGGCAATTTTAGCAGCTTTGCGTGGCGCTTCCGAACGCGACGGCGCGTGCGGCCCATCCTTCTTGCCGGAAATTCACCGCGCGCCTGCCGAATCCGCACCGGACGCGGGGCCGTGCGTGGGCAGAGACTCTGCCGCAGCGCTCCCCTCCACGCTCGTCTGGCTCAGGAGTCGCTCCAGCACTTCGCAATCCAGTCCGTCTTCCCGTAGCGCTAGAATATCGGGGTCAGAGTCTGAGCGAGTGTCGGGGGTCAGAGTCACGACGCCGAACCAGACTCTCCATCGACTCTGGCTCCATAATATGGTTACGAAATACGACGAGCAATCGATCAAGGTCCTCAAGGGACTGGAGCCGGTGCGCGCACGACCGGGGATGTACACGCGCACCGACAGTCCGCTGCACATCATCCAGGAGATCATCGACAACGCGGCCGACGAGGCGCTGGGCGGACACGCGACGCGCATCGCGGTGACGCTGCACGCCGACGGCTCGGTGAGCGTCGAGGACGACGGGCGCGGCATCCCGGTGGGCCCGCACCCGGTCGAGAAGGCGCCGACCGTCGAGGTCGTCTTCACGCAGCTGCACGCGGGCGGCAAGTTCGACAAGAAAGGCGGCGGCGCGTACGCCTTCTCGGGCGGCCTGCACGGCGTGGGCGTCTCGGTCACCAACGCCCTGTCCAAGCGCCTCGAGGTGCGCGTGACGCGCGAGGGCGCCGTGCACGAGATCGCCTTCGCGGGCGGCGACGTCGCATCGAAGCTCAGGAAGGCCGGCAAGGCGGGGCCGAGGGAAAGCGGCACGCTCGTGCGCGCCTGGCCCGATCCGCAGTACTTCGACAGCCCGCGCGTCAAGCGAGCGGACCTCGAGATGCTGCTCCGCGCGAAGGCGGTGCTGCTGCCGGGCCTCACCGTCACGCTCGAGGAGGAAGGCAAGAAGGATCGCCGCGAGTGGAAATACGCAGGCGGCCTCAGCGCCTACCTGCAGGAGCGCATCCAGGATGCCACCGGCGCCTACGTGAGCCCGATCTTCGCCGGCGAGTCCTATTGCGGGGCCGACGACGCCCAGTACGCCGAGGGCGAAGGCGCATCGTGGGCGATCGCATGGGCCGAGGCCGGCGGCGAGGGCGAGTCGTTCGTGAACCTCATTCCCACCCCGCTCGGCGGCACCCACGAGGCGGGCCTGCGCAACGCGGTGTACGAAGCGGTGAAGGAATTCTGCGAGCACCACGAGCTGCTCACGCGCGGGGTCAGCCTGCAGTCCGAGGACGCGTGGAAGCCGCTGCGCTACGTGCTCTCGGCGCGCATGCTCGACCCGCAGTTCCAGGGCCAGACCAAGGAGCGCCTCTCGTCGCGCGACGCCGTGAAGCTCATCGCCTCGCGCGTGAAGGATCCGCTCGACGCGTGGCTCAACCAGAACGTCGAGGAAGGCAAGAGGATCGCGCAGCTCGCCATCAGCGCCGCCACGGCGCGCCAGAAGGCCGGCAAGGTGGTCGAGAAGCGCCGCGGCAGCGGCGTGGCCGTGCTGCCCGGCAAGCTCACGGACTGCGAGTCGCAGGACATGACCCGCAACGAGGTCTTCCTGGTCGAGGGCGATTCGGCCGGCGGCTCCGCCAAGCAGGGCCGCGACCGCCTCTACCAGGCGATCCTGCCGCTCAAGGGCAAAGTGCTCAACACCTTCGAGGTCGACGCCAAGGAGCTCTACGCCAACACCGAGGTGCACGATATCGCCGTGGCGCTGGGCATCGACCCGCACCCGCCCGAGGCGGCCGATACCGTGCTCGAGGGCCTGCGTTACGGCAAGGTCATCATCATGGCCGACGCCGACGTCGACGGCGCCCACATCCAGACCCTGCTCCTCACCCTCTTCTACCGCCACTTTCCGCGGCTGATCGAGCGCGGCCACGTCTTCATCGCGCAGGCTCCGCTCTACAGCATCCGCGTGGCGCCCCACGGCAAGGTGAAGGCCGAGCGGCGGCTCTACGCGCTGGACGACGTGGAGCGCAGCCAGATCCTCGAGAAGCTGCACGACGAGGGCGTGAAGGATTCCCTGATCCACATCGGCCGCTTCAAGGGCCTGGGCGAGATGAATCCCGAGCAGTTGCGCGAGACCACGATGCACCCGGATACGCGCCGCCTGCTGGAGATGCGCCTCGCCGATGCCGAGCGCGAGGCGGCGCAGGGCATCTTCCGCCTGCTGATGGCCAAGGGTGAAGCCGCCGGGCGGCGCGCGTGGATGGAGGAAAAGGGCCACACCATCGAGGCGGATTTGTAATTCGGCCCCGGCCCCCGGCCTGAAGCAAGCCGGGGCAGGCCGCGCCGGGTGGCCCTAGTCGCGCAGCTCCATTTCCTCCACGCCGCCGGCATGCGACGGCTGGTCGGCGGTGAACCCGTTCTGCTCGCTGGGAATGTCGCGCAGGGCTGCGGCGAGCCGGCGCGGATCTACCGGCTTGGTGAGGTGACGGTCGAAGCCCGCGGCCTCCGAGCGGCGCACGTCGTCGGGCTGGCCGTAGCCTGACATCGCCATGAGGCGGATGGTGTCGCCGAGCCGCTCGCGGATGGCCGCCGCGAGCTCGTAGCCGTTCATCTCCGGCAGGCCGATGTCGAGCAGCGCGATCTGCGGCCGGTGCTCCATGATGAGCTCGAGCCCGCGCTGGCCGTCCTGCGCCGAGAACACCTCGTGCCCCTCGATGTCGAGCAGCATCTCGAGCGCCTCGCGCGCGTCGTGCTGGTCCTCGACGATCACGATGCGCAGCTTGTCCAGCAGCCCCGCCTCGCCATTCTCCAGGCGCATCGCGCGGGTGTCGATCGGTACGCTCACGGTGAACGTCGCGCCGCGCCCCGGCCCCTCGCTCGCCGCCACGATGCGTCCGCCGTGCGCGGCCACGATGCGCTCGGCGATGGTGAGCCCCAGGCCCAGCCCGCCCTCGGTGCGCGCGAGCCCCTGGCGGCTCTGCGCGAACATCTCGAAGATTGTGCCCAGGTTGTCGCGCTCGATGCCGCGGCCTTCGTCCACGACGCCGATCTCCGCCACGCCGTCCGCGCGCCGTGCCGACACCCACACGCGCTTGCCCGGCGGCGTGAAGCGCAGCGCGTTCTGCAGGAGGTTCGTGAACACCTGCTGCAGGCGTCCCTCGTCGCCGAACGTCGGCAGCTCCTGCTCGAGGCCTTCGGTGAGGAGCTTCAGGCCCTTCTCGCCGAATGCGGGCGCCACCGCCTCCACCGCCGCGCGCGCCACGTCGGCGACGTCCACGGCGCTGCGCTCCAGCACCAGCTTGCCGTGCGTGATGCGCGAGACGTCGAGGAGGTCGTCGACCAGACGCACCATCTGGCGCGTCTGGCGGCGCACCACGGCCTCGGAGCGCTTGCGGCGTGAATCGTCGGCCTGCTGCGAGTCGATGATCTGCAGCGCGGCGTTCATCGCGTGCAGCGGGCTCCTCAGCTCGTGGGAGACCATGGCGAGGAACTGCTCGCGCATCGACGCTGCCTCGGCGAGCTTCGCGGCCGCCTGGCGCCGCTCGGTCACATCGCGCAGTATCGCGCGGGCGAGCAGCACGTTGCCGGCGGCATCCAGCATCGCGGACGAGGAGAGCGCCACGTCGAGCGCCGTGCCGTCCTTGCAGCGGATGCGCAGCAGCAGGTCGTTCACCGGCTCGCCGGCGCGGATGGAGGCGAGCCAGCGCGCGCGCGTCGTCCTGCGCCTCCGGCATGAAGAGGTCGAGCGCGTGCATGGCGGACACTTCCTGGGCGGCGTAAGCCGTCACGCGGCGGAACGTCTCGTTGTGCTCGGCGATGCGCCCGCTCCTCGCGTCGATGGACATGTACATGTCCGGCGCCTGGTCGTAGAGGTCGGCGTACTTGCGCTCGCTCTCGCGCAGCAGCCGCTCGAGCTCCTTCTGGGCTCGCACGTCGCGGTCGATGGTGGCGATGCCCACGATGCTGCCCGCCGCGTCGCGGATCGGCGAGACGGTCTTGGCGATGTCCAGCAACTCGCCGGTCTTCGTGCGCCGGATTGCGGTCACGTTGACGACCGAGGCGCCCGCGGCGGTCTCCCTGATCATCACGGTGATGGCGTCGCGCTCTGAATCGGGCACCAGCTCCATGATGCTGCGGCCGGTCATCTCGTCGGCGCGATAGCCGTAGATGCGCTCGGCGGCGGAGTTCCAGGTGAGCACGCGGCCGTCAAGGTCGAAGGAGATGATCGCGTCGGCGCTCGAATCGACGATCGCCGAGAGCTGGCGCGCGCGCGACTTGGCCGCGGCGAGCGTGGTGGCGTCGGTGAGCGTGATGACGACGCCCTCGATCGCCTCGTCCCCGCGATAGGTGAGCAGCCGCACCAGGTACCACTTGCCGTCGCGGCTCTGCACCTCGCGCTCCACCCGTCCCTGGCCATCGCGCACCCGCTTCACGTCCTCCGTGAAGGTCGGATAGGCGAGCGGATGGTTGAAGCTCGCGAGGTAGCGGCCCACGTCGTGCGGCTCGAGCTGGAAGAGATCGGCGGCGAGCGGCGTGTACTTGCGGATGCGCAGGTCGGCGTCGAGGTAGATGGTCGCCACGTCGATGCTCTCCAGCAGGTGGCCGATGTCGCGGTTCACTTCCGAGAGCTCGGCGTTCTTGCGCTGGTGCTCGGCGTTGACGGTGTGCAGCTCCTCGTTGACGCTGTGCAGCTCCTCGTTGACGCTCTGCAGCTCCTCGTTGGAAGCGACCATCTCCTCGTTGGTCGCCTGCAGCTCCTCGTTGGATGCCTCCAGCTCCTCCACGGTCGATTGCAGGTTGCGGCGCGTCTGGCTGAGCTCCTCTTCCAGCGTCACCAGGCGCTCGGAGCTGGGGGCAAGCTCGGAAGGCGCGGCGTCGGCCGCCGGCGCGTCGCGCTCCTTCAGCGAGACGAGGTAACTCGGCTCGGCGTTCTTGGTCGCGAGGCGCTCGGCCGTGAGCGCGAAGCGCAGGGGGCCGTCTTCCGTGGGCCATTCGACCACCGAGTAGGTGGCGGGGCCCGGCTCGCGCATCGCGCGCGCCAGCGCTCCCGCGAGCGGCAGGCGCACTTCCGCGGGAACGAGGTCGAGGAAGTCGGTCGTGAGGCGCCGCGGCGGCACGCGCAGGAGCTTGTCGGCGCCGCCGTACGAGTCGAGCAGCGTGCGCTGCTCGGAGAGCAGGAAGGCGCGCGGCATGAAGCGCTCGAGGAGCGCGTCGTAGGTCGGCAAGAGGCGCGTCTCGGGCCTATGCCGGTCAGTCTCGTGCCGCGAGCGCAGCGCCACCCGCGTCGGGATCTCGGGCCGGTGCATGGTCCGCGAATGCACGCGCTTGCGATAGAGCTTGCCGGTCTCGGTCACCGTGTCGAAGCAGGACATGAGCTCGCCCGGCGTCTCGCTCGAGCCGAGGAACATCATGCCGCCGATACGCAGCCCGTACGAGAGGCTCGCGAGCGCGCGCCGCTGCGCCTGCGGCCGGAGGTAGATCAGCAGGTTGCGGCACGACACCAGGTCGAGGTTGGTGAAGGGCGTATCGGTGAGCAGGTTGTGCTTGGCGAAGACGATCTTGTGGCGGATCTCTGGGGTGACCTGGAAGCTGCCGTCGGCGCGCTGGCGGAAGTAGGTGTCGAGGCGCTCGACCGAGAGGCCTTTCAGCCGGTCGGCCGCGAAGATGCCGGTGCCCGCCGACTCCAGGGCGCCCTCGTGCACGTCGGTCGCGAAGACCTTGAACGGCCGCTTCGAGCCGGCGTGGCGGATCGCCTCGTCCAGCGCGATGGCGATAGAGCACGCCTCCTCGCCTGTGGCGCAGCCCGCGACCCAGGCGCGCAGCTCGCGCTCGGGCTCGACCTTGCTCGCGGCGAGCTCGTGGAGCTGCGCGCCCACCGCGTCGAAGCCGGTCGGGTCGCGGAAGAAGGTCGTGACGCCGATGAGAAGGTCGTTCTGCAGCGCCGTAAGCTCGCCGGGATCGCGCTCGAGGAGTCGTGCGTAGTCGCCAAGGTCCGGGAGGTCCGCGAGGCGCGCGCGCCGCTGCATTCGGCGGAACACGGTGCTGCGCTTGTACTCCTCGAAGTCCACCAGCAGGCGATGGCGCATCAGCGAGATCACTTCCTCGACCACCTGGGAGGCCTCGCCGTGCGGGAGCTCTCCGGTGGTCACGTGCTCGATCAGCGCGCGCGCAAGGCCCTCGGCGGAGAGCACCGCGTCCGCGGCCCCGGCCTCGATCGCCGCGCGGGGCATGCCGTCGAAGGCCGCCGCTTCGGGATCTTCCACCAGCACCAGCCCGCCCGCGGCCTGGATGCGGCGGATGCCGCGCGAGCCGTCGGAGCCCGTGCCCGAAAGGATCACCGCGACCGCGCGCGTCTCGCATTCGGAGGCGAGCGAGATGAAGAACTTGTCGATCGGGAAGGAGAGGTAGCGATCCGTGGGCCGGTCGGTCACCTGCAGGCAGCCGTCGGCGATCTCGATCTCCTTGCCCGGCGGCAGCAGGTAGATGTGGTCGGCCTCCACCCGCTCGCCGTGACGCGCCTCGCGCACCGGGATGGCGGTAAAGCGCGTGAACAGCTCCTCCATGAGGCTCTTGTGGTCCGGCGAGAGGTGCTGGACGATCACGAAGGCCACGCCGGAGCGCGGCGACATCGCGCGGAAGAAGCGTTCGAGGGATTCGAGCCCGCCCGCCGAGGCACCTACCCCGGCGACGAACGGGCCAATCGAGCCTGTATCCATGGTTTCTTGTTCGATGGCGGTCGTTGGGACGCGAAGAAACTTTACCGGCCACCCATCAATGAAACCTATAGGAAGGCTCCTACAAGGGCGTCCGAGGGTCCGCACCCGCGGGCGTAGGACCGCGCCTACAGTCAGGAAGGACTAGCGGGCCTCGTCCAACTCGGCGCGCGTCGCCACGCGTTCGGTCACGTCGAACGCGATGACGGCGATACCTTCTACGCGTCCCGAGGGGGAGCGCAGCGGCGAATAGAGGAAATCGAAATAGACGGTCTCCTCGCCGGCCCCCCGATCGAGCCGCACGGGCCACGCGCGGCCCCGGTAGGGCTCGCCCGTGGACATCACCCCGTCGAGAAGCGCTTCGAGCCCCTGCCCCGCGGCCTCCGGGATCGCCTCGAAGAGCGGCTTGTGCAGCACCTGCGGAATCGTGCGGCCCCACACCCGGCTCACCGCGGGATTCGCGAGCTCGATGGTGTACTGGCGGCCGCGCAGCACCACCATGGGATTGGGCGCCTGCTCGAAGAGCCGCACCAGGTCGTCCCACTGCCGCTGCACGTCCATGCGCGCGGAGCGCTCGTTGGCGAGCATGCACCTCGCGCTCGCGCGCGATGGCGCGCCGCGCCTGGGAGGTCGCGAGATGCGCGCGCACCTGGGCCACCAGCTCGCGCGCGCTGAAGGGCTTCACCAGGTAGTCGTCGGCGCCGGCGCGGCGGCCTTCGATGCGCGCCTCCTCGCCGGCGCGCGCCGAAAGCATCACCACGGGCAGGTTGCGCAGCGCCTCCTCGGAGCGCACCGCGGCGAGCAGCGCGAAGCCATCCATCACCGGCATCATCACGTCGGTGAGCAGCAGGTCGAAGCGCGAGGTGAGCAGCTCATGCATCGCCGCCTGGCCGTCGCCCACCGCGGTGACCTGCCAGTGCTCGCCCAGCAGCCGCTCCATGTACTCGCGCATGTCCGCGTTGTCCTCGGCGACCAGGATGCGCTCGCGCCCGGCGCTCGGCTCCCGCGGCGGCCGCGCCCCCGCCCGGCGCGCGCATCCATCCCAGGACCTCCTGCACGAACATCTGCGCCCGGGGCTCGGCGCGCCATCGCCTGCGCGGCGTCGCTCACCTGCTCCGCCGGCAGGTGCGCCCGCCCGAACGGGATGGCGACCTCGAAGGCACTGCCCTGGCCCACGCGGCTCTCGGCGCGGATCTGGCCGCCGTGCATGCGCACCAGCTCGTGCACGAGCGCGAGGCCGATGCCCGAGCCCTCGTGGCTGCGCGAGCGTGCCGCCTCCACGCGGTGGAAGCGCTCGAAGAGGCGTGGCATCGCCTCGGGCGGGATGCCGATGCCGGTGTCGCGCACCGTGAGCACTGCGCGGCCGCCCTCGGCGCGCACGCTCACCGTGATGCCGCCGTCGAACGTGTACTTGAACGCGTTCGACAGCAGGTTCAACACGATCTTCTCCCACATGTCGCGGTCGACGAACGGAGCCTCGCGGCAGCGGCGGGCAGTCGATAGTGAGCGCGAGTCCCGCCTTGCGGCAGGCGGAGTCGAAGTTGCTCGCGAGCTCGACCGTGAAGTGCGCGAGGTCCGTGGCCTCGAAGCGCGCCCGCATGCGCCCGGCCTCGAGGCGCGAGAAGTCGAGCAGCGTGTTCACGAGCTTGAGCAGGCGCAACCCGTTGCGGTAAGAGACCTCGAGGCGCTGCGCCACCGCCTCGGGGAGCCCGCCCTGGTCGAGCTCGTCGCGCAGCGGGCCGAGGAGAAGTGTCAGCGGCGTGCGGAACTCGTGGCTCACGTTGCTGAAGAAGACGGTCTTGGCGCGGTCGAGCTCGGCGAGGGACGTCGACGCGCTTGCGCTCCGCTTCCAGCGCCTTGATCGACACCAGCGCGCTGCCGATGCCCGAGGCCACGAGGCGGAGGAAGTCGCGATAGGCGCTGTCCAGCGGGCGCCGCGGGCTGGTCCCCACGACGATGAACGCGTCGGGTGATTGCTCGGATGTCGCGATGGGGATCACCGCCACGCGCGTGCACGGCTCGGGCCAGCGCCCGCCGGGAAGCCGCGCGGCGGGCAGCGCCGCGCCTTCCAGCACCACGCCTTCGGCCGACAGGTCGGGGCCCAGCGGCCACGGCCCGGCGCCGGGACGGATCTCTGCCGCAACCGCCGGATGATCCGTGGCGATGCCGGCCTGCGCGCACATCCGCGCCACGCCGGCGTCCGCGTCCCACATATAGAGCAGCGCGAAGGCGACGTCCTCGGGATGCCCGGCGAGCTCCACGCCGGCGCGCTCGAGCACGTTCGCCATGGTGCGCGCGCCCATGCCGACGCGGCCCAGGCCGCTCAGCGCGCGCAGCCGGCGCTCGTTCACGACACGGCCCGTGGTCTCGGTCACGATGCAGTTCACACCCGCGACGCGCCCCTCCTCGTCGCGCACCGGGTCGTACGAAATGTCGAAGTAGGTCTCCTCGGCGAAGCCGTGGCGCTGGAGCATGAAGAGCAGGTCCGAAGCGCCGAACGATTCGCCCGAATCGACCACGCCCTGCAGCAGCGGGCCGAGCTGCTCCTCCCAGATCTCGCTCCACGCCTCGCGCCCGGGCAGGCCGAGCGCGCTCGGGTGCTTGCCGCCGAACACCGGCCGGTAGGCATCGTTGTAGAGGACGACGAATTCGGGTCCCCAGAAGAGGGCGATCTGGGCGCCTGACGCGAGGAGCATTCCGACGGCAGTGCGCAGGCTCTGCTGCCAGCGCTCGGGCGGACCGAGGGGCGAGCGCGACCAGTCGCGCGCACGGATGCGCTCGCCCATCTCGCCGCCGCCTATCAGCCAGCCGGCGGAGGAAAGTGTGGACTTGGTCGTGGTCATGGGGGCATGTCCCTCGAGCCAAGGATCATACATCGGAGACGACTGCGCTCACCTTGCTAGAATGACGTCCCCTTCCGCAACGCCCCGCTTCCCTTGAAGAGGAAAAAGCCCCCGTCCGACGATCGCTCGGGCGACCTGTTCGTCGCCGAGCCGCCGCGCCCGCCCTCCGCGGAGCCTCCGAGCCTCGCGCGCTTCGCCGAGCAGGCCTACCTCGCCTACGCGATGAGCGTGGTGAAGGGGCGCGCGCTCCCCTCCGTGGAGGACGGCCAGAAACCGGTGCAGCGCCGCATCCTCTTCACCATGCGCGAGATGGGCAACCGCTCCGATGCGCCGCACAAGAAGAGCGCGCGCGTGGTGGGCGACGTCATCGGCAAGTACCATCCGCACGGCGACAGCGCGGTGTACGACGCCGCGGTGCGCATGGCCCAGGACTTCACGCTGCGCTATCCGCTGATCGACGGCCAGGGCAACTTCGGCTCGCGCGACGGCGATTCGCCCGCCGCCTACCGCTACACCGAGGTGCGACTCACGTCCTTCGCGGAGCACGTGCTGCTCTCCGAGCTCGACCGCGGCACGGTGGATTTCTCCGACAACTACGACGGCTCGATGCGCGAGCCGAAGCTCCTGCCCGCGCGCCTGCCGGTGATGCTGTTGAACGGCGCTTCCGGCATCGCGGTGGGCATGGCGACGGAAATCCCGCCGCACAATTTGAAGGAAGTCGCCGAAGCCTGCGCGCAGACGCTCGAGGCCGCGGACGACGCAAAGCCCGTGACGCGTCCGATCAAGGGTCCCGACTTTCCCGGCGGCGGCCAGATCATCTCGTCGCGCGAGGAGATCAAGCGCGCCTACGAGGTGGGCCGGGGAAGCGTGCGCGTGCGCGCCCGCTGGAGCGTCGAGAAGCTCGCGCGCGGGCAGTATCGCGTGGCCGTCACCCACTTGCCGCCCGGCACGTCGGCGGCGAAGGTGCTGGCCGAGATCGACGAGCTGGTGAACCCGAAGAACAAGGCGGGCAAGAAGTCGCTCACGCCCGACCAGCAAAGCCTCAAGGCCGCCACCCTCGCGCTCCTCGAGAGCCAGCGCGACGATTCAGACGCCGAGCACCCGGTGCGCATCGTGTTCGAGCCGCGCACCAGCAAGGTCGAGCCCGACGAGCTGATGACCTTCCTCCTCGCCCACACGACGATGGAGGCGAACGTCGCGATCAACCTCGTGGCGATCGGCACCGACGGGCGCCCGCGCCAGATGGCGCTCGCCGAGGTGGTGGGCGACTGGGCGAAGTTCCGCCTCGAGGTGCTCGAGCGGCGCCTCAAGTATCGCGCCGACGAGGTGGCCGACCGGCTGCACATCCTCGACGGCCGGATGATCGCCTACCTCAACATCGACAAGGTGATCAGGCTCATCCGCAACTCCGACGAGCCCAAGCCCGAGCTGATGGAGAAGTTCTCGCTCTCGGAGCGCCAGGCCGAGGACATCCTCGAGATCCGGCTGCGCCAGCTCGCGCGCCTCGAGGGCATCCGCATCGAGCGCGAGCAGGCCGAGTTGAAGAAGGAGCAAACGTCGTTGAAGAAGCTGCTCGCCTCGCCCGGCGAGCGGCGCAAGCTCGCGGCGAAGGAAGTTCGCGAGGACGCGGAGCGCTTCGGAGATGCGCGCCGCACCGTGATCGAGGAGGCCGAGCGCATCACGGTGTCGATGGTGGAGACCGTGGCCGACGAGCCGGTCACGGTGCTCCTCTCGAGGAACGGGTTCCTGCGCTCGCGCGCGGGCCACGGCATCGACCGCGGCGCCCTCGCATGGAAGGAAGGCGACGCGGAGCTCGCGATCGTCGAGACGCGCACGGTGCTGCCCATCGTCCTCATCGGCGCCAACGGCCGCGTCTTCAACGTGCGCGCCGCCGAGCTGCCCGGCGGCAAGGGCGACGGCGTGCCGGTGAGCTCGCTCGCCGAGACCCAGGGCACGCCGATCGTGGGCCTCGTCTCCGGGGCTCCCGAGACGCCGGTCCTGCTCGCGACGACCGGCGGCTATGCCCTGCGCGCAACGATTGCGGCCTTCGTCACCGACCGGCGCGCGGGCAAGCAGTTCGTGAACGTGGGCGAAGGCGAGTCGCTGCTGCGCCCCTGCCTGCTGCCGCCCGAGGCGAAGGAGGTCGCCGCGCTCTCGAGCGACAAGCGCCTGCTGGTCTTCCCCCTCGAGGAGGTGAACGAGCTTCCCAACGGCGGGCGCGGCGTGATGGCGATGAAGCTGCACGCGGGCGAGCCGATGGTGGGCCTCGTGCCGGTGGGCGCCGAGGCGCTGCGGATCGCGACGGTGCGCGGCGACAAGCGCGGCACGCAGGTGCTCAAGCCCGGCGACCTTGCGCACTATCGCGGCGCGCGGGCCCGCACCGGCCGGGCGCTCACCGGCTCGTTCAAGCGCGTCGAGGGCTTCGAGTAACCTGCATTCCGCGGGCGCCTGCCCCCGGTCCACGGACCGGAAACGCGTAGGACCCGGCCGACAGATTTCGGCCGCGCGCCCACGTACTGTTGTGTTCGCTATAACAGGTAGCCTTACTGACAAATGTCCATCCGTCCGTTCCAGCCGGGAGAGCCGGTCTCGCCCGCTTCTTCCAGCTGGGAGCAGCGATTGGACCTCGCCGAAAGCGAGGCCGAGGTCACCGAGCTCGCGCGGGAGTACGTCGCGCAGCTCGAGCACTGGGAGATCGTGCTGCTTCCCGATGCGCTGCGCCCGCGCAAGATCGTGGACGCGGTCGACGTTTCCAACTACGCCTTCGAGCTGGTGCGCTACGAGTGCGAGGACGAGGCGTGCGCGCGGCTGGTGCACAAGCTCGCTGCGTTTTTCTCCCATTGCGCCATGCACTTATCGCAGCTCATGCGCCAGACCAACGACGAGGATGGCACGTACGTCCGTTCGGCGTGATACCGCGTTTTACTTAGCGACACGGTTCATTTAAGATGCGCTCCCCGACCCGCTTTGAGCGCCCCGATGCCGTGGCTGGCCCTAGTACGCCAAGCGAGGACCCGCGACGACGTCGTGCGGGTCGCGCGCGACTTCGTCTCCGAGCTTACGGACACGGAGCTTGACCGCCTACCCATCGAATGCCGTCCGGGGGCGATCGCCAACGAGGCCGACCTCCAGCAATATGCGCTCCAGCTCGCCCGCCACCATGCCCACGGCGATGCCGCGCGCGTGATTTTCAAGATCTCGGCCTTCTTCTCCAGCGCCGCCTCCCGCCTCGCCGAGCTCGCGACGATCGAGCCGCCCGCCGCGAACAACGAGTAGCATCGCGGGCATGCCCGACGCTCGCAGCATCCGCTGGCTCGAGGTACCCGCGGCCGCCAACTACCCGGCTGCCCTCGCCTACCTCACCCTGGTCTTCGAGGCCAGGCGCGCCAAGGCGCTGGTGAAGCAGCTCGGCGACGAGAAGGTGGTCGAGTTCAAGGCCAAGGACATCTTCCGCGCCTCGGGACTCTCGCTGCTCGGCGTGAGCAACTCGCACGTGCAGCGCGACCTGAAGAAGATCCGCGCGGGCAAGGCGCTCTCGCCGCTGCTGCTGGTGCGCGCCCCGGAGGTCGCGAAGCTGATCATTGCCGACGGCTACCACCGGCTCTGTGCGGTGTACTCGGTCGACGAGGATGCCGTGGTGCCGTGCAAGATCGCGTGAGGCGGCTCGCGTTGCTCGCGATCGCGTCGAGCGTGGCGCAATCGGCCAGTGCATGGTGCCCGGCCCCGCTGGTCAAGGCCTGCAGCGCATATTTCGAGAGCGACAAGGTCTTCTACGGCACTGTCGCGAAGGTGACGCCGCTGCGCGACGACGGCAAGGACGCCTCGGGCGAGGATCCGGTCGCAATGCTGCGCTACACCATCGACGTGAAACAGGCGCTCAAGGGTGAGGTAAAGCTGGTCGAGACGGTGGATACAGAGAACAGCAGCTCGCGGTGGTTTGCCGGCGTCGGAGAGCGCCGCATCGTGTTCGCGCGCCATGGTGAGGCTTGGGGTCTCTGCAGCCCCATCGATGAAGCAGCGCATGGCGAGCAGACGATGCGCGCGATTCAGGCAATCGCGAAAGCGAGCAAAGCCACCGTCGAGGGCGAGGTCATCGCGGGCAGCGGTCCCGGGTCACCTCCCGCTTCCGGCGTCAAGGTGGTCATCGTCGGCGCGGGGCGGTCCTACGAAGCCACGACCGACAAGCGCGGCGCCTTCTCAGTCGCGGTTGAACCCGGGCGGTACCGGATCGCGTCGCCGGGCCTCGAGCCGACGATTCCCTACAGCCGCGCCGACGTCGGCGGCTTCCAGGTGGCGCGGGGACAGTGCGCCCAGTTCCAGCTCTCACGCATGCGATAATTTCGCCCGCAGCGCCCCGGTAGCTCAGTGGATAGAGCAGCCCCCTCCTAAGGGGCAGGTCGCACGTTCGATTCGTGTTCGGGGCGCCAATGGATCAATCCCTCGCGCCCGGGAGTGACGATGACCCCAGAGGCCGACGAAAGCTGGCGCCGCGGCATGTTCGCGCAATACGCCCTGGACCGCCGGGCCGCCAGGGTGCCCGGATACACGCTCGAGGTCGCCTCCGACATCACGCGCCACCTTCCCCAGGGCAAGGATGACGAGGCGCTCCTGTGGCTGTCGCGCTTCCCGAATGCCGCGGCCGAACGCCGCATCGCCGAGGAGCTCGCGAACCTGCGCGATCACGGCTGGCACGCGGAATGGAAGCTGCAGGATTTCGACCAGCCGGAAGATCTCAAGACGCGCCTCGAAGCCCATGGCCTGTCGTGCCATCACGTGGAAGCGCTGATGGTGCTCGATGTCGCCAATGCCCAACCTCGCGCGTTCGCGGCAACGGACGTGGAGGTGAAGGTGGCGTCCCCCGATGAGATCGACGAGATCGTAAGCGTCGGCGAAGAGGTGTGGAGCTGCCGCATGCCGTGGCTTGCGCATACGCTCAGGGAAATGACCGATCCGATGCGCGGGACGGCGAGCCTCTACTGCGCTCGCACCGCCGATCGCGTGGTGGGCAGCGGCTGGATCGAATTCCACGGCGGGTCGCGGTTCGCACAGCTCTGCGGCGGCGCATTGCTCGATGCCTACCGTGGGCGCGGCATCTACTCGCGCCTGTTCGAGCTGCGCATCGCCGAGGCCAGGGCGCGCGCGGTGCCCTATGTCGCGGTCGATGCCGCGCCGATGAGCCGGCCTATCCTCGAGCGGCGCGGCTTCCGGTTCGTCTGCCACACTTATCCGATGCGCACGCGCGCCTACGACCCACTGTCCGGAGGGTGAACGCGGTGCGCGCGCCCGGGGCCCTCGCTTCTACATGGGCGTGAGGCGCCCGGATTGCAGGCGCACCCGGTCTCCGCTCGAAAAACCCGGATTGGTGGGATAGACGAAAAACCCGTTGCGGCCGGGGCCGAAATGCACGCGGACTTCAACGCCCTTGATATCGCGGTCCAGCGCGCGCGAAACCGAAGTGACGGTGCCGCATGCGTCGCACAAGGCGTATCTGGGGGACGCCGGCGTTTCAGCACGCGTCACTTCGACGGCGTGTCTCGTTTGTTCGAGCTGCGCCTGCGCGAGCTTCGCTTCAGCCAGGGTCGATTCGATCGCGCGTTTCGTTTCCGCGAGCTTCGTTTCGGCGGCCTGCATTTCGGCGACGCGTTTCGCCTCGGTGAGCTTGGCTTCCGCGGCCTGCATTTCGGCGGCGTGTCTCGCGTCGGCGAGCCTGGCCTCCGCGGCCTGCATTTCGGCGGCGCGTTTCGCGTCGGCGAGCTTGCCTTCCTCGGCCCGCACCTCGGCGGCGCGTTTCGCGTCGGCAAGCCGGATTTGCGCGGCTTTCGCTTCCGCAGCACGTTTCGTTTCAGCGAGCTTGGCTTGCGCGACTTTCGTCTCGGCAGCGCGTCTTGTCTCGGCGGCCTGCGCTTGCGCAGCCTTCAGTTCAGCGGCGCGCCTCGCTTCCCCGCGCCTGGCCTCGGCCTGCTTCGCCTCGGCGCTCCTCGACGTGGTGAGCCGCGGCTCGAAGCGCTTGCCTTCCGCGAGCTTCAATCCGACGGGTCTCGGCTTGAAGCGCTTCGTTTCCGCGAACCGCGATGCGGCCGGTTTCGGCTCGATGCGATCCGCCTCGGCGAGCTTCAGTGCGACGGGTTTCCATTCGAAGCGTTTGGCTTCGAGCGCCGTGAGTGGGGCCGGCCTCGGCTCGGTGTGCCTGGCTTCGGCGAGCTTCGTCCTGGAAGGTTTCGACTCGACCCGCCTCGCTTCGGCGAGCCTCGGCGCCGCCTGCTTCGGCTCGGCGTGCCTTGCCTCCGTCATCTTCGTGGGCGCCGGTGTCGGCTCGACGCGCTTTGCCTCGGCCATCTTCGTCGGCGCAGGTGTCGGCTCGGCGTGCCTGGACTCGACGCGCTTGAGCTCGACGAGTATCGGCACGGCATGCTTCGACTCGCGCGGCTTCGACTCACCCGGCTTCCCGCTCGCCGCCTTCGTCTCGACGCTCGCAGGCTCCACATGTATTGCCTGCGATAGCGCTGCTGCGGGCGGCTTCGGCTCGAGAATCATCAGTTCCGCCATCCTCGTTTCGGGATGCGTGCGCCCGACGGATTTCGTTTCGGCCGGCTTCGTCTCGACGGGCGGTGGCTCGGCGCTCTTCTTGTCGACGCTTTCGACGGACGATGGCTCGGCGCTCCTCGTGGCGACGCTCGCGACGGGTCGCATCGGGCAGTGCAGGCGGCGTCACGGGCAACGGCGCCGCCGCCGCTTGCAACTGCGCAGGACGCGGCTCGGCAAGAACCACCACCGGGTCCTTGCTCTTGAGCTCGGCACGTTTCACCGGGACCACGAAGTCCGCCGGCGAGAGCGAATCGAGCGGCACCAAGCCCACCACTCTTTGGGTGGACCACGGCGTGCGCGTATGCGCGACCATGCCGAACAGGGCGGCGCCTCCGAGCGCTATCGCGATGCCGCCAACGAGGAGCGCCGCATGCGCGGAATCAGGACCTCGAAATCCTCTTTGGAGTATCGCCACAGGTCCTCCCCAGGACGAACGCGCGTCTCACACCGCGCTTTCTCGATGGACTTGCATTGCGTAGCTTGATACACCCGCAAAAGAAGCAGTGTCAAGATAATCGCAGCTCCATCGCGCCGCTAAACGTCCGGCGGCCTTTCCGCGTCTTCTGTGCGCGGGATGGCGTCATTCGGTGTGGCGTCCGAAATACGTCTGCGCGCGATAATTCCGCCGCAGCGCCGCAGTATCATTCGCCGCGTTCGCGACCGCGCTCACATCTGCCGGAAGAGGTGCAGGTAGCTCCGGCTCACGGGCAGCACATCGCCGCGGTCCTTCAGGTGGATGTGGGCGGTCTCGTTGGCGCCGCGCGTGATGTGGCTGATGGCGCGGCGGTTCACCAGCACCGCGCGATGCACCTGCACGAACTGCTCCGCGTCGAGCTGGTCGGCGAGCTCCTTCAACGGCGTGCGGATCAGCGCCTCGCCCGGCCGGCCGCCGTCGCGCCACGCCACCAGCGTGTACTTCTCGTCCGAGCGCAGGAAGTCGATGTCCTCGACCGGGATCATGCGCAGCTCCTGGCCCACCGAGGCGTGGATCCAGCGCAGCGGCCCGCGCGCGGGCTCGGGCTTGAGGCGCGCGGCGAGCTGCTCGAGCAATGCCGCAACGTCGGAAGCGGGTTGCGCCGCCGCGAGGCGCCCCTTCAGGCGCGCCACGGTCTCCGCGAGGCGCGCCGCCTCCACCGGCTTCACGAGATAGTCGAGCGCACCGTGCTCGAAGGCCTGCACCGCGTACTGGTCGTAGGCGGTGACGAACACCAGGTGCGCGCCGCGCCCGATGCTACGCGCGGCGTCCACGCCGGTGAGGCCCGGCATGTGCACGTCGAGGAAACAGACGTCGGGCTTCTTCGCCTCGAACATCTCGATCGCCTCGCGGCCGTTGCGCGCCTCGGCGACGATCGCGAGCTCCGGCCACGCGCCGCCGAGCAATCGCGTGAGCGTGCCGCGCAGGAGCGGCTCGTCGTCGGCGATCAGCGCGGTGGGTTTGGCCTGCGTCACGCCTTCATCGTCTCGGCGGGGAAGTCGACCTCGGCCCGCGCGCCGCCCGGGGGCATCGCGGCCAGGCGCAGCTCGGCATCACCGCCGAACGCAAGCTGCAGGCGCTCGCGCAGGCTCGACAAGCCGGTGCCGAGGCTGTTCGACACCTCGTGCAACCCCATGCCGGTATCGATCACCTCGCCATGCACGCGCCCTTCGCGCACGCGCACGACCACGTCGATGCGGCCGCCCCGCTCGCTGGGGTCGATGCCGTGGCGGACGGCGTTCTCGACCAGCGTGAGGAGCGTGGTCGGCGGGCAGCGCAGGCGCTCCGCCGCGGCATCCACGTCGATCGAGAACTGCAGCCGGTCGTCCATGCGCAGCTGCATGAGCTCGAGGTAGGCGCGCACGAGCTGCAGCTCCTGGCCGAGCGTCGTGGACGGATCCTGCAGGCGCGGCACCGCGGCGCGCAGGTAGGTGATGAGGGTGTCCAGCACCTTCGAGGCCCGGGGCGAGCCGGAGTCGACCAGCTCGCGCACGTTGGCCAGCGTGTTGAAGAGGAAGTGCGGCTCGACCTGCGCCTGCAGCAGGCGCAGCCGTGCGTCCAGCGCCTTGCGCTCGAGCTCGCTCCTCTCCAGCTCGAAAGCGAGCGCCTGGTTGCGTGCCTCCTCGCCGCGCTGGCGCAGCAGCGCCGACATCGCCATCCACGTCGCCAGCAGCATCCCTGTGAACGAGAGCGTGAAGAATCCGTACAGGCGCCCTTCGCTCTTCCAGAACGGCAGCTCGTCGCCCATGGTGATGGCGAGATAGAGCAGCAGCACGGCGAAGGGGATGGCGCAGACCACCGCCGCGACCTGGAGCGCCCACCGCGCGAACCAGGCCGGCAGGCGCCGCGGCCAGCGCTCGAAGACGCCGAATACGACGAGCGCGAACAGGCCCACCAGCATCGCGCGCGCCATCACCTCGATCGCCGGAATGGACCAGATCGGGCTCACCAGCAGCCCCAGCAGCCCGCAGGCCCCGAGCGTGAGGACGACCCGGCGCGGGCTCAGGATGCGCCAGATGCCACGCGACTTGACCGGTGCTGCCAGGGCAGTTGCCATGGAACGGATGGTAATGCTTCGGTGGCCGTCGCGAAGCGGGGTGCGACGGGCCACGGTCCCGGGGCGTCGGGCGACGCCGTGGCGCGACGAAAGACGGCCGGCCGCGCCCGTCGCTCAGCGCGCTCCGGCCTCGCGCGCGAGGCAGGCGAGCTGGCGATAGAAGGCTTCGTGGATGGGCACTTTCGCCGCGCCGATGTCCACCGTCGGGGAGTCGCTGCGTCCATAACCGACGACGACGACCTTGCCCTCGATGGCGGCGCGGGGTATCGAGCCCGAAAGCAATGCGTCGATGCCGTAGCGCCGCGGCGCTGTCCCGGTGAACGAGGCGCAGGCGAAGCGTCCTTGCGCGTCGAGCGCGAGGCTCGAGTTGCCGAGCGCCAGGCGATTGCCGCGGACCACGGCGCGCCGGCCGCTCGCCAGCTCGACCACGTCGAGCGCCAGCGATGCGATGGCGCGCCGCTGGACGGTTCCTGCAATCTCGACCTTGCCGGCGATGTCGTCCGGGCGTGCGTCGATGAAACCCAGCCCGTGCGCAGCCGCCGCGAGGTGCGCGATCGGAAGCTCGACGCCCTCCATCTGCAGCGGCTGGGGCGTGGCCGCCAGATCCCAATCGTCGCGTGCCAGGTTGGCCGGAACGCCCTGCCCGGCGGTCTCGGGCGCCGATTGCACTTGCAGCAACACCGGGAGCCCGTGCGCAGCTTCCACGAGCGCCGCGTCGGCCTCGGGGCGGCCCGGCCGGTCGAAGAAGAACTTGAGCGCGACCCCCTTTGCCCCGAGCGCCTTCGCGGCCTCGATCGCCCGCGCATAGACGCCGCGATCGACCGGGAACGCGCCGAGCGTCGCGGCCGAGGCGTCGTCGATCGCGACGAAGACCGTGAGCGGCTCGGGATCGGTGGATCGGGCGTGATGCGGCTGCGCGACCGCCGCGCAGCCGCAGATCAGCGCGAGCAGTGAAGCGGGGAGCCGCCTCACCCGTGCCGCGGGTCGAGCGCGTCGCGCAACCCGTCGCCCAGGAGGTTGAACGAGAGCACCAGCAGGAAGATCGAGAGCCCCGGCCACACCGCCATCCACGGCGCGTTCTCGACGTAGTTCTTGGCCGTGTTGAGCATGCTGCCCCACGAGGGCGCCGGCGGCTGCTGGCCCAGGCCCAGGAACGAGAGGCTCGCCTCGGCGATGATCGCGGCGGCGATCGCGAGCGTGGCCTGCACGATGAGCGGCGCCACGATGTTGGGCAGGATATGCCGCAGCGCGATGCGCAGGTGCGAGTTGCCCACCGCGCGCGCGGCCTCGACGTAATCCTCTACCTTGACGGCAAGCACCTGGCGCGCGCGTGAGGCGGATGAAGACGGCAGTGGCCGCGATGCCGATCGCGATCATCGCGTTGGTGAGGCTGGGCCCGAGGAAGGCGGCGAGCGCGATGGCGAGGATCAGGAAGGGGCAGGCGAGCATCGCGTCGGTGATGCGCGAGATGAGCATGTCGGGCCAGCCGCCCGAGGTAGCCCGCGAGCGAGCCCGACCGGCACGCCCACCGAGCAGCGAGATGCTCACCGACACCACGCCGGCGAGCAGCGAGGCGCGCGCGCCCCAGATCACGCGCGAGAGCACGTCGCGGCCGATCTCGTCGGTGCCGAACCAGTAGACCAGCGGACGGCGCCTTGCGCACCGCGCTCCAGCTCGTGCCGAGCGGATCGTGGGGCGCGATCCACGGCGCGAAGATCGCCATCAGCACGAAGAACACGACGAGCACCAGGCCCACCATGGCGCCGCGCCGGCGCACGAGGCGGCGCAGCGCCCGGCGCGCGGGCGAGGCTTCCGGCGGCGCCAGGGGAATGATCCCGGAGATGGAGGCGGCGGCAGTGGCCATCAGCTCCTCATGCGCGGGTTGACGAGGAAGTACGCGATGTCCGCGAGCAGGTTCAACGACATGTACACCGTCGCCGTGAAGAGCACCACGCCCTGCACCACCGAGTAGTCGCGGTTGAACACCGCATCGACGATGAGCTTGCCGAAACCGGGTATCGAGAACACCTGCTCGGTGAGCACGGCGCCCGAGAGCAGCTCGCCCGAGCCCCAGCGCGCCCAGCGTGATCACCGGCATCAACGCGTTGCGCAATGCATGCCGCAGCACCACGACGCGCTCGTCCAGCCCCTTGGCGCGCGCCGTTCGCACGTAGTCCGACGAGAGCACCTGCAGCATCGCGCTCCGCGTATGGCGCATCAGCACCGCCGCGAACGCGTTGCCCAGCACGAACGCCGGCATGATCATCGAGGCGAGGTTCTGCTTCAGGTCCTCGAACGGGCTCACGTAGCCCGAGGCCGGGCAGCCACCCCAGCTTCACCGCGAAGAGCAGGATCAACAGGATTCCCAGCCAGAAATTGGGCGTGGAAAGCCCCCATAACGCGAACACGTTGGCCGCATAGTCCGAGCGGCGTGTCCTTGAACACGGCCGAGACGATGCCCGCGGTGATGCCGATGGTGAGCGCGATCACCATCGCGAGCAGCGCCAGCTCGATCGTCACCGGGAGCTTCTCCACGATCAGCTCGGTCACCGGCCGCTGGATGCGCACCGACTCGCCGAGGTCGCCGTGCAGCACGCCCCTTCAGCCAGTAGCCGTAGCGCACCGGCAGCGGCTCGTCGAGGTGGAACTTGCCGCGCAGGTAGGCGATGACGTTGGGGTCGCGCTCCTCGCCCGCCATCGCGATCGCCGGGTCCCCGGGCAGCAGCTGCTGCAGCCCGAAGATCAGGATCGAGACGAAGAAGAGCGTCGGGACGATCGCCGCCAGGCGCCGGACGAGGAAGCTCGACACCGCCTGCCTCCGCCTAGCCCGCCTTCATCCCCTGCAGCCGGATCATCCCGTCGGGCACCATGCGGAAGCCGCGTCACCTTGTTCGTGAAGGCCCACAGCCAATGGCGGTGGTAGAGGTAGATGATCGGGCGGTCCTTCGCCTCGTGGTCCACGGCGTCCGTCGAAGAACTTCTCGCGCTGCGCCGCGTCGCTGGTGGTGCGCGAGTCGGAAAGATCCTTGTCGAAATCCGCGTTGCAATAGCCGGCGTAGTTGATCGGCTGCTTGCACGCGAGGTGGCTGTAGACGTTGCCGTCCGGGTCGGCGCGCCCGCTCCACG
This sequence comes from uncultured beta proteobacterium, assembly GCA_963827425.1. Taxonomy (GTDB): domain Bacteria; phylum Pseudomonadota; class Gammaproteobacteria; order Burkholderiales; family Usitatibacteraceae; genus Usitatibacter. Next base: position 218,255 of record CAWHAQ010000001.1, on the reverse strand, counting down.
CGAGCACGTAGGCGTCGAACTGGCCCTTGTCGGCCATGTCGAGGGAAGTGGAGAACTCGGTGGACTGGATCTTCACGTCGAAGCCCGCCTCCTTCGCCATCGCCTGGACGACCTGGGCGACACGCTGGGCGTCGGAAGTGGTCGGGCGTCATCAGCGTGAAGGTCGGGTTGGGCACGCCCGCCTGTGCCAGGAGCTGCTTCGCGCGCGCCACGTCGCGCTTCGGGATCGGGTGCGACTTCACGTACCAGCTGTTGGTCGGCGCCACCCACTGGTTGCCGGCCACGGCCTCGCCCTCCATCGCCACCTGCACGATGGCGTCGCGGTCGAGTGCCAGCTCGAACGCCTCGCGCACGCGCGGATCCTTGCCGAGCGGGTTCTTCTGCGCCTGGTCGCTCTTGCCGACGTTGATCGTGATGCCCTGGTAGCCGATCTCGACGATGCTCGCGGCCTTGAGCTTCGAATCCGACTTGATGGCCGCCATGTCCGAAGGGGCGACGCGCTCGATCAGGTCGAGCTGCCCGGACTTGAGGTTGGCCAGGCGCACGGTCGAGTCGACGATCGGCAGGTAGACCACCTTGTCGAAGTGGATCGCGCCCTTGTCCCAGTAGTTGGCGAAGCGCTCGAGCACGATGCGGTCCTGCGCCACGCGCTCGACGAACTTGAACGGCCCCGAGCACACGGGATGCGCGCCGAACTTCTCGCCCTCGGCCTTCGCCGCCTTGGGCGAGACCATCATGCCGGCGCGGTCGGCGAGCTGGGCCAGGAGCGGCGCGAACGGCTTGGAGAGATTCAGGCGCACGGTGTACGGGTCGACCACGTCCACCGAAGTCACCGGGGCCAGCTCGCCCTTGCGGTTGGAGCCCGCCATGGTCTTGTGGCGCTCGATGTTGAACTTGACCGCCTCGGCGTCGAGCTTCTCGCCGTCGTGGAAGCGTCACGCCCTGGCGGATCTTCATGGTGAGCGCCTTGTTGTCCGCCGACCACTGCCACGAGGTCGCGAGCTGCGGCACGATCTTCAGGTTCTCGTCGATGTCCACCAGCTTGTCGCACAGGCCCGCGAACACGATGCGGCCCACGAAGGTGCGCGCGAGCGTGGGATCGAGGACGTCGGGGTCCTCGGCGAGGCCGATGCGCAGGGTCTGCGCGAAGGCGCTGGGCAGCAAGGCGGCGAGCGCCAATGCGAGCATGAAGCGGACGGCGCGAGTGGTTATGGTCATCGGAAGTCTCCTGGGAAAGCGTTCGAGTCTATCAAGGGCGCGCCCCGAAGGCAGCCTGCAGCCGCTCGAGGCGCGCGTTGACGGGCGCGCCGCCCGCGTCGGGTACGAGCGCGGCGGGCGGGGCGATCTCACGCCAGAAATGGCACGCGGTGCCGTGGCCCGCTTCCATCGCGAGCGGCGGCTCCTCGGCAGCGCAGCGCTCGCGCGCATACGGGCAGCGCGTGCGGAAGCGGCAGCCCGAAGGCGGGTCGAGCGGGCTCGGCACGTCGCCCTGCAGCACGATCCGCGCGCGGGCGAGCGTGGGATCGGGCACCGGAATCGCCGAGAGCAGCGCCTGGGTGTACGGATGGCGCGGGTGCGCGAAGAGCTCGCGCTTCTCCGCGACCTCGACGATCTTGCCGAGGTACATCACGGCCACGCGCGTTGCGATGTGCTTCACCACCGCGAGGTCGTGCGCGATGAAGAGGTAGGCCAGGCCCAGGCGGCGCTGCAGGTCCGTGCAGCAGGTTGACCACCTGCGCCTGGATCGAGACGTCGAGCGCGGAGACCGGCTCGTCGCACACGATGAGGCGCGGCTCGACGGCGAGCGCGCGCGCGATGCCGATCCGCTGCCGCTGGCCGCCCGAGAACTCGTGCGGATAGCGGCGCGCATGCTGCGGGCGCCAGGCCGACGAGGCCGAGGATCTCCGCCACGCGCTCGCGCTGTCGTCCCGCGGCGAGCCCGTGCAGCGCGAGCGGCTCCGCGAGCGTCTGTCCCACCGTCATGCGCGGATTGAGCGACGCGTAGGGGTCCTGGAAGATGATCTGCAGCGCGCGGCGCTGCGCGCGCATCGCCGCGTCGTCGAGCGCGAAGAGGTCGCGGCCCTCGAACCACGACGCGGCCCGCGGTCGGCTCGAGCAGGCGCAGCACCAGCCGCCCGGTGGTCGACTTGCCGCAGCCCGATTCGCCGACCAGCGCCAGCGTCTCGCCCGCGTCCAGCGTGAAGCTCACGCCGTCGACGGCGTGCACGGCCTGCGCGTTTCGCGCCCACCCATCCCGAGCGCACCGGGAAGTGCTTCACCAGCCCCTCGACGCGCAGCAGCGGCGCTCATGCCGGCGCCTCCGGCGGCGCTCCTCGAGCGGCGCATACCAGCAACGCGCGAGCTGGCCGTTGCCCACCGGGCTCCAGCGGCGGCTCCTCGCGGCACTTGTCCGTCGACGCACGGGCAGCGCGGTGCGAAGCGGCAGCCCGGCGGCGCGGCGTACGGATCGGGCACCTGGCCCTCGATCGCCGCGAGGCGCGCCTGCTCGCGGTCGAGCTTCGGGATCGAGCCCAGCAGGCCCGATGGTGTAGGGATGCTGCGGCCGCGCGAAGAGCTCGCGCACCGGCGCCTTCTCGACGATGCGCCCCGCGTACATCACCGCCACGTCCTGCGCGAGCTCGGCGACCACGCCGAGGTCGTGGGTGATGAGGATGATCGCGGTGCCGGTCTCGTCGCGCAGCTGTGCGCATGAGCTCGAGGATCTGCGCCTGGATCGTCACGTCGAGCGCGGTGGTGGGCTCGTCGGCGATGAGCAGGCGCGGCCGGCAGCGCGAGCGCCATGGCGATCATCGCGCGCTGGCGCATGCCGCCCGAGAGCTGGTGCGGGTGCTCGTCGAAGCGCCGTGCGGGCGACGGCATGCGCACGCGCTCGAGCATCTCGATCGCCTGGCTGCTTCGCCTCGGCGCGGCCGACGTCGCGGTGGCGCAGGATGCCTTCCGACGATCTGGTCGCCGATGGTGAACGCCGGGTTGAGCGACGTCATCGGCTCCTGGAAGATCATCGCGATGCGGTCGCCGCGGATCGCGCGCATCCGCTTCGGCGTGGCGCGCCGGAGGTCCGCGCCCTCGAACAGGATCTCGCCGCCCGCCACGCGGCCCGGCGGCGCGACCAGGCCCATGATCGAGAGCGCGGTGACGCTCTTGCCGCAGCCGGATTCGCCGACCATGCCCAGCGTGCGGCCCGCCTCGAGCGCGAAGCTCACGCCGTCGACCGCGTTGAACGTTCCCGCATCGGTGGTGAACGCGGTGCGTGAGCCCGCGGACTTCGAGCAGTGCGGGCACCGCGGTCAGCGCGCTGTCGCGGCGTGGAAGCGCGCGATCTCGGCCTCGATCGCGGCGCGGTCGGTGATGCCCGCGGGACGCGCGCGCGAGGCGAGGCAGGAGACGAACGGCTGGAAGCGCTCGAGGCTCACGGCGTAGAGGCGCTGCAGCTCGTCGATGCGGCTCGGCGTGGTCGTCGACGCGCAGCGAGAGCGCCGGGTAGTCCTCGGTGGTGTGCATCAGCAGCGCCGCCGCCTGCTTGCCGCGCTTGTCGCCGCCCGCCGCCTCGCCCGCCTTCATCGCCGCGATGAGGCGCTCGCGCAAACGGCAGCGCGGCCGCTTCGCGATAAGCGCGCGCCGTCTGCGCGATCACCTGCGGGCCGGCGAGCATGTTGCCCGCGACCGAAAAGCCCTCGCCCGCCAGGTGGCCGCACCAGTCGATGCAGTTGCTGCCGGTGTGCGCGCCCGTGCGCCCGTGCGCATCGACCGCGTGGACCTGGCGCGATTCGCGCCCCGCGTCCGCGCCCGTGATGCGCACGATGGCCTCGGCCGCGGAGTGGCCCGCCTCGAGGAGCGCGAGGCCGTCGCGCGCATAGAGCGGATTCATGAGCGCCTGGGTGGACAGCGCGCCCTTGCCGGTGCGGATGGCCGGGCAAAGCGCGCCGACGGCGAAGAACTTGCTCGCGATGGCGATCCCGAATGCCCCCGAGCGGTCGCGCGCGACGATGGACCAGGTCATGGCGGGCATTCTACAAGGCGCCCGGAACGGCCGGTTGTTAAGCCTCGCGCAAGGAATCGCGCCGATCGTTTCACAATTTATTCCATACTTTCCGTTAGCGACTTGTTATTTCCATTTTCGGTTGGATCGGAGACTGACCCGGTATAGCATCGCGTTGCCTAACGGGGAGGAATCCAATGAACAAGAGCAACGAAGGGCAATCGCCCGCGCACTTCCGCTTCCGTCTCACGCACGCCGTCGTCATCGCCGCCCTCGCCGCCCCCGGCGCATGGGCCCAACAGCTAACCGCCACTCCGGGCGAGCGCATCGAGGTCACCGGCTCGTCGATCAAGCGCATCGACGCGGAGACCGCGCTCCCGGTGCAGATCCTGCGCCGCGACGACATCGACCGCATCGCCGCCGGCACCACCGAGGAGCTGCTGCAGCACGTGAGCGCCATCACGAGCGCGGGCGGCATCTTCGTGGCCCAGGCCAACGGCACGGTGACCACGTCGCAGTCCAACGTCTCGCTGCGCGCCCTGGGCGCCACCCGCACGCTGATCCTGGTGAACGGCCGGCGCGTCGCGGTGTTCGGCGGCACCACCAGCATCGCGGTGGACGTGAACAGCATCCCGATCGCCGCCATCGAGCGCATCGAGGTGCTGAAGGACGGCGCCTCGTCGCTCTACGGCAGCGACGCCGTCGCGGGCGTGATCAACTTCATCCTGCGCAAGGACTACCACGGCGCCGAGGTGACGGCCACTTACGGCGAGCCCACGGCGAGCGGCGGCGGCAAGGACTTCAAGGTCGACGGCTTCCTCGGCTTCGGCGACCTCGACAAGGACCGCTACAACGTCATGTTCGGCGCGGGCTACGAGAAGCGCGACGCGATCACCGGCGCCTCGCGCTCGTTCGCGCACAACATTGACGTGGGGAGGCAACGACCTCTCGTCCACCATCGCCTTCCCGGGCAACATCCTCTCGGGCCGACCTTCGCCGCCTGTCGAGCCCGGCGTTCCCGAATTGCGGGCCCACCGGCATCGTCTCGCCGTTCTTCATCGGCAACGCGACTTCCGGCACCGCGTGCCGCTTCGAGAACAGCCCCTTCCTCGACGTCGCCCCGAGCTCAAGAGCGAGCATGCGATGCTGAACGGCAGCTTCCGCCTGACCGCCCATTCCGACGCGTACGTCGAGAGCGGCTGGACGCACAACGAGTTCGAATACCACACGCAGCCGGTGCCGATCTCGGAGGCGACGGCGCTGCCCGCCACGAACCCGTACATCGCGTTCCTCAACAACCTCATCAACACGCAGTACCCGACGCTGCCCGCGGGCCTGCGCCGCTTCGCCACCGCGGGCAACACGCTCGTGCTGCTGCCGCCGTCGAGCCCGTACTTCCCGACCGTCGTTCGTGGCCTCCCTGGGCCTGCCCACCAACCAGCCCATCGCCTTCCGCTACCGCGACTTCGCCAACGGCCAGCGCGACACGCGCGACAGCTCGGACGAATCTACCGCCTGGTCGCGGGCTTGAAGGGCACGTCGGCGGGTGGGACTTCGACAGCGCGTTCCTCTACAGCGAGAGCAAGGCGAAATCCGAGCTGCTGCGGGCTATCCGCTCTACTCGCAGATCCTGCCGCTCCTCGATAGCGGCATCATCAACCCGTTCGGCCCACCACGGACCCGCAGGCCATGCTGCCGCCGCTGCAGGCCGCGCGAGTTCCACGGCGCCATCTACACGTCGAAGACATCGACCACGGGCTGGGACTCCAAGCGCCCCGCGGATCTCTACAGATGCAGGCCGGCCCGCTGTGATGGCCCTGGCGGCGAATTCCGCGAGGAGAAATTCTCCTTCTCTCCGTCGCAGGCGTTCCAGATCGGCGACGTCGCGGGCTTCGGCGGCAACATCCTGGGCGTGGACCAAGCGCAACGTGGGCTCGATCTACGCCGAGTCCGCGATGCCGATCCTGCGCAACTTCGACATGGACGTGGGCGTGCGCTACGACGACTACCAGAACGTCGGCACCACGACAAACCCGAAAGTGTCGTTGCGCTGGTCAGCCCACGCAGCAGCTGCTGTTGCGCGGCTCCTACGGCACGGGCTTCCGTGCGCCGTCTCTCACGGATCTTTACACGGCGCAGGCCACGAGTGTTACCGCCAACGGCACGCGCGACTCCTGCGCTGCCCGAACCTCGCCACCGGCGCGCCCTCGGACTGCAACAACCAGTTCCCGACGCTCACTGGCGGCAACCCCAGCCTCAGCCCGAGAAGTCGAGGTCCAGCACTGTTGGCCTCGTGTTCGAGCCCGTGCCGGCGATCTCCGTCGGCTGGGATTGGTTCTCGATCCTGCTCAAGAACTCGATCGTGATCGGCGGCCTCAACTCGACGTTCATCCTCGCCAACGCCGCCGAACGCGACGCAGTACTCGTGCTTCCTGATCCGCGGGGCCCCGGACGGCAACGCGTAGGGCTCGGCCCGATCGTCGACATCGTCCAGACCAACGTCAACCTGTTCAAGGTGAAGGTCAAGGCTAGGACGTGAGCCTGCAGTCGCGCCCGCAACATCGCGGTCGGCAAGCTCACGCTTCGCCTCGACGGCCCTACGTCTGGCAGTTCGAGCGCCAGAACTCCGACGGCACGTACACGCCGGCGGTGGACAGGCGCTCATCGCGGCCGGCGGCGTGATCCCGAAGTGGCACCACGTCGCGAGCGCCACCTACGACATCGGCCCGTGGGAATTGCACCATCCCGCAGAACTACCAGGACGGCTACCACGACCTTAACGCCAACATCCCGCCGGTCACGCCGCGCAAGGTGGGCGACTACGAGACGTGGGACCTGCAGGGCCGTCTACCTCGGGCTTCCAGCACCTGGAGCTCACGCTCGGCGTGAAGAACTTCTCGACCGCGACCCGCCCTACACCAACGAGGGCGGGCAGTTCTCCGCCGGTTACGACATCACCTACGCCGACGTGCGCGGCCGCTTCGTCTACGGGACGATCACCTACAACTTCAAGTAAGGCTCGTCGACGCAGCTGCGGGGGCCGGATCGCATCCGGCCCCTTTTCTTTTTCCGGGTGACTCCTTGCGGTCGCCTAGAAGTTCGCCGCCTTGCGCGCTTCCCCGGTGAGCTCGAGGATGTGCATGCCGGTGTTGGCGCGGTCCACGATGTAGACGTAGCCGCGGTCGTCGACCTCGACGTTGTTGGTCTGGATCGCGACCTTGCAGCGCTCCTCGGCGCCCTTGCCCACGCAGCGCTTGTCCGTCTTCGCCGTCACCGCCGGGATGTAGTACGCCACTTCCTTCGGATGGTAGGGATCGCGGATGTCCAGCGCGCGCACGCCGGCGTTGAAGAACGCGACGAACACCATGCGCCGGTAGTAGATCGGCGTCATGTTCTCGTTGGAGGAGTGCGAGCCGAAGCGCCCGCCGCGCGAGCAGAAATTCGCCGCTCGCCTCGGGCACCGTCCAGCTCGCCACGTTGAACGGATGCTTTTCCGCCGTGATGTCGGCGATCCACACCATCTGGCGCGCCTCCTGGCACTCGTTGGCGAGCGACTCGTCGACGATCACCGCGAAGTCGCGCTTGCCGCCGCCCTGGTCCTTCGCGAACTCGGCCACGTCCACGCCCAGCACGGGGAAGGTCGTGTGCGCGCCGTTCGTCGGCGGCAGATAGAGGCGCCCCACCTCGGGATAGTCCAGGTTCGCGTCGGTGGGCTCCGGCGCGCCGCGGATCAGCTTGTCGCGGTCGACGATCTGCAGGATGCCGCGCTTGTTGGTGCCGTAGCCGAAGTAGATGCGATTGCGCTCGCGCCCCGTGGAGATCATGCCGTGCAGCTCCTCGGGCGCCTCGCCCGTGGCGCCGGGCTGCTGGCCCGCGAGCCCGAAGTTGCGGATGAACTTCGGATGCGCGGGATCCGAGAGGTCGTACACCTGCGTCATGCGGCGCACGCGCCAGCCCTCGAGGCCCGAGACCAGGTACGCGATGCCGGTATCGCACTCCCACCAGCTCTTGTGCGTGCCCTTCACCTTGACGATGGTGGTGAGCTTCGCGGGCTTGGCCGGGTCCGTCACGTCCCAGATCTCGTGCGCCAGGTTGCCGAAGGGCCGCAGCATGTAGACCTTCGACTTGTCGGCGTGCGGGAGCGTCGCGCCGTCGCACACGCGCACCATCTGCGCGCCGCCCGACTCGCCGCTGCCGGGCTCGCCCGGAATGTGCGCGATGAGCCGCGGCGCGCGGGGATCCGTCACGTCGACGATCGAGGTGCCGTTGTCCTCCATCGCACCGGTGAGCGGGTTCAGGGTCTTGCCGCCGTGATGGCCGACGTAGGCGATCCAGCGCTCGCCCTGGCGGTGCACGAGGGGCTGGTAGGCGCTGCGGCCCGCGAGGTCCTGGAACCCCACGAGCGCCATGTTGCTCGCTTCCGCCGCGCCGGCCGCCGGCTGCGCCGCCTTCCGGTAGTAGGACTCGTCCAGGTAGCGCGAGGCGTCCGTGAGCTCCTTCTTCGGCCGGCCGTATTCGCTGCGCAGCTTCAGCACCGTCGCGACACCTTCCATGTCGATGCGGCCATCCTTCGTGAGGCCCTCGCCGCTGCGGGCGAGGAGCGCATCCCACGCCTTCTGCGCGCCCTGCTCGGTCGCCTTGGGCAGGTGCTGGCGGTAGATCGCCACCGCCTCGTCGCGATGGGCGGGATCCGCGAGCCAGCGCAGCGCTTCGAGTTGCGCCGAGACGAAGGCCACCAGCTCGGCCTCGTGCGCCTGCGCCCACTCGCGCCGCGCGACGTAGAGCGTTGCCTGGTACGGCCCCACCTCGCGCGAATCGGCGAGCACGCGGTAGCCCTTGGCGAGCGGCAGGAGGTCGAGCGGCGAGGTGACGATGGTGCCCGTCGTCTTGTTCTGCATCAGCGCCTCGGTGCGCTCGCCGGTTCCACCCATGTTCTCGAAGCGGTAGTCCGATTCCGCGAGGCCGCCGCGCTCGAGGAGCTTCCTCATCATCAGCGAATAGCCGGTGTCGGGTGAATCGACCGCGAGCGCCTTGCCCTTGAGGTCCGCGAACGACTTGATCTCGGGATTCACCATGAGGCGAAGCCCCCCGGTGAGCCCGCCCATGAACGCGAACAGGTTCGCGGGCCGGTCGAGCGCGGCCTCGCCCTGCCCCTCGTCGTAGGCGGGGATGTTGTCGAAGGTCATGAAGCCGATGTCGAACTTGCCCTCCACCAGGTTCTTCACGAGGAACACCGAGCCCGGCGTCGGCGTGACCTTGACCTCGAGGCCATGGGCGGCGAAATGGCCGCGGTCCTGCGCCACCCACAGCGGCCAGTTGGCCCCGCCGGCGAAGACGATGACCTGGAGCGTTTGCGCGGCGAACGCCGCGGGCGCGAATGTCGCGAGCGCCAGCGCGATGAGCCGCTTCATTGGACCTGGATGTGCGCGGCCTTCACCACCTCGGCCATGTGCGCGGTCTCGGACTTGATGAATGCGTCGAACTCGGCGGGCGCCATGGTGAAGGGTTCCGCGCCGAGCGTCTCGAGCTTCTCCTTCATCTCGGGCGTGTGCAGCGCCTTCACCGCCTCGGCGTTGATGCGGTCGATGACGGCCTTGGGCGTGCCGGCGGGAGCGAGCATCGCGACCCAGAAGGTGTACTCCGAGTTCGGATACCCGGCCTCGACGGTGGTGGGCACGTTCGGCAGCTCCGGCGAGCGCTTGGCCGTGCCGACCGCGAGCGCCTGCAGGCGCCCGTTCTTCACGAACGGCAGCGCGGAGGCGATGGGCGCGAAGAGGAAGTCGATGCGGCCGGTGGAGGTCTCCGTGATCGCTTCCGGCGTGCCGCGGAACGGGACGTGCACGGCGTCGAACTTGGCCGACAGGCGGAAGATCTCCGCGTTCATGTGCGTGGCGCTGCCGTTGCCGGCCGAGCCGTAGTTGAGCTGGCCGGGATGCGCGCGCGCCTTCTCGACCAGGTCGTTCACGTCCTTCTAGCCCTTCGACGGCGAGGTCACGAGCACGTTGGGCAGGCTCGCGAGCGGCGTCACGCCGGCGAAGTCCTTGATGGTGTCGTACGGCAGGTGCGAGTAGATCGAGGAATTGGCGACGTGGCCCGCGGAGTGCACGAGCAGCGTGTAGCCGTCCGGCGCGGCCTTGGCCACCTGCGCCGCGCCCACGGTGCCGCCGGCGCCGCCGCGGTTCTCCACCATGACCGGCTGTCCCAGCGCCTTCGAGAGCGGCTCGGCCATCGAGGCGGGCGATGATGTCGGTACCGCTGCCCGGCGGTGAACGGCACGATGATGTGGATCGGGTGGTCGGGCCAGCTCGACTGCGCGCCGGCGGCGAGGGGCAACAGCATACAGGGCGAGGCTTGCCGCGATCTTGCCGATTCTCATCTTGGGTCTCCTCAGGTCACGGTCACGGAACGAAAGCGAGGCGGCCGGGCGCACCGGCCAGCACGGCACGATACGCGCGATCGGCCTCCTCGAGGCGGAAACGCGCGCTGTCATCGACGTCGAAGGGCTGGAGTGTGCCGTCCTCGAACCCGGGCTTCAACGCCTCGAAGATCGCGGCGCAGTCGGCCGCGCCGAGCGCCAGCGAGTCGATGCCGACATAGGTGTGCATGCCGCGGTAGAACGCGAAGATGTCGAACGGCACGGCGCGCTCCACGGTCGCGATGAAGACCTGCGTGCCGCGCTTGGCGAGCGCCGCATTCGCCCGCCGCGAACCACGGGCTGCCGACGGTGTTGAAGACGATGGAGGCGCCCTTGCCGCCCGACTCCGCCGCGCACGCGCTTCCGCCGGATTCTCGCGGCTCGCGTCGACGTAGCGCACGGGTGCGCTCGCATGGCCGTGCGGCGCATCTGCCGCGGCGGTCGACCGCGAAGACGCGCGCGCGCCGGCCCGCGGCGGCGAGCTGCACGATCGCCTGGCCCACCTTGCCGCTCGCGCCGAATACCGCCACCACGGAATCGCGCGTGGGAAATCCGGCTGCGGCGAAAGTCCCTCGTACGCGGTGACGAACGGCACGCCGACGGTGCCGGCCTCGAGCATCGAGAGGTTGGCGCGGCTTGCGCGCGATCGCGCGCGCGCGGCAGCACGAGGCGCTCGGCGTGCGAGCCGTTGCGCGAGATGCCGACGTCGCCCGCCCGATCCCCACACCTCGGCGCCGACAGTCGCCCGGGCCCTGCGATCACCATGCCCGCGTAGTCGCGGCCCGGCGTGCGCGGGAAGACCGCCGCGGCATCGACGCCCAGCATCGCCTTGCCGTCGCTCGGGTTGATCCCCGCGGCGCGGACCTCGATGGTGACGTCGCCCTCGCTCGCGCGGTTGGCGCCGAACTCGACGACCTCGACGGCGATGGCGTCCGGCGAGGATGCGGCGGCGCGGACGTTGAGGGCGCGGGGCATCACCCTCTGCCCGGCGAGAGGGAGAGCATGGCGCGCGCCTCCTCGGGGCTCGCGACCGCGCCGCCCAGGTCCTCGATCATCCGCCGCGCCTTCGCGACCAGCTCGGCGTTGCCCTTCGCGAGCACGCCTTTCGAGAGGTAGATGTTGTCCTCGAGCCCGACGCGCACGTGGCCGCCGAGCGAGCCACGCCTGCGCGAGCATCGGGAACTCCATGCGGCCGATGCCGAAGGCGCTCCAGCGCGCGCCGGGCGGCAGCAGGCAGCGCGCGTAGAACAGCGTCTCGGGCGTGCTCGCGAAGCCGTACTTCACGCCCATCACGATGGTGAAGAGGCCGGGGCCGTCGAGGGTGCCGTCGGCCATGCATGTCGCGCGCGAGGTGCATGTCGCCGCTGTCGAAGACCTCGAGCTCGGGCAGCACGCCCGCCGCGCGCATCGCCGCGGCCATCTTGCGCACGTTGGCCGGCGTGTTGATGACGACGTCGGGGCCCGGAGTTCATCGTGTTGAGGTCGAGCGAGCAGATGTCGGGCTTCAACTCCTGCACGTGCTTCAGCGCGCTCGAGCGGCGGCAGGAGCGTGGTGCCCGGCGCCGCCACCTTCGGGTCGTCGTCGCTCGGGACGAAGCGGCCGCCGGGGCCGGTCGTCATGTTGATGATGAGCTTCGAATCCTTCGCGCGGATGCGCTCCATCACGTCGCGATAGTGGTCCACGTCCATCGAGGGTCGCCCGGTCTTCGGGTCGCGCACGTGGATGTGCACGGCCGCCGCGCCCTCGTCCGCCGCCGCCAGGCATTCGTTGGCGATGTGCTCGGGCGTGATGGGCAGGTGCGGCGTCTGCTCCGGCTTGGTGAGGTTGCCGGTGACGGCGCAGGTGATGAGGGTCTTGTCCATGGTCAGAGCGAGCGGCCGCCGTCGACCACGAAGGTCTGGCCGGTGGCGAAGCGCAGTTGTGGTGGCGCAGGCCATCGATCGCCGCGGCGACGTCGTCGGGCCGTGCCGATGCGCTTCAGCGGCGTGGTGGCGGCGGCCTTGGCGTTGAAGTCCGCGCCGCGCCCCGGCACGAAGCCCGATTCGACGACGCCCGGCGACACCGTGAGCACGCGCACCTTCGGGGCGAGCGCGCGCGCGAGCGACTTGCCGAGCACGTCGAGCCCCGCCTTCGCCGCCGACGTAGGCGAGGTTGCTGCCGGTGCCGGTGGTGGCGGAGATCGACGAGACGTTGACGATGAGCCCGTCGCCGCTCGCCTCCAGCAGCGGCCGGAACGCGCGGATGGTCGCGAACACGCCGCGCCAGTTGGCCGCGAAGATCTCGTCGATGAGCGCGTCGTCGAGCGCATCGAGGTCGCGCGGCCGGCACGGGCTTGCGTGAAGCCCGCGGTGTTGACGAGGACGTCGAGCTTGCCGCAGCGCTCCTTCACCGCCGCGGCGGCGCGCGCGAGGCTTGCCGAATCGGTGATGGAAGCCTGCACGCCGAAGTGCCCGCTGCCGGCGAGCGCGGCGATGCAGGCGTCCGCCTCGGCCTCGGGCGCGCCGGTGCAGCAGGATCACGCGCGCGCCGAGGCGCGCCGCCGCTCGCGCGGTGGCCCTGCCCGACGGCGCCCAGCCCGCCCGCGATGAGCACGTCCCTGCCGTCGAGCCGCTCCTGCGGCTCGAACGACGCGGCCTCGCTCACGGGATCGGCGCGCGCGGGATGCGCCGCGTCCCGGGCTGCAGAACGAATTCGTAGTCGAGGCGCAGCCTGCCGTCGGGCCCGCGCCGGTACTCGCCCGAAAGCGGCGGCGTGACGCCGAACACCACGTCGCTCTCGATGGTCGGCATCGGCGTTGTCGAAGACCTGCGTCACGAGCGTCTTGTAGCCTTCGCGCGAGAGCATGAAGTGCAGGTGCGCGGGCCGGTAGGGATAACGGTCCTGGGCGCGCAGCAACTCGCCGCACGGCCCGTCGGTGGGCACCGGATACCCTTTGGGTCGGACGGTGCGAAGGTGGAAGCGGCCTTCGGCATCGGTTTCGAAGCGGCCGCGCAGGTTGTGGTCGGGCTGTTCCGGATCCTGGTTCTCGTAGAGGCCCACGGGCGAAGCCTGCCACACGTCGACGGTGGCCCCGGCGACGGGCTTGCCCTGCGGATCGACCACGCGGCCGGTCACGGCGAGCGGCTCTCCGCCGCCGTCGTTGCGGGCAATGTTTTCGCCCGGGGCGCAGACGGGAGAGTTGTCGCGCCAGAAGGGCCCGAGCAGCGCCGGATCCGTGCCCGTTGCGCCGGAGCGCTCCTTCTCGAGCATCACCACCAGCGTCGAGACGCCGAGCAGGTCCGACAGCAGGACCACCTCGTTCTTCTCCGGCCCCGAAGCCTGGCCCACGCGCAGCAGGAAATCCAGGCCGCGCTCGAACTCCTCCGGCGTCGGGCGCGTCTCGCGCACGAAGGCGTGCAGATGCTTCACCAGGCTCGCCATGACCTCGCGCACGCGCGGGTCCGGCGTGCGCGCCATCGCCCGCTGCACGACCTCGGTCACCGACGCGGCATCATTCACGACTCCGTGCGGAAAGGGCTTGCTCATGGCGCGTGAGCGGTCGTTCATGGAAGTTGGCTTACACTTGGATGAAAGATACCAGAACGATGTCCCGCATGGAGGAATGCATGGCAGACGGCTCCACGACCACGTGGAAAGGCGGCACCGAGCACTGGATACACAAGGGCGACGTGCGCCTGTTTCTCTGGAACAGGAAGCCCGCGGCGGGCACGCAAGCGCGCGGCACCATCCTCTTCGTGCACGGCTCTTCGATGGCCTCGCAGCCGACCTTCGACCTCTACGTGCCGGGCCGTCCCGACTCCTCGGCAATGGAGTACTTCGCGGGCCTGGGCTACGACACCTGGACGATGGACAACGAGGGCTACGGCCGCTCGGACAAGTCGCGCCCGATCAAGAACGACATCTCCAACGGCGCCGACGACCTCGCCGCCGGCAGCCGCTTCATCCTCGACAAGACGGGTGCGGCGAACCTGCTGGTGTACGGCATCTCCTCGGGCGCGCTCAAGGCCGCGCTCTTCGCCGAGCGCCATCCCGAGCGCGTGGCGCGCCTCGCGCTCGACGCCTTCGTGTGGACCGGTGAAGGCAGCCCCACGCTCGCCGAGCGGAAGAAAAAACTTCCGCAATTCCAGGCGGTGAACCGCCGTCCGATCGACCGCGCGTTCGTGCACAGCATCTTCGCGCGCGACCATCCGGGCACGGCGGACGAGGCGCACCATCGAGGCCTTCGCCGACGCCATCCTCGCGCTGGACGACTCGGTGCCCACCGGCACCTACGTGGACATGTGCTCGAAGCTGCCGCTCATCGATCCCGCGAAGATCCGCGCGGCCACCATCGTCATGCGCGGCGAGCACGACGGCATCGCGGGCTTCGACGACCTGGTCGAGTTCTTCAAGCGCCTGCCGAACGCCGACAAGCAGTTCGCGGTGATGGCCGGGATCTCCCACGCGAGCTTCCAGCAGAAGAACTACCGCACCGTCTACCACATCCTGCACGCCTTCTTCTCGCTACCCGAGCCGGCCTACCGCGGCTGACCACAGAGGATTCCCAACGCATGAGACGTTTCGTCGCCGCAGCCCTCGCGCTGCTCGCTTTCGCCCTTCCCGCCCACGCCGACAACTGGCCCTCGCGGCCGGTGAAGATCATCGTGCCGTTCGGGCCCGGCGGGTTCACCGACGTGGTCGCGCGCATCCTGCAGAAGGAGCTGGCACCCGTGCTCGGGCAGCCCATCGTGATCGAGAACCAGCGCCGGCGCCGGCTCCACCATCGGCACCGACGTCGTGGCCAAGGCCGAGCCCGACGGCTACACGCTCGCGATGGTCTCCACCACGCACGTGATCAGCCCGCACCTCTACAAGACGATGCCCTACGACGCCATCCGCGACTTCACGCCGGTGATGAAGCTGGTCGAGGGGCCGTACGTGATGGTCGTGAACACGAGCCTGCCCACGAAGACGCTGCAGGAATTCATCGCCTATGCCAAGACGAAGCCGGACCAGATCTTCTTCGCCTCGTCGGGCAACGGCAGCAGCCAGCACCTGGTGGGCGCGCTCTTCCAGTCGATGGCGGGCGTGCGGCTCTCCCACGTCCCCTACAAGGGCAGCAGTGCCGCGATGCAGGACCTCGTCGGCGGCCAGGTGAAGGTGAGCTTCGTCGGCATGCCCAACGCGCTGCCCAACATCGCCACCGGCAAGCTGCGCGCGCTCGCCGTCACCACGAAGAAGCGCTCCCCGGACATGCCCGACGTGCCGACCATGGACGAGGCCGGCGTGAAGGGCTACGAGGCCACCATCTGGCTGGGACTCCTCGCGCCGCCAAGAACACGCCGCGCGAGATCGTCGACAAGCTGAATGCCGACGTCGTGAAGGTGCTGGCCAATCCGGCGGCGCGCAAGCTCATGCGCTCGGCCGGCGTGGACGTCGCCACCAGCACGCCCGCGGAGTTCGAGAAGCTGGTGCAATCCGAGTACGACCGCTGGGGCAAGGTCGTGAAAGAAACGGGCGCGACGGTCAATTGAGCAGCGGGAACGGCGTTGGGCACGCCGCCGCTCAGCGCCGGCGAGCACTCAGTCGAGCAGGTTCGGGGGCTGGCGGCGCAGCTTGAGCTCACCGCTCTCCGCGTTCTTCTCCACGAAGCGGATGTTCTGCTTCACCGCCTCCATGTAGAGATTGGCGCCGCCGAAGTGGGTCTGCGCGAACTGGTAGGCGCCGCCCAGCTCCACGTCGAGGCGGCGCGCGGCGTTCTGGTAGAACATCGGCGTCTTGCGCAGCAGGTCGTCGCCCGAGGCGAACACCACCTCCTCGCCCTCCTCCGTGCGCTTGCGCGCGATGCCGCCGGCGACGAACTCCGGATACAGGCGGTCGCGGCATTTCTCCAGGTAGCAGCGGTCCGACATCTGCGCGATGATGTCCGCGCTGCCGAGCAGGCTGCCGAGCAGCCTGAAGATCGGGTCGGGAACGCGGATCGAGGAAACGGGACGCTCGTACCCGGTGAAATGCACGATCTGTCCCGCCACGTCCGCGTACTCGGGCATGCCGATCGAGGGCAGGTACTCGCGCAGGAAACGCGCGCCGCGCGAGACGTGCGTGCGCGTGTACTCGGCGCCGTTCGCGGTGGCGGGTGTCGCCGAGGCGCCGGATGTAGCCGATGTCGTGGTAGAGCGCGCAGATCACGCCCAGCTCGAAGAGCCGCTCGGGGATTGGCGTCCCTCGCCACGCGAGCGCTCGTAGCCGTCGAGCAGCCGCGTCATCGCGAGCGTCACCTCGAGCACGTGCTGCAGGTCGTGGTAGCCGGTGTCGCACTTGGCATAACCGGGAAACTCGCCGCGGTACAGGCGCACCATGTCGTCGAACGCGCGGTTCAACGTCACGGCGCGTGGCCGCGCGTACAGTGACCGGAAGATGCGGTCGACCTCGAGCTTCACGCACACCGGATCGGTCGTGTTGATCCGGTTGGTCACGTCGAAATCGCTGCGCCGGAAGTTCATGCGCCTCCAACAACCGCTTGTTTTCTTATATTGTTTTGGCGAGCTCCTGGGCCCACCCCGCGTGCGGCCATTTGATCGCATCCTCCCGCGGTGCGCAAGGGGAAACTCCCCTTG
The DNA here is from genome assembly GCA_963827425.1 of uncultured beta proteobacterium. Taxonomy (GTDB): domain Bacteria; phylum Pseudomonadota; class Gammaproteobacteria; order Burkholderiales; family Usitatibacteraceae; genus Usitatibacter. The sequence goes on along the minus strand of CAWHAQ010000001.1, from coordinate 201,243 downwards.
GTCGGGCTAGCCAAAGGCGGTGGCGGGGAGTATGGTTTTCGAAAAGCACCGGAGGACGCAGCCCATGGCCACCGCGACGATGGAAAACGCCGAGGAAATCAAGCGACGCATCAACGAGCTCAACCTCGAACATCGCGACCTCGACCGGGCCATCGAAGCCCTGGAGCACAACCCCTTCCACGACGAGCTCCAGTTGAAGCGCCTGAAGAAGCGCAAGCTCATGCTGAAGGACCAGATCTTCATGCTGCAGCGGCAGCTGGTCCCCGACATCCCCGCCTAGTTTCGAGCCCCAAAAGACATCGGGCACAGCCCCAGCCTTGCGGCCGGGAACTGTGCCCAATTGTGCGTTGGGAAGCTTCAGCCCTCGCGGGTCTGGAACTTCCGGTAGAACTCGAGCACGCGCGGCACGTAGCCCAGCGTCTCGTGGTAGGGAGGAACGCGGCGGCCGTAGCGGATCACGGCGTTCTCGCCCGCGTTGTAGGCGGCGGCGACCAGCTTGAGGTCGCCCTGGAAGAGGGTCATCAGGTCCTTCAGGTACTTCACGCCGCCGTAGATGTTGTCGCGCGGATCCATCGAATCGCGCACGCCGTAGCGGCGGGCCGTCTCGGGCATGAGCTGCATCAGGCCGCGCGCGCCGGTGCGGGAAATGGCCTGCGGGTTGTAGCCCGACTCGGCCGAGATCACCGCGTTGACCAGCGCCTTCTCGACGCCGTAGGTGCGCGCCGCGGTCTCCACGATGGCCTGGTAGCGATCGATCTCCGTCTGGCTCGGCATGTAGGCGCGGGCCACGCTGCCCGAGCCGGGAACGGCGCTCTCGCCTTCCTTGCGCAGCAGCTTGTAGCGCGGGTCCAGCCCCTTGATGTTGGTGAAATGGACCACGCCCCGCTCGTCCTTGAACGAGTAGATGTCCGCCGCCGCCGGCCGGATGACGAGCACCGCGGCAGCGAGGGCGAAGAACACTGACAGGAGCAGTCGGGACTTCACGACGCCATCTTCCCCAAATTCCTACAGAAGCGTCGAGTTTACCCGATATCCCTGTAGCCGCCAAATGACGTCTGAAACAAGAACGTATACGGATCATGGACTTGTAAGATTTTCCTAGAATTTCCTGCTGGTCCGGCCGGACCACTCCCGCCCATCCGGCGCACCCGAACGGACCCTCGTCCCGCCAGTCGTACCGGAACGAACCACCATTTACCGAGGAGAGACGGATGAACAAGGACCAGGCCAAGGGCCGCATGAAGGAAGCCGTGGGCAAGGTGCAGGAGAAGGCCGGGAAGGTGACGGGCAACTACGGCCAGCAGGCCAAGGGGCTCGGCAAGCAGATCGGCGGCAAGGTGCAGAAGGCCGTCGGCGACGTGCGCGACGAAGCCGAGAAGCAGGAGAAGCGGCGCGACGAATAGGAGCGCTGCACGGACGTCAAAAAGCCCGCTTCGGCGGGCTTTTTCATTCGGCCTGCCCGGCGCGCGGCGCTCAGAAGATGAGCTTGCCCAGCAGCACCCCGAACACGAGGACGATGAGGAAGATCGCGAGCGCGATGAAGAAGAGCACCTTGGAGATGGTGCGCGCGCCGCCCGCCACGCCGGTGAAGCCGAACCAGCCGGCGACGATGGAAACCAGAAAGAAGATGATCGCCCACTTGAGCATGCCGGTTCGACCCTTGGAAGCCGTGTCGGTTCAGCGCTGTCCGCGCGAGGCTCCTTGCCCTCACCCCAGCATGTTCGTGTCGCCGTCCACCGCCAGCGCCTGCCCCGAGATCATGCGGCCGCGCGGGCTCGCGACAAACACCGCGAGGTCGGCGAGCTGCTGCGGCGTCACGTATTCCTTGAGCGACGTGTAGGAGAAGGCGATCCGCTCCATCTCCTCGAACGAGACGCCGCGCGCCTTCGCCTTGGCGGTCAGCACGCGCACCTGGCGCTCGCCCGCGATGATGCCCGGCAGAAGGGCGTTCACGCGGATATTGTCGGGCCCCAGCTCGAGGGCGAGCGAGCGTGTGAGCCCGACCACGCCCCACTTGGCCGCGGCGTAGGGCGTGCGCATCGCGAAGCCGAGGCGCCCGGCGAGCGACGACACGTTGAGCAGGCTGGCATTGCGCGAGCGGCGCAGGTGCGGGACCGCGAGGCGCGCACAGTTGAACTGCCCGGTGAGGTCGATCGCGATGCAGCGGTCCCATTCCTCGGGGTCGAGCTCCTCGATGCGGCCGGTGGGCCCGGCGATGCCCGCGTTGTTCACGAAGCAGTCGAGGCCGCCCAGCTTCGCGATCCCTTCCTCGAAGAACCGCGCCACCTCGCCGCGCGCGGCCACGTCGCAGCGCGTGCCCGAGATCACGGCATCGGCGGTGGCGAGGCGCGCCAGCGCGACCTCGTCGACGTCGCACACGTGCACCCGCGCACCCTCGCGCGCGAACGCCCGCGCGATCTCGAGCCCGATGCCGCCCGCTCCCGCCGTCACCATCACGCGCAGGTCGCGAATCTCCATGTCCATGGTCGCCTCGTCATCCCGGTTAGCCTGCCCGGCGATCCTTCGGCCGGGGGGCAAATGATTCCATGCTAACTTGCGCCCTCTTTCGCCGGCACTCCGAGGAATCGCAAGCATGGCCGAACCGAAGTCCAAGGCGCCCCGCAAGGTCGTGATCACCTGCGCGGTGACGGGCGCGATCCACACGCCGTCGATGTCGCCTTACCTGCCCGTCAGCGCCGACGAGATCGCCGCGGCCGCCATCGGAGCGCACGAGGCGGGTGCGGCCATCGTGCACCTGCATGCGCGCGACCCCCGCGACGGGCGGCCCGACCAGCGCCCGGAAGCGTTCGCGCCCTTCCTCGCGAAGATCAAGAAGGCGTGCGACGTGGTCATGAACATCACCACGGGCGGCGCGCCCACCATGACCGTGGACGAGCGCCTGAAGCCGTGCGCGCATTTCAAGCCCGAGGTGGCCTCGCTCAACATGGGCTCGATGAACTTCGGGCTCTTCCCGATGCTCGCGCGCTTCAAGGAGTTCAAGCACGACTGGGAGCGCCCCTACCTCGCCGGCTCCGACGACCGCATCTTCAAGAACACCTTCAAGGACATCGAGCTGATCCTCGACACCTGCAACGCCAACGGCACGCGCTTCGAGGTGGAGTGCTACGACATCGGGCACCTCTACACGCTGCGCCACTTCGCCGACCGCGGCGTGATCAAGCCGCCGTTCTTCATCCAGTCCGTGTTCGGCATCCTCGGCGGCATCGGAGCGCACCCCGAGGACGTGGCGCACATGAAACGCACGGCCGACCGGCTGTTCGGCGACCAATACATCTGGAGCGTGCTCGGGGCGGGGCGTAACCAACTTCCCATCGCCGCGCAGTCCGTGGCCCTGGGCGGCAACGTGCGCGTCGGCCTCGAGGATTCCCTGTGGATCGGACCGGGCAAGCTCGCCGAGTCGAACGCCCAGCAGGTGCGCGCGGCCCGCCAGGTGATCGAAGGCCTCGGGCTCGAGGTGGCTACGCCGGCCGAGGCACGTTCCATCCTGCAGCTAAAGGGCGGCGCGAACGTCGGCTTCTAGCGCCGTTCGCAAGATTCGTGCAAGAATCTGACCTTAACCTGCCCTATCGATCCGGCAGGCCGGCGGGGAAACCCTTGCGACTACTACAAAACAAACGGCTGCGGGACTATGCCGGCGGCGTGCTCATGATGGTGCTCGGCCTCGGCGCCGCGTTCCAGGGCTCGACCTACAACATCGGAACGCTGAGCCGCATGGGCCCGGGGTACTTCCCGGTCACGCTCGGCGTCATCCTCACCCTGCTCGGCCTCGCCATTGCGGTCACCGCGCGCTTCACCCACTACGAGGGCGAGGAAGCGGTGCTACCGCCCGAATGGCGCGGATGGATCTGCATCTGCAGCGCCGTGATAGCCTTCGTGGTCTTCGGTGAGTACGGTGGCCTCGTGCCCGCCACCTTCGCGATCGTCTTCATCTCCGCGATGGGCGACAAGATGAACACCTGGAAGAGCGCCGCGATCCTCGGCGCCGGCGTCGTCGCGGTGGCGATCGTGGTGTTCTGGTGGGCCCTCCAGATGCAGATTCCCCTCTTCGGAACTGAGGTAACCCGTGCACCAGGCGCTGCAGGATCTCTGGTACGGCTTCGGCGTCGCGCTGCAGCCGCACAATCTCATGTGGTCGTTCTTCGGCGTGCTGATGGGCAACCTCATCGGCGTGCTGCCGGGCATGGGGGCGCTCTCCGCCATCTCGATGCTGCTGCCGCTCACCTTCACCATGAAGCCGATCCCCGCGATCCTCATGCTCGCGGGCATCTTCTACGGCTCCATGTACGGCGGCGCCATCGGCGCGATCCTGCTCAACATGCCGTCGCACCCGCCGCACGCCGTCACCTGCCTCGACGGCTACCCGATGACCAAGCAGGGCAAGGGCGGCCTGGCGCTCGGCATCACGATGATCTGCTCGTTCTTCGCGGCCTCCTTCGGCATCACCGTGATGATCTTCGCCTCGCCGCTGCTGGTGGAGATAGCCTTCAAGTTCGGCCCGGGGGAGATATTCTCGATCATGCTGCTCGGGCTCATCGCGGGCGGCACGATGTCGCGCGGCTCGCCGCTGAAGGGCGTCGCGATGACCGTCGTGGGCCTGCTGATCGGCATCGTGGGAACCGACGTGAATAGCGGGGTGGCGCGCTTCACGTTCGGCCTGGTGGAGCTCACGGACAAGGTCGAGCTGGTGGCACTGGCGCTCGGCCTCTTCGGCGTGGCCGATTTCCTGCGCAGCGTGAACCGCATGCAGTTGATCGGCAGCGGCATGAAGGTGCGCCTGCGCGACATGTTCCCGACCTGGAAGGAACTCAAGCAATCGTTCGCGCCGATGGTTCGCGGCACTCTCATCGGCACCCTGTTCGGCGCGATGCCGGGCACCGGCCCCACCATCACCACGTTCGTGGCCTACGCGTTCGAGCGCAAGGTCTCGCGCACGCCGGAGCGCTTCGGGCACGGCGCGCTGGAAGGCGTCGCGGCCCCGGAGGCGGCGTCGCACTCCAAGACGCAGGTCGACTTCATCCCGACCATGAGCCTCGGCATTCCCGGCGATCCGGTGATGGCGCTGATCCTCGGCGCGCTGATCATCCAGGGCATCCAGCCCGGGCCGCAGCTCATCACGCGAGCACGCCGACCTCTTCTGGGGCCTCATCGCGAGCTTCTGGATCGGCAACGTGCTGCTGGTGATCCTCAACGTGCCGCTGATCGGGCTGTGGGTGAAGGTGCTGCAGGTGCCCTACCGCTACATGTTCCCGTGCGCGATGTTCTTCATCGCGATCGGCGTGTACAGCACGAACAACAGCCTGTTCGAGGTGAACGAGGTGCTGGTGTTCGGCATCATCGGCGCGGTCTTCATGGCGCTCGACTTCCCGGTGGCGCCCATCCTGCTGGGCTACGTGCTGGGACCGCTGGTCGAGGAGAACTTCCGGCGCGCGATGCTGCTGTCGCGGGGCGACCTCACGGTGTTCTTCCACAGCAACCACCCGATCAGCGCGACCTTCCTCACCATCTGCTTCCTGCTGGTCGCGGGACAGATGTTCTTCGCGGCGCGTGCGGCGCACCGCGAACGAAAGGCTCACCCGGCTCAAGGTGCCGGGGGGCGCCGCGGCGGTCGAGGAGTGAGCGGGGCGGCGCGGGGCCGCCGATGCGCCTTGCGTTCCATGATGACGGGCGCGCAGCTCAGCGGCTGTTCCCGGAACGCCGCTGTAGATCGCCGCCGGGGTGGCCGGCGACCGTGCCTTGCGCGACGGTGGCTTCTGCTGCATGGGGCGCGTCCGATGCTCGAATACCGTGCATGCTAGCCGCGCGCCGTGTCATTCCGGTGACCGTTTCGACGCCGCACGGCGACAAACCGGGCCTCGTCTGTAGGGCTGTGCCGACACCACGCATCGAGTCTCAGCTTTTTTGATTGCACCCCGTTGAAGCACGCCCGACATGCGCGAAAATGGCCGTGACGAGCGAACCCATCGGAGGTGACGCGTGAATCCCCACCTGCAGGGCAAGGCCGAACGCAGCGACGACGTGATCCACGAGCTGGCGCGCAACACGCACCGGCCCGTGGAGGAAGTGAAGAAGGTCTACGAACAGCAGATGGCCGCGCTCGAGGCCGACGCCAAGGTCATGACGTTCGTGGCCGTGTTCGCCAAGCGCCGCACCCGCGAGGAGCTGGCGCGGCGGCACTAGGAGCGCGCTATCCGGCGGCTGTGTCAGCCGCCCGAGCCGTGGTCGTTCCCGCGATCGTGGTCTCCGCCGCGATCATGGTCGAAGTGCCCGTCGTGGTCGCGATCGAAGTGGCGGTCGTGGTCGCGATCGATGTCGCGGCGCCCTTCGTGCCAGTGGTGGTCGCTATCGTAGAACCCGATGCCGACGCCAACTCCGACTGCCGGGCCCGGCTCGGCATACCCCGGACCGTAATAGCCGTTGTTGTTGTACGCGTAGGGGTCTCCGCCGTACCCATAGCCGTAGCCATTGTCGTAGGGCACGCCCACACAGCCCGCCAGGGCCGCGGCAGCGCCGGCGGCCACGAGAATCGACTTGACCGAAATCGCCATGATTGCCTCCATTCCGTATCTTCGTGAGGCCGCGGCGTGGCGAAGGCGTTCCGCAAGCTGCATGCGGGGTGCGGTCCGTTCGGTACGTGATGGCGTCCGCGCCGTGCTGTGCGCGTTGTCCGACAACCCGCGTCCCTGAGCACAAAATCATCGGCGGGTCGCGAGGTATGCTCTCGCACAAGGCTTCCGGATTTCCCGCTTCCCTTGGCTTCTCCTCCCTTCCCGTCCGCCACGCCGCCGGAACTGCCCGTCGGTCCCGTGCTCGCCGTCACCACGGCGACGCAATCGTTCTCCACGCTCGGCATCCTCGCGCTCGCGGCGGTGGCGCCCGCCGTCGGCAAGGGACTCGGCGTGAGCCCTGCCCTCATCGGCTACCAGGTCGGCATGGTGTTCTTCGGCGCGATGGTTTCCGCGGCGGCGGCAGGCGGCATCGTGATGCGCTACGGCGCGGTGCGCGCGAGCCAGCTCTCGCTGTGGCTCATCGCCGCCGGTTGCGCGATCTCCGCGGCGGGCTCGGTGCAGGCACTCGTCCCCGGTGCCATCGCGATGGGACTGGGCTACGGCATCCCGAATCCCGCCGCCTCGCAGCTCCTCGCGCGCGCGCCGTCCAAGCGCGGCATGAACCTGCTCTATTCGATCAAGCAGACCGGCGTGCCGATCGGCGGCATCCTCTCCGGCCTGCTCGCCCCGCCGCTCGCGGTGGCGTTCGGCTGGCAGGCGGCGCTCGGCGCGTGCGCGCTGCTCGTCGCCGCGCTCGGCATCGCGATCGGCGCCTTCCGCCGCGCCTGGGACACGGACCGCCAGCCGGATGCGCCGGTGCTCGCGTCGGTCGCGCGCAGCACCGCGCTCGTGTGGCGCCATGCGCCTTTGCGCTGGATCGCCGCCGCCTCGTTCCTCTATTCGGGCGTGCAGCTCTCGCTCACGGGTTTCCTCGCGACCTATCTCGTGTCCGACATCAAGTTGAGCCTGGTCATGGCCGGGAGCGTGCTCTCGATCACCCATGGGAGCGGGGCGGTGGGCAGGCTCGTGTGGGGCTGGCTCGCCGACCGCCTGCGCTCCGGTGGCCTCGCGCTGATCCTCAACGGATCGCTCGCAACCCTGGGCGCGCTCCTCACCTCCGCCATGGCGCCGCGCTGGCCGACGGCGGCGATCATCGCGGCGAGCGCGGCGTTCGGCTTCTGCGCCGTGGGATGGAACGGCGTCTACATGGCCGTGCTCTCGCGCCTGAGCCCGCCCGGGACGGTGAGCTTCGCGGTGGGCGGAAGCCTCGTCTGGACCTACGCGGGCGTGATCGTGGTGCCGCCGGCTTTCGCGGCCATGCACGACCGCATCGGGCTCACGTATGGAGCGGGCTTCTCGCTGCTCTCGATCGTCTCGTTGATCGGAGTCGGATGCGTGGTGCTCGCCCGGCGCGCGGTGGCCTCGATGCGGCAAGCCGCATGAGGCCACTCATTCGCCGCCCTTACGGCGTCCCCAGGTTGCTCGCGCGCAGGTCCACCACCACCGGGCCAGCCGTCGACACCGTCTTGTTGATGACGATGTCGGGCTGGGTCTTGTAGGCGATGCCGTAGCGCGCGCTGCTGATCTGGATCTTGTTCACGCTCCAGCTGTGCAGCACCGCACCCGACACGTAGATGGTGAGGTCCTGCAACCTGCCGAGGTCCTTGCTCGGGATCACGAGATAGTCGCGGCCGCCGGTGTGGAAGCGGGTCTCAGAGCTGATCGACGTGCGCCCGTTGAAGCGCCACGACGACGAGCCCTTGGTGCCGCGCAGCGTGAAGGTGACGTACCCATCGGTGCCGGCGGCGGCCGAGCTCGCCGTGTCGACGCGCAGCGCATAGCCCTCCTGGCCGCCGGTGAAGGGATTGTCGGCCACCGTGCCGAGGTAGTACTCGTTACGCCCGCCGAGCTTGTCCGAGAGCGCCCTGATCTGCGCCTGCGTGGTGGCCGGCGCCGTGGGGTTCACATCGAGGTCGGGGATGAGCCCGTCGATGCTCGCGTCCATGAAGCTCGACCACCAGTCGACGCCGGCGGCGGTGACGGAGCTCGGCACGGGGAAGACGTACGGAACCGAGGCCTTGAGGCCCTGGCTCGTGCGGGTCCACGTCGCGAGGTCGATCGAGAGGCTCACGCCGGGGAAGCTTCCCGAAGTGAAGCCCTGGCCGCCGGTGCCGTAGCCGATGTTGCCGTTCTTCGACTTGGGGATCAGCTTGTTGTAGACGCCGGTCGGGTCGCGCGTGCCATCGATCATCATCCCTTCGCGCGCGTTCAGCAGGGGCGCGATGGTGGTGAAGTACGCGTCCGTGGCGGCGTTGTTGTCGCCGGTGTTGTAGATCACCCAGGGCTGCTGCGCCGCGGGAATACTCTGGAAGGCTTCATGCACTGCCGTCACCAGCTCGGCCCCGGACCCGTACACGGGCGGTTTCGTATCGACGGTGATCAGCGCGATTTTCTTCCCCCCGGTGATCATGGTGGCGATCTGGGCGAAGTAAGACTCGACCGTGAGCGGCATGCGCGTCGTGAGGAGCACGTCGTCGTGGTACACGAACAGGCCCGACTTCCCCTTGCTGGAGTTGATCGACGACTTGGTGATGTTGGCAAACGCCTTGTCGCTGAACTTCATGATGTCGGGCTCGAGCGCGTTGGCCCCCGCAGCGAGGTCGCCGGTCGCCTCCTCGATCGTGTTGGGGTTGTGCCCGATGATGTAGAACGCGCGCTTGGCCTGCCCGTTGGAGAACGGCGGCGACGGCGGCTCCTGGTAGCAGATCTGCGAGACCGGCGCGCACGCGAGGCCGGAGCCGCACGGATAGCCGGCGACGCAAGGCTCCCCGACGGTCCGGGGCGAGTGGTAGCACTTCTGCACGCCGGGCGCGCAGCTGAGGCCCGAGCCGCAGGGACGCGTTGCGTGGCAAGGATCGCCGACGCCACCGGGCGCGCGGCATACCTGCGTGCCCGCTTCGCAGGTGAGTCCGCTTCCGCACCCGTAGCCCGCGACGCAAGGCTCCCCGACCTGGCGCGGCGAGTGATAGCACTTCTGCACGCCAGGCTGGCAGCTCAAGCCCGAGCCGCACGGCTTGGTGAGGTGGCAGGCGTCCCCCGCCTTGCCGGGGCCGTGGCACACCTGGGTGCCCGCCTCGCACGTGAAGCCGCTCGCGCACCCGTAGCCCGCCTGGCAAGCCTCGCCTTCGATCGCTCCCGAGTCACGGTGGCAGGTCTGGCGGAAGGGGATGCAGCTCAGGCCGCCGCCGCATTGATGGAAGACCGAGCAGCCCTCGCCGACGCCGCGGGCGCCCATCGCCTCCTGTGCTGTGGAAAGAAGCAGCATCGCGAAGACGATGCAGGGAATTGCCGAAAAGACGGCGAGGCGCCGCAGCTCTGTTCTCATGATTTTTGTCTCCCTGGGACTGCGAGCCGAGTATGGGCGCGCGCCTGCCGATCAGGGATAAGACCTAAGTCTCGGTGCGGCTCGTCATAAGTCCCGGCGGATCGTTAACCGTGGGGCTTTCGGACACCGCCGCCACGGATCACGCGAGGGCCCGGAGCTCCCGCACGCCGCGTCCCAGCCGCCTTCGCAGCAGCGTGCGCAGGGTGACGCCGTCGGCGTACCCGACCATGCCGGCGATGCGCTCGATGTTGTGGTCGGTGGTCTTGAGCAGGTGCACGGCACGCTCGACCCGCAGGTCCTGGACGTAGGAGAGCGGCGTCTTGCCGAGCGTGTCCTTGAGGCGGCGCGCCAGGGTGCGCTTGCTGGTGGCGAGCGCGTCGGCCGCCTCGTCGAGCGAGAATCCGTGCTGCAGGCGCGCGCGCGACCAGCGCTCGAAGCGCACGACCAGCGGATCGGCATGGACCAGGTGGTCCGAGATCGCGTAGGCCGACTGCGAAGGGCGCGCATCGACCACCAGGTACCTGGCGACCAGGCTCGCGAGCTCCGGGCTCGCCTGCCGGATCAGGGCGAGCGCGAGGTCGATGTGGCTCAACGCCGCGCCGGCGGTGATGGTCCTGCCCGAGCGCACCACCATGCGCGATTCGTCGAGCTTCACGTTCGGATAGCGCTGGCGGAACATGGGTGCGAGCCACCAGGTGGTGGTGGCTTCCTCGCCGTCCAGCAGGCCCGCTTCCGCCAGCACGAACGTGCCGACGCACGCCGCCGCGAGCGCCGCGCCACCGCCGGCCCATGCACGCAGGGCCGCGAGGCCGTCGCGGATGTCGGGCCGGCGCAGCGCCAGCTCGAGCGGCGCCGGCATCTTGCAGCCGATCGCCGGCACGACCACGCAATCCGGCGCACGGCCGCGCCCGGACAGCGTGACCGGCACGCCCAGGCCGAGCGCCGTGCGCACGCGCTTGCGCATGCCGATCACCGTGACCTGCAGGCGCGGCGATTCGCTCCCCGTCATCGCGGCGAGATCGTTGGCGATGGCGAAGGCGTCGAGCACGGTGGCGAGGCCCGTGTCGAATACGCCGTCGAGGGCGAGGACGTGGATCTTCATGGCAAGAATGATACCGAAGATGTCGGTTTTGCCAATAGGCGAACGGCCGCCGCGGCCCTACAGTCGATTGTCCAGTCGCCCCGGCGCAGGCCGGGGCCCAATCTCAAAGGAGACGCCCGATGATCAAGCTCGCCCTGTTCGCACGCCTCGAGGCCAAGCCGGGCAAGGAGGCCGCGGTCGCCGATTTCCTCGCCGCGGGCCTCGGCCTCGCGCGGGAGGAGACCACCACCCCGATCTGGTTCGCACTTCGGCTCGGGCCCACCACCTTCGGCGTGTTCGACGCCTTCCACGACGAGGCCGGCCGCAAGGCGCATCTCTCGGGGCCGATCGCGAAGGCGCTGATGGCCAAGGCGCCGGAGCTCTTCTCCAGCCCGCCGTCCATCGAGCAGATCGAGGTGCTCGGACTCAAGAACACCGGGGCGGTGTAAGGCGAGCGAAGGCCGTCACCCGAGCGCGCCCAGGCGCAGGCCGAAAAGCCACCGCGCCAGGGCGAGCGGCGCGAAGATCGCGGCGAGCAGGATCACGCTGTAGGCGCTGGCGAGCGCGAGCCGCCCGCTGTCGACCTGCTGGAAGATCTCGATCGGCATCGTGCTCATGCCGCCGTAGTAGATGACGATGGTGGCGGAGAGCTCCGAGAGCGTCGTCACCCACATCAGCAGCGCCGCGCCCCACAAGGCCGGCCGGATGAGCGGCACGACGACCTTGAAGAACGTGCGCAGCGGCGGCACGCCCAGGCTCATCGAGGCTTCCTCGATCGAATCGCGCACGTTGTGCAGCGGGCCCACAGCCGCACGGGTGCTGTTCGGGATGCGCCGCAGGAAATACGCGAGCGCCATGATCATCCACGTGCCGGTGAGCACGAGCCACCCGCTGTTGAACGTGTTCACGAGCGCGATGCCGAGCACGGTGCCCGCGATCGTGAGCGGCAGCATGACGAGCACGTCGAGGAAGGCAGTGGCGGGCGAGCGGCGCTTCACGACCAGGAAGGCGGCGGCCACCGAGAAGACCACGCCCGCGGCGGTCGCCACGCCGGCAAGCAGCAGCGAGTTGCGCAGCGGCTCGCCCGCCTTCGCGAGCGCCGTCGCGAGGTGCACGGTGGTGAACCCGCCGTAGCTGAGCACCGGGCCGCGCGAAGGGGTGAACGCAGTGACGAACGCGACCCCCGCCGGCGCCACCGAGAGCACCACGACCAGCACCACCAGCACCGCGGCCACCATCGCCGCAGGCCCGCGAATCGGCACCGGCGTCGGCGCGCGCCCCGACTCCATGCCGAACTGCCGGCGCTCCACCGCGAGCTTCTGCACCAGCAGTATCACCACGCCGAGCAGCACGAGGAGGGTGGCCATCACCGTCTGCATCTGCGGGTTGCCGCCCATCTCGCTCACGAACTCGTTGTACGACTTGACCGCCAGCACCGGCATGCGCGCGCCGAGGATCGCCGGGATGCCGAAGCTGCCCACCACGTGGGTGAACACCACGACCGCGGCGCCGAGCACCGAGGGCAGGATGAGCGGCAGCGTCACGCCGGCCAGCACGCGCGGCATCGGCCGTCCGAGGCTCAGGGCCGCCTCCTCGAGGTTGCGGTCCATCGCCTGCAGGCCGACGAGGATCATCACGAACGCATAGACGTAGCTGTTCAACGTCATCACGAAGACGAGGCCCCACCACGAGTAGAGCGAGGGCATCTCCCATCCGAAGGGCTCCAGCGCCATCGCGACGATGCCCTGCTGGCCGAGGATGAGCGTCCACGCGGCGGCCACCACCACGTCGGGAATGACGAGGGTCGCGAGCGGGAGCACGGCCACCCATCCCGAGAGCGGGAAACGGCAGCGTGCGACGAGGAGCGCCAACGCGCCTCCGACGATCATCGAGGCGAAGGTCACCGCCGCGCCGAGGATCAGCGTGTTGTAGAGCGACTGGCGGTACTCGGAGGCGCGGAAGAATTTCACGTAGCCGTCGAGGCCGAAGCCGCCCCCATCGCCCCGGAAGCTGTGGCCGAACGTCGCCGCGAGCGGCCACACCAGGAAGAAGGCGAGCACCAGCAGCGAGACGGCCGTCACGCCGGACCAGACCGGATCGCGCCGGATGCGCACGAGCGCCCTCACCCGCCCTCCACCACGCGCGCGGTGCGCGGGACCGAGAGCAGCACTTCTTCTCCGCGCGCCAGCGGCTCGCCGTGCTGCACGCTCCACGCGTCCACGTGCACCAGGCCCACCGCGGTGCGCACGCGATAGCCGGTGATGCTGCCGCGGAACTCCACGGCCTCCACCTGCCCTGCCATTTCCCCTTCGCGCGGCTCTGGGTGCGCAGCGCCTTTCGGCCGCAGCCCGATCTGCTCGCGGCGGGCGGCGATGACCGGCTTGCGGATCGGCGCCTCCCCGCGGCACGCAAGGAGCACGGCGGGACCGGCGATGCGCCAGCGCGTGAATCCCGGCTCCGCGCAGGGCAGCTCCGACTCGACCGGGATCAGGTTCGCGCTGCCGAGGAAATCGGCGGCATAGCTCGTCGCAGGGCCGGCGTAGATCGCCGCCGGGGCTTCCCACTTGCACGATGCGCCCGCGGTCCATGACGGCGATGAGATCGGAGAGAGCCAGCGCCTCTTCCTGGTCGTGGGTCACGAATACGGTCGTGATGCCCGACTCGCGTTGCAGCTCGCGCACCATCGCGCGCATCTCCACGCGCAGCTTCACGTCGAGCGCGGCCAGGGGCTCGTCGAGAAGCAGCAGCGGCGGGTTGATCACGAGCGCGCGCGCCATCGCCACGCGCTGGCGCTGTCCGCCCGAAAGCGTGGCCGGCGACCGCTCGCCGAGCTCTGCCAAGCCCACGCGCTCGAGCATCGCGCGCGCCCTCGCCTTCGCCTCGGCCGTCGCGACGCCGCGCGCCAGCAGGCCGTACATCACGTTGGCGAGCGCGGAGCGGTCGGGGAAGAGCGCGTAGTCCTGGAACACCATGCCGACGCCGCGCTTGTGCGCGGGGAGCGCGGTGACGTCGCGGTCGCCGAACCAGACGCGGCCCGCTTCCGGCGGCACGAAGCCCGCGAGCATGCGCAAGAGTGTCGTCTTGCCGCAGCCCGATGGACCCAGCAGCGTGAAGAACTGGCCGTCCGGGAATTCGAGGTCGAGGCCCTCGAAGAGCACGACGCCGTCGTAGCGCTGCGTCACGCCCTCCAGGCGGATGCGCACGCGGCTACCTCGAGGCGGCGACCATCTCCTTCCACATCGCGATGAACGCGGGCTGCTCGGCCGTGGCCTTCGCGTCGTCCACCTTGGTGGCCTTCACCTTGCTCATCGGCGGCAGGCCCACGGATGCCAGGTCCACGTCCTCGCGCACCGGGCGGCGGAAGAAACGCTGCACCAGCATCTGCTGCGCTTGCCGCGAGGCGAGATAGTCATAGAACTTGCGCGCGTCCTCCGCGTGCGGGGCGTTCTTCACCAGCGCCATGCCTTCGGGCGCAATGAAGGTGCCTTCGCTCGGATAGACGATCTGGATGTCCTTCTGCCCGCCGGCGACGTATTCCTGCGCCGCGTACTCCATCGTCATCCCGACCGCGAACTCGCCCTTGGCCACGCCCTCGTAGACCTGCGAGGCGGTATTCACCTGGGTGGCGTTGCGCGCGATGCCCTCGAGGGGCTTCCTGCCTTCCATCTGGTTGATGCCCCAGAGCATCGCGAAGGACGAGCTGGTCTTCTCGGGATCTCCGATCACGAGGCGGTCCTTCCAGCGCGGATCGGCGAGGTCCTTCCACGAGGTGGGCACCGGGTCGCCCTTCAACGCGCGCTTGTTCACCATGATCACCATCACGTGCGCGTTGGTGCCGCTCCAGAGATCGCCGGGGCCGACGAAGGCCGGCGACAACCCGCTCGCCTCGGGCGAACGGTAGGCCGCGAAGTAATCCTTGTAGAGGCCGAGGACGGCGAAGCCGCCCGACCAGAAGATGTCGCCCTTCGGGCTCGCGGCCTCGGCCTTGATGCGCTGCATCATGGCGCCGGTGCTGCCGCGCACGGGCGAGATGTGGATGTCGGGATGCTTCTTGTTGAAGTCGTCGGCGACGGCGTTGATGGCCTCGACGCTGTTGGACGAGTACAGCACGACTTCACCCGCCTGCGCGGCGAGGGTCGCGAAGATGCCCAGGACAACGAGCGGGCAGGCGTAGCGAATGGCACGGCGGCGCGGCATGGGTCGTCTCCTCCTTGTTTCCCGCATCGTACCGCCAAAACAAAACGGCCCGCCGAAGCGAGCCGTTTTTGCCGCCGAAATCCCTGCCTCGATCTTACGGACGCCCCGTGCGCGTGCTGGGGCTGAACGTCGTGCCGTACGTGATGATCCACAGCGGCTTGAATCCGCCGCTGGCCGGCGGCTCCACGACCGCGAAGAGCTCCTTGCTGTTCGGGATGATCGACGGATCGGCGATGACTCCGACCGCGAGATCCGTCACGACCTCGCAGCCGGCGAAGGCCACCGATCCGCCACCGGCCGTGACGGCGGTGAGCGCGGCCGCGCCGACGATGCAGCCCCCCGTCGCGGTAACGGCGCCGATGTCCGTGGCCACGATCGCCGCGACGCGTGCAATATTGCCGCCCTTGATGGTGAGCACCGCCGAGTTCTTGCTACCGGCTTGCCCCACGCAGCTCTTCTGCCCGAGGGTGATGGTCTCGGTCTTGATGGGGTCCTTGGTCTGGGAGATCTTGTACGCGGCGTCACCGGTCTTGGTGGACGTCAGCGTGCCCGGCGCGTACCACTTGACCCCCAGGACATAGCCGCCCTGGTTGTACACGCACTGCTGGACCGCGTAGCCCGCCCAGCACTTCTGGCTGCCGGCCTGGCACTGGAGGTTGGTACCGCACCCGTAGCCGGCGGAGCAAGGCTCACCGTCCGCCCGCGGCGAGTGGTAGCACTTCTGGGAGCCGGGCTGGCAGCTCAGGCCCGAGCCGCAGGGCTTGGTCGCGTGGCACGCGTCCCCCACCTTGCCGGGTGCGACGCATTTCTGCGAGCCCGCTTCGCAGGTGAGCCCGGAGCCGCATCCGTAGCCCGCCGAGCACGGCTCGCCCTCCGCCCTGGGCTTGTGATAGCACCTCTGGGAACCGGGCTGGCAGGAGAGGCCGTCTCCGCAGCTGTAGCCCGCGGAACAAGGCTCGCCCGACTGCCGCGGCTTGTGATAGCACTTCTGGGAACCGGGCTGGCACGAAAGCCCGTCCCCGCAGGGATGGATGATCGAGCAGCCTTCCCCGAGGCCTCGCGCGGCCTGCGCCGTTGCGGAAATCGCGAACAGCAGAAACGCGAAAACGATGAATCTGGCATTCATTTGTCGTACGCCCCCTTTGGTTTGTTTGGCTCGCTCTGGACGGCGCCAAGAGAATACCGCGGGAGAATGAAAAGACGGAAGGCGACAAAAGTCTTAAGCGGGGGCGCAGCAAGGGGGGCTGCGGGCCCGCCTTCCGGGAGAGTCCGTCCGATCAATCCTTGGCGAGCTGGATGTTCGACGCGTAGAGGCCCTCGGCCTGCACGAGCAGGTCGTAGCTCACGCGCTGGAGGGTTTTCAGCGCTTTCAGGCCCGGCGTGGTGAACGCCGACTGGCGCGCGAATACCGGCGGGCCGCCGGTGTCCGGGGTGATGAGGCCGAAGCCCTTGGACGGGTTGTACGAGCGGACGATGCCTGTAGCCATTGCTGACTCCTGAGGTTGGCAAAAAAACAAAAGGCCCGGTGACTCCGGGCCTCGCGCGCGTTCGAGATGCTCAGAGCGCGCGGATGTAGTCCCGAAGCGATACCTCGCCGGCGGCAGGTTCAACCCCCTGGACGACGGAGCCGGGGTTCATGTCGAGCTGCCAGAAAAGGCGCGTGACGGCCTTCAGTGCTTCGAAATCGGGATCGGAGGTGTGCATGGACGGATTTTCCTGGGTGCAGGGTTACACAATGCACCGTAAAGCGCTGATCTCCTAGGAAGATATTTAAATATTTGCCTTGACTTCGGGCCTGCCGGCGCAGGCTTCAGACAGCCTCGCCGGCGGCCCGGCCCGAGGCCCACGCCCACTGGAAATTGAATCCTCCGAGATGGCCGGTGACATCGACCGCCTCGCCGATGAAGTAGAGGCCTTTCGCTCTCGCCGCCTCCATGGTCTTCGAGGAGAGCTCGCGCGTGTCCACGCCGCCGAGCGTCACCTCCGCCTTGTTGTAGCCGAGGGTCCCCGTGGGTTGCACCTTCCAGCCGGCGAGCTCGCGCGCGGCGTCCGCGAGCTGGCGGTCGCCCAGCTGCGCAACCGGCAGCTCGAGGCCACGTGCCGCGCACCAATGCTGCGCGAAGCGCTTCGGCAAGCGCTCGGCGAGCAGTGATGCGAGGAGCGCTCGCGAGCGCCTTTCGGCCGCGAACCATGCCGGCACGTCCACACCCGGCAGCAAATCGATGTGAATCGGCTCCGCAGCCCCCGCCTGCTGCCAGTACGAAGAGATCTGGAGGATCGCGGGGCCCGAGAGCCCGCGATGCGTGAAGAGCAGGCTCTCGCGAAACCGTCCGTTCCCACACCGCGCCTCCACCTCGAGGGAGACGCCGGCGAGATCGCCGTAGCGCGCGAGGAAATCGGGATCGAAGCTCAAGGGAACGAGCGCCGGCTTCGGCGGCACGATCGCGAGCCCGAACTGTTCGGCGATGCGGTAAGCGAACGGCGTGGCCCCGATCTTCGGCACCGTGAGCCCGCCTGTGGCCACGACGAGCGCAGGCGTCCTCACGAGCCCGCGCGCCGTCTCGACCAGAAACCCATCGCCGTCGCGCCCCACGGAGCGCACCTCGCACGGCTGCCACCATTCCACGCTGGCCTGCTCGCACTCCGCGCGCAGCATGTCGATGACCTGCTTCGCACTGTCGTCGCAGAAGAGCTGGCCCAGTGTCTTCTCGTGCCAGGCGATGCCGTGCCGCTCGACGAGGGCGATGAAATCGCGCGGCGTATAGCGCGCGAGCGCCGAGCGGCAGAAGTCCGGGTTCGCCGAGAGGAAATCGCGGTGGGTCGCGTGGATGTTGGTGAAATTGCAGCGGCCGCCGCCGGAGATGCGGATCTTCTCGCCCAACTTCGAGTAGTGGTCGATGAGGAGGACACGCCGGCCACGCTGGCCCGCGGTGGCCGCGCACATCATGCCGGCGGCGCCGGCGCCGATCACCACCGCATCGAGGATCTTCACGACGCCAAGGTTACTTCACCGGCCGGCGCGGCCGTGCCCGGGCGGGACCGCTGGCCCGCGCCCCGGAACGAAAGGAGTCCGCAAGGCGATTGGAGTATCCTCCCCCGCCGACGGCTCCAACCAACGGGGTTCACGCCCATGCAAATGAACGCACGCTCCGGAAGGCTCACCCGGAGCGCCATGAAAAAGCTCTTGTCGATTGCAGGTGCGCTCTGCTTTCTCGGCTTCGCGGGCGATGCGGTGCACGCAACGACCTTGTGCGACATTCACCACTTCGGATACACCAGGGCGCAATGCGACAAATGCACGAACATGACCTGGAAAATCTCCCAGCTCTTCCCCGCTGGCTCGTGCGTTTCAAACGCCCCGCCCTCGACCACACCGACCGACAAACCCGTCGCACCGCCCCCGCCTCCACCTCCGCCGGTCCAGGCGAAGCGCACCTGCGACATTCACCACTTCGGATACGCCAGGGCGCAATGCGAAGAATGCGCGAACATGACCTGGAAAATCTCCCAGCTCTTCCCCACTGGCTCGTGCGTTTCAAACGCCCCAGCCTCGGCCACACCGACCGACAAACCCGTCGCACCACCACCGCCTCCGCCGGTCGAGGCGAAGCGCACCTGCGACATCCATCACTTCGGATACACCAGGGCGCAATGCGACGAATGCACGAACATGACCTGGAAAATCTCCCAGCTCTTCCCCACTGGCTCGTGCGTTTCAAGGTGAGGACGTTCAACGGCACGCCTTGCTGTATGTGATCTCCGGCTCGGCGCGATCCGCGGCAACGTGATGCAGCGGGCGGCGCACGGCGAGCATCGTGCAGTCGTCCGCCAGCAGCCGCGATCCGCAGTGGCCGACAATCCTTTCGTAGCAGGAATCCAGCAGCCCGGGAAGCGGGTTCGCAATGCCTGCGCGCAGCATCTCGAGGCAGCCCTCCTCGGAAAAATGGACGCCCGCCCGGTCTTCGGCTTCCGTCACGCCATCCGTATAGCAGAGGAGCGTTTCACCGGGCTCGAGGATGCGCTCCAGGCTCGAGTAGCGCCGGCCGCTCGCCGCGCCGATGAGCGCCCCTTTCGGCACGGGTAGCCGCGCAGCGCCCGCATCGCTGCACACCATCGGCGCGCAATGTCCCCCGTTCGAGTAGACGAGCCGGCCGCTCTGCACGTCGAGAAAGCCGCAGAACAGGGTCACGAAAAGGTTCGCGTCGTTGTCGATGCAGAGCCGATCGTTGAGCGTTTCGAGGATGCTCTCGGGCCGCGTGGTCTCCAGGGCCAGCATGCGCAGCAAGCCGATCACCCGCACCATGAAGAGGGCGGCGGCGATGCCGTGGCCCGAAACGTCCCCGATGCAGATGAAAAGCGTGCGGCTGTCGATGAAGAAGGCGTCGAAGAGATCGCCCCCCACCCGGGACGTCGGCTCCATGAAACCGCAGGCTTCGATGTCGGAGCGCCCGGGAAAGAGCGGCCGCTGCAAGGGCAGCATGCTCGCCTGCAACTGGCGCGCGACCTCGAGCTCCTTCCTCAGGTGCTGGAGCTCCAGCCGCTCGCGCTGCACGGCCAGCGCCTTCTCGTTGGTGCGGCGCATGCGCTCGCTCAGGGTGCGCATGAGGCTCTCGCCCACGCCGCGCATCAGCATCAGGCGATTCCAGAACATGTCCCGGTCGAGCCTGAGGACGCGAACATCGGAAGCCGCGAGCACCAGCGCCGTGATGGGCTTGCCGTCGATCGCCGAGAGCTCGCCGACACATTCGCCGGGCGTTATGTCGATGGATGTCTCCGGGCTGGGATCGTCGCCCATCTGGACGATGAGCCTGCCCGAGAGGAGGATGAAAACGTCGCGATTGGCCTCGCCCCGGCGCAGCAGCGGGGCGCCGGCGGCCAGCTCGAAAACCTCCGAAACCCCGAGCGCCTCTTCGATCTCCCGCGGGTCGGCGTCCCGGAACAGCGTGATCCACTGGGTTGCCGCTTCGCGGCGCTCCCCGCTGCGCCTTTCCTTCGCGGGCGGTCGATCCGTCTTCCTTCGATCGGGCCCGCGCCGGAAATGCGTGGCGGCGGGCTCCTTCATCGCGGCGTTCCAGCGCGCCCCGAAGGTCAGATGATTGCGCCCATGCTCGTTGCGGTAATCGAGCCAATCCGAGCAGCGGCGGATCATCACGAGGCCCAGCCCGCCCCCCGACGCTTCGTCGAGTGTCTTCGGCAACGTCCTGGGCAGAACGGAAAGCGGATCGAAGGCGATGCCGGCATCGGATACGGTCACGCCGGCCTTGCCGCTGCCGCCGTCGACGCTGACCTCCAGCATCAAGCCGACCGGCGCCGAAAGCGCGGCGCTGCCCCCGTGGGCGATCACGTTCGCCAGCACTTCGTTCAGGCAAAGGAGTAGGCGCTCGACGAGTTGCTCGGGCACCTCGTGCTGCCGGCACGCGGCATCGAGCCAGTCCGAGGCGCGCCGCACCTCGTCGCCGCTCGTGCCGATCGTCAGCTCGTCGAACCGAGACGACACGGCTGGCTCGGAGGGCTATGGATCAGGCCCGGACGGCCTTCTCGGCCTCGGCGACGGTCCCGAAAATCGGTATCAATTCGTCGACGCCGGTCGCCTCGAGGCTCATCATCACCGTCGAGGCGCGGTTCACCACCAGCGCCATCTTGCCGCCGCGCTTCTCGACGTCCTTGGCGCTGGAGATGAGCGCGCGGATGCCGATCGAGGCGAGAAACTTGAGCTGCGACAGGTCCACGACAACCGCCTTTTTCGGCGCAGCCGTCAGTTGCGCAAGCTGCGAGGCGACGGAATCGGTCCCCGGCATGTCCAGGCGGCCGGAAATCACGATTCGACGCAAGTCCGAGGCGACATCCTCAAAGCTGATGGACATGAGCTCTCCGTGGCGAATTTTCTCGTGCGCAGCTTACAGCTTCCGGCTTCAGCGGGAAATGGGCACTACCTGAGCAAGGCAGCAGCGCAACGATTTGACGGGTTTGATAGCAGGTGCTATTCAGATGGCGGCCATCGCAAATCGGCATTCATCTCGTTAGCGACCATGCCGCGACACCCGCCCGAATTCATGCGATACACCGCGGCCGATACTGACGCGTTGATGAGAGACATCGTGCTCACGCGTCGCAAGCTTGCCGAAGCCATTCTGGAGAAGAACGCGCTCGCGACCGTCGACCATGCCGCAGACCTCGGGAGCATGCTTACCACGGCGCGCAAGGAAACCGATTGGGGAGGCGCGCCAGGAAAGATCTCGCCACGCGCTGCAACTCCTGGCTGAGCTTCGGCGCAGCGGTCCCAGGAACCGCGACTAGGACGCAAATCCGAGGCGACATCCCATCGGCTATTGATGGGTGCCGGTCGCGGCCGAGTTCGCGGACCGCGCGTAGACGTCGACCACGTTGAGCGGTTGCTCGTTCGGTCTTGTCTGCACTCCGACGATGATGACCCGGCCGGGCGCGGCGGGCGCCTGGGCGTTCGCAACGCCGATCGGGCCTCGACCGCCGTCCATGAGATTCGTCAGCAGGTTTCCCCAGATGCCGGCGGCGATGACGGTGAGCACGATCCTGGTATAGCGGTCCATAGGTCTCTCCTGGAATGGTTTGCGGGGGTATACAACTCCTGATCCCGGAAAGGTATCCTTTTACAGACGCGGACAAAAGGACATCGAGCCGGCCGCGAAAAAAGGGGACGCAGATGAACCGCTTCACCGCACTGCTGGCCACCGCCGGCTGCCTTGTTGCGCTCGGCGCGGTCGGCGCGGAGCCGAGGACCGAGCTTCCGCACACGCGCGCGGCTTGGGCGAGCGCCGAAAACGACCTCGGAAAAACGGACCCGAGCCTTCGGCTGACCAATCTCACGCTCGTGCTCAATCGGCCTCCCGGAGCGGCAAAGGGCGTTCGAGACGCTCCTCACCGAGCAGCAGGATCCGCAATCGCCCAATTTCCGTCGCTGGCTCACACCCGCGCAGATCGGTGAGCAATTCGGGCCCGCGGATGGGGACATTGCCGCGGTCAGCTCCTGGCTTCGATCCCAAGGCCTGCATGTGGATGGCGTGGCAAGCAGCCGCACGCGCATCGAGTTCAGCGGCACGGCGCGAGAACGTGGCGGCCGCCTTCGGGGCACCCTTGCACACTTACCTCGTCGATGGCGAGCCGATGATTTCGCCCACGGCCAACCCGCGGATTCCGAGCTCGCTTGCTCCGCTCCTGCTGTCTGTCCACGGGCTCAAGACCATTCGCGAGCGGCCGCAACACCACGCTACGGTGTCGCAAATCCGGACGGCGGAGCCGGCGGCGACGTTCTGCTCCGGGAGCGCCTGCAGCCACTTCGTCGCACCCGCCGACTTTGCGGCGATCTACGACGTGAACCCCGTGTACCAACAAGGCCTCAACGGCTCCGGACAGACCATCGCGATCGTTGGACGGGCGCGCGTCTATCTTCCGGATGTCGAAAATTTCCAGACATTTGTGGGCCTCGCCATCAAGGATCCCGTCATCATCGTTCCGCCCACCGGCGTGGATCCGGGACCGGCGGCGTCCACCGATGACGGGACGAAGCATGGGGACCAGAACGAGGCAACGCTCGACGTCACGCGCGCAGGCAGCGTGGCCCCCGGCGCGACGATCGACCTGGTCGTCAGTGCCGATACTCCGACCATCGGTGGGGTGATCATCGCGATTCAGCATGTCGTCGACACAAATCTCGCGCCGATCATGAGCATCAGCTTCAGCGGATGCGAGCAGTCGGCGGGACAGGACGGCGCCACGTTCCTGGACAGCGTCTTCAGCCAGGCGGCTGCACAGGGCATGTCGGTCTTCGTGGGCTCGGGCGATTCCGGCGCCGCAGGGTGCGACAAGCCATTTACGGCGCCCCCCGAAATCCAGGTCGCGAGCGCGAACGCGCTTTGCGCATCCAGCTACGTAACCTGCGTGGGCGGAACTCAATTTGCAGACACGGCAAACCCGAGCGCCTATTGGAGCAGCGGCAACGCCGGCGGTCGCCAGTCCGCATTCGGCTACATCCCGGAAGGCGCGTGGAACGAGCCCCTGGACGCTTCGGGCAACCCGCAAATCGCCGCAACCGGTGGAGGGGTGAGCGCCTATATCCCCAAGCCTTCCTGGCAAGTCGGGCCGGGAGTTCCCGGCACGCAGGGGCGCTACATGCCCGACATCTCGTTCAGTTCCTCGGCCCACGACGGCTATTTGAATTGCTCGGCGGCGGATGGCGCTCCATGCGTCATCCAAAACGGGGCGATCCACTTCTTCGCTGCCGCTGGAACTTCCGCTACGGCCCCATCCATGGCGGGAATCGCCGCGCTCCTCGATCAAAAGATGGCGGGCGCACAAGGCAATCTCAATCCGCGGCTGTATGCGCTTTCGTCGAGCCCCGGTAACGGGGTTTTTCACGATGTCACCGCGGACGCTTGCGATCCTGTCCGTGCCCAGCACCTGCAACAACAGCACGCCGGGTCCTGCGAGTTTGACCGGCGGCCTCGTCGGCTACGCGGTGGGCCCCGGATATGACCTGGTCACGGGGCTGGGCTCCATCGACGTCGCCAAGCTGCTGGCGAGCTGGTCGGTCGAGACTTCGCCGGGAACAACCGCCAACGTGCCGGGACCCTTGAGCGGGCTCTGGTTCAACCCGAACGAATCGGGCTGGGGAATCGGCTTCACCCAGCGGCGCAACATCGTCTTCGCCACCTGGTTCACATACGATGGTTCGGGCAATCCGAAATGGTATGTCGCATCGAGCTGCTCCATGGCGGCCGGGAATACCGGGGCGAGCGGAACATGCTCGGGCTCCCTCTTCGAGGTGGGCGGGCCAACCTTCTTCGGCGCGGCGTTCGATCCGGCGCTCGTGCATGTCGCAGCGGTGGGTTCCCTCACGGTGAATTTCCAGAACGCCAATGCGGCCACCATGAGCTACACCGTAAATGGACAGAGCCGCACGGTTGCAATCGTTCGACAGATCTTCCAGTCCGGGCCCACGCCGCCGCCCGTGGACTTCACCGACCTGTGGTGGAATCCGAACGAGTCAGGCTGGGGTCTCCTAGTCTCGCATCAATACGGCGTGATGTTCCTTGCCTGGTTTGTCTACGACAGCAACGGCAAGCCGGTGTGGTATGTGGCTTCGGACTGCGTCGTGACCGCCAGCGGCTGCTCAGGAACCGTTTTTCGCACGACCGGGCCGCCGTTCGGCCCATCGTTCGATCCATCGCTGGTCCACTCCTTCGCCACGGGGACGATCACCCTCACCTTTTCGGATCCGAACAATGGTTTTCTCACATTTACGGTGAACGGCGTGAGCGGAAGCAAGAGCATCACGCGACAGCTCTTTTGACCGGGAACGCGCGTTTTGCGTGTTCCGCGAGCATGTCGCAGAAGACCTTTGCATACGGCGGTAGCGTGCGGCGCTTGTCGTACAGGATCGTGAGCGGTTCGCTGAGGGGCTTGCCCCGATAGAGAATTCGCAGCAACCGCAGGGCATAGCGGCGCACGCTCAGCGCCGACGGGACGATCGCGATCCCGTGCCCCGCCTGCGCCATGGCGAGGAGCGCATGGGGCGAACGGCACTCGAGCACGTAGTTGGGCGTGAATCCCGCGAGCCTGCACGCCGAATCGAAGCTTCTCCTCATGGTGAAGTCGTCCGTCGCCTGCAGCAGCTCGTGGGGCGCGAGGGCACTGATCTCGATCGAGCCCTTCCTGCCCAGTTGCAGGCGGGGATGGCAAGCGGCGAGCATCTCCATGGGCGCGAGCGGAAAGCCCGCGAACCGGTGCTCGTCCGGAGTCAACGCCCTGACCACGGATTGGGCGAGGTGGAGCTCCCCTCTTTCGAGCATTCCGAACATCTGCGGGCCGATCACCTCGACCAGCCGCACCTGGACATTCGGGTAGCGCTTGCCGTAGTAGCGCAGGAAGTCCGGGAACAAGCCCTCGATGAGGTGGGGCGAGGCGGAAACGCGCAGCATGCCGGCGTCGCCGCGCTTGAGCCCTTCGGCATGCTCGCGAAGCGAACGCGAAGAGTTGAGCAGGCCGCGGCACTCCTCCAGGAGCTGCGCGCCTACGCTCGTGAGGAGCAGGCGGCGCCCCACGCGATCGAACAACTCGAGGCCGAGCTCCTCCTCCAGGTTCGCGATCTGCCGCGACAGCGCCGGCTGCGTGATGTGCAGATGCTCGGCCGCCCGGGAAACCGTTCCCGAGTCCGCGACGGCGACGAAGCCCCGTATCTCCCGAAGATCCATGGCAAGCTCCGTTCATGCGGATACGGCATACGTTATCAGAAGAATTATGCATTGGACGCATGAGTGGGCGCCGGCCGACGATGCGCGTGTCGCTGATCGCCAGGAGGACGCCATGACGCGCTGGATTCTGATTCTCGTGATCGCCCTGCTGCCCGCCGGAGCCTACGCGCAAGCGTGGCCAAGCAGGCCGGTACGCGTGGTGGTGCCCGTCGGCGCCGGAAGCTCGACCGATATCGTCCATCGCATCGTCCTGGAGCAGCTATCCGCCGATCTCAAAGAGCCCATCGTGGTCGAGAATCGCACGGGCGCGGGCAGCACCATCGGCACGGCGGTCGTCGCCAAGGCGCAGCCCGACGGGTACACCCTCCTCGCGAGCGGGTCCAGCCACACCATCGCGCCCGCGCTCTACAAATCGCTCCCCTACGACGCCGCCCGCGACTTCACCGCGGTGGTTCCGATCGGCATTTCCCCGCTCGTGCTCGTGGTCTCGCCCACGCGGGGATTCAAGACCGTCCAGGAGCTCACGGCGGCCGCCAAGGCCCGTCCCGGATCGCTCAACTTCTCCTCGGTCGGCCTCGGCACGGCGACTCACCTGAGCGCGGAGCGGTTCGCCTCCAGCGCCGGGATCGACGTGGTGCACGTGCCCTTCAAGGGCGGCGCCGAGGCGATGGTCGAGGTGATCGCCGGGCGCATCGATTTCTTCTTCGGTCCCGTCGCCCTGGTGCTTCCACAGATCCGTGAAGGCAAGCTCCTGGCGTTGGCCGTGAACGGGCCCACGCGATCGGCTACGCTTCCGGACGTGCCGACCCTGAAGGAGGCCGGGATCGTGAATGCCGAATACCCGATCTGGTTCGGCCTGTTCGCGCCGGCAAACACGCCGCGGCCGATCGTCGACCAGGTCAACCACGAGACCCTGAAGGTCCTCGCGATGCCGTCGGTGCGCGAGAAGCTTTCCGGCCTGGGTGTCGATCCGATGACCATGGATCCCGGGCAATTCCAGCGCTACGTCACGAGGGAATTCGCGTTGAACGCGGCGCTCGCGAAGCAGGCAGGGTTGGAGGCGCGGTGAGATGCCGGAAGCGCGGATCGAGTTTGCGGACGGCGAGGCCTATGAACGCCTCATGGGGCGCTGGAGCCGCGCGGTGGCGCCGCATTTCCTGCGCTGGATGCGGCCGCAGCGTCACGCCCGGTGGCTCGACGTGGGATGCGGCAGCGGAATCCTGGCCGGAGCGTTGCTCGACCTGTGTGCGCCGGCCTCGGTGGTCGGCATCGATCCGGCACGGGCCCAGATAAACCGCGCAGTGCGCGGTCCCGCGGGAGGCCGCGCGCAATTCAGGCAGGCGGACGCGATGGAGCTTCCCTTTCCCGACGCCAGCTTCGACATCGCCGCCTCCGCGCTCGTCCTCAACTTCATTCCCGATCCGGTCCGGGCGCTGGAGGAGCAACGGCGGGTGACCGTTGCCGGTGGCGTGGTGGCCGGCTACGTCTGGGATTTCGTGAAGGAGCTGTCGCCAAGCGGCCCGTTGCGGCGCGCGATGCGTGCGGCCGGAGCCGACGTCCCCGCGATTCCGGGAACGGTGCACTCGACCCTCGACGGCCTCGAATCGCTCTTTCTTCGTGCCGGGCTGCAGTCGATCGAGACGACCAGCATCGACGTGGTGCTGGCTTATGCCGACTTCGCCGACTTCTGGGAAGCGCAAACACCCGCTTACATGCCGACGACCACGCTCATCAACGCGATGAGCGAGGCGACGCGCCGCGCCCTGAAGCGCACGGTGCAGGAAGCGCTGCCGGCCGGGCCGAACGGGAGGATCGAGTACGCAGCCCGTGCGAACGCCATTCGCGCCACAGGTGGCCAGTCCGTATTGAAAGCTACCGGCGCTGTCGCCTTGGAGACGACGTGCTGATCGAAAACGAGAAGGCGTTCACCTGGAACGCCGGGCTCGCCAATGCTACCCTCGAGCATCGAACAGAACGTCCCGGACTCGCGATTCATCAGGCGGGATTCGGACGATGGCTCGACCGATAGCGAAAGGAATATGAGCATGGACCTGGGGCGCCAGAAAGCGGCGGGCGCGGTTGCGCCCATCAAGCTGAATCTCGGATGTGGCAACCGCCGCTTCGAGGGATTCGTGAATGTCGACAAGCATGGCAGTCCGGACGTACGCCAGGACCTGGAGCAATTTCCTTGGCCTTGGGCGGATTCCAGCGTGGATGAAGTGAGGCTCATTCATGTTCTTGAGCACCTCGGACAAGATCCGGAGGTGTTCATCGGCATCATGAAGGAGCTCTTTCGGGTCTGCCGTGGCGGCGCGCGCGTGATCATTGTGGTGCCCCATCCGCGCCACGACAACTTCCTGGGCGACCCGACGCATGTTCGCCCGGTCACGATGCAGGTGATGACCCTCTTCGATCGCGCCTTGTGCGAGGAATGGCAGCGCCAGGGCTTTGCGAATACGCCCCTCGCGATCTACCACGGCGTGGATTTCCGCATCGTGCAACACAAATTGGTGCCCGACGAGCCCTATCGGACGCTCCTCGAGGAAAAGCGCATGAGCCCCGAAGAATTCGAGGTCGCGGTGCGGCAGGTCAACAATGTGATCAATGAGATCCACCTCGAGCTCGAGGTGCGCAAATGAGCTGGCGCGCGGAGGTGCCTCAGTGGCGTCCCCACGGGGATTGCGAATCGGCCTGCGACTGATCCTCGGCCGATTCGTCCGAAGCGCCAAAGCCAGGCGCTTCGGACCGCCGGCCGGAGACAAGCTGGGCTGGGCCGGCGTCCAACACGAGGCGTGGCTTGGGCGGCCTCGTGTTGTCGAACCCCGGTTATCGCCGTGAAAGGGCGGCCAGACTACGCTTTCGAGATGCGGGGTCCGGACTTGGAGGCTTGCCGACCGGTTTTGCGCGATCGAGGCGAGCGCAGTGTCGACTTGGCCGATATTGTTCGCGGTTTACGACTTCGATTTCGGCTTCCGACCGGGCGCGGCCGGAGGGACAAAACCCGAAACGCGGCCTTGCCAAGCCTCGACCTGCCGGCCGTTCTCGAACTGGATCGTCTTGCAGACGACTGCTTCGCGGCGATCAGCCAGGGCGGCAAGGTGCGCCCTCACGGTTGCCAGGGGAACGCGCGTCTCCCTGGCGATCTCGAGGTCCAGGCGCTGGCCATGTCTTTTCAGGCACTGCAGGGTTTCAAACATTGCTGTAGGTCCTCGAGAAATCGTTCGATGGCGCGCGGCACGAATGAAAACGCCACCAACTACGGTGGCGTTTTCATTTGTCTGGCGTCCCCACGGGGATTCGAACCCCGGTTATCGCCGTGAAAGGGCGGTGTCCTAGGCCTCTAGACGATGGGGACAAACGAAACCGGAAGCTAGAGGGGCTTCCGGCTCGGTGATGCGTAATCTGGTCTGGTGGAGGTAAACGGGATCGAACCGTTGACCTCTTGCATGCCATGCAAGCGCTCTCCCAGCTGAGCTATACCCCCGACCGAGTCTGAAATTATAGCGTTTTCTGCTCCGCTCGGCAAAGCCACGAGCCGGTTTCCGCCCTTTCACGGCGATAACCGGGGTTCGAATCCCCACGGAGACGCCGTGGCCGCCCTATTCGAACAGTTCAGCATGGGTGCCCGCACGGACAAATACGATCGATTGGTCATCGGGCAGCTTGTAGATCAGCAGCAAATCCCCGCCGGCGTGACATTCCCGATATCCGTCCCACTCTGCCTTGAGCGGGTGGTCCTGCCATTCGGCGGACAACGGCCCCTCGTTCGCAATGAGCAGGGACATCACCTCTTTCAAGTCTGCGAGGTTGATTCCCCTATGCTGCAGCCCGCGCCAGTCTTTTTGAAACGCCTTTGTGAAGTCGTTTCTTCTCGGCAGTGTTGCCCTTTTTCCTGCGAGCACCCTTTTCAAGGCCATCGAACAGCTCCTTGGCGGAGCTGAAGCGCGGTTTCACGATCGACTCGGCCTGCCTCATGGACCTGGTCGTCGCGACATTCGCCTTGCGAACCTCGAAAGGCAGGCCGCCGTGGGTCACGACCTGCTTCAGGAAGAGCCGGATGGCAATGCTGAGCTCGAGTCCTGCATCGGCCAGGACTTTCACAGCTTCCTCCTTCAACTTGGGTTCGAGGCGCAACCGCACGTCAGCGGTTTTCGTCCCCGTGTCTGTCGAGATCATGACGGCCCTCCGTGCCCTGAGTCAGCGCTCCGACCGTTGCATCCTTGTAGCAGCAACGTAGCTACAATGTTACCACACAATCACTCCGCTGCCCGCTCGAGCCTTTCGAGCACCACCTCCTTGCGCAGCGCCGCAGCGATCGCGTCGATGGCCGGCGTCTGGGCGAGGCCCGTCACCGCGACGCGGAAAGGCATCATCACGGCGGGCGGCTTCACGCCCAGCGTTTTCACGGTCTCCTTCAGCGCCGCGCCCACGGCCGGCGCCGTCCATTCCGGCAGCGCGCGCAGCTTGTGCGCCAACCCCGCGACCACGCGCTTTCCCTCCTCGCCCAGGTGCTGCGCGGCGAGCGCGGCATCGGGGTGGCTGGGTTGCGCCATCGCCATGAGGAAGCGTTCGTGGTCCACCAGCAGGTCGTACTTGGCGTGGCCCGCCGCGGTCATCGCGATGGGATCCATCACCGACTCGAGGAACCGGTACACGCCCGGCTTCTCGTCGTGCAGGCGGAGCGCCAGCTCGGTATCGGGCAAGCGGCGCACGTATTCGCCGTTCAGCCACTTGAGCTTGTCGGGATCCCAGCGCGCGGGCGAGCGGCTCACGTGCGCGAGATCGATCCACTCGATCAACTGCTCGCGCGAGAAGACCTCCGCGTCGCCATGGGACCAGCCGAGGCGCGCCAGGTAGTTCACCATCGCGTCGGGCAGGAAGCCCTCGTCGCGGTACTGCATCACGCCCACGGCGCCATGCCGTTTCGAGAGCCGCTGACCGTCGGAGCCGAGGATCATCGGGATGTGCCCGAAGAGCGGCAGGTCCGCGCCCAGCGCCTTGTAGAGGTTGATC
The DNA here is from genome assembly GCA_963827425.1 of uncultured beta proteobacterium. Lineage (GTDB taxonomy): Bacteria > Pseudomonadota > Gammaproteobacteria > Burkholderiales > Usitatibacteraceae > Usitatibacter. Next base: position 170,775 of record CAWHAQ010000001.1, on the reverse strand, counting down.
TGGCGCGGCGTGTTGTTCACGTGGTCGTCGCCGCGGATGACATGGGTCATCGCCATGTCGATGTCGTCCACCACCACGCCGAAGTTGTACGTGGGCACGCCGTCGCCGCGGATCAGCACGAGGTCGTCCAGCTCCTCGTTGGAGACGGTGATCGGCCCCTTCACGATGTCGTTCCAGGTGACGTCGCCGGCGAGCGGGTTCTTGAAGCGGATCACCGGCGTGCGGCCGGGCGGCGGCGTTTCCTTCGAATCGCGCCAGCGGCGGTCGTACCTCGGCTTCTCGCCGCGCGCCACCTGCGCCTCGCGCATGGCGTCCAGCTCCTCCTTCGAGCAGTAGTCGAGGTACGCGAGGCCCTTCGCGAGCAGCTCCTCGCCCACGGCCTTGTAGCGCTCGAGGCGCTTCATCTGGAAGAACGGGCCCTCGTCCCAGTCCAGGCCCAGCCACTGCATCGCATCGAAGATCGCCTGCTCGGACGCCTGCGTCGAGCGCTCGGTGTCCGTGTCCTCGATGCGCAGGATGAATTTCCCGCCGTGATGGCGCGCGTACGCCCAGTTGAAGAGCGCGGTGCGCGCGCCTCCGAGGTGGAGATAGCCGGTGGGGCTGGGGGCGAAGCGGGTGCGAATCATGATGCGCGGCCGGGGGAAACCGCCATTCTACGTTTTCACGGTGGACGCGGCTCGATCCCCCTCGCCCGCTCTGGTAAAATACCCTTCTCTTCCGGGTCGTTAGCTCAGCGGTAGAGCACTGCCTTCACACGGCAGGGGCCACTGGTTCGATCCCAGTACGACCCACCACTTAAAGTGCAGGCGCCGCGCGCCTCGGGGCCGGTCCGTTCCGCCTAACAGGGAATCGAATCCGTTTCCTTTCGATCCGCGGGCAAATCCGCGTCGAACCACTCGTCGGCCTTTTCATAGTCGTCGAAGGCCCTGACGTGGACGCCTCGATTCGCGGAGCAGACCTCGAGGAACTTGGCGTGGTCGAACGCACGCTCGCCCGACACCAGCACCGCGATCTTCCTGCGCGTGGGAAGCGCGGGATCGGGCCAGGCCAGATATGTCGCGATCTCGTAGACGTCCGTCACCGACAATTCGCACTCGCTGTCTCTCAGATCCAGCAGGATCTCGTAATGCCTGTCGAACTCCGGATCGGCGGCGAGGTTTTTCAGGGCGACCTTCGATGCAGCGAGATCGATCGTCCCTGACGAAGTCATGATGATCAGGTCCTTGAACGGATATGCCTTTCGGGTGGTTTTCATGCCGGGCTCCCGAGGCGGCAACGCCTGACTAGGGCGATTGCGGGGCGAAACGGCCGGTTGATGGATGACGCGTGCATTCTACGCCCCGCAGGGAAAGAGCCTCGTCCATGTGGCCCACGCCTCGCCTCAAGTGATGCCGATCCGCGTAAAATAAGGCTGCCTTGCCTCACGAGGCGTTTCACACGGCAGGGGCCGCTGGCTTGATCCCAGTACGCCCCACCAGCTTTCCCGGCTCGCTGCCGTTCGGCCCGAGCCATCCGCAAGAACCCAGAACAGGAGATGCTCACCATGCGCTGCAAGGGCATGCTTTTGGCATTTGCGTTCACGGTCGCCGCGGGGACCGTTCACGCGGCCGTCGCGCTCACGGTCGTCCCCGCCAATCCCCGCTACATGGAGCCGGTGTACGCGCGACTCACGCAGTCACCTTTCCCGACCGAGAACATCGTGGGCGCGCGCACCACGATGAGCGGGAACACCATCACGATCGAATACGGTGCAATGCCCGACATGGGCGCAGTCAGCACGGACGTGATGCTCGGACGATTTCCGGCCGGAACGTATACCGTGACCGCGCCCGAAGCCGGCCCGCCTGTGACCTTCACGGTTTCGCCCGGCCCCGCGATCACGTCGGGCCCCGCCTTCGCCCCGGCCGTGAACTACACCGACCTGTGGTGGAACCCGGCGGAATCCGGATGGGGGATGAGCATCACGCAGGGCCCGACGAACGAGCTCTTCGCCGTCTGGTTCGTCTACGATGCCGCGGGAAACCCGACCTGGTTTACCTTACAGCCGGGCAAGTGGGATTCGTTGCGCGGCTACTCGGGCCCGATCTATCGGACCACCGGTCCCGCATTCAATATCGGGTTCGATCCCGCGCGCGTGCAGGCGGTCCAGGTCGGCACCGGCACCTTCTTTTTCACGGATGCCATGCACGGCAACTTCGCCTACACCATCTCGGGACAGACCGGCAGCAAGGCGATCGAGCGCCAACCCATCGAATAGTCACTTCCTACGAGCTCGCTCGATGCTGTTGCAGCACCAGCGGATGACGCAAGAGCGCGCGGACAATGATGGGGAGCCCGACCAAGCTCGGCGCGACCCAGGATATCAGCGATGGCAGGCTACGCCAGAGGGGCAAGCTCGGGCCGTTGTCCACGTAAAAGGCCGTGAGCAGGAGAACGTAGGACGAGCCCATCCCGATGATGTGGTACTTGAGCCAGCCACGCCATCGTATGCGGCGCGCAGCTCGACCCATGGTTGCTGCGGCAAACGACAGCGCTCCAAGCAAGAACAAATCGGCATCCTCGCGCCACCGCATGGCGGACAACACGCTCATTGAAGCGAACACCAGGGCAAGGGACCAGTAATACGTCGTCCCAGCCACCGGGTGGCGGCCAGGTCGCTTCGCGCTGAGCATTGCGACGAGACCGGCGATGACGCACACGAGGCCGGCGACGACGTGCACGGCGACGAAGGCCAGAAACACCGGTGAGCTGGATGGGATCGGGATCCCGAGGATCATGACGCCTCGATCTGTCACAACGCTTCCGTCCCTCCCCGCGTCACTTCCCCGTCGCGCCGCGGCATTCCACCGGCAGCCACTTGCTGGGGACGTTCGTGGCGTCCTCGCCCAGCACCTGCATCTTGTCCGGCACGCCCACGTTGTGGCAGAGCCATGCGATGGGCACGATGGGCTGGTCGGGCACGACCGCGGGGCGCAGCGTGAGCGTCATGCCCTCCAGCGCCTTGCTCGCGTTGTTGCCGAGGGTGAGCGTCACCGCTCCGTTGGCGACGTTCACGCCCTTCACGAACTGCGAGACGATCTTGTCGGGATCGGGAAGGCCCGCGGCCTTGTTGTCCGCGGGCATCGTGCCGCCGAGGGAGTAGGCCACCTGCACGCCCGTTTCGGCCACGGTGGCGAGCTGCATCGCGTCCTTCACCTGACGCTTGAGCGCGCCGTCCTGCATCGCCGGCACCGCCATCAGCAGCAGTGCGCCCAGCGCGGCCAGCACCAGCAGAAGCTCGATCCACGTGAAGCCGCGTTCCATGGCCCCATGATACCGAGTCGAGGGTCTCAGGAACCCTGCCAGCGGGCCGGATCCACGCGGTAGAGGCTTGCCAGCTCGGCATACAGGGCCGGATGCAGTTGCGCCATCGCGCGCGCCTGCTCGAAGAAGACCTCGGTTGCAACCGCGAAGAACTCCGCCGGATCGGTGGCGCCGTAGTAGGCGAAGAGCGACGGCTCTGCCGAGTGCGCCGCGAGCTGGAGCAGCGCGAACTCATTGGCGAGCACCTGCGACCAACGTGGATAGCGATCGCGGGCACCAAGCCACGGCGCGCCGTTCGCATAGCCCTTCTCCTGGTCGAGCTGGTGCGCGAACTCGTGGATCACGACGTTGCGCCCGTCGTCGGGAATGGCGGCGTCGTTCAGCGCGTCTTCCCACGAAAGCACCACCTGCCCGTGGGTCCAGGATTCGCCGGAGAGCGCGGTGCGTTCCTCGCGGAGGATTCCGGAGGGCTCCGGGCGAATACGCTCGATCACGAAGGCCCCGGGATAAACCAGGATCTGCCGCAAGTTCGGAAAAGGCGTGCTCCGGCGATTGAGCACGAGCAGGCACGCCTGCGCCGCGATCGTCACGCGCATCTCGTCGGTGATGGCCACTCCGTCGCAGCCGATGAAGCCCTTCTCGAGCAGGAAGACCTGGATTCGCTGCTCGAGCTCCAGGCGCAGGTGCGCGGGGAGGTTACGGGCGAGCGGGACGCGGCGATCGATGATCTCCCGCCACGCGGAAGGAAACGCCCGCCCGCCGGCCTGGCGGCGCCGGCGGGCGGCCAGCCACGGGGAGCCACCAATCCAGGCGATTACCGCAACGGCGGCGAGGATGACGAGGAGCATGGACGGCAGGTGGGGACAGCGTCCGGGCTTTCAACGGGGGCCGCGCAAGATACCTGGTGCGCTAGAATCGCGACGATGGAGGCAACGCAGCCCGCAAGGGCGAACGGCGAGCTGGAATTCCAGGCCGGTGTTCAGCCTGGCGAGCGAACGGTCTTTTCGCTCCGCACGGTGCTCCAGGTCCTGGCCACGGCGGCCTGCTACTACGCGGCGACACGCACCGCCTGGGTGCTGTGCTTTCCGGACAGCAAGGTCTCGCTCTTCTTCTTTCCCCACGCGGTCCTCGTTTCCATCCTGCTGCTCGTCCCCACCCGGCACTGGTGGGCCTACGCCCTGGCCGCCGCGTGCAGCCACTTCTTCGCCACGCAGCAGGAGCACTGGCCGGTCCTCTATGCGCTGCAGTGCGAGGCTTTCGATGCCGTGAAGGCTCTCCTGGTGGCGGGCGGCATCCGCATGTTCGTGAAGTCGCGCTTCGACCTCATCAGCCTTCGCGAAGCCATCATCTTCGTCGTGATCGCGGCGATCATCGTTCCTTTCGGGACCGCGTTCTGGGGAGCCGCCTTCACCATCTCCAACAACTTCGGAACCAGCTACTGGGTGGAGTGGCGCAACCTCGGCATCTCGAACGGCGTGACGGCAGTCGTGCTGGTGCCGGCCATCCTGATCGGCGTGCACCGGCTCTCCACGAAGGAATTCAGGGTGCCGCCCGCGCGAATCCTGGAGGCGGCGTTCCTCGCCGTGGGCATCCTCGCGCTCGGCGACCTCGCCTTCGACTGGACGCCCGCGGGACCCGAGACCTCGCCCGCGCTGCTGTACGCGCCCATTCCCCTGCTCATCTGGGCGGCCCTCCGCTTCGGCGTGGGCGGCATCAGCGCCTCCATGCTGCTCATCACCATCCTGGCGATCTCGGGAACGATGCAGGGACGCGGCCCCTTCCTCACGCAAAGTCCCGAGCAGAACGCGCTCGCCCTGCAGCTGTTCCTCCTGATGGTGGCCGCTCCCCTGCTGCTGCTCGCGGTCGCCATCGCCGATGAGCGGCGCTCCAAGGAGGCGCTGCGCATCGGCGAGGAGCGCATGAGCCAGGCGGCCGAGAGCGCGCAACTGGCGCTGTGGGAGTGGGACGTCGCGAAAGACCTGGTGTGGATACAGGATCACGGGCTCTTCGGCTTCGAGGCGAACACGCCCGTCGATCACGCAAACCTGGGCGGATACCTCCATCCCGACGACCGCGCGACGCGCGCGATCGCGATCCAGCATGCGTTGGCCACCGGCGCCTACGAATCCGAGTTTCGCGTCATCCTGCCCGACGGGTCGGTGCGATGGATCGCCGCGCGCGGCCGCGGCCCGGACCCCGCGGTGAACCGGGGCCCCGCGCGGATATACGGCGTCGCGATCGACATCACGCGCCGCAAGCAGGCCGATGCCGAAGCGCAGCTGCAGCGGCAGGAGCTGGCGCACCTGTCGCGCGTGGCCACCCTCACCGCGCTCTCGGGTTCCATCGCGCACGAGCTGAGCCAGCCGCTCGGCAGCATCCTCATCAACGCCCATGCGGGCGAGCAGTGGCTATCCCAGGACACCCCCGACCTCGGAGAGCTGCGCGCCATCTTCACGGACCTCGTGGCCGCGGGGCGCCGCGCCGGGGAGATCATCGAGCGCCTGCGCGCCATGCTGCGCCGCGGCGAGGTGGCGCTTCAGCCCGTGAGCGTCAACGAAAGCCTCGAGGAGTTGCTCCGCCTCATCCGCAGCGACCTCATCGCGCGCGGTATCTCGGTCTCGAACCTCACCACCGCCGACCTGCCGCCGGCCATGACGGATCGTGTGCAGCTCCAGCAGGTGCTGCTCAACCTGATCGTGAATGCGTGCGATGCCATGGAATCGAATGCGCGGGAAGACCGTGACCTCACGCTCACGACCTTCATCGAGGGCGGCGAGATGCGCATCGGAGTGCTGGACTGCGGAGTTGGGTTACCGGAGAACGTCGAGGGCCTGTTCCAGCCGTTCCACACCACGAAGGACGGCGGCCTGGGCATGGGGCTTTCGATCTGCCGCACGCTGGTCACCTCGCACGGCGGGAGGCTGTGGGCGGAGCGCCGGACCGGGCGCGGCGCTGCCTTCTACGTCGCGCTGCCCCTGGCCAGGTAGCGGGGGTTAGGCGACCGGCTTCACCCGGCGTGTGCGGCCGGAGGTGCGGCGCCCGCGGATGGCGGCCACGGCGCGCGCGGCGGCCTTGCGGGTGTAGAAGAGTCCGTTACGTTCGAAACCGGCGACCAGCGAGGCACGAGCCGCGAGCACGCGTCCGGACGGGGCGCGGTCGACGATCACTTCCTCGGGCAGGCCGTCCAGCAGGTGCAGCGGGGCGATGCGGCCGTCCTGGAAGCGCGAGAGGTAGAGCTTCTGGGAGGCGTAATCGAAGAAGGCGGCGCGGAAGCCGACGTCGGCGTTCTCCTGGCTGCGCCCGCCCGTGCCCATGTGGGCCAGGTTTTCCTCTTCCAGGCGCTGCTCGTTCATGAACTCGTCCATCTCACCCTCCGTGCCGGCATTGTGTTGGCCGGTTCCATGGAGGCCCATACTCCGCGCCCGGTAGCGCCGGGGATATGGAAAACTTCTCAATTGCGGGGGGTTGGACATTACACCCGCAACCGTCTTGTAACCTGCGAGCGACACCTCGTTTCATCTGCTTGCTTTCCATGCGTCGAATTCAGCGCAATCGGGTCGGCAATAATCGCAACGTCCTTCCGTCGCCGCTGGCGTACAGACTTTGGTCTCTGCGACGACGGTCTCGAATGCGGTGCAGCACTTGCGGTTGACGAGTCCTACGCTTGAATAGGCAGCGGAGCATAATCACTAAACGGATGGCGAAACAAAACGGCTGACATGGAATGCGCCCACCTCCGAATGATCCACACCGCCTCCCCGCGCACCGAGGGCTGCGAGGAGTGCCTGAAGATGGGCGACACCTGGGTGCACCTGCGCCTGTGCCGCACTTGCGGCCACGTCGGTTGCTGCGACGACTCGAAGAACAAGCACGCCACCAGGCATTTCCACGCGACGGCGCACCCGATCATCACCTCCCTCGAGCCCGGGGAGACGTGGAGCTGGTGCTACGTGGACGAGATCGCGATGGAGCTCGAGTGAGGAGAAGCCATGCCCGCGACCCTCGCTGACGCGCTCTCCCCCAGCGTCACCGCGCGCCGCGCGCAGGCCTTCCCGACGCTCGATGCGGGCGAGGTGGAGCGCGTGCGCGCCTACGCGACTCCCTGCCGCTTTGCCGACGGCGAGCGCATCTACGAGACCGGCAAGCCCACGGTGGGTCTCGTCCTCGTGCTCGCCGGCGACATCCGCATCACCGCCCGCGACGGCCACGGCCACGATCTGCCCATCGTGGAGCACGGTGTCGGATCGTTCGCGGGCGAGATCGGGCAGCTCGCGCGGCGCCGCTCGCTGGTCGACGGCGTGGCGGTCGGCGACGTGGAGGGCCTGCTCATCGACTCGGACCACCTCCAGGCGCTGCTGGTCGGCGACGCGGCGCTGGGCGAGAAGATCATGCGCGCGCTCATCATCCGCCGCGTGGGCCTGCTCGAAGCGGGATACGGAGGCCCGGTGCTGGTCGGCAACGCCGGCTCGCACGACGTGGCGCGCCTGCGCAACTTCCTCGCGCGGAACAGCTTCCCGCACCTGCTGATCGATCCCGCCACCGATGCCGACGCGCGCGCCTTCGTCGAGCGCTACGCCCCATCACCCGAGGACCTGCCGCTCGCCGTCTGCCCGGACGGGACGGTGCTGCGCAACCCGCCCGAGGAGGAGCTCGCGCGCTGCCTCGGAATGCTCGATGCGATTTCTCTCGAAGACAACGTATACGACGTCGCGGTCGCCGGCGCCGGCCCCGCGGGCCTCGCCACGGCGGTGTACGCCGCCTCCGAAGGCCTGTCCGTGCTGGTGGTCGACGCGCGCGCCTTCGGCGGCCAGGCCGGCGCCAGCGCGCGCATCGAGAACTACTTCGGCTTTCCCACCGGCATTTCGGGACAAGCTCTCACGGCGCGTGCGTTCACCCAGGCGCAGAAGTTCGGCGCCCGCATGCTGATCCCCGCGGAGATCCGCAAGCTCGACTGCGAGCGCGCGGCGCCGCACGCACCGCTCGGCCTGCGCCTCTCGGACGGGCGCACGGTGAAGAGCCGCACGGTGATCATCGCCACCGGCGCGCGCTATCGCCGGCCGGAGTGCGCCAACCTCCAGGCCATGGAAGGCCACGGCGTCTGGTACTGGGCCTCCCCGATCGAGGCGAAGATGTGCGCGGGCGAGGAAGTCGCACTCGTGGGCGGTGGAAATTCGGCGGGCCAGGCCGCGGTGTTCCTGGCCGGCCACGCGAAGAAGGTCTGGATGCTGGTGCGCGGCCCGGGGCTCGCGGCGAGCATGTCGAAGTACCTCATCGACCGCATCGCCGCCAACCCGAGGATCGAGCTGCGCACGGGCACGGAGATCGTCGCCATCGGGGGCAATCCCGCCACCGGCATCCAGAACGTCACCTGGCGCCAGCGCGCAGGCGGCGAGCGCGAGACGCACGCCATCCGCAACGTGTTCATGTTCCTGGGCGCGGATCCAGCCACCGAGTGGCTCGCCGATTGCGGCGTGGCGGTTGACGGCAAGGGTTTCGTCGCGAGCGGCACGGCGGGCGCCGGCTCGCTGCAGACCAGCATCGACGGCGTGTTCGCGATCGGCGACGTGCGCTCGGGCTCCGTCAAGCGCGTAGGCGCGGCCATCGGCGAAGGCGCCGCGGTGGTCGCGCAGATCCATGCGTACCTCGCGAGCAGGACGGAGGCGGTGCCCGCCTAGCCGTCCTGCCGGCCTACTCGATCAGCCGGTGCTTCATCGCGTAGTGGACCAGGTCCACGTTGGTGTTGAGCCCGAGCTTCTTCAGGATGCGCCCGCGGTAGGTGCTGACCGTCGAAGGCGACAGGCGCATCTCCTCGGCGATCTGGTGCAGGGTCTTCCCGGAGGCGAGCAGCCACATCACGCGGTACTCGCGGTCCGAGAGGCGCTCGTGGGGCGGGCGCTCCTGCTCGGGCGTGAGCCGCGAGGCGAGCTTCTCCGCGAGCGCCTGGCTCACGTAGCGCCCGCCGGTGGCGACCTTCTTCACCGCCGCGGTGAGCTCCTCCCCCGCGCTCTCCTTGCTGATGTAGCCCGCGGCGCCCGCCTTCAGCGCCCGCAGCCCGTGCGGATCCTCGGGATAGATGCTGAGGATCAGCACGGGCCGGTCGGGGTAATCGTGCTTCACGTCGGAGAGCAGCTCGACGCCGCCGCGCCCGGGCATGGAGTAGTCGAGCACGGCCACGTCCCAGTCGAGGCGATGCGCCATGTCGAAAGCTTCGTCGCCGTCGCGCGCCTCGCCCACGACATCCACCTCGGGGTCGGCTTCGAGCATGTGTTTGAGGCCCTGGCGCACGACGGGGTGGTCGTCGGCGATGAGCACCTTGACCGGTGCTCCCGGGGTACCGTGCATTACGGAGGAGGATGCGAAGCTCATGATTAGGCGTGGAACACCGGTGGTTGGACTGTGGTTGGAATAATTACGGAGACCGTGGTCCCCTGTCCTTCCTCGCCTCTCACGTCGAGGGAGCCGGCAAATGCCAGCACGCGCTCCTTCAGGCCCAGGAAGCCCAGCGAGGTCGGGCTTTCGGACTCCGCGGGCTTGATGCCGCGGCCGTTGTCGACGACGGTCATGCGCAAACCGTCGTTGTCCTCCTCCTGGAGCCTCACCTCGACGCGTGTCGCATTCGCGTGCCGCGCCACGTTGGTGAGGAGCTCCTGGAAAATCCGGAATATGGCGGTCGAGCGATCCTGGTCCGGGTCGGCGAAGCGCGGCGGCAGCTCCACCAGGCAGCGGATGCCGGTGCGGCGCTGGAACTCGCGTGCCTGCCACTCGATCGCCGCGCCCAGGCCGATCTCGTCCAGCACCTCGGGCCGCAACCCCGAGGAGATGCGCCGCACCGAGTTGATGATGCGGTCGATGGCCTGGGAGCTCGCCTGGCTCTTCTCCGCCACGGTCGCCGCGTCGTCGGTCGCGCAGCCGCGGGCGAGCGTGGCGATGTCGAACTTCAACGCCGTGAGCGCCTGTCCCAGCTCGTCGTGGATCTCGCGCGCGATGTGGATGCGCTCCTCCTCGCGAACGGATTGCAGGTGGCCCGCCAGCGCGCGCAGGTTCTCCTCCGAGGTGCGCAGCCGCTGCTCGGTCATGGCGCGCTCGGCGAGCTCGGCGTTGAGCATGCGGTTCATGTCGTGCAGGCCCACGAACACCGCGAGCTTCGAGCGCAGCACCTCGGGGATCACGGGCTTCACGATGTAGTCGACGGCGCCCGCCTGGTAGCCGCGGAACATCGAGGCGAGGTCTTCCTGCGCCGCGGTGAGGAAGATGATCGGGGTGTAGCGGCTCCTCTTCCTCTCGCGGATCATGCGCGCGGTGGTGAAGCCGTCGATGCCGGGCATGCGCACGTCCATGAGGATCGCGGCGAAGTCGTCGTCCAGCACACGCCGCAGCGCGTCCTCGCCCGAGCGCGCCGTGACCAGGCGCGAGCCGAGCGAGCGCAGCACCTCCTCCATGGCCATGAGGCTCGCCTGGTCGTCGTCCACGATCAGGATGCCGGCGTGGGAGGAGTCGGCCATGGCTAGCGCGCGAGCACCATGAGCGAGTAGCCGCCCAGGAGCCGCGCCGCCGCGTCGGGGTCGAAGCCGTAGAGGGCCTTCCGCGGCCACTTGAGCAGCTGCGACTTCCAGCCCAGGCCGCCCAGCTCCGTGCGCCCCGACGTGTAGAAATGGTCGATCACCGTGTAGCCCGTGTCCTCGAGGGTCGCGAGCGCCGTGTCCCGGGAGAAATGGTGGATGTGTCCCACGGCGCGGCGCGCTTCGATGAGCGGCCGCGCCCTTCCCACCATGAGCGCCGAGAGCTCCAGCGGGATGTGGAACACCTTGTGCGTCGCCTTGTTGCGCAGGCGGCGCAGGAAGTCGAAGTAGTCCTCGACGTGCTCGAAGACGTCGATCGCCAGCGCGAGGTCGAAGCGCGCGTCCTGCTCGAGCAGGTTGTCGAGGCGGTAGTCGAGGCAGGGGCCGACCTTGCGCGAGCAGATGGCGAACGCGTTGGGCGAGATGTCGTAGCCGGTGAAGCGCGTGCCCTCGGGAAGCCGGGCGCGCAGGTTCACCAGGATCTCGCCAGCCCCGCAGCCGATCTCGCACACCGTGCGCGGCTCCACGCCGTTACGCTCCAGCAGGTTCGCGATGTGACGGACCTTCCACGCGGAATCATCGGCGTGCCACTGCGGGTTGTTCCGCAGGTACGTCCCATCGGTGTAGATCGTGGTATCCATCGCTCCATGTCCCGGGCGCGAAATCCTCCGCGCGGCGAATACAGTCTATGAAGCTGGGATTGCACCCGATCGGGAAGCGCCATTGATCCGGCCGGATCAGTAGGGGGCCTTATTCCGTAAAGTTTTAAATAAAAAGAGGCCCCTCGCGGGGCCTCGGCTCGCATCTGGCGCCAGAGACCGCAACGGCGCCGCGACGTGATCAGTGCCCGAAGTCGCCGGCCGGGGCGCGGTCGTGCGCGAGCCAGAACACGCTCGCGGCGGCGATCGATGGCCCTGCCAGGACGGCCGCGATGGCGAGCACCGCGGCAAGGGCGCGGGCACTGGGTGAGCGGGCGGGTCGTGGCATGGGCAGCTCCTCGGTTCGGTATCGGACGAGGGACTATCAGCAAGCCGTATGCCATGGGCGGAAAGCGCGAATTTCATTGTAGGACAGGGGCGTGGAATGGTGCCTGCGATGCAACCGGGCGATCGCGCGTAGCTGCGAGGCGACAAATCGGCAATTTCCACTGACGCGATCGGTCACGCACGAGCCACAGCCGCGATTTGCGAGGGCCGGGGCGTCGCCCCTGGACGACGCGCGTCGGGCGCGGACGACTCAGGGCGCCGCGCGTTGCTCGGGACGCATCGCGCGCGTGCGCGCGGGCCACAACGCGCGGTACGCGGCGCGCAGCTTCGGCACCTCGTAGCGCCACTCCAGCTCGTTCTCGACCCGGCGGCGGCCGTACGCGCCCATCGCGGCGCGGCGCGCTGGGTCGTCCAGCAGCTCGAGGATCTTCGCGGCCATGTCCGCCGGGTCGTTCTTCGCCGCGTAGAGCGATGCATCCTGGGCCGAGAAACGGCCCTCGGCGAGGTCGAACTGCACGATGGGCTTGCCGAGCGCCATGTACTCCATGATCTTGTTCATGGTGCTCTTGTCGTTCATCTCGTTGGCGATGTCCGGGTTCACGCACACGTCGGCGGTGTTGAGCATCGCGAGCAGCTCGTCGTCGGGCACGCGGCCGGTGAAGGTCACGTGGTCGGCGATCCCGAGCTCCTCAGCGAGCGCCTTCATCTCCTCGAGGGACGTGCCGCCGCCCACCAGCCCGAAATGCACGTCGTGTGCGGCCGTGGTCATGCACGATCGCGCCGCGCGGCCTGTAGCAGCAGGTCGATGCCTTCCTGGCGTCCCATCACGCCCACGTAGCCCACGAGGTGCGTGCGCCCGCGCTTCAACGCCGCCTCGGGCGGCACGATGCGCAGCCGCTCGAGGCTGGGACCGCTCCTCACCACGAAGACGCGGTCGGGATCCATGCCGCCGCGCTCGATGGCGATCTTGCCGGTAGGACTCGTTGGTGGCGAGGGACACGTCGGCCATGCTTGAAGGTCAGCGCGCTCGAGCCACACCATGAGCTTCCAGAACAGGTCGCGCCGGCCGAACTTGGCCTCGTAGAGCTCGGGGTTGATGTCGTGGTGGTCGAACACGAACTTCTTGCCGAAGCAGCTTGAAGAAGCGCGCCGATGAGGAAGAAGAGGTCCGGCGGGTTGCACGCGTGGATCACGTCGAAGCCGCGCGTGAGCAGCACGCGCCACGCGAGCAGGAAGGTGTGGAAGAGCGCCAGCCGAGTACTCGATCGCGTAGCCCAGCGCGCCCTCGGCCTCCATCGGCAGGTCGTAGCGGTAGATCGCGATGCCGTCGATCTCCTCGAAGTGCTCTCGAAGCCCTTGCCGGTCGGGCAGATGATGGCGACCGAGTAGCCCGCGGCCTCTCAGCGCGCAGGCCTCCTGCCACACGCGCCGGTCGAACGGGCTGGGCAGGTTCTCGACCAGGATCAGGATGCGCTTGGCGTCTTCACGGCGTCGTCCTCCTCGTCGCTCACCAGCAGATCCCGTCGTACACGCCCTCGACGCTGCGCGTGTCGGCGATGCGCACCAGGTCGACGATCGAGCTGGCCGCCGCGCAGCTGCGGCGGGATGTCGCGGAACTCCGGCGAGCCGTTGCCGATCACGATCGTGCCCGCGTGCTCCAGCACCTCGTCGATCGACGCCACCATCAGCTTCGAGATGTGCGGGATGTGGTTGAGGATGTACTCGCGGTTGGCGCCGTGGATCGCGGCCATGCGCACGTTGCTGTCGTAGATGCGCAGGTCGTAGCCCTTGCCGATGAGGCGCTCGACCAGCTCCACCATGGGGCTCTCGCGCAGGTCGTCGGTGCCCGCCTTGAAGCTGAAGCCGAGGATGCCGACCTTCTTGTGCCCTTGTCGATCACCGCGCGGATGCCGCGCTCGATCTGCTCGTCGTTGGACGGCAGGATCGCGTCGATGATCGGCACCTTCACGTCCATGAGCTTCGCCTTGTACGAGAGCGCGCGCACGTCCTTGGGCAGGCACGAGCCGCCGAAGGCGAAGCCGGGCTTGAGGTAGTAGGGCGAGAGGTTCAGCTTCGTGTCCTGGCAGAAGATGTCCATCAGCTTGTGGCTGTCGATGCCCAGCGCCCTTGCAGATGTTGCCGATCTCGTTGGCGAACGCGACCTTGAGCGCGTGCCAGGTGTTGTCGGCGTACTTCACCATCTCCGCGGTCTCGAAGTCGGTGCGGATCATGCGGGCCCGGAAGATGGCCGTAGAGCTTCTCGAGCACGTCGCCCGCGCCCTTGCCCACCTCGCCGATCACGGTCTTGGGCGGATGGAAGTAGTCGTAGACCGCGGTGCCTTCGCGCAGGAATTCGGGATTGATGGCGAGGCCGAAGTCCTCGCCCGCCTTGAGGCCCGAGGCCTGCTTCGAGCGCGGGGATCACGACGTCCCTCATCGTGCCCGGCAGCAGCGTGCGAGCGCATCACGACGGTGTGGCCGGGATGGTCGCTTCAGCGCCCTCGCCGATCTGCTCGCAGACGCGGCGGACGTACTTGAGGTCGATGTGGCCGTTGCCGAGGCTGGGCGTGCCCGACGCAGACGAGCGAGAGGTCGGTACGCGCGCACCGCGGCCTGCACGTCGGTGGTGGCGACGCAGGCGCCCCGCGGCGACCTGCGCGCGCGATGATCTCGCCGATGTCCTTCTCGATGATCGGCGTCTTGCCGGCGTTGATGAGGTCGACCTTCGCCTGCTGGGGGTCGACGCCGATGACTTCGTGGCCTTCCTTGGCGAGGCAGCCGGCCGCCACCGCGCCCACGTAGCCCAGGCCCATCATGCTGATCTTCATTGCTGCCTCTCTCCGCTGCGTTGTCTCCGGCCCTAGATTGGGATCCGAGTTGACCCCGCGCATGCCCCGCGCACGCCGCGGCTGGTCCTCACGGACCATGGCCCCAGTCGATGCGGGTGCGCAGGCACCGCGCAGCCCGTAGCCGCGCCCGCCAGGCGATCGTTGCCGAGGGCTGCTTGTGGTCGAAGGCGCGCGAGACCCAGCCGCCGATGGGCGCAACGCTCCCTCGCAGCAACGGCGTCGCCCTGCGCGCCGGGAAAGGCGAGGCGGATCTCGACGCGGCCGCCGCCGCGCGAGGTCACGAGGCCGCCCGGCACCTCGCGCACCGCGGCATCCTCGTGGCAGTGGAGGAAGAGCTCGACCGCGTGCTCGCCCTCCATCTCGAGCGTGTCCTCGATGCTCGATGCGGCGCGCCGCCTTGTCGAGCGTGATGCGGCGGCGGTGGGTGACCGGGATCGGCGAGCGCGAGGTAGCCGTCGTGCGCGCCCTCGAAGACATCCTCGGACGCCGTGGAATGCCAGAGCGAGCACGCGGCGCGCGCGTGGCGCAGCCACATGAAGTTGCCGCCCGGCCTGCGACTGGTCGCGGCCATCGATGCGCACCGTGTTGTGCGCCGACGTCCCGCGGAAGTACGCACGCCAGTCGCCCTCGGTGTGATACGCGAAGGTGCCGGGATCGACCAGGAATTCCTGCCCGCCCACCGCAAGCGTGAAGGCGAGCGCGTCGGCGTGGCCGTGGGCCGCGATCTCGCGATAGCCCAAGGCGCCCGCGTCGGCCACGATGCGGATCTCGCGCGGCGTCTCGAAGCTCGCAGCCGAGGATGTAGTAGCCGCCCTCGGCGAAACGCGCGCCGCACGGGCAGCTCGGCGCCCGTGGCGTCGATCGCCTCGTAGCCGCTCCTCCGCCGCCGCGCCCAGCAGCCAGCGCGTCTTGTCGTCGAGGGCGTCCGGCCTTGGCCTTGAAGTCGCCGCGCCCGAAGAGCAGCGCCCCGGTGGCGAGCAGCGACTTGTAGCGGCAGAACCCGGCATTCGGCTCGAGCCGCACCACGTAGCCGTCGTCCGCATCGCCGATCATCGGCACGTTGCCGCCCGCGTCCATGATCGAGGCCACGTATTCGAGCATCGCGTCGATGCGCTCGCGGTACGCCTCGGAAAGCGGCGCTGCGTTGGCGCAAGCCGCGAGCATCGGCAGCAGCAGCAGGTCCAGCTCGAACTGCTGGTAGGACGTCGCCTGCTCGCGGTTCACGCCGTCGGGCGCGTTCTGCAGCAGCGCCTCGCGCTCGAGCATCGGCCGCGCGACCTCCATCCAGCGCAACGCGCGCCCCCAGTGCGGCCACGCGAGCGCCGCGGTGAAGACGCCGGCGAGCTCGCCGATCAAGTGGTTGTTCGCCGACGAATGCAGCGACAGGTGCCCGCACACGAACTCGGCATGCTGGTATACGGACGCGAGCCAGCGCGCGCGGAACGCCTCGCCCGCCGGGCCGCGGAATACTTGTGCGTCCACGCCGCCCAGGAGCTGCCAGGCGAGCGCCCAGTTCACGAGCCGCAGGCCCGCCTCGAGCGACGACGACCAGTTCGGCCCCATGCGATATGGACACGCGGCGAACCAGCTCTCGAGCTGGCCGCGCAGCGCCTCGGCGTAGCGCGCCTCGCCCGTGAGCGCGTAGGCCTGGGCGAGTGTCACGAGCTGCAGGTGCCGGTTCGGCTCCCACAGGTACTTGATGTCGCCCACGAGCAACGGATCGCGGTAGTCGAGCTGCTTGCCGAACGCGAGCGGCGCCTCGACGCCGGTCTTGGGGCAGCGGTTCCAGCGCGGCGGCGTGCCGAGGTCGCAGTCGGCGAGCGCGAAGACGTCGAGGCGCCCGGCGAGCGATGCGCTCCGCGGCCGCGACGTAGGGCGCCGGGTCGAGGCGCGCATCGGCGTGGATCCACGGCTCGGCGCGGCGCGCGAGGTCGGGCGCGGGCACGGCGGCATCGAACGAGGCCCATGCGCTCGACCCGCATCGCCGCGGCGCGCGCGACGCGATGCCCGATCTCCGCCGGCGTCATGCAGCGCAGGCGGTTCAGCTTCCAGGCGAGCCCGGAGCTCACGCGTACTGGCGGTGCCAGATCTCGAGATTCAGCAATGCCCATAGCAGCTTTTCGTGGTTCTGCCGGCCGTCGACGTGCTCGTCCAGCGTGCGGTCGAGGACCTTCGCGTCGAAATAGGCGCGCGTCTTCGAGTCCGCGCCGCACAGGTGCTCGTAGAGGAAGTCGCGCATCGGCCCCTGGAACCAGCGGTTCACCGGCACGCGGAAGCCGACCTTGGGTCGCTCGAGGATGGGCTTCGGGATCAGGCTTGCCGCCGCGCGCCGCAGGATCCACTTGGTGGTGAAGCCGCGCACGCGGTAGTGGTCGGGCAGCCTCGAGACGAAGGCGCCCAGCTCGTGGTCGAGGAACGGCACGCGCGACTCGATCGACGCGGCCATGGTCATGCGGTCGCCGCGCTCCAGCAGGTTGTCGGGCAGCCAGCTCGTCTGGTCGGCGTAGAGGATCCGGCGCAGCGTGGAGGCGCGCGGGTCGCCCGTCGAAGGGCGGCACGTGGCCGCCGAAGGCGTGGCCGTTCACGCGCAGGGTCGCGAGGCTCGCGCGCTCCGCGTTGCTGCACGCGCCGAACCAGCGCGCGTAGCGCTCGGGCCAGTCCTCGATGTTGAGGTTGGTGACGGCGGTCTTCGCGCGTCGGAATCCGTACGGCAGCGATTGCGTGAGCGGCTGGATCAGCCGATGGCGCACATAGCCCGGCACCAGCTTCTGGTAGCCGCCGCGCGAAGCGCTCGTACACGTGCTTGGGATAGCCGCCCAGCACCTCGTCGCTGCCCTCGCCGGTGAGCACCATCTTCACGCTCTTCGCCGCTTCCGTGGCGAGCATGTAGATCGGGATGTCGGAGGGCTCGGTCACCGGCGCGTCGCGGTAGCCCACCAGCTTCGGCAGGTGCTCGATAAGGTGATCCGGGTCCACCACCAGCTCGTGGTGATCGGTGTCGAAATGCTTGGCGACGACGTCCGCATAGCCCAGCTCGCTGTACGCACTCTCGGCGCCGCCGAAGCCGACCGAGAACGTCTTCACCTTGCTGTTGTGGCGCGTCATGAGCGCCACGATGGTGGACGAGTCCAGGCCGCCGGAGAGGAACGCGCCGAACGGCACGTCGCTCACCATCTGCAGGCGGACGGCTTCGTCGAGCGTATCGAGGAAGGCCGCGACGGTTTCTCGCTCGCCCTTGGGAGAGGGCCGGGCGAGAGTGCAGCTGGTCCGGCGCGGTCCAATACCTGCGCTCCGTGAGCTTGCCGTCCCGCCACGTCGCGCACGTCCCGGGCAGCAAGCTTGCGGATGCCCGCGAGCAGCGTCTTCGGGCCCGGCACGTAGCGGAAGGCGAGGTAGTCCCACACCGCCGACAGCGTCCACGGCCGGCCGCCCGGCGGGCAGCTGGCAGCAACGCCTTGATCTCGGAGGCGAAGCACAGGCCGCCGCCCTCCTCGCGCAGGAAGAGCGGCTTCTCGCCGAAGCGGTCGCGCGCGAGGAAGAGCGTGCCGCGCGCGCGCGTCCCAGATCGCGAACGCGAACATGCCGCGCAGGCGCTCGACCGCGCCCTCGCCCCACTGCCGGTAGGCGCGCAGCAGCACCTCGGTGTCGCGGTCGCGCGCGAACGTGTGGCCGCAGCGCCTCGAGCTCGGCGCGCAGCTCGCGGAAGTTGTAGATCTCGCCGTTGAATGTGAGCGTGAGTCCCGCCTCGGCATCGGCCATGGGCTGCGCGGCGCCCACGGGATCGATGATCGCGAGGCGCACGTGGCCGAGGAAGACGCGCCGTCCGCCGGGCGCCGGGAAGCTCCACGGCGCCGTGGCCGTCGGGGCCGCGGTGCGCCATGCTCTCCAGCATGCGTCCCAGCGCCGCGCGATCGAACGCGCGCGGCGAATCGCGCGATGGCGCCGGCGATGCCGCACATGGCGCTACTCCTCGCGCTCCGGCGACGGAGGTCGGCGGCGTTTCGGGCCGCGCCACCTCGCGCTCGGGTCCGAAGGTCATGGCGGGCGGCCTCGGGCCCGCGACCATCATGCCGCCGCACAGGCGCGCGTAGTGCAGGCCCAGCTCGGCCGCCAGCCGCTCGATGGAAAACGCCGCGCGGATGCGGCGCCGGCAAGCGCGGCTCATCCACGAGAGCCGCTCGCGGTCGCCCGCCATCACGGCGAGCGCCTCGGCGATGGCCTTGCCGTCGCGCGGCGGCACCAGGAAGCCGTGGGTGCCGTCGGCGAGCACGTCGGGAATGGCGCCCACCGGGGTGGCGACTACCGGGATGCCCGCGGCCATCGCTTCCAGCAGCGCATACGGCATGCCCTCGCTGTAGCTGGGCAACAGCATCACGTGGGCGCCGTCCAGCAGCTCGCACCTTGTCGGCGCCGAACACCGGGCCCGCGAAGGTGACGCGGGTCGAGATGCCGAGCGCATGGGCGTAGCGCTCGCAGCCGATCCTGCTCCGGGCCTCCGCCCGCCATCACGAGGCGCGCGTCCACGCCCAGCTCGTGGGCGATGCGCACGCCCTGCAGCGCTTCGTAGAGTCCCTTCTCGCGCGCGATGCGGCCGATGTAGACGATGTTGCAGCGGCGCATCCTCGGCGCATTCGACCACCGGCACCAGGCTGAAGGGGCGGCAGTCGATGCCGTTGGGCAGCACCACCACGTCGCGGGCGGGCAGGAACTCGCGGTAGGCCTCGAATTCGCAGCGCGCCAGCACGAAGAGCGTGTCCGGCAGCATCAGCGTCCAGCGCAGGAAGCGCGTGAGCGCCGGCTGCCCCGCGAAGAAGCGGCGCGGCAGCGCTCCGCCGTGCACCTGGTAGACCACGCGGGCGCCGAGCGCGCGTCGCGACGAAGAGGTACGCGAGGTCGCGCCAGTACGCGCGGGGGTTGAGTGAAGTGTTGATGTGCACCACCGAGGCGTGGCGGAAGACGATTGCCGCGGCGAGCGCGAACGGGCTCACGAGGAGGCGCAGCGCGCGTGCGATTGCGCCCTCCGCGCGGCCTTCGGCTCCGACCTGGAAGTGGACCAGCTCGAAATCGTCACCCAGCGCCGACTCCATCAGCAGGTTGACATGGGTGCTCACGCCGCTCACGGCGGCGCGATGCGGCCCGAGGACGAGGACGACGGGGCGGTTCATGAAATCTCCTGGAGCGTGCGCGGTGCGGCCATGGGACGCCGGGCGTCGCGCCGCACGCCCAGGCCCGCGTAGATCTGCTCGAGGCGCTCGATGGAGCGCTCGACGGTGTAGCCCGCGGCGATGGTGGCGCGCGCTTGTTCGCCCAGGCGCGCGGCGAGCGCGCGGTCGCGGAGCAGGCGCTGCAGCGCGGCGGCGAGCGCGGCGGGCGCACCCGGGCGTCACCAGCAGCCCGTTCTCACCATCGCGCACGAGGTCGGGGATGCCGCCCACGCGGGTCGCGATCACCGCGCAGCCGGCGGCCATCGCCTCGAGCAGGCTCATGGGCAGTGCCTCGGCGTGGGACGGCAGCACGAAGACGGTGGCACGGGCGAGGAGCGCCTCGCGCTCGCGCGCGCCGATCCAGCCACGCATCGTCACCTGCGGACCCACGCCCAGCTCGAACGCGCGCCGGCGCAGCCGCGCCATGTCGCCGTCGCCCGCGCATTCCACGCGCAGCCGCGGACACACCGGCCGCAGCCGCGACACCGCGTCGACCAGATCGTAGATGCCCTTGGCCTCCTCGCAGCGCCCGGCGAACGCCACGAGGTTCGGCTCGCGCGCCACCGGCGTGGGCGGCGCGAGCGCCACCGGGTTCGGCAGGCACACGATGCGCGGATTGGCGCGTGACGCCCTGCATCCATGCGGCCCAGCGCTCCGGAGAGCACGACGATCACCGCGGCGCGGTCGAGGAAGAAGCGCACGACCGCGCGGCCGAGGGGCCCGAGAGCGCCGTGGAAACGGGCGAAGCCGCCGCCGTGCAGGTGGAAGACGACCGGCCAGCCGGCCAGGAGCGCGCAGGCCATGTAGACGCTCTTGCGCCAGAAGCTCCAGCGCGAGGCCGCATGCACGTGCAGCACGCCGCGTCCGTTGCGGCAAGCGAGGAGCAGCCATGCGAAGAGGCCCTGCGCCCCCGCGGCGAGCTTCTGCGCGCGCGTACCGGACGCGGTGGCTCACGATGTACGCGAGGGGCCAGCGCTCGAAGAGCCCGCCTGCGCGCCACGCCGCCACCACCGAAGAGATGCCGCCGTGCGTGCCGGGATCGGTGCCGAGCATGACCACGTGACAGGGATCGCGCGCTGCCATGTCAGGCCTCCGCGGCGAGGCCGAAGTAGCGGCGCACGTCGAGGTGCTGCACCAGCATCCGCGACTTGCCGCGCGCCGTGCGCTCGATGCGCTCGACCTGCAGCGCGCCCACGTCGCACCCGCCCTGGGTCTTGGCGGCCACGGCGGTGGCGATGCGGCGCAGGTCGCGCGCCGCAATCTCGCCCTCGGCGGCGACCTTGAGGATCAGCTCGCCGGGCTTGCGCTGCTCGTACTGGATGGCCTCGATTGCGGCGAGCTCGGGGAAGTGCGCCACGCCCAGGGCGGTGATGGAGATCAGGCGCTCGTCGCGGCACACCACGAATTCCTGCAGCCGCCCGGCGATGCGCTCGCACCGCCGGGAAGCCCGCGGCCTCGAGGGTGCCATCCTCCGAGAGCATGGCGAGGTCGCCCGTGCGGTAGCGCACGAACGGCATCACGCTGTTGTCGAAGCTCGTGCCCACCACGAAGCCGAGCTTGCCGGGCTGCGTGACCGGGCGGTCCTGCGCGTCGAGCAGCTCCAGCCAGCCGTACTGCGGCCAGAAGAAGTAGCGCTCGTCGCCGGGGAGAGTCGCCGCCATCAGCACGCGCTCGGAGTGGCCGTAGTGGGCGAGGATGGGGCAGCCGAAGACTCGCTTCAGCGTCTCCATCTGGAAGCCGTACACGTTCTCGGAAAAGAGCGTGATGCCGCGCACGTTGCGCGTGAACTCCGGGCAGCGGATGCGCCTCGAGCCAGCGCGCGAGTGGATAGAGCGCCGAGGGAAGGCCTCGATGAAGGGCGGGCCGGAAGCGCGCCAGCGCCGCGGCGCACGACGGGAGATAGCGGCGCGCGAGGTGCTCGGACGAGATCACGAGCTGGCGCTTCACCGGCTCGTGCATCCAGGGCCGCCCGCCGGGGTGCGCCGCCGGAGGCAACCGTGCGCCCGCGAAGCGCCAGCACCAGGTCTGCCCGCCGGCACGCCACCCGATCGCGCAGCTCGCGCATGAACGCGTACTCGCGCGGCCGCGTGACGTGCTTCTGCAGCCAGAACTGCATCGGCGTTGCGCGTCGAGCCACCCGTGAACGTCTTGAGCCGCGCCGAGGCGGGCATCGCCGCGCGAGAGATAGCTTGCGGGATTGCGCTTGATGTCGAGCTTGTCGGTGACGGGCAGCTCGCGCAGCACGGCGCGCGCATCGCGCCCGCCGGCGGCCAGGCCGCGGTAGTCCTGGTACGCCGGCACGGTTTCGAGCGCCCAGGCGAGCGTCTCCTCGAGGCGCGCGAGCGCGAAGGCCCGCGCGGCCGCGGCATCGCGCGTGGCCTCGAGGGTCGCGCGGAACTCGCCGTAGGCCCGCCCGTAGCGCAGCGCCGGCGGCAGGCACGCATAGGCGCGCCCCGCGGTCGCCTGCAGCCATGAGGGAGCGCCGAGGTAGCGGCTCACCCACGGATGGAGGAAGTCCTCGAGGGCCAGCGGCGCGCCGTTCATGCCCGCCTCACGGCACGCTCGCGCGCGGGACCATCGCGAAGGGCCCGGGGGCACGCTCGCGGGCGCGGCGCCAGGAACGGATATTCGACGTGGCGATAGGTGAGCGCCGAGAGCGCCACCGCGAAGAGCGCCGCAACCGCCGCGACCGCCCAATGCTGGACGCCGTCGAGGCGGGCGACGCGGCAGCGCGCCATCGACCATGCGGTAGGCGGCGAAGATCACGATGCCGTGCAGGAGGTAGAAGCTGTAGCTCACGAGGCCGAGCATCCGCGCGGCGCGCGTGCGCAGCAGACCCGCGAGCGTGTTGCCGTCGGCGACGAAGGCGAAGAACACACCGAGCAGCGCCACGGCGCGCGGCGCATACGCGGTGTCCATGGAGAGCACGGCGGCGAGCGCGGCCAGCGGCACGGGGGCGAGCCAGGGCGAGGCGAGCCGCCCGCTCAACCAGCGGTTCTCGACCGCCGCCGCGACCAGCGCGCCGGCGAGGAAGTTGAGCGTGATCGGCATGCGCAGGCCGAAGAACACCACCAGCGCCGCGAGCAGCAGGAAGGCGCGGCCGCGCGCGAACATTCGCGAGGAGCGGAAGCGCCAGGTAGAAGCTCCATTCGCAGGCGAGCGTCCAGTACACCGCGTTCACGATGTGCGCTTCCCGCACGCCGTTGACGGCGCCGGTGTCGAGGAACCCGAACGAGAGCCACGGGCGCACCTCGCGCGCGAGCTGCAGCGGGTCGGTGTTGAGCGCGAAGCCCGAGAGCGCGGCGATCACGGCGAGCGCCAGCGACGACCGACACGAGGTACATGGGCACGAGCCGGCGCAGGCGCGAGCGGTACAGCGCGCGCGCGTCGACGGCCCTGCAGCGCGCGGGTCCAGAAGAGGAACCCGGTGATCATGAAGAAGAGCGAGACGCCCGCCTGCCCCGTCGACGACGTGGAACGGCGCGAAGGACGCGTCCCAGGCGCCGTTCGCGTACCAGCCGCGCGTCATCATCACGTGGTCGTAGAGCACGCCCAGCGCGAGGAAGCCGCGCAGGCCGTCGAGGGCGGCGAAGCGATGGGCCGCCTGCTCGGCGAGGCGCGCGCGCGAACCACGGGCTCTCGCGCAGGATGCCAGCGCAGAGCGCCAGGCAGAGCGCCGCGACGAGCGCGGGAAACCAGAGGCTCGTGATGCTCACGCCTCCCACCTCGGCCGGCGCAGGAAGACGTCGGTCACCGAGAGCGTGCCCGCGCGGTTGATGGTGTGCATGCCGATGAGGCCCGGCCCCGCGGGCGGGATGCGCCGGACTTCCTCCTCGGCGTAGCCATGCTCGTCGAGGCGCGTGATGCGGTTCAGCGCGATCGCCGCGCCGTAGATCGGCGTGCAGACCTGGCCCGGCCGGTAGAGCTCGCCGTCCTGCGCGAAGATGCGGCCCGCGGGACGGCCGCCGCGCACGTCCGAGCGCACGGGATTGCGGCGGTGCGGCCGCCACTCGCCCAGCAGGCTCTCGGCGTGGAAGAGGTTGAGCTCGTCGTTCATCTCGCCGCCGTCCACGCAGCAGCTCGCGAACATCCACCAGCGGTCGGCGTCGCGATGCAGCGTGGCGTCGGCGCACCAGAGGTCGCGCAGCAGGACGCGCTCGAGCTTCCAGCGGTGCGGGAATTCCACGCAGCGGTAGATCTCGACGGTGCGGTTGCTCGCCGTCTCGGGAATCATGTAGAGGCGTCCGTGGTCCTCCACCAGGAACGGATACGAGAGGTGGTAGTCGCGCTCGAGCACGCGCCTGGGCTCGGACACCTTGCCCGCCGCGTCCACCTCGACCACGCTGATGTGGCCCTTGCCCGACGCGAACGGCAGCTCCTCGAAGAAGATGTAGTGGCGTCCGTCCACCGTGATGGGAAAGGGATCGGCCCAGAAGCGGTCGGCGGGCGGCACCAGGCGCTGGAAGCCGTCGAGCGATCCGCTCCACGCCTCGTGGCGCCGAAGCGATAGGCGAGCTGCCACTGGCCCACGGTGAGGACGCTCTCGGCGGTGCGGCGGGCCACGCGCGCGGCCACCTTGCCCACGCCGTCCAGCAGCTCGGCAGCACCCGGGGCCGTGCCATGGTGCGAAGCAGCCGCGGGCTGCGTCGACTCCTCGAGCCACGACGGGCCGTGCGCGTGCAGGTCGTGCAGCGCGCGCGCGAGGAATGTCGAGGTCTTGGGCATCAGGGTCGCCCGCGTGCGCGCGAGCGAGAACGGCACGGCGCGCGACCACGAGGCGCACGCCACGCGATCGGTTTCGCCGGGCGCGCCGGATGCGCAGCCCCGAGGCCACCACCGGGTGCGCACCGAATACCTCGCGCACACCGGCGAGCGGCTCGTGCACCTCGTGCTGCTCGCCGAAGCAATAGCGCCAGACGCCGTGACGCGCGCCGACCGCCAGGGCGACGTCGTCCACGTCGCCGATCGCGAACGCCACGTCGATCGCGGGCTCGTCCGGAACCGTACGCCGCTCGGGCGCGACGAGCAGCTCGATATCGCGTTCCTCCGCGCCGTCCGCGCCGAACGCCCGGCGGTCGAGCGCCCGGTAGAGTCCCAGGATCGACGGCGACGGCGCAGCGCGGCGATTTCCGGCCGACACGAACGCCAGCTCGGCGCAGTCCGAGGCCGCCACCCGCGCCAGGGCCTCGAAGAGCCAGCGCGGCTGCCGGGCGCAGTCGGCGAAGACGCCGACCCGCAGCCGCGCGCGGCTGCCGCGCGCGGGCGTGATGAAGCGGACGTTCGCGCCGGAGCCGGGAGCGGGAGCTAGAGACGCCACACTCGCACCCCTTCGCGGCGGAACGCGGCGGGATCGAGCGCGGGCTTCACCTGCACGAGGCATCCCTGGCGCACGATCTTCTCCAGGTAAGCGGCCGGTGGCAGCTCCAGGAAGCCCTTGTGGGCGACGGCGAGGATCAGCGCGTCGGCCGCGGGGAGCTCCTCCCAGGAGCGCAGGCGGATGCCGTATTCGTGGAGCGTCTCGTCGGGATCGGCCTCGGGGTCGTGCACGAAGACCTCGCAGCCGAACTCCTCCAGCTCGCGCACCACGTCGATCACCTTCGAGTTGCGGATGTCCTTGCAGTTTTCCTTGAACGTGAGGCCGAGCACGTTCACGCGCGAGCCCAGGATGTTGCGGCCCTGGTGGATCATCTGCTGCACGGTCTTGCGCGCGATGTACGGGCCCATGTTGTCGTTGATGCGCCGCCCCGCGAGGATCACCTCGGGGTGGTAGCCGGCGAGCTCGGCCTTGTACGTGAGGTAGTAGGGGTCCACGCCGATGCAGTGGCCGCCCACCAGGCCCGGCTTGAAGTTGAGGAAGTTCCACTTGGTGCCCGCGGCGGCGAGCACCTCGCTGGTGTCGATGCCCAGGCGGTCGAAGATGATCGCGAGCTCGTTCACGAACGCGATGTTCAAGTCGCGCTGCGTGTTCTCGATCACCTTGGCGGCCTCGGCCACCTTGATCGAGGAGGCGTGGTGCACGCCCGCCTTCACCACCGAGGCGTAGAGGTCGGCCACCTTCTCCAGCGTGGCGGCGTCGTCGCCCGAGACCACCTTCATGATCTTGGAGAAGCTGTGCTCCTTGTCGCCGGGGTTGATGCGCTCGGGCGAGTAGCCGACGTGGAAGTCCTGCTTCCAGCGCATCCCGGAGCAGCGCTCGAGGATGGGCACGCAGACTTCCTCGGTGGTGCCGGGGTACACCGTCGATTCGTAGATCACCGTGGCGCCCGCCTTCAGGTGCTTGCCGACGATGCGCGAGGCGCCCTCGAGCGGCGAGAAGTCGGGCTGGCGCGCCGCGTTGACCGGCGTGGGCACCGCGATGATCACGAAGTCCGCGTCGCGGATGCGCGCCGGGTCGTCGGTCACCTCGAGCTTCGCGGCCGCGCGCAGGTCGTCGCCGGAGACTTCGCCGGTGGCGTCGTGGAACTCCTTCAGCCGCTGGACCTTCTTGGCGGCCAGGTCGTAGCCGATGGTGCGGCGGCGCTTGCCGAACTCGACGGCTACCGGCAGCCCGACGTAGCCCAGGCCCACGACCGCGACGGTCGGAAGCTCGAGGGCCGTCTCGGCGAGGGGAGAGATTTCGGGCAGTTCCGGGTCGAGAACTTGCGCGTCGAGCATTGCGTGCCTCCGTCAAATCGGCGCGGTTGGGGAAGTGCCCATTCTCTCGGCTCAGTTTTAAATGGCTGCCGGAACCCCCCCTGCCGGAAGAACTACGCCCTCCCCCGCTTTAGTGACAGGACGCAGGCGGGAGATGTACCAATCGAGCGCCTGCGCCAGGCCTTCCCGGACGCGGTGTGTAGGACGGAAGCCGAGCAGGCCCTGGCGCCTTGGCGATGTCGGCACGCGAGATAGCGCACGTCGCCGGGCGCGGAAATCGCGGTACACCGCCGGCGCCGGCACGAAACCGGCATCGCGCTGCGCCCAGCATGTCGCCCAGCAGGCCGTGCAATTCGTTCAGCGTGGTCGAGTCGCCCACCGCGACGTTGTAGACCTCGCCCACGGCCCGGCCCCGCCGGCACCAGGCCCGCGAGCAGGTTCACCTGCACCACGTTGTCGATGTAGCAGAAGTCGCGCGCGGTCTCGCCGTCGCCGTAGATGTGCACCGCCTCGCCGCGCAGCATGGCCGCGATCCACTTGGGGATCACCGCCGCGTAGGCGCCATCGGGATCCTGGCGCGGGCCGAACACGTTGAAGTAGCGCAGCCCGATGGTCTCCAGCCCGTAGCAGCGGCCGAAGACGTCGGCGTAGATCTCGTTCATGTGCTTGCCGGCGCCGTAGGGCGAGAGCGGCCGGCCGATCTGGTGCTCGACCTTCGGCAGCCCCGGCCAGTCGCCGTAGGCGGCGCTCGAGGCCGCGTACACGAAGCGCTGCACGCCCGCGTCGCGCGCGGCCACCAGCATGTGCAGGAAGCCGGTCACGTTGGTGTCGTGGCTCGTGATCGGGTCGTCGATCGAGCGCGGCACGCTGCCCAGCGCGGCCTCGTGCAGCACGATGTCCACGCCCTCGCAGGCCGCCTTGCAGGCCTCCATCGAGCGGATGTCGCCCTCGATGAAGCGGAAATTCTCCCAGCGCGCCTCGCCCACGGCCTGCGCGCACCTGCTCGAGGTTGTGCCGGAAGCCGGTGGCGAAGTTGTCCAGCCCCACCACGCGCTGGCCCATCACGAGCAGCGCCTCGAGCAGGTTCGACCCGATGAAG
Organism: uncultured beta proteobacterium; assembly: GCA_963827425.1. Classification (GTDB taxonomy): domain Bacteria; phylum Pseudomonadota; class Gammaproteobacteria; order Burkholderiales; family Usitatibacteraceae; genus Usitatibacter. The sequence goes on along the minus strand of CAWHAQ010000001.1, from coordinate 143,142 downwards.
CCGGCGCAGCCGGTCACGAGCCAGGTGCGGGGCGGGCCGGCGATGCGTTGGGCGGACGAGGAGGTAATTCTCTTTCATGTGCGGCTCGGGCTGCGGAAGACGGCGGTAAGATGAATTCGGCGAGCTCGTGGCGCTGCCCGGTGAGGCAGCAGCGCCATGGGATAGACGATGGCGACCAGCCGCAGCGCCGGCGGCGAGGCGGGCGATCGGGCTGCAGCTCGAAGCCGTGCAGCGCGGCGCCGGCCGCGACCGCGGCGATGGCGGCGGCGGCGAGGATGCCCGCGAGCGTGGTCCAGTTCTGCAAGCGCGCGACCGAGGTGCCGGTGAGGCGCGGCGATGCGGCCGAGCGAGAGCAGCCGCTCGCTGTAGATCGCGGCCACGCTGCCGAAAGCGGCACCCTGCAGTCCCCAGATGGACCGCGCCGTAGTACGAGAGCGGCAGCGAGATCGCCAGCACCAGCCCGTTCACGCGCGCGGCGAACGGGCCCTGGCCGAGGACGAAGAGGATGCTGGTGAGCTCCACCACGAAGGCCACCAGCGCCACGGCGTAGATGCGCAGCACCGGCACGGCGTCGAGGTAGGCGCTGGTGTAGACGAGCGTGATGAGCGGGTCGGCGAAGACGAACGCGAAGGCGAGCAGCGGATAGGCGAGCAGCGCGACCATCGCGTTGGCGCGGTTGTTGAGGTCCAGCATGCCCTGGAAGTCGCCGGTCGACTGCAGCCGGCTCATGCTGGGCAGGAACACGTGGTTCACGGACTCGCGGAAGATCTGCACCATCGGCGCCAGCACCGTCGCTATCGAGAACGAGGCGAACATCGACACCGAGAAGAGCGCGGCCGCGATCCACTGGTCGGCCTGCGTGCGCACGCCGTGCAGCGCCCCCGAGAGCGCGAACGGCGCGGCCTGGCGCACCTGGGCCGCGAACGTCGCGCGGCGCGCGATCGGGCCCGGCGAGCCCGTGGTGGCGCGCGACGTAGAACACGAGCAGCGCCGCCTTCACCGTCGTCACCGCGAGCAGCGCCCACAGCACCGGGTAGAGCTCGTGGGTGGCGATGGCCGTGGCCGACAACGTCACCGCGCGCAGGGCCGAGAGGCGAGACGATCATCTTCGCCTGCCAGCCCACGCGCTCCTCGGCGATCGGCAGCACGTCGAGCGTGGAGGCGAAGATCCACATGAGCGCGAAGAGCGGCACCACCGGCCCGTGTCCCGTGGCGAGGTCCGTGACCGATTTCGGCGCGAACGGGTCCCAGGCCGAGATCGCCCACGCGGATACGACGCCGGCGCACAGCACGAACACCAGCATCTGGTTGATGAAGACGCGCCGGGTCGGCCGGTCGGAGCGCGGCAGGAAGTAGTAGAGGCTGGGCGGCATGCACATCGGCATGATCAGCATCAGCGTGCAGACCGCGAGCCACAGCAGCCGGTACTGGCCGAAGCTCTGCGGGTCGAGCGCGCGCGTGAGCACGATCGGCAGCAGGAACTGCAGCGCGTAGTCGATCGCGTTGGCGGTGCCGAGCGAGAGCGCGCGGCGCGCGAGGCTGGCGGTGACCGCGTTCACGCGTGCGACCGCCGGCGCGGCGATCACGTGCTCGTACTGGTCGATGATCGCGTCGATCGAATGGCTGTCGCGGAAGTGCGCCCTGACGCGCCGGGAGGCGGACGCGCCAGAGGCCGTCGTCGCGCATCAGGCGCTCGAGCTTCCAGGCCGCCTCGCCGATGTCCTGCACGTAATCGTAGACCGGCTCCCCGTCGCGCCGCGAGCCGGTGTCGATGAAGCCCACGGTCGGGATGCCGCGCGACCAGGCCTGCAGGAAGGTGTTGGGAAAGCCCTCGTAGAGCGAGGTGTTGAGCACCACGCGCGCGCCGTTGAAGGCACGCTCGGCCTCGGCGAACGGCACGAAGCCGCTCACCTCGATGTTGGGAAGCGCCTTCGCGGCCTCCGCGATCGAGCGCTGCGTACTCGGCGACTCGCGCTTGCCGGGATCGGGCCCGCCGATCATCACGAAGCGGTGTTGGGCAGCCGGCGCGCGATCTCGAGAGCAGCTCGGCGCGCTTGCGTCGGGCCGCACCGTGGCGGTCCAGAGCACGTAGCCGCGGCGCTCCGGGCGCGCGTCCGCGGGCGGCATGTAGCAGCTCGGGATCACCGTGCCGTCGAGCCCGAAGTGCGCTTCAAAGTCGCGCGCTGCACCTCGTTCTGCACGATCGATGTGGTCGACGTGCCGCACGCCCCACTCGAAGATCTTCCGGTCGCGCGCGTAGCGGATGTCTTCCTCGCCCGGAAGGAAGTCCACGTCGGAGGCGCCGGCGTAGATCGACCTGCTGCCCGTGCATGCGGCAGAACTGCGCCATCTACGCCGTGTGGACCGCGGCGGTGCGCTGGTAGTACACGTCGGCGTTCACGCGCTTCAGCGCCCTCCAGAGCGAGGTGAGGCGCGGATGCACGAAGCGCAGCACCGGGATGCCCTCGTCGGGCTTGTGCATCTTGTAGACCGTGACGCCGCGCACCTCGGTCGCGTCGGGCTGGCCGTAGTCGAGCATGACCATCGAGACGCTGCCAGCCGCGCCGCGCGAGCGCCGGGGCGATCATGCTCTGCTGCACCTCGGCGCCGCCCACGACCGGATCGCGGCGTCGCCGGCCAGCACCGGCCAGGTGGTGGGCGCGACGAAGCACACGTGGGGCTTGCGCGCCGGCCCGGGCGGAGTTCCGTCGAGAGGCATGTCAGGCCATCCTCGTGACCGCGTGGGGCGGACGTAGTGTTGGTAGACGCGTTCCAGGTTCCAGCGCGGCCTTCTCGATGCCGGCGTTGGCGCGCGCCCAGCGCTTCTGCTCGCGCGGCGATCTCGTCGCGCTCGACGTAGGCGTCCAGGATCGCCCAGCGATCTCTTCGGGCGCGCGGCTCGGCGACCACCTGCGCGGGCGCGCGGCAGGATGCGGCGGATGTCCGAGTAATCGGTGCTCACGACCGGCACGCCCAGCACCATCGCCTCCAGCACGACGTTGGGGAATCCCTCGCGGCAGGAGGTCATGAACAGCACGTCGCTCTGCTGCGACGATGGCGGGCGCGTCGCGCGTGCGCCGGTGAACTTCACGCGCTCCTCCAGGCCGCGGCCGGCGAAGTGGCGCATCACCGAGGCCTTGTAGCCCGTGGAATCCGAATGCGGCCCGGCCTTGTAGGCCGACGCCCGCGAGCGAGTCGCCGAGGAAGAGCACGCGCCACGCGGGATCGGCGCGCACCAGCTCCGCCGCCGCGTCGATGGCGAGGGGTAGTCCTTGGCGGGCTTGATGGCGCCCACGAGGCACGGCGACCTTCACCGCATCCGTGCCGAAGAATTCCGTCTTGTAGCAGGCGCGGCTCGCGGCCTGGCGCTCGAGCTCCTCGGGCGCATGCCGTTCCACACCACGTGCAGCGCTCGGGCGCGAAGCCGTAGAGGCGCTGCGCGAAGGCGCTGCCGGAATGGCTGTTGGCGACCAGCGCCGTCGACGAGCGCCTTGGTGAGCGCGGTGCGCGAGGTGCTGCGGCGCGAGAGCTCGTAGTTGTGCTGCGCTCGGAGTTGAGCACCGGCAGCCGGTGCCGAAGGCGGCGAGGCGCGCATAGATTTCGCCGTCGAAGAGGAAGCCGTGGAGGATGTCGGGCCGCCATTCGCCGATGAAGCGGCGCAGGCGCCACGAGCACGCTCCGGGTCGAGCTTGCGCTTCTTCTGGTCGACCACGAGCTCCACGCCGGAGCCGTCCAGCTCCTTCGCGCGCGGCACCTCGTCGTTCAGCGTGTAGATCGCGCGTCGTGGCCGTGGCGAACGAGCTCGCCGGGCGAGCTCGACCACCTGCTTCTGGGCGCCCCCGAAGGTGAGGTCGCTAATCAGTGAACAGCACGCGCATGCGTCGACCTCCTGGCGCCGGTCACCCTTCGTCCCAACGGCTCGCGCCACATCTCGAAGGCGAGGAGCAGCCACACTTTCTGCACGTCGAGCCGGTCGTTGCCGGGCCCGCCCTCGCGGAAGTTCGCGACGGCGCGCCGGACGGCGTCCGGGTCGAGCAGGCCGCCGGCGCGCACCCGCGCGGGTCGACAGGTATTCGTCGATGAGCGGCGCCAGCTCGCCGCGCAGCCAGGTCGCGAGCGGGATCGCGAAGCCCTGCTTCGGGCGGTCGATCAGCTCGCGCGGCACGTGGCGGTAGAGGATCTTGCGCAGCAGGTGCTTGGTGCCGAGCGGCCCGCGCCGCATGATTCAGCGGCAGGCGCAGCGCGAACTCCACCAGGCGGTGGTCGAGCAGCGGCTCGCGGCCCTCGAGGCCCGCGGCCATCGTGGTGCGGTCGACCTTGGCGAGGATGTCGTCGGGCAGGTAATGGCGCAGGTCGCAGTGGACGACATCTGGTCGGCGAAGCCGCCGGGCCCCTCGACGCGCTCGCGCGGCTGCGTGGCGCCGCCCAGCAGCGCGGAGATCTCCCACGGCGTCCAGAGCGACATCGCGAGGTCGTAGATCGTCGGGCCGTCGGGCTCGGGCAGCATCACGGAGAGCTTCGCGAAGCGCTCCAGCAGCGCGCGCGCGCGCCGCATGGCGCTTGCCCGCGGGCAGCGGCAGGCGATCGGCGATCGCTTCGCGCGCGCCCGCCGCCGAACGCGCCGAGCGGCAGCGCGGCGGTCCGGCGAAGCGCGGCGGCCAGCGCGCCAGCGCGCGGTGCCGCTCGAGCACCACGCCGTAGTGCGAGTAGCCGCTGAAGAGCTCGTCGCCGCCGTCGGCCGAGAGCGCCACCTTCACGTGCTCGCGCGCCATGCTCGACACGAGGTAGGTCGGCACGCCCGAGGTGTCGCCGAACGGCTCGTCGAAGAGATCGCCCCATTGCGCGAGGACGCCGGCCATGTCGGAGGCGCGCACGACGCTCTCGCAGTGGCGCGTGCCCAGGTGCGCGGCCACCGCCTTCGCGTGGCCCGATTCGTCGAAGCGCTCGTCGTCGAAGCCGATGGTGAAGGTGCGCACGTCGCCGCCGCCGTAGCGCTGCAGGAGGGCGGCCACGAGCGAGGAGTCCACCCCGCCCGAGAGGAACACGCCCACCGGCACGTCGGAGACCATGCGGTAGCGGAACGCGTCCACGAGGATGGATTCCAGCCGCTGCTCGAGCTCCTCCTCGGAGCCTTCGAGCGGCTCGGCGTCCACGTCCGGCGCCCAGTAGCGGTGCGCCACGGGCTCGCCGATCTCGCCCAGCTCGAGCCAGTGCCCGGGCATGAGCTTCGACACGCCGCGGTAGATCGAGCGCGGCGCGGAGACGTAGCCGAACTGCAGGTACTCGCCCAGCGCGTCACGGTCGATCTCCGGCTTCCACGCCGCGAAGGCGCGCAGGGCCTTCAGCTCCGAGCCGAACCAGAACGCCGTGCCGTCCCACGCGTAATAGAGGGGCTTCACGCCCATGCGGTCGCGCAGCAGCACGAGCCGGCGCTCGCGCTCGTTCCAGAACGCGATGGCGAACATGCCCGACGAAACGTTGTCGCCGCGGCCACACCCCACTGCTGGTAGGCGGCGAGCACGACCTCCGAGTCGCCTTTGCTGCGGAAGCGGTGGCCGAGCGCCTCCAGCTCCGCGCGCACGGCGGCGAAGTTGTAGACCTCGCCGTTGAACACCATCGTCACCGCGCCGTCGGGCGAGCGCATCGGCTGGTGGCCGGCCGGCGAGAGGTCGAGGATCGAGAGGCGCGTATGGCCGAGCGCCACCCGCCCGCCGGGGCGCACCCACACGCCGCTGTCGTCGGGGCCGCGCTGGCGCAGCGCCTCCACCGATCCCGCGAGGTCCGCGAGCCAAGGCGCCGGATCCCCGCGGCGCGCCCAGTAGCCGGTGATTCCGCACATCGTCTACGTTCCTTTCCGCTCGGCCGCGGCGCGCATGCGCGCCCGCACGCCGTACATCAGGCCCACCGCCAGCCACAGGAAGCTCTGCTCCGGCACCGGGAAGAAGCTGCTGCCCGCGACGTTGGCGATGACGAAAGCGAGCAGCCCCGCCGCCGCGCCCTCGAAGAACCCGCTCATCTCGGGCGACAGGCCGGGCTCGCGCTGCAGCTTGCGCAAACCCTTCCACACGTGGCCAATCCAGAACGCGAGCAGCAGCGCCAGGCCCACGAAGCCGGTGTCGAGCACCGCCTGCAGGAACGCGCTGTGCGGGTGCGTCACCTCGAGCATGTGGCCGCCGCGCATGGCGTTGGACCAGAGGACGGATTGCAGGCCATGGCCCCACACCGGGCTCGCGAGGGCCTCGGGGATCAGCGGCGAGCCAGATGTCGTGCCAGCGGCCCGCGCTCACGGCGTTCATGCCCTGCCCCACGCCCACGTCGAGGCGCGACCAGATGGCGCCCGGCATGAGGTAGAGCCCGACCGGGAGCACCATCACCGCGAGCGCCAGCGTCTTGAGCTTGCGGCGCGAGAAGAGGTAGATGATGTTGACGATCACGAAGCCCACGAACGCGCCGCGCGAGAACGTGAGCAGCAGCGCTGCCACCACCAGGCCCATCGAGGCCACGAGCAGCGCCTTCAGCGCATGCCGGTCGGTGCGATCCCAGACGAAGAGCAGCAGCGCATAGGCGGTCGCATAGAGGCGGCCCAGGTCGTTCGCGTGCATGCCGAGGGGCGAGAGGAACGAGCGCTCGTAGCTGCCCGCGAGCTGGTAGAGGTGCACGCCCGACATGATCGTGAACACCACCACCATGCCGCCCATCACCCACATGGAGATCAGCATCGGCGTGATGAAGCGCGCGATCGACTTGCTGCGCGCCGCGGCGGCGGCCACCAGCATCGCGTAGAGCACCAGGAAGAGCGGCTTCACCACGAGGTCGCGCCAGTAGCCGCCGGGCCCGTCGTACTCGATCCAGTCGTTCACGCGGAATTCGCCGGGAATCTCGTGCACGTGGCTCATGCCGAGGAACGCCCCGGCGACGATGGGCAGCACGTAGAGCAGCAGGAGCGGGCGCGTGGCGAGGCTTCTCGCAACACCCTGCCCCGCGTAGTTCAGCACGTAGGAGCCGAGAGTCGCCATGAGCAGCAGGTTCAGCGGGTTCAGGCCCGAGACCCCGAACATCTCGTGGGGGAAGAGGTAGCTCGACGACACCGGCATGATGACGATCAGCATCACCACGCCGGCCCGGAAATCGCGCACGCAGAAGATGCACGCGAGCAGCGAGACGCAGATCAGGGCCGCCGCGGGTCCCGCAACGGCCACCGCCGCGCCCCAGGCGAGGCCGAAGGCGACCAACCCCGCGATGGCCACGCCGCGGCGCAGGCCCGGCGAGGCCGCGCAGCGCGCGAAGCCGTCGGAGAAGTAGCTGGCGAGAGCCGCGGCGGCCATGGCTCAGCCCTCGCGCGCGCCGGCGAGGCGCGTGGCGGACGGGGCGGGGACGGCGCCCAGCAGCGCATCCATGAACGCGGCCTGCGCGATGTAAGCGGCCGGTGCGTCGCCCGAGAGGCTCGAGACGCGCACCAGCATGCCGTCGGGCACGCGGCCGTGCAGTCCCGCGGCGAGCTGCACGCGCAGGCGCTCCAGGCGCCCGAGCACGACGCGATCGCCCATGGTGAACCAGTACGTCACGGGCTCGGAGCGCTCGCCGCGCACCGCGAGCATGCGCGTCACGGGGATCGAGCGTCCCCCCGCCGCGAGAGTACCGTGCGCGAGGCCGCGGATGTCGAAACCCTGCGCGGCGTAGCAGACTTCCTGGCGATGCGCCTTGAGCGCGTCGCTCTGGTCGCCGCCGTATGCGACGGTCAGCATCATGCGCTCGCCGGCGCCGTTCACGTAGGTGCGGCTCAGCACCTGGCCGTAGAGACGTTCCAACTTCGCCTGCACGTCCGGTGCGGGAGCCACGGGCGCAACGTCGGCGTCGATGCGCCAGTCGCCGAAGCGCTCGGGCACCAGGCGCTCGAGATGGAAGCCGGCATCGGCAACGGGCTGCGGCATCATCAGCGGGGCGGCGACCGCGGCGCCGGTCATGCCGAGTGCCGCGAGCCACGCGCAAAGCGCCGCGCGGGGCACGAGGCGCGCGCTGTCGTGGGCATTGCGCGGCGGCCGCTTCGAGAGCTGCATATAGCGCTGCCCGAAGGCGATCCGGTCGACCCCCACCACCATCGCGAGCGCGGCAACGAAGACCGCGAGGCCCGCGGCCTGGTGCACCACGCCCTGCGCCGCATCGTCGCCGAAGTGATAGGCGACCAGCGCCAGCATGAGCACGCGCAGCACGTTGGCGGCGACCGCGGCCGGCAGGGCCACCGCGACCAGCAACAGGGCACGAGCGCGCAGCGTTCCGCCGGTGAGGTGCGCGTAGAGCAGCACCATCGCGACGAGGCTCGTGAGCGAGGCCATTCCGGAGCACGCGTCGGCCACCAGCATCTCGTGGGAGCCGACCGCGAGCGTCACGCCCTCGCGCACGACGGGATAGCCCAGCAGGGCGAGCAGGCTCGCCACGGCCGCGGAGACGAATTCCTTGAGCGGCGCGCTCGCCGCCGTAAGCACGAAGCCCGGCAGCGGCACCGCGAAGGCGAGGAAGACCAGCGCGAAGCCGAAGCGCCGGATGCCGCTCGTCCCGCGCGTGACGAGGAGCACGCCCGCCAGCAGCGGCAGGTGCGACCCCATCTCGAAGAGCGCGATTCCGAGCACGCGTCCGGTGAAATAGAGCAGGAGGCCGGCGGCGAGCAGCAGCGTTCCCGCGACCGGCGCGCGCGCGGGCGCTCCGGCGACGAGCGCGGCGCGGTCGCGCCACACGAGCAGCGCGAAGATCGCGAGCACGAGCGGGCCGTGCGCATACTCCTCGTCGCGCCACAGGCCGTGCGCGAGCGCCGCGTACGTGGGCACGTAGAGCAAGGCGAGCGCCGCGAGCACGGCAAGCCAGGGGCCCCAACGCCGCGGCCAGGTGACCGGCGGGCAGCGTTGCTCGAGGACCGTCGACATGGCGGTCCCTGCCTTCAGTAGTCGTTGATGACGGTGCCCACCACGCGCGCCCCGGTCGCAGCCAGCTCGCGGACCACCTTCGTGGTCGATTCGACCGAGGTGTGGTTCCTGCGCGCCACGACGAGCGCATCGCCCGCGCGGAACGTGATGCTCTGCGCATCGGCATAGCGGCCGGCCGGCGGCGTGTCGAGGATGACCACGTCGTAGAGCGATTGCATGTCCTTCACCAGCGCGGCGAAGACGGGACGCGAGAGCAGCTCCTGCGGGTTGGGCGGCAGCGGGCCGGCGGGCAGTACCGACATGCGCGCGAGCCCGGCGACCGGGAACGTCGCCTTGTGCTCGGAGCGCCCGGCGAGCAGCGTCGAGAGGCCCTGCCCCGATGGCAGCCCGAAGATCTGCGCCTGGCGCGGGTTGCGCAGGTCGGCGTCGATCAACAGGGTACGGGCGCCCAGCTGCGAGAACACCACCGCGAGGTTCGCCGCGACGTAGCTGCGGCCTTCCGCCTCGTGGGGGCTGGTGACCACCAGAGCGTTGCGTCCGGCCTCGGGGTTGTACCAGCGGATCAGGAGCTGCGTGCGCAAGGCGCGCATCTCCTCGGTGCGCGGATGGAACGGCGCGAACGCCGCGACCAGCTCGCGGCTCGCGCCCGCGGCGCCCGACTTGCTGGGCACCAGGTGCGGGAAATCGAACTGCTTGGCGAGCGCGAAGCGGACCTCTTCCTCGGTGACCAGCCCCAGGCGCACGGCGGCCTCGCCGAAGCGCACGCCGTGGGCACGCTGGACGTCGAGCACGCGCTCGATCTCGCGCGCCGAGAGCTTTCCCTCCTCCACGAGGATGGCACCGATGGGACGCTCGCTGCGTACCAGGGCGCGCTGGGAGTCGATGGCCAAGACATTCTCCTTCGTCATGCGCTTCTCCTGCGAATTGGGCTGCATCAGGCGGGTCCCGGCAAGGCGCGCGGGCCGTCGGACGGTCCGCCCAGCAGCAGGCGCGACGGCTGCCACGGCTGCAGCGTGGCGAGCAGCGGCGCGTCGGGCGAGCCCTCGAGGTCCCGGGTGGAGCGCACGCGGCGGTCCACGAGCTCGAGCAGGAACACGGCTCCCAGGCCCAGCACCAGCCCCACCAGCACGCCGAGCGCGATGTTGAGCGGCACCTTGGGCTTGGACGGGCGCGTCGGCTCGACGGCCTCGCTCAGCACCGTGACGTTGGTCTGCTGCGCGCCGCCCTCGACCTTGTTCACGAGGTAGCGCTGCAGCGCGGCTTCATAGGCTTTCTGGGCGGTGTCGACGTCCCGCGCGAGCACCACGGACTGGTCGCGCGCATCGCGCAGCGCAATCACCTTGGCGCGCTGGGCGGCGAGCGCGCCCTGCAGCTCGGCCTGGTGCGCCTGGGTCTGGCGCGCGCTGCTCTCGACGCCGCCCACCACGCGGTGCATCTCGGCGCCGAGCTTGGCGCGCAAGGCGTCGTTGGCCTGCTTCTGCTGGATGTAGTCGGGGTGGTTGGGCCCCAGCCGCATGGACAGCTCGGTGAGCTTCGCCTCGCCGCGCATCAGGTCGCCCTTGAGCGTCTGGATGAGCGGGTTGGCGAGCACCTCGGGCAGCGTCTCGGGCGAATTGCCGCGCGTCTGCTGCAGGCGCGCGCTGTTGTCGAAGGAGGCGTTCTGGGCCACGAGCGCCTGCGTCGAGAGCTCCGCCAGGCGCGAGTTCTCGACGTCCACGCGCTCGTCGCTCGCGATGATGCCGTGCTGCTTCTGGAACGCGGCGAGCCTGCCTTGCGCGTCCTCGAAGTCCTTGCGCAGCCCCTTCAGCTGGGTGTCGAACCAGGCCGCGGCCTGCTGGCTGGGCTGGGTGCGCAGGCTGAGCGTCACGTCCATGTATGCCTTGGCGAAGGCGTTGGCGACGTCGGCGGCGAACTTCGGATCGCTCGCCGAGTACGAGACCTGCATCACCGAGGATTGCGAGGCGTCGACCTTGAGGCGCGTGAGGAGCCCGCCGCCGATCCAGTCGTTGATGTCGCCGTGCGCGCCCGAGGCGACATAGGCCTGCTTAGCGGCGGGGCTCTCGCCCAGCTTCAGGTCGCTCGCCACCTTGCGTGCCACGCGCTGGCTCTGGAGCAGGTCGATCTGGGTCTGCATGTAGCCCACCTGCGCCCGTGCCGGCGCGGCCGCGGCCTGCAGCGACTGCTCGTCGCGGTTGTCCACCAGCAGCGACACGGTGGCCTCGTAGGTCCTGGGCAGCAGCAGGGTCACGCACACCGCGGCCACGATCGTGGCCACCAGCAGCGAGAGGAACACCCACAGGCGCCCGCGCAGGGCGAGGAGGAATTGCTGGACATTCATGGCAGGGGGCTCGTCTTTCCTTAGAACAGGCTTTCGCTCACGTAGATCACGTCGTCGTTCTGGACCACGTCCGTGAGGTGAGCGTCGATCTGGCGCACGCCGTTGCCGTCGTGGCGCGCGATCTTGATGCCGCGCTGGGTGCCGCGCGTCGTGAGCCCGCCGCCCAGGGCGAGGGCCTGCATCACGGTCATGTGCGGCTCGAGGCGGTAGGCGCCGGCCTTCTGCACCTCGCCGTAGATGTAGACCATGGGCGCCTTCTCGACGAAGATCGTGTCGCCGGGGGCGAGCTCGATGTTCTTGCTCAGGTCGCCGTCGCGGAAGATGGCGTTCAGGTCGATGTCGCGCTTGGCGGTCTTGCCGTCGCGGGTCTGCACCACCGTCACGTGGTCCGACCCCGGGCCCGACACGCCGCCCGCGGTGGCGAGGAAATCGGTGAGGTGCACGTTCTGCGAGTCGATCGGATAGCGACCCGGCTTGTTCACCGCGCCCAGCACCGCGACCTGGCGGCTGTTCACCTGCGCGAGGGACACCGTGACCTCCGGGCTCACCACGTAGCGGCCTTCCTTCAGGCGCTGCGCGATGCGATCACCCGCCTGCGCCGGCGTCATGCCGATCACCGGCACCTCGCCGATCAGCGGGAAGAGGATGGTGCCGCGCTCGGACACGCGCGCCTCGGTGGTGAGGTCGGGATTGCGGAAGACGGTGACGCGCAGCATGTCGCCCATGCCGATCGCCTCGAGCGCGGCATTGTTCGTCTCCGCGGCGAGCGGCTGCGGCCCCGGGACGGCGGCGGCGTTCGGCCGGGCGAGCGGCGTCACGCGCGCAACGCTCATCGTCTGCGCCGACGAAAGCCCGGCAAAGGCGAGCAGCAGCAAGACCAGCGCGCCCCCGGCGATGCGCGAGGCGATGATCTCGGGACGGGAGTGCGGGGGAGTATGGATCATGGCTCGCTCCGGATTCACGAACGGGTCGATCCGCGCCGCGCGATGAAGCCGAGGATGCCCAGGCCCGCCAGCATCATCAGCCACTGCGAGGGCTCGGGCACCGGGTTCACCGCGGGGCCGTAGCGCATCGCGGGACGGCCGATGCCGGTGTTGGTGTTGAGGGGCGAGCTGCCCAGGCCGCCGCTGAAGGGGCTCTTGTCGTTGCGCGTCAGCGGGTTATTGCCGGCCGCCGGTTGCGCCTGGCCGAATGCGAGCGTCGTTGCAAAGAGGGTTGCCGCGATCGCGGCCCACCGGTAATGGCGTCTCATGGTGTCGTCTCCTGTGATGAGACGACATTAGGGGGCGCGCGTGAAACCCATGGGCCGCGTGGCGCGCGCCCCCATCCTCCAAAAGAACTAGTTGCCCTAGAATCCGATGCGCGCGGACACCGTCACCAGGTTGTCGCGGTAGTCCGAAAGCGGCAGGGTGGAGGTGCGCAACTCGTAGGTGTAGCCCGCGGTGAGCAAGATCTTCTCCGTGGCGTGCCAGGCGACGTTGGCGCCGAAGGTGCGCGTCCAGTGCGTGTAATTGAGCCCGGTGAGCAGGTTGCCGCGGTAGTCCCACTTGTTGTATTCGGCGTCGCCGCCCACGCTCACCTTGTCGGTCACCGCCCAGACCGGCTTCACCGAGGCGCCCGTCACCAACACGAAGTTGGAGGACTGCACGTCGGCGATCGGGCCGATGTCGTGGTAGATGCTGCCCACCACGGTGATCTTTCCGGTGGGCGTCCAGGTATAGGCGAAGCGGCCGGTGGGGCCGCTGTAATCGGCGGTCGTGGGCTGGTCGTACTCGCGCCGCACGTAGTCGACGCGCCCGTCGAGGGTCGAATGGCCGGTGGCGATCCAGTGGCCGACCACGCCGACGCTATCCTGGCGGTAGCCGTTGATGGTGCCGTTGAGGTTCAGCAGGTCGTCGTGCGGGGACTTGCCGCGCTCGAAGCGTCCCTCCACGCCGAGCCGGTCGTCCTGGGCGGTGACGTAGCTCGCCCCCACCACGCCGGTGTCGGTCTCGATGTCGTTGATGCGCTGGATGGGATCGCTGTGGGTCTGCTCGACGGTGGCGCCACCCGCGTGCAGCCGCCAGCTCGCCACCGGGAACCACACGGCGTTGACGAAGCCCTGCTTGGTGCGCAGGAGGTCCTTGTTGGTGGGAGCGACGATACCCGGCGTGCCGAGGTTGGCGAAGTTGGCGAGCGTCTCGGTGTCGGTGTAGCCCACGTCCCCGGTCAACTCGGGCGTGATCGACCACAGCCACGCCGCGCGGCCTGCGTGGCCGTTGTAGTTGAGCTGGTCGAAGCGCTGGTAGCGGTTGCCGAGCCACGTGTAGTTGAGCTGGAAGCGCTGCAGGCTGTACGGGACGTTGACGTTCACGCCGAGCTGCGTGGTCGAGATCCAGTCGTCCTTGTGGTCGGTGCCCAGCGCGGTCTGCGGGTCCAGGCTCTTGGAGAGCCTGAACACATTGCTGTCGTAGGTAATATTTTCCGCCGCGAAGAGCTCGACGCGATCGTTGAAGAGCGCGGCCGCGGGCAGCGGCGCCAGCAGCGGCGCGGCCAGGAGCAATGCCATGTGCAGGCGCCGCACGGTAAAAGATTCACCAGAGGCGCCATTGGCCGGTCGCGAGGATCCAGATTCCGAGAGTGGCATTCGTGATCGCGTGGGAGATGAGCGGGGAGCGAAGATTACCTGATCGAACGTAGAGACCGCCATAGGCGGCCCCTGCGACTAGACCCGCAACCCACAGGGAATGTTCCGATGCGAAGAGTGCCGACGACACCGCCCACCCCGTCAGCGTCGTTCGGCGCGGGTCGCGGCCGAGGAAATCGCGCGCGTCGATGCGCCGCATGAGGTAGGAGCGCCAGAAGAGCTCCTCCATCACCGGCACCACCGCAGCGAGTGCGATGAAGCGCGCGGCGGCGAGCGGAATGTCGAGCCGCCCGTCCGGTCGAGGGGAACGAATCCGGGCACGGGATCGCCTACCACCATCCAGCCTTGGTCGAGGCTGATCCAGGCCGCGAAGACCGCGAGCCCGACCGCGATCGCTTCCCAGCGCTCACGCGCTGCGAGCCGTGCGGCGCCCGTGAGCTCCACGTAGCGGCGCCAGAAGAGCACCAGCAGCAGCGCGGCCACGGCCGCACGCGCGAGCGTGAGCCAGCGGGGATCGAAGCCGAGCTGGCGCTCGGCGAGCGGCCCGAGCGCCAACAGCGCGATGAACGCCGCGAACGGCGCAATGCGCGGGAGGGCCTCGCTACGGATTGACGATGCGCAAGGCGAGCGCCTTGCCCACGGCCTGCGTGCGGTTCAGCACGTTCAGCTTGCGCAGCGTCTTCTGCACGTGGTTCTTCACGGTGAGCGGGCTGATCTCGAGGATCATGCCGATCTCGATGTTGCTCTTGCCGTGGTAGATCCACTGCAGGATCTGCTGCTCGCGCGGCGTGAGCAGGCCCGTCTTGGCCGGCTTCACCCCCGCGCGGTCGAGCGGCCAGGTGACCTGGCTGCGCACCCACGCGGCGTGCAGGTACGGGACGATCAGGTCCGCGAGGTAGGTCTGCTTGGCGCCCAGCGTTCCGGGGCGCGCGGCGAACACGAAGAAGCTGGTCATGTTGCCCGAGGCGTCGTGCGTGCCGTGGGCGACCACGTGAGCGATGCCCAGGCGCGCGAGCTCGCGTGCGAGCGCCCCGCCCGCGAGCGGGCCGCGGTCGGTCTCGAGCAGCACCGCCTGGCAACGGTTCTCCTCCCAGAGCTTGATCAGGTGCGGGACGAGGGAGACGTCCTGCTGGAAGAGCTCGCTCAGGCGCTGGCAGTCGACCGGCGCGGTGGAAAAACTGTCCACGCGCAGCGGCGACTGGCGCCCTTCCTGCAGGCCGCACACCAGCACTTCGTGCGGGATCAGGCTCTGCAGCGCGCCCTGCACCCAGCTGAAGAGCTGGGGACGGGTATGCACGCGCAGGGACACGTCCACGTTGAGCAGGAGCGCCTCGCGCTCGCTCTCGTTCAGGCGCGCGGGCGTGCCTTCCTGGTTGGCGGCCTCCGGTGCTTCATGGTGGAGGTCCTGGTCGGCCTCGTGCTCGTGAGGATACTGCCCTCGCGGGGGCCGCGGTTCCGGTTGTCTGGGTACGAGTCGCATGGAGGGCAGTGTGCTTCAGTATTGTGAAATGCTCATGAAGTCATGGCGGTGCGCGTTGTAGGAAAGCGCCGATAGTTCCGTGGAACCACGGCCACACCATCGCCGGTACGCATTGGTCCGCGACGATGGCGCAGTGATAGCGACCGACTCCCAACCCCGCCTCGGCCAGGGACCCCTGGCGCCCGCCGCCCTCGTCCGGATGCTGCTCGAAGCGGTGGTGGCCACCGGCGCCCTCGCGGCATGCACCGCCTTCTACCACGCGCGCTTCGACGGCCCGTACATCATCCTTGCGCTGCTGGTCTTCTCGCTCATGTTCCCGGGGCGCGCGCCGCACGGCACCAGCCCCGCGGCCATCGCGCGCGAGACGCTCTCGGGCTGGATCCTCGTCGTGGCCCTGCTCGTCATGCTGGGATGGGCCACGCGCACGCTCGGTTCCTTCGACGAGCGCGTGCTGGTGGCGTGGGTGGCGGTGACGCCGGTGGCGCTCTTCGCCGCGCAGCTCGCCGTGCCGCTCGTGCTGCCGCGCGTGATGGCCGCCGAGGGCATCCAGCGCGTGGCGGTGATCGCCGGCGCGGGACCCCTCGGACGCCAGCTCGCCAACCGCATCGCAGCGGCACCCTTCCTCGGCATCCGCGTGGCGGGCTACTTCGACGACCGTGCGAGCGAGCGGCTGCCGGACATCGAGCCGCAGCACGTGCTGGGCGGCGTCGACGCAGCTCGCCGAGTACGCGAAGAAGAACCGCGTCGACCTCATCTACCTGACGCTGCCCATGGCCTCGCAGCCGCGCATCATGAAGCTGCTGGACGAGCTGCACGACACCACCGCCAGCGTCTACTTCACGCCCGACATCTTCATCTTCGACCTGATCCAGGGGCGCATGGACACCATCGGCGGCATCCCGGTGCTGGCGGTGTGCGAGACGCCCTTCTGCGGGATGAACGGCGTGGTGAAGCGCGTGAGCGACATCGTGCTCGCCACGCTGATCCTGATCCTCATCTCGCCGATCCTCGCCGCCGTCGCGATCGGCGTGAAGCTCTCCTCGCCCGGCCCGGCCCTCTTCCGCCAGCGCCGCTACGGCCTCGACGGGCGCGAGATCGTGGTCTACAAGTTCCGCTCCATGACGGTGTCCGAGGACGGGGCCGTCGTGAAGCAGGCCACGAAGAACGACGCCCGCGTCACGCGCTTCGGCGCCTTCCTGCGCAAGACCTCGCTCGACGAGCTGCCGCAGTTCGTGAACGTGCTGCAGGGCCGCATGAGCATCGTGGGTCCGCGCCCGCACGCGGTGGCGCACAACGAGATGTACCGCAAGCTCATCAAGAGCTACATGATCCGGCACAAGGTGCGCCCCGGCATCACCGGCTGGGCGCAGGTGAACGGCCTGCGCGGCGAGACCGAGACGGTCGACAAGATGAAGGCGCGCATCGAATACGACCTCGACTACCTGCGCAACTGGTCGCTCGCCCTCGACCTCAAGATCATCTGGAAGACGATCTTCGTGGTCCTGAAGAAACCCGAGACGGCGTACTGAGGAAGAAACCCATGACCCTGCATCCCGTGATCCTCGCCGGCGGCTCCGGCACGCGCCTGTGGCCCATGTCGCGCGAGGCCTATCCCAAGCAGTTCCTGCCGATCCTCGGCGGGACGAGCCCGTTCCAGGCCACGCTCGCGCGCGCTGGTAGCGCTGCCGCGCGCCGAGGCCGCCACGGTCGTCACCAACCGCGAGCACCGCTTCCTCGTCGCCGACCAGGCGCGCGCCGCGGGCCGCACCCTGCGCACGCTCTACACCGAGCCGTGCGGACGCGGGACCGCTCCCGCCATCGCCATCGCCGCGAGCGAGCTCGCCGCGCTGGATCCCGAGGCGGTGATGCTGGTGATGCCGTCCGACCACGACATTCCCGACACCGAGGCCTTCGCGGCCGCGGTCGCCACCGGCATGACGGCCGCGCTCGCCGGCCGGCTCGTCATCTTCGGCATCGAGCCGCGCTGGCCCGAGACCGGCTTCGGCTACATCGAGCGCTCCGATGCCCTCCCCGACGCCGCGGGCTGCTTCCACGTCGCGAGCTTCGTCGAGAAGCCCGAGCTGGAGATCGCCACGCGCCTCGCGGCCTCCGGGCGCCACTCGTGGAACGCGGGCATCTTCCTCCTCGGCGCCGCGGCGTACCTCGCGGAGCTGGAGCGCCTCGAGCCCGAGCTCGCCGCGCAATGCCGCCAAGCCGCCGCGGCGAGCGTGGACGAGGCCGGCGTTCCGCAAGATCGACGCCGACGCCTTCGAGCGCTGCGCCTCGATCTCGGTGGACCATGCCGTGCTCGAGCGCACGGATCGCGCCGCCGTGGTGCCGGCCGCCTTCGCGTGGTCCGACATCGGCTCCTGGGACGCGCTCTGGGACCGCGCCGACAAGGACGACGACGGCAACGAATGCCACGGCGACGTGCAGCTCCAGGACGTCGCGGACAGCTACTTTCATTCCAGCCACCGGCTCGTGGTCGGCATCGGCGTCTCGGACCTGGTCGTGGTGGAGACGCCCGATGCGCTGCTGGTCGCCAAGCGCGGCGAGACCCAGCGCGTGCGCGAGGCCGTCGACAAGCTGCGCGCGCGCGGCCGCGACGAGCACCGCGTCCACCGCGTCGTGCACCGGCCGTGGGGCTGCTACGAGGACATCGACGCGGGCGACCGCTTCCGCGTGAAGCGCATCACCGTGGAGCCCGGCCGCAAGCTCTCGCTGCAGATGCACCACCACCGCGCCGAGCACTGGGTGATCGTGAGCGGCACGGCGCGCGTCACGCGCGGCGAGGAAGTCACGCTCCTCACCGAGAACCAGTCGATCTTCATTTCCGTGGGCGAGCTGCACCGCCTGGAGAACCCGGGCAAGGTGCCGTTGAAGCTCATCGAGGTGCAGACCGGCACCTACCTGGGCGAGGACGACATCGTGCGCTTCGACGACGCATGGCAGCGCGACAAGGAAACGGCGCGATGAGGGTGCACTTCCAACCCCATGGTGCGGGCGCTGTGCCTCGTCGCGGTCGTCGCCGTGGCGGTGCAGCTCTGCCTGCTGCCCGAGCCGGGCTTCGCCGAGCGCATCGTCGACGCGACCTGGGACAAGGCCGTGCACGCGACCGTCTACGGCGGCATCGCGTTCCTGCTCTGGGTCGGGTTCGCCGGCCGCGGCCCGATCCTCATCTGGGCGCTGGTGGCGCTGGTGGGCGCCGTGGACGAGACGATCCAGATCTTCACGCCGGGCCGCGACCCGGACCTGCACGACTTCTACGCCGACGCGCTCGGCGCGATGGCCGTGCTCCTTTTCCTGCAAGCCCTCGCGTCGGTCCGCTTCTTCCCGCCGGCCGCGCGCTCATACAGCGGAGACTAGCCATGTGCGGAATCGTCGGCGCCGTCGCGCGCCGCAACGTCGTCCCCATCCTGATCGAGGGCCTGAAGCGCCTCGAGTACCGCGGCTACGACTCCGCGGGCATCGCCGTGGTGAACGGCAAGCTGCACCGGCTGCGCAGCACCGGGCGCGTGGCGCAGCTGGGCCGGCTCGTCACCGACGCGAGCCTGCACGGCACGATCGGCATCGCGCACACCCGCTGGGCCACCCACGGCGCGCCATCGGAAGCCAACGCCCACCCGCACGTGAGCGGCGGCATTTCCGTCGTGCACAACGGCATCATCGAGAACCACGAGGAGATGCGCGCGCGCGCTGAAGGCCCGCGGCTACGTCGTTCCAGTCGGAAACCGATTCCGAGGTGATCGCGCACCTGGTGCATTCCCTGCGTGCCGAGGGCAATGGCCTGCTCGCCGCGGTGCGCAAGGCCACGGTGCAGCTGCGCGGCGCCTACGCCATCGCCGTGGTCGACGGGGAAGACTCCAGTCGCATGGTGGTGGCGCGCATGGGAGCGCCGCTGCTGCTGGGCATCGGCGACAACGAATATTTCGCGGCGTCGGACACGTCCGCCCTCCTGCAGGTCACCCAGAAGATGGTGTTCCTGGAGGAGGGGGATTGCGCCGAGGTGAGCCTGGAGGGCGTGCGCATCGTCGACGCGCGCGGGGCGACGATCGTGCGGCCGATGCACCGCTCGTCGCTTTCGGCCGAGGCGGTGGAGCTGGGCGCCTACCGCCACTACATGCAGAAGGAGATCTTCGAGCAGCCGCGCGCCATTGCGGACACCCTCGAGCTCGCCGCCAAGTCGAGCACGCTCTCCCCGCACCTCTTCGGCACCGAGGCGCCGCGCATCCTCGACGCCGTCGATTCCGTCCTGATCCTCGCGTGCGGCACGAGCTACCACGCGGGGCTGGTGGCGCGGCAATGGATCGAGACGCTCGCCGGCATCCGCTGCAACGTGGAGATCGCGAGCGAGTACCGCTACCGGGAATCCGTGCCCGACCCGCGCACGCTGGTGGTGGCGATTTCCCAATCCGGCGAGACGGCCGATACGCTCGCCGCGCTGGAGCATGCGCGCTCGCTGGGCCAGGCCCACAGCCTCGCGATCTGCAACGTGGCCGAGTCGGCGCTGGTGCGCGCCACGCAGCTGCGCTTCCTCACGCGCGCCGGCCCCGAGATCGGCGTGGCGTCCACCAAGGCGTTCACGACCCAGCTCGCCGTCGCTCCTGCTGCTCGCCATGACCATCGCCAAGCGCCGCGGGAAGCTCTCCGCGGGACGCGAAGCGGAGCTGCTCGACGCCCTGCGCGCGCTACCGTCGGTGCTCACCCGCGCGCTGGAGACCGAAGGCGCGGTGACCGACTGGTCCGCGCAGTTCGCGCTACGCCGCCACGCGCTCTTCCTCGGCCGCGGAATCCACTACCCCATCGCCCTCGAAGGCGCGCTGAAGCTGAAGGAAATCTCCTACATCCACGCCGAGGCTTACGCCGCCGGCGAGCTCAAGCACGGACCGCTCGCCCTGGTCGACGAGCGCATGCCGGTGGTGGCCATCGCGCCGCGCGGGGCGCTGCTGGAGAAGCTCAAGAGCAACCTGCAGGAAGTGCGCGCGCGCGGCGGCGAGCTCTTCGTGATGGCCGACGAGGACGCCCATATCGCGCCGGGCCCCGGCTTCCACGTGATCCAGATGCCGCCGCATCCCGCCATCGTCTCGCCCATCGTTCATGCGGTGCCGCTGCAGCTGCTCGCGTACCACGCCGCGCTTTGCCGCGGGACGGACGTGGACAAGCCGAGGAATCTCGCGAAGTCCGTGACCGTGGAATAACGGAGTCAGCCAGTAACGGAGTCGGAGTCGAGGGCCGGAGTCACGACTCTGACTCCAGACTCTATGGATGATCGCCGGTATGAGGCCGCCGTTGCCCGTCGTACAATGTCCCCTGGAACTCGGGCGACATCGCTTCAGGAGCAACCCTCATGCGAATTGCCACGGGCAAGGTCGTCGGCGGGAAGATTGTCGTCGAAGGAGCGCCCCTCGACGAGTGCGCGACCGTGACCGTGCTCGCACAAGAGTCGGGCGAGACCTTCGACGTGTCGGCTGAGCAGGAGGCCGAGCTTCTCGCGGCGATCGGGGAAGCCGATCGCGGGGAAACCGTCTCCGCGGAAGAACAGCGTCGGAAGCTTCCATGACCATGTTCGTACTCGAGCTGAGCCTCCCCGATCGCCTCGCCAAGGACGCGCAGGCCGCCGGTCTGCTCACTCCCGAGGCG
Source organism: uncultured beta proteobacterium (assembly GCA_963827425.1). GTDB lineage: Bacteria > Pseudomonadota > Gammaproteobacteria > Burkholderiales > Usitatibacteraceae > Usitatibacter. The sequence continues at coordinate 122,140 of CAWHAQ010000001.1, read as the reverse complement.
GTGGAGCGCCTCTTATCCGAGGAATTGCGTCGCCGGGCGCTGAATGACCTCTTGAAAGTAGCTGACCGTGTAAGAGACTCCGGCATCCCGCCAATGTCGATGGAGGAGATCAATGCCGAAGTGAAGGCCTACCGGGCCGAGCATGACAACGATTGATCTGAAACTAACGATTCCCGACGAGATCGCAACGCGCGCTCAGATCGCGGGATTGCTCACCGGGGAAGCCATCAGCCTCCTTCTCGAGGAGGCCATTCGGCCAGGCCGAGGTCGACGCCATGCGCGCCGAGCGCCGCTGCTGATGAAGCGCGACCTTGTGGCGGAGATTCTCGCCCTGCCAGTACCGGATCGCATGCACCTGGTAGAGGCCATCTGGGACAGCATCTCCGCCATTCCCGAGGCGCTGCCACTGACTGCGTGGCAGAGGCGAGAGCTCGACAGTCGGCTGGCCGAGTTCGAGGCCAATCCGGATTCGGGAGTCACGCTGGAAGACGCCTTCGCCCGCGTTCGTCGCAGCGAGTCGCCCCTCGCCAAGGTATGGGACAACTCCGACGATGCTGCATACGATGCGCTTTGACCTCCCATGACCGCCGACGAGATCCAGGCGCAGATCGATGCCTATCGAGCCGAGTCGCGTCGTGCGGCTGGTTCTTGAAGGCCCCCTCATGCCCGCATCTCGGTCGCGCACGGTCCAGAAAGCTGGCAACGCAAAGCGGAAGTCGGTGCTGCCCATCCACTTCGTCAAATGGAGCATGTGATCCAGCTGCACATCGAAAAGCTCCCGGAGGGCGTGTACCTGGCGACCAGCGAAGATCTGCAAGGTCTCGTGGCACAGGGACGCACCATCCAGGAGACGATCGAGATCGCGCGCGACGTGGCCACGAAGCTGATCGAGGCCAAATCCCCGGGCAGGCGGCGAAGAAAACGGCTATGAGCGAGCGCAAGACCCCCAAGAAGGCAAGTCGGCATGTGGGACGCGAGCTTCGCCCGGAATATCGGCGCGAGGACTTCGGGCCCCTGGTCCGTGGCAAGTACGCCGCCCGCGTGAGGGCCGGCAGCAATGTCGTCGTCCTGGTCGAGGAGGTCGCCAAGGCCTTTCCGACCGCTGCGGCCGTGAACGATGCGTTGCTGTCGCTGATCAAGATCGCCCGCTCCGTGAAGGAGCCGCGACGCGCGGGCGCCGCCGCCAGCCGAAAGCGGGGCCCACGCTCGGGTTGAGATGGGCTTTGAAGGGCGCCCACCCAATTGCGGACAACGAGAGGCATTTTATGCCCATCCTGGTGACCTTCGTGACGGACGATCCCGCCTTTGGCATCTGGCGCGATCGCGACGACATGGCGGATGTCCCTGGCTATTTGCGATGCATCCGGGCCCCCCGCTTCAGGACCGAATGACGGTCGTGCTCATCGACACCGATGTCCTGATCTGGCATCTGCGCGGCAACCCGTGAGCGTCGTGGCGGCCGCGCAGTGCGATCCGGGAGTTGTCGCAGCGTAGAATCCGCGGCTTTGCCCGCGCATGCTCCTGGTCGCCTTTTGGCTCTGGCTCCTTTTCCGATTCATTCGGCCACCAAGAGCATCCCGCGGCCGCCGCTTCGTCCCGGCTGGCCTCCCCGGTCTTAGGTCCCGCAAACCGGACTGGGCGATCGAGGAGATCGTGCGGCTAAAGGCGCTGATGCTAGACGCCGGCTGCCGCAGGATCGCGGACACCTTCAACCGTCTGCACGCGGCTCGGCATGCCACGACGGTGAGCAAGACGTGGGTGGCCGATACCGTCCGCAAGAGACGCCTCGAGATCGAGGAGCGGCGGCGGGAGTGGAAGCGGCGGGTTCCGCCCGCGATGGCCACCAATCGCGTGTGGGGTATCGACCTTACCGGAAAGGCGGACTTCGCAGGCGAAGTCCACCCCGTCCTCGGCATCCTCGATCACGGCAGCCGGTTTGCGGTGGCGTTGAGGGCGCTTCCGGACAAGGGCTCGATCGCCATTCTCCGGGCCCTTCTCGATGCGATCGAGCGGTACGGCAAGCCGCGAGCCGTTCGCACCGACAACGAGGCGGTCTTCACGAGTCGACTCTTCCGGTGGGCGCTCGCCTTCCTCGGCATCCGCCACCAGCGCACCGAGCGCCACTGCCCCTGGCAGAACGGTCGCATCGAGCGTTTCTTCGGGACACTCAAGAGCAAGCTCGACAGGTGGGCCGTGGACGGTCTCGGGGAGCTCGAGCTGGCGCTGGGCGATTTCCGGGCCTGGTACAACCATGTGCGGCCCCATCAGCACCTGGGCGGCCGGACACCGGTGGAAGCGTGGGAGGGAATCAATCCCTACGCGACAGTGCCCAAGGCGGTTAGCTACTTCTCCGCGTGGGACGGGTTGCTCACCGGCTTCTACATTCGGAGGTAGGGGGTCCGTGATCGGCTTCGAGGGGAACCGGACGTGCCACGGAGGCACTGTCCGCGGAACCACGCGTTCGTGTAGCGCGCGACACGCGGACACGGCGCGCGCCCGGCGCGATCAAGCGAAATTCAGGGGGAAAGGCGAATGAAGCCGCTCAATTGCTGAGCGATGAAGGGCCGGGACTGTGAAAAACGCAGGACTTATGGAGCCGAATCAGTTCATCGGACGGTCGGACGGGGCAAAGGGAGGGACGAGATCGCGAAAAACAGATGCCTTCGCGAGGTGAATCAACTCATCGGACGGTCGGACGGGGCAGCAACCGTCCGGCTCGACGGCATCGCGGGAATGCCGACCTAGCTCATCGGACGTTCGGACGGGGTCACGGGGCATTCTATGGTCGCAACTGAACGCCACTTGCCACTAGCTCGTCGGCTTTCGGACCCAAATAATATGGCGACACGCGCTTTGCGAAGACCTTCCTTGTAATTCCAAACACCTCGGAGGCCCACGTATCGAATCCGTTTGACTTGATGCACTCTTCGCCGTTCTCAACATACGACCGAACATAGTAGAGGCGCCCCCTACTAATGCTTGCACCGTCGTAGTTGCACCTCACAAATTGAATGGCCGGCGATCGAACAACGTCAATGAATCGCTTCCCGATAGTGAGCGGGCTCCATCGGATGTCGCCGACATCCTCAATTCTCACTAGGAATACCTCGAGGGGATCACTATCCCGGCGGACCAACGAGAGGCCTTCATTCGTGACCGGATCGCCCTCACTAGATACGGCATTGACGGCCACGAAGTCGTCAACTTTCTCTAGGGCTTCGCTCAGAAGCACGAAATCGTCGTTGGTTGCGTAGACGTTAAGTTGGCGACTGTTCATTTCGGCAGATTATATGGGACAAAAGTTGGTCTCTCGCCTTCTACTGCTTGAGTGTCATCCATAGATCGGCGCTCTCTTGCCACGGGGTCGCCGCTCTTCGTGCCCCTACCTACCTGATAACGCTCGACCACATTGCCGTCTTTGTCTCGAGCGATGATGTCGATAAATCGCTTCGTCTTTTCTCCGTCAGGATCCATGAACTCCCGCTGAGGGATGAGTCCTCGCGCGCGGATGTCTCGCTCCAACCTGTCAATTTCTGCTTGGTGCTCCTCGCCGCCCTTTCTTCCGTTCGGGTTAGGGGTGAATTTCTCTCGCCCTGAATCACCCTCTTGCCGGTCCTTGTAAATTATGTTCTCGCCGAAACTGGGCTGCTCTTGCGGGGTAATATGCGGCGCATTGTCGAACCGCGGGGCCTCGTTTGGCGGCAAGGAAAACGGCCCCGGATCCAGCGGCGTGGCCGGTGGCGTCACCAGGATGTTGTCCCCCGGGCTTTGCGTCTCCGCTTGTCGGGACGGGAGCGGCGGAAGCGGTGGCGCAATCGGATTCGGGAGGACCGTCACGCCCGGCTTCGCGTCCGCCTCTTTGACGAAGAATTCCTTAATCTTTGATTCGAGATACTTCCGTGCAAATGCTTCAAACGGGAAGAATGTGTCGACGCCGCGCTGCATGTCGTCCAATGACTTCTTCAACCCGCCGGTCGATGGCACAGCGTTGGCCCCCCCGGGCCCCAGAGCGGCGGGGTCACGCAAAGCAGCGGCGGCGGGCAAGGCAACGCGGCCGGAGGCGTCGCGAATGGGCTCGACGTAACTCTCCCCGATCCTTCGCCGAAATCGCGCCCGAACAAAGGATCTACCCAGTCGCCCTCATACCCATTCTTATCGATCCAGACTAGCGGATTCGAGTTCGCGTAGAGGTAGCTGTTCCAAGTCACCGGATACGTCGGCTCCCCCTCGAACGGGTCCGCGCTGATGAACCGGCCCAGCTCGGGGTCATAGTGGCGCGCCTTGAAGTAGACGAGGCCGGTGGTGCGGTCGGTCTCGTGGCCGGTGTAGCCGAACTTGCTGGTCGGGCTGCCCGCGGTAATCGAGTTGCCGTACGCGTCGTAGGTCGTGGCGGCCTTCGTCGCCCCAGTTGAATCCGTCTCGAGCGTCGAGCTCCCCAGCGCATCCTCGTGCAGGTATTCGCTGCCTCCCGCGGTCACCTCGATGGCGGGACTGCGACCATTGGCCTGCGTCTCGTACTTGGCGAGGAAGGAATTGTCCGGGGCCTTGTCGAGGTAGGCGAAGCCTTCCACCCAGGTCGTGCGGCGCTCGCCCTCCACCTCGTCCCGCAGCCCCTCGGCGTTGTACTTGTAGCGCGCGACCGTGTTCTGGGCGTCCTTCACCTCGATGAGGCGGTCACGGATGCTCCAGACGAAGGTGCGGGAGACCGATGGGCCGCTCTTCGCCGTGAGGTTGCCGTCGTTGTCGTAGGCGTAGGTGGTGGTGCCGGGCGATGTACCGCCGCTCACCGCCACCTGGGTGATCTTGTCGCGCGGATCGAACGTGAAATTCTTCGTGTAGGTCTTGGCCGCGGCATTGGTGCCGGTCGCGGTCGAGCTCTCCACGCTGCGGTTGCCCACCGCGTCCAGCGTGTACGTCACGGCCTGGGTCGAGCTCGTGGTGCCGTCGCTCGACGTGACGGTGGTCGAGGTCAGCCAGTCGTCGTTGTCGTAGCCATAGGTGGTGACCTCGTTCACGGCCCCGGCAAGGCGCGTCTGCTGGGTGCGGTTGCCGTTCTTGTCATAGAGGTAGGCGAACGACTCGAGGGTCGCGGCCGCGCGGGCCGTCGCGATGGACTTCACCCGCATCGCGGCATCGTAGGTCGTGGTCGTGACGATGCCGTTGGGGTAACTCACGCCGGTGGGCAGGTTCGTGCGGTCGTAGGTCGTGACCACCGGCCCGCCCACCGCCGTCACCGCCACGCGCCGGTTCAGCTCGTCGTAGCTGTAGAGCGTGGTCGAGCCCTGGGCGGTGGTGCCGTTGCGGTTGCCCTGCGCATCGTAGGTGTGGGTGACGGCGTCGCCCCACGGATCCGTCTCGCGCTGCAGGCGGTTGAAATCGTCGTAGGCGCGGGCGTGCGCGCGGGTGACGCCGCCGGCATACGTCTCGGTGGTGCTGGTGACGCTGCCGTTGCCGTCGTAGCCGGTAGCGATCGACGCCAGGCCGTCGGCGCTCGCCGAGTAGCTCTTCAGCGTCTCGCGGTTCCTGGCGTCGTAGGTGTAGGTCGTCACCGCCGTGTTCGCGTCGGTGAGCGTCTTCACGTTGCCCGCGCCGTCGAAGGTGCGGACCTCGAACCTGGTGTCCGCGAAGGTGGTCTTCGTGCGGCGGTTGCGCGCGTCGTAGTCGTAGCCGGTCGCGTGCTGGTTCGCGTCTCGGCGCGATTTGAGGTTGCCGTTCAAGTCGTAGGTGAGCGCGCTGGTGCCCGCCGGCGTGGTGACGCTCGCCAGGCGATTGGCCGCATCAAAGGCGAAGCTCTGGATGTTGCCCTTGGGCTTCATCACCCCGGTGCGGTTGCCGTTCAAGTCGTACGAGTAGTCGGTCTCCTCGGCGAGCGCGTCGGTGCTGGTCTCCATGCGGCGGCGCGCATCGTACGAGCTGATCGTGGCCCGCCCCTCGGGATCCAGCACCTTCAACACGTCGCCCATCCCGTCGCGCGTGTACTTGGTGATGGCGCCGAGGGCCTTGTCGTCCTCGATCTTCAGGTTGCGCCCGTCGTACTGGTAGCCGACCTTGTGGCCGTTGGCGTCGGTCACGAAGCGCACGTTGCCCAGCTCGTCGTAGTCGTTGGTGACCATCAGCACGCCGGCGCGCGTGACGGTGCGCGGGCGGTTCATGGGGTCGTACGCGGTGACGGTCACGACGCCGTTCGCGTCCTTCACCGAGATCCGGTTGCCGGCCTTGTCGTACGTGGCCAGCATCAGCGTGCCGATGCCGTCGGCGGTCTGGGTGCGCCGGTTGAGCCCGTCGTACGTATGCGTCTGCGTGTTGCCGGCGCCGTCGGTCTCGGTCCTCTTGTTGCCGACGCCGTCGTAGGTCGCGGCGTAGCGCTGGCCGAGGGTGTCGGTCGTCTGCGTGAGGCGGTTCAGCTTGTCGTAGACGTGCGTGGTGGCGTTGCCGTTGGCGTCGGTCTCGCCGGTGAGGTTGCCCACGAGGTCATAGGCGAAGACCAGGTGGCGCGTGCCCGCGGCGGACGGCAGGTCGCTCGCCACGCGGCGGTTCAGCTCGTCGTACGTATGCGTCGAGGTGTTCCCGTTCGCGTCCGTCTCGCTCGTGACGTTGCCCTGGCCGTCGTAGGTGCGCGAGCCGAGGCTCCCCAGGACGTCCGACGACGAGGTCTGGCGGTTCAGCGCGTCGTAGGCGTGGGTGAGCGCGTTGTTGTTGGCCCACTTCTCCGAGGTGCGGTTGCCCACACCGTCGTAGCCGTACGTGGTCTGGTTCTTCTCCTCGTCCTGCATGAGGGTAATGCGATTCAGCCCATCGTAGGTCCAGCCCTTGGAGAAGCTGCGCGGCGTGATCTCCTGCACCTTGTTGCCGACGCGGTCGTAGGCGAAATGCGTGATGTGCTGGAGCGCGTCGTGCGTGGCGGTCTTGCGGTTGTTCGCGTCGTACTCGTGGGTCGTGATATTGCCATCCGGGTCCGTGACGCTCGTCACGTTGCCGTTCGGGTCGTAGGCGTAGACGGTGTCCGCGGCCACGCCCGCCGAGTCCCCGATAGAGTGCGTAAGCCGGTTGAGGCCGTCGTAGGTGTACTTGGTGGTCCGGCCCTCGGCGTCGGTGGTCTGCGTCTTGTTGCCGTTGCCGTCGTAGGCCATCGCCGTGACGCCGGTGAGCGCATCCGTGGTGCTGGTGCGGCGGCTCAAGCCATCGTAGACGTGCGTCGTGGCGCGACTCTCGGCATCGGTCTCGCTCGTCACGTTACCGATGGCGTCGTAGCCGTAGCGGGTGATCTTGGACCTGGGCTCCGTGCGCGTGATGAGGCGGTTGGCCGCGTCGTAGGCGTACGTCGTGAGGTGGCCGAGATAGTCGCTCTCGCTGGTCTTGTTGCCCGCCGTGTCGTAACCCAGGGTCTTCGACGCGAGCGGGTTGGTGATCTTCACCAGCCGGTTCATCGCGTCGTAGTCGTACTTGGTGACGCGATGCTCCTCGTCCTGCTCCGTGAGCTTGTTCCCGAGCGCGTCGTAGGTCATCGTGCGCACGCCACCGGTGACGTCGGTGCGCGTGAGAAGGTGATCGAGCGCGTCGTACTTCATCTGCGTGAAGCGGCCCTCCTGGTCGGTGACGGACGTCACGCGGCCACGCGCATCCCGCGGAGTCCGAACGACGCCGCCCAGCGGGTCGGTGGTCGAGTCCAGGTTGCCGCTGCCGTCATAGCCGAAACGCGTTGTACCGTTCCGGCCATCCACCGCCGTCAGCCGGTCTCCGTTGCCCGCGTACGAGTAGGAAAGCCTGACGCCCTCGGGCCGCGCCTCGGCGGTCAGGTTGCCGAACCCGTCGTAGCTGTAGCTCGTGACATTGCCGTTACGATCGGTCGTCGTGAGCGGCTTGTTCTTGATGTACGGCGGCGCCGATTGTACGAGCCAGGTGTTCGACGACGTGAACGTCACGCCCGTCCCGCTCACCTGCTCCTGCGCGATGTTGCCCTGGCCGTCGTACGTGTACGCGTAACGGGTCCCGATCGCATCCGTCTTGCTCTCCATCAGGATGTCGTTCGTCATCCACGTCATGGTCGTGGTGCCGGCCGGCGTCTGGATCGTCACCGGGCTGCCGTAGTGGTTGAGTGTGTAGACGGTCTGGTTGTTGCGCGCATCGGTGACGGTCGTAGCTGCCACGGTACCCAGGCCCGGGTTTTCCGGGCGGTAGCTGAAGCTGGTCTGCGACGAGTCGGCGGTGGTTACGCGGACCACCTTGCCGTCGGGTACCGTGAGCTGCGTCGTGCCGAAGCTGAGCGGCAGCGCGGCGGTCTGGTACTCGTAGTTGGTGACCTGCCCGCCGGCGCTGGAATAGGCCGTAAGCAGGTTCTTGAAGCTGAGCGCGAGGCCCGTGGCGTACGCGTAGGTCTCCTTCGATTGCGGCGCATCGGTGCGCGTGCTGGAGACGAGATTTCCCGCGTCGTCGTACTCGAACGCGAGCTCCATGCCGTCGGGGCCTGACACCTTGGTCATCACGGGCACGGCGCGGCGCAGGACTCCGAAGTTGCGGCTCTCGTAGGTGAAATTGAGCGTGCGGCCGTTGGCGTCCGTCACCGTGCGCAGCGGTGTATCGGGGCTGCCGAGGTCGTAATTGAGGGTGAGCGTGTTGCCGTTCGCGTCCGTGATGGTCGTGTTCATCCACCGCTTGGCGAGCCCCGCCAGCGCGAAGTGATAGCGCGTGCCGTCCTTGCTGTAGAAGTCGAAGGAGTGGTCGTCGTTGGCGATGAGCGTGCCGTGGTAGCCCTTGGTCGGCACCAGCGTGCCGCTCGGCCCGGGGAAGAAGCGCATGGAGCCCGCGTCGCCCGTCGAGACGATGACGTCCCCGCACGGCGTGATCGAGAGCGAGGCTTCGTAGTTGTGCGACCAGTTCGCCCCCAGCGAGCCCACCTGCCCCGCTCCGGCGCTCGAATACACGGGATGGAAGGCGAGCTGCGGGCCGCGTCCCGTCGCCTGAAGCGACTGCCCGGGGAGCACGAGCCGCCCGCTCTTCACGTTCACGCCCTTCACGATCACTTGCCCCACCGGCAGGGCGTCGCGCATGTCCATGGTAGCGGCGAGCAGGGTTTCGGCAGTCTCCGTCCCACCGGCCGAGATGTCGTCCGGCGTCGCCGTCAGCTCGAGGAAGTAGCCGTTCTGGCGCGGAATGAGCTGGCTCGGGTCGAGCGGGATCTCCGAGGTCCCAGTGTCGTAATGCACGTCGCTGACCAGGGTCTGGGGCGATTCCCGCGGGCTCGCCGGTCGCGTCGTCGCGCGGCTGGGCGGCGAGCTGGATCGTCGCCGCACGCGAGATGCCGAAGGCGTACGTGGTCCCGATCGCGCACACCCGATCGTTCACGACGTCGACATCGCTCGACATGCGCAGCGACGTAGGCACGCTCACGATGAGCCTCTGGCCGAACGGCAAATCTACGGGATCGCTATGGACTTCTGCTCCGCCCCCGGCCCCTGTTGAGCACGAGCCGGACCTTGTTCGTCTTCGAGAAGTCGATCGGAAAGCCTTGCTCGAGGTGCGCGTTGCCGCTCCCCGTGAACGCGCTGCCCGGAAACACGTTCACGACGTGTCGCCCTGGAGCACATCGCATGTCGACGGACTGCGCGATGTAATTCGAGCGGCTCCATGGAGTAGTCCACGCTGGCCGGGAATTGGAGGTTGCTTTGCCGTCGAGGTAGAGACGAGTCGTATCCTTGCCGCTCGCCGGCGTGTCGACCGACGTGACTTGATCGATCTTGGCTTTGATGCCCCACACCGTATTGACGGTGAAAGGTCTGCGTTTCCAACTTGTGGCTGATGATCCTGGATCGGGGTCGCCCATAAGAGTTTGAATTTTGCCGGCGCATTCGGTGGGATCGACACCTCCGCAAACTGTTCGGGACGGTCCGGCCGGCAGCCGACACGGATAGTGATCGTTGTTCAGCGCGGGTGTCGGGCCGACCGTCGTAGTGATCTGCCGAATCCGTTTCCCAAGTCCTGGACAGGTCGCCGCCGATCCGTTGGCAACACCGATCACAGTCAGGTGACGTCACGGGTAGGTGTCGGGCTCCGGCTGCCCGGACGACATCGGGTACATTCAAGCGTTCCGCGGATGCATCACGCAGCACGTCTGCCCGGCCGGATTTCGCCGGGGTACACTGCCGTGCCTTGTCTTTGGAATGTGCGAACATGCGGAACTTGATCGGCTCCGATAGGTGTGGAGGACCTGGTCGCCGCGATCGATTGCCATGATCATCCGTGTCGGGTAGATGGACCGTGCGTCCTGGGCCTGGAAGTCCTCCTCGCCGAGGCAGCGCGCAGATGTCCGTGTCGTTACGTTCGCCGGTGCGCGCAACGCATATGTATTGATGCTCTGAGCTGCCCGCCGTCGCTCTCACGCCCTATTGGCATTTGGCCACCGGGGGCAGGCCGACGAGAGTGAATGCGGTCCCAGTGGTTACCGTCGCGGTGGTGTGGGCGTGGATGGCCGCATTCGCCGTAGAGCGGGCACGCAGGGCATTCGTTTCTGCTGCAGGAACAGGACCCGGGGCCGCTCCGAAATGAACACTCTCGGGCAGTCGCTCGAAGAAGGCGGTCTGCTCGAACGTCACGTCCACATTGGCTATGGGGTTTCCGTACTGGTCCTGCGCGAACAGCGCAACGCCGTCCGCCGAACCGTAGGCTTGCGGCTGGTTCTCGAAGTCGAATCCGCCTTGATCGTCGCGAGGTCGTCGGGCAGCGCATAAGCATTGAACGGCTGGATCATGTCCAGCACCGCGTTACGCGTTGTCGACCGTTGCGCCCACGATTGCAGGCTTGCACGGGTTGCCGACTTGTCGTTGACAGACCTCATTACGAAAGCGGGTTGTTGTCCGTCTTCGTTGCCGAGGTGTGACGCGCCGCGGCTATGCCGGAGCCGTTCGACGGCAAAGTCACCGTGGTGAAGTGGCAGTCCCATTATCGCGAGGATTTGTTACCTTATCCCCCTCCGCTTTGCACCGAGAACGTGACCGCCGCGCCCTTCACCGGCCTGCCGTCCGCGTCGCGCACGCGCACTTGCAAGCCTGTGGCAAGGGCTTGCCGACCGTCCCCTTTTGGCCATCGGTCGAGGTCACCAGTTCGATGCTCGCGGCCGCCAGCGGATCGTTGTTGGTCTCGAGGCATGCGGCGAGCTCAGCGCGTCGGCCAGGAACTGCTGCGTCCAAGCCTCCGGCTCCGGCGTGCTCGACCCACCAGCGATGGCGCCCGAGAGGAAATATCCCGCCGCCTTGGTCGCCGAATCCTTCACGACCCAGGCCGATCCGCTCCACGCGTTGCGCGCGAACGGATTGGCGTGTGTCGTGACCGTGTAGCCCTGGCGTATCCAGTTGCGGATGTCGTCCTGCACCGCCGCCGCATGCCCGGTCGCCGCGAGCTGCGCGTCCACGTTCCCCGAGTTGATCGAGACCGGCGCGCCGGCCAATGCCAGCACGCGGTCCGCGGATACGGTGTCCACGAGGAACAGCGTGGTGAACGTGAGCTGCTCGAGCGACGAGCCTTCGAGGGCGGAGAGCTCCATCCAGTCGTTGCGCGCGGCACCGACCGGTTCGACCACGCGCGTCACCGCGTCGATGGTCGCGCCGCGCCAGCTATCGGCGAAGCTCACGCTCGCGAAGGTGTCGGCGCGCAGGTAGTTGTTCACCATCACGAGCGAGGGCAGCGGGCGCATCACGGGAGTACCGGTGAGGAGCGCCAGCTCGTCCTCGGCGGCCTTCCATTGCCGCTCGTACGATTGCGCCACGCCATCGAGCAGCCGCGCCGCGTCGGCTTCTTCGAGGTCGCCGGGCGGTGCGGTCGCGGGCCGGCTCACGTCGCCCACCGCGAAGCCGAGCACGTGGTACGCGCCCACCGTGAGCTGCTGGTCGAAGGACTGCGTGCCCGCGGGGCCGGTAATCGTGGCCGTGAAGAGCGCCGTGTGGCCCGGGGTGAGCGCGACCGTGCCCGAGGCCTTCGCCTGCCCGGCGATGCGCACGAGCGGGCGCACTGCGACGAGGTACGCGGGGGCCAGGTCGATGCCGCCCCAGAGCAGCGCCACCTTGTCGTCGTCGATGGTGGCTGGATCGTACGAGAGCGTGACGCGATCGTTCGCAAGCGCATACAGCGGCAGCGTGGCGTCGAGGCTGGGCGTGCCGGGCGTGGCCGTGTCCACGAGCTGCAGGCGCACCGTGACCGTGGCCGCCGGATCCAGCGCCGCGGATTCGCGCGTGACCGCGAGCACGGTGTACGGAAGCGTGTTGGGCAGCAGGTCCAGGCTTTGCGCCGTGATGCTCGCGGCGCCGAGGGCTTGCGCGTAGGTCTGCCCGGCGGGAAGGGCGGAGGTGGCGCGCGTGCGCACGAACGCGAGCAGGTCCGTGTTGCGGTCCGCACTGCCGTAGTCGGCGGCGAGTGCGGCGGAGCCGAGGGACAGGGCAGAAAGCAGCGGCGTTGCCGCGGCGCCCTCCAGGCGCTTGTACGATGCATCGAGCGGAAGCCACGTGCGCCCCGTGGTATCGAGCACGACGCCGCGATAGTTCGTGTACGGCACCTGGGCCGCGACCCACGTATGTTCCATGTCCACCAGCGCCACGCGCCCGCCGCGCACGACCGCGGTGTATGCGATGCCGGCACGCCCGAGCGCCTCGGGGACGAGGGAAGCGTCGGCCAGCCCCATCTCGGCAGCGACGGCCTCGACGGGCAGCTCCACCACGCCCTTCACGTAGCGCGCCGGGGCCGCGCTCGCACGCAGCAGCGCTACCAGCAGCGCCGCCTGGTCCACGTCGTTGCCCGCCTTGGTGCGCAGCACGCCCGTCGCACCCTTCTGCAGGCCGGCGTACCACTCGGTGGCTACCTGGTTACGCACGAACTCGAAGATGCGCACGTAGTCGTAGCCCAGGTCCTTCGCCTTGCCGAGGATCTCGTCGCTGAACGGCCCTTCGGGACCCGCCGTGGTGTCGGCGGGTTGCGCCGCGGTATCGGGAGCGAGGTAGGCGGGTGTGATCGTCGGGGACAGCAACGGCGCGCGCACCGGCAAGTTCACCGGCCGCACGGGCAGCGTCGAGGCGCGCAGGATCGCGGCGGGGACCGGGTCCGGCAGCGCGCGGAGAATGGTTGCGGCGTGCTCGACGGACGCGGCATCCGCGTGCGCTCCGGCGCTCTTTTCGTCCGGCTTGGCGGCGCCCAGCGCACCGTACACACCGTCCAGCGGTGCGCGCACCTTGGCACGTGCATCGATGAGGCGGCCTTCGAATCGAGGATCCGCGCCGCTGTCGCGCAGGCGCTTCAACGCATCGTCGAACGACGCCGTGAGCAGCGCATCGGCGCCGCGCAGGTTTTCGACCGCGCTTGCGATCGCTTCCGCGCTGCCCTTGCCTGCACGCCGCGCCTCGATGGCCGCACGCAATGCGTCGACCGCCTCCTTGATGGCCGCGCCCTCGGCGCGCACCGGCGCGCGCGTGGCCTTCGCCTCGACACCCGCGGGCACTGCCGGCAGCCCCTGCGGCGGGCGCCCGTGCGAAATCGCATCGATCGCCGCGCGCTGCTGCTCGGGCGTCGGCCCCTGCACTGCCGGCGGCAGCCCCGCCGGCTCCGGCGTCGGAGCCTGCTGGGCCAGCGCAAGGGGCGCGAGCGAAAAGGCGGCGGCGAGGAAGGCCGCGTGCGCGGCGCGGCGGCGGTGCGAGGTCATCGTGTTCTTCATTCCCTGGAAAGTCACGGCAGCGTGCCCATGAACGTGCCGCATTGCTGGAAGCCGGACGAGCTGGCGCTCATGTTGCCGACGAGGAGCTGGCCGAACATGCTGCCGGAGGAGAACGAGAAGCTCGCCTGCGGCGCCAGCACCGTGCCCTGGATCGACCAGCTGCTCGCCGAGAGCGAGAGCGCCTGCGGGAAATTGAACAGGACCTGGGTCGCGAAGGCACTCTGCGACATCGCCTGCTGCACGCCGTTCACCATCACGAATTGCTGGCCGTTGCTGACGCTCACGCTGGCACCGGGCACATTGACGATCGCGGTGGAGGTAAGCGGCACATCGAAGACCAGCGAACGCGCGGCGCCGGCCTGCGCGGCGGTGAGCGTGAAGACGTTGCGTGCCGGATCGGTCCCGTGCAGCGTGAACTTGCCCCCCGCGCCGGCGATCGCCGCCGTGCCGGTCACATTGGAGAGGCTCGTCGCGAGGTTCACGTAGTACGACCGGAGCGCGGCCCAGTCCTCGGTAGCGGCGCCCGCGGTCGCGGAGTGGCGTCCCACGCTCTGGTTCACGTTGAGCGTGCCGCCCGCGAGGATCACCCCGCTGCCGTTGGAACCCACGCTGCCGTTGCTCCAGGTCACGGTGCCGCCCGCCACGAGGCGCGCCGCATCGCCCGTCCACTGGGTCGCGATGCTCTGCGAGGACAGCGTGGCGTTGCCCGAGACGCCCACCGAGCCCTCGACGCTCCCCGAGCTGAGGTTCGCATTGCCGAATACCAGCATGTTGTAGCCCGTGAGCGTGGGCGCGCCCTGCCCCGGCCGCAGGCAGGCGGCGATCTGCGCGCAGATGGCCGGGCCGGTGGCGACTTCCAAGCGCGCCAGGCGGTCGTCGGCGTCGCCCGGGTTCGCGATCTTTGCGACTTCCTTCGCGGCGTCGAGCAGCTCGTACACGGCCGCCTCCGGCGCCGAGGCGAGCGCCGCGGACGACTGGTTCACGAGGTTGACCGCGTTGTTGCGTGCGGTAAGCTCGGCGCCGGTCACCGACAGCGCGTTGAGGGCCGCGAGCACGTCGGCGTGCGTGCCGCCCTGGATCGCCGCGACGCTGAACGCGGCCGACGTCGTCGCGCCGCCTCCGGTGAAGCCGACCGTGTAGGCGCCATCGGCGGAAACGTTGAGCTGCAGGTCGACGTTGCGCGTCTCGTTCGCCGCGAGCGTGAGCGACCACGTGGTGCCCGCCGTCGGCGCGGGCGTTGCCGAGGCGAGCGTCACGCCGGCAGGCAACGTCGCCGTCACGCTCACGGTGGCTGCCGGGCCGGCGTTGGTGACGGCGAGGCGTACCGCCACCGGCATGCCCGACTCGCGCGCCACGGGTGCCGCACGCGCGAAGATCGGTGCGAGGTCGCCCTGCACGAGCGGCTGCGCCTGCAGCGTCTTCACGAGGTCGAACGCGAGCGCCACCGTGTGGCCGTTGCCGTACACGCTCGAGACGACCGCCGGGTCGCTCGCCGCGCTGTCGAAGTGCGCATCGGCCACGGCACCCGGGAGGACCGAGTAGGACAATGCGCGCCCGGAAGTGGAGAAGCTCCCGGAAACAAGCAGGCCGTCGGCCGGCGTCACGACGTAGTTGCGCGACAGGTCGAGCGGCGCGAGGTAGCCGACGCCCAGCACGGCGTCGAGGCTCGCGGAGGCCGCATCGTGAATGCCGTCGACCACAAGGCCCTTGCCCGCAAACACCTGCTCCGCCAGCTCGTCGGCCATGCGGTCCTTGAGCTTGTGCCGCCCGCCCGCGAGCCAGTACACGTTCCAGTTGCCGCAGCGCATCTCGCTGCGGAAGAGGTCGGCATCCGTCACCACGCGGTGCGGCACGCCGAGCGAGGTCAGCAGCTGGTCGACATACGCTTTGCGCGATTCGGCGCACGCGAGGTCCGGCGTATCCGTCGTGCCGCTCGACTGGAAGCACGACACCAGGACCAGCACCCGCGCGTTGGGCAGGAGCGATGCGCCGAGCTGCACGGTGACGGCGGAATTCAGCGTGAACGGCACGTCGGCCAGCACCGCGTCGACGCCCGAGCGGCTCTCGCTCAACGCGGCGTGGTAGACGCCCGGGGTGGCACCCGTCGTATCCCAGTTGAAGACCCACGCGAACGGCGCATTGGCACCGACCGCCGCGCTGGTCGTGAATTGCGTGAGCGTGATCCCGGTCGCCGGGTCGTACACCCGCACCTTGAGCGGCAGGGCGGCGATCGCCGCCGGGCTCGTCACGTGCGCCGAGACCTGCACCGGCTGGCCCACGGTCGCCGGGGACGGTGTGAGGGCGAGAGTGCCCGTGAGCGTGCCGACGGTCACGGTGATCGCCGTGCTGGTGGTGCTCGCGCCGCGGTCGTCGGTGGCCTTCGCCGTGAACGAGTAGCTGCCCGCCCCGGCATGGGCGAGCGTCTGGGCGCAGGGCGACGTGGCGCATTCGCCGAGCTTGGTCGCACCCTGGAAGATCTCGATCTTCGCGATGGTGCCGTCGGTGTCGCTCGCAGCCGCGGTGATCGCGATGTCCGCCGGCGCGACGACGACCGTTCCGGTCGCCGGAGCCGTGATGCTCACCGTCGGCGGCGCGTTCACGATCACCGGCACGGCGGCCGAATCCGTGGTGATGCCGCGGTTGTCAGTGGCGCGCGCGCTGAGCGAGTACGTTCCCGCGGCCACGTTGGTCCAGCTGAACGCGTACGGCGCCGCGAGCGCCTCGCCCACCTTGCCGCCGTTGGCGAAGAACTCGACCTTGGCGATGGAGCCGCCGGCATTCGGGCTGGCGGCGGTGGCGGCGAGCGCGACGGTCGCGGGCGCGGTCACGATCGTTCCCGGCGCGGGCGACGTGAGCGAGACCGTCGGCGGCAGCAGCGCCGCCGAGACCGTGATGGTCACCGGAGCGCTCGTCCCCGTGGCGCCGCGGTCGTCGGTGGCGATGGCCGTCAGCGCGTACTTGCCCGCCGCGAGGTTCGCCGCGGTGACCGTACAGGGACGCGTAGCGCATTCGCCCACCGGCGCGCCGTTGACGAAGACCTGGACGCGCGTGATCGTGCCGTCGGCATCGCCCGCGTCGGCCGTGATGGCGACGGTCGCGGGCGCCGTGAACGCCGCGCCGTCCGCGGGTGACGTGATGGCCACCGAGGGCAGCGCGTTGACCACGACATTGACCGGCGCGGTTTCGGTCGCGCGGCCGCCGTCGTCGGTGGCGCGCGCGGTGAGCGCGTAGCTGCCCGCCGCCACTCCGGTCCACGCGAACGTGTAGGGAGCGCTCGCCGCCTCGCCGATCTTCACGCCGCTCGCGAAGAACTCCACCTTCGTGATCGACCCGCCGGCGTTCGGGCTCGCCGCGGTCGCGATGAGCGTGAAGCTGCCCGGGGCGTTCACGACGCTGCCCTCGGTGGGCGCCGTGAGGCTCACCACCGGCGGCAGCACCTGAGCCACGCCGGTGACGACGATCGCCACCGCGGCGCTGGTGGCCTGGCCGCCGGCATCGTCGGTCGCAACCGCGGTGAGGCTGTAGCCGCCCGCACCGGCGCCGTTCCACGTGACCGAGCACGGCGAGGCCGCGCACTCGCCGAGCTTGAGCGCGCCCTGGAAGATCTCGATCTTCGCGATGGTGCCGTCGGCGTCCTGCGCGCTCGTCGTGATCGCGATCGTCGCCGGCGCCACGAAGCTCGCGTTCGGCGCCGGCGCGTCGATCGACACCGTGGGCAGCGTGTCCACCGTCACGTTCAGGGCATTCGAGTCGGCGGATGCGCCGCGATCGTCGGTAGCCGTGGCGTGCACCACGTAGCGGCCGGCGGGCACCGGGTTCCATTCGAATGTGTACGGCGGCGCGGTCGCCTCGCCCAGCTTCGTCGTGCCCTGGAAGAACTCCACCTTCGCGATCGAGCCGCCCGCGTTCGGGCTCGAGGCGCCGGCCGCGAGCACGATGCGCGCCGGGGCCGCGAACACCGCGTGGTCGGCGGGCGCGGTGAGCGAAACCACGGGCGGCGCGAAGGTCGGCGACACGATGCTGAACGGGCTCGACGCCGAGGCGATCGAGCGCCCGTCGAGGCTCACGATCACCACGGCCGTGTAGTCGCCGGCCGCCTGCCCGGCAAGCGCCCAGTCGGCGGTGAGGTCGATCGTCGTCCCGAAGGGCACGGTGTGCAGCGACTCGAAGCGCACCTGCCCGGCCGCGTCGAGCACGCGGATCAGGACGTCGCCGCTCTGCCCGACGCCCGCGCCCGTCGGGAAGGTCACGTGCGCCGCGATGTGCGCGGTGGCGCCCGGCGCGTACGTGGCGCGATCCGTGGTCACGGTGGCGACGGCGCTCAACGGCGCGTCGATGGTGAAGGTGGCGAGCGCCTCGCCCACCAGCGTGCCGGTGGAGTCCTTCAGCCGCGCATGCACGGCGTAGCGGCCGGGCAGCGTATTGCCGGTGCTCCAGGAGCGGTCGACCACGAGGCTCTGGCCGAAGTCGAGGGCGGTCACGGATTGCGGCGCGAGCGCGGTGACCGGGAATCCCTGGCTATCCTCCACTTGCAGCTCGACCGTCCCGGTGAACGTCGCGCCGCCGTTGACCACGTTCGCCTCGATCGCGACCGGCGCGTTCTGCGGGTAGATCGCCGCGTCGGTAGCGACGTCGATGCGCGGCAGCGATCCGTCCACGACGGTCACGTCGCGCACCGCGGTGTTGTTGGTCTCGCTCACCTCGGCCACTTCGTTCTGGGCGTCGACGGTCACGCCCAGCCGGTGCACGCCGGCCTGGGTGGGCATCCAGTCGGCCACCAGCGCGGTCGACTGGCCCGAGGCGAGGCTCGGGATGCGCGTGTCGATGAGAGTGATCGCCGCGTTGTCGGGCCCGATGGCCTGCAACGTGACCCCAGCACCCGCGGCGGTGCGCGGCCCGGCGTTGCGCACGGTCGCGGTGATGCGCGCAGGCTGGTTCGCCGTCGGAACGCCGGGGAGCACCACGATGTCGCCCACGCTCACGGCGAAGTCGGGGCGGTCCGCCGTCGAGTAGGTCACGACGGCCGGCGCGGACGGCGCGCTCGACGGCCCGCCGAGCGTCGCGGTGGCGGTCAGGTTGTTGGCGCCGACCGTGAAGAGCACGTCCGGGATGCGGAACTGCCCGGCGGGCCGCATCACGTCGAGCGAGCCGAAGCCGTTCGATGCGAGGTAGCCCGACGCGACCCAGTCGAGCGCCGAGTTGAAACCGATCGGCGCGTCCTGCCGGCCGCCGCCCGCGAGCGCCGAGATCTCGACCGTGCCGTCGTCGTAGTAGGCGAGGCGCGTGCCGTCGGGCGAGAACACCGGGGAGCGCGCGTTGATGGAGGCCGTCGCGATCAAGCGCGCCGGCGCGCCGCTGAAGTCCACCACGAGCACGCGGGGAGTGCTGGTCGCGAACGAGGCGTAGGCGATGGCATCGCCGGCCGGCGACCAGGCCGGATCGACGACCTGCGCCGCGGTCTGCGGGCGCTTCACGGCCGTCGCGAGGTCGAGGATCTCGAGGCTGCTGTCGTGGACGTACGCGATCGCGTCCCCGTTGGGCGACAGCGCGAGGTTCGTGACGCTGCCCGTGAGGTCGACGACCGCGCTTGCCGTGTCGCCCGCGAGGTCGATCTTCCACAGCGCGCGGCGCGCATCGCGCGTGGCGAGCGTGTAGGCGTAGCGCCCGTCGCCGGAGATCGCGATCTCGCCGGTCTCGAGGTCGAGCGCGTCGATGGCATGGGGCACGAGCTCGTCGAGATCGACATAGCCGGCGCGGTTGGTCGCCTGGCCGCTCGTCGGGTCGAGCTGCTGCTGCACGTACGCCGCGCGCCGGCTCGCGGCCGCCCAGGAAATCGCGAGCGGGTCGATGCCGGCGAAGGATTTCACCACCGCGGCCTGGTCGCCATCGAGCGAGGGGGTGAACCGCGAGAGCTCGAGTGATCCGTTGCGCCCGGCGAGCACCCACGAGCCGTCCGGCGACAGGCGCGCAACGCTGCCCGTCGCGGCGAACGCCACCGCGTCATCGGTTGCCGCCTGCGCACTGCCCGCCGCGCGGCCGTTCGCGAGCAGCGTCACGACGGAGCCAGCGTCGGCGAATCCCGCCACGGTCGCGGCGGCGAAGGTCACGGTAGCGGGGCGGCTCGCGGTCGCGGGCGAGAGCAGCGTCGGGACCGCGGGCGCGATGGTGGGCTGCGGCACGCCGCTCGCCTCGGTCGAGCGCGGGCCCGCGTCACCGCTGTCGTTGTACGCGAACACGCGGTAGAAGTAGCGCGTTCCGTTCACGAGCCCGGCGTCGCGGTATTGCGTATCGGTGGGCTGCGCAACCTGCGTATACGGGCCGCCCGACTGCGTCGCGCGCTCGATGCCGTAGCTGGTCGGCGGGAAGCCGCTCGCCGGCGCGGTCCACGCGAGGTCGAGCCCACCGCCCAGGGGCACCGGCGTGACCGTGAGCGCCAGGGGCGCGGCGGTCGCGTGCACGGCCACCGTGACCGTCGCGGCGTTCGATGGCGCGCTCGCGTTCCCGAAGGCGTCGAGAGCGATCACGACATAGGAATGGTCGCCGTTGGCGAGACCCGTGTCCACGTAGCGGGTCGTGGACGGATCCACGAAGTCGATCGCCACCCCGTCGCGCACGATCTGGTAGCCGTTGATGTCCGGCGCGGTGCTCGCCGTCCAGCTGAGAGTCACATCGCGGCCCGACAGGCTCGCCTGGAGGATCACGGCATCCGGCGGCGTGGTGTCGCCGATCGCGAGCACGACGGCGTCGGACGCGGGCCCGACGAGCCCGAGCGTCGTATAGGCGTTCACGGCGATGTGGCGCACCCCGTTGTCCTCGAAGGTCGCCGAGGTATCGGTCGTGGTGGTGATCGTGTTGATGAAGACGTCCGTCACCTCGGCGCGCCCGCTCGATCCGGGGCTCGTCACCCGGATGCGCAGCTTGTCGGTGAGGTATGGGCGCGCGAGCTGCACGAACGCAGCGACGTCGGTGCTCCCCGCGACGGTCGCGATCGGCACCCAGACCTCGCCGTCCCAGCCCTCGACCGCGTAGGCGGCGGGCACGTATGCGGGATCGCCGTTCACGTCCCAGATGATCGTGAGGTCGTCAACCAGGCGGCGCTGGTCGAAGGTGAGCGCGAGCGCGGGGTTCGGATCCGCGGCCGCCGCGACCCACGCCGTGGTCGTGTCGCCGTCGATCGCGTTGGAGCCGGGGGCGCCCGCGTCCTCGCTCGAGCCCTGCGCGGAAACGATGGTCGGCGAATCGAGCTGTTCCGGCGTGCCGTCTCCCAGGACGAAATACCCGGCGAGGTCGGCCTCGGTATTTGCGGTCCACGTGACGGTCGCGTCGCTGCCGGAGACCGTGCCGGTGAGGCCGGTGACCTTGGCGGGCAGATCTCCCACCATGACGTGCGGCGTGGCCGGCCGCGACGAATCGCCGGACGGGTCGTTCTGCGTGACCACGAAGCGGTTGTCGCCCTTGTCCAGCGTCACGGAGCTGAAGCTGAAGTGGTTCTGCCCGTCCACGGCCTGCTGCAGCGAGCGATCACCGCTCGGCGCATGGATCGCGAGCGTGACCGCGAGGCCCGCCTTGCCGGTGCCGGCGAGCGTGACCGTGCGCGAGTCGGTCGGCGTATAGGGCTGCGCCACGTCGAGCGTGAACACGCGCGCCGTCGCCGGGTTGCTGGGCGTGCTCTCGGTCGAGAAGCTGTCCACCGACGAGACCGTGTAGCTGTAGTCGCCATCCGGCACGTTGGCATCCGCGTATGCCGTTGCCGTGACTGGCGCGGCGGTCAGGCGCAGGACGTTCCCCGCGGCGTCGGTACGATCGATCACGTACCCCGCGAGGTCCGTGGCGCTGACCGCGGTCCAGGCGAGCGCGACGTCGCCCGCGGTGGCGCGCGCGGTGAGCCCGCTGGGTGTCGGCGGGCGATCGAGGTGCACGTGGGAGAAGCGCACGATGGCCGGCGCGGGATCGACACGCCCACCCTGGTCGCGCGCGACGGCCTGCAGCTCGTAGTCGCCGTAGGCGAGCGCCGAGAGGTCCCAGTCCATCCCGTACGGCGCCTGGGTGATCGGCGCGCCGAGGTTGGTCCACGTCGCCGCCCCCACCGCGCGGTACTGGAGCTGCACCTGCGCGATGTCGTTGTCGTCGCTCGTGGCGAGCACGTGGGTCGAGCGATCGACCTTCGCGCCCGCCGCCGGCTTCGCGATCACGGCCTTGGGCGCGGTCTGGTCGATGACCACGTGCGCGGGTGCCGACGGCGGGCTCTGGTTCCCGGCCTTGTCGACCGCAACGACCGTGTAGTCGTACGTGCCGTCGTGCACCGCCTTGTCGAGGTAGGTGGTCGCGCGGATCAGGTACTGGCGCAGGTCGCCAACCACGGGGCCGGCCTGGTTCACGAGCTGCTGGTTGCGATAGAGCAGATAGCCGTCGAGGTCGGCCTCGGTGTTCGGAGTCCAGGTGAGCGTGACGTCGCTCGCGGCCACGCTCGCCTGCAGGTTCACCGGCCGCGCCGGCGGCGTGTTGTCGATGGTGACCACGACCTGGTCGCGGGCGATGGCGCCGAAGGTGTCCTCGGCTTCGAGCTGGATCGTGTACGTCGCGCCCTCGGCGAGGCCGACCGTGTTCCATTGCGCGAGGCTCTCGCCCTGTGCGGACACGGTCGAGCGGCGCAGCAGCGTGAACGACACCGGCAGGCTGCCCGCGCCGACGGATACGCGGTACTCCTTGAATTCCTTCGGCGCGTAGGCGCTGCCCTGGATGTCGACCACGCCGCCCACGGTCCCGTTGCGCGGCGGCGCGGTGATGATCGCGGTGGGCGTGGTGAGGCTCACGCGCGCGGTGACGGTCGGGCTGCGCGCGCTCTCGTTGCCCGCGCGGTCGACCGCGCTCACGGCATACAGGTGGTCGCCGTCCGCAACGCCGGCGTCCGTATAGGCGTTGGTCGCTACCGGCGTGGCGGTGATGCGGCCGCCATCGCGGTAGACGTAGTAGCCGGCGAGGTCGGCTTCGGTGTTCGCGGTCCAGGTGAGCGCCACGTCCTGGCGGTTCTGGACCTTTGCGGCGAGTCCCGCCGGAACCGCGGGCGGCGTCGTGTCCACCGTGACTTGCACCAGGAACGTCGACGCGTTGTCCGCCTTGTCCGTGACGGTGAGGCGCAGCGTCTGCACGCCGTCGGGCGGCAGCGCGGCGAGGCGGCCCAGCAACGCGTTGTCCACCGCGCTCGCCGAAGACACGACCTCGCTGAAGCGCGAGGCGGTGGCCTTGGGCCCGGGCGCGATCTCGAGCTTGTACTGCTTGAAGTTGGCGTCGTTCGCCGTGCCCTTGATGTCGGAGCCGATGCGCAGGAAATCGTTGTCGACGGGCGCGGTGATGGCAGCCGTGGGCGGAGTCTTGTCGACCAGGACGTCGACGCTCGCGGTCGTGCTCCAGCCGGCCTTGTCCTGGGCCACGAGCTGCAGCGTGTATGTGCCGTCGACGAGCCGGCTCACGTCGAGCGTGCCGATCGCGCCGGCCGGGAGCGCGGCACCCGAGGCGAGCGTGACGGGCGCCGGCGGCGGTCCCTGCGCGAGGTTCAGCTGGAAGAGCAGGAGGTTGCGCTCGTCGATGGTGCCCGTGATGCCGTACGGGCTCGCCTTCATGCCGAGCACGGTGCCGGCAGCGGGCGCGGTGATGGCGACTCGCGGCGGCGTATTGTCCAGCTCGAACGGCACCGCGAGCGATTGCTGGTTGCCGGCGCGGTCGTGGGCCACGACGTCGATCTCGTAGCGTCCCTCGGCGAGGTTCGCGAGGCTGCCGAGCGGGGCCGCGTTGCGCACGTCCGTGCCCGAGTCGAGCGTGACGGTGGCGCCGCTGTCGAGCGAGCGCAGGGTCACCGTGTAGTCCTGCAGGTTGGCATCGGCGATGGTGCCCACCACCGTGTCGATGCCGCGCGCGAAGCCCGCCGCCGGCTGCGCGATCGAGAGCGTCGGCGCCGCCGTATCGATCGCCACCGGAATGCTGACGGTCTGCTGCGAGCCGGCGGCGGTGGCCGCGTCGATCTGCGCCGTGTACACGCCGTCCGGCAGCGTCGTGCCGCCGTCGCCGCGACCGTCCCACGCGACCGAAGCGGCCCCGGCCTGCAGCGGCACCGCGGCGAGCAGCGTGCGCACCTTCACGGCGTCCTGGTAGATCGTGAGCGTGACGGTCGCGGGCGCGGCGAGCGAGAAGCGCAGCGCCGACTGGTCGAGCTGGCCGTCGTTGTTGGGCGAGAAGATCGGCGGCGCAGCCTCGAGTGAGGCGACCAGCGTGAGGCTCGCCGCCACGGTCACCGGCACGCGCGTCTCGGCGGAGTTGCCGACGGCGTCGGCGGCGCGCAGGCGCAGCGTGTAGGCACCCGCGGCGAGGCCGAGCGTGTTCCAGCTGCCCAGCGAGCCGTCGGCCACGTCCTGGGTGCCCGAGGCGATCGGGGTCCACGACTGGGGATCGCTCCCCGTGCCGAACTCGAGCACGTACGCCGCGAGGCTCGCGTCGTTCACGCTGCCGCGCACGTCGACGACGGCGGTGACGCTCGCGGCGGCCGCCGGCACGGAGATCGCGACCACGGGCGGCGTGTGGTCGGCCACCACGAGGAACGGCAGCTCGGATTTCGCATTGCCGCATCCGTCGGTGTAGCTCACGTCGAACACGTACGTTCCATCCGCGACGAATGACCCGCTGTCGTCGTGTCCATCCCACGCGAGGGTGCCGTCGCCCACCGGGATGTCGATGCCTTCCGCGAGCCGGCGCACAGGCACCGCGCCCGCGTTGAACGAAGCGATTGCGCCGTGCGTATCGAGCGCGACGTCGGACCTGCGCCAGGCCCGAACCGTGAGCTTGAGCGGCTCGTCGGCATGGTAGGAGAGCGTGATGCTGCCGGTCTCATCGGCGCGGCTGGGCGCGAAGGCGGTGCGGTCGAGCGTCGCGGGGCGCGCCTCGACACCGGCATCGACGGAGAAAGTCACCGCGGGGCACGCCTGGTAGCCGCCCCAGTCGCGCACCACGAGGCGCGCCGAGTAGGTGCCGTTCACGTCGTAGACGCGCCCGACGCGGCCGCTCACGTGCGTGCCGGAGAGCTCGGTGATGCCGCCGCAGGCATCTCCCGCCCAGCTGCGGACGTTGCCGATCGGCGGATTGGCCTTGCCGGTCGCGCGGACCGTGTCGAACGTCCCGGCGCAGTCGGGGGCGATCGGCGTCACGCCGGACCACACCTGCTGGGCATCGCCCGGGCTCGACTGCACGGCGTAGTCGAATCCGCCCGCGTCGTCCAGGTTGCCCTCGAGGTCGACGTACGCATGCACGGTGCCCTTCGAGTCGGTCTGGTGCAAGGCGCACATGCGCTGGCCCTGCAGGGGCAGCGTAATCGCCGCGGCCACCGGGGTGTGGTCCACCACGACGCGCACGCCCTCGAGCGCCTGGTGATTCTGGATGTCGGTCACGCGCGAGAAATACTCGCTGCCGTCGCCCGGGTGGGTGCCCTCCGTGAGCCCCGCCGTCGCCAGCTCGTAGGTGTACGCGGTCTTGATCGCCGGGTTCACCTTGCTGAACAGGATGTCGTCCGTGCCGTCGGCGCGCTTGCGCCCGAACTCGAGGAGCGCCAGCGGAACGTTCGCCTGCACCTGGTTCACGGCGGTGAGCTGCACCTGGAGCTTGCCGGGTGGCGGCACCCCGCAAGCGGAGAGCTCGGGCTCGACCACCGTCTGCACGAAGGTGCATGTGCTCACGGTAGCCGGGGTCGTGTAGATCGGGTCGCTGCGGCCCACGATGACCGCACGCAGCCGCACCGAATACTCCGTGCAGGTGCGGAATGCCGCGCTCGCCGGGATCGTGAACGCGCCGAGGCCGGCGATCGTGGAGGCTCCGGGCCGCGTCCAGATCACGCGCTCCACGGAATACGCGGGATCCTGCGTGCTGCTCACCAGCAGGTCCACGTGGTCGATCAGCAGGCCCGTGTGCTCGAAGGCGGAGACGTCGAGCTCGTTCGCGTTCGCGAGCTGCGCGTCCTGGATCTGGAAATCGCTGGGCTTGGTGATCCGCACCGCGTCGCTCGCAACCGAGCGGCCGGTGGTGTCCGTGACGCGCACGCGGAAGAAATAGTCGCCCGCGGCCGTGAGCTCGCGCATATCCCAGGCCGCGACGAACGCGCCGTCCGCCGACTGCTGCTTGGGCAGCACGTTCGGGCCGGGCGCCGCGGGAAGCGGCAGCACGCGCTGCGACCAGACGCTGCCGGGCGATGCGCCGCTCGCGAAAGGTCCCTGGTATTCGATAACCACCTGCGCGGTCGGGGCCGGGAGCGTCTCCACCACCTCGAGCTGGACGCCCGCGGAGAGATTGTCGAGCTGCAGCTCGCCATTGACGGCATGCCAGCTCGCGTTGGGGATCTGCGCGTTCGCCACGATCACGGCCGGATCGAGGGCATGCGCCTCGGTCACCTGGTTGCCCGCGGCATCGCTCGCGGTGATCCGGAAGCGCCCGCGCGCCGCGATTTCGAGGGGGATCAGCAGCGGGTCGTAGTTGGTCCGCACGTCCGGCCGGTTGGACTGGTCGTACGGCAGCCACACGCCGGGGTTGTTCGGATCCTCGCGCTCGACGGTCACGGCCGAGAAGTTGTTGTCGAAAACGGCCCAGTCGAAGCGTATGTGCGGCGTTGCCATCGCGGGCGGCCGCGCGTCCGGGTTGTTGTCGTCGGCCGGGGCGCCCAGCTTCACGTCGAAGTGAGCGAGCGTGTCGCCGGTGCGTGTGGCGGCCGGCAGCGTCGTGTCCACCGTGATCGTGAACTCGTAGTCGAGGACCGAGAGCTTGTACTGGCCGTCGGGCACCAGGTTGCCCGCGTCGTCGCGTCCGTCCCAGGTGAGCGTGGCCTCGACGCCCGTGGCGGGATGGCTGCGCGTGAACGTGCGCACGCGCCCGCCCTGTGCGTCGTCGATGCGAAACTCGAGATTGGCCGGCTCGAGCACGCGGTAGTGCACCAGCGCCTGGTCCTGCACGCCGTCGGCGTTGGGTGAGATGAACTCGGGGGTGCGGAAGACGTCGGTGATGACGGAGTTCGCGCCCCAGGCCACGCGCCGGAAGGCCGCGCGGCTGTTGCCGGCGAGGTCCGTCACGGTAAGGCGCAGCGTATATGTGCCGGGCGCAGGCGGGGCCATTGCGCGAGGTCGCCGCCGATCACCGCCACCGTCGACACCGGCGCCACGGGGATCCACGTGTCCGGCGCATCCGTCGTCGCATAGTCGAGGGCGTACTTCGCGAAGTGCGCGTCGGTCGCCGTGCCGGTGAGCTTGAGGAAGCTCGTGCCACGCACGACGTTCAGGTCCGCAGTGAGGTTCTGGAGCGTGCGGAAGGTCCAGAAGTCGTCCTCATGGAACGGCGTGCAGGTGCCGCCCATCTCGGGCGTCCACTGCTCGGAGTAGAAGAACATGCGGCCGAATGCGCCGAATCCGACGGGGACATCCTCTGTAGACGAATTGGCCGCGTCGAAGATGGCCTCCTGGATCATCGCCTGCAGGTCGGGATCGGAACCGGCCAACGCCTTCTGCGCGTACGGCGGCTGCGTCGAGACCGTGACCCACTTGAAGCCGTCGGAGCCGGCCGGCGCGTTGGGGTCGGTCTCCACCGCGAGCAGTTGCGAGCGTCCCGGCACGCGGATGAATTGCAGCTCCGAGCCGGAGCTGAACTCGCTGTGCCGGAAGGTGTGGGCGGGCAGGCGCACCATCTCCTGGAGCGTGCCCGACGCGGCGGCGAGCCGGCGCAGCACGGCATCCTGGGCGCACTCCGCGTCGCTGCTGCAGAAATCCGGATTCGGGCCCGAGGAGACGAAGAGCTCGCTCGAGTCGTCGCCCCAGGTGACCTGGATGACCTGTCCCTGCCCATCGAGCGGCACGATGCGCACCGGGCTGCCGTCGGCGTTGTAGATTCCGACGGATGCCGCCCGCAGGTCGATCGCGGCGAGCGAGTGCGAGTCGGGCGCCCACTGGAACCCCATCGTCCCCGAGTCGGGAATGATGACCGCCGCAGCGGAAGCGACGTCGACGATCCGTGCCGTCGCGGTGAATGACGCGTCGAGGGTCTCCACCAGCAGCTTGCGGCGGTCGGGCGACAGCCTGGTGATCTGGATGCGATCCGGCGTGGAGAACACCGGACGGGCCGCCCCGCCTCCCACGGGAATCGCCACCACGGCCGCCGTCCCCGCAAGCTGCTGCACCAGGATCGCGCTCGCATCGGCACTGAAGCCGATCAGTTGGAAGCTGCCGGTGGCCACACGCTGCAAGGCGCCCCCGGATCCGTCGCTCACCCAGATTCCCTCGTCCGACCCGTTGACGCGGTGCAGCGCGAGGCGGCTGCCGTCGCCGGCGACCGTCACGTCCACCGTCTGCATGCCCGCGTCGTCCGCGACAGCGAGGCGCAGGTCATTTCCGCTCGCGCCGACGCTGTACACGCCCGTCGGCAGGTCACCGGGCTGCGCCCCGGATATGTTGTTCGGGGGCGGAATGACGAAATATCCCGTGGATCGCATCCAGGGTGTAACGGATGTCCGGCGAGCCCACGGACTGGTTGGGCACCTGGCACGAGAGATTTGTCTTGAGCGCGAAGGGCGTGCCGATCGCGTCGATCAGCGAAGCGTGGTTGGTGTCGAGCGTCACCGGCGCCTCGCCCAGGACCTCGCCGGACGCGGCATCGACCACCTGGATGCGGTAGTCGTCGTCGGGCAGCACGCTGCCGGTGTTGTTGGTGCCGTCCCACGTCCAGCGGCTTGCGGAGGTATTGGCGAGCTCCGGTCCGCTGTAGAGGCGCACGAGCGTGCCCGCCGAATTAAGCACCTGCAACGACACATTGCGCGGCGACTGCAGGCGGAAAGTGAAATCGACGGTGTCCTGCACGCCGTCGCCATCGGGCGAGAAGTAGCGCAGGCTCGTCGTGGCGTCTCCGCTCTGCACGCCGACCACGAGCTGCGCGACGTTGTTGGCGCGGTTCTTCTCCGGCACCGCCTGCAACGGATCCACCTGCGCGAAGAGGGTGCGGTCGCCCGTCGCCGCGGGGAAGGTCCACGCAAAGGTGGCCGTGGCCGACGCCTGCGCCGCCACCGCGGTGAGAACCTGGTCGCCGCCCACCTGCGCGCCGCCCGCGGACGGATCGCCGTCGTAGACGCGGACGAGCACGTTGGCCGCGTCCTGCTGGCCCACGTTGTCGACGCGGACCTTGAGCGTGACGGCGTCGCCCGGGCGCGGCAAGGCCGGCGTGAGCGCCAGGTTGCCGCTGCTCACGGCGAGGTCGGGCAGCGACTTTACCGGCACGCTGATGAAGGCGCGGTTGTCGTCCCGCACGGTGTCGGCCGGAATCTTGTTGGACGGGTCGACCACGGCGAAGAGGACCTTGGTCGCCGCATCGGGCACGCTCGCCCACTGCACCGAGACGGACTGCGAGGCGCCCGCCGCGAGCGTGGCGATGGTCTGCAGCGCGCCAATCTGCACGCCGCCCTGCGCAGGGTCGCCGTTGTAGAACGCCACCTCCACCGCCGTCGCCGGTTGGTCGCCCAGGTTGCGCACCAGGGCGCTCACCGCGAGCGGGCCGCCCTCGAGCGCGGGTGTCGGCGTGGCGACGATGTCGTGGAAGTCGACGGCGAGGCTGGGTCCGGTGTCCGAGCCAACCGAGAACGTGAGCTGCGCGGAGTCGTTGGAGCGATCGCTTTCGGGCACGCTCGCGGCCGGATCCAGCTCGACGCCGAACGTCACCGAGCCGGTCACGTTCGTGCGCCACGGAACGGACTGGACGACCTCCTGCCCGGCGGCGAGGTGGATGGTGTTGGTCGCGATCTGGGTCGTGGTTGCGCCGGCGGTGATCGTATAGCGCACCACGAAGTCGGGCGTGGCCACTGTTCCCTTGTTGCGCAGCCTCACCGTGAAGGTCACGTCCTCGCCGTTGCGCGGGGAAGCCTTGTCGAGCGTGATGTCGGCGGCGCGCACCTCGAGGTCGATGTCGGCGCCGGTCGAGACCGTGACCTCGGCGAGGTTGTTCGACGGGTTCGACTCGGCGATCGCATGGTCGGGATCGATCTCGACGCCGAAGGTGGTCGAGCCGGCGCTGGTCACGGTCGCCTGGAACGTCACCGGCTGCGTCGAGCGCGCGTCGAAGGTCGCAATGATCGTCTCGGCAACGCGCTGGCGGCTCGCGCCCGTGCCCTGCCAGAGCACCACCTTCACGTTGGTCCCCGCGGCAAGCCCGGCGTTGGTGAGGAGCGCGGTGACCGTGATCGAGGCGGGCAACTGGGTCGGATGCGCCGGGGTCACCGTCACGTCGGACGGTGCGACCAGGAAATCGGCCGCCGGGCCCGCGGCGTCGACGACATACTGCAGCGTGGCCACGTCGTCCTGCACGCTCAGCTCCTGCTGCGTGCGATCGGGGTCGACCACGGCGAAGAGATTCGTCGTGCCCGCTTTGCCGAGCGTGTTCCAGGGCACCGCGATGCTCGCCGAGGCGCCTGCGACCAGCACCGGAATGTCGGCATCGGGCGCGACGGGCGTACCGCCGGCCGCGGGATCGCCCGAGTAGACGCGCAGCTTGCCCGCAGGAGACGTTTGGTTGCCGGTGTTGCGGACCGTGACCGTGAGCACGACGCGCTGCCCGTCCGTGGTGCGCGCCGGGCTCGCCGCGAATCCCGTGATCGCCCAGTTCATCGCGTTGGCGCGCGCGAGCACGTTGAGCGCGAGCGCGGTCGAGTACACGCTGTCGTCCCAGCTTCCATTGACCCGCTGGCTCACGCCGAGGTACTGGACCGCGTCGTTGAAGCGGATTCCCGAGGTCGCGTTCGAGCCCATCAGCGTCGCGACGACGTTGGCCGTGTCGTGCACGGAGCTTGGGCTGTCGCCGAAGCCGCCGTCGGCATTCTGGCGGCCGGCGAGGAAAATGCGGCCGCGCGCGACGGCATCGGCGGCGAGGGCATCGCCCTGCAGCGCGGCGAGTGCCTGCGCGCTGGTCGTCGTGCGGCTCGGGCCGTCGGCGACGTTGCCCCACCCGCCGTCGGCGTTCTGGTGGGCGCGCAGGTATGTCGAGCCGCCGGCCGTGGCGGCATCCTGCGGCGCTGCGCGGCGCAGGAGCGCCTGCAGGGCGAATGCCGTATCGAGCGGGTTGCTGCCATAGCCCTGCGCCGCGCCCCAGCCGCCGTCCGGGTTCTGCATCGCGGCCAGCTCGTCGGCGTGCGCAAAGACCGGCGCCCTGTTCACGATCGACAGCGCGCCCAGCTTGCGCGCGAGGAAGTCGACGCTCGAAGTGGTGCGCCCGTCGAGGTACGTGGCCGCCGTAAGCAGCCCCGAGTACCCGGGATCGAGGTCCTCGAGTATCGCCACGCTCACCGCGCTGTCGCGGATGGCGGTGGGCGGGGTATCGGACCAGGAACCATCGGCGTTCTGCTTCGACTTGAGCCAGCTCGTCGCGAGCTGGAGGTTGACCGTCGTGACGGGCGGGCTTTGCGACGGCGGCAGGCCGGGGGGCGCCCCCGTGGCGGCGCCCGTGAGCCCTTCGGGGAACACGTTGATGTTCGCCACGCCGCCGGTCATCGCGCTGAAGCGCGATCCGATCGCGCGGCGGATGTCGTTAAGCGACGCGACCTCGCTGTCGCCCACCGCCGAGCCCGGGCGCACCGCATAGATGAAGGCGATGCGGTATTCCTTCTGCGCCTGGGTCGAGTCCGGGATGCGCGGACCTTCCGCGGCGATCACGTCGTCGATGGTGACGGTGCGGGCCGTCCCGGACACGGTGGCGCCGGCCAGCGGAAGCTGCGTCGGATCCACGCCGGGGGCGTCGATGATGAAGAACGGCGGGACATCCTGTTTCTTGCCGAAGCCCATCAGGTACAGGTCGAGCGGGCTATAGCGCTGCTCCACTTCGGCGGCGGTGAAGGTGCCATCGCCGTTGTCCTGCCACTTGCTGCCGTAGAGCACGGATGCGTCGGTGTCCAGCAGGTACGACCAGTGCGCGCCGTCGCGGCCCAGCAGGTCGGTTCCGAGGGTGCCGTCGGGCTTGCGATACTTGATGTGGGCCGCGAACTGGTGCAGGAACTCGTGCGAGAACGCGGTGAGGGTCTCGTTGAAATTCGCGTTGAGGTTGGTGGGCGAGTGCCGCTGCAGGTCCGCCATGTCGATCATGCCGAGCAGCTTCCCCTGGCTGCCGTAGTCCGCCGTGAAATCGAACGCGCTCACGCCGATGCCGAGGACCTGGTTTCTCGCCGATTCGTAGAACGCGAACCTGTCACCCGTCTGGATCGGGAACTGGGTGAACACGACCAGCATGTCGTACGAGTCCGGATGGTTCCGGTAGAACTCGCGCGCGACCACGGCGCGCGGCTCGGTGTTCGGCGTGCCATCGGCCAGGTTGCTGTCGTAGTCGCCGGAGAGCTCGATCACCGAGACGCCGTTGCGGTCCTGGACGAAGTGGGCGATCGCGGCCCCGGTGTCCAGCGGCCTGGCGGGAGTCCTTGCGGCGTCCGCTGCCCACCCAGGCGATGACGCCAGGCCGAACGCAGCAACGCATGCGGCGATGATCGACGGCAATCGGATCATCGCTACCTTCGCCACTCAGCGCGCTCCCGACTGGATCGGGACGGACGGGCGCTCGGGCGCGGGCATCTTGCGCGTGACTGGCTGCGGGGGCGTGCCCGGGCTCAGCCAGAAGCGCTGCGGGCCTTGCGAGCCCGTGCCGCTCTCGACCTCGACGCGGTCGGCATAAAGGCGCACGACATGGAAGGCATTCCCCGCGGCCCGATCGCCCGCGCGCAATGCCCGCATGGAGCCGTCCGGCGCCCGGACGATGGCCACATGCAGCAGCGGATCGATGCGTACCAGCGCGTATCCGTCGAGCGGGGTCGCGGACCGCGCGGCAAGCGACAGGGCGACTCCCAGGAGCACGGCAACAGCCGTCCGGAGACTCGCGCGTGCACGCGCGCCGCCCACGCCGCGATATGGCAAGAAAACCAGGAGACCCCCCAAGAGTCCTGCTGCTTGATGCTTCTTATGAGCTTCTTGCGGCGAACTGTATCACGGCGATTAACCCACGCAACCCTACCCGAGCGGGTAGGGTTTGGGACCGCGGCGCGCCCGCGCCACGATCGTCATCGACGTGAAATACGAGGGGGATTCAGTAAGGCTGCGAAACGCGCGTCCGGCGCAGCACGATCACGCCCAGGAAGCCCGCGGCGAGCAGCCATGCCACGATCGGATCGGGACCGGATGCGGCGAGCGCGTTGTCGCTGCCGTCCGTGGTGAGCGATGCGCGCGTGCGGTCGAAGACCAGCCCGGCCGGTTGCAGGCGCGAGCCTTCGCCCGAGGGCGCGGCCTGGGCGGAGGAAATGATGCCGGGAGCGGCCTCGGCCGAGTAAATGACACTGTGCGCGTCGACGTCCGGCGGGGCCGCCGGTGCGTTGGCGGCCGTCGCGAGGCCCATGGCCAGTGCGGCGATCCAGCGGTTCATCGTTGCATCTTTCGTTCGGTTCCTCGGTCCGGGGCACGCCAAGTCCGCGCACCCCAGATTCGCAATCTACGGACCGTGCGTGAAGCCCGCGTGATCAGGCCGCCGCGCGCACGTAGTCCAGCGGGGGCTGCGCCTGACGGAGCAGGCTGGGAACTCGCGGCGCCTCGGCCGGAAGGTCCCGGCGAAAGCAGTAGCCCACGCCGCGCACGGTTTCGAGCAGCTCCTTGTGGCCGGTGGGCTCGAGGGCCTGGCGCAGCCGCCGGATGTGCACGTCCACGGTGCGCTCTTCCACATAAACGTTGTTGCCCCAGATCTCGTCCAGCAGCTGGGCGCGGCTGTACACGCGGCCCGGGTGCGTCATGAAGAAGCGCAGCATGCGGAACTCGAGGGCGCCGAGCTCGATGTCCTTGCCGCTGCCCGTGATGCGGCGCGAGGCGGGATCGAGCTTGAGGCCCGCGATCTCCACCACCATGTCGGCATGCTGGGGAGCGCAGCGCCGCAGCACCGTCTTGATGCGCGCCAGCAGCTCGCGCGGCGAGAAGGGCTTGGTGATGTAGTCGTCGGCGCCGGCCTCGAGGCCGGTGATCTTGTCGGATTCCCCGCCGCGGCCGGTGAGCAGCATGATCGGCACGCCGAGGGTCCGGCGCTCCGAGCGCAGCTTGCGCGCGAAGGAAAGGCCCGGCGAGTCCGGCAGCATCCAGTCGAGCAGGATCATCTGAGGCACTGTCGTGTTCACAAGAGCCTCGGCCTGCCGGATGGTGCTCGCGCGGAGCACCCGGTAGCCCGCGTTCTGCAGGTTGAGGGTGAGGACTTCCTGCAGCTCGGGATCATCTTCGACGACGAGAATCGTGTTATCCATGGCGCGGTTCCATTCCATTCGGGGGGTGCTTGGGAACCATCGTAGGGGCAGCGGCTTTTTCACGAAGTCAGGCGTCAAATGATTTGCCTGTCGGAACGCGCCGTAGGAGTGCCAGTGCTTTCCTACACGCGGATGGGATGCCGTCCACTTTTATCCTGCCGTGAAGCGACAAGCGGGTCGGGCATCGCGAGGCCCGCGTCGGATTGCTAAGAAATTGCGAATCCGCCCTCCTCCCCCATGAGGGCGAGGTCCGTGACGACCACACGCGCAAGGACTACAAAGCCTTGCGCTTTTCCCAGCTCGCGCTGAAGCGGCGCGCCGCCCGGTCCATGTGGCGGTGCATGGCCCTGCGCGCGCCCGGGGCATCGCGGCGCGCGATCGCAGCCAGCACCTCGCGATGCTCGCGGATGGCGACGTTCCAGAGCTCCGGCGTGTCGAAATGGTGCTCGAGGCGCAGGAAGAGCGGGCCGGTGCGCTGGTCCCAGAGTGTCCGCACCACCAGCACCAGCGCGCTGTTGCCGCTCGCCTCCGCGATGCGCATGTGGAACCGGCGGTCGGAGGCCAGCGGCATCTTGCCGCGGTCGCGCTCGTGCGCCATGGCCTCGAGCGCCTCCTCGATCGCGCGCAGTTGCGTGCGCGTTGCGTTGCGCGCCGCGAGCGCCGCGCACTCGCCCTCGACCAGCCGGCGCGCGCGGATCAGCTCGAAGGGGCCGCTGTCGGCGGCGAGCGGCTCCGAATGCGGCCCGTTCGGCCCGCGCACGTACACTCCCGAGCCCACGCGCACCTCGACGTAGCCCTCCACCTCCAGCGCGATCAGCGCCTCGCGCACCGAGGGCCGGCTCACGCCGAGCTGGCGGGCGAGGTCGCGCTCCGGCGGCAGGCGCGCGCCCGCGGCGTACTCGCCCCCGTCGATCAGCGCCGTGATCTGGTCGGCGATCTGCCGGTAGAGCCTGCGGCTGTCGACGGCTTGGAGGGGCATCTGGTAAAGTGGTCAGGCCAATTCGCGGCCAGCTTTTCACACGCCCTGCGCGCCGTCAAGCCGATTCCCGAGGAGATCCCGCCATGGCCAACCGCCTCCAGGGCAAGCGCGCCCTCGTCACCGCCGCCGGCGCCGGCATGGGCCAGGCCGCCGCCCTCGCCTTCGCGCGCGAAGGCGCCCAGGTGATCGCGACCGACGTGCGCGCCGAAGCCCTCGAGCCGATCGCGAAGCAGCCCGGCATCGTGCGCACCGCGCGCCTCGACGTGCTCGATCCGGCGGCGGTGGAATCCTTCGTCGCAGAGCACCGGCGCGGTGGACATCCTCTTCAACTGCGCGGGCTGGGTGCACCAGGGCAGCATCCTCGAGTGCACGCTCGCCGACTGGGACCGCAGCTTCAACCTCAACGTGCGCAGCATGTTCGTGGTGGTGAAGGCGATGCTGCCGCGCATGGTCGCGGCCGGCGGCGGCGTCATCCTTAATATGTCCTCGGTGCTGGGCGCGGCCAAGGCGGCGCCCAGCCGGCTCGCCTACGCCTCGAGCAAGGCCGCGGTGCAGGGCTTCACGCGCGCGCTCGCCATCGACCACGTGAAGCAGAACATCCGCGTGAACTGCGTCTGCCCGGGCACCGTGGACACCCCGTCGCTCGGCGACCGCATCAAGGCCTTCGCCGACCCCACGCAGGCCCGCCGCGACTTCATCGCCCGCCAGCCCATGGGACGCCTGGCAACCGCCGAAGAGATCGCCGAGACGTTCGTGTACCTGGTCTCCGACGAGTCGTCGTTCATGACCGGGCAGGCGGTGTATGTCGACGGGGGCATGAGCCTGTAAGATTCGTCTCCCCGGCGCAGGCCGGGGCCACATTGGATCCCGGTCTTCAACGGGGCGACAGAGAAACGAAAATGCGACTCCTGCGCTACGGCCCACCGGGCCGCGAGAAGCCCGGCCTCGCCGACAAGGACGGCAACATCCGCGACCTGTCGAAGATCGTCACGCAGGTCGACGATGCGATGCTGGCGCCCCGCAACCTCGCCCGTCTCGCGCGCGTGAAGCCCGAGACGCTGCCCGTGGTGCGCGGCAACCCGCGCCTGGGCGTGCCCTACGCGGGCATCAGCAAGTTCGTCGCGGTGGGCCTGAACTACAGCGACCACGCCGCGGAATCGAACATGCCGATCCCCAAGGAGCCGATCCTCTTCATGAAGGCCACCACGTGCCTCACGCGGCCCCAACGACGACGTGATCCAGCCCAGGGGCTCCACCAAGCTCGACTGGGAAGTGGAGCTCGGCATCGTCATCGGCACCAAGGCGCAGTACGTGCCCGAATCGAAGGCGCTCGACTACGTGGCGGGCTACACGGTCGTGAACGACGTCTCCGAGCGCGACTTCCAGCTCGAGCGCGGCAGCCAGTGGGACCGCGGCAAGGGCTGCGACACGTTCGGCCCCGTCGGCCCCTGGCTCGTCACCACCGACGAGATCACCGACCCGCAGTCCCTCGACCTCTGGCTCGACGTGAACGGGGAAAAGCGCCAGCGCGGCAACACGCGCACCATGGTCTTCGGCTGCGCGTTCCTCGTCTCCTACATCAGCCAGTTCATGACGCTGCTGCCCGGGGACATCATCACCACCGGCACGCCGCCCGGCGTGGGCCTCGGCATGAAGCCGCCGCACTATCTAAAGGTAGGCGACGTGATGACGCTCGGCATCGCGGGGCTGAGCGAGCAGCGCCAGAAGGTCGTCGCGTACTCCGGTAAGTAAACCTTAAGCGGGGTCGCCGATTCACGCGGATGTCCGACTTACCGCCGATGAACGCAGATGACCCCCTTCTCGCGCTGGCGCGGATGAAATTCCTTCACGCCATTCGATGGGCTTATCTGCGGTCATTGGCGTTGGATCGGCGTGCATCGGCGTTCCAAAGACTTTTGCCTGCATGACTCGCTGTCCTCAGCGCACGTCGATGCTCGCGCGGTCCAGCACGCGGCCATCGGCCGCTACCAGCGCCACCGCCTGCCGGCCACGCGCCGGGTCCCACAGGTAGGGTTCCGCCGCCGGCACCGCGCGTCCGTCGGGCAGCATGAAGCGATCGCCCTCGCCTGCGCCGCTCGCGCGGAGCACGATGCGCTGCCGCGAGGCGGGGATGTCGGGATCGATCGCGAAGGTGGCTCCGTCCGCCGGCGACTCGAGGCGCGCGCGCGCAGCGGCGGCCACTCGCACCACGCGCTCCACCTGCGTGCCGGCGATGAACCACTCGTCGCGATCGGGCTCCAGGCCGCCGAAGCGCGCCGCCACCCGCACGACGCCTTCGGGGGACCGCGGCGGCACGGGCACCTCGCTTAGCATCGCGTAGTCCATCACGTCGCGCCACACGGGTCCCGCGCCGGTGACGCCCGTGACGTCGTGCATCGCCTCGCCCGAGAAGTTGCCCACCCACACGCCCACCGTGTAGCGCCGCGTATAGCCCACGGTCCAGTTGTCGCGCATGTCCTTGCTGGTCCCGGTCTTGACGCTCGCGGCGTAAGGTGTGGCGAGCGCGCTCGCCAGCCCGAACGTGCCCGCGCGCGCCGCCGGATCGGCGAGAATGTCGCCCACGATGAAGGCCGCGCGCTCGTCTATCACCGGCGGGCCTTCGGCGGGGGGCGCGTCCGCGCGCAACCGCACGGCCGAATAGTGCCCGCCGTTGGCGAGGGCACGATAGGCGTTCGTGAGGTCGATGAGCGTAACCTCCCCGCCTCCCAGCGCGAGCCCGAAGCCATAGTCTTCGCGCGGCGCGGTCGAGCGTTGCGAATCCCAGGGCGCGCAGGCGCTCGTGGAACGGGACGTAGCCCACGAGCTCGAGCGTGCGCACCGCGGGCACGTTGAGCGACGAAGCCAGCGCCACGCGCATCGACACCGACCCGCGGAACGAGTTGTCGTAGTTCTGCGGCACGTAGAGGCCCGCACTGGTCGGAACCGCGAGCGGTGAATCGTCGAGCAGCGACGCCGCTGTGAGCAGCCGCCGCTCGATGGCCAGCGAATAAAGGAAGGGCTTGAGCGTCGAGCCCGCGAGGCGGCGCGCGGCGGCGCCGTCCACCTCGGGCGCGGGCGAAAGCTCGCCGCTCGACCCCACGTAGGCCAGCACGTCGCCGCTCGCGTTGTCGAGCACCACGACTGCGCCGTCGTGCACGTTGCGTCCGTCGAGCTCGCGCAGGTGCCGCACCAGGGTCTGGGCCGCGAACCTCTGCAGGCGCGCATCGAGCGTCGAGCGCACCGCCTCGCCGGGATGCGCCAGGAGCTTTCGCGCGAGATGGGACGCATCGCCTTCGGGCGCCGCGCGCTGTCGCCCCGCGCCCAGGCCGCGCGCGACCAGGCCCTGCACCTCGCTGCAGATCGCGGGATCGTGTGCGCCGAGCGCGCATGCACGGCGCGCCACGCGGTCGGCGGACGCATTGGGCGCACGCACGAGCGCCGCGAGCGTGGCCGCCTCGGCGCGGTCCAGCCCGGCCGGGCGCTTGCCCGCAATCGCGCGCGCCGCCGCGTCCACCCCCTCGATCTCGCCGCGGAACGGTGCCAGGTTGAGCCATGCCTCGAGGATCTCGTCCTTGCTCCACGAGCGCTCGAGCGCCAGCGCCTGCCGCAGTTGCCGCCATTTGTCGACGAGGCCGCGCTGCCCGCCGCGCTCCAGGCGGGGCTCGAGCTGGGCGGCGAGCTGCATGGTGACCGTGCTGCCGCCGCGCCGCTCGCCCACGCTGGTCTGCCGCGCCGCGCCCGCGAGCCCTTTCCAGTCGACGCCGGCGTGCGCGCGGAAGCGCCGGTCCTCGGAAGCGATCACGGCGTCGATGAGCGCCGGCGAGACATCGGCAAGCGCGGTCCAATCGCCGCGGCGGCGGCCGAAGTCGAGGCGCACGCGCGACAGGCGCTCGCCGCCGCGGTCGAGCAGCCACGCGTCCGCCGCGCGCCATTGCCCGCGCACGGCCGCGAACGACTCCACGGGATACGGCGTTACGAAAAGACTCGCCGCGAACGCCACCGCTCCGGCCGCCACCGCGGCGCAGGCCGCGGCCCAACGGATACCCGCCTTGCGATGGAATGGCATGCCGCTCACGGCTGCACCGTCACCGAAGCGTTGGGCACCTCGCCCAGCATCTCGGGCGCATACATCGCCTCGACGCGCGTGGCCGGCAGGTCGAAGCGGCCGGCGTTGTTGAGGCGCACCGTGTACTCGAGCGTGAATTTTCCCTTCGGCACGAAGTAGTAGTAGGCGCGGTAGGCAGTGAACGTGCGCTCGACGAACGCGGGCCACGCCCAGCCGCCGTCGCGCTCGCCGCGCGTGAGCAGTCCCGCGTCGCGTCCCAGGCCCGAGCCGAGGATCGCCGCGCCCGCGGGCACCGGGTCGTCCACCACCACCCAGGTCATGTCCGACTGCGCGTCGATGTCCAGCGTCACGCGGTAGACGTCGCCGCGCGACCAGCGGCCGGGACTCTTCTGGTCGACGGGCTTCACCGAGCGCGTCACGCGGTAGCCGGTGAAGAGCGGTTCCTTCAACGGCAGCGCGGCGCGCGACTGCACGATGGCCCACGGCGCGCCTTCGCCCTGGTGCGCGAGCGCAAGCGTCTCCTCGCCGCGCGGCCACGGGAGGTCGACCGTCTTCTTCACCGGGCCCACGTCGACATCCGTCCTCTCTCCCGCGAGCGTGATGCGCGTGGACCCCGTCGCGGGTGTGGCCTCGTGCGCGGCGGCGTAGCGCGCGAGCGCCACCGTCCCCCAGGCATTGGCGACCGTGGTGCTCCATGTGCCGCGCAGCTGGCGCGAGAGCGCCCCGCGCACGACCCTGCCGATGTCTTCCTTCCACGCTGCCTCGTCCACCACCGCGGCGAGCGCGCGGTTGGCGTTCACGTCGGCGCCCACCATGAGCCACCAGAGCGCGTCGGACTTCTCGGAGGAGAACGTCATCACCGTGCCCTGGAAGTTCATGCGGCTGCGGAGGATCGAAAGCGCGTGCTCTTTCCTTGTACGCCCGGTCGGCGATGCCCTCGACGCGCTGCAGGATGCCGATCCAGTCGATGACCGCCGAGGTGGGCCAGCGCGCCGGGTCGATCGCGATGCTGTCCAGCATCTCGGGTTTCGCCCGGCCGTAGCGCGCGAGCGCCTCGATCGCCGCGAGCTTGCGCAGCGTGAGATCCGCCGTCGGGAGCGCGCTGCCGCGCACCACGCGGCCGGCCACGAAGGCTTCGAGCCCCGCGAGCATGCGCTCCAGCGTGTCGCCCGGCCACTTGCGGCCGTCGGCCTCGGAGACCTGCAGCAGGTATGCGGTGAGCACGTCGCTGCCTTCGAGCGCGTCGGTCGGGAAGTAGCGCGCGAGGCCGTCGCGATCGAGGTAGTCGGCGGCCGAAGCGGCCACCATGTTCCACATCGCCGCGTCGCGCAGCCCGATGGCCTTCGACGCGCGCTGCTCGAGGCACGAATACGGGTAGTAGCGGAACCACTCGCGCAGCGCCGACTGCTCGCCCGCGAGCGAGCCCATCACCTCGACGCGCACGCCGCCGCGGCCGGGAATGGCGTCCTGGGGCATCGCCACCGGAAACTCGACGCGTCTTGTCGATGCGCGCGAGGCTAGCCTGGTATACGCGCACCGGATGGACCTCGATCACTTCCTGCGTGACGCGCAGCGTGTCGCGCGCGCTGCCCGCGCTCGCCGTCGCTTCCCAGTAGAGCTTCACCGGGCCGACCGGCACCTTCACCGGCAGCGCCACCACGCGCGATTCGTTGGCGTCGAGGCCCACCGCCTGCTCGCCCGCGGCGAGCGGTCTTGCCCGAGGCGTCACCCACGGGCTTGTCGCGCACGTTCCAGGCGAAGCGTGCGTCGATGCGGGACGGCGTCGTGTTGCGCAGCGTGAAGGTGGCCGAGAAGTCGTCCTGTTCGCGCACGACCGGCGGCAGGCCCGAGAGCAGCATCAGGTCCTGCGTGGTGCGGATGGTGGCGCGGCCGGTGCCGAAGCGCGCATCGCCTGCCAGCGCGACCGCGACGATGCGGAAGCTCGTGAGCGAGTCGTTGAGCGGGATGTCGACCGCCGCGCGCCCGTTCGCATCGAGCTTCACCCGCCCCTTCCACAGGAGCAGCGTGTCGAAGAGCTCGCGCGCGCCGGACTTGCCGCCGCCCCCGCCCGCGGGCACCGACTTGCGGCCGTAGTGGCGCTTGCCGACCACGTGCCCCTGCGCGGTCGCCGTCACGACCTCGAGCGGACGCTGGCCCATCATGCCGTCGAGGAGGTCCCACGAAGTGTTGTCCATCAGCTCGAGCAGCCCCTCGTCGACCGCCGCCAGCGCGACCTCGCCTCCGGCCGCGGGCTTGCCGCCGGGCTCCGTGGCCTCGATCGCCACGTGGACCTTGTCGCGCACCTTGTACACGGCGCGCTCGGGAGTCACCTTCACGTCCAGCTCGTAGCCGCGGCGCCCGACCACGATGCTCGCGTTGCCGAGCTTGTAGGCGGGCTTCGCGAGGTCGAGCATCGCGGTGGGCGGCTTGGCGCCGTTGCCGGTCACGCGCCCACGCACCGCGAGCGCCGACACGTACACGTTCGGCCCGTAGCTCGCGAGCACCGGCACCTCGATCACCGGCGCGCGCGCGTCGAGCTGCACGATGCGATGCGAGAGCACGCCCTCGCGCTCGACCGTGACCAGCACCGTCGCCTGCCGGAACGGCATGCGCACCTGGAAGCGCGCGGTGTCGCCCGGCTCGTAGCGGCGTTTCTCGGGCACCAGGTCCATGCGGTCGTTGCTCGACGGGTCGAACCACCACTCGCCGTCGCCGGCCACCCACACGCTCGCCGTCGCGGCGGCCGTGCGCTTCGCGTCGTCCTCGACCTGTGCTCGCAGCACCAGCTCGCCGGTGAGCCCGGGTTGCACCGCGCAATGCAGGAGGCCGCGTGCGTCCGTCGCGCCGCTGCATCCCTGGCCCACCTTGCGCGTCTCCGTCACGGTGTCGTAGGCATAGAAGCCGCCCAGCACGCGCCGCCGGCTCGAGTACGACTTGCGCTCGAAGATGTCCACGGTGACAGGCCGGTTCGCGACCGGCTTGCCCGCCGTATCCACCACGACCACCTGTGCGTTGACGCCCGACTTGCTCGCCACCCAGTCGTCGGCCCGCACGCCCACGTAGAGCGCGGCGGGATGAAGGTCGATGCGCGTCGCGGCGGTGAGCCGCTCGCCGTTGGGATCGTCGTACTCCATCTCGACCACCAGGCTCGCCGGGCGCTCGATGGCGGGGAGCTGCCCGATCGAAATCGCGGCGGTGCCGGCGGCGTCGAGCATGAGCTTCTTCGTCGCGACGGGCGTCTCGCCGCCCGACGGCGCGGGTTCTTCTCCGGGTGAATCCTCTTCCTCCGCCTCGTAGAGCGCATACGCATCGGCCGCCGAGCCGGTCTGCACGCCTTCCTTCACCGGATCGCCGCCGAACTGGTATTCGGGATAGTCGGCGAAGCTCGCGGTGCGCGGCTCGACGCGGTGGCGCACCGTCACCGCGATGTTCGAAGCCGGGCCGCCTGCGAGGTAGGTCACGGCCGCGTCGATCTTCGCCGACTTCGGGCGGATCAACGCCGCCTTCGCAGCCGCGAGGGTGGCGCGCATCAGCGGCACGCGGAACGCCTCGACGCGGAATTGCGAGTCGCTGCGGATCGTGGAGGCCCCGTGCTCCCACACGAGCTGGTAGACGCCGAGCTTCGCCTCCTTCGGGATCTTCCACGTGCTCTCGGCGATGCCCTGCGCGTCGAAGCGCACGGGCACCTCGATCTTCTGGTCGCTGCCGGTATGCCAGATCGTGAGCTTGCCCGGCAGCTCGCCGGACTTCGGCACGCGGAAGCCCTGCCCCACGGGCACGCGCGCGACGTGCTTCATGCTCACGGTTTCTCCGGCGCGCAAGAGCGTGCGGTCGAATACGGTGTGGATGGTGACGGGCTTCTGCTGCCAGTAGCCGACGTTCATGCCGTAGTTCCACGGCTCGATGCCCTCGCGCCAGCTCGAGAGCGTGAAAGAGAGATCGTCGCCTTCCTGCGCGAAGGCCACGTGCGGGCATGGCGGCCAGCTGCGCACCGGCGGCAGCACCGCGCCGATCTCCGCCACGCCGTCGTCGCCCGTCGTGCCCGCGAAGAGCGCCTCGCCGCGGCAGCTGCGCACCGAGACCCGCGCATGCGCCGCGGGGCTGCCGTCGGAGAGGTGCGTGACCCACACGAGCGAGCTCTCGCGGCCGTGCTTCAGGTGCACCGCGAGGTTGGTCACCAATGCGCTGGTCGCGACGTAGTAGGGCTTGCCCTTCTCGCCGTGCAGCTCGGCGCCCAGGCGCGGGCTGGCGAGCTCGACGATGTAGAAGCCTGGCTTGTGGAGCGGGATGCCGATCACCTCGGTGGCGCGGCCCTTGAGCGGGCGCGGCAGCCGGATTTGCCGGGCCTCATCCCCCGCCTCGATCGACGAGAGCTCGCCGGGCTTCACCGGCTTCTTGTGCGGCGCTCCTCGGGCGGCGTGAGGAACGCGAGCAGGCGTTTCAGCACGCGCGTCTCGTCGCCGGAAATGCGCTCGACCTGCCCCGGAATCGCGTCGGGCGCCGCACCCGAGACTTCGACCTCCTTGCGAGCGCCCGAGACTTCGACCTCCTTGCCCGCGAGCGTGGCCTCGACGCCGCGCACCGTCACCGGCAGCGTGGGATCGCTCGCCTCGAGGATGCCGAAGCGCGCCGGGAACTTGAGCAGCGCCGGATAGAGATCGGTCTTCACGGCGAGCGGGAAGGACGGTGCGTTGGCGAGCGCACGGCCCGCGTCGTCGTGGAAATCCGGGGGCAGCTCGACCTTGAAGCGCGCCTGCTCGGGGAACGGACCCTCGAACGCCACGGAATCGACGGTCTTCACGTTGGGATCGAGCCGCGCCATGCGCGCCGCGCCCTTCGCCGGCACGAGGCGGATGGCGGCGGCCAGCTCGCGCGGCACGGGCGCGGTGAAGTCGAGGCGCATCGACCCGGTGGGCATGCATTGCGCGTCCTTGTTCACGCGCTGGCAACGGAAGGCCGCCGAGAAATCGGGCCGCACCTGGAAGGCGAGGCGCTGCGGCGTGGCGCGCGCGATGCCACTCGTGGTCTTCACGCCCGCGCCGATGACGAGCGCCATCTTCGCGCCCGCAGGCAGCTGGCGTGCGCACTTCGCCCCGAGGATGGGAAGCGTGCGCCAGCGCGGGTCCTCGATGCGGAACTTCGCGAGCTCGAGCGGCTGCGGCCCTTTCACGACCAGCCGGTAGAAGCGGTATGCGGCCTGGGGCTGCGCGGCGAGGATCTTGCGGGCAGTGTCCGAATCCAGCGCCTGCACGGGGATGCGCTCGTTCACGCCCGCGGCCTCGCACCATGCGTCGCCGAGCGTCGCGGCATCGACCGGCGCGTCGAAGACGAGGACGAAGGATTGGTCGGCGTCGATGCCGCCGTAGCCCTCGCGCGGCAGCGAAGCCACCACCGCCGGGCCGCCCGTGTCGAAGGTGAACTCGCGCTGTCCGGCTAGCGGCTCGCCCGCGGCGGTCTTCGCATCGGGCTTGAGCGTGAAGGCGCAGCGCTGGCCCGCGGGCAGGTCGGCCTCGAAGTCGAAGACCCAGTTGGTGGCGTCGGCCCAGCGGCC
Organism: uncultured beta proteobacterium; assembly: GCA_963827425.1. GTDB lineage: Bacteria > Pseudomonadota > Gammaproteobacteria > Burkholderiales > Usitatibacteraceae > Usitatibacter. The sequence continues at coordinate 77,540 of CAWHAQ010000001.1, read as the reverse complement.
CTTGCCCTTGTGCGCCTTCGGCACGCCCTCGCAGCGCCACGTGAACGGGTCGGCGAGGCGTGGATCGCCGAACGCCACCATCGGCTCGCCGAAGCGTGCCGCCACCTGCCGCACGCCCTTCGATTCACCCTGAGGGGAGAACGCTTCGACCTTCGGCTCCGCCCATGCCGCCACCGCCGCCATCGCCAGCGCGGCGACCGCCGTCCGGCGCGCCATCGTCGTCATCGAACCGCCTCCCATGAACGCCCGCATTGCACGACCCACGGCGCATGGTGCCAGAACCCGTGGGCGCTCCCGCGGGCGGATTGTGGCGAAGCGATGAAAGATGCGGCGTTTCCGCTGCGCTGCCGCGCGGGTACCAACCGCGGAGCTCAGCCGGCGACCGGTAGTTCCAGCGCCTCGTGCGATGGCGCGATGACTGGGTGGCGCGCCGCCGGAAGCAGGCCCGGCGCCTCGGAATTCTTCTCCGCCACGGTCTCGGACTCGGACTCGGGTATCGCATCTTCCGCCAGCCGGAAGACGCTCACGGCCTGTTCCAGGCGCAACGCCTGCTCGCTCATCGACTGCGCAGCGGCCGACGTCTGGCCGACCAGCGCCGCGTTGTGCTGCGTGACGCCCTCGATCTGGGAAATCGCGCGCCCCATCTCGGCGATGCCGGCCGACTGCTCGACCGACGCCCTGGAGATCTCGTTCACCCCCGCCGATACGTCGTTGATCGACTCCACCACCTGGGTCATCGTGGCGCCCGCATCGGAGGCGAGCCGGCGGCCCGCGCCCACCTTGTCGACCGACGCCTGGATCAGCGCCTTGATGTCGCGCGCGGAAGCGGCGGAGCGCTGGGCGAGACTCCTCACCTCGGCGGCCACCACCGCGAAGCCGCGGCCCTGCTCGCCCGCGCGCGCCGCTTCCACGGCGGCGTTGAGCGCGAGGATGTTGGTCTGGAACGCGATGCTGTCGATCACGGTCACGATGCTCGCGATCTGCGCCGAGCCGGCGTTGATGTCGTCCATGGTGGCGACCACCTCGCCCACGACGGCGCCACCGCGCGTGGCCACTTCGGTCGACGCCTGGGCTCGCCCGCGGGCCTTCACCGCGTGCTCGGCGTTGCGCTTCACGGTCGCGGTGATCTCCTCCATGTTGGAGGCGGTCTCCTCGAGGCTCGCGGCCTGCTGCTCCGTGCGCGCGGAAAGCTCGGTCATGCCCGACGCGATCTCGCCCGACGCCGCGCGCACGTTGGCGGCCGAGCGGCGGATGTCGGCGATGAGCTCGGCGAGCGCGGCCTGCATGCCGGAGAGTGCGGCGAGCTGGCTGCGCCCGTGGCCGGCCGCGACATTGATCGGCATGGCGAGGTTGCCGCGCGCGATCTCCTGCACGATGCGCGTCGCGTATTCGGGCTCGCCGCCCAGCTGCCGCCAGATCGCGCGCACGATGAGCCACGAGACGAGCGCCAGCGCCACGACGGCCAGCACGGCGGCGCCGATCATCGCGCCGAGCGTGCGGCGGATATCGTCCTGGGCGTGCTGCAGGCTCGCCGCGAGCGTGGCCTCGGAGGCCTTGGCGGCACCGCGGACCGTGTCGTTGAGCACTCGCACCGCGGACTGCATTTCACCGACGAGGGCGCGCGGATCGCCTTCGTCCAGCTTCAGCATCACGCGTGCCAGCTTGCGGCTCGCGCCGAAGTAGAGCTCGAACTGGATGCCGGCGCTGTGCGCGAATTCGGCTTGCCCGGAGAGATGCCCGATCGCGTCGAAGGTCTCGCGGACCTGGGTCGCATGGGTCTCCGCATCCTCGAGCTTCTTCCTCTCGCCTTCGTAGATCGCCGAGTTGAAGTCCTCGGCCACGATATCGGTCTGCCCGGAGAGGCGCTTCAGGCGGTCGAGCAGCGGGAAATCGAGCGTCGCGATCTTCGCGACCTGGCTGAGCGCGCCGGACGCGAAGGCCACGCCGGCAGCGATGCCGATCGCGAAGATCAGCACGGCGATGGCCGGCAGGGACCAGATCTGCTTGCGGACGCCGAAGCGCATCGTCATGCCACGCAATGGCAGGTACCCGCCCCGGGCATCGTCGGCATTGCTTGCTCCCCGTAGAATATTGTCACGTCGCCGAAATGATAGGGTCGCTGTCGCGCGCGGTCCGTGATGCAGTGCACATCCGGGCGGCGGGCGCGTTTCAACTGCAACGCGTACCATGGCGCCTTTCAATTGCGCGCCGAAGAAGACGAGACGATGAAACCCGAAGTCCTGCTGATGGGCCCGATGTATCCCCCCACGATGGAATCGCTCGAGCAGGCTTTCACGCTGCACAGGCTCGCGCAGGCGGACGACCGCGAAGCCCTCCTCGCATCGCTCGGCGACCGCGTCACAGCCGCCGCGACCACGGCCTTTCGCGGCATGGACGCCGCCACGATGGCGAAGCTGCCGCGGCTCAAGGTCATCTCGCACTTCGGCGTGGGCGTGGACTCGGTGGACGTCGCCGCCGCCACCGCCCGCGGCATCACCGTCACCAACACCCCGGACGTGCTCACGGACGACGTCGCCGACCTGGCCCTGGGACTCCTCATCGCCACGGTGCGGCGCATGTGCGAGGGCGACCGCTTCGTGCGCGCTGGCTTATGGCCCAAGGGCCCGCTGCCCCTCACCGACACGCTGCAGAAGAAGACCCTCGGCATCGTCGGCATGGGGCGCATCGGGCGCGCGATCGGACGGCGCGCCGAGGCGTTCAATCTCAAGGTCGCCTACCAGGGACCCAACCGCAAGGTGGACCTCACGCACCGCCACTACACCGACCCGGTCGCCCTCGCGAAGGACGTGGATTTCCTGGTGGCCGCGTGCCCGGGCGGCGACGCCACGCGCGGACTCGTGAGCCGCGCCGTGCTGGAGGCGCTGGGGCCGCAGGGGGTGCTGGTCAACATCGCGCGCGGATCCGTCGTGGACCAGCCCGCGCTGGTGGAGCTGCTGCAGGCGGGCAAGCTGGGCGGTGCGGGCCTCGACGTCTTCACCGACGAGCCGCGCGTGCCCGAGGCGCTCTTCACGCTGGACAACGTGGTGCTGCAGCCCCACGTCGGCAGCGCCACGCATCCCACGCGCCGCGCCATGGGCCAGCTCGTGGTCGACAACCTCGCCGCCTTCTTCGCCGGCAAGCCCCTGGTCACCCCGTATAATTAGGGGATATTTTTATTTTTCGGCGATCGGGAACGGCGTTGGAGCGGAACGTGCCGGCCGCTCAACGCCGGCGGGCAACGTGGAGCCAGGCGAGGCCTTCGCTCGTACCGGCCTTCGGGTGGTACTCGCAGCCGATCCAGCCCGCGTAGCCCAGCTCGTCGATCAGGCGGAAGAGGTACGGGTAGTTCACCTCGCCGATGTCGGGCTCGTGGCGCTCGGGCACGCCGGCGACCTGCATGTGCGCGACGTTGCCGATGTACTGGCGGATCTTGGCCGCGAGGTCGCCTTCCACGATCTGGCAATGGAAGAGGTCCATCTGCACCTTGAGGTTGGGCAGGCCAGCGTCGCGGCACGCGGCGTGGGCCTCGTCCTGGCGGTTGAGGAAGTAGCCGGGGATGTTGCGTGTGTTGATGGGCTCGATCACGACGGTCACGCCGGCGGACTGCGCCTGCCGCGCGGCGTAGGCGATGCTCGCGACGTAGCGCTCGCGATGGCGCGCGCGGTCGGCGCCTTCCGGCAGCAATCCGGCCATCACGTGCAGGCAGCGGTTGCCCATCACGCGCGCGTACTCCAGGGCGGTGTCGACGGTGCGCTTGAAGTCGTCCTCGCGACCGGGGAGCGATGCCAGCCCGCGCTCGCCCTTCGTCCAGTCGCCCGGCGGCGCGTTGAAGAGCGCCTGCTCGAGGCCGTGCTGCTCGAGGCGAGCTCTCAGCTCGCGCGCCGGGTGCTCGTAGGGAAAGAGGATCTCGACCCCCTTGAAGCCGTCGCGCGCGGCCGCGGCGAAGCGCTCGAGGAAAGGGTGCTCGTGGTACATCGTGGTGAGGTTGGCGGCGAAGCGCGGCATCGTCTTTCCTGTCTCCTACCAGCGCGCGCCGAAGGTCCGGCGCAGCGCGTCGATCTGGTTGTCGTCGAGCGGCGCGGCGTTGCGGCCCGAAGCGAGCCACACCTTGCGCCGTCTCCTCGAGCTCCTCGAGCACCGCGCTCGCCGAGCCCGGGGCATCGTGCCACACGTTGGGGCCAAGACGGTCCAGCATGACCGCACGGATCGGCGTACCGCGCGCGGCGCGTTCGGCGATGGCGCTCGCCACCAGCTCGGCCACCTGCGGGTCTCCCGGGCGATGGTACGCGATGAGCGGCACGTGGCCCACCTTCATCACGTAGTAGGGCGTGACCGGCGGCAGGATGTCGTCGGGCCGCCACACGCCCGCGAGCGTGAGCGCGACCAGGTGCGTCGAGTGGGTGTGGATCACGCAGCGCGCGGCGGGATCGCTGGCATAGATGCGGCGGTGCAGCGCCAGGGTCTTGCTCGGCGGGTCACCAGCAACCGCGGCGCCGGAAGCATCGACCTTGGCGAGCCGCGCGGGATCGAGGAACCCGAGGCACGCGTCGGTGGGCGTGATGAGAAAGCCTTCCCCCGAGCGCGCGCTGATGTTGCCCGCCGTCGCATGCACGTAGCCGCGCGCAAAGAGGCTCGCCGCCACGCGGCAGATCTCGTCCCTCAGGCGCGCTTCATCCATGGGACCGCCTCGCCTCCTGCCGCACGGCGGGGAGGACCGCAAACGCGCGTGTGAAGAAATCCGGCGCGCCGAAGTTCCCCGACTTGAGCGCGAGGTGCATCGTGGCGCCCGCCGCGCGCGCATGGGCCGCGCACCACGGCACGCCGGGATCGATCTGCGGTCCGATGCGCAGCCGCGTCACGCCGAGGGCCTGCACCACCGCGCCCGACGTCTCGCCGCCCGCGACCACCAGTTGGCGCACGCCGCGCTCGGCGAGCCCACGCGCCACCGCCGCCAGGGCGCGCTCGAGCAGGGCGCCGGCGGCATCGACGCCCAGCCTCGCCTGCAGCGTGCGCACCGACTCGGGCGGCGCGCTCGAATAGACCAGCACCGGCCCGCTTGCGAGGCGTCCTTCGGCCCAGGCGAGCGCGCCGTGCGCGAGGTGTTGCGCATCGGCACCCGCGCCAGGATCCAGCCGATACGCGGCGCCGCCCGCGTCGATGAACGCCCGGACCTGCCCCAGCGTCGCGACGGAGCAGCTGCCGGACACGATGGCGCGCGATCCCGAAGGCGCGCGGCAGCTCGGCGGCGCGCGGCGTGGGCGCGATGCCCCAGTTGGCCGGAAGCCCGATCGCGACACCCGAGCCCGCCGTCACCAGCGGCAGCTCCTTCAGCGCCGGGCCGAGACGGCGCAAGTCGTCGTCGGAGATCGCGTCCACGATGGCGATGCCCACGCCTTCGGCGCGCAGCTCGGCGATGCGCCGCGCGATCGCCTCGGCGCCCCGCGCCACGACCGCGTAGTCGATGAGGCCCACCTTGCGCCGCGCCTGGGCCTGCAGCACGCGCACGAGGTTGGCGTCGGTCATCGGGGTGAGCGGATGGTTGCGCATGCCCGACTCGTCGAGCGGAACGTCGCCCACGAAGAGATTGCCCTTGAACACCGTGCGCCCGTTCTCGGGAAACGCGGGACAGGCGATGGTGAAGTCCGTGCCGAGCGCGTCCATCAGCGCCTCGGCCACCGGCCCGATGTTGCCGCGCGGCGTCGAGTCGAAGGTGGAGCAGTACTTGAAGTAGACCTGGCGCGCGCCCTGCTCGCGCAGCCACGCGAGCGCGTCGAGCGACTGCGCGATGGCCTCCCGGGCGGGCACGGTGCGCGACTTGAGCGCGACCACGACGGCGTCGACGTCTTCGTCCAGTGGCGCGTGCGGCACGCCGATCGCCTGCACCGCGCGCATCCCGCCGCGCACCAGGTTGTTGGCGAGATCGGTCGCTCCGGTAAAGTCATCGGCAATGCAGCCAAGCAGCAGCCCCTTCATTCATCCTCGCTCATGTACGTTTCCCCGAACCATCCGTGTCATCCGTGTTCATCCGTGGTTCCCGGTTTTCGCGGTAGCTCGATCCCGGGAAATGTCTTGATAACAGCCGCATCATCCTCCCGCCCATGCCCCGCGGCGCTCGCCTGCATGAACATCTGGTGCGCGGTGGATGCGAGCGGCAGCGGGAATTTCGATGCGCGCGCGGTATCCAGCACGATGCCGAGGTCCTTCACGAAGATGTCGACGGCGGAGAGCGGCGTGTAGTCGCCCGCGAGCACGTGGGGCATGCGGTTCTCGAACATCCAGCTCGTTGCCCGCGCTGTGGGTGATGACCTCGAAGAGCGCCTTCGGGTCCACGCCGGCGCGGATGCCGAGCGCCATCGCCTCGGCGGCCGCGGCGATGTGCACGCCGGCGAGGAGCTGGTTCACGATCTTCACCGTGCTGCCGGCACCGGCGCGCTCGCCCAGCCGGTAGACGTTGGCGGCCATGCCCTTCAGCACGTCGCCGCACTTCGCATAGGCGGCCGGGCGGCCGGCGGTCATCATGGTGATCTCGCCCTTGGCCGCGCGCGCAGCGCCGCCCGAGATCGGCGCGTCGAGGTACAACAGTCCGCGCGCCTCGAGCCTCTCCTCCATGCGCGTGGACCACCCGGGGTCGACCGTCGAGCACATCACGAAGACGCTGCCCGGACGCATCGCTTCCGCCGCGCCGTTCGCGCCGAAGAGCACCTCCTCGGTCTGCGCGGCGTTCACCACGACGGAGACCACGACGCTGCAGGCTCTCGCGACGTCCGAGGGCATCGCGCAGAAGACACCGCCCTGGGTGGTAAAGGCGCGCGCCACGTCCTCGTGCGCATCGCATGCACAGACGGTGTGGCCCGCACGGCGCAAAGACGCCGCCATCCCGGAGCCCATGGCCCCGAGGCCGATCACCCCCACGTTCATCACGGCATCCGGAAATCGGTTCGGACGCCATTATGCCGACTCGGGTAGCGCCGCGGCTACCCGGTCCCGTGGTTTCGGCTTACATCAGAGCTTCGAGAACTTTGCCCCCTGGAGCGAGACGCCCGCCATCAGGCCGGTGTTGTTGAGCACGAATCCGACGATCGGCTGCTTGCCGGTCTCGGTATCGATCATGCCGTTCGCCCCGATGTGGGCGACAGCGATGGTCGCATCCGCACCTGCGGTCCAGCCCTTGCTCGCGCGGAATTTTTCCAGGGCGTCCGGCGTCATGAAGAGCACGATCTCCGCACGCGTCTGCGCCCCCGCCTGCAGGCCGATCGAGCCACCGGTGTGGGCGTATTGCTCCACCGTCCTGCCGCCGACGCGCAAGACGCCCTTGCCATGCTCACCGCCGACGACGAGCCCCACGTTGAGCACCGACGGAAAGACCAGGACCCCCGCGGCGCGCTCGACCAGCTGCCGCGAAGCCGGCGCCGCCTCATACAATCGCGAGAGCGTCGCGTCGACGTTCGTCTCGATCTGGTCGTTCGCAACCGCCGCATCGGCCTTCGCGCTCGGTCCCGTCGTCGTGCAGGCCGAAATCCCCGCGCCCGCCATCGCCATTGCCAGCGCCATCACCGCGAAATGAAACCCTTGGTGTGATCGATTCATGATCGCCTCCGAAGCGCCGAGTGGCGCTGTCAATCCCGAGGGTGCGCCGTATCGGGAACGCGGCGTATCGGCGGCCATGACGTCGGCCTGTCGGATTACTCCTTCATGGCAATGCCGGACAACGTGCCCTTCGGGATCGAGGTCAGCACGGCTTCAAACCGAGACCGTTGCCCAGCGGTGCGTAGTCCTGCACGAGCAGGCGCCCCCCGCTCTTGAACATGATGCACGGCGTTACCGCGTCGCGCTCGAGCAGGTGCGTTCCGAAGGCGCCCTCCTGCGCGACGAGGCGGCCGCCCGCGTGCTGGGCGATGAGGAGGCCGCAGCGCGTGAGGATGCTTGTCTCGCCCACATGCGCGCCGACCACGATGCGCACGCCGATCTCCTTCGCCCGGTCGACGAACACCCGGCTGCGCGCCACGCCACCCATCTTCGAGATGCGCACGTTCGCGATCCAGCGCGCGGCGTCGGCGCGCAGGACTTCGAGATCGGTCGTGCGACGAATGCTCTCGTCGAGGATGATGTTCGTGTCCAGGGCGCGCGCGATCTCGCGCATGCCCGCGAAGTCGCCGGCGCGCACGGGCTCCTCGATGGCGAAGAAGGGGTAGTCGAGCGCGGCCAGGTGCGTGATCGCGGCGCGAGCATCTCCGAAGAGGTTGTTGGCATCGGCGCGCGCCGACGGCGCGGGCACGCGAGCGGCCTCGAGCGCCGCAATTTTCGCGCGATCGCGCTCCAGGTCGCCCGATAGCTTGATCTTGAAGCTGCGGAAGTCCTGCCGACGTACGCCTCCAGCTGGGCCCTGAACGCTTCGTCGGGACCGTCGCCGATGACCGCGCTGTAGAAATAGGGGCCGCCGAGCGAGGCCGTGCCGATCAGGGGCTCCAGGGGGAGACCACCTTCCTGACCCATGCAGTCGAGGTGGGCGATCTCCACCGCCGCCCAGGCTGCCGGATTGCGGTCGACGGCGTCTTCATGGTCCTCCTGCCATCGATACAGCGTCTCGATGTCCGTGATGTTGCGCAACCAATCGTGGCGATGGCGCTTGACGAAGCGCTCCGCCGTCGCGAGCGTCTCGCCCGTGACGTACTCGCGCGGACAACCCTCGCCCACCCCCAGGGTACCCGCGACCGAACGCACCTCGACCCACAACGATTGCATCTTCGAGCGCTCCGCCGAGGCGTGCCGGAACGCCACCTTGAACGGCAGCTCGAGGGCATGGGCCTGGATGGGAGCGAACCTCATGCGCCCACGTACGCGTCGAGGTCGAAGGCGAACCGGCGGCGGTAGTCGAGCGACACCATCTTGAACTGCCCCTCGCGCTGGCCCTGCCGGACGCAGTGCTGCTTGTACGCCTCGCCCGTGCCCGAATCGAGCGTGTACACGTGCAGCGGCGCGAGGCGATCGCTCTCGCGCTTGGCCTGGTACTCGACATTGAGCTCGGCGAGACGCTCGTCGGTCGCGCGCGCGAGCACGCTCTCGTCCACGGGCGGCCCCGTTTCGGGTTCCACGTACAGGCGATAACCGCGCCTCTCCTCATCGGCAAGCATCATCACGAAGCGCGCCGTGTTGCCGGTCGTGGCGAGCGACTCGCGCACCGCCTGCAGCACCTGCGCCTCATAGAGCTTCTCGCCCGTGATGCTCGTCACACCTTTGCCCTTCTGCATGAACATGAGCAGCGGCACCCCGTGCAGGAAGCCGGTCACCTTGACGATGTCGTTGATGAAGTAGCGATAGAGCCCGGAGGGCGTGGTGACCACGAGGTAGTACTCGCGGCCTTTGCGCACCCCGTCCAGGGTGAGGAAGCGCCGCTCGCCCGCATCCCACGCGTCGCGCTCGACGAACTCGAAGAAATGCGTCTCGAAGGTCGGCAGCCCCGTGCCAGCGCGGCGCCCGACGGTGATCGTGCCGCGGAACTCGCTCGAGATGTAGCCCAGCTCCATGACGCTCGCGGACTTCGGGATTTCCCTGCGCACGCCGTCCACCGCGACACCCGCGCTCGCGCAGGTCCACGTGACGACGAGGCGCAGCGCCGGCCAGAGGTCGGCGAGCCGCGTACCGGCACCCCCCGCACGCAGGCGCTCGAGCTCGTCCGACCGTTCGGGGTCCGCGCGCAGGCGGGAGCGCACCGCGCGCGCGACCTCCGCGGGGACGCGATCGGCAAGGAAGAAGCTGCCGTCGCGCACGCCGGCAATGAGCTCGGACTCGTGCTCGCGGTACAGGCGCGCCAGCGTGAGGATCGTGCTCGGGTTGGCGGCGCCGAGGTAGGTGACGTCGCGTTGTGCCACTGCGAGCCGCAGCGCCAGGAGGTACTTCACGCGGCTTTCCTCGATGGTGAGCACCGCGGCCGGGACCACGAATTTCTCGAGCACCGCGGCGGGCGTGCTGCCAGCCACGATGCCCGATGCCGAACCGTACGGCTTCGCGTTTGCGAGCGTCCCCTCGAAGGCCGGGCTCACCATCGCGAAAATCCCGCCTTCGAATGCTTCCGGTGAGCGTCGATGCTGGAAAGCGACCGAATCGCGGTGGATCGCACGCAGCCGCTCGAGGTGCGAGGCCGTGAGCGGAATGTCCTTGGGAATGCCCGTGGTGCCGCTCGTACGCACGTAGCGCACGGGCGCCTCGTCGGTGAGCGCCTTCACGTCGCGCTCGATCTCGGTGTCGATATAGGGCCGCAGCTTTTCGAATTCCGCCACCGGCACCGCGCGCGCGAAGGCTTCATAGCCGCCGATGGCGGCGAAGCCGTGCTCGCGGCCGAATGCGGTGTCGCGGTTACGCTTCACGATGGCGGCGAGCAGCTCACGCTGCACACGCATCGGGTCGCGCGCGGCCGAAGCGAGCTTGCGCCAAGCGCGCAGAGCGCGCCAGCGCAGGCCCAGTGAGATCAGCGTGTCGGCAAGCCAGCGCCGCGGGTTGCGATGCAGCCTGCCGTCGCGGCGCCGGAAAGGCGCGGCCATTTGCGCGAGGAAGCCTTTCGGGTACGCGCGATCCATGATGCCAATGTCGCCCACCGGTCCCGGCAAATGCCACGTGCCGAACACCAGGTCCCAGACGATGGTGGTATTGCCAAAATTGCAGGACGCCGCCTTCGGGTCGCGGGCGTGGTGCCAGCGGTGCGTCTCCGCGCTCCCCACGACGTAGTTGAGGAAGCCGTAGCGCAGCTTGATGTTGCTGTGCTGGAAGAAACCGTTCACGGAATAGAGCAGGAAATATCCTGCCAGAACTTCGGGAGCAACGCCGAGCAGCAGGAACGGCACCGTGTCGAGCGAGAAGTGCAGCACTTTCTCCAGCGGGTGGAAGCGCCCGACGTTCATCACGTACAGGATGTCGGGCGAATGGTGGACTTCGTGCAGGCGCCAGAGCGGCATGTAGGCATGGCACGCGCGGTGCAGCCAATAGCGCACGAAGTCCACCGCCAGCACCATCGCGGCCATCTGCGCCCAGAGCGGCCAGTCGTGCGGCCACCATCCGAAAACGAAGTTGCCGCGCATGTGCGCCCCCAGCCCGACGATCACGAGCACGGCGAGCAATCGGGGCAGCGCCATCATCACCAGCGCCATGAACGCCGCATCGGCCATCATATCGTCCCGCTTCGGGCGCCAATCGTCGCGCTCCGCGAAGCGCATCTCGATGAAGAGGACCGCGAAGCCGACCCCGATCGCGGGGATGTACGCCGCCAGCGCCGGATTCACGCGCCGCGCGAGGAGAGTGAAGAAGGCCGCGAGCGCGACAGCGAAGGAAATCGGATACCAGGCGTACGGAAGGACGCGCCTCATCGCGTGCCCGCCGTGGAGTGATGCCACGCGACCGCGAGCACGTACGCGGCCAGCACCAGATGGAAGGACTCCGAGACGCGGGCCGTGAACCAATGCGGCGCATCGGGCACGAGCAGGCCGAAGACGATGCGTGCAATGGACGCTGCCATATAGATGCCGCCCGCCCACCACCACCAGCGCGCCGCCCGTGGCCGGCGCGCCTGCTTCCCCCTCGCCACGCGAATCGCCGTCGCGAGCATGAGAACGAGGATGACCGACTGGGTCGCGACCAGCAGCGGATACGGCGTGGTGCTGCCCTGCCATTCGGCAAAGGGCGGCAGCCACGGCTGCGGCATCCAGCGCTGGATCGCTTGCCCCGCCACGCGCAGGAAGAAAGCCGCCGTGAGAACCGCCATCACCGCCGCAAGCCACTGGTTCCTCGTGTTGCCCGTGCGCCGAATCGCGTCCATGGCCCCCTTTCGTATCCCTTCTCGGGACGGGGCCAGCTTCCCCGCGCGGGTCAAAACATGCAACCTCGGAGCGGCAAGTGGCCTAGAATGGCCTTCCAAGTATCACTTTGCGGTACTTCATCCCGTGTCCCAGGCTTCCCAGCTCATCGACCTCGTGAAGCAGGCGCTGCGCGACCGTGGCATGACATACGCCGACCTCGGGCGCGGCCTCGCCATCTCCGAGTCGTCGGTGAAGCGCCTCTTCTCGCGCAAGCGGCTCACGCTCGACCGCTTGGGCGACATATGCGCGCAGCTCGACCTCGAGATCGCCGACCTGCTCGAGATGGTGCGCAGCTCCGAAGGACGAATCACGGAATTGAGCGAGACGCAGGAGCGTTCGCTGGTCGAGGATCCGAAGCTCCTGCTCGTGGGACTGCTGGCGTTGAGCCACTGGACTGCCGAGGAGATCGGTGCCGCGTACCGGCTGACGGCTGCCGAGGTCGTCCGCCACCTGGTGCAGCTCGACAAGCTCGGCATCATCGACCTGCTCCCCAGCGACCGCATCAAGCTTCGCCTGGCGCGCAACTTCTCGTGGCGCAAGGATGGCCCGCTGCAGCAGTTCTTCGAGGCGCGGGTGCAGAAGGAATTTTTCCACTCGTCGTTCCACGGGCCGGGCGAGCTGCGCTTCGTGGTTCACGGCGCGCTCTCCGAGCATTCGAATGCATTGCTGGGCCAGCGCATGAAGAAGCTCGCCGAGGACTTCGATGCGCTCGCCGACGACGACCGGCGCCTCGATCACAACAAGCTGTCGGGAACGACCATGGTGATCGCCGTGCGGCCGTGGGAGCTCGGCATCTTCACGGCGTTGCGCCGCGAAGAGGCCGGGCCCAGGGGACTCGTTTCCGCTTCGGCGCGTCGATCTCGAAGATGACCCGAAGTGCTGCTGGTCACGCCCTTACTCCTTCACCGCCCCGGTCATCCCCGAGACGTAGTACTCCACGAAGAACGAGTACATCACCGCCACCGGCAGCGACCCCAGCAGCGCGCCGGCCATCAGCGCGCCCCCAGTGGTAGACGTCGCCCTCCACGAGCTCGGTCACCACGCCCACCGGCACCGTCTTCACCTCCGAGGACGACACGAAGGTGAGCGCGTAGATGAACTCGTTCCACGACAGCGTGAAGGCGAAGATGCCCGCCGAGATCAGCCCCGGCACCGCGAGCGGCAGGATGATCTTCACCAGGATCTGCCAGCGCGTGGCCCCGTCGATCAGCGCGCACTCCTCGAGCTCGAACGGGATCGAGCGGAAATAGCCCATCAGCAGCCAGGTGCAGAACGGGATCAGGAACGTGGGATAGGTGAGGATCAGCGCCCAGCGCGTGTCGAAGATGCCCGAGCTTGAAGACGATGGCCGCGAGCGGGATGAAGAGGATCGACGGCGGCACGAGGTAGGCGAGGAAGATCGCGAGCCCCACCTGCTTGGAGCCGTGGAAGCGCAGCCGCTCGATGGCGTAGGCCGCGAACACGCTCGCGGCGAGCGAGATGAACGTCGACACCACCGAGACGATCACCGTGTTCCACATCCATTGCGGGATACGGCGTCTCGAAGAGCAGGTGCTGGAAGTGCTCGAGCGTGGGCGCCGCCACCCAGAACGGGTTGCCCTCGCGCGAGAGCAGCTCCTCGTTCGGCTTGATCGACGTGGTCGCCATCCAGTAGAACGGGAACAGCAGCACGAAGAGGAAGACGGCGAGCGGCAGGTAGAGCGTCACCACGCGCCGCGGCACGCGACTCCAGGTAGCGCATGCCCTCCGTGTCGTGGGCGTCTCGACTGGTCATGCGGTCAGTCCCGCGCGCCCTGCTGCCACTTGCGCCGCTGCAGGCCGAAGTAGCTGAAGAGGATCGCCGCCAGCAGGAACGGGATCATCAGCGTCGCGAGCGCCGCGCCCTCGCCCGAGGCTGCCGCCGGGGATGGCGCGCTGGAACGACAGCGTCGCCATGAGGTGGGTCGCGTTGAGCGGCCCGCCGCGCGTGAGCACGTAGATCAGCTGGAAGTCGGTGAAGGTGAAGAGCACCGAGAAGGTCATCACCACCGCGATGATCGGCGTCAGCAGCGGCAGCGTCACGTAGCGGAAGCGCTGCCAGGGCGCTGGCGCCGTCGAGCGCCGCGGCCTCGTAGAGCGAGGGCGAGATGGTCTGCAGGCCCGCGAGCAGGCAGATCGCCACGAACGGCACGCCGCGCCAGATGTTGGCCGCGATGGTCGAGAGCCGCGCGTTCCACGGATCGCCCAGGAAATCGATGTACTGGTGGATCAGCCCCATGCTGCTGCAGCGCCCAGCTCACCACCGAGAACTGCGCGTCGTAGATCCACCAGAACGCGATCGCCGAGAGCGCCGTGGGCACGATGAAGGGCAGCAGCACCACGGCGCGGAAGAAGGACTTGAACGGCAGGTGGCGATTGAGCAGCAGCGCCAGCCACAGCCCGAGCGCGAACTTGCCGCGCTCGCCACCACCGTGTAGAAGAGCGTGTTGAAAAGGGAGAGGCGCGCGACGCTGTCGCCGACCAGGTACTGTGAAGTTCTCCAGGCCGATCCACTGCCCCGCGCGCCCCACCTTGGCGTCGGTGAAGCCCAGCCACGTGCCCAGGCCCAGCGGATAGGTGAGGAACAGCAGCAACAGCACTCCCGCGGGCAGCATGAAGAGCAGCCCGAGGAAGTGCCGGTTGTTCGAAAGCAGTTACGCTGCACGTCGTTCCGCGGAGCGAGACGGGATATCCCGCGTCGACGATACGCTCGCTGTGCCTTGTAGCTGGCTCGTTCCGGCTCACGCGCAGGCGCCGACCCGTAGACCTTGTAGTAGCGTTCCGCCCGCGTCTGCGCGCGCTCCATCGCTTCCTTCGGCGTCTTGGAGCCCGACACCGCCTCCGCCACCATGTTCACCATGATGAAGTCGGCCATCGTCGCCGCCGACGCGTAGCCCATGGTTGCCCGCGTACCCGTTGGGGAGCATGACCTTCATGGAGTCGCTGTAGGGCAGGTTCTTCGGGTCCGAGGTCCAGAGCGGGTTCTTCTCGTAGGCCTTGAGCGGATGCGACACGTAGCCGATCGCCGCCTGCTGCCACGGCTCGTACTGCTCCTTCTCCATCATGAACGCGAGGTATGCCTTCGCGGCGTTCGGATACTTGGAGTACTTGAAGAGCATCATCGGGAAGAACAGGTTCAGCTCCGTGGGCCTGCCCACCGGGCCGATCGGGAAGTTCGCGTGCCCGATGTCCTCGGCCATCGCCTTCAGCTTCGGGTCCGGCGAGTTCTTCGCCGCGTAGTAGATCGAGATGCCGTTCGCGGTGACGCCGATCTGCTCGTCGAGGAACGCCTTGTTGTTGTTCGGGTCGAGCCAGGAGAGCGTGCCCGGCATGAAGGTCTCGTAGAGCTGCTTGCCGTACTCGAGCGCGGCGATGGTCTCGGGGCTGTTGATGACGACCTTGTTGCTCTTGTCGACCATCTTCCCGCCGTGGGACCACACCAGCCAATGGCACCAGACGTTGCCGTCGCCCGTGGCGTTGCCGAGCGCGAAGCCGGCGGGCGGAAGCCCTTGGCCTTGAGCGCCTGGCAGAGCTTCAGGAAGCCGGCGATGTCCTTCGGGAACTCGCTGAAGCCCGCCTGCTTCATGTGGCTGATGCGGTGCACGATCGCGTTGCCCGCGCAGCCCATCGGCACCGCGATCCACTTGCCGTTGTCGACGCAGTAGTCCTTGCAGACGTCGTACCAGCCGCCGTACTTGCCGCCGAGGTAGTTGCAGACGTCGGTCACGTCGACCAGCTTCTCGGGATACTGGTGCGCGTCCTCGAAGGTCGAGATGATGATGTCGGGGCCGCTGCCGACGTTGGCCGCCACCGCCGCCTTGGGCCGCACGTCCTCCCAGCCCTCGCTGTCCACGCGGACCTCGATGCCGGTCTGCTGCGTGAACTTCTTCGTGTTGGCCAGCCACATGTCCTCGTCGCCCTGCACGAAGCGCTTCCAGCGCAGCACGCGCAGCTTCGCGCCCTTCTCCGGCTGCCACTTGCCCTGCGCGAACGCCTCGCCGCGAGCAGCATCGCGCCGCCCATTCCCAGCGATCCCGCGGCCGCGGCGCCCGCGGTGGTCTTCAGGAAATCGCGACTCGTGATCTTCGACATGGCTCTTCCTCCTGGTTAGGGTGTGAGTTCTAGGTCCTCAACGACTTTCCCGCTGCCGCATCGAACAGATGCGTGCGCTCGTGATCCGGAGCGAGGCGGATCGCCTCGCCCGCTCGGAAATCGTGCCGCTCGCGAAACACCGCGGTGACCTCGGTCGCCGCCGACCTTGGCGAACACCTGCGTGTCGGCGCCCGTGGGCTCCACCACCACGACCTGCGCCGCGAGCCCCTCGCCCTCGGGTGCGAGCGCGAGGTGCTCGGGACGCGTGCCGAAGACGACGCGCTGCCCGTCCTCGCCCTGCGTGCCGCCCGGCGCCGGCAGGCGCGCGCCGCCTTCCAGCTCCACCGCGGCGCGGCCGTTGGCGCGCCGCAGCGTCGCCGGCGAGGAAGTTCATCGCCGGCGAGCCGATGAAGCCCGCGACGAACAGGTTGGCGGGGCGGTCGTAGAGCTCGAGCGGCGAGCCCGCGCTGCTCGACCAGGCCGTCGCGCATCACCACGATCTGGTCGGCCATGGTCATCGCCTCGATCTGGTCGTGCGTCACGTAGACCGAGGTGGTCTTGAGGCGCTGGTGCAGCTCCTTGATCTCGGTGCGCATCGCCACGCGCAGCTTCGCGTCCAGGTTGGAGAGCGGCTCGTCGAACAGGAACACCTGCGGGTCGCGCACGATGGCGCGTCCCATCGCCACGCGCTGGCGCTGGCCGCCGGAGAGCTGGCGCGGGTAGCGGTCGAGCAGCTGCGCCGAGGCCGAGGATGCCGGCGGCCTTGTCCACGCGCGCGTCGATCTCGCTTCGCGGGCGCTTGGCGAGCAGCAGGCTGAAGGCCATGTTGTCGCGCACCTTCATGTGCGGGTAGAGCGCGTAGTTCTGGAACACCATCGCGATGTCGCGCTCCTTGGGCTGCATGCCGTTCACGATCTTGCCGCCGATCTCGATCTCGCCGCCCGAGATCTCCTCCAGCCCCGCGATCATGCGCAGCAGCGTCGACTTGCCGCAGCCCGACGGGCCCACCAGCACCGCGAACTCGCCGTCCGCGATGTCGACGTCCACGCCGCGGATCACGTGCGTGGCCCCGAAATGCTTGTGGACGCCGCGGATATGGACTGACGCCATCAGGCGTCACCCCGGAGCAGGCCGGGGCCCGATTTATCTTCCTTCAACGACCACATACGTCGGTCTCCCCGTTTTTGCCCAATCGACCAGATTCTGCGCCGCCTTGCGCCGCAGCTCCCGCTCCCCCTGCCGCGAGTAGAAGGCGGCATGGGGCGAGAGCAGCACGCGCGGGTGGCGAAGCACCGGATGATCCGCTTCGGGCGGCTCCTTGGGAAGCACGTCGAGCGCCGCGCCGTCGAGCCGGCCCGAATCCAGGGCCGCGAGCACGGCGTCCAGGTCCGCCACCGCGCCGCGGGCGGTGTTCACCAGCCACGAGCCGGGCTGCATCGATTCCAGCGCCCGAGCGCCGGCCAGCCCGCGGGTCTCGTCGTTGAGCGGCACGTGGAGCGACACCAGGTCCGCTTCGCGCCACAGCGCCTGCGCTGGCACGCGCTCCACGTACGGCGGGAAATCGGCCGCGGAAACGTAGGGATCGCAGGCCACGATGCGCCCGAACACCGGCTGCGAAAGCCCGGCCATGCGCTGTCCGATGCGCCCCAGGCCGACGATGCCGAGCGTGAGCTCCGCGGGGCGGCGGAGCAGGCCCGGCCGAGGTGTAGTGCCAGCGGCCCGCGCGCACGTCGCGGTCGTAGAACGGAAGGTGGCGCACCAGCGCCAGCGCCATGCCGAGCGCGTGGGTGGCCACCTCGCCCACGCCGTAGTCGGGGGAATTCGCCACCCACACGCCGTGCTCCCGGGCCGCCGCCGTGTCCACCGTGTCGAAGCCCGCGCCCAGGCGGCTCACGATGCGCACCTCGGGACGCCGCTCGAAGACCCGCGCGCCGATCGGCGCGTACTGCGTGAGCAGCCCCTGGCAGCCGGCGGCCGCGCGATCACGTCCTCCTCCGTGCGGCATTGCGCGGCGGCGATTTCCATTCCGGCGTCACGGCAGAGGGCGAGCTCGAGCTCGACATCGGGAAAGTCGTAGTCGGTGATGAGGAAGCGCATGAGGGCTCCCGCTCCGCTTGGGAGAGGGTCAGTGATTGTCACGAGGCACCGCCGAGCCGCTCTTGCCGACCAGGAAGTCGAGGTCGGCGCCGTCGCTCGCCTGGTTCACGTGCTCGACGTAGAGCTTCCAGTAGCCGCGCGCGAGATGGGGCTTGGGCTTCTTCCACGCGGCCCGGCGCACGGCGAGCTCGGCGTCGCTCACGTGCAGGTGCAGCCGGCGCTTGCCCACATCCAGCTCGATGAGGTCGCCCTCCTTCACCAGCGCGAGCGTGCCGCCCGCCGCGGCCTCGGGGCTCACGTGCAGCACCACGGTGCCGTACGCCGTGCCGCTCATGCGCGCGTCCGAGATTCGCACCAGGTCCGTGATGCCGCGCTTCAGCAGCTTGGCCGGGATCGACATGTTGCCGACCTCGGGCATGCCGGGGTAGCCGCGCGGCCCGCAGTTCTTCAGCACCATCACGCTGTTCCGGTCGATCTCGAGCTTCGGGTCGTCGACGCGGCGGTGGAACTCCTCGATGTCCTCGAACACGACCGCGCGGCCCTTGTGCTTCATGAGGCGCGGCGTGGCGGCCGAGGGCTTGATGATCGCGCCGTCGGGGCAGAGGTTGCCGCGCAGCACCGCGATGCCGGTGTCGCGCTTGAACGGCTTCTTGAACGGGGTGATCACCTCGGGATTGTCGTTGCGCGCGTCCTTGTTGTTCTCCCAGATCGTGGCGCCGTTCGCGGTGAGCGCGTCCTTGTGCAGCAGTCCCTGCTCGCCCAGCTCGCGGATCACCACCGGCAGCCCGCCCGCGTAGCAGAAGTCCTCCATCAGGTACTTGCCGTTGGGCATCAGGTTCACGAGCGTGTGCACGCCGCGCCCGAGCTGGTCCCAGTCGTCGAGGTCGAGCTCCACGCCGATGCGCCGCGCGATCGCGATGAGGTGGATCACCGCGTTGGTCGAGCCGCCGATCGCCGCGTTCACGCGGATGGCGTTCTCGAACGCCGCGCGCGTGAGGAGCTTCGAGAGCTTGAGGTCCTCCTTCACCATCTCGACGATGCGGCGTCCCGCCATGCGCGCGATCACGTTGCGCCGCGCGTCGACCGCCGGGAAGGCGGCGTTGCCCGGAAGCCCCAGCCCGAGCGCCTCGACCATCGCGGCCATGGTCGAGGCGGTGCCCATGGTCATGCAGTGGCCGTGGGAGCGGTGGATGCAGCTCTCGGCCTCGTGGAATTCGTCGAGCGTGATCTGCCCGGCGCGCAGCTCCGCCTCGAGCGGCCACACGTTGGTGCCCGAGCCGACGCGCTCGCCGCGGCACCAGCCGTAGAGCATCGGCCCGCCGGAGACGCCGATGGTGGGCAGGTCCACGCTCGACGCGCCCATCAGCGAGGGAGGGCGTGGTCTTGTCGCAGCCCATGAGCAGCACGACGCCGTCGAGCGGGTTGCCGCGGATCGACTCCTCGACGTCCATGCTGGCGAGGTTGCGGTAGAGCATCGCCGTGGGACGCAGCAGCGTCTCGCCCAGGGACATCACCGGGAACTCGAGCGGGAAGCCGCCCGCGTCCAGCACGCCCAGCTTCACGTGCTCGGCGAGCGTGCGGAAATGCGAGTTGCAGGGCGTGAGCTCGGAATAGGTGTTGCAGATGCCGATGACCGGCCGGCCGTCGAACTGGTCCTGGGGGACGCCGCGGTTCTTCACCCACCCGCGATAGATGAAGCCCATCTTGCCCTCGCGCCCGAACCACTCCTGGCTGCGACGGCGTTTGCGGCTGGCCATGCGCGGGACTCTCCTCGTGGACGAGGCGCCTCGCACGGGGCCCTCGCGTTTCACCGCAGATTATGCGGCCTGCCGAGGGTGGTCAAGTGGTCAGGCCAATTGGAGGCCCGACGGCGGGGCTACGGCACCTTCGACCAGCCCGGGCCGGGATCGAAGCGGTGGATCTTCTCCGCCTGCGCCGTGGTCGAGGCGCCGAGGTCTTTCTCGTAGACCACGCCGTCGTGATTCACCACGAACGTCTTCACGCCGGTGATCCCGTAGGCGCTCGGATACGCGAGCACGCCGAAGCCCCCGAAGAGATGGCCGCTCACCATGTAGTCATAGGCGCCGCCCGGCGCGTCCTTGCCCTGGGCGGTGAGCATGCGGAAGATATAGCCGTGGTATGGCTCCAGCTTGCCGGCATGCACTTTCGCCCCATAGCCCTCGCGGACCGCCTTGACCACCAGCGGCCCCATGGGACTCTGGGCTGCGCCCTCGCCCGCTTCCCAATAGAGGCCGTCCTTCTTGCCGGGCGAGGATGCGAAGCGCGCCGCGTAGTCGGGCAGGCCATCGCCGTTCGGGTCGGTCGCCGCGTACTCGCGCTGCGCGTCCACGATGGCGAGCAGCGTCTGGATCGTGTCCAGCTCGTTGCGGCCGACGCGGCGGTTGAGGATCTCCTCGTGCCCCGCGGCCGGGTCGAACGCCCAGCGGCCGGCCTTGTTGCGCACGATCGGCGCCGGGAATTCCCAGTCGTCGTCGCCCACCGTGAGCACCGCGCGGTCGTCGCCCTTCATCGTCACGGCGCTCTTGCGATCGTAGGCGGCGAGAAACACGAGTCCCTCGCCACGATCTGCGACATCGTCCTCCGTCACCAGCCAGTTCCTGGAGGTCGGGCCGACCACGTGGAGGACCGCGTCGCGCTTTCCGGCGCGCACGGCATCGACGAGCGCCGCCGCGGCCGCCTCGGGCGTGTCGAACGTGCGTTGGGCAGCCGCCTTCGGGGCCGCGCTCGGCGCGGGCGCCTTCTTGTCCTGCGCCGAGGCTTGCGGCAAGCCGAACGCCACCGGAGCCAGGGCGATTGCGATCGCCATCCACCACCTGATGTTCATGTCCGCGCCTTTTCCGATCCAGTCGACGGGGGCATGGGATCAGCGCCGCCCGCCGCCGCGGCCACCGCCGCCGCGGGACCCGCCGCCCATCGAACCGCGGCTGGAGCTACCGCGGCTGCTCGCCGCCCGGCTCGACTGGCCCGCCCCGGCTCCCGCGAAACCGCTGCTGCTGCGCGATCCGAAGTCGCGGCTGCCCGCGCTGGCGGAAGGCCGCGTGCTCACGCTGGCGCCCGTGCGCCCGCCGAGATTGCCGCTGCTTCCCCGGTTCCCGAAGATCGCCGCCGCCCGCGCGCGCGCCTTGCCCACCGCGGTTGCCGAGCTGGCTCTGCAACTGGGCGCGGTCCATCGAGCCCAGCTGCGCCCGGCCCTGGTCCGCCCGGGCACGGAACTGCTCGCGTGACTGGACCGCGCGCGCGTCGCTCCCGCGGTTGTAGCGCTGCGCCACCTTGTTGTCGCCGTAGGCCACTCCGCGGCGATGTTCGGCAGCGTGGTTCCATCGGCCGCTGCCGTTGCCGTTGCCGATGTTGCTGCGGTTGAAGTTGTTGAAGCTGTTGTGGTTGATGTAGACGCCGCCGCCGCCCCAGCCGATGCCGCCCCAGATGGCGGCGCCGACGAGGATTCCGGTGGCGAACGCCAGGCCCGGCGCGTAGTAGTAGCCGTACGGATACATGGAGTACGGCGGGTACGAATACCACCATGGGCCGTACGCGTAATACGGGTCGTAGGTGGGAACGTAGACCGTACCGGGCTGCGCGGGCTCGATGACGATGACGGTCTTGCTCTCCTGGGTCTCGGTGCGCACGGTCTGCTCGGCCGTGGTCTTGAGCGTGCCCGCGGCCTGCGCCTTGGTGCGCAGGGACTGCACGGTCTCCAGGACGCGCGCCTGGTCGGCGAGCACCGCGTCGCCCAGCTTCTGCATCCAGGGGAGGTTGTCGTTCATCTGCTTCAACACCTGCGGCACCGCGGCGAGCGACTTCACGGCCGGATCCCACTCCTGCTTCTGCATCGCGTCTTCGAGCGCCTTGCCGGTGACGCCCGGATTCTCCTTCGACCAGCGCGCGGCGAGGACCACCTCCAGCGGATACGTGGAGGCCATGAGGATCTGCGCGATCAGCGGATCGGGATAGAGGGCGATGGGAGCGAGCAGGCGGTCGAGGTCTTCCTGCGAGGCGGGCGCGCCGGCGGCGGCCGAAGTCGCCGGAGCCGCTGCGGGTGTAGCGGCCTGCTGCGTCCATGCGGGCTCCGCGCCGAGCAGAAACGCGATGGCGAGGACCGCAATTCTGGATGGCGTTTTCGGCATGTTAATCTCGCGATTGCCGGCCGACGATACTCCAGCGATCCGGCGGCGTCCGTAAGACCTTGGGCCAATAACGGACCATGAACATACTCGACCTCAAGGGGCGCACCGCGGTCGTCACCGGCGGTGCGGCCGGCATCGGATTGGCCGTGGCGCAGCGCCTCGCCGCGTCGGGCGCGCGCGTGAGCCTCTGGGACCGCGACTCCCGCGCGCTCGCCGAGGGCGCGAAGGCGCTCGGCGCTGTCACGCACACGGTGCGCGTGGACGCGAGCGACGAGACCGACGTCGGCCTCGCCCGCGACGAGACCGTGCGCGAGCTGGGCGGAGTGGACATCCTGGTGTGCAGCGCGGGCATCACCGGCCCCAACCTCGCGACCTGGGACTACCCGGTGGCCGAGTGGAAGCAGGTGCTGGACATCAACCTCACCGGAGTCTTCGTCTGCAACAAGGCGCTCGTCCCGCACATGATGGGGAAGGATTACGGGCGCATCGTGAACATCGCCTCCATCGCGGGCAAGGAGGGCAATCCCAACGCGAGCGCCTACAGCGCCTCGAAGGCCGGCGTGGTTCGCTCACCAAGAGCCTGGGCAAGGAGCTCGCGAAGACCGGGATCCGCGTGAACTGCGTGACCCCCGCCGCCGTGAAGACCGGCATGTTCGCCCAGATGACGCAGGCCCACATCGACTTCATGCTCTCCAAGATCCCCATGGGACGCTTCGGGCAGGTGGAAGAGATCGCGGCGCTGGTGGCGTGGCTCTGCACCGAGGAGTGCTCGTTCTCCACCGGCGCCGTGTTCGACCTCTCGGGCGGGCGCGCAGTCTACTGACTTGAAGATCACGCCGGAATACGTCGTCCAGAACCGCCTGCTGCACGCGACCGGCACCTTCGGCATGTCCGGCGGGCGCTGGGTGCAGCCGGTGCTGGCGCTCTGCGAGGAGCTCCGCACGCGCGACATCCTCGACTACGGCTGCGGCCAGCGCACGCTCGAGGGCCACCTCGGATTCCCGATCGCGAACTACGACCCGTGCATCCCGGGGCTCGACGCGCCGCCGGAGCCGGCCGAGATCGTGGTGTGCACCGACGTGCTCGAGCACGTCGAGCCGGAGTGCCTGGACGAGGTCCTGGACGACCTCAAGCGCGTGACCCGCAACGCCGGCCTCTTCCTCGTCGCCACGCGCCCCGCCGAGCGGGTGCTCGCCGACGGGCGCAACGCCCACCTGATCCAGCAGCCCAAGTCGTGGTGGCTGCCGCACATCGAGCGGCGCTTCCGGGTGAGCCAGGTGCGCGACCTGCCGGGGGAATTCGCGGTCCTCGTGCGCAGGCTGGCGGCATGATGGAGGCGAGCGCGGCGGGGGCCTTGCACGGCGCGCTTTTCGGAGTAGAGTTTTTGGCATACCCGCGATCGCGGCTTCCCAGCATCTTTCGAATCCCCTTGCAGGAGGAGTGTCGATGAAGATCCCCGTTTCCCTCACGGTGAACGGCAAGCCCGTCACCACCGAGGTCGAGCCCCGCACGCTGCTGGTCGAGCTGCTGCGCGAGCACCTGCAGCTCACCGGCACCCACGTCGGCTGCGACACCGCGCAATGCGGCGCCTGCACGGTGCTGGTCGACGGCAAGCCCGTGAAGTGCTGCAACATGCTGGCGATCAGGCCAAGGGCGCCGACGATCACCACCATCGAGGGCCTCGCGACCAAGGCGAGCTGCACCCGATGCAGGCCGCGTTCCAGCAAGTACCACGGCCTGCAGTGCGGGTTCTGCACGCCGGGCATGGTGATGGCGCGCCGTCGGACTCGCGGAGCAGAACAAGCATCCCAACGAGGCGCAGATCCGCGAGGCGCTCGACGGCAACTTCTGCCGCTGCACCGGCTACCACAACATCGTGAAGGCGGTGCAGGAAGGCCTCGCGGAAATGACGGCCTGAGGAGGCACCATGAGCGACACCACCGTTCGCGAAAAGGCGCCCGCGGCGACGAAGCCCGCGGCGAAACCGTCCGGCCCCATCGGCGCGCGCATCGAGCGCAAGGAAGACGCGCGCTTCCTCACCGGCGCCGGCCAGTACACCGACGACGTCAACCTGCCCAACCAGAGCTACGCGGTGTTCGTGCGCTCGCCGCACGCGCACGCGCGCATCAAGTCGATCAAGACCGATGCGGCGAAGCGCCGCGCCCGGCGTGCTCGGCGTCTACACCGGCGCCGACGTGCCGCCCACCGTGGGCGGGCTGCCCTGCGGCTGGCTCATCACCGGCATCCGACGGCAAGCCGATGAAGGAGCCCAAGCATCCGATCCTCGCCCAGGGCAAGGTGCGCTACGTGGGCGATGCCGTCGCCATCGTCGTCGCCGAGACGCTCGACGCAGGCCCGGGAAGCCGCGGCGCTGGTGGACGTGGACTACGAGCCGCTGCCCGCGGTGGTGGACGTGCGCGACGCGCTCGCCAAGGGAGCGCCCGCGGTGCACGACGAGGCGCCGGACAACGTCTGCTACGTCTGGGCGCTGGGCGACAAGGCGGCGCGTGGACGCCGCCTTCGCGCAGGCCGCGCACGTGACCACGCTCGAGTTCGTGAACAACCGGCTGATCCCCAACGCCATCGAGCCGCGCGCCTGCAACGCCGCGTACGCGCGCGCCGACGACTCGTACACGCTCTACGTCTCCAACCAGAACCCGCACGTCGAGCGCCTGCTGATGACGGCGTTCGTGCTCGGGCTGCCGGAGCACAAGGTGCGCGTGATCGCGCCCGACGTCGGCGGCGGCTTCGGCTCCAAGATCTACCTCTACGCCGAGGAGACGGTGTGCGTGTGGGCCGCGAAGCTCATCGGCCGCCCCATCAAGTGGACCGCGGAGCGCAGCGAATCCTTCCTGTCCGACGCGCACGGGCGCGACCACGTGACCAAGGCCGAGCTGGCACTCGACAGCGAAGGCAAGTTCCTGGCGCTGCGCGTGGACACGCAGGCGGCGATGGGCGCCTACCTCTCCACGTTCGCTTCCTGCATCCCCACCATCCTGTACGCAACGCTGCTCGCGGGCCAGTACACCACGCCGAAGATCTACTGCCAGGTGACCGCGGTGTTCACCAACACCTCCCCGGTGGACGCCTATCGCGGCGCGGGCCGGCCCGAGGCCACCTACGTCGTCGAGCGCATCGTGGCCACGGCCGCGCGCGAGATGAAGATCGCGCAGGACGAGATCCGCCGGCGCAACTTCATCCGCGCGTTTCCGTATCCACTCCCGTCGCCCTCACCTACGACACGGGCGACTACGACGCGTGCCTCGAAGGCGCGATGAAGCTCGCCGACGTCGCCGGATTCCCGCAGCGCCGGGAGGAAGCCGCGAAGCGCGGCAAGCTGCGCGGCCTGGGCTACGCGTCGTACATCGAGGCGTGCGGCCTCGCGCCCTCCAACGTCGCGGGCGCGCTCGGCGCGCGCGCCGGCCTCTTCGAGGCGGGCGAGGTGCGCGTGCATCCCACCGGCAAGGTCACCGTGTTCACCGGCTCGCACAGCCACGGCCAGGGCCACGAGACCACGTTCGCGCAGGTGGTCGCGGACCGGCTCGGCATCGGCGTGGACGACGTCGACGTGGTGCACGGCGACACCGGGCGCATCCCGTTCGGCATGGGCACCTACGGCTCGCGCTCGATCTCCGTCGGCGGCACGGCGATCATGAAGGCGGTCGACAAGATCGTCGCCAAGGGCCGCAAGATCGCCGCGCACCTGATGGAGGTGAGCGACACGGACGTGGAGTTCGAGGACGGCAAGTTCACGGTGAAGGGAACCGACAAGAACGTGCCCTTCGCGCAGGTGGCGCTCACCGCGTACGTGCCGCACAACTACCCGCTCGACAAGCTCGAGCCGGGCCTGGACGAGACCGCGTTCTACGACCCCACCAACTTCACCTACCCCGCGGGCACCCACATCTGCGAGGTGGAAATCGACCCGGAGACCGGCGAGACGAAGATCGCCGCCTTCACCGCGTGCGACGACTTCGGCAACATCATCAACCCGATGATCGTCGAGGGCCAGGTGCACGGCGGGCTCGCGCAGGGCATCGGCCAGGCGCTGCTCGAGGGCTGCGTGTACGACCGCCAGACCGGGCAGCTCCTCACCGGCTCGTACATGGACTACGCCATGCCGCGCGCCGCCGACCTGCCGTCGTTCAAGGTCGACACGCGCGTCACGCCCTGCACCCACAACCCGCTCGGCGTGAAGGGCTGCGGCGAGGCCGGCGCCATCGGCGCGCCGGCGGCGGTGATGAACGCCATCTGCGACGCGGTGGGCGCCAAGGACGTCGAGATGCCCGCCACCCCCGAGCGCGTGTGGAAAGCGCTGCGCTCCGCCAAATCGAGGACCTGACCATGCAATCCTTCGGCTATCACGATCCCGCCACCGTCGAGCGCGCCACCGGCACCGCGAAGGACAAGCCCGACGGCAAGTACCTCGCGGGCGGGCAGTCGCTGCTCGCCACCATGAAGCTGGGGCTCGCGGCGCCCTCCGACCTCATCGACCTCGCCCAGGTCCCCGACCTGCGCGGCATCAAGGTCGAGGGCAATGCGGTCACCATCGGCGCGATGGCGAAGCATGCCGAGGTCGCTGCCTCGGTCGAGCTCGGCGCGCGCATCCCCGCGCTCGCCGCGCTCGCCGGCATGATCGGCGACCGCCAGGTGCGCAACCGCGGCACGCTCGGCGGCTCGCTCGCCAACGACGATCCCGCGGCCGACTACCCCGCCGCGGTGCTGGGCCTCGGCGCCACCGTCAACACCGACCGGCGCCAGATCGCGGCCGACGAGTTCTTCAAGGGACTCTTCGAGACGGCGCTGGCACCCGGCGAGCTCATCGTGTCGGTGACGTTCCCGGTGCCCAAGCGCGCGGCCTACCAGAAGTTCCGCAACCCCGCGTCGCGCTTCGCGATCGTGGGCGTGTTCGTGGCGCAGACCGCCCAGGGCGTGCGCGTGGCCATCACGGGCGCGGGCAACCGGGGGGTGTTCCGCGCGAAGGCGCTGGAGCAGGCCCTGGCGCGCGACTGGTCGGTGAAGGCCATCGAAGCGGTGAGCGTACCCGCCGCGGATCTGCAATCGGACCTGCACGCGAGCGCCGAGTACCGCGCCCACCTCGTGAACGTGCTGGCGCGGCGCGCCGTCGCCGCGGCCTGAGCCCCGGGCGCCGGGCTCCGCTTTCATGGACATGAAAATGGAGCCCGGCTCCATCGATTCGATCGACGCCGCGGGCGAGCTGCTCGCGCGCGCCGACTACGTCGCCGAGCGCAGGTTGGCCACCGCCGTCTTCCTCGCGCTCGAGCTGGGGCGGCCGCTGTTCCTCGAAGGCGAGGCGGGCGTGGGCAAGACCGAGCTCGCCAAGGCGCTCGCCGCGGGCCTCGGGCGGCGCCTCATCCGTTTGCAGTGCTATGAAGGCCTGGACGTCGCGAGCGCGGTGTACGAATGGAACGTGCAGCGCCAGATGATGGCGATCCGGCTCGCCGAGGCCGCGGGCACCGCGAAGTCGCAAGCGCTCGAGCGCGACCTCTTTTCCGCCGAGTACCTGGTGAAGCGCCCCATCCTGCAGGCGCTCGAGGCGCGCGCCCGACGGCAAGCCGGCCGTGCTGCTCATCGACGAGCTGGACCGCGCCGACGAGCCGTTCGAGGCCTACCTGCTGGAAGTGCTGTCGGATTTCCAGGTGACCATCCCGGAGCTGGGCGTGGTGCGCGCGGCCCATCCGCCCATCGTGGTCGTCACGTCCAACCGCACCCGCGAGATCCACGACGCCATCAAGCGCCGCTGCCTCTACCATTGGGTGGACTATCCCGATGCCGCGCGCGAGCTGGAGATCCTCAAGCGCAAGGCGCCCGGCGCGGCCGAGCGCCTGTCGCGCGAGGTGGTGGCGTTCGTGCAGCGCCTGCGCGGGATGGACCTCTACAAGGCGCCGGGCGTGGCCGAGACCATCGACTGGACGCGGGCACTGCTGGCGCTCGACGCCATCGCGCTCGATCCCGACACGGTGAGCGACACGCTGGGCGCGCTCCTCAAGTACCAGGACGACCTGCAGCGCCTGCCGCGCGAGGAGATCACGGCGCTGCTCTCCGACGTGAAGGCGCGGCTCACGGCATGATCGCCATCGCCGCGCCGCGCACCGGCAGGCTCGCGGAGAACGTGGTGCACTTCGCGCGCGTGCTGCGTGCCACCGGCGTCCCCATCGGCACCGACAAGGTGATGGACGCCGTGCGCGTGCTCCCGCGCACCGGCCTCGCGCGCCGCGCGGACTGGCACGCCACGCTCGCCACGCTCTTCGTCACGCGCCACGAGCAGCAGGCGCTCTTCGACGAGGCGTTCGAGCGCTTCTGGCGCGATCCGGCCATCGAGGAGCGCATGCGCGCTCTGTTGCTGCCGAAGGTGGAGGGGCGCACGCCGCGCGCGGATTCGGGCGGGCGGCTTTCCGAGGCGCTCAACCCGGCGCGCGAAGGCATGCCGCGGCCCGCGCGAAGCGCCGCCCGAGGTGACGGTCGACGCCACGCTCACCTTCTCCGCCGACGAACGCCTGCGCGGCCTCGACTTCGAGCGCATGACGAGCGAGGAATGGGCCATCGCGCGGCGCATGGTGGCCGGGCTGCGGCTGCCGGTGCCCGAGGTGCGCACGCGCCGCTACGCCCCGTCGCGCCGCGGCACGGCCATCGACCTCGCCGGCACGATGCGGCGCATGGCGCAGGAGCGGCGGCGAGATCACGACAGTGGTGCGCCGCGAGCGGCGCGTGAAGCCCCCGCCCATCGTCGTGCTGTGCGACATTTCCGGCTCGATGCACCGCTACACGCGCATGTTCCTGCACTTCATGCATGCCCTCACCCGCGACCGCGAAAAGGTGGCGACGTTCGTGTTCGGCACGCGGCTCACCAACGTCACCCGCCCGCTGCGCGACCGCGACGTGGACGAGGCGCTCGCGCGGGTCGGCGCCGCCGCGAGCGACTGGGCCGGCGGCACGCGCATCGGCGCCTGCCTGCGCGAGTTCAATTTCCGCTGGGCGCGGCGCCTCCTCGCGCAGAACGCAGCCGTGCTGCTGGTCACCGACGGCCTGGATCGCGACGACGCCCACGGGCTCGCGGCCGAGATGCAGCGCCTGCACCGCGCCTGCCACCGGCTGGTCTGGCTGAATCCCCTGCTGCGCTACGCCGGCTTCCAGCCCCAGGCTTCGGGCATCGCCTCGATGCTGCCCCACGTCGATGCGTTCGTCCCCATGCACAACATCGAATCGCTGCGCGAGCTCGCCGCGCAGCTGCCGCGCTGACATGGAGCTCAAGGGCGAACGCCGCTTGCCGGTGCCGCGCACGCAGGCGTGGCGCGCGCTGAACGACCCGGAACGGCTGCGCGCGGCGATTCCCGGCTGCGAATCCATCGAGCGCACCGGCGACGACACCTATCGCGTGGCGGTGGTCGCGGCGCTGGGGCCGGTGCGCGCCAAGTTCACCGGCAACCTGAAGCTCGAGGACGTCATGCCGCCCGAGGGCTACACGCTGCGCTTCGAAGGCCAGGGCGGCGCGGCCGGCTTCGCGAAGGGCAGCGCGCAGGTGACACTCGCCGACGAGGGAGCCGCCACCCTCCTCTCCTACGCGGTGAACGCGCAGATCGGCGGGCGCATCGCGCAGGTCGGGCAGCGCCTGGTGGACTCGGCGGCGCTCAAGCTCGCCGACGATTTCTTCGCCGCCTTCGAGCGCGGGCTGGCCCCCGCGGACAGCGCGACGGCGCGCGAGGAAAGCGTGCTCGAGGAGCTCGAGGAGAGCGCGGTGCTCCACGACCCGCGCACCTGGAACTGGATCGGATGGATGGCTCTGCTCCTCGTGGTAGTGGCGCTCGCCGCGCTGCTGTTGCGATAATGGCGACCCGCTTCCATCCCCCACGCTAAGTGCGACTCGTCCCGGGCAGCCTCACGCTCGCCCAGCTCCACGCGTTCGAAGGCTCCCGCGAGCGTGTCGAGCTGGACCCCGCCGCGCGAGCGCGCATGGCTGCGGGCGCCGAAGCCGTGGCGCGCATCGTGCGCGGCGGCGATCCCGTCTACGGCATCAACACCGGCTTCGGCAAGCTCGCGCGCGAGCACATTCCCGCCGACCAGCTCGAGCTGCTGCAGAGGAACCTCGTGCTCTCGCACAGCGTCGGCGTGGGCGCATTGCTCCCGGACGAGGTCGTGCGCCTGGTGATGCTGCTCAAGGTGGCGAGCCTCGCGCGCGGCTATTCCGGCGTGCGCCCGCTGCTGGTGGATGCGCTGGTGGCGCTCCTCGATGCCGAGGTGTATCCGTGCATTCCGTCGAAGGGCTCCGTGGGCGCCTCGGGAGATCTCGCGCCGCTCGCGCACATGGCCGCGGTGCTGCTCGGGCTCGGGCGCGCGCGGTATCGGGGCGCCGAGGTCGCCGCCGCCGAGGCGCTGCGCATCGCGGGGCTCAGCGCCGCTCACCCTCGCGCCCAAGGAGGGCCTGGCGCTCCTCAACGGCACGCAAGTGTCGACGGCGCTCGCGCTGCACGGCCTCTTCGCAGCCGAGAACGTGTTCGCGGCCGCGGTGGTCGCGGGCGCGATGTCGGTGGACGCCGCCATGGGCAGCGACACGCCATTCGACGCGCGCATCCACGCGCTGCGCGGTCACGCGGGGCAGATCCAGGCCGCCGTGGCGTACCGGAGGCTCCTCGCGGGCAGCGCCATCCGCGCCTCGCACCTCACCGGCGACGACAAGGTGCAGGACCCGTACAGCCTGCGCTGCCAGCCGCAAGTCATGGGCGCATGCCTGGACGTGATGAACGCGGCCGCGGCCACACTCCTCATCGAAGCCAACGGCGTCACCGACAATCCGCTCGTATTTGCCTGAGAGCGGCGAGTCGCTTTCGGGCGGAAATTTCCACGCCGAGCCGGTAGCCTTCGCCGCCGACCAGCTGGCACTCGCCATCGCGGAGATCGGCGCGCTCGCGGAGCGGCGCATCGCGCTCCTCATCGACGCGACCATCAGCGGGCTGCCGCCGTTCCTCACTTCCGCCTCGGGGGTGAACTCGGGCTTCATGATCGCGCACGTCACCGCGGCCGCCCTCGCCTCGGAGAACAAGTCCCTCGCGCACCCCGCGAGCGTCGACTCGCTGCCCACGTCGGCGAACCAGGAGGACCACGTCTCCATGGCCACCTTCGCCGCGCGCCGGCTCTCGGACATGGCGGACAACACCGCGGCGATCGTCGCGATCGAGCTCCTCGCCGCCGCCCAGGGCATCGACTTCCGCCGGCCGCTGCGCTCCTCGGACGCGCTCGAGGGCGGCGCACGCCGCGATTCGCGCCGTCGCCCCGCACCTCGATGGCGACCGCTACCTCGCCCTCGACATCGAGGCCGTCACGCCCCTCGTGCGCGCGGGCGCTTTCGTCGAAGCCGCGGGAATCACGGCGCGCTGAGGAGGACAGCGAGCCGCTCGTCCAGCCGCGGATGGTCGGGCAGCGCAATGCGCAGGTCGCCGGCAAGCACGTCGCGGAACTCGGCCACGCTCGCGATCTCGCGGCGCTCGGTGGCCCCGCCGCGATGATGGATGGCATAGCGGGTGTTGCGCAGGGTGTGGCGGCGGTCCGGGCCAGCGCGCGCGGCGACGATGCCGTTCACGAACTGCGACTGCGGATGATGCGCGAGGTACCAGTTGCTCACCTCGTAGTCGGCGAGCTGCTGCTCGTGCAGCTCGAAGAAGTAGAGCGCCTGCCAGCCCTCGGGCATGTGCGCCTCGAGCACGAAGCCGGAGCCTTCGGGGCGCAGCCGGCAGCTCTCGTGGGGCGTGGGCTGCTCGATGCCGGCCACGAGGCGCAGCGGCGCCGTGAGCGTCTGCCCGCCGAAACCCACGTCCGCGATCCACGGCTCGCCTTCCACCGTGACCTGCATCAGCATGTGGCTGCGCGACGTGACGACGCCCGCGGGAACGTTCCAGCGCACGCGCGCGGCCAGGCGGCGGACCGGGAACCCGATTGCCTCCAGGACCTGCGCGAAGAGCAGGTTGTGCTCGAAGCACCAGCCGCCGCGCCGTCGCAGCACGAGCTTTTCCTGCAGCGAGGCGCGGTCGAGCCGCACCGGCTCCCCGAGGAAGGGCGCGAGGTTCTCGAACGGGATCGCCTCGGCATGGCACGCGTGCAGCGCCGCGAGCGTTTCCAGCCTCGGGGACGCACGCCCTCCGAAGCCTATGCGCTCGAAATACGCCGCCAGGTCCAGGGGACGCTGCGACTCGTCCATTCAAGGCACCTCCACGCGCGAGAGTGTAGCGCGCGGGGAGGCGCCGGGCCCGCCGGGATGCAGCGGGCCGGACCGCTCAGCTCAGGGTTTGAGCTGCGCGCGTACCTCGCCACCGGGATGCGCGGCGCTGTGGACGTTCACGTAGAGATTGCCGGCCTTGTACGCGTCGTACTGCTCTTGCGTGAGCTTCGCGCCGGCCGGCGAGACGAAGTGGTTGTCGCCTTCCTTGGTGAGCGGCACGATGACCTTGCCGTTGGCGCCCATCGCACCTTCGTGGATATGGGCGGCCGTGGCGGTCATTCCCGTCACCGTGATGTCGGCCTTGACCGAATGGTCCTCGCCGATCATCACCGAGCCACTGCCTTCCGCCGAGGAGCTGCTGGCGGGGACCTCGTTCGCGGCGGTCAGCTTGACGCTGCCCCCGCCCATCATGTTGTGCATGGTCGAGCAGCTCGCGAGGAGCATGGCACCGGCCAGGAGTGCGAAATTGCGCGGAAGCGTCTTCATAGCATTGTTCTCCGTCAGAATGGGTAAAACATTCGCATGAACAGCCCGCCGCGCAGGTTTCATCCACGCGCGGGGGGAAGCTTGCGTAGCCTACGCCTTTTACGGCCGGTCCGAGGAGAGCACGGCGGTTCTTTTCATTCGCACACTTCGCTGCCCTTGTCGAAGACGATGCGCCACTCGCCCGGCGCCTCGCGCCGCCAGATCGAGCTGAAGCGCGCGATCAGCTTGCCGTGGGGGTCGCGCACCGGGCCGCTCGAGAGCGCGAGGGTGCCCGAATCGAGCACCTCGACCTGCTCGGGCTCCCAGGAAAACGGCGCCTGCGGCTTCTCGTAGAAGCGCGCCCAGTGGCGCGTCACCGCTTCCTTGCCGCGCAGCGCCGCTTGCCCCGAGAAGAACACCGCCTCCTCGGAGAGGAAACGGCCGAACGCGGCGTGGTCGCGGTCGGCCATGGTCTTCGCGAACGCGCGCTCGGTCTCGGTCACCTCGCGCTTCAGGTCGGCATTGGATGCGGTGGGCATGGTGGATGCGGCGGGCGCGGTGCTCGTGCCGCCGGGGGCGGCGCATGCCGCCGCGAACGCCGCGGCGGCCATCAGCAGGCAGGTGGGGCGCATGGGATCCTCCTTCGCCCGCGATCATCGCCGAGCGGGCGCCGCCCGCGCGTTTCATTTTGTTGCGGCCTACGCGCCGTTACTTGTAGTAGCCCACGCCGCAGACCTGGCCGGCGACCCGCGTCACGTAGGTCACCTTCTCGACCGGTTCGTCGCTGCCCGGCTTGGGCCACATGTACGTCACTTCCTTGACCTTGCCCTCCTCGGCCACGTCGAACATCTCCGCGCCGAAGGCCTTGCCGCGTTTGTCCTTCAGCTCCCGCAGGTTGGAGCCGACGTGCGTGGGATGCGCGACGGTGTTGCCGTCCGGCGTCGCGCAAAAGACGTAGAGGTCGCGATCGCGGAAGCCGCCGTCGGCACGGTTGAAGCGGGCGATGGCCGCATCCTTGTCCTGCTTCATCGCCGCCACCGCCCGGTCGAGAAGGGCGCGCGCCTCCTCGGCGCTGCCGAGATCGCCGGCCGCGGCAACGCCCAGCGAAACGACCGCCGCGGCCAGCGCGGCGAGGAGAGTGGCGACGAGTTTCATGGAGGCCTCCGATTCGCGAACGCGCTGCAATCAGCGTACCGCAACCGCTCGTCGGGCGCTAAGGGACCAGCGCCGCGCCCGATGCCGGCTCCTTCCTCTGCTATCCCTGGGCGCGCTTGCGCCGCACGAACCAGATGAGCGCGGCGCCCAGCACGATCACGATGAACGCGTACTTGCCGCGATTCCAGAACTTCTTCTCGACACGCGTCGTGCCCTCGGCGACGTCCTGCCCGTCGACCGAGATGATGAAGGTGTAGTCGCCCTCGGCGAGCTGGTCGAGCTCGACCTGGAAGCGCGTGAGCGCGCAGTACCAGTAGCCGTCGGGCGTACGCGTGTTCGGGATCTGGTCGTAGTCCGCGACGATCTCGTCGTCCGCGCCGAAGGTCACCGTGCAATGGGTCTGCGGGTCGCTCGCCACGTCGCGGCCCTTCCAGCGCGTCCAGTAGGCGATGGGGTCGCCGATCGTGCCCGCCTTCGGATGATCCATCACCTCGACCAGGCCGCCGCGCGGGTCTTCCTTCCACAGCGTCGTGAAGCCCTCGTCGATCATGGTGCCGCGCGGTCCGCGGCGCGGCGACGCCGAGACCGATCGGGCTCGCCGCCGGGTTGGGCTGCGCGGCTTCCGACGCGACGCGCGCGGGCTCGGCCGGCGGCTTCGCAGCGGCTGCCGCAGGCTCGACGGGCGCTTTGGCGCTGGCCGCGGCCGGCTCCGCGCCGCTCCCCGCGCCGCGCGCCTGCGCGATGCGCGCCGCGTCCCACGCCACGATGCGCCCGCCCGGCGCTGTCGCGCCCGCCACGATCGCAACCAGCCGCGCCTGCGCGTCGAAGATCGGCGTGCCGGCAGGCAGCGTGGCGGCCGCGCTCACCTCGAGCGCGCCCTTCGCGTCCTTCGCGCGCGCCACGGTCACCTGCCGGGCCTCGGCGTGGCCGCCGGCGCCGACCAGCACCGCCTGCAGCTTCTCCTGCGCGCCGGGAACGCCCGTGCGCATCTTGATGCCGGCGCGCGCGGCCTTCACGCCCAGCGTGCAGATATCGAGGCCGGGATTCGAGCGCGTGACCTCGGCCGGCGCGGAGAACTTGCCCTGCTTCACGCCGAGCGTCATGCCGGCGGCGATCCCGCGGCACGGCGCGACCATCTCGGCGTCGCCCACGTCCACGGCCATGCCGAGGTCGCGCACCTCGCCCGACATGAGCGCGCCCTCTACGCGCGCCACGTGCGAGTCCACCGCTTGCACGATCTCGTGCGGCGAGAGCGCGTTGTCCCCCTGCGCCACACGTGCCGGCGCACGCAGCAGGAACCAGTAGCCGGCCGCACCGGCGACGATGACCGCCAGGGCCGCGAGCGCGACCGGCTTGCCCCGGCGCTTGCGCACCGCCCTCGGCGGCGGCTCGTCCTCGAGCGTCGCGTCGTACTCGGCGCGCCGCTCGGCATTGGAAAGCGTCTCGTAGGCCACCTTCGCCATGGCGGCGCGGCGCGGGTCGGGCGCGCCGCTCTCCTTCTGCATCGCCGTGCGCAGGCGCTGATATGCGAGCGCGATCTCCGTCGCCTTCGCGTTGCGCGGCACGCCGAGCACTTCGTAGAGCGTCTGCCGGGACGTCACCTGGGGCCGCCTCCACGCCTCCGATGGGCCGGATTGTGACGGGATGGGGCGACGTGATCAAGGAGCGAAAAACTATACCGCCCAAATCCCCACTTTCAGCGCGCGACGCGCCGCACCGCCTGGGGAGGCTTGCCGTAGAGGCGCAGGAAGGCGCGCCGCATGCGCTCGGCGCTGGCGAACCCGACCTGGCGCGCGATCACCTCGAAGGAGGCCGTGGTGTCGGCGACCCGCGTGTGCGCGACCTCGGTACGCAGGCGCTCCACGGCCTTCGCCGGCGTCTCGCCCGTGGCGCGCAGGAAGGCGGCTGAACTGCCGCGCGCTCACGTGCACCGCCGCGGCCAGCCGCTCGACCGGGAGGCGCTCGTGCAGGTGCTCACGCGCGAACTCGAGGCGCCGCGCATGCGTCGTGCGCTGCATCTCAGCAGCGCAAACTGCGTTCCCCCATCCCTTAACACCAGCCCCCCTACTCCCCCTCCCCATCTCCTCACCACACACCCCTCACCCCCCCAACATCCCACCACACCCCCCACCCCACCCCCCCCCCCCCCCCCCCCCCCCCCCCCCCCCCCGTGCAGACGCTCGCCACGCGCCGCGCCTGGCGCGCGCTCTTCTGCAGCAGCTCGACCAGCGGGGCGGTGCGCCGCGCTGTGAACGGTCCGTTGCCACCGACCACGATCAGGGTGTCCAGCCGGCGCGGGGGCTTCACCGTCTCCACCGCAAGCCCGCTGGAGCTCACGACGCGGCCGCCCGTCTCGGAGAACGTCGTCAGGCGGTACGGCGACGGATGCATCGCGAGCCGGGGCACGTCGAACGCCGCCAGCGGCCCCGCGAGGTCGAGGATGTTGAAGTCTTTATAGACCAGGAAGCCGATGTTGCGCATGGCGAGAATGACAGATGGCGCGAAACGCCCGATATAGGTCATTCGCGGCGCGAGGCTATCCGCTACGCTGGCCTTCGTCAATTTGCCGAGCGCCCGCCCCCATGGAACTGCTCGAACGCGATGACGCAGTCGAAAGGCTGCGCGCGTGCGTCGCCGCCGCCGAAGAAGGCGTGGGACGCGTCGTGCTCGTGGCCGGCGAGGCGGGCATCGGCAAGACCTCGCTCATGCGGGAAGTGGCCAAGGGCCGCGCGCCCCGGCCGGTGTGGTGGGAATCGTGCGACGCCCTCCAGGTGCCCAATCCGCTGGCCCCCCTGCACGACATCGCCCGCTCGGCGAACGCGCGCTTCGCGCCGCTTCTCGACGGCGCAGTCAAGGCGAGCGTGCTCTTCGGCGAGGTCATGCGCGAGCTGCAGGCGCTGGGGCCGGTGCTGATCGTGGTCGAGGACGCGCACTGGGCCGACGACTCGACGCTCGACTTCATCCGCTTCCTGGGGCGGCGCATCGACCGCACGCAGGTCGTGCTCGCCGTCACCTTCCGGCAGGACGAGCTGCCGGCGGCGCACCCGCTGCGCACCGTGATCGGCGACCTGCCGGCCACGCTCACCACGCGCATCGACCTGGCGCCCCTCTCGCCGGAAGCCGTCGCCGAGCTCGCGCGCTTCGCCCGCCTCGCCGCGAAGGCGCGCGCGGTGGTGCAGCTCGCCGCGATCGTGCCGGGGCGCGTGGAGCGCTGGCTGGTGGACGAGATGCTCGCCCCGGAGGCCGCTGACATCGAGGCGGGAATCGACCTGCTCGTGGTGGACGGCGCATGGCTGCGCTTCCGCCACGAGATCGCGCGCGTGGCGATCGAGAAGGCGATCTCGCCGCCGGTGGCCGAGGCGCTGCATGCCCATGCGCTGGACGTGCTGGCGCGCCGCGGCGCGCGCGCCAACGCCGCACGGCTCGCCCACCACGCCACGCATCACGATCGACACCAGGCGGTGCTTGCGTACGTGCCGGCGGCGGCGGCCGAGGCGCGCTACCGCGGAGCCCACCGCGAGGCGGCCGCGCACTACCGCGCGGCGCTCGAATATCGCGACACCCTCGCGCTCGATGAGCACGTGGGCCTGCTCGAGGCGTATGCCGAGGAATCCCAGGCGAGCCACCGGCTGTGCGCGGCGTCGACGCGCGCGAGGAGATCGCGCGGCTGCTCGAGGGCGGCGAGGACATCCCGCGGCTCGCGCGCAACTTCAGCCACCTCGCGCTCAACATGGCTGCGTCGCTGCGCAACGAAGACGCCGACGCCACCAGCCGCCGCGCCATCGCGCTGCTGGAGGCATTGCCGCACCACGCGGGCCTCGCGCACGCCTATCGCGCCGAGGCGCAGCTGCGGCTCCTCGACCGCGATTGCCCCAAGAGCGTCGAGTGGGGCGAGAAAGCGATCGCCCTCGCCGCAGCGCCAGGGCGACAACGCGGTGCTCGCCGCCGCCAGCAGCACGGTCGGCACGGCGCTCCTCTTCATCGACTACGAGCGCGGGGTGGGCTGCCTCGAGCGCGGCATCCAGCTGGCGCCTCGCCCACGGCCATGGCACATCGTCGCCAGCGCCCATTGCAAGATGGGCTCCGCCTCCGTGGAGATCTTCCACCTGCGCTCCGCCGAGCGGCATCTGCAGTCGGCGATCCGCTTCTCGGCCTTGAACGGCATCCAGTTCTACGGCGACCAGGCGCTCGCCTGGCTCGCCCTCTGCCAGCTGCACCTCGGCCGCTTGGACGAGGCCGAGGTCCACGCCACCGAAGCGCTGAGGCGGCGGCGAGCCCAGCCTCGCGCGCCTCGCCGCCCTGTGCGCGCTGGGGCGCCTCGCGCGTACGGCGTGGCGATGCCGAGATCGAGGCGCTACTCGGCGAGGCGTCCGCCCTGGCGCTGCCCACC
This sequence comes from uncultured beta proteobacterium, assembly GCA_963827425.1. GTDB lineage: Bacteria > Pseudomonadota > Gammaproteobacteria > Burkholderiales > Usitatibacteraceae > Usitatibacter. The sequence continues at coordinate 39,101 of CAWHAQ010000001.1, read as the reverse complement.
GGCACGCTGCAGCGCTTGGCGCCCGTGCGCGCCCTGGCGGCGAATGGGCCGCGCAGCGCGGCCAGCAAGAGCGCACGTCGTCCCAAGCCGGCGCCGGGCCTCGAACTGCGCGCCGCCACCGCCATCCCTGGCACGTCGGCGAGCTCTCGTACTGGGCGTGGCGCGCAGGTGGGCGGGCGCGCCGCGCGGCCGAATGCGCCGAGCCCTATCGCCTGCAGATCACCGGCCAGTGGCACGCGGCGGCACGCGCGTGGGCGCAGGCTGCGAGTGCCCCTACCAGCAGGCGCGCGCGCTCGGCCGACGGCACCGCCGAGGCGCGCGTCGAGGCGCTCGCGATCTTCGAGCGGCTGGGCGCACGTCCCGCCGCCGAGGCGCTGCGCCGCGAGCTACGCCATCAGGCGTGCGCGGCGTGCCGCGCGGCCCGCGTGCCTCGACGCAGCGCAACCGCGCGGCCTCACCGCGCGCGAATGGGAAATCCTCGAGCTCCTCTGCCAGGGCCTGCGCAACTCGGAGATCGCCGAGCAGCTCTTCCGCTCGGTGCGCACCGTCGAGCATCACGTTGACTCGATCCTCGGCAAGCTCGGAGCGAGTCGCGCGCCGAAGTGGCGGCCATCGCCGCGCGCGAGGGACTGCTCGCCCCCAAATGGGTACCCCCCGCATCCAAAGCGGGTAACTGTACCGGCGCGCGTCCGCGCTCCGCGTATATCATGCTCGGCGCGGCTCTTCCTGTCACCCCAACTGTCCAAGGAGACCCTCATGCCCCGCTTCGTCATTCAACGCTCTTTCCCCGATGGCCTCCACATCCCCATCAATCCCGAGGCGCGAAAGCCTGCATGTCGGTGGTCGCCAAGAATTTCTCCCAGGCGTCACCTGGGTCCATTCGTACGTGAGCGAGGATCTGCGCAAGACTTGGTGCGTGTACGACGCACCGAACCTCGACGCGATCCGCGAGGTGGCCCAGCGCAACAACCTGCCCATCGACCACATCGAGTCGGTGCGCGTCCTCGACCCCTATTTCTACAAGAGCTAGCCCGTCCGCACGGCGGCGCGCCGCCCGATCAGCGCGCCGCCCAGAGCGAAGCGCGAGCCCGCGATCCGTCGTTCGCGGACGCGCCCCATCCCGCCGGCTTCGTAGCACACCACCTCGATTGCGCCCACGGTTCCGATCACGAAGCCGCATCACGTGTCGGCCGGCTTCACCACCCACCCCTCCCCATCCTCATCCACTCCACCTCTCTCTCACCCTCAACAGGCGGTCTCGCGCACCGAGCGCCGGACATGCTGCATGCCCGGAATGTCCGCTGCGAAGGCCTGCCGCAGCGACGGCTGCGCGCCGGTCATAACCGTAGCGTCATGAAGACGCTGTTCGGATCCGCGCCGTAATCGCCGAACGGTCCGCAATGGTCGAACCCGAAGCTCTCGTACAGCTTCTGCGCCGGGACGAAGGCCTGCACCGATCCGGTCTCCAGGCTCAGGCGCTCGTAGCCCCGCGCGCGGGCGACCTCGATGATGCGCGCGAGGATGGCGCGCCCCGCGCCCCGGCGCCGCAGCGCTTGGGGCGTCCGCATCGACTTCACCTCGCCGTGCTTCGGATCGAGCTCCTTCAATGCGCCGCAGCCCAGCAGCACGGAGCCTTCCCACGCGCTCCAGAACGTGATGTCGGGGCTGCGGAGCTTCGCCAGGTCGAGCGCATGTACGCTCTCCGGCGGCGACAGCTCGTACATGTTCCGCAGATGCTCGTTCAGCAGCGCATGGATCGCGGGCCGCGAGAGGTCGTCGATTTCCAGGCGCACGGCGGCTGCGGTGCTCAAGCGCGCGGCCCCGGCACGGCGGGAAACAGGTTGATGTACTGGACGAGGCGCGGCCGCGTTCCCAGGTTGGGACGGCTTCCGTGGGGCAGCGCGTCGCGCCAGATCACCATGTCGCCCGCGCCCGCGCCGATCGCGATCGAGCCCAACGCGTGCAGGTCCTGCTTCTGGGGATCCGCTCCGGCGGGAAGGGCCGCCAGCCAGTTGCCGGCAGGCTCCGGTGGAAACCGGGCACGAGCGTGAGCGCGCCCTGCTCGGGCGGCGTGTCGGTGAGGTACAGGATGCCCTGCGTTCCGAAGGCGAGCGGCGCGGAGAAATCAAGGTCCCAATGCAGGTCGGGTCCGGGGAACGGATGGCCCTCGCGCTGGGGCGGGTGGAAGCCGCACCGGTCCGCCGTGGCCCACAGGTCCGCGGTGCCCCAGAGCTGCGCAAAGGCCTTGTGGATGCGCGCGGCGCGGCGATTCGCCTCGAGCGCCGGATGCTGTATCAGCTCGACCATGATCCCGTGGCGCCCGCCGTGTGAATACCACGACTCCGGCGCACCAGCGTCGGCGCCGACTTGCTTCCACACCGCCGCTTCGGCCGCCGCCCGCGCGGCCTCGGGCACGGCGTCCTTCAGGACCACGTAGCCGTTCTCCTCCCAGGAGCGCAGGTCCGCGGGCGACAGCACGGGTGCGCTCGCCTCGATCGCGTCCAGCCATTGGCGGACAGCTTCGGGCGGCGGGCGGCCCTCGATGGCGGCGTTGAGGCGCGCGATGCGAAGCGGATCCGGACGCCCGGCCAGCGCGACGATCCAGTCTTCGAATGCGGCGAATGTCGGCGCGCCAGCGTGCAGGTAGTCGAACACCTGGTGGAGGCTGAAGCCGAGCGCGTAGATCACCAGCGCGTCGAGGGCGCCCTCGCCCTTGCGTTCGACGAGCCTGCCGCTGCGCTGCGCGAGCGCCGCGGACCAGAGGCGCTTCAGGTGCAAGATGCCGAGCGCACCGGCCTCGTTCGAAGGGGCGACGGGCGGCGCCGCGCTCGCGCTCGAAATAGCGGCCTCGAGAGGCATGGTCGAGGAATTATGCCCGAGCGGGAGCGGCGCGTTTCAGTCGAGCTCGTCGTGCAGGAACTGGAGCACGGCGATCTCGTCGTGCCGCAATGCCGCCGGGCCGCGCGCGCGCCGCTCCCCGCGCGACAGCGCCTCGGCGGGCAACGCCGCTGTCCTGCCCAGCAGGTACGCCTCGATGATGGCCGGATGCACGTAGTACTTGCGGCACACTGCGCGCGTGTTGCCGAGGCGCTCGGCGACCACGTCCAGGGCGCGCAGGATGTTGCGGTCGGCCTCGCGGCGGCTCGCGGCTTCTCCCATGGCGCGCAGCGCGAGCGCGGCGTGCATCGTGCCGCCCCAGGTGCGGAAATCCTTCGCGCTGATGTCGCGCCCGCTCATCTCGCGCAGGCGCTCGTTCACGTCGTCCGAGGTCACCGGTTGGCGCCGCCCGAAGGAATCCCGGAACTGGAAGATCTCGGTGCCGGGCAGGTCCTGGCAGCGCTGCACGATGCGCGCGAGCTTGCGGTCGGTGAGCGAGACGTCGTGCTCGATGCCGCTCTTGCCCCGGAAGCTGAAGCGCAGCACCGTTCCCTTCACCTCGACGTGGCGGCGGCGCAGCGTCGTGAGGCCGAAGGAGCGGTTCTGGCGCGCGTACTCGTCGTTGCCGACGCGAATGAGCGTGCGGTCGAGGAGCCGGATCACGGTGGCGATGATCTGGCGGCGCGAGAGCTCCTGGCCGCGCAGGTCGCGCTCGATCTTCTCGCGCAGCCGCGGAAGCGTCTCGCTGAACTCGATCATGCGCCGGAACTTGGAGCGGTCGCGCGCGGCGCGGTAGTCGGCGTGGTAGCGATACTGCTTGCGGCCGCGCGCGTCGCGGGCGGTCGCCTGGATGTGGCCGTCGGGATCGGGGCAGATCCACACGTCGGTCCACGCGGGCGGAATGGCGAGCGAGTTGAGGCGCTGTCGCTTGTCGAGGTCGCGGATGCGGGTGCCGTCGGGCTCGAAGTACGTCCAGCCCGAGCCCGCGCGCCGGCGCGTGATGCCCGCGGCTCCGTCGGTGACGTAGCGCAGCCCCGCCCGCGCAGCGGCCTTGCGGTGTTCCTGCGAGCGCGGCGTTGCGACGGCGACTTCGGTCACGGAGGCCTCCCCGCCCCTCGACCTGGGCGCGGTCATGGTCTACCACGGCGGGCTATTCGGCAAGCCCGCTCGAAAAGGCCAGCAGCTTCAGCGGACGGGAAAGCTCGGCCCCGCAAGCGCTCCGGAGCGCAGGAACGCGGCAAGCGCGGCCAGCGAGTCACGGATGCGCGCCGCGACCGCGGGCGTGGCGATCATCTGCTCCTCCGTCACGCAGGCGCCGAGCAGCGGGATGGTGATGGACGCCTCGCGCACGAGGGTGGCGGACATCGTCGTAAGATCGTGCAGTCGCCTCGAGGCTTCGCCGCGCGCGCGGCTGCGCTCAGCCGAGCTCCTCCAGCGACGAATCTTCGTCGCTCACCAGCCAGTCGAGGCGTTCTTCATGGCCCCCGGGATGCCGTGCGCCGGAGGTCCATGAGGAGCGCGTCGGCCTCCGCGACCCGCGCCCGAAAATCCACGACGCCCGCGGCGGTCGGCCTCGATCCGGATTGAGGGCGGGAGCGAGCCTAATCCGGGAAAGACGGAAACTGTGAGTCCGGGTGGAGCGAGGCGCGCAGCCGCCCTGCACGAACGCGGCGTTGATGGAGGCCGCACGGAGGCTGCCGGCGACTCGCGAGGACTTTCATCGATCGCCGATTCTGGCACGCCGCGGGTTAGCGCGCCTCGCGTTCGCGTCTGCTACCGTAGCGCTCCCAGCGCCCCGGAGCCGGCCATGTCCTGCGCCCGCATCGTCCTTGCCGCCGTGATCCTCACCCTCGCCGCGCCGGCCGCCGCCACCGACGCCCTCGAGTCCGACCTCGTCGCGCTCGAGCGCGCCTCGTGGGTCGCATGGAAGGCGCACGACGCGAAGTTCTTCGCGGATTTCCTTTCCGACGACCACCTCGAGATCCACGGCTATGGCATCACTGGAAAAGCCGATGTCGTGAAAGGCGTGGGCGGGACGGCTTGCACGGTCGATAGCTACGCGCTCGCGCAGTTCCGCTTCCGGCGCATCAGCCAGAACGCGGCGCTGCTGGTCTATCGCGCCGAGCAGAAGACCACTTGCAACGGCGTGTCGGTCCCGAGCCCGGTGTGGGCGACCTCGGTCTATGGGAAACGCGACGGCCGCTGGGTCAACGTGCTATATCAGCAGACGCCGCTGCCCGCCGAAGCCGTAATGAGGGCCGCACACTCGATCGCGTACACCAGCGCCTTCGAGCCCAGCATCTCGACCTCGCCCGTGAGCCGCTCGCCCAGCTTCTCGGCCACGCGGATGGAGCGATCGTTGCCGGGGCGAATGAGGCTCACCGCGCGCTCCCGCCCCAGCACTTCGAAGGCGTAGGCCAACGCCGCACGCGCCGCCTCGCTCGCGTAGCCATGGCCCCAGTGCTCGCGCGCCAAGGTCCAGCCGATCTCGAAGCCCGGCCAGCCCGGCGGGTTGATGAATCCCGCGCGACCAAGGAACACGCCGTCGGACTTGCGCTCCACGGCCCACATGCCGTAGCCCAGGAGCTGCCAGTGGCCAAGCATGCCGGCGATCGAACGCCACGCATCGCCCCGCGAGAGCGCCGCCCCCGTGACGTAGCGCATCACCTCGATGTCGGCGCACAAGGCTGCGTAGGCATCCAGGTCCTCGCCGCGGAAAGGTCGCAGCCGCAGGCGCTCAGTCTCGATGACCTCGTCCATTCCGGATGGTACCAATCGCCTCACAAGCGCGCGAGGATGTCCTCGAGCGCGCCCATGTCGGCGGGCTTCACCAGGAACCAGTCGAAGCCGGCCGCGCGCGCGTTGCGCCGGTCGTCCTCCTGCCCGTAGCCGGTGAGCGCGACCAGCCGCGTGGCGCTGATGTCGGGCGTGGCGCGGGTGCGGCGCGCGACCTCGTAGCCGTCGAATCCGGGCAGCCCGATGTCGACGATCGCGATGTCCGGATGCTGCGCCTCGAGGCTCGCGAGGCCCCCGGGCCCGCTGTCGGCCTCGTCGACCTGGTGACCGTTGATCCGGAGCATCATCGCGAGCGTCTCGCGGCCGTCCTCGTTGTCTTCAACCACGAGGATGTGCAGCGGCTTGCCGTGGTGTGCGCCCGCTGCAGGCGCATCGGCCTTCGATTCCGCCGGCGCCGCGATCTCCGGTAGCGCCACGGTGAAGCGCGCGCCCTCGCCCACGCCCGCGCTCGCCGCCTCGATCGTGCCGCCGTGCAGCTCCACCAGGCGGCGCACGAGCGCGAGGCCGAGGCCGAGGCCGCCCTCGGAGCGGTCGAGCGTGCGTTCCTCCTGCGTAAAGAGGTCGAAGATGCGCGGCAGCAGCGCTGTCGTGATGCCCATGCCGGTATCCTCCACTTCGAGCACCGCGCGCCCGTCGCGCGACCGCGCGCGCAGCGTGACGGCGCCGCCCTCGGGCGTGTACTTCACCGCGTTCTCCACCAGGTTGGTCACGACCTGCTCGAGGCGCGTCTCGTCGCCCTCGACCCACGCTTCGCCGTAGTCGGCATGGATGCGGTGGCGCGCGAGGCGGCCCGAGGCCGAGAGCATCATCATCGTGCGGCGCGCTACCTTCGCCAGGTCCACGGGCTTGCGGTCGAGCACGATGCGCCCGCGGGTGACGCGCGCCACGTCGAGCAGGTCGTCGACCAGGTCGCGCAGGCTCACCATCTGGCGGTCGATCACCTCGCGCGCATGGCGCGCCTCGGCGCCCCGGGGATCGACGCGATGCACCACGCCCATCGCGCCCTGGATCGCGTTCAGGGGATTGCGCAATTCGTGGCCCAGCATCGCGAGGAACTCGTCCTTCGCGCGGCTCGCCTGCTCGGCCTCCCGGCGCGCGTCGCGCTCCGCCGCCAGCGCCGCGTTGAGCGCCTCCTGCGCGCTCGCGCAGCTTCGCATCGGACTCCTCGAACGCCAGCTGCACGGCATCGACCTCCTCGATCCCCGCGGGGGGAAGCGGCGGCAGCGGCTCGGCGTGGGCGAGGGAGCGCGCGGCGGCGCCGAGGCCCGCGATGGAGCGCTGGATGCGGCGCCCGAAGTGGAAGGCGAGCAGCGCAGCGAGGCCGATGGACAGGAACGCAGCCGCGGCGAGCAGCAGTGACGACTTGAGCAGCGCCGCCTCGATCACCGCCGCCGGGACGCCCGCGGCCACCGTCCAGCCCCAGCGCGCCGAGCGGCTGTGCGCCCCGTAGTACGCCTGGCCCTCGGGGCCTTCGCCGCGGTACGCCCCCTCGGGCATCGCGGCCGATTTCCGGACCACCAGCGGCGCCGGCGGCTTGCCCACCCAGCGCTCGTCGTCCGGCGAGCGCGCGATGGTGACGCCGTGCTGGTCCACGAGCGTCATCGCGGCGTCGGGATCGATCGCATACTGGCTGATGAACTCGAGCCATGCGTCGGCGTCGATCGCCACCAGCAGCAACCGATCGTCGACGGGGACCAGCACCTGCGTCTGGTAGCCGCCGTCGCGCGCGGCGACCAGGCCGGAGACCTGGGGCTCGCCGGTCTGCACGGCGCGCCGCAGCATGTCGGGGTCGACCGAGGGCGGATCGGCCGCCGCGTCACCGCGCGCCGCCACGGCGACGTGCGACCAGTCCGAATCGCCTACCGCGGCGGCGGACCAGAGCGGGTTCGCACGCAGCGCGCGGCGCAGGCGCGCCGCCAGGACTTCGCGCCCGACGTCGTCGGCCGCCGGATCGTCCCCGATCGCGCGCAGCACGCGGATCGACTCGTCGAGCTCGTCGTCCAGCGCGAGCGTCACGGCGCGCACGCGCTCGAGGTAGCGCAGCTCGACACCGTTGCGTTGCTGCCACCACGAGAACGAGGTGACCGCGACCGAGAAGATCATCAGGGGCAGGAAGGCCCCGGCGACGAGGAGATAGAGGCGATGGCGGATGGTCACCAAGGGCTGACCCCGCCCCGCGCGTCGAGTTCGACGTGTCGGCATCCGCTGTCGTCGCGGCCCGATGCAAGGACCGCGCGATCGCTGCAATGCCGCGCGAGAATGCCCCTACGTGCGAGCGCCTACGCCCGTTCGGGCCACCCGTCGCGTGCAATGTCGGCATCGTGCTCGCCCAGCCGCGGCGCTGGGTGCGCGATGGCGCCGGGGGTCGCGGAGAGCTTCGGCACGATGCCCGGCACGTTGAGCGGCGTCCCGGCGGCGGTTGCGGCCGCGACGATCATCCCGCGCGCCAGGTACTGCGGGTCGCGCGCGATGTCGGCGACCGAGTAGATCCTTCCCGACCGGCACGTTCGCGCCATCCAGCGCGGCGATCACCTCGTCCTGGGTGTGCCGGATGGTCCATGCCTCGATCGCGGCGTCGATGCGCGCGGTCTGCTGCGCGCGCCCGTCGTTGTGGGCGAGGGCCGGATCGCTTTCCAGGTCCGCACGGCCGATGGCGGCCATCAGGCGGCGGAAGATGCTGTCGCCGTTGCCGGCCACCAGCACGTAGTTCCCGTCGCGGCACTGGTAGGCGTTCGAGGGCACGATGCCCGGCAGCGCGCTGCCCGCGCGCTCGCGCACCGCACCGAACGCGTCGTACTCGGGCAGCAGGCTCTCCATCACGTTGAAGACGCTTTCATACAGCGCCACGTCCACGTACTGGCCCACGCCGCCGCGCGCGTCGCGATGATAGAGCGCCATCAGCACGCCGATCACGCCGTGCAGGGCGGCGAGCGTGTCGCCGATCGACACTCCCACGCGCACCGGCACGCGTCCCGGCTCGCCCGTGAGATAGCGCAAGCCCGCCCATCGACTCGCCGATCACGCCGAAGCCCGGGCGGTCCTTGTAGGGCCCGGTCTGCCCATAGCCCGAGATGCGCAGCATGATGAGGCGCGGATTGAGCGCGTGGAGCTGCTCCCAGCCGAGCCCCCAGCCCTCGAGCGTGCCGGGCTTGAAGTTCTCGATCAGCACGTCGGCCTCGGCGGCGAGCGCGCGCACGGCCTCCTGTCCCTCGGGGGCGCGCAAGTCCAGGCACACCGAGCGCTTGTTGCGCGACTGCACCTCCCACCACACCGAGGTCCCGTCGCGCAGCAGCCGCCACTTGCGCAGCGGGTCGCCCACGCCGGGCGGCTCGACCTTGATCACGTCGGCGCCGAAATCGCCGAGCGTCTTGCCGGCGAAGGGGCCGGCGATGAGCTGGCCCAGCTCGAGCACTTTGATGCCTTGGAGCGGTTGCATGCGAGAGATTCTACTGCCGCGCCGGAGGCACCCGCAGGCGGGCATAATGGCGCATCGTCTTTCGCAATGGCTCGCGCCGTGACTCACCGCTCCATCGGAGACCCCGCCGCGCCCGCGAGCCGCCATTCGCGCCGCGTCGTGCGCGCTCCGCGCGGCAACCAGCTCGCGTGCCGCAGCTGGCTCACCGAAGCCGCGTACCGCATGCTCCAGAACAACCTGGATCCCGACGTGGCCGAGAATCCCGCCGAGCTGGTCGTGTACGGCGGCATCGGGCGCGCCGCGCGCAACTGGGAGTGCTTCGACGCCATCCTCGAAACGTTGAAGCGCCTCGGCGACGACGAGACGCTGCTGGTGCAATCGGGCAAGCCCGTCGCGGTGCTGCGCACCCATGCCGACGCGCCGCGCGTGCTCATCGCCAACTCCAACCTCGTGCCGCACTGGGCCACGTGGGAGCATTTCCACGAGCTCGACCGCAAGGGGCTCATGATGTACGGCCAGATGACCGCCGGCTCGTGGATCTACATCGGCTCGCAGGGCATCGTGCAGGGGACGTACGAGACGTTCGCGGAGGCGCTGCGCCAGCATGTCGCCCCGGCGCAGGCCGGGGCCCAATCACCACCGTGGATCCTCACCGCGGGCCTGGGCGGCATGGGCGGCGCGCAGCCGCTCGCGGCGACCATGGCGGGTGCCTCGATGATCGCGATCGAGTGCCGCCAGTCGCGCATCGACATGCGCCTTCGCACCGGCTACATCGACCGCCAGGCCGCCTCGCTCGACGAAGCGCTGGCGCTCGTGCGCGAGGCGAAGGCGCCACTGTCGATCGCCCTCCTCGGCAACGCGGGCGAGATCCTGCCCGAGATCGTCCGGCGCGGCGTGAAGCCCGACCTCCTCACCGACCAGACCTCGGCGCACGACATCGGCCACGGGTATCTCCCGCTGGGTTGGACCGTCGAGCGCTGGGAGGCCGAGCAGCGCGCCGACCTGCGCGGCGTGGAGGAAGCGGCGCGCGAATCCATCGCTGTCCACGTGCGCGCGATGCTGGAGCTGAAGCGCCGCGGCGTGCCCACCTTCGACTACGGCAACAACCTGCGCCAGGTCGCGAAGGACGCGGGGGTAGCCGACGCATTCGACTTTCCCGGTTTCGTTCCCGCGTACATCCGCCCGCTCTTCTGCGAAGGCAAGGGGCCGTTCCGCTGGGTCGCTCTCTCCGGCGATCCCGAGGACATCTACCGCACCGACGCGAAGGTGAAGGCGCTCTTCCCGGAAGACGCGCATCTCCACCGCTGGCTCGACATGGCGCGCGCACGCATCAAGTTCCAGGGCTTGCCGGCGCGCATCTGCTGGCTCGGGCTGGGACAGCGCCACCGCGCCGGGCTCGCCTTCAACGAGATGGTGGCGAAGGGCGAGCTGAAGGCGCCCATCGTGATCGGCCGCGACCACCTGGATGCCGGCTCCGTCGCCAGCCCCAACCGCGAGACCGAGGCGATGCGCGACGGCTCCGACGCCGTCTCCGACTGGCCGCTGCTGAACGCCCTGCTCTCCACCGCCGGCGGCGCCACCTGGGTCTCGTTCCACCACGGCGGCGGCGTGGGGATGGGCTACTCGCAGCACGCGGGCGTGGTCATCGTATGCGACGGCACGCCCGAGGCCGCGCGCCGCATCGAGCGCGTGCTGTGGAACGATCCCGCGCTGGGCGTCGTCCGCCACGCCGATGCGGGATACGAGCGCGCCATCGAGGTGGCTCGGGAAAAGAAGCTCGACCTGCCGTCGCTCAAATAACGTCACCCCCGGCGCCGCAATCGCTGCAGCGGCCCGCGGTCCAATCTCGCCAATGTTCCTCTCCGATTCCACCGTCTGGCCGTACCACTATCGATGCGGCGCGAGCGCGCTCATCGTCTCCATGCCGCACGTCGGTACTTTCATTCCGCGCGCCATCGGGCGCGACCTGGGCGATTGCGCGGCGGGCCGCCCCGACACCGACTGGCACCTGCCGCGCCTCTACGATTTCCTCGACGAGCTCGATGCGACGGTGATCGTGGCGACCCACTCGCGCTACGTGATCGACATGAACCGTCCGCCCGACGGCTCCAACCTCTACCCCGGTCGCGACACCCCGCGCCTCTGCCCTGTGGAGACGTTCGACGGGCGGCCGCTCTACCGCAGCGCCGCGCCCGACGACGCGCAGATCGCGCGCCGCATCGAGCGCGTGTGGCGACCCTATCATCGCCGCCTCGCCACCGAAATCGCGCGCGTGAAGCAGGCGCGCGGCATCGCGGTGCTGTGGGATGCGCACTCGATCGCCTCCGAGGTGCCGAAGCTCTTCGACGGGCGCCTTCCCGACCTGAATTCGGCACCGCGCAGGGCGCCTCGTGCGCGCCGGAATTGCAGTCGAGGCTCGACGCGGCGCTGCACGGGCAGGCTAGCTTCACCTCCGTCGTGAACGGACGCTTCACCGGCGGCTACATCACGCGCCACTTCGGGCGACCCGCCGATCGCGTGCACGCCGTACAGCTCGAGATGGCCGAATCCACGTACATGGACGAGCGCCCGCCCTATGGATTCCGCGCCGACCTCGCGGCGCGCCTGCGGCCGGTGCTGCGCGAGCAGCTCGAGATCGCGCTCGCGTGGGCAGGGCGAGCTGTCGCGTGAGGTCAACCACGCCTGCGCCCGCACTATCGCTAGGAAAAAGGGGACGGGTCGAAAAATGAACCTGACCCCATTTCAGCGCGCGCGACCCTCGTAGTAGACGGCGCGGGGCTTCAGTCCCGCGATCTGCGCGGAGAGTTGCGTGGGATCCTCCAGGTCCCAGAGCACGAAGTCGGCGCGCCGCCCCGGCTCGAGCGTTCCCACGTCGTCCATGCCCAGCGCGCGGGCGGCGTTGGCGGTGATCCCCGCCAGCGCCTCCTCCGGCGTCAAGCGGAAGAGCGTGCATGCCATGTTGGCGATGGTGAGGATGGAGGTGCACGGCGAGGTGCCCGGGTTGCAGTCGGTGGCGATCGCCATCGGCACGGCGCTGCGGCGGAGCGCGTCCACCGGCGGGCGCTTGTCCTCGCGCAGGTAGTAGAAGGCGCCCGGCAAGAGCACGGCGGCGGTCCCGGAGCGCGCCAGCGCCGCGACGCCCGCGGCATCGGTGTACTCGAGGTGGTCGGCGGAGATCGCACCCGCATCGGCCGCGAGCGTGGCGCCACCGCCGTTCGAGAGCTGGTCGGCATGCAGCTTCACCTTGAGGCCGAATCCGCGCGCCGCCTCGAACACGCGCTTCACCTGCGGCACGTTGAAGGCGATGCCCTCGCAGAATGCGTCCACCGCCTGGGCGAGACCGTCGCGCGCGGCGCGCGGAATCATCTCGTTGCAGACCAGGTCGATATAGTCCGGCGCGCGCCCCGCATACTCGGGCGGCAGCGCGTGGGCGCCGAGAAGCGTGGTGCGCACGCGCACTTTGCCGTTGCCGAGCGAGCGCGCGACGCGCAGGATCTTCATCTCGTTGCGCATATCCAGCCCGTAGCCCGACTTGATCTCCACGGTCGTGACGCCCTCGGCCATCAGCGCCTCCAGCCGCACATCCGATTGCGCGCGCAGCTCCTCGCCGCCCGCCGCGCGCGTCGCCCGCACCGTGGACAGGATGCCGCCGCCGTTGCGTGCGATCTCCTCGTACGACGAGCCCTTGAGGCGCATCTCGAAGTCGAGCGCGCGGTGCGCCCGCGTACACGAGGTGCGTATGGCAATCGATGAGGCCGGGCGTCACGAGCGCGCCCTCGGCATCGACCACCACTTCGTCGCGGGCGGCGACGAAGCGCTTCTCGCCGCGCCGCAGGCCCGAGACCCAGCGGTCGCGCCCCGGTCCCAGCTTGTCCGTGGGCCCGACCCAGACGATGCGCCCGTCCTCGACCTCCATCGCGCCGTCGTCGATGAGCGAGTAGCGGGCGTTGCGCATCGTCGCGAGGCGTGCGTTGACGAGGAGGAGGCGTGCCATGGCCCCGGTATGATAGCCGCGATGCCATCCCTCCTCGCACCGGACGCGTTGCTCCCCTCGGGCTGGGCGCGCTCCGTGCTGCTCGAATGGGACGAGCAAGGCGTGCTCACGCGCGTGGAGCCGGGGCACGACGGGCGCGGCATCGAGCGCGCCGCGGGCCCCGTGCTGCCGGGCATGACCAACGTGCACTCCCACGCGTTCCAGCGCGCGATGGCGGGATTGGCCGAGTTCCGCGGCCATCCCACCGACGACTTCTGGACCTGGCGCGAGGAGATGTACCGGCTCGTGGGCCAGGTCACGCCCGACGACATCGAGGCCATCGCGCGCCAGCTCTACGTCGAGATGCTGAAGCACGGCTACACGGCGGTCGCGGAATTCCATTACCTGCACCACGATCCGCAGGGCAAGCCCTACGACAACCGCGCGGAAACCGCCGAGCGCATCATCGCGGCGGCCGGGCAGTGCGGCATCGCGCTCACGCTGCTGCCCGTGCTCTACGCGTACGGGGGCTCGGCAACCGTCCGCTCGCCGGGGCGCAGCGCCGTTTCGCGCTGGACGCCGACGGCGCCGTCTGCGCCTCGTCGAGGAGATCGCGGCCTTCCACCTGCCCGCGAAGCTGCTGAAGCTCGGCATCGCGCCGCACTCGGTGCGCGCGGTCGACGCGCTGCAGATGACCGAGCTCGTGCAGGCCGCCACGCGCATCGACAAGCACATGCCGATCCACATGCACATGTCGGAGCAGTCGAGGGAAGTCGAGGAATGCCTCGCCACCCACGGCGCCACGCCGCTCGCATGGGTGAGCGAGCTGGTGCCCGTCGACGCGCGCTGGTGCTTCGTGCACGCGACCCACCTCACGCAGCTCGAGCAGCGCCGGCTCGAGCGCAGCGGTGCGTGCGTGGGTCTGTGCCCCACCACCGAGGCCAACCTGGGCGACGGCATCTTCGAATTCGCGCCGTGGTTCGAAGCGCGTGCGCCGTGGGCCATCGGCGGAGATTCCCACGTGAGCGTGAGCCCGATGGAGGAGCTGCGCCAGCTGGAATACAGCCAGCGCCTGCGGCTTCGCGTGCGCAACGTCGCCTCCGACGAGGAAACGCCCGACGTGCCCGCGAACCTCTGGTCCGGGGCCGCACGGGGCGGCGCGCGCGCCGCGACGCAGCCGGCGGGCGAGCTGGCAGCCGGACGGCGCGCGGACCTCGTGGTGCTCGACGGCACGGCGCTCGACTTCGAAAATCTCGCCGCTCCCGCGATGCTCGGCGTGGCGATGTTCTCGGGGAGCGCCAACCGGGTGCGCGATGTCTTCGTGGGGGGCTCGCCGGTGGTGGTCGCGGGGCGCCACGCACGCGAGGACGAAGCCGCCGCGGCGTTCCGCAACGTGATCGGGAGGCTCCGCACGCAGCCATAGGTGTTGCCAATCGCGCGCATCGGAACAATCAATTGGACGGCTGGCCGCCCCGGTATCACCATGGGGTACCGTACGAGAAGTCCGGCATCCCCGCAATCGTCGCACTGGAGGTCACATGAAATCGCTCAAGGGAACCAAGACCCACGATAATCTCAAGGCCGCGTTCGCCGGGGAATCCCAGGCCAACCGCCGCTACCTCTACTTCGCCAACAAGGCCGACGTCGAAGGGCAGAACGACGTCTCGGCGATCTTCCGCTCCACCGCGGAAGGCGAGACCGGCCACGCGCACGGGCACCTGGATTACCTCGCAGTCGTGGGCGATCCCGCGACGGACCTGCCGATCGGCAGCTCGCGCCAGAACCTCAAGGCCGCGATCGCCGGCGAGACCCACGAGTACACCGACATGTACCCCGGCATGGCCAAGTCCGCGCGCGCCGAGGGCTTCGAGGAGATCGCCGACTGGTTCGAGACGCTCGCCAAGGCCGAGCGCTCGCACGCCAACCGCTTCCAGAAGGCGCTCGACGCGCTGGCCGACTGAGCTTTCCTCCGCTCTGCGCGAAGGGGGCTCGCGCCCCCTTTTTGTTTGAGTCAAGGCTGGAACGACGGATGCACACAGATGAACACAGATGCGGCTGCGAGAACGATCGCGGCATCATCGCGACTGGCACATCTGATCTGCCGTACATCTGTGTTCATCTGCGTTCATCTGTGGTTCAAGATTTAATAACTACGCGATGACGTCAAGGAAGGCAGCCTCGAGGCGCCCACCCGCCATCCCATCGACTGGCGCAGCCCCGACTACCTCGACGCGGCGAAGATCACCGCCGAGATGGAGCGCGTGTTCGACATCTGCCACGGATGCCGGCGCTGCGTGAGCCTCTGCAACGCCTTCCCCACCCTCTTCGATCTCATCGACGAGGGCAAGACCGGCGAGCTGGACGCGGTGCGCGCAAGAAGACTCCAGGACGTGGTGGACCAGTGCTACCTGTGCGACATGTGCTACGTGGTCAAGTGCCCGTACGTGCCGCCGCATCCGTGGAACGTGGACTTCCCGCACCTCATGCTGCGCGCCAAGGCGCACGAGTTCACGCACGGAAAGTTGGAGCACCCGGTGCGCGACCGCATCCTCTCCTCCACCGACGCCAACGGCAAGCTCGCGACCATTCCCGTCGTCGTGCACGTGGTGAACGCCGCCACGCGCTCGAAGACAGCGCGCGCGCTGGGTGAGAAGGCGCTTGCGGTGGCGAAGGACGCGTGGGTTCCCGAGTACTCGCCGCGCCCCTTCCGCCGCCACGCGAAAGCCGGCAAGACGATCCCGGTGCGCGACGGCGAGCGCTCGCCCGGCAAGGTTGCGATCTTCGCGACCTGCTACGGCAACTACAACGAGCCCGGCATCGTTCACGACCTCACCAGAATCCTCGAGCACAACGCGGTGCCCTACGTGATCGTCGAGAAGGAGGCGTGCTGCGGCATGCCCAAGCTCGAGCAGGGCGACCTCGAGTCCGTGGCGAAGCTCAAGGCGAAGAACATCCCGCATCTCGTGAAGCTCGCCCGCGCGGGGTATGCGATCGTCACGCCCGTGCCGTCCTGCACGCTCATGTTCAAGCAGGAGCTGCCGCTCATGTTCCCCGAGGACGAGGAAGTGCGCGCGGTGCGCGACGCCATGTTCGACCCGTTCGAGTACCTGATGGCCCGCAAGCGCGACGGCCTGCTGCGCAACGACTTCAAGCGCGCGCTCGGCAAGGTCGCATTCCACGTGCCCTGCCACACCCGCGTGCAGAAGATGGGACCGCGCACCCGCGAGGCGCTGGAGAGCGTGCCCGGCACCGAGGTGCTGGTGATCGAGCGCTGCTCGGGGCACGCGGGAACCTACGGCGTGAAGCGCGAACACCACAAGACGGCGTTGAAGATCGGCCGGCCCGTGTTCCGCCAGATCGCCGAGTTCGCGCCCGACTACTTCGCCTCCGACTGCGTGATGGCCGGGCACCATATCGAGGAAGGCCTCGGCGCCGACCGCGGCACGGCCCAGCTCAAGCATCCCCTCACGCTGTTCCGCATGGCCTACGGCCTGCCCGACTGACCATGGACAAGATCTCCCGCGACTCCCTCATGACCCTCGAGGCCTACGCGAAGGCCCGCAAGGACTTCCGCACCCGCGTGCTCGCGCACAAGAAGCACCGCACCGTGCACATCGGCGAGCACGTGACGCTGGTCTTCGAGGACGAGCTCACGATCCGCTACCAGGTGCAGGAGATGCTGCGCGTGGAGCGCATCTTCGAGGAAGCGGGTATTCAAGACGAGCTGGACGCCTACAACCCCCTCATCCCCGACGGGCACAACTTCAAGGCCACGATGCTGCTCGAGTACGAGGACGTGAACGAGCGGCGCTCGGCGCTGGCCCTGCTGAAGGGCGTGGAGGAGCGCACTTGGGTACGCGTCGAGGGTTGCGCGCCGGTGTTCGCCATCGCCGACGAGGACCTGGAGCGCGAGAACGACGAAAAGACCTCGTCGGTGCACTTCCTGCGCTTCGAGCTCACGGCCGAGATGGTCGGGGCGCTCAAGTACGGCGTGGGACTCTCCGTGGGCATCGACCATGCCCACTACACCGAGGCGGTCGATCCCCTTCCCGCCGCGACCCGCACGGCGCTCGTCGCCGACCTCGCCCCCTGAAATGAAATGGGGTCAGGTTAATTTTTGAACCTGTCCCCATTTCTCGCGCTGAAAACAGGGACAGGATGAAAAATTAACCTGACCCCATTTGCGCATTTACGCCGCCGTCGCCATCTTGAGGCACGGTGACTTGATCGCCTGGATGGCGGAGGCGAGGGTCTCGACCGCCAGCGGGCGATCGAAGGAAGTGCGCCAGGCGAGCGCCACCTTGCGCGACGGCACCGGCGCGGTGAAGGGCACCGCGCGCAATAGCTTCGTGGCATAGCGCGGGCTGAGCGCGCTCGCCGGCAGCACGCTCACCCCGAGGCCCGAGGCGACCATGTTGCGGATGGTCTCGAGGGAGCTGCCGGCGCGGCCCTCGGGCAACGCCGTGTTCGCTTGTCCGGGGCACGCTTCCAGCACCTGGTCGCGGAAGCAGTGGCCGTTGTTCAGCACCAGCAGGTTCTCGCCGGCGAGCTCCGCGGGCTTGACCGTCTTGCGCGCCTGCCAGCGATGGCCCTCGGGAACCACGACGCTGAACGGCTCCTCATACACCACACGGGTTTTCACCCCGGGAAGGGAGAACGGCAACGCGATGATGACGACATCCAGCTCCCCTTCGCGCAGCATCGGTGCGAGGTTGCCGGTGAGGTTCTCCTCGATCACGAGCGGCATGGCGGGCGCGCGCTTGCGCAGGATCGGCACCAGGTCGGCGAGCAGGTAAGGACCGATGGTAGGGATCACGCCGATGCGCAAGGCGCCCGCGAGCTGGTCGCCCGCGCCGCGGGCGATGTGCGGGATCTTGGCGACCTCGTCCAGCACGCGCCGCGCCTGCTCGACGATCGCCTGCCCGCGCGGCGTGACCAGCACCTCGTTCTTGTTGCGCTCGAAGAGGCGCGCGCCCAGCTCGTCCTCCAGCTTGGCGAGGGCGAGCGAGAGCGTGGGCTGGGTCACGAAGCACTTCTGGGCGGCGCGGCCGAAATGGCGCTCCTGGGCCAGGGCGACCACGTAGCGCAGCTCGGTGAGGGTCACGGCGCACTCCATTGAATGAGACAATCGGGATTATAACCACAATCAATTAGACCAATCAATCGCGAGCGCCCAGAATGGCTCCCATGCCCAATCGACAACGCACGAAAGGAATTCCGATGCTCCCCAACTCCGAGCAACAGCGCGTCCCGCAGGTCACGTTCCGCACGCGCAAGGACGGCCGCTGGGCGGACGTCACGACCGATGAGATCTTCAAGGGCCGGACCGTGGCGCTCTTCGCGCTGCCCGGCGCCTACACGCCCACCTGCTCTTCCTCGCACCTGCCGCGCTACAACGAGCTCGCCCCCACCTTGAAGCGCGCCGGCGTGGACGAGGTCGTTTGCCTCGCGGTGAACGACGCGTTCGTGATGAGCGAGTGGCAGCAGGCGCAGGACGCGCCCAACGTCACCTTCCTTCCCGACGGCAACGGCGAGTTCAGCGCCGGCATGGGACTGCTGGTGGACAAGTCCGACCTGGGCTTCGGCAAGCGCTCGTGGCGCTACTCGATGCTGGTACGCGACGGCGTGATCGAGAAGATGTTCATCGAGCCCGAGAAGGAAGGCGACCCGTTCGAGGTCTCCGACGCCGACACCATGCTGCGCTACCTGGCCCCGGACGTGCAGGCGCCCGAGCCGGTGCTGGTGTTCGCCAAGGCCGGCTGCCCGCACTGCGCGCGCGCCAAGGCGCTGCTCGATGCGAAGGGCATCGTCTACGAGGAGGTGGCGCTCGGCCAGGGCATCACCAGCCAGGCACTGCGCGCCGTCTCCGGGAAAGGGACCACGCCGCAGGTCTTCATCGGCGGCAAGCTCATCGGCGGCGCCGACGAGCTGGAGCGCCACTTCGCGCAGGCCGAGCGGAAGGCCGCGTGAGCACGGCGCGCGCAGGGGAGGCACCCATGAACGTCGACGTCGCGGTGATCGGCGCCGGCACGGCGGGATTGGGCGCCTTCCGCGCCGCGAAGGCGGCCGGCGCGCGCGCGGTGTTGATCGAGGGCGGACCCTACGGCACCACCTGCGCGCGCGTGGGCTGCATGCCGTCGAAGCTGCTCATCGCGGCGGCCGAGGCGGCGCACGGCATCGAGCGCGCGCACGGGTTCGGCGTGCACGCGGGCGAGCCTGCGCGTCGACGGGCGCGAGGTCATGGCGCGCGTGAAGCGCGAGCGCGACCGCTTCGTGGGCTTCATGGTGCGCGACACCGAGGCGATCTCGCCGGCCGAGCGCATCCACGGCCGCGCGCGCTTCGCGGGCGAGCACACGCTGGCGGTCGAGGGCGGCCCCACGATCCGTGCGCGCTCCGTCGTCATCGCCACCGGGTCGCGGCCCTCGGTGCCGCCGATCCTCGCGGACATCGGCAACCGCCTGGTCGTGAACGACGACGTGTTCGAGTGGGACGACCTGCCGCGCTCGGTCGCGGTGCTGGGTCCCGGCGTGATCGGCCTCGAGCTCGGCCAGGCGCTGGCGCGCCTCGGCGTGCGCGTGGTGGTGCTGGGCCGCGGCGGGCGCATCGGCCCGCTCACGGATCCGGCGGTGCGCGCGGCCGCGGTCGAGGCGTTCTGCGGGGATTTCGAGCTCGACCCCGACGCCCACGTGGCGCGCGTCGAGCGCGTGGGCGAGCAGGTCGAGCTCGAGTATCACCGCCGCGACGGAACCCCCCGCGTGGAGCGCTTCGACTACGTGCTCGCCGCGACCGGCCGCGTGCCCAACGTCGACGGACTGGGGCTCGAGACCACGGGACTGGAGCGCGACGCCCGTGGCGTGCCCGTTTACGACCGCCTCACCATGCAGGCCGGCACCAGCTCCATCTTCATCGCCGGCGACGTCTCCGACGACCTGCCCCTGCTGCACGAAGCCTCCGACGAGGGCCGCATCGCCGGCGGCAATGCCGCGCGCTACCCCAACGTGCGGCCCGGCGTGCGCCGTGCGCGCTCTCGGTGGTCTTCACCGACCCGCAGATCGCCATCGTGGGCGGCGGCTACGCGCACCTGCACGCGCAGGGCCTCGCCGCGGGCGAGGTCTCGTTCGAGAACCAGGGCCGCGCGCGCGTGATGCTCCGCAACCAGGCAAGCTGCGCGTCTACGGCGACCCCGCGACGGGCCGCTTCCTCGGCGCCGAGATGGCCGGGCCCGATGCCGAGCACATCGGCCACCTGCTCGCGTGGGCGCTGCAGGCGGGCATGACCATCCGCAGATGCTCGCGATGCCGTTCTATCACCCGGTAGTCGAAGAGGGATTGCGCACGGCGCTGCGCGACCTCGACATGCGGCTGCGCGAAGCTCGCGCCGAAGGAGAGATCCACGCGCGAGGCCGGCGCGCGGATCGCCTCGGGGAAGTGCCGCGCGAACTCGCGCAGGTTGTCGGTGAAGAGCCCGTCGACCCCGGCGCCGAATAGCCTTTCGGCGACGTCCGCGTCGTTCACCGTGTAGACCAGGACGCGATAGCCGGACTCGTGAGCCCGCGCCACGCTCGTCAGGTCGAGCTTCTTGTGGTTCGTGTGCACGGAGACGGCCCGCAGCTTTTTCATGCGCTCCCAATCCTCGGGGCCGATGCGGCTCGTGAGCCAGCCGCGCGGGAGTGGGGCGCGGCCTCCTTCGCGGCCATCAGCGCCTTGAACGAGAACGACGAGAGGAGCGGCGGCACCGGCGCGTCCTTCCAGAGGCGCGCGGTGAGCCGCGCCACCTCTTCGCCCGTCTCGCGCTCGAAACCCGGCGTGGGCTTGATCTCGACGTGCGCGAGCGTGCCCTTCGATTGCAGCAGCTGCGCCACGTCCTCGAACGACGCGAGCCGCTCGCCGCGATATGCCTCCGAGTGCCACCCGCCCGCATCGAGCTTGCCAGCTCGGCCACGTAAGATCGGCCGCCCTGCCCTGGCCGTTGGTGGTGCGCTCGAGCGTGGCGTCGTGCAGCAGGATCGCCACACCGTCCTTGGAGAGCTTCACGTCGAACTCGTGCGCCGCGTAACCCAGCGACTGGCCGAGGCGGATGGCGGCGAGCGTGTTCTCCGGAGCGAGCTTGCCGCCGCCGCGGTGCGCGACGAGCTTGGGATAGGGCCAGGACTTCATCCGGCGTATCCGAACCCCTTGTAGACCACGATGATGAAGAGCACGAAGACGAGTAGGCGTAGAACCCCGCGACGATGTCGTCGATCATCACGCCCATGCCGCCCTTCATGTTGCGCTCGAGCTCGCGGATCGGATAGGGCTTCCAGATGTCGAAGAGGCGGAACACCACGAAGGCGACCGCCTGGAACCACCAGGCCCGCGAGGAGATCGCCGCGAGCGGCAGGAACGCCACGATCTCGTCCCACACCATGGCGCCGTGGTCGGACACCCCGAGGTCGCGGCCGGTGATATCGCAGGCCCAGACGCCGAGGAAGAAGAGCGGGATCGCGAGGAACGCGATGGCGAGCGGCGGAAGCAGCGGCGCGAGGATCCAGTAGAGCGCCAGCCCGCGAGCGTGCCGAACGTGCCCGGCGCCCTGGGGACGAGGCCCGCGCCGAATCCCAGCGCGATGAAATGCGCCGGGATGCGAGACGAGGAAGCGCGCGTCAGGACGCCGAGAAGTGGTCGTAGCCGCGGCCATCGATCTTCATGGGCTTGCCGTCGGCACCCATCAGGCTCACGCCCTTGCCGCGGCGGATCTGCCCGATGCGCGTGAGGGGCACGTTGAGCACTTCGGTGAGATCCTGGATGCTCTCGCGCGAGTTGGCGGCGCGGTGAAGCACAGCTCGTAGTCGTCGCCGCCCGCGACGATGGCGGTGAGGCCCGCGTCGCTTGCGACGTGGCGCCCGCCGATCGCGCGAGACCGGGATCGAGTCCAGCTCCACCGTCGCGCCCACCCCGGAGAGCCCGCAGATGTGCCCCAGGTCCGCGAGCAATCCATCGGAGACGTCGATCGCGGCCGTGGCCATGCCACGCAGCGCCTGACCGAGTGCCACGCGCGGGCTGGGCTCGTAGAGGCGCATCACCGCCTCGTGGTAGTCGGACTCGTCGAGCACGAGCCGGCCGTGGCGGTGCGCGACGGCGAGCGCCGCATCGCCGATGTTGCCCGACACCCACACGTCGTTGCCGGCCTTGGCGCCGCTGCGGCGAAGCGCCGCGCCCGAGGGCACCTCGCCCATGATGGTGACGGTGAGCGAGAGCGGCCCGCGCGTGGTGTCGCCGCCGATGAGCGAGACGTTGAACTCCTCGGCGAGATCGAAGAAGCCCTTGGCGAATGCCGCGAGCCAGTCGTGGTCCACCGTGGGCAGCGTGAAGGCCAGCATCGCCCAGTACGGCATCGCGCCCATGGCCGCCATGTCCGAGAGGTTCACCGCGAGCGCCTTGTGGCCGAGGTTCTCGGGATCCACGTCGGGGAAGAAATGCGTGCCCGAGACCATCGTGTCGGTGGAGACGGCGAGCTCCATGCCGTGCGAGATTTCGACCAGCGCCGCAGTCGTCGCCCACGCCCAGCACGGCGTTGGCCGCGGGACGCGTGAAATACCGCGCGATCAGTTCGAATTCGGAAGACGGGCTATTTGCCATGGCGTTGCTTTCTCTTCGCGCGACTTCTTCGGGTCGCACGGCGCCGCGCCAGACGATCCAGCACGCCGTTGACGTATTTATGACCGTCGGTGCCGCCGAAGCGTTTCCCCAGCTCGATGGCCTCGTTGATCGTGACTCGGTACGGGATCTCCGGCTTGTGGACGATCTCCCACGCCCCGATGAGCAGGATGCGCACGCTCCACGGGGCTCACCTCGTCCCACTTGCGGTCGACGAGCGGCTCCAGGTGCGCGCGCAGCGCTTCTCGCGGCCGATGGTCCCTTCAGCTCCGCCTCGAGGAATTCGCGATCGGCCTCGTCGAAATCCTCCAGCTCCGCCAGGTTCTTCAGCACCTGTGCCGCCGGGTTCCCGGTGTAGAGCCACTGGTAGACCCCCTGCAGCGCGAACTCGCGGGAGCGGCGGCGTGGCTTGTCATCCGCCCATCGCTTTCAACGTGTTCGCCATCTCGATGGCGACGCGCGCCGCTTCGGCGCCCTTCACGCTGCGCGCGCCTTCGCCTGCTCCTCGGTCTCGGTCGTGAGCACGCCGTTGGCCACGGGCATGCCCGTCTCGAGCTGCACGTCGAGGATGCCGCGCGCGCTTTCGTTGGCCACGACCTCGAAATGGTAAGTCTCGCCGCGGATCACGGCGCCGAGCGCCACCAGCGCGTCGTAGCGCTGGCCGCAAGCCGCGCCGCTCGAGCGCGAGCGCCTGCAGCACGAGCGGGATCTCCAGCGCGCCGGGCACGCTCACCGACATCGATGTTGCCGGAGGCCACGCCGAGCTGCCACGAGCTGCTTGTCGCACGCGGTGACCAGCTCGCGCACGATCTCCTCGTTGAAGCGGCTCCACACGATGCCCACGCGCATGCCGGCGCCGTGCAGCTGCGGGCCGGACATTGTCAGACGGCCTTCACGCCGAGCGCGTCATCGGGCGAGACGTACTCGACCACTTCGAGCCCGAAGCCCGACATGCTGGGAATGCGCTTGGGACGCGCGAGCACGCGCATCTTGCCCACGCCCAGGTCCTTCAGGATCTGCGCGCCGATGCCGTGCAGGCGCGGGTCCCACTTGCGCGCGGCGCGGCCCTTGCCCCTGCGCCTGCAGGCGCTCGAGGATCTCGCCCGCCGCTCTCGTGCCGGCGCAGCAGCACGATCACGCCTTCCTTGTGGTGCGCGACGATGCGCATCGCGTCCTGCACCGAGATAGGCGTGGCGCGCGGAATCGAAGTCGAACATGTCCAGCGAGACGAAGGGCTCGTGCACGCGCACCAGCACCGGGCGGTCCGGCGAGGGTCGCCCTTCACCAGCGCGAAGTGCACCTCGTCCACGGTCTTGTCGTGGTAGACGCACAGGCGGAACGGCCCGTAGGGCGTGTCGATGGCACGCTCGGCCACGCGCTCGATCAGCCGCTCGGTCTCGCTGCGATAGTGGATGAGATCGGCGATGGTGCCGATCTTCAGGCCGTGCGTCTGCGCGAACTCGTGCAGCTCCGGCATGCGCGCCATGGAGCCGTCGGGATTCATGATCTCGCAGATCACGGCGGCGGGCGAGAGTCCCGCGAGCTCGGCGAGGTCGCAACCCGCCTCGGTGTGGCCCGCGCGAACCAGCACGCCGCCGTTCTGCGCCATCACCGGGAAGATGTGGCCGGGCTGCACGATGTCCTCGGCCTTCGCATGCTTCGCGGTGGCCGCCCGCACGGTGCGCGCGCGATCGGCCGCGGAGATGCCGGTGGTACACCCGTGGCCGCCTCGATGGACACCGTGAAGGCGGTGCCCATGGGCGAGCGGTTGTCGCTCACCATCAGCGCCAGGTTCGAGCTGCCGGCAGCGCTCCTCGGTGAGCGTGAGGCAGATCAAGCCCCGCGCGTGCGTGGCCATGAAGTTGATGGCCTCGGGGTCACGAAATCGGCCGCCAGCACCAGGTCGCCCTCGTTCTCGCGGTCCTCGGCGTCGGCGAGCACGACCATGCGGCCGTGGCGCAGCTCCTCGATCAGTTGCTGGGTGGGGGCGAGGGACACGGGAAGATTTTTCCGGGCAAGACCGCCATTTTGCCCGATTTGGGAGCGGGCTTCCGGCGGACAAGTCCGGCGCGCCGGGAACCAGTGCGTTGCGTGTGGTCATACACCAAGCTGTCCAGTTCCCCGGATAAAATAGTCGCCATGATTGCGAAATTCCAGCCCACGTTGACCAAGCTCGCATTCTTCGCAGTAGCGCTAGTCGCCGCCATGGCGCATGCGCAAACGACGGCACTTTGGCTGGACTTCGTGCCTGGGCAGGGGGAGCCCCTACGCCCCCGCAACCCGTCTTTATCAGCCGGGGCCGTCCACGTTGCAGTTCCAGGACGCCACATCGAGCCGGCTGTCGCTATCCCGTCACTACGGCTTCCGATTCCGCGGATCTGGAGATGAGCCCCCCGACCGGCCAGTCTTTCATGCCCGGAACTTGATGGAGACTGTCGAGGAGCTCCTACCCTCGGCCACGGCTGCCGGCATGCGAATTTGCACGACCAGCGTGCCCTGTGACTTCACCAATGCCCGGTTCGTCGTGCTGGAGGCCACATTCGATGCCGGCTCCAACCTGGTGCATTCGCTGCCGATTTCGAGCAACGCAGCTTTGACGGTTCGACCTATTACGGCGAGCTGAGGTACAACTCGGCCATCCCGCTCACCATGGACAAGCCTGCGAATGCGTCGAGCCCCGACGCGTTCGCATTCCCCCGGCGCGCACCGAGGTGCTCACCGGACAGCCCATCGATTCGAACAACATTACCGTTTACGGATAGCCCTCCCCGGTACCGATTTCCGTCAGTGGCGGCGAAAGCAGCCCGAACGGCGGCCCTTTCACGGCGCTCGCGGGCACTGCTGCCAATCGTGACCATGTTGTCGTGCGCGTCATGTCCGCGAGTGCGCCGGCCTCGACGACGAGTGCCGTGCTCTCCGTGGGCAGGGCGTCGGCATCGTTCAACGTCACGACATTCATCCCTGGAGCGCCCTTTACCGCGGTGTCGTTCGATAGCGGCAGCACGCCCAACTTCAACGGCGCCACCGGATCCTCGCCCAGGCCCCTCATGGAACATCAGCGCGACCGCTGATCCGACCGGCCATGGAGTCTCCATCGACATAAGAAATGCCAACGGAGAGCGGTTTACGACCGGCTTCCAGGCGCCTCTCGATGCGCCACTGACGGTCGGCCCTTACGAGGAGGCGTACTACTCGTCGATCGCAGGACCGGTCCTGGATCCGGTATCGGGCGCCACGACATGCGGCGCCCAGTCGGGGCGCTTCGTGATCCACGAGTTGGCGCTGAGCACGACATTTCCGTACATCGACCGGTTTGCCGCCAGCTTCGACGAGCGGTGCACCACGGGTGACCCGCTGATCGGCGAGATCCGGATCAACTCGTCCATGCCCCTGCCGGCGATGCTCGAGGCGTCTTGCCCGACCACACCCTACCCGTTTGCGCTCAGCACGCAATCCCCCGTGAGGCCGGGAACGATCGTGAGCTCGACCAGACGACGATCGACGGCATCGATCAAGCCGTCCCCATTTCGATCGTCGGCGGGGAATACAGCCTGAACGGGGCCCCGTTCACCGCTGCGTCCGGGATGGCCGACCCAGGCGATCACGTCGTCGTTCGGCTTACGGCATCGCAAACGCCCGGCGCCACCAGTAGCGCGACGCTGTCCGTCGGGGGACGCTCCGGACCTTGTCGGTGACGACCTATCAGCAGGGCATGGCGCTCACCGGAATCTACTACCGCAATCCGACCGCTGGCGCCAACGGCTTGGGCGATTCGCAGCTGGCCCTGGCCCCTCCGAGTGCCTTCTCGGCCACTGCACCTCAGCAGGGCTCGCTCGAGGACTCTTGAGGTCTTTGGCGGCACTGGGAGCATTTGGACCATCGACTTTGCAACGGCTGGCGGAGCCCCGCTCACCGTCGGTTCCTATACGGGTGCTGCGCGATATGGCTTTCAGCCCCCTCGGTCCCGGGATTCGACTTCAACGGGGCCTTCGGCGGCTGCAACGAATCCTCCAGCCAATTCGTCGTCCGCGAAGCCGTGTACGCCCCGGATGGCACTCCACAACGGTTCGCAGCGGACTTCGAGCAGCGCTGCGTCAACGTATTGGACACGTCCCCGACTTACGGCGAACTGCGCTTCAATTCCACCATCCCCTTCAGCGCCCTCCTGCTGGTATCGGCGACGCCGAACCTCTCGACGCGCGGGCCGGTGGCTACGGGTGACGGCGTGCTCATCGGTGGTTTCATCATCGACGGGACGACCAGCAAGAACAAGAACGGACTGAAACGCGAGCAGGCACGTATTGCTCTGCTGGTCGTCCCGTCGATGATGAAACCACCGATGAGCACGCCGTCACCCGTAGCCACCGGCCCGCGCGTCGAGAGGTTCGGCGTCGCCGATACCGGCGGGAGGAGGGCGCTGAAGGGGATGGTGGAATTGAAGCGCAGTTCGCCGTAAGTCGGGGACGTGTCCAATACGTTGACGCAGCGCTGCTCGAAGTCCGCTGCGAACCGTTGTGGAGTGCCATCCGGGGCGTACACGGCTTCGCGGACGACGAATTGGCTGGAGGATTCGTTGCAGCCGCCGAAGGCCCCGTTGAAGTCGAATCCCGGGACCGAGGGGGGCTGAAAGCCGATCGCGCAGCACCCGTATAGGAACCGACGGTGAGCGGGGCTCCGCCGACCGTTGCAAAGTCGATGGTCCAAATGCTCCCAGTGCCGCCAAAGACCTTCAAGAGTCCCTCGAGCGAGCCCTGCTGAGGTGCAGTGGCCGAGAAGGCACTCGGAGGGGCCAGGGCCAGCTGCGAATCGCCCAAGCCGTTGGCGCCAAGCGGTCGGATTGCGGTAGTAGATTCCGGTGAGCGCCATGCCCTGCTGATAGGTCGTCACCGACAAGGTTCCGGAGCGTCCCCCGACGGACAGCGTCGCGCTACTGGTGGCGCCGGGCGTTTGCGATGCCGTAAGCCGAACGACGACGTGATCGCCTGGGTCGGCCATCCCGGACGCAGCGGTGAACGGGGCCCCGTTCAGGTCGGTATCTCCCGCCGACGATCGAAATGGGGACGGCTTGATCGATGCCGTCGATCGTCGTCTGGTTCGAGCTCACGATCGTTCCCGGCCTCACGGGGGATTGCGTGCTGAGCGCAAACGGGTAGGGTGTGTCCTTGGGGCGCCGAGCATCGCCGGCAGGGGCATGGACGAGTTGATCCGGATCTCGCCGATGAGCGGGTCACCCGTGGTGCACCGCTCGTCGAAGCTGGCGGCAAACCGGTCGATGTACGGAAATGTCGTGCTCAGCGCCAACTCGTGGATCACGAAGCGCCCCGACTGGGCGCCGCATGTCGTGGCGCCCGATACCGGATCCAGGACCGGTCCTGCGATCGACGAGTAGTACGCCTCCTCGTAAGGGCCGACCGTCAGTGGCGCATCGAGAGGCGCCTGGAAGCCGGTCGTAAACCGCTCTCCGTTGGCATTTCTTATGTCGATGGAGACTCCATGGCCGGTCGGATCAGCGGTCGCGCTGATGTTCCAGTCAGGGGCCTGGGCGAGGAGACCGGTGGCGCCGTTGAAGTTGGGCGTGCTGCCGCTATCGAACGACACCGCGGTAAAGGGCGCTCCAGGGATGAATGTCGTGACGTTGAACGATGCCGACGCCCTGCCCACGGAGAGCACGGCACTCGTCGTCGAGGCCGGCGCACTCGCGGACATGACGCGCACGACAACATGGTCACGATTGGCAGCAGTGCCCGCGAGCGCCGTGAAAGGGCCGCCATTCAGGCTGTATTCGCCGCCACTGACGGAAATCGGTACCGGAGAACGTTTTCCCGTAAACGGTAATGTTGTTCGAATCGATGGGCTGTCCGGTGAGCACCTCGGTGCGCGCCGGGGAATGCGAACGCGTCGGGGCTCGACGCATTCGCAGGCTTGTCCATGGTGAGCGGGATGGCCGAGTTGTACCTCAGCTCGCCGTAATAGGTCGAACCGTCAAAGCTGCGTTGCTCGAAATCGGCAGCGAATGTCACCAGGTTGGAGCCGGCATCGAATGTGGCCTCCAGCACGACGAACCGGGCATTGGTGAAGTCACAGGGCACGCTGGTCGTGCAAATTCGCATGCCGGCAGCCGTGGCCGAGGGTAGGAGCTCCTCGACAGTCTCCATAAGATCCGGGCATGAAAGACTGGCCGGTCGGGGGGCTCATCTCCAGATCCGCGGAATCGGAAGCCGTAGTGACGAATAGCCACAGCCGGCTCGATGTGGCGTCCTGGAACTGCAACGTGGACGGCCCCGGCTGATAAAGACGGGTTGCGGGGGCGTAGGGGCTCCCCTGCCCAGGCACGAAGTCCAGCCAAAGTGCCGTCGTTTGCGCATGCGCCGTGGCGGCGACTAGCGCTACTGCGAAGAATGCGAGCTTGGTCAACGTCGGCTGGAATTTCGCAATCATGGCGACTATTTTATCCGGGGAACTGGACAGCTTGGTGTATGACCACACGCAACGCACTGGTTCCCGGCGCGCCGGACTTGTCCGCCGGAAGGCCTATGCCAAATCAGGCAAAATAGCGGTCTTCCCCGAGAAAAATCTTCCCGTGTCCCTCGCCCCCACCCAGCACCTGATCGACGAGCTCCGCCACGGCCGCATGATCGTCCTCGCCGACGCCGAGGATCGCGAGAACGAGGGCGACCTCGTGCTGGCCGCCGATTTCGTCACCCCCGAGGCGATCAACTTCATGGCCACGCACGCGCGCGGCCTGATCTGCCTCACGCTCACGGAGGAGCGCTGCCGGCAGCTGAACCTGCCGCTGATGGTGAGCGAGAACCGCTCGCCCATGGGCACCGCGTTCACGGTGTCGATCGAGGCGGCCGACGGGCGTATCCACCGGCATCTCGGCCGCGGATCGCGCGCGCACGGTACGGGCGGCCACGCGCGAAGCACGCCAAGCCCGAGGACATCGTGCAGCCGGGCCACATCTTCCCGGTGATGGCGCAGAACGGCGGCGTGCTGGTGCGCGCCGGCCACACCGAGGCGGGCTGCGACCTGGCCGAGCTCGCGGGCCTCACGCCGGCCGCGGTGATCTGCGAGATCATGAATCCCGACGGCTCCATGGCGCGCATGCCGGAGCTCACGGCGTTCGCGCAGAAGCACGGCCTCGAACTCGGCACGATCGCCGACCTGATCCGCCATCGCAGCGAGACCGAGAAGCTCATCGAGCGCGTTTCCGACCACCCCATCGCCACGCCCTACGGCCCGTTCCGCCTCTGCGTCTACCACGACAAGACGGTGGACGAGGTGCACTACGCGCTGGTGAAGGGCGAGCCCGCGCCCGACCGCCCGGTGCTGGTGCGCGTGCACGAGCCCTTCGTCTCGCTGGACGTATTCGACTTCGATACCGCGCGCCACGCCTATTCGGTGCAGGACGCCATGCGCATCGTGGCGCACCACAAGGAAGGCGTGATCGTGCTGCTGCGCCGGCGCGAGTCGGCGGGCGAGATCCTCGAGCGCCTGCAGGAGCCGGTGGCCAGGCGCCGCGCCACGCGCAAGTGGGACCCGCGCCTGAACGGCATCGGCGCGCAGATACTCAAGGACCTCAACGTCGGCAAGATGCGCGTGCTGGCGCGTCCCAAGCGCATTCCGAGCATGGCGGGCTTCGGGCTCGAGGTGGTCGAGTACGTCTCGCCCGACGACGCGCTCGGCGTGAAGGCCGTCTGACATGGCCGGCCCGCAGCTGCACGGGGCGGGGCTGCGGGTGGGCATCGTCTGGAGCCGCTTCAACGAGCCCATCGTGCAGGAGCTCCTCACCGCGTGCGACAAGCAGCTCGTGGCGCTCGGCGTGGCCTCCGGCGACATCGACGTCGTGAGCGTGCCCGGCGCGCTGGAGATCCCGCTCGTGCTGCAGTCGATGGCGCTCGAGCGGCGCGGCTTCGGACAGCGCTACGACGCGCTGGTCGCGCTCGGTGCCGTGATCCGCGGCGAGACCTACCATTTCGAGGTCGTGGCCAACGAAAGCGCGCGCGGCATCCTCGACGTGCAGCTCGAGACCGGCATCCCGGTGGCCAACGGCGTGCTCACGACCGAGACCGAGGCGCAGGCGCAGTCGCGCGCATCCGTGAAAGGCGCGGAGGCGGCGCGCGTCGCGGTGGAGATGGCGATCACGCTGAAGGCGGTGGGCGGATGACGCCACGCCGGCGCGCGCGCGAGTTCGTGCTGCAGGGGCTCTACCAGTGGCTGTACACCGGGAACCCGGCGGCACAGGTGCTGAAGAACCTCGCGGAGATGGACCATTTCGCCGAGGCCGACCGCGCGTTCCTCGAGGCCGAGCTCGCCGGGACGATCGGCGACGAGACAGCGCTGCGGGCTCGCCTGGAGCCGTTCGCCGACCGCAAGTGGGACGAGGTGAGCCCCGTGGAGCGCGCCATCCTGCTGCTCGCGGCCTGGGAGCTGGTGCACAACCCGGAGATTCCGTACCGAGTGACGATCAACGAGGCCATCGAGCTGGGCAAGCGCTACGGCGGCACCGACGGGCACAAGTACGTGAACGGCGTGCTCGACAAGCTGGCCGGCGCGGTGCGCCCCGAAGAGGTCGCGCAGAAAAGAAAGCCGCGCCATGACGCATAACACCCCCGAATTCGATGTGATCGCGCGCCATTTCACGCGCCCCGCGGTCAACGCCGTGCTGGGCGTCGGCGACGACTGCGCGCTGGTGGGAATCTCGCGCGGCATGGAGCTCGCGGTGTCCGTGGACACCATGGTCTCGGGCACGCACTTCTTCCCCGACGTGGATCCCGAGAACCTCGGCCACAAGGCGCTCGCCGTGAACCTCTCCGACATGGCGGCCATGGGCGCCATGCCGTACTGGGCGATGCTGGCCTTGACGCTCCCCAAGGTCGATCACGACTGGCTCGCCGCCTTCTCGAAGGGCTTCTTCGACCTCGCCGACGAGTTCGAGGTCTCGCTCATCGGCGGCGACACCACGCGCGGCCCGCTCACGCTCACCGTCACCATCATGGGCGAGGTACCCATCGGCGCGGCGCTGCGGCGCGGCGGCGCCAAGGCCGGCAACGACATCTGGGTGTCGGGCTTCATCGGCGATGCGGCGCTCGCGGTCTCGCACCGCCACGGCAAGCTCGTGCTCGAGGAGTCCGACTACCACGAGGCGGTGATGCGCCTCTACGAGCCCGCGCCCCGCGTGGCCCTCGGCCAGGCGCTGCGCGGCCTCGCCACGGCGGCGATCGACGTCTCCGATGGCCTGCTCGCGGACCTCGGGCACATCTGCAGCCTCTCCAAGGTGGGCGCGGTGGTCGAGCTGGGCTCCATCCCGCTCTCGGCGATCGGTGCCCGGCACGTCGCGAGCGACGCGGGGCGCAATGCCATCGTGGCGGGCGGCGACGACTACGAGCTCTGCTTCACCGCGCATCCGAACTCGCGCGAGAGCATCCAGGACCTCGCGAAGGTGCTCGACGTGCCGATCACGCGCATCGGGCAGGTGAAGCGCGGCAAGGGCGTGAGCCTGATGGGAGCCGACGGAAAGCCCGTGAAGATCGATGGCCGCGGATACGACCACTTCGCCGCGCCCTGACCTGCGCTTCCTCTTCGCGCATCCCGCGCACCTCGTCGCCCTCGGATTCGGCGCGGGACTCGTCCCCAGGGCGCCGGGCACGTTCGGCACGCTCGCGGGCCTGGCGCTCTACTGGATCCTCGCGCAGCTGCTGCCGCCGCTCGCCGTCGCCTACCTCGCGATCCCGCTTTTCTTCCTGGGCGTCTGGGTGTGCGACATCACCGGGCGTGACCTCGGGGTGGCCGACCACGGCGCCATCGTGTGGGACGAGGTCGTGGCCTTCCTGCCGCTCGCGGCAATCTCCTCCGGGGCGTGGTGGCTGCAGGCGATCGCGTTCGCGCTGTTCCGCCTCTTCGACATCTGGAAGCCCTATCCCATCCGCGACCTGGAGCGCAACGTGAAGGGCGGCTGGGGCGTGATGATCGACGACATCGTGGCGGGGTTCTACGCCTACGTCGTCTTCGCGCTCTTCATCATCGTGGTCTACAAGGGATTCGGATACGCCGGATGAAGTCCTGGCCCTATCCCAAGCTCGTCGCGCACCGCGGCGGCGGCACGCTCGCTCCCGAGAACACGCTCGCCGCCTTCCGCCTCGGCCAGGAGCTGGGCTACGCGGCGCACGAATTCGATGTGAAGCTCGCCAGGGACGGTGTGGCGATCCTGCTGCACGACGACACGCTCGAGCGCACCACCAACGGCCACGGCAGGGCGGCCGACCTTACGTGGCAGGAGTTGGCGCGCCTGGATGCGGGCGGCTGGCACTCGGAGGCATATCGCGGCGAGCGGATCGCGGCATTCGAGGACGTGGCGCGGCTGCTGCTTGCGAAGGGCACGCTCGCGCATGTCGAGATCAAGCCCACGCCGGGCTTCGGAGCGCGACGACGGGCGAAGAGGTGGCGCGGCTCACCGCGCGCCTGTGGAAGGACGCGCCGGTGCCGCCGCTCCTCTCGTCGTTCTCGTTCGAGGCGCTGATGGCCGCGCAGCAGGCCGCGCCCCACATCCCGCGCGGCTGGCTCACGAGCCGCATCGGCCCCGAGGATTGGGAGCGGATGAAAAAGCTGGAGGCCGTGTCCGTGCACACGGACCACAAGAAGCTCGACCTGGCGAGCGTGGCGCGGGCGCACGAGTCCGGCTGTCGCCTCCTCGCCTACACGGTGAACGACGCGGACGTCGCCGAAAGGCTATTCGGCGCCGGGGTCGACGGGCTCTTCACCGACAACCTGCGCGAGTTCGCGCGGCGCTTCCCCGAGGCGATCCGCGCGCCGGCCTAGTGCGTGGATCTCGCCTTCGGCGCGCGCTTCGCGTAGCCGCATGTCGAGGTCGCGCAGCGCCGTGCGCAATCCCTCTTCGATTACCGGGTGGTAGAACGGCATCGTCGAGCATCTGCGCGATGGTCATGCCCGCCTGCAGCGCCCACGCGAGCAGGTGGCCGATGTGCTCGGCATCGGGCCCGGCCATCTCGGCGCCGAGGAAGCGCCCGGCGGCGGGGTCGCCGTACACGCGCAGCTTGCCGCGGTTGCGGAGCATCACGCGCGCGCGGCCCTGGTTCTCGAACGCGACCTCGCCCGCGGCGAGGCCCTGCGCGTGCAGGTGCGCATAGCCGCCGCCCACGATGGCGATCTGCGGGTCGGTGAAGACCACCGCAGAGCAGCGCACGGCGCACGCCGGGCCGCACGTTGGGGTAGCGCGCGGCATTGCCGCCGGCGATGCTGCCCTCGTCGGAGGCTTCGTGCAGGAGGGCCCGGTCGTCGGACGCGTCGCCGGCGATGAAGATGGAGCGGCCCCAGCTTGCATGGTGAGGCGGTCGTAAACGGGCACGCCGCGCGCGTCGCGCGCCAGTCCCGTGGTCTCGAGCCCCAGTCCGTCGACGTTGGGCACGCGGCCGGTCGCGGCGAGCACGTAGTCGAAGCGCTCCACGCGGGGCGTTCCGTCGCGGCGGTGATACTCGAGCTCGACCTGCTCGCCCACGCGCTCGACGCGAGCCACGTGGGCGTCGGGGTCGAGCTCGAAATCCCCGCAGAAGGCCTCGACCGCGGCTGCGCGCACCGCCGGATCCGTGAGCGGGCCGACGCGCCCGCCGCGGCCCAGCACCACCACGCGCACGCCCAGGCGCGCCAGCGCCTGGCCGAGCTCGAGGCCGATCACGCCGGGACCCAGCACCGCGACCGAGCGCGGCAGGTCGTCCCACTCGAACACGTCGTCGTTCACGACCAGGCGGTTGCCGATGTCCGCGAGGATCGGCGGCACCGAGGGCCGCGACCCGGTGGCGATGACGACGGAGCGCGCACGGATCGCGGGGCCGCCCTCGACCGCGAGCGTGTGCTCGCCGACGAAGCGCGCGCGGCCGTGGATGCGCTCGGCCGGCGAGATCGCCTCGGTGTCGCGCACCATGAAGCCCACGAAGCGGTCGCGCTCGCGCTTCACGCGCGCCATCACCTCGCGCGCCGTCGACGCGCAGGCCGACCCGCGTGCACGCCGAACGCCGCGCGCGCGCTCGATGCCGTGCGCCGCCTCGGCCGCCGCGATGAGCAGCTTCGACGGCATGCAGCCCACGCGCGCGCAGGTGGTGCCGTAGGGTCCGCCCTCGATCAGCACGCACGCGCGCGCCGGCCGCCTTCGCGGCGCGGTAGGCGGCCAAGCCCGCCGTGCCGGCGCCGATCACCGCGACGTCCACGTTCATGAGTGCCTCCCCTGCGCGCGCCGTGCTCACGCGGCCTTCCGCTCGGCCTGCGCGAAGTGCCGCTCGAGCTCGTCGGCGCCGCCGATGAGCTTGCCGCCGATGAAGACCTGCGGCGTCGTCCCCTTGCCCGAGACGGCGCGCAGCGCCTGGCGACGTGATGCCCTTGCCGAGCGCCACCTCCTCGTACACGATGCCCTTCGCATCGAGCAGCGCCTTGGCGCGGGCGCAGTGCGGGCAGCCGGCCTTGGCGAACACCAGCACCGGCTCCGGCGCCTGCACGTCCGGGGCCAGGTAGCGCAGCATGGTGTCGGCGTCGGAGACCTCGAACGGGTCGCCTTCCTTCTCGGGCTCGATGAACATCTTCTCGATCACGCCGTCGCGTACCAGCATCGAGTAGCGCCACGAGCGCTTGCCGAAGCCCAGGTCGGACTTGTCCACCAGCAGTCCCATGCCGGCGCTGAACTCGCCGTTGCCGTCGGGAAGGAAGGTGACGTTGGGCGCGTCCTGCGCCTTCTGCCACTCGCTCATCACGAAGGCGTCGTTCACCGCGACGAAACGATCTCGTCCACGCCGGCGCGCTTCAAGGTGGGCGCGAGCTCGTTGTAGCGCGGCAGGTGCGAGGAGGAGCAGGTGGGCGTGTAGGCGCCGGGCAGCGAGAACAGCACCACGGTCCGGCCCTTGAAGACCTGGTCGGTGGTGACGTCCTTCCACTGGCCATCCTTGCGCGTGCGGAAGGTGACCTGGGGAACGCGCTTGCCTTCGGAATTGGGGAGCATCGGAATTCCTTTCGTGCGTTGTCGATTGGGCATGGGAGCCATTCTGGGCGCTCGCGATTGATTGATCAAATTGATTATGGTTATAATTGCGATAGTCTCAATCAATGGAGTTCGCCGTGACCCTCACCGAGCTGCGCTACGTGGTGGCCCTCGCGCAGGAGCGCCACTTCGGGCGCGCCGCGCAGAAATGCTTCGTGACGCAGCCCACGCTCTCGCTCGCCCTCGCCAAGCTCGAGGACGAGCTGGGCGTGAGGCTCTTCGAGCGCAACAAGAACGAGGTGATGGCCACGCCGCGCGGGCACGCCATCGTCGAGCAGGCGCGGCGCGTGCTGGACGAGGTCGGCAAGATCCAGCACCTCGCGCGCGGCGGGCGACCAGCTCGCCGGGCGCTTGCGCCTGGGAGCGATCCCCACCATCGGTCCTTACCTGCTCGCCGACCTGATCCCGATCCTGCGCAAGCGCGCGCCCTCCATGCCGCTCGTGATCGAGGAGAACCTCACCGGCAACCTCGCGCCGATGCTGCGCGAAGGCGAGCTCGACG
Source organism: uncultured beta proteobacterium (assembly GCA_963827425.1). Lineage (GTDB taxonomy): Bacteria > Pseudomonadota > Gammaproteobacteria > Burkholderiales > Usitatibacteraceae > Usitatibacter. Next base: position 2,860 of record CAWHAQ010000001.1, on the reverse strand, counting down.
TCGTCCTCATCGCGCTGCCTTTCTCGATTCCCGGCGTGAAGACCCGGGTCCTGTATGAGGAGCCGTTCAGCGTCGTGGTTCCCGAGGGCCATCCCTGGGAAGCGCGCAGGACGGTGAAACCCCCGGAGCTCGCCGGCGAGAACCTCCTGGTGCTGAACAACGGCCACTGTTTCCGCGACCAGGTGCTGGAAGCGTGTCCGGGGCAAGCGAACACGGCGTTTCCCGAGGGCCGTGCCGGCAGCTCCCTGGAGACCATCCGCAACATGGTCGCCTCGGGCCTCGGGGTGAGCGTGTTGCCGGCCTGGGCGCTCACCCCGCGCTATGCCTCGAAGATGTTGAGGGTGGTGCCTTTCACCTCGCCGGTGCCGTCGCGCAAGGTCGCGCTCGCCTGGCGCACTAGCTTCGACCGCCCGCTGGCCGTCGACACCCTCGCTGAGGCGATCCGGCGATCAGTCATCCGTGCCTGAAGATGGCGAAGGCGGCGTAAATCGCAAATGGGGTCAGGTTAATTTTTCATCCGTCCCCGCTTTCAGCGCCAGAAATACAGGTCCCATTAATCTGACGCTAGTCCAGTTCATGGGAGAGTCGGCGAAGAGCGACGTGGGGTCGCGGCGAAGGGGTTCCAGTGCGGCGCGGTACTGCGGGTGGTCCACGCCGATGGCAAGCGGCGAGCCGCCTTTCAGCGCGCGCGCCATCTCGTCCAGCTCGAAGCGCAGGAAGTGCACCGAGGAGGTCTTCTCCTCGGTCTCGCGCTCGAGGTCCTCGTCGGCGATCGCGTACACGGCGGCATCCCCGGACGCGCACCCACGCGCGCTTCTCGATGCCCTTCAGCTTCGCGAGCGCCGCGCGCCGTTCGCGCTCGTCCTCGTACTCGATCATCATCGTCGCCTTGAAGTTGCGCCCGTCGGGGATGAGCGGGTTGTAGGCCTCGATCTCGTCCTGGATGCCGTCTTCCTCGAAGATCTTCTCGGCGCGCAGCATCTCCTGCACCTGGTAGCGCATGGTGAGCTCGTCTTCGAAAATGAGCGTCACGTGCGCGCCCAGGTGCGCCGTGCGGTCCTTCTTGTGCGCGATCACCTTCGCGCGGATCCTTGCGCTCGCGCGCATAGGCTTCGAGCGAGAGGAGCGAGTCGCGGCGGATCTTGTCCATGGCTCAATCGGGCAGGCCGTAAGCCATGCGCAGCAGCGTGATGGGGTGCTTGAGCTGGGCGGTCCCGTTGCCTCGAGCGTGGATCCCGTCCTCGATGTGGTGGCCCGCAAGCGCGCAGTCGGAGGCGAAGTAGGCGGGCTCGACTCAGCACCTGGCGGAACACGGGCCGCCCGATCTTCAACGCCGCTTGTGGAACTCCTCCTTCACGCCGTAGGTCCCCGCGTGGCCCGAGCAGCGCTCGATCAACGTGACCTCGGTGCCCGGCACGGATTCCAGCGCTTCTCGTCTTCAAGCCGATCTTCTGCACGCGCGAATGGCAGGGCACGTGGTAGGCCACCTTTCCGAGCGCCTTCGGGAATTCGGTGGCAAGCAGGCCGTCGCGCCGGCGCGCCATGAGGTATTCGAACGGATCGAACATCGCGTCGCGCACGAGTGCCACTTCCTCCTCGTGGGGAACAGGAGCGGCAGCTCCTGCTTGAACATGAGCGTGCACGAAGGAACCGGCGTCATGATCGCGTAGCCCTCGCGCGCGAGCTTCGCCAGGCGCGGGATGTTCTTGCGCTTCAGCGTCGACCGACTCGAGGTCGCCTTGCTCGAGCTTGGGCATTCCGCAGCAAGACTCGCCCGCACCGTCACGAACGGGATGCGGGTCGAGGATCTTCACGAGGTCGTGCGCGATCCCGGGCTCGTTGTAGTTCACGAAACAAGTCGAGAAGATCGCCACCTTGCCGGGAGTGCGCTCGCCGTCGCGCACCGGGTGCGGCTGCGCTCGCGGGCGGGTGCGGCGAAACGGGTGTGGCGAGAAGGCGGGCAACCACGCTTCCCGGTCCACGTGCGCCACCTTTTCACCCAGGGCACGCAGCGCCTTCGAGCGCGTGGCGGCATTCACCATGTGCACGACGACGGGGATCGTCGCGAGCTTGCCGTTACGGTCCGTGGAGGAGAGGCGCGATCGCGCACCGGGTGCTTCAGCCCTCTTCGAACTCGAAGGCCTTGGCGCGCAGCATGAGGTGCGGGAAATCGACGTTCCACGGGTGTGGTGGAACGTACGGGCACTTCACCATGTAGCAGAGGTCGCAGAGGTAGCACTGCTCCACGACCTCCCGAACTTCGCCTTCGGCACTTCGGCCACTTCGCCCGCGTCGGTGCCGTCCACCGCGTCGAAGAGCGTCGGGAATGCATTGCACAGGCTCACGCAGCGCCGGCACCCGTGGCAGATGTCGAAGACGCGCTCCACTCGGCGACGATCTTGCCCCGTCGCGGTAGTCGGGGCTTTTCCAGTCGATCGGGTGCCGGGTGGGCGCCTCGAGGCTGCCTTCCTTGATCGTCATGAGATTGCGGAGTTATGTGGGGGAAAATCTTGGAAGCGCCGATATCCGCCAGTTCAACGCCGATACCCGCCGCATGATCAGGACATGAGCGCAGACGTAAATGGAACCATGTGTGCCACTGACCCGAGCTGACCACGTTATCGGCGGTCATCGGCGTTGGATCGGCGGATGTCCACGCCCCCCGCTTCAACGGAAAAAGGGGGCGCGAAGCCCCCTTCTCGCGCAGCGGAAGGAAACGCAGTCGGCCAGCGCGTCGAGCGCCTTCTGGAAGCGGTTGGCGTGCGAGCGCTCGGCCTTGGCGAGCGTCTCGAACCAGTCGGCGATCTCCTCGAAGCCCTCGGAGCAGCAATACGTCGTAGTCAAGCACGCACACAACATA